>CAWIPO010000001.1:0-10155 GCA_963838095.1 uncultured Thermoleophilia bacterium
CGATCACGTTCGCGGCGGGTCGTCTGGTCGCCTGATCGTCGAGTACGGCGACTACGAATGCCCCTACTCGCGACAGGCGTACCTGGAGATCGCTCGCGTGGAGCGCACGTTGGGCGACGAGGTGCGCTTCGCATTCCGGCACTTTCCGCTCACCGAGATCCATCCGCACGCCCTCGCTGCATCCGCCGCCGCCGAGGCCGCCACGCTCCAGGACCGGTTCTGGGAGATGCACGAGATGCTCTTTGACCGCCAGAACGCACTCGCGGACGACGACCTTCGGCGATACGCCGCCGAGCTCGAGCTCGACGTTTCGGCATTCGATGCCGATCGGGTGGGCGCCGAGGTGCTCGGCCGGGTCGGCCGGGATGTCGAGAGCGGAATTGCCTCGGGCGAGATACGGGGCACGCCCACCCTGTTCATCGACGGAGTCGTGCACCGCGGCGGCTACGACGCGCCCACCTTGATGGCGGCGCTGGCGAAGTGAGTGAGGCTGCTGGCGATACTCGCCCTGCGACGGGCGCGGAGTATCGTCGCCCGAGCATGGTTGCGGTTCGCTCCTCCGCTTCCGCCGTCCACGTCGAGGGTGTGACCAAGCGCTTCGGCGCGACGACCGCGCTCGCAGGTGTCGATCTCGACGTCGCGGAGGGAGCGGTTTTCGGACTGCTCGGGCCGAACGGAGCCGGGAAGACCACTCTCGTTCGCGTGCTCGCGACCCTGCTCGCGCCGGACGCGGGGCGCGCCGAGGTCTTCGGGCGTGACGTGGTGCACGAGGCCGCGGCCGTTCGCCGAGCTGCTCGGGCTCACCGGGCAGTTCGCTGCCGTCGACGAGATCCTCACCGGACGGGAGAACCTCCAGATGTTCGGCCGCCTGTTCGACCTGTCGCGGGACGAGGCGCGACGGCGGGCAACCGAGCTGCTGGAGCGCTTCGAACTCGCCGACGCCGCCGACCGCCCGGCACGCACGTACTCCGGAGGGATGCGCCGCCGGCTCGACCTCGCCTCGAGCCTGCTGACGCGTCCGCGGATCCTGTTTCTCGACGAGCCCACGACCGGGCTCGATCCGCGCAGCCGTAACGAAATCTGGGCGATCGTGCGGGAACTCGTCCGCGAGGGGACCACGATCATGCTGACGACCCAGTACCTCGAGGAGGCCGACGAGCTCGCCGACCGGATCGCGGTGATCGATCACGGGCGGGTGATCGCGGAGGGGACCGGCAACGAGCTCAAGGATCGCGTTGGCGGGCAGATCCTCGAGGTCGAGTTGAGCAAGCGCCGCTCAACGTGACGAGGCGCGGTCCGTGCTCGCCGGGGTGGGCTGCGGCGATCCAGAGCCGGGGGGGCGCCTGGACCAGCTCACTCTTCCCGCGCCGCGCGATGGCCTCGAGCTGATCGAGGACGCCGCTTCGGCCCTGCGTCATGCGAGGATCGGGGTGAGCGACCTCGGGCTTCGCCGCCCGACGCTCGACGACGTGTTCCTGCAGCTCACGGGCGCGCCGCCGAGCGAGGACGGCGCCGGCCCGGATACGTCCGCGAATGCGGGCCGCCCGGCGGCGGCGACGAGTCCGGCGAGCGCGGCCAACGGCGCGGGGAGATTGCTTGCCGGTGCATCGTCCGTCGCTCCGGGCGTTGCGTTCAGCCGTCGCCGACGCGCGTGTGGTCACCGGGCGCAACCTGCGCCACTTCATTCGCCAGCCCCAGTTGCTGATCTTCTCGACGATCCAGCCGATCATGTTCGTGTTCCTGTTCGTCTACGTGTTCGGCGGCGCGGTGGAGGGCTCGCTTCCGCCCGGGGTGTCGTACGTCGACTTCCTTTTGCCCGGCATCTTCGTGCAGTCGGTGGCCTTCCGCGCAACCCAGACTGCTGTCGGCCTGTCCGAGGACCTCGAGCGCGGCGTCATCGACCGCTTCCGCTCGATGCCGATGGCACGCTCGGCGGTGCTGATCGGCCGCACCTCGGCCGACCTCGTCCGAAACGTTCTGATCATCGGACTGATGACGCTGGTCGGCTACCTCATCGGGTTCAGCTTCCAGGCGGGGCTGCTGAACGCGCTCGCGTGCGTCGCGATCGTCAGCGCGTTCGGGCTGGCGCTCAGCTGGATCTTCGCGTTCGTGGCGCTGACGGTGCGCGGCGCGGAGGCGGCGCAGTCGGCGGGCTTCGTGGTGCTCTTCCCGCTCGTCTTCGCGAGCTCCGTGTTCGTGCCGGTCTCGACCATGCCGGATTGGCTGCAGGCGTTCGCGGAGGCGAGCCCGGTCACCCTGACCGCGGATGCCGCCCGCACCTACGCGCTCGAAGGTGGCGTGCCGGGATCGCTCCCGGGGGCGGCCGCCTGGATCATCGGCCTGCTCGCGGTCTTCATCCCGCTGTGCGTATGGCGATACCGGCGGATGAGTTGAGCCTGTGCCGCGCTACGACTCACGGAGGGCGAACTGTCGTGAACGGGGATAGCCCGCCAATCGCCGCGGGGCTCCCCGAGACCGCCGACCGCGACGGTACCTCCCCGCGCCTCGACGAGGAGCAGATCGCGCGATTCAGGGGGCTCGGCCGCAGCCGCACGATCGAGCACGGTGATGTCCTCTTCGCCGAGGGCGACGAGGGCACCGACTTCTTCATCATCGAGTCGGGGTCGGTAGCGGTCGTTCAGGGACATGGGAGGGAGAACAGGGTGATCGCCGTCTTCGGCCGGCACCATTTCCTGGGCGAGCTCAGCATGCTCATCGGCCAGCGGCTCTATCTGAGCGGGGTGGTCAGCGACGGCGGAGAGGTGATCCAGGTCCCCGTGGAGAAGCTGCGCGAGATCGTCGCCGAGGACAAGGCCCTGAGCGACATCATCCTCGGCGCCTTCATGGCCCGGCGCTCGTTCCTGATCGACGCCGAAACGGGAATCAAGCTGATCGGCTCCCGGTTCTCGCCCGACTCGCGCCGGCTGCGCGAGTTCCTTGCCCGCAACCGCATGCCCCACCAATGGATCGATCTGGAAACCGACGACGACGCGGAGGCCCTGCTTGGTGAGCTCGCCATCGAGCCGGATCAGACGCCGGTCGTGATCGCCAGCGGGGGCGAGATCCTGCGCAACCCGACCAATGCCGAGCTGGGGAGGGCAATCGGCCTCGGGTCAAGAGGCGCGGCCCCGGTGCTCTGCGACGTCGTGGTCGTCGGTGCAGGGCCGGCCGGGCTGGCAGCGTCGCTGTATGCCGCTTCAGAAGGGCTCGACGTTCAGGGAGTGGAGGGGGTCGCCAGCGGTGGTCAGGCCGGGACATCGGCGAGGATCGAGAACTACCTCGGTTTTCCCGCCGGGGTGTCGGGCAGCGAGCTGGCCCAGCGTGCCGGTGTCCAGGCGCTCAAGTTCGGAGCGCGCCTGGCCGTGCCGGCCGCGGCCGTGCGGATGACCAGTGAACCTGGGCGGCACGAGATCGAGCTCTCGAACGGCGAGACCGCGACCGGCCGTTCCGTCGTAATCGCAACCGGGGCGCAATACCGCCGCCTCGATGTGCCGCGACTCGACGAGTTCGAGATGGGCGGGGTCTATTACGCCGCCACCCAGGCGGAGGCGCAGCTCTGCGCCGGCGCTCCGGTTCTGATCGTCGGCGGCGGAAACTCAGCCGGCCAGGCGGCGATGTTCCTGTCCCGGCATGCGTCGCAATGCCGGCTCCTGATTCGGGGCGGTGATCTGGCGAAGTCGATGTCGCGCTATCTCGTCGATCAGATCGACCGCAACGACATGGTCCAGGTCTGCCTTCACTCGGAGGTGGTCGAGCTCGGCGGCGAGCGCGACCTGGAGACGGTCACCGTCGCCGACACCCGCACCGGAGAGCAGAGCACGGTCCCCGCAAGGGCGCTGTTCGTCTTCATCGGCGCTTCGCCCCACACCGAGTGGCTGGAAGGCCAGCTGGCTACCGACGACGACGGATTTCTGCTCACCGGCCGGGACGTCCAGGACGGGGCTCTTGCCGAACACAACGGCGATGCCCCATTTTTCCTGGAGACCAGTCGGCCCGGGATCTTCGCCGTCGGCGATGTCCGGTCCGGATCGATCAAGCGCGTCGCCTCCGCGGTCGGCGAGGGGTCGATGGCGGTCCGGCTGGTCCATGACCGACTCACCGCTCTCTAGCCCCAGGAAAGGAAAGGCCGAATCGATGCCCACCTGCACCCACCTCGATCAGGTTCACATCACGCAGCTCCCGGAATCGGTCGAGGGCTGCGAGGAATGTCTGGCGACGGGAGACCCATGGTTCCATCTGCGGATCTGCCTCGTGTGCGGAAAGGTCGGATGCTGCGATGACTCGCCCAACCGGCATGCGAGCGGCCACGCACGAACCAGCGGCCACCCACTGATTCGCTCGCTCCAGCCCGGCGAGGAGTGGTCATACTGCTTCATCGATGACCTCGCGCTGCTGATACCCGAGGTGAAGGGCAAGACACGGATCCCGCCCTCACCGCTCGGCGGATGATGATGGCCGTTGATTCGACTGGAAGATGGGGTGGTGAACGTGTCCTCTGATTGGCCGGCGCTTTCCTACGAAGATTGGAGCGCAACCTGCGACACGCTTCATGCTGAGACCCAGATCCTGGGCAAGCTTGCGGTGGAGCTCGCCCCACCCGAGCCCCAGCTGCAGCACGCCGCCCTCCGGCTCACCGCGCGCGGCTGGGAGACGCCCACGCTGCCGGCGCCGAATGGCTCGGGGGCAATCGTCGTCGGACTCGACCTGCGCACCCACGAGGCGTTCGTCGAGCACAGCGAGGGACACGAGACGCGGATTGCACTTACGCCGCACCGGCCGGTGGCCGAGGTCACGAGGGAGGTGCTCGAGGCCGTCGGTCGCCTCGCCGGGACGGTCGAGATCAACCCGACGCCTCAGGAGGTCCCCTGGACGGTCCCGCTGGACGAGGACACCGAGCACGCGACCTACGAGACCGATCAGGCCGCCTCCTACTTCTCCGCCGCCACGCAGGCCGCTCTGGTGCTCGCGGAGTTCCGGGCCCCCTACCGCGGCCGCTCTAGTCCGGTCAACGCATGGTGGGGAACGTTTGACCTCGCGGTCCACTTCTA
This sequence comes from uncultured Thermoleophilia bacterium, assembly GCA_963838095.1. Taxonomy (GTDB): domain Bacteria; phylum Actinomycetota; class Thermoleophilia; order Solirubrobacterales; family 70-9; genus CAWCGU01. The sequence goes on from CAWIPO010000001.1 coordinate 5,049, forward strand.
TTCCGGAATGCCCGCCGATCCGCCCGTCCGACGAGTTCATCATTCGCAATGCGGGCGACGCACAGCAGATCGAGATCGGCTGGTGGCCGGGGGATGTGAAAGCACGGCCAAGCGGCATTCTTCGGATTCGCGTACCCGACGCCGGATGGGTTCGCCGAGGCTGACCTGGATCCCCGGGCCGCGCGCTGGGACACCGGCCTCGGCGAGTTCGTGCTCGACTGGGAGGAGCTCCGCTCGAGCACGGATCCCCACGCCCTCGCGCTCGAGTTCGCGCACTCCGTCTTTGGCCACGCGTGCATGGTTTGCGACTGGGATCCGGTACTGGCGGACAGCGCAAGGGGAACCCCACCACCGATCATCAAGCGCGGTGGTGGCTGAAGAGTCGCGAGCTCTCGGCCCACCAGGTGATTCGACAGCGCGATCAGTCGAGGTTCGTGCGGCCCGGTGCCCAGGTTTCAGTCGCCGGCCGTGATCAAGAGCTTCGGCGGCGACTGATCGCGGCGCGGAAGCGGGAGGGGCTCTCGGTAGGTTTCATACGAGCAAATCCGGGTAAGACCCTCCCGCCATGGATGGTCCGGGATTGGGGAGTCCGAGCTACGGGTTGAGCCGTTCGCTCTATCGAGAGTTGCTGCCGCGCCTCCCGGAATCGGGCATGGCACACGGGACGCGCGCCGAAAGGCGCTGCCTGCTCGAGACCTGCGAGGCCGCGATGCAGCGCCTCGTGTTCGATCCCGACGCCTGCGCCAACCCCGCTCGGTCGCTCTTTCGCGAGGTCCGCCACCTCTTCGCGATCGACGCTCAGGCCGACGTCTGGGAGCTCGTGCGCTTCCACGTCACGGCCGGCCGCAGCCTTGCGTCCCGCCTCGAGTCGACGTTGCGGCGCGAGTGCCAGGCAATTACCAGGCAGGGCACGCCCTGCCGCAGAGAGCCCACCGCCGGGCGCCGGTTCTGTCCCTCCCACTACGGCCTCGAGGACGCCCTCGCACCCGCCGAGGGCCGCGCCGAAGCAGACTCCGAGCTGCTGACCGCGGCGTAGCTTCCGACGCGGGGCACGATCGCCGCGGAGTACGCTGGCCTCATGGCCTCCTGCTCCCACCTCGACAGCATCCGCATCCTCGACGTGCCCGACGAGGTGCCCGGCTGCGAGGACTGCCTCGTCGAGGGCACGCAGTGGGTTCACCTGCGGATGTGCCAGATCTGCGGCCACATCGGCTGCTGCGACAACTCGCCGCGCCGCCACGCAACCGCCCACAACAAGGCGACCGAGCACCCGATCATCCGCTCAGCCGAGCCGGGCGAGGATTGGAGCTGGTGCTATCCCGACGAGCTGATGTTCGTCGTCAGCCCGTCCTGAGCCCGGCGCCGTAGCCGGCTCGTGCTCAGCCGCCCTCCTGCGGAGCGGGCCTCCAGGTCCTGACGGATCCGCGCCCGAGCACCTCGACCTGCTCGCCGGGCGTGCATGCCGCGATGTCGTGCTCCTCGGTCTTGAGGCGGCGGCGCAGCAGCGCGAGCGCCGGGAGCCCGAGAATCGCCGGGATCGAGAGCAGCAGCCCGCGATACGCGATGACTGCGACCGCGGCGTCGGTCGCGTCGACCCCGTAGACGACGAGCGTTCCGATCAGACCCACGTCGACGCCGCCGATTCCCCCCGGAATCGGGATCAGCCCGCCGAGCAGCCCGATGATGTAGGCGAGCAGCAGCACGCCGGCGGGCGGGACGTCGTTGCCGAAGGCGGCGAAGCAGACGCCGAGCATCGCGACGTCGAAGAGCATGTAGCCGCCGGTTCCGAGGACGAGCATCAGGTTGCGAGAGCGCAGCAGCTCGACCGCCTCCTCGACTCCCGAGCCGAGCGTCCGCAGGACCCGCTCGACCCGAGGCCTTCCGGTGCGCCTCGCCACCGCATGCGCAGCCGAGCCCGCCGCGAGCGCGAGTCCGATCGCCGCCAGCCCGACCAGCGCCGGGACGAGGCCCAGGAGAAAGCTCGGCGAACCCGAGAGCAGGCCTGTCGCGAGCGCCAGCCCTCCGATGATCAGAAACGTGACGTTGACGAGGCTGGTCAGCAAAAAGAAGGCGACGGTACGGCGCGCGATGTGGCCGGTCTCCATGCCGCCGCGGCGCAGGATCCAGGCCCCGAGCGCGAGCCCGCCCGCGCCCCCGACCGAGAACAGCGAGTTGGCGGCCAGCTCGGAGAGCCCGATCTCGGTGCTCGTCCGCCAGCTCATCCGGCGACAGAAGACCGCGCGAAACGCGAGCACGTAGGAGACGCAGGAGAGCACCTGGAGCAGGGCCGCGAAGGCAAGCCAGCCGGGCTGGGCGCCCGCGAAGCGGTCGCGAAGCGACGCGAGTCCCGGGACGAGCACGATCACCGCGACGACGACGAGCGCGATCGTCGCGATGACGAGCAGCGACCTGCGCAGGTGCGAGCTCGAGAACTCCTCGGGCAGCTGCTCGGCGTCGACGACCTCGGGCTCGAAGTACTCGACGGTGAAGCTCGGTGCGGTGGACACCCGGGGATTGTGACGCCGACCCCCCGGGAGGAGGGTCAGGGGGGTTACTTCCCGGTCAGCCGGAAGTGGCCCGTGTTCTCCTCGTCGTCTCGGGTCTTCTCGAGGCGGCCGCCCTGGCGCGCTTCCCTGAACGCCGGCTTGATGTCCTGCTTCTCGACGCCGAGCTTCTCCGCGAGGTCGCCGCGCGTGAACTCCTCCTGGTCGAGGCTCTTCGCGGCCTCGACGACCTGGTCTGCGGTGATCGCGTCAGTCATCGTGGGGCCCAGTGTACGGCCGCCGCCCGCCCGGGGCGCCCGCGGGCATACGGCGGATGAGTGGTAGGTCTATCGTGGGCGGCGACCTAGACCGCGCTTCCCGGTCCATGCCCGGGGCGGGAAAGGGGTGAGCATGGATAGGCGCAACGTCGCCGCAAGGGCGGCTCACTGGAGCGCGGCCCACAAGAAGACGGCCATCTTCGGCTGGCTCGGATTCGTCGTCGTCGCGGTGCTGGTCGGCAACTTGGTCGGCCAGGAGAGAATCCAGGGCGCCGACATGTTCTCGGGCGAGGCGGGCGACGCCGAGAAGGCGCTCTACGACTCCGGGCTGAGGCCCAACGAGGAGAACGTCCTCCTCCAGAGCGAGACGCTGACGGTCGAAGACCCGGAGTTCCAGTCGGCGATCGAGGAGACGACCCAGGGCCTGTCCCAAGCCGAGCACGTCGAGGACGTCCAATCGCCGCTCGACGGCAAGGCGCCCGTCTCCGAGGACGGCCGCTCCGCCCTCGTCGGCTTCGAGATCACGGGCGACCCGCTCGAGGCCGCTGACCGGATCGGCCCGTCCCAGGACGTCGTGGCCGCGGTCAAGGCGGATCACCCCGACATGCGGGTCGAGCAGTTCGGGAGCGTCAGCTCGAACGACGAGCTTCAGGAGGTCTTCGCCGAGGACCTGCTCCAGGCGGAGATGCTGTCGCTGCCGATCACCCTGATCATCCTGATCGTCGCCTTCGGGTCGCTGGTCGCGGCGCTCGTGCCGCTGCTGATCGGGGTCACGTCCGTGATCGCGGCATCGGCGCTGGTCGCGATCCCCAGCCACCTCTCCCCGGTGGACAGCAACCTGTCCTCGGTCATCCTGCTGATCGGCCTCGCCGTGGGCGTGGACTACTCGCTCTTCTACGTCCGCCGCGAGCGCGAGGAGCGCGCCGCCGGCCACGACGAGCGCACCGCGCTCGAGATCGCGGCCGCGACGTCGGGCCGCGCCGTGCTGATCTCCGGCCTCACGGTGATCGTGGCGATGGCGGGGATGTTCTTCACCGGCGACAAGACGTTCCTGTCGTTCGCCCAGGGCACGATCCTCGTCGTCGCGATAGCGATGTTCGCTTCGCTGACCGTGCTGCCCGGGATCCTCGCGTGGCTCGGGGATCGCATCGAGAAGGGGCGGATCCCGTTCTTGAGCCGGCGCCGCTCGGAGGTCGGCGAGTCGCGGTTCTGGTCCAGGATCGTCGACGGCGTGATGCGGAGGCCGTGGCTGTCGATCGCGCTCGCGGGAGGCGCCCTGGTGGCGCTCGCGATCCCGGCGCTGAACATGAAGATCGTCGTCACGAGCGTCGACGACCTGCCCCAGGACCTGGCGGTCATCCAGACCTACGACCGTCTCCGCGACGCCTTTCCCGAGGAGGGCGTCACCGTCGACGTGGCGGTCGAGGGCGACGACGTGCACTCCGTCCCGACCGAGGCCGCGATCGCCCAGCTCCAGCGCCGCGCCGAGTCCTCGGACGGCGTGATCGGAAAGACCGAGGTCGAGTACTCGGACGACGGGACCGTCGCGCTGATCTCGATCCCGACCGCGGGCAACGGCAACGACGAGGAATCGACGGCGGCGCTGAACGAGATCCGTGACGACGCGATACCGGCGACGATCGGCGCCGTCGACGGGCTGACGATCAACGTGAGCGGAAACGCAGCCCAGTCGGAGGACTTCCGGGACCTCGTCTCGGGTCGCCTGCCGTTGATCTTCACCTTCGTGTTCTCGCTCGCCTTCCTGCTGCTGCTCGTCACGTTCCGCTCGATCGTGATCCCGATCAAGGCGATCATCCTCAACCTGCTGTCGGTCGGGGCGGCCTACGGCGTGCTCGTGCTCGTCTTCCAGGAGGGACTTGGGGAGGACCTGCTCGGGTTCGAGTCCAACGGCGGCATCACCTCGTGGCTGCCGTTGTTTCTGTTCGTGATCCTCTTCGGGCTCTCGATGGACTACCACGTCTTCATCCTCTCGCGGGTACGCGAGGCCTACGACAGCGGGATGTCGACGACCGAGGCCGTGCGCCAGGGGATCACGACGACCGCCGGGACCGTGACGAGCGCCGCGATCGTGATGGTCGCGGTCTTCTCGGTCTTCGCGACGCTGAGCTTCCTCGACTTCAAGGAGATGGGGATCGGGCTCGCGGTCGCGGTGCTGATCGACGCGACGATCATCCGCGCGATTCTGCTCCCGGCCTCGATGAAGGTCCTCGGCGACTGGAACTGGTACCTGCCGAGCTGGCTCGAGTGGCTGCCGGCGCTCCACGGGCCCGAGCCGCGCCCGTCCGCGCCGGCGGGCGGGACCGCCCCGCCTCCACCGCGCGACTG
>CAWIPO010000002.1:0-62508 GCA_963838095.1 uncultured Thermoleophilia bacterium
GCACTACCTCCTCGGGCTCGCCGACCTCCGTCCAAGTCTCAGTGCCCGCGTGCACCCAGATAGACCCCGGAAATCCGATCCCGCCGCAAGTCAACCCGACGGCCGCCACGGTGCAGCCCGCAGTGGTCGACTGCGGCAGGCGCCAGACCGTCTCCACTGCCCTCGTCAACCCGGGCACCTCCGAGGCTCCACGCGCCGAGGTGACCCTCGGGGACCTGCCGCGGTGGCTGGAGTTGGTGCGCGGCGAGAAGACCCAGGAAGTCTCCGGAGGCACCCTCGACGCCGGGGCGACATCAAAGCGCCACAGCTGGACGGTCCGGCAACCGTCATTCTCAAAGGGCGACGCAACGGTAAGCGTGGTCGGCAAGCTCCGCCAAGGCGGAGAGACGCTGAGGTTTCCGATTTCGATCACGATCGCGTCCTGCAAGGACGGGGATCTCCCGACCGCCCTCAGCGGCGAGCTGAAGAGCAAGGGAGATCACCTAATCGCCTCGGGCACTGTCACCGCCGACGAAGGAACTCCACGAGGCGACGTGCGAATCAAGCTTCGCCGGCCAGGAGCCAACCGCGCCTTCATCATCGACCTCGACCGCAGCGGCTCATTCAAGATGCGGATCAGGGCCTGCGAGCCGGGGAGCTACGAAGCGTTTGCCCGCTTCCAGGGATCCGACGGCTTCGAACCGAGCTCCCGTACCTCGCTTGGAGTTGTGCGGCGGAGGGGCTGCTAGGGGAATCGAGCGCCGTCGTTGAAATCTCTCTCGATTGTGGGGTCTATAGCCCCTACAACCCAGAGAGATTCCGGCAGGGCGGTCGTGCCTCCCCTTACAGGTCGTAGCGGGCGAGGTCGGAGTCGAGGCGCTGTTGTGTGGTCGCGTCGATTTCGTTGGCTGGGGGCGGTGGCTCGGTGGTCGTCGAGCGCCGCCACCGCCTGAGGCCGAAGGCGATCGCGGCGGCGGCGAGCAGGAATCCGGCCACCGGCACGATCCATGCGGCGAGGTCGAAGCCCTCGTTGTCGGGGACGGCCAGCACCTCCTCGCCGTACTCGGCGACAAGGGCCGCCTTGATCTCCTCCTTGCTCTTGCCTTCGGCGATCTGCTCGCGGATGAAGGCGCGCTCGCGCTGGGCCTGGGGGGCCTCGGAGAGCTCCAAGCGTCGTGCCGCAGATCGGGCACATCACCTCGTCCTCGATGTCGGCGAGGTTCGTCTGCGGCTCGGCGGCGCCCAATAGCGCCAGTGCGGCGACGGCGACGGCGACTTTTCCGGCTTTGGGTCGAATAGCGACCCAAATCCGGAAAACTCGGGAGACGAGGGACGTCACGAGCCGCTCTGCTCTCTTTCGGTGCCACCGTCAATCAGCGGCGTCACGTACTGATCGAGGTAGGCCGCGTCAACCGGCCCGCGAATGATCAGCGCCACTTGCCCCGTTCGGATCAACCAGAAACGACTCCGGCAGCCCCGTCATCGCGAAGTCTTCCTTGCTCTCGTCTGGGTCGTGGTCGCGGAGCTGGGGGTAGGTGAGGTCGAACTCGTCGACGAACTCGAGCGCGTCGTCGGTGAGGTCCTCGGTGCTGATCCCGAGAACCGTGAAACCGTCGCCGGCGTGCTGTTCGTGGAAGCGCTGGAGGTCGGGGGATTCGGCGCGGCAGGGGTCGCACCAGGAGGCCCAGAAGTTGACGAGCACCCACTGGCCTCGGTAGTCGGCGATTGAAGTGGTCGCCTCCTCGCCCAGGCGGGGGTGCTCGGCGTCGGGGACGGTGTCGCCGATCGCGAGGCTGCCGGAGCCCCTTGCCATCAGGCCGAAGCCCAGCAGCGCGAGGATCGCCAGCACCCCCATCGTCACCGCAAAGGCGCGTGCGCTCACGCCTGGAAGGGTAGGGCGGTGCGTTCCGCGGAACGCGATTTCGCGCGAAACGATCGTAAAATCGTCACAGAACGCGGACGTAGCTCAGTAGGTAGAGCGCGAGCTTCCCAAGCTCGAGGTCGCGGGTTCGAGACCCGTCGTCCGCTTTCAGTAGGCGCTAGGCGCGGCGGACCGAGTCGCGCTCGACGCGGACCACGATGTCGGCGTGCTTGCCGCGCTTGTCGGTCTGCGCCCCGTCCTAGCCTTTGCCGCCATCGACGCGGTCGCGCTCTTGGTCGCGCGCGAAGAGGCTGTCGGCGCCGGAGCCGCCGCGGGCGACGTCCATGTCGTCCCCGAGCCGGAGGCGATCCGCGCCGTCCTCGCCGAGGAGACGGTCGCGACCGTCGTCGCCGATCAGGGAATCGTCGCCGTCGCCGCCTGTGAGGCGGTCGTCGCCCGAGCTGCCGACGAGCAGGTTTGCGTCGCCGTTTCCGATCATCACGTCATCGCCGGCCGATCCGATCGCGTTCTCGATCTGCGAGAGGTCGTCCGCGCCCTCGCCGGCGGCGCGGCCGCTGTTCAGGTCCACGCTCACTCCTCGGTCGCGGGTGACGGGGTTGAAACCGGAGTAATCGACCGTGTCGGTGCCCTCACCGCCGATCAACGTGTCGTCGTCCGCCCTGCCCCGGATCTTGTCGTCGCCGGCTCCGCCGTCGAGGAGATTTACCTCCTCGTCGCCGGTGACCTGGTCGGCCTGCGCGGAGCCGATGACGTTTTGGAAGCTGACGACGATGTCGGTGCCGTGCCCGGTGGCGCTCTGGTGCGCGAGGTTGACGCTGATCGGCTCGATAGCGGAGGAGAAGTCGAGGGTGTCCAGGCCTCCTCCGCCGTCCAAGCTGTCGTCTCCGCCCGAACCGTTGATCCGATCGAGCCCGTTGCCGCCGTTGATTGTGTTTGCCGCGTCGTCGCCATGAAGGACGTCGTTGCCTGATCCGCCGGTCAAGTTCTCGAACTCCGCTAGCGAGTCGTTTCCGGCGCCGCCCGACGCGACGCCCGCCGCGAGGTTGGCATCCACGGAGGCGATTGTTGCCGCGTAGTCGACGGTGTCGCGACCGGGGCCGCCGTTGAGGGCGTCGTCTCCCGCCGCTCCGACGAGGACGTCATCGCCCTCGCCGCCGGCGAGCGCGTTCGCCAGGGTGCCCCCGGTCAGAGTGTCGTTGTAGGGGGATCCGATCGCGGACTCGATCTGGCTGAGCGTGTCGGTGCCACCCGCGCCGGTGACGGAGTTGCTCTGGAGGTTCAGGGTCACGCCGCGGGTTGCGCCGGAGTAGTCCACGATGTCGATGCCACCGTCGCCGTCGAGGGTGTTCGCCGCGTCGTCTCCGACCAGGCGATCGTCGAATCGGGAGCCGAGCGCAGATTCGATCGAGGTCAGGGTGTCGTTGCCGTCTGCGCCGGCGAGCGTTGTGCGGTGAGGTCGACCACGACCGCGCCCGGTGCGTTGATGGCACTGACCGTGTCCGTGCCCGACCCGCCTTCGATGGCGTCATCGCTGCCGCGGCCTTCGAGGTTGTCGTTTCCTGCGAGGCCGCGCAGCCGGTTGACCCCGCCGTCGCCGACCAAGGTGTCGGAGCCGGTGCTGCCGACCAGGTTCTCCAGCCCGGCCAGGGTGTCGGTGCCCTGCGAGACGGTGTCTTGGGTGGAGAGCGCCAGGGAGACCTCCACCGCCGAGGTGGTGTTGGAGTAGTCGCCGGTGTCATTGCCCGGGCCGCCGTCGAGCAGGTCGTCGCCCGCGGCGCCGGTGAGCTCGTCGTCCCCGCTGCCCCCGATCAGGTCGTTCGCGGAGCCGTCGCCGTCGAGGACGTCGTCGGCTGTCGAGCCGATCGCGTTCTCGGTCCCGCTGATCGTCTTGGTCCCGAGGCCGCCCGTGCTCTGGGCGCTGGTCGTGCCGAGGTTGATCGTCACGCCCGACGGGGCCTCGCTCGCGTCCAGCGTGTCCTCCCCGTTGCCCGAGGCGATGGTGTCGTTGCCCAGGCCCGGCTTGATCGTGTCGGTGCCGTTGTCGCCGTTGAAGGTCGTCGGCAGGCTGAGGACGGACCCGGTGCCGCTGCCGCCGCCGGCGCTCAACATGTCATCGCCGTCGCTGCCGGTGAGGGTGAAGAGCTCGGTACCGCTGTATGTGACGTCGGCGTCGCCGTCGCCGTTGAGGTTGATCCCGGCCGTGCCGGCGACGAACTGGTCGTTGGCGCTGCCGCCGGTGATCGTGACCCGATCGGCGCCGGAGAGGCCGAGGTTTGCGTTCAGCTCGATCTCGCTCGTGCCGGTGCCCTCGGGTGTGAGCCCCGGGCCGAGCGGGCCGTTCGTGAGATCGACGACGAGGATCTCGTTCCCGGTCGTGCCGTTGGCGTTGATCGTCTCGGCGCCGGCCGTCGTCGGGTTGCCCGTGCAGGCAACGTTGTTGAGCGTGATCACCCCGGCCGAGGTGCCCACGGTGGCCGTCTCGCCGGCGTTCAGCGTCACGGTCACGGTGGGAGCGGCGTACGTGCACGTTGCCGCCCCGGCCTCGGCTGCGCCGAGCGCGAGGAAGAGGGGGGCCCCCAGAGCGGCAAGGAGTCGGAGGCGCACCCTGGGGGCCGTGGCGGAGACGGGGTTGCAGTTCAATTCTGGTTCCTCGGAAGTCTTGGAGGCGGCGTGCAGGCGTCGTCCGCGCCCTGAGGGCGAGTGCGACCCCCCGTGCCCGGATCGGGCACTGGTTGGGTTCTGACCCCACCTATCGGCAGAGGCGGGGGGATTCTTTACCGACGCCGGGGTACGACAGGAGTCCGGAAGGTGCGGCGGGTCAGCCCCGTGGCAGGGTCACGATCCCGAGCCAGAAGTCGTCGATCGCGCCGACGATCTCCGTGAAGCGCTGCACAGCGCCGGCCACCCACGCGGCGACGAGGCGTTGCGCACGGTCGGCAAGGTGCTGCAGGAGGAGACGCGCGAGATCGATGCCGCCGCTCGCGTCGGCGGCGATGAGTTCGCGGTCCTGCTTCCCGGAGTCTCCCCGAAGGACGCACGCGCCGCCGCCGAGCGGCTGCGGATCGTCGTCGACCGCGAGCTGGAGCTCGCAGGACTCGACGCCAGCATCAGCATCGGCGTCGCCACGCGTGAGCCGCCGGAGCATCCCTCGCTGGAGAGCCTGCTGGCCGACGCCGACATCGCGCTGTACGCGGCCAAGCGGGCCGGCGGCGACCGGGTGCGCGGCTCGAGCGCGGAGCGGCAGGCGCTGACCGAGGCGCGATAGGTTCTCCCCGATCCGGGGATGGCCTACGACGAGCAGCTTGCCGAGCGGATAAGGGACGCGATCACCGCGCGCGACTCGGTCACCGAGCGGAAGATGTTCGGCGGGATCGCGTTCATGGTCGGCGGCAACATGGCCGTCGGCGTCATCGGGGAGGACCTGATGGTGAGGCTGGGACCCGAAGAGGGCGAGAAGGCGCTCGCCGAGCCGAACGTGCGCCCGATGGACTTCACCGGGCGGCCGATGAAGGGCTTCGTCCTCGTCTCCCCCGCGGGGATCGAGTCCGACGAGGACCTCGCCGGCTGGGTCGACGCCGGCGCCGACTTCGCCGCCTCGCTGCCGCCGAAGTAATGGGCCGATGCTGGTGTACGATCGCCGCAAGCGGACGGGAGCGGAGATGGTCGAAGGCCGCATCGAAGCAACGGGACGACCGGTGATGCAGGGATGAGCGCTGCGCTGCTGATCGCACGCTGCGCGCTCGCGCTGGTCTTCGCTGTCGCCGCCGTCGCCAAGCTCGCCGATCGTGGCGGGTTCCGCCACACGCTCGGCGAGTTCGGGATGCCACGGGCGCTCGTCGGGCCCGCGGCGATCGCGCTGCCGCTGGCCGAGCTGGCGGTCGCGGTGCTGCTCGTTCCCGAGCCCACTGCGGTGGCGGGCGCGATCGCGGCCCTGGTCCTGCTCGCCGCGTTCAGCGCCGCGATCGCGCGCGTGCTGCTCAGGGGCGAGCAGCCCGACTGCAACTGCATGGGGCAGGTTCACTCGACCCCGGTCGGCGCCGGCACGCTGGCGCGAAACGCGACGCTCGCCGTGGTCGCGGGGACGATCGCGCTCGCCGGCCCCGGCAACTGAGCCGCCGCTCGGCGTGGCGTCAGATCGGCTGCGTCACCGGCCGGATCAGGACCTCGTTCACGTCCACGTGCGGGGGCTGGCTGAGCGCGTAGATCACGGCGCGGGCGATGTCGTCGGGCTGAAGGGCGCCCGATGTCGGCGGGTTGTCGAAGAAGGGGGTCGAGACTATCCCGGGCTCGATCAGCGTCACGCGGATCGATTGGTTCTCGTGCATCTGCCGGATCTCCTGGCGCAGCGACTCGGCCATCCCGGTCACCGCCCATTTCGTGGATGAGTAGAGCGAGCCCGGGAGGGCGCGGCGGCCGGCGACCGAGCCGGTGATCAGGTAGTGGCCGCTGTCGGCCTCGAGCATGTGGGGGAGGGTGGCGCGGATCGTCAGCGCCACCCCGAGCACGTTGGTCAGCACCATCGAGCGCCAGTGCTCGACCGACTCCTCGAGGAAGCCGCGGGTGGCGCCGAAGCCGGCGTTGGCGAACACGGCGTCGAGGCGGCCGAAGCCATCGAGCGCCGCCTGCGTCAGCGCCTCGAGGTCGGCGAACTCGGTCACGTCGCAGCGACGGGCGATCGCTTTCCCATCGCCGCCGAGCTCCTCCGCGAGCGCGGCCAGCTTGTCCTCACTGCGCGCCCCGAGCACGACCCGCCACCCGGCCTCGACCGCATGGCGCGCGGTCTCGGCACCGATTCCGGTCGAGGCGCCGGTGATCAGGAGCACGCGTTCGTCGCTCACGGAACCTGTATAGCGAACCGGCCTTCTCGGCTCCGAATCGGGCGCGCTTGGCGCTTGGAAAGCGCGCTGCGATAATCCAGGCTCCCCTTATGGACCCCGAACGCAAGCGAAAGATCCGGCTGGTGGTTGCGCTCGGCACCGCCGTGCTGCTCGCCACCGGGCTGATCTACGTCTCCTTCTCTGCTTCGACCGAGGCGAAGGAGCCGTCGGAGCTGCTCGAGGCCGGGGAGGGGGAGAGCTATGAGGTCACCGGTGTGGTGGTCGAGGACTCCGTCGAGCGCGACGGCGCGACGCTGCTGTTCGAGATCTCCGACCGCGACGATCCCTCGGCGCAGGTGCCGGTCAGCTACGAGGGCGCCGTGCCCGACCCGTTTCGCGAGGGGCGGGAGGTGATCGTCACCGGCGCGCTGGCGGGCGGGACGCTGGTGGGCGAGAAGGACAGCCTGATCACCAAATGCCCGTCGAAGTTCCAGGAAGAGGCCGAGGCCGACCCGGAACACGTCGTCATCGAGGAGTAGTGCGCGCCCGGAGTTGCGACTTATTGCCGGTATGCGGCAATAAGTCGCAAACAGCCGCTCCGTAGACTCGCCAGCCGATGGTCCCCCTCGGCGCCGCGTGCCTGATCCTCGCCCTGTTCACCGCCCTTTTCGCCGCCGGCGCGGCGCTGGCGGGCAGCCGCGGTGATCGCCGCCTGGTCGACGTCTCGCGCCGGGCGATCTACGCGCTCTGCGCGCTGCTGACGATCTGCGTGGTCGTACTGGAGGCGGCCTTCCTGCGCTCGGACTTCTCGGTCGAGCTGGTCGCCGACCACTCCTCGACCACCACTCCGACCTTCTACAAGCTGACAGCGATGTGGGGCAGCCAGGGGGGATCGCTGCTGCTGTGGGCGTGGGTGCTCTCGATCGCCTCCTCGATCGTCCTCCTCTACACCCGCAACCGCCACCGCGAGCTGGTCCCGTACGCGACCGCGATCCTCGCCGGGCTCGCCGCCTTCTTCTGCGGGCTGATGATCTTCGGCGCGAACCCGTTCACCCGCCTCAACCCGGCCCCGCTCGAGGGCGTCGGGCTGAACCCGCTGCTGCGCCACCCGGCGATGATGATCCACCCCCCGATGCTGTACTCGGGCTACGTCGCGTTCTCGATCCCGTTCGCGTTCGCGATCGCCGCCCTGATCACCCGCCGCCTCGACGCCGACTGGATCCGCTCCACCCGACGCTTCGCGCTGGTCGCCTGGGCGCTGCTCGGAGTCGGGATCCTGCTAGGCGCGCGCTGGTCCTACTCCGAGCTGGGCTGGGGTGGCTACTGGGCCTGGGACCCGGTCGAGAACGCGTCGCTGATGCCGTGGCTCACCGGCACCGCCTTCCTGCACTCGATCATGGTCCAGGAGCGGCGCGGGATGCTGAAGGCGTGGAACGTGTCGCTGATCGTCGGCACGTTCGCGCTCGCGCTGCTCGGCACGTTCCTCGTCCGCTCGGGCGTCCTGCAGTCGATCCATGCCTTCGGCGCCTCGACGGTCGGCGGGCCGCTGCTGGCGCTGATCGCCGTCGTCCTCCTCGGCTCGACCTACCTCGTCGTCACCCGCCTTCCCAGCCTTCGCTCCGAGCGCCGGATCGACTCGCTGCTCTCGCGCGAGGCGGTCTTCCTCGTCAACAACCTGCTCCTGGTCGGGCTCGCGGCGGTGATCTTCTGGGGCACGTTCTTCCCGCTGATCTCCGAGGCGGTGACGGGCGAGCGCTCGTCGCTGGCGGCCCCGTGGTTCGACCAGTACACGACGCCGCTGGCGATCCTGCTCGTACTGTTCACCGGGATCGGGCCGCTGCTCGCCTGGCGCCAGGTGAGCGCGAAGGCGGCGCTGCGGCTGCTCGCGGTCCCGAGCGCGGCCGCCCTGCTCACGGCCGCGCTGCTGGTCGCGTTCACCGACGCCGCCGACGAGCCCGCGGCGCTGCTGATGTTCGCGCTCGCCGCCTTCGCGCTGGTCGCCCTCGCCGGCGAGTTCGTGCGCGGGGTGCGGGCGCGGCGGGCGCTCGCCGGAGGCTCGGTGCCGGCGGCGCTGGCGGCGATCGTGTCGCGAAACCGGCGCCGCTACGGCGGCTACATCGCCCACGCCGGGCTCGCGATCCTGCTGGTCGCGATCGCCGCCTCTTCGAGCTTTCAGACCTCGCGCGACCTGCGGATGCGGCCGGGCGACAGCGCCGAGGTCGACGACTACACGGTCACCTACGTGCGCTCGACGCAGGCGATCGAGCCGGCCGAGCAGCGGCTCACGTTCGGCGCCGTGCTCGAGATCGAGCGCGACGGCGAGCCGTTCGCGGTCGTGCACCCGCAGCGCAACTACTACTCCACCGCCGGTGGCGCCGGCGCCGGCGTCGTCCGCAGCTTCTTCGAGGGGGAGGCGACAAGCGAGGTGGGGAGGACCCAGAGCGCGGGCGAGGACTTCTGGACCGCGATGCAGCCCGACCTCGCGTCGATGGAGGACGAGATCGCGGAGGGCGATCGGCGCCTCGATGCCGTCGCCGCGGAGCTGCCCCCCGGCGACCCCGAGGCCCAAGCACAGCTCAGCTACCTCCAGGGGAGGGTGATCCGGGCGCTCGCCGAGCGCTACGTCGAGCGCACGCCGCCAGCGAACATCCGCGTCAACGTCAACCCGCTCGTGATCTGGATCTGGCTCGGCGGCGGTGTCGCGCTGATCGGAGCGCTGATCGCCCTGTGGCCCTCACCCTCGGCACGCCGCCGGCGGGTTTCGGACGTGCACGCGGCGCGGCTTGCTCGAGAGCTGGGCCGGGCGTAAGCGCGCGAGCCGGCAGCAGGCGGCGAAATCGTGGATGATGCGCTCGATTGCGTGACGCGAGAGGGGCGCACGACGCGCCACGCGTGATCATCTCTCTACCTACAGGAGGTTTGGACATGCGACGTTACGTGCTTGCGATTTCGGTCGCGCTCGTCGCCGTTCTCGCCCTGCCGTCAGCCGCGGCTGCGGCAGCGTTCGATCACCACTTCAAGGTGGTCTCGGAGCAGATTGCTGGAGAAGGGAACGACAACACGTTCAGGTTCACGGACGCCCTGCTGAACCCGTTCAACCTGAGCCAGCGGGTCGGCCGCGACCGCGGGAAGTGCACCTTCAACCGGGAAACCCGGAAGGCGCGCTGCAAGGTGGTGGCACACCTCGACGGCACCATCGGCGGTTACGGGAACCTGCTCGTGAAGGGCAACATCGGGCGCGACGACAACACGTTGCTGGTCGTCAACGGCACCGGCGACTTCAACGGCGTCACCGGAAAGGTCACCTTGCACCACTATCCGGGTCGCAGGTTCGACAAGTTGCACATTGACCTCGTGCGCTGAGCGCGCGAGCGAGGGCGACGGAGCGGCGTGCGGGCTCGGCCCGCACGCCGCGCCCTAGCCTTCAGCGGATGGAGTACGTGCTGCTGGCGGTGATCGTCGCCGCCCTGATCTGGTTCGTCTCGGCGCCGCTGCGCGACCGCGGCGGCGCCTCAGCCGAGGCGGTCGAAGACCCCCGCGTCGCCGAGCTCGAAGCTCGCAAGGAGGCGAAGTACCGCGAGATCCGGGACACCGAGCTGGACCGGGCGGCGGGGAAGCTCTCCGAGGCGGACTTCAAGCGCCAGGACGCCGAGCTTCGGCGCGAGGCGATCGAGATCCTCAGGGAGCTCGATCTGGTGCAGGCGCCGGGTCCCGGCGAGGCGAAGGACTAGGGTGGAGCGCACGCGCTTCGCTACCCTCCGCAGCCGTGGAACAAGTGCTCAATGTAGTCCAGGTCCTGATCGCCGTGATCCTGATCTTTCTCGTCCTCCTGCACTCCGGGAAGGACGCGGGTCTCTCCGGCGCATTCGGGATCGGCCAGGGCGGCAGCTCGTTCGGCGGCGGCTCGCTGGTGGAGCGCAACCTGGATCGCTGGACGATCTTCTTCGGGATCCTCTTCGCCCTCAACACGATCGTCCTGCTGAAGATTTGACATGGGCAGGGTGGTCGCGGCGCTGGCCGCGACTGCGTTGCTGGCAGCGCCCGCCGCGGGCCTGAGCGCCTGCGGCGAGGACGAGACGCCGACGTCCGCCGCCCCGACCGGGGAGCGGTCGGGGGAGGGGGGAACGCTCGCGTTCGCCCTCGCCGCGGCGCCCGAGCAGCTCGATCCGCTGCTCGCGGAAGACCACGCCTCGCAGCTGCTCAGCCGCCAGATCCACGAGCCGCTCGTCGACACTGTCACCGGCCCGTTTGGCGACGTCCGCCAGCTTCCCGGGCTCGCCCAGGCCTACAGCCCCTCCGGCGATCGCGCGATCTGGCGCTTCGAGCTGCGCGAGCACGTCCGCTTTCAGGACGGGAGCCCCTTCAACGCCTCGGCGGTGGTCGCGAACACCGACCGCTGGCTGGCGAGCGCGGAGGGGCAGGAGCTGCTGCCGAACCTGGTCGCGGTCGACGCGCCGCGACCGGACCTGGTGCGGTTCATCCTCGACGGCCCCGACCCCGAATTCCCGCGCCGGCTCTCGGTTCCCCAGCTCGGGATCGTCTCCCCGGAGGCGATTCGATCCAGCCCCGAGGCGCCGCTGTCACGCACCCACCGCACCGGCACCGGCCCGTTCGAGCTTCGCCTGCTCGAGGCTGACGGAGCGCTGATCGTCCGCTACGTCGACTGGTGGGGCGCGCGCCTGCAGCTCGGCCCGGCGCTCGACCAGATCGAGCTTCCGGTCGTGCCTGACGAGACCGAGCGCGTGGAGCTGCTGACGCTGGGGGAGATCGAGATCGCCGACCAGCTCGGCGCCGCCACCGTCCGCGAGCTCGACATCGCGCCGCTGCTCACCTACGAGGGCGGCCTCGGCGGCCCCTACATCGGCTTCGAGCGCTCCGCCCGAGGGATCGAGATCTCACACGGGGTGGCGATTCTCTCCGGCGTCTGGCTGACGACGGTCGGCGTGGGCGAGTAGCCCGCCCTTTCCGATCGAAGTTATGGCACCATTCTTGATCGGGTTTCTCAAGAACCTGCTACCCTCCCGCGTCGCTTTTTGAGCAAATCAATCGGGAAAGGTGAATTAACTTGAATCTGAGCACCTGCGAAGGGCCCGATTCGGTCGGGCCGCGGCCGCGCTGAGCAGTCGCGCTCGCGACGTCGTTCGTGGTTGCCGCGTGCGGCGACGACGACAGCAGCGGCAGCGGCGAAAGCAGCGGTGGTAGCGCCAGCGGCGAAGTCGCTCTGGTCGCCTACTCGACTCCGCAGAACTCTGTACGAGGAGACGATCGAGCCGGCGTTCCAGAAGACCTCTGAGGGCGGGGCGATCGAGTTCTCGAGACTCGTTCGAGCGCCTCGGGCGACCAGTCGCGCGAAGTCGAGGCCGGGCTCAGCCCGCGGACCTGGTCCATCTCTCGATCGAGCCCGACATCACGCGTCTCGTCGACGCCGGCCTGGTCGCCGAGGACTGGCAGAGCGACGGGCGAGTACAACGGCATCCTCCAGAACTCGGTCGTCGTGTTCACGGTTCGCGCCGGGAACCCCGAGGGCATCGAGACCTGGGACGACGTCGCGAGCGGCGAACTACGACGTGATCACGCCGAACCCGTTCACGTCCGGAGGGGCGCGCTGGAACATCATGGCCGCCTACGGCTCGCAGATCGAGCAGGGCGCGTCAGCGAGGAGGAGGCGCTCGACGTTCGTCGAGCAGCATCCTCGAGGCCACGCCGGTGCAGCCGAAGTCGGCGAGCCGACGCGCTCGAGGTGTTCCTCGGCGGCGAGGGCGACGTCCTGCTCTCCTACGAGAACGAGGCGATCCGGCGCGCAGGGCGGGCGAGGAAGTCGACTACGTCGATCCCCGACGAGACGATCCTGATCGAGACCCCGGTCGCGGTCACCACCGATGCGGGCGAGAACCCCGAGGGTGCGCAGGCGTTCCTCGACTACCTCTACACGCGAGGAGGCCAGCGCTGTTCGCCGAGGGTGGATATCGCCCGGTCGACTCGAAGGTGCTGGAGAAGTTCGAGGACACGTTCCCGACTCCGCCGAGCCTGTTCACGATCGACGACCTCGGTGGCTGGGAGACATCACCGAGGAGTTCTTCGATCCGGAGAGCGGCTCGGTCGCCGAGATCGAGCGCAACCTGGGAGAACGACCGGGTAGATGGCCTACACCGGCGAAACGTAGCGGCGGCGCGCTCCCGAGGCAGGGACGTTGGCCGGCCTTCGGGAGCGCGCGCTGTTCCGTGGCGCGGTGGTCCTGTGGCTGAGCGTGATCGTGCTGATCCCGCTGATCGCCGTCATCAGCGTGCGCGCGTTCACGAGGGGCTCGGCGCGTTCTGGGACACGTCACGAGCCCGGAGCGCTGGCCGCGCTGCGCTGACACTGCTGGCATCGCTCGTCGTGGTCGCGATCAACGTCGTGATGGGCACGATCATCGCCTGGGTGCTGGTCCGCGACGAATTCCCTGGCAAGCGATTCGTCAACTCGCTCATCGATCTGCCGTTCGCGTTGCCGACGATCGTCGCCGGGCTGACGCTGCTGACGCTGTACGGCGGCAACGGCCCGGTCGGATCGACATCGCGTTCACGGTCGCCGGGGTCATGATGGCGCTGCTGTTCGTGACCCTGCCGTTCGTGGTTCGGGCGGTGCAGCCGACGCTGCTCGAGCTCGACAGGGACATGGAGGAGGCGGCGGCGTCGCTCGGCGCCAGCAAGCTTACGGTCTTCCGCCGGATCGTGATGCCGAACCTCTCGCCGGCGATCTTCGCAGGCGCGGCGCTCGCGTTCGCCCGCGCGGTGGGCGAGTTCGGCTCGGTCGATCCTGATCGCGGGCGCCGCAACAAGACCCAGGTCTCCTCGATCTACATCTTCAGCCTGATCGAGGGCAACGGCAACGAGGTGGGCGCCGCCGCCGTCTCGCTCGTGCTGCTGCTGATCTCTCTCGGCGTCCTGCTGCTGATCGGGTTCTTCGGCCGGAGGGCATGCGCTATGAGCGTTGAGCCCGTACCCCAGCCCGCCGGCGGCCTGGGAGTCGACCCCGAAGGTCGGCGGCTGCGCGGCTGCCGCGGCGAGGTGCTCGCGCGCTACCTGACGACGCGCTCGTACTCGCTGCGATCCTCCGCCCCGGTCGTGATGGTCTTCTTCCGCACGTTCGAGAACGGCTTCGCCGAGGCCTTCGATGCTGCTCGAGGCGGACGGCCTGACGGCCCTAGGCTGACCGCTGCTGACGGTCGTGATCGCGGTACCGCTGAACACGATCTTCGGCGTCGCCTGCGCGATCGTGCTCGTCCGCCACAACTTCCGCGGCAAGGCGATCCTGAACGGGCTGATCGACATCCCGTTCGCCGTCTCGCCCGTGGTCATCGGGCTCTCGCTGGTGCTGCTCTACGGCCCGGTGAACGGGTGGGTCGGCGAGTGGTTTCTCGAGCAGGGGAGTGAGGATCATCTTCTCGACCCCGGGCATCGTGCTCGCATGCGTGTTCGTCTCGCTGCCGTTCGTGGTCCGCGAGGTCGTGCCGGTGCTGAACGAGATCGGCGACGACCAGGAGAAGGCGGCGTCGACGCTCGGTGCTCCGGCGTGGCAGACGTTCTGGCGGGTGACGCTGCCGGCGATCCGCTGGGGTGTGATCTACGGCGTCGTGCTCTCGACGGCGCGGGTGCTGGGCGAGTTCGGCGCCGTCAGCGTCGTCGCGGGCGGCTTCGCCGGCTCCACCGAGACGATGCCGTTGTTCGTAACCTCCCAGCTCGACGACCTCAACCCGGAGGGCGCGTACACGCTTCGGTCCGTACTGGCTCGCGTGCTCGCGCTCGCCACCTTGCTTGCAATGAACCTGATCCGCGCGGAAGGGAAGCCTGAGCTGCAATGAGCATCGTCGTCGACAACGTTTCCAAGACGCTTCGAGGACTTCAAGGCGCTCGACAACGTCTCGCTCGACGTCCCGGACGGGTCGCTGACCGCGCTGCTCGGCCCAGCGGGCAGCGGGAAGTCGACGCTGCTGCGGGTGATCGCGGGGCTGGAGGTGCCCGATTCCGGCCGCGTGCTGATCGACGGCCAGGACATGACCCGGGTCACGGTCCAGGACCGAAACGTCGGCTTCTGCTTCCAGCACTACGCCGCCTTCAAGCACATGACCGTGCGCGAGAACATCGCCTTCGGGCTGACGATCCGGAAGACCCCGCGCGATCAGATCAAGGCGAAGGTGAAGGAGCTGATGAAGCTGGTGCAGCTCCAGGGGCTGGCGCACCGCTACCCGTCACAGCTCTCCGGCGGGCAGCGCCAGCGGATGGCGCTCGCGAGGGCGCTCGCGGTGGAGCCGAAGGTGCTGCTGCTCGACGAGCCCTTCGGGGCGCTCGACGCGCGCGTGCGCAAGGACCTGCGGGCGTGGCTGCGGCGGCTTCACGACGAGGTCCACGTGACGACGATCTTCGTCACCCACGACCAGGAGGAGGCGATGGAGGTCGCCGAGCAGATCGTGGTCGTGAACGAGGGCCAGGTCGAGCAGACCGGCGAGCCGCGCGAGCTCTACGAGCAGCCGGCGACCGAGTTCGTGATGAGCTTCGTCGGCCCGGTGAACAAGCTCGACGACTCGTTCATCCGCCCGCACGACCTCGACATCCTGCTGGAGCCGAACGGGGCCAGCCGCGAGGCGCAGGTCGAGCGCGTCGTCCACCTCGGCTTCGAGGTCCGCGTCGAGCTGACGCTGCCCGACGGCGAGCATTTGTGGGCACAGGTGACGCGGGTCGAGGCCGAGGAGCTCGAGCTCGACCAGGGCAGCATCGTCTTCGTCCGCCCGAACCGGCGCAAGACCTTCCGCGAAGGCAAGCCGCACACCGAGGAGATCGCCGCGCAATGACGGGAGTCGAGCTGCTCGCGATCGGGCTGCTCGCGCTGCTGTTCGTCTACATCGGTCTGGTGCTGTGGGGTATGGGCACGCTCACCGCCGAGGAGGCAGAGCGAGCACCGGAGGCGGCGGCGAGCCTGAAGTATCCGGATTGCTAGCAATATGATTGCAAAGTGCTAGCATCCTCCCCATGGCGACTCTGCACCTGCGAAACGTGCCACCGGACCTCGATGCGGCGCTAGCTGCCGACGCGGGTGCTCGCGGCATCTCTAAGAACCGGCGCGCGATCCAGGCGCTTCGACGCGGCCTCGGGCTCGACCAGGCCGACCGCTCGCGCCTCGTCGAGGAGATCCGCCGGCAGCGCCCCCATGTGGAGGCCGATGTCGCGGAGCTGATTCGGGATGAGCGCCCGCGCGGCGAAGCTGGCTGAAACCTCCTTGCTCGTAGTAGACGCGTCCGTGCTCGTCGAGCTGGTGATCGCCGGTGAGCACCGGGCGGGTGCCGACGCGGTACTGGAGCGATACAAAAGCGAGGCGGGCCTTGTGCTTGTGACGGCGGCGCACGGGCTGGTCGAGGCGACAAGCGCGATCCGGCGACTCGCGCGGGGACGAGAGTTGACAGTGGACGAGGGCGGTCAGGCGATCGCATGGCTCGGCGAGCTGAAGCTCGTGCTCGATGCCACCGCTCCGCGGCTGCGCAGGATCTGGGCGCTTCGCGACCGAATGAGCGCCTACGACGCCGCCTACGCGGCAGCCGCCGAGGCACTCGACGAGCCACTGACCAGCGCCGACGGACGACTCGTTGACGCCTGCGGGCAAGCCGGCATCGCAGCAACCCACCTGTCGGGCCTCGCCGCCGGCGGCTGATGCGGTCGTACGCTAGTGCGGCAGCCAGGCCTCCGGGCTCTCGACGAGGTCGATCACCTGGGCGCGGCAGCTCGTCGGCGACGACGTCGGCGAGGGTGGTGACCTCGAGCACCTGGCGGATGCTGCCGCGGAGCGCGATCCACACGCGCCCAGCGGCTTTGCGGCGCCGCGGTACTCGATCTCCTCCGGGCGGTCGTTTTTGATGCTCGCCAGCGGGCCCTCGACGGCGCGGATGATCTCGGCGAGGTTGATCTCGTCGGGGGGGCGGCTGAGCCAGTAGCCGCCCTCGGCGCCGCGCTGGCTCTGGACGAGGCCCGCGTGCTTCAGCTCGCCGAGGATGTTCTCGAGGAAGCGCAGCGGGATCTTCTGGGCGTCGGCGATCCGCTCGCCCTTGACCGGGCCGTCCCCTCCGGCGGCCGCAAGCTCGATCGCCGCCCGCACCGCGTAGTCGGCCTTCGCTGATACCCGCATCCAGCCATTGTCGCTCAGCCGGCGGCCGGCCAGGGGAGAGGGTGCTAGGCTATTCTTCAGTAAATCGGTGAACAAACTCCAGAAAAGAGGCAAGAATGGACACAGCGACACACGAGATCGAGCTTCCCGGTCCCGACCAGCTCACGCTGGAGTCGGAGGAGCGGAGCCGGCTCCTGGAGCTGGCCGCGGTGGTTCGCGAGCACCAGGCGAGAATCCAGAGCCAGGTCGGATCGGCCCGGGCCCACGACCTGATCCTGTATCGGCGCCTGCGCCAGATCGGGGGCCGGCCGCTGCTGTTCTCCCTCGAGCGACGCGATCCGCGAGCACCAGGCGGCCACAGCGAGCACGATGATCCCGCGCCGGCCGGCCGATCACGAGCTTTACCGAAGCCTCGAGTAGCGGCATAGGATCCGGGTCGAGATGATCGATCCGCTCGAGCGCTGGCCACACGGCGAGAAGCCCGACTACGCCGGCCTGCTCACGTTCAGCGGCCTGCCGTACACCCAGGACCCGGCTGAGCTGGCCGGGGTGGACGTGGCGATCGTCGGCGCGCCCACCGACGATCTCGTCTCCGACCGGCCCGGCGCGCGCTTCGGGCCGCGCGCGATCCGCGGCGCGAGCTGTCCCTGGGGGCCGCACCTCGAGGCCGGCATCAACGGCTTCGAAGCGCTTCGGGTGGTCGACTTCGGCGACGCGCCGGTGCTGCCCGCCGACCCCGAGCGCACCCACGCGGCGATCGAGCACACGGTCGGCGAGGTGCTCGAGGCCGGGGCGATCCCGATCGTGCTCGGCGGCGACCACGGGATCGCCGAGCCCGACATCCGCGCCTGCGCCCGAAAGCACGGCCCGGTCGGCCTGATCCACTTCGACACCCACACCGACACGGGCACGGAGGTCTTCGGGGTCGAGATCTCGCACGGCACGCCGATGTACCGGCTGGTCGAGCAGGGCCACGTCGATCCCGCCCGCTACGTGCAGATCGGGCTGCGCGGCTACTGGCCGGGCGAGAAGGAGTTCTCGTGGCAGCGCGAGAAGGGGATCACGAGCCTGTTCATGCACGACGTCCGCGAGCTGGGGATCGCCGAGGTCGTCGAGCGCGCGGCCGCCGTCGCCGGCGACGGGCCCGTGCTTCATGTCCGTCGACATCGACGTGCTCGACCCCGCGTTCGCGCCCGGCACCGGCACGCCCGAGCCGGGAGGGATGACCTCGAACGACCTGCTGCTCGCCTGCCGCGAGCTCGCGCGGCGCGCGAACCTGGTCGGCGCCGACCTCGTCGAGGTGATCCCGACCGCGGTCGGCTCGGCGGACATCACCGCGCTCGTCGCCGATCGCGTCGTGCGCGAGATCGTCACCGGGATCGCGCTGCGCCGTCGCTGATTCTTCGGCGGCGGGCGGTCAGGCCCGGCTCTAGCGGGCCCGGCCCTTTACCCGCACCGTCTCGCAGCCGCGCACGCGGTCCTGCCGATCAACCGTGGCGCGATCGCGGTTGCGGCCGCAGCGCACGCGGTCGCGCTCGCCATCGGCCGACGAGACCACATCGCGTCCACCGCCGGCCGTGAGCAGATCTTTACCGGTGCCGCCGATCACGCGGTCGCTCCCTGTGCCGGCGCGGAGCTCGTCGTCGTCCTCGTCCCCACGCAACTCGTCGCCGCCCGCCCCGCCGTAGAGGCAGTCGCGCCCCGCGCGGCCGCGCAGCCGGTCGGGGCCGCGGCCGCCGCGCAGCGCGTCGCCGGCGTCGGTGCCCTCCAGCGTGTCCCTGCCAGGGCCGCCGCCCTGCGCGAGCAGGCAGGGGCCGGCGGGGTTGCCCGACGGGCCCCCCTGGCTGCCCCCGCTGCTGAGTGCGCGGTAGGCGTCGGCGAGCATCGAGTAGTTCGGCGGTTCGCCGTCGGGTCCCATGCTCGGACAGCCGGCGCGCATGTCGTCGCAGGTCAAGAGCGATCCGTCCGCGCCGCGCAGCGAGTACCGGGAGCGCAAGTAGAACGAGTAGAGGTTGGGATCGGCCGGGTTGGATGTGTCGACCTCCGCCTCGCGCTGGTCGTTTCGCCACCGGTCGGTGAGTATTCGCGTCAGCGCCGACGCGTCGCCCTTGACGTAGCGGTCGAACCAGGCGACCGTGTACCACGTCGCCATGTCGATCCCGCGCAGCGTCGCCAACCCGAGCGCGGGCACCGTCTGCCCGGGGATGAACGAGTACTCGAAGTGGGTGCCGCCGCGGCGGTTCACCTGCATCGAGTCCACGCCGGCGGCCTTGTAGGCGGCGAAGCCGCCGTTGGCGCTCTCAGGGCCCGGGTCGGACTCGTTTGGGGTGGCGGCCAAGCCGTAGTCGTTCGACATGCCGAGGGCCGGCTTGGTTATCGGCGGGTTGTCGGGCCGCGGCGCCGATCCCGACGGGCACGCGTGCTGCGATTCGGGGGCGCGCAGGTTGTCCCAGGCGACGATTGCGTCCACTCGATCGTCGATCTGCCCGATGTAGGACACCGCCCCGGCGCCGAGGGAGTGGCCTGCGATGCCGATCCGCGAGGGATCGACCAGCGAATGCAGCGGGTTGAAATCCGCGTTCAGCCCCAGCGCCACGCGGCGCGCCTGCTTGTCGGAGTGATCGGTGCCGGTGGTACAGCTCGGGGCGCGGGTTATACGGCGACGACTGTGTCGAGAGGAGGAAGTCGAGCGCGTCCTCGGTGCCGTCGAAGAACGGCTGTCCCTGCTGGGAGGGGAAGCCCTCCTGCTGGTCAGGGGCGGCGCCAAACGTGTCGGAGCGACCCTGTCCCTGGACGTCGTAGGTGAGCACGACATATCCGTGGCGGGCGAGGGCAGCCGCTATTCCCCAGTACAGCGTCTCGGGTGCCTGCACCGAGCCGGTGGTGATCACGATCGCGGGACGCCGCTCGGGTCCCTCCGCGCTGGCCCAGACGTTGCCGGAGATCGTTGCGCCGTTGCGCGCGGTGAAGAGCACGGGCTCGCGCACGCCGAACCCAAGCTCGCGCCCAGTCGTAGAAGCGCACGTCGCCCGCACATTCCCGTTTGCGCTGGAAGCACACATTGCCGGTGAAGTTGCGAGCGTCGATCCCCGCCGGCGCCTCGGCAGCGGCGATCGCCGCCAGATCGAGGTTGTCCTGTACTTCCTGCTGCGCAAGCCGCGCTTGGAACTCCGGCGTCTTGGTGACGTAGCGCTCGCGCTCGAGAGTCTTCGCGTAGTTGCGGCCCTCCTGCTCGGGGCTGAAGGCAAGCGCGCTCGCAGCGAGCACGGCGAGCAACACGAGCAGCGAGAGCGCCGGCACCGCGCCGCGCCATGTCCCCCGCAGGCGATCAGTCCCCCGCATCGCCGCAACTTTACCCGCGGCTCGGCGGAGATGCTCCGATTCAACGGGAACGCCAGCTAACGCGCTTTCGGCGCCTCGTTCGTGATCCGCTGGGCGAGCCCGTAGAAGCGGCCGAACTCGGGGTAAAGCGCCGGCTTGCCGTTCGTGATGATCGCGCTCGAGCTCGCCGCGCTCGGGGTCGGCCCAGCCGAGGATGTTGGTGAAGCCGAGGTGGCCGAAGGCCTGCTGGGTGTCGCGGCCGTAGAGGCTGACCAAACGCGCCCCGAGCATCAGCCCGTAGCTGAAGCGGGTCGGGAAGCCGAGCGAGAAGTCGATCTCCAGGTGGGACTGCTCGGTCAGCGCCCGCGCGATCGTCTCCGGCTGCATGATCCGCACCCCGTCGAGCTCGCCGCCGGCGCGGAAGATCTCGAAGAAGCGCGACAGCTCGTTCGCGCTCGTGACCGTGTTCGCCGCCGGGACGATCCCGGTCAGGAAGCGGGGGTCCTGGGCGAGCGCGACGACCTTGTCGAGCGGCTGTCCCAGCGCCCGCGTGATCAGGTTCGAGAACGGGGGCAGCAGCGGGGGGCCGGTGACGTAGTCGCTCCCGACCGCGTCGAGGTCCTCGGCGGCGACCCCGTAGTTGGTCCACCTGAAGCCGAGCGGGTCGAGGATCTCCTCGGTCAGCACCTGGCGGATGTCCTTGCCCGTCGCGCGGTGGACGACCTCGCCGAGGATGAACCCGCCCGAGACCGCGTGGTAGGCGAGCGTCCGTCCCGGCTTCGCGAACGGTTTCGCGTCGCAGAGGATCTCGCAGACGAACTCGCGATCGCCCATCCGGTCGAGGTCGCGCGCCTCGCGCGGCAGGTTGGGGACGCCGGCGCGGTGGGCGAGCACGTGGCCGACGGTGATCTCTCCCTTGCCGTGGCGGTCGTACTCGGGGATGTAGTCGGCGACGGGGAGGTCGATGTCGATCGCGCCGCGCTCGGAGAGCATGTGGACGACGAACGCGGTCACCGCCTTCGACCCCGAGTAGATGCAGAACGGCGTCTCCGGCGTCACCGGCACCTTCTCGGTGTCGGCAGCGTCGGCCGGGCCGTTTCCCCGCGCGTGCCCGATCGCGCGGTCGAGGAGGACGTGGCCCTCGCGGCGCACGCACACCTGAACGGCGGGGTGGACCCTGCTTCGGTACAGGTCCAGCGCCGCCTTCCAGATCCGCTCGACGCCGTCGCGGGTCATCCCGCCGGCGCGGGGGTCCTCCTCCTCGCCGACCGTCGTCGCCGCGTCGAGGTCCGCGGGCAGCTCGATTCGTCGCAGCACGTCCGGCAGCAGGGGGAGTCGCGGCAAGGTCGGCATCCCGGACTTCTAGCCTATGCGCTCGATGCCGACCGCGAGCTGCAACGGAGTCGAGCTCTATTACGAGGACCAGGGCGAGGGTGAGCCGGCGCTTTTGTGCGTGATGGGACTGGCGGCGGACAGCCAGGCCTGGGTCTTCAACGTGCCTGCGTTCTCCGAGCGCATGCGCACCGTCGTCTTCGACAACCGCGACATCGGCCGCTCCGAATACGTCGAGGACGCGTACGAGATCAGCGACATGGCCGCCGACACGCTGGCGCTCGCCGACCATCTCGGGCTCGAGCACTTCCACCTGCTCGGCGTCTCGATGGGAGGGACGATCTCGCAGGAGGTGGCGCTGGCGGCACCCGAGCGCGTCAGCACCCTGACGCTCGCCGTCACCTGGGCGTGGGGCGGGAGCTGGTGGAAGGCCAGGGGGGCGATGCTGTTCGGCCGCAACGACGGCCTCACCCCGGAGCAGATCGTCGACAACTTCCTCGTCCTCAACCTCTCGGAGGCGCTGTGGGAGGACGAGCAGACGATGGAGCGCGCCCGCAAGCGGCTGCGCGAGGCTCCCTACCCGCAGCGGCCCGACGGCTTCATGCGCCAGGCGGTCGCCTCGAACCACCACGACGCCCGCGACCGGCTCGGAGCGCTGTCGATGCCGGTGCACGTGATCGGCGCCGAGCAGGACATCCTGGTCCCGGTCTGGAAGTCGAAACAGCTCGCCGAGCTGATCCCGGGAGCGAAGCTGACGATCATCCCGGGTGCTCCCCACGGCGCCAACACCGAGCGCGCGGACGACTTCAACGAGGCGGTGCTCGGCTTCATCGCCAAGCACGACTAGTCTGCAGCGGTGGCCCGCCGCGATCTCGACGAGGCGCTCGAGCGCCGGGCGCTGACCCGCGACGAGGCGCGCCCCGAGATGGTCGAGCGCCGCCACGCCGCCGGCCGCCGCACCGCGCGCGAGAACGTCGCCGACCTCGTCGACGAGGGCAGCTTCGTCGAGTACGGCGCGCTGGCGATCGCCTCGCAGCGGGCGCGGCGCGAGCTCGAGGAGCTGCTCGAGCGCACCCCCGCCGACGGGCTGATCGCCGGTACCGCTCGCGTCAACGGCGAGCTGTTCGGCGAGCGCAGCGCCTGCGCCGTCCTCTCCTACGACTACACCGTCCTCGCCGGCACCCAGGGCGTGCAGGGGCATCGCAAGAAGGACCGCCTCTTCGAGCTGATCGAGCGGATGCGCCTGCCGACGGTGTTCTTCGCCGAGGGTGGGGGAGGGCGCCCGGGCGACACCGACTACGCCGTCGTCTCGGCGCTCGACACGCGCGCGTTCGCGCTCTGGGGGCGGCTCTCCGGCCTCGTCCCCCGGATCGCGGTCGTCTCCGGCCGCTGCTTCGCCGGCAACGCGGTGATCGCGGGGGCGTCGGACCTGATCGTCGCCACCGAGGAGGCATCGCTGGGGATGGGCGGCCCGGCGATGATCGAGGGTGGGGGGCTGGGAGTGGTGGATCCCGACGACGTCGGCCCGATGAGCATGCAGGCGCCGAACGGGGTGGTGGACGTGCTGGTGGCCGACGACGCCGAGGCGGTGGCGGCGACCAAGAGACTTCTGGCGTACTTCCAGGGACGAACGGAAGCACCGAAGGAGGGCCCCGACCAGGCGCCGCTGCGCGACTTGATTCCCGAAAGCCGCAGGCGGGCCTACGAGGTCGGCCCGGTGATCGAGGGGCTCGCCGACGAGGGCTCGGTGACGTTCCTGCGCCCCAGCTTCGGGCGCGAGATGGTGACCGCGCTGGCGCGCATCGAGGGGCGCCCGCTGGGAGTGATCGCGAACAACCCGATGTACCTCGCGGGGGCGATCACCAGCGACGGCGCCGACAAGGCCGCCCGCCTGATGCAGCTCTGCGACGCGTTCGGCCTGCCGATCCTGTCGCTGATCGACACCCCGGGGATGATGGTCGGGCCCGAGGCCGAGGAGACGGCGCTGGTGCGTCACTGCTCGCGGCTGTTCGTCACCGGCGCGTCGCTGCGGGTGCCGCTGATCGCCGTGATCCTGCGCAAGGCCTACGGCCTCGGCGCCCAGGCGATGGCGGGCGGCAGCCTCCACGAGCCGCTGCTCACGGTCGGCTGGCCGACCGCCGAGCTCGGCGCGATGGGCCTCGAGGGCGCCGTCAAGCTCGGATTCCGGCGCGAGCTGGAGGCGATCGAGGACCCAGCCGAGCGCGAGCAGCGCGTGCAGCAGATGACCGAGGCGGCCCACGAGCACGCCAAGGCGCTGAACGCGGCGACCCTGTTCGAGCTCGACGACGTCATCGACCCGGCGGAAACGCGGGCGCTTATCGCGTCGACGCTCGGGGCGGCGCAACTCGACGAACGGCAGCACCGAGGGAGCAGATTCGTGGACACCTGGTGAGCCGGAGCGAAGTCACCGGGCAATGAGATCGAGACGGTGAGTCTGTTGTATCGCTCGGATTCGGTCCTGCTCGATGCCTTCATCCTTTGCGAGCTGAGGCCACAGCCTCACGGCGTCGGTCACTTCGTCGACGATCCGATCGGCGAGGCCACGTTTTAGGGACGCGACGCCGGCGATCGCCCGAAGGTCATCAAGCTTGAAGTTGTCTCGCTTTCCGGAAATCGACATCTGGTGTTGGGCGGTCCAGGGGCCCGACGGGTTGAATGCATAGGTGAGATCGAAGCCGGGCGAAAGGCGCCACTGGCCATCGCGACTCATCAGGAAGGCGATGTTCTTGACATGGTCGTCCTGATTTCGCGCGACAACGTTGAAGACCATGCGGCGGAACTGCTGCTCGACGGCATCCATTCCCAGATCGAGCCGGCGGATTGCGAGAAACGCTTCCTCATAGGAATGGGCGCCGGCCTGGTTGAAGTCGAGGTGGGAAATCGCGGCCAGCGACTGCAGATGCAGTTTGGATCCATCATCGGTCCGGTCGAACCGCCTTGTCATGAAGTGTCGCCTGCCGCCTTCCTCGAGCAAGCGGCACTCCGCCATCTCGATGCCGCAGCGAACCGCCATCCGCGAATAGACCAATTCGACTGCGCCATAACCCCGTGTGGTTCCGAAATCCCTTGAGTCATCTTCCACGCCGTCGAACTTGAGGATCCAGTGCTCGAATCCAGGATCGACGTCGAGCTGTCCGGACTTCACCTCATTTGTCCGCGGGTTCAGGGCAATCAGAGCTTTTGGACGGGCGCCGCCGGCTGAGGAGCCGACCCGGAGGATTTCCTTCAGCGCCTCCTGCTTCTTCGGCTCGTCCAGGTTCACCGCCAGCCCGGACCGCTGGTCAAGGATCTCAGCGGCCAAGTCAGCCAGCGCTTGGACGTCGATGGCATGGCTTTCGGTGGAGCGGGGACCGATCGCCGGCTCGAACTCGAGAGCACCCATCCCCCGGTCGCCTACGTAGCAAAGACGCTCGACGGCGTTGAAGTCGCCCGGGCTTCGCCCCTGGCCCGCCAGCCAGGTGTCGATGAGGGCGTTCCCGTATCGGTCTGGCAGCGAATCCGAGAGCATTCCCGGGAGGCCGCGAAAGCTGTTCCTGGCGAGTCCGGGAAAGGTGTATCGCTGACCGTCAATGACCGGCATCTGGATCGGGGCGGGAGCGACGCCGCTCCTCGAGAACCCGGGTTCGTATTCAAAGATCGCAACGTCCGCTCCGGTTGGCAACTCGACCGCGCCGATACGGCTCCCCCAGAGCTTCACCTCGGCCAGGGTGCTCATCGGGCGCCGTTCTCATCTCCCCAGCGCCAGCCGCCGTGTTGAGGTTCCTCTTCGGAGCTCGCCGGACGCGCGCGCTGCCGCTCGGTCCTGCGATGGCGCAGGCGATCGATTGGGCTCGGCAGCGGCTCGGGCACCAGTTGCTCGAGCTGCTCCAAGAGCCCGAGAAATCGGAGGACTCTGATCAGGGTGGTCAGCTGAACCGACTTGCCCGCCTCGAGACGGTGGATCGTGGGCGCTGAGACTCCCGCTTCCTCGGCGACCTGCGCCTGCGTGAGATTGCGCTCGAGCCGGTTTCGGCGCAGACGGGCGCCAAGTTCAGCAAGTACCGCGTTGTCCGTTAGCGTCGATGTAAAGACCATAACCTATCTATTCTGCTAGTTTACTTGATGTAATCGCGAGTTTAGCTATCAATAATGATAGACTACTACACGGTCGGACGACTGGCCGCGGGCGCCCGCGACCGCGACGCTCAGTACGCGCCGCTGAACGCACCCCCGCCGCCGCTCAGCGTCCCGAAGGAGAAGCTGCAATCGAGCCTCACCTGCACGGGAGATCGACATCGTCGGGCACAGCCAGGGCGGGATGGTGCCGCGGTGGGCGCTGCGCTTCTGGCCGGGGACCCGGCGGAAGGTCGATGACCTGGTCGGGATCGCCGCCTCCAATCACGGCACGGAGTCGTCGCGCCCACTGTGCGTGACGGGATGCGTGCCGGCGTTCCACCAGCAGACCGCCGGCTCGAACTTCATCGAGGCGCTGAACTCCCGCACCGAGACCTTCCCGCAGGTCGACTACACCGCCCTGCGCACGAACTACGACGCGGTGGTGTACCCCAACAGCGATGAGTCCGGCTCCACCTCCCTGCGCGGCGGCACCGCGAACATCGCCAACATCGCCGTCCAGGACCTGTGCGGCGAACACTGTCGACCACCTCGGGATCGGCACCTTCGACGCCCCGGCCTACGCGATCGCTCGCGACGCGCTCGACAACCCTGGCCCGGCCAACCTCGAGCGGGTCGACGCCGCGGTCTGCAACGAGCCGCTGATGCCCGACGTCGATCCGGCCACGTTCCCGACCAGCATGCTCGACGCGGGCGTGTTCCTGGGGACGACGATCGTCACCTCGGAGCGGGTCCCCGAAGAGCCGGAGCTCGCCTGCTACGTGTCCTCGACCTGCCCGAGGCCCCCGCCGGCTCTCGCCGCTAGGGCCCGGAATCACCCGCCCAGCAGCAGCTCGTCGGCCCCCGGCGGCTTGCGGCGGTCGAGGTATATGCCCATGGGTATGGCGCCGGCCCACAGCAGCACGGCAAGCGTGGTGCTCACGAACGCCAGCGGGACCGAGGCCAGAAAGAAGAAGACCGGCGAGAGCGAGCCGGTTCTCCCCCAGCGGTAGACCTCGTCGGTGAGCGGACGCGTGAGCAGGCCGTCGCGGTGCGCGCGCGCGAACATCGCCACCTCCAATCCGCTGCACGCTGCCATCACCGGCGCGTAGATCACGATTGAGAGCGGATTCTCGAAGTAGTCGCCGAGCAGGGCGGTCGGAAACGGAACGAAGGCGATGCAGCCGAGATAGACGAGGTTGAGCCCGATCAGGCCGCGGTCCATCGCGGACAGCAGCGAGAAGAACTGGTGGTGGGCGACCCAGTAGCGACCGATGACGGCGAAGCTGATGATGAAGCTGATGATGCTCGGGGAGAGCTCGTCGATCGCGTCCCACAGCTCGCCGACATCCGGATCGTTCAGCTTCGGCACGTCGATCCCGACCACGAGCAGCGTCATCGCGATCGCGAACAGGCCGTCGCTGAACGAGAGCACGCGCGAGAACTCCTCGCTGCCGCGGGGATAGGTGGGTGGGGCGCGATTAGTTTTCTCGTCCGTGTCAGTCTTATCGGGAAAGGACATGTCCACGCCTGTGTCTATCGCAATCTCCGGAACGAGCGAACTGCTCGAGCGCGCCCGCGACGGCGACGAGAGCGCGTTCGCCCGTCTCGTCGAGCCCCACCGGGCCGAGCTTCACGCGCACTGCTACCGGATGCTGGCCTCGTTTCACGACGCCGAGGACACGCTTCAGGAGACGCTGTTGCGCGCCTGGCGCGGGCTCTCGGGCCTGGAGAGCGAACCCTCGCTGCGCCCGTGGCTGTACAGGATCGCGACGAACGCCTGCCTGGACGCGATCGGGAAGCGCCCGAAGCGGATCCTGCCGCAGGAATACGGCCCGCCGATCGCTGGCAGCGACACATTCGCCGAGCCGCTCGCCGAGTCGGTCTGGCTGGAGCCCTACCCCGATGAGCGCTTCGTAGCCGAGGGCGGATACGTCGCTCCGGACGCGCGCTACGAGCGCCGCGAAGCGGTCGAGCTTGCGTTCATCGCCGCGCTTCAGCACCTGGGCGCGAACCAGCGCGCCGTGCTGATCATGCGCGACGTGCTCGGATACTCGGCCCGCGACGCCGCCGAGGCGCTGGACACGAGCGTCGCCTCGGTGAACAGCGCTCTGCAGCGCGGCCGCAAGACGCTCGACGAGCGCCTGCCCGAGCGAAGCCAGCAGGCGACGCTGCGATCGCTCGGCGACGAGGACGCCCGCCGCCTCGTCGAGAGCTACGCCGAGGCCTGGATCAGCGACGACTTCGACGCGCTCGTGGAGATCCTCGCCGAGGACGCCACCTTCTCGATGCCGCCGATCCCGAGCTGGTGGCGCGGCCGCGACGCGATCCTCGAGCTCAAGCACCAGGTCGAGGGCACCTGCGCTCCGGCCCGCCCGCTAGCGACCAGGGCAAACGGGCAGATAGCGACCGCCTGGTACTCGCTCGACGAGGAAAGCGGCGCGTACAAGGCCTCGGCAATCGACGTCTTCGACATCGCGGGCGCGCAGATCACCGCCATCACCGCCTTCGTCCTTCCCGGGAGCTTCCGCCACTTCGGGCTCCCCGAGCAGCTTTAACACACTCTAGGAACCTCGTCGCCGCAGCAGATAGGCTTGCCCGAAGTCAAGGGCGCAAGGAGGCGACGGCAAATTGGGCACGACCAGCAGGCGGCGAGCAATCGCGAACAGGGGCGGGATCGCCGCATTTGCCGCCGCCGCGATCGCGATCGGCGTCCTGGCGTCGGCCACCGGCGCCGCCGGAGGCCAGGCCGCCAAGGCCGACCGGAAGCTCGACAGGGCGCTGGTGGACTTCGTCGAGACGCAGGGAGGCCCGCCCGGGATCGCCGTCGTCGTCCAGCGCCGCGACGACATCGAGCTGCACTCCGCCGGGGTGAGGAAGCTGAAGAACGAGCAGCCGATCCGAATCGGCAACTACCTGCGCGTCGCCAGCGTCGCGAAGGCGTTCAGCGGCGCCACCTCGCTCTCCCTGGTCGCCGACGGCCTGCTCTCGCTTCACAGCACGATCGGCGAGGTGCTGCCGCAGCTCCCGGTCGCTTGGCACAGCGTCACGCTCAGGCAGCTGCTGCGGCACACGAGCGGGGTCCCCGACTTCACCGAAACCGAGGCGTTCCGGCAGGCGCTGTTCGCCTCGCTCGATACGGCGCCGCCCCCGATCGAGCTCCTGAGCTACGTCGCGAACGCCCCGCTCAATTTCCCGCCCGGGATCGCAATACAAGTACTCGAACTCCGACAACATCGTCGTCGCGCTGATGGTCGAGGCGGTCACCGGCAGGCACTACCAGCGCGAGCTGGACCAGCGCGTCTCGGACCCGCTGGGGCTCGGCCGGACCAGCCTGCCGAGGGGCGTGAACATCTCCAGCCCGACGTTCCGGGGATACGACGTGACGGAGGATCCGCCCGAGGACCTGACCGAGATTGCCGCCGCCGGCTGGGCGTGGGCGTCGGGTGGAGTGATCTCGACTCCGCGCGATCTGACCCGATTCGTGCGCGGCTACGTCACCGGCGCGACCACCGACGAGGAGACCCGCAAGTCCCAGTTCAACTTCATCAGGGGCGGGGCCTCCGACCCGCCGGGGCCGGGCACGAACTCCGCCGGGGCCGCGATATTCCGCTACCAGACCAACTGCGGAACGGTCTTCGGGCACACGGGAAACATCTTCGGCTACACAAATTTCATCGGCGCGACCCGAAACGGCAACCGCTCAGCGACGGTGACGATCAGCGCCCAGATCACGCCGAAGAACGACCCGGAGAGCTTCCAGGACCTGCATCGCATCTTCAAGCTCGCGGTCTGCGCTGCCACCGCGGGACGGGGCTGAGGTCAGGCCGGTCACGCTTGCGCTCGTCAAGCCCTGACGGGCTCCGGAGCAATACCGGTATATACTCACCGATATGGCAAAGGTCATGATCAGCCTGCCTGACGATCTACTTGAACGGCTGGACGAACGCGCCAAGCAGCGCGGGACCACCCGCAGCGGCTTCCTGCGGGAGTTGTCGGAGCGCGAGCTGGCGGCGGACTCGGCTGCGCGACGGCGCACGATCCGAACCTTGCTGGCCGCGGCTGGATCGCACGGCGGGGATAACGCGCGGTTCGTGCGCGAGCAGCGCCTGGCGCGTTGAGCGACACGCTGCTGCTCGACGCAAGCGTGTGGCTTGCCGCCCTCGACGTCGACGACGCCAACCACGCCGCGTCGAGGCGCCTCGTGGAGGCGGGCGGGAAGGGCGACGTAACGCTGGCCGCGCTGGACCTCACCCTGTACGAGGTCGCCAACGTCGCGGTGACGCGGTGGCGCTCACCGGATGATGCGAAACGGGTCGTTCAGGTTGTCTTGGCGGGATGCCCGCAAACGATCGAGCCGGCCGGTGGCGAGCTTCTCGAGGAGGCCGGGGGGATCGCCGCCGAGCACAGGCTGACGATCTACGATGCCGCCTACGTGGCCTGCGCTCGCCGCAGGCAGTGGAAGCTCGTCAGTGGCGATGTCGCCGATCTGGTCAAACCGGGGCTGGCGGTGAATCCGGAGGCCGCCGCGGAGGCGCTGGCGCCTGAGCAAGAGGAGCTGGAGAACCCTCCCCAATGAAGTCGCACACCAGCTACCTGACGATCACCACCGAAGAGCGGCGCGAGTTCCGTCGCATCACCGAGGACGTCGCCGAGGCGGTGCGCGAATCCGGCGTCAGCGAGGGAATGGTGCTGGTCTCGGCGATGCACATCACCGCCGGCGTCTGGGTGAACGACGACGAACCCGGGATCCAGGCGGACGCGCTGGAGTGGCTGGACAAGCTGGCGCCGCCGAGCTGGTCGGCGCCCGCGAACGAAGTGGCGCGGGAGCTGTCGCCCGATCCGGGCGACTACCGCCACCATCGAGGCGGTGAGGACAACGGCGACGCCCACCTCAAGAACCTGCTCGTCCACCACCAGGTCGTGCTCCCGATCACCGAAGGCCGCCTCGATCTCGGACCGTGGCAGCAGGTCTTCTAC
The DNA here is from genome assembly GCA_963838095.1 of uncultured Thermoleophilia bacterium. Lineage (GTDB taxonomy): Bacteria > Actinomycetota > Thermoleophilia > Solirubrobacterales > 70-9 > CAWCGU01. Next base: position 30,559 of record CAWIPO010000002.1, read on the forward strand.
ACCGAGTTCGACGGCCGGCGGCCGAAGCGCCTGGTGATCAAGGTGATCGGGGAGTAGAGACCGAGTACGTCGGAGCCCTTCATTCTGGGAACGAGGTAAATGAACGCGGATCCGTGGACAACTCCTGATCCTCAGCCCGGCGACTTCGATGGCGATCTGGCAAAGCTGGATCCACGCTACGTCGAGCACCACGAGGGCGAAGCCGACGTAAAGCTGATCGTCCTGGTCGGCGTCGCTGGCGAAGATGCGAAGCGCCTCGAGCGCCTTGCCGAGGCCCGCGGGAAGAAGACGGCGGATGTCGTCGCCGAGCTTCTACGCGACGCCGAACGCTCGGTTGCGTAGAGGTCCCAGACGGTCCCACAACCGCGGAGCTTGAACCCGTCCGAGTTCAGGGTCTACGCTTCAGACCATGGTGCGCACGGCCTGGAGCGACGAACGCCTCGATGACGACGCAAGCAGCATCGATCCACTCGATGCGCACTTCGACCGGCTCGAGGCCCGCTTCGACGAAGTGCACAAGACGCTGGTCAGGGTAGGCATTGCCATAAACGTCGGCATTGTCGGCGTCATCGTTGCGATTCTTGCCCGGGGCTTACCGGGTTAAGGAGCCGCGGGTACGGAAGGGCGTTAGCTAGTTGGCGGGATCCGGGACGTCGGCATCCCGCAAGCCCCTCGGGCTGGCCGGCCCTTCGTCGACGCAGGACGTCCCAGCAGGCGTCAAGCTCGGCTTCGACCGCCTCGAGCCGCGTGCGCTGCTCGGCGTCCATCTCCCGACCCGCGTGAGCCTCGCGAATTCGGTGCTCCTCCTCCACGAGCTCCTCGATGTGCTCGCGGATCGGCGCCATCTCCATGGGCGAAGTCTACTCTCGGGTAGCACGACTTGCGTGGAACCGATCGCGGTCCGCGTCGGCGAGCCCGATCATCACCCAGACGTGGCGGAAGTGCTCCACGTCCTGAGCCATGGCATCGATGCCCAGGCCGGCCAACCCGCTCCAGGTGGCGATTGGAGTCGGACGCCTGCGGTTCCTCCACAGGGTGACGATGAGGAAGGTCGCTGCCGCGAGCGCCGGCAGGCCCATCGTGGCGGCGATGTTCAGCGGGGTCAGATGCGCGCGGAAAGGCACGCCCCGGTTCTCACCCGCAAGTGACCCTGGGCCGGTGCCGACGAAGGGGTGCTCGGCCAGGGTGTCGAGCGAGGTCGAAAAGGCCTCCCTGCGGTTGTGCGGGTCGGGGACCTCGTAGGTGATCGTCGATGGCCGGGTCGGGTCCAGATGCAGACGACCGGCCGTGAGCCCGACCATGAGCGCGATCGCCGCGACCACGAACGCAGTGGCGGCGATCCGCGCGGGCCTTGAGTGGCGATGGCGGTACCCGGCGCGAATCGCGAGCGCGGCGGCGAATCCGATGATCCCGCGCGAAAGGGTGGAGATGACGAGGGCTGCAAGGGCAACCTGGGCGGCCAGACGCAGCTTCCGAGGAATCACGACGTCGTCGCGCGCGAGCACCGCCGAGGCGAAGATGCAGTAGCTGGCAAGGAGCGGCGGGGAGAAGAACCCGGCCTGCACTCGCGCGTACGCGTCCGAGGCGATGAATTGCTCGCCGTAAGCACCGAGGAGGGAGGTGTGGACGTCGGCGTAGAAAAGCGCGAGGCCGACCGCGGCGAGAGCGGCCGAGTAGATCGACACCGCGGCTATCACCAGAACGATTGCCCGCACGCGGGCCGGATCGGAGGCAAATTCCGAGGTGAGGACCGCAAGGGTGATCAGCTCCAGGATCAGGACCAGCTCGGTTGCCGCTTCGCCCCGGTCTACGGCGAAACTTGACGACAGAACAGCGGTGAACGCGAACAGGCCGAGCGCGACGTGGAACGTGCGGAATTCCAGTCGCCGGCCGCTTCGGATCTGCCCCACGGCCCAAACGAGGGCCGACGCTGCAATCAGCAGATCGCTCCAGATCGCCCGCTCGCTGAGGAACGTCAACGGCGAGAGCCACCTGAGCCCGAGCGCCGCAAGCGCGATCAGGTAGAGAGCGAACGCCGGGTCCCGCTTGATGGCCCCGAGCAACCCTCGCCATCGTTTCCGCATTCCGATTGCCCCGGCGCCGGTGTCCGGCCGCACCATCCGGGCGGCGGAGCCTACCGCGCCTGAAAGAACGTGGAGTGCGGCTGAGAGGATTCGAACCTCCACGGGCCTATAAAGCCCACAAGGCCCTCAACCTTGCGCGTCTACCAGTTCCGCCACAGCCGCCGAGGGAGCGCAGATTCTAGAGGGCGACAGGGGCGCGCTTGCATCCGTCCGCAGGCCTCTCTACTATCCGAACATGTGTTCCCAGAAATCGAGAGAGCCGGCGGGAGCCGGGCCTGAGAGCGGAGGCTAGAGCGTGGACATCAGCAAGCGTCAAAAGGAAATCTTCGACTACATCCGCCGGTACGCGAGCAAGTACGGCTACCCGCCGACGGTGCGCGAGATCGGAAAGGCCGTCGGGCTGACGTCGTCCTCGACCGTGCACGCACACCTCGCGAAGCTCGAGCGCTCCGGGTTCCTGCGCCGCGACCCGACGAAGCCGCGCGCGATCGAGGTCCTGGTCGATCGAGCGAAGCGCGTGGTCCGCCCGGGGCTGCCGCTGGTCGGCAACGTCGCCGCCGGCGAGCCGATCCTCGCCGAGGAGAACATCGAGGACCACATCGCCGTTCCGCCGGCGATCGGAGGCGAAAGCGCCGACTACATCCTCCGCGTCCGCGGCGACTCGATGAAGGACGCCGGGATCCTCGACGGGGACTTCGTCGTCGTCCAGCAGGCGGCCGACGCGAGCAACGGCGAGATCGTCGTCGCGCTGCTCGGCGACGAGGCGACGGTGAAGCGCTTCTACCGCGAGAAGGACCGGGTTCGCCTCCAGCCCGCGAACAAGGACCACAAGCCGATTCGCACCCGCGACGCGCACGTGCTCGGGCGGGTCGTCGGGGTGTTCAGGAGCGTCTGATGGCCGTCGCCACCGAGACAGGCCACGCTTCACCGCATCGGCGCTGTTCGACCTGAAGCCGCTTCCGAGCGAGCGCGAGCCGACCCTCGCCGAGGTCGTCGAGCTCGCCTGGATCTGCCTGCGCTCGGAGGGACGCGCTCCCTGCCCGGTGTGCGACGAGGCGATGGACGCCGACGGCTGCCGCAGCTGCGGCTCGCGCCTGGAATAGGCACAAATCGGGCCACGTTTGGTGGCCCCTCGTACAATTGAACTTCGCGGACTGTGTGGCCGCGAGGAGGTGATACCTGCTCGAGGAAAGTCCGGACACCACAGGGCAAGGACGGTGAGCTGACGCCCACCCGGGGAAACCCGCGGGAAAGTGGCACAGAAACAACACGGCCGATGGCGCGGTTCACGTGAACGCGCACAGGCAAAGGTGAAAAGGTGGGGTAAGAGCCCACCAGCGTCGCGGCGACGCGGCGGCTGGCCAAACCCCGTTCGGTGCAAGGCCAAGCAGGATCGACGACCCGGCCCGGCGAGATCCAGGTAGGCCGCAAAGATGGATGGCCACGCAAGACAGAATCCGGCTTATAGGTCCGCTAAGGGAAAGCCCCGCTCCGGCGGGGCTTTCCTATATGAGTTTCGAGCCAGAATGGCTGAGCGACCAGAAGCTCACCAACGGCAGTTGACCGGATCACCCTCGGGCTCAATCCGCCGAAAGGCAAGGAGATGTTGCTCCCACAGGGAAGCGGCTGCGCCAGCTCGGGATCGGCAATCGCGTCCGGGACCTCGCGCTTCACCCCGTCATGCTGATAACTGAGCCGAATGCCGTGCACCCCAGCGTCCTTCCAGAACAGCACCGCCCGCCGCAACTCAATCCATGGAACGCGCTTCACTCCATCCTCGTAGGCCCAGCGCGCTTGACCGTAAAACCATGTGAAGCCCCCTCGAGCGCGCTCAGCGGAGCCGAGGTGGATTGGAACAGGGAAGACAAGCCGATCGACGTCCACCGTGTCGCGCTCGTAGTCCGCGATCTGGAGGGAGCTGAGTGCGCCGATGAAGTGGTTCGTCTGTCCTTCCTCTGTTCGGATGTTGCTGAACATCGAATAGGCGGCGACGGTCTTCAGGCCCAGGTATGGGGTCGCGCCGTTGAGGAACGCCAGCGCGGGGACCACGAGGAGCCAGGCCGGCCGGAATCTCCACCGCGGCGCCGGCAGCGGCACGGCCCCTCGGGCGAAGCTCGCGCGAAGGAGTGGCAGCATCAGGGATCCCACGGCGAGGCTCCACGTCGCGGCCTGAAGCGTGTACCACTCCAGGCCGAGCGGCGCTGCTAACCCGGACCGGTTGGCGGCCAGGCTCAGCGCCAGGTGCGCCACGTAGCCGGCGATCGCCACCCGTCGCCAGCGCTCGGGCCGAGGCACGCGCGTCCAGGTCTCGGGAGGGAGGATCAGGACGTAGAGCGCGAACACGACCGCGGAGAAGTCGTAGAACCCGGCCCAGGCCAGGCCGAAGTGGAAGACCACCCCGATCAGCACGCCCCACCGCCGCAATCTCGGCACAGCCAAGCAGACGAGGATCGCTGCCTCCAGGGTGACCGTCAGCACAGCGTTCCCAACCACGGCGCCGTCGGTAATGAATCCGGGATTGAGCCCCTGGAGGTAGAACAGCGTCTCGGAGAGCGTCCCCGCGCAGGACACCTGCGGGTCGAAGAAGCTCGTGTTCAGCTTGTCGAAGACGGTGAAGAAGTAAATGACGAGCAGGGTGAGCCCCACCGGCGCGCGTGCCACGTCGATCCAGCTCCCGCCGAACCCCCCTTCGGCTCTCTCGGTTGCAGATCGCCCCCGCCGAAGGACGGCCACAGCGCTAGCGGCAAATGCGAGAACGACCAGCAGAGCCACCACCAAGTGGTTCGCCGCCGCGGGAAGCTCGTTTACCGCGACCAACCCGCTCACACCAAGGAAGAGGGCGAACGCGGGAACGGAGCTGGGCGCGGCCAGGAATGGAATCCCAGCCAGCAGCACCAGCCAGGCGTGGATCGGTTGCGCAAGCGAGAAATGGAACGAGATCGCCATCACCCACAACGTCCCGAACCAGCGAAACTGGGTGCGCTTCGGGTCCAATGCTCAGGCCAAGATCAATCGAAGATCTGTTGAATTTCGACTGGATCCTTCACAAATTTGTGCCCAGGGCTGACCAGAATCAGTTAGAGTCCCCCGGGGCTGACCACAATCAGTTAGAGTCGAAACGTAACAACCCAAAGGACTCCGACATGGGCGCAGCCGGGGGTGACGAAAGGTAGGAAACATGGGAGAAGGACCACTCGCTCGGTCGAAGGATTTGATCACCGAGGAGCTCGGCGACGAGGTGCTCGTCTATGACACGAACGCCCACCGCGGGCATTCCCTCAGCCCGGATGCCGCGAAGGTCTGGAATAGCTGTGACGGAAGCACGTCGGCGGAGGAGCTGAGTGCCAGGCTCGGCCTCGAGCCGGACACCGTTGATCGCGCCCTCGACGAGCTCAGCAACTGCGACCTGCTCGAGGCACCGCCGACCATCGTCGCGGACGGATCCACCCGCCGCGAGGCGGCGCTCAAGCTCGCCAAGGTCGGGGCCACCGCTGCCGCCGCGCCGCTGGTCTTCTCGGTCGCCTCGGCGTCCGCCACGACGACGGTCTCGGGTTGCGCCCAGTTCACCAACTGCAGCAGCTGCAATGCGGCCGGATGCTGCTGGTGCATTGACCTCAACCCATCCCGCAACAGGTGCGTGCTCAATTCCAACGCGTGCACCGCCAGCGGCGGGAACTTCTGCGGGAACTTTCTCTGTGATGATGATTAGGTTGCGTCATCCCTAGGGTCCGCTGGTCGACGACCTAGCTGCCGGCCTGTCGGCGAGCGCGGCGCTGGAATCGATGTGCTCGCAGCGCCCAGCCAGGGGTGCGTAAGAGGTGGCGGCCGTAAGCCGCCAGCAGGCGCCAGCGACTCTTTCTCGCCGATGGAAACTCCCTGGTGATCCAGGCCCGGGTCGGGAGCAGCGATTGCCGCACCACACCCATGCGAGCGCGCAGACCCCGTGACTCTGCGATCGCCCGGAGATGAAACGTCCCCCGCGGCCGCTCGACACGATGACGGATCTCCCACTCCAGGTGGGTGGTCTCGGGCAGGCCAAGCCGATCGGCGAGGTTGACCCCCGATGGCAGCTGGCGAAGCCCCGCGGCGAAGGCCGGTGCCGCCTGCACCGCATGCGAGAGCCGCTCGGCTCTGCGCCACACCTCCAGCGGCCAGCGCTCGATACCGCGCGCCAGATCCCCGATCGCTTTCGTGTCGTCCGTTCCGTGTTGCGCGGCGTGCAGTGCAAGGTGGAGCGCGAGGCCGTCCTTTCCCGGGACGGCGACATCTCGCCCCTGAAAATCAATCGAGGTGCGCCCGCTCCACAGGGACGCCCATATCTCCTCATCCGGTGCCCGGCAACCTCCGAGCCGCGCGTGTAGATCAACCCAGAGGGGCCCGCCCTTCCCACGCTGCGTCCACAGCTCATCGTGCACCATCCCGGTGACGTGCTCGACCCCGAACGCTTCGTCCGCCCGCCGGTAGCCCAGCGCCGTCAGCGCCGCGCGGGCGGCTGCAAGATCCTCGGGCGAGACCAGCAGGTCGATGTCCAGATAGCCGCGCTGCTCGTCCTCGGTGTACAGAACGCGCGCGAGCACCGGTCCCTTGAGCAGCAGCGACCGCACCCCGGCCGCCTCGAAGCCTTCGAGCACTGCGGCCGCCGCCGAGTCGAGCTCCGCGCGACGGGCGACGTCCCGGCTGCGCTCGATGAACTCGTCCAGCGCCGGGCGGCGAGTCCATCTGGCGAGTACTGTAGCGAGCGGCCAGAACCGGATTTTGGCTTCGTTGCGCGCTCTATGATCGGCGGAATGGGAGGTCCAGAGCAGAACGGCGGGGCCTGCGAGCTGGCCTTCGAGGCGTATGGCGTGCGCATGGCGGTAAGCGCGAGCGAGCCCGCGGTCCTGGACCGGATCCGGTCGTTCCTGCCTCCGGGCTGGGAGCCATGCCCGGCGTCCGCGGTCGAGCAACGATTCGTGCTTGCTGCCGACGACTTCGGCAGGTATTCGCTCACGGAGGGCGACGAAGCGCCCGCTGGTCCGGGCCTTGAGCTCGATCTCGTGCTCGAGATGCTCGACTCCGAGCTTCGGATGTACCTCGGGCGAACGGCGCCCGACACGATCTTCGTGCATGCGGGGGTCGTCGCGCACCGTGGCACCACGATGGTCATACCCGCTCGGAGCTTTGGCGGCAAGACGACTCTCGTGGCGGCCCTGGTTCGGGCCGGCGCGGTTTACTACTCGGACGAGTACGCGGTGATCGATCGAGACGGGGTAGTTCACCCCTACGCCAAGCCACTTTCGCTCAGGGGGGATGGACCGGAGCAGACCGAGCACGCGGTCGAGAGCCTCGGCGGGGTCGCCGGGGACGAGCCGCTCCCGCTGGGCATGATCGTGATCACGACCTACAAGGCCGGCGCCGAGTGGAGACCCGAGCGGCTCCCGCCCGGGGCCGGGGCGATGGCGCTTCTGGCGCATGCGGTTCCGGCCCAGGAGCGGCCCGCGGAAACCATGCATGCGATCTCGCGCGCCGCCGAAGACGCGATCGTGATCGAGAGTGATCGCGGCGAGGCTGACGAGGTCGCCACGAAGCTGCTTGCAGAGATCGAGCGCCAGGCTGGCTAGTCAAAGCGGCTATCAAAGGAGCAGACGACTCCCGCTACAGCCGCCGGTCGGCTGTGAAGCGCTCCACGGTCATGTAGCCCTCGCCGACGTTTCCGGTGTCGCCCGAGTGGTAGCGGCCGCCGTAGTGATAGCCGAGCCCGGTGAGCAGGAGCACGTAGACGGGACGCGGTTGACCGCTGTTTGAGACCACGTCCTTGTTCACATGGAACGCGGCCACCTTGCGCACCTCGCACGGTGTGCGAAAGGCCGACGCTCCCTGCGTGCAGTTGAACCCGTTCGACTCCGCGATCCTGCCCTCGAGGCTGATGAAGTTGCGGATCCCCTCCAGCCCCTCCCGGTTCGGATCGGTCGAGACCACGATCTCCGATTGGACGAGCGCGCTGTAGGGGAGATGTGCGATGTCGGCGATGGTCTTGGCGTCGACCGTGATCTGCTCTCCGGCCTTGAGCCCGTTCAGCTCGACCCGGTAGATCGGCTCGCGGGGAGGGTCGTCGGGGCCGACCGGCAGCTTGCCGCGAAGCTCGCTCGTCGTGGTCGTCGCGTCACCCGGAAGCTGAAGCCCGGGGCGGTACAGGATCGCGTTGATGCGCCCCTTGTCGCCGCGGAAGGAGCCGTCGTCGTCATCGCCCCCGATCGCCAGCTCGTCGCCCGGCCGGGCGTCGCGATGGTACGCGCGCAGCACGAGATTCACGTGGCACGACGAAGGCCCGCACGGCGGCATCGAGCTGACCAGCATCGACGCGCGGCGCGTGAGGTAGACGCAGTGGTGGTTTCGGTCAGGAGGGTCGTGGCTGCACTTGGCGCGGCTCCAGTCCGACAGCGGCACCGTCTTCCCGGCTTCCGACTCGACGCCGGGAGCGAGCTCCAGCCGCCACTCGATGATCGGCGAGAAGTTGTAGGGCTTGCCGAAGCAGCGCTCGGACGGCTCGAAGCAGTTGAGCGTGACCTGGAACTCGGCATTGGCCGAGATCCGGTCGCCGATCCGCAATGTCCCCAGCTCCGAAGGTTCGAGCGACATGATCGTTCGCGCGCGCCCCGGGCGCTCGGGAATCGGGACGGTGTTGCGCAGCTCGGAGAAGTTGCCCGTGAAGGCAACCCGCACTTCGCCGGGGATCAGGTCGACTCCCGACGCGGAGTTCGCGGCTACGGCCGCAACGGCCACCGCCGACACCAAGGCTGCGATCAGTGCTTTCACCAATCACTTGATCGGCACGCGCCCGGTGATCGCGAGCATTCAGGGTGGGCACTGGACGCCTACCGCTGTCCGGCGAGTTGCGCGAAGGCCCCGCGCAGGACGCGATACGCCGGCCGGACGATGGCGATCAGAAACGTCTGCGCCACCGCGATCAACGGTGAGGCGAGCCGGGCCCACCCCGGCACACCCGGATCGCTGCGCAGGCGCACCCGGACCTGACGCGCGGCGGCCAGCAGGTTCGCCGTCCCGCGCGCACGGCGCCATAGCGACTCCGGCCCGGCGCGGTGGTAGATCAGCCCCGGCCGAGGATCGATGAGCACGCGCCCGCGGAAGGCTTGCGATACCGCGAGCACCCAATCCTCCCCGCCGTTGCTGTCGGCGTATCCGCCGGCCTCGCGAACCCAGCGCGTGCGCATGATCGAGTTGCCCTGGATCGGATACAGCGACCAGATCGCAGTCATCAGCGCGAACAACCGCGGAAGGCGGGTCAGCGCGCCGGCGAACCGACGCGGGGAGCGGTGCCGGGTGCCGGTTTCGGCCTCGAGCAGCGACATCGAGTAGACGGCGATCTCCGGGTCGGAGCCGATGCCCTCCTCAAGCACCCCAAGTGAGCCCTCAACGAGCTCGTCGTCGGCGTCCAGAAGCACGACCCACTTCGTGGTCACCTGCTCGAGACCGAGGTTTCGGGCCTCCCCGGCGCTGAGCCGGTGAGGCGAGCGGACGATCGTGACCCCGGGCATTGTCGGGATCTTCACCTGCGCGTCGTTGTCGACGACGAGGATCCGCACGTGCCGATCCTGTGCCTGCACGCTTGCGACCGCGCGCGGGAGCAAGGCCACGTACGGCGCACCCCAGACCGGAATAACCACGGTGATTTCGCGGTTATTGCTCAACTTTTTCTCAACACACGCGTTCCAACTTGTGATGTAAGTTATTCACGCCCAAGGTGGATAGGGCTCTCTGGAGGGGACACCTGAAGCGGTGATTTGTCGGATCGGCTGACGGATCGGCCCGAATAAGCGGGCTTCAGATGATCGAGAGTCTCAACTTCATAGCCTTCGCCTCCGCCACAGGGGCGACGGCGGTCGCCACACCCGCGGCGATCGCGGTGGCCCGCCGCACCTCCTTCTACGATCGCCCCGGCGGTTATAAGACGCACGCAACCGCGACACCGTATCTGGGCGGGGCAGCGGTCGTACTCGGTCTGCTCGTAGGTGCCCTCGCTCTCGGTTCGCGGCTGGCCTCTCTCAACACCATCTTCCTCGCCGCCGCCGTATTGCTGCTGGTCGGCACCATCGACGACCGCTTCGGGCTCGGCATCGCCCCGCGGCTGCTGGCCGAGATGTTCGCCGCGACGCTCCTGTTCTTCACTGGCCTCGGCTGGTCCGCGACCGGCGTGCCCACTCTCGACTTTCTGCTCACCCTCGCGTTCGTCGTCGCCGTCGTCAACGCCTTCAACCTGATGGACAACTTCGACGGCGCCGCATCCACCGTCGGCTTGGTCTCCGCGGCCTCGATCTCCCTCTACTCGACCTTCGCCGGCGACGGCACGACCGCGGTGCTGGCGGCGGCCCTCGCCGGGGCGTGCGCCGGGTTCCTGCCGTTCAACCTAGCGAAGCCCCGGGCGCGCATCTTTCTCGGAGACGGCGGCAGCATGGCGATCGGCGTCACCGTGGCCGCCCTGCTGATGTCGATGCCGACTCCCGGTTTCACCTGGGAGTTGATCCCCGTGATGGTCGTCATGGTGGGGTTGCCGGCCTTCGACACCGCGCTGGTGGTGGCCTCCCGCAGGCGCCGGCACGTCGCCGTGCTCAGCGGCGGGCATGACCACATGACGCACCGCCTGGCAGCCTGGCTCGGATCGACATGGAACGTGGCGGCCGTGATGGCAATCGGGCAGGCCGCCTGCGCGGCGCTCGCGATCGCCATGTTGCAGCTGAGCCCGGTGGGCGGGTTTTCCTCCGCTTGCATCGTGCTCGTCTGCGCGTCGGCCCTGGTTGCGACACTCGTGCTGCCGATGCGCTGGCCGCGGGCGCTGTCCGCGGCAGCCGTCGTCCGCGACCAGCCCTAGCGGGGAGGCGAGAGCGCCAGGCGCCCCCGGCGCTCTCGCCTCCCTGCTAGGGACTGTCCCGCGCCGCCGCAGCTAGCATGGCTCACATGGCCGGGTCGGCTGCCGCAGCGGGGACGCCGCAGGAGCAGGTGGTTGAGGCGTACGGCGCCCGCTTGGCGCTCAGCAGCTCTGACTCTGAGATCCTCGCTCGCGTTCTCGCGGGCCTGCCGCCCGGGTGGGAGCGGTGCCGTACCGATCGCGGCCCGGACTCGGTCGCGTGGCGCATCGCCGTCTCGCGCCAAGGCGCTGGATACATGGTTCGCGAGGAGATGCTTGCGGGTGGTGCGGGCGACGCCTCGAGCGAGGATTGGCCCCCGGACGAGTTCGCCACGTCATGCGCGGACCTGGACCTCGCGAAGGACGTCGTGCGCAAGCAAATACGGCGACACGTCGCATATCACGCCCGCGGGCGTGTCTTCGTCCACGCCGGAGTCGTCGCCCATCGCGGTCGTGCGATCGTGATCCCCGGCCGCTCGTTCAGTGGAAAAAGCACATTGGTCGCGGCGCTGGTCCGCGCCGGCGCCGCCTACTACTCGGACGAGTACGCGATCCTCGACGAGCAAGGAAGGGTGAACCGATACCTGGAGCCGCTCTCGCTCAGGGACCGGGACGGAGAGCGGCTGAGCGAGGTCACAGTCGAGAGTCTCGGCGGAAGAAGCGGGGAGGCCCCGGTCCCGATCGGCGTGCTCGCCATTACCAGCTACGCACCCGGGTCAGACTGGGACCCGCGACCACGCTCCACGGGCACGGGCGTGGTCGCCATGATGGAGCACGCGGTCGCGGGCAGGAACCGCCCGGCCGAGGCGCTCCGGACCATCCGTCGGGCCGTGCGGGGCGCCCTCGTCCTCGAGGGCGTGCGCGGCGAGGCCGAGACGGCGGCCGCGGCGCTGCTCGCGGCCGCGTGGGACTAGCAACACGCGGGTCGATCCGTGGCACGGGGTTCCACACAGGCCGCACGAGCTGTCGCCGCCAATCTGCAGGTGGATGCCGGTACCGCCGAGGTGCTGCGCGCCTTCGATACCGCCGGTGTCGAGAGCATTCTGCTGAAGGGAGTCTCGCTCAGCCGCTGGCTCGCGAGCGCGGAAGAGCCGCGGCACTACGTCGATGCGGACCTCCTCGTCCGTCCAGTTCACCTCAGCACAGCCGAGCGGGTGCTGATCGACCTCGGCCTCCGCCCCGTTCTCGACGAGCGCGAGATGCCGGGCTGGTGGCGCGAGCATGCATCGACCTGGGCAGGCAAAGCAGGCATTGCCACCGTCGATCTCCACCGAACCATCGTCGGGGTCGGCGTCGACCCGGACCAGGTGTGGGAGACGCTGTCCACACATGTCGAGACGATCGCTGTCGGCGGGTACCCGGCGAAGACGCTGACGATCCCCGGCAGGGCGTTTCACGTCGCCCTCCATGCCGCACAGCATGGGATCGGGTGGGGCCGCCCCCTCGCCGACCTCACGCGCGCTCTTGCCGTCGCTGACGAGCCAACCTGGAGGGCTGCCGCGGGGCTTGCCACCTCGCTTCGGGCGACCCCGGCGTTCGCAGCCGGCCTCCGCCTGGTCCCAGCGGGCAGCGATCTCGCCGGTCGGCTCGGGCTGCCCACCGAGGTGCCGACCGACGTCGCGCTCAGGGCAAGCACCCCGCCGGCAGTTGCCCTCGGCCTGGACCAGCTGGAGCGAGCGGAGAACCTGCGGGCTCGCCTCGCGATCCTGCGACACAAGCTGGTTCCCCCACCGAGCTTCATGCGGCACTGGTCTCCGCGGGCGCGCGAGGGACGGCTCGGGCTCGCGCTCGCCTACCTCTGGCGGCCCCTGTGGCTGCTCGCCCGGCTGCCGGCCGCGTTCAAGGCTTGGCGAAGCGCCCGCCGACGGGACAGCGCGCGGCTCGAACTACCTGTGATGCTGCCCTGCGTCAGTTGGCGCAGCCGGTGACGACATGCGTCCCGGGGCCGAGGGGTGCGGCTAGAGGGGTAGGGCAGGGGTCCAAGTTGCCGCACTTGATCATGTATTGGGTCAGCTGGCAGCCGGCCGGAACGGTGAACGTGATGCTCGTGCCGGGGCCCGACGATTGCGTTGGCGCCAGCCAGGCAGGCGGACGTTGTGGGGGTCGGAAGATCCTCCGGGTAGTTGTCACACCCGCCCGAGCCCTGGACGCCACAAACGGCCGCGTCGAAGACGCAAAAGTCGGCGGAGGAAACGTTCCACCTCATGAGGTAGATGGTGCCGCCGCAGGTGAACGCCGTATCGGTGTGCGACAGGCTCGTGTCAGTGCAGCCGGATATCGCCTGCCCGTACGCGGGCATGACGACGGACGTCACCAGCGGCAGCGCGAACGCGGCGCCGCCGGCCGCCGCCGTCCTGCGAGCGAACTGGCGCCGGGAGATGCCGTCGCCCTGCGGCGGCGCGACGATCAGGTCGTGCTCCTCGAGTTCGGCCAGTGCCTGTTCGACCAACCCGACGTCGACGCGCTCGCCGAGCTCATCCCCCGCGATCGTTGCCAGGTCGGCGGGCGATGTGCGCCCGTCGGAGCGAGCGAAGACGACTGCGGCGACGGGACTGAGGCAGTGCGCATCTCTGCTGCGGCTGTCGTAGACGATCGTCTCCGCACCGATCTGCTCGGTAAGCAGGTCCTCCGAGCGCGCTAGCGGTAGGTCTTCTCGTCCCCGCTTAAGCATTGCCGCTTCTCCCTTCGATCACCGAGTATCTGGTCCCTTATCGGCGCCCCTCCGACCACTTTCTCCCCCGCAAGCGGGGATCCGTTAGCAGTTGACGCGAGTGTAACCCATCCTTAGCCGGGGTCGAGGACTCAGCGGACCTCGGGCGCTCCCTCGGTCCGTTCGAGGAAGTGCTCTTGAGCTCCACGCGCTCGATCAGCTGTGGCTCGAGGGGCGGTCGGAGTCGTCGGTCTCGTGTGCGCCCGATGGCGTCAACGGCCTCCATGCCGTCTGTGACGCGGCCGAACACGGTGTGCTTTCCGTCCAGCCACGGTGCCTGCTGCGCGGTGACGATGAAGAACTGCGAGCCGTTCGTATTCGGTCCCGAGTTGGCCATCGCCAGCGTCCCGCGGACGATCTTGTGCTGGTTGATCTCATCGTCGAACTGGTGTAGCCAGGCCCGCCCCGTCGCTGTCCTTCGGATGGCCTCCCTGGATCATGAAGTCGTTGATCACGCGGTGGAAGCTGACGCCGTCGTAGAAGCCCTGGCCGGCGAGCTTGCGGAAGCTCTCAACGGTCTTCGGAGCGTCGCCGTCGAACAGCTCGACGCTGACTGCGCCTGCATTGGTGTGGAGGATCGCCTCCGAATTCGGCGCAGGCGCTTCACCGTCGATTGCTGCCGCGGCGTGCGGCAGGATCGCCTCCGGGATCGGCGCGGACTGCTGATGATTGGTACCTGGCGCGCCGTGAGCGCATCTCCGGATCCGGCAACGTGGCTCACGCAGTGCCTTCCCCGCAACCGCTTCGCGTTTGACTTCCTCGTAGTCCGCTTCGTAGTACTCGGTCCCGTAGCCGTACAAGCCCGCGGCCGCCGACCCGGTGGCGACCACGCCGAGCACGCTGGCTTTGCCGGTCTCGAGCACCTGCCGCGTGCGGATCAGCGCATCCCGGCTGGTGGCTCCCAGCTTTGCCACCAAGACGACACCCGAAACCAGGTCGAGCAGCGGCAGTGCATCGCTGACGTTCAGCAGCGGCGTCGTATCGACGACCACGATCTGAGACATCGACTCGAGCTCGCTCAGCACCTCCTCCATCCGCTTCGATGCGAGCAGGCCTGCTGGATTCGGAGGGCGCCGTCCGGCACCAGCACCCGGAGCCGGCCCTCCTCGCCTTCGCCCACACCGACGCCTACGAGGCTCTCGCTCAGCCCCGCCTGATTGGTAAGCACCTCCGACAGCCCCGTCACCGGCGCGATCCCGAGTCGGAGGGCCACTTGCGGGTGGCGCAGATCCTGTTCGACCAAGATCACATCCTGCCCGCTTCTCGCGAGCGCGATCGCGAGGTGGGTGGCAACCGTCGTCTTACCGTCACCCTGGGTGGGGCTCGTAACAAGCACGCTCGCCAGCGGCCGCTCGAGGTTGAAATAGACGAGGCTCGCGGCAAGCGTCGAGAACGCCTCCCGGACGATCCCGGGCGCCGGCGCGAGCGCCGGGAACGCCGCCGACGGGATCTCTGAGAGCAGAGGCACCCCGAGCAGCGGTTCGAGCTCGTTCGCTTCGCGAAGGCGTCGGTCGAGGCGCTCGAGGAGGTACACGGCGCCGAGCGCCAGCAAAAGCGAAACGATTGTCGCCAGCAACGTGTTGCGTAGCGGCCGCGGGGAGAGCTGCGTGCTGGGAGGGGTGGCCGGCTGGACAACCTCCGTGGTGTTCTTTGCCTGCGCCTGCGCCGACTGGAGCAGTTGCGATCTGCTGCTGCAGGGCACCCTGTTCAACGGGATCATTCGTCTCGACGAGCTGAGCTTCGAGCCCTGCAAGGCTTGCGTTGACCTGGTCGAGTGTCTCGCGGCTGCGGATGATGTCGATCGCCTTCGCATAGGCGTTTGCGGCCTCCGCCGCTTCCTCCGCCGTGCCGGCCTGCGCGCTCACGCGCAGCAGGTTGGTCAGCGTCCCGGCTGCGCGCTCTCGAGCGGCTCCACGTCGACGCTGCCCGGCAGACCTCTCGGAGCCTCCACCGGGGAGCTGGTCCGCCGCCACCTCTGCGACCTTGGTGGTCTCATACAGCAGCGCCTCGGTCTCGGTCGACGTGAGGCTGGGTGCAGAAGTCGAGTTCGACGTTGACCGATCGACGGCCAGCAGCGCGGTGGCCTGGTAGGTCTTCTGGGACAAGGCTCGAGATCGCGAAGACCGCCACCGGTATCGAGAGGAAGATGGCGAGGAAGGGCCACTTCCTGCGCCAGATGATCTGCAGCAGGGATCGAAGGTCGGAATGGTCGGTCGGCTGTTCCATCAAATGCTCTCGAAAACTCGATCCCACGCCTCGAGCAGGCGTACCTCACCGTACTCGCGCTCGGCGAACTCCCGCCCGCTCCGACCGGCCTGCTCGCGCATCCTCGCTCGTCCTCTATCAAGCGCAGAATACCTCGCTCCCACTGCCACTCCGTTTCGCAGTGTAGGTCCTGACCCGCCCCTGCCATCGCCCGCACGTACGACGGGGTCGAGGATGTCACCACCGGCAACCCCATGCGCCAGAAGCTGACCAGCTTGCTCTCGGGCTTTCCGCGCTCGAGCGGGCGGTCCAGCGGGAGCGGGATCACGGCGAGGTCGCACGCCGTCGCGATCGCCGACAGCGTCTCCTCGCTCCACTGGTGCACTCGCACGTCGTCCGCGAAGCGCGCAGCGATCCGAACCGTCTGTCGGCGCCAGAACCTCTGCGCCAATTGCCGGTACTCGATCGCGGTGATCAGGTGCAGCGCGACCGGGTGCGCGGCGTGAACCGCCGCAAGCGCCGGGGCGATGCGCTCGAACCAGCGCACGTTCTCGCCCAGCCCCTCCCAGACGAGGCGAAAGGGCGAGCCGGCCGTGTAGTCCTCCTTGACCTCGCGAACCAGCCGCGTGTGGAAGTCGAGGATCGGGTGCACGTTGGCGCACAAGGGAGCGATCAACGCCGCCTGCTCGGGAGTGGCGCAGGTCACGGCGTCGGCGCGGCGCAGGATCGACTCCAGCGCCCGCCGCTAGCTGAAGAACGGCTGTCTTGCCTCTCCGGCGGCGAACTTCGCCGGCCCCCGCAGCGATCGCCTTCAGGTTCGTCCGCGGGATCGCCAGGTAGGCGTCGACGATGTCGAAGACGAGCTTTTGCCTCGCCGCCGCGGCTCGCCCACAGGCGGAGATCGGCGCGTGGGGTGACCACCACCACGTCGTAGGAAGCGCTCGGATCGGCGAGCTCGAACGGGATCCCGCGGCGCTCGGCGTAGTAGGGGAAGCGGCGGCGGTCGGCGGGCCGGCGCAGATCGCGAGCTGTAGGGGACGTAGCCGATCCTCATCGCGGCTGTCCAGCCCTCGGCGGACGGCGCCGCGAGCCGCCGGTAGAGCGCGTCGTAGCGGGGGATCCCGACGTCCTCGAGCGAGAAGGTCTCCCGCGCCACCTCCCGGCAGCGCTCGCGGCAGCCCGGATCCGCCGCGAGCGCGAAGATCGCCTCGGCCGCGCGCTCGTACTCGCGCTCGTCGAACGAATCGACGATCACCCCGACCTCGCCGCTCTGAAGCATCTCGTCCACGTCTCCGATATCGGGCCCCGAGACGACCGGCAGCCCCGCGCCGAGATACTCGCCGATCTTGGTCGGGGAGGAGGCGATTCGCGCGAACGTCGGCCGGCAGAAGCAGATCGCGAAGTCGGCGAGGCCCAGGTAGGCGCCGATCTCATCTGCCTCGCAGCTGGTGATCCGGTAGTCCGTCTGCGGGAATCCCCGCCCGGTCGAGCTCGGCCTCGATGCTCGCGGGCGGGGCCTGCGTCAGGACCAGGAACGCGAGCTTGGGATCGCTGCGCCGGGCGACGGCGAAGAACTCGACCATCTCGCGGTCCATGTACGGCGCGGTCAGCTTGCCGACGTAGACGATGACCGAGCGCCCGCGAGGCCCAGCCTCTCCCGCAACCGCTCGCTCTGCCTCCGGATTCTCCTGCACGCGATCGAGATCGACGCAGCACGGGATCACGACCGCTCGCTCTCGGGTGCGTTCTCGCCGAAGAGGTGCGTCGCGAACGCGCTCGGTGAGCATCACGACCCCGTCGGCCCGCGCCAGCGCCAGGCGCTGGATCCACGCGGTGATCCGGTAGGCGAGGCCGTCGCGGCGCCAGCGGCCGGCGTCGGCGTACTCGTCGCCGAGCAGGCCGCGGAGATCGAAGATCAGCCGGCAGCCGGTCAGGCGGCGGACGATCAGCGCGCTCGCGGCGGGAACGTGGCTGCGGGCGTGGACGACGTCCAGCCGCTGGCGCCTGACCAGCCACGCGGCCACGAGCGCCCCGGCGATCGCGTCGTAAACAGTCGCGGGCAGCGAGGGGCGCTTGTGGTAGCGCAGCGAGCGCCAGGCGATCCCGCGCGCGAGCGAGGTTCGCAGCCAGCGACGCGCTTGCGCTCGCGGCTCAGCTTCGGCTCGAACGTCAGCAGGTGGATCGTGTGCCCCCGCCGCGCCAGCCCCTCGAGATAGGCGACGACCTGCGTCTGCACGAGCGGGTCCTCGAGCGAGAGGTAGCAGATGTAGAGGGAGCGCAGCGACCCCGCGGTCATCGGCGCGCGACTATACGGAGGAGCTCCCAGGCACGCAGCAAGGCCCGGCGGTTTCGAGACGCCGCCTTGTCATCCTCAGATGGATGTGGAAGTAGGTTGCGGCGAATGAGCGGGCAAGGCGGTGCCGTCTGGCGCATTCTCGATCGGGTGCATCGACGCCCCGAGGTCCCGGTTGTGCTTTGCATCGATGTCGAGCCCGACCCTCTGGTCTTCGATCCCGCCGATCCTCCTCCGTGGCTCGGCTTCGAGCGCCTTGTGCAGAGGCTTCCAGCCCTGCGGCGACGGCTTTCGGAGATCACAGGGGCGCCGGCCGCGTTTACGTGGTTCCTCCGCATGGATCCGCAGGTGGCGGAGACCTGGGGCTCCCCGGCGTGGGTGGCTGAGAAATACGGGGGCCCACTTGCCGAGCTGACCGGAGCTGGCGATGAGCTCGGCTTGCACACCCACGTCTGGCGTTGGGAGACGAAGACGAGAGAGTGGGTCGCTGATTTCGAGGACCCCGCGTGGGGCGAGCACTGCGTGGAAATGGGTCTTGACGCGTTCGAAACGTCCTTCGGCCGAGGCTGCGCCGCGCACCGCGGTGGCACTTTTTCCTCAGCGGGGCCATGCTCTCGAAGTTGGAGACGCGGGGGGTGGCCGTCGATCTGACCGTGGAGCCGGGCCTCGCGCCACTCCCAGAGAATTCGGCTGCCCGGGGGCTGACCCCGGATTACCGTGGGGCGCCGACCCGGCCGTATCGCTCCACCCCCAGCAAGTTCCCCGCCGCTGATCCGGCCGCCCACACCGGCCCGCTGATCGTCCCGCTACTGAGCGCCCCGAGAAGGCGTCCCCCTTTTCGCCGGATGCCCTTCTGCTAGAGGAGGTCCCTAAGGTCTTCAGACAACGCCTCTTCGCGGAGTTGGCCAGGCAACCTCAGATTGTTGGCTTCGCGATACGCAGTGATTACGTACTTGCGCTCCAAGTGGGAGGTTATTCAGGAGAACCTCGAACATCTCGCCAACCGTCACCGAATGGTGTTCATGACGGCGAGCGCTGCAGCCGAGCTGTGCACGTGGCTCGACCGGCCCTGCAGACCGGGGTGTTGCGTTCACCATCCCTCCCGTCGGAGGAAGATCTCGAGCGTTAGCAGCGTCCAAAGCGCGTGTCCATGGTTGTGGCTCCCACTGTCGTGCTCACCGATCAACCGATCCACGGCCCCGCCTGACAGATGCTCCTTGACACGGGCATCCTTGGCACCGAGGGTCGCGGCGACGTAGCTCTGTAGGTCCTCGCGAAACCAGCGATCAAGCGGCACCCCGAAGCCTCGTTTTGGACGTCGCAGGATTCGCGAGGGAGCAGGTCCTCGACCGCCATCCTCAGAACCCGCTTCAGGGTCATACCGCGTGCCTTGAACTGGGGTGGGAGCCGGGTTGCGTACGAGATCAGCTCGGCATCGAGGAAAGGACAACGAACCTCGAGCCCGTGAGCCATGCTCATTCGGTCGGTCTTCACGAGCAGGTCGTCGACAAGGTAGGTGCGTAGGTTGAGGTCGAGGAGGCGATCCAGGGTGGCGGCGCCGGCGGAGGCGTCCCAGATTTCGCGGTAGTCCTCGATCGCCCAGTCGTCTCGGTGCCCGTCGAGCAGCGCAGCGCGGTCAGGGTCCTGGACGAAGCTGATCCAGGAACGAAACGCGTCCGGGAGTCCCAGCTCCGCCACTCGCGCGAACCGCTGCAGGCTGGCCGCCCGTCCGTGTAGCGCGCGGGGCGGAAGCAGTCCGATAGCGCGCGCGCGCCGCTTTCCGAAGGGCGCGCGGAGAGGCCGCGAACCGCTGCGCTGCCACACCCGCAAGGAAGCGCTCATAGCCAGCGAAAGCCTCGTCGCCGCCGTCGCCTGAAAGCGCGACCGTGACGTGACCCCGCGTCAGCTCGCTGAGCAGATATGTCGGTACAGCACTCGAATCGCCAAACGGTTGGTCGTGATGCTCAGACGAGCCGCTCGACGAGGTCGACGGCGCTCGGCTGGACGACGAACTCGTGATGGTCGGCGCCGTGGCGCTCAGCGACCAGTCTGCCGTACGGACGCTCGTCGAAGCCCTCCGTGTCCTCGAAGCCGATCGTGAATGTCTGCACCGGGCGGTCGAGCTGGGACGCCATGATCCCGACCACGGCGCTCGGAGTCGATGCCTCCGCTGAGAAAGGCGCCGAGCGGCACGTCGGAGATCAGTCGCCTCCGAACTGCGGCCTCGAGCCGTGAGCGTACTCCCGCTGCGGCCTCGCGCAGCGAGAGGTCGGCATGCGCGACGCCGTCGATGCCGGCCACCGGCGGCTCCCAGTAGCGCTCGACGAGCGGTTCGCCCCCCGGCGAGAAGCTCAGCACGTGCCCAGGCGGGAGGCTGCGCACACCCTCGAAAAAGGTCCTCGGCGTGGGGACGTAGCCGAAGGTCAGATAGGCGGGGATCGCACCGGCGTCGAGAAACCGCGGCACCGACGGATCGGCGAACAGCGCCTTGATCTCGCTCCCGAAAACGAGTCGGCCGCCCGAGCACCAGTAGTAGAGCGGCTTCTTGCCCACCCGGTCGCGGCCGAGCACGAGCCGCCCACGGCGCTCGTCCCAGACCGCAAACGCGAACATGCCGTCGAGGCGACGGGCTAGCTCAACGGGCGGGAGCTCCTCCGCGAGGTGGGCGATCACTTCGGTGTCGCCGGTCGAGCTGAACTCGTGGCCTCGCCGCCCAAGCTCGTCACGCAGTTCCCGGAAGTTGTAGATCTCGCCGTTCAGGACGGTGGCGACCGTCCGATCCTCGTTCGTGATCGGCGGATCGCCGGTGACGAGGTCGATGATCGCGAGGCGATTCTGGGCGATGACGGCCTGACGGCCGGGGAAGTACCCTGCGGCATCGGGCCCGCGATGCTCAAGCGATGCGAGCTGGCGTTCGATCAGCGCCTGTGGTCACCATGCGGCGCGACCACTCCGGAGATGCCGCACATCAGCAGACCGTGGTGGGGGCCGAGCCCGGCATTAGAGGTCATTGGGCCAGAGAGTAGGTCAGCTTCGCGCTCTTCCGCCCTCATCCGGGAGATGTGGCCGTGACAGGCCGCCCACTCGTCTCGGCGCGTAATCCCTTGCTTCGATGCCCTGCGCCTTCCGCTCGGGCCCTGGACTCGGTGCTCCGCCAGACTTATCAAAGGCTCGAGGATCGTCGCCAAGATGACGGGTCACACGACGCCACGCTACGCATCCTCGAGCGCTATGCGGCACAGGACACCCGCTTCCGCGTCCTCGTCGACGAAACCAACCTCGGGCTGATCGCGACGCTGAACCGCGGTGTGGCCGAGTCAAGGGGTGAGCTGATCGCCCGAATGGATCAGGATGACGTTGCGGCGCCCCACCGTATCGAACGTCAGGTCGCGGTCCTCGCCGCTCGCCCGGAAATCGGCATTGTTGGGACGGGCATCGAGCTGATGGATGAGCGGGGGCGACCCATCGGCGCCAGGCACCTGTGCGCTGCCGCGAGCCGGCAGCGGCGCGGTTCATGGCCATCTTCGCACCCCTGGCACACCCGACCGTTGTGGCGCGGCTTCGATCATGCGAGCGCATCTCTACGGGCATTCGGCGAGAGCGTAAACACGGAAGACTAGAGCCTTCACCCGCATGTTGGCCGACGGGATCGCGTTCCTGAACCTCGATGAGCAGCTCGTGCGAAAACGGATCCATGCTGGCAACATGTCAGCTCGCAATGAGGCAGAGCAGGTCTCGAACTTCCTTGCTTGCGCGCGCCGCCACCTGGAGCGGACACTGGGCTTCCAAGCGCCTCCTGGTGTCCTCAAGGTCCTCGTCAACCGCATCGACGCCATGGTGACGGCGCACGACCTCGGTCAGGGACTGCGCTTGCTCGACCGTGTCGAGGCTGAGTTCCTCAGGCGCGAACCCGGTTCGGACGGTGAGATACGAGGATCGCCGACGAGCAGCGGCTGGACATCCTTATCCAAGCTGGCCTCAAGGGCAGGCCGAGCGTGCGGCTCGCGGCCTTCCGTCTGGCGCTCAGGTACCCACGTCGGCTCGGCTCGCCCCGCAGCAGACGCTACCTGGTGTCCAAGCTTCATGCTGTGATTCGTTCCATCAGATGTGCGAGCACGGTGCCGTCCACCGTCGCGTCGAACTTCCGAGCAAAGAGCTTCCCACTGTCCAGCATGTCTGGAAGATCGTTCGTCGTCAGCGTGAGGGGGTGGGGGGCGCCGTTCCAGTGCAGGAACCGAAGGTCATCATCAACTACGCCGTGATGGCGGGCGAAGTCGGTTCCTAGCAGAATGCTCTGGAAGAACAACTCCTCAGGCACGATATGTGTACGTGTGGTACCGACGGAAGTCAGGGTGCTCGCGCGCGAAGCGGAGCACGTACTCAGCTGCAGTCCGGCTCAGGTTCCACCACGTGCTGCCCGTAAACGGCCGCGCGTAGGGCGGATGGCGTCGAGGTGGCTTCAGGGCGCTGCGCATTCGGAGCGCCTCGTTCAGAATCCGGCCCCTCCAGCTCAGGAATGGGAGATCCTCTCCCCGCGGGATACATAGCTCACGTCGCCCTCGCACCGTGTACGTATAGAACTCAGTACGGTGCCGCCCATGCCACGCTTGGCCGCGCTGCCCCGCGGTTGACTTGGACAGTTCGATGTACGACATGTAGCTGCCGGACCCCGCTTGCTCCAGGAAGGCAACGATCTCATCCAACGGCCGGAGTGGAAAGTCTTGGCCGCTAAGGAGGACGTAGTACCCGCAGCCGTCGGCGACCCCAGCCGCGAGGCCCTCAAGTTCGGCGTCGACACACCCAACGCTGCCCCACAGGGATGCGTGGCGTGGAAGCAGGACGAGGTCGCGCAGTCCTGCCTCTGCGAACGCCCGTGTGAAGGGGGCTAGAGCCTTCGTCCGATCAATGTGCACGTACAGGCGCACCTGGGGGTGACGCAACGCCGCGAGCAGCGAGGCGAGCTGTAGCGGTAGGTGATGAGCGAGGACGATGCATGCAAGCTTCATAGAGACCAAGTGTCGCGCTAGCTAAGGCGATGGTTGCGTGTTCCTTCAGGGAGCGGTCGCGCCAACTCGAGATACCGATCAACGGATTCTGACTTGAGACCGAACCGCGCAAGCACTGTTGTGCGCAATGATCTGCCGAGCCGCTCCAGACGGCGTGGGTTCGAGTAGATCTCTCGCAGCATCTCCGCGATCTCGGAGCCATCTGTTGCCCTCGGCACCAGGAAGGCGTTGCGACCATCTTCCAGATATTCGTCGAAGTCTCCGACTCCCTCACACACAATCGCCGTCTTTCCGAGCAACGCCATCTCCTTCACTACATTGCTGCTGGCTTCGGTCAGTGAGGGATGCAGCAGCAGGTCGGAAGCTGCCATGTAGTCGAGGATATCCGTGCGAAATCCCAGCATGACGATCCGGTCATCAAGGCGGTGCTGTTTGACGAACGCTTCCAGCAAGCCCCCCTCTGGCCCCTCACCCAGGACGAACATGCGCAAATCGAGGCCCTCTCCAACGAGATCGCGGATGACCGAGAAGACGAGTGCGTGGCGCTTATTGAGGGATCAGGCGTGCGCTCATCATCAGGGTTAGGCGCGCGGGATACCGTGCACGTATCGACGCCACGACCTGCTCGTCCGGTTGCGGGTACTGATCGAAGTCGTAGATGTAAGGGAGTACCACGACGCGGTGCATGTCGACGTGTTCGGTCAAGCGCATGCCCTCGTAGACGCCGAGTGACGGAACGACGATCGTTCGGGCCAACCTGTTGATCACCATGTCAAAGGCCGCTCCATGCGATTCCGTTCGAGCTCGACAGCATCGCCGGGGAACACGAAATCGAAATGGTGGCGGAAAGCCACGACGCGGGCAGATATGAAGTACTGGGCGAACACCCCGATGAGGTTTGCGTGTTGTAGGTTCGAAAACACAGCAGTGATGCCAGCCTTGCGACAGAACGAGACCAAATGCGAGATCTGGCGTAGGTAGTAGACCGCTGAGGATCGCTTGGCTAGCGGATGGGCGTGCGTCGGAACGCCCTGGCTGCTCAGGAAGGCGTGCAGCCGGCCTGCCTCGCAAGTTGTGAGCAACTCGATAGCAACTCCTCGCCTATGGATCGCGAGGATGGTGGTCTCAAGTTGGACTGAGCGCTCGTTTGAGGGATAAAAGACCAGGATGTGCGGTCTAGGTGCTTTCCTCCCCAAGTGTCGCGGCATGCCCTGAGAAGGCTAACGCGCGCTGGCGCGCAGCTCGTTCCGGACGCTGGGTTTATCAATGGATCCTGCTGTAGCTTGGTACGCATGAACTCGCGCGCCAGAACGGCTCCGTCGCAGGCAACCCATGCGGTCTCGTCTTCGCGGCGACGCGTTTCCCACGGCCACCATCGAAGCAATGACCGCCGGGTTGGTCCCCGTTGGTCTCGGAGTGGACAGGAACCCGCCAGATCGTGGCGGAAGTATGCGATGGTCTCATAGCGCCTCTCGACGCTCGCGAAATCGCCCAACGGATCTCGTGGTACTTCGCACTCGGCCCGTCAGATCGAGAGCTGCTTTCCCGAAGAAGCCGCATCGCTAGCGAGCCGGTATACGCGACAGGCCGCCATCGCTGACTACGAAACCACGATTCACAAACTATGTCACGACCTTCGACTCGTGGATGAAGCCCCATGACTGACAGGATGAGTTGAGGATTGATTCAGCGCTGGGCGCTTGGGGGCACCGACACGCGGTCGCACCCATCCGGGTCCTTTGCGGGGTGGATAATTTGCAGGTGGGGACCCCGTCAGTTGGTGTTTCCCAGATCGCCAGCCTTGATCGCGATCGATTCGAAGTTGGGCTACTAACGCTCGGTGGTACCCCGTCGGGGCTTACGGACTACCAGGGCATATCGCCTGTATTCGACCCCCCGTATCGACGCGAACACAGGTACGGTCTGCTCGCCTATCCGTCGAATGGATTCTACGAGAAGGTCGCGACCGTGGATGGGCTGCATAACGAATCCTGGACGACCTACCAGCCCCGCGGTCCGTCCTGACCGGGAGCGGACTGTGTCTGGAAGGTTCATTGGGAGGCCCGTAGCACGCCGCGGCCTACCCGCCCATGCGGTTGCGATTCCTGCGCGAAACATGGAGCAGTGCCGTGCTCGCTCCTGGACGAGACCATTCGATCGCGCCGCACCGCTCGCGCCTCCTAGCTTCGTCGTGTCTGCGTGCGACGCCATCTCTTGCCGACCCGCCAGCGAAGCCGGTGCCCGGCGTTGATCCGCTGCCGCTCGGCGTAGGCGGGGACCGGACCGCCGCGCATGCGCAGCGGCAGCATCCGCCGGGGCAGACTGATTGCGATGTCGTCGCCAATGAGTGCCCGCCGAAGCAGATGGGAGTAGATTCCTTGAAAGGTCGTCTCCAGCCAGGGCTTGGCAAGAGTGTGGTGGAGGAGGTAGGGCGCGATTCCGTCCTCATACTCGCAACGTAGCGAGCGCTCGTCAATCAGTTTGACCCCCACGAAGGGCGACATCGGAGCCAGCCTGTACTCCAGCCCCAGCACCCGCTGAGGCTCCACGCGGCTGGCGAGGATCGCGTTGAGCGGGTCTTGGTCCGCAAACCGAAACGGGTAGCCGGCCGTGTCACCGCGAAACTGCGTGAGCTCGAATCCGCACGGTCAGACCGGTCCCGCAAGAGCCGCAGGACCTCCTCGCCGGGGTCAGCACCCATCGCTACCAGGCCTGAGCAGAGATACGGCTGGCGGCGCAGTTCTCCTAGGTCTAGCAACTCCCCCCACTCGGGCACGAATCGATCCACGTCGTTCTCGAAGGCCACGACGCGTCCCTCGGCGGCGCGTTCGATCAGCGGCGCAAGCGAACGGGTGACGATCATGTCGGCGTCGATCAGCACCATCACCTCGGCGGCGTGGGTCAACGGAGCGACTGTCTTCAACAGCGGAGGGGGAGCACTAGCGCGGGGCGTCGCACATCGTCACCGCGCCGTCGATTGCTTCCCGCTGTTGATCCTCAAGCCCACAGTCGAGCAGGTAGATCGGTTGGAAGTGAGCAAGCAGACGAAGCGAGTTGATCATTCCCAGGCGCGAGGAAGTAGCGCGAATCGCACACGCAATAAAACGCGGCGTCGACCGTCACGACCACGGAGCCTTGCTCGAAACGACCGGTAACGGCTTGAGGCTGTGCCAACGGCGCATCAGATCTCGAGTCGGGTGTGAGGCACGACGTATCGAAGGCTCCGCATCGTTTCATGCTATGCCCCACCATGTACCGCCGGATCGCGGGCGGCGCGCCGTGCCCCTCGGGAGCAGACCGGATAGTCATGCGATCCAAGTTCACGCCGCTGCCTGTGATCCGCTGTCGCGGTCTCATCACGAGCCACGTCACACTGCCGGACGGGCTACGCGCCTTTCCGAGACTGCACGCGCCGCCCTATGTTGGAGTAGGCGCGAAGTTCGGGGTACGCCGACGGATCGCGCGGCGTAGTCACTACCTCCTCAATTCTGTGACTTGAGGCGAACCGGGCCTTGATCGAGACATTGGGTTCGAGGAAATCCTGAACCTCAACGATCATCGTCACCCTTTCAAGGCTGGCGCCCGGTCGGGATCGAGGAGAGTCTTCTCTGCGCCCTCGCAGTCGCTCAAGACGAACGAGTGGGGTGGAAGGGTCCACAGATACGTGGTGTCGCATTCGCCACGCACCTCGACTCGGTCGCGTACGCCATTTAGCTTCGCCAGGCGCCGGCACATCTTGCGTGCTATCGGATCGATGTCGAAGGCGACGATGCGACACCGCGGAAGCCGGCGCGCCAGCCCGACCGCGTAGTAGCCCTCGGCAGCACCGATATCGACCACAAGGTGTGGTTGCTGCGCGATCACTTCATCGATCACAGGATGCAGCTCCTCCTCATACGTCCCGAGCAGGATTGGGGCTAGCGCGGTGGGTCCCGGAATACGCCTGAAGAAACGCATCCCCTTGAACGGTCCACGCCGGATGAGTGCCGGTTCACGGTCGACGAACCCCGCCGCCAACCAGATGCATATGCCTTTGGTCCGCTCCTCCGCAAGTACAGCGCCCGCATCAGGGACGCAGGAATGCGCCTACCACCTTGCCGGGCTCCATCAGCCCACCGGCCTGACATCGACTCCGGCGGCCACGTCGAGGAACGCGAACGAGTAGTGAATGTCGTCGCTGATGAACACGCTCCTCGGCCGCATGCTCTCCACGGCGGAGAGATACTCGGCGAACTGGTCGTAGTAGGTGTGCGACCCGTCGTGGAAGAACAGATCCGGCGCCCCTACTTCCGCGAGCAGTTCCTGGAGCTGGCGGAACGATCTGTCGGCGGAATGGATGCGAAGCGACCAGCGTGGATGGCCGCGAGCCAGTCCTCCCACGTCGTCCTTGATGTCCACGCTGACCAGTCGGCCTGCATCGTTCGCATCCATCGCGCTTAAGATCACCTGGGTAGAACGACCGTCGGCGACCCCGACCTCAATCGCGAGGGACGGTTTCACGTGGCGCACCAGCGCATATAGGAGCAACACCGTGCCGTCCTCAACCACGTAGTGGTCGGGGTAGCGGCTGTCTGCGCCGGCCGCCTTCGCGGCGAGCCTCTCGCGGACCTCCGCGTACTCGTCAGAGTAGGCGCCGATCTCGCCGCACAGAGCTTCGAAGGCGTCGATTGGAGAGGCTGTCAGCAGCTCACAGCCGTCCCTGAGCTGCTCGAGCGTCGGCGGCGCCACGAGGCGCACAACCCGCCCGCTGAACAGATCGAACGGCGCTCTACGCAGCAGCCGGGACGCCGAGAGCTTCATTCGCTGGCGAGTCGTCAAGACGCTGACTGTAGCGGCAGCGCAGACGCAGCACGATCGGCCTGGCACACACCTCGACCGCACCAACGAAGGCCTGTGAGCGCGGCGTTGGGGAGAAACTTTGGTGCGAGCGCCGTCTTGTTTTCTGATCGCTGTGGGTGCACTCGGGACGGCGCTGATACGCGACGAGCCGCGTGACAAGGAAGACTCGAAGTCCGTAGCGTCCGCTGTGCGAAAGGCTGTCTACGAGCGCGATGGAGGCCGCTGTGTTGTCTGTGGCGCAGACACACTTCGACCACAATCATCCCCGTCAGCAAAGGCGGCGAAAACTCCATCGAGAACATTCAGATTCTCTGTGGCACACGCAATCGCAGAAAGGCTGCCGAATCGAGTAGCCCTAGGCAGCGTCGAACTGTGCGATCCGAGCCTGGGTGTCGGCGCGAGTGAGGCAGCCGTCGAGCAGCTCCCCAGCCTCGGCCTCGTTCCCAGGCATTAGGTGGCCGTAGCGGTCAAAGGTGACCGTGATGCTCGCGTGTCCCATGTAGGAGCACAGTCCCGCTTTGTGCTCACCCCTGCCGCGATCATGAATGACGCAAAGCTGTGCCGTGCCTCGTGAAGCCGAGTCGGCTCAGAGGCCGGCTGCGAGCCATGCTAGGGCGGAGCGGCTCTGGCTCGGAGCGGCGCGCTTGTTTCAAGTCGGCGCCTCTAGCTTAAATCTAGGCCTCTGGGCTTCCGTGCTCGTGATCGTAAGCATCGAGCACTTCGGCCGATGGACCCACCGCCCGCACAATCCCTCTCTCGAGCCAGATCACGCGCTCGCAGACCTCAGCCACCTGGTCGCGGTGGTGGCTGACGAAGATCACGGTGCGCCCCGCGCGATGCAGCCGCCCGATCTCCTCGAGGCAGCGAGCCTGGAACTCGCCGTCGACCACCGCAAGGACCTCGTCGAAGACGTAGATGTCCGCGGGGAACTGCATCGCGATCGCGAACGAGAGCCGCGAGATCATCCCGCTCGAGAAGCGCTTGACCGGCGTGTCCATGTGACGCTCGAGCTCGGCGAACGCCGTCACGGCGTCCATGCGCGCCTCGATCGTCCGGCGGGGAAGCCGAAGCGAGGACGCGAACAGGGTGACGTTCTCGCGTCCGGTGAGCTCCGGGTGGAAGCCGAGCCCGACCGCGAGCAGTGGCACGACGCGGCCCGGCAACGCGCATCTCGCCCTCGGTCGGCAGCGTCGTACCCGCGAGGATCTGGAGCAGCGTCGACTTTCCCGAGCCGTTGACGCCGACGATCCCGATCGCCTCGCCGCGGTAGCAGGTGAAGTCGACGCCGGCGAGGGCCTCGAACGTCCTCCGCCCGCTCCGCGGCCGCAGCAGGCGCCGAGCCGTGAGCCGAAGGCTCTGGTGCTCCCCGAGCCGGTAGCGCTTGCGCATGCCTCTGTGCCGACACGGCGACCGGCGCTTCGACGGTGTGGGCGGCGACCGGCATCAGATGACGTCCGCCATCGTGGTCTCGAGCCGCGAGAACAGCGCCAGCCGACAACCGCGACGACAGCGGTCGCGACGAGCGACACGGCGATCGGCTCGAATGAAGGCTCGTAGCCGGAGAGCACCATCCAGCGGGATGCCTCGATGACGCCGGTCAGCGGATTGAGACTCGACGATCGCGCGCAGGCGGTGCGAGAGACTCGGCGAGCGAGTAGCCGATCGGGGCGAAGAAGACGCCCACCTGAAGCAGGAACGGGAAGCGCGCTGATGAGGTCGCGGTAGACCGACCGCGAGCGCCGACGATGATCGCCACGACGCCCATCGTCAGCACGAGGAGCCAGACCAGGCCGAGGGGGAGCAGCACCGCGCGGGCGGACAGGTCGCCGGTGGCGGCCGCGGCGACCAGCGCGGCCGTCGCGGTGACCGCGAAGGACGGCAGCGAAGCGATGACGCCGGCGATCGGGAAGGCGGGCCGCGGGCACGGCGTGAACCGGACAAAGGTGATGTTGGTCACCACCGAAGCTGTCCCGATCGTCATCGAGGCCTGGAAGAACGCCCACACGCTGAGCCCGACGAGCGCGAAGAGCGCGTAAGGGACGCCGGCACGTCTGGACGTCTGCGATTCCACGGAACGCGACTAGAAGCCGACGAGCAGCGCGAGCGGCTGGAACACGAGCCACAGCGGGCCGAGCAGCGACTGCTTGTACTTGACCTTGAAGTCGCGTACGGCGAAGACGCGGACAATCGAGGCGTCGCCGGGGAGGTCGCGCAGCCTGATGCGTCGTTTTGCCGGCCGGATTGCGCGTTCGACCGGGAGTTCGAGCGCGATCGCCTGAGCGCGTTCGCCCCCAGCTTGAGCTTGCAGCTCGATCTCGCTCACGTAGTCCCCGCTCGTCTTAGAGGTGTCCGCTTCTCGTGGGGCGCCACGATACAGGCACTCTGAGCGAATGTAGGAGCTCTACGTCGGTGTCGAACCCCACGTGCGGGTCGACAGCCGCGAGCCTGTCGGGGCCGGGTGCCGGACGCAGCTGAGTGACTCGCTCGGGACGCAGATCCGCAGCGGGCGACGACGATACAGTCGCTATCGCCAGCGAGATGGGTGCGATAGCGGAATCCGGTGCCCGCGTTGCCCGTGCTGAGTGAGTAGGCGCCAGCAGGAAGAAGCCCAAGGTAGATCAGCGGCCCGGCGCGGTAAAGACCTCGCCGCGCCTGCGATAGATCGCCCGGATACAGAAGCCAGCACGGCGAGGGTGATAACCCCCCGATCGCCCCAGCCGTGGCTCGTTGCCGAGCTGCCATACGAAGGGCCTGAAGGTACGTCGAACATCCGAGCGGGCAGGTTGGTGATCATCTCTTCCCGGGTCGAGAAATCGACCGCTCGAGCGACAGATTCGCGTCCGCGTCCTCCGCATTTGGCGTCTGCGACGCCTGCACGTTCTCCTCCAGGCTCTCGTCCGACGACGCCTCGAGCACGATCGGGGCCGCGACGCCGCCGAACATGACGACGATCGGCGATCAGCGTCAGCGTCGCCGACTTCGTCTTTCGCGTCCGTCCGCAGGCCGGCGTGCAGCTGTGATCGCCGTCGCCCGCCGCGGCTACCAGGAACCAGCCTGCGTAGGGCCGGGCTGCCACTCTCGACCAGGGCAGCCCGGCGACGATTATCGCCAGCGAGGTCCATGTCCCCGCGCTTCCACATCCGTGCCCCGCCGAAGGCCACCAGGCCCTCGGCCAGGAACATCGGCGCCTCCTTGTGGAGGATGCTCGCGAAGAAGAGGCCGCTCGGCTCCAAGGCCAGCAGCCAAGCGGCCAGGATCGCGGCCCGGGCGCCCGCCAGTTCGTAGACAGCGGTCGCGAGCAGGACGAGGCCCCGGCGGCGATGGTGATGCCGACTCGGCGAATCCGCAGCACGAACCGGGCGGGTCGAAGGCCCAGATCTGGATCGCCAGGATGGAACTCGTGAAACTCCTCGGTCAGAGCCGTGAACCACTCGTTGGAGGTGATCGGGGATTGGGCAATCGCCGTTGCCTCGCTCAGGAAGAGGGTTTCGTCGCCGCCGCGAAGTCGGCAGCCGATCGAAGTCAGCGACAGACCCGCGGCAACGAACATCCGCAGCCCAGTAGCGATCGCGATCGGCCTGCCGATCGCGAGCCCGGGCCTTGTGCGGCTCAGAAGCCGCAGCAGCGCCCACAGCCCGTACGCGACCAGCACCACGGCGAGGACACCGGTCAGGAGGTCGTAGATGGTCTGATCGGTAAGGAGAATGGCGGGCTCTTCCAGATCCGAAGGGTAACCTCGGCCGGGGGGAGATGAAACGCTTTGGATTACTCGGGGGCCCGGGCGGTCGAACACCCGTCCAGGTCGCCTTCGACACCCGTCCAGGCCGCCTGATTGTCCAATTATTAAGGGGGCGAAGCCGGCTCGGTTCGATGTATAGTTGGGACGTCGTTCAGGTTCAAAAAGAGGCTTC
>CAWIPO010000003.1:0-12391 GCA_963838095.1 uncultured Thermoleophilia bacterium
CCCGCGAGGCGTCGCCGAATGACCTTCAGCAGCCCCAGCGGATTCTCGACCCGGTGCAGGATCCCGAAGCAGAGGATGAGATCAAACGTCTCATCGAGCTCGTCCAGGTCGAATGCGTCGAGGTGGTGGTAGTCGACCTTGGAGTGGAGCAGTTCCCGGATCGCGGCAAACCCCTCGCCTCCCTTGAGCTCGACGCCCCAGCGCGAGCTGACCCACTCCCTGTACTGCTCGTTGTCGACCGCGACGACCCGCCCCGCCCCGCGAGCCTCGGCGAGGAACGCGTAGAAGCCGTCGAAGGTGCCGAATCGAGCACGCTCATGTCACTGAAGTCCTCGGGCAGCGCCGGGATCCGGTAGCGGTGGTCGCGGGCGACGCCGCGGGTGTACACCCGGCTGGACCGTCGAGCGAAAATGTGTGAAACCAGAGCGGCACCCGCTCCAGAACGGCCCCGAGCCGTCTCCGGGTCCGTTTTAAATCTGAATCAGATCGGCCACCTGACGCTCGGCGGCGGTTGGTTCGGGAGGGACTTCAAACGCCGCCAGACCGTGATCTGCAGCGGTCACGCTCCTGAGAGCGGCCTCCGCTTCCTCCGGCCCGACGTCCGGTCGCGCTGAAGTCAGATCGGCATGTGCGGCGATGCTGTCTCCTCTGATCGGTGCCAACGAGACTAGCGGGGTCACGCCGACCTGCCCGGGAGGCCGTCCGAGGGCTCGACCCTGGTCGCGACCGCTCGACGCAGCCATCGGCAGGGGAATGCGAGAGCCAAGAGAATTCGCACCAGCTCGTTGCTACCGTGCGCCGCGCAGACTACTGGACACCGCGTCCAGCAAATCGTGCCAGCGCTTCCTCGTTCTCGGTTTCGACCTCCGTGGTTCGCAGCACATCCCCCACAGGAGGACACAGAATGCCAACCGGAACGGTCAAGTGGTTCAACCCGGACAAGGGCTTCGGCTTCATACGCCGATGATGGGTCGAAGGATCTCTTCGTCCACCAGAGCGCAATCAGCGGCGAAGGCTTCCGCTCCCTCGACGAGGGCGACAAGGTGAGTTTCGACACCGAGGACAGCGACAAGGGACCGCGCGCAGCGAACGTGCAAAAGGCCTGAGGCGATCGGTCGATTAGCGGAGCCGCAGCGGTCGGATCAGGGAGGTAGCGACCAGTATCGGCCACCTGCTACCAGTGCCGTTAACCGCCGACGCGGCAAGAACTCGTAGCCCCGCTGGTAGCAGCATCTCCCCACAGGCGGCATGAACAAGCCAGTTGGCGGGGATTCTCAACACATCAGCCGCTCTGAAAAACCTTCGCATTTGCGGGGGGTTTCTTGCGACGGAACCGAGTGATTCCCAGGCGGCGACGGGTCGGGGCAACAGTTTGAGGCTCGGGGGGATGGATCGCCTTCTGCCGCGTGAGATCGCAGCGTCGTGTTTCGGATGCCTTAGGACGGCGAGTAGGCGGCCCGGCGGAAGACTTCCGCTTGCCCAAGGCGAAGCACGCGTGAGTGGCGCCGGCGACCAGACGCGTGTGTCGTCCGGAGCGGTAGTGAACCCTCGGCTGCGAGACGCTCGGGTTCAAGGCGAAAGCATAAATCCGGCTACGCGGACGCATGAGTCGTCCGCCGGGCGGAGGGCGCCACGCAGCAAGCGCTCCGCGGACGAGGCGGCCGGAGATAGGCTGGGCCGACCGCGAAAGGAGGCAGCATGCCCGAGGTAGAAGCGAACGGCGTCAGGCTGTATTACGAGCTCCACGGGAGTGGCGAGCCGCTGGCCCTCGTACACGGATCGTGGGGCGACGCGACGGGCTGGGGATTCGTGGCACCGACCCTCGCTCGATCGTTCCGGGTGCTCGTCTACGACCGCCGGGGTCACTCCCGCAGCGAGCGGCCGGAGACACCGGGCAGCGTCGACGAGGACGGCGACGACCTCGCCGCGCTGCTCGAGGCGCTCGACCTCGCTCCCGCTCAAGTGGTCACGAACTCCTACGGGGGGAACATTGCGCTGCGACTGGCGACGAGGCGGCCGGAGATATTCCGCTCGCTGTCCTGTCATGAGCCGCCGCTCTGGAGCCTGCTCGAGGGCGATCCCGAGAGCCAGGCGATGCTCGCGCAGGGCGCTCGCAGCCTCGAGGCTGTCGCGGCGCGCATCGCAGAAGGTGATCACGAGGGCGCGGCGCATCAGTTCGTCGACGAGGTCGCCTTCGGTCCCGGCGCATGGGAGGACGAACTACCGCCCGAGCTGCGGGCGATCTTCGTTCAGAACGCGCCGACCTTCCTCGATGAGCTCCAAGACCCGGCCCAGCTCCGCATCGACGAGGACGCGCTTGCGAGCCTCGATCTGCCGGTCCGGCTCACCCAGGGCTCCCAGAGCCCGCCCACGTTCCCGGCGGTGATTGATCGGCTTGTCGGACTGATCCCAGAGGTCACGCGCGAGACGATCGAAGGCGCCGCACACGTGCCCCACCTGACAACACCGGAGGCCTACGTGGAGGTCATCGGGCGGCCGATGGAGCGATCGCCGGCCTGAGCGTCGCGGGTCGCAGGCGCTTGTCCGCGCGCCGCGATCTCCGATGACCTGCGGGGCGTAGGCCGATAGCGTCACAGCGCCGCTTTGCGCCTGAGCAGGAGACTCGGATTGGTCCCCGCTTTGCCGCCTTGGACGAGCACGGGGAGTCCTGGCGACCGAGGGCGGGCTCTCGCTTTACGCCGAAGCGGCCGTCTCGTCGGCGGTCCGACCGCGCTTCGCTCAGGGCACACGGGGCCAACAGAACGTCCATAAAGTCCGCAGGCCGCGAGTAGGCGTCTACACGACAAAACCGCCATTCGCAGGAAAGGAGCGAGCAGCCGCAACCCACCGCAAACCCTTGATCTAATTGCCATGCAGAAGGTCGTGGGTTCGAATCCCATCAGCCGCTCTTTTCTGGACCTCCGTCAGGTCGCGACAGGCATGAGCCGACCCGGGGTCGCGGGCTCGAACCGAGGGCAACTGGTAGCTCGGCCGGTAGCAGAGGCGCGTCCGGGGGTGACGCGTCTACCGGCTGCTGCACGCTCTATTCGCGCAAAGCAGAGCGGGGCGCGAGGCCGGGCGCTAGCTGGGAGACGTCTCCGCGGGAGCTCGTCGCTCGGCGCCGGTGAGGAGCTCGTCGAACCGCTCGGCGAAGAGGTACGCATCGCCTGGCCAACGCGCCGAAACGTAGTGCCCGTCCTGGACCACGAACGCATGGCGGTGGTCGCCGGCGCTGCCGCGCTTGGTGTTTAGGGGTCCGCGCAGGAACTGCCGGGCATCGTTGAGCCCCGCGATGACCTCGTCTTCGACGTACGCGGGGTCCGTGCGGTAGTAGCGCCCAAGCTTCCAGGCCGTGGCGTAGAACGCGCCGCGCTCCATGAACTTTGGGAGACACGTCGTGCGCTTGTTAGCGATCACGCTGCGCCCGGTGGCCGGGTCGGTGGCGCGGGCGAGAACGATGACGCCGTGGCAGATCGCGCCGACGGGACGCTCGAGTTGCCAGTAGGCGACCACCTTTTCCTGCAGCGCCGTGCTTGCGAGGTATTGGCGCATGCCGGGAGCGTGCCCTCCGGCCAGGAGCAGCCCGTCGAAGGCGTTCGGGTCGATATCCCCCCAGGGGATCGGATCCTGGAACTCGGGCGCCTGGACGAGTTGCTCGTCGACTTCGATCGGCTCCGGGTCCGCTCCGAGGCGACCGAACAGCACGCCGGCGAGCAATCGCGGATCACACGCCGGCGGACCGCCATCACTCTCGGTGGCGGAACCCGCCTCGTGGCCACGGTCGCTAAGCACCCGCCAAGGGACGGCCACTTCGGTCGTGTCGAAGTCGCGATCGGGAAGCGGCATCACGACACGCATGGATCGATCCTACGTCCGCTCGGCGGCGAGCGGGGGCCGGGGTCAGCCGCCTGCATTTCGCGCGAAGGAGCAGTGCGCTGGACTCACGACGGGAAGCCGGTCGGGTATAGGGTCGCAGCGACACCGATAGGCGATTAGGAGGAGCGGCAATGGGAGCGGATCAAAACGTGGCGGTCATGCAGCGCGCGTACGACGCTTTCAACGCGGGTGACATCGACACGCTGACCGAACTCTTCGACGAGAGCGTTTCCTGGCACTTGCCGGGGCGAAGCTCGATGGCCAAGGACTACGAGGCCGCGCGCGACGCTCGACTTCGGCCAGATTGGGCAGGAGTCAGAGAGCACCATCCAGGCCGAGCTGCAGCAATTGTTCGCAGGTGATGACGGCCGCGTGATCGGCCTCCAGCGCAGTACCGCGGAGCGAGACGGCAAGCGCCTGGACGTCGGCAATTGCATCGTCTTCGAACTCAAGGACGGCAAGGTCGTCGACGGTCGGGAGCACTTCAACGACCTCTACGCCTGGGACGAGTTCTGGTCGTCGACCCTTGCGAGACCGGGGTTCGCGCAGCGCCGCTGTTTGACCGAGGCGGGTAGATCAGAGGCCTGCTCTCGCGTGCGAGCCAACGGACCGTCCCGGGGCCGCACCGTTCGGACGCGCCGGCAGCGCGACCCCGCTACCAGTCCAGGCAGCCGTAACGCGCCGGAAACTGGTAGCACGGCTGGTAGCAGCTCGACCGCATCCCCCATGAACAAGCCAGATGGCGGGGATTTCGCTCACATCAGCCGCTTCTCAGTCCCCAGTCCGAAAGCACACGGTGACCGAGTCACCACCGTCACCTCCGTGTCACCCGTGACTGTGGATGATTCCTGGAGCGCCAGCGGCGAAGGGCCGCGCGGAGTTCTCGGCGGCTCCTTGGGCTGGCGGCAGGCCCTCCACGGGCTCGAATCCGCTCGGGTGAGCGATCTGTAGCGCGAGACCGCCTGCCTCGGGACTATCGTGCATCGGCTGCTCAACCAACTCGAGCAGGTCGGCGCAGTCGAGCGCGTCGGGAAGGCGCTGGCGGCTGGGTCCGACGCTCGTCGAGCTCAGCGCCGGCGTGCCCGCGGACAGCGATTGAGATCCGTCGCCCGACGCCCGCTTATGGACCTCGCCAACGCCATCGGGGAGCTCGTCACGCTCAGCGTGGAGATCGCCGGCCAGCTGCTGGTGATCGAGGTCCTGCCGGGAACGCGCCGCCTGGCGCTCGAACCGGGTCTTTGGGGATAGTTCCGTAGCAGATTGTTTGTTCGCGGACCCATCGGAGTAACATCTGAGACATGAGTACGACGGTCAAGAGCTTGCGTGAGCAGAAGGTCGCCGAGCTCCCTGACTGCCCGGAGTGCCTCGGCGGGAACCTCGCCTGGTTGCTCGGGCAGGCCCACTACGCGCTCCTGAGCGAGGTCAACGCGGCCTTCGCGCCACTCGGGATCTCTTCGCGCGGTTACCACGTGCTCGCCGCCGCGCTGACCGCGGAACACACCCAGAGCGAGCTCGCCGTGCTGGTCGGTGCTCGACAAGACGACGATGGTGGTCACCGTCGACGAGCTCGAGGCCGCCGGCCTCGCCGAGCGCCGGCCGTCGGAGACCGACCGCCGCGCCCGCGTGATCGTCGTCACCGAGGCCGGCGAGAGCAAGGTCGCCGAGGGGCGCGAGGTGATCAAGGCGATCCAGGCCGGGGTGCTCGAGACGCTGCCGGCGCGCCAGCGCGCGATCTTCCTCGACTCGCTCGCCACCCTCGTCCGCGAGCGCCTCGCCGAGCCGGTCGAGTGCTCACCGCCGCTGCGGCGGCGCGAGCCCAAGTAGCCGCTCGCCACCCTGACTGAGGATCGGGCCGCGATTGCGGCTCGGCCGCTCTTCGCGGACCTTCGCTCTGTGCGGCTCGTCACACTGCGTCCGTGCAAGATGATCTTGAACAAGATGATTTGCTACGGTCCTTTTTGAACGGGATCGAAATTCTTCTGGAGGGCAAATGTCTGAGATCGCAACCGCAATAGGCCAGGGCACGAGACCGATGAACGACCGGGCGCGGTGGACAGCGCTGATCGTGCTCTGCGTCGGGATGCTGATGATCATCCTCGACCAGACGATCGTCAACGTCGCGCTGCCGTCGATCCAGGACGACCTCGGCTTCTCGCAGTCGAACCTCGCCTGGGTCGTGAACGCGTACCTGATCCCGTTCGGCGGCCTGCTCCTGCTCGCCGGCAGGCTCGGCGACCTGGTCAGCCGCAAGGGCGTGTTCATGGCGGGGCTCGGCGTGTTCACGCTCGCCTCGTTTCTGTGCGGCGTCGCGCAGAGCCAGGAGATGCTGATCGGAGCGCGGTTCCTGCAGGGAATCGGCGGAGCGCTGAGCTCGGCGGTGATCCTCGGGATGATCGTGACGATGTTCCCGAAGCCGGCCGAGCAGGCGAAGGCGATCGGCGTCTACAGCTTCGTCGCCGCGGGCGGCGCCTCGATCGGCCTGATCCTCGGAGGCGTGCTCACCGAGGCGATCAACTGGCACTGGATCTTCTTCGTCAACCTGCCGATCGGGATTGCGACGGCGGCGTTCGCCGTGCGCCTGATCGACCGCGACCGCGGGATCGGCTTCGGCGAGGGCGCCGACTTCGCCGGCGCCGTGCTGATCACCGGCTCGCTGATGCTCGCCGTGTACACGATCGTCGAGGCGGCCGGCAACGGCTGGGGATCGGCGCAGACGCTCGGTCCTCGGAGCGATCGCGATCGCGCTGCTGACCGCGTTCGTGGTCCGTCAGGCGAAGGCCGCCAACCCGCTGATCCCGTTGAGGATCTTCCGCAACGCAAACGTCTCCGGCGCGAACGTGATCCAGGCGCTGATGGTCGCGGCGCTGTTCGGGATGTTCTTCCTCGGCAGCCTCTACATGGAGCGGGTGCTCGGCTACGGGCCGATCGAGATCGGGCTCGGGTTCCTGCCGGTGGCGGTGTTGATCGGCACGCTCTCGGTCGGGTTCTCCGAGCGCCTGATCATGCGCTTCGGCGCCCGCCAGACGCTGATCCCGGGGCTGGTCCTGATCCTCGGTGCGCTGCTGTGGTTCGCGAGGATCCCGGTCGAGGCGAGCTACGCGGTCGACATGCTGCCGTCGATGGTGCTGTTCGGGATCGGCGCCGGGCTCTCGTTCCCGTCATTGATGACGCTGGCGATGTCGAGCGCCGACGCGAGCGACGCCGGGCTCGCATCGGGCCTCGTCAACACCAGCCTCCAGGTTGGCGGTGCGCTCGGCCTCGCCGTCCTGGCGACGCTCTCGACCACCCGCACCGGCAACCTGCTCGCCGCCGGCGAGTCGACCGCGGAGGCGCTCACGAGCGGCTACCGGGTCGCCTGGGTCGTCGGCGCCGGCCTGATGGTGGCGACGATCGGGATCGCCGTCACCGTCCTGCGACCCGCGCCCGCCGCGCAGGAGGCCGGCGAGGTCGAGGAGATCGGCGAGGCACGAGCCGGCCTACTCCGAGGCGGCGTAGGCGGAAGACGTAGGCGACCCGGCGCCAACGTCGGGTCGCTGCACCGCTGACCGGGTGGGCCGAAAGGGGCCCACCCGGTCATCCTTAGGCCGATGTTCCGCAACATCCTGGTCGCGATCGACGGCTCCGAGACCGCGCGGCGCGCGCTCGCCGAGGCTGCCGACCTCGCCGAGGCGCTCAACGCCCGGCTGACGATCATCGCCGTCGCCCCCGAGGTGCCCGGCTACGCCTATCGCTCCGAGATCGACCCGACCAAGCTCGAGCGCGAGGCCGAGGCGGAGACCGAGAGGCTGCTTCGAGAGGCGGACGACGTCGCTGCCGCCCGACCTGCCGGTGACCAAGCTGCTCAAGCATGGCCACGCGGGCGAGGAGATCGTCAAGCAGGTCGAGGCCGGCGGCCATGACCTGCTCGCGCTCGGCTCTCGCGGGCTCGGACGTCTGGCCTCACGGGTTCTCGGCAGCGTCGGCGCCTACGTCCACTTCCACAGCAGCGTCACGATGCTCGTCGTGCACCCGCAGGACGAGTGAGGACGGGCAGACGATCAGTCGCACACTCCACCGGCGCCATCCTCGAACCGGCCTCATAACCCGGAGGTCGTGGGTGCAAAATCCCACCCGCGTTATTCATCGGAAGCCCCTGCTACTGCGGGGATTTCTGTCTGTCGGGGCGCGAGCTGGCGGCAAGCCGGAACACTAATAGGGTCCTATTTTCGGTTCGCTTCGGTCGGCGGACGGAAGCGTCTCGGCGGGCCGTGGGTGCCGATGAGGAAAAGCCGCGAGGAATCCGCCGCCAGAGTTCTGCCTTCACGCGAAGGGAGAAGTCCCGGACAAAAACCCGGCGACGAAGTAAGAGAAACTCGGCTCCAGGCCGAGTTTCTCGTCGCTGGTCTGAATGCCGCTCCGCGCGACGATCGCGTGCGCGCCGGCGAGGACTACGGCTCGGCGGCGGGGCTAGCGCGCAAATGGCGGCTTACGTCGCCGACGAGATCGGTTTGGACGTGCCGCTCCACGAAGCGCCACTCCCCGTCGCGGCGCTCGAAGCGGTCTAGATAGCGACCGCTAACGATCGGTTGCAGAGCCAGTCCGGGCAGCGCCTGAAGAGCGGTGGAAGTACGAACGCGAGACCGCCGTGCCCGCCGCTTCGTCGACCTCGATCGCGATATTGGTGGTGATGTCCTTGGTCCGCGGCGTGCCCGTCGTCGTAGGCGATCAGGCTGTCTCGGAGCATCTTCTCGATCGCGTCCCGAGCCACTCACCAACCCGGCGGCGCCCGTGAAGGTGGCGTCCGCGGAGGGTGCCAACCCCTTGGAAATCGCCGTCGTCCACGAGCTCGGCGTACGTTGCGATCAGGTTCTCGATCGCTCGGTGGCTGGACGGTGGATGGGCCGGATCCGGGTGGGCGCTGATGTCGACACAGTCTCCCTCTCCGGTGATGGGGGACTGCCGCTTCGCGCGATGAGGAGGCGTCCGCTCTAGCCGACGAGCTTCCCCCTCGAGACCTGCGTTGACCTAGTGGGCGGCGCCTTCGGACTCGTCGCTCGACCGCTCTGGGTCAACGCTGGGTCAACACAACGTCCGGAAACAGCCGCAAACGCCGAGCCGGCCGCAAACGCCGAAATCGCCAATTAGCAGGCGAAACACGAACAGCCGCAGAGCCCCGCAAACCCATGAAGCTGCTTGCCATGCAGAAGGTCGTGGGTTCGAGTCCCATCAGCCGCTTTCAACCGGAGACGCCCGCAAACGGCCGCAACCGCGGCCCGGTGATCCGATTCAGGGTTCGCCGGCCAGTTTCGGCTCGGCGCCGTAGATCGTGCGGATCCAGATCTGCTCGAGGACCTTGGCGACGACTAGTGGTCGATCCTGTGGCTCGCGCCCTAGTCCCTGCGCCAGGAAGCGCTCATTCATGAGCACCAGAGCGCGGGCGGTCTGCTCGGGGTGGGCGACGGTGCTGCGGCCTGCTCGCTTTCCGGAGCGGATCCGTCTGGCCACCGCGGCGCTAAAGCTCTCGAGCTGCCCGCCGAAAACCCTCTCCACCTCGTCGTCGTGGTGGGCGGCCTCGGCGATGGCGGCCAGAACCGGGCCGTGCTCGGCGTAGATTCGGGTCACCTCGCGAAGCGCCTCGCGGACGTCCTCGACCTCGTTCTCAGACGGGCCCGCGAGCCAGCGGTCGGCGACGGCGAAGATCTCCCCGCCGATCCGAGCGATCAGCCGAACCACAAGCTCGCTCCGATCCTTGAAGTACGTGTAGAACGAGGACCGGCGCATCCCGGCACGCGACATCAGCTCGTCCACAGAGAGATCGCGGAACGGCCGCTCTCGCAGCAACACCTCCGCGGTGTCAAGGATGAGAGCTTCGGCCACCTCGGGGCTGCGGCGTGTTCGCTTGTAGCTAGTGGGGGCTGGAGCAGGCATGGGCGAGAGGAGCGCGGTGGAGAGGTGGTCCTGGGTGCGAAGCCTACGCGCTATCGACGCCGTGTCAATAGCTGCTACTCTACTCAGTTATCGACACCGTGTCGTTAACAAGCGTCCCTTCTGAAGGAGCTCGCAGCGCCCGCAGCTCGAACTCGCCGAGTGGGGTATGGTCGGTTCGAGTTCGCGGCGGGGTGAAGGGAAGGCCGTGAGCATCCGCACCGAAACGGATCTGAGCAGCATCGACCCGGCGGATCCAGCGCTGAGGCCGACCCCGGCACGTCAGGCGCTTCCTGACCCGGGCGAGCCGGTCCCGACGCTCTCCTGGCCGATCGTTGGGATCTTCTTCGCCGCGCTCGCCCTGTTCGCCGCCGGGACCTGGGCTGCTGTCGGAAATCACCTGCCGGCGGTGGCGACGATCGCGATGAACGCGGTCGCGATCTTCGTCATGTTCACGGTCCTCCACGACGCCTCGCACTACTCGATCAGCTCGCACCGGTGGGTGAACGGGGTGTTCGGCCGGGCGGCGATGCTGTTCGTCTCGCCGCTGATCTCGTTCCCAGCCTTCGGGTTCATCCACATCGAGCACCACCGGCACACGAACGACGACGACAACGACCCGGACCACTTCGCGAGCCACGGCCCCTGGTGGCAGCTACCGGTCCGGTTCGCGGCTATGGACGTGCCCTACGTCACCTTCTACGCGCGCAACCTGCGGCGCCGGCCGAGGGCGGAGCTGATCGAGACCGGCGCGTCGATGACCCTCGCCGTCGGCGTGATCGCAGCCGCGGTCGCCACCGGCAACATCTGGATGCTGGCGCTCGTCTACCTGATCCCCCAGCGAGTCGCGATGTTCGCGCTCGC
Organism: uncultured Thermoleophilia bacterium; assembly: GCA_963838095.1. Classification (GTDB taxonomy): domain Bacteria; phylum Actinomycetota; class Thermoleophilia; order Solirubrobacterales; family 70-9; genus CAWCGU01. Next base: position 10,645 of record CAWIPO010000003.1, read on the forward strand.
GTGGTGGTTCGACTGGCTGCCCCACCACGGGCTCGACGAGACCCAGAGCGAGAACCGCTACCGCGCGACGCGCAACCGGGTCGGGATGGAGTGGCTGTTCACGCCGCTGATGCTCTCCCAGAACTACCACCTCGTCCATCACCTCCATCCCTCGGTGCCCTTCTACCGCTACCTGAGGACCTGGCGGCGCAACGAGGAGGCCTACCTCGAGCGCGACGCGGCGATCTCGACCGCGTTCGGGAAGTCGCTCGACCCGGACGAGTTCCGCGAGTGGAAGCGAACTGAACCAGCAAGCTGCTCAAGGTCCTGCCGGTGCGGATGCCGAAGGGCTCGAGCGCGCCGCACGCGATCTTCCACCGGATGCCCGTCGCCTCGGTCGACCCGATCACCGACGACAGCACGCTGGTCACCTTCGCCGTCCCCGAGGAGCTGCGCGACGAGTTCCGCTTCGAGCCCGGCCAGCACGTGACCGTGCGCACCGACCTCGGCGGCGAGGGGGTGCGGCGCAATTACTCGATCTGCGCGCCCGCGACCCGCGCGATGCTGCGGATCGGGGTCAAGCACATCCCCGGCGGCGCCTTCTCCACCTTCGTCGCCGAGGAGCTCGAGGCCGGCGACGTGCTCGAGCTGATGACGCCGACCGGCCGGTTCTGCACCCCGCTCGACCCGCTCAACCGAAAGCACTACGTCGCGATCGTCGTCGGCAGCGGGATCACGCCGATCCTCTCGATGCTGGAGACGACGCTCGAGATCGAGACGGAGAGCCGGTTCACCCTGATCTACGGCAACCGGACGAAGGAATCGACGATGTTCCGCGGCGAGCTCGACGAGATCGAGTCGCGCTACGCCGACCGGCTCGAGGTCCTCCACGTGCTCTCCCGCGACCCTCTCCACGTCCCCGACCTCAGCGGTCGCATCGACCGCGAGAAGCTGGAGCGCTGGCTGGGAAGCACGCTGGCCCCGGAGAGCGTCGATGAGTGGTTCCTGTGCGGGCCGCTGGAACTGGTGACGCTGGTGCGGGATACCTTGATCGAGCACGGCGTCGAGCAGGAGAAGGTTCACCTCGAGCTCTTCTTCGGGTATTCGGATGGCGCGCCGTCGGCGCGGGCCGATACCCGGCCCGCGACCCTCACCTTCACCCTCTCAGGCCGCCAGGAGTCTGTGGAGGTGAGCCCCGGCGACTCCCTGCTCGAGGGGGCGCTCCAGGCGCGCCCGGACGCACCGTACGCGTGTATGGGCGGGGCCTGCGGCACATGCAAGGCGAGGCTGCTTGACGGGACGGCCGAGATGGATCACAACTTTGCCCTCGGTCCGGACGACCTCGACGCCGGCTACATCCTCACCTGCCAGGCCCGCGCCACAAGCCCGACCGTGGCCGTCGACTACGACGGCTGAGCGAGGGGGGCTCTTGACGCCCGGAGGAGCTCCGCTTGGGACGAGCAGCGAGAGCCCCGAGGGACAAGAAACGCCCTCGGGGGCAACGCCGGGGCAACAGCAGGGCAACAGAACATCCATAAACGTCCGCAACTGTGGAGTGGCTGCCTACGCGCGAAACCGCCGATTAGCTGGAAAGACGCGAGCAACCGCAAACCGCCGCAAACCCGGGACCTAATTGCCATGCAGAAGGCCACGGGTTCGAGTCCCGTCAGCCGCTTCAACCGGAGACCCCCGCAACCGGCCGCAAAGATCCGCAAGCCCGCTCGATCCGGTTCCGGGCTTCAGGACGTTGACCAGCCGACCTTGCGGG
>CAWIPO010000004.1:0-6790 GCA_963838095.1 uncultured Thermoleophilia bacterium
AGAAGCGCTCAGGTCGCCGCCGCGATAGTCATCGGCGGCGGCATCGTGGAGCCCGGCTTCCCGGCCGAAAGCGGGTTCACGGGAGCGTTCGTCCTCGGGCTTGGCGCCGCCCTCGTCGCGCTCGGAGCAACCGTCGCGATCCCCGGCCGCGCGGACGATCTGCTCTTCGGGAATCCACCGCAGAACGGCACCGTCGCTGGATCCTGAGTCAACCGGGGTCGCGAGGTGCGCGCCGGACGCGCGCGGACTTTCATGCCATCGGGACGATGACGGCGCCCCTCCCGTGGTGTCTAGTTCGAGGTGCACCCGGGCAGACCCGCGGAGCGCCACAGAGAACCGCGAAGGAGGACATGGCCGAGTACGAGGAGACCCTGCGCAGGCTCGCGCTCAACGACGAGAGCTTCGTCGAATCGGTGCTCGGGATGGGGCGCGACACCGTCGAGGTCTCGCGGCTGGATTCCAAGACGCATGCCCTGGTGCGGCTGGCGGCGTCGCTGGCAATCGACGCGGCGCCCAGCTCCTACCAGTCGAACGCCGAGACGGCACTGGCCGCGGGCGCCAACATCGACGAGATCGTCGGGACCCTGATCGCGGTGGCTCCTACCGTCGGGCTGACTCGTGTGGTTTCCGCTGCGCCCGAGCTGGCGCTGGCGCTCGGCTACGACGTCGACGCGGCCCTCGAAACACCGGAAGAGGACACCCAGTGAACACTCACCCCGCACCCCGCATCTCTCACCGGGTCGGGCGACGCACCCTACGGCGACTGGTCGAGCGGCGTGGACCGCGGCTCGATCTCGGGATGCCGGTGCAGCGCCCCGAGCGATCCCGCCCGCTCGCCGTGCAAGCGCTGGATGGGCTCAACGCCTGACGCGCTAAACGGAGGCTCCTCCGCCTATGTCGGCGAGCGCAGTTGCGGTTCGCGAGCCCGGCCGGCCTGGCGGTCGCCTCCGCCGTGGCGCGCGTGCGGGCAAGGCCGGCTGAGATCTGCACGGCCGCCGCCGTCTCCGGCCCCTCGCCCCGAACGCGGCCAGCAGGGTGAAGATTCCGGCGTCCAGGCGCCACGGACACCCCGGCGAAGTAGCCCCGCAGCGACGGGACCACGCGTCCGGTGATCGCGTGTGCGACGCCGGGCACCGCCCCGCGACGCCGCAGCCATCCATGGATCATGGAGCTCTCCGCCTGCCGACGGGACGACTTACGTCCGCTGGCTTGCCGGCGCCGCGTCGTTCAGCTGCTCCGCGGGTCCACGGGCGCGCGTCACCTCGGCCGGGGCGCTCTCCATCGGCGGGGGCTTGTCGCGCGGGTGCCGCTCGAACCAGCGGGCGTAGCGCCCCGCGAGCGGCGCCGCGCTGAGGCCGTGGGCCAAGACCGAGAGCCCCACCGTGACGTAGATGACATTCACGATCAGGTGCTCGTGAGGGAGTGCCGACTCCTCGACCACGATCACCGCGAAGACGATCGATGCCAGGCCCCGGGGACCGAACCAGCCGAGGAATCCGACCGTCGGCGCCCTGGCGCGCGACCCCAACATCGCGATCGCGACCGGCAGCATCCGCACGACGGTGAGGCTGAGGACCGCGTACAGCACGAGCTCCCAGGTCAGCTCGCCGACCGCGGGACCGAGCAGAATGGCCCCGAAGATCACGAAGGTCGCGCCGTTGAGCACGTTCCCCACTTCCTCGCTGAGCTCGTTGAGGTCCTCAGGGTCACGCTTGAGCGCCGCGCGAAACACCATGCCCCCGACGAACGCCGCGATGAAGCCCGACCCGTTGAGCCCGACAGCGATCCCGTATGCGAGAGCCGCGCCGGCAGCAGGGATGACCTGCCGCCACTGAGGCGCGATCAGATCTCGCCGACCGGCGTGGATGACGACGGCCGCGATCAGCAGACCGGCCGCAACACCTCCGACTACGCCGTAGCCGATCTCCTCGAGCAGAAGCGTGCCCGCGCTGCGCCCGTGCGAGATCTCGGACTCCACATCGGCCACGGCCACGGCGGCGAACAGCAGCGGCACGCAGATCCCGTCGTTGAGCCCGCTCTCGACGTTCAGGCCCTGGCGAATTCGCTGTGGGACCCGCGGCTCGGTTACGACCGCCTGGCCAAGTGCAGCGTCAGTCGGAGCCAGCACGATTGCGAGGATCACGGCCTCCTCGATGGACAACTGCCCGAAGATCCCGGCCGCCGCAACGGCCCCGAGTGCGATCGTCAGCGGGAGGCCGATGCCGAGGAGGCGCAGCGGCACACCGACCTCACGCCGAAGCTGCCCGAGATCGATGCGCGAGGCGTCGCAAAACAGCACCAGCGCCAAAGTCGCCTCCGCCAGCGTTCGCACGGCCGAACTCGAGCTGTCGACGTCGATCTCGCCGAGCACCTTGGGCCCGACCAGCAACCCGACGACGACGAACAGCATCGCCGCCGTGACCGGCGTCCCCGACAGCCGCCCCGAAACCGCTCCAACGACGAGCAGCGTGAGCGCCACGATCGCAAGGGCCCAGTCCATTCGGAGCCCTCGCTAGCGGGAGACCGTCCCGGCTGGATCGATCTCTGTCGCGCGCGCGAACGGACCGAGGAGCGCGGAGGCTTGCTCTGGGGCGGCAGCCACCTCGACGATTTCGCCGTCCGCAGCCGCCAACGTGGCGATCGCGGGCTCGTCAGCGAGGCGGTGCAGCTTCTTGCGCTCCTCGGGGTCTGCCGCTCGTGGCGTGGCGGCGCTGACCCAGAGCAGTTCCTCGTTCCAAGCGGCCGGACTTCCTCGCCATGCGAAGACGTCCGAGACCCAGATTGCGTGACCGCGGGTCCAGCGCTTCTTCCCGGGCCGGCGGACGCGTACCGGAACGTCGCCGTACCGCTTGCGCAGCCTCCGATTGTTGAAAAGCAGCATGAAGATGCCGATGGCGCAGAGCCAGAGGGGTACCCCCAGCGCTGCGAGGATTGCCCAGATCACGATTGATCTCCTTTCGGAGCTATCAGCACCCCGGCATCGAGCTCGAACCGCCGGGCGGCCCGCTCCTCGCACCGAAGCGCATCGAGGAACGAGAGGTAGAGGTGATGGCGGTCGCGCCAGTTGGCGGCACACCACTCCTTGTAGGTGCGCACCACCCGCTGCGCGGCACGTCTCCATTCCTGAAGGTGCTCCGTCCGTAGACCCGACGAGTTGCCAACACCGGCGCACGGCAACAGGTCGAGCGTTGGGCCGACAGCTGGCGACTTGTGCGTACGCGGGAACATTGAGCGACCGTACCTCCCGAGGTCGCGACTCTCATCGTCCCGATGGGATGGTTCCGCAGATCGAGCGACGGTCTAGCGCCTCGGGCTCAAGCTGTCGAGGCGCCTCTGCAGCAAAGCTTGGGCGTGCCTCAGCCTCCGGACCTGAGCGGCGGGGGTTTGCGCACGCTCCCGCCGGGCCTGAAGGGACTCCCTGAGCTCGTCGGCCGCGGCCCGGAGGTCCGCGATCTGGGCCCTGGACCCGTCGGTCTCGGCCTGCCTGCTCTCTATAGCGTCGATCCGACCCTCCATGGTGCTCTCGCGACTGAAGCCCCTGCGCGTTGCGACCCCGACCTAGTTCCCAATCGCCGCGACATCCCGGCTGGCCCGCCCGAGCTCTTGCTTGGCCAGCCGCCCGCTCCGCTGCGCGAGCGTCCCCTTGAGCGACTGAAGCCGCTCCTGACCGCTGCCGAGCTCGGAGCGCGTCGGCTCGGAGAGTTGATCGCCAAGAAGCGAGCGCACCTGTCCGACCCCGCTGCCGACGTCGGCGAGCTGTGATGACAGGCTCGCCAGCTTGGCCTGCGCCTTCGCGCTCAGCTGCTCGGCGTTCGCGATCGCGTTCGACATCAGCTCGTTCGTCATCGCCAGAGAGCGGTTCAACTTCTCCAGCTCGGCGACAAGCGTCTTGGCGTCCTCGACGGCTTCCGGCGTGCCCGGGTCGGCCTTGTGTACGACTGCCAGCCTGGTCACACCGATCGCAAGCAGCAGCGCCATCAGCGCGATCACCACCACGCCCCAGGCGGGCGCCGGCCCCGCCGGAGGCCGAGTGGTCGGGGGGCTCCTCGGGCGGCGCTTACTCGTCCCCAGCCTCGACGGCCAGCGGCTCGGAATGGTCGACCTCCGCCGCGTCCGAGGCGGCGTCTGGGTCCGCCTCCGCAGAGGGCCACGTGGTCGGAGACTCCTCCGGTGGCCGTCGGCGGCTCCGTGATCGACTCGAAGATCGTGGAGGTGCTGGTGGCGGCGCGGGCGCGCGCGGAGAACTCGCCGCTGCTCGAGCTAACCCCGCGCGAGCGCGAGGTGCTCGCGGAGATCGCCGAGGGCAAGAGCAACATGGCGATCGCCGAGTCGCTCGTGCTGACCAAGCGGGCCGTCGAGAAGCACATCAACTCGATATTCATGAAGCTCGGGCTCGCCGACGCCGACGACGTGAGCAAGCGCGTAAAGGCGGCGCTGATCTTCCTCTCCGACCTTTCCCCGCTGGATCGGTGAGGATGACGGTGGTGCCACCGCCCCCTGGACGAGACCGGCGAACGACCTTGCGGACAACCGGCCGCTGCTGCGACGCTCGTCAGCATGGGCAGACGCACGCCAGTGAGGGTCGTAACCGTGGACGACCAGCCGATCTTCCGCGCCGCCGCCCGGGACGTGATCGACGCTACGGCCGGCTTCGAGGCGGTCGGCGAGGCGGCCTCGGGCGAGGATGCCCTGCGGGTGGTCGACGAGCTCGGGCCTCAGCTGGTCCTGCTCGACGGGCGCATGCCGGGTATGGACGGGATCGAGACCGCGCTGCGGCTCACGGCCGCCACCCGGCGGTGACCGTGGTGCTGATCTCGCTCGAGGATCCCGACGACCTGCCGTCGACGGCGACGCGTTGCGGCGCCGCGGCGCTGATCCGCAAGCAGGACTTCGGCCCCGCCCCGCTGCGCGCCGTCTGGGGCGCGCACGAAGGTAATGACTGACCGCGAGGGCGAGCCGGGCTGATGCCCGCGGTGCCCGGAGCGCGGACGCTTGGCCGCATGGTGGGCGCCGTCGTTCGGCCGCCGGTCGCGCTCGCAGGCTCCCTGGCGGTAGAGGCACTCGATCGCAGCCTGGCGGCGCTGGCGCGCAGCCGTGTCCCGGGGATGGTGGTCGACCGCATGGTCGAGGCCCAGCTGGTCGAGCTCGTGGTCGACCGGCTGCTCGAGGCTCAGGTGGCCGACAGGATCGTCCAGCGGGTGCTGGCCAGCCCCGAGGCGCCGCGACTTGTGACCGAGACGCTCGAGCGGCCGGAGCTCGAGCGCCTGCTCACCGAGACGCTCGACAGCCCCGCCGTCGACCGGCTGGTCCGGCGGTCGCTCGACAGCGCTGGCATGTCGCAGGCGATCCGCAGCGTGCTTCAGAGCGAGCTGATGGCGGCCACGACCGAGCAGCTGCTGGACAGCGCGGAGATGCAGCAGGTGGTCGAGCGCGTGGCGAACAGCCCTGAGGTGCGCGCGGCGGTGGCCGCACAGTCGATCGGGCTGGCCGACGAGGTCGCCGACCAGGTGCGCACGCGCGCGATGGCGGGCGACGACGCCGCCGAGCGCCTCGCCCGCAGGCTGCTGAGGCGCAAGGCGGAGCCGTGAGCGGCTACGGGGGAATCGTCACGCGCACCCTGGCGCTCGCCACCGACGCGCTCGTGCTCAACGTCGGCTTGGCGGTGACTACGACGATCATCGGGCTCGCGCTCTCCGTGTTCGGGGCCGACCTGAGCGATATCGACACGTCGGGCCTGCTCGCCGGGCTCGGTGCCTGGTGCCTGGTGACGGCGGCGTACTTCGTCGCTTTCTGGACGCTGACCGAGCAGACGCCCGGCATGCGCGTGCTGCGCCTGAAGGTGGTCTCGATCGAGGGGGAGCGTCTGCGGTTCGGCCGGGCGGTGCTCCGCTTCATAGGGATGATCCTGGCGGCGCTGCCGTTGATGGCCGGCTACCTCCCGATCCTGTGGGACCCGCGGCGGCAGGGGCTACACGACAAGATCGCCAGGTCCGTGGTCCGCTACGTGCCGCCGCCGGAGAGCACGACGCTCGCCGTCACTGCCGTGCCATCGCGAAGCGCAGGCGCTCGTCTGGGCTGATCAGGGGGTCCACGTCCTCGGCCGTTTCGTCGATGTCGATTTGGACCCAGGGCACGCGACCTGTGAAGCCGTTGTCGGGCCCATGGTCGTCGCTGACGGGAGTGGCGCTGTCGCGACCGAGGTCCAGCGTCTCGTCCGCGGAGAAGAGCATGGGCACGGTGTGCTCGACGCGACCCTCGCCGACCTTGTCGCCGTCGACGTAGAGCGTGACGTCGCCGCCCCTGGCCAATCCGCCGCCGTCGTAGGCGAACTCCATGCGGATCTGGTGCTCGCCGGCGGGGACGGGTTGCTCTCCCTAGATCTTGAACCGCTGGAGGCCGAAGAAGTTGTAACGGTAGGCCGGGCACCCCTCGTGGAGGTAGAGGCTCCAGCCGCCGTAGGCCCGCCCTGGGCGACGAGCACCCCCTCGGCCCCGCCCCCGGGCACCTCGATCCGGGCCGTGAGGGCGTGTGACTTGTTCTTGGTGACGGGACCGAGTTCTCCGGCAGCCGCGTTGTCGCGGACGATGTAGCTCGTCTCCCACACCGGCACCTCGTGACACTTGCCGAACTGAGCGGTCGAGTATCCGTTGAGCCTGAGCGTCTCCGCCAGGGGGGCCGCGGAGTTCGGGCGAATCGAGTTGTACCCCGGCGCCGACGTGGCGATCTCGGTGATCCCGCCCATCCCGACCGAGTGGTGGTCGCGTCCCGTCAGCAGCGCCATCGTCCCTTC
>CAWIPO010000005.1:0-11704 GCA_963838095.1 uncultured Thermoleophilia bacterium
GGATCCAATCGAACGCTTCGCCGGGCAATAACGTTCCGCTCCGACCGAATCCCGACGGGCTTGGGCGTGTTCGGTGAGAGGACCCAAACGCGAGAAAAGGAGTTCGATCGAATGCAGGCAGGGAAAACGCACGGCAGTGCCAGCGCGCGGCGGTTCGCCGCAGGTATTGCGATCGCGACGGCCGGTCTGATGCTGGCGATCCCTTCAATGGCCTCTGGCAAGGGAACCGACGTCACCGTGATGTCCCGGAACGTCTATCTCGGCGCCGACCTGAGCGCGGCTCTCGAAAGCCAGGACTTCGCGCAGCTGGCGGTCGCCGACGCAGACATCCTGAACGAGGTGATCCGCACCGACTTCCCGTCGCGGGCCGTGCTGCTCGCGCGCGAGATCAAGAAGGCGAAGCCGGACCTCGTCGGACTGCAGGAGGTATCGCTGTGGCGAATCGACACCGAGCCGCCGATCAACGACCTCGGTGATGACTTCGGCGGCACGCCCGCTGAGACCGTGGTCTACGACTTCCTCGCCGAGCTCCGCAGCGAGCTGAAGCGACAGGGCGCGAACTACCGGGTGGCGGTGCAGACGGAGGAGTTCGACTTCGAGCTTCCGGTCGAGGCGCGTCCCGGCGACCCCCAGCCCGACGACGCGAGCAGCACCTACGACGGCCGGCTGACGACCTACAACGTGATTCTCGCCCGCAAGGGTGTGAAGACGAGCAAGCCGAAGGGCAGCGTGTTTGAGGATCTGTACAGCGCAACCGTCGCGGGCGGCGTCCAGATTCCGGTCACGCGCGGCTGGCAGAGCGTGCAGGCGACCGTCGACGGCGAGAAGTTCCGCGTCGTGCACACGCACCTCGAGGCGTTCGACGACGGCACGATCAGAGAGGCGCAGGCCGAAGAGCTTGTGGGCGGCCCGGCGAAGTCGAATGGGAACGTCGTGTTGATCGGCGACCTCAACAGCGGCACAAAGAAGCAGCTGGAGAAAGACCCCGGCGCGACCAAGGCCGATCGGCTCGCGTTCTCCGCGGTGCTCGACGGCGGCTTCCTGTCCAGGCAGACCAGCGACTTCAGCTGCTGCTTCGCCTCGTCGCTGAATGATCCGAAGGACAAGTTCGACCACACGGTCGATCATTTGCTGGTCAACAACAAGCAGATCAAGCTCGGTGACTCGTTCATCACCGGCAACGACAAGAATCAACGCACGGCGACCGGCCTGTGGCCTGCGGACCACGGCGGAGTCGTGAGCACCTTGGTGTTCCCCTAGGGCCCGGTTTCGCGAGCGGTACGCAGGGATCTGCTAGCCTGAGACTCAGATTTCTTTAGCAATCGGGCGTCTGGATGGCGCCGCTGAAACGGAGGAACTGAGTAATGGGCAAGACGATCGGAATCGACCTTGGAACGACCAACTCGTGCGTCGCCGTGCTCGAGGGCGGCGAGCCGACCGTCCTCGAGAACGCGGAAGGAGGGCGGACTACGCCGTCCGTCGTCGCATTCACGGATTCCGGGGAACGCCTCGTCGGCACTGTGGCCAAGCGCCAGGCGGTGATGAACCCCGAGAACACGATCTTCTCGATCAAGCGCTTCATGGGCCGCAAGGAAGCCGAGGTCAAGGAGGAGGAGACGATCGTCCCCTACGAGGTCGTCGCGGGCCCGAACGGGGACGTGCGCGTCGAGGCCGGCGGCAAGCAGTACGCGCCGCCTGAGATCTCGGCGATGATCCTGCAGAAGCTGAAGGCCGACGCCGAGGCGAAGCTCGGCGAGCCGGTCGACGCGGCGGTGATCACCGTTCCCGCCTACTTCAACGACGACCAGCGCCAGGCCACGAAGGAGGCCGGCCAGATCGCCGGCTTCGACGTGAAGCGGATCATCAACGAGCCGACTGCGGCCTCGCTCGCGTACGGGCTCGACAAGGAGGCCGACCAGACGATCCTCGTCTTCGACCTCGGCGGCGGCACCTTCGACGTCTCGGTGCTCGAGATCGGCGACGGGGTCTTCGAGGTGAAGGCGACCGCCGGCGACAACCACCTGGGCGGGGACAACTGGGACAAGGCGATCGTCGAGTGGATGGTCGCCGAGTTCAAGCGCGACCAGGGCATCGACTTGGCGGCAGACAAGAACTCGCTTCAACGTCTCTACGAGGCGGCCGAGAAGGCGAAGATCGAGCTCTCCACCACCCAGGAGACGACGATCAACCTGCCGTTCATCACCGCCGATGCGTCGGGGCCAAAGCACCTCGAGCTGAAGCTCTCGCGGGCGAAGCTGAACGAGCTCACCGGTGACCTGCTCGAGCGCATCGTCGCGCCCGTGAAGCAGGCGCTGGCCGACTCGGGAGCGACGGTCGAGCACGTCGTGATGGTCGGCGGCATGACCCGGATGCCGTCCGTGCAGGAGAAGGTCAAGGAGCTGACCGGAAAGGACCCGCACCAGGGCGTGAACCCGGACGAGGTCGTGGCGATCGGCGCCGCGATCCAGGCCGGAGTGCTCGCCGGCGACGTCAAGGACGTGCTTCTGCTCGACGTCACCCCGCTGACGCTCGGGATCGAGACCAAGGGCGGAGTGATGACGAAGCTGATCGAGCGCAACACGACGATCCCGACGCGCAAGTCGGAGATCTTCTCCACCGCCGACGACAATCAGCCGTCGGTCGAGATCCACGTGCTCCAGGGCGAGCGCGAGATGGCCGCCTACAACAAGTCGCTGGGCAAGTTCCAGCTCACCGGGATTCCGCCTGCGCCGCGCGGGATGCCGCAGATCGAGGTCGCGTTCGACATCGACGCGAACGGAATCCTCAGCGTCTCCGCCAAGGACCTCGGCACCGGCAAGGAGCAGACGATCGAGATCAAGGGCGGCTCCGGCCTCTCCGAGGACGAGGTCCAGCAGATGATCAAGGACGCCGAGGCCCACGCGGCCGAGGATTCGGCGCAGCGCGAGCTGGCCGAGGCCCGCAACGTCGCCGAGAACGCGGCGTACCAGGCCGAGAAGCAGGTGGCCGAGCTCGGCGATCAGATCGACGACGACGCGAAGACCGAGATCAACAAGGCGATCGCCGAGGTCCGCGCGGTGCTCGAGTCCGACAACACCGAGGAGATCAAGGCGAAGACCGACGCCCTGCAGGCGGCCTTCCACAAGGTCTCCGAACAGATCTACCAGTCGGCACAACAGCAGGCCGCCACATCGGCCGACGGCGCCTCGGCCAACGGCGGCGGAGCCGAGGACGCCGAGGAAGAGATCGTCGACGCCGAGGTCGTAGACGATGAGCGCGCCTGAGCCTGAGGCCGTCGAGGAGGAGGCCGAGGACCAGGCGGAGCTCGAGGCCGTAGAGGCCGATCTCGACGCGCTGCTGGAGGAAACCAAGCGAGAGCGCGACGAGTATCTCGAGCTGGCGCAGCGCGCGCGGGCGGACTTCGACAACTACCGCAAGCGGGCGGCGCGGGAGGCCGAGGAGGCGGAGCGCCGCGGCCGGCTGAGGCTGGCGGAGGGGTTGGTTCCCGCGCTCGACAACCTCGAGCGAGCACTGCTCGCTGCGGGCGTGAGCCTCGGTGACGACCCGGCCGCCGGCAAGGAGCCCAGCCAGGAGGTCTCGGCGCATGAAGCACTGGCGCAGGGGCTTGCGCTCGTCTACCGCGAGCTTCGGGCTGCGCTCGAGCGCGCCGGGGTGCAGACATACGACCCGGCCGGCGAGCGGTTCGACCCGAACTGGCACGAGGCGCTGTCGACCAGGGCCGATGACGGCACGGAAGCCGGCACCGTGCTCGAGACGGTGGAGAAGGGCTACCGGATCGACGAGCAGGTGCTGCGGCCGGCGCGCGTGATCGTCAGCGAGTAGCGCGGGGCGATGGCGAACGACTACTACGAGGTGCTCGGGGTCCCGCGCAAGGCGTCGGCCGACGAGATCAAGAAGGCATACCGGCGGCTCGCCCGCGAGTACCACCCCGACCGGAACCCGGGGGACGCCGCCGCCGAGGAGCGCTTCAAGGAGGTCCAGGGGGCATACGACACCCTCTCCGATCCCGAGAAGCGCAAGCAATACGACGCGGGCGGCATGTTCGGCGGCCTCGGACGCGGTGGGCAGCCGTTCGGAGGGGGCGGCGGCTTCGCCTCGGACCTCGGGGACATCTTCTCCACCATCTTCAGAAGCGGAGGACGACCGGGCCAGGAACCGGTGCGGGGACGGGACCTCGAGACCGAGATCCAGCTCAGCTTCGAGCAGGCGATGGAGGGCGCCCAGATCCCGGTGACGATCCCGAAGCGGGCCGTGTGCAGCACCTGTGGCGGCATCGGCGCCGCACCGGGCACGTCTCCGATCGTTTGCCCGAGATGCGGAGGGCGCGGCGTCGACACCCAGAGCCAGGGGTTCTTCTCGATCAGCCAGCCGTGCCCCCAGTGTGGGGGCCAGGGCCAGGTGATCGAGACTCCGTGCCCCACCTGCGAGGGCTCAGGGCTCACCCTTCAGCGCAAGCGCTACCGGGTCAACGTGCCCGCGGGCGTCCGCGACGGCAGCCGCATCCGCCTCGCCGGCAAGGGCGAGGACGGGCCCCGCGGCGGCCCACCGGGGGACCTGTACGTCACCACCCGCGTCGCTTCGTCGCCCGTCTTCAAGCAGCGGCCCGACGGCAACCTCGAGGTAACTGTTCCGATCTCGATCGCGGAGGCGATCCAGGGAGCGACGGTCGAGGTCCCGACCCTGCACGGGACGAAGCGGATCAGGGTTCCCGCCGGGACCGAGCACGGAACCGTGCAGAGGCTGCGCGGAGAAGGAGCCCCCAAGCCCGGCGGGCGAGGGAAGGGGGACATCCTCTACCGGCTCGAGATCGACGTCCCGCGCGACCTCAACCGGGAGCAGGAGCAGGCGCTGGGAGAGTTCGCGAAGGCGCTCAATGACCACGACCCTCGCGCACGGCTTCTGCGTGATGCGCGAGCGAAGGCGGGCAGTCGGTCCGCCGAGGAAGGCAAGGTAGACGCGTGAGCGCGAGGCGAAAGCGTGCAGCGCCTCCCGGGGACGGCGTGCGGATCGAGCAGACGCGAGGCGTGTTCATGATCTCGGTCGCGGCCGAGCTCGCCGAGATGCACCCGCAGACGCTTCGCATGTACGAGGCCCGCGGGCTGATAACCCCGAAGCGCTCGGCGAAGAACACCCGCCTCTACTCGCAGGCCGACGTCGAGAGGCTGCGCAAGATCCAGCGACTGACCAACAAGGAGGGCCTGAACCTCGCCGGCGTCGAGTCCGTGCTGGAGATGGAGGAGCGGCTGAACCGGATGCGGGCGGAGATGGCGCAGCTGCGCGAGCGCGCCGCGCAGATGGAGCGCGAGATGGCCGCGGAGATGGAACGGGTGCGCCGTTCGCTGCGGGCGGAGATCGTGCCCTACGGCGCCTATGACGCGGAGATCGAGCCTCCCGAGCAGACCGGTCCCGTGAGGATCAGGGTCCAGCGCCCGGGCAAGCGATGAGCCACGACCACGCATAAATCTAAGTCGAATAGACTTAGATTTGAGGTATAATCCCGGCACGTATGCAGCCTGACCGATTCACGATCAAGGCCCAGGAGGCCGTCGCCGCGGCGCAGCGGATCGCGGCCGAGTCGCGCAACACCGAGGTCGCTCCCGCGCACCTTCTGTCGGCGCTGCTCGAGCAGGAGGACGGGCTCGTCGTTCCCGTGATCCAGAAGGTCGGCGCCGATGGCTCCGCGCTGCGGGCCTCGGTTCGCTCCGCGATCGACTCCCTGCCGACGATGAGCGGGGATACCGAGCCTGAGGTGAGGCCGTCGCAGCAGTTCGTACGCACGCTCCAGCGCGCCGAGAAGGAGATGAACGCGCTCAGCGACGAGTACATCTCCACCGAGCACTTCCTGCTCGCGCTGGCGGACAAGAGCTCCGGTGTTGCGAACCTGCTCCCCGACCGCGACTCGCTGGCGAAGGCGATCGCCGAGGTGCGCGGCCCGCATCGCGTCACCTCTCCCGATCCCGAGTCGACGATGCAGGCGCTCGAGAAGTACGGCCGCGATCTGACCGCCGAGGCCGAGACGGGCAAGCTCGATCCGGTGATCGGCCGCGACGAGGAGATTCGACGCGTGATGCAGGTGCTGTCTCGGCGGACCAAGAACAACCCCGTCCTGATCGGCGACCCCGGGGTGGGAAAGACGGCAATCGTCGAAGGGCTCGCGCAGCGGATCGTCGCCGGCGACGTCCCCGAGTCGCTGCGCGACCGCCTTGTGGTGGCGCTCGACATCGGCGCCCTGCTCGCAGGAGCCAAGTTCCGGGGTGAGTTCGAGGAGCGGATGAAGGCGGTGCTGAAGGAGGTCCAGGCCGCAGCGGGCCAGATCATCCTCTTCATCGACGAACTGCACACGATCGTCGGCGCCGGCGCGGCCGAGGGCGCGGTCGACGCGGCCAACATGCTGAAGCCGATGCTCGCGCGCGGTGAGCTCCGTGTCGTCGGGGCCACCACCCTCGACGAGTACCGCAAGCACGTCGAGAAGGACGCCGCCCTGGAGCGCCGCTTCCAGCCGGTCTTCGTCGGCGAGCCCGACATCACCGACACGATCGCGATCCTTCGCGGGCTCAAGGAGCGCTACGAGGTCCACCACGGCGTCCGGATCACCGACGGCGCGATCATCGCGGCGGCGACGCTCTCGGAGCGCTACATCGCGGACCGCTTCCTCCCCGACAAGGCGATCGACCTGATCGACGAGGCCGCCTCGCGGCTGAAGATCGAGATCGACTCGATGCCCACCCAGCTCGACGAGGTGCTGCGCCGCATCCAGCAGCTCGAGATCGAGCGCCAGGCGCTGCGCAAGGAGAAGGACAAGGCGTCGAAGGAGAGGCTGAAGGCGCTCGAGTCGGAGCTGGCTGAGCTGAGCGAGCGCGCCAGCGAGATGAAGGCGCGGTGGCAGAACGAGAAGGAGGCGATCGAGGCGATCAAGCAGGCGAAAGCGGACCTCGACCAGGCGAATCGAGAGCTCGAGCGCGCCGAGCGTGATGCCGACCTCGAGCGCGCCGCCGAGCTTCGCTACGGGCGGATCCCTGAGCTGGAGTCGACCGTCGCCGAGCAGGAGGTACGGCTCGCCGAGCTGCACGCCAGCGGCGGCACGATGCTGACCGAGGAGGTCACGGACGAGGACATCGCCGAGGTGGTCGGCAAGTGGACCGGGATTCCCGTATCGCGGCTGCTCGAGGGCGAGGTCGAGAAGCTGATCCACATGGAGGAGCGGCTGCACGAGCGCGTGATCGGCCAGGACGAGGCGATCGAGGCGGTCTCCAACGCGCTGCGGCGCTCGCGCGCCGGGCTCTCCGATCCCCACCGGCCGATTGGCAGCTTCCTCTTCCTCGGCCCGACCGGGGTCGGCAAGACCGAGCTGGCGCGGGCGCTGGCCGAGTTCATGTTCGACTCCGAGCAGGCCCTGGTCCGGATCGACATGTCCGAGTACATGGAGAAGCACACGGTTGCGCGCCTGATCGGTGCGCCGCCCGGCTACGTCGGATACGAGGAGGGCGGCCAGCTGACAGAGGCCGTTCGCCGCCGCCCCTACGCCGTTCTGCTCCTGGACGAGATCGAGAAGGCGCACCCGGACGTCTTCAACGTGCTGCTTCAGATGATGGATGACGGCCGCCTCACCGACGGCCAGGGGCGAACCGTGAACTTCACCAACACGATCCTGATCATGACTTCGAACGTGGGCTCTCAGGAGATCGCCGCGGAGGCGATCGACGAACGGATCCGCGAGAGGATCGAGGAGGTCTTGGCGCAGACGTTCAAGCCGGAGTTCCTGAACCGGATCGACGACGTCGTCATCTTCCACCGCCTCTCGCGCGAGGACATCAGCCGCATCGTCGAGCTCCAGGTCGGCCAGCTGACCCGGCGCCTGGAGGAGAAGGGGATCAGGATCGAGCTCACCGAGGACGCGAGGACGCTGCTCGGCAACCTCGGCTACGACCCCACCTACGGCGCTCGCCCGCTGAAGCGGGTGATCCAGAAGCAGCTCGTGGACACGCTGGCCCTGAAGCTGCTTGACGGCCAGTTCGCGGAGGGAGACACAGTGCTCGTCGACGCCGCTGGAGGAGAGCTGGCGTTCGAGAAGGCCGAGGGCCGCGAACCCGAGCCGGAAGCGCCCGCGCCGGTCGAAGCCGCCGCGTAGCACTTTCGGCGGGCGATAATCCCCGCCTCGTGACCTCGCCCCACGCTGTCCTGCGGCGGATCGGGCCGGTGGCCCTGTGCGCGGCGCTCGTCGCTGCGTTCGTCGCCTGGAACCCGCAGGTCCACGACCTCGCCGCCCATGTGTTTCGGGCCGAGCTCTTCGAGCGCTCCGGGCTGACGATCTGGAACGGGAGCTGGTACCAGGGGCACTACACGCTCACCTACAGCGTCCTCTTCCCGCCGCTGGCGGCGTGGTTCACACCGCAAGTGGTCGGGGCGGTGGCGGTTGTGTGCTCGGCGCTGCTGTTCGACCGGCTGGTGCGCGGACTCTGGGGGGAGAGCGCCCTCTGGGGCTCGCTGTGGTTCGCGGTCGGCGCGGCTGCGATGTATCTGAACGGCAACCTCAGCTTCGCGCTCGGCGTCGCGCTCGGTCTCGCGTCGCTCCTCAGCCTGCGCGCCCGGCATCCGCTGGCTGCGACGGCAGCCGCGTTTGGATGCACGCTCGCCAGCCCGCTGGCGGGGGCGTTCCTGGCCGGGGTGGCGACGGTTGTCGCGCTAACCGCCCCCTCAACTCGGCGCTCCGCGCTGGTCGTCGCCGCCGCGGCGCTGCTCCCGGCGCTGGCGCTGAACGCGGTCTTCCACGAGGAAGGGCTGCAGCCGTACGACTTCGCCGCCTATCTGCCGGTGCCGCTGTGGTGCGCCGGCGCCCTGCTGGTGACGTGGAGGCTTCCCGGGGAGCGCGGGCTGAGGACCGCGCTCGCCGGTTACGCGCTGGCGGCGACGCTGTTCTGGCTGATCCCGAGCCCGATGGGCAGCAACGTCTCACGGCTGGGGATGTTCTTCGGCGGCCCGGTGCTGCTATCAGCGCTGCTCGCCCACAGGGGCGAGGTGCTTCCGCCGCGCCCGCCGTGGCGGAGGCTGCTCACCGGCGCGGTCGCCGTCGCGACCCTCGCCTGGAGCGCCTACTGGCAGCTCGACAACGCCGTCAGGGAGGTCGCCCTCAGCGTCGACGATCCCTCGACCGAGGAGGCGTACTACGCCCCGCTCGAGGATTGGCTTCGCGCCCACGATGGCGATCTGACTCGGGTCGAGATTCCCGAATCGGTGAACAGCTGGGAGATGGCGTATGTGGCGCCCGAGTTCGCGCTCGGGCGCGGCTGGCTGCGGCAGATGGACCGCGCCCGAAACGACGTCTTCTACGAGGGCGAGCTGACGCCGGAGCGCTACCACGACTGGCTGCTCGAGACCGGGGTCCGCTACGTCGCGCTCCCGGACGTGGACGCGCAGCAGTACTCCCGGGCCGAGCGCGAGCTGATCCTCACCGAGCCCCCGTTCCTGATCCCGCGGTGGGAATCGGAGCACTGGAGGGTGTGGGAGGTGGAAGGTGCGCGGCCGTTCGTGAGCAGCGAGGACGGTGGGGTTGCCACGGTCGCCGACCTGGAGCCGGAGTCGGTGACGCTCGAGGTCGAGGAGCTCGGGACGTTTCTGGTGTTGGTGCGGGCGTCGCCGTTTTGGCACGTTGCCGAGGGCGAGGGATGTACGAGCGCACAGGGGGATTGGACCGCGGTGCGCGCCGATGCCCCCGGGTCGCTGCGGATCGAAAACTCGTTCTCGATCGGCCGCGCCTGGGATTCGCTGACGCGATCCGAGCCCGCGTGCTGATTACGCTGGGGCGATGAGGATCGGGATCAGCTCGTTCTGGTTCAACCGCGGCCAGGCGGTGGTTGCACGCCAGCTGCGCTCGGCTCTGGATTCGATCGGGCACGAGACGTTCGTGCTCGCGCGTCCGACGCGGGGCGGGAACATCAGGCCGTCGTTCATCGACCGCGAGGGCGTCTGGGACCAGCCCGGGATCACCGAGGCCTCGCACTACACGATTCCCGCCGCCGAGCTCGAGGCGTGGGCGCGGAGGCGCTCGATCGAGGTCGCGTTCTTCGATCAGAATTACCAGTTCGAGGAAATCGGGCAGCTGCGGGCGACCGGGGTGAGGACGATCGGGCGCTTCGTCTGGGAGCAATTCTCTGAAGAGCACGTCGAGCCGGCGAAGCAGGCGTTCGACCTCATCTACTCGATGACGGCCTGCGAGCAGGAGCGCTACGCCGAGCTGGGCATCGAGAGCTTTCGAGTGCATTGGGGAATCCATCCGGAGCTCTTGGACGCGGCCGCGGATTCCACGGGCAGCGACGACGAGCGCGTCACGTTCTTCTTCCCCGGCGGCTTCATGAGCCGGCGGAAGCCGATCGAGCGAACCCTGGCAGCGTTCCGCAGCACCACCAACGAGCGCCTCAGGCTGGTGGTCAAGTCACAGGTGGATCGCGGCTCCAAAGCGGTGCAAAAGGCGGCGAGAAAGGACCAGCGGATCGAGCTGATCTCCGAGGACCTGCCGACCGATCAGCACCTGCGGCTGTTCGGGGCGGCCGACGTTTGCCTCGCGCCGAGTCGCTGGGAGGGCCTGGGGCTCCACCTCTATGAGGCGACCGCGCTCGGGCTTCCGATCATCACGAACGACAACCCGCCAATGAACGAAGTCGTGGCGCATGAGCGCAACGGCCTCCTGGTCAAGGGCTTGCCGAGCCCTGAACCGGCACCCTCCGGAATCCCGGCGTTCGAGCCCGACGAGGCCGAGCTCGCCGCGGCGATCGAGCGTCTCGCCGACCCTGGCCTCCGCGCTCGACTCGCCGCCGGCGCGGGGCAGGAGAGGGAACGGCTGGCGTGGAGTCGGACCGTCGAGGACCTCGGCGAGCTGCTCACCGGCTGACTCCTTCCGCCGCTTTCAGGCTGAGACCACACCAAGGGTGGGCCAAGTCCACCCCCGGGTGGGCCTATGTCCACCCTCAGGGCCCCTGGTCGAAACGGCCGCGCGAGCAGACACTGAGGGCATGGGAAACAACAAACAAAAGGAGACCCCCATGACCAGCAGCAAGACTCGATTCCGTCCCAGCCCAGCCCTCGTCGTCAGCTTCGTCGCGCTTTTCACGGCGATGTCCGGCGCAGCGATGGCGCTTCCGGGCCAGGACACAGTCAACTCCGGCGACGTCGTCAACGAGACGCTGAAGAGCGTCGACCTGAAGAACGGCCAGGCCGTTGCTACCGAGGACGTCATCGACCAGACGTTGCAGAGCGACGACGTCGCACTGGACACGCTCACGTCGCAGGATCTGGCGGCGAACTCGGTCGAGGCCGATGAGATCGCCGCCGAGGCAGTCGGCTCAGCCGAAATCGGCGCCGACGCAGTCGGCTCGGTGGAGCTTGCCGACAACTCCGTTCGCGCTCCGGAGCTGGGCGACGCGATCCAGCCTCGCTACAACTCGGTCAGCGTCAACGGAGGCGGCGCCGAGAACGGCGCGTACGTGACCGATACGGTCACCGCCTCGTGCCAGAACGGCGAGGAGCTGATCAGCGGTTCGGGCGAGTGGACCGTGAACCAGGCGGGGGATGAGCTCTTCATCTCCGAGGTGATCCTCAACCACGCTGCCGAGACCGTCACGGTCACCGGCGGCAACGACAGCGGCAACGACCGCACTCTCTACGCGGCCGCTCACTGCCTCTAGTCACACCCCACGCCGAGTTCACTCGG
>CAWIPO010000006.1:0-1061299 GCA_963838095.1 uncultured Thermoleophilia bacterium
GCGAGCGCCGTGGAGAGCTTCTCCTGGTCGGCCTTCGTCTTCGGCTCGATTGCGACCGCGATCACAGGCTCGGGGAACTCGATCGTCTCCAGGATCACCGGGGCGTCGGGTGCCGAGAGCGAGTCGCCGGTGGAGGTCTGCTTGAGGCCGACCCCGGCGACGATGTCGCCTGCGTAGACCTCCTCGACCTCCTCGCGATGGTTGGCGTGCATCATCAGCAGGCGGCCGATCCGCTCGGTCCGCCCGCTGCTGGAGTTCAGGACCCGGCTGCCGGCACTGAGCTTGCCCGAGTAGACGCGGAAGTAGGTGAGCTTGCCGACGTAGGGGTCGACCATCACCTTGAAGGCAAGGGCGGCAAACGGCGCGTCGTCTTCGGGCGGGCGCTCGACCTCCTTGCCACCGGCGCCGTTGCCGGACTTCGAGACCTCGAGGGCCTGCATCGGCGGCACCTCGAGCGGTGAGGGGAGCAGCTCGACGATCGCGTCCAGCAACGGCTGCACGCCCTTGTTCTTGAACGAGGAGCCGCAGAGCACTGGTGTCACCTTGATGTCGAGGGTGGCGCGATGCAGCGAGCGGGCGATCCTCTCGTGGGGAATCTCCTGCTCGTCGAGATACATCTCCATCAGCTCGTCGTCGTAGTCGGCACACGCCTCGATCAGATGTGTGCGCGCTTCGTGGGCCGCCTCCTTGAGGTCAGCGGGAATCTCGCCGTACTCGAACTCGGTCCCGAGCTCGTCCTTCCACACAAGCGCCTTGTCCTCGATCAGGTCGACGACGCCGACGAAGGAGTCCTCGCTGCCGATCGGAAGCTGGATCGGCAACGGCTTCGCCCCGAGGCGGTCGCGCATCGTCTGCACCGCCTTCTCGAAGTCCGCGCCGGTGCGGTCCATCTTGTTCATGTAGGCGATTCGAGGGACCTTGTACTTGTCGGCCTGGCGCCAGACGGTCTCGGACTGGGGCTCGACGCCGGCAACCGAGTCGAACACCGCGATCGCGCCGTCGAGGACGCGCAGCGAGCGCTCGACCTCGACCGTGAAGTCCACGTGCCCGGGCGTGTCGATGATGTTGATCCGGTGGTCCTTCCACTCGCACGCCGTCGCGGCGGAGGTGATCGTGATCCCCCGCTCCTGCTCCTGCTCCATCCAGTCCATCACCGCCGCGCCCTCGTGAACCTCACCCATCTTGTGCGTGCGGCCCGTGTAGTAGAGGATGCGCTCGGTCGTCGTCGTCTTGCCGGCGTCGATGTGCGCCATGATCCCGATATTGCGGGTCTTCTCTAGGGGAAAGGTGCGTGGCATTTCTTGTCCGTAAAGTGTCTTGTCTGACTCTCAGCGGGTCCGCGTGGACCAGGTAGAGGAGATTCCTTGCTCAATGCCCTTGGGGCACAAAAAAGGCCCGCGCGGGCCAAGGACAACCGTTTGGCTGGGCCCAGCCCAATGACTATGTGGCGCGGCTCTCCATGGATTGGAATCCAGTGCTCACCCCGGCGCGAACGCCGTTGCGAACGGTCGCTGAGTATAGCGAGGGTATGAAGGCTCCACGCAGGCGGACACGCGCTTTTGCAGGCGCGAGCGCGGGCGCGAGATCGCCTTCGGAGAAGCGATCCGAAAGGCGTGATTCGTCCGCGGCGAAGCGATCCGAAAAACGTGAATCTCCTGGGGTGAAGCGGTCCGCAGCGCGGGTTTCGCGCCGTGTTCGCTACCTGACGCAGGACGTCCGATTCGTCGTCAGGCGGACCGCCAAGCGGGTCGGGAAGGTGCTGACTCCCGCCCGTCTGGTGGTCGCCGTGGCGCTGTTCGCGGTGGTCGCTCTCGTCGTCGCCCAGTTCCTGGACTACCGCTCGCTCGCCGTCGGCGCCGGCGACTATGCCGCGTATCCGGGGATCGAAAGCGTCGCCACCGCTCCCACCGTGGACCAGGACCAAGCCTCGTTCAGCTCGGCCCACGGGGCCCTGATGATCTTCCTGAGCCTCGCCGCCCTGCTGGCGATCGGCCTGGCGCTCTCCGGGCGCTCCCGGCTGGGATGGGCGATTGCCGGCCTCGGCATGATCGCGCTCGCGATCGCGCTCGCCATCGACCTCCCCGCCGGGCTGGACGAGGGCGACGCGACGGCACGGTACGAGGGCGCCGACGCCAACCTCGAGAAGGGCTTTTGGCTCGAGGTGGTGGGAGCAGGGGTGCTGGCATTCTCAGGAGCGTTGCTGGTGCTTCACGGCCGTGGCGCCGATAGGAAAAAGGCATGAGCCGGCGACCCCGCCTAGGCACGATTCCGGTCGAGTACCTGCTCGCGTGCGGCTGCCTCGTCTCCGCGATCGTTCTCGGTCTCTCGGATCTCGCCACCACCTTCGAGCTCACGCAGGGGGGCGAGCTGAAGGACACGCTCGACGCCGGGGACCGCCACAACTACGCGATGCTCGTGCTGGCGATCTTCGCAATCGGCGCGCTGCTGATTGCGGTCGGTGCGGGCTCGAAGCCGGCCGCGGTGGCGGTCGCTGTCGCGGGAGTGGTGGCGCTGTTGCTGTTCCTGATCGTCGACCTGCCGAAGGCGAACAACGTCGGCGCGATCACCGAGCCGATCTTTTTCGCCGAGGCCAAGGCCGAGCCGGCAGCCGGGTTCTGGCTCTCGCTTCTCGGTGCGCTCGGGCTTGCGGTCAGCGGCGCCGCACTGGCGACGCTGAGCCCGGAGCAGCTGATGATGACGGGACGGCGGGGCCCGAAGCGAGAGCGAGATGAGGCCAAGGACGAGGAAGAGGAGTCGTCGGCTGACGAGGCGGCCGAGAAAGCCTCGAACGTCGAGTCGCTCCATGCCCGCGCGTCGGAGGCGCGAGAGAGGCGGGCGCGAGAGCGCCGCGAGGCGCGGCGGCGTCCCAGGTAGGTGGGACGCTGGTAGCGGCTAGCCGCTACCAGCGGTAGTGCGCGAACGCCTTGTTCGCCTGCGCCATCCGGAAGATGTCGTCCTTGCGCTTCCAGGCGCCGCCCTGCTGGTTCAGCGAGTCGAGGATCTCGTTTGCGAGCCGGTCGGCCATCGACTTCTCGCGCCGGGCGCGGGCGAACTGCACCAGCCACCGCACCGCGAGCGTGCGGCCGCGGCGAGCCGGGACCTCGACCGGGACCTGGTAGGTGGCCCCGCCGACGCGGCGGGAACGAACCTCGAGCACGGGGGTAAGTGCCTTGATCGAATCGTCGAGGACCTCGACTGGCGCCTTCCCGGTCTTCTCGGAGACGATCGCGAGCGCGTCGTAGACGATCCGCTCGGCGACCGACTTCTTGCCGTCGGTCATCACCTTGTTGATCACCTGCTGGACGAGCTTCGAGCGGTGGATCGAGTCCTGCTCGACCGGCCGGATGGCTGCGCGGGCGCGACGAGGCATATAGCGCTACCGCTTCACGCCGTACATGGAGCGCGACTGCTTGCGGTCGGACACACCCGAGGCGTCAAGCGTGCCGCGGATCACCTTGTAGCGAACCCCGGGAAGGTCCTTGACACGACCACCACGAACGAGGACGACCGAATGCTCCTGCAGGTTGTGGCCCTCACCCGGGATGTAGCTGGTCACCTCCATCCCGTTGGTGAGCCGAACGCGCGCCACCTTGCGCAGGGCGGAGTTCGGCTTCTTGGGAGTCGCCGTGTAGACGCGGGTGCAGACACCTCGCCTCTGTGGAGCGGCGAGCTTGCGCTTTCGGCCCTGGCCGGACTTGAGCCCGGGGGTCGTCACCTTCTTCTTCGGCGGCGTGCGGCCCTTCTTGACAAGTTGATTGGTGCTTGGCACGACGGCGCAGGATACAGGGCGTGCTGTCCTAATCTGACGGGGTGTCCGGCAGACCGATTCTCGCCGTCGACGTCGATGGGGTCATCAGCCTTTTCGGTTTCGAGTCGATCGAGGCCGCTCCCGGTCGCTTCGAGCTGATCGACGGCGTTCCCCACTGCATCCTCCCCGAAGCGGGAGAGCGCCTGACGCGGCTGGCCGAGTACTACGAGCTGATCTGGGCGACGGGATGGGAGGAGCGGGCGAACTTCCATCTCCCGGCACTGCTCGGCCTGCCCGAGGAGCTCCCCTACCTGACGTTCGCCGGTAGAGCCCAATTCGGGACCGCACACTGGAAGCTGGAGGCGCTCGGCGAGTACGCGGGCGATCGGCCCCTCGCCTGGATCGACGACAGCCTCGACAAGAGCTGCCACGAGTGGGCGGCCGCGCGTGCAGCGCCGACGCTGCTGGTCCCGACCGACTCGGCCCGTGGGCTCGAGGAGGGGCAAGTGGCGGCGCTGATCGCCTGGGTAGGCGACGGCTTCGCGCCGCGCTGAGGGTGCCGCGGCTCGAACGGCAGCATCGAGGGAGGGCCCGAGGGGTGGTCGGCGTTGTTTGAACGGTTCGCGCCCCTATGGGGGCTTCAATCGTTCAAGTTTCGGTTGATCCGGCTGGCAACCCTCTCGAGGGTGTCCTCTACATGCTTGGTTTTCGTAGCGCACCTGCCGTGGCCCGAAATGGGCCTCGTGGTCGAGACCGACGGGCTCCGCTACCACCGCAATCCGGCTCAGCAGGCAAAAGATCGGAGAGGCCGGCCTTGCGGGAAATGATCCGGAACCGGCGCTCGAGCTCCGAGTCGGTGAGTGTGAACGTGTGTCGGTCGAGAACCTTGCGCATCCGAGCCACACCCTTTCGCCGCCCGATCGTGTCGATGTAGGCGCGCAGCTCCTCAGGCGTGATCAGCTCCAGGCGGTCGGCTTCGGAGATCGCGCGCTCGAGCTCTGGGTCATCGAGACGAGCAGCGAGGGGAACGAGGGTGGCTGCTGGGGTGGTGACGGGGATCCCGTCGACTCGGGTGATGTCGCTCGGAGCCAGGCGCCGCCGGTGCAGGGTGATATCGGGATGGGCTCGGACGACATCGGGCGCCACGGTCACCTCGATCCCGAGGGTCTCTGAGGTTCGAAACCGATGCAGGCAGCCGGCGCTGTCGTCGCTCAGCACGGCAAGGGAACCACACGCGTACACCGCAGCCATCCAGTGGCCCTTGCGGGAAGGTCTGCCCGCGGGACCAGTGCGTACACGGAGGGGTAGAGCTCGTAAAGACGGCCTCGCGTGAGGCGGTGTTCGATTGCCTTCCGGGACAGCCCGAGGCCAAGTAGCTGCCCGCGCCTGATCGGTCCGTGTTGCCGCCGGCACGTCGCCTGCACCCGGCGCAGGGAAACTTGAAGGCTTCGACCCCCCATAGGGGGTTCAAGGCTTCAAACAACGGCGGCGCCCCCCGCCGGGATGCCCGGCGCCCTCTAGTTGCCCTCCCTCGGTGCTCCGTTTTCGCGCCCCACCCAACCCGGCGAGCGGGTTAGACTGACTGCGGTGGAGGGTTTTTGGCCGATCTTCTTCCTTGCGGTGGTCCTGAAGATCCCGCTCGCAGGGCTGCTCTACCTCGTCTGGTGGGCGATCCGCGCCACCGATCAGCCCGAGACGCAGACCAGCGATGACGACAGCGGCTTCAGGCGGCCGCGCAAGGTGCCGCCGCGACCCCGCGGCCCGCGCCGCGGAGGACCGCACGCGCCGGACGCCCAGCCGCTCCCGGAGTGTCCGCCGGGCGGTCGGCTCAGAGTGCTGACGCCGCCCGCAGCAGTTCGCGCCACCGCGACCCGCGAACACCGCGAATAGGCCGGCGGGGCCTGGCTACGAACGCGTTTTCCCGGTTTCGGGCGCCGGGCGAATCACGGTCGGCTCGGACGGGGTCGAGACCTGCTCGGTGTATTCACCGCTCTCGACGCTGACCACCAGCTCCGTGTCGCCGACGAGGATCGTGTCGCCGGCTTCGAGCCGCCTCGCCTCGTCAACCCCCTCTCCGTTCACGAACGTACCGTTGGCCGATCCGAGGTCTTCGATGATCACGGTCACCCCCTCGGGCCGCACGCGCGCATGCTCGCGGGAGACCGCCTCGTCGCGGAGCACGATGTCGGCGCGCATGCTGCGCCCGATCATCAGCTCTTCGGAGATCGGATAGCCGGCGCCCTTGTCGGGGCCACTCTGAACGGAGAGCAGGAGGATTCAGCGATGCATCGCGCTCCAAGTTATCCGGCCGGCGCGCATTCCTGCGATGCCGAGGCCGGCCTGGAGGCGGCACCCGCCTGCGCGGCCGCTTCCTTCATCGCGCCACGGCTCGTCAGCGAGCAGAGGTTGGTGCTCAAGGAGCGGCGGTAACGATGCAGGTAGAACGCGTAGCGCCGCTCCTGCGTCGGCATGCCGCAGGCGGCGCTGCTCGTGTTGCCGCGGATCACGATGTCGTCGCCTTCATCCAGGCGCCGCGGCCCCTTGAAGATCCGCAGCAGCCGGTAGTGGTAGTCGGCGACCGCTGGGCCGATCGGGGAGCTGGGGTTCGCAGGTTGATCATCCACGGGGACGACGTCGACCAGGCGCGCCACGACCGCGGCGTCGCTGCGCTGAAATCGCTTCACCTCGTCCTCGAACGCGCATGTGCAGGCGAGGGCGGAATCGGCGCTTGCAAGCATCGCCACGACCACGGGCAAGGCGACAAGTGCGGCGCGCCGTCGGCTCATCGGGCGATCGATATTCGCACGATCCGGGAAAGGTCGGCGAGATTTGCGGCGTCCTCGCCGATCGAGGCGCGAAACCGCCCCGCGGAGTCGATCCGCGGCCGGAACAGGGCGCGGCAGCGGGCGTCGAGCTTGCGCTTGGCGGTCGGGTCGCCGTCCTCCAGCAGCCTGACGGTGTCGCCCGCCCTGTTGACGCATGGCGACACCGAAACCGAGAGCCGAACGCGGTGGCCATCCTCCACGCGGCGGTCGTTCGAGTGCAGCTTGATCTCGGTCGCGTTGCGCCCCGTAGGCGGCGGGTCGCCGTCGGGCGGCGGGTCGCCCGGCGGATCCGGGGGCGGGCAAGTCGAGGTGGAGGAGCCGACGATGCGGAAGACCTGGCCGTTGCGCGAAACGACGTACAGGCGGCCGCAGGAGTCCTCGCCGAAGCTCGTCGGCTGGGCGACGATGACTCCCTCGGCCCGATCGTCGCTGGCAAACGGCAGGCCGGGGATGAAGGATCGAATTTGTCCCACGCAGAGGTCGGCGTAGAAGTAGCGCCCGGCCAGCTCGGGGGCGCCGTTGTCGTGCGATACGTAGCCGCCGGTGATCGCACAGGTGCTTGGATCGTTTGCGTACTCGAAGATCGGATCGGTGAATGTGCCGACGCAACCACCGGGCCCGGAAATGAATCCCTCGCGGCAGTTCCAGCCGAAGTCGTCGCCGCGGCCGCCACCGACGCTTGGGGGCTCGAAGTCGACCTCCTCCCGCGCCGCGTTGCCGACGTCGGCAATGAGCAGCGCACCCGTCGCAGAGTCGAACGAGAACCGCCACGGGTTGCGCAGCCCCCAGCTCCAGATCTCGTCGGCCCCGGCGATGCCGACGAACGGGTTGTCGGCCGGAACGGTGTATGCCGAGCCACCGCTTTGCCGCGGATCGATGCGCAGCATCTTGCCGAGCAGCGAGCTGAGATCTCGGGCCAGCGCCCCACCAGTCCCTCCATCGCCGGTCGACCAATACAGATAGCCGTCGGGGCCGAACTGGAGCTGGCCGCCGTTGTGGTTGGTTGTCGGCGCGTCCGGATGCGGGATCGTCAGCACCGGCCTCCTCGTCGCCGGATTGACGACGTTGCCGCTCGCGGTGTACTCGTCGAGCTGAATGTCGCCGTCGAGGTTGGGGGGCGGAGCCGGGTCGTCGATCGTGTAGACGACGTAGAACCGCTGGGAGGAGGCGAAGTCGGGGGGAAAGGCCACCGAGAACAGCCCCTGCTCGTTGCCGGCGTTGTCGCCGTTGGGGGGCGCGCCGACCGACAGGACGAGATCGCGGATGTCGAGGAAGGTGTTGGTGCTGTTTGGCGTGACGAGCTGAATCGTGCCTCGCTGCTCGACGACGTAGAGACGGTCGAAGTCGGCCGGCTCGGAGGTGACGTACACCGGGCCCGTGAACGGGTCGATCGAGGCGATCGGCTGCAGCGTCAGCGCGCTCGCGGAACCCGCGCTCGCTAACGCCCCGACAAGGGCGGCCAATGCAATCCCAGCCCGCCACATCCCGCGTAGACGGTAGCGCGCCCGCCCATGTGGGGGGGCGATTGGCGCGCCGGTGGTGGTGCTACTCCGCCGAGTCGCCGTCGCCGGACGCCGCCGGGGCGCCGGTTCCGGTTTCGATCTCGGAGGCGAGCTCCTCGAGCTCATCGGCGAAGGAGGGGCCGAAGCCCTCGAGGTCGGCGGCGTCGTCGCCCTCGCCGAGGCCGAGCTCGGCGGCGAGCTCCTCCTCGTCGAGCAGCTCCTCCTCGGGGCGCTGGGCCGGCTCGACCGGCTCGATCTCGAGCGTGCGGTAGCGCTTGAGCCCGGTCGCGGCCGGGATCAGCTTGCCGATGATCACGTTCTCCTTCAGTCCCACGAGGCGGTCTCGCTTGCCCTCAAGCGCAGCGTCGGTGAGCACCTTCGTCGTCTCCTGGAAGAGGCAGCCGAGAGGAACGACTCGGTCGCCAGCGATGCCTTCGTGATCCCGAGGATCACCTCCTCGGCACTTGCCGGGGTACCACCCCCTCCTTGACCTGCTTGTTGGTCCGCTTCAGCTTGTGGCGGTCCTCGAGCTGGCCGGGGAGCAGCTCCGTCGAGCCCTTTGACTCGATCCGGACCTTCTTCAGCATCTGCCGCACAATCAGCTCGATGTGCTTGTCGTTGATGTCGACGCCCTGAGCCTTGTAGACCTTCTGCACCTCTTTGACGAGGTACATCTCGGTCTCGGTGCGGCCTCGGATCTCGAGCAGCTCGGCCGGGTACAGGGAGCCCTCGTTGAGCTGCGTGCCGGCCTCGACCCGCTGCCCATGCTTGACCAGCAGCAGGGTGCGGAGCGGGAACGTGTACTTGTGCTCCTCGCCCTTGGCGTCGGTGAGCGTGATCGTCGATCCCTTCTCGCCCTCCTCGACGGCGACCTTCCCGTCGACCTCGGCGAGCTGCGCCAGCCCCTTCGGCTTGCGCGCCTCGAACAGCTCGACCACGCGCGGCAGACCCTGCGTGATGTCCAGCCCGGCGACGCCGCCGGTGTGGAAGGTGCGCATGGTCAGCTGCGTGCCCGGCTCGCCGATCGACTGCGCGGCGATGATTCCGACCGCGTCGCCGATCTCAGCCGGCGCGCCGGTCGCCATCGCCACTCCGTAGCAGGCGCGGCAGATCCCCTGGTCGGCCTCGCATTTCAGCGCTGAGCGGATCTCGATCATGACCTCCTCGTCGCCGAAGGCCTCGGCAATCGCCTCGACGTCGGGGAGGTCGATCTCCTGATTTCTCTTCAGCAGCTCACGGCCGCGCTTCGTCTCGAACTTCTTCGCCGCGTGCCTTCCCAGCAGGTTCAGGTTCAACGACCCGTCCTCCGAGCGCAGCGACATCTCGATGTAGTCCTTGGTCTTGCAGTCCTCCGAGCGCACGATCACGTCCTGCGCGACGTCGACGAGGCGCCGGGTCAGGTATCCGGAGTCGGCCGTCCGCAGCGCGGTGTCTGCGAGGCCCTTGCGGGCGCCGTGCGTGGAGATGAAGTACTCGAGCACCGACAGGCCCTCCATGAAGTTGGCCTTGATCGGCCGCTCGATGATCTCGCCCTTCGGATTCGCCATCAGGCCGCGCATCCCAGCGAGCTGGCGGATCTGGTTGAACGATCCACGCGCACCGGAGTTGGCCATCATGTAGATCGGGTTCAGCTCGTCGAGGTTGGACTCCATCGCCCGGGAGACCTCGTCGGTGGCCCGCTCCCAGAGCCTCACGAGTTGCTCCTTGCGGTCTTCCTGGCTCAGCAGCCCGTCGTCGTACGTGGAGTCGATCCCCGCCGCCTCGGTCTCGTAGCGCTCGAGGATCTCCTCCTTGTCGGGAGGCGAGATGATGTCGTTCTTCGAGATCGTGATCCCAGCCTGGGTCGCGAAGTGGAAGCCCAGCTCCTTGAAGGCGTCGAGCACCCGCGAGACCGCCGGCGCCCCGTACGCCTCGACGAGGCTGAAGACCATCTCGTTGACATTCTTCTTCTTCAGCGTGTGGTTGACGAAATCGAACTGCTCCGGGTCGTACTCCTCGGCAAGCGCTTCCGCCAGCGCCCGCTCGACGCGGTCGTTGAAGATGATCCGGCCGACGGTGGTCAGGAAATGCTCGTGGCCGGGTCGGCGGTACTCGGCTTTGTCGTGCAGATCTGCGATCCGGTTCTCGTAGGCCAGCTCGGCCTCCTGAGCGGAGCGGTAGACGTGCGGGCGGTCCTTCTGCGGCGGCCCGGTGCCCTTGGCGACCTTGAGCTTCGCGTCGAGCTTGTCCAGATCGTCGGCGGAGGGGCCGTAGGTGAGGTAATAGATCCCGAGCACCATGTCCTGCGTCGGCGTCGCCAGCGGCGCGCCGTGGGCAGGCGAGAGGATGTTGTTCGCCGACAGCATCAGGATCCGTGCCTCGGCCTGTGCCTCTGCTGACAGCGGCACGTGCACCGCCATCTGGTCGCCGTCGAAGTCGGCGTTGAAGGCGTGGCAGACGAGGGGGTGGATCTGGATCGCCTTGCCCTCGACCAGCACCGGCTCGAACGCCTGGATGCCGAGCCTGTGCAGGGTCGGCGCGCGGTTCAGGAGCACCGGATGCTCGTGGATGACCTCCTCGAGCACGTCCCAGACCTCGGGCACCATCGAGTCGACCATCTTCTTCGCGGCCTTGATGTTCTGCACGGCCTTGCGCTCGACGAGCCGGGCCATGATGAATGGCTTGAACAGCTCCAGCGCCATCAGCTTCGGCAGTCCGCACTGATGCAGCTTCAGGGACGGGCCGGAGACGATCACCGAGCGGCCCGAGTAGTCGACGCGCTTTCCGAGCAGGTTCTGGCGGAAGCGCCCCTGCTTGCCCTTCAGCATGTCCGAGAGCGACTTCAGCGGCCTGTTGCCGGGGCCGGTGACGGGACGGCCGCGGCGGCCGTTGTCGAACAGCGCGTCGACGGCCTCCTGCAGCATCCGCTTCTCGTTGTTGACGATGATCTCGGGCGCACCGAGGTCGAGCAGCCGCTTGAGGCGGTTGTTGCGGTTGATCACCCGGCGGTAGAGGTCGTTCAGGTCTGAGGTCGCGAACCGGCCGCCGTCGAGCTGCACCATCGGCCGCAGCTCCGGCGGGATCACCGGCACCGCGTCGAGGATCATCCACTCGGGCCTGTTCGTGGAGTTCAGGAACGCGGAGGCGACCTTCAGCCGCTTCACAGCGCGGGCCTGCTTCTGGCCCTTCGAGGTGTTGATTGTCTCCTCGAGCTCCTTGCAGTCGGCCTCGAGGTCGACCTGCTCGAGCAGGTCGCGAACCGACTCGGCGCCCATGCCGCCGCGGAAGTACTCGCCCCAGCCGAACGGGGAGCCGAATCGATCCTTCAGCTCGCGGAACACGGCCTCGTCGTTGATCACGTCCTTGACCTTCATCTCCTGGAAGATCCGCCACACCTCGCTCATCCGCTCGGCGGCGTCGTCGAGGTAGGCCTGGGTGTCCGCGATCTCGGCCTCGATGCCCTTGCGGATCTCCTTCTGCAGCTTCTCGCGGTCGGCCGCGGAGATCCGCTTCACGGAGCCGAGGCCCTCGGCCCACAGGTGGTCCTCGTCGTCGAACTTGTCCTGCTCGCCGGTGTCGAGGTAGGCGATGCGGCGCTCGAGCGACTCGGAGAGCTGCTGCGTGCGCAGCTCCTTCTCCTTGGTGTACTCGTCGAGGACCTTCTGGACCTCCTTCTCGAGCTTGCCCATGTCCTTCTCGCGCGCCTCGGTGTCGACCCAGGTGACAAGCGAAGCGGCGAAATAGAGCACCTTCTCGAGCTCCTTCGGAGCCATGTCGATCAGGTAGCCGATCCGGCTCGGGACGCCCTTGAAGAACCAGATGTGGGAGACCGGCGCGGCGAGGTCGACGTGCCCCATGCGCTCGCGGCGCACCTTCGAGCGCGTCACCTCGACACCACAGCGCTCGCAGACGATGCCCTTGTATCGGACCCGCTTGTACTTGCCGCAGTAGCACTCCCAGTCCTTCGTCGGACCGAAGATGCGCTCGCAGAAGAGGCCGTCCTTCTCGGGCTTCAGGGTGCGGTAGTTGATCGTCTCCGGCTTCGTCACCTCGCCGGAGCTCCACCCCCTGATCTTCTTCGAGGAGGCGAGGCCGATCTCGATCGCGTCGAAATTATTGATGTCCATGATCAGTCCTCCACCTTCTCGGCCTTCTTGCCGGCGCCGTCCTTGCTGGGGTCGGTAGTCCCGCCTTCGCCCTCTTTGATTTCCTGCTCTTCCTGCTCGTCCGCGGCGCCGTCGCCGGCTCCGTCGGCACGCACTCCCGAGAGGTCGATCCCGAGCTCCTCAGCGGCGCGAAGCAGCTCGTCCTCCTCCTCCTCCATCTCCACAGGACCCTCCTCGGAGACGAGGTTGACGTCCAGCGACAGGCTCTGAATCTCCTTCAGCAGCACCTTGAAGGACTCCGGAACCGACGGCTCGGGGATGTTCTCGCCCTTGACGATCGACTCGTAGGCCTTGACGCGGCCGACCGTGTCGTCGGACTTCACCGTCAGCATCTCCTGCAGCGTGTAGGCGGCGCCATAGGCCTCCAGCGCCCACACCTCCATCTCGCCGAAGCGCTGGCCGCCGAATTGGGCCTTACCGCCGAGCGGCTGCTGCGTGACCAGCGAATAGGGGCCGGTCGAGCGAGCGTGGATCTTGTCGTCGACGAGGTGCAGCAGCTTCAGGATGTACATGTGGCCGACGGTGACCACGTCCTCGAACGGCTCGCCGGTGCGGCCGTTGTAGAGCTGGGCCTTGCCCGCCGACTGAGCGCCGGGACGGGCCTTGGTGTCGAGCCCGAGGTCGATGCCGCGCTCGGCATTCTCCTGTTGCCAGCGAACCAGCGCCTCGTCCACGTCCTCCACCGTGGCGCCGTCGAAGACGGGGGTGGCGACGAATACGCGGCCGCCGTTTGACTGCGCCTTCTTGTAGGCCTCTGTGCCGTCGTCGTACCAGCCGTTCGCGGCCGCCCACCCGAGGTGGGTCTCGAGGATCTGGCCGATGTTCATCCGGCTCGGGACGCCGAGCGGGTTCAGGATCACGTCGATCGGGGTCCCGTCCTCCAGGAACGGCATGTCCGCCTCAGGCACGATCTTCGAGATCACGCCCTTGTTGCCGTGGCGCCCGGCAAGCTTGTCGCCCTCGGCAATCTTGCGCTTGGTCGCGACGTAGACGCGCACCAGGTCGTTGACGCCGGGCGAGAGGTCGTCGCCGTCGTCACGGTTGAAGGTCAGCACGTCGATCACGACGCCGCCCTCGCCGTGCGGCACCTTCAGCGAGGTGTCGCGGACCTCACGCGCCTTCTCCTTGAAGATCGCGCGGATCAGCTTCTCCTCGGCGGTCAGCTCGGTCTCGCCCTTCGGCGTCACCTTCCCGACCAGGAGGTCGCCGGAGACGACCTCGGCGCCGATGCGGACGATCCCGCGCTCGTCGAGGTTTCGAAGCGACTCCTCGGAGCGGTTCGGGATGTCGCGGGTGATCTCCTCGTCGCCCAGCTTCGTCGTCCTCGCATCGATCTCGTACTCCTCGATGTGGATCGAGG
This sequence comes from uncultured Thermoleophilia bacterium, assembly GCA_963838095.1. Taxonomy (GTDB): domain Bacteria; phylum Actinomycetota; class Thermoleophilia; order Solirubrobacterales; family 70-9; genus CAWCGU01. Next base: position 13,581 of record CAWIPO010000006.1, read on the forward strand.
TGAGCTCGTCGTCCTTGACAAGGCGCTCGGAGATGATGATCGCGTCCTCGAAGTTGTAGCCCTCCCATGACATGAAGGCGACGAGCACGTTCTTACCGAGCGCGATCTCGCCGCCGGCGGTCGAGGAACCGTCGGCGAGCACGTCGCCGTCGGAAACCTTGTCGCCGACCTTGACGATCGGGCGCTGGTGGATGATCGTGCCCTGGTTGGAGCGCATGAACTTCGAGAGGTCGTAGTCCTCGCTCTTCGAGCCCTTGGTGACGACGATCCGCTTTGCGTCGACCGAGCTCACCTCGCCGTCGGTGCCCGCCAGCAGCACGTCGCCGGTGTCGACCGCGACGCGGCGCTCCATCCCGGTGCCGATCAGCGGCGGCTCGGGCTTCAGGAGCGGCACGGCCTGGGCCTGCATGTTCGAGCCCATCAACGCGCGGTTGGCGTCATCGTGCTCGAGGAACGGGATCAGCGCCGTCGTCACCGACCAGATCTGGGTCGGCGTGACGTCCATGAGGTCGACCTGCTTCGGGGCGACGGCGACGACCTCGCCCTCGCGGGTGCGGCAGAGCACGCGCGGGCCCTTCAGGCGGCCGGAGCGCTCGTCCATCTCGGCGTTCGCCTGCGCGATGACCCGCTCCTCCTCCTGGTTCGCGTCGAGGTGGACGACCTCGTCGGTGACGACGCCGTCCTTGACCACCCGGTAGGGGGTGGTGACGAACCCGTGCTCAGAGATCTGCGCGTAGGAGGAGAGCGAGCCGATCAGGCCGATGTTCGGACCCTCAGGGGTCTCGATCGGGCACATCCGCCCGTAGTGGGTGGGGTGCACGTCGCGGACCTCGATCGGAGCGCGCTCGCGGGTGAGGCCGCCGGCGCCGAGCGCGGAGAGGCGACGCCGGTGCCTGAGCCCGGCGAGGGAGTTGGTCTGGTCCATGAACTGCGAGAGCTGTGAGGAGCCGAAGAACTCCTTCAGCGCAGCGACGACCGGGCGGATGTTGATGATCGTCTGCGGCGTGATCGCGTCCGCGTCCTCGGTGGTGAGGCGCTCGCGAACGACGCGCTCCATCCGGTAGAGGCCGATCCGGAACGCCTCCTGGATCAGCTCGCCGACGGTCCGCAGACGGCGGTTGCCGAAGTGCTCGTACTCGTCGAGGTGGTCGTTGATCCGGTCGCGCGGGAGAATCGAGATCTCCGCCGCGTAGTCCTTGATCGGGTTCTCCTCGTCGATCGTCTCGAGGTCCGGATCGAGGAGCTTCGGCAGGCTGACGAGCTCCTTGATCAGGGCGACGATGTCGCCCTTGGTCAGGGTGCGAGTGTCGAGGTCGACGTCGAGGTCGAGCCGCGTGTTCAGCTTGTAGCGGCCGACCCGGGTGAGGTCGTAGCGCTTCGGGTCGAAGAAGAGCTGCTCGAGCAGCGCACGAGCGGCGTCAACCGACGGCGGCTCACCGGGCCGCTGCTTCTTGAACAGCTCGACCAGGGCCCCCTCCTCGGTCCGCAGCGGCTCGGCGTCGCCCTCGATCGTGTTGCGGATATAGACCGAGTTCTCGAACAGCTTCAGGAGCTCCTCGTCTGTGACGAAGCCCATCGCCCGCAGCAGCACGGTGACCGGGAGCTTGCGCTTGCGGTCGATGCGGGCGTAGACGCGACCCTTCTTGTCGATCTCGAGCTCCAGCCAGGAGCCGCGGGCCGGCATCAGGTTGGCGATGAAGACCTGCTTCTCGCGATCCTTGGGCTCCATCACGTAGGCGCCGGGCGAACGCACGAGCTGCGTGACGACGACGCGCTCGGTGCCGTTGATGATGAACGTGCCGCGGTCGGTCATCCACGGGAAGTCGCCCATGAACACGGACTGCTCGCGGATCTCGCCCGTCTCGCGGTTCTGGAACGCGACCTTGACCGTCAGCGGGCGGGCATAGGTCATGTCCTTCTCGCGACACTCGGGGATCGAGTGGGGCGGCTCTTCGAAGCGGAACTCGCCGAACTCGATCGCGAGGTTCCCCGTGTAGTCCTCGATCGGGGAGATGTCGTCGATCGTTTCGCGCAGCAGCCCCTTCTTGGGATCGGTCAGACCCTCGAAGGAGAGGCGCTGGATATCTATTAGATGTGGTACTTCGAGCGGCGTAGGGAGGCGGGAAAAGCTCCTCCTGACGACAGGGGCAGCATCAACGCGTGACAACTGGGCGACTCCTCAGTGGTCGAAATGAGCTTGGGTGTGAACGGCGCAAGAAAGCAGGCCTTAGGGCGCACCGATGCGCGACCGTACAGATTACCACACAGCCGACGCCTGAGTCAAGGCTAGCGATCTGAGGTTACTTCAGTTCGACTTCGCCGCCGGCCTCTTCAAGATCGGCCTTCAGCTTCTCGGCCTCTTCGCGGTCGAGGCCCTCCTTGACCGGCTTCGGAGCGTCGTCGACGAGCGCCTTGGCCTCCTTGAGGCCGAGGCCGGTCGCCGCGCGAACCGCCTTGATCACCTGGATCTTCTTGTCGCCGGGCGCCATCAGGACGACGTCCACCGTGGACGACTCCTCCTCGGCTGCGGCTCCGTCGCCGCCACCGGCTGCCGGAGCGGCCGCCGCGACCGCGGTCGCGGAAACGCCGAACTCCTCCTCGAGCGCCTTGATCCGCTCGGAGAGCTCGAGCACCGAGATCCCCTTCAGCTCCTCGATCCAGTCTTCTGTGGTTACTGCTGCCACTACGCCTCCTCTGTGTTCTCTTCGTTCGTTTCAGTCTCTTCCTCAGCCTCCGGACCGACATCACTTCCGCCAGCGGCGGCTGGCGCCGCCTCGTCGGAAGATGGACCTCCGGCAACATCACTGCCGGCCGCCTCCTCCGCTTCGCGTCCGGGGGCGGCCGGGTCTTCCGAGGGCTGGGGTACCGGTTCTTCGGCTGAAGCTTCGGGTTCTTCCTGCGCAGTCTCTGGGGCTTCCTCCTCGACCGGAGCCTCCTCCTCCTCAGTGGCCGGGGCCTCGCCGCTCACTAGCCCCTGCTCGGCGATCTGGCCGAGGGCGATTGCGAGGCCTCCGATCATTGCTCCCAGCCCGCGAACGAGGCCGGTGAGGGGGGCGGCGGTCATTCCGACGAGCTGGCCGTGCATGACCTCGAGCGCGGGGAGCCTGGCGAGCGTCTTGAAGCGATCCTCGTCCAGCGGCTGGCCGCCCATCAGGCCGCCCTTGAAGATCAGCACGCCGTGCTCGCGGGTGAAGGAGTTGATCGCCTTCGCGGCGGTGACGACGTCGCCGCGAACGAAGGTAAGCGCGGTCGGGCCCTCGAGCAGCGGTGTCAGCTCATCGGTGCCGGCCTGCTCGACGGCGAGCTTGGCGAGCCGATTCTTGACGATCTTGAACCTGGCGTCCGCCTCGCGGAGCTTCGTCCGCAACTCGGCCGCCTGCGGCACGCTGATCCCGCGGTAGTCCACCGCGAGGATCGATTCGGCGTCGCCGAGGCTCGCGGCGATCTCCGCAACGGCTGCTTCTTTCTGCGCTCTGTCCATGGCCTGAAAAAACCCGCACGAAGGCGGGCAAGGAAGACTTCCTGCTCCGCCTGCGCCGGACTTGTGGACCCTGCGGGGCCCGCCGGCGGTCTCGGGCGAGACTCGATTGGACGCGTGATGGTAGCGGCTGGTGCGCGATCGCCGTGGGAAAGCCTGGATGCTTGGTCCGGTGCCAGCGCTTACTAGCTGGGTAGGGCACCACCTATTCGCTTTGGTCGCCCGCGAGACGCGTCCGGCTGACGATTGACGTTTTTGGTAGCCCATGGGGTCCAAAAAACGTCAATGGCTCGAGTTTTCTCGATTTGGGTCGAATAGCGACCCATATCCGGAAAACTCGGAGGGTGCCCTCCTTTCGGTGCTGCTGTTCGCCCCGCCGGAACCGCTACTAGGAGCCTTCGTCGCCCTCGCCCTCGGGCTCCTCAGACTCCTCAGCCTGCGGCTCCTCGGCGGGGGGCTCCTCGACCGGAGCGGGCTCTGGCTCGGGGTCTTCGACCGGGGCCGGCTGTGGATCGGGCTCCTGGACCGGCTCGCCGCCGTTCCCGGCAACCGGGGAGCCGTCGGCGAGGATCTCCGCGACCCGCGTTCGGGCGGTGTCCACCGGGACGCCGGGGCCCATCGTCGTCGCGAGCGTGATCGAGACCAGGTAGCGGCCCTTGGCTGCCGCGGGCTTGGCGCGGACGATCTCGTCGAGCACCGCGGCGTAGTTCTCCAGCAGCGCGCGTTCCTCGAAGCTCGCCTTGCCGATCGTCAGGTGAACGTTGGCCTGGCGGTCGGTGCGGTACTCGACCTTGCCGGACTTCGATTCGGCGACCGCCTTGGCGACGTCGTCGGTGACGGTGCCGACCTTCGGGTTCGGCATCTTGCCCTGCGGCCCGAGCACGCGGCCGAGCTTTCCGACCTTCGACATCATCGCCGGGACGGCGATCGCGACGTCGAAATCCGTCCAGCCGCCCTCCACCTTCTCGACCAGGTCGTCGCCGCCGACGTGGTCGGCTCCGGCCTCGGTCGCGGCCCGCGCCGCGTCGCCCTCGGCGAAGACGACGATCGAGACCTCCTTGCCGAGCCCGTGCGGCAACGCCAGCGTTCCGCGCAGCTGCTCCTCGGCGTGGCGGACGTTGAGCCCGGTCTTCAGGTGCAGCTCGACCGACTCGTCGAACTTCGTGCCCGCCGTCTGTTTCACCAGCGCGACTGCCTCGGCCGGCGGATAGCGGCGGTCGCGATCGATCGTCTCATAGGCGTCCCGGTAGCGTTTGCTGCGAGCCATCGGCTAACTCTCCAGACCCTCGACGTCGACGCCCATCGAGCGTGCGGTGCCGGCGATGATCCGCGAAGCGGCATCGAGGTCATTGGCGTTCAGGTCGGGCATCTTGCGCTCGGCGATCTGACGCACCTGGGCGGCCGTGATCGTGCCGACCTTGTTCAGATGCGGCTCGCCCGAGCCCTTCTCGAGCCCGGCGGCCTCCTTGATCAACACGGCCGCGGGCGGGGTCTTGGTGATGAAGTCGAAGGAGCGGTCCTCATAGACCGTGATCTCCACCGGGATGATCGTGCCCGCGTCCTGCTGGGTCTGCGCGTTGAAGGCCTTGCAGAACTCCATGATGTTGACGCCGTGCTGACCCAGCGCCGGGCCGACCGGCGGCGCCGGGTTCGCAGCGCCCGCGGGGATCTGCAGCTTGATCATCGTCAGGACCTTCTTCGCCATCGCCCAGTGAGGTTAGGGGCCGCGGGCCCTTAGAGCTTCTTCACCTGGTCGTAGCCGACCTCGACGGGCGTCTCGCGTCCGAAGATCGAGACCAGCACCTTCAGCTTCTGGGCGTCGTCGTTGATCTCCGCAATCTCGCCCGAGAAGTCGGACAGCGGGCCGGAGACAACCTTCACGGTCTCGCCGACCGAGAACTGGGCCCGGGCGCGCGGGCGCTCCGCCGTCTCGCGGTGCAGGAGGCGGTCGACCTCGGGCGCCGACAGCGGCACCGGCTTGTTGCGCGAGCCGACGAAGCCGGTGACGCCGGGGGTGTTCTTGACCAGCCCCCAGACGTCGTCGGTCATCTCCATGTGCACGAGCACGTAGCCCGGCATCGTCCGCTTCTCGACCTGAACCTTGCGACCGTCCTTGATCTCGGACACCTGCTCGGTTGGGACGACGACCTGGCGCACGCGGCGCTCCTGCCCCATCGTCTCGACCCGGTGCTCGAGGTTGTGCTTGACCTTGTTCTCGTGCCCGGAATAGGTGTTGATCACATACCAGCGGAACATCTCGTTCTCTCAGATCCCTCTCTGATCTCTCGGCCTAGATGATGCGATCGACGAGCCAGCTGAACAGGGCGTCGAGCGCCCCAAGGTAGGCGGCGCAGACTGCGACGAACAAGACGGTAACCGCTGAGGCCTGAATCAGGGTCTCCCGATCCGGCCATTGGACCCGCTTCAGCTCCGCCCAGCAGGAAAGGATGAAGCCGACTACGGCGCCGCGGCGCCGCTCCTCGACCTCCGCCGGCTTCTTCTCGCGGGCCCGGCGGCGGGCCTCCTTCGCGGCTGCCTCCTCGCGCTCGCGGCGCTTTCGCTCGCGGCGGCTCTCGGTGGGGGCGGCCGGGGCCTCGGACTCCGCGGGCTCCTCCTCGGTCTCCAGCTCGCCGAAGCCGATCGGCGCCGCAGTACCGATGTCGGGCGGGGCCGCCGGCTCGGACTTGGCCGCCGGCCGAACCGATTCGCCAAGCTCCTCCGGTTGGGCGCCGGTCTCCATGATCGCTTCGACCTCGGCGACATCGCCCGACTCCGGGACCTGGGTCTTGTGCTGCGCGCGCGCCTGCTCGGCTCCGGCGCTCTGGCCGCCGGCCTGCTGGGCCTCGCGCTTGCGACGCTCCGCCTTGCGCTGTGCTCGTGTCTTAGCCACCGTCGATCAGGGCCGGCGCGCTAGCGCGTCTCCTTGTGCGGCGTGTGGCGGCCGCACCAGCGGCAGTACTTGCGCAGCTCGACGCGGTCGGGCGTGTTCCGACGCGACTTGTTCGTCTGGTAGTTGCGCCGCTTGCACTCCTCACAGGCGAGGGTGACGGCGATCCTTACATCTCCGCGAGCCATTTATCCTCTTCCAAAGCTGAAAACCGGCGTCTGCGCGGGAGCGTCCCGGCAGAAAAAAGACCTCGCCCCGCCTGTCTTCGTAAGCACGCGACAACAGCGGTAGCGCGAGGCAGCCGAAGGATAGCGCCAGGCAGCGCGCCGCGATCACGCCCGTATCATCGGCGCGCAAGATGGCAGGGCGGCTCACCGCGGGGCGGATCTCGAAGCAGGCGGCGGTGGTCGTGGCGGCCACGATCCTGTTCATCGCCTTCTCGATCTGGTGGGTCCTGTTCGACCAGCGCCCGCCTGGCGGAGGCGATCCCGCCCGCCACCTGGCGATTGCGATCACGTTCGCCGAGGAGGTCGGCGACGGCGACCTGCTCGCCCCGCTCACGTCCGACGGCGGCTCGGACTTCGCCTATCCGCCGCTGGTCGCGACGGTGGGGGCGGTGCCGGCGCTGACCGGGCTGCCGGCCTACGACTGGAGCGTGATCGCCCTCAACCTCGTCTTCGTTCCGATGCTGGCCGCCGGCTGCTATCTCGTCGGCCGCCTCGTCTACGGCCGCACCGCGGGGATGCTGGCCGCCCTCTTCGCGCTCGGGACGCCGATGGTCCTGAGCCTCTTTCACGTCTATCTGCTCGATGCACCGTTCGCCGCCGCGATCGCGCTGGCACTTTGGGCGCTACTGAGCACCGACGACTTCACCCGCAGGCGCCAATGCGTGCTCGCAGGTGCCCTGCTCGGCGTGGCGCTGCTGGTGAAGACACCGGCACCGGTGTTCCTCGCCGGGCCGGTCGTGGTGATGCTTGCGCGGGGCGGCTGGAGGGAGTGGAGGAACCTGGGCTTCTTCGCGCTCGCGGCGTTCGCGGTCGCCGCCCCCTACTACCTGGTCCACCTGGGCGACTACGTCGCGCTGGGAACCGAGGCCACCGCCGGCTCGGACGATCCGTGGACGAAGCAGTTCGGATGGACCTATGAGGGCTGGGACCGGCTCAGCCCCGAAAGCTTCGCGATGTACATGTGGTCGGCGGTCAACACCCAGTACCTGCTGCCGCTGCTGGCCCTGTTCGCCGTCGGGCTGGTGAGCGCGATCCGCAGCGTCCGCGAGCGCCGCTACATCCCGGAGCTGCTGGCGGGCCTCGCGGTCGGATATCTGGCGATGACGCTGCTCTCCGTGCACGACCCCCGCTACACCCTGCCGCTGATCGTCTACGTGTCGGTGATCGCAACCGGCTGGATCGCGACCGCCGAACGCGGCTGGATTCGAAACGCCGGCGCGGCGTTCCTCGGCGTCGTGATCGCGCTCAACATCGCCACGTCCAGCCTCGGCTGGCTCGACACGGTGAAGATCCAGCTTCCCGGCTCCGAGCCCGCCACCGGGGAGATCACGCAGATAGTCGATCCGGGGGCGCTCACAGTCCTCGACACACGCGGCTACGTCGTCGGCGGGCCGCGCTCGGACCCGTTCTGGGAGCAGCTCGTCGACGCGGCGGAGCAAGACGGCGTCAGCACCTCGGGGATCAGCGTGATCCAGGGCGCGACCTGGGGCACCGACTCGCTCGGGTTCGACGTCCTCGCGCACGAGAACGGGGTCGGCGACACCTTCTTCGACGACGAGCCGCCGCTCTCGCCGGACCTGGAGGTGAAGGCGTGGTGGACGGCGGAGATCTACTGCGTCGAGGACGGCGGCTGCCTGGCCCCGTCCTGCGGGGCGGTAGAGGACGGCGTCGTCCTGCCCGGGGCCGAGGGGATTCCGCTCTACGTCCTGGTCGCCCGCCGCAGCGCCGACGGCGAGCTGGCGGCGCTGGTGCGACTTCTAGGTGCGGTCGGCTCTCACCGGGGCGCTTCGACGTAGGGCGCAAGCGCGGCGGGATAGGAGCCCGCGGATCGCCCCGCACCGCCGCTGCCTTCACTCCTGCCGCCGCCGTTGCCCACCTTCTGCGTCCAGGTGAGACTGGTCTCGTCGCCGAGCGAAGCGCGGAGCTTGGCCGAGCCCTCGAGGCGAAGGGTGGTCTGGTACGGCCGGCCACCCCGCACCTGGCGCTGCTCGAGGGTCTTCCATTTGCCGCCCGTCCTGCGCTGGATCACCAGCTTGCCGGTGCCCGGAGGAATCGTCCAGGCGAGGATCTCGCTCTTCGAGCGGCGATCGGTCACGAACGGGAAGCTGAGGGCGGTCAGCGATGGCTTCGGCTCACCGTCGACGAAGTAGATCCCGCTCTGGAACCCGTTGCGCTCGCCTCGCGGGGCCGGGGTGAAAGGCGAGTCGACCAGCTGAAGCAGGATCATCGCGTCGACGCCGTTCGTGTCCAGCAGGTACATAGCCTCCTGATACCAGTTGGCCTGGTCCTGGAGCGAGAAGCCGTCGCGCGGGTCCGGAGGATCGGTCTCCCACCAGACCTCCGTCGCCCAAACCGGATGCCGGCCCGGGGTCGTGGTGCCGAATCGCTCGGCGGCGCGCAGTATCTCAACCAGCCGATCCATATCCGCGGCGGCGCTGAGGTCGTCGTTGTCGATGCTGCTGGTACGCGGACTGCCGTTGAGGTTGATCGGGTGATGCGAATAGATGTCGAACTTGGCCTCGTTCGAGCACGCCCGCTGAAGCTTCTTGTGGCCCTTCAGACACAGCAACTCCCGCATGAAGTCGAGCGGGCGAATGCGGAAGCCGTCCGGGTCGTCTGAGCCGAACGGCGCGGTGCTGCCCGCAATCACTTTCGCCGTCTTGCTGCCCTCGTTAACGCCCTTGTAGAAGGCGCTCAGCATCTTCCTGTAGTGCTCGGGCGCTACCCGCTCCTCGCCATCGAACTGGGGATTTAGGAAGAGCGAGATGTTGGGCTCGTTCCAGGCTTCGAAGTAGCTGACCCTGGGCAGGTCCCCGAAGTTGCCCGAGTAGCGGCGCGCGAGCGCTTCTGCGAACGCGCCCAGCTGCTGCGGGTTCGGCTTCCAGGTGCCGGGAGGATGAAGCGAGTCGTTGGGAGGTGAGTTCGCGCCCTCGGCCCAACTCGGCGCCTCCTGAACCGTGATCATCACCTGCAGTCCCTGCGAAACCGCGTTGCGCACCGCGGTATCCGTGGATGCGAAGCTGTACGCCGGATCGGCCGGGTCACGTGGATCGGCCGGAGCCTGGGGGGACACCACAGCCTGTCTCCATGACACGTCGACTCTGACGATGTCGCCGTTTGCAGCCGCGGTCCGCTCGGCCCAAAAAGCGCCCGAGCCATCGCTGGCGTGGTAGATGGAATCCGCCATTCCCGCGAAAAAGGGGCCCGCGGCAGTCGCGGCAACTGGGCTCACAAGAGCGCCCAGCAGAATGGCCTGGCTGGCGAGCAAGGTCACGGTGCCGCGTCGGAGTTTCATTCGGTGGCTCCCAACACGGATGCGTGCCGATAGCTGCGGCCACGCATGAATCGGCGCGGCGGTCGGGCGCAGCGATTCAGCTGATCGCTGACTTCCGCAGGTAGAGGCCGAGGGCCAAGAGCCCGGCGCCGCTCAGGGCCAGGAGAAGGGTCTCCCGCCCGGTCGCCGGGAGCTGGCCGTCGGGAGTGGTGCCTGAGCCGGAGGTCACCTGCTCCTCGGTGGGCGCGGAGGTTCCCGTGGAAGTCCCTGTCCCTGAATCCACAGCGGTGGGGTCCGTGGTGGAGCCAGACGAGGGGGTCGTGCCGTCGTTTGAAGAGTCGCCGTCGCCCGAGCCGTCATCGCCGCCGACTGGTCCTTCGCCGCCGCCGGCATCCGGAACGTCCTCTGTGTACTCGTCCAATCCCGAGTTCTGGAGCGAGACCTGCTGAGCAATCGCCGCCGGCGCGAGCACCAGCGCCAACGCCGCTACGAAGAGAATCGCGACTGCTCTGTGATTGCGCATAGCTTCGTTGCCGGGAGCCGGTCGTGTGAAATCGGAGCGTCCGCCATTTGGACGACCCCCTAGCGGCCGACAGTGTAGAGGCATCCGCGGGCGGATGGAGGCCTAGCCGACGGCCAATACCCTGTCGGCCCGATGGGGCCCGATTCACGTATTCGCAGCGCTGCGCCGGCGCTTCTCGGCTTCGGCCTACCGTTCGGGCTAGTGCTCTACCTCGCGATGCGAGGCGGCGGCTATGACGTGCTGATCCGCGACGAGGTCGGGGTCGCCGTATGGGTGGCGGTGATGGTCTGCGCCCTGATCGGAGTGCCGCTCCTGGGTGTGCTAACCCGGCCGGCGAAGGTGGCTCTCGCGCTGCTCGCGTTGCTGACGCTGTGGATCGCGCTCGCCTCGCTGTGGTCCGAAAGCGCCGAGCGCAGCGTCGAGGAGCTCGGAAGGGTGGGGACCTACCTCGGAGTCTTCGTTCTCGCCCTGGCCATCCAAGGGCGCGATGGGCCGCGGCGAACGCTGTTCGGCGTCGGTGCCGCGATCGGGCTGGTCGGCGCATTGGCCGTACTGTCGCGATTGCATCCAGAGTGGTTTCCGGTCAACGAAGCTGCCGAGAGCGGCAGCCTCGATGCCCTGCGCCTCAATTACCCACTCAATTACTGGAACGGCCTCGGAACCTTTCTCGCGATGGGCATCCCACTGCTCACGGTCGCTGCCCTGGACGCGCGTAACGCCATTGTGCGAATGGCTGCCACAGTCGCCATCCCGCTCGCTTCACTGGCCCTGTTCCTCACTTACTCTCGCGGCGCCTGGCTGACTGCATTCCTTGCAGTTGCGAGCCTCGTTGTCGCCCATCCGCGGCGCCTGAAGACGGTTCCGCTGTTGGTGCTTGTCGGCGCCGGCTCCGCAGCGCTGATCTTCGCCGCGAACGGGCGAGGCGACCTGAAGAACGGACTTGACACGCCGCTTGCCCAAACCCAGGGTGACGAGCTGCTCGCAATCACGATCGTGGTCTGCCTCATTGTCGCGCTGGCGCGGATGTGGCTTGACCGCGCCGAGCGGAAGGGCTTCGAGCTCCACACACCGCAGACGGCGCCTCGAACCGTGGCTGTGGGACTGGCCTGCATCGCGGCCGCCGGCTTGTCGCTCGCGACTGCTGTCGGGCTTCCCGGGACGCTGTCCGACGCCTGGGACGAGTTCAAGCAGCCGAACGTGCCCGAGGTGGGATCGGAACGGATCGGCTCCTTCGGCAGCAACGGGCGGATCGAGTATTGGGGGGGTGCGCTCGACGCAGGATCGAGCGCACCGTTCACCGGCATTGGCCCAGGCGCCTGGGACCTGTGGTGGTCACGAGAGGCCACCATCAGCGGGTTCACCCGAGACGCGCACTCTCTTTATCTGGAGACGTTTGCCGAAATCGGACTGATCGGTGTGCTGCTGCTGGTCGGGTTTGTCGGAACCGTGGTGTTCGCCGGTGCCTCGCGGGCGAGGTTGGCGGCGGGCGAGGAAAGCTCGATCCTCGCCGGTGGCATCGCGGCTGCGGTCGCGTTCGCAGTCGCGATGGCGCTCGACTGGGGGTGGGAGATCGCCGCGATCCCTGTCGCGTTCCTGTTCGTCGCTGCGGCGCTGCTGGGACCCGAAAGGGCATCCGAGGTTGACACAGCCGAGCCCGGACATCGAAGGGAACCGCTGCCGGCGCGAATCGGGCTGATGATCACGAGCGTCGCGATCCTGATCGTGATCGTGACCGCGATGCAGGGAGTGAGGGCGATAAACGGGAGCAAGGAGCGGGTCGACGCCGGCGAACTGGACGCCGCGCTGGAAGACATCGACCAGGCCGAGGGGCTTCAGCCGTACGCGATGGGCCCCGTGATGCAGCGGTCGCTCGTGTTGCAGCTGCAAGGAGATCTCGACGCGGCCGCGGTGGCGGCTGTCGAAGCGACCGAGATGGAACCGACGAACTGGCGTCCGTGGTTCACGCTGGCGCGGATCGAGAAGGCGCGGGGAGACCTACGGGCGGCGGAGCAGGCGTACGCGGAGGCGCTGGCGCTGAACCCGATGTCCACAACTGTTTTGAGCGCGGACCCGAGCCCCGCGGAGCCCGAACAGGAGGCTCAGTAGGCCCCGCGGCGTCCACCGACGGCGGAGAATGTCCGTAACAGGAGCTTCACGTCCTCGCTCAGCGACCAGTTCATCACGTAGGTGTAATCGAGCCGGACCATGTCCTCGAACGGGATGTCGCTGCGACCGAGAACCTGCCACGGGCCCGTGATCCCGGGGCGAACCTCATAGCGGGCATGGAAGTCCTCGCCGATTCGCCGGTCCTCTACGACCGGCAGAGGCCGCGGCCCGACGAGGCTCATGTCGCCACGGATCACGTTCCAGAGCTGGGGCAGCTCGTCGATCGACCAGCGGCGCATCCAGGAGCCGAACTTGGTTACGCGGGGATCGTCCTGCGCCTTGAACATTCCGTCCTTGATTCCCTTGCCGTGCAGGCTCAGCTTTGCCACCTCTTCCAGGCGACTGTCTGCATCGGCAACCATGGAGCGGAGCTTCAGGAACCTGAAGTGGCGTCGGCCAAATCCGACGCGCTCCTGGCTGTAGAAAACGGGGCCTTCCGAGTCGAGCTTGATCCGGATCGCGCTGTAGAGGAACAGGGGCGATGCGAGGAACAGCAGCGGCGTCGCGACAAGCAGGTCGAAACCTCGCTTCACGAGTCCGAAGGAACGGGGCAGCGAGCCCGGCGGCAGAGAGATCACCGGCAGCCCCTCGAGGTGATGGAGCTCCGCGTTGGATCGCAGGACGTCCGAGTCGCCAGGGACCAGATCCACCTGCACACCCGCTGCGTTCAGAGCCCGCGCCATCGCCGTGCGGTGGGATAGCGCCGCCGGGTGGCTGGCGAAGATCACCCGCGCGACGTCACCGTCCGGGGCCGACTCGAGCAGGGCAATCGCTTGGCGGGCGGCGCGCTGGTCGGCCTCGGCCTCCAATAAGCACGTCGGAGCCGATCGCCGGCTCTGGGCCGGCGATGGCCGTTGCCCCCGTTGGAGGGCAGGTCGGGGAGGGTCGCGGTGCCGACGACCTCGATACCCCACTCGGGATGCCGCTCGACTCGGCTGATCACGCGGTGGGTGTCCTCGGGCTCGCCGACGACGAGCGCGCGCTGCCGGTACCAGGACTGGCGGCGGGCGACGAAGCGAACCCCGGCCCGCAACCCGAGCACGATGGCGATGCTGAACGCCCACAGTCCGAGCGACGGCAGCAACTCGATGAAGTCCGAAGCGAGTAGTGCTCGCACGACCAGCACCAGCCAGCTCCAGATCGTCGCCACCCGGAGCACCGGCCCGAACTCGTCGGCTACCCCGGCCATCTCGCCGCGACCGATCACGTGATAGAGCCGCGCGGAGATCCCGATCGGCAGCCACAGCGGGATCAGCGCGGCGACGATCAGCAGCCACTCGCTGTCGACCTCACGGTTGAAGGCTCCCTGCAGCAGCACCGTGGCGCCGGTGGCCAGCGCCAGGGCGATGAAGTCGCTGATCACGAACGTCCGCCTGAGGATGTAGTCGCGTCGATGAGCCGCGGTTGAGCGAGACAGAACCGGCGTGCTCAGCGCCTCGCCGTCGAGCCTGGGCTCGTCGCGAGGGCGCGCGGACGTGTAGCCGGCAGCATCAGCCATTGCTGGTCTCGCATCCTGGCAGGGAAAATCTTCCCCTGGCCCCAGAAACGGTCAGGGTAACGAAAGTTGCGTTTCCTGCACGACCGGCTCCGGAATACCGGTGGTGAGCGAGCGCGCAGCCGCGAGCGTCGCCAGCGTCGCGAGATAGAAGCTCTCGACGTCAGGAGCCTCGGCCTCGCCGCGGAGGATCTGGGCGATCAGCTTGAACTGGGCGTCGAAGCCCTTGTCCTGGCGACCGCCTCGGCGCCGGCGCCGGGCCGATCGCCACACCGTCGAGGTGCGGAAGTCGTCGATCACCGCGTGCGCACCCGGCGAGCTGGTCTCGAATCTCTCCTTGCCGGCGCTCGTCGGTGCGTCGGCCGCGTAGTGCACCGACCCCACGCTCCCATCCCCGAACGCGATCTGAATGCTGAAGTTGTCCGTCGACTCCACGGGCAGCTGATCGCTCGATGGGAAGCCGCGTGCAGTGGCGGTGAGCGGATCCGACCCGGCCTGGTCGCAGAGGAAGTCGACGAAATGGCACCCCTCGCCCTTCAGCCTGCCCCCGCCCTGGAGCGGATCGTTGGTCCAGTGCTCCGGCGGCAGGGGCCCGGCGTTCACCCGGTAGGACATCAGTCGTGGCCCCGGAAGCTCGCGGGTGTCCTGGGCGAGCGGCGAATGGCGGCGGTTGAATCCGACGATCAGGCCTGCGCCGCTCTCCAGCTGCGCGTCCTGGACCTTTCTCAGTCCCTCCCAGTCGAGCGCCAGCGGCTTCTCCACGTAGACGAGCTTCCCCGCCCGGAGGGCCTGCGCGGCGAGGGCGGCATGCGAATCGTGACGCGTGGCGATCACGATCAGGTCCACCTCGTCGCTCTCGATCACCTCCGCAGGATCTGAGACCGCGGCGGAAAAGCCGAAGCGGCGCTCGGCGCCGGCCGCGGACAGCCCCGCCGCCGAGGCGACTAGACCCGGCGCGACGCCGGCGCGAACCAGGCCCGGGATCAGCGTGGAGGTCGCAAAGCTGCCGGCTCCGATCAGGCCGAACCGCGGCTGCTTGGAGGCGGGACGCGAGCGCATCGCCTTGACGGAGGCACGATCGGGCTCTCGAGTCGGTGGCGTCGGTCTCCCCGTAGTCCAGCGCCACAGCGAGCGGGCGCTGCTCGAGGAGCAGCTCGAATGCGCTCTCGGCCTCTGCGAGCGGAAAGCGGTGGGTGACCAGGTCGGAGGGCCGCAGCCGCCCTTCGGCGACGAGGCTGAGGAAGGCCTCCATGTTCCGCTGCTCGGTCCAGCGCACGAAGCCGATCGGGTAGTCCCGGCCGTGCAGCTCGTAGGAGGGGTCATACCGGCCGGGCCCGTAGGAGCGCGAGAGGCGGAGCTGCAGCTCCTTGTCGTAGAACGGCTTGCGCGGCAGGTCCATGTAGACGTCGCCGACGACGACGACTGTGCCGCGGTCGCGGACCAGTTGCGCCGCCAACTCGACCGGGTCGCTGCTCGCGGACGACGCACAGATCAGCGCAGCATCGGCGCTGTCGCTCCAGCGTGACTCGTCGTCGAGCTCCCCGCGCGCTCTCGCTTCGGCCCCCGCATCGGACGCGAGCTGCAGCCGTTCGTCGTCAAGGTCGGTGGCGATCACGCGACAGCCCGCCGCCCTCGCGATCCTGACCGCAAGCTGGCCGATCAGCCCCAGTCCGATCACGGCCACGGTGCCACCGAGCTCAGCCTCGCCGAGACGAAAGCCGTTGAGTGCGATCGAGCCCAGGGTCGCGAAGGCGGCCTCCCCGCTCGTCACCCCCTCCGGAACCCGCGCGCACAAAAGCGATGGAACGACGTCGACCTCCGCGTGGCTGGCGAAGCCTGCGCCGCCGACCGCCACCCGGTCCCCCGGGCTGAGCCCGCGCACGCCCTCACCGAGGGCGATCACCTCACCGGCCGCGCTGTACCCGAGCGGCCCGAGCTGATCGAGGCGCTCTCGCACCAGCGACACCGTCGAGCGGACCCCCTCGCTGCGTGCCTTCTCGAGCACCTGCCTCGCCTGGTCCGGGCGCGCGCGGGCCTTCGCGATCAGGCCCTTGCTCGCAATCTCCAGCGTTGCGCGCTCGGTACCGGAACTGATCACCGAAGCCTGGAGGCGAACCGCCACCGTTCCCGGCCCGGGCCGCGGATCGGGAACCTCGACCAACTCCAAGCGGCCATCCCGCAGCCGCCGGGCTACCTGAAGCATCTCGCACTCACCTCGCCGCACCTTCAGCCCCCAAACCCGAGCCGTCGCCTGACCACGTGGCTGAACAGAATCCTGAGGAAGTTCGTGTTCCCGACCAGGTAGCGTCGCCACATCCGACGCGGCTCGAGGGCGAGCCGGTGAAGCCACTCGAGCCCGGCGCGCTGCATCCACCGTGGTGCGCGGGGATAGCGGCCCGCGATCACGTCGATCGATCCCCCCACCCCCATCGCAAAGCCGACGTCGAGCCGCTCCCAGTTGCGATCGAGCCAGAACTCCTTGTGCGGCGAGCCCATCGCGAGAAACAGCATGTCCGGCTTCGCCGCATTGATCCGCTCCACGACCTCGTCCTCGCGCTGGGGAGCGAAGTAACCGTGCTGTGTCCCCGCTACGACCAAACCCGGATATCGCTCGGAAATCCGTGCCGACGCCCGGTGCAGGACAGCGGTGCTGGCCCCAAGGATGTAGATCCGAAGGCCCCGGTCGGAGGCCACTTGCATCAGCGCCTCCATCAGGTCCGTGCCGTTGACCCGGCCCGGGATCGGGTCGCCCAACAGCTTCGACGCCCACACGATCGGGACCCCGTCGGCGCTCACAATCTCCGCGCGCCCAAGCGCGTCGGCCAGCTCGGGGTTCTTCTCACACAACACCACCTTGCTGGCGTTGACGGAAACCTGGCGGCCACCGCCGTTGTCGATCAGCGACAGGCAGCTTGCGACCGTTTCGCGAAGGCTCATCGCATCCACGGGGCAGCCGAGGACGTCAACGCGCGGGGGATCTGACACGGGGCGCATCATGCTATGCCGTTGATCAGGGTATGCCTCCGGGACTGGAACCGACACGCGTGCTTGCACGGCTCGAGCGCTGGGGCGCAGAGCGTGGCTGGGTGGGACCGGACCCGTATGAGGGGCTGAGTACGCCCGCTGGGCCGGATGGCGCGCGGGCGTCTGCCCCGGCAGGCGGTGGTGCAGGCGTACAAATGCTCCCCCTTTCGGCCGCCGTGGCCGCTGCGGACGCGTCCCGCACCGAACTCGAAGGCTCTCGCGCTGGCACTGTCGGGCTACTGCACGGGGGCGGGCCGCGAGCTTGCGGGTGCCGACAGGTTGCTCGAACGCCTTCCCGCGATGATCGAGCGGCTGAACCTCGGCGGGCAAGACGCCGCCTGGGGCTATCACTTCGATGCCCAGACGCGGCACCTCTTCTACTCGCGCGAGACGCCCAACGCGGTCGCAACCTGCTTCGTAACCGATGCGCTCTTCGACCTCTTTGCGGCGACCGGCAGCGACTCCGCGGCCGGGCTCGGGCTGCGCGCGCGTCCGTTTCTGATTTCGCTGTTGCGGACGGATTCTGCGGGGAGGCCATTCTTCGCCTACGTGCGGGCAGGTTCGGAACTGATCCACAATGCGAACGTGATGGTGGCGGGAACTCTGGCGCGGATGCACGCGCTCGAACCGGACGATGGGGCGGCCGAACGCGCTCGCGAGGCCACCGCGACGACGCTGGCGATGCAGCCCGACAGCGCAATCTGGCCCTACGGAGATCGCCAGGATCTGGCCTGGGCCGATAACTTCCACACCGCGTACATCATCGAGGGACTGGCGCGGACCGAGAGCGTGCTCGGGGTCGGCGGCCCGCAGCGGGCATCGGCCCAGGAAGCCTGGCAACGGCGCTTCTTCGGCCCGAGCGCCGAGGCCCGGTTCTACCCGGATCGCGACTACCCGCTGGAGGCGCACTCCTACGCCTCGGCGATCGACTGCCTGTGCACGGTCGCGGACGTCGAGGCGCCCGAGCCGCGCGCCCGGGCGCTCGAGTTCGCGGCGAAGCTGGCACGCTCGGCGATCGAGCAACTGTGGCTCGAAGACGAGGGCCGTTTCGCCTTCAAGCGCACACCGCGTGGCCTCAACCGGCGCGAGTTCATGCGCTGGACGAACGCCCCGATGTTCAGGGCCCTGTCGCGACTCGAGTCCGCGAGCGCCGGCTGATGTGCGGGATCTGCGGCAGCGTCGGCAGCGCGGACGCGGAGCTCGTGCGACGGATGACGGCCGTCCAGGCCCATCGCGGCCCCGACGGCGAGGGGCTCGAGCTCTTCCCGTCCTCGAACGGCGGAGCTCCCGCGGCGCTGGGCCACCGGCGGCTCAGCATCATCGACCCCAGCGAGCGCGGCGCGCAGCCGATGTCCTACGCCGGCGGGCGCTACTGGATCACCTACAACGGCGAGCTCTACAACTTCAGGGCGCTGCGGGCCGAGCTCGAGGCCGGCGGGGACACGTTCGCCTCCGACTGCGACACCGAGGTGCTGCTGGCGATGTACGCGCGGCACGGCGCGCGGGATGCTCGAGCGGCTGAACGGGATCTTCGCCTTCGCGATCTGGGACACCGAGCGCGGCGAGCTGTTCATCGCCCGCGACCGGCTCGGCGTGAAGCCGCTCTACTACGCGTGGCACGACGGGACGTTGCATTTCGCGTCCGAGGCAAGGCGCTGCTGCGCGGCGACTCGGGCCGCCGTCGCATGCGCGTCGAGCGCTGTCGCGAGTACCTGACGTTCCTCTGGGTGCCGGACCCGACACCATGTTCGAGGGCGTCCGGAAGCTGCCCCCGGGCACTGCGCGATCGTTCGCGACGGCGAGCCTGCGATCCGGCGAGTACTGGGACATGGGCTACCGGTCCGAAGCGCGGCGGCGAGGCGGAGTGGGCCGAGACGCCTGCGCGAAGCCGGTCGACGCCGCCGTACGGCGGCAGATGGTCTCCGACGTGCCGCTCGGTGCCTTCCTCAGCGGCGGGGTCGACTCGAGCGGCGATCGTGGCGGCGATGAGCCGGGCCACAGGCGAGGTGACCTACCTACACGATCGGCTTCGCCCGCCGAGGACCTCGCGCACGAGATCACCCCCGACGACCTCGCTACGCGCGCCGGGTCGCCGAGCGAGTCTCGGGGTCGACTACAACGAGCGCGATGCTCGAGCCCGGACGTGGTCGACCTGCTGCCGCAAGCTGGTCTGGCACCTCGACGAGCCGATCGCCGACCCGGCGGCGATCACCACGCTACCTGATCTGCGCCGCGGCCCGCGAGCGGCTGACGGTGATCCTCGAGCGGCATGGGCGGCGACGAGGTCTTCGCCGGCTACCCGCGCCACCTGGCTGCGCAGCTGACGCGACACGCCGGATCTGATCCCGCGCCGCGCTCCGCTCGGCGCCTGCGCGGGCGCTCGAGCCGCGGCTGACGATGGGCCGCCCGGGCGCATGCGCGGGCCGCGCCGCAACGCGATGAAGGTGCTGCGCGGCATCGACCATGCCCGGGATCGACCGCTACCTGACCTACTCCGCCTACTACCGCCCGCGACGAGATGCCGAGCCTGCTCACGCCCGGAGGCAGCCGCGCTGGCGCGCGCCACGACCCGTTCGCGCGCCACCGCGAGCACGCGCTCGCAGTCGGCGGACGAGCGACTGGCTGAACCAGCTCCTCTACGTCGACATGAAGACCTTCCTGCCGTGCCTCAACCTCGCCTACACCGACAAGATGAGCATGGCGGCGTCGACCGAGGTGCGGGTGCCGCTGCTCGACGACGAGGTGATCGCGCTCGCCGGCCGGATTCCGCCGCAGCTCAAGCTCCACCGGCTGAACGCGCAAGTACGTGCTCAAGCAGGCGATGGAGGGCGTGCTTCCGCGACGAGGTGATCTGAGCGGCCCAAGGCGGGGTTCGGCGCGCCGATCCGCTCCTGGCTGCGTCGGCGACCTGAGGCCGATGGTCGACGACCTGCTCTCGCCCGGAGGCGGTCGCGCGCGCGCGGGCTGTTCGACCCGACGGAGGTGCAGCGCGCTGCATCGCGCGACAACGAGCCCGGCGCCGCGGACAACGCGCTGCGGGTCTGGGCGCTGCTGGTGCTCGAGCTGTGGCAGCGCACGTTCATCGACGGCGAGCCAGGCGCGGTCCCCGCGATCGCCAGCAACGGCACAGGAACGCCGTCGACCGACGTCGAGCACGGAGAGCCGCCGGCCGTTCTGGTCCGAGTACCAGCCCGGCTTCCGCTTCACCGACGAGCGGCCGGGCACGCCGGAGTTCTTCGCCGCGGTCGAGCGAGCACCGCTACTCGCTCGAGCCGCACATCCCCGAGGTCGTGCCGTTCGCGCGCTGGGCCGGCCGCGACGTGCTCGAGGTCGGCTGCGGCGATCGCCACCGACGGCGCTCCGGTTCGCCCGCGCCGGCGCTCGCTACACCGGCGTCGACCAGAGCGACCGACGGCGCTCGAGCTGGCCGGCGAGCGCTTCGAGCTCGAGGGGCTCGAGGCGACGCTTCGCCAGCACGACCTCGGCGACCGAGCTGCCGTTCGACGACGCCTCGTTCGACCTCGTCTACTCGCACGGCGTCATCCACCACATCCCCGACACCGAGGGCGTCGTGTCGCCGAGTTCGAGCGCGTCCTGCGGCCCGGCGGCACCGCGCTGGTGATGGTCTACCACCGCGACTCGCTCAACTACTACGCGTCAGATCATGGGGCTGCGCGGCGCTGGCCGCGCTGACCCTGCTGATCCCCGGCGCCGATCGCGTCTGGTCGTCGCTGCTGGGGGAGAAGCGGGCAGTCCTCGCCGGGCACCGCGAGCTGCTTCGCGAGCACGGCGGCGCGCTACTCTGACCGACACCGAGCTCTTTCTCTCCAACAACACGGACGGGCCCGGCAACCCATACTCCCGCGTGTACAGCCGCGCCGAGCTCCGGCGCCTACTGGAAGACTTTGGAACGGTCGAGACGCAGGTGCGCCACCTCAACCTGCGCCTGTTTCCGGGTGGCGGGCGCCTTTCACGCAGCTCCTTTGGTCGCCGGCTCGAGCGAGTGGTCGGCTGGCACCTCTACGCACGAGCAATCAAGTGAGCGGGACCAGCAACTCCGAGACCGCCACCTCGAACGCCTCGGGACGGTAGGCGGCGAGATAGCGCTCACGCGCCGCCCGGCCAAGCCGCTCACGCAGCTCGGGGTCCTCGATCAGGCGTCTGATCGCAGCGGCGAGCTCTTCTGGGGAGCCCGGGGGAACGATCAGGCCCTCGATGCCATCACGGGCCGTCTCCGGAATGCCGGAGGGATCGGGATAGAGGCCCGGCCTACTCGAGCGCATCGCGCCCGAGAGCGGGGCCCCGCGGTCCGTTCCGACTATCGCCAGCCCCGCTGACATAGCCTCGAGCACGGAGATCGGCTGGCCCTCCGGGTATCGGCTGGGAAGCACAAAGACTTGGGCCCAGGCGAATGCATCGGCCTTCTCCGATCCGGCCAGCACTCCTTCCCAGCTGACTTGGGGACCGAGTGCGGCGATCCCGGGCAGTCGGTGTTGGAGCACGTCCGCGATTTCGGGTTCCGCCTCTCCGGCGAGCCTGACCTCGATTCCCTCACCTTCGTCGCCGAGCAGCTCCAATGCATCGAGAAGGTCGAACAGGCCCTTCTCGGGCAACAGGTTCGATAGATAGAGAACGCGCAGGGCGTGCCCGGTGCTGTCCGGGGCATCCGCGTCCGCGCCGAAGTCCTCGCTCGTGTTTGGGAGCACCTTCACTCGGTCGGGTTCGAGCAAACCGTCGAAAAGGCTGCTGTGCACCGAGGTCAGCACCCATGCCTCATCCACTCGTCTCATGGTCGCTCGGATCAGCGCTCGCATCCCCCGCCGAGAACCCGCATAGAAGCCACGAAACGATCCCCCGTGCATGTGGACGATGACGCGGCGGCGCGAAAGCGCAGCAAGCCAGATGAATACCGCGTCGCGAAGGAATCCCCATCGCACCTGAGAGAGCGGTAGGTAGACGGCGGCTCCTCGATTCCGGGCGATCAGGGCCAACAGCCGGGCGGCATGCTCGATGCCCAAACCGAGATTTCGCAAGTCGAAGCGCCCGCTGGTGACCACCGGGCGCGGATCGCGGGTGTCGAGGTGCGCGGCGAGTCGCCCGAGCCGGGATACGGCGGCAATCACGTGCCCGGTCATGAAGGCCCCACCCTGCACCGGTGGCGGCGTCGGGCCGACGACGATCAGATCCTCGCCCTGCTTGAGCACGCCGCAACCGTAGCGGCCGTCATCAAGCCGACTTGGAAATGCCGCGAACGCTGGATACCTCCCTATGATCCGCGGCCGTCCAAACTCTGATGCGCTATCTCGTCACAGGCTGCGCGGGCTTCATCGGCTCGAATCTGACCGAGGCGCTGCTCGACGCGGCGACGAGGTGATCGGGGTCGATTGCTTCAACGACAACTATGGCCGGCGGCAGAAGCTCCACAACCTCGAGGGGCCACGGACTGGGACGGCGTTCGACTTCGTCCCGATCGACCTCGCCCGCGGCGACGTCCACGACCTGGTGTCGGAGGTCGACGCGATCTTTCACCTCGCTGCCGAGCCTGGCGTGCGGGCGAGCTGGGGCGGCCGGTTCGAGACGTACGTGCGCAACAACATCCTGGCCACACAGGAGCTGCTCGAGGCGGCGAAGGACGCCGGAGAAGCGGTTCGTGTTCGCTTCCTCTTCCTCGGTCTACGGGCAGGCCGAGCGCTTCCCCACGCCGGAGGCCGTGCTCCCCCAGCCCTTCTCGCCCTACGGCGTGACCAAGCTGGCGGCCGAGCACCTGTGCCGATGTACCACGGCAACCACGGAGTGGACGCCGTGATCCTGCGCTACTTCTCCGCCTACGGACCGCGCCAGCGGCCCGGACATGGCGTTCCACGCCTTCTGCCGCGCGGCCCTCGAAGGCGAGCCGGTGACGGTCTTCGGCGACGGACTGCAGACGCGTGACTTCACATACGTCGGAGACGTCGTCACGGCACTCGTCTCGCCGCCGAGGCGCCAGGTATGGAAGGCGCTCGTGCAACGTCGGGGGCGGCGCACAGGTGCATCTGAATCAGGCGATTGAGATCATCGCTGACCTCTCGGGGCATCAACCGGAGGTGCATCGCATCGAGCGCAGCAGCGGTGACGTTCAGGACACGTGCGCGGACACCGCCAAGATTCGCGAAGCACTCTCGTTCGTGCCGCGTACGACCCTGCAGGACGGGCTGGCCTCCGAGTTCGAGTGGATGCGCGAGTCGCTCGGCCGCGATTCGGCTCTCGGTCCGATTCGGACCTAGGCCGCGCTCGGCGATATGGGGGTTTTGCGCCGGGACACCACCAGCGCCACCGCCGCGATCGCCCAGACCACGCACCCGATCTGGTAGTAGTCGAGGACGTTGTCGGTGAGCGCCACGACCAGGTAGAAGACCAGCGCTCCGACGGCAGCCTCGGGCATCGCCCGCGACACGGTCCCGACCGGCGCGTTGCGCGCCAGTTGCGTGAGCCCGACGAGCAGAGCCAGGAAGGCCGTGCTGAAGAGAACGAAGCCCAAGGGACCGGTTTCGTAAAAGAGCCTCACCACCTCGGAGTGCATCTGCAAGACGCCAACTTCTACACCGGACTCGCGCAGGGCGCTCTGCTCGGTGTAGTAGGCGTTCAATCCCCGCCCGAGGACGAAGTCTCTTCCCTCCATCCTTCCGAGCGCCTGCTCCCACAGGACCTCTCGGCCGGAGAAGCTGATGAAGTCCGGTAGGTCCGCAGGGGAGGAGGTGAAGGCGTCGCCGAGAGCCGATGCCGAGCTTTGCGATTCCACTGTGACGTTGCGCTCTGCCAGAGGCGGGAAGCCCAGCACCAGTGCTGCCGCCGCCAGGATGCCGAGTGGGGCAAGCAGCCGGCGGCGTCCGCCCACGGCGATCATCGCGGTGATCGCCACCCCGGCAGCGCCGACGGCGATCCAGACAACCGTCAGCGGAACCTGCACCAGCGCCAGCACGGCCCCCGCCCAGCTCCCGCGGTGATAGCCGTGCTCGGCGAGGGCGAGGAAGAGGACGCCGCTGATGCCCGCGAAGAAGGCGAAGATGCCCCAGCCCGCCCAGCCGAACCATGCGCGACGTCTCCTGACTCGTCGGTTGGGAGGAAGTCCCGATCCAGACCGCCGATCGCACCGAACAGCGTTGCCGCGATCAGAGAGCCTCCGATCACCAGTGCGAAACGCCGAACCAGCTCACCGGCATCCAGAGCGCGAGCGTTCGCTAGCACCACGGCACCCACCAGCGGCGGGAGGGCGAGCTTCGTGGCCGCACGCAGCCCGTCCATCCGGTCGGGTGCCCAGACGATCGTCAAGGTCACCCACACGAGCGCCAGCACGTAGACGAGAACGGCGATCTGCACCGCCCTCGGCCAGCTTCTCGGAGCAAGACGATGTCGCAACGCCAGAACAGCCAGCGCCATTCCAGCCGAGGCGCCGAGCAGCCGCATTCCGGAGAGGTTCAGACCGCCAAGTGAGGCGAGGATGTCGTGCTCGCGACCAAAGAGGTACTCGAGCGGCAGCCAGGCAGTTGCGACGATCAGCAACGCCGTTTCAAACGGAGCGCGGAGGGGCAGCACGATCAGGGCCAGGGCGATGAAGACGCCGGTTGCGAGCTTGGCGTCCTCGACGATCGAGAGGGCGATCGCGATCAGGAGGCAGGCAATCAGGATCGCGAACCAGGTGGAGCGTTCGACCAGCGGGTTCCATGGTTGCCGGCGGCCGCTCGCAGGCTGGCCGTTGTCGGTGCGTACGGTCGCCCCGGAGGGCGCCCTGATGTCAACCGCAGGCTCAGTCATGCCGCACGAGCCCGGGTCAGTGCCGTCCTCCCTGCCAGTAGCCGCTCCATACCCGCGGTGGATACCGTACAGAAGCGATGGCGACGCGAGCGGGGAGTAGACGCCGCACGGTCGGCGTGATGCTCCATCACGTCGCATTTCGCGATTCTCGGGACGTCTACGTCAAGGATGTCTGGGGAACCTTCCTCGAGGAGCTTGCGTCATGGCTCGACGTCGATTTGTGCCTGCACGCGCCGGTTACGACCGACTCGGAGCATCGATTCCAGCATTACCCCCTGTCCCGAGCAACGCATGCCCGTTTCGCCCCCGGCCCCTCGATCCTGGGCGGTGCCCTCTTGCGGTTCGCCTCGGGCTTACGCCGCTTCGACGCTGCGATCATCTTCCTTCCGACTCTCCAGGGACTTGGCGCGGCGTTGCTCTGCCGCCTGGCACGCGTCCCGTTCATCGTCTACAGCGGCCTCGGCGCGGGCGAGTGGAATCAGTCGGGTCTTGCAACCCGCATTCGAGCCCGGGTGTACCGGGCGTTGGAAGCGCGCGTGCTGCGGCAAGCCAGCGGAGCGATCGCCGCCGGGGCAGAGGTGGAGGAGCACCTTGGGAGATTGATTCCCACCTACCGCACTGCCCCCATCACGGGGATCGTCTCCGAGGGGCCCCGCTCGGAGAAGCGCCGCATCGTGCTCTACGTCGGCGCTCTCAGCGAGCGCAAGGGCATCTCGGACCTGCTCGATGCGTGGGTGCGAATTCCCGATCAGACACGAGACGGATGGACGTTGCGTTTCGTCGGCAGCGGACCGCTGAGCACCCGGGTCCAGGAGGCGTCGAGAGAGCGCGGCGATTGCGAGATGATGGGCTACGTCGAGCACGGCCCGGAGCTCTTCCACCTCTATGAGGAGGCGGCCATCCTGGTTCTGCCCTCGCGAAACGAGGGCTTCCCCCGGGTGCTCGCCGAGGCCGCGGCCCACGGGTGCGCCCTGGCCGCGACCCAGGTCGGGGGTGTCGCAGCGGCCTTCTCGGACCGCTACGCCCCTGCATGGTTCGCGGCCCAGGATCCGGACGACCTGGTGCGGGCGCTCGCCGACTTGATGGCGGGAGGATGGGCCGAGCGAGGCGAGGGAGCGCGTGATTGGTTTCGCTCCACGTTCGCTGAACGAAACCGCGCGCTCGAAGCGAGCGCCTTCATCGCCACCCAGGTTCCGGAGCTTGCGGCATGAGTGTCGCGTTGCTCACGAACCACCCGGCCCCGTATCGCCAGCCCCTGTTCGCGGAGCTTGCGCAGCGACTCGACGACCTCGTGGTTCTCTATGAGGCTCGGGAGAGCAGCTTTCGCAGATGGGGCTCGGCCGTATCGACCAGCTACGAGCACCGCTTCATGGTCGATGCGCCGATCGAGGAGGTCTCACCGGCAAGGAAGGGGGCGGCCACCGCTCGCTGGCTTCATCGGTTGAACCCTTCAATCGTGATCTCTGCCGGCTTTGGCCCATCGGCGCTCGCAGCCTGGAGTTGGACTCGGTCGCACGGACGGCAGCTCGTTGGCTGGAGCGGGTGCACTTCGCTCACGGAGCGTCGAGTCCGCGGCGCCCGCCTGCGTTTTCGCGAGCGGCTGGCGCAGTCCGCTTCTGCATGGATCGCCTATGGCCCCGAGGCACAGCGTTACCTGCTTCGGCTCGGAGCGGATCCGCGGCGGGTGAGTGCGGTCGGTAATCCGTACGGCATCCCGCGCGTGCCACCACGAGCCCGGCCCGGCGCAACAGTTCGCATCGGGTTCGTCGGCCAGTTGCACTGGCGCAAGGGCTGGTGGATTCCTTTGCAAGCCGCCGCTGTCGCAAAGCGTGAAGGAGTGCCGCTCGAACTGTCCCTCGTCGGCGATGGACCCGGCAGCGCGCTGCTCGGGCGGATGATCTCGCTGCACCCCGAATTGGATATTGACTGGCAGACTCACGTCGCGCCGAGCGGGATCGGTGGCTTCTACGCGAACCTCAGCCTGCTCATCGTTCCTTCGATCGTCGACCAGTGGCCGATCGTGGCCAGCGAAGCCATCGCAGCCGGCGTGCCCGTGTTGTGCTCGCCGGCTGAGCACTCCGGGGTCCCGGACTCGGTCTCCACCGCAACTCCGGGTCCGGGACCCCCGGCCGGCGGCATCCTCGGTGTGGCCGACGTGATCCGAATGTTTGCCCCCGGACGCCAGGTCGACCAGCTCGAGTCACGGATGGCGTCCGCCCAGCGAGAGCTTGACCCGGCGACGGTGGCCGATCGCTGGGTTGACCTCATCGAATCGGGGCGCGCACGGGGCGCAACCAGGACGTGATGGCCGCTCTGGAGGAGATTCGGAGCGCCGAGTTGGATATCGCCACGCGCTTCCTTCCGCCGGGGGGTCGGATCCTGGAGCTAGGTGGCGGGTCCGGATACCAAGCGTATCTGCTCTCCCGTCGCGGCTTCGAGGTCGTATCGCTCGACATCCCTTCAAGGCCCCCGGCGGCGCGTCAGTATCACCCGGTCGAGACGTACGACGGAGTTCACATTCCGTACCCGGATGCGAGCTTCGATGCGGTCTTCAGCTCGAACGTGCTCGAACACGTGGGTCCACTGCCCGATCTGCTGCGCGAAAGCAGCCGCGTGCTGCGACCGGGCGGCATCTCGGTTCATTTGATGCCAACACCGACCTGGCGTTTGTGGACCTCGGTCACCCACTATGTGGTGCTCCCGCGCCGGCTTGCTCGCTTCCTCCGCCGGCGCTTGACGGCGTCCCAGGAGACCAACAGCGATCGCACCGTCCCCAGGGGCCAGGTCGCTAGAAAGCCTGCAACCACTCACATTCGAGCCCGCGGGTTGCTCCTTCCCGGCCCACACGGACGCACGGACAGCTCCGCCGTCGCGGAGTTGATCCAGTTCCGTGCCGGCAATTGGGAGCGCGCGCTAAATCAGGCTGGCTTGGAGGTCACTGATTCGATGCCGAATCGGCTCTTCTACACCGGCCATCGAGTCCTGGCCCGGCTCCCCGTCAGCAGCCGCCGGCGACTGTCGCGACTGTTTGGATCGTCGTGCCGAATCTACGTCACCAAGCCGGCCGCTCAGCCCGCACCACCCTTGGCGGGCTCGGTGGCCGATGCACGGCCTCTCGAGTGAAGCGACCGGTCGTTCACATCATCAACCGGTTGCACCCGATGGCCGGCGCAGAAAAGCAGCTGACCGAGTTGGCCCGGCGATCCACTCTTCCTCACGTGATCATCGAGCTCGGGCAGGCCACGGACCGACCAACGCCTGCAAGCCTGCGTCAATTGCGGGAACGGGTACTCGATCAGCACCCGGGCATCGTGGTCGCGTGGCTCGATCGCTCCCAGCTCGCCGCCGCGCTGGTTGCGGGCGGCGATTGGCCGCTCGTCGCATGCATCCGCGGCCCGGCTCAGCGACGAAGCCGTGGACGCCGCTGGTACATGCGAACCGCACTGCGGCGATTCGACTGCTTCGTCGCCAACAGTGCCTCGCTTCGCGAGGCGACGATGGAGTTCTCGCGTTCCGCAAGAAGGCGGCCATTCGCGGTGGTGCCGAACGGCGTCACTGTCAACGCCCCGAACGATGGCTCAGGGCAAAGGAGGAAGCCCGAAGCACGGGGCACGAGGCCGACCAGGATCGCATGCATCGGCCGTGTCAACTACTGGAAGGGCACTGACGTCCTGCTCGATGCGCTGCAGGAGCTGGCCCCCGGCGAGGTGAGAGCCACGTTCGGTCGGTATCGGGGCGCCTGAGCTGGCGCCCGAGCATCCCGAGCTGGAAGACCGCTGCTCGTTCCTGCCGCGGGCCGATGACCCTTGGAAGGCGGTGGGTGAGGTCGATGCCCTGGTGCTGCCGTCCCGAAGAGGAAGCGAGGGGTCGCCGAACGTCGTGCTCGAGGCGTTCGCGCGCCGAGTACCGGTGATCGGCTCCAGCGACCCTCCGATCGGCGAGCTCCTGGGAGGCGATCGAGGCACTGTGTTTCGCGCGGGCGACTCGGCGGCACTCAAGGAGGCGATCCTGTCGCTGAGGTCGAACCCCCGCTCCGCGGAAGAGCGGGCGATGAGGGCGTTCGCCTACGTCCGAGAGCGCCACTCCTGGCCAAGCGTCGTCGAGGCCTGGGAACGGTTCCTCGTCACCGCGTCCGCGACTGACCTGAGCGCGGAGAGCAAGCGACCAGCGGGAACGGGGAGGGACTGAGGTGTGCGGACTTGCCGGCTGGGCGGGTCCACGAGACGCGGGGACAGAGGAACTCGCCCGCATGTGCGAGTCGCTCGCGCATCGGGGCCCGGACGAGCAGGGTGTTCACATATTCCCGGGCGAGGCGGCGCTCGGCTTCAGGCGCCTGTCGATCATCGACCTCGTGACCGGATCACAGCCCCTGCTGAACGAGGACGAGACCGTGGCGGTGATGTGCAACGGCGAGATCTACAACTTCCAGGCGCTGCGTGCTGAGCTGGAGGCGCGAGGGCATCGGTTTCGAAGCAGCTCCGACACCGAGGTGATCGTCCACCTCTACGAGGATGCGGGGGGGGAGTGCATGCAGCGGCTGCAGGGCATGTTCGCGATCGCCCTCTGGGACAGCCGCCGGCAGCGCCTGCTCCTTGCCCGCGATCGACTCGGGGTGAAGCCGCTCTACTGGACGGTGCTTGAACCCGATGGCGTTGCCTTTGCAAGCGGAACCCGGTGCGTTGGTCGCTTCCGGGTTTGTGGACGCCACGCCCGATCCGGCTGCGCTGATGCAGTACCTCTCGCTGCAGTACGTCCCGGCCCCGCTGTCGGGCATGCGGGCGATCCACAAGCTCCGTCCCGGAGAACGGCTGGTTCTCGAGCGTGGCAAGAAGAACACTGGAGAGCTGGTGGGAGCTGCCGGCGCCAGATCCGCAAAAGCAGGACGCAGACGACGCAGTGTCTGAGCTTGACGCCGTGCTTCGCGACGCAACTCGCTCGCGCCTCGCCAGCGACGTGCCGCTCGGCGCATTCCTCTCCGGGGGGATCGATTCGAGTCTGACCGTCGGCTACATGGCTGAGGCATCGTCGCTGGTGAAGACCTTCTCGATCGATTTCCCGGCAGCCGGATACAGCGAAGGCCCGCATGCACGAACCGTGGCGGAGCTGTACGGAACGGAGCACCACGAGCTTCGCTTTGAGCCGGAGATGGTTCCTGAGGCGGCCTCGGCGGTGGGTCGCTCGGTGAGCCGCTCGCGGATCCCTCGGCGATCCCGACATACGTGCTCTCGCAGCTCACCCGACGGCACGTGACTGTCGCACTCTCTGGTGACGGCGGGGATGAGGCATTTGGCGGGTACTGGCGCTACCGACGGGCTCACCGGGCCGACAGGCTCGGAGTGCCGGGTGCCATCGCGGCGCGCGCGGTGAGCAGGATGCGTGGAAATCGAGGCGGCGCCGGGCCGAACGACCTCGTCGATCTTCTCGCGAGATCCCCCCAGGATCGGTATGCGCGCCTGGTGGGCCACTTCGAGCCCTCGGCCCTAGAGCGGCTCTGTCGACCGGACTTCGTTGCGGCCGCAGGTGGCACTCGCGTGGCTTGGGACAGCGTGCTCGCGTTGCCCCCATTCCCTTCTCCCGACCGCTACCTGTTCCTCGACTCGCGCACTTATCTGCCGGACGGCGTTCTGTCGAAGGTGGACTGCGCATCGATGGCCCACGCCCTGGAGGTCCGCTCCCCTCTGCTCGACTACAGGGTGCACGAGCTCGCTTCGCGACTCCCGTCGCGGTACAAGCTGCGCGGTGGCACCACCAAGTGGGTGCTTCGCGAGCTCGCGCGCAGGCGCGGCCTGCCGGAGTCGATATGGCGACGCGGCAAACGCGGGTTCGGGATGCCGGTCGGCATATGGCTTCGAACCGGTCTCCGAACGTGGGCGG
The DNA here is from genome assembly GCA_963838095.1 of uncultured Thermoleophilia bacterium. Taxonomy (GTDB): domain Bacteria; phylum Actinomycetota; class Thermoleophilia; order Solirubrobacterales; family 70-9; genus CAWCGU01. Next base: position 44,320 of record CAWIPO010000006.1, read on the forward strand.
AGGACCTCCTCACCGACGGTCGCCTCGCCGGACGAGGCTACTTTCACCAGCGGGAGGTGGAGCAACTGCTTCGTGACCATCTCGAGCAGAGGGCCGACCACACCAGGCCGATCTGGACCCTCGCGATGCTCGAGCTTTGGCATCGAGAGTGGATCGACGGCCACAGCGTTCCCTCACCGATGCCCAAGCGGACCGAGGCTCCACCGTGAGCAAGCCGCGGGAGTTGATCGGTCGCGCGCTGCCGCATGGGCCCGTCCGTGCCTTTTTCTCACGCGGGTCCGTTTTGCTCACGGGGCAGGTGGCGGCCGGTGGACTCGCCTTGCTCGAGACCGTGTTCCTGGCACGAGCCCTGGGCACATCGGGATACGGGGAGTTGACGCTCGTGGTAACGACGGTGATCACGGTCGTCTTGATCATCGACGTCCGGGTCTGGGAAACAGCGACCAAGTTCGGCGTCGACTTCATCACCCAGGGGAAGAACCAGGAAGCCCGGGCCGTTCTCGATCTGAGCCTCGTCACGAACATCGTGCTCGGGCTGCTGTCCACGGCCATCGTCATCGCTCTAGCCGGGGTGATCGCCGGCGTGCTGGACATCGAGGGCTCGGAGGATGCGCTGCGACTCTACGCCCTGGTTGCACCTTTCACCGGCCTCACAACCGCTGCGGCGGCGATCCTGCGAGTGCTCGACTCCTACCTGACTTTGACGTGGCTGACGGCGGTCATCCCTCTTCTCCGGGCCACGGCTGCCGGCCTCGGGTTCGCCCTTGATCTCGACGTCCTCGGATTTGCGATCGTCCTGATGGCGGCCGAGGCGGTGGGGAGCGTGGCGTTCGTGACGATCACAATTCGTACGCTTTCGCGCCGTCTCCCTGCCAAGCGCGGCTTCTCCTCGCGGGTTCGACTGCTGAGGCCGTACGGCCGGCGGATCCTGAGATTTATGGGCATGTCGAGCGCGGTGGGAACGGTTCGGGTGACGAACGAGCGGGTCGACATCCTTGTCGTCGGGGCGCTGACCAATCCCAGCGTGGTCGGGATCTTCAAGTTCGCGCGCACCTTCACACAGCCGCTCGGCATGTTCGTCAAGCCCTACTACCAGGTGATCTACCCCCAGCTGACCGAGGCGGCCTCGCGAGGAGCCTTTGACGAGCTGCGACACCTCGCGTATCGCTCGATGCCCCCGATGGCGGTTGCCCTCGGCACGCTCGCGATTGCCACCTGCGTGGTGGCGCCGTTTCTGATTCCCTTGCTTGCCGGTTCCGACTTCTCGGACGCGGCGACCGCGGTGATCCCGCTCGCGTTCGCTTGGTTCGTGTCCGGAACGCTGTTCTGGGTCTACGCGGGCACGCTGGCGCTCGAGGCTCAGGGGATCTCACTGCTCGTGTTGATTGTTGCGTCCCTGTTGCAGCTGGTGGCTCTCGTGGTCCTGGTCCCCGCCTGGGAAGCGAACGGAGCGAGCGTCGCCTGGATGATTTACATGCTGACGGCCAACGTCGGAATGCTGCTCGCGGTCAGGCACAGGCTGCGGGCGCGGAGCCGGGCGGTCGCCGCCGCCTGATGACTCAGAGCGGTTTTCGCACGGTGACCGGCTCATATCGATAGAGCAGTCGGCGGATGGGGGTTTCTCGCGCAAGATCGGAATATCCCCTTGAGACGAAGTAGGCGGAGGCGGCGTGCGGGTCCATGGAGCTGAAGGCGTCGGAGTCCGAGGTGACGTATTGGGCCAGATTCGGTTCCAGTCGCCGGTATCTGAAGGCAATCGGTCGCCCGCGCAGGAGCTCGATCTCGGTTGAGAGCCGGCCCGGGAAACGGGCCAGGAACTGATACTCGCGTCGATCGCGAAGGCGCCTGTTCAGCGCCCGCATCCGGGCAGGCCACACGCCGCCGCGTTGCTCGACCGCTCTCCCAACCCAGGGTTTGACATACCAAGCCGGGTAGATCAGCGCGATGCCTCCGGGGCGAAGGATGCGATCGATCTCGCCGAGCGCGCGTTCGGGCTCCGGAACATGCTCCAGCGCCGCAACCGTGAACACTGCGTCAAAGCACCCGTCGGCGAAAGGCAGCGCCTGCGCATCTCCCTGCACCCGGAGGCCGCTGGAATGCCTGCTCAAGGCTGGAAACGAAAGGTCGAAGGCAACGTATCCAGGTGCGACGCGATCGAACGCGCCCCGGCCAGAGCCGATCTCGAGCATCAGCGAGTTCCCTGGAAGGGTGCTGACGAGGTTCAGCACCGGACGCGCGAACTGCGCCGGCATCTCCCGCTTGTCACGTCCGTACCGCTCACCCGGAACCGCGTTGTAGAAGAGCTCTGCGCGCCTGTCCCCGCCGTCCTTGGGCACCATCCGGTAGATGCCCTCTTCCACTGGGTAGAGCACCCCGCAGCCATCGCAGCGCAACTCCGGCTCCGCGCCCAACGTGGAGTGGCAGGCGGGACAGCGAAGGCTCGCCTGGAGGCGATCGAACAGATGCTTGGGCACTGGGTCCGCCTCAGCCGCCATTCGACGCTACTCGGGCTTGCGCCTGAAGACGTACTCGTTGCAGCCGGCGCTCCCGCCCACCGTCCGCAGGCGTTTCAGCTCGAAGCCACGCCGGAGGTGGAAATCGACGACCTCGGCTGGCGTGGCTACGTCGAATGGGTACCCCCCGACCCAGTCGACGATGTCGTGCCAGCGATTCATCCCGCGTGGACCGGGCGATCGCCACGATCGGACGTACTCGCGGATTCGCCCGGACAGACCGAACGCTGCCGCGGTCTTCAGTTCGCGCGGGAGCACCGCCAACGCGGCGACAATGGGACGCAGCGGCCGCGGGCTGCGGTTGTAGAGTCGCTTGACGCGCCGCCACAACCGGCTGCGGGCGCCCTGGTCGTTGTAGACGGCCACGCAGAGCAGCCCGTGCGGCGCGACGAGCGCGCAAAGATTCTCCGCGGCTTGCCACATCGCGCCCGTGTGGTGAATCACTCCCCAGCTGTAGACGAAGTCAAAGCTCCCCAGCCCCCGGCAGAACTCGGCCGAGGTGACGTCACCGGTCGAGATCTCCCAATTGCGATCATCTCCGTAGCTCGAGCGCAGGGCCTCGGCGCAAGTCACGCTGTCGGGATCGAAGTCGAAGGATCTGACCCTTTCCGCGTCCAGGCGTTGCGCGGCCAGCGAGAAGAGACCGCTTCCACACCCCGCGTCCAGGAACGCCTTTCCATCCAGGCGTTCGAGATCCAGCATCTGCTGGAGCGAACTTTCGGCATGCCGGATTCGATCGCTATCGACCGTTTTTGCAAACGCGCGCCAATTGAGGCCGAAAGCGAACCTCGTTTGCACGGCGACCCCATCATGGTCGGCTCCATGCTCGAATGAGACTGCTGGCGACGCCTCAGACACCGCGCACCGCGATCAGCTCGATGTTGTCGCTTGTGTAGCCGGGGTGGAGCCGCTTGAACACCCTCAGCAGAGGGCCCCCGCTGCGGAACTGCTCGATCCGAATCACGTCGAGGTCCGAGATTGCGGCGAGCATCCGGGGCAGATCCAAGCCGTGCGCGTGAATCTCGGCGTAGTGGGCGAGGATGTCGGTTGAAAGCTCGGATTCGGATCCACTCGCGATGTCGGCACGGTTGCCCTGATAGCGAAGGCGTCGCTTGATCGCGGGGAGGACGTCGCCGGGATTGCTGCGAAGCTTGCGCCAGATCAGCTCGGACTCGCGAAGCCCCCTGGCCGCTCGGGTCGACTGCAGGATCGGCTCACGAACCAGGAAGAGGACGCCGCCGGAGGTCAGACGCTTGGCCGCCAGGGAGAGCACCTCCTCGTAATTCCATATGTGATGAACCGCAGACCCAAAGGCGATCACGTCCCAACCCGCTTCGTCCCCCCGAAGGAAATCGCCGACCTCCGCCTGCACCAGGTGGGCGGCCCGTCCATCGCAAATCGCCAGCATCTCGCTCGAAACGTCCACCGCGGTGACCTCACATCCCTGACGCGTGAATTGCTCGCTGAGCAGTCCGGAGCCTGCGCAGCAGTCGAGCACCCGCGGAGGCCGGGACAGCCGCAAATAGGTGCGCATAAGCGCGAAGTGCCGATCGAACATCCGGCGATAGGAGAGGAGGTATTCGTCGCCGGAGCGCCAGCCGTGGTACTCCCCGCTCCGCCCTGAGTAGAAGCGCCGATTCGCCTCGACAACTCGTTCTCTCATACCCGCCGTTGCCATCAGGTCACAAATGATGATGACTTGGTCCCTATCGATGGCTTGCGATACTCCCGCGTCCGTGCGCCACGCCCGGAGCCACCAGACATGAAGATCCTCGTCACCGGTGGCGCCGGGTTCATCGGCTCGCACCTCGTCGATCGGCTCTTGAAGGCCGGACACGACGTCAGGGTGCTGGACAACTTCTCAACCGGGAACCGGGATCGCCTGCACCCTCTCGACGGTGAATTCGAGCTAGTCGAGGGGGATATCCAGAGCTACGAGCGCGCTCACACGGCCGTCAGGGACCAGGATGTGGTCCTGCACCAGGCGGCGCTGCCCTCGGTTCCGCGCTCGGTTCAGGATCCGCTGACTAGCAATGCCGTGAACGTGATCGGGACCTTGAACGTCCTGCTGGCGAGCCGGGACAGTGGCGTGCGCAGGGTTGTGTACGCGTCCTCCTCATCGGTCTACGGTCCCAGCTCCGCGCTCCCAAAGCACGAGGACATGGCAACAATGCCGATCGCCCCGTATCCGGTGGCGAAGCTCGCGGGGGAGAACTACTGCCGCAGCTTCTGGCGGGTCTACGGCCTGGAAACGGTGTCGCTTCGCTACTTCAACGTCTTTGGACCGCGCCAGGATCCGCTCTCCCAATACGCAGCGGTGATCCCGAGCTTCATCACGGCCGCGTTGTCTGATCGCCGTCCGCGCGTGTTCGGTGACGGCGAGCAGTCGCGGGACTTCACCTACATCGAGAACGTGGTCGACGCGAATCTCCGCGCCATTGAGGCGCCGGACGTCGCCGGCGAAACCTTCAACATCGCCTGTGGCCAGCGCGTCAGCCTGAACGACGTGATCCGCCATCTGCGCGAAGCAACCCAGCGCGAAATCGATCCCGTCTACGAACCGGCGCGTCCCGGCGACATCGCCCACTCGCTCGCCGACATCACACGGGCCCGGGAGTCGCTTGGCTACGAGCCCTCGGTGCCGTTCGACGAGGGCCTTCGCAGAACGGTCGCGTCGCTCGAGGATTCCGCGAACGACTAGCGGCTGTCGGGCTGGTCCTGGAGCAGTTGAGTAACCAGGGAGCCGAAAGCGACGCCCACGACGCCGCCGAAGGTGCCGAAGAAGATGTCGAGCGCCGAGTCCCGCTTGCTGGGGATCAGCGCCGTGTCCAGCAGCCTGTCTCCCATGTACTCACCGATCTCCCAGCAGACGGCGAGCGCAAACACGCCCGCAATCGCCGCCAACCACGGCAGCGGCCAGCGCCTCCTGCGCAGGACCGAGAAGAGCGCCCATCCGACCAGCGCGCCTCCGACGGCGTGAGCTAGGGCGCTCGTCCTCCGCGGGCTGGACGGGGGGTCCACCCAGACGATCCAAACGAGCGCCGCGAACCCGAGCGCGGCGGGGAGCAGGACCAGCCCCGGGACGCCGGCGAGCCTGCCGACAACGAGAGCGCCGAGGCAGATCCCGCACATGATCACGGCGCCACCGTTTCGGGCTGAGAGAAATGCGAGCGTGACGGCGCTCAACGCCGCCAGCGCGAGGATGAAGGCGAGCCCGTCGAGCTCGTGGCGGCGAAGCTCCACGAGCTCCTACAGTCCCAGCGTCTTCGCGATGATGTTGCGCTGGATCTCGGAGGTGCCGCCGTAGATCGTCGAGACGAGGGTGGAGCGGACCAAGCGCTCCATGTCGTACTCGGAGGAGTAGCCGTAGCCGCCCATCATCTGCATGCCGCCGAGCGCCGCTCGCTGGGCGGCCTCGGTCGCGAACAGCTTCACCATCGAGGCCTCGCGGGGGAGCATCCGGTCGGGGTCCTCGTCGACCTTCGACGCCACCCAGTAGGTCATCAACCGGGCGGCTTCGAGCTCGGTGGCGATGTCGGCGAACCGGTGCTGGAGCGCTTGAAATGAGCCCACCGGCTTGCCGAACTGCTTGCGCTCCTTGGTGTAGGCGAGGGCGTCGTCGAAGGCGCGCCAGCCCATTCCGAGCACGGTTGCGGCGAGGATCAGGCGCTCGATGTTGAGCCCGGCCATCAACTGGGTCCAGCCGCGGTCGACCTCGCCGAGGACGGCGTCCTCCGGGGCCTCGCAGTCGTTCAGATAGAGGTAGTTGGTCTCACGGCCGCCCATCGTGTCGATCCCCTGGATCTCCATCGCGGGGTTGTCGGTGGGGACGAAGATCATCGTCAGCCCCTCGTGCTTGTTGTCGGTCTTGGTGGTCCGGGCCACCACCAGCACGTGGTCGGAGATGTGGGCGTTGGAGCAGAAGACCTTGGTCCCGTTGAGGACGAAACCGCCGTTGGTGCGCTCGGCCGTGGTCGTCAGCGAGCCGACGTCCGAGCCCGACTCGGGCTCGGTCATCGCGATCGCCTCGACCGACCCGCTCGCGATCCCGCCGAGCAGGCGGTCCTTCTGCTCGTCTGTGCCGAAGCGCTCGACCGCTTTGGCGACGATCAGGGTGGTGTTGTAGCCGCCGATCGGCGCCAGTCCGCGGAAGCTCTGCTCCATGAACAGGCAGGCGTCGACCATGCCTCCGCCGGAGCCGCCGTGCTGCTCGGGGAGTGCGACGCCGAGCCATCCGAGATCGGCCATCTTCGAGTAGATCTCGGCCGAGTGGGCCTCGGTGTGACCGTTCGTCAGCCGCTCGCGCTGCTCGGGCGTGCCGCACTCGCGGCGGCAGAAGTCGCCGATCGCGTCGACGAAGTTGCGCTGCTCATCGGTGAGGGAAAAGTCCATGGAATCACTCTATGGAACCCACGGATCGTCGCCGATGTCGATCTCCGCGCGCCGCGGCGGGCCCAATTCGGGGGCCAGGAGGTCGAGCATGGGCTCTCCGTCCATGTCGTCGGGGATCGGGCAGCCGAGGAGGTGCAGGATCGTCGGCGCGAGGTCGACCAGCGAGCCGTCGATTGCCCCGGAACGGCGACGAACGCCCGGCCCCGCCGCGATCAGAAAGCCTCGATCGGTGTGCTCGGTGGGCGGCAGGTATTGCATGTCCTCCTCGATCACGCCGAGACGAGGATGGCGGACGCGTTGCAGCATCCCGTCCTGCGCCCAGGTGACCATGATCTCCGGGAGCAGGTCGGCATGTGGCCCGCTTGCGACCTCGTCGCGGCGCCGCACGTCGGCGACGGCCGGCCGGCCGGTGTCCGCGTCCTCGAGCAGGCGAAGCTCGGCCACGATCTCCTCGCACATCTGCTCATGCCCGTGTGGGTAGGGGTGCGCGATGCGCACGAAGCTGTGGCCCGGCTCGCCCTCGGCGTAGGCGCGCGTGCGCTCCCAGTCGGTCGATTCCTCCCAGATGCTTTCGAAGTGGCGATCCACGGTGCCCTCGGGAAGGCGCTCCCTGAGACGGCTCGCGATCACGCTCGGCACAGCCTTCCGCACGAAGCTGCGCATGGCCGCGGTTGCCCGCGTCCGTTGGGGTAGGGCCCTGCCCGTGCGGTAGCCGAGGCCGGCCATGAGCTCATCGAGCACTCGCACGCCGTTCGTGTTCGGGCGCAGGCCGAACGCCGAGAACACGAGGACGTTGGCGTCGCTTCCCGCCGCCTCGAGAAGGTCCGCGAGCCCGCGGTCGACCGCCCGGTACGTGTCGAGCAGCGCGTCTTCGTGGCGGCGCGCTCGGCGCCGGTCGTACCCCCAGGACCCGGGAACGAGGTAGCGGTGGAACGCGTGGCCGGCGTAGTGGGGCTCGAAATAGGCGGCGAAGCACAGGTCCCACTGAGCCTCGGACATCAGCTCGCAGAGCACCCGGGTTCGCGTCGCGGCCATGCGCTCCAGGGCGCGCCGCTGGCGCCCAGCCGCGAAGGGGCGGCCTGCGTGGTCGCGTTCGAGGCCGCGCGTGTAGCTTCCGTGGCCGGCGGTGACACGCCCCAGCAAGCCGGGTGGCCAGGACTCGTGCCGCGCAGCGCCGCGCTGGCCCCAGCCCAGGAGCTGGGTGAGGTTGTCGTCCTCGATGCGCGAGGCGTAGGGAATGTCGACAAGCAGGGCCCGGCGTGGTTGGTCGGCGGCGGCCAGGTGCGACCAGAATGGCTTCCGGTAGGTGCCGTTGGGAGCCCTGACTCGCAGGTTCGTGCCCGGCCGGATGCAGCGCCAGCTGTAGAAGCCGTGTTTTCCCGGCAGGCAACCCGTGATGATCGTCGGCCACGCCACCTCGGGCCCGAGGTGCGGTGGCAATGCGAGCCGCGCGTACGCTCCACGCTCGAGCAAAGATCGCAGTGCGGGCAGCTCTCCTTCGCCGGCCCACTGGAGCAGCAGCGGACCGTCGGCGGCGTCAAAGGCGATCGCCAGCGTCTTCACGTCGGTACTACGTCGCCGCCCACGGATCGTCCGCAGTCTCGATCGCGATTCGCCGCGGCGCTCCCAGCCCGGGATCGAGCAGCTCCGTGAGCGGCTCGCCGTCCATGTCGTCGGGGATCGGGCAGGCGAGAAGGTGGAGGATCGTCGGCGCGACGTCGGCCACCGAGCCGTCGAGCGGCTCGGGCGTGGCGCGGATGCTCGGCCCCGCCGCGATCAGGAAGCCTTCCTCGCTGTGCTCGGTGGGCGGCAGGTCCCGCAGGTCCTCCTCGATCACCCCGAGACGGGGATGGCGGACGCGGCGCAGCATTCCGTCTCCTGCCCAGATGACCATGAGGTCGGGAAGCGCGTCGGCGTGCGGCCCGCGCGCGACCTCTTCGCGGCGCAGCACGGCTGCCACGGCCGGCTGGCCGGAGTCGGCATCCTCGAGCAGGCGAAGCTCGGCCGCGATCTCCTCGCACAGCTGCTCGTGGTCGGGCGGGGGAGGGTGCGCGACGCGCACGAAGCTGTGGCCCGGCTCGGTCTCCGCGAACGCGCGCGTGCGCTCCCAATCGGTTGATTCTTCCCACGCTCGCTCGAAGTGGCGATCCGCGGTGCCCTCGGGGAGGCGAGCCTTGATACGTCTCGCGATCGACCGTGGCACCGCGCCGAGCGCCAAGCGGCGAAGCGTCGCGGTGGCGCGGGTGCGGCGTGAGGGCTGAATGCGCGCGGTGTAACCGAGCCCGCACATGACCTCGTCGAGCACCCGCAGGCCGTGCGTGGCCGGCCGCATGCCGATCGGCGAGAAGACGAGAACGTCGGTATCGGTTCCGGCCGCCTCGATCAGCTCCTCGAGCCCGCGGTCGGCCGCCCGGTAGGCGTCGAGCAGCGCGTCGCCGTGGCGGCGCGCGCGGCGGCGGTCGTACCCCCACGATCCGGGGACGAGGTAGCGGTGGAAGGCGTGACCGGCGTGGTGGGGCTCGAAATACGCGGCGAGGCAGAGGTCCCATTCATGCTCGGACATCAGCTCCGAGAGCAGCTTGGTTCGCGTCGCGGCCATGCGCTCGAGCGTTCGCCGCTGGCGCCCGGCGGCAAAAGGGCGACCGGCGTGGTCGCGATCGAGGCCGGGCGGGTATTCCCCGTGGCGCGCGGTGATCTCAGCCAGCAAGCCGGGTGGCCGGGACTCGTGTCTGGTGCCGCCTCGCTGGCCCCAGCCCTGCACCTGCGTGATGTTGTCGTCCTCGATCCGCGTGGCGTAGGGAACATCGAGCAGCAAGGTCCGGCGCGGTGGGTCGGCAGCGCCAAGGAACGACCAGAAGGGCTTGCGGTAGGTGTGCTCGGGCGCCCGGACCTGCTGGTTCGTGCCGGGGCGGATGCAGCGCCAGCTGTACGTGCCGTGCTTGCCCGGCAGGCAGCCCGAGACGATCGTCGGCCATCCCACCTGGTGGTTGATGTTCGGCGGTAACGCGAGACGTGCGGTCGCTCCACGCTCGATCAGAGATCTCAGCGCGGGCAGCTCTCCCTCGCCGGCCCACCGCAGCAGCAGCGGGCCGTCGGCGGCGTCGAGGGCGATCGCAAGCGTTTTCACGTCGGCGAGGTCTCGGCTTCCAAGCGCCCCGGCGCACCCGTCGCCGGTGCCTGCGTTGCGTGTCGGGCCGAGAGCCGGCGCAGCACCGGGGGCACCAGCAGGCCCATCCAGATCAGCGTGAAGGCGAGGAACGCGAGCCCCGCTCCGGGGGCATCGAGCGCCGGGACCAGCACGAGGAGCAACCCGACCTGGGCGACGGTTGCAATTGCCAGCGCTCGCAACGAGACCATCTGCATGTCGAGCGCGAGGGCGGCCGGGTGAGCCCAGAAGAGCACGGCGGTGACGAGCCCCGCCGCCGCCAGCGGCACGACGGTCTCCGGCGCCTGCCCGAAGCCGTCGCCGAGGAGAAACGGGATCACCAGCGGGCACAAGGCGGCGATCGCCACCGCGGCCGGCGTGACGAGCAACGCCGCCGCGGCGCTCATCCGGCGCACGAGCCTTCGCATGTCGCCGAATCGCCCGGCGGCCACGTCGCGCACGAGATGGGGATAGATCGCGTGGTAGAAGGGTCCCCACAGCAGCGTCAGCGGCGCGGTGAACGTACGGGCGACCTTCAGCGAGCCTGCGACGGCCGGGGTCGCGAAGAATCCGACCACGAGCACGTCGAGCTGGAGGTTGAGCAGCCGCAGGCTGCCGGTGACGTTCGATGCGGCAAGGAAGCGCCCCATTCGAGGCAGCTCGTGGCGGATCTGCCGCAGGCGCTCGCGCGTTCGCGCGGCCGACGGTGCCCGGTCGGCCATCACCTTCAGCGCGACGCCGGCGAAGGCGACCGCTGCGATCGCCTCGGCCGCGAGCAGCGCCCACAGGACGCCGTGCAGGCTCGCGCCGAGCGCCAGCGCGAGCCCGGCGGCGGCGAGTCGCATCGCCGGCACCATCGCGGTCAGCGAGCCCAGCAGCGCAAAGCGGTCGAAGACACGGAAAGTGGCACCGGCCGCTCCCTGGACGGCGACGAAGGGGGCGACGAATGCGTACGTGGCGACCGAGCCGGCGAGCGCGGAATCCTTGACGAGCTCGTCCGCGATCAGCTGCGCGGCGACGATCAGGATCGCGGTCGCGACGAGGCCGCCGATGAAGTTGACCGCGAGCGCCAGCTCGAGCACCGCGCGGCCCCGTACCGGCTCGCCCTTGGAGATGTACTCGGAGGCATAACGCGTGGCGGCCTCCCAGACGCGGACGTCGATGAGCTGCGAGACGAGCACGACGCTGGTCGTGATCAGCGCGAACTGGCCGAAGACCGTGGCGCCGAAGCTGCGCGCCAGCACCAGCGCGAGGGTGACGATCAGCAGCCCGCCCGCGAGCTCACCCACGACGAGCGCGCCGCCCTTCCTGCCGAGCGAGCGCACGTGGCGGTCGGCCAGCAGCGATCGCACCCTGTCCACCATGGGGCGCGAGCATACGGCGAGGCGGGCCCGTGACAGTGGGCCGAGCGAGGCTGCGTGCCTATGATGGGCGACACGCCGAGCCCAACCCCCACTGCTCGGTGACGCGCGTTTTGCAGCGGCAGTTCATCGTCATCGGCCCAACGCCGCCCCCGCTGCACGGGGTGGCCTTCTCGACCGTGCACATGGTCGACGCGGTGCGGCGCGCCGGCAGGCTCGCCGGTCATCTCGACACGAGCGATCCGCGGCCGCTGACGACCGTCGGGCGGCTCGATCTCACCAACGTCAGGCTGGCCATTGTCCACACAGCGACCCTGGCTCTGCTGCTCGCCCGCCATCCCGGCGCGGCGGTGCATGTTCCGCTCTCCCAGGGACGCTGGGGGTTCCTCCGCGACGCCGTCTTCATCCGCCTGGCCCGGCTGATGAAAAGGCCCGTGATCGTGCACCTGCACGGCGGCTACTTCGACAGCTTCTACACCCGTTCGAGCAGCCTCATGAGGCTGCTGATCCGGCGCACGCTCGACGGCGTCGACGACGCCTGGGTGCTGACGCCCACGCACGAGGCGATCTTCGACGGCCTCGTGCCGCGGGAGCGCGTGCACGTGCTCCAGAACACCTCCGACGACATCGGCATGTCTCCCAACGGCAGGCCGCCGCGCTCGGGAGGGGGCCTGAACGTGCTCTTCCTGTCGAACCTGCTTCCCGAGAAGGGCTGCCTCGACCTTCTCGACGCGCTGCTCGGGATCGGCGAGGGCGCCGCCGGCTTCCACGTCAGGCTGGTCGGGGAGGCCGAGCGGAGTGTGGCGGGCCGGGTCGAGCGGCTGGGTCGCGAGCTGTCGGCCCGCGGGGCGCGGGTGGAGTTGGCCGGGCCGCGGATCGGAGCGGCGAAGACGGCGGAGTTCCGGTGGGCCGACGTTTTCGTGTTCCCGAGCCGCTATGCCTTCGAAGGGCAGCCGATCGTCCTCCTGGAAGCGATGTCGGCCGGAATCCCGATCGTCTCGACTGACCACTCCGGGATCCCGTACACGGTCAGGGATGGACGCGAGGGGCTGATCGTCGCCCCGGGGGACCTTGCGGCGATCGGGAAGGCGATCGAGAGGCTCAGGGACGACCCCGAGCTGCGCCGTCGGCTGGGAGCCGCGGGTCGACAGCGCTACGAGCGCTGCTACCGCCCGGAGCTCTTCCACGCGGCCGTCGAGGACCTGCTTGCCGTGGGTGACGATGGACGCTGAGGGCCGCGCGCGCCGGGAAGGGCCGGCGGACGGGCCGCTTCACGTCGGCCTCATCGGCTGCGGCGGAATCGCTTGCCAGTACCACCTCCGCATCCTCGGCCGGTCCCCCGGCGTCACGGTCGCCGCGGTCGCCGACCCGCGCCCCGACGCGCGCGCTCGCGCAGCCGAGCTCACCGGAGCACCCGCCACCGCGGATGCCGGCGAGGTGATCGGCCGAAGCGACATCGACGCAGTCGTGATCTGCTCCGACAACCGCTCGCACGCGGACCTGGCATGCGCCGCCGCCGCCGCGGGACGGCACATTTACCTGGAGAAGCCGATCGCTATCCGCGTCGAAGATGGGCGCCGCGTCGTCGCCGCCGCCTGCTCCGCGGGCGTGACGGCAGCGATGGGCTTCAGCCTACGGTTCAGCCCGCCCGTCGTGCGCGCTCGGCGCCTGCTTGCCGAGGGGCGCATTGGGCGCATCCGCGAGGTGCATGCGAGCCTGTGCGAGCCGGTGGAGGTGGAGCGGATGCGGGACTGGAAACGCCATCGCGCAAGCGGCGGCGGTGTGCTGCTCGATCTCGGCTCGCACCAGGTGGATATGGCGCGCTGGGTGCTCGGCGAGGAGCTGGGCGCGATCGAGACGGCCGAGGTCGAGTCGCGCCGATGCGAGCACGACGTGGCGCGCTATCGCGCGCGCACCGTTTCGGGCACAAGCATCACGGCCGAGCTCTCCTACCTCGATGGCAGGCGCTGCGAGTGGGAGCTCGTCGGAGATCGGGGGCGGATGTGGTTCGATCGGCACGGCGGCTCGCCTCGGATAAGCGAGGACGGGGGCGGCCCGGCGCGGCGGCGCTCCGCAGACTGGAGATCGCGCCTGCGCGCGCTGCCTTTGCCGAGGCGCGAGAAGACATTCGGGCTGTCGCTGGCCGGGTTCGTGCGGGCGGTGCGGGGAGAGGAGCAGGGCATGCCGACGTTCGAGGACGGCCTGCGAAGCCTCGAGGCCGTGACCGAGATCGAAACCGTGGCGGGGGTGTGCTGAGCGGTGCGGATCCTCCTAGTCACCGACTGGCCGAAGCTGGTGGGAGGGATCGAGCGCCACGTGGAGCTGGTGGCGGGCGAGCTGGAGCGCGGAGGGGACGAGGTTCGCGTGTTGACGAGCGGCGTCGGCACTGCGGCGGGCGGCCGGGCGCAATATGTGGCCTACGGAACCTCACGCCGAAGCCAGCAGGCCTTTCTGCAGGTTTGGAACCCCTCCGCGGCCCGCACGGCGCGATTCGCCCTTCGGGACTTCCGTCCGGATGCGGTTCACCTGAACATGTTCTTCCTGCACCTGTCCCCGTCGGTGATGGCGCCGTTGCGGGGGGTCCCCTCGCTGCTGACGGTGCACGACTACAAACCCATTTGCTTGACGGGGACCAAGCTGCTGCCGGACGGGTCACCCTGCCACGGCCCGGCGGGTGTCCGCTGCCGGCGGGACGGCTGCGTGAGCACTCCCCGTCTGCTCAGGGAGGCTCCCCGGTACGGCCTCTTCCGGGCCGGCCTGCGGCACGTCGACCGCGTGCATGCGATCAGCCGCTGGATCCAGGGTCAGCTGCGCGAGTCGGGGATCGCGTCTGACCACGTCGAGCCTCCGGTGTCATTGCCGGGGGCGGAGTTCGTCCGCGAGCCGGCGGCCCAGCCGCTGTTCGTGTACGCCGGCCGGCTCGCTCCGGTGAAGGGCGTCGACGTCTTACTGCACGCTTTCGCGCGCCTCCACGCCCGCGTGCCGGACGCGCGATTGCGCATGTTCGGGGACGGCCCCGACCGCGCCGCGACAGAGCGGCTGATCTGGGAGCTCGGACTCTCCGAGCGCATCGAGCTCCGGGTCGGGATGGGCACCGATTGGCTCGACGAGCTTCAGAGCGCATGGGCGCTCGTCACCCCGTCGGTGTTCCGCGAGCCGCTCGGCATGGTGGCGCTGGAGGCGGTCGTTCGCGGGGTGCCTGTGATCGCGACGGACGGCGGGGGGCTGGCCGAGACCGTTCGCCCTGGGGTCAGCGGCCTGCTCGTGCCTCATGCCGACGAGGAGAAGCTCGCCGCCGCAATGCTCGAGGTGGCGGAGCAGCGATGCTTCCGGGACCATTCGATCGCGGAAGCGGATGTGACCGATGCACGCAGACGGCACGATCCCGTCCGGCACGCCGCGAACTTGCGGGCAACGCTGGCTGAGATTTGCAACCACGGTTGAGGAGGGCTCTGCGGCCGCTGATGCGGGCCGATTTGCGGGAACGGCTGCCGCCGCTGGCCCGGGCGTGGACGTTTCTCGGGCGGCGGGACGAGTTGCGGTTCTGGCGCCGGGCGGTGGACGATGGCCGATTCGTTGGGGAGGACCACGAGCCTTTCTTCACGACGCACTTCGGGCTCGAC
This sequence comes from uncultured Thermoleophilia bacterium, assembly GCA_963838095.1. Classification (GTDB taxonomy): domain Bacteria; phylum Actinomycetota; class Thermoleophilia; order Solirubrobacterales; family 70-9; genus CAWCGU01. Next base: position 59,354 of record CAWIPO010000006.1, read on the forward strand.
CGGTCCTTCTATGTCGGGAAGCGCGTACTCGACGTCGGCTGCGGGCCCCGGCAGCGACTCGATTGGATGACGATGGCGGCAGCGAGGGTCGGGCTGGACCCGCTCGCGGATCGATACCGCGAGCTGCTCGGCGACGAAGCGCTTCGGGGCACGGAGTATGTGCAGGGCGTCGCCGAGCGGATGCCGTTCGCGGCCGGCAGCTTCGACGTCGTCACATCCTTCAACTCGCTCGATCACGTCGACGACATCGAGTGCACCGCTGCCGAGATCAAGCGCGTGCTGAGCGATGGAGGAAGCCTGCTTGTGATCACCGAGCTCGGGCACGAGGCGCGGCTGACGGAGCCGCAGGAATTCTCATGGGAGGTCACGCGGCTGTTCGAGCCGCAGCTCCGGCTCGTGGACGAGCGTCGCTACGAGGACAGCGGCCAGGGAATCGACCGCAGCGTCGCGCTCGCGGTTCCGTACGACGACGGTGCTGCTCCCCATCCCGGGGTGCTCGTCTCGAGGTTCGTGAAGAGCGGCGGGACGGTATCCACGTGAGCGTTTTCGCCCCCAATTTGCGCCATCGAGGGTCTGAAATCTAGGCAATCTGTCCAGGTCTTCCTGAAAGGCGTGTGAATGCGTTGGACGGCTCTAATCTCTGTGCGCGCCACGTCGATTTGAACTCTTGCATGGAGGCAGGGGAACGGTGGGTAAGGAAGCCAGCAGGGCAGTAGGAACTCATCTACGCAGCAACGTGATCGGCTACGTCGCCGTCTTCATCGCGTTGAGCGGGACGGCGTACGCCGCGAACAAGGTGGACTCGAACGAGATCGCCCGCAACGCCGTGCTCAGCAAGCACGTGAAGAAGGGCGCGGTGCGCTCGCCGGACGTCAAGGACAACGGGCTGCGGCCGAAGGACGTCCGCGGGTTGACGAATGCGCTCAAGACCTTGAAGCAGTTGCAGGCGGCGCTGGGCGCTGCCGGCGGCTACTTCGGCAAGCTCCAGGGCGAGCTCGATGCGCTGACCGCGCGGGTGGCCGCGCTCGAGGGGCAGGGCGCACTGCTGCCGGGCGACCTCGACGATATCCCCGGGCAGCTGGACTCGCTCCAGGGACAGGTGGACTCGCTGGTCGCGACGGTTGGAGGCCTGAACGTGGGCGACCTCGATCAGCGCCTGGATGCCGTCTGCACGCAGCTCGAGTCGTTGACCAACAACACCGGCGCGATGCGAGACGCGCTCGCTCCGTTGGTGGTGCTTGCCGGGGTACTGAATGGGGTCACGATTCCCGCGTTCGACGAGACGCTCTGCCAGGGCTGAGCTTTCTCGAACCTTCGCGGCGCCCCCCCGCCGGTGGTTAACCTCGCCGCGTGACGCGACTACGCGGGGTCGGGGCGGCGGTGGCAATCGGCTTGCTGGGCGGGCTTGGTCCCGGGGCCGCCCTGTGCGCTGCTCAGGAGCCTCCATCGCAGCTCACGGTCGGCTCGGGGGCGCTGCGGGCGGTTGTGCACGCCGACCCGTGGCGGATCGAGTTCACGGGGCGCTCCGGGGAGGACGTGTTGACGCAGCCGGCGAGCGGGGACGCAGGCTCGGAGGGGAACCTCGGCTTCCACACCGAGGCCGGATGGGCACGGGCGACTCGTGCGCTCGAGCTCAAGCAGGAGGGGGGCGCGATTATCGCCGTCGTTGCGACCGACGACCCGCTCGGCCGCACGCTCGAGGTGACGGTGCGGCCGGCGGCGCAGGGCTCGGTGCGGGTCGCCGCCGTGGTCTCCGGCGGCGGGGTGGGAGTCGACGCCACCTCGATCTCCTTCAGCGCCCAGCCTAACGAGCAGTTCTTCGGGCTGGGCGAGCGCTCCACGGCCGTCAACCAGCGCGGGCGCAGCGTCGAGAACTACGTCGCCGATGGGCCGTACCCGGTCCGCGCCCGGCCGGTGATCTTCCTCGGCGGGTTGCCGTGGGCGGCTCGCCAGCGCCCGGACGCGACCTACTACCCGGTTCCGTGGACGCTCTCGTCCGCGGGCTACGGGGTGCTGGCCGAGAACGACGAGACATCGAGCTTTCACCTCGCAAGCGCCCAGCCCGGACGTGTGGAGCATCGAGCCCGAGGCGGCCGCGCTCGCGGTGCGGGTGTTCGCGGGGCCGACGCCGGCCGACGCGCTGCGGCGGTTCACGGCCGCGACCGGGCGGCAGCCGGCGCCGCAGGCGCCGTGGGCGTACGGGCCGTGGTTTCAGACCGGGCAGCCGAACGTGGTTCCGATAGAGGACGAGCTGGAGTGGGTGCGGACGCTGCGCTCGGGCGACGCCCCGATTTCGGTCGCGGAGACGCAGATGCACTATCTGCCCTGCGGCGCGCAACGGGACGACCCGGCTTACGACCGCGCTCGCACCGACCAGCTCCATCGCCTCGGGCTCGCCCGGCTCGTCTACTTCAACCCGCTGCTGTGCAGCGACTACGAGCCGGTGTACTCGCAGGCGGCGGGAGCGGGCGCGCTCCAGACCCAACCGGGGACGGAGGAGCCCTACACCTATCCCGCCTACGTCGGCGGCGAGGGGCCGACCGGCTTCACCTTCAAGCCGCTGGCGCAGTTCGACTTCACCAGCCCGGCGGCGCACGAGATCTACGGATCGCTGCTACAGGCGGCGGTCGACGACGGTGCGGACGGGTGGATGGAGGACTTCGGCGAGTACACCCCGCCTAACGCCGACTCGGCCGACGGCACGCCGGGTACGCAGATGCACAACCGCTACCCGACCGACTACCACTGCGCCGTGCGCCGCTTTCAGGATGCGCACTTCACCGGCGACGCGCGCCCGCTGGTCCGCTTCTCCCGCTCGGGGTGGACGGGCGCCGCCGCCTGCGTCGACAACGTCTGGGGCGGCGACCCGACGACGCTGTGGGGGTTCGACGGCATCTCCTCGGCGGTGATGCAGGGGCTGTCGATGGGCACGTCCGGGATCGCGCGGTGGGGCTCGGACATCGGCGGCTACCACAGCTTCGGCCCCGACCAGGAGCTGACGACGGAGCTGCTCGCGCGCTGGATCGAGCTCGGCGCGGTCTCCGGGGTGATGCGCACGAAGGCGAACGGGTTTGAGATTCCTCCCTATGAGCGGCCGCAGATCTGGGAGCCGCAGACGCTGCCGATCTGGCGCCGCTACGCGAAGCTGCGGACGCAGCTGAACCCGTACCTGATCGCCGCCGACGCCGAGTACAGGCGGACGGGGATGCCGATCATGCGCCACCTGGTGCTGACGCATCCGAGGGACCCGCGGGTCGGCGGCCTCGAGGACCAGTTCATGTTCGGCCCCAGCCTGCTGGCGGCGCCGGTGATCCAGGAGGGGGCTCGGAAGCGGTCGGTGTACGTGCCGCGGGGGCGGTGGTTCGACTTCTGGCGCTCGGTGCGGTACCGGGAGAAGAGCGGCGGCTTCGGGTTGCGCGGCGCTCGGTCGGTTCGCTCTCGTGCCCGGGTCGAGGTGAAGGCGCCGCTCGCCCGATTGCCGCTGCTCGTACGCGCGGGGTCGATCCTGCCGATGCTTCCTCCCGAGGTGGACACGCTGTCGGATTACGGAGAGGGGCGGGGCTTGGTCCATCTGTCGGATCGCGTCGACGAGATGCACCTGCTCGCCTTCCCGCGCGGGCGCTCGCGGCGGGGGATGAACGAGGACGAGCTGCTGCTTTCGCGCGAGTTGCGCGGTGGCAGCGGCTGGCTGTTGCGAATCGAGGGCTCGCGCGCGCGCAGCTACCGGATCGAGGTGGCGCTGGGCGCGCTGAGGCGGCCGTTCGTCCCCCGCTCGGCGACGCTCGACGGACAGGCGCTCGGCTCCCGGCGGTGGAGCTACGACCCGCACGGCGACGTGCTGCGGACTCGGGTTCGGTGCGTGAGCTGCGAGCTGAGGGTGATGGGCTGAGGTCGCGCGGCCGACCGGCTGGGGGTACCCTGACGGTGTGAGTCAGGGGATCAAAAGGGGAGCGTGGGCGTGAAGAGGCTGGCGACAGCTGCGGCGATTGCGCTGACCGGGCTGCTGGCCACGGCGTCCCCGGCGAGCGCCGTGGAGCAGATCGAGGACGGTGGGTTTGAGGCCACCACCTGCCCGACCCCTTCCGATGGCGGCTTCAACTGCACCAACCCGTCCTGGGCCGAGGTCGGCGAGCAGGCATTCGTCTGCCAGTCGACCCCGGGTAACTGCACACCGCCCGCCGCGACAGGGTCCGGCTGGGGGGTGCTCGGCTCGGACCTGCACCAGACGACGGTCGAGACCGGCTCCCTGGCTCAAACCGGGGTCGAGATCCCAGACGCCCCGGCGACGCTGTCCTTCAAGCTCAGGATCGTCGAAACTGGCAACTCCGCCGCCGCTTTCAATGTGATCATCGACGGGGTAGTGGTCTTCAGTGCGGCCGCTGGCCCGTTTGGTACGCCGGGCTACGAGTCCTACGCGACAGTCTCCCGGGATGTCAGCGATCGTGCGGCACCGGGAGGTCATCAGCTGACGTTCGATATTCGCTGCGAGGTGCTGAATCTGGGGAACTCCTGCCCTCGCTTCGACGTCGACGACGTCTCGCTGACGACTCCCGACCCTCCTGACGCCGATGGGGACGGCGCCCCCGATGCCGCCGACAACTGCCCCGAGACGTCGAACCCCAACCAGGCCGACAGCGACGGTGATGGCGTCGGCGACCTGTGCGAAGCGCCGCCGCCCCCAGTCCCCACCTGCAACGGCCAGCCGGCGACGATCGTCGGCACCGATTCGGGCGAGAACCTGAAGGGCACCGCCGGCCCGGATGTGATCGCCGCGCTCGGCGGCAACGATCTGGTGAGGGCTGGCGGCGGCCCTGACATCGTCTGCGGAGGAGCCGGCCGCGACGATCTGCTCGGCCAGGGCGGCGCCGACAAGCTGCTGGGCGAGCGAGGGAAGGACGAGCTGCGCGGCGGTGGCGGGAAGGGCGACGTCTGCAACGGCGGCCGCGGCAAGGACGACGCGGCCGGGAGCTGCGAGAAGGAGCGCGCGGTTTAGGTCGGCGAGGCGAAGCCCGGAGCCGGACTCGAACCGGCGACCCCCTCCTTACCATGGAGGTGCTCTACCAACTGAGCTATCCGGGCGCGGGCGGCCAACTGTAGCGGCGGGAATGCTCGATCAGGTTGCGGCGGCCTTGGCGGCGGCGGTCGCGAGCGCGTCGATGTCGTCGGGGGTGGTGTCCCAGGAGCACATCAGGCGGATCTCGCCAAGGTCCTGGTTCCAGACGTGGAAGGGGAGATCGCCGGGGAGGGCGGCGCGGAGACGGTCTATCGCGGCGGGGGCGAGGGCGGCGAAGACGGCGTTCGACTCGACGGGCTGGGTTAGCTCGACGCCGTCGATCTGCTCGAGGCGGGCTCCCAGCTGCTGCGCCATCGAGTTCGCGTGGCGGGCGTTTCGGAGCCAGAGGTCGTCCTTGAGGAGGGCGTCGAGCTGGGCGGCGAGGAAGCGCATCTTGGAGGCGAGCTGGGTGCCCTGCTTGCGGATGAAGGCGAAGCGCTCGCCGATGCCCGGGGTGAGGAAGATCACGGCTTCGGCGCCGAGGAGGCCGTTCTTGGTACCGCCGAAGGAGAGGATGTCGGCGCCGGCGTCGGTTGTCGTTTCGCGCAGAGGGGTTTCGAGGAAGGCGGCGGCGTTCGCGAGCCTGGCGCCGTCGATGTGGAGGAGGAGGTCGCGGGAGTGGGCGAGCTCGGCGAGGGCGCGGACCTCGCCGGGGCGGTAGACGGTGCCGAGCTCGGTGGCTTGGGAGATGGAGAGCGCGCGGGGCTGGGCGGCGTGCTCGTCGCCAATTCGTTTGATCGCGGTGGCGGCGAGCTCGGGGGTGAGCTTGCCGTCGCGAGTCGGGATTGGGAGGAGCTTGACGGCGGCGAGGGCCTCGGGGGCGCCGCACTCGTCGACGTTCATGTGGGCGGTGGCTGGGCAGATGACGGCGTCGCCCGGGCGGGCGAAGGCGCGCATGGCGAGGACGTTGGCTCCGGTGCCGGTGAAGACGAGGTGGGGGTCGGCTTGCTCGCCGAAGTGCTCGCGGAGGCGATTGTGTGCGGCGGCGGTCCAGGGGTCGGCGCCGTAGGCGGAGGCGTGGCCGGTGTTGGCGGCGACGATCGCCGCGATCACGTCGGGGTGGGCGCCTGAATGGTTGTCGGAGGCGAAGCCGCGGGGGTGGGCGGCGGGGTCGGGCGCGCTCACGGGTGGAGCGAGAGCCGCTGGCCGTTCATGCGCGAGGCGGAGTCGGAGCAGATGAACGCGAGCGCGTCGGCGATGTGCTCGGTGGGGGTGAGGTTGGGCTTGTCGGCTTCGGGATCGTCTTCGAGCATGCGGGGGGTGAGGATGGCGTTGACGACGATGATGTTGGCGGTTGCGGCGGTGCCGGCGAGGGAGTCGGCGAGGGCGAGGGTCCAGGCTTCGGCGGCGGCCTTCGCGGCGGCGTAGGAAGCGTTGGTGGCGGAGGGGTGCTGCGCCTGGGAGGAGGAGACGAGGACGAATCGGCCGTGCTCGCTGGCTGCGAGCGAGGAGTGAAAGGCGCGGGTGGTGTGCTGGACGGTGCGGACGAGGAGGTCGTGAAGCCATTCGTAGTCGGATAGGGGGGCGGCGTCGATTGGCTCGCCGCCGCGCCAGCCGCCGACGAGGTGCAGCAGCGCGTCGGTGCGGCCGAAGCGGTCGCGGAGGGCGGCGGCCCACCCTGCGGCCGCGCCGTCGTCGAGCAGGTCGACGATGCGGGCGTCGATGCGCTCGTCGGGGAGGGCGAGGTCGTCGCGGAGGGCGTCGAGGCGGTCCTGGTTGGCGTCGGTGAGTGCGAGGGTGGCGCCGTCGGCGGCGAGGCGGCGCGCGACGGCGGGGCCGAGGCCGCCGGCGGCGCCGGCGATCGCGATCACGCGGCCGTCGAGGTTGCTCATCGCTTCAACCTAGTGGAGCGGTGCGGTGCGCCGTCGGGTGATGGCCGCGTGCCCAGGCGCGCCGCGCGCCCGCCGGCTATTTTGGGCAGGACGGGCGGGCGCGCGACGCCTAGGGACGGAGAGGAGGAGTCAGCTGAGCGCGGCCCGGCGGATGACCGCATGCGTAAGTGTCTCGCCGCAGGCCGTGCAGCTGCGCATGCGAGTCCACGAGGTGTGGTCTCTGTCGCAGGCCGGACAGCGGTAGTGACGCTCCATCGCGATCAGCCGCCGAGCGGCGAGGTGCGTGCCGCTCTGGTTGCGTTCGGTCGACTCGGTCATGGAAAAGATGTTCGCGAATGACGGGTCGGACCTCTATGGACAGTGGTCCAGGATGTCGGGGCTTCCAATGTACGCGCGGTCGAACGGCTCTTCGTGCTCGCCCAGGCACCTCTTTCGGCACAAAGACGCTGCAAATCCGACACATTCAGCGCACCACTCGTCACACCGGACCCCGTAGGGTCGATCCCACATGGATCGACCCTCGCCCCACAAGCGCGAAGACCAAAGGCTCATCAACCGGCGCCAGCAGGGCGATATCGGTGAAGCGTCGGCGATTGAATGGCTGACGCGGCAAGGCGCCACGCTTTGGACTCCCCTAGGCCACAGCCCGGATGCGGATCTCGTCGCCGAAGTTCACGGATCGCTGCTCCGGATCCAGGTGAAGACGTCGACCTGCCTCACCCCGACCTTGGACGGTGAAGAGCGCTGGACGGTCGGTGTTGCAACCAACGGCGGTAACCAGAGCTGGTCTGGTGTTGCCAAGAAGCTCGACCCGTCCCGCATCGATTTCTTGTTCGTGCTCACTGGCGAAGGCCGGCGATGGTTCATTCCCGCGGGGGCGGTCGAAGCTCAGACCGCGATGACACTTGGCGGACGGGTCTACGCACGGTTCGAGATTGAATCGACCCGGCCAATCGTCGACCTCGTCTACGGGAGCGGTGTGGGCGACTCTAAGATTGATACCCCCCATCGGGGGAGCTCCGGAGATGGCGAACCGGGTGCGGCTGTAAACCGCATGCCTAGTGCTGAGTGGGTTCGAATCCCTCCTCCCCCATCACCACTTTCACCCTCCATTTCTCAGCTCGCTCTGACGTCCGAAGGGATCGACAGGCCGCACCCAACCAAGTTCGAGCGCACGCGGATCTCCTCCTGCCACCAGGTAACGGTTCCGAGCGTGCCGTTCCGCGAAGCACAGCTGGACGTTGGCGATCGCCTTCGCGCCTGGGCCGACGGTCCAGGCCGCGTCGTCTTCGAGCGAATCCCCGAACCACCTCAGATCGAGGAACTGCCGCTCGGGTCGACTAGCTGAGTGCTTCCTCGACCAGCCTCTCGAGCTCGTCCCCCACGCGCTCCAGCGGCGCCGTCGAGCGCTGGGCGCGGCCGAGCACGATCGCTCCCTCGACCGCCGCAACCGCCATCGTCGAAAGGGACCGAGCGCGAGCCGGCTCCACACCCTGCCGCTGGAACGCGTCGCTCAGCTGTCCCACCCACTTCTCGAACGCCCGGCCCGCGGCGTCGCGCGCGCTCCTGGCGAGCGGCTCCCCCTCCATCGTCGCGGCGACGACCGGGCACCCGGAATTGAAATCGCCGCCGTGCAGGATCGCCCGCCAATTCGTCGCGAAAGCGCGCACCGCCGCCATCGGGTCGTCCTCGGCCAGCGCCGCCTCCAGGCCCGAGGCGATGAAATCGCCCGCATAACCGTCGCAGCTTCGGCCAGCTCCGCCTTGCCGCCCGGAAAGTGGTGATAGATCGACCCCCGCGGAGCGCCGCTGTGCTCGAGCACGTCCGTAAACGACGTCCCTTCCACCCCCCGCTCGCGAAACAGCACCGTGGCGCTGCGGATCATCCGCGCCCGGGGGTCGGGGGTCTTGTTATTGGTGGTGCCGCTCATTGGCGTGGCGTGATACCGTTATGACGCGCATCATAGTACTGCCAACGGAAGGAGTCGTGCGATGCCGATCTTCGAGCTCACCTATCCCCAGGGCGCACTTGAGCCCAAAGCCCGCGACACGCTGGTCGAGGAGCTGACGACGTCCCTGCTGCGCGCCGAGCGCGCCCCCGACACCGACTTCTTCCGCAGCGTCACCTGGGGCTACGTCCACGAGCTTGCGGCGGGAGCGGTAAACGCCGCAGGGCGGCCCGTGGAGAAGCCAACCTTCAAAATGGACGTCACCACCCCCGAGGGCGCTCTCTCCGATCGCCGTCGCGCGGAGTTCGTCGCCGCCGCCACCGGTCTCGTGCGCGAGGCCGCCGGAATCCCGCGAGGACGAGGCGCTCCGGGTCTTCGTGCTGATGCACGAGGTGGCGGAGGGCAGCTGGGGAGCCGGCGGCAACATCATCCTCTTCGAGCAGCTCCGCGAGGCCGCCAAAGCGCAACGCGAGCAGGCCGAAGAGCCTGTAGCGACGGGCGCCGGCTAGCCGGCGATCTCGCGCAGCCGCTGCGCCTCCGGCAGCTGCTTCAGCTTCTTCAGCGTGTTGTTCTCGATCTGACGCACCCGCTCGCGAGTGATCTGGAAATAGCGCCCCACCTCCTCCAGCGTCATCGGCTCCTGTCCGCGCAGCCCGTAGCGCAGCTCGATCACCTCCCGCTCGCGCTCCGGCAGCGCGCCCAGCGCCTTGCGGATGTCCTCGCGCTGCAAATTCTCCGTCGCCGCCTCGTGCGGCGACTCCGTCGTCTGATCGGCGACGAAGTCGCCCAGCTCCGACTCCTCGTCGTCGCCGATCGGCTTGTCCAGGCTGACCGGCAACTGCGCCACCCGGAGGATGTCCCGCACCTCCCGCACCGATACCTTCAGCTCGGCGGCGATCTCCTGCGGCTCCGGCTCCCTTCCCAACCGCTGCACCAGCTGCCGCTCAACGTGCGTTACCCGATTCAGCTTCTCGACCATGTGCACCGGTATCCGGATCGTCCTCGCCTTGTCGGCGATCGCCCTCGTCACCGCCTGCCTGATCCACCACGTCGCGTACGTCGAAAACTTGTACCCCCGCCTGTAGTCGAACTTCTCCACCGCCCGGATCAATCCCAACGACCCCTCCTGAATCAGATCGAGGAAGCTCAGCCCCCTGCCCAGATACCCCTTCGCGATCGACACCACCAGGCGCAGGTTCGCCTCCACCATGTGCCGCTTCGCGACCATGTCGCCGCGCTCGATCCGCTTCGCCAGCGCGATCTCCTCCTCCCCCGTCAGCAGCTCCACGCGGCCGATGGAGCGCAGGTACAGCCGCAGCGAATCCAGGCTCGGCTCGACCGTCAGGTCCAGCTCCGGCTTCTTCGGCGCGTCCGGCTGCGCCGCCTTCCCATCCTTGTACGCGGTCAGCCCATCCTCGCCGATCACGTCCACCCCGTTCTCGATCAGGAACGCGTGAAACCGCTCCAGTTGCTCCTTCGCGACCTCGACCTCCTCGAGGGTCGCGGCAATCTGCTCGAAGGTCAGGAACCCCTTCTCCTGACCCTGCGCGATCAGCCCCCGCAACTCATCGTGGTCGGCGAACGGCGACTCCCCGTCGAGGCCATTGTCGGACGCAGCGACGCGGGCCTCGGCGTCCGCCGTGAGCAGGTCCTCCCCCTTCTCAGCAGCCAATCCTCACCCTGCTCTCTCCTCCTCTCGCGCGGCGCGAAGTATAGACCCGCACCGGGAGCGAGAAGCACGCCCCTCTACCCTTGAGGAGCACATGCACCGCCCCACCGAGCTCGCCACCTCCGCCACCGTCTCCGACGCCCAGGCCGAGCGCCCGCAAACCGAGGTCAGCCTCACCCGCGTCGGCGTCACCGGCGTCGAAAAGGTCATCCACGTCGACGCCGCGCCCTCCGGCGACCACCCTTCCCCGCAGCTCTACTACGCCACCCTCGACTGCTTCGTCGACCTCAACCCGCGCCAGGCCGGCGTCCACATGTCGCGCTTCGACGAGGTCGTCAGCGAGGCGATCGACGCCGTCGTGCTCGGCGAGGACGCGTTCCGCGCCGAGACCCTCGCCGCCCACATCGCCCAGCGCGTGCGCGAAAGCCAGCACGGCCTGCGCGCCGAGGTGACGATCGCAGCCCGATACCCGGAGATCGTCCCCACTCCCAGCTCCGGCCTCAGCACGCAGGAGATCTACACCCTCTTCGGCACCGCCGTCGCCTCCGAGCGCGGAACCCGCACCCTCACGGGCGTGCAGGCGCAAGGCATGACCGCCTGCCCCTGCGCCCAGGGCCTCGTCGCGGACCGCGCCCGAGCCCGCCTTTCCGAGCACGGCTACGACGCCGGCGAGATCGAGCGCATCCTCGCCGACGTCCCGGTCGCCACCCACAACCAGCGCGGCATCGGCACCCTCTACGTCGGCCGCGCCGAGGGCACCGCTTGCGATGTCGACGCGCGCGACCTTCTGCGCATCGTCGAGCAGTCGATGAGCTCGGAGATCTACGAGCTGATGAAGCGCTCAGACGAGGTCGAGGTGGTCGAGCGCGCGCACCGCAACCCGCGCTTCGTCGAGGACTGCGTGCGCGAGATGATCCGCCGTGTCTCCGACGCCTACACCAACCTCGGCCCCGGCGCCTTCCTGCTCGCGCGCCAGGAGAACCTCGAAACCATCCACCGCCACAACGTCATCGCCGAGCGCTCCGGCCTGCTCGACGAGATCCGCGCCGAGATCGAATCCGGCGAACACTCTCCGCACCACCTGACGATGCGCGAGTGGCTGGAGGCGGCGGCAACGCGGTAGCAGCGGCTTGACCCCGGCCGTTCGGCCGGATACCGTTCGTCGCGAGGGGTCCAATCGAGCAGGAGGCAGTTCGTGAAAACGGTGATGGAGCACGCGAGGCGGCACGTCATCGGTTACATCGCGCTCGCGATCGCGCTAGGCGGCGTGTCCTATGCCGCGGTGTCGCTGCCACGCGGAAGTGTCGACACCAAGCAGCTGAAGCGCAACGCCGTCACCTCGCCGAAGGTGAGGGCCGAGAGCCTCACGGGCGCGGACATCCGGACCGGTTCGATCGGCGCAAGCGAGCTCGAAGCAGGGCTCGCAGCCGCCGGTCCGCAGGGTCCGCCCGGCGAACAGGGCCCGCCCGGGCCGAGCACCGGCCCGGCCGGCGGCGACCTTGCAGGCAGCTACCCCGATCCGACGCTGCGCGCCGGCGCGGTTGGAGCCGATGAGCTCGGAACACCGCTCGCCGTGCGGGTGACCGGCGACGGCGCGGCCCCCCAGATCACGGTCGCGAGCGGCGGAAGTCTGACCCCGATCGCATTCGATCAGCAGACTTATGACACCGGGAACCTCTGGTCGCCCACCGAGGCCGACCGGCTGACGATCCCCCGCACCGGCCTGTGGCAGCTGTCCGCATCCGTCAAGTGGGCGAGCGTCGCAGCTGCGGGGTCGCGGCGTATCGTGATCTCGACCCCGTTCTCGTCGGGCAACAACGCCCACATGATCGCCGACAGCGTCAATACGGTTGCCGCCAGTGCAACACACACTCAAACGCTGACCACGACCGTACCGCTGAATGCAGGTGACACCGTCGGCTTACTGGCATTCCAGGACACCGGAAGCGCGCTGACCATCGAGTTGGCGAACACCAACGCCACAAGCCCCGCGCTCTCCGCCGTGTACCTCGGCGCCGTCCCCTGATCCGGATCACACCCGGCGCGGTTAAGACGGCTCGGCTGACTCCGCGCCAGGGGAAACCGACTCCCCAATCCGCCGCCGCAACCCGAAGAAGTAGTCGGCGCCGCTGATCACCGTCGCGAGCACGGCCGCGTAGACGAGCAGGTCGACCGCAAGCGGCGCCGGATACCAGATGATCAGGGCGAACACCGCGGCGACCTGCAGCGCCGTCTTCACCTTCCCCAGCCAGCTCGCCGAGATCACCACCCCGCGCTCCGCCGCCACCGCCCGCAGCCCCGTCACCGCCAACTCGCGAGCGATGATCACCATCGCCACCCACGCGGCCAGCCGCCCGAGCGAGACAAGTGAGACCAGCGCGGCGACGATCAGCAGCTTGTCGGCGAGCGGGTCCATCAGCTTCCCGAACGTCGTGATGTCGCCGCGCGAGCGGGCGATGTAGCCGTCCAGCCCGTCGGTCAGCGCCGCAAGCGCGAAAACAATCGCCGCCAGCGCGTCCCCGTTCGGCGTCTCGTCCAGAAGCGCGACCACGATCACCGGCACCGCGAGGATCCGCGCGACGGTGAGCAGGTTTGGAACGTTCACCGGGAACATGGCCGCGCCGGGATAGGTTACGCACGCGATGGCCATCGATTGCGTCTATCGAGTTGAGCAGCCGCACGTGAAGGGCAAGCTCGCCGCGCTCTGCTCGGCGATCGCGGAGGAGGACGGCCTGATCGGCGACATCGTCACCGTCCGCCTCGGCCGCGATCGCTCGATCCGCGAAGTGTCCGTCGAGGTCCGCGACCACGGCCAGGCGAAGCGGATCGCGATCTCCATCGGCAAGTTGAAGGACGTCTCGGTGCTCGGCTACTGGGACCGAGCGATCCAGGCACACGAGGGCGGCAAGCTCGCCATGCACGCGATCGCACGCGTCGAGACCGTGCAGGACATGCGCGACATCTACACGCCCGGTGTCGCCCGCGTCTGCACGGCGATCGCCGAACAGCCCTCGCTCGCCAATCGCCTGACGATGGTCGGCCGCACGATCGCGATCTGCACCAACGGCACCCGCGTCCTCGGGCTCGGCAACATCGGCCCGCTCGCCTCGATGCCGGTGATGGAGGGCAAGGCGCTCTTCTACGCGAGCATGGTCGGGATCTCGGCGGTGCCGGTCCTGATCGACACCGAGGACCCCTCGGAGTTCGTCGACACGGTGCTGCGGATCGCCCCCGGCTTCGGCGCCATCCACCTCGAGGACATCCGCGCTCCCGACTGCTTCGAGATCGAGCGCCGCCTGATCGGCGCCCTCGACAAGCCGGTGATGCACGACGACGTCCACGGCACGGCCGTCGCCGCGCTCGCCGCCGTGCTCGTCGCCTGCGACCAGACCGAGATCCAGCTCGAGACCGCCACCGTCGGCCAGCTCGGCCTCGGGGCGGCCGGGCTCGGGATCGCGACGCTGATGGTGCAGGCGGGAGCAAAGCGGGTGATCGCCTCCGACCCGCAGGAGGCATCCCACGCGCTCGCCCGCGAGCGCGGGATCGAGGTCGCGAGCTTCGAAGAGGTGATGCAGGCGGCCGACATCGTCGTCGCAACCACCGGGCAGCCGGGGCTGATCAAACCGGAGCACGTTCGCGACGGCCAGGTGATCCTCGCGCTCACCAACCCCGACCCGGAGATCTCCCCCCTTGCGGCGGAGGCGGCCGGCGCCTCCTTCGCGGCCGACGGATCGATGGTCAACAACGTGCTGGGCTTCCCGGGCATCTTCCACGGCGCGCTCGCGAGCGGCGCCGTCGAGATCTCGCTGGGGATGAAGCTCGCCGCCGCCCGCGCCATCGCAGGCCTCACCGAGGCCTCCGAGCTCGTCGCCGATCCGCTCGACCCGGACGTCCACGCCGCGGTCGCCGCTGCCGTGAAGGAGTCGGCTGAAGCCGAGGGGCTAGCCCGGCCCGACCGCGTTCCGGCTGGTCTCTAGGGCCCGAACGCGAGGATCGCGTCGACCATCGCCTCGGTCAGCTTGCCGGTGAACGTGTTCTGCTGCGAGACGTGGAAGCAGCCGAGCAGGGTGAAGCCGCCGATCTCGACCTCGGCGCCGTGGCCGAAGCGCGGCTTCGGCTTCGGGATCTCGGCGCCACCGCCTCGTAGCGCCCGCAGCGCCCCGTCCCACGCGAATGCACCGAGCGCAACGATGACCCGAGCGGCTTCGAGCAGCTCCAGCTCGCGCTGCAGGTACGGAAGGCAGTTGTCGCGCTCCGCCGGCGTCGGCTTGTTCCCCGGCGGCGCGCAGCGATTGACCGCCGTCACGTACGCGCCGCTCAAACGCAGCCCGTCGTCGCGATGCACGGACGTGGGCTGGTTGGCGAGGCCGGCGCGGTGAAGCGCCGCGTAGAGGAAGTCGCCGGAGCGATCCCCGGTGAACACGCGGCCGGTGCGGTTGGCGCCGGTCGCCGCCGGCGCCAGCCCAACGAGAACGATCCGCGCCTCAGGGTCGCCGAATCCCGACACCGGCCGCGCCCAGAAACGCTCGCCGCGGAAGCGCGCGGGCGGGTCGGCTGCCACCGCCTCGCGCCATGCGACCAGCCGCGGGCACAGCGTGCATGCATGGATTTCCCGCGCCAGGCGATCGAGCGACATCGCAATAGGATCGCTGTATGGACGCGAAAACGCCGTCGCACGCGCACACCCTGCTCGTCCGCACGATGGCGCTCACGGATGCGAACGTCGCCGGCTTCGTCCACGGAGGGATGGTGATGAAGTACTGCGACGAAGCCGCCGGGATCGCCGCGATCAAGCACTCCGGCCGCCGCGTCGTCACCGCGGCGATGGACCGGATGACCTTCCTCGAGCCGGTGTTCGTCGGCGAGCTGCTGAGCTGCAGCGCGACCGTCAACGCCGCCTGGCGCACCTCGATGGAGGTCGGGATTCGCGTCGAGGCCGAGAACCCGCTGAGCGGAGAACGGCGCCACACGAGCACCGCCTACCTGACGATGGTGGCGCTGGATGAGAACGGCGACCCGACTCCGGTCCCCAAGCTCACGCCCGAGACCGAGACCGAGCTGCGCCGCCAGCGCGAGGCAGAGCTGCGGCGAAGCAACCGGCTCGCCGAGCGCGAGCAGATCCTCGCCCACAGGGACAGCGCCTGAACGCTTCCGAAACCTATTGCGTACACGGGCTGAGGGTTCACTCCGAGGTCCCGCTGCCGCTTCCCTCGGTCCAGGGAACGGGCGGCGCCGACGTGGTCGTCCGGTGGGGACTGCCCGCGGCGGTCCCCGACGAGGCGCCGCCGGGAGAGATCCGATCGGAGTACGAGCAGGGGGGCGGGCGCTACTGGATCACGAACGACCACGACTGCCACTGGATTCGCTGTGGCCACCGCTGTGACTTCCGGATCTCGCATCGCGATGGGACCATCGACGTCCATCCCGATCCCGGCCTCGATCGGGACAACGTCCCAGAGCTGCTGCTGAGGAACGCGCTCCCGCTCCAGCTCCGACTGATCGACTGCACCGTGCTGCATGCCAGCGCCGTCCACATGGACGGATTGACGGTCGCGATCCTGGGTCCGCCGGCGGCCGGGAAATCGTCGCTGGCGGCTCTCTTCTGCGCCGCCGGCGCCACGTTCGTCACCGACGACGTGCTGAGAGTGGAGGTGGACGAAGAGGAAGACGCCGTCTTCTGTTTCGTCGGCCCCGGTGCGATCCGATTGCGAGAGCCTGGCGCCGCGCTCGCCACGCTGTTCCCCACCGCGCCGGCGACGGCCACCATCGACGGTCGGATCGCGGTCTCCCCGCCGCAGGCGGATCCACCCAGGCTCCGGCTCGACGCGCTCCTGCTGCCGTCGCTCCTTGGCGACGACGCCCACATCCTGGTGCGGCGCCTCCTCCCGGCGGAGGCGCTCGTCGCGCTGGGCCGAGCGTCGGCGCACCGCTCCGCCCCGTCGCGCGCGACGCTCAAGCGCCGCTTTCACGAGCACGCAAGCCTCGCTCACCGGGTGCCCGTATTCGCCGCTGACGTGCCCCTGACGGCGCTCGCTGACACCGGTCTCCCCGCCGCCATGCTGGAGCGGATGAAGCTTCAGATGCCGGAGCCGATCAGGGAATCCCGCGGCGTGTACTAGGGCGGGAAGCTGCCTTGGCCGTCACTCATGCCCTGGCCCTTGACGAGCCCCATAGTCAATTCCTCGATCGGGCCGAGCACGATGATCGCGGGCGGCTCATACGGCGGCTGGTCGGTCTGATTCTGTCCCATCTTTCCTCCTGGACTGCAGACGCCCTTAGCCGGCCCCTGCAGCCAGCGTTAGAAGGTGTCCCCGGTAAAGCTGCCTTCGCCGTCATCCATGCCTTGGCCGGCACCCAGGGTCAACTCCTCAACCGGGCCGAGCACGATGATCGCGGGCGGCTCATAAACCAGCTGGGCTGTCGGATCTTGGCCCGATCTCTCCTCCTTGATCTGGTGGACACCGCCACCCTACCATCGGCTGCTGCTGCGCCTCCAGCGTCCGCGGCGAGCCAGGCCGACTGGATCAACGGCACGGTTCTGAAGAATTGCGATCTGTGCAGCGGCATGGTCTCCGCCTCCCTCCAGGTTTCGCGCAATGCCTCCTCATCGACCAGATCCGTGTCCACCCCACCCCCGCGCCATTCATGCACGAACCGCAGCAAAGCCGAGGTGGCGTAGATGCCCGTGAAGTTCGCCTTGCTCGGCCGCTCGAGCAGCTCGTCGGGCAGCAGGTCGGCGAACAGAGCCCGCATCATCGCGGTCCGGTCCCCGATCCCGCCCGGTCCGACGACGCGAGCGAACGCGGACATCACCTGGGGCTCGATGAAGGGCTGAATCATGATCGCCCCCTGCTCGGCCGCCACCACCGCCAGGCTGTGGCGGGTGGCCGCGAGATAGCGAGTTCGGTGCAGCCAGTCCAGATACCGATCCCGGGCCAGGGGCGTTGGTGGCCCCGTGACCATCCTCTCGGCCACAGCCCGGCGCCCGGCAGCCCGAAGCCACGGCTTCCGAACAACCCGCCTGCGCTCAGTGATCGCGAGGCGTGTTCGCGTCGGCAATTGGCGGTAACACAACCGGATCCCATCCCGAGGCCTTGGAACGGCGTGGCGCGTGAGGGTCTGCCGTCGGCGGGAAGCGATCATCACCTGATCACCGCCCCCGCCGGTCAGCAGCGAGCCCCCCGCCGCACGGGCCGCGATCGGCGAGTGGAAGTGCGCGTTTGGCGGCCACATCAAGCCGTGGCGCCGCAGCAATCCTCCAGCCACCGGGCCGACGAAGTCGAGCTCGTCGAAGAACTCCGGACGCTCCCAGTCATCGAGACCGAGGTGACGCACCACCCGCTCCTGCCATTCGCTCTCGTCAGACCCCGGCGCCCGTGGGAAGCGCTGGCTCACCGGCACTGGCAGTTGCAGCCCCTCGCGGCGGGCCACGCGCACCGCGAGTGCCAGCACCACCGAGGAGTCGCGCCCGCCGGAGAAGCTGACCACGCACGGTGGCCGCTCGAGCGCGCGCTTCACTGCCGACTCAATCGCCATCGCAGGGGTCAGCGACGGCTCCACCACCGGCAGCGGCGCGGTGCCCGGGTCCATCCCGAACATCTGCTGGGCGGCGACTTCGACCCGATCGGGTACGACTCGGCTAGGGGGCAAGTAGCTCGCGCTCTCGCAACGATTCGAGGAATGCGTCGACGTCACGGCCGGCGGCGCCCTGGTCGACATCGAAGGCCGAACGCAGGCGCTCGACGAGCTGCTCGCGCGTCGCACCCTCGGACAGCGCGGGCCACAGCTCTGCCGCCGTCCGGTTGAGGGTGAAGTACTCGGACCCGCGCATGTCGATCGCGACTATCTCTCCCTGAACCTCGCGCCACTCGAGGTCTTCACCTCTGAGGCGAAGCGTTTCCACGGCCGGAAACTCTAGTGGCACCCGTGAACGTCCCACATACCCCCGGATTCCGAACAACGCGGGACGCTCGCGCGCGGATCAGCGCGCTCGGCGTGATTCGCTGACGGCATGGCGCCAGGCCACGAACGCGGGGCCCAGGCGAACCGCAAGCCATGCCAGGCGACGGGGGTAGGCGAGGGCAAGCCAGAGCCGACCGGTGCGGGCCCGCGGCCACATCGTGCGCATGAACTCCGGGGAGGGGAACAGCTCGCGGATCAGGAGGGTGAGCTTCCGCCTCAGGCCCCGCCTCCGCGCCAGCTTCTCGAGACCCAAGCTGAGCGTCCCCTCGGAGCTGGAGAGCAGGATCGTCTCGGCGGAGCGCCGCTCCGGGAGACCGAGCGCGGCGGCGAGATCCCGGCCGGGGGCAACCAGCCGCAGCCCCGCCGCGAACATCTCCTCCGCGTCCAGGCGCCGCGCGAGCACAGCGGCGGCACGCCAGGTGGACTCGTCGAGCTTTGCCAGCGCGCGCTCGAGATCCTCCATCGCGTGCCGGCTGGCCGGCCCGTGCTGCGCCGCGTGCAGCCCGATGTGGAGGGCGGTGGCGGGAGGAGAGAGCGTCTCGGCCTCGCCGCTCCCGACCGCGAGCGTCACCGTGGAGGCACTCAATGCCGTCCAAAGCTCCTCGTCCGGCACCCCGATTCCGGTCAGCGTCCAATGCAGGTCGACGGCCTGCCACGCGGGGCGGCGGATCCAAGTCTCGGCGTGCTCGGGAGCCGCGGTCTCTCCCGCATAGAGAACCTCGAAGCCAAGCGCTCGCAGGGCATCGCCGGCTTCGCGAAGAGACGGGTGCGGCACGAGCAGGTCGACGTCGTCGTAGGGGCGAGGCGCGCCGTCGTTGTACAGCAGCTCCTGGAGCGCTCGGCCCTTCAGCAGGATGCTGCGGATCCCCCGCTCCCGCAGGGCCGCAATCACCTCGGCTGCTGCAAAGTCCAGGCGCAAGCTGCGGGCGGTCTCCCTCAACGCCGCCCTCGTCGCAATCTCAGCCGGCTCGGCCCGGGACGTCACAGCCGCCAAGACTACGTTCGATCGACGCCTGGATGGGCGATTCCGTCCGTGCGATGCGGGCCGCGCCGCTAACCTGACTGGGTCCCGTCGCCCACCGGGCGGCCCCTGGCCCGTTTCCCTGCCCATGCGTCCCCAGGAAGCCAAATCGCTGCGCAAGCTGGCCATCGTCCCCGCCTACAACGAGGCTGGGATGGTCGGTCGCGTCGTGCGCGACATCCGCCGTCAGGCTCCCGGCTTCGACGTCGTCGTCAGTCGACGACGGCTCCATCGACCAGACGGTCGCAGAGGCCGAGGCCGAGGGGGCGGTGGTGCTGCGCCACCCGTTCAATCTCGGGATCGGGGGAGCGATGCAGTCGGGCTACAAGTACGCGCTCGCGCACGGCTATGACGTCGCCGTCCAGATCGACGGCGACGGGCAGCACAAGCCGGAGTACCTGCTGTCGATGCTGAAGGAGCTGCACACCCGAGACGAAGCCGACATGGTCACGGGCAGCCGCTTCCTGGAGGATCCCGGCTACAAGGTGCCGATCGGCCGCCGGGTGGGGAACCTGATCTTCGGCGCGGTCATGAGCCTGATCGTCCGCCGCCGGATCACCGACCCGACGTCGGGGATGCGGATGACCAACCGGCGCGGGATCGAGCTGTTCGCCCGCGACTACCCGCACGACTATCCCGAGGTCGAAGCGATCCTGATGCTGCACTCTCACCGGCTGCGCATCCACGAGGTCCCCGTGCGGATGAACGCGCGCGGCTTCGGGCGCTCGTCGATCGACTACCGCCAGAGCGCCTACTACATGGTCAAGGTGCTGCTGGCGATCTTCGTCGGCCTGTTCCGGCGCCGGCCGGTGCCGGAGGAGGAGCCCGCGAGCGCGCTGCGGGACAAGGCGGTGGCGGCGGGCGCCGCCGTGTCGGGCGCGGGGAAACCGGAGAGGCACTGAGCATGGCGGGCGGGTGGCTGCCGCTTGCCGAGGCAGAGCCGCTCGAAGGGACGCTGCGGATCGCCGCGGTGGTCGCGACGGCGCTGCTCGTCGGCATCGTCCTGGAGCTGGTTCGCCGCCGCCGGCTCGGCGAGCGCTACGCCCTGCTGTGGATGGCGCTGACCGTAGGGCTCCTCGTTCTCGCGGTGTGGAACGACCTCCTCGTGTGGATCTCGGACGCGCTCGGCTTCGAGCTCGCCGCCAACTTCCTCTTCGTCGCCGCCTTCGGCGTCGGGATCCTGCTGCTGCTGCACTTCTCGGTCGCCTCGTCGCGGCTCTCCGACGAGACCAAGATCCTCGCTCAGGAGGTGGCGCGCCTGGACGAGCAGCTGCGTTCGGCTCGGGCACCGCACGTGAACGGCGCCGAGCCCGAGGCGGGCGCGAACGGGCCGGCAACCGATGCGTCTAGCGCGCCCGAAACAGGGTCAGCACCAGCGCCCAGTAACCCCGCAGACCAGCCCGAAGCAGACTAGAGCGGCCGGCAGCCCCGAGGTACGGGGAATCGAGCTCGGCGGTCAGCCCGCGTGCGAACTCGCCGGCGCCGATCCGGCGCTCGGCCTGAATCTCGCGTCGCTCCCGGAGTAGCCGCGGTAGATCGCGCAGCGTCCCCGCCCAGGCCCCGAGCTTCGGGCGTATCCAGCCGCCCGCGATCGCCACCGGCACCAGCGCCAGCTCGGTCGCCAGCAACGCCGGAGCGAGCACCATCAGAAGCGCGGCCGGATAGTCGCGGATCAAGACCGCCCAGCGGTTGCGCTCCAGATACAGCCATTTCTGCGCTCCCTTGTCGAACTCATACTCGTGGTCGACGATCGCCGAGGGCTCGATCCCGACGCTCTCTCCGGCAAGCCGCACCCGCAGCGAGAGGTCCACGTCCTCCTGATAGAGGAAGAACTCGGGAGGGAAGCCGCCCAGCTCGCGCCAGAGAGGGAGCGGGATCGCCAAGCAGGCGCCCGACGCAAAGCCGACCCCTTCGGCGGCAACCTCGCCGCGCGGCTCACCGGCGCCACCCGCCCAGGCGATGCCGGTGAAGTGGACCACCCCCCCGCGCGTGTTGATCACCCGTCCCTCCTGTGCGGTCACCAGACCCATCCACGCCCCCCAGCCTCGGCGGTCGGCGAGCGGCAACTCGATCCCGTCGCGAAACCCGGCCGCCGGTGCGGCATCAGGATTGAGCAGCACCAGCAGGTCGCCGTCTGCAGCAGCGGCGCCCGCGTTGCAGGCGGCGGCGAAGCCGATGTTGGCGCCGCTCTCGATCACCAGCGCATCCGGCGCAAGCTCGCGAACGGCGTCGAGGGTGCCGTCGACCGAGCCGTTGTCGGCGACGATCAGTTCGTCGCCCGGCCGCAGCTGCGCGACCAGCGCTTCAAGCGTGCGCGAGATCTCGTCGCGACAGTTGTACGTGACCGTGACGACCGAGAGCCGGACAGTCGACGCTCCCCGCTTTCGCGCGGGGGGATTCAGGAGATCGCGTCGAGGATCGCCGCCGTGTCAGTGAACGCCTCCGCGTCGATCACGCTGCCGTCGCGCAGCCGGTACACCCAGGCGGAGCGGAACTCGAAGCGCTCGCCCCCGGATTTGCCCCCAGCCCGCGCGACGACCAGCACGTGGTCGTCGTCGGCGCTCAGCACCTTCTCAGGCGTTGCCTTGAAGTCCTCGAAGGTCGAGAGGAGCTGGCTGACGTAGTCGCGGAACCCCTCCGGCCCTGTGTAGTTGCCACCGAAGGGAAGCGTGTCGGGAATCCTGATCTCTCCCTCAGGCGCGACGATCGCGGTGGCCCGGTCGAGGTCGCCCTTGGCGAAGGCGGCCCAGGCCCCCTCGATCACATCGACGTTGTCACTGGCCATCGTTCCTCCTTCCGACACAAGTACCGGGGCCGCTGTTGCCAACCGCGCGATGGCACCCTATGGCGATTCGCGATTCGGCGTCAACGTCAGCTTCGCCAAGCCGGCGCCCGGACTCGAACCGGGGACCCCTTCATTACGAATGAAGTGCTCTACCAACTGAGCTACGCCGGCGCCAAGCTCAGTTTAGGTACACGCACTTCGGTGCGTCTCTTCGCACCGAAAGGGCACATTCAGGCGTTGATCGGCTACACCCAAGGCGCCACGATCGCCGCATGCCCGAACTTCCGCACTCTGGTTCCACCCCCCGGAACCAAACTGCAGTAGAACGGATCTCCGCCCTCGCCGAGCGTCAGTGGGGCGTCATCGCGCATTGGCAGTTGCTGCGGAGTGGCGCTGGCAAGGCCACCGTCTCCAGACTGACCAAGAAGGGGTGGCTCCACTGGGTGCTACCCGGCGTCTATGCCGTCGGCCACCGCGCCCTCTCGACCGAGGGTTGGTTCGCCGCTGCGCTTCTGTACGCCGGCCCTGGCGCCGCCCTCAGCCACACAACCGCGGCCTGGTGGTGGGGCCTGCTAAAGGGCCGCCCGGCGCTGATCCACGTCTCCTCCCAGCGCCGCTGTCGCTCCCTCGGCGCAATCAGGATCCACCACCGCCCGGGCCTCGAGCGAGTCTGGCACCGAGGGCTCCCTACCACCCCCGTCCCCAACATCCTCCTCGAGATCTCCTCTCTTGGTGCTCCCAACATCCTGCGCAAGGCGCTCGCGCAGGCCGAGTATCAGCGCCGCCTGAAGCTGGCCGACGTCAACGCGGTCCTCGGCAAGGGCCACAAGGGCAGCGCCGCACTGAGAGCGGCGCTGCGCCGCCACCTCCCGCAGCTCGCCCGCACCAAAAGCGAGCTCGAAGACGACTTCCTCTTCCTCTGCGAGCGCTACGAGATCCCGATCCCCGAGGTCAACATCATGATCGCCGAGTGGGAAGTCGACGCCTCGTGGCCGCAGCTGCGCGTGGCAGTCGAGCTCGACGGGGTCGGCAACCACGGCACGCAGGTCGCCGTCGCCCGCGATCGGCGAAAGGAGCTGGCGCTTCGCGAGGCCGGTCTGGTCGTGCTCCGTTACAGCAAGGACCAGGTCGGGCGCCAGCAAACTAGCGTCGCTGCCGATGTGATTGCGACGCTCGAAGCTGCCCGAGGCAAGGCGGCGTGACGATTGAACTTCCGCACTTTGGTTCCACCCTCTGGAACCAACTCGCAGAAGATCGTCGCGAGCTGCGGTCCGGTTACTCCTCGCCGAGCTTGTAGCCGATGCCGCGCACGGTCAGGACCAGCTCGGGCTCCTGGGGGTCGCGCTCTACCTTTTGGCGCAGGTTGGAGATGTGGACGTCGCAGGCGCGGACGTCGCCGGCGGAACTCCGACTGCCACAGCTCCTCCATGATTTCCTTGCGGCTGAAGACCTGGCCGGGGCGCTCGGCCAGCAGGCGCAGGACCTGAAACTCGGAACGAGTCAGGTTCACGGGTTGGCCCCGGATGACGACGAGGTGGCGGGCGAGGTCGATGCGGACAGCGCCGGCTTCGATCACATTGCCGCCGGCGTTGCCGCTGGACCGGTCGAGCTCGCGCCTGCGCAGCTGGGCGCGCACCCGGCCGATCAGCTCTCGGACCGAGAACGGCTTCGTCACGTAGTCGTCGGCGCCGACCTCGAGGCCGACGACCTTGTCGACCTCCGCATCCTTTGCGGTCAGCAGGATGATCGGGACCGCGCTGCGGCCGCGGACGTCCCGGCAGAGGTCGAGCCCGCTGCGGCCCGGCATCATGATGTCCAGGATCAGGAGGTCGAAGTCGGGCTCGCCGTCGCCGAGCTTGCCCTCGGCATCGCTGCCGTCCTCGGCCAAGGTGACCTCGAAGCCCTCCTGCCTCAGCGCATAGCCGACGGAGTCCCTGACGGAGGTCTCGTCGTCGGCGACAAGCACGCGCTGGGACGGACCCGCCATCAGGCGACCGCCGCCGGACTGGTCTTTGCGACCGGCAGCCTGACCCAGAAGGTGCTGCCGGCGCCGCTCTCGGACTCGACGCCGATTGAGCCGCCCATCACGTCCACCATCCGCTTCGCGATCGAGAGCCCGAGCCCGAAGCCCTCTCGCTCGAGCTGGCCGCTTCCGCGATAGAAGCGCTCGAAGACGCGGTCCACCTCTTCTGGCGGAATCCCGGGGCCTGTGTCCGTTACCTCAATCACCACGTCCTCCGCTCCCTCTCGGCGGGCGCGAAGCGTAACGCTGCCCGGCGAGGGCGTGTTCTTGAACGCGTTCGTCAGCAGGCCGATCAGGACCTGGCGCAACAGCACGGGATCGGCGCGAGCGGCCAGCTCGGGCTCGGAATCGAGGTCGAACTCGATCCCGGTGGGCGCGGCGACCGCCTCTGCCGCCTCCTGCGCGGCGCGTGTGACGCCGACCACCTCGGCCTCGCCCTCGCCGGTTGCCTCCATTCGGGCAAGCGTGAGCAGCGAGTGCGTGAGCCGGCTGACGCGCTCTGCGTCGAGCTGCAGGCGCTCGAGGAAGTGGTCGCGCGCTTCCGGGTCGTCTTTCGCTCCCCCCTCAGCACCTCGACGGCGCCCGAGATCCCAGCGATCGGATTGCGCAGCTCGTGCGCGGCGTTGGAGACGAACTCACGCTCCGCGATCTCCCTGCGCAGCTCCTCGGTGCGGTCCCGGACGACCGCCAGAACCGCGCTCTCGGCGGGCAGCTCCCTGGCCGCGATCGCGTAGACGCGATCGCCGATCCACAGCCCGTCCTGTGCTGCCGTGCCGCGCCCCGACGCCCGCGCCAGCCAGGGGCGAAGCGGCCCCGCGGCGCGGCCGTCGCCTTCGACAAGCGCCTCCGCGGCGGAATTCGAGAATCGGACCTCGCCGCTTTCGGTGGAGACGACCATCACCGCCTCGTCGAGGGCGTCGAAGATCGCCGACAGGCGGTCGCGCTCGGACGAGAGCGCCGTGAAGGTCCCGCGCAGCGCGACGCGCATGCGCTCGAAAGCGCGCCCGAGATCCCCAAGCTCATCCCGCCCCCTGGGCACTAGCGGGATATCGAGCCGTCCCTCGGCGATCCGGCCGGCGCTCTCGGCAAGGCGCTTGATCCGCCCCGTGATCAGGGTCGAGACGAGGAAGCCGATCATCAGCGCGACGCCGACCGCGATCACGACGGTTGCAAGGCGGTCGCGGCGCAGCGCGTCGAGGGAGCGCTCGAGCGACACCGGGCGCGTGGCACGGGCCAGGACGGCGCCGACCACGCTCTCCTCTGTTCCCCGCTCGTTCCCTCGCTCGGCACCTGGACGGTGATCGGAGCGGCGGCGATGGTTACCCCGCCGGGCAGGTTCTGCTCGAACGTGTCGCCGTTCAAGGCGGTGCGCACCGCGCGGTCGCGAGCGCCGACACCGGACAGGGGCACTCCCGGCTCCTCGACATCGCGATCGAGGCCGGCAATCGGCGGCGTCAGCAGCGCCCCGTTGGGACCGAAAGCCCAGGCGGCGTAGCTCTCGCCGTCGGCCTCCTGGATTCGCGAACGGGTGGTCTCAGGAAATCCGATTCCGAGCCTGGTGCCCAGCCGCTCGGTTCGCGCCGTCGCGACCTCAGCCTCGCGGTCGGAGATCGCCTCGGTCGTGCGGTCGCTGATGAACAGGTAGACCGAGAGCGCCGTGATCACGCCGACGCCGGCGAAGGCGAGCATGAGCCAGAGGCGGACGCCGACGCGCCGACGCGCCCGTATCGCTCCCAGCCGATCATCGCGGTCAGCCATGACCCTGGTGAGTGTAAGCGTCCCCTGAGGTCGTTAAGGCGCCTTAAGCGCCTGCTAACAGCGTTTCCGCGCGATAGAACAGCGCTTCGAGCGCAAGCTCCTCGGAGACGTTGACGCGCAGGCGGCGGCGTGTATCCAGCGCCAGCTCGGCGCCCCGTCTCGCCAGCCTCGGGTCCAACCCGGCGGCGTCCTCCTTCAGCACGCCCTCGCGGTCGGCGTGCAGCGCAAGCTCGGCCGCGCCCTCTCCCGCTGCCGCGAGGTCCCGAAACCAGGCGGCGCACAGTGCCAGTGCCAGGTCGAGGACCTCGGTCCGACGCCGGCGGGAGGCGCGGCGAGCCGCCGCCTCGCCCTCCTTCGTCGCCCGGGCCTTTGCGCGCCCCTCGGTGCTCATCTGCTCCCGCTCCTTCGCCAGCTCGAGGGTGCGCCGGCTGGCCTCCTCGCCCTCGCGCTGCGCGATCTCGAGCAACGCCAGCCACGGTGCCTCGGCGCTGTCGCCGGCGCGAGCGGCGCGCGCGCAGCGCTCGGCAGCCGACCGCAGCTCGCGGCCCGGCTCGGAGAGCAGAAACCGGGCGCGGTCGATGTCGCCACCGGAGAGGCGCGAGACGGCGAGCACCTCCGAGTCATCCACATCCTCAGCCGCCGCCTCGGCCAGCAGGCGCGCCGCGACAGCGTCGGGAGTCAGCGCCCGGAAGCTGACGCGCTGGCAGCGCGAGGTCACCGTCGCCAGCAGCCCGGCCGGCTCGGCGCTCAGCAGCAGCAGGTGGGCGTACGGAGGCGGCTCCTCGAGCGTCTTCAGAAGCGCGTTCTGGCTCTCGTCGGCCATCGCCTCCGCGTCCTCGATCACGAACACGCGGCTCTCCCCCTCGAACGGGCGGTAGGCGATCGGGCGGATCACCTGCTCGCGAATCTCGTCGACCAGATGCTGGGCGCCGGGAGGCGTGAGCCAGACGAGATCGGGATGCGGGGATGGGTCGGCGAGCGCGCGGGCCCGGGCGCTGGCGGGATCGGGCGCGCCGTCGGCGAGCAGCTCGGCGGCGAACGCGCGAGCGGCCGCGCGCATCGCGGCGGGAGCGGGGCCGGCGAAGAGGTAGGCGTGGGATGGGCCCGCCTCCAAGGCGGACCCGAGGGTGGCCCGCGCGGCGGCTTGGTCCTCGGTGGCCGCCTCAATGGTGGGGGGAGGCGCAGGAGGGCTCATTGCCGCCGCGCTCCCGAACCGCCGCCATCACTCTCTCGTGGATCTGCGTCCACACTGCCCTCACCCGTCGATCGCAACCACGCGCTCCGGGTTCTCGGCGGCGATCGCCTCATAGCCGGCGGCCACCGCGCGCTGCAGCTCCAACACCCTCCGCCTCGAAGCTATCGCCTCTCGGCGCCCCGCTCCGCCGCTGCGTCCGGATCGACCCGCAGCAGGATCGTCAGATCGGGCTCGAGACCGCCGGTCGCGAGCTCGCAGGCTCCTCTCACCCGCTCCACTCCGAGCCCGCGGGCATGGCCCTGGTAGGCGACGCTCGAGTCGACGAAGCGATCGCTGACAACAGTCCGTCCCTCCTCCAGCGCCGGGCTAATCACCGCGTCGACGAGCTGGGCTCGCGCGGCGCAGAACAGCAGCAGCTCGGAAAGGGGAGTGATCTCCAGCTCCGGATCCTTCAGCACCTCCCTCACCCGCTCTCCGACCGCCGTCCCACCCGGCTCTCTCACCAGCAGGGTGTCGTCGCCGAGCGCTCGTGCCAGCAGCTCGGCCTGTGTCGTCTTCCCGGAGCGGTCGATGCCCTCGAGCGTGACCAACACGCGGGCGCTACTTCTTGGCCCCTGAGCGGGCGCGCTTGGTGCGCGCGGTCTGGGGGGACGGCGGCTTTCGGCGCCGCGCAGGAGCACCGTCCTTCTTGGACTCGCCGGCCTCCCCCGCGCCGGGGGCGTCCTCGCCGGCGGCCTCGGCCGCAGCCTTGGCCTCCTCGCGCGCCTGCTTCGCGGCCTCGCGCTCGGCGCGCTTCTCGCGCATCTCGACCATCGAGGGGCAGTCGTCGTTCAGGCACAGCTTCCAGGGGCGGCCGCGGAAGCCCTTCACGGTCAGGCGCGGCGCCTCGCCGCAGATCGAGCACCGCTCCTCCAGCCGCCACAGCTCGTAGCCGCGGCCCGGGAGCGGGCGCGTCCAGTCGCACGAATCCGGCGAGTCCGGGTTCTCGCGGTCATACCCCTCGCAACCGCAGAAGCGCTTGCCGCCCTTGAGGTCGATGATCCGCAGCCGGTTGGGCGAGCCGTCCTCGTGCGTCGTCCGGCCCAGCTTCTCGCACTTCGGGCAGGGGCCGAGGAACTTGTCCTCGTCCATCCCTGCCCAGATCTGCTTTGCGAGGTCCTCCTGCTTCTCCTGCAGCTCGTGGGTGGTGCCGTGCAGCATCTCGCGGCTGATCCGCAGCACCTCGTCCTTGGAGATCTTGCCCGCCGCGATCTCGTCCATGTCCCTTTCAAGCTCCGCCGTCATCTCCGGCGTCGCCATTCGCGGCACGTACTCGTGGAACGCCCTGTACATCGCGATCCCGGTCTCCGAGGGCTCGGGCGGATTCGAGAACACGTAGCCGCGGTCGTAAAGCTTCTGGATGATGTCCGCACGCGTCGCCTTCGTCCCCAGCCCGCGCTCCTCCATCAGCTCGATCAGCTTCCCCTGGCTGATCCGCGCCGGCGGCTGGGTCTCCTTGTCGAGGATCCACGGCTCGCCGTCGAGCGGCAGCTCCTGGCCCTCCTCCAGCTTCGGCAGCTCCTCGTCCTTGGAGCGGCGCGTAGGTGTAGATCGCGGCGAAGCCCGGGTCGACGACCACGGAGCCACGGACGAAGTAGCTCTCCGAGCCGGCCTCGATGTCGGCGCGCGTCGACTCGCTGATCATCGGCGGCGCGAACGTGGCGAGGAAGCGACGCGCGACCAGCTCGTAGACGCGCCGCTTCGGCCCGTCGAGCGCTTCGGGATTCAGCGCCTGGGTCGGGTAGATCGGCGGGTGGTCGGTCGTCTCCTTCTTCCCGCGCGTGGGCTTCAGGTCGCGCTCGAGGAGGAAGGATGCGTCCGAGAACGCCGGCACCCGGACCAGCGAGGAGACGAGCTCCTTCGTCGGCAGCGACGGCGGGTAGACCGTGTTGTCGGTGCGCGGATAGGAGATGAACCCGTCCATATAGAGGTCCTCGGCGAGGCGCATCGCGCTCGCCGGCGTGATCCCGAGCCGGCTCGACGCCTCGGTGGTGAACGCGGTGGTGTTGAAGGGCGCCGGCGGCTGGCGGGTGTTCTTGCGCGAGGAGAGCTCGGAGACGACCCCGGGGCTCTTGGTCCCGGCGACCGCAGCCTCCGCCTCGGAGCGCTCCCAGAACTTGTCGGTCTTGTGATGGGCCTCGAAGGATCCGTCGGGGTGCTCGAACTTTGCGAACACCTCCCAGTAGGGCTTGGCCACGTGCGCGCGCCGCTCGAGCTCGCGCTCGACGATCAGCGCCAGGGTCGGGCTCTGGACGCGGCCGACGGAGAGGAAATTGGAGCCAAAGCGCCGAGTCGCCAGCGATACCGCCCGGGTCAGGGTCGCTCCCCAGATGAGGTCAATGTCCTGACGGGCGGCACCGGCGAAGGCGAGGTCGTAGGAAAGCTCGTCCAGGTTGGAGAAAGCGCGCTCGATCTCGCTCTTGGTCAGCGCTGAGTAGCGGGCGCGCTTGACCTGCGGCCGCGCCGCGGCGAGCGCCTCGCGCTCGTTGTCGCCCTCGAGCGCCGCGCCGACGATCGCGGGGTTTGCCGCCAGCGCCTCTTCCAGCGCCTCCAGCCCGATCAGCTCGCCCTCACGGTCGTAGTCGGTCGCGATCACGATCGACTCCGCCGCCTTGGCGACCTTGCGCACCGCCTTGACAACGTTCTTGTCGGTGGGCTCGGAGCTGAGCGGGGCGTCGATCAGGTCGTGCAGGTCCGTTTGCTGCCAATTGGAGTAGCCGTCCGGGAAGGCCGGGCTGACCACGTGGCCCTTGAGCCCGATCGCGGTGTGCTCGCCCTCGCCGTCGCTCCACGTGTAGTAAGGGACCTTGTAAGTCGCTTCGGCCTTGGCGGTGCCGCCGCTGAGGATCTCGGAGATCTTCTTCGCGGAGTTGTTCTTCTCTGTGATTGTGAGGCGCATCGGGCGGCGAATGTAGCAGGGGGTCTGGAGCGCTCCCGCGTGCGGCGGGGTCAGCCCTATAGGGCTGCGTGCTCAGCAGCTGTAGAAACTGTCAGCCTCGGTACCGGTGGAGGCGAGCACGGCCGGATTCCCGAGAACGGGGTCGATTTCGAGGTCGATGTGCAGCTCGGACCCCTCAATTGCGGGGGTCCCCGCGGTCACCCCGGAGGCGGCCGGCTCGTCTGCGAGTTCGACGTTGGCGGAGTCGGGAGTCCCATCAAGCTGGATAACGAGCTCGCCGGCCAGCGGCTGGAGCTGGACCCCGACGACAACCGCGCGCACGCATCCCTGGTCATACGAGTGGGCCGCATGCAGCGCGCCGTCAACACCGCCGAGAGTCGCGGACACCGCCGGCCCCTCTGCTTGGTCGAGCGCCGCCGATACGTCCTCGACGCTCTTGCCGAGTACGACGATCCCTCCCCCGGCATCGGCGACCACGGGATACGCGAGCGTGGATCCCGAGCGTTGAGCGCGAACGTCCTCGGCCAGCCCCCGATCGACCAGGACATCTCCCTCGGCGCGGTAGCCGTCGCTTTCGAGGGAGGTCGCGATCTCGTCGAAGCTCTGCTGGGTGCGCAAAACGTCGACCGTTTGATCGGCGGCGTTGTCGTTGGTCGTCGCTGCCGCCTGGATCAGGCCGCCGTCGAAGGCTGCGACGAGCGGGCCCCCGGTGGGTCCGAAGAGCCAAGGCAACGTCAACCCCACGCCCAGCGCGCTCAGTGCCGGGGTCCCAGCGAGCTCCTCCGAGGTCGGGGACGTGACGTCGGCATCCGGCTGCAGGCCTAGCTGCTCCCGAGCCGCCGCGAAGTCCGAGTAGACCACGGTGTCGGAATCGGACGGCAGCAACGCGGTCAACTCGGCATCGGCCCCGGTCGTGGACCCTGGCTCGCCGTCGTCGTCTGCGCCGCCGCCGCAGCCTCCAGCCGCGGCGACCGACAGCAGCGCCGCAACCGCACCCGCGACCGAGCGTCTGGAGCACGCACGTTGCAAGGCTGGTCCAGCGTACTGCTCTACGCTTCGGTGGGATGCCTGCACAGGCCTTCAGCGGCAAGGAATGTGTCTGCCAGCTGCGGAAGGGGATCTGCGACCAGTCGTGCGTTCGCGGGATGCTCGAGACGCCGCTGTATATCGCCTGCCTGATGCTTTCGGGAAGGCCGTGCCTGGTCGTAGGCGGTGGCGAGATCGGGCTCGAAAAGGTGGAGGGC
Organism: uncultured Thermoleophilia bacterium; assembly: GCA_963838095.1. Classification (GTDB taxonomy): domain Bacteria; phylum Actinomycetota; class Thermoleophilia; order Solirubrobacterales; family 70-9; genus CAWCGU01. The sequence continues at coordinate 90,782 of CAWIPO010000006.1, forward strand.
CTGCTCGCCTGCGGCGCCGCGGTGACCGTGGTCTCGCCGGAGGCGGTGGCGGGGCTGCGCGCCTACGCCGAGGAGGGCTCGATCGCCTGGGAGCGTCGCGAGTACGCGCCCGGCGACCTCGAGGGCAAGTTCCTCGTGATCGCCGCGACCGGCAGCAGCGAGGTCAACATCGCCGTTCACGACGACGCCGAGCGCCGGCAGATGCTCTGCAACGTCGTCGACGTGCCGCCGCTCTGCAACTTCATCCTCCCGGCGATCGTGCGCTCGGGGCCGCTGGCGATCGCGATCTCGACCTCGGGCGCCTCGCCGGCGCTGGCGAAGCGGATGCGCGACGAGATCGCCGAGGCCTTCGGCGAGCCCTACGCGCGCCTGGCGATCATGCTCAACGACGCTCGCGGCTGGGCGAAGGCGACGCTTCCCACCTACCAGGACCGCAAGGCGTTCTTCGAGTCGATCGTCCACGGCGAGCCCGATCCGGTGGAGCTGGTGCGAGAAGGCCGCGAGGACGCGGTGCTGGCGCTGATCGAGGCGGCGAAAGAGACGCACGCGGCGCGTGCGGACCGGGTCGGGGCGTAAGCCTTCGACTTGGAGCCGACCTAATCGCCCATCGAGCAGGCCGCGCCCTTGATCCGGGAAAGGACCGGGATCAGGATCTCGGCTTCCTCGTCGCTGAGCGTGCCGGCGAACGCGATCTCGAGCTCGCGTTCCACGACCGGGCGCATCTCGTCGAGCATCTCTCTGCCGGCCGGCAGCAACGTCGCGTAGACGGCGCGGCGGTCAGCCGAGCAGGTGATGCGCTCCACCATTCCGGCCTTGACCAGGCGATCGCAGAGCTTGGTCATACCGCCGCGGCTGAGAATCAGAAGCTCGGCGAGCTCTCCCATCTTCAACTGATCGTCCTCGGCGTCGGCAAGCGCCGAAAGCGTCTCGTACCAGGGCAGCGGCGGCATTCCGGCGTCGGTCAGCGCCTCCTGGACGCGTCCGCTCACCGCCGCGTGCGCGGCGGCCAAGCCGCCCCAGGCGTGGAGGTGGACGTTCGTGAGCGTGGGTGTGGCAGCCATGACGACATTGTACAGAAAATGATTGTGGAAGCAATATTTGACAAGGCAATGAATATGTGTATAATCCTTTTCATGTCAAGCATTTCTACGGAAATCTTTTACCAATCAAGGAGGTCAGACATGAGCACGCAGACGATTCGCAAGCAGGAGATACCGGCCGCAACCTGGACCGCGGATCGAATCCATTCCTCGGTCCGATTTGAGGTCGGCCACAGCGAGATATCAACCTTTCGCGGTGGCTTCGGCGAGTTCGACGCCCGCCTGGTCACCGGCGAGGAGCCGAGCCTGAGCGGTTCGGTCAAGGTCGAGAGCGTCGACATCGACGAGCCGGCCCTGAAGGGCCACCTCCTCTCCCCCGACTTCTTCGACGCGGAGAAGCGCCCCGAGATTCAGTTCAGCTCGCGGGATCTGCGCATCGGCGAGGACGGTGAGGTGGAGCTGAGCGGCGAGCTCAGCATCGCGGGCACCACCCGCGAAGTGGCCGCGAACGGGAAGCTGGCGTACATCCAAACGGGCCCCGGCGGAGCCGGTCGCATCGGGCTCTCACTCGAGAGCGGAGTCGACCGCACCGACTACGGGATGGACTGGCAGATGGAGCTGCCGAGCGGCGGAAACGCACTCCAGTACGAGGTCAAGATCCTCGTCGAGCTGGAGTTCGTCGAGGAGTCTGAGTAACCATGCGGGTCCTCGGGATCTCGGGCAGCCTGCGCCAGGGCTCCCACAACACCGCCCTTCTGCGGGTGGCCGGAGAGCGGCTGCCCGCGGGCGTGGAGCTCGAGATCTTCGAGGGCCTCGCAGACGTGCCGCCCTACAACGAGGACGACGACGTCGGAACCGGGCCGGCGGCAGTGGCCTCGATTCGCGAGGCGATTCGCGATGCCGACGCGGTCCTGATCGCCACCCCCGAGTACAACCATTCGATTCCCGGGCAGCTGAAGAACGCCCTCGACTGGGTCTCGAGGCCCGCTGGCCAAAGCGCGATGCGCGACAAGCCGGTCGCGGTGATCGGTACCAGCACCGGCATGTTCGGTGCCGTCTGGGCCCAGGCGGAAACGCGGAAGGTGGCCACGGCGATGGGCGGTCGGGTGATCGACGCCGAGCTGCCCGTAGCTCACGCCCATCAGCGGATCACCGCCAACGGCGAGATCGGGCTCGATCCCGAGCTGGCCGAGCGGCTCGACGAGATTCTCGCCGAGCTGATCGACTCGGCCGAGCAGGCGGCCGGCAACCAGGCCGCGCTATTGGCCGCCTGATTGGTCGATTCGCTGGGCGGCGCGCCGGCCCGATCGGATCGCGCTCTCCATGTAGCCGCTGAGGTCGATGGTGTGCTCTCCGGCGAGCTGGATGCGCCCCACCGGCTCGCGTAGCACGCTCCAGAAGTCGAGTACCTGGCCGGGGCTATAGGTGCTCCACCCGCCGCCCGAGTAGGGCTCGGCCGTCCAGGCGACGCTGTGAGAGCGAAGCAGCAGTCGCCGCGAGCCGGGGAATATCCGCTCCAGATCGGCCGCGGAACCCGTGATCCGCTCGCGCTCGGTCAGCTCGGCGGCGGCAATGCCTCCGGCGCCCGAGGCGTAAGCGAGCAGGATCCCGCTGCGGCCGGGCTGCTGGTCGGTCGCCTCCCATGCGCTTCCCATCGGAAGGTCGGAGGCGACGTCGCCGGAGAAGCCGCGACGGCGCCAGTAGCGCCGCTCGTACTGCAGCAGCGCCTTTGCGACCGGCCCGTACTCGAGCTCGGCGATCGCTCTGGCGAGCGGTTCGGGGAGCGCCGGCGTGAAGCTGACGGCGCGAAGCGCCGGCAGCGGGGCTGTGAGCACGCAGTGAGCGCCCGAGAAGCTGCGTCCGTCGTCGATCGTCGCGGCGACCCCCGTCGCCGTGTGCTCGATCGCGGTGACCGGCGCCCCGGTGAGCACCTCCCCCGCCAGGCGATCGGCAAACCCCTCCACGAGGCGTGAGTTCCCGCCGCGCAGGCGATAGATCTCCCTCCCCGCGTCGGGTTGGTTCCAGCCGGCCCGCTCCGAGAGCGCGACGAAGAGCAACGAGAGCCGCTCGGGCTCGGTCGCATAGTCGTCGCGAATCCCGCGCTCGAGCAGGAAGCGGGCGCGGCCGTCGATCCCCAGCTCCTCCATGAGGTCGGCCAGCGAGCGGCGATCCAGCGCGCGGCCGATACCGCTCCCTGGATCCTCGAGATCAACGCGCGCAACGAGGTCGTAGAGGCTGCGCCAGAAGCGGGCACTCTGGCGGCGCACCTCGGGCGTTCGGTAGCGCGAGGCCAGGTGACGCTCGCCGCCCCTGAACACGACCGCGTCGAGGCCGCCGAATCCGCGCCGGGCATCCTCGAGTGGGATCGCGAATTCGCGCGCGTAGGCCTGCAGCTCGCGATGGCCCGAGTCGACGTACTCGCCCCCCGCCTCGGCGTGCTGGGCGCCGGCGAAATCGTGGACGGTGTACACGCGGCCCCCGAGGCGCGGCCGCGCTTCGAGCACCACCACCTCCCAGCCGCTCCGCTCCAGCTCGTAGGCCGCGGTCAGCCCGGCGAGACCGCCGCCGACGACCAGCACGCGGCCCTTGGCGGCGAGCGAAGGTCGCGGCGAACCCGAGGCGCCGACACCGACGCGCGCCAACGGGCTCAGCGCCACTCCCGCCGCGACCCCGGCGGACGCGGCGAGTAGCCGCCGTCGTGTGACTCGGCCCTTCACTACATGTGAGAGACCGCGAACCGCCGATTGGTTACGCGCGAGGCGCGGTCAGCCAGCCGGAACCGCGTAGATAGCCACCGCCGCGAAGTGGGCTACCGCGGCCGCGATCACCAGTGCGTGGAAGACCTCGTGGTAGCCGAACACCGTCGGGTACGGATCGGGGCGCTGGCGCGCGTAGACGATCGCGCCCGTCGTGTAGAGCACGCCGCCGACGGCGATCAATGCGCCGGCCGCGATTCCAGCCTCGATCACGATCGCCGGGAAGCCGAGGGCGCCGATCCAGCCGACGGCGACGTAGACGATCACGGCGAACCACTTCGGCGCTTCGACCCAGATCAGCTCGACGATGATCCCGGCGATGGCGCCCGACCAGACCGCGATCAGCAGCGCGGTAGACATCGGGGGCTCCATCACCAGCAGGGCGAAGGGCGTGACTGTGCCGGCAATGAGGAGGAAGATCATCGAGTGGTCGAGGCGTCGCATCCAGCGGCGGGCGCCCGGCCGTTTCCAGTCCACGCGGTGATAGAGCGCGCTCGTCCCGAGCAGGGCGGCGAGCGAGAAGGCGTAGATCGCCGCTGCGAGCGTCGCCTTGCCGCTCGGCGCGAGGGCGACCAGCGCACCGCCGGCGACGATCGCGAAGAAGAACGCCACCTCGTGGGAGACGCCGCGCAGGCGCGGCTTCACCTTCGCGATCGCGTCGGCGGTCGCCGCCTTTGCGTCGGCGACCATCTCTCCGGCGGCTGCCTTTGCGTCGGCGACCCGCTCGCCGGCGGCGGTCCTGGCGTCTGTCATCCGGTCGCCGGCGGCGGTCCGGGCGTCGGTCATCCGGTCGCCCGCGGCGCTCTTCGCCTCGGCGACACGCTCCTGCGCCGCGTCGAGGCGGTCTCGCATTTCCTCCCTCGTCATCGATTCATCTCATGCAGATGAGATTTGAGCCGAACTCGGGCGCGGCAAATTGATCGGAGGATTCGGCGATGGTCATGTCGCAAGAGTAACCGGATCCGTCGGACCGTAATCCGGCAAGCGTCACACACTACATCTAGTGTCTACTTGCAGGAAGGAGAACGCTAGGACTAGTAGAATACGCACAGATGAAGTGTCCCAGCTGCAGCTCGCAAACGCGCGTCGTCGAGACCCGCGCCGCGCCGGGAGGTCTGGCGGTGCGGAGGCGCCGCGAGTGCTTGAGCTGCAGCCGGCGATTCACCACCTTCGAGCGGGCCGAGCACGGCGCCTTGTATGTAGTCAAGCGCGACGGGGAGGCGCAGCCGTTCAACCGCGAGAAGCTGCGGCGGGCCCTGTTCGGGGCGACCCACAAGCGACGGATCCAGTCGACGGAGGTCGACCGGATCGTCGAGCGGGTCGAGGCGGAGGCCGAAGCATCCGGCGGCAGTCTTCAGGCGCAGACGATCACGGAGCTCGTGCTCGAAGAGCTTCGGGCGCTCGACCGAGGCGCGTACATGCAGTTCGCCGGCACGTTGCCCGATCTAAAGGCCGAAATTGCGGCCTCGGCCGATGCGGGTTCCGTCCGGCTCGAAGAGGATGGTTCGGAGTTCCCCGCTGGACCCGCCACTAGGAGAGGACTTGATGACTGAAGTCGCTGCAAATCACGCAAATACCGAGATCGAGGGACTGGCGGTGGAGCGCCGTTTCACCACCCCGGGGGTGCATCCCTTCGACGAGGTCGAGTGGGAGCTGCGCGATGCGGTGATCGGCGACCCGGCGAACCCGGCCTTCGAGCAGCGCCAGGTCGAGTTCCCGAAGACGTGGTCGCAGAACGCGACCAACATCGTCGCCCAGAAGTACTTCCGCGGCAGCCTCGACTCCCCCGACCGCGAGCGCTCGGTGAAGCAGATGATCTCCCGAGTCGCCGGCCGGATCGCCTTCTGGGGACGCGAGGGCGGCTACTTCGCCACCGAGGAGGACGCCGACGCCTTCGAGATGGAGCTGACCCACATCCTTCTGCACCAGATGGCAGCGTTCAACAGCCCGGTGTGGTTCAACGTCGGGTGGAAGCTGGGTGCCGAGCAATGCTCGGCGTGCTTCATCCTCTCGGTCGAGGACACGATGGAGTCGATCCTCGACTGGAACACCCAGGAGGGGATCATCTTCAAGGGCGGCTCGGGCTCGGGAATCAACCTCTCCAAGATCCGCGGCTCGATGGAGCAGCTCTCCAAGGGCGGGATCGCCTCAGGCCCGGTCAGCTTCATGCGCGGCGCCGACTCGTGGGCGGGCGCGATCAAGTCGGGCGGTGGCACCCGCCGCGCGGCGAAGATGGTCGTCCTCGACGTCGACCATCCCGACATCGAGCATTTCATCTGGTGCAAGGCGCGCGAGGAGGACAAGGCCGCTGCGCTTCGCGACGCCGGATTCGACATGCGACTCGACTCCGAGGCGTTCTCCTCGGTCCAGTTCCAGAACGCGAACAACTCCGTCCGCGTCACCGACGAGTTCATGCAGGCCGTCGAAGCCGACGCCGACTGGGACCTGACCGCCCGCACCGACGGGCGCCCGATCAAGACCGTGAAGGCGCGCGAACTGATGGCACAAATCGCGGAGGCCGCATGGCGCTGCGCCGACCCCGGCGTTCAGTACGACACGACGATCAACCGCTGGCACACCGACCCGAACACGGGACCGATCACGGCGTCCAACCCGTGCTCCGAATACATGTCAATCGACGACTCGGCCTGCAACCTCGCGTCGCTGAACCTGATGAAGTTCCGCGACTCCGCCGGCGCCTTCAAGGTCGAGGACTTCATCCACGCAGTGGACGTGGTGTTCCTGGCGCAGGAGATGGTCGTCACGCCCTCGAGCTACCCGACCGAAAAGATCGGCCGCAACGCGCGCGCGTTCCGCCAGCTCGGACTCGGGTACGCGAACCTCGGCGCGCTGCTGATGGCGGACGGGCTCCCGTACGACTCCGACGAGGGCCGCAACGTCGCCGCCGCGATCACGGCGCTGATGACCGGCCGCGGCTATCGCAAGTCGGCCGAGGTCGCCGCCGCGATGGGGCCTTACGACGGCTACGTCGAGAATCGCGAGCCGCACAACGCGGTGATGCGAATGCACCGTGACGCCTCATACGAGATCGACGCCACCGGGATCAGGGGCGAGCTGCTCGAAACCGCCCAGCACACCTGGGACGAGGCGGTTGAGCTCGGCGAGCAGCACGGTTACCGCAACGCTCAGGCGACGGTCCTGGCCCCGACCGGCACGATCAGCTTCCTGATGGACTGCGACACGACCGGGATCGAACCCGACTTCTCGCTGGTCAAGTTCAAGGAGCTCGTCGGCGGCGGGCAGATGACGATCGTCAACCAGACCGTGCCGATGGCGCTCGAGACGCTCGGCTACTCACAGGGCGAGATCGAGCAGATCGAGGCCTACATCAACGAGAAGGCGACGATCATCGGCGCGCCCGGCCTGAAGGACGAGCACCTGCCGGTGTTCGACGTAGCGGTCGGCGCGCGGGCGATCTCGCACATGGGCCACATCAAGATGATGTCGGCCACGCAGCCGTTCATCTCCGGGGCGATCTCGAAGACCGTCAACCTGCCCGAGTCGGCGAGCATCGGGGACATTGCCGACGCCTATACCCAGGGCTGGAAGCTCGGCCTGAAGGCGCTGGCGATCTACCGCGACGGCTCGAAGACGGCGCAGGCGCTGAAGACCGACGCGGGCGAGAAGAAGGAAGCCGACGCGAAGGCCGAGGCCCCGAAGCCGGCGCGGCGGAAGATGCCGAAGGAGCGCGAGTCGATCACTGCACAAGTTCTCGATCGCCGGCCACGAGGGCTACATCACCGCCGGCAAGTACGAGGACGGCACGCTCGGCGAGATCTTCCTCACCGACATCGGCAAGGAGGGCTCGACCCTGCGCGGGATGATGAACGCGTTCGCGACTTCGGTCTCGATCGGGCTCCAGTACGGGGTTCCGCTCGAGGTCCTGGTGAGCAAGTTCTCCTACATGCGCTTCGACCCCGAGGGGATCACCGGCAACCCCGAGATTCCGTTCGCAAAGTCGATGCCCGACTACATCATGCGCTGGCTCGCGAGTCGCTTCATCGACGACGTCGACGAGCTGGAGGACCTGGGGATCATGACCCCCGAGGTCCGCGCCCGCCGCGAGGCGCAGCAGTCGCTGTTCGCCGACGGGCCCCCTAATGGCCACTCCGAGGGCAACGGCCACGGAAACGGTGCAGGGAACGGCAGCGGCTCCGCGGAGCCGTCGGCGCAGGCCGAGCCGGCCGCCAAGCCCGTCGCTCCGACCGAGGCGCTGACCGACTCTCCCCCGGTCCGCCCAGCGAAGCTCACTGGCCGCGACTTGGGCCCCGCCTGCGACCAGTGCGGCGGGATGATGCAGCGAACCGGCTCCTGCTACACCTGCTCGAGCTGCGGGAACAACACGGGCTGCGGCTGACTGTAGAACGTCATCCGAATGTCACAGCTGGGTCAACTGATGTCACGCAATTGACCATAGGCGCGGGCACTTCTTGCTGAGGGCTTCCGCTTTTCGCGCGCGAAGGAGGAGCTGCGTAGAGGACGACCCGAGGCTAGCGGCGCACCCGCAGGCGCGCCGAGTCCTTCGCGACCTGGCCGTCGTCGCCGGTGATGGTCAGCGCGACGGTGTACCTGCCCGGCGGGATCGGCTTTGCCCTGCGCAGCCTCAGCGTCAGCTTGTGGACGCCGTCCGCGGAAACGTCGTCGGTCTTGGAGACAAGTGTGCGATCGCCACGCTTGATCTGCACTCGCACGTCTCCGCCGTCTGAGGTCGCGAAGCGCACCGGGAGCCTGGCGCCGGTGCGGGCGGCGAAGCGGTCAGAAGCGAGCAGCGCGAGTAGCTTGATCGCCGGCTCGCCGGCCGGGCCCTGCGGCCCGGTGTCGCCGGGCGGGCCCTGCAGGGGCTCGCTGATCAGAGCGGCGTTGGACGAGGCGGAGGCGGCTCCGTCGGCGTTGGTGGCGGTGACGACGCAGTCGACGAGCGCGCCGACGTCGGGGGCACCCGTCGTGTACTCGGGCCCTGTAGCGCCCGCGATCGGCTGCTCGTTTCGCCGCCACTGGCGGGTGAACGCACCCTCGGTCCAAAGGCCATCGGAGCACGACAGCGTCTGGCCCGAGACCGGCTGGCCGGTCAGCTTCGGGACGCCGTGATTGACCGGCGGCGCCGACAGGAGGGTGTGGACGAAGACGTTCCGGACGGCTTGGTTCTCGCCAATCGCAAGGGTGTTGGCAGCCGAGTCGAAGGCCACGTAGCGCCCGTCGGCGGAGATCGAGGCGGCCGCCGAGGATTCGTCCGCCGCCGTGCCGTCGCTCGCCCGCGAGACGTGGGTGGTCGTCCCCGCGAGCAGGTCGCGCACGAAGATGTCATTGATGGTCTTGTCATCGCCAACCGCGAGCGTGGTGGCCTGCGACTCGAAGGCCACGTGGCGCCCGTCGGCGGAGATCGAGGCGTTGAACGAGTCGCCGTCGCCCGCCGTCCCGTCGCTTGCCCGCGAGACGAAGGTGGTCGTGCCCGCGAGCAGGTCGCGTACGAAAACGTTTCCCCAGTCCTCGTCCTCGCCCACCACGAGGTTGTTGGCGGTCGACTCGAAGGCCACGTAGCGCCCGTCGGCGGAGATCGAGGGGCGCGACGAGTCGCTTTCGCCCGGCGTCCCGTCGGTCGCCCGCGAGACGTAGGTGGTCGTGCCCGCGACCAAGTCGCGCACGAAGATGTTGAAGGGGGCGTTGTCGTCGACGACAGAGAGGTTGTCGGCGCCCGACAGGAACGCCACGTGGCGACCGTCGGCGGAGATAGAGGCTTCGCGCGAGAGGCCGTCGCCCGCCGTACCGTCGCTCGTCCGCGAGACGAGGGTGGTCGTGCTCGCGAGCAGGTCGCGCACGAAGACGTTCTCGACGCCCTCGTTCTCGCCCACCGCGAGGCTGTTGGCATCCGACTCGAAGGCCACGTAGCGCCCGTCGGCGGAGATCGAGGCGCGCGACGAGCTGTCGTCGCCCGCCGTCCCGTCGCTCGCCCGCGAGACGTACGTGGTCGTGCCGGAGACCAGATCGCGCACGAAGATGTCGGTGACGCCCTCGTTCTCGCCCACCGCGAGGCTGTTGGCATCCGACTCGAAAGCCACGTAGCGCCCGTCGGCGGAGATCGAGGCCCTGAACGAGTCGTCGTCGCCCGCCGTCCCGTCGCTGGCCCGCGAGACGTACGTGGTCGTGCCGGAGACCAGATCGCGCACGAAGACGTTGTCGACGCCCTCGTCCTCACCCACCGCGAAGCTATTGGCCTCCGAATCGAAGGCCACGTAGCGCCCGTCGGCGGAGATCGAGGGGCCGAACGAGCCGGCGTCGCCCGCCGTCCCGTCGCTTGCCTGCGAGACGAAGGTCGTGTCGCCCTGCGCCGCCAGCGCCTGTCCGGCCGCGAGCGGAAACGCGGCAAGCGCGGCGGCGGCGAAGATCTTCGCCCCCCTGCTGCGCCCAGCGTCCCTGCGCGGCCGCTCCCACACCGCTGCCAACGTCTGCTCCCTTCATGGCTGCCCTTCCTTTGGGCTGCCTTGCCGGCGCAGCCTAGCAGGTAGCCATCTGACGTCCCACGGGCAAAATCACGCGCTGCCGTTCCAGCCTGTGACATCCGGATGACGTTCTACAGCTGACTGACTAGCTAGCTTCCTGCGGGCCTGGATTCCGGAATGGCCTTGCCCGGCTCTGAACCTGCCGCGGTCGCACGGCAGGTGATCGAGGCCAACCACTACATGACGCTCGCGACCGCGGACAGCGCCGGGCGCCCGTGGGCCTCGCCCGTCTGGTTCGCGCACGCCGACCACCGTGAGTTCATCTGGATGTCGAGGCCGGACGCGCGCCATTCGCGCAACCTTGCGGCGCGACCCGAGGTGGCAATCGTGATCTTCGACTCCACGGTCTCTCCCCGTCGCCGCCAGGCGGTCTATGTCGAGGGTGTCGAGCGGGAGCTCTCGGGACTGGAGCGTGAACGCAGGGTCGAGACCTACTCGCGCCGATCCGTGGCCGCCGGGCTCGAGCCGCTGCATTCCTCGGAGGTGATCGCGCCGGCCGAGTTCCGGCTCTACTGCGTGGCGGCGTCGGAGTGCTTCGTGCTCGACGAGGCGGTCGACCGGCGGATCCGGGTCAGCTTGCCGTAGAACCGGCGAGCGCGACATCGACTCCACCCCCGCGACGAGGCCGACGCCGAGCTCGTCCGCCGTACTTGCCGACCGGAGTCCGTACGCCGCCGAGAACGAATGCGTCAGTCATCTTGGAGCCTCCTAGTCGGGGAATGTGGTGTGGCTCATCCGCTCGGGCCGAAGCGTTCGGTCCGGACTTGCCGCGGGTCGAAGCCGGCCCCGATCGCAAGCTGGCTGGCGGACTCGACGAAGGCGTTGGAGCCGCAGACGAACACCGTTCCCGACCCGATTCCCGCTTGGGAGATGAGGCCGGCGTCGATTCTCCCCTCGTGTCCGCCCCAGCCCTCGGGCGGCTCGCGCGTGTACGTGATCAGGGTGTCCTCGCCAAGCTCGCCGGTGTAGATCACGTCCTCGGGCGACCGGACCGAGTAGATCAGCTTCACCTCGGCGGCGGAGTCGGTGCGGCGGCGGTGGCGCAGCATCGACATCAGCGGGACCACTCCCGAGCCGCCCCCGATCAGCAGCGCCGGCGACTCGCCGCGCCAGACGAAGTAGGAGGCGAACGGCCCCCGCAGCTCGACCTGGTCGCCCTCCTCGACGACGTCGTGGAAGTACGGAGAGACCTCGCCGTCGGAGAGGCGGTCGATCGTCAGCTCGATCTCTCCCTTGTCGATCGGCGATGAGGCGACCGAGTAGGAGCGCTGCGCCTGGTAGCCGTCGGGAGCGGTGAGCCGGACGTCGTAGTGCTGGCCCGGCAGATGCGGCATCCACATCGGCAACTCGATCCGGAACGACTTCGTGCGCGGGGTCTCCTCCTTGACCTCGGCCACCGTGCCGATCTGCCAGCGCCCGGGCGCGCGCTGCTCGACTGGCGTCAGTCGTTCCAATAGCGCTCCTCACGCCAGGGGTCGCCGCGGTTGTGGTAGCCGTTCTGCTCCCAGAACCCGGGCTCGTCGTGGTCCATCACCCGCAGCCCGGCGAGCCACTTGGCGCTCTTCCAGAAGTACAGGTGCGGCACGAGCAGGCGCGCGGGGCCGCCGTGCTCCCGAGGCAGCGGCTCGCCCTCGTGCTCGGTCACCACCCACGCCTTCCCGTCGCTGAGGTCCTCGATCGCGAGATTGGTGGTGTAGCCGCCGTATGAGAACGCCATCGCGTAGGCGCCCAGCGGCTCGGCGGCCTCGAGCAGCGTGTCGAGCGAGACGCCTCGGAAGCTGGTATCGAGCTTGGACCACTTCGTGACACAGTGGATGTCGCAGGGAACCTCCTCCGCCTCCAGCTCGTGGAACTCATCCCAGCTCCATTCCCGCTCCTGCCCGACCATGCCGTCGATCCGCAAACCCCACTCGCCGGGGGCGACGTCGGGGGTCGGGCCGGCGGTCAGCACCGGGAAGCCGCGCTCGTAGTACTGGCCCGGGGGAAGGCGGTCGGAGAGCTCCTCGGGAGGCCGCCGGCTGCCACCGAATCCACGCGAGACGAACGCCATGGGGTAAGCCTCTCAAAGCGAGCACGCCGGCCTGGTGCTGGCGACCCCTACCCCGTAGCCTAAGACTGGATGGAGGCGGCACAGCGAACTCCGAGGCTGGGTGATCCGGAGTTCTCCGTGCTCGCGGCGGCGGGGAAGCTGGGGATCGCCGAGACGGCGATCCCGTTCCTGATCTTCACGCCGCTGTGGGTCGCGTTCGACCACGAGGTTGTCCCGGCGGCGGCGATCGCCGTTGCGATCAGCTTGGTTTTCGCCGTGATTCGGCTCGTGCGCCGCGAGCAGCTGATGTTCGCGCTCTCCGGTGCGATCGGGGTCGGGATCGCGGCGCTCTTCGCGTCGACGACCGGCCGGGCCGAGGACTTCTTCCTCCCCGGGATCCTGATGAACATCGGCTGGGCGTTCGCCTATGTGATCTCGATCGCCGTCGGAAAACCGCTGCTGGGGCTGTTCATCTCCCAGCTCACCCGCGAGGGACGACAGTGGTACGAGGACCCCGAGCACCGGCGGTTGTACACGAAGGCGAGCTGGATCTGGGTGGCCCTTTTCAGCTTCCGGGTCGCCGTGCAGCTGCCGCTTTACCTGACCGACGCGGTCGGGCTGCTCGCCGTCGCGCGCGTGATCACGGGCCCGTTCCTGTTCGCTTTCGCGCTCTGGCTCTCGTACCTGGTCCTGCGGCCGCTGATACCCGGGCGTGTCCGGCTAGCCGGCTGAAATAGGCTTCGCGCGTGGAGCCGAGAGAGATGGCGATCGCGATTGCGCGCGCCCGGATCGCGATCGGGCTCGCCGCGCTGGCGGCGCCTGGGCTGGCCGCGCGGATCATGTTCGGCGGTCGCGAGGGCGGGACGGCAATGTCGCTGCTCGTGCGAATGCTCGGTGCGCGCGACCTCGCGCTCGGGCTCGGCGTCGTGATCGCACTCGACCGCGGCGCGCCCGTTCGCGGCTGGCTCGAAGCGTCGGCGCTCGCCGACGGAGGCGACTTCGTCGCCGCGCTGCTGGCGCGGCACAGCGAGCGCTCGATCGTCTCCATCGCGCTCGTCGCTGTGGCGGGCGGTGCCGCGGCGGCGAACGTGGCGCTCTCGCGTCAGCTCGATCCACCACCTCCGGCCGACCCTGGCCATCCGGAGGCCGTGATGACCGGCCACCCCGCCAACCGCGCCGGCTAACCAGCTGTCTCGGCGCCCTCGCGCTCGGACTCGCGCAGCTCGATCCGGCGGATCTTCCCGGTCAAAGTCTTCGGCAGCTCGTCGACGAACTCGATCCGCCGCGGGTACGCGTACGCCGAGAGGTTGTCGCGGACGAAGCCCTTGATCTCGTCGGCCAGCGCGTCCGACGGTTCGGAGCCCTCGGCCAGCACCAGGAACGCCTTCACCACGTGCCCGCGGCGCTCGTCGGGCGATGCGACCGCCGCGGCCTCGCGCACGGCCGGGTGCTCGATGCACGCTGACTCGACCTCGAACGGCCCGATCCGGTAGCCAGCGGAGATGATCACGTCGTCGGCGCGGCCGGCGTACCAGAAGTAGCCGTCCTCGTCGCACTCTGCCGCGTCCTTGGTGTGGAACCACTCGCCACCAAAGGTCTCTTCCGCCGCCTCGGGGTTGTTCCAGTAGCCGAGTGGGTAGTGCGGGTTGGACCGCGCGCGCAGGCAGATTTCGCCGCGCTCGCCCGCCCCGACCGGCCGCCCGTCCTCGTCGAGGATCTGCACGTCCCAGCCCGGCATCGGCTTGCCCATCGAGCCCTCGCGGACATCCATGAACGGGTAGTTCCCGCACAGCGGGTACGACTCGCTGAGGCCGTAGAAGTCGAGCACCGTGATCCCGTACTGGTCGCGAAACCAGCGGATCGCCTCGGGGTTCAGCGGCTCGCCCGCCGAGCAGACGATCCGGAAGCGCTGCGGGTAGCGCTCGCCGGCATCCTCGATCGCCATCATCGAGCGGATCGCGGTCGGCGTCGCGAACACGTTCTCGACCCCATGGCGGGAGAGCACCTCGAGCTGCTTGTGCGGGTCGAACCCGCCCTCGCGCGCGTAGACGAACTGGATGGCGCCGTAGCGCCACGGGCCGATCAGCGGGCAGATGCCGGCCGCCCATGCCCATTCGCCCATCCCGTGGAAGAGCTCGCCCTCGCGGACGTCGTGGGAGTAGACGAACTCCTCGTGGGCAAGGATGTAGCGGTGGGCGTGGAGGATGCCCTTCGCCAGACCCGTCGTTCCGGACGTGTAGTAGATCTGGGCCGGGTCGTCGGCCGCGGTGTCCACGGTCTCGAAGGTGTCGTCGTGGCCGACGAGCAGCTCCGGGTCGAGCTCAATCACCTCGTCGACCAGGTCGGCAGGAATCCGCGAGGCGTTCTCGGAGTCGGTGACGACCACCTTCGCACCCGAGTCCTCGATCCGGTGGCGGATGCCCTCATCCCCGTAGAGCACAGAAAGCGAAAGCAGGATTCCGCCGAGCTTCCAGGTGCCCAGGAACATCGCCGCGGTCTCAGGCGAGGCGGGACAGCAGACCGCGACGCGGTCCTCGCGCTTGACCCCGTGCGCGGCGAGCAGGTTAGCCGCCCGGTTGGCGAGCGAGCGCTGCTCGGCCCAGCTCACCTCGCGCTGGTTGCCGCGGAAATCCTCGAACACCATCGCCGTGCGGTCGCCCGGCTGGCGGTCGCAAACGTCGGCGGCGATGTTGTAGCGCTCGGGCACGTTCCAGCTGTGCTTTGAGCAGGCCTCTCCGTAGTCCATCGGCGCGATCCGATCATAGATCCGGGGTACAGTCTGCGTTGTGCGGAGGGCAGGGTTGAGAGGGTTCGGGGCGACGATCGCAATCGCGCTTGCGCTCTCGGCCTCGGTGTCGGTCGCTTCGGCGGCACCATCCCCGTGGAACTCGCTCGTCGAGTCCCAAGGGACGTTCACCGACAACTCCAACCTGACCGAGATCGGACTCGAGCGAACCGCGAACGGGGACCTGCACGTCGCCTGGGTGCACGACCGCGGCGACGGCACCAGCGTGCTGGTGCACTCGGTCTTCAGCGGCACCCTTCCGGGGAAGGCGCCCGTCGTTCACGTCACATCCAACGTGATCGCCTCCGCGACGGAGAGCGCCAACCAGAGCTTCAACCCCAGCGTCGACCTGGTCGCCAACCCCGGCACCGGACTGCGGGTGTTCTTCTCGCAGCTCGCACCCGGCTCGCCGATCGACAGGATCATGGCCACCTCGACCGCTCCGGTGGAGGACACCCCGACCTGGAGCGCGCCGGCTGCCGCCTCCGCCACCCCGCCGGCCCAGAGGAGCCCCGTTTACGCGGCTTCCGGGATCGGCGCCGGTCTCGGCCTCGACGGCGTCCCGGTGATGACCTGGGGCGATTCCTCGCCCGACGGCGGCGGCTTTCACGTCGGCCTCGCCGGCGGTCCCGACGGCGAGTTCTCCCCCTCCTGCTGCGAGATCGATCCGAACGTCGCTGTCGACTCGGTGACGGGCGAGCCTTGGGTGGCCGCGCACCTGCTCGACACGGGGATCGGGGTCGTGTCGCTCGACAGCGGCCAGACCGTGTCGGTCGGAAAGTCCGTCGCGGCCTGGACGCAGCAACGGACGTCGATCAGCGGGCGGATCGGCGCCCCGGACGTCTATGTGGCCTACGGCTCCGGCACCAATATGTTCGACGCCAGGCCGGCGATCCACCAGGTGAACGGGCCCAACGACCGCGCGTTGAAGGGCTTCCAGAACGCCGAGCACGTCGGGCTCGCGCCGGCGCCTGATGGGCGGATGTGGGTCTACTGGTCGAGCGGGAACCACGTGTTCGCCGTGCGCTCCAATCCCGCGGTGACGAAGTTCGGAGAGGTCGTCTCGCTGAAGACGTTCAAGGGCTCCGACACCGTCTGGCATCTGATCGGCGACGGGTCGCTGGGTTTCCTCGACCTCCTCGCGCACACGCAGCAGCAAAGCAAGGCGGGCGTCGACTACACGCTCTACTCCGTGGCGCGGCTTCTCCCGGGCCTGACGCTGAAGATCAGCCCGGCGAAGGTCAATGCGGGCGACAAGGTCGAGGTCACCGTGGAGGATGCGGGCGATCCGGTCGCGGGAGCGACGGTGAAGGTGAAGCTGGGAGGTAAGACCGTGAGCGCGAAAACGGGTGCCGATGGAACCGCCTCGCTCGGAATCCCAAAGTCAACTGACCCCGGCAACTACGAGCTCAGCGCCCAAGAGGGCGGCTACTCCCCAGCCGAGCGCAACCTGAAGGTGAAGTAGGGCCGAAGCCGTAGGCTGCCTCCGTGGCAGCTGCCGAAGCCGACACCGTCGATGTCGTCGTCGTCGGCGCCGGGCTGGCGGGACTCTCCGCTGCCCGCGCAGTTGCCGCGGCCGGCCACGAGCCGATCGTGCTCGAGGGCCGCGACCGGGTCGGCGGCCGCACCCTGAACGAGCCGATCGGCGACGGCAAGGTGGTCGAGATCGGGGCCCAGTGGGTGGGACCTACCCAGCACGCGGCCCTCGGCCTGATCTCCGAACTGGGGCTGAAGACCTTCCCCACCTACGGTGAGGGCCGCAACCTCTTCGAACGCAACGGCAAGCTGCGCAGCTACCGCGGCTCGATCCCGAAGCTGAGCCCGGTCGGGCTTGCGGAGACCGGACTGGTGATCAGGGGGATCAACCGGATGGCCGCCCGGCTCGATCCGGAGCGGCCGTGGTCCGCACCCGAGGCCGAGTACTGGGATTCCCAGACCTTCGCCACCTGGATGCGCAGGCACGTCCGCACCCGATCGGCCCGGGATCTGATGCGGCTCGCGGTCTGGGCGGTGTGGGCCGCCGAGCCCGAGGACGTCTCGCTGCTGCACGTCCTCTTCTACATCCGCTCCGCGGGGTCGTTCGAGGCGCTCGTCGACACCGAGGGCGGGGCGCAGGACTCGCGCGTGGTCGGCGGCACCCAGCTGATCTCGCTGCGGATGGCGGAGGAGCTGGGCGATGCCGTCCGGCTCGAGGCGCCGGTCCACCGGATCGAGCACGGAGCCGACGGCGTCACCGCGATCGCCGACGGCCTCAGCGTCCGCGCCCGCCGGGCGGTGATCGCGATCCCGCCGACTCTTGCCGGGCGAATCGACTACGAACCGGCGCTGCCGGCGGTGCGCGACGGCCTCACTCAGAGGATGGCCCAGGGCTCGGTCGTCAAGTGCATGGCCGTTTACCCCGAGCCCTTCTGGCGTTCGGAGGGCCTCTCGGGCCAGGGGACCAGCGCCGACGGCCCGGTCTCAGTCACGTTCGACAACTCGCCGCCCGATGGCTCGCCCGGCGTGCTGCTGGCGTTCCTCGAAGGTCGCGCAGCGCGCCAGGCCGCCGATCTTCCCCAGAGCGAGCGGCGCGCGATCGTCACTGGTTGCCTCGAGCGCCTCTTCGGTCCCCGAGCCGCGAGCCCGGAGCAGTACATCGACAAGGCCTGGGCGGCAGACCCCTTCTCCCGCGGCTGCTACGGCGGCTTTCTCCCTCCCGGGGCGTGGACCGAGAACGGCTCGGCGCTGCGCGAGCCGATCGGCCCGATCCACTGGGCGGGGGCGGAGACCGCGAGTGTCTGGAACGGGTACATGGACGGCGCGATCTCCAGCGGCGGACGGGCGGCGGCGGAGGCGCTTGAAGCGATCCAGACCGACGCGCCCGCAAGGGCGGGCGTCGGGATGCGGTGAGAAGCTCTATCCGAGCACAAGCTCGGCAGCGGCCCGGATCGTCGTCGCGTCGCCGCCGATCAGCAGCATCGTCGCAATCGATTCGCGCCACGCCTCGAGCTCGTCGCGGACCTTCTCCTTCGGCCCGATCAGCGCCAGCTTCTCGATCAGCTCCCTCGGCACCTTCGCCGCCGCATCGTCCTTCTTTCCCTCCAGGTAGAGCCTCTGGATCTCGTCAACCTCCGCCTCGTAGCCCATCCGGATCGGGACGTTGGCGTGGAAGTTCGTCGACTTCGCTCCCATGCCGCCGAAGTAGAGCGCGTACATCGGCCGCAGGGAGTCGGCGGCCGCATCGATCTCGTTGGTGAGGATGAACGGCACCGTGGCCGCCACTTCGAACTGATCCGCCGTTACACGGGCGCCCGGGCGCGCGAAACCCTCCTCGAGTGACGGCTTGTACAGGTCCTCGGAGTGCGGCGAGAAGAACAGCGCGTGCCAGCCTTCGCACATCTCCGCAGCAAGGGCGACGTTCTTCGGGCCCTGCGCCGCGAGGAAGATCGGGATATCGGAGCGCAGCGGGTGGATCAGGCTCTTCAACGGCTTTCCGAGCCCGGTGCCGCCGGGGAGCGGCAGCGGGTAGTGCTCGCCCCCGAAGGCGAGCGGCGCCTCGCGGGCCCAGATCGCGCGCATGATCTCGATGTACTCGCGCGTGCGGGCGAGCGGCTTCGCGAACGGCATCCCGTACCAGCCCTCGACCACCTGCGGGCCCGAGACGCCGAGCCCGCAGATGAAGCGCCCGCCCGAGAGGTGGTCCATCGTCATCGCCGCCATCGCCATCGCCGCCGGCTGGCGGGCGCTGAGCTGGAGAATCGCGGTCCCGAGCCGCATCCGCTCGGTTCGCGAGCCCCACCAGGCGAGCGGCGAGATCGCATCGGAGCCGTACGCCTCAGCGGTCCAGATCGAGTCGAAGCCAAGCTTCTCGGCCTCGGCGATCGCATCCTCGA
This sequence comes from uncultured Thermoleophilia bacterium, assembly GCA_963838095.1. GTDB lineage: Bacteria > Actinomycetota > Thermoleophilia > Solirubrobacterales > 70-9 > CAWCGU01. Next base: position 109,782 of record CAWIPO010000006.1, read on the forward strand.
CCCCGGGCGGGGGCCCTCCCGCCCAGTAGCCGACCTGCAAACCCAGCTTCAGGTCTTTGCTCATGTCGGCCGCAGCCTATGTGCGATGCGCGAGCGTTGCGGCGGGGACCGACGCCCCGCCCGCCCCGATCGCGTGGGCGCCGCCGTCGACGTGGACGATCTCGCCGCTGATTGCGCGCGCGAGGTCGGAGAGCAGGAAGAGGGCCGCGTCGGCGACCGCGCTGGAATCGGTGCGATCCCAGCCGAGCGGGGCGGCCTGCGACCAACCCTCTGCCAGCTCGGCGAAGCCGGGAATCCCGGACGCCGCGGGGCTCGCGATCGGGCCGGCTGAGATCAGGTTGACACGGATTCCGCTCGGCCCGAGGTCGCGCGCCAGGTAGCGGGAGACGCCCTCGAGTGCCGCCTTGGCGACGCCCATCCAGTCATATGCGGGCCAGGCGACCGAGGCGTCGAAGTCGAGGCCGACGATGCTGCCGGGCGCCCAGGGTCGATCGCCGTTCGTCGCCGGGGCCGCCGCCATCAGCGGCGCCAGCGCCTCTGCGAGCGCCTTCAGCGAGTAGGCGCTCGTCTCGAAGGCGAGCTTCGCGCTCTCGCGCGGAGCACCAAGGAAGTTTCCTCCGAGGGCGTCGGGCGGCGCATATGCGATCGCGTGCACGGCGCCGTCCAGCCGGCCCCAGCGGTCGGCGAGGGTCTCTGTCAGTGCTGCCAGGTCCGGTTCGCTGTTGACGTCCAGCTCCAGCACGTCGGGTGGGTCCGGGAGCCGCTTCGCCGCGCGCTCGGTCATCCGCCGCACGCGGCCGAAGCTGGTCAGCAGCACCTCGGCGCCCTGCTCCTGGGCGCGCTCGGCGATCGCGTAGGCGATCGAGTGGCGGTTGACGACGCCGGTTACGAGGATGCGCTTGCCGGCGAGGATCACAGGCAGACCCGTTCTCCGTACAGCGCGTGAAGCTCGTCGTCGACCCGCTCCGTCACGCCGTCGCCGTTCGCTGCCGGGGACGGGGCGGCGCGATGCAGCGCCTGCACGCGGGCGCGGACGACGAGCTGGTCGTCCTGGTTCAGCACCCGCCAGGCCAAGGTGAGGAGGGAATGCTCCTCGTCGAGCGGCTTCACCGACTCCACCCGGGAGACGACGCGAATCGTGTCGCCGATCCGCACCGGGCGCTTGAAGGTGACGTCGTCGACGCCGCGCAGCGCGACTACCAGCTCGGGATCGAACTCGGCGAGGCCGACCGCATAGGAGAGGACGAGCATTCCGTGTGCGACGCGGCCGCCGAAGCGGCTCCCCCGCGCCCACTCGGCGTCGGTGTGCTGCGGGTGGTGGTCGCCCGTCAAGGTGGAGAAGCCGACCAGGTCGGCCTCGGTGATGGTGCGGGCCGGCGAGACCGACTCGAATCCGTTCTCGTTCATCGCAGATCTCCTTCCGGTATCCCGGTCTCGATTCCGTGGTGTGCGCGCAACACGCGAGAGAACCCGTCTGCCGCCCGCGCGTGCCCCAGCTCCGATGGATGCAGGCCGTCGGCGCAGAAGTTCTCGGGCACCGAGAGCCCGGGGTGCCCGGCCACGTCCAGGCAGGGAACGCCGGCAGCGCCGGCAAGCGCCCTGGTGGCTTCGTTGACGGCGCACACCGATTCCTCCACCCGACGTCGCGTCCGCGGGCCGAGCGGGAGGAACTCCCACCGCTCCGGCACCGTCGCGGTGACGATCCTCGCTCCGGAGGCCTCGCCCCCGAGCCTCGCGAGGATGGTCTGCATGCGATTCGCGTAGGCGTCGACGTCCGGCCGCGTCGTGCCGAGGACGTCGTTGGCGCCGCAGACGACGGTGACGAGGTCCGGCTCCAGCTCGACCGCCGCGGCGGACTGCTCCAGGACATCGGCGCTGGTCGCCCCGTCAAGGGCCATGTTCCGGTACTGGAAGCCGGTGTTGCGCGGTGCGGATCCCGCGGGCGAGGCGGTCGGGCCAGGCGATCCCGGGCGCGACCCCGGTACCGGCGGTGAAGCTGTCGCCGAGCGCGACGTAGCAGGAGAGCCGGCGGGCGAGCACCTCGGGGAACACCTGGCTCGCGATCACCCTCGAAAGGATCGAAAGGGGATGATCGAGCGGAAATTCTGCACTTGCGCTCACGGCCGCTTTCGCTCCAGGGTCGCAAGAGCCCACGCGAGGCGGGAGCGGGTGTCGACCGGCTCGATCACCTCGTCGACGAAACCGGCCGCAGCCGCCGCGTCGGCGTTCAGGTGCTGGCTCCCGTAGCTCGCCGCGAGATCGGCGAGCGCGGCGTCGCCGTCCTCGGCGGCCTCGAGCTCTCGCCGATGCACGATTCCCACCGCCTGCCGCGCGGCCATGATCCCGATCTCGGCCTGGGGCCAGGCGAAGACGAGATCGGCGCCGAGGTCCTTCGAGTTCATCGTGATCACCGCCCCGCCGTAGGCCTTGCGCAGGATCAAGGTCAGCTTCGGCACCGAGGCGGCTGCGAAGGCGCGAAGCAGGGAGGCGCCGTGCCTGATCACGCCCGCCCGCTCCTGGCCGGAGCCCGGCATGAACCCCGGCGTGTCCACGAGGACGACGATCGGGAGGCCGAAGCGGTCGCAGGCGCCGACGAACAGCGCCGCTTTCTCAGCGGCGGCGGCGTCGATAACTCCTCCGAGGCGACGTGGCTGGTTGGCGACGATCCCGACCGCCCGACCCTCGATGCGGGCGAACGCCGTGACCATGTTCCGGGCCCAGGCACGGTTGATCTCGACCAGCCCGCCACCGTCGATGATCGACTGCGCGACGTCGCGGACGTCGTACACCCGGCGAGCCTCGGCCGGCACCCGGGCGTCGGGTGCCGGGCCGAGCGGGCTCGCGGGTTCGGCGACGTGAGGGGGCTCGTCGCCGAAGCTCTGTGGCAGCAGTCCGAGCAGCGTCCGCGCGATCTCCGCCGCCGCCGGCTCGTCGGCGGCGACGAGCTGGCAGACGCCGTTTCGCGAGTGCACGGCCGGGCCGCCGAGGTCGTCCATCCCGATCTCCTCGCCCAGCGCCTCGCGGACGATCTTGGGCCCGGTGAGGAACATCCGCGCCTGCTCGGTCATCACCACGAAGTCGGTCAGCGCCGGCGAGTAGGCGCCGCCGCCGGCCGAGACCCCGGTGACGATCGAGATCTGCGGCACCTTGCTCGCAAGCTCGACGCTGGCGCGGAAGATCCGCCCGTACCCGGCGAGAGCGGCGTGGCCCTCTTGCAGCCGGGCGCCTCCGGACTCGACGAACCCGACCACCGGTGCGCCGACCTGCCCGGCGAGCTGCATCACGCGAACGATCGAGTCGGCGTGGGCGGCTCCGAGCGAGCCGCCCATGAAACGCGGGTCCTGGGCGTAGCAGAAGACGGGACGGCCATCGATCTGGCCCGCGCCCGCGACAACGCCGTCGCCGGGCCCCGCGCTGTGCCCGAGCGCAGACGATGTCACCGAGCTGCGCAGGGGGGCGAAGCTGCCGGGATCGCAGAGCAGCTGCAGGCGCTCGAGCGGCGTCGAGGCCGGCGCCGGCTCGCGCCGGATCTCGACTGTGGCGGTGGGCGCGGTCATGAGCTCAGGCAGAGGACCGCGTTGTGGCCGCCGAAGCCGAACGAGTTGGAGATGCCCACGAGCCGGTCCGCATCGCCGCTGCCATTGCCGTCGCCGTTTGCGGAGGTTGTCAGCGGGCGGGCCTCGCCGGGTATGTAGTCGAGGTCGAGATCCGGGTCGCGCTGCTCCCATCCGACCGTCGGCGGCGCGACGCGGCGGCGCAGCGCCTCCACTGTCGCGATCGCCTCCACGGCGCCGGCGGCTCCCAGCAGGTGCCCGATCGCCGACTTGGTCGAGGAGATCGGGATCCGGGACGCATGCTCGCCGAGCGCGGCCTTCAGCGCCTCGGTCTCGCTGCGGTCGTTCAGCGGGGTCGAGGTTCCGTGGGCGTTGACGTAGTCGACACCGTCCGCGGTCACGCCCGCATCTGAGAGCGCAAGCGAAATCGCGCGGGCGGCGTCGCGGCCACTCGGCTCGGGTGCGGTGAGGTGGTGCGCGTCGGAGCTGGCGGCGTAGCCGAGGATCTCGCCGATCACCGGCGCCCCGCGGCGGTCAGCCGCCTCGGCGTCCTCGAGGACGAGGATCCCCGCCCCCTCTCCCATCACGAAGCCATCGCGGCGGGCATCGAACGGCCGCGAGACACCGCTCTCCGAGGTAGCTCCCATCGCCGCGAAGGCGGCGATCGCGACCCCGGTCAGGGTCGACTCCGAGCCCCCCGTCACGACCGCGTCGGCCTCGCCGGACTGGACGGCGCGAAACGCCTGGCCGATCGCGTGGGCTCCGGCGGCACAGGCCGACATCACCCCGAAGGAGTTGCCGTGGAGACCGTGGCGCATCGCGACCGCGGCCGCGGCGGCGTTGCCCATCATCAGCGGCACCGCAAGCGGCGATACCGCCTTCGCACCGCGCTCGCGGAGGATGTCCTGCTGGGTCTCGAACGAGCCGAGCCCGCCGATCCCGGTTCCGATCACGCTGCCGACCCGGCTCGGGTCGTACGGTTTCTCGGGGTCCCAGCCGGCGGATTGCAGCGCCTCGTCCGCGGCAATCACCGCGAGCTGCGTGAAGCGGTCGAAGCGGCGCTCCTCCTTGCGGGTCAGGAACTCGGACGGGTCGAACGCGTCGCAGCGCCCGAATCCGTCCTCGATCCCGCACTCGCCGGCTTCCCAGCGCTCGACGAGCGTGCCGGCGCCGACCCCGAGCGGGGTCACGGCTCCGACTCCGGTGATGACAACGCGGCGGGTCACTGGACTCGCGCCACCACCAGGTCGATCACGTCGCCGACGCTGCGGACGTCCTTGACCGCGTCACCGTCGAGCTCGACTCCGAACTTCTCCTCAACGATCTGCGCGAGCTCGACGAGATCGAGCGAGTCCACGTCCAGCTCCTCGAGGGTGGCGTCGCGGCTGATCGCAGAGGTCTCTGCGCCGACCTCGGTGAGGCCGTCGAAGATCACCTTCTCGACCTGTTCGCTTCCGACTTGGGTTGGCATCTGTTCCTCCTTTTGCTGTGGTTATGGGGTCAAGCGCTGAGCCCGCCGTCGACGGCGAGCACGGTTCCGGTCACGTACGCCGCCTCCTCCGAGGCCAGAAACCGAATGCAGGCGGCGACCTCCTCGGGGGTGCCGACGCGGCGGGCGGGGATCCGTTCGGCGAGGCCGTTGCCGAGCCCCTCGGTGAGCCTGGTCTCGACCAGGCCCGGCGCAACGGCGTTGACGGTGATTCCGCGGCGGGCGACCTCGACGGCGATGCTCTTGGTCATCCCGATCAGCCCCGCCTTCGAGGCCGCGTAGTTGGCCTGCCCGGGGTTGGCGCGGATGCCGACCACCGAGGCGACGTTGACGACGCGGCCGAAGCGGGCGCGAAGCATGGGGCCAAGCGCGCGCTTGGTCGTGTGAAAGGCGCCGGACAGGTTCGTCTCCAGGACCGAGCTCCAAGCCTCCTCGCCGAGCTGCGGAGCGAGGCCGTCGGCCCGAGTGCCGGCATTGTTGACCAGCACGAGCACACGGCCGAGATCGGACTCGATGCCCTGGAACATCTCGGTCACCTGCTCCGAGGAGGAGATGTCGGCACCCCACGCAGAAGCCGTCCCGCCGCGGCGCGTGATCTCGTCGACGACCGAGCCGGCGGCTTCGGCATCGCTGCGATAGTTGACGGCGACCGGCCAGCCTTCCTCCGCGAGCGCCAGCGCGGTCGCCGCGCCGATGCCCCGGGCGGCGCCGGTGACGAGCGCGCATCCCTCGCGAGCCTCAGCGTTGGTTTCAGGCGACACGGTCGCGCCCCCATTCGATTGTCGTCGCCGCCCAGGTGAGACCGGCGCCGAAGGCGGCGAGGAGCACGGTGGCCCCGTCGCGGAGCAGCCCGACCCGCTGGGCTTCGGCGAGCGCGATCGGGATCGACGCGGCCGACGTATTGCCGTAGCGGTCGATGCAGTCGATCGTCCGCGCCGGATCGAGCCCGAGGCGCTCCCCTACGGCGGAGATGATCCGGGTGTTCGCTTGGTGGTATGCGAAGAGGTCGATGTCCCCCAGCTCCAACCCGGACCGAGTTGCGGCGTCGAGCGTCGCCTCCGACAGCCGGTCGACGGCTTGGCGAAAGGTGTCGTGGCCCTTCATCCGCACCAGCCCCTCGGCGCGGTCGGCAGTGATCAGCGATGCGCGGCTGCCGTCGGCCCCGAGCACGACGGGGCCGATCCGGCCGGCGCCGTCGATTGCGGTGACGACCGCCGCCCCGGCGCCGTCGCCGAACAGACCGGCGGTGGAACGATCGTCGCGATCGGTCAGCCGGCTCATCAGATCGGCGCCGATGACCAGCGCGGTCTCGGCGCGCCCGCTCTCTATCTGGGCGGCTGCCAGAGCGAGCGCGGATACGAAGCCCGAACAGGCGGCGTTCAGGTCGATCGCGCCGGCCCGATCGGCGCCGATCTCGGTGGCCACGAGCGGCGCTGCCGCCGGGGTGAGCTGCTCGTGGCTGACCGTCGCAACGAGTATGAGGTCGAGGTCGGTTGCCGCCACGCCCGCGCCGGCGAGCGCTCGGGTAGCGGCGAGGGCTGCATAGTCGCAAAGCCGTGCCTCAGGCGGGGCGATCCGCCGCTCGCGCACACCGGTGCGCTCGACGATCCAGCGGTCCTCGACGCCGAGCCGCTCGGCGATGGGGGCGTTGGGGACGACCTGATCAGGGACCGCGATCCCGATCGAGCAGACGGCGGCGCCGCGAACGCGACCGGGTGACGGGTCCGCATCCTCGGCCACAGGGCCGTGTTTCGGTGACAGCAATGCGCCAGGGGCTGAATCGATCCGCATGCACCGATATTCACGGGCGCGGAGGCAAAGTTAAGAGGTCGAGGGCCCATACCCCCCGAGCGGGGGGTGCGGCGCCGACGGCCGGGGGGCCATCCCTGCCAAACGGGAACTGGAGGGCTTCGCCCGTACTCCCTTGCACATGAAACAATCCCCGCAGGGAGCGTACGGCTCCATGGATGGAGAGATGCGCAAGGAGGCGTAAATGGATGCATGGGCGAAAGGTGCGGCCGCGAACGGGGTGATCATGGCCGCGTACCTGGCGATCGCGTCACATGTTGCTGCCCTACGCCGGGATCGATGAGGTGGGCGGCCTCGCGGCTAGGACCGAGTAACAACGAGTGGCACCTCTGGCTTTGGGATGCCCTCACCGCGGGGGTCGCGATCTGGTACTTCACCCTTCGCAGCCGCTTCCCCGCTCTGGTCCAGGGTGCGGCGCTGTTCGAGGACATGCGCCAGCGCCAGCGCCAGGCGCTCGAGATCCACGACACCGTCGTCCAGGGGCTCGCGAAGACGAAGCTCTCACTCGACCTCGGTCGCACCGAGGAGGGCGAGCGCGAGGTGGAGGAAACGCTCGCCGCCTCACGCCGGATCATCAGCGACCTGCTCGGCGAGCCCGATTCCGAAACCGAGCTGGGCCCGGGCGACCTGCGGCGTGAGGCGCCCGCAAGCTAGATGGCGGGCAGCAACGACAGGCTGGGGGTCGTCATCGCCGATGACGTCGCCGGCCTGCGGCGGTTGCTGCGGATCGCGCTGGAAGAGACGTCCTGGTTCGAGGTCCTCGGGGAGGCGGCGGATGGTGTGGAGGCGATCGTGCTTGCCGAGCAGCTGACCCCGGACGTGATGCTTCTGGACCTCTCGATGCCGCGGATGGACGGGCTGGAGGCATTGCCGCGAATCTGCCTCGTCTCGCCTCATACGCAGGTGGTCGTGCTCAGCGGGCTGAACGAGGACCGGATGGGGGCGAAGACGCGCGAGCTTGGGGCAGCGGGTTTTCTGGAGAAGGGCGTATCACCCGAGGAGCTCTGCGACACGCTGCGAAGGGTCGGGCGCGACCGGCCGAGTGGGCCGCCGCCAACAGGGCCTGGGAGCGGGCTCAGCCTCAGCGTCGCCAGAGTTGGGTGGTCTCGATGACGATGGGCGAGGCCCTCGCCCGCTCGCTGCAGGCAATCGAACGGGCTATTTCCTCGGTCGCCCCCAGCTGATCACGCCACAAGTCCTCGCCGCTGCGCCGCGGTAACCGCCTCGGCGCGGTTCCTCACTCCGAGCTTGCGATAGATCGTGCTCGCGTGCTCCTTGACGGTGTGCGGGGAGAGGTAGAGCTGCTTGGCGATCTCGGCGTTGGTGGCGCCCGACGCGATCAGCGTTACGACCTCGCGCTCACGGCTTGTCAGCGTCTCGGCGTCGGTCTTGGAGGCTGGGGCGAAGACCTCCTGACCCAAAGCGACCATCCGCACGGCGCGGACGATGTCGGCGGCGGAGAAGTCCTTGGAGACGAAACCCGAGGCGCCCGCCGCGCGGGCCGCGGCGGGGGCGATGCTGCCGGCGCCGGAGATCAGCAGCACCCGGGTCCCGTGACCGCTCTCGGCGAGACGGGTGCCGAGCTCGGCTCCCGACTCACCGCCGAGCACAAGGTCGACCAGCGCGACATCGGGGTGCAGGCGCTCGGCGAGCTCGAGTGCCTCCTCGCTCGTTCGCGCGGCGAGGCAACGCTCGACCCAGGGCTGGCGCTCCAGCAGCAGCCGGAATCCCCAGTGGACGACGTCGTGGTCGTCGACCACGAGCACGCGCAGGGAGAGATCGTCGCTGGGCACTAGATATCCAGTTGATTATCCCGCCGGCATCGCGGCCACGAGGCGCACGTGCCAGCGGTCGCCTGCGACGGGGCCGAACTCGACCAGGGCGTCATCCTGAAGCGCCTCCAGGGTGAGCAGCCGCAGTCCCAGACCGGCGCCGGGAGAGCCCTCGCCGAGCCCGTCGTTGGTGATCTCGAGCTCGAAGGTGTCATCGCTGGCTCCGACGCGGACCTCGATGTGCTTCGACTCGGCGTGCTTGTCGCAGTTGCGAAGCGCCTCCAGCAGCACCGACTGCGCAAGCGGCTCGAGTCGGGCGGGCACCGCGACGTCGTCGGGCCAGGCCACGCTCATGCTCGGCGTCCGCCACGCGCGCCGCTCGACGAGTCCGCGCAGGGTGGTGGTGCCGACCGCGCTCCGGGCGGCCAGGGGGCGACCGAGGGCGGAGCGGAGCTCGCCGAGCACCGCTTGGAGCTCGTCGTGGCACGCGAGCCGGTCGGCGGCCGAGAGCTGCTCGCCGGAGCCCAGCGCGAGAACCAGCCCGAAGAGGCGCTGGATCACCCGCTCGTGGATCTCGCGCACGAGCGCGATCCGCTCGTCGAGCTGGCGAGTGCGCTCGTCCTCGCGGGTGGCGCGCTCGACGCTCGCCGCAAGCGCCGCAAGCCGCCCGAGCGTCAGCATCGTCTGGCGCTCCTCCTCGACGAGCTCGAAACGGCCGCCCCCACGGTCGGCGAAGATCACGCCCAGCCAGCGGCCACCGGCCGCAACCGGCGCGCAGGTGACGGTGGTGATGCCGGCGAAGCGGGCGTAGCGAGGGGGAACTTCGCGCTCGAGGTGCTCCGAGGCCGCCATCACGCGATCCTCGGCCAGCGCCCGCTGCGCGATCGGGGTCTCGTCGAGCGTTCCCTCGAGCTGCGATACGAGGCCCTTGTCGACGCCGTGCGAGCCGACCGGGCGAACGGCGCTGGTCGCGGGGTCATACAGCAGCAGCGCGCAGCGCTCCATGCTGGTCAGCCGGCAGAGCGACTCGCAGACGTCGTCAAAGAACTCGCCGGCCTCGGTGGCGGCGTCGAGCTCGGCGATCAGGCCGGCGAGCACCTCGACCGTCTCGGGGTGCGCGGTTGCGGATTCGGCTCGCGGGGGGATTGATTCTTTGTACCCGATCGCAGCTGCGCGGTTACTCTAGGTCGATGGGCAAGGTCGAGGGAAAGGCGTCGGCGGAGATCGAGGCGCCGATCGCGGAGGTGTTCGCGGTCGCGGCCGATGTCGAGGGATCGCCGCAGTGGCAGCCGGAGATCAAGAAGGCGAGCGTCGTCGAGCGCGACGCCGACGGCCGCCAGGTCCTGGTCGACACCGAGACCGACGCCAAGGTCCGGACGCTGAAGTCGCGGCTTCGCTTCTCCTACGACGAGCCCAACGGGCTCAGCTGGGTGCAGGAGGAGGGCGACCTCTCCTCGATCGAGGGGAACTGGAAGTTCGAGGACCTCGGCGACGGGCGCACCCGTGCCACGTACTGGATGGAGGTCGACCTGGGCCGGATGCTGGGGATGGTGATCAGGGGGCCGATCGTCGATCTGATGCGAAAGCAGCTGATCGTGACGATGCCGCCGAAGCTGAAGGGGTTCATGGAGAAGTAGACGGCGGCGCGTAAGATCTCCCGACCGCCTGCGTTAGAGAGCAAGATGGAGTGCGCCACCCTTCCTAGACGCGGCCTGCCGGCCCAGACCGACGAGCACCTGGTCGCGCTCACCCGCTCCGGCCAGCCTCGGGCGTTCGAGGAGATCGTGCGCCGCTACCGTCCCGCGCTCGTCCGCTTCGCCGGCCGCTTCGTCTCGGACGGGCGCGCCGAGGACGTCGTCCAGGAGGCGCTGATCCGATCCCATCGCGCGCTGCTGAGCGGAGAGTCCGAGATCCACCTGCGCTCGTGGCTCTACCGGATCGTCCACAACGGCGCGATCAGCGAGCTGCGGGCCACCCGCAGCCACGACCAACTCGACGAGGGCATCAACGGGGTGCCGCAGCCGCCGGAGCTGATCGAGCGCCGCGAGGAGGTGCGGGGAGTGGTCCGCCGGCTGAAGGCGCTGCCCTCGAACCAGCGCCAAGCGCTCGTCGCGAGCGAGCTGGAGGGCGCGAGCCACGAGCAGATCGCAACCGCGCTCGGCACCACGCCCGGAGGCGTCAGCCAGTTGATCTTCCGCGCCCGCACGGCGCTTCGCAACGCCGGCGCCTGGCTGCTTCCGCTGCCGCTGATGCGCTGGATCCCCAAGCTCTCGGGCACGACCACGGGCGGCGCCGGCAGCGCCGGGGTCGCCGGCGGAGCGTCCGCCGCGGTCGCCGGGTCAGCGGGCGCGAAGCTCGGCTCTGTGGTGGCGGCAGCGGCACTGCTGGTCGGATCCGGAGCCGCGATCAAGGGAGAGCCTCCTTCATCGAGTGCCGGCACCGCCGAGGCTCGTGCGGAGACGGCCGCAGGCTCGGGCAATGCGGCCGGCGGCGCGGCCTCCAATCCCGGCGCAGCACCGAGCGCGACGGGTGCCGCTGCGGCCAGTGGCGGTTCGGGAAGCGCGCAGTCGAGCGGAGGCTCCGATTCGAGTCGCTCGGAGAGTGGCGCGGTCGGCTCGGCACCGGGCGATCAATGGCGCGAAGCACCCGCGGGCGCATCGGATGCATCCGGCGGCGAGGCCGATGCCTCCTCCCCCGCGCCGGTTTCCAGCGGCCAGCAGCCCCGACCGTCCGGCGACGAGTACGGGGGCGGGCCGGCGCCAGGGCCGGGACACCAGTCGCCTGGAGGCACTTACCCAGGTGGAACCGGAACAGCTCCCCAGCCGGGAAGCTATCCGCCTCCGGACGGCTACGTGCGGCCGTACACGAGTGGAAGCTATGTTGCTCCGCCACCTGACGGAGACGTGGACCACGACGGCTGGCAGCCACCGCCTCCCGATGGCTCGGGCGGCGATCCGTACCACCACTAGCCGGCTGCCACGTCCAACGCCTCGCCTGTCGCGCGCAGCGCCGTGAGATCTGCGTTCCCGTGGCGTTAGGGAGTCGAAGGCAAACGACTCGCTACAGGAAGGTAGGACTGGATGAGCCGACCTCATACACGGATGCAGGGCCGGTGGCTGGGCGTCGTCGTTGCGGCGTCGTTCGTGGCGCTGCTGGCAGCGCTGCCGGTCACCGCGGCGGCGCGCGATCGCAACCACGACCGGATTCCGGATCGCTGGGAGCGTCGACACCATCTCTCGCTGCAGGTCAACCAGGCGAATCGCGATCAGGACGGCGACGAGCTGGAGAACCTGGGCGAGTACCAAGCGGGGACCGACCCGCGCGACAAGGACACCGACGGGGACGGCACGCCGGACGTCGAGGAGAACGCCGGCGAGGTCGCATCGTTCACCCCCGGGGCCGAAGAAGGGACCGGGACTCTGGTCATCGACCTCTACGCCGGTGGCCAGCTCACCGGCGAGGTGACCGAGCGGACGCGGATCGTCTGCCGGCCCGAGGTGCCGGAGGAAGAGGCGACCGTGAGTCGAAATGGGCCACCCTTCGGAGGGCCGCCGGCTGACGGCACCGAGGAAGGCACCGAGGAGGAAGGCGACGTTCCTTCCTTCGAGCGACCCGGCGAACCCGGCGGACCCGGCTGCCACCGCGGCACGCCGTGCACCACCGAGGACCTCGTCACCGGAGCGGTCGTGCACCAGGCCGACATCAACGTGAGCGCGAACGGGAACACGTTCCGCCTGATCGCCCTCGGCTAGCAAAGACATCAAGACCAGAGAGGGGCGGCAATATGGCCGCCCCTCTCTGGTTCGCTCAGCGCTTTCGCACCACCAGCCCCTTGAGCGCGTCGGTGACGACACGGCCGAACGGACGGCTCTCGCCCTCGGCATCGGCTTTCAGCTCGCGGTCCATCGCCTTCGCGCCCGCGAACGTCGAGGCGACAGCGGCGACGTGGGCGCCGTAGATGACCGCGATCGCTGCGACATAAGTCGAGAAGGAAACGGCGAGCAGGGCGCCGATCGCTCCGTACACCGCCCCCGCATCGCCGACGATCTCGAAGTAGATCGTCATCCCGGCGAGCACCAGGCCCAGCCCGACGAGCCCCGCCAGCGCGCCGGGCCATGCCGCGCGCATGCTCGCTCGCTCGGCGGGAAGCAGCCGGTACAGGGCACACAGCGCGATGAAGATCAGCGCCGCCGGGGCAAGCGCCTCGACCAAGAACGCGAACAGCCCTTCGAGCACAGGCGCCTCACCCAACGCGCCCGGAATGCTGCGCAGCAGCGTCAGCCCCAGGCCCGCGAGCGCCAGCGGGACGATCGCCAGCGTGAGGCCGAGGTCGAGCGCCTTCCCGGGAACGAACGGGCGATCTTCGACCCCCCATGCCTGGTTCACCGAGTGGCGCAGCGCCGCGATCGCGCCGCTTGCGGAATACAGCAGTGAGATCGCGCCGACGAACCCGAGCGCACCGGCTCCGCTCGCGATGTCGTCCAGCAGCTTCTCGACCTCCTCGGCGCCGCTGTCCTCCGACAGCGGCAGCGCGTCGACGATCGCGTCGACCACGTCGGCATTCACGGATGGGTCGTCCAGCAGCGTGGACAGCCCCCAGACGACCAGCAGCAGCGCCGCCGGAAACGACATCAACACGTAGAAGGCGACCTGGGCCGCGTCGCGAGTGCCGGTCTGCGCCTGGAGCGACTCCGCGCCGCGCCTGAGGAGCAACCACGCGTGGGCGGCCAGGCGGCTCACCGGTTGATTATCTAGCGATTCAGCTCCGGCGGAAAGCGGACCACGCGGATCCCGCCGTCGAGCAGCTCGATCCGGTCGCCCGGACGGGCGCTCAGCACCTTGGGGCCGAAGACGGTGACGAGGTTGACGTACAGGGGCACCGGCCTGTCCTGGCCGTCGACCGCGTCGCGACGCATCTGCAGCACGCCCACCTTGCGGGTCAGGCACGTGCCCTTGTTCTGGGTGCAGTTGAAGCCGTTGTTCTCGGCGATCTCGCCGTTGTAGTCCGCGATCGCCTTCACGAACTTGCCCTGCTTCGTCGCCGACGGCGAATCGGCGAGGATCAGCCTGGCGCTGGTCCGGACCGCGTAGCGAACGCTGCGGATGTCGGTCAGCATCCGGGCGCTGACACTGAGCTGCTCGTCGGCGCTGAGATCGTCGAGGCGCAGCGAATAGACGACGCGTCTGTCGAAGTCGGGCGGCAGATCGGTCAGCAGTCGCTCGTCGGTGGAGATGGCGCCGAAGTCCGTCGCTGCAACGCCGCGGTAGCGGATCGCATTGATCCTGCCGCGGTCCTGGGGGATGCTGCCGTCGGGCCGGTTGCCGCCGACGAGCACAACCTGCCCCGAGCGAGCGTTGGGGTGGTGGGCGTCGGCGACCATGTTCACGTGGCACTCGTCGAGCGGGCACGGGAGCGCCGCCGGGCGGTTGATCACGAGCCCGCCATTGGTGAAAACGAGCACGCAGTGATGCTCGCGGTGGGGCTTGTGCTGGGTGCAGGCGTCGCGCTCGTATCCGGTCAGCGGCAGCGCATTCGGGCCGCCGGTCGTCTCGGGATCGGGCGCCAGCACCAGCCGGACGCGGACGATCGGGTCGTAGTGGTAGATCGGGCCCACGCACCGAGCCGAGGGAAACGCGCAGTTGACGGTCACCTGCATCTCCGACGTCAGCCGCAGACGATCCCCCTGCACCAGCCCCGGGAGGGTGGCGGGCTTCATCGACATCACGACCCGCTTCTCCTCTCCGCGCCGAGTGGTGATCGGAAGCTTCCTCACCAGCTCCGAGCCCGTGCCGGTGGTCGCCACCTTAACGCCGGGTTGGTCGGCCCCGGCGGCGACCGAGCCCGTCGCCATCGCGGAGCCCATCGCACCGCTCGCCGCCATCACCGCAAGCGCGATGCCGAGTGGCATCCCTCGCCGCCGCAACTGTGCCCCTGCTGCACCCGCCATGGCGCGGCAAATCCTAGACGAGCCGCCCGACTGCACCAACGAAAAGGGGCGGCCCGGATGGGCCGCCCCTTTTGAGCCTTGCCCCGCTAAGGGCTAACGACCAGTGGCTAGCCCTGGGTCGTGCACTTGACCTCGTCGGTCGCCTTCAGGACGCCCGCATCCGTGGTGAACGTACCCGCGAAATGCATCGTCTTGTCGTTCTTCGGGCACGTCGCCTGGATGTAGTCGCCCTTCTTGAGCTCCGTGCTGAACAGGCGGATTGCGCCCGCTCCGCCGGCCAGCGGCGGGATCGGCACGTCCAGCTTGTTGCCGAACTTGCCGGACGCCGGCTTCAGCGTGCCGATCAGCAGCTGAGACGTGTTCAGCGTCGGCAGGTATGCATGCAGCAGGATCGTTATCTTGCCGCCCTGCTTCGGCCCGTTGAAGGCCGTCACCTGGGCGTCAGCGTTCACGCGCACGCCACCCGGACCGATCGGGAGTGCCGCGACTGCGGCGTTCCTGCTGGTCGAGGCGGTGCTGACCTTCGAGCTGCCGCAGGCCGCGATCGCAGCGTCCCTGCTGAGGGTGCTGATGTCGGTCTTGCACTGCGGGATACCCTTGACGTCGAACTCCATGTTGTCCGGCAGCGAGACCACGGCCTTGGTCGCCTTCGGCGGAATCCGGGAGGTGTCTTCGGCACCGTCGGCGCCCTCGTAGTAGGTCTCGGTCACGACCTGGAGCTTCGCCGGCTTGAGGTCGTCGCCAGGGAGCTTCTTCGGCGAAACGGTCGCATTGATCTTCTGGATCGGGTCGCCGGCGGCCCCGGATGCAGTCCCGGCGACGACGACCGCGAGAGCGGTGGCCGCGGCAACGGTAACCGCGGTGTAGGTGCGCAGATTGCGCATTTGGTTGACTCCTTTCGATGGTCGCGACAGCGACCTATGTTTCGGTCGCATGCGCGACCCTCCGTCCTGTACCCCAGTAAACCCGATCCTAGCCCTGGAGTTGCGCCTGGGGCAAGGTGATCCGCCCCCATGGGGTGGGGGACAACTCCCTACCCCAGGGTGGGTTTCCTACCCAGACTGAGCACGGGTCTACGGGTTCGCGAACACGTGCAGGTAGCGGCTGGAGGGCTCACCGGGTGAGCCGCCGATCGGCTCGAACGGACCCTGCTGCCTGCACGGCGGGGCGGGGATCTGACTCGACTGCGTCTGCTCCGCGAACGCGTATTGCTGCAGTCGCGAGAACAGGTCGGGGTCGATCAGCGGGGGAGTGTTCGTCAGCGTCAGGTTCGGGCCGGTGCTGCACTGGCTGGTCTCGAATGACTCGAGCCCGCTGGCCAGCCGCTGGTAGCCGAGCGGCTCCGTGTACGGATTGCTTCGGTTCGGCAGCAACCGCTGCGGGTAGGCGGCGAGCGAATCGGGCCCCAGCGGGCTGGTCGTGCGCAGGTAGTTCAGCGTCAGCCCGCCCGCAGCGGGGCCGGCGGCGTTGGTCGCCGCTGCGGCGTTGCCGAGGAAGGCGGTGACCTCGTGGCGGTAGCGCCGCGCGCCCTCGATGATCGGCGTCAGCTCGTCGAAGAAGGGCTCGAGGTTGCCGAGGATCGGGGGCAGGTCCTGGTCCAGCACCCGTCGCAGCTGCGGCAGACCCTTGAGGCCGGGGGGAATCGAGTTCGCCAGCGCGGTGAAGAAACCCTTCAGCACGGGCGACAGCTCACCCGCCGCGGTCACCGTCGGCGCCAGCGCCTCGGCGACCGGCATCAGCTGCTGAACCAGCGGATCTGTTTCGATCGCAAACGAGTCGAGGCGATCCAGCGTCAGTCGCGACTCGTCGAGGAACGTCGGCAGGACCACGAACGTGTCCGCGAGCTGGCGGTCGCGGACCGCGGTCGTCTCGAACACGGTCTCGGTGTTCTCGATCAGCCCTCGGAGCTGGCCCTGGCGCTCGCTGAGGGCGCCGAAGGTCTCGGCGCCGCCGCTGACCAGCTCCCTGACCGCATTGCTCTGGCTGTCGAGCACCGTCAGGATCCGGTTTGCCTCCGCCCCGAAGGGAGGCAGGGCCGCAAACGCCAGCGACAGGTCTGCGCCGCGCCCGCGCAGCGCGACGGCGGTGTTCTGCATCCACGACTGGAAGGCGGCCCGCGTCGGCTCGTCGAAGGTGCGCAGGATCTCGTCGAGCTGCACCGATTCCGAGACCTGGGCGGCGGGCAACGATCCTCCCTCCGGGATCGATCCCGTGGCGGGTACGCCGGGAGTGAGCTCGATATAGGTCTCACCGAGCAGCGTCTTCTCGCGCTTGATCGCCTCGGTGTTCTGCGGAATCGGCGAGAAGCGATTGTCGATTTCGAGCGTCGCGTTCGCCACGCCCTCGTCGGTGAGGGTGATGTCGGTCACCTTGCCGACCGACACCCCAGAGATCCGAACGTCGGACTGGATTGCAAGCGACCCGGCCTCGTTCAACGGCACCACGACCTTGTAGCCCTCCGCGCCGAGCGGAGTCGGGCCGCCGAACGCGACCCACAGGAACAGCAGCAGGCAGAAGCACGAGAGGGCGAAGCCGATTGCGACGACGATCTGTGAGGTCTTTGGTGCTTGCTTCTGCATTTAGAAACCCGGAATCGGATCGAGGGGACAGACCTCAGCGGAGGTCGGAACCCGGGTCGCCTGCTGGAGGGTGAGCAGGAATGGGCGGGTCGACGAAACGCCCTCGGCCAGTCCGGCGGTCTGGCAGGAGAGCAGGACCATGCCGCGGCGAAGCGGCCCGTTTGCGTCCTGGGTGAGGAAGAGCGAGTTCCCCAGATGGTTGAGCCACGAGCCCCAGAAGAGGAACCCCTCCTCGCTGCCGGAGGGGTTGTAGGCGAGCATGTCGAGGAGGTCGTTGAGATCGGTGATCCCTCCCGCCAGGGCGGTGGTCGATTCCGCGAGCGGGCCGGACAGCTGCGCGAGGTGGGTGACGGGCTTTCGGACCTCTTGCGTGAAGGGCCTGATCTGGTCGCGAATCGGCTCCAGCGTCTGCTCGAGGAACGGCCGCACCTCTCGCAGGGCCGGGCCCAGCGCCGCGGAAGGCTCGACCAGGTCGGAGAGCGCGGGAGTGGCCACCGCGGCGAAGCTCTCGGTGCTCTCGAGCGCGGAGCGGGTCGCCTGCAGGGTCGAAGGCAACTCCTGGAGCGCCGACCGGATCGCCGCCTCCTGGTCGGCGAACCCTCCGAGGACCTCGTTCGAGAAATCGACGAACGCGCCCAGCTGCTGGCCCTTGCGCGCCAGCTCCTCGGTGATCAGCCGGAAGTTGTGGATCGCGTTGCGAATGTTCTCGCGGCGCTCGGAGAGGAGGCCGTTGATCTTCGCGATGTCCCTTGCGGTCGGATCGAGACGGCGCAGCCCTGCCGAGAGCTCCTCGCCGTGGCCCCCGAGCCCCGCGGCGCCGCCGGAGAGCAGCAGCTTCAGGTAGTAGCGGGTGTCGCCGTCGAGGGTGCGCAAGATCTCGTCGGGCTGCACGTTCGGCAACGTCTGCGAGACCGGCAGCACCTCGCCTTCTTCAACCAGATCGTCGTTGCCCCCGGCGTCGACCTCGATGGTCATGTCGTTGAGGCCGCTTCGAGGCCGTAGCAGCGCGGTCGCGTCGCGATGGATCAGCTCCGCGTACTGGGGCTCGATTTGGACGGTCACCAGGGCGTTTCCTTGATCGAGCTCGACGCCGGCGACGTCTCCGATCTTGACCCCGGCCATGTTCACCGTCTGGCCCTGGCCCGGTGTCACCGCCTGGGCGGTCGACAGCCGCAGCTGAAGCTCGAATTGCTCTTCGCCCAGCACCGGCAGCCACTCGGGGAACTTGGCGCGCTGCTGGACAAGGATCACGTACACGGTGGCGAGGCCGATCACCGCGAGGGCGACGATCGCCACCATCTCCTTCATGTTCTTGCGGATCGCCCGCGTCATGGACTGACCGCCTGCGGCAGCGGCGTTCCAACGGGAGCCGCGTTCAGATTCGGGACCGGGTTGCGGTAGCAGTCAACGTCGGTCCTGTATGGGGGCAGCGTGTTGGGCAAGAGTGGCCGGGTGCCCTGAGGCGGCTCGATCGTGTGCGCGAAGAGCTTCGTGTCCTGAAGCCCTCCACCGGGGTTGGGCATCTGCACCAGGGTGGGGCCGCCACCCGGCTGGAAGCGGACCATCGAGCCGTTGCCGTCGAATCCCTGGCTCTCGCCGGAGAACCCGACCAGCGTGTAGAAAAGCTCGCGCCAGTTGGGCTGACCGCTCGTGATCGGGTAGGTGCCGCCAGCGTCGCCGATGATCACGTCCCCGGTCGGCACGAGCACCTGTGAGGTGCAGCGGCTGGCCAGCGTCAGCTCGCCGAACAGGCGCGGGCTCGCGTTCCCGGCCTGCCCCAGGCCCGGCGCCGCGGTGCGAAGCAGCGCCGCGATCCCGCCCAGCTCGTCGCGCTGGACAAGCGCGCCCGCCTGGTTCAGCCACGGGAAGCCTGCGGCGATCGTTGCCGGCAGCTCGCGCAGGCTTGGCTCGAGCGCGCGGGCGGAGGCGCGAAGCGGCGGGAAGACGCCGTTCAGCGCGGCCAGCGCCGGCTTCGCCTCCTCGAGGGTCGGCGCGAGCTCACGAATCGTCGCGCTCAGGTTGGTCGCCTCGGCGGCGAAGGCGCCCAGGGTGACGTCGAAGTTGACGATCAGCTCCTGGAGCTGGGCCTCGCGCTGGGCAAGCACACCGAAGACCACCCGCTGCGCGGCGATCAGATCCGAGAGGTCGTGCGGCTCACGCCCGAGCAGCGCTTCGCTGACTATGGCCGTGTCCCGCCCGGCCGGGCCGCCGTAGAGGAAGGAGTCGTGGATCGCCTCGGCGGCGCTCTGCCCCTGGACATCCGGGTCCTGCGTCATGTCGTCCGCGGCCGTCGGTTGATACGTGAGCGCCGTGCCGAAGCCCTCGAGCAGGAGCTGGAGGTTCTCGCGGTCCGGGGACTGGAGCGCGGTCAGCACCTCGTCAAGCTGCACCGCGGTCGATGTGTGGGAGGCCGGGAGCGTGTCCCCGGAGCTGATGTGCGGCGAGCTCGGGCTGCCGGGGGTGACGTCGAGGAAGAAGTTGCCCTCGAGGAAGAGCCGCGGCCGGATCGCGACCGTCGCGTCCTCGCCTATCGGCTGCCCCTCCGGATAGACCTCGAAGTTGACGACGCTGGCATCGCCATGCGGCTCGATCGAGGTCACCCTGCCGACGTTCACGCCGGCGATCCGCACCGGGGAGTTCGCGGCCAGCGTCGACGCGTCCTCGAACACCGCCGAAACGGCCATCCCAGCTGGATCGAACGGGAACAGCTTCGCCGTCTTCGCGAGCGCAAGGTACGTGAAGGCCAGGATGAGCGCCAGCGCGACCAACCCCAGCATCAGGTTCGAGGGGCCGTGGCCGAAGCCGCGGTGGTAGATGCGCTCGTCGTAGTCGCGCGCCCACGGCGGCGGCAGCTTGCGGCGGCCTCCGGTCTTGCTCATCCCCCGACCTCCTGGCCCCTGGTGGTCGTCCCCTGGTTGCCGGGCGGGTTGCCGATCATCTGCTGGCCGCCCTGGAACGGCTCGTTGCCCGCCTCGCATTCACGCGGCTGCCCCGGGGAAGCAGTGTTCGGATACGGGTTGACGTGGAGGAAGTTCTTGACGTCCGGGCCATTCGCGGGCGCGGAGGACGGGCTGCCCTCGTTGTTCGGCCCCTTGGGGATGTCGAAGACGATGAAGCGCTGGGCGCTGCCCCCGCTGCCGCCGGCGGCGCTGAGCAGGCTGGTGCTGTTTTGGAGCAGGATCGTCGCGTAGTTGCAAACCGATTGGGCCGGGGCAACGAACTGCAGCAGGCCGCCGAGCGGGCCCGCGGCCTCGGTCAGCACCTCGATCCCGTCGGTTACGGCCGGGTTTCGCGAGAAGTCGAGCAGCGACTGGGCGGTCGGCTCGAGCTGGGCGTTCAGCGCCGGGGCGTCGGCCAGCGCCGGGGCGCCGACCTCCAGCGCCGAGGCGATCGCCGGCGAGTAGGTGGCGAGGGCGTCGGCGCCCGGCTGTAGCGCCGTGAACAGGCGCGCGGAGTCTCCGAGGAACGCTCGTATCCCCGGCAGCGTCTCGTCGGCGGTGATCAGGGTCGGAGGAGAGCGCACGATGGTCTGCTGGATGAACGGTCGTGCGACCGACGCGAGCGCCGTGAAGGTCGTGTCGAGGACGCTGAACATCTGCGCCTGAACCTCCGCCACCGGGGCAACCTCGGCGGCGGTGGCCGCAAGCGCGCGCACGAACCGCTCGAGGCCTGTGCCCGGCGCGGCGAGGTTGCGCATCACGGGCTCCAGGCGCTCCAGCGCCGGAGCGAGCTCGACCAGCGCGTCGTTCAACGACAGCCCGCGACCCGCAATCGAGTTTCCGAACTCGACCTCGTTCACCCGGATTGCGGAGCGGGTCGGGGCGTCGAACATGTTCAGCACCTGGTCGAAGTCGACGGGGGTGGGGGTGGCGGCCGACAGCGGCAGCGTCGATCCCTCCGGATAGGTCTCGGTCGAGCTTCCCTTGACGATCTCCAGGTACTTGAGGCCGAGCGCAGACTGGGCGCGGACGATGACCGTTGAGTCCTCCGGCACCTCGCCGGTCGACTGGTCGAGCTTCAGGTCGAGCTGGGCGGTGACCGAGCCGTCCTCGTGGCTGACGGGCTCGATGGAGTCGATGATCCCGACGCGGATGCCGGCGATCCGGACCTCGTTGCCGGGCACCAGCTCGGCGGCGCTCGGAAGCTGCGCGGTCACCTGATAGGTGGGGACGAACGGAAGCCCGCTGTTCGCGTTGTAGGCAAGGAAGACCGCGAGGATCGTGATCAACACGGTCAGGCTGCCGATCGCCGTCGGGCTGCCAGCGAGCGGAATGAAGCTGCGCCTCCTCATGGCCCGTCCTCGCCTCCGACGCCGATTCCGCCCGTGTCCGGGGACACTCCTCCGTCCTCGGGTGAGTCCGTTTCATCCGCGTTCCCGGACGCTTCTTCGTCCTCGAACAGGAAGTCGGTGAGCGCGTCGCCCGTGTCCGGGTCGGTCTCCGAAGACGGTTCGGAAGAGGGCGCCGAGGAGACGAACGGGCTGGTGAAGTTCGCTCCGCAGCCGCCGATCGGCACCACCTCGTAGTCGTTGCAGTTGGTGATGATCAGCAGCGCGCGCAGGAAGTGCCCGTACTGGTCGAAGCCGTTGATCGTCCCGGCGGAGTAGAAGAAGAAGTCCATCAGCCGCTCGAAGCCCTGCGTGCTGCGCAGGCTCGAGAGCAGGTCTTGCAGTCCCGTCGCTCCGGGAACGGTGGCCTGCGCAAGGTCGCGCAGCTGGATCAGCACCGGATCGGCCGCCGCCAGCTTCGGGCCCGCCCCTTGTGCCGCCGTGCCGAGGCTCGTCAGCGCCGGGGTTGCGGCGCGCGCGAACGGTCCCAGCGCCACCGTGGCCCGCGTCAGCGACGGCGCCGCCGCTCCCAGGGTGCCGAGCACGGGGCCGGCCGCGGCGTTGAAGGACTCCAGCTCGCCCATGGTCGCTCGGATCTCGCGCAGCGCCTCGGGGAAGAGCGCCAGTCCCTCCTCGAGCGCGGCTCGCTCCTCGGCCGACGCCTCGGCGGTCTCGGCGGCGTGCTCGATGAATCCGGTCACCCGCGTGCGCTGTCGCGCAAGCGGCGCCAGGACTGCGTCGGAGTCCGACGCGAGCTGCGCCAGGGTCCTGTTTTGGCGGGCGAGGATCGCGAGCACGCGGTCGGTTTCGCGCAGCGCCGGGTTCGCGCGCAGGACGATCTCCTCCAGCTCCTCACCGCGGGCGGCGAGGGTGATTCCGAGCTCGTTAAGGATCAATCGGAAGCGCTGGGCAAAGGGCAGCCGCTGGATGTCGAGGACGAGGTCGAAGTCGACGGCCTTGCCGTTGCTCTCCAGCGGCAGCAGGTGCTGGCCCGCGCCGGGCTCTCCATCCGGGACCACCGCGAGTGCCGGTGGCGGCGCGGTGCCGGCGGCTCGCGGCTGAGTTGTCTTGCATTCGACGAACTTCTCACCCAGCAGCGACTGAGGTCTGATCAGGCACGAGGCGTCGGTGAGCCAGTCCTCGAAGCCGGGATCGTCGATCGTCATCACGACGATCGCCCTGCCGGGTACCGCGCGGCCGCCGTCCTCGAAGCACTGCCCTTGCTGGCGAGCCTGCACGTCCGGGCATGAGACGATCTCCTCGGTATCGGAGACCAGGACCTCGCTGACCTCTCCCACCTTCGCGCCCGCGACCCGCACGTCCTCGCCGGTGACGAGGAAGGCGGCGTTGTCGAAGGCCGCGCGGACCTGATAGGTCCCATCGTCACCGCCTGATGCCGAGCTCGCGCCGAGCACCACGGCCCCAGCGAGCACGAGACAGCAGATGAGCACGATCCGCCTCATGGCCCCGGTGGCACGTCGCTCGGTTCACATTGTGGATTCGGCGGTTGGCCGCCGGACAGCAGCGCCCCGTTGTCGGTGAACGGGTTGGAGCCCGGCACCGCCTGCGTTGCGCCCCCGGGGCAGCGGGTGAAGAGCCCGAAATCGAGCCCGCTGAACTGCTCCACGGGCGGGATCGGCACGAGCTCGTTCGTGGTCTGGTCGACATCGAAGAGGTCCAGGTTGGCCGACTGCACGCGGGCGTAGTGGCCGTTGGCGTCGTAGTAGGCGGTGACCTGTCCCAGCTTCGTCACGGCGCCGAGCAGGTCGGGGGTGTAGGGACGAGCGAACGCGATCGACGGCTGGGCCTCGCTCAGCGCGGCGAGGATCGGGCCGACGGAGAAGGAGACCTTGTTCTGCAGCCGCGGGAGATCGCGGAGGGCATCGGTGAGGTCGTTGTTGGGTCCCGGCGTCGAAAGGGCGACGCTCAGGTCGTTGAAGACCGGCAGGCTGGCCTCGGTGACCGGGCGGAGCTCGTTCAGGAACGGCGCCAGGTCGGCGGTCGCCGGAATCGCGGTCTCCACCAGCGGGTCGAGATCGTCGAGGGCGGCGCGCAGGTTGACGAAAGTGGTGTTCGCCTGGCGAAGCGCGGGAGGGAGAGCGACGAGGGCGGCGTCGAGCGAGGCGTTCTCGACGGCGATTGCGCCCAGCGCCTCGTTCGCGTTAGCGATCCCCGAGCTCAGCGCCTCTCTGCGCTGACCGACCGCGGTCAGCACCCGTCCGGTCTCGACCAGGAAATCGGTGAGCACCGCCTGGTCGGTCGTCAGCTCGGCGAGCAGGCTGGTCGTGGCCTGAAGCGCGGGACCGAAATAGCGGTAGGTCTCGTTCGCCTCCTCGCCGACCCCGGCGTACAGGGTGGACTGCCCCTTGAACACGTTGCTGAGAGCCCGGCGGGTCTTGGGGGTGAACGTGTCGAAGAGCTGGTCGAGGTCGACGGCTGAGGTGGTCAGCCGTTGATCCATCACCGAGTCGTTGGCGAGCTCGGGACCGTCGGTCGGCCCCGGCATCACCGATACGTAGCGGTTTGCGACGCCCGAGAGCGACGTCGATCGCACGACGGCCCTGCTGCCCTGGTGAAGCGGCTCGTCGACCGTGATCTTGATCTCCGCCTGGAAGTCCTCGTTGAGGTCGACCGAGTTGACCGTGCCGACCACGTGGCCGGCGAGCCGCACCTGGTTACCGGGCACGAGCTGCCCGGCGTTCTCGAAATGCAACCGGTAGCTGTAGCCCTCTCCGTTGCCGAACAGCAGCACGCTGACGAGCACCACGGCGGCGATCAGCGCCAGGAATGCCGCCAAGCGCGCGATCACGTCCGCACGGTGTCCCTGCCCCCGGCTTCAGGGGTACCGGCGAAGCCCGCTTTGCTGGCTACCGCGCCCCGGCGCGGTCGCATTTGCTCGCGACT
Source organism: uncultured Thermoleophilia bacterium (assembly GCA_963838095.1). Taxonomy (GTDB): domain Bacteria; phylum Actinomycetota; class Thermoleophilia; order Solirubrobacterales; family 70-9; genus CAWCGU01. The sequence continues at coordinate 134,164 of CAWIPO010000006.1, forward strand.
GCCCAATCCGGCTCCAATTGCCGCGACCACCCCCCTAGGGGCAGTCAAATCCTCTCCAACTACTTCAGGCGCATTCTCGTGCTTCGCCCGGAGGGATGATGGGCATATTCCTACCCCACGAGCGGAGCGTAAGTGCCCCAGGAAAAGCAGCTCAGCGCTCGCCGACGAGCAAGGTCTGCGCCGCTCGCCCGATTCGCCCGCGCTCGTCCCAGAGCAGGGTGTCCGCGAGGCCGACCCCGGTCGGCTCCGGGAGCGTGAGCGCGTCAAGGCACACCCACTCGCCTTCCGGAAGACGATGCAGGTGGACGCTGAGATCGACATTTATGAACAGGTAGCGCTTCCAGTCGAGTGTCGCGCTGACGCCGTTGCCGGCGTCGGCGGCAACGAGGACCCGCGAAAGGGGCGAGGGCGCCTCGCCGCGCACCAGCGGATGTCGCATGCGCATCCACACTATCGCTGGACCGGCTTCGAGATATTGGCCCTTGATGAAGCTGAATTGCATCGCCATGTGCCAGCCCACCTCCTCACCGGTGGGAAAGAAGGGGCGCGGTTCGCCGGCGTCGGGGCCCGGTGGGGGCGGCCCGAGCGTGGCGAGCGATGCGCCGACGTCCTCGGCGGGCAGCCGAACCGCCGTCTTTCGCAGCCGCCAGGCGCTCGCCCGAACCAGCTCCTGCGCGCCGTCCGAGAGCGATGCCTCGCAGAGCTCGACGCTGCGACCGGGGCGAACGACGCGCGCGGTCACCGTCAGCGGCGCGATCGGGACCGGTCGCAGGATCTCGAAGGTGATTCGGCCGACCTGGCGGCCCTCCCCTCCGTCGAGCTTCTCGATCGCTCGGCCCAGCAGCGCGGCCGGCGGCCCCGCGTGCTGCGAGCCGGGATCCCAGGGACCGCGGGTCAGCTCGCTGGAGAGGAAGCGATCCCCCTCGCGCTCGTAGAAGGCCTCGGTCATCGCGCGGGGATCGTAGGCGGCGTAACGAATCGGGCGCGAACAAGACTAAGCACGTATCCAGGTTCTAACCTGGCGATGGAACCATCCGAAGGAGGCAGCAGTTGGAAAAGCTCCGCAAGTCGGAGGCTGAGTGGCGAGAGCAGCTCTCGGACGAGGAATATCAGGTGGCCCGCAAGCATGGAACGGAGCGAGCGTTCACGGGCCGCTACTGGGATACGAAGGAGGACGGCGTCTATCGCTGCATTGGGTGCGGCGAGCCCGTGTTCAGCTCCGAGGCCAAGTTCGACTCCGGAACGGGGTGGCCGAGCTTCTACGAGCCGATGGGCGATGGGGTCGAGATCGAGGAGGATCGGAGCCTGTTCATGCGCCGGACCGAGGTCCATTGCGCCAAATGTGACTCCCATCTGGGTCACGTTTTCGACGACGGCCCGAACCCGACGGGGCTGCGCTACTGCATCAACTCGTGTTCGCTGACGCTCGATACGGACGACGGGCCCGAGGACGGGCAGTCCTAGCCGATCGAGGCAGGCGCGCCGCGTTCCACCAGCACGACCGGCACTGACACGGCACCGTCCGCGTCCTGGCGGTTCTCCATGATCGCGATCAGGGTGCGGCCGACGGCCACCGCGGTCCCGTTCAGGGTGTGGGCGAACTCCGGCGGCGCTTCGGCTGCCGGGCGGTAGCGGGCTCCAAGGCGGCGCGCCTGATAGTCGGTGGTGTTCGAGGTCGAGGTCAGCTCGCGGTAGCGATCCTGGCTCGGGATCCACGCCTCGCAGTCGAACTTTCGCGCTGCGGAGGCGCCGAGATCGCCGACGGGGATGTCGACGACGCGGTAGGGGATCTCAAGCTCCTGAAGGATCCGCTCCTGGAGCGCCAGCAGCCGCTCATGCTCGGCCTCCGATTCGGAGGGCTCGACGAACGAGAACATCTCGACCTTGTCGAACTGATGCACGCGGAAGATCCCGCGCGTGTCCTTGCCGCCCGCGCCCGCCTCGCGCCGGAAGCAGGTGGAGATGCCCGCGTAGCGGCGCGGCAGCTCGCCGGCGGGGAGGATCTCGTCGGCATGCAGGGCGGCGAGCGAGACCTCCGAGGTGCCGACGAGGAAAAGCTCGTCGCGCGGGACCGCATAGATCATCTCGCGGTCGCCCGGGAAGAAGCCGGTGCCGAACAGAGGGCCTTCGCGGACCATGACCGGCGGTATCACGGGCTTGAATCCCTCCCCGGCGGCCACCTCGACCGCGAACCGGATCAGTGCCAGCTCGACGAGCACGAGGTCGCCGAGCAGGTATGCGAAACGCGACCCGGACGCCTCGGCTGCCTTCTCCATCTCGATCGTCCCCGATTCCGTCCCGAGATCGAGATGGTCCCTCGGCTCGAAGTCGAAGCTGGGCCGCTCGCCGACCTCGCGCAGACTGACTGCGTCCTCGTCGGTTTCGCCATCGGGGGTGTCGGGGTGCGGGAGATTGGGTAGCAGCGCCGCCAGCTCGTCGCGCATCGACTCGACTTCTGTCAGCTCCGCTTCCAAGCGCTTCAATTCCGCGGCGACATCGCGCATCTCGGCGATCGCCTCGTCGGCGCTCTCCCCCGCTCGCTTCGCCGCCGCGATCGAGTCTGAAGCGGTGTTCTGGCGCGCGCGCCGCTCCTCGACCTGCGGCAGCAGCTCGCGCCGGCGCGCGTCGAGCGCCAGCATCTCGTCGAGCTGCTCGGCTGCTCCGCGCCGGGCCAAGGCGGTGCGCGCCGAACCGGGGTCGTCACGGATGGCCTTCAGGTCCAGCAATGCGGGTTGGCTATTCCTGAGCCGCTGAGCCGGAATACTCGGCGATGAACTCGGCCACCTGCTCGGCCTGGTCGCCGACGACGATGTTCTGGGGCATGATCACGCCCGAGAAGCCGCCGTTTCGGATCGCGAACAGCGCGTCCTCGAAGTCGACCGTGCGCTCATCGAGGTTGGGACCCTGGATTCGTAAAACGTTCTCCTGGGAGCCCTGCGCGCCCGCGGCCTCCAGCGTGTGGCAGCCCGAGCAGCGCTCGGCGAAGAGCGCCGCGCCCTCGTAGTACTCGCTGTCCTCGGCGACGGAGATCCCCTCGCTTCCGCACGCCCCCAGCACGAGGACGGCCAACGCCGCGGCAATTGAGAGGAGGGCGCGCACGCGGGCGGCATCATATTGTGAGCGTCGGTGAGCGGCGAGGGAATCGACCCCGAGGAGTTTCGCGGCGCGATGGCGGCGATGCCGACCGCGGTCACGGTGGTGACGGCGATGAGCGACAGCGCCCCGCACGGGGCGACGGCGAACGCGGTCGCATCGGTCTCGCTGGAGCCGCCGTTGATGCTCGCGTCGCTCGATCGCGGCTCACGCACGCTCGGCGTGATCGAGTCGACCGGCCGGTTCGGAATCAACGTGCTCGCAGCCGGCCACGAGCGGCTTGCGCGAGGATTCGCGGAGAAGGGCCCGGTGGCCGACAAGTGGGACGGCGTCGAGTGGAAGGAGCGGGCCGGCGTCCCCGAGCTGGACGGGGTCGTGCTGTGGCTGGCCTGCGACCTGCGCGATTTGCACGACGGGGGCGACCACGTGATCGCGACGGGCCACGTCCTCGAAGCCGACGCTCCGGGAGGCGAGCCGCTGCTCTTTCACGCGGGGTCGTACCGGCCCTTCGACTGATGCGGGATCTCCACCAGCCGGCACGACGGAGACAGGCTCACACCCCCCCGCTCGTGAACCCGGCCCGCAGCGCCAGCCCGAAGATCACCAGCGCCGAGAGCGTCATCACGCCCATCTCGTTGCGGACGATCGCCAGCGCCAGCTCGCGTTGGCGCGACTTCGGCAGCGACTCGAAGTCCAGTCCCTCGAGCTCGCGATCGGCCATGCCGGCGCGGGCGCCCTCCCCCATGAAGGCGACGAGCAGCGGCAGCAGCCCGTACACGTAGTGAAGGCCGTCGGGGGGCTCGTGGTCGAGCAGCACGAGCACGGTCCCGAACGCGGCCTGCAGCACGACCAGCGCCTGCGCGACGCGCAGCAGATACCAGAAGCCGACCGACGCCCGCCGCTGCCACCAGGCCACCGCTCCCCAGACCCCAACCAGCAGATTCGTCGCGATCACCGCGATCCCGGTGATCAGGTGGATTTCTGGCACTTTTCAGACATCCTCGCCAGGAACGTCTAAAGCCGCCCACAGGAGTCGGATTTTCCCCTTTCTAATGCGGTTCGGCACTATGTAACACCCTGTCACAAAGTCGTGTATAACAGGCAGGACCGGCCCAATACACGCGTGCTGCAGAGCTACCTCCCCGTCCTCGTTTTCACGGTCCTCGGCCTTCTCGTCGGGGGGGCGTTCATGCTCGTCAACGGCAAGCTCGGGCCGAAGCGACCGAACAAAGTGAAGACGGAGCCGTACGAGTGCGGGCTCCCGACGGAGGTCTCACGCACCTTCCGCTTCGGCGTCAGCTTCTACATGATCGCGATGTTGTTCATCCTCTTCGACATAGAGGTCGTCTTCCTCTATCCGGTCGGGGCGATCCTGAACGCCTCCGACTCGGTTTTCGTCCTCGCTGAGATCCTCCTGTTCGTCGTTCTGCTGCTGGTTGCGCTGATCTACGTGTGGCGCAGGGGAGCCCTCAACTGGAAGTGAAGCGCCAGAAGCTGCGCGCGGCGGCGCCGTTGACCGACGCGGCCGCTGACGGTCCGACCGACCTGCGCGTGCGCCAGCTTCGCGCCCGCGACCTGCTCCGGGGCGATCTCGAAGGGCCGGATCTCGACGCACACGTCGAGGAGGCCGTCGTGACGACGACACTGGAGAAGGTGCTGAACTGGGGACGGGCGAACGCGATGTTCCCGGCCACGTTCGGGCTCGCCTGCTGCGCGATCGAGATGATGTCGATCGTCTCGCCGCGCTACGACATCGCCCGCTTCGGAGCGGAGGCGATGCGGGCGTCACCGCGTCAGGCCGACTTCATCATCCTCTCGGGCCGCGTCTCGATCAAGATGGCGCCCGTCGTGCGCCGGATTTACGACCAGATGCTGGAGCCGAAGTGGGCGATTGCGATGGGCGCGTGCTCCTCCTCCGGCGGCATGTTCGCCAACTACGCGGTCGTCCAGGGCGCCGACAAGTTCATGCCGGTCGACGTCCACGTACCAGGCTGCCCCCCGCGCCCGGAGGCGCTGATCTACGGCTTCAACAAGCTCCAGAAGATGATCCTCGGCAACCCCGAGCCGGGGTGGCGCAAGCGCTACAACGCCGAGGGGACCGAGGAGTGGGCCCGGGCTGCCGGCCTTCCCACCAACCCCGAGCAGGAGGCGTACGAAAGAGCACGCAGGATGGCCGAGACCGCGGCGGGCGGCTGATGCCCGACGCCCCGGGCCTCGAGCTGATCTCGCAGGAGATCAACGATGCCCACGACGGGGCAATCCTCGGCACCTACCACGAGCGCGGCCAGGCCTGCCTGATCGCCAACCCCGAGCTGATCCTGGAGACGCTGGGGTGGCTTCGTGAGACCCCCGGCCAGGAGTATCGATTCCTGGCCAGCGTCCACGGCGTCGACTACTTCCCCGCCGAGCCGCGCTTCGGCGTCCACTACGAGCTCCTGAACATGCCGCGGGTGGAGCGAGTGCGCGTTCGCGCCGCGCTCGCCGACCCGGGGGAGGACGGGCTTCCAGAGCTCGACTCGTGCGTGGAGATGTTCCCGACCGCGAACTTCCAGGAGCGCGAGGTCTACGACTTCTTCGGGATCGTTTTCCGCGGCCACCCCGACCTGCGCCGGATCCTGATGCCCGAGGACTACGTCGGCTGGCCGCAGCGCCGCGACTTCCCGATCGGCGGCGAGCCCGTCGTCTTCACCCACAACGAGATCGAAACGCCCAGGTGGTGGGAGTGAGCACCGTGGAGGACGCGAGGGCCGCGGAGCAACTGGAGCCCGAGCAGGAGCTGATGACGATCAACATGGGGCCGCACCACCCGGCGACCCACGGGGTGCTGCGGCTGAAGCTGACGCTCCAGGGTGAGGTGGTCAAGGACCTGCAGCCGGTGATGGGCTACCTCCACACCGGAATCGAGAAGAGCTGCGAGGACAAGTCGTACTGGAAGGTGATCCCGTTCGTGGAGCGGATGGACTACCTCTCCTACTTCTTCCAGATGGAGGCGTTCTGCGGCGCGGTGGAGAAGCTGCTCGAGCTCGAGGTCCCGCGTCGCGCTCAGTACCTGCGGGTCATCCACATGGAGCTGAACCGGATCCATTCGCACCTGGTCTGGCTCGGCACATCCGCGCTCGACCTCGGCGCGATGTCGATGTTCTTCTACTGCTTCCGCGACCGCGACCGGATCCTCGACCTGTTTGAGATGTCGAGCGGGCAGCGAATGCACACCCGCTACTTCCAGGTCGGCGGGGTCTTCGAGGACATCCCGCTCGGGTTCGAGCAGAGGGTGCGCGCGTTCTGCAAGGAGATGCCTTCGCGGGTCGACCAGTACATGGCGATCCTGGACCAGAACGAGATCTTCCTCCAGCGCACGCGCGACATCGGCGTCGTCCCGAAGCAGCGGCTGCTCGACCTCGGGGTCACCGGTCCCCTGCTGCGCGCCGCCGGCGAACCCTGGGACCTGCGCAAGGTCGAGCCGTGCGAGGCCTACGGCGAGCTCGACTTCAATATCCCGGTCGGCACCGTCGGCGACGGGTATGACCGCTACCGCGTCCGGGTGCAGGAGATGCGCGAGTCGGTGCGGATCGTCGAGCAGGCGCTCGACGGGCTCCCCGAGGGACCGTGGATCGCCGACGACCGCAAGGTGGTGCTGCCTCCCCGCGACGAGCTCTCGACCTCGATGGAGGCGCTGATCCACCACTTCAAGCTGGTCACCGAGGGCTTTCGGGTTCCCCCGGGCGAGTTCTACAACCCGGTCGAGTCCCCGCGAGGGGAGCTGGGCTGCTTCGTGCTCGCCGACGGCTCCGCAAAGCCCGCCCGCGTGCACATGCGCGACCCCTCGTTCGTGCACTTGCAGGCGCTGCGCGACATGTGCCTCGAGGGCTACGTCGCCGACCTGATCCAGAACCTGGCGATGCTCGACCCGATCCTTGGAGGCGTTGACAGGTGAGGCCCGAGGACGCTGCCACCGTGCCCGAGCTGCACGAGGTGGATTGCCCGGACGAGCTCCGTGAAGAGATCGAGCGCGCGATGTCGCGCTACCCGCAGATCCGCTCCGCCTCGATCCCGGCGCTGTGGGCGGTGCAGCGACAGTACGGCTGGTGCACGCCCGAGGGCATCAGCCAGGCGGCTGCGGTGATGGGGCTCAGCCCCGCGTACCTCGAATCGGTTGCAAGCTTCTACGACCTGCTGCGTACGAAGCCGACCGCGAGCCACCGGCTGCTCGTGTGCACGAACATCTCCTGCTGGATGAACGGCGGCGACGAGCTGCTTGATTCGTTCTGCGCCGCCGCCGGGGTCGATGCCGGCGATGCCGGCCACGGAGGGGCCAGCAGCGACGACGGGGAGCTGTTCGTGACCAGCTTCGAGTGCCTCGGCGCTTGTGACATGGCGCCGATGGCGTCGATCGACGAGCGCTACTACGGGCCGCTCGACGCGGCCGACGCGGCGACAGCGATCGAGCAGCTCCGCAGCGGTGCCGACGTGCTGCCCGAGAAGAACCTGATGCTGCGCCCGGCCGCCGGCGGCCCCGACGGCCCGGTCGATCCACGCGTGGCGGAGGACGTGAGCAATGGCTGAAATCCGGCTTTTGTTTCGCCACGTCGACGAGCCGGGACTCGCCTCGATCGACACCTACCGGCGCCTCGGCGGCTACCGGGCGCTGGAGAAGGCGTTCAAGCGGCTCGAGCCCGAAGACGTGCTGCAGGAGCTGGAGGCGTCGGAGCTGCGCGGCCGCGGCGGCGCCGGCTTCTCGATGGGAAAGAAGGGCTCGTTCCTGCCGCGCGGCGAGATGGAGAAGTACCTGTGCTGCAACGCCGACGAGTCCGAGCCCGGCACGTTCAAGGATCGGGAGCTGATGCAGAAGAATCCGCATCAGCTGATCGAGGGAATCGCGATCGCAGCCCTGGCCGTCGACGCCGGGCACAGCTTCATCTTCATCCGCGGCGAGTACGCCGAGGTCGCCGACGTCCTCGACCGCGCCGTCGCCGAGGCCTACGAGGCGGGCTATCTCGGGGAGAACGTCCTCGGCACGGGCGTAAAGGTCGAGCTGGTCGTGCATCGAGGCGCCGGCGCCTATATCTGCGGCGAGGAGACGGCGCTGCTCGATTCGCTCGAGGGCAAGCGCGGCAACCCGCGGCTGAAGCCCCCGTTCCCGGCGATCCAGGGCCTCTACGGCGGCCCGACGCTGATCAACAACGTCGAGACGCTCTCGAACGTTCCCCACATCGTCAACAACGGCGCCGACTGGTTCAAGAAGTTCGGCTCGGAGCAGTCCGCCGGGACCAAGGTCGTCTCGGTCTCGGGCTGCGTGCAGCGCCCCGGCAATTACGAGATCGAGCTCGGGATCACGGGGCGCGAGATAGTCGAGGGGCTGGCGGGCGGCCCGCCCGATGGCCGACGTGTCAAGGCCTGGTTCCCCGGCGGCTCCTCCGCCCCGGTGCTCGGCGACGCGGAGCTCGACCTGCCCTACACGTTCGAGGACATGGCCCAGGCGGGCTCGATGCTCGGATCGGGAGCGATCATCGTCGCCGACGACTCGGTGTCGATTCCCGAGCTGGCGCTGCGAACGGCGCGCTTCTATCACCACGAGTCGTGCGGCAAGTGCACCCCGTGCCGCGAGGGGACCAACTGGACCGTGAAGATGCTGGAGCGCGTGGTCAGCGGCCAGGCGACGCCGATGGACCTCGACGTGATCTCCTCGGTGCAGGAGAACATCATCGGCCACTGCCTGTGCGTGCTCGGCGACTCGATGGCGATGCCCGTCGGCAGCATGGTGGCGCGATTCCGCGACGAGTTCGAGCATGCGATCTCCAAAGCGGCCGACGAGCTGCCCTCACCGCTGACGGAAGCCGGCGAGCTGCCGATCGGAGTCGCATGAGCCCTGAGCGTCCACCGATAACGCTCGTCGTAGACGGCGTCGAGGTCACATCCCCCGATGGCGCGATCCTGGTCGACGCCGCCAAGCACGGCGACGTCGAGATCCCGGTCTTCTGCTACGAGCCGAAGCTGGGCGAGCCGGTCGGCGCCTGCCGGATGTGCCTGGTCGAGGTGGAGGGGATTCCGAAGCTGCAGACGGCCTGCTCCACACCCGTGCGAGACGGGATGGTGGTCTACACGCAGACCGACCGCGTGATCGAGGCCCAGAACGCGGTCGTCGAGTTCCTGCTCGTCAACCACCCTCTCGACTGCCCCGTCTGCGACAAGGGCGGCGAGTGCCCGCTGCAGGACATCGCGATGGGCTGGGGGCCGGGGCGGAGCCGGATGACCGACCCGAAGCGCCACTTCCAGAAGCCGCTGCCGCTGTCGCCGCTGGTCCGCATCGACCGCGAGCGCTGCATCCTCTGCTACCGCTGCGTCCGCTTCAGCCAGGAGGTCGCGGAGGACGAGCAGCTCCAGCTTCTCGAGCGCGGCGATCGCACCTACGTCGGCACCTTCGACGACCGCCCCTACATCGCCCCCTTCCACGGAAACATCATCGAGCTCTGCCCCGTGGGCGCCCTGACCTCCGATGCGTATCGGTTCAGGGCGCGGCCGTGGGACATCGAGGACGCGGGCTCGGTGTGCACCCTCTGCCCGAGCCAGTGCAACGTCGCCTTCACCGTTCGCGACGAGCTCGTCCAGCGCGTGCTCGGCCGCGACAACCACGAGGTCGACGACGGCTGGCTGTGCGACAAGGGCCGGTTCGGATATCAGATGTTCAACGCCCCCGAACGGATCACCTCGCCAATGGTGCGACGCGGGGGCGAGCTTGGCGAGGCGACCTGGGAGGAAGCGATCGCCGCAGCGGCGGACGGGTTGCGAGCCGCGGCCGGAAGCTCGGCCGCCGTACTCGGCGGCGGAACCTCGAACGAGGAGGGCTACCTCGTCCAGCGGATCATGCGCGAGGCCCTGGGCTCCAGCGACATCGACGCGCAACGGCACGGAAAGGTGCCGCGCGAGGCGCTGCGCGCGCTGGCGGAGCCGGCGATCGGCGCCGCCACGTCCGACCTCGACCGCGCCGATGCGATCCTCGTCCTCGGCTGCGACCCCATGCATGACTCGCCGATCCTCGACCTGCGGATCCGCAAGGTCGTCCGTCGCAACGGCGTCAAGCTGCTTGTCGCGTCCGAGCGCCCAAGCGGCCTCGACGGCGGCGCCGCCGAGGCCGTCCGGTTCCTCCCCGGCGATGCCACCGCCTTCACCTCCGCGCTGGCCGCGGCCGCGAGCGGCAGTGGCGCCGAGGGCCCCTACTCCCGTGAAGCCGGCCGAATCGCCTCCGAGCTCGGGCGCCAGTCCCGGACCGTCGTTGTCCACGGCTCCCGCCTGCTCCGCGACGAAGCGGCTGCGGCCGCCGCGTCGCTGATCGATCTCGCCAACGGCCTTGGGCTCGGCGACGTCGAGGGCTCCGGCCTGCTGGAGGTCCCCGAGGATGCGAACGCCCGCGGCCTGCGGGAGTCCGGCTGCACCCCCGCCGCCGGCCCCGGGTTCTCCGAAACCGCCGACGGCCGCAGCTCGCCAGAGATCCGTACGGCCCTCGAAGCCGGCGACCTCTCGGCAGCGATCCTCGCCAACGTCGACCCCGTCCGCGACCACCCGGACGGCCCAGGCTGGAGCAAGGCCCTCCAGGCCGCAAAGTTCGTGCTCGCGATCTCGATGTTCGAGAACGAGACCACCAAGCACGCCGACGTCGTCTTCCCCGCCGAGACCCATGCCGAGAAGGAGGGCACCGTCACCCACCCCGACGGCCGCCTGCAAAGAGTCCGCCCCAGCGTCCCCCACCCCGACGAAGTCCGCCCCGGCTGGCAAGTCCTCGCAGAACTCTCCGCCGCCTTGGGCCACGAACTCGGCCTCGAACACCGCAACCGGAGGTCCTCGTCGGCCCTCGCGTCCGAAGTGCCCTTCTACTCCAGCATCAGCAACGAGGAGATAGGGGGCCGGGGAGTCAGATGGCAGGAGCGCGAAGCCGCCTCGAAGTCAGGGGAGGGGGCGGGCGTCCCCTCCGGAGGAAGTCCACGTGACGCCGCGACCCCGCCCGGGCAGCCGCCGCAACGGCCGATCGGCGGAGTCGTGCCGGAGGAGGGGATGCCCGACCCCTCCCCCAACGGAGACCTGAGAATCGGCACCTACCGCGACCTATGGGCCGGGGAAGTAACGGAGCGGAATCCAGCTCTTCGATTCCTGGAGCCGAACCAGACCCTGGAGGTCTCGCCAACCGACGCCGAAAAGCTCGGGCGTCGCCCACGGCCAGGAGGTCGTCGTCAGCTCGAACGGCACCAGCCTGCAGGCCCGAGTCGCGATCCGCGAGCGGATCAGGCCAGGGGGCGCGTTCCTGATCGAGGGGATCGCGAAGGCGAACGCGAACGCGCTGTCCGCCGGGCAGCCGATCACGGTGAAGCCGGCTGAGGGGGAGGGCGAATGAGCCTGCCGCTCGCGGACGTCAACTTCGTCGAGGCGACCTGGATCATGATCCTCAAGTGCCTGGTCATCTTCGCGGTGATCTTCGGGATCGTCCCGGTGTTGACTGTGGTCGAGCGCAAGGTGCTGGGCCGCTTCCAGCACCGCTACGGACCCAATCGGATCGGCCCCTGGGGGCTGCTGCAGCCGCTCGCGGACGTGGTGAAGCTGGTCGGCAAGGAGGGCTACACGCCGCAGAACGCAATCCCGGTCCTGTGGGCGCTGGGACCGTTCCTGGTCGTGTTCTCGGGGGTGCTGACGATCGCAATCCTGCCGTTCGGCAACGTCGTCGGCGACGTGGGCCTGTACGGACTCGACGTCCCGATCGGGATCCTCTACTTCTTCGCCTTCGGCTCGCTCGCTTTCTACGGCCTGCTGCTGGGCGGCTGGGCGTCGGGGTCGAAGTACAGCTTCCTCGGCGCGATGCGCTCGGCCGCGCAGCTGATCTCGTACGAGATCTCGATGGGCCTGGCGCTGCTGGGGGTGATCATGATGTCCGGGACGCTGTCGCTGGTCTCGGTAGTCGAGTCCCAGGACGACCTCTGGTACATCGTCCCCCAGTTCGTCGGCTTCCTGATCTTCATGGTCGCCGGCTTCGCCGAGGCCAACCGGACGCCGTTCGACCTTCCCGAGGCCGACGCGGAGCTCGTCGCCGGCTACCAGACCGAATACGGCGGGATGCGCTTCGGCTCGTTCATGCTCGCCGAGTACATCGAGGTGACAGTGATCTCGGGGATCACGGCGACCTTCTTCCTTGGCGGCTTCCTCGGCCCGGGGCCCGACTGGCTGGGCCCGCTGTGGTTCCTGCTGAAGACGTTCGTGCTCGTGTTCTTCTTCATGTGGATCCGCGCGACCCTGCCGCGGCTGCGCTATGACCAGCTGATGACGCTGGGGTGGAAGATCCTGCTGCCGCTGGCGACCCTGAACGTGCTCGTGACCGCTGTGCTGGTGACGGTGCTTTGACCGAGCGTTACCCATACCTGTCTGACGACAGCGTCGTTCATGTCCAGCGCAGTCCCGACCCCGGAGGCGCCGGCGGCGTGTACCGCACCTTCGGCGCAACGTTGAAGGGCCTGAGGACGACCTTCGCCCGCATCGTCGAGGGCCCGGTGACGATCCAGTACCCGGAGGAGAAGACGCCGGTCTACCCACGCTTCCGCGGCCGCCACAAGCTGCACCGCTTCGAGGACACGGAGCTCGAGAAATGCGTCGGCTGCTCGCTGTGCGCCGCCGCCTGCCCCGCCGACTGCATCCGGGTGGTCGCCGCCGAGAACGATCCCGACGCACGCGTGTCGGCCGGTGAGCGCTACGCCGAGGTGTACGAGATCAACCTCGCCCGCTGCATCTTCTGCGGCTACTGCGAGGTCGCGTGCCCGTTCGATGCGATCACGATGGGCCACGAGTACGAAATCGCCGACTACAACCGCGATGACTTGATCTTCACGAAGGAGATGTTGCTCGCGGAGCCGGTGGAGCGCACGCCGCTGCGGATGGAAGGCGAGTAGTTGGAGGAAATCGTCTTCTTCATCGCCGCGATTGGCGCACTTGCGGGCGCGATCGCGGTGATCGCGCTACGGAATCCCTTCTACAGCGTGCTGGCCCTGGTCGTGCACCTGTTCATGCTCGCGGCGCTGTTCCTGCTGCTCGAGGCGCAATTCATCGCCGCCGCGCAAATCGTCGTCTACGCCGGCGCCGTGATGGTCCTGTACGTGTTCGTGGCCGCCTACATCGGCGGCGTCGAGGAGCCGATCTGGGAGCCGATTCCCGGTCAGCGGCTGGTCGCGCCGCTCGTCGCCGCGGCGTTGTTCGTCGAGCTGTCGATCGCGATCCTCGGCACCGCGCTGAGCTCGCTCGGCTCCGAGGGCCCGGACATCGCGCCCGGGTTCGGCACCCCTGAGGCGATCGGCGAGCTGCTGCTCGAGCGCTTCCTGATCGCCTTCGAGGCAGCCTCGCTGCTGCTGCTGATCGCCGCGGTTGGCGCGGTGGTGCTGGCGGGTCGTACCCGAAAGGCCGAAGGCGCCTGATGGACCTCGAGTGGTATCTGGTCCTCTCGGCGCTCCTGTTCGCGATCGGGGCCTCCGGGGTGTTGATCCGCCGCTCGCCGATGGTGATCCTGCTCTGCCTCGAGATCATGCTCAACGCCGGCAACCTCGCACTGCTGGCGTTCTCGCGCAGCCTCGGTGACCAGGACGGCCAGATCCTGGCCCTGATCGTGATGGTCGTCGCCGCCTGCGAGGTCGTTGTCGGGCTGGGGCTGATCGTCGCCATCTACCGGCGGCGCCTGCCGCTGAACGTGGATGAGCTGAGGGAACTTCGGGGATGAGCGCCACGAGCTACGGCTGGCTGGTGCTCGCGTTCCCGCTCGGGGGATCGCTGATAATCGCCCTCGGGAAGCCGTTCCTCCCAGGGCGCTCGGCCGGCTGGATCGGCACCGGGGCGATCTTCGCCGCCTTCATCAGCGCGCTCGGCGCCCTGTACATGGTCCAGGACCTGCCGGAGGGAGGCCCGCCACGCGACCTCATCGCTTTGGGAATACGCCTCGGCCGCCGGCCTCGACATCGACCTCGGCATCTACGTCGACCCGCTGTCGGTGTTCATGTGCCTTGTGGTGACCGGGATCTCGACCCTGATCCACCTCTACTCGATCTCCTACATGACCTCCGACGAGGGCTTCGTCCGCTATTTCAGCTACCTCAACTTCTTCGTCTTCTCGATGCTGCTGCTGGTGCTGGCGGGCAACTACGTGCTGCTCGTCGTCGGCTGGGCTTTCGTCGGCTTTGCCTCATATGCCCTGATCAGCTTCTGGTACCGGCGCACGACCGCGACCACGGCGGGGATGAAGGCGTTCGTGATCAATGTGATCGGCGACGTCGGGATGGTCCTGGCGGCGTTCCTGATCGTCGGCCAGGTCGGGTCCTTCGACTACGAGGCCGTGTTCTCGGCCGCCCCCGGCGCCTGGGGGGTGGACTCGGGTGAGATCAACGCCATTTGCCTGCTGCTGCTGGTCGGCGCGTTCGCGAAGTCCGCACAGCTACCGCTGCACACGTGGCTGCCCGACGCGATGGAGGGCCCGACACCCGTTTCGTCCCTGATCCATGCCGCGACCATGGTCACAGCCGGCGTCTACCTGATCGCGCGCAGCTTTCCGCTCTTCTCCCTCTCCCCAACCGTCTCCGACATCGCCGCCTTCGTCGGGCTGGCGACGCTGCTGTTCGCCGGCACGGTGGCGCTCGCGGTTGTCGATCTGAAGCGGATCATCGCCTACTCGACGATCAGCCAGATCGGCTACATGATCGTCGGCGTCTCGATCGGCGCGTACGTCGGAGGGCTGTTTCACCTGATGACGCACGCGTTCTTCAAGGCCCTGCTGTTCATGGCGGCGGGCTCGGTGATCGGCGCGATGGCGGGCGCCCAGAGCGTCGACCGGATGAGCGGCTTCCGGAAAGCGATGCCGTTCACGATGGGGACGATGATCATCGGCTGTTTGGCGCTGGCCGCCTTCCCGCCGACCTCCGGCTTTTTCTCCAAGGACGAGATCCTGGTCTTCGCCGCCGAGCGCGGCGGGATGTACTGGATCATCGCCATCGGCGGCTACGTCGGGGCGTTCCTTACCGCGATTTACGCCTTCCGGATCGGCTTCCGCGTTGCGCTCGGGGACCCGTGCCCGGAGGCGAAGGAGCTGGAGGGCGGCCACATCGCCCACGGCGAGCCGCGCAATCCGGCCAACGACGAGCTCGAGGACACCGACGTCGGCTTTCCGGGGCCCGAACACCACATCGCCGAGCGCGAATGGCCGATGAAGATCGCGATGTCGCTGCTCGCGTTCGGTGCGTTGTTCGCCGGCTTCGTCCAGATCCCCGGCGTCACCGACCTGCTGGACAAGTTCCTCGACCCGGTGTTCCACACGTCGCCCTTGGCGGAGATCCACCCGAGCGTCGCCGACGAGTGGCTCGGCGCCGGTGTCGGTGCGGTGATCAGCGCCAGCGGAATCGCCCTCGCCTACTGGCTCTGGGTCGCGAACCGCGGCGTGACGCTTCGCCTCGCCGAGCGCTTCAGCGGCCTGCACGCGTTCCTGCTCAACAAGTGGTACTTCGACGAGCTCTATGACGCATTGATCTACCGGCCGGCAATCGCGATCGGCCGGTTCGCTAGCGAGACGTTCGAGAGGGTCGTCGTCCAGGGCGTGGTCAACGGGACGGTAGGAGCAGTAAGGGGGGCAGGTTCGGTCGTTCGCGGTGCGCAATCGGGTTTTGTCCGTGCGTATGCCTTGCTGGTCGTAATGGGCCTCGCGGCGCTCGGCATCTACTTCCTCGTGGTGAGCTCTTGAGCCGAATCGCCCGAAACCTGGAACCTTCGCGCCCCAAGGCCTACCTTCTTTCAGGCCTGATTCAGGTACTCCTGTGGTTGCCGCTCGCCGTTGGGCTTCTTTGTCTCTTATTGCCCCGCCGCGCCGCAGGCGCGGCGGCAACGCTGGGTTCGCTGGCGACGCTGGGCCTGGCGATAGCCCTGGTCGTCGACTTCGACCCTGAGCGCCGGCCTCCAGCACACCGTGAACGAGAGCTGGATCCCCGACCTCGGGATCGGCTACTCGCTCGGCGTCGACGGGATCAGCATCTTCCTCGTCCTGCTCACCGCGCTCGTGTGGGCGGCCGGGGTTGCGTTCTCGGCTTTGCGCGGGGTCGAGCGCGAGCGCAACTACTACCTGATGCTCGGGATCGCCGAGACGGCGGTGCTGGGTGCGTTCCTGGCCCAGGACCTGGTTCTGTTCGTCCTCTTCTTCGACCTGATGCTGGTCCCGTTCTACTTCCTGTTCGGAAGCTGGGGATCGGACAACGACGGCGTGCGCACGGTGCCGGCGACGATGAAGATGTTCGTCTACACGCTCATCGGCTCGCTGCTGATGCTGGTGGCGGCGGTCGCGACCGGAATCCTGGCGACGCCCGACGGGGGCGAGCTCAGCTACTCGCTGACCACCCTGCAGCAGAACATCGTCTCCGAGGGCAGCCAGGAGTGGATCTTCTGGTTCTTCGCCGCCGCATTCCTGGTGAAGATGCCGGCGGTCCTCGTCCACGGGTGGATGCCGGACGCCTACCGGGTGGCGCCGCTGCCGGTGCTGGCGATCTTCTCGGCCGTGCTCTCCAAGGTCGCCGCCTACGGCTTCCTGCGCGTGGTGCTGCCGCTGTATCCCGACGCGGTCTCCCAGTACCAGGAGGTCGTGCTGATCATCGCCCTCGCGACCATCCTCTACGGCTCGGTGATGGCCTTCACGCAGACGAACGTGAGGCTCGTCGCCGGCTTCTCCTCCGTCGCCCAGCTCGGCTTCATCACCCTCGGGATCTTCGCCCTGCGCCCCGACGGCGCCGACGGCGCGGTGCTGCAGATGGTCAACCACGGGCTCGTGGTGGCGCCGCTGATCCTGATCATCGCGGTGCTCGCCGAGCGCTCGGGAACCGAGGATCTGACGAAGATGGGAGGGCTGGCGTTCCGCGCCCCGGTCTTAGCGGCGCTATTCCTGATCGTCACCCTGGCGACGCTGGCGATGCCGGGCTCGTCGAACTTCGTCGGCGAGTTCTACATCCTCAACGGCGTCTTCCAGGACAAGATCGCGTACGCGGTGGTCGCCTTCATCGGCGTCGTCCTGGCGGCCTTCTACGCCCTTCGCCTCTACCAGCGAACGATGCACAACCGCCTCCCCGAGGGAATGACCTCGCGCGAGATCTCGTTCAAGGACGGCGTCGTGATCGCCCCCCTGGTCGCCTGCATCGTCGCCCTGGCGCTGTGGCCCGGGCTGATCCTGGAGCGTGGTGAAGAGTCTTCCGAGCAGTCGGTCGCGGCAGTCACGGCGGCGGCCTCTGAGCCCGACGACGCCGAATGACCTTCACTGCCCCCGACATCGACTACGCGGGCATCTCGCCGATCATCGCCCTGACGGCGGGGCTCTGCTTCGTGCTGCTCGCCGGGCTGGTGGGACGTGGGCAGCGGGCGCTGGTGTCGGTGCTCACCTTCGCCACCCTCGCGACCGCCGCCGGGCTCTGCATCTGGCAGTGGGGCGAGTCCAAGGACCTGCTCGCCGGCGCCCTGCGCCTCGACGACCTCGCGCTGTCGATCTCGCTGATCTGTATCACCGCGGCCGCCTTCTGCGTGCCGCTCTCATGGCGCGAGCCGGCGGCCGAACGGCCCGGCGACGAGCCCCGCCACGGCGAGTTCCAGGGCCTGCTCTTGGCGTCAGTTCTGGGGATGGTGCTGCTGGCCCAGTCGCAGAACCTGGTGACGCTGTTCGTCGGCCTCGAGCTGCTCTCGGTGCCGCTGTACGTGCTGTGCGGCGCCTCGCTGCGGCGGCCCGAGTCGCTGGAGTCGGGCCTGAAGTACCTGATCGTCGGCTCGCTCGGGTCGGCGACGCTGCTGTACGGCCTCGCCTTCATCTACGGCGGCTCCGGATCGATGGACTTCGAGGGGATCCGCGAGGGGCTCGTCGCCGGCGGTGTCGCCGACGACCCGCTGGTGCTGATCGGGATCGCGCTCGCCGCCACCGGCCTCGCCTTCAAGATCTCGATCGCCCCGTTCCACCAGTGGACCCCCGACGTCTACCAGGGCGCCCCCACCCCGGTGACGGCATTCATGGCGGTGGCTACCAAGGCCGCCGCCTTCTGTGTCCTCGCGCGCCTGTTCCTCGTCGCACTCGGTCCGAGCTACGAGGAGTGGGACGCGGCGCTCGCCGTGCTGGCGGCGGTGTCGATGCTCGTCGGCAACATCGGCGCGATCGGCCAGGACTCGCTGAAGCGCCTGCTCGGGTACTCGGGGATCGCGCAGGCCGGATACATGCTGACCGCGGTGGTCGCCTTCTCCGAGCTCGGGGTCAGCGCGCTCGTCTTCTATCTCGCCGCCTACACGCTGATGAACCTCGCCGCCTTCGCCGTGATCACGATCCGCGAGCGCGAAACGGAGTTCGGCGACGACATCCGCTCGGTCGAGGGGCTGGGCCGGGAGCGTCCCGTGCTCGCCTGGCCGCTGACGATCTCGATGCTCGCCCTCGCCGGCCTCCCGGGCACCGCCGGCTTCATCGCGAAGATCTACCTGATAGAGGCCGCGGTCGAGTCCGACTACACCTGGCTCGGCGGCGCGATCGTGATCGGGACGATGATCTCGCTCGTGTACTACCTGAGGGTGGTCGCCGCGATGTGGATGCGGCCGGGAGCCGAAGCGGCGCCGGCTGCCGGACGCGAGCTGCCCGCGATGGCGGGTGGCTCCCCAGAGGCCGATCCGGAGGAACCTGAAGTCGATGAGGCACCCCAAACGAAAACCGGCGCCCGCTGCATCGTGATTCTGGGGCTGACCGCGCTTGCCGCCACGGCAACGGTGTTCTTCGGTGTCATCCCCGGTCCGCTGACCGACTTCGCCGAGTCTGCCGGCGAGTCTCTGGCCCAATTCCTGCCCTAGGGGAGCCGGTGTGCTCCACCACGTTTCCCTGGAGATCCACCCGGACCATGTCGAGCGGACTCTCGAGCTGCTGGAGCTGATCGGTTTCGAGTGTGGACGAAGCGCGGGAGCTGTGGGGTGAGCGGCGAGCGTTCGTGGTCCTGCCGGGTGGCCAGCGGGCGGAGCTGATGGCCGCTCCGCCGGGCTGATCAAACGGTAGGCGGCCCACCAGGGGCTACGGGTCCACAACCGGCGGCCGCTTGCTGAGCTTTCTGCCCAATCTCGGGTGACGGTGTCCGCTCTTCCAGGATCGCCGTGAAGAATGCGCGGAGGTCGGCATCGGTCAAGACAGCTCGTACTTGGTATGCGACGCAGTCGATCTGCGCAGCCGTTGCGCCGTTCTCTGCCATCGCACTTCGGATTCCGGCGATGAACGCGTCCCTGGCGGGCGCAACGCACGCTCGCACCGAGCCGAGCAGGAACTCGTGGCTTCCCCCGGCCATCGCGGTGTTGATCTCTTCAACCGGGACGTTGCGGTCGACCCAGTCGAAGACGCAGCTCTCCAGCGCGGCTTCTTGAGGAGAGCTGCGATCGATGCCCTCGCGCTGCGCCTGGAGCCAGCGCGCCTTGTCGAGCTCGACGGCGGTGATCGAGTCGATCTTCCAGCCAGTTTGATCGACCAGTCGGATTGTCATTTGCGCACTGCCGTATGAGCCTCCGGTGACGGTGAACGAGGCGCTCGCCGCGCTGCCGGCAACCTCGATGGAACCGATCGAAACCGACTCTTGGCCGGGCGAGCTGTGCTCCCTTGCCGCTTCGCGACACGCCTCCAGGGCGGTCTGGCCGTCGTCGGGTTGGAAATGGGAACTGAGGAAGTTCTCCGTGGCCAAAGCACAGCTCGCAGGATCGTCCGAGAACGTCGCCTTGATCGTCTGAGCGATCGCCGCCTCGGCTGTCGACTCTGAGCTGTCACCTCCCGGCAGAGCGCCGGCGAGGACAGCGGCTGAAAGCGCAGTGATCGCCACAAGCGCGAGCAGCGGAACCCGCCGGCTCCCGTCTTGCAGGAACAGCACGATCGGATCCAGTCGCGCGGGGAGCCTCAGCAGTAGCGAATCGAGTCGGCCGCTGTCTGGAAGCGGGTCAGTCCCCTTCGGGGGAGCGTGCGACGAATTCGCAGAGGAACTCACACCGGGTGGCGGGATCGAACCCATCACTCATGAATCGGACCCCGGCGCTCCTCACTTAACGGCGGTGGACCGCCGCGACTCGCACGCTCGCGAACTCTGCCACGAGGCGAGAGTATCCCCGGTCGTGATCGCGATCGTGGCGACGGTGATCCTGGCGACGGCGGCCGGTGTGGCCGCCGAGCGCCGCTACGGGGAGCGGGCGGGCGGCGCCGCACGCAAGGCGCTGATGTTCACGCTCTACGTCGTCCTCCCACCGGCCGTGTTCTTCAACCTCGCCCGGGCCGATCTCGACGCGGACGTCGGCATCGGCGTCCTCGCCGCCTACGCGGCGCTGGCCGGTGCCGTGGGGCTCGCCTGGATCGTCTCGAGCCGGCTCCTGCAGCTCTCGCGTCCCCAGGTCGGCTCGGTGCTGTGCTGCATCCTGGTCGCCAACACGGGGTATCTCGGATACCCGCTGGTGGCGGCAGTGCTCGGAGTGGATGCCCTCTCCGAGGCGGTTGTCTACGACATCCTGGTCTCGGCTCCCGCGCTGCTGATCGGAGCGTTCACGGTCGGCGCCGCCTTCGGCACCACCGCCGGCGAGGGCGCCGGCGCCAGGGTCCGCTCCTTCTTCACCCGCAACCCAGCGCTCTACGCCGCAATCGCGGCGTTTCTCGCCCCCGATTCACTGGCGCCGACCGTGCTCGTCGACATCTCGAGGATCGCAATCGTCGCCATCCTGCCGATCGGCTTCTTCGCCGTCGGGGTCGCGCTCGCCGAGGAGGCGGAGGAGGGAGCACTGCCGTTTCCGCCGCGTGTCGATGCGCCGGTCGCAACCGCAGTCGCCGTTCGGCTCGTGGTCGCGCCGGCGCTGCTGTACCTGATCGCGTTTCCGCTGATCGACCTCCCCGACCCCTATCTGCTGCTGGCGGCGATGCCGTGCGGGATCAACGCGCTGATCGTCACCCACGCGTACGGACTCGACCTCAGGATCACCGCCTCGGCGATCGCGTGGTCGACCGCGATCGCAGTTTTGGCCGCCACGGTGATGCCGCTGATCGTTTAGCCCCTTGGTGACGGGGCACCAGGGAGACGACTTGACACGAGAATCGCGGAACGCATAGCGTACGGCCGGATGCTGAGGATCCATCTCCAGACGGGGGGCGAACCGACAGCAGTCGAGGTCGCCGGCGACCGCTTCGTGATTGGCCGCGAGGAGGGGGTTGTCGACCTCCTGGTGGACGACGAGGAGATCTCCCGCGAGCACGCGGCGCTTCGGGAGCTGCCCGATGGGCGCCTGGAGATCGAGGATCTCGGCTCGCGCAACGGGACGTTCGTCGACGGCAACCGCTTGACCGGCCCAGTGACGCTGTCTGGAGGCGAAGAGATCAAGGTCGGGGCGACGATCATCACCGTCGAGCAGCCGCGGGCGTCCGAGACCACGGCCGCGCCGGCGGCCGCGTCCGGCGCCTCGGAGACCCAGCTTTCTCCCCCTCCCGTGGACCCGGGGACGATCTCGGACGCGCCCTCCGAGCCCATGCCGCCTCCCTTGGAGCCCACCGTCATAGGGACTCCCCCGCCGCTCCCGCCGAGCCCGACCCCCACGCCGCCGCCGAGCGCAGTGCCGCCTCCGCCTCCCCCACCCGCACCGCCGCCGACCACTCCTCCCCCGCCGCCGCCGACTTCTCCTCCCACCCCGCCGCCGACTTCTCCACCCACTCCGCCGCCGACTGCTCCACCCACTCCGCCGCCGGCTGCGCCGACGCCGCCCACGGCTCCTATTCCCGCCCCGCCGCCGACGGCCGCTCCAACACCTCAGCCGGCGGCGGCCCAACCCGCCCCTCGTGCCGCCGCGCCGGCCCAGAAGCCGGCCGCCTTCAAGCCTCCGGGAGCCAAGAAGAAGCGGGGCGTGGGGAGGATCGTGGCGCTGGTCTTCTCCCTCGTGGTTCTGCTGGCGGTCGCCGGGGCCGTGGTCTTCGTGATCATCAGCGGGGGCACCTCGCAGGCGCTTCACAAGGCCGGGATCGGCGGCGGGTGGGATGACGCGTATGTCGACGAGCGCCAGCAGGCGTGCGAGAGCACCGGAGCCAGCGCCGACGCCTGTGGCTGCTTCGTCGATGAGCTCCAGAACGATTTCTCCCAGGATCAGTACGAGGAGGTCGTGACCCAGGTCGAGTCGGGCGTCGAGAGCGAGGACGTGACCAAGCGGGCCGAGATCGCAACCGAATGCGGCGTCACTCTCTGACCGAAGTGACGCGATGCTGAAGCTCCAGCTCACGTCGGGCCCGAGGGCGCAGGAGGAAATCGAGGTTTCGGGGGACCGCTACGTCGTCGGCCGCGAGCAGGGTGCCGATCTGCTGCTGAATGACGAGGAGGTTTCGCGCGAGCACGCGGCGCTGCGCGCGCTGCCCGACGGGCGGCTGGCGATCGAAGACCTGGGCTCGCGCAACGGGACCTTTGTCAACGGCCACCGGCTGACCGGCCCCGTCAGCCTCTCGGGCGGCGAGGAAATCAGGATCGGGACAACGGCGATCACCGTCGCCGAGGCGGGAGCCGGAGCGACCAAGCTCGCGCCGCCGCCGGTGCCACCCCCGCCCGGTGCAACACCTGCACCTCCGGTCCCCTCGGAGCCCGCGGGCCCGACGGCCCCTGTCACGCCTCCTGTCCAACCGCCAGCGCCACCCGCGCAACCCGCCCAGGCGGCGCCGCCGCCGCAGCAGCCACCGCCGCGGCGACCACCCGCGAGGCCCGCAGCTCAGCCGGCCGCGCGAGCGCCGGCGCCGAAGAAGGGCAGCGCCGGCCGGATCACGGCGCTGATCGTCTCCTTGGTGCTTCTACTGCTGGTGGGCGGCGCTGTTGCGTTTGTGCTGATCAGCGGCGGCACCTCCCAGGCCCTTTACAAGGTCGGAATCGGCGGCGGCTGGTCCGACTCCCTTGTCGAGGACACCCGCGCCGACTGCGTGACCACCGGGGCCTCCGAGGAGGCGTGCGACTGCGCCGTCGACGAGCTTCAGGGGCGGCTGTCCGAGGACCAGGTGAACGAGGCGAATGCGGGCTCGACCGAGTACAACGAGGAGATCCTCGACGCCGGGGTCCAGTGCGGCCTCGAGACCGGGGGCTGAGCCTCTCCCGGCAGTTCGCCCGCCGCAGCCGCGTTTAGGATCGAGGCGTGCGCTATCCGGTTGAGTCGTTCACCCCCGAAGAAGAGGCACTGCTTCGCCCCCACTTCACGAACCTCGACCGGCCCGTTTTCGCGCTCGTCGGCCTCCCGGAGACGGTGAAGGGGGCCCTTTTCGCGCGCTACTCGCGCTATTCGGGGTCGGTTCGGCGGCTGTTCTTGGACGAGTTCGCCGCCGACGTCCCGGAGGGAGGCCGCCCCTTCGACGGCGAGGAGGGCGAGCGCGCGGCGGGGCTCTACGAGCGGGTCTTCCTGGGATACGGAGACGACTCGATCGCACAGGTGGGAGGCGCGCACCTGGCGTGCGAGTACGTCTCGAACATCCTCACCAAGCTGCTGCAACGCGGGCGGCTCGCCGCGTATCTGGAGCAGTCCACGCGCTATCTCGCCTACGACACCCCGCTCGAGGGCCGCGACTCGCCCGATGACCCCGAACGCTGGCGCTACTACCGCGATCCCGAGCTCGGCCCCGAGTACGTGGCGGCGATGGATGAACTGTTCACGATCTACTCAGGCGCTCTGAAGCAGGTGCAGGTCTGGGCCGCGGAGCGATGGTCCCGATCCGAGGACGAGCCTGAAGCGGCCTGGCGGCGGTCGATAAAGGCGAAGGCACTCGACCTTCTCCGGGGCCTGCTGCCCGCCTCGACGCTCAGCCACGTCGGGATCTTCGCCTCCGGCCAGGCGTACGAGCAGTTGCTGCTGCGCCTGCTCGCGTCCCCGCTCCCGGAGGCCCGCGACTTCGCCGCGATGATGCTGGAGGAGCTGCGGAAGGTGATCCCGAGCTTCGTCTCCCGGGTGGAGCGTCCCGATCGAGGCGGGGAGTGGATCGCCTATCTCGAGCAGCGGCGCGAGATCACCGAACGCTGGGTGGCCAGGCTGGGACTGGACCGGCGCGAGGGGGACGACGCGCCGTCGGTCGAGCTCGTCGGCATCGAGGGCAATGAGGAGGACCTGCTGGCGGCATCGCTCTATGAGCAGGCCGGACTGGCCGAGGACCGGATCCGCGAACGGGTCGAGCTTGCTGGATCCGACCGAACGGGCGCAGATGCTGGCGGAGCTGGCGGGAGAGCGCCGCAATCGCCGCCACCGCCCGGGCCGGGGCTGGGAGGCGGTGCGCTACCGCTTCGAGATCGTCTCCGACTATGGCGGCTTTCGCGATCTTCAGCGGCACCGGATGCTGACCTGCCAGTGGCAGCGACTGAGCCCGGACCTCGGCGCCGGGGTGCCCGAGGAGGTGCGCGAGGCGGGCGTCGGCGACGACTACGAGCGGGCGCTGGAGAGATCTCGGCGCGAGTTCGAGCGCCTCGAGGAGGCCGGGCTCGCTGACGCTGCGCCATACGCGCTCTGCCTCGGCTACCGGATCCGCTACCTGCTCGACATGAACGCGCGCGAGGCGATGCACCTGTGCGAGCTGCGCTCAGGCCGGGAGGGACACCCGACCTATAGGGCGGTGGCGCAGGCGATGCACGATCGGATCGCCGAAGTGCACCCCAACGTGGCTGCCGCGATGAGCTTCGTGGACTCCTCGACCGAGCCGCGGCTGGAGCGGATCATGAGCGAGATCCGCACCCACCGCAAGCAGCTCGCCAAAGCGGGCTAGCGTCGTCCGTGAGCGACTACGACGTCATCGTCATTGGAGCGGGGCCCGCCGGCGAGCACTGCGCCGACCGCCTCGCGGGAGGAGGCTTGAGGGTGGCGGTCGTGGAGAGCGGCCTGATCGGCGGCGAGTGCGACTACTGGGCGTGTATGCCGTCCAAGACGCTGCTTCGCCCCGGCGAGGCGCTGCAGGCCGCGCGCGAGGCACCTGGAGCCGCGCAGGCCGTGGGCGGCGAGCTCGACAGTGCGGCCGCCTTCGAGTGGCGAGACTTCATGACCTCGAACTGGGAGGACGCCGCGAAGGAGGAGTGGCTGCGCTCGAAGGGGGTCGACGTCCTGCGCGGCTCGGGCTCGATCGCGGGTGCGGGCCGCGTGATGGTGGACGACCGCGAGCACTCCTGCGAGCACGTCGTAGTCGCCACCGGGTCCGAAGCGATCGTGCCGCCGGTCCCGGGGCTTGCCGAGCTGGACGGCATCTGGACGAACCGCGAGGTGACCGAGTTGCGCGAGGTGCCCGAGCGGATGTTGGTGCTCGGGGGCGGTCCGGTTGGGGTGGAGATGGCGCAGGCGGTGTTCCGCTTTGGTGCCTCGGTGGCGGTGGTGGAAGGGATGGAGCACCTGCTGCCCCGCGAGCCGAAGCCGCTCGGCGACGCCCTCGGTGAGGCGCTGGCCGCCGAGGGCATCGAGCTGCACTTCGGCCAGCACGCCACATCCGCGCGCCGCGACGGCAGCGGCTACGCGCTCGAATTCCCCGACGGAAGGGAGCTGCGGGGCGACCGTCTGCTGGTGGCCACGGGTCGCCGTCCGCGCACGGACGGTCTCGGGCTCGAGAACGTCGACGTCTCGCTTGAGAAAGGCGGGGTCCCCGTCGACCAGCGCATGAACGTGACAGACGGTGTCTGGGCGATCGGCGACGTGACCGGCGTCTGGCCGCTCACCTACGTCGGCAAGTACCAGGGGCGCGTCGCCGCCGCGAACATCCTCGGGCGCCGATGGGAAACGAACTATGAGGCGGTGCCGCGCGTCGTGTTCACCGATCCCCAAGCGGCGTCGGTCGGCGCGGCGGAGGGCGAGATCACCGCGACGGCGCCGATTTCGGCTGTGCCGCGCACGTCCACCTACACGCGCGCATACGCGGAGAAGAACGGGTTTCTCACCCTCCTATCCGATGGCGAGCGGCTGACCGGGGCGTACGCGCTTGGCCCCGAGGCAGGCGAATGGCTGCAGCAGGCAACGGTCGCCATCCGCGCGGGCGTCCCGCTCGCGGTGATGAACGACGTCATCCAACCTTTTCCCACCTTCTCGGAGATCTTCCTGCACGCGCTCACCGAGCTCGAGTCGAAGCTTCCGGCCGCGGTCTAGCGGAGCGCGCGGAGGGACCCTAGGAGCGTCGCTTGCGCTTGCGCGGCGCTGGGCCTGCGCCTTCGGTTCCCGCTTCCGGCGCGTCCGTCCCGAGAATCTCCTCAGCCGTGCCCTCGATCCCGGCCTCCGGCTGAGGCTGGGGCTCGGGCTTCGCCTCCCCCGGCCTCGGCCACGGGACCCCCTCGCCGGCGTCCCACGCCGGCGGGCGGCCGCCGGGCCAGCGGTTCAGGAACACGAGCCCGAGCATGAAGGTCCAGAGGATCAGCAGCGCGCCGCCCATCGGGCCGAGGAAGACGACCGCGATCGGAATCGCCATCCCGAGCGAGCCCCAGAACCGGGTCAGGAGCCCGGTTCGCATCGCCTGCAACGACGTGTAAAGCACCGAAGCAATGAACGCGATCGTTCCCGCGATCCCGAGGCCGATGCTGAGACCGAACAGGCCCTGGTCCTGGACGAGGTTGGTGACGCAGTCGTCCTGGTCGGCCTCGTTCTCCGTCGGCGGGCACTGGTCGCCCCCGCTGGCGACCAGATCCGGAGCGACTCCGTCGATCAACGCCGTCTGCATCACGTTGCTGATCCCGAACAGAATCGGGCCGATGACGACGATGCCGACCAGGTTTCCGCGCACCCGATCGGATCGGCCCTGCGCCGCCTTGAACAGGTAAAGCACCGCCCCCGCAAACGCGAGCATCGAGATCAGCCTCAGGATCGCCGACAGATACAGGGTGCTCGACTCTTCGTGATAGTCGGCGTAGGTATCCGCGGTGCTGGCGTCCGGGTCGACGTCGATCTGTTGCAGCAACAGCACAGAGGCGACCGTGAGCACGATCGAGATCCCGCACGCGATCGCCGCCGGCACAGACCAGCGGCGCTCTCGCTCCAGGATCTCGCTCTTATTCATGGGGCGTGCGGGCGCCGGAGCGCTCGCGCACCTCCCGCGGCGAGGACGCACCCAGGAACGAGCCCTCCGGGCCACGGCGAACCGGGTAGTAGCCGGAATCGTCGGGCTCGGCGATCCGGGAGACCCGCTCACCGACGGCGAGCACCATGTCGAGGAAGGGAGCGGCGAGGCCGATCACGGTCTCGATTCGGCCCTGCATCCGGACCTGTGCCGGTGTCAGATCGGTGCCGGGCATCGAATCAGCCGCGATCGTGGAAGAAGAAGTCGGGCAGGGCGCCCTCGATTACCTCCTGGGTCATCCGCTGGGCGACCTCGAGGTTGCCGGTCCTGACAGCGATGTCGTCGAGCGTGACGATGCCAACGAGGTGATCCCCCTCGATCACGGGCAGGCGCCGGACCCGATGCTGAACCATCAGCGCTGCCGCCTCCTCGAGGACCATGTCGGGCTCGCCGCTGATCAACGGGCGGGTGGCGTGCTCGCGAATCGGCTCTCCCGTCGGCCTCTCGTCGGCCAGCGCCCTCACCGCCAGATCGCGGTCGGTGATGATCGCCGCCGGGATTCCGTCGGGGTCGCAGATCACGACCGAGCCGACGCCGCGGTCGCGCATCAGCTGGGCGACGTCGAGCACGGCGGCATCCAGGCCGGCGGTCACCACTCCCGGAGTCATGATGTCGCGGAGCTGCATCGTCGCTACCGTAACCCAAACGTGACCGATGCTGCTGAGGAGTACGGCCCACGGGGCGTCCGGGCGGGGGACGATCAACCGCCTCGAGGAACCGTGCCGCTCGCCACGGGGGCGGTTGGGACCTGCCCCGCCTGCGGCGGGCCGCTTTACGCGTGGACGAAGGCAGCAGCGGCCGACGCTCGCCGCCCCGAGACCTACGTGCTCGACCGCTGCGAGGGTTGTGGCCTCGGGATTGTGCGCGAAGGAGAGCTGGACGTCTCGGCGCTGCTTGCGTCCGCTGAGGAGCGCGGGGATGGGTTGAGCGAGGTCTCGCTTCCCAACCGCAGGAGCCTGCAGGCGGCAATCGGCGGCGGCACCTGGGCCGCGCTGGAACTGCCCGACCGGCAGGTGGTGGGCACCCCGCAGGCGCTGATCGCGTTATTCGAGCGCCAAGGGAAGCGCGTGGTGCGAATCCGCCAACCGCCCTTCGGGCCGAACCTGATCTGGATGTGGCAGACCCTGATGAACGCGCTCACCTTCCATCCAAACTTCGCCCGCGAGGTGATCGCGGGCCGTCTGCGCCCGGCCAACAGCCGCAGTCGTGCGCTTTTCGTCGTCGACGCCGTCGTCTCCCTGCTCGCGCTTCCGCTCGTCGCGCTCGCCGCGCTGCTGCTGGAGACGGCCGCTTCCGGGCTGCGTCGCGGTGGCCGGGTGGTGGCGGTGGTCGACCGGCGCCCTGCTCACGCCCGCGACCGGGAGAGCCCGAGCACCAGCTCGGAGAGCTCCGGCGCCGAGTCGAGCTGAGGCCATCCCTGCCCGGCCAGCTCCCGCGGCTCCGCCCTCGGCAGCCGCCCCACCAGCCCCTCGCATGCGAGCCTCACCAGCCTCGGCGTCGAGGCACCCACGACGACTGCGATCGGCGCCTCCGCCGCGTCGAGCGTCGCCAGCGGAAGGTCCCAGGCCGGCACCGCCGCAAGCTCGGCGAACAGCGTCATCGGGCGCGATCGCGCCGCCTCCGCCAGCTCCTCGGGCTGGCGCTCCGCGCCGGGGCCGAGCGCCTCGAGTGCGCCGGACAGATACACCTCCATCGCCTGGTCCGCGCCCCCGCTCTGGAACGCGCTCCGAACAAGCTCGCCGTCGGCGGAGAGGGTCTCGGTCGCTTCGGGGACGAAGGCGAACAGCGGCGGCTCGATAAGCGCCGCTGCCGCGACCAGCTCCGGGCGCCGGGCGACCAGGTCCAGGGCAGCGACGGCGCCGAGGCCGGCGCCGCACAGCACCGCCGGCGATGCGTCCAGCTCCTCGAGCAGCTTCGCGGCATCCTCCGACTGCTCGGGGACCGTCGTCCGCAGATACGGTTCCGGCGCCTCGGAGCGGCCCCAGCCGCGGCGATCGTAAGCGATCGTCCTCGCCCGCTCACCGAATGCAGCAGCGAGCGGACGCCACACCTCTGAGGTCGAGGCGGTGTCGTGGAGGCAGAGCACTGCCGGACCGGAACCCGTCTCCCAGCGGTTCAGCGACATTCCGCGCTACTGGGCGATCTTGAACACCCGCTCGACGAGCGGGAGGACGACCGAGCGAGGCGAGTGCTGCCCTGCCGTGGCCATCACCCGGTTCAGCGTCCCGACGACTCGCGTCCGGCTGCCGCGCTCGGCCGCGTGCAGCGCGGCGGCGGCGACTTCCTCCGGCTCGGTCCACACGAAGCCCGGGGTGTTCTTCTCCGCTCCGCCTATCCCCGCGATCTCGGAAAACTCGGTGCGAACCGGGCCGGGGCAGACCGTGGTGACCGTTACCCCACTGCGCTTCACCTCTTCGTGCACGGCTTGGCCGAAGCTGAGCACGAACGCCTTCGTGGCCGCGTACGCGGCGTTCCCGGGGATCGGCTGAAACGCGGCGGTGGAGGCGATGTTGACCACCGCTCCGCGGCCGCGCTCGACCATCGGCGGCAGGTAGCGGGCCTGGAGGTCGAGCAGCGCCTCCATGTTCAGGCGCGCCATCGCCAGCAGGCCTTCTCGGTCGGATTCGGTGAAATCGACGTACTCGCCGACTCCGGCGTTGTTGACGAGAATCTCGACCGCGCGGCCGTTGCTCTCGACCGCGGCAGCGAGCTGATCGCGGGATTCCGCCTCCGCGAGGTCGGCGGCGATCACCTCCGCGTGAGCGGCCGCCCCGGCGCCGAGCTCATCGGCGAGCTCGCGCAGGCGATCCTCCCGCCGCGCGACCAGCGTCACGCCGTGGCCGCGCTTTGCCAGCGCGCGTGCGATCTCGACGCCGATGCCCGACGAAGCGCCTGTGATCAGGGCCGTCGAGTCGGGATCTGGCGGTGGGAGCGCGATGGCGGGACCGTACAATGAACTGGTCCCCATGGAAGGCGAGGGCTTCAACATCTTCGGCGATCCGGACGAGCTGCGCGAGCGGCTCGCCGAGTTGGCGAGCCAGATGCAGAGCTCGCAGCAGGTCGCTTGGGCCGACAACGCGATCAAGCTAGCGGTCGAGATGACGGTCGCCGCGATCAACCGCCTCAACCTCCAGGGCACCAGCGACGATCAGGCGGTGCAGGTACGCGACGCGATCCGGATTGTCTTTCCCGAGGCGGTCACCCTCGTGCGCGAAGCGCGCGAAGGGCTTGCCTGATTCGGCACACAGCGCGCGCCATCTGAGATTCCTCGGCGCCTAGCGTTTTGGCATGCGTTTTGCGCCGCGATCCGCGCGAGGGTCGGCAACGATCGAGTCAGCCGCGCTTGCGGCGTTGATCGCGGCCATCGTGATCGCCGCGATTGCCGCCCTCGCCCGTGGTGAGCCTGTCGATGCCGGCCGTGATCTCGCTTCGACGCTGGGGCGCAAGGTTCGCTGCGCCGTACAGGGGCCTGGGCCCTGCTGGCGCGATCCCCTGACCCTGGCCTATGGGCGCTCTGTGGCCGGTGCGGTGAGGGCGCTGGCGCCTGCATCGGCGACGGTGGCGGGCCTGCTGCCAGTTGACTTTCGCTACTGCCGCTCGGTGAGTTGCGCGACGCCGGGGTCAAAGCCCGGCCTCACCGCTTCGAACCGGCGAGTGACCGCGTTCGTCGCGGTTGACGACCGGCGCGCCAACGCAGGGGGTGTACGCGTGACGTACTGGTGGTATCGACCGTCATTGGGCTGGGTAGGGGAACGACGCGAGGTGGATGCGGCTCAGGTCGAGGCGCTGGCCGGCACGCCGCTGCTTGAGGACGCGGTGCCGGTGCTCGTGCCGCTGGAAACTCTGGATGGGCGTAACCACTACGAATTTGCGCCGACCGAGGAGCCTCCTTGGCGCTGGCGAGTGGAATCGGTGTATCCGCAAGGGGGTCCCTGACGTTCCGTCCCATATAGGGACGTTTCGTGCGTGACCCCTACCACCAGGCGTCGTGGTGCTCCATCACGCCGATCCCGCTCTTTAGCTCGATCCCGCCGGGGAGCGTTCCGGTGAACGTGCCGAAGGGCTGGCGGTACTCGTAGCGGATCAGGAGCAGGTTCTGGCTCGCCTGTCGCTCCTGCTCGGCGCTGAACGCGATTCGTGAGCCGTCCTCGAAGCCGATTGCCTCGAGGCCGTCGAAGCGCGAGGGGCCGGGCTCGGTGGGCTCGCCGTCGAGCCAGATCGCTCGCTCGGACCCGCTTGGGGGGTCGTTCACCCCTTCGACGAGGTTCCAGCCGACCGAGCGGCCGTCGACGGTGCGGCCGACCCCTGCTGACCAGCTCCACACCGTGTGCCGCGGGTGGTGGCCGGCCGATTCGTCGACGACGCCGCGGGCCTCGAGCTCCCAGCGCTTGTCGCCGATGCGCACGTCGCACTGGACGGGAACGTCGCAGAGCTTGCGCGTCCACACCTCCCCGCCCTCGCCGTTGTCGCAGGTGACCTCGGCCCAATTTCCCTCACCGACGCGGAGGTTCAGCCGCAGATCGTCGGACATCATCCGATCCACCTCCACGCCGTCGCGCTCCTCGCGCCAGACCTCGCCCCTCGCGCCCGGCAGCCGCGTCCGGGTGCGTTCGTGGAACTCGCCCGCTTCGCGATCGGCGATCGCCCAGAACGTCTGCGCGAACGGCCCGACCTGAACTCGGGCCGCACAGACCATGAACGGGTCTGCGAACGCCCCGACGTAGCGCCACTGCTTTCGGAAGGAACGGCGGGCCAAACCCGGCTACTCGATCACGGCGAGGACATCGCCGCTCGCCACCGCGCCGCCCTCGGAGACTCGAAGGTCCTTGACCTTGCCGGCTCGATGGGCGGTGATCTCGTTCTCCATCTTCATCGCCTCGATCACGCACACCAGCGTGCCCTCCTCCACCTCCGCCCCCTTCTCGGTGGCGACCTTGAGCACGGTTCCCTGAAGCGGGGAGATCAGCTCCGCGCCGCCGGCTCCACCGCCGCCGGCCGCCGAGCGCTCCCGGCGGTGCGGGCGGGCCACGCCGGCCGAGTTGCCTGCGCCGCCCGGGAGTGCCGCCCCGATCACCTTCACGGCGTGCAGGCGGCCGTCGACCTCGACCTGATACTCGCGCTCGGTGAGCTCGATATCCCCCGCACCCTCGTCAGACCCTGACGCGCCCGGACGCGAAGCGGAGGACGCGTCAGGCGTTAATTCCTTCAGCCATTTGCGGTCCTCGATCAGGTCGCGGCAGGTCTCGCCTCTCTCCCACTGCTCGGTCGCGAGGATCGCCTTGTGAAACGGGATCAGCGTCGTCAGCGGCTCGATCTCGTACTCGTCCAGGGCGCGGAGCATGCGCGCGGTGGCGAGCTTGCGATCGCTGTCCCAGACGATCAGTTTCGCGACCATCGGGTCGTAGATCGGGGTCACCTCCCCGCCGGACTCGACGCCGGAGTCGACGCGAACGCCCGGTCCGGCGGGCTCGCGATAGGTGTCGACCGGGCCGGGGGCGGGTGCGAAGTTCTTGTGCGCGGCCTCGGCGTTTATCCGGCACTCGATCGCGTGGCCTCGCAGCTCGACGTCCTCCTGGCTCAGCGACAGCTCCTCGCCGGCGGCGATCCGGATCTGCTCCCGGACGATGTCGATCCCCGTGACCATCTCGGTCACGCAGTGCTCCACCTGGACGCGTGTGTTCATCTCCAGGAAGAAGTAGTCATCGCCCATCTGGAGGCCCTCGATCGTCCCCGCGGAGCGGTAGTCGACGGCAGCGGCGGCGTCGGTGGCGATCTTGCCGATCCGCTCGCGCATCTCGGCGTCCACGTGGGGGGCCGGAGCCTCCTCGATCAGCTTCTGGTGGCGGCGCTGAAGCGAGCAGTCGCGCTCGCCGAGATGGATCACGTTGCCGTGCGAGTCGGCGAGCACCTGCACCTCGACGTGCCTCGGGTCCTCCAGGTAGCGCTCCAGGTACACGGTCGGGTCCGAGAAGAACTTCTCCCCCTCGCGCGCGGCGCCCTCGAAGGCCTCTTCGAGCTCCTCCGGCGTGCGGGCGACCCGGAAGCCCTTGCCGCCGCCGCCTCCCGCTGCCTTGCAGGCGATCGGATAGCCGATCTTCTCGGCCTCCTTAGCGGCATCGGCGAAAGAGGGCGAAGGAGAGGTGGCGCCGGGAACGATCGGCACGCCCGCCTTCGCCATCAGCTCGCGGGCGCGGGTCTTGGAGCCCATCGCCTCGATCGCACTCGCGGGAGGGCCGATGAAGACGATTCCAGCCTTCTCGCAGGCTGACGCGAACGGCGCGTTCTCCGCCAGGAAGCCATATCCGGGGTGGATTGCCTGCGCGCCCGCCTCCGCCGCGACCTCGAGGATCCTCTCCACCGCCAGGTAGCTCTGGGCCGGTGCCGCAGGACCCAGCAGGTATGCCTCGTCGGCCTCGCGGACATGAGGGGCGTCGCGGTCCGCCTCGGAGTACACGCCCACCGAGGCGATCCCCAGCTCCTGGAGGGCGCGCATGACGCGGATCGCGATCTCACCCCGATTCGCGACAAGGACCTTCTCGAACTCAGTGCTCACGAGCGGGCCAGTATCGCCTATTCGCCGGGGAGGTCGACTACGACCGTGAACTTCTCGCCGATGTCGGCGATCCGGGTGCTGCTGGCGATCGCCACCCCATCCACCTCCACCTCGGCCCCGGGGCCGGCGGAATCGAGCGCCGCGCAGACGTCGGCCATCGAGGTCACGGGATCCCCCTCGATCTCGGTGACCATGTCGCCGGGGAAGATCTTCGCGTCGTCGGCCGCCGAGCCGCTCTCGGTCGCGAGCACGTACATGCCGTTGGGCAACTCCAGGTCCATGACGCGCTCCGCCACTTCCGCCGCCGTCAGCCCCGCCGCCTCGAGCTTGTCGGCGAGGAAGAGCTGAAACTCCTGCTCGATGTCGACGGCGTCGAGTGGGCGCAGGTACCAGCCGACCCATAGCCGGTCCCCGCCCTCGAGCGCCTCGAGCAGCCCCCGCAGGCGCTGGCTCGGAATCGCATACGACGGTGTCGGCTGCGCCAGATCGCTGCTGACCAGCATCCCTGCCACCTGGCCGGCGTCGTCGAGCAGCGGGCCTCCGCTGAATCCGGGCTCGAGGGTCGCAGTGTCCTCGATCAAGCTCGGAAATGAGGGCAGATCCGGGGCGATGACTTGCGCGCTGAGCTCCGTGTCGGTGATCGTCCCTTCGCTGCGCTGCAAGGTTTCGCGATCGGCGCTCTGGAACTGGTTGCCGTAGCCGAGGGCGGTTACGGGCTGGCCGGGCTCGAGGGCACTCGAACTGCCCAGAGCCAGCGCCTCGAGGCCCGCGCGGGAGTCGCCGTCGCCTCCAAGCTCGAGCACGGCGACGTCCTCGCAGGGGGCGATCCCTGCGATCTCGGCGGGGATCGGTGTCGTGCCCGCCCCACCCTCGCGGTGATCCCCTCGACCGCTGCCACGTTCCAGGCCGTGGTCGCGATCAGGCCGCGGCCGAGGTCGTAGACGAATCCGCTGCCACCGACCGGGATCCCGAGCCGCTCGCCCCTGAGCGACACCACGGCCTGCCTGGCCGCATGCGCGACGTCGGCTTGGTCGGGGGCGCTGGGGGTGGCGCCACCGTCGTTCCCGCCGCAGCCGGCCGCGACGACGGCCACGGCGACAGAGAACGAGAGCAGGAGTCGCGAGGTCATCGGCCGGAGAGTCTAGGAGCGAGAAAGCGAGCGACAAAAAGCGACCGGCCGCGCGGTGGCGGCCGGTCGCTCGAGTCTGTCGCCGGCGCCCACGAGGGGGCGCCGGAGCGGTTACGGAGTCGCCGTGGTCGTCGTCCCCGTAGTAGTCGTCCCGGTCGTCGTCTCAGCCGGCGTCGTCGTGTCCGTCATCGCGACCTGATCCTGCGGGATCGTGATGTCGAGCTCGACCGAGGGCTGGAACTCGTTGTCGATCAGGTAGGTCTCCTCGATCGTGAACGTGTCACCCGGGGTGAACCCCTGGAGGATCTTGCAGACCTGCGGCACGTTCTTGACCTTCGTGCCGTTGATCGTGAAGATCCCGTCTCCGGGGGTGACCGCGGCGGGGTCTCCGCTGCTGGCGAGCACGGCGTCGTCTGCCGGCGTGTTCGGGGACACACCGGTGACCATCACGGTGCCCGACCAGTCGAGCCCTGTCTCGTCGGTGATCGACTGAGCCGTGGCTCCGTCGCCCGCGAGCAGGCTCCAGCCGAGGTTGACCTGGTCGTTGCCGGCCTCCAGCGTCGGAAGCAGCGACTTCACCTGATCGACCGAGATCGCGTAGTACTGGTCCGTGTCGGAGGCCAGGGTGTTGAGCCCGACGACGAGACCCTGCTCGTCGAGCAGCGGGCCTCCCGAGTGGCCGGGGTTCAACGTCGCGGAGTGCTCGATCAGCGCCGGATAGGTGGGGAGGTCGGGGCTGACCTGTGTTCCCTGCACGTC
Source organism: uncultured Thermoleophilia bacterium (assembly GCA_963838095.1). Classification (GTDB taxonomy): domain Bacteria; phylum Actinomycetota; class Thermoleophilia; order Solirubrobacterales; family 70-9; genus CAWCGU01. The sequence continues at coordinate 169,795 of CAWIPO010000006.1, forward strand.
GGCGTTCACGACCGTCCCCTGCGGGGATGTCACCGAGGCGGTGCCGCTTCGCTCAACGCTCGAGGGAAATCCCATCGCGATCACCGGATCGGCAACCGCGACGCCGCCCGACTCGCCCAGCGACATCGTCGCGACCTCCGCAGGCGGGTTCACCATCTCGAGCACGGCGACGTCCTGGCAGGGGGCGCTTCCGAGCACCCGCAGGCTCGACTTCGTGCCGTCGGAGAACTCGGCCGTCAGCCCCGTCTGGCCCTCGATCACGTGCGCGTTGCTGAGGATCCGGGTCGCACCGTCGTCGGCCTTGTAGACGACGCCGGTGCCGCTGAACTTGGTGTCTCCGTAAAGGAGCTGCTGCGACTCGTCGGTTCGGCCGCTGATCCTGACCACCGCAGGCGTCGCCTGTTCGATGATCTGCTGCTGGGTCAGCGCGGTGCTGGTGGTGGTCTCATCGTCGCCGCCACAGGCCGCGATCAGGACGCCACCGGCAAGGGCCCCAACGAGGGCCGCGATTCTGCTGCTTTTCATCAATCCTCCAATACGGCTCGATCCCCACCGCGTCGCGGCGGTATGACTTCCCCCAGGGCAGACGGCCCGGGACTTGTCTCTACTCCGGCTTGTACAACGGCCTGCCGGACGCCCTTCCTTGGGGCGCAAGATATCCGACTCGGACGGACGGTGCTCGTTACACCGGGAGCGGCGCTAGGCGGCCCGCAGGCCGGTCCCCGCCTTTTCGCCCATCCAGACCACCTCGTCGCGCGCGGGCCCGACGCCGACGAGCTGAATCGGCACGCCTGCCAGCTCGGAGATTGCGTGCAGATAGTCACGAGCTTCGCGCGGAAGATCCGACCGAGCGCGGCAACCGCCAATCTCAGCCTCGAATCCGGGCAGCTCCTCGTAGTCGGCCTCGGCGGTGTGCAGGATCGACTGGTGGTAGGGAAACTCGTCGAAGACAGCTCCCTCGGGGTGGCGGTAGCGAACCGCGATCTTCAGCGGATCAATGCCGGAGAGCACGTCCAGCTTCGTGACCGCAAGCGCATCCATGCCGTTCAGCCGCACCGCGTAGCGCAGGGCGACGGCATCGAGCCAGCCGCAGCGGCGAGCGCGACCCGTGGTGGTCCCGAACTCGTGCCCGCGGGCCTGCATCCGCTCGCCGACTTCGTCGTCGAGCTCGGTCGGGAACGGGCCGGCGCCGACCCGGGTCGAGTAAGCCTTCGCGACCCCCCAAACCTCGTCGATGTCGCTGGGGCCGACCCCAGCTCCGACGCAGGCGGCGCCCGCGATCGGGTTGGATGAGGTGACGAAGGGATAGGTCCCGTGATCGAGGTCGAGCAGGGTGGCCTGGGCGCCCTCGAAGACAACCGTCCGCCCGGCGTCGAGCGAGTTCCAGCACAGGCGCGCGGTGTCGGCTATGTGCGGCTCGAGCCGGTGGCCATAGGCGACGTACTCCTCGGTGATCGCGTGCAGGTCGATCGCATCGAGGTCGAATTCCGGGTGCTTCTCGAGTTGCTTCTCGATCGCCCGTAGTGCGTGCTGCTTGGGCGTCAGCGCCGCCAGGATCTTCTTTCGCAGGATCTTCGGGTCGAGCAGGTCCTGGACCCTGATCCCGAGCCGGGCCGCCTTGTCCTGGTAGCAGGGGCCGATCCCGCGCCTAGTGGTCCCGATCGAGAGCTTCCCGAGCTTCAGCTCGCCCCCCGTGTCGAGGAGCACGTGGTAGGGCATGATCAGGTGCGCGTTCGCCGACAGCTTCAACCCGCTGACGTCGATCCGCCGCCGCTTCAGGGCCTCGATCTCGTCGCAAAGCACGCCGGGGTCGACCACCACCCCGTTGCCGATCACGCAGGTCTTCCCCGGATAGAGGATTCCCGACGGGATCAGGTGGAACTTGAACTCCTCCCCGTCACGGACGATCGTGTGGCCGGCGTTGTTGCCGCCCTGAAAGCGCACGACCATGTCGGCCCGCTCGGCGAGCAGGTCGACGATCTTTCCCTTCCCCTCGTCGCCCCACTGGGCGCCGATGATGACGTGTCCTGGCATAGCGCGGAGATTATGAGGGACCGGGGGACGCTACTGAGCGATGCCGACCCGGTAGCGCATGTCTTCCCCGAATAGCGGCAGCGGGTCGCCGCAGATCTCGACGAGCCGCGAAACCGTGCGCGGGCCGATCTGCTCCTCCAGCGCCGACTGGTCGAGATTCGTGGTCACGAGGACCGCGCGCTGGGACTCGTAGCGCTCGTTGACGATCGCGTAGAGCTGCTCGAGCACCCAGTCGGAGCGCTTCTCGGCGCCGAGGTCGTCGATGTGAAGCAGATCGACGCTGACCAGGCGCTCGAAGAACTCGAGATAGGAGTCCCCGCCCGTGTCGGCGTCGTAGGTACGCCGAATCCGCGCCAGAAGACGCGGCAGCGAATAGATCGCGACCGTGCGACCCGCTTCGAGCGCGTGGCGGGAGACGAGCATCGCGAGGCTCGTCTTGCCGGTGCCGACATCGCCCATCAGCCACAGGCCGCGGCCTTCGCGGAGCCTGTGGTCGACGTCCTCGACGTACGCGCGGATCTCGTCCACGACCGGGGCGGTCGCGGGTGCGCGGGCGAGGTCCGATACCGGCGGCCGCTCGAAGCTGACGCCGCGGTACTTGGCGGGGATCACGGAGTTAATGCCGTGCGAGCGGCTGCGCGAGATCAGCTGTTCGCGGCAGTCACAGGCACGCGCGACGTTCCCCTCCTCGTACACCCAGCCGCTGCCGTCGCAGACCCCTAGCGGGCAGTTTCGGGGTAGGGCCGCGACCTCTCCCACGGGCGGCTAGAGCTCCTCGGCCACGTCGGTCGAGAGCGGTTCCTCGCCCGGGTGCGGAACCGTGTGCCGGTCACGGTCGCGCTTGGAGAGGTTCATGAACGACGCGAACTCCTCCCGAAACACGAGTTCGACCTTGCCGACCGGGCCGTTGCGGTTCTTGCGCACAAGGATCTCGGCGATTCCCCGGTCCTCGCTTTCGGGGTTGTAGTACTCGTCGCGGTAGATGAACGCGACCACGTCGGAATCGGCCTCGATCTGGCCGCTCTCACGGAGGTCGGAGAGGATCGGGCGCTTGTGGTCACCTTGGCGCTGCTCGGGGGCTCGCGAGAGCTGCGAAAGGCCGATCACGGGCACATCGAGCTCCCTCGCGAGGATCTTCAGCCCTCGGCTGATCTGGCTCACCTGCTCGACCCGGCTCGCGCGCTCCTCGCTCGGGCGCATTAGCTGGATGTAGTCGATGATGATCAGCCCCAGCCCCTTGGATCCGTTGGAGCGCTCCTTGGCATGCAGCCGCCGCGCCTTCGCCCGCAGGTCGAGCAGGCCGAGATCGGAGGAATCGTCGATCCAGAGTGGCGCGTTCTCGAAAGCATTCCCCGCCGCCAGCACCCGCGGCCAATCGCTCTTCACCTGCGCCTTGCGCAGCTTGTCGCTCGGGACCTTGGAGTGGAACGCAATCAGCCGCTGCGCAAGCTCCATCTGCGCCATCTCGAGCGAGAAGAAGGCGACGGGCTGCCCGAGCCCACGGGCGACGTGGTCGGCGATGTTGAGGACGAGGCCCGATTTCCCCATCGCCGGTCTTGCTGCAATCACAACCAGGTTTCCCGGCTGGAAGCCGCCGGTGAGCGCGTCGAGGTCGGCGAAGCCCGACGGGGTCCCGGTTGCGTCCATTGCCCCTGAGGCGATCTTGTCGAGACGGTCGACCTCGCGGTCGATCACGTCGCTGAGCGCCTCGAAGTCTCCCGCGTGCTCGGCGTGGGCGACGTCGAAGAGCAGCCGCTCGGCGCTTTCGACGAGGTTCTGGGGCTCGCCCTCCCTTTCGTGAACCGACTGCTGGATCCGCTGGGCCGCTTCGAGCAGCCGGCGAAGGAGCGCGTTCTGCTTCACGATCTTCGCGTAGTGGACTGCGTTGCCGGGGGCGGGCGTGGTCGATGCGAGCGCCCACACCTCCTCCTTGCCCCCTGCTTCCTCGAGCCTTCCCTGCTGGACCAGCAGCTCGGTCACCGTCAGCGAGTCGACCGCTTCGTCGCGCCCGTACAGCTCCTTGATCGCCCTGAAGACGGTGCGGTGGCGGTCGCGGTAGAAGTCGTCGCCCTCGAGCCGGATGTCGGCGAAGATCGGGTCGAAGGTGAGCGCCGAGACCATCATCCCGCCGAGCACGGCCTCCTCCGCCTCGAGGTTCTGAGGCGGGACGTGCGGCTGTCCGTTGGTCGCGGCCATCTGGATCGTTTTCGCCCGGGTTCTCACTGCGTAAAGCCCTCACCCCTGAGGATCGACCCCGGACCGGCGGAACAAAGCACACGTGCGTGACAGGCGCAGGGCGGATTCCGGCACTTTGCGGCCACGCGTTCGCGGCGCCAGATCGCGAGGGCCGCAAGCTGCGGGTTCATCGCTCCTGGACGAGCCAGGCCCGATCGGCGTACGATCGCGCCCGACCGTTTCAGCCACCGACGGAGGAGGATTGCCTTGTTCGTACGCGTCGTCAGATTCACCGATGTGAACCCCGAGAAGATCGCGGAGCTGAACTCGAGGGTCGAGAGCTCGGACGGACCGCCGGAGGGCGTGCCGATGACCGCGCTCAAGGTGCTCGTCGACCCCGACCAGGGGACCGCCGTCGTGCTTCAGTACTTCGACTCCGCCGAGGACATGCGCGCCGGGGGTGAGGTGATGAGCGCAATGGACTCCGGTGACACGCCGGGCACTCGCGCGTCCGTCGACATGACAGAGCTGAAGATGGAGATGAACGCTTGATCGGGTAGGCGAGAGTTTCCCGCCAATCGTCGTCTGAGGCCGAGGGCTAGCGCTGCTCGGCGACGATCGTCTTCACGCGCGCCGTTGAGTCGGTGCCGACCTCGACCTCGACCATGTAGGTGCCGACCTCGTGGATCGGCTGCTCGAGGCGGATCTTCTTGCGGTCCACCTTCAGGCCGCGGGCCTCTGCGATCGCATCGGCGATCTCCTTGCTCGTCACCGAGCCGTAGAGCTTTCCGTCCTCGCCTGCCCGGTGGGAGATCGTGAGCACGGTCTTCGACAGCAGCGCCGCGGTCTCCCCGGCGCGCTCGGAAGCCTCACGAGCCGCCGTCTCGGCCGCCTCTCGCCGCCGCTGTGCCTCTTCCAGGGCACCCTCGGTGGCGGGCTGGGCGAGCTTGCGCGGGATCAGGTAGTTGCGCAGGTAGCCGGGGGAGACGTCGACGGCGGTGCCGGCTTCGCCGAGGGCCTCCACGTCCTTGAGCAGGATCGCCTGGGTCATCTGATTCGGTCTAGCGCTCGCCCACGTACGGCAGCAGGGCGAGCTCCCGGGCGCGCCTGACGGCGAGCGCGAGCTGCTTCTGATGCGATCGCGAAAGGCCGGTTACGCGCCGCGAGCGGAGCTTGCCGCGGTCGGAGATGAAGCGGCGCAGCGTGCCCAGATCCTTGTAGTCGATGCGCTCGACGTTGATCCGTGTGTACTTGCGCGGGCGGAAGCGGTCGCGGGGGCCGCGACGCCGGGGGGCGGGTGTGGTCGCACGCTTTCGCGCCATCGGAGGGCCGGAATGATAGCCACGCCCCTCTTGCTCGCTGCCCGGGCGACAACCTACGGGGTGGCGTCGATCGTGATCGCCGTCCCGGAGCGGACCACGCGGATGCTGCCCAGCGGCAGCCCGGTCTCGTCCAGGACCGAGATCGTGGTGTCGTCGCCGAGCGGGGTGGCCAGCGAGCCCCGCAGGCTCGATCCGGCCAGGGACAGGGTGGCGAGGTGATCGAGATTCTGCCCGGAGGTGCGCCACGACGCGGTTGTGCGCGGCTGCTCTTCGCGGAACTTGGGATAGGTCCAGCCGGCAAGCGGGCTCGGCTGCCCGGACACCGTCTCCAGCCTCCCGGGACCGGCGGCGCTGAAGCTCGTCAGCGCCCCCTTCAGCCCATGCCCCGAGAGGCGCAGACCGTCGCCCTCGGGGGTCGCGTTCACCTTCCGCCCGAGCTGGAAATAGCGGGTGTAGCTGTGAGGCGCGCCGGCCTGCACGGCGTCGGCGACGAACAGCGCATAGCCGGGCTTGTAGAGGAACAGTCGCGCGTGCGTGACTCCCTGGCGCTCGGATACCACCGGGTTCTGGGCCCACACCGCGTACCAGCCCTCGCCCTGGCCCCAGGCGTAGATGCCGCTGCCGTACGGCGCCGAGTCCTCCGAGTCGAGCTGCTTGCCATCCACGACGAGGGTCGAGTGCGCCTCCAAGGAGCGCTGGAAGTCGAAGTAGGCGTCCCGGTCCTTGTGGTACTGGCCCGTGTCCTGGACGACGCGGATCCCGGACTCGAAGAGCTCGAACGAGAGCTCGTCCGAATGCTTATGGACCCCGGAGTGAAAGGAGGATGCGATCGCCAGCCACCCTCCCGCCGACAGATCCTTGACGACCGCATAGCCGGCGGTCGGCGCCACCCACAGGCCGCCCTGGGCCCCCGCTTCACCACGCACCTCGACCTGGGGCTTGTCGAGGCTGGTGTCTCCGAACTGCGCCATTCGCTCGTCGGGCGCGGTCAGCCATGCGAGCGATGTGACGAGCCGCTGGCGTGCCTGGCGGAGCTGGGCATCGAGCGGGTTGACGACGCGCAGGTAGTCGTCGACGAGGTTGATCGCGTAGTCGTAATAGCCCATCGAGTGCTCCAGCCAGACGCCGTCGGTGGGCTCGAACGAGCCGTAGAAGGTGCGCTTGTAGCGCCGCTCGCCGCGCAGCGCCCCGCGGGCGATCGGTTTGTCCTGTGGCAGGTAGCGGCCCAGCGCGGCCAGCGCCAGGTCCACCGAGAGCCCGTGGTTCGTGGGCTTGTAGTTGTCCGGGTTACGCAGGTATCGGCCGTGGCGGCGGATCGACGAAAGCATCGTCTGCGCGGCGTCCCTGCCGAGCGCGCCCTCGCAGGCGGTCGCGCGGGCAACGAAGGCGATCACGGTCGCCCGGCGGGCGGCAACCCGATCGGTCCAGGTCTCCTTGGTCACCTTGCCCGCGTTTGCCGACCGGATCCAGTGGAGCACGATCTCGCGCGCCATCACCAGCGCCCGCCGTTTCTTCGGGGGCGCGAAGTCCGGGCTCGACACGTAGATGAACAGCAGCTGGTCGAGGAACGAAAGGTCGGCCAGGCGGGCTTCGAAGGCCTTCGACTGGTACGGGTTGCGCTGCCAGTCGATCGGCGGCCGCATCTCGAGCACGTCGTTGTGGACCTTGAGCTGCCAGTGCAGCGCCCGGAGCTGCTCGTCGTGGCTGTAGACGCCGGTCTTCTCGCTTCGGTACTCGACCGGGCAGCCGGGCTGCTTCAGGTAGTCGACGGGCCCGGGGCGGGGCTGCGGTCCGGTGGGCGGATGCTGAAGCCCGGCCGAGGCCGGGACCGGCGTGGCAAGCGCGAGCGTGAGCGTGAGCGCCGTAAAGAGCAACACGACGAGCGCCCGCGGGGCGGGACGACCGGTCTTGCTATGCGAAAAAGTGCTGACGACTATCTAAAACGGAATGTCGTCGTCTGATGCGGCGACGCCGGCCTGCTCGGGCTCGAAGTCGGAGGTGTCCGCGGGGACGTCGGAGGTCGCCTGGAAGCCGTTTCCGCCACCGTTGGCGGCTTCCTGGCCGGGGGCTCCGCCGCCGCTCTGGCCGCCGTCACGCGAGCCCAGGAACTGGACCGAGTTGGCGATGATCGACACGGACTGGCGCTTGCTGCCGTCCTTCGCCTCCCACTCTCGCCAATCCAGGCGACCCTCGACTGCCACCGGGCGTCCCTTGGAGAGATAGGTGGCGCAGTTCTCGCCCTGCGCGCCCCATACGGTGACGTCGAAGTAGTTGGGCTTGTCGATCCAGTTGCCGGAGCCGTCCTTGCGGCGGCTGTTGACCGCGACCCGGAGGTCGCACACGGAAGTGCCACCCGAGGTGCTGCGGAGATCGGGGTCCTTGGTCAGGTTGCCCGTGATTGCGACGACGTTGATGTTGCTGGCTGCCATTTGAAGCCCATCCTTCCCAATTTGCTTGTACCTGCCGATGATAAGTCGCGACCCGGCGGGGGATGCCCCCCTTGACGCACGTTGCGGATTGAAAGCCCCCGCAGAGAGCGCGATCGGGGCTACTCCTTGGGTTCCGGGGCGGGCTCGTCGGGCTCTGCGTCGGGCTCGCCGGGCTCCTCCACCGGCGCGGCGGGCTCGGCGAGGTCCTCCGCAGCCACGTCGGGCTCGGCCGGTGCGGCGTCTGCCTCAGCCGGCTCCGCTGCGGCGACGAACTCCTCGTATCGCTCCTCCCCCGCGCGCGGGGAATCCTCACCGCGGCGCCCTTCCCGCCTGCTCCGCGCGGCCATCGCCGACGGGTCAGGTGGGGAGATCAGCGGCGAGCGAGGATCGACGCGAAAGATGCGGAATCGCAGCACGCCGTCGGTGATCTTCAGGTTGTGGTCGAGATCGTCGAGCAGCGGCTTCTCGCCCTCGAAGCGGTAGAAGCGGTAGTCAGCCTCGGTGCGCTGGTCGATGTCGTAGGCCATCTTGCGCGTTCCCCACGACTCGTCGTGCTTGAGTGCGCCCGCGGACTCGATCCGCTGACGGGCGTTAGAGGCGATCTCGTCGCGGCGCTCGTCGGCGACCTCCGGATCGAGCATCAGGACGAGTTCGTATTGGCGTGCTGCTTCGGTCACAGGCGGCGAGCGAGTTTAGTGACTGGCGATCGCCAGACGGGGCGGTACGTCGCCGCCCGGGCTTCTCCCGGGTGTGATGAAGCAGCGGGTGAGGTGGGCCAGTGCGGCCAAGATCGGCGCCGTCGCGGTGGCGGCGACCGTCGCCCTGGCGCTGCTGCCGGGGCTGTTGGCACCGCCGGAGCCGAAGCCGCTTGCTGCGGATATCGGGGTGTTGCCCGTTGAGGAGGGGCCGCCCGAGCCGGCTGAAAGGTCTGAGGGACGCAACGTGCGCCGAGGGACTGAAGCACTGAAGGAGAGGGATCGGGAGGCCGCAGCCGGCAGGCGCGGGGCTGAGCCGCCCCAGCCCGCCGGCAATGGTCGCGCTGAGCACAGGAATCGCAACGACGACCCGCCCGCGCAAGCGCCACCGACAACGCCCGCCCCTACCCAGCCCGTTCCCGCTCCGGTCCCCGCGCCCGCCCCGGCCCCGCCGCCATCACCGCCCGAATTCGGCCCCTAGCTGCCGCGCTTCAGGCGGATGTCGGCGAGCTGCTCGTCGATCCAGACGCCGGGGTCTCGGGCATCGACGATCTCTCGCAGGCGCCTTGCGCGCAGGGCGCGCTCCTCTGGATCCATGGTCAGCGCCCTGTGGATCGCGTCGGCCTGATCCTCGATGTCGAAAGGGTTCACGGTCAGGGCGCAGTCGCCTAGCTCTTCGTGCGAGCCCGTGTTCTCGGACAGCATCACGACGCCGTCGCGCTGATTAACGGCCGGGGCCTCCTTGGCGACCAGGTTCATGCCGTCAAACAGGGAGTTCACCATCAGCAGGTCGTAGTGCTTGTAGCGGGCGACCGCCTCCGGCAGGTTTTCGTAGATCCGCAGGTCGATCGGCATCCAGTCCGTCGTCCCGTGGCGATGGTTGACGACCGCGACCAGAGCCTCGATCCGATCCAGATACTCCTCGTATTCGGGCACGTCCTGGCGCGACGGCTGAAGGTGGGCGATGAAGGTGACCTTTTCGCGGAACTCGGGATGGTCCTGGAGGAACACGTCGAAGGCGGTGAACCCGCGGAGCACGTTCTTGGACAGGTCCGCCCGGTCGACGCGGATGATCAGGTGCTCGCGACGGCGCGCCAGCAGCTCTTGCTCTGCCGCCGCGACCTCCTCGGAGTCGGCCAGCGCTCGCAGGCGGCGGGCGTCGATCCCGAGCGGGTACGCGCGAACCCAGGTCTCGCGGTCGTCGACGACGACGGTCAGCCGCTCGAGATCGACCTCCAGCTCCAAGAGCTCCTCGCAGCAGTGCAGGAAGTTGCGGCAGTAGGCGCTGGTGTGGAAGCCGATGATGTCGTTGGCGAGCAGGCTGCGGTAGATCTCCTCGCGCCATCCGGCGGGGAGGATGCGCCAGGAGTCCGACTGCGACCACGGGATGTGGACGAACTGGTGCAGGAACGCGTCCGGACGCGCGGCGCGGATGTGCGCGGGGGCGGTGTACAGGTGATAGTCGTGCAGCATCACCAGCGGGTCGCCGTGCTCCTCCATTTGCGCGACCACCGCTTCCGCGATGTCGCGGTTGACGACCGTGTAGCCCTGCTCCCACGCCTCGAATTCCTCGCGCCTGATGTCGGGCGCGTTGGAGAGGTCCCAGAGGTAGTGCTGGATGAACCACAGGATCGGGTTCGCGATCACGTTGTAGAAGCGGTCGTAGGCGGCGGCGTCGCTCTCCACCAGCACCACCTGGTAATCGGTGCCCCCCAGGCTCACATCTACCGGCCTACCGCCCGACTCCCGCGCTACCTCTACATCCTCGTCGGTCATCGCCGACGCCACCCACAGCGCTTGGCGGTGCGACACCAGGCCGGTCAGAGCCGTGACGAGCCCACCACCCCCGCGCGTCACCACCCGCTCCCCGCCGGGGCCGCGCTCGAAGTGCGCGGGGCCGCGATTGGAGACGATGATCAGGGAGGCTTCCTGGGCGGCCGCCTCCATCAGACCCAGGCCACCTCCACCCTCTACAGCTCGAGCTCTACGAGCATCCGCAGCCAGTCGCGCAGCAGCCGCGGGGTGAGGAACTCCTTGCGTGCGTGCGCCTTGCCCTCCTTGCCCAACCGCCGGCCGAGCTCAGGATCGCCGAGGATCTCGAGGGCGCGCTCGGCCGCCTGCTCGGGCGTTTCGACGAGGAAGCCGGAGATCCCGTCCTCTATCTGCAGCGGGATCCCGCCGACGTTGCCGGCGATCGTCGGCCGACCCTTCCACAAAGCCTCCGTCACGGTGAGCCCGAATCCCTCCCGCAGCGACTTCTGAATCACGATGTCCGACTGCGACTGGAAGGCGTTGACCTCGATCGCACCGACGTTGTTGAGGTTGTTGAGGATCTTGATGTCGGGGTCGCCCTCGGCGTGCTGGAAGGTCTGATGGAAGAACTCCCATCCCTCCGGGTCGTCGGTCGCCATCGAGCCGACGAGCGCCAGCTGGACGCCCGGCATCTGCTCGTCGACGAGGCGGTAGGCGTCGATCACGCCCATCGGGTCCTTCCAGGGGTCGAAGCGGGAGACCTGGGTGATCAGCGGCCGATCGACGTCGATCCCGAACTGATCGCATACAAACGCCGCGTCGTCGGGTGAGAGCGCCATGTTCTTCGGCGACAGCGGGTCGATGGCCGGCGGCACGATCCGGACGCCGTCGCCGTTGAGGTTGTCCGGCACGTAGGTCTGCATGTGCCACACGGTGCGGTCGTACTCGCGGATCTGAGGCAGGATCCCGGCGAGCGTGTCGGCATTCGGGGTCGAGAGGTCGATGTGGCAGCGCCAGATCCACCGCCCGGCGGCATCGGGAGCGTTGTGGCGCAGCCCCACGGGCTGCGGGTCGTGGACGATGATCGCGTCCCACCCCGGCTCCAGTCCCTGCGCGTTCATCCAGTTGTAACGCTCGAACAGGTCCCACTGCGCGGCCGTCAGCGTCGAGGAGTCTCCCTGGAGCGAGTTGTGCATCAGCTTGGTGACGTTGAAGAACTCCTCACGGCCAAGGATCACGTGCCAGTGGGCGTCGAGCCCGACGTCGCGCATCAGCGGCACCAGCGTGTACAGGATCTCCGAGACCCCTCCGCCGAAAGCCGTCGCGCTGACGTGGAGGAGGCGCTTTCCCTTCAGCCCCTCTGCGAGCTCGCCGATCTCCTCGATCAGCTCGCGGCCTGCGATGTGGGTGTAGTCCGCAAGCGAGCGGTGACCGAGTCCGACTTCCTGAAGCACGCGGGCAGGCTACAGGGCTAAGAGCCGGTTTATCCCCGCGTCGAGCTTGGCGCAGATCGCGCTGTGAAGCTCGGCGTTGGCCGCCGTCACGCAGGAGATCTGGAACTCGGCTCCCGAGCCGAGCAGGCGCCTCTGGGCGAGCGGCTCCCCGTAGGCGTCGGTGACCACGGCACCCGCCTCCTCGCAGATCAGCGCCACCGCCGCGAGGTCGTAGGGCGAGTTGTTCAGCACCACACCGTCGCCCACGGCCTCGAAGGCTTCTCGCATCCCCGGTACGTCGGCCACCATCCTCGGCCCCGGCTCGATGTAGGCGTCGAGCTGGCCCGTGACCACCCTGGTCATGTCGTAGGTCGCCGAGCCGAGGTCAAAGGTGCCGCCGCCGACCGAGGCGCCGTCGATCAGCTCCGCAAGCACCTCAGCGATCGAGCGCACCGGGCGCCCGCGCAGCCCGTAGACCCAGAACATCCTGCGGAGATCCGTGTTCGCCGAGAGGTTCGGCACCGGCTCGCAGCCAGCCCCGCGCTCGGCGACGAACAGCCTTCCGCTCTTGATCTCCGCCACGCATCCGACGGCGACGTCGCCCATCGTCGGCTCACCGTCAAGCCTCGCCGCGGCAACCGACACACAGGCCGCCTCGAACCCCGCCATCGCCGGCCTTGTGCCGTCGATCGGGTCGACGACGAGCACCCATTCCGGCTCACCGCTGGGAGAAACCATGCCGCGATCCTCGGAGTAGAACGCCACCTGCGGCGCCTTCTCCGCCAGGTGCTGCTCCATGTACGCCTCGGCGAGCTCGTCGATCGCGAAGGTGACGTCACCCCCTTCGCCCTCCCCCGAGTGCTCTCGACCGGCGTGCCTGCCGAGCTCGGGAAGCACCTTCTCGCGGAGGGCCAGCGTCAGCTCGGTGGCAAGCTCGCGAACCTGGCGCGTATCCATTCGTTAGGCGGTCGGCCGGGGCTCGAGCTCGACCTCAACCTCATCCAGCTCGCCGTCGCGCAGGACCTCGAGCGTGACGATGTCGCCGGGCGCATGCTCGGAGATCAGCTTCGGGAGATCGGCGGCACCGACGACCCGCTCACCGTCGACCGACAGAATCACGTCGCCGCCGGTGCGGACGGGGGTGCCTTGGAATCTGATCCGATCATCTCCGCCCTCCAGTCCCGCGTCGTCGGCGGGACTGCCCGGCTGCACCGCCGCGATCAGCGACCCCGAATCGGCGTCGATTCCGAGGTGATCGGCGAGCTGCGGGTACAACGCCTGGCTCGTCACCCCGAGGTACGCGTAGTCGGGCTCGCCGTCTTCCTGTAGCCCCTCGAGCGAGCTGGCCACGAGGTTGCTGGGAACGGCGAACCCCACACCCGCGTCACTCCCGGAGCTCGTGTTGATCTGCTGGTTGACTCCGATCACCCTTCCCTCGGCGTCCAGAAGCGGGCCGCCGGAATTCCCGGGGTTGATCGAGGCATCGGTCTGCAGGGCGGCGTCGATCTGATACCGGGTAAGCGACTGGATCGAGCGATCGGTGGCGGAGATCACGCCCACCGAAAGCGACTGCTCCTGGCCGAACGGGCTGCCGATCGCGGCGACCGCGTCCCCGACCCGGACCTGGCTGGAGTCGTCGAAGGCGAGCGGAACCAGGTCCAGGCCCTCCGGATCGACCTTCAGCAGCGCGACGTCGGCGAATGGATCGAAACCGAGCACTTCCGCGGGGACGCGATTGCGGTCCGAGAACTGGACGTAGACCTCGTCGGCCTCGTGGAGGGGGCCGCTGGCCCCGGACGATTCCGCATCGGTGACCACGTGCGCGTTGGTGACGATCTGGCCGTCGTCGGTGACCACGAAGCCCGACCCCTGTCCCCCCAGCGGCCCGCCGCCGAGCAGCCCGCCGGCTCCGGAGCTGTCGAAGGTCGAGATCACCGTCACCACTCCCGGGGCCGCCTTGTCGTAGATCGCGTGCGGGTCGAACGCTCCCTCCTCGGCCTCAATCACGACCTCGTCCCCGGACGCATTCTGCGTTGCGGTGACCGTCGTCGTGCCGCCGTCGTCTCCGCATCCCGCCATCGCCAGCGCGAGCGCCGCAGCCATCAGCCAGATGAGCAAGGTGGCCCGAGTCACGGCGCGGGGAGCTCGAGGGAAAAGTTGGTATGGCCGCCGCCGGAGCGAACCTCGAGCTCACCTCCCATCAGCTGCGTCAGCTCGCGCGCGATCGCGAGCCCCAGCCCTGACCCACTGGTCTCGGTGCCGGTGTAGAAGCGCTCGAATACGCGGCTCCGCGACGCGGGGTTGATTCCGGGTCCGTCGTCGGAAACGACGAATCCCGCCTTGCCGTCCTGCCTGGTGGTGCTCACGGTGATGGTTGTGCCCTCCGGGGTGTGGGTGAGGGCGTTGTCGAGCAGGATACGCATGATCTGTCCCACCCGATCGGGGTCTGCGAGCGCGATCGGGACCGATCCGGCCGCTGGGGTGACGGTCAGCGACGAAGCATGCAGCTCCGCAGTGGGGCGAAACTCATCCGTGATCTCGGTGGCGAGCCGGCTGAGATCGACGTCCTCGGCGCTGACCCTGATCGCGTCGGCGTCGAGCTTGGAGAGGTCGAGGAGATCAGTCGCAAGCTTGGTCAGGCGATCGATCTGGCCCCTCATCGTGCGCACGAACTCCCGCCTGGACTCAGGGTCGGGATCGTCGGTTTCGAGCAACTCGACGAAGCCGCCGAGCGAGAAGATCGGCGTCCTCAACTCGTGCGAGGCGTTGGCGATGAACTCCTTGCGCGCGCTGTCCAGCCGGGCCAAGCGCGTCTGCATCTCGTGCAACGCCCTTGCGAGCTGGCCGACCTCGTCGTTCGAGTCGATCGGGATCTCGACGTCGAAGTTGCCCTCTGCCACGGCCTCGGCAGCCTCCTCGAGACGGCGAAGGCGGCGGCCGTGCGCGCGGGCGAAGAGTGAGCCGGCAATCGCGGCGAGGGCGACGGCGATCACTCCGGCGATCAGGATCTGGCGGCGGATCAGGGCGACGTTGTCGTCGACGTCCGCCAGAGGGCTGGAGAGGACCGCGACCCAGCTCGCATCGGTCTCGGCGGGGACGCTGATCGCCGTCTCCGCCAGCCTCTGGCCCTCGACCTGCTCCACCCCCGACGCGACCTCGCCGCTGTTAGCGGCGGTGACCGCCGGCAGGTAACGCGGCAAGACCGCCGTGCTCTCCAGCTCGGAATCCGCGATCACGAATGCAGCTTCGGCGCCGGTTCCCCCCAGCGGCACGCCGAGCAGCGTCACGCGGGCATTTGACTCCTGGGCAAGCTTACGAACGAGGCGCCGGAGCTCGGCCTGGCTGGCACCCCTCGTCTGCGCCTCAGCGAGACGGGCGGACGCAGCCTCCGCCACACTCTCCTGGCGCCCGAGCTTCTCCGCGGTGAGGCTGGTGCGGAGCTGCGGCACCACGTACAGGTAGACGAAGGCGATCGCGGCTGCCGTGATCGCGAAGAACAGCAGCGCGAGCTTGTTCCTAACGCTCATGGAGCGGCTTGGCTATTCACGGAACCTGTAGCCCACTCCTCGCACGGTGAACAGGTACTCGGGGTGCTTGGGGTCGCGCTCGAGCTTCTCCCGGAGGTGCCTGATGTGCACGTCCACGGTGCGCGGGTCCCGGTAGGAAGCGTCGCCCCAGACGTGGCGCAGCAGTCCCTCGCGGGTGAACACCCGTCCCGGGCTCACCGCGAGCGCAGCGAGGATCTCGAACTCGACGTAGGTGAGCCGCACGTCCTCGCCGCGCATCTCGGCACTGCGGCGCTCGAAGTCGATTCGCAGGTCGCCGGCGACGATCGGCTCCTCGTCGGCAGGCCGCTTGAGCATCTCCGCGCGGCGCAGAGCCGCCTTCACCCGGCTGCGGAACTCGCGGACCGAGAACGGCTTGGTGATGTAGTCGTCGGCGCCCATCTCGAGACCGATCACCTTGTCGATCTCGTCGTCCTTGGCAGTGAGCATGATGATCGGCACCTGGCTGCGGCTGCGCAGGCGCCGGCAGACCTCGATCCCGTCGAGCTTCGGCAGCATGATGTCGAGGACGACGAGGTCGAAGCGCCGCTCGGCGAAGCGCTCGAGCGCCTCGCGGCCATCCTGAGCCTTCACCACCTCGTATCCGTCCTTGCGAAGCGGATACGCGAGCAGGGTCTGGATCGCTTCCTCGTCGTCAACGAGCAGGATCCGCTGGGCGTCTGCGGCCACGGGCACAGGGTAGTTTGGCGCGGTGATCGACCTCCGCCTCTACAGGGCAGCATTTCTGCCGACCCTGCTTGCAATCGTGGCGCTGATGTTCTCGGTTGAGGGGACGCCGGTGCCGCTGCAGCCGCAGAGCGGAGGCACCGCGGTCGCGTTCGACCCCCGCCGAGCCGCCGCGCTCGCGCGTGAAATCGCCGAGCTTGCGCCTAAGCGCGAGCCCGGGAGCGAGGGCGACGCGGCCGTGGCCGATCTCCTTACGTCCCAGCTTGGATTGATCCCGTCGGGCAAGGTCTCCGAGCAGACGTACCCCGCCAGCTTCGACGGGGAGGACGTCGAGCTTCGCAACGTCATCCTCACCCTGCCGGGCGCTTCCGATCGCACGGTGGTCGTGATCGCGCACCGCGACACCACCGAAGGACCCGACACCGTCTCAACGGCCGCCGCCACCGGGACGCTTGCTGCGCTGGCGGAGGCCTTCGGGCGAACGAGCCACGACGACACCCTGGTGTTCGTCTCGAGCGACGGTGGAAGCGACGGCGCCTCTGGGGCACGTGCGTTCCTCGATGCCTACCCCACCAAGGAGCTGATCGACGCGATCGTCGTCCTTTCCCAACCCGGTCTGCCACAACCCAGCGAGCCACATGTGGTCGCGTTCTCCGACGGCCCGCAGTCGGCGTCCGCGCAGCTCGTCGAAAGCGCCGAGATCGCTGTCGAGGACTTCGCGGGCGTCGAGGCCGGTTTGCCCGGACTGGCTGCGAGCCTTTACGCGCTCGCCCTCCCGAGCGGCCTCGGAGAGCAGGCGGCCTTGCTCGAGGAGGGCGCCGACGCAGTCGCGATCTCAGGCGGCGGCGAACGCCCTGCACACAGCTCCGAACCGCCCTCCGTGAAGTCCATCGGCGAGTTCGGAAGGGCCTCCTTCTCCCTCATTGCCGCCCTCGACCGCGGGCCCACCCCGGTTCACGGCCCCTCCGACTATCTGGTGATGGGAGACAACTTGATTCCGGGCTGGCCGCTGGCGCTGCTTGCGCTCGCACTGCTGCTGCCGGCCGGCGCGGTTGCGATCGACGGCCTGGTTCGGGCGACGAGGCGAAACGAATCCGTTCTTGCGGCTCTGATCTGGGCGCTGACTCGGGCGCTCCCGTTCGCCGCGGTGCTTCTGCTCGCCTACCTGCTGGCGTTTGTCGGAATCGCCCCAGCGCCGGAATTCCCGTTTGACCCGGCGCGCTTCGAATTCGGCTTCCGAGCGGCGGCCGTGCTGTTCGTGCTGACGGGGGGGTTCGTGATCGCTCTGCTGTCCTTTCGCCCGCTGAGGGTCCCTCCGCGCGTGGATCGAGAGGCGCTTTGCCCGGCGCTCGGCGTGCTTGCGGTGCTGGCGCTGCTCGTGACCTGGCTGGTGAACCCCTACCTTGCGCTCCTGCTGGTGCCGTTCGCGCACCTGTGGATTCTGAGCGGGCGGCCGAACTCTCCCGTGTCCACAATCGCCGTCGTCGTCGTCGCGCTCGTGGCTGCGATTCCGATCGCGGCGGCGCTTGCCCACGTCGTCACGCGTCTCGAGCTCGGCGCGCAGGCGCCCTGGCAGCTGCTGCTAATGCTCACAGGCGGCCAGATTCCAGCGCTCGTCGCGTTGCTGATCTGCCTGCTCGCCGGCTCCGTGATGGGCACGCTCGCAATTTCCCGCTCAGGCCGCGCGGGCCTAGCGTAGGCAGCGTTCTCGGGCGCACCCGGCGGGCGTCCCCCATGGCGGGGGGGCTAACCCCCACGGCCCCTGGGTGCCTGCCCCCTCCAACACTTGCCGACCGTTTTCGCGCCTGCGTGGCCAGCAACGCTAACGCGTACTCGAAGGGAGCCGATTTAGTGATTGGCAATCAAGAATTGGGGCATACGACGAACATGCACGTCGAAGCCACTTTGAGACCAGACACGTTGATGAGCGACCTAAGAGCGAAAATCGAGCGCGGCGAGTACTCCGTCGACTCCGGCATCGTCGCCGGGTCGATGCTTCGAAAGATCGAGGTCGTCGATCGCGTGCGTCGCCAGATGCTCGCGGCCACTACCGAAGCTGGTCGAATCCAGCCGCGGTCAGAGCGCGTTCACTAGCGTTTCGAAGCTCGAGCCCGCTCCCCTCCGAGACAGCACCGATCGGCGTCAGCCGGACGCCGTGGCTCGCGACCTCGGCCTGCGCCCGATCCAGCGTCTCGGGGGGAAGGCAGGCGAGCAGCTCGTAGTCCTCGCCGCCAGCGAGCGCGAGCTCATCAGCGTCGAGTCGGGCGGCTGCGGCGAGGTCCGCGACGCCATCCTGAAGCGGTAGCAGCGCGACGTCGAGCTCCAGGGCCACGCCGCTGGCCGTCGCCACGTGAGCGCCGTCTCCGGCGAGACCATCGCTGATGTCGATCATCGCCCTGGCGCCCGACTGCGCCAGCGCCCGCCCGGCCAGGAGTTGAGGCGAGGGCTCGAGGTGCCGGACGCGCAATCCGTCCGCGACGGCGGGAGTCAGCGCTTCGGCGAGCTCGGGTCGTTCGATGAGCATCAGTCCCGCCGCAGCGCCACCGAGCTCGCCGGTGACCACCACAGCGTCTCCGGGAAGCGCGCCGGCGCGTGTGACCAGCTCCTCGGGTGAGTCCGCGTAGCCGACAACCGTGATCGCCAGCAGCAGCGCGGGGGCACGAACCACATCTCCACCGGCGAGCACGGCCTCCCATCGCTTCGCCCCGCGGGTGATGCCGTCGAGGACCTCGAGGCAGCCGTCCTCGTCGAGGTCCTCGGGAACCCCGAGCGTGACGTAGGCCTCGCCCGGCTCCGCCCCCATCGCGGCGAGATCCGAGAGCGCGCCCGCGAGCGCCTTCTGGCCGATCGAGCGGAGGCCTGCCGTTGAGCGCCGGAAGTGGACGCCGTCGATGTACGCATCCACGCTTACCGCGCTCGCCCGATCTCCCGGCAGGGTAATCGCGGCGTCGTCGCCGCTGCCGAGCACGAGCCTTGCAGCGCTGTCGACGCCGGCGCTCCGCAGGCGCTCCCTGACGCGCTCGATCAGCTCGAACTCGCCCAAGAGCTCTCCAAGCCCGTCAGGAGGTTGAGGGTTCGATCGTCACCCGGTCCCGGTGCCACCGGACGGCGGGGCGGGTGGGGGTGCCGGCGGCGCAGGCTCCGGCGAAGGCGCGGGCTCAGGCGAAGGCGCGGGCTCATCTCCCCCTCCTCCGTCGGCATCGGGAAGGCTCGGCGCCGGCTCCTGCCCAGCCCCCGGCGCGTACAGGTCCGGGTCGTACTCGCCGCCGCCATCGCCGTCGCTGTCCGGCTCGTCGTCGGTCGGCACGTCGGTGGAAGTGTCGCTGCTGCTGGAGCCGCCGGTGGTGGAGTGCGAGCTGTAGTAGGGCGAGAGGCTGGCCGGGTTCTCCGGATAGGGGAAGTCACCGCAGAAGCCGTTCGACGCTACCGATTGGTAGTCGTACCAAATCGGGGCCGCATATGTGCCTCCGTAAGCCGAGTAGCCCATCGAGATCCGGCCCTCCGGGTAGCCGACCCAGACGGCCGTTGAGGCCTTCGGCGTGTAGCCCACGAACCAGGCGTCGGTGTAGTTGTCGGTCGTCCCCGTCTTGCCCGCAATCGGGCAGCCGTAGTTCGCGTTCGTCCCTGTTCCGGACGTGACGACCGTCTTCAGGATCCGAGTCACCTCATACGCGACGCCGTCGGTGATCACGCGCTCGCCCTCGGAGCTTTCGAAAACGTCCTGTTCGCCGTCGGGGAACTCGACGCTGGTGATCGCGGTCGGCTTGTGATGGATTCCGCCCGAAGCAAAGGTGGCGTATGCGTTCGCCATCTCCAGGGGCGAGACGCCGATTCCGAGACCGCCGATCGCCTCCGCGGGGTAGCCCTCCAGCGGGCTCTCGATCCCAAGCTTGTGCGCCATGTCGACGAAGTTGTCGGGGCCGACGTCGAGCCCGAGCTGGGCGTAGACGACGTTGACCGAGTTCGTCGTCCCCGAGGTCAGGCTCATCGTCCCTCCGCCGCCGCCCTCGGCGTTGTTCACCGTCCACGGGACGCCGTCGACGTCGAGGGTCATCGGGCTGGCGCCGGAGTAGTAGGTCGAGTCCGGGTCGATTCCCTGCTCGATCGCCGTCGCCAGCACGAACGGCTTGAACGCCGAGCCGGGCTGGCGATTCCCCTGCGCGGCGAGGTTGTACTGCTCTTCGGAGTAGTCGCCCGAGGAAGCCATTGCGACGATGCGGCCGTCAGAGGGGTCGATCGAAACCATCGCACCCGATGGGCCGCCGAGCGTCGCCACCTGGTTGACCACCGAGCTCGTCGCCAGCTCCTGAAGGCCGGGGTCGATGCTGGTGTGGACCACGAGGCCGCCCTCGCGCACGGTGTTCACCCCGTAGCGCTCGATCAGCTCGGCCTCCACATAGTCGAAGAAGAATGGCTCCTTGACCTGGCTGTAGCGGTCGCTCGGAGCGAGGCCCAACCCTTCCTGCTTCGTGCTCGCCGCCTCGGCGGGGGTGATGTAGCCCTGCTCTGCCATCGCGTCGAGGACGGCGTTGCGGCGCGTGGTCGCTCCCTCCTGGTTGAGAATCGGGTTGTAGTCCGTCGGCGCCTGCGGCAACCCTGCCAGCAGCGCGGCCTCTTCCAGACTCAGCTCCCTCGCCGGCTTCGAGAAGAAGACCTGGGCCGCCGCCTCGACCCCGATCGCGGTGCGGCCGTTCACGGTCCCGTAGGGGGCCGTGTTCAGATACTCGGTCAAGATCTCGTCCTTCGTGTACTCCTGTTCGTACTGCTGCGCCAGCTCGGCCTCCTGGATCTTTCGCACCAGGGTGTTCTCGGGCTCGGCGATGAACAGGTTTCGGACCAGCTGCTGGGTGATCGTCGACCCGCCCTGGACCACCTCTCCGGCCTCCAGGTTCTCGAGTGCGGCGCGTACGACTGCGCTCTCGTCAACTCCGTCGTGCTCGTAGAAGCGCTCGTCCTCGATCGCCACGGTGGCGTCGCGAATGTCCTGCGGCATGTCCTCCGAGTCGATCTCCTCGCGGATCGTGTCCGAGACGACATAGCCAAGACGGCTGCCGTCGGCAGCGAGGACCACGGAGGTCTCGCCCTTGTCGATGGGCTCGAGCTCATCGATCGTGCCGGCATCGGCTGCCACATCCAGCACCCAGATCCCCGCGCTCAGGGCGCCGATCGCGACCGCGGTTCCGACGACGGTCAGGCCCAGGAGGATCTTGCTGGCCTTGTGACGGCGCGTGCGGCGTTGGCGTCTGCGCGCGCGCTGAGTCATCTCGCTCCGCTAAGGGTAGCCATCCGCAGGCGCCAATTACCCCACTCAGGCGTCGCGCGGGCGCAGCAGCCCAGCCTGCCTGAGCGCGGACTGGGCGCTCTCGCGCAGCGTCGCCTCCTCGCCGCCCACCCGCGTTCGCTCGGCGTCGAGCTCGTGAGAGACGTGAAGGCGGACGCCTTCGGGAGTGATCTCGGCCACCTGGACGATCTCGGCGATCTCGGCCAGCGCCGTTCGCGCCGCGCCGACGTCGCCGTCCGGTGGCAGCCACACGTCAGCGGCCGCCGGCGCGCTGAGGTTGCCCGTGGAGTGGTTGAAGACGGCATCGGTGACGACATGTTCGTTGGGAAGCACCAACAGCCTCCCGTCGCCGGTGTCGACGTACGTGAATGCGAGTGTGATGTCGTCAACACGACCGGTGATGATCCCGAGCTCGGCGTCTCCAAAGGTGACCCTGTCACCTATACGGATCGGCTGGGCGATCGCGATCACAACCCCGGCGATCAGGTTGGCGACCGACTGGCGGGCCGCGAAGCCGATTATCAGGCCCAGCACCGCCGACGAGGCGAGGATTCCGGTCGCGAGCTTCTCCGCCCCCTTGATATTGCGAAGCGCGAAAGCGAAGCCGAGCAGCAGAATCGCCAGGAACACGAGCCGCCGAATCAGGCGCAGCCGCGTCTGCGCCGACCTCGAGACCTCGAGCGTCGCGCCGCGGGTGGAGGCAGCGCGTTTGGCGAGGCTTTGCGTGCGCGCGATCAGCACCCGATCGACGATCAGGGCGATCACGAATGCCGCGACGATCGTCACCAGCGCCTCGACGACATCGCCGTGCTGGTCCCAGAAGCTCTGCTCCATGGGGCGAGTGAAGCAAAATCGTTGCCTTGAGCGGAACGATCTCGCCCACCCGTGCCGTTCTCCTAGACGCCCTCGGGACGCTGGTGGAGCTGGAGCCGCCCGCGCCCCGGCTTGCCGCGGCGCTCGGCGTGCCGCTCGACGAGCGGGTGCGGAGCGCGATGCGGCTGGAGATGAGCTACTACCGCGAGCACGCCCACGAGGCCGGGGACGCGACTGGCCTCGCCGATCTGCGCGAACGCTGCGCCGCGATCGTCTCGCGCGAGCTCGGACGAGAGGTAGGCGTGCAGACGCTGATGGAGGCGATCGCGTTTCGCCCGTTCGGGGACGCAGCCGAGGCGCTCGAGGTGCTGCGGGGCCGCGGCATCCGCACGATATGCGTCTCCAACTGGGACTGCTCGCTGCCGGAGGTCCTAGGGCGAATCGGATTGCTCGAGCTGCTTGACGGCGTTGTCGCGTCGGCGACGGCCGGCGCCAGCAAGCCCGAGCCGGCAATCTTCGACGCGGCGCTGAGCCTGGCCGGGTGCGGCGCGTCGGAGGCGCTGCACGTCGGTGACACGCCCGAAGAAGACGTGCTCGGAGCGCGGGCGGCCGGCATCCAAAGCCTGCTGCTCTGCCGTGAAGAAAGGCCCTGCGAGCCCAGCGCCGGAACGCCCGTAATCTCGTCGCTGATGGCGATCAGCCAACATCTCCACTCATGAGCAGCGAGCCGCCGCCTCCCCCCTGGCCGCCACCGAGCGAGCCGCCACCGCCGCAGTGGCCGCCGCAGAGCGTGCCGCCGCCACCACCGTCGTGGCCGCCGCCGAGCGTGGGGCAGCCGCCACCGCCGCCACCTTTCTACGCGGTCCTGCCTCCCCCACCTCCCCAGAAACCACCCTCGGAGCTCGACTCGCCACGGAGGGCAACCTGGTCAGTGGGAATCGCCGTGCTCGGGATCCTGTGCGTGCTGGGGATCCTGATCGTGCTCGGGATCGTTGCGTACGCAATCGACGGCGAGCCGCTGAGCGAGGGAACCGACATCGCCCTGCAAGCCGCGTTCGCGCTCAGCCTGATCGGCGTGCCGCTGGCGTTTGCGCTCGGGACCGCGCCGAAGGGGGAGGCGATCGCGCGCCTGGGGCTGCGGCGCTTCGACCTCACGTGGGCAGGGTGGGCGTTCGTCGCCGTGGTCGCGTTCTTCGTGGTCATGATCCCGTACACGCTCCTGCTCGAGCCCGAGACGCAGGAGACCGTCGACGCGATCGCCGACGAGCAATCGGTTGCGATCCTGATCGCGCTCGGGATCCTGGTGGTGATCGCGGCCCCGATCTCGGAGGAGATCTTCTTCCGCGGCTTCTTCTTCGGCGCGCTTCGGCGGAGCCTTCCGTTCTGGGCGGCGATGGTGATCTCCGGCCTCGTATTCGGCCTCGTTCACCTCCCCACCGGGCCGGCCCAGGCGCCTCCGCTGGCCTTGTTCGGGATGGCGCTCGCCTGGTTGTACGAGCGCTCCGGCTCGCTCGGACCCCCGATCGCCGCGCACGCGTTCCTGAACTGGAACGCGTTCATGATCACGATCATCGACGGATGAGCGCAGCGGCTGCGGCAGAGCGAATCCCGGCGGTGCTCGCGGCGGGGATCAGGAAGAGCTACGGCGAGCGCGTCGCCGTCGACGGGATCGACTTCGTCGTCGAGCCCGGGGTCTGCTTCGGCTTCCTCGGTCCCAACGGGGCCGGTAAGACGACGACGATGAAGATGATCTACGGGCTGGTGTCGATCGGCGGCGGGGAGCTATCGGTGCTGGGGATGGATGCGCTCACCCAGCGACGCGAGATCAAGGCGAGGCTGGGCGTCGTCCCGCAGGAGACGAACCTCGACGGCGAGCTGACGGTGCGCGAGAACCTCACCTTGCAGGCCGGGTATTTCGGGGTCGACAGGGTGGCGGCTGAACCGCGCGCCGACGAGCTGCTCGCCTTCAGCCTGCTCGAGGACCGCGCCGGAGACAGGGTCGCAACGCTGTCGGGGGGAATGAAGCGGCGGCTGCTGATCGCCAGGGCGCTGATCAACGAGCCCGACCTCGTCGTCCTCGATGAGCCCACCACCGGCCTCGATCCGCAGGCGCGGCTGGCTGTGTGGCAGGCGCTCGACCGCCTCAAGCGCCGCGGTGTGACGCTGATCGTCACGACCCACTACATGGAGGAGGCCGCCAGGCTCTGCGACCGGCTGGTGATCATGGACGAGGGGCGAATCGTCACCGAGGGAGAGCCCGCGGACCTCGTGCTCGAGCACGTGGGACGCCAGGTGCTGGAGCTGCGCCTCGCAGATGGGTGCGACCCGGAGGCGTTGCTCGCCTCGCTCGACGGGCGCGTCACGAGCCACGAGCTGGCCGACGACCTGTTGATGATCTTCACCGAGGACGCCGAGACGCTGCTGGGAGAGCTCGACAAGCAGCGATTTCCGCACAACTCCGCCGTGGTCCGCCAGGCGACCCTCGAGGACGTGTTCCTGCGGCTGACCGGGGAGGAGCCTGAGCGAATGAGCGCGACTGGCCGAACGCAGGGCTATTCGGGGCTCGGGCCGTCGGATACCCGCGCGCGAGTACGTGCCCTCGTCGCGCCTTGCGGCCGCGATCTGGCGCCGCAACGGATGGGTCTTCCTGAAGCTCTGGAAGGGGGTCCTGTGGCCGCAGTTCCTGGACCCGCTCTTCTATTTGATGGCGCTCGGGTTCGGCCTCGGCACCTACATCGCCACCGTCAACGGCATCCCCTACAAGGACTTCATCGGTCCGGGCCTGATCGCCTCGGCGGCGATGTGGGCGGCGTCATTCGAGACGACCTACAACGTCTACCTGCGGATGAACCAGACGCAGCTCTACGACGCGATGCTGGCGACACCGGTCGAGGTCCAGGACATCGTCGCCGGCGATCTCGCCTGGAGCGCGACCCGGGCGACGCTGTACGGCACCAGCTTCCTGATCGTCGTCACCGCCTTCGGGCTGATCTCCTCGCCGTGGGCGGTGCTGATCCCGTTCTTCGTCGTCCTCGGCGGTCTCTGCTTCTCGGTGATGGGCTACACGTTCACTGCCCTGATCCCGAAGATCGACCTCTACTCGTACTACTTCACCCTCGTGATCACCCCGATGTTCCTGTTCTCGGGGATCTTCTTCCCGTTCGACAGGCTTCCCGACTGGGTCGAGGTCGTCGCCTGGTTCACCCCGCTCTACCACATGGTGGAGATCACCCGCGGCCTGGCGACGGGCCCGGATGCGCTGGAGATCCTGGCGAATTCGGCCTGGCTGGCGGTGGTCAGCGGGCTGCTCTTCCTGATCCCGGTGAGGGCGATGCGGGCACGGCTTCTGCCTTGACGGGCGCCGCGCAGCCCTGTGAGAGCGGGCGGTCAGGACGAGGAGCGAGGGCGATTTGCGAGAATATTCCCAGCGTGAAGCGGGGTCTGGCAATTTCAGGGGCGGCGGCGATCGCCTTGGCGGGCGTCGTTTTCGTGCCCGCGGCGGGCGCTCAGGGCCCCCCGAACCAGCACAAGGCCAACGTATCCGTGTCGCTGGGAGGCGTCAACAACAACCACATCACCGTCGGCGAACGGGTAAACGTGAACGCCAACCTGCGCCCCTACCAGGACGGCGAGAAGCTGAAGGTGCTGCTGCTCCGCGACGGCAAGGTGGTCGAGCGGGACGTGCTCAACGTGCGCCAGGTCCGCGGCAAGAACGTCGGCCACGTGCGGATGCGGACCAAAGCGCTGACCGAGCCGGGCCGCTACGCGGCGCGCGTGATCCACTTCGAGAGCCCGGCTCTGGGCAAGGCTGAGGGTTCGGCCGGTGTCTTCAGGATCGACTACCCGGACGTCGACTACGGCGACAGCGGACGGGTCGCCGCGACCTTCAACGACCTCCTGAACCAGTACGGCTACGGCAACGCGCCGAACGGGGACAACATCAATTCCGAGACCGCCCGCGCCGTGCACGCCTTCCGGAAGGTGAACCTGATGAGTCGCAGCGAGTCGCTCACCCCCGATGTCTTCAAGCTGCTGGCGACCGGAAAGGGCGAGTTCGACCTCAAGTACCCGAACGACGGCCATCACGTCGAGATCGACATCTCCCGTCAGGTGATGGTGCTCGCCGACGACGGCGAGGCGAAATACACCTACCACGTCTCCACCGGCGCCGGTGGGACACCGTCGGACCGCGGGTATTTCCACGCGCAGTGGAAGGACCCCGGGTACAACAGCCTCGGGATGTACTACTCCGTCTACTACAACGGCGGCGAGGCGACGCACGGCTACGCCTCGGTCCCCGACTACAACGCCAGCCACGGCTGCATCCGCAACCCGATCCCCGACTCGGTCTTCATCTACAACTGGATCGACTACGGGGACCCGTTCATCGTCTACGACTAACCCTCGCGGCCCCAACTAGGGTTGAGTCCATGAAGGTTTTCTTCGCCGGCGCCAGCGGGGTTATCGGTCGGCAGCTGCTTCCCATGCTGCTTGCCGAGGGGCACGAGGTGACCGCAATGACGCGGACACCGGAGAAAGCTGAGCACCTTCGCGCCGCGGGCGCCGAGGCCGCGGTCTGCGACGCGCTCGATCCCGCTGCCCTTACCGCTGCTGTAAGCGCCGCGAACCCCGATGCCGTTATCCACCAGTTGACCGACCTCAGCCTGCTGACCGACCCCAAGGTTGCCTCCAATCCGCGCCGGATGGGCTCGGCTTACGAGCTCAACGATCGCCTGCGCACGGAGGGCACCGCCAACCTCGTCGCCGCCGCCGACGCGGCGGGCGCGAAGCGAATCGTCGCCCAGAGCATCTCGTTTGCATACGCACCCGGTCCGGGGCTGCGAACCGAGGAGGACCCGCTGAACGATGCGGCACCTGCACCCTTCGATGCGTCGGTGAAGGCATTGCACGCACTGGAGGGCGCGGTCACCGGGGCGTCGGCGGAGGGGCTCGTGCTGCGCTACGGCTTCTGGTACGGGCCGGGGACGAGCTTTGCCTCCGAGGGGGCCACCGCCGAGCTGGTCGGAAAGCGGCGCTATCCGGTCGTCGGCAGCGGCGCCGGCGTGTTCTCCTTCGTGCACGTCGACGACGTCGTCGGCTCGACGATGGCAGCGCTCGAGCGCGGGCAACGCGGCATCTACAACGTCGCCGACGACGACCCGGCCCCGATGCGCGATTGGCTTCCCGTCTACGCGGAAGCACTCGGCGCGAAGCCACCGAGACGGATCCCGCTGTGGCTTGCGAAGATCGTCGCCGGGGAGTTCACGGCCTTCATGACGACGTCAATGCCCGGTGTCTCGAACGAGAAGGCGAAGCGCGAGCTGGGCTGGCAACCACGCTGGCCGAGCTGGCGCAGCGGCTTCAAGGAGGCGATGGGATAGATGAGCATCGACGAGGCGCTTCCCAGCGCCGCCGAGGTCGCGAACCCGGACGCGATCGACGATGCCCGCCAGACGCTGCTCGCCGAGCTTCGCGAGCACGCGCTCGTAATCGGTGAGGTGACTCTGTCGAGCGGCCGCCAGGCCTCCTATTACGTCGACGCCCGGCGTGCGCTGCTGCGGCCGGCGGCGTTTCGCGCCGCGGGGACGCTGCTGCTCGCCGAAGCAAGGCAGCTCGGTGCCGAGGCGGTCGGTGGGCCGACGATGGGTGCGATCCCGCTCGCCTGCGCGGTACTCGGAACCGACGGCGCCGAGACCCTGCGGGGCTTCTTCGTACGCGGGCAGCGCAAGGAGCACGGCCTACAGCGGTGGATCGAGGGCGCCGCCGATCCCGGCAAGCGCTGCCTGCTGCTCGAGGACACCGTCACCACCGGCGGCTCGGTGGTGAAGGCAATCGAGCGGGTGCTCGACGAGGGCTATGAGGTCGTCGGGACGGTCTGCGTCGTCGACCGCCTGGCCGGCGGCGGCGAGGCGATAGAGGCGGCGAGCGGGGCGCCCTTCCGGTCGCTGTTCACCATCGACGACGTGTATCCGGAACGCCCAGACCGCTGATCAGCCCGGCGAGTTGATCGGGCGGCTGCGCAGCGAGCTGATGATGCGCTCGATCTCGTCCTCGTAGAAGCGGGGATGGTTCTCGGCGTTGACCGCCGCGAGGACGGTGAAGGTCGCGATCCCCTCGCGCCGGACCACCGCCAGCAGCAGCCGCTCCTCGACGTTCGCCTCGTCGCTGAACCCGGTCGCCTTCACGGCGTAAGCGTCGTAGCGGTGCTTGAAGGGCTTCGGCTGCGAAGACTCGACTTCCGTCAGGCCCAAGCTGCCGGAGGAGATCGTCGCCGAGGCGAGCTGGTCGAGCGGCACGTCGAGCACCTCGTCGGTGCGGTCGATGCTGATCACGACCGACGCCAGCTGCTCGGGCGAGAGCAACTCCGTTCGCGCTCCCCGGCGCTTCGCGAACCAGCCAGGCGGGACACCGACCGCGTAGCCGCCGTCCCTGTTCACGTACTCGACCCATCCCGGCGGCAGCTCCGGAAGCTCGTGCGCGGTCTCGACGGGACGGGACGTGGTGGTGGTCGTCTCGTCGTCATCCCCGCAGCCGGCGATGAGCGAGAGACCGACCGCCGCCGTCAGCACGAGTGCCGGAGCT
Source organism: uncultured Thermoleophilia bacterium (assembly GCA_963838095.1). Taxonomy (GTDB): domain Bacteria; phylum Actinomycetota; class Thermoleophilia; order Solirubrobacterales; family 70-9; genus CAWCGU01. Next base: position 198,543 of record CAWIPO010000006.1, read on the forward strand.
CGAATCCTCATCAACGCCCCAGGCAGGAGTCGAACCTGCGGCCTACCGCTTAGGAGGCGGTCGCTCTATCCACTGAGCTACTGGGGCTGTGGGGCGAGTCTAGGCGGGCGCGCTACAGCGACAGCGGCTTGCTGAAGGCGGCCTTGCAGCCCTTCGACTTCGCTACCAGTGCATAGACGGCGCCGTTTCTCTCCCCGGTGTTTCCGACCGACCAGACACCGACATCGCCTTGGCGCTCGGAGGTGTCGGAGGCGATCTCCTCGTCGTTCTCGGGGTCATAGCCGTTGCCTATGAGCCTGTAGACCGTGACCTCGCGGCCGCCCAGGCACTTGCCCTTCTCGCTCTTGACCTTTCCGTGGAAGTCTCCGTTAGGACCCTTGATGGTGACCTTGGTCTCTGCCGCACCGCGAGCTTGGGCGAGGCCGGCGACGACCAGGACGAGTGCGGCGACAGCGACGACGGAAACGAGCAGCCTTACTCTCATGAAACAGCCTCCCTGGACTCTTGTCTGACTTGCGCCGGACTCTAGCGCGGCAGCTCAGGCGCGCTCGACGTCGAACGTGATCGTCCCAAGGTAGCCGTCGTCCTCGGGGGTGAGGTCGAGCAGCAGGGCGGAGTCGAAGATCGGGTCGGTGTCGTTGAAGGTGGTGCGGCCTTCGTCCGCCGCGTACGGCTCTTTCTCGTAGACCTTCGCCGTCACCTCTTCGTCGAAGTAGAGCTGCGTGGTCAGCAGGGTGGTGCTGTCGAGGTGGACCTTCGCGTGGATGTGGACGGTGCGGCCCGCGTACCAGCCGGGGTAAATCGTCGTGAACTCGACGATCCCGTCGGCGTCGGTGACCTGGGCGCCGCGCAGATAGCGCTCGTCGTCGGTGGGACCGGACCCCGGCGCTGCGGGGGCGCCGGTGGAGGCGGCCTCGAATCCCGAGTACAGGCCGGAGGCGTCGCAATGCCAGATGTCGACGACGGCGTTGCGGATCGGTACGCAGCCGGCGGCCTCGCGGACGCGGATCCCGAGCCGCAGGGCCGTTCCCTCGCGATCCTCGCGGACGTCGCTTCGGATCGCGTCGGGATCGAAGTAGTAGGGGCCTTCGGTCTCCTCCGGCGTCAGCGTGCAGGCCGAGGACTCGTCGAAGGCGTTCGCGAGATCGCCGCCGCCCCGCGGCTCGACGGTCGTCTCGGCGCCATCGGTGGTCGCAACCTCAGTCGTCGTCGCGCTGTCCGCTCCGCAGGCCGCGAGCAGCGCGCCGAGGCTGACGGAGCCCGCCCCTGCCAGTGCCTGGCGTCTGTTGATCCTCCGATCCATCAGAACAGCTGATCGCGGAGCGAGTCATCCCAGGCGGCTGCGCTCGACCGATCCCCACCGGTCGATTGATCCCCGCCTCCGCCAGGGATCTGTGTGCTCTCGCTCGCCGGGGCGAAGCCATTGCCGTCCGCGACCAGGAGGTCGACGTTCCACGCGCGAAGCGCATTCCCGATCGTGCTGAAGCAGGTCTCTGCGCGGTCGCCGATTGAGACGAGGCCGACCGCTATCGCCTCGCCCTGCCTGACCGTGAATACGGGGCCGCCGCTGTCGCCGTCGCTGACGGGTACGTCGAAGCAGATGAGTCCGGTCAGCCTGCGCCCGCTGTTGAAGCGGTAGCGGTAGCTGGTGTCTGTGACGGTGCCGCAGGTGTAGCCGCCGAAGGCCCCCGACGTGCACACCGTCTGCCCCAAGCGGATGGCGGAGTTCTCGAGGTAGCCCGCCACCGGCATTGCGGTGGATGGAATCCCGACGGAGACGCCGGCGATGCTGAACAGCGCGTTCCGATCCGAGCCGGCGACCGTCGCGCTCATCTCGTTGCGGGAGACCGTGTACAGCGACGAATCGGAATTGGTCAGGCGGCAGCAGATGAAGCTGCTTCCGACCAGCGACCCGACTCGCTGCCCGCCGATCCTCACCGCGCCGTGAGCGCCGCAGTGGCCCGCCGTCAGCGCGTAGTAGGAACCCGTCGTCGAATCGACGACGCCGAAGCCGCTGGTGCACTGATGACCCGCAACCGAGATCTCCAGACCCGCCCGATGCGGCGGGTAGGCCTCGCCGCCCTTCCCCGGCGCGGCGCCGACATTGGCAGCGATGACTCCGCCCCAGATCAGGGCGCAGACAGCGAGAGTCGGCGCGCGCGCGATGTGGAGCCGCCTAGGCGACCGGCTGGGCCTCGTACTCGTCGTGGCGGCGCCACCACTCATATGGCGGCCCCTGCGGTCGGCTTTCGGGGGTGTCCTCCCACTCCTCCTGGCGACCCAGCGGGGTGCGATCGAGGATGCTCCAGTGGGTGCCGACGGCCTCGACGCCGCGGGTGGACGTGAAGTAGGTGCGATACACGTTGCCCTCGTCGTCGCGGATGAAGATGCTGAGCCCGAACATCTCGCCGTCCTGGTATTCCCCCTCTGCCGGGGCCTCAGGGCCGAGCCCGAAGTCGTAGCTGAAGTCGGTCTCGAATGAGGAGTACCAGGGGATGTCGTCCCAGCCCATCCGCGCCTTGAACGGCTCGAGCTTGGCGTAAGGCGCCCTCGACACCAGCGCGAACGTGGTGTCGCGGGCGTGGAGGTGCGCCAGGTGCCCGACCTGGTCGACCATCATGCAGCAGCCGTCGCAGCCCACCTCCTGGCTGGGGCCGAACATGAAGTGGTAGAGGGCAAGTTGTCGGCGCCCCTCGAAGAGGTCGAGCAGGCGGGCCTCGCCGTCGGCACCCTCGAGGCCGTATTCCTTCTCGATCCGGGTCATCGGCTGCCGGCGCCGCTCGGCGGCAAGCGCATCGCCCTCGCGCATGGCCTGCTTCTCCTTGGCGAGCAGCTCTTCGTGAGCGGCCTGCCATTCCTCGGCTGAGACGGCGGGTGGAAGGTTCATCGGGCTCTCCTTGGGACTGGCGAATCGTGCCCGTCAAACAGTAGCCAGCGGCGCCCGCCGGCTATTTCGAGTCTTCAGCCGACTCCGCGAGGTCGACCGGGGAGGTCGGCTCGGGCTCTTCGTCCTCTGGCTCCTCGTAGAGGCTCTCCGAGGCGATCTCGCGGACCTTGCGATCCCACAGCTTCACCTCGAGGTAGAGGTCGTCGCCGAACCCGTGAACGGCATCCACGGCGACGAGAGTGAAGCGGCCGTCGTCGACCGCCACCTGATCGAGCGCCTCGCCCTCGATCTCCGCCGTCGCCGCGATCGCCCCGCGGATCAGAGGCAGGCCCCAGATCAGGGTGACGTCGCCGCCGCGGTTGCCGTCGGCCCTCCACTTGCCGATCACCTCGTCGTTGAGGTCGATCTTCCACTCGGGGTTCTCCTCCGCGGTGACGTCCGTGAAATCCGCCTTCGCCTTCAGGTCGTCGGGCTCGCCGTCCTCGGGGCGGACGAAGGAGACGTGGCCGAAATACTCGATCGGCGCACCGTCGTCGGTTTCGGTGCGGGCGCTCACCGGCACATAGACGCGCCCGCCCCATGCGCGCTCGGGGAACCAGCGCACGGACTCGGGGTCCATTGGCGCTCCCGCTTCGGCCGCGAGCGGCTCGCATACGGTTGCCAGCTCGGCGACGAGACGCTCCTCCCAGCGCCCGTACGGAGCCTTCTCCTGCGGGGAGTCGGCGATGAAGCGGGGATAGGGCCGGCGGGCAAGTGGGCTCATCGCTCCGGCAGGCTATTGATCCGGGGCGCTTGTCAGCGCCTCGCGCAAGTCGGCAGCGGCGCGCTCGGGCGGGTAGACGTTGATGTCGACGCCCGTTGAGAGCTCGAAGCCCGCCTTGATGGTCAGCCGGGGAGCGATGTCCACGTGCCAGTGGAAGTCGTCGGCCCCGCGGGGCGCGGCGCGGACCCAGAGATTGAGCTGAGGCGTCGTCCCGAATGCCGCCTCGAGCGCGCGCAGGGCCGTCCTGATCATCGCCGTCCCGATCTCGCCGTCCTCCTCGAAGCGCGGCTGCGGGCTGCGGGGAATCACCCGCAGCTCGAAAGGCGAGCGCGACGCCCACGGAGCGACGAGGATCGCCTCGTCGTCTACCGCGACCAGGCGCTCCTTTCGCCTCACTTCCTCGGTGGCGATGTCAAGCAGCAGGTGGCCGCCGGCCGTTCGCTGGTTGTAGGCGGCGAAGCGCTCGCGCTCGCGGGCGACCTGCGCGGGCACGAAGTCGAGCGCGTAGAGCTGCGCGTGGGTGTGCTCGCGCGAGGCGCCGGCGTCGGGTCCCTCGTTGACGATCAGCTGCACATAGGAGGCGTCGGGATGGGCGCGCATCCGCTCTCGCCAGGCCGAGATCGCGCTCGCGAAGCCCTCGTCGCCGAGATCGTTCAGCGACGTCAGGTGCTCGGGGCCGTGGACGATCACCTCGTGCGCCCCGGTCGCCGGGACGCGCGCGAAGAGATCGGGCTCGGTCATCCGGGTCGAGGCGCGCAGCGGATCTACTCCCGCCGCGAGGCCGGTCTCTGACGGCTGCCGGAGGCCGGCTGCCGTCGGGCTCCCGTCCTCGCCGGCCGCCGAGCCGACTGCCGGAAACAGGTTCGGAACCGCTCGCGCCACCCACCCGGGCGTATTCGGCTCGCCGCCACCGGGGCGATCGGCCCACACCTCGAGCGGGGTCTGCTGCTCGCGGCCTCCACAGAACGGGCATTCCTCGCGAGCGCCCGGTTTCGACTCCGGCCGTGACGCCGCGAACGAATGTGGGCGGTCGGCGCGCGCCGGGGCGAGGATCGTCCTCAGCCCTGTGAGCTGGTCGATCCGGACTTCGGGTTCGGTCAATGCGCGGTTGCCGTGGCGATCAACCGCCCAGCTCGCCGCGCTTCGCGTCGAGGTTCCCTCCGACGCGGACGAACGCCTCCATCAGGTCGATCGGAAGCGGGAAGATGATCGTGCTGTTCGTCGAGCCCATCTCGAGCAGCGTCTGCAGGTAGCGCAGCTGCAGGGTCGTCGGGTTCTTGGATATCACCTCGCCGGCCTGGCTGAGCTTCTCGGAGGCCTGGAACTCTCCGTCTGCGGCGATGATCTTTGCCCGCCGCTCGCGCTCGGCCTCAGCCTGGCGCGCGATCGCACGCTGCATCTCGGCCGGAATCTCGACGTCCTTGACCTCGACCGTCGTCACCTTCACCCCCCAGGGCTCGGTCTGCTCGTCGATGATCTGCTGGAGCTCGAGGTTCAGCCGCTCGCGCTCGGCGAGGAGCGCATCCAGCTCCGCCTTTCCGAGCACCGAGCGCAGGGTGGTCTGGGCTATCTGCGACGTCGCGAGCAGGAAGTTCTCCACCTCGGTGATCGCGCGCGAGGGGTCGATGACCCGGAAGTAGGCGACCGCGTTCACGCGTGCGGTGACGTTGTCGCGGGTGATCACCTCCTGCGGCGGGACGTTGAGCGTAATCGTCCGCAGGTCGACCCGCACCATCTGGTCGATGAACGGGATCAGCAGAATCAGGCCGGGCCCCTTCTGACCAATCAGGCGGCCGAGGCGGAAGACGACGCCGCGCTCGTACTCGCGGAGGATCCGCACGGCGGCGGCGAGCACGACCAGCAGGAATAGGACGATTACGGCGGCTACTGCGATCGCGACACCCATGCTCTATTCAGCTCCTCCGGCTCGTTCCACTGGCTCGTCGGACTCTATAGGTGAGTCGGTCCCGGGCTCCACGAGGAGGGTGAGACCGTCGACCGAGACGACCCGGACGCGCGCCCCGCGCTCGATGCTGTCCTGCTCGTCGGCGGGACGGGCGCGCCACAGGGCGCCCTCGACGAAGACCTGACCGATCGGCGCGAGCGCGGCGCGAACCTCCCCCTCCGCCCCGATCAGCTCCTCCCAGCCGGTCATCACCCGCTCCTGCCTGTATGCGCGGTAGACGCGCTGCGAGACCAGCAGCGCGAGGCCGCCGATCAGCACCACGATGACTATCAATACGGGCAGGTCCACTTCGAACGCGTCGGAGTTCGTGTCGTACAGAAGCAGACCGGAGCCGACCAGAGCGGCGAGGCCCGCTACCCCGAGCAGGCCGCCGGTCGGCAGGTGCGCTTCGGCGATGACCAGCGCCACACCGGCAACAAGGAGCAGGATGCCGACCGCCGTCACCGGCAGCTGCGTGGTGCCGATGAGACCGAGCAGCAGAGCGATCACTCCCACCGTGCCCGGAAAGATCGTCCCCGGCGCCAGCAGCTCGATCGCGATTCCCGCGAGTCCCAGCAGGAGGAGCAGGAACGCGACGTTGGGGTCGACGATGATCTGCAGAAGCTGGTACTGGAGCGGCATCTCGTGCGCTTCGATTTCCAGGCCGGACGTGTCGAGCGTCTGCGCCTTTGGTCCCTGGACCTCGAACCCGTCGAGCTCGCTCAGCAGCTCCTGGTCGCTGCCGGCGATGATGTCGATCAAGCCGCCGTCGAGCGCCTGCTCGGCGCTGAAGTTGCTGGCCTCGGTGACCGTTTCCGCCGCCAACTCCCCGTTTCGCCCGTGCGCCTCAGCGAGCGCTCGGGCGAAGGCGGCTGCGTCGTTCGTGATCTTCTCGCCCAGGACCTCTCCGAAGTCCTCGCCGCTGAGATCGACGGGCGAGGCGGAGCCGATGTTGGTCTGCGGCGACATCGCCGCGACGTCCGCCGCCTCGGTGATGAAGACACCGGCCGAGGCCGCCCGTGCTCCGTCTGGTGCGACGTAGACGACGACCGGCATCGGCGCGGCGATGATGTCCTTCACCATCTCGCGCATCGAGCTCTCGAGCCCTCCCGGGGTGTCCAGGGTCACGATCGTCAGATCGGCCCCAGCCTCCTCGGCGTCGTCGAGCGCTGTCCCCAGCCAGCCTTCGGTGGCGGGATCGACCGATCCGTCGATCCCGATCGAGTAGGCGATGCCGCTGCCCTGGCCGGGGGCGCCGGCCACCAGGCCGAATGCCCCAGCGATCGCCAGGGTCAGCCACAGAAGAACTCGCGAGGCACGCGTCATGGGGGGATTATCCGCCCTTGCCGGCCCCGGTTCAGCTACGAGGCGTAGCGCTTGATGTCGGCGGCGAGCTCGTCCTCGGAGGCATATCCACCCCGGCGCACGTAGACGACCTCACCGCCGGGATCGATGAAGATCGTGGCGGGAAACTCGATCTCCGCTCCAAGCCCGTCAGCCAGGTCGCCGTCGGGGTCCGTGTAGCTCGGGTAGGGGACCGGAAACTCGGCGAGGAACGTGCGCGCCGCGTCGTCGTTGTCCTCTGAGTCGACGCCGAGGAAGGCGACCTCGTCTCCGTGCTCGGCCGCCTGCGATTGGAAGTAGGGGAACTCCGCACGACATGGACCGCACCAGGAGGCCCACTTGTTGACGACGATCGGGTGGCCGCGCAGCTCCTCCAGGCGGCGGGTCAAGGCATCCACCCCGCCCCCGAGAAGCTCGTTCTGCTGCGCGACCAGCGCCGCCAAATTGGGCGGGGCATCGGCCAGCTCGCGCTCGTACTGGGCGGCCTTCTCCGCCCCTGCCTCCTCCTGCGCCGGGTCCTGCTCGTCCGAACCGCATCCCCAGAGCGGCCCCGCCAGAACCGCCGTGCAGACCGCGGCAAAGACGAGCGCCCGCGTGCGCGCAATGCGGTCGGAGGCGCCCTTCTGGGTGGTCCCTGCTCTCATTTCGCGTCCTGCGGTGCTTTAATAGAGGGCGGTTCTCTGACTGGACTGCGGAGACGCCGGCGTGGGGGAGTAAGCAAACCGCGCCCGGCGAGCCTCCAACGAGAGTACTGCGCCGCTCGCTGCGCTTCCCGCATCGCCTGCGGCACCAGATGTGAAGAGAGCCTGCAATGGCTAATACCACCGAAGCCCGCACCCGCGCGGCAAAGACCCCTTCCGGCGTGTTCACAGACGCCGAGCTCGAACGCGTGCGCAAGTTCACGCGCGAGCCGATCCTGCTCGAGGGCGAGAAGCCGGCAGACCTCGCGCCCGGCACGGCGCGACGGATGGCGGTTGACGCCGCCATCCGCGAGATCGAGGCCGGCGCCGAGAGCCCGTCGATCGAATGGCGGCGCGAGTTCTCGCTGGTGCTGGGTCTGGAGCGCCTGCTCGACGTGAAGACCCCGACGCTCAACGACGGCGCCGAGCTCGACCCCCACCAGGTCGACGCCCTATCCGGAACCCTGACCGCGCTGGTCGCCGAGGTCGAGCTCTCGAACGGAAACGGGGTCGGCAACGGCAAGGCGACACGGGTTGCCGAGGCCGAAGAGCTGGCTGTGCCCGATCTGGAGGAGCAGTCGGACAACGGCGAGGCGGCGCTGGACGGGCAGCCCACGATCGGCGAGGAGGAGCTCGACGAGGAGGAGGAAGAGGAGGAGGAAGCGCTTGAGCTCGCTCCTGACGAAGAGCCCCAGGACTGGGACGAGCCACCCATCGATGAGGAAGTGGTCGAGGAGGCTCCGGAGGATCCAGGTGCAAGCCGTCGGTTCTGGTTCGAGCACGCGACGGGCGCCGGCAAGACCGTCGCCGCCGTCGGCTTCATCGACGCCTCGCGGACGGGCGGGGTGCTGATCCTCACCCACCGCCGCAACCTCGTGGACCAGTTCATCGGCGAGATCTCGGATCGCGGATACGGCGAACGGCTCTCGCCTGCGCTGCTGGACGGGAAGGACAACCCGTATGGCCCGGTGACGGTGGAGACCTATCAGTGGTTCGTGCGAAACGCGGGCCGCGTCTCCGACGCCTACTCGATCGTGATCTGCGACGAGGCGCACACGGCGCTCGGGGAGAAGACGAGCGCCTGCATCCGCGCCTGGCAGGGGCCGGTGTTCATCGGCATGACGGCCACCGGCGCGCTGATCGCGCGCCACGTCGCCGACCTCTTCCCCACCCAGACCTCGCGCTTCGACCTCGCCCAGGCCGCGCGGCGGGGAGTGATTTCACCGCTGCGTTGCATCCGCATTCCCCCTGGGCCCGGGGTGCGGACGATTGCGAAGGTGCCGCTGCGCCGCGGCGAGGTGGATCAGGACTTCGACCAGGAGGAGCTGGCCAAGCTGCTGGACCAGACGCCGTTCAACGTCGCCATCGCCGACCTCTACCGCTCCCGGTTCCGGAAGATCCCGGGAGTGCTCTACTGCGCCGGCGTCAAGCACGCCGGCAACGTCGCCGCGGCACTGCGGGACGCCGGCATCAACGCGCAGGCCGTCTCGGGCGAGACCCCGAAGCGCCAGCTCGCTGAGATCCTGGCGGCGTTCGAACGCGGCGAGGTCGATGTGCTCTGCAACGCGATGCTGCTCGCCGAGGGCTGGAACTCACCCCGGGCGACGATCTGCATGCACCTCGCGCCGACCGCCTCGCGCCGCGTTTATCAGCAGCGAGTCGGGCGCGTCACCCGGCGCAACATCGGCAAGGAGGCGGGGATCGTGATCGACTTCGTCCACCCGGCGACGACCCACGACGAGACGATCGTCACCCTGCACAGCCTGCTCGACCGCGACGTCTACCGCGGCGGGGCGATCGTCGTCGGCCCGGTCAGGCGCGGCCGCGGCCGCCGCGTGCGCGTCGAACGACGCGTGGTCCCCGTGTCGGCCGATCCCGAGAAGCGGCTGGCGGTGCTCGAGCGCGAGCTGTGGCGGACCGCGGTCGAGAACCTCGACTACGCCGAGCAGCACGTGTGGGCCGCGCTCGCCGGAGCGCGCGTCAACCCGCAGGGCTGGCGCCGCGCGCGAGCGATGCTGCAGAACGACCAGACCAAGGAGCTGCGGCGGCGGTTCCTGCTCACTTGCCTGCAACGGAACCGCAACCATCAGCTTCGCCTGAAGGCGCTGTCCGAGATCGCCGCGATGCGCGACCCCGAGGCCTTCGACGACGCCTGCGACATCATCGGCAGCTGGTCGCGCGACGAGCGCCGCGCCGGCGTCAAGGTCCTGCTGCAAGCACTCGCCGAGCGCCGAATCGGCCGCCGCGACCAGGCCCAGGCGTGGGTCTGGAGGCTGGCCGAGTACACGCGCGAGCTGCACGAGGAATACGCGGTGCAGCGCTGGCCCGAGACGAAGCGCCTGCTCGGCCTGTTCGTGAACTCATCCGGTCGCGCCCACGGTCGCAACGCCCGCCGCATAGTCCACGCCGCCCGCCAGCAAGACCGCCGCCTGGCTGTCGCGCTGCTGGCAGCGGCGGTCGCCCACACCCCGGAGGCGGAAGAGGTGCTGCGCGGCGCCCGCATGCGCACGGCCCGCAAGCCCTCGGCCGTCGCCCGCGAGCTGCTCCGCAACTTCCCCAAGAGCGGCAGCTCGAAGCGCCGCCGCCGCCGCAGGCGGCCTGACGGGGCGAAGGCACGAAGCGGGAACGCCGGCCCCAAGCAGGCCGTGAACGGTGCTGATGACGAGAGCGGCATCGACGACGACAACGGCGCGGAAGACGAGAACGGAGTGGGGAACGAGAACGGCAGCACCGAGGAAGGGGAGTTCGACGACGACGACGACATCGTCGACGACGAAGACGAGGGTCCCGGGAGCTCAGATGGATCCGCAGAACCTGATTGAGAGCCTCCGCGACGCCGTCGGCGCACGACGCGTGTTCGGCGAACCGGTTGAGCGAGACGGTGTCACGCTCGTACCCGCGGCCACCGTCTTCGGCGGTGGCGGGGGAGGCAGCAGTGAGGCGGCCGGCCCAGAAGGCGGCACCGGCATCGGCTACGGCCTAATGGGGTGGCCGACCGGCGCCTACGAGATCCGTGACGGCCAGGCCCGCTGGATCCCGGCAATCGACACGACCCGAATCGCAATCGTCGCCCTGATCGTCATAGCGATCCTGCTGCGCCGACGAAACTGACGTTTTGCATGAAATACATGCATTTCGTCAATCTCGCCGATCAGTGCAGCGAAAGTTGAACCTCGCCCGCGCCAAGTGACCGGCGTTCGCCCGAAGCACTGACCACCACGAGGTTCCCCCGGTCGTCGATCCCGTCGGCGGTCCCAGCGCCGTCCACGTCCCCTGAGTCTTCGGGGTCACCCTCCCTCGGTGCAACGTCCCTCCACACAACGTCCCGACCCACAAGCGCATCGCGCCGTCGAAACTCCCCGAGCACCTCCTCCACCGGCGCCTCCACCCAAACCGCCAGCCGCCGATTCAGCGCATCAGCAACCGCCCCAACCCCGACCCCACCCCCCACCGAAACCGCCGGCCACCGCAGCTCACCCGGAAACTCACCCTCCCCGATCGCGACGTTGACCCCGATCCCGATCACGGCCCACTCGGGAGGCCGTGCCTCGATCAGCACCCCGGCCACCTTCCGCTCCTCGATCCAGACGTCGTTCGGCCACTTGACCCGGCAGCGATTGTCGCTCACCGCCTCAATTGCCTCGCAGACCGCGAGCGGGACCGCGAGGGGCAGCAGCAGGTGTGCCTCGGTCAGGGGCGCGAGGACCGCCGAGTACAGAAGCGCCTTTCCGGCCGGAGCGCTCCAGCGACGGCCGCGACGGCCGCGACCGGCTTCCTGCTCGTCCGCCGTGACCACGGTGCCGCTCGGCGCCCCGGCCGCCGCGAGCTCGCGGGCACGCTCGTTCGTCGAGTCGATCAGGCGCAGATGCAGGTGAGGGGCGCCGAACGCGGTCGAGCCCACGACACCGCCTCCCGCGATCACGCCGCTCGCAGAACGACTTCCACGTCGGTGGCAAGGCCCAGCCATCCCGCGGCGTTGCCGCGGTTGATCGCGAGCGCCAGGGTCCGGGTCGCGTCCTCGTACACGACCAGCTCTCCCTCCGGCACGTCGGCGAAGGTGAGTGCGACGGTTGCCGGGAACGATCCGGCGGGGACGACGACGGTGGCGGACTCGCCGACCCGCAGCGGCCCGCCGCCGAGCTGATCGTGGCCGACGTCGAGCAGGACGTTGCCGAAGCGGTCGATGTGCAGGACGTGGGCGACGATCCGATCGGCCTCGACCGAGGGATGCGGCAGCTCGAGCGGGGTCAGCGTACCGGGGTCAACGGACTCGCCGGCGTCGGCCAGCGCAACGCCGTTGGCCAGGTTGGCGGCCACGGGGGCGAAGATGTCGCGGCCGTGGAAGGTCGCCGAAACCGGCTCGAGCCGGAGCGGCGAGAGGCTGAGGTCGACCGCTTCCACCGCCCCGCCCAGCCGTCCGAGAGCGAGCGACAGGAGACCGTTGTCAGGGCCGACGAGCAGGCGATCGTCGCTTGCGGCTCGCACCGCAAGCGGACGCCGCTGCGTTCCGACGCCCGGGTCGACAACCGCGAGATGGACGCCCGGCTCTGCGAACGGGAGCGCGTTTGCGAGCACCACGGACCCGCCGCGGACATCGTGGCGCGTGATCCCGTGGGTGATGTCGACCAGCCGCGCGTCCGGGGCGATCCGCGCGATCACCGCCCGGCAGACGCCGGCGAACTCGTCGTCGTAGCCGTAGTCGGAGAGAAAGGTGATCGGAAGCGCCGCCATCGCGATCAGCGGCGCTCAGCACGTTCCAACAAGAGTCGCTGTCGAGCGCTGAGGGAATCCGGCTCCGGGCGCACGATCCGCTCGCACCCTCTGAGGCGCTCACGCTGCTTCACGATCAGGACGTCCAGTCCCCCACCGCAGGTCCCCCTGTCCATGTCCCGGTCGCGGGCATCGACGAGGTCCCTGCCGGCGCCCGAATCCAGCCGATCGCGTCCGTGCCCTCCATTCAGGTAGTCCGTGCCGTCGGACCCGACCAGCCAATCATCGCCGAATCCGCCATCGAAAAAGGCGAGCTTGGGCACGGCAGCGACGAATTCCGATCCGCCCCACGCGGCCAGGATGTCATCGCCGCGACCGCCGGAAACGATCGGAGCCTGGTCGCTGTAGAGAACGATGTCGACGTCGGGCGAGGCTTCGTCTCCGCTCAGGTTGACTCCAACTCCGCCACTCGATGAGAGTGTCCCCATCGACACCCGGTCGTCGGACCGCGGCAGGAACACGTTCACGATCGCGAACTCGCCCAGCGACAACAGGACCTCGATCTCCGAGCTTCGGTCCCGCTCCACGGCGGCCCCGGGAGCAAGCAGACCGTCACGCAGGTCGAGGTCGAAGAACGGGTTCTTGTCGTCCGTGCCGACCACGATCGAGTCGGTGTTGTGCACGGTAGGACGACGACCCTCACACCCAACTCTGTGCGGGTAAAGGGGGCTGTTGTCGCGGACCTTGAGCGCATCGCCGCGACGACTCAATGACGCATCGCCGAACGGAATCTCGTTTCCCTCGGTGTTGTCGATCCGAACGAAAAGGGCACGATGCTTCGCCACGTACGCGCACGCCGTTTGCCCGCGATACCCGGACGAGCCGGCAATCGCAACAGCCGCAGTGATCGCAGCACAGACTGCGGCCAGCCCAAGCGCCCCTGCGAGTCGGCGATCCCTACCCATGCGCGAAGTATCGCCGCTGCTCAGCGCTGCCCGCGTCGATTGCCGGCATCGGCGAGCAGCGCCTCCACCAACCCGGTGGGATCGTGGCGCTCGGCCTCGACGTGGACCTCGAGCCCCGCGTCGCGGGCGGCCTCGCTGGTCACCGGGCCGATCGAAACCACCCGGGCCGAGGGCGGGAACCCGTTGCCGACCGCGTCGACGAAATTACGCACCGTCGAGGACGAGGTGAACGTGAGGTAGTCGGCTTCGCGGGCGCTCGCCAGCGCCTCCGGGGTCGGCTCCTCCCTGACCGTTTCGTAGAGCGTGACGACGTCGGCGATCGCACCGCGATCGCGGAGCGCGTTCGGCAGCACGTCGCGAGCCTCGGCCGCGCGGGCGACCAGCACCGGCCGGTCCTGCACCGGGACGTCTGCGAGCGCCTCGACCAGAGCCTCGGCGACAAAGCGCTCGGGAACGATGTCGGCGATGACGCCGTGCTCGCGCAGTGCGGCCGCCGTGCCCGGTCCGATCGCCGCCACCGTGGCGTTGGCAAACGCGCGCGCGTCCACCCCCTGCTGCTCCATCGCCCGGAATAGGAGTCGGACCCCGTTCGGGCTCGTAAGAACGACGAGCGCGTAGGCGTGAAGGCCGCTCATCGCCGCCATCACCTCTTCGGTGTCGATCCGCGGCACGATCCGGATCGCCGGCAGCTCGACCACTTCCGCCCCGAGCGCGGCAAGCGTCGACGCCAGCCCGCTGGCCTGGGCGCGGGCCCGCGTGACGACGACGCGGCGTCCGTGCAGGGGACGCCGCTCGAGCCAGGCAATCGTGTCGCGACGGGCGGCGACTGGGCCGATGACGGTGACCGCGGGGGCTGCAATCCCGGCGTCGGCGGCAGCGTCGGGGAGAGCACCGAGGGAGGCAGCAACGGTGCGTTGACCAGGCATCGTGCCGCGCTCGACGACCGCCGCCGGCTCGTCAGGATCCCGCCCTGCCGCGGTCAGCCGCTCGACGATCTCCGGCAGTTGCTTGACGCCCATGTAGAAGACGAGCGTTCCGCGGAACGCGGCGAGCGCGCCCCAATCGATTTCGCCGGCTTCCTTCGCCGGGTCCTCGTGCCCGGTGACGAAAGCGACCGCGGAGGCGTCGTCGCGATGTGTCAGCGGGATCCCCGCGTACGCGGGCGCGGCGACGCCGGCCGTCACCCCGGGGACGACCTCGAACGCGACCCTGGCCGCGGCAAGCGCCTCTGCCTCTTCCCCGCCTCGGCCGAAGACGAACGGGTCCCCGCCCTTCAGCCGCACCACGCTGCGCCCGGCACTCGCGCGCTCGACCATGAGCGCCTCGATCTCCGACTGCGGCATTGCCGGCGCCCCCGGCTGCTTGCCGACGTAGACCAGCTCGGCGTCGTCGCGGGCGCCGTCGAGCGCTCCCGGCGGGATCAGGCGGTCGTACAGGATCACGTCGGCGCTGGCGATCAGCTCCAGCGAGCGCGTGGTCATCAACCCGGGATCGCCGGGACCTGCGCCGACGAGGTACACCACGCCTGGGCGTGAGGCGCTGAAGCTCATTGCACCGCGAGTATCTCGCGCGCGCCCGCCACCAGCATTCGCTCCGCCAGCGCCTCGCCCAGCGCCGCCGGCTGTTCCGGGTCGCCGGCGACGCGATCGCGGACCCATTCCGAGCCGTCGGGCAGGCCCGCGTAGCCGAGGACGACGAGCGCATCCTCGCCGAGGCGCGCGCACACTCCCACCGATGTGTCGCAGGTCGCGCCCAATGCCTGCGTCGCCGCTCGCTCGGCCGTCAACTCCACGATCGCGGCGCGGCCGCTGATGGCGGCCGCGGCAGCGGCCGCGTCCTCATCCTCACGGCGGCTCTCCAGCGCGAGCGCGCCCTGACCCGCCGCCGGAGTCATCTCCTCGAGCTCGAACCGGAATGCGATTTCTCCCTCCCTGCCAAGCCTCAGCAATCCCGCGGCAGCGACGACGATGCCATCCACGTCCCCCTCCCCGAGCTTTCGCAGTCGGGTGTCCACGTTCCCTCGCAGCTCGACCAGCTCCAGGTCTGGACGCGCGGCGAGGAGCTGGGACGAGCGGCGCAGGCTCGATGTGCCGACGCGGGCGCCGGCCGGGATCTGCTTCACCGATGAGCCGGCACCCACAAACGCGTCCGACGGATCCTCCCGCGGTGGAACGCCGGCCAGTCGCAGCTCAGGCGGGCGGTCCGCGGGAAGGTCCTTCGCCGAGTGCACGCCGAGATCGGCGTCGCCGCCAAGGACCGCCTCGTCGACTCCGCGCACGAAGCGCTCCTTGTCGTTCGCAGGCTCGGACTTCGGCGTCTTGACGGCAACGATCTCGGCGCCGCCGAGCAGCGAGGCGACCAGCTCCGCCTGCGCGAGCGCGAGCGGGCTGCCCCGTGTGCCGAGGCGGATCGATCCGTCTGTGGGCGCCACTAGCGGCGCCGGCGTCCGTCGCGCAGCTGACGCACGTCGGCGTCGGTCGCCTGGCTCGGCTCGGTGTCGGCGTCGAGCCCGAACAGCTCGCGCAGGACGCTCACCCGCAGGTATTCGTCCTCCTCCGCGGCCGAGCGCTTGAGCCTCAGCGTCGGCTCGTGCAGTAGCCGGCTCGCGATCGCATGCGCCATCGTTTCGATCCGCTCGCGGTCGGCATCCGACAGCGATTCCCAGCGGCCTTCGTTCTCGGCAAGCACCCGCGCGACGACCTCATCGGCGCGCTGGCGCAGAGCCGCCACGGTCGGCACCACCTCGAGCGAGCCGAGCCAGCGCTCGAATCGCGACAGCTCCGACGCGATCACGTGCTCGGCGCGCCGAGCCTCGGCTTCCCGGCCGGCGGCGTTTCGCTGCGCGATGCCCTGCACGTCGTCGATGTCGTGCACGCTGACTCCCGTCACCTCGCGACACTCCGCCTCTACGTCGCGCGGCACCGCCAGGTCAACCAGCAGCAACGGCCGGCCCTCCCGCGCCTCCATCACGAGCTCGAGCCCGTCGCGCTCGATGATGTGGTGAGGGGAGTTCGTCGACGAAACCACGATGTCGGCGAGCTCGAGCTGCGCCGGGAGCTCTTCGAAGCGGACGGCATATCCGCCGAAGCGCTCGGCCAGCCCAATCGCGCGGTTGTAACGGCGATTGGCGATGAAAACGGTCTCGACGCCGCGCGCGGCCAGCGCCCGCGCCGTCAGCTCGGCGGTTTCGCCCGCACCGATCACCAGCACCCGTCGGGCCGCGAGGTCGCCGAGGGTGCGCTGGGCGAGCTCGACCGCCACCGAGGGGATCGAGAGACCGCGCTCGGAGATCCCTGTCTCGGAGCGGGCCCGCTTGCCGGCTGCCAGGGCGCCCCTGAAGAGCCGGTTCAGAATCGGGCCCGTGGCGCCCTCGACCAGAGCGAGCTCGTAGGCGCGCTTCACCTGCCCCTGGATCTCGGCCTCTCCGAGGATCATCGAATCGAGCCCGGCCGCAACCTTGAACAGGTGCCCGGCGGCCTCGGTCGCCCGCAGGGAGTACAGGTGCCCGAGCAGCTCGGTCGGCCGCAGGTCCGCCCCCCGGGCGAGCATCCCGAGTGCCAGCGACTCGGCTTCGACCGGGTCCCCGGCGACCAGATAGAGCTCGGTCCGGTTGCAGGTGGAGAGCGCCGCCGCCTCCAGCACCCCGTCTTGGTCCACCAGCTCGCGCATCACGCCCGTTGCGCGGCCTTCAGTCAGGGCGAGCCGCTCGCGCAGCTCCAGCGGCGCGGTGCGGTGCGAGATCCCCAGGGTCAGCAGTTCGCTCACCGATCACCCTTGTCCGTCTGCTCCGCGAGCTCGGTGAGCTGGCGCTCGATTCGCGCCAGCTTCGCGGCCATGATCGCGACGTAGATCAGCACCAGGGCGAGGAAGACCACGTAGGCAGCGGCGACGTACTTGCCCGCCTCGTCGAGGGGGAGAGCGGGCGCGGCGATTGGCAACGAGAGCATCAGAGACCCGCCTCCGGGCTCGGCGCGGAGCCGCTCGCAGGCCGCAGCTCGGGCCTCGCCGCGGGCTGGCGCTCCGCGAGCGCGCGGCGCAGCTTCGACAGGCTCGCCGAGGCTCGCTTCGCCGTCAGCTCGAAGCGGACCAGGGAAACCCACAGCAGCGCGGTGCCGGCAAGGCAGACCAGGAACGTGACCCACATCTTCGCCGGCATCCCGCCCTCGGCGGTGGCGAAGACCCGCGGGTGGACGAGGCTCTCGGCGAGTCGGACCGCGAGGAAGTTGAGCGGGACGAAGACACCCGCGGTGATCGCGAACACCGAGGCGTAGCGCGCCTGCCGATCGCGGTCGTCGATCGAGAAGCGGAGCGGGTAGTAGGTGGCGTAGAGGAGGAAGACGATCAGGAAGCTGACCAGGGTCGGCTCGTCCCACACCCACCACTTGCCCCACGACGCCTTCGCCCAGATCGACCCGGTGATCAGGACCGCGAGGCCGAAGACGATCGAGAGGTGGATACACACGTACGAGCGCAGGTCGTGCACGGGGTCGCCGGTTCGCAGATGCCGAATCGCGTGCACAGCCCCGATCATGAACCCGACCAGGGCCATCGTTGCCAGCGGGACGTGCAGGTAGAAGATCTTTTGCACGAAGCCCTGGTCGGCGTCGAGCGGCGCGTAGAAGAAGACCAGCGCAAAGCCCGCGGTCAGCGCCGCTGCCGCGGCGAGGGCGAGTGTTCGCGTTCCGGTGGCGTTCATATTCGAGGTCGCCTACTCAATCTTCGAGCAGGAAGTCGTAGACGGCGTAGCCGACCGCCAGGAAGGTCACATCGTAGAGGCCGAGCACGGCCAGCCAGGTGCCGAAACGATCGTATTCCGGGCCATTCGCGGCGAGCAGGGGCTCCGCCGCCCCGGCGGCGGCGATCATCAGCGGGATCAGCAGCGGCAGCAGCACCAGCGGGGTGAGCAGGTCGCGGGCGCGGGAATTGATCGCAATCGCGGAGATCAATGTCCCGGCGGCGGCCAGGCCGACGTCCATCAGCAACAGCACCAGCGCCAGCGGCCCGAGCGCCGCCGCATCGTCGAGGAAGAGAATCGCGAACGCCGGCACCGCGATCAGCTCCAGGATCGCGAGATAGACCACCAGCGCCGCGACCTTGGCCGCGAACAGGGCGGTGCCGTCGATCGGGGCGAGCCTGATCGCGTCGAATCCGCCCTGCTCGCGCTCGGCGACGAACAGGCGGTTGATCGCGAGGATCGCGGCAAACAGCAGCGTCGCCAGCAGCACCCCGGCCGCGAGCGAGCCCTCCAGCGACTCGCGGTCGAGCCCGTAGCGGAAGATGATGAAGGTGGTGATCGCGAACAGCGCCATCGCCGGCACCGACTGCAGCGTCCGCAGCTCGACGCGCAGGTCCTTGGCGAGGATCGCGACGAACGCGGAGCTCATAGGACCGCTCCCTGGTAGATCGAGCGCAGCTCGCCGTCGCCCAGCTCGCCCGCGCGGCCCGAGTACGCCATCTCGCCGGAGTGAGAGAGCCCGAGCACCCGATCGGCGCCGCGCAGGCCTGCACCGGGGTCGTGGGTGACGACCACGCGAGTGCGCCCGGGCCCGGGCCCGATCAGCGGCTCGACCAGCGCCACGCCCTCAGGGTCGAGGTGGGCGAAGGGCTCGTCGAGCAGCAGCAGTGCCGGCTCGTGCATGAGCAGGCGGCACACGGCTGCCCGCTGTGCCATCCCGCGGGAGAGGTTCCGCGTCAGCTCGTCGGCGCGCGCCGCCATCCCCACCAGCTCGAGCAGATCCCGCGCCCGGGCGCTCGCGGCGGGCGCGAGCTTGTGCAGTCGGGCGTGGAAGTCGAGGTTCTCGGCAACGGTCAGGTCCCGGTACAGCAGCGGCTCGTGGCCAAGGTAGCCGATCCGCGCCCGAGCCTTCCACGCCTGCCGGGGCAGCGAGCAGTCGAGGATCGAGGCTTCGCCGGAGGTTGGCCGCAGCAGAGTCGCCAGGATCCTGAGCAGGGTCGACTTGCCGGCGCCGTTGGGGCCGAGCACCGCCAGCGTCTCGCCCTCCGGCAGCGCCACGGTGACCCCCCGCAGGGCCGTCCGCTCCCCGTAGTCGCGACGAAGGTCGTTCGTGGTGACGATGCCGCGAATGTAGCGCGGTCTGGACCCAGGGTCTGTAACCTCGGATGCGGAACGGGACGCCAGGGAATGACCTCGGGGAAGCGACTGATACTCGTGCTCGCCGCGCTGACCGCGCTGGCGCTCGCACCCGCGGGCGCTCAGGCCGCGGCGACGATCACCGTCGAGCCGAACGAGGGCAGCAACACCTACGCCCCGGCGAACGTGATCCGGCCGCTCGACGAGGCCAGCTTCACCTGGATCTGGGGACCGAACGGAGCCGGCAGCGAGGCTCCCCACAATGTGCTCCAGGACGCCGGCCTGTTCACCTCCGCGGAGGCCGATACCAACCTGAACCTGACGGTGCGGGCATCTGCCGGCAGCTTCCCCTACTTCTGCTCGATTCACTTCGGGATGGACGCCAAGGTGGGCGTGCGCCCCGTCGCCGCCAGCGGCTATCCGGATCCGTTCGTTGTCAGCTGGGCCACACGTGCGACCGAGACCGGGAGGCGCTTCGACGTCCGCTACAAGGCCGGCGGCGGCAAGTGGCGGGTCTGGCGCGAGGACACCACCGGCCTCAAGGCCACCTTCGGTAGAAACGATCAGCCGGTCGAGATCAAGGACGGAGTCACCTATCAATTCCAGGCCCGTTCGAAGCGCACCGACAAGAAGTTCAGCGGCTGGTCGCCGACGTTGAAGGTCGGCCCGCAAGGCGCGGGCTAGACGACGCCTACCACCCGTTGTCGCTGCCTATCAGCGCTGGATCTCGTAGGACAGCTCGACCATGCCGGAGCTGAAGGTGCGCGTGCCCAGCAGTTGCATCGGGCCGCCGGGCAGGCGACGGTCGAACATGGGCTTGCCGGCGCCGAGGACTACGGGCACGACGGTGACGTTCACCTCGTCCAGCAGACCGTGGTCGGCGAATTGCGATGCGACGTTGCCGCCACCGACGATCCACAGATTCCGCCCGCCCGCGGCGGCGATCATCTCGTCGTGGAGGTCGGCGACCTCAGCACTGGCGAACCGCACGTCGACGCCCTCACCTTCGGGAAGGGGCAGCTCTCGCGAGCTCAGTGTCCAGTAGGGCTTTCCCTTGTAAGGCCATTCGCCACCGTCGGCGATGTGGTCGAGCACGAACTCATAGGTGGCCGACCCGCTGACAAGCGCCCCGACGCCGTCGTAGAAGCGCTCGTAACTGCCCCCGTCGCTCATCGGGCTCGGCTCGACGCCCTCACCCTCGAAGCTACCCTCGTAGTCGAGCAGCCAGCCGAGGCTGTCGTCGGCCTCGGCGATGAAACCGTCCAGGGTCGCTGCGCAGTAGTACTGGGTGGTGCCGGCCATCCGGTCAGCGCCCCTTGCGGATACTCCGGGCGCCGACCTTCAGCAGCGGCAGCGCTCCGTCGCGGACCGCGGCGATCCGGGTTCCGTTGCGGCCGTAGAGCAGGCGGGCGCTGGAGCGGATCGCGTCGCCGAGGGTGCGGTCGTACGGCTGCCACCAGAAGTCGCGCACCAGCCCGGGCTCCCAGGTGACCGTCTTCACGTTCACGCACTCATAAAAGCCGAACTTCGAATGTGAGCGGCCGACGCCCGAGTTCTTGACGCCGCCCCACGCGCACTGGCAGGCGGCGTGGCTGTAGCTGTGGTCGTTGATCCAGACCATTCCCGACTCGACGCGGCGCGCGATCCGCTCACCCTTGTGCCGGTCGCGGGTCCACACCGAAGCACCGAGGCCGAACTCGGAGTCGTTGGCGTGCATCAGCGCCTCCTCCTCGTCCTGGACGACGGTGATCGGGACCACGGGCCCGAAGATCTCCTCGCGCGTGATCCGCATCTCGGGTGTGACGTCCGTCAGCACCGTCGGGGCGATGAAGCGACCGCCGAAGCCTGGAACCTCGCGCGGGCCGCCGACGAGGCGCGTCGCGCCCGAGGCGATTGCGTCGTCGACGAGCTCGGTGACGATGTCTGCCTGGTCGGCTGAGACCATCGGGCCGATCTCGGTCGTCCATTCGGTCGGGTCTCCGACGCTCAGCGCCTCCGTCCGGCTGACGACGCCGGCGAGGAACTCCTCCGCGACCTCGCGAACGACGTAGGTGCGCTCGATGCCGGAGCAGGTCTGCCCGGCATTGGCGAAGCCACCCCACACGCAGCCGGAGATCGCGTTCTCCAGATCGGCGTCGGCGCAGACGATCTGCGCGTCCTTGCCGCCCAGCTCCAGCACCGATCCCTTCAGGTTCCCGGCGCACAGCTCGCCCACGCGGCGCCCGACGTCGACCGATCCGGTGAACAGCACCTTCGCCACCCCGGGCGCCTCGCACAGCGCCTGGCCGATCGCGCCGCCGCCATGAACGACTCGCACAAGCCCCTCGGGCAGCCCGGCCTTGACGAAGATCGATCCGATCCGCTCCCCCAGCAGCGGCGTCAGGCTGGCCGGCTTCAGGATCACGCCGTTGCCCGCCATCAGCGCCATCGCCACCTCGTCGAAGGGAATCGACCATGGGTAGTTCCAGGGAGAGATCACGCCGATTACCCCGAGCGGCTCGTACACGAACTTCCCCTGCTTGGTTGCGAACATCGGCTGGTGCATGGGGATCTCCTCGTCGTCGAGGATCTCCGGCCCGTTGTCCGCGCACCAGTGCAGGACGTCGACGGTCGGCACGACCTCCATCGTGTAGCTCTCGACGATCGGCTTGCCCTGCTCGCGGGTCAGCAGCGCCGCGACCTCATCGAGGTCCTCCAGGAGCACATCGGCCGCCTTTCGCATGTAGCGACCGCGATCCTCGAGCGACAGCTCAGCCCAGAAGGCCTGCACCTCGCGGACCTCGCCGGCGATCCCCTCGACCTGATCGGGGACGATCGTCTCGACGCTTCCGATCAGCTCCCCCGTCGCGGGATTGAAGGACTCGAGTTCACCCACATCCGGCACCTTAGAGAACGCGGACCGGGGGCCCCATAGGAGCCCCCGGCCACGTTCTTCCTCTTCCCCGGGGCGGGGTTGGGGAAGCTCTGTGCTACAGCGTCGGCTCGTCCGGATGCGGACGCGGTGGCCGCCGCACCACCTTCTCGCAGGAGCCATCCGGCTCCTCCGGGGTGGCGTCGACGATCACGTCGAGCGGATCGAGCAGCGCAAGATCCCTGCCCTCGCCGCAATCGATCAGGTCCGCCTCGCCGTCCCGAGCCAGGAAGAGGTCGTTGCCCTCCTCGCCGTGCAGCTCGTCCACGCCATCGACCGGGACGTCCGCCCTGATCCGGCCCCAGAGATGGTCGTTGCCGGGGCCGCCGAACGACACATCGGCGCCCGTCCAGGCGTAGATGTGGTCGTCGCCCTCACCGCCGGCCTGGGTGTCGTCACCCGGGCCGCCGGACATCAGGTCGGGCCCCTCGCCTCCGCCGACTCGGTCGTTGCCTTCTCCGGCGCGGACGCGATCGGCGGCGCCGGCGGCGTCCACCTGGTCGTCGCCGCCCAAGGCCGCGATCCGATCGCGCTGCGGCGATCCGATGATCACGTCATCCCCATCGGTGCCGATGATCGTGAGCGCGAGTGCACTCGCCGGCACCAGCACGAGCGCCATCGCAGCGGCCAGGGCAACCTTTGCCTTCCAGTGATCGGGCATAGCCCATCACCTCCCGTTTGGTCATCCCGCCCCTGGTCGGTCGCCCCCTAAAACAGCCGTAGAGGCGAGGAGTTGCGCGACGGCCGCGGTTCAGCTCTCGCCGAGCCGGCGGCGGATCTCCTCCAGGCGCCGGCCCAGTTCGGCCTCGAAGCCGCGGTCGGTGGGCTCGAAGAAGCTCTCGCCCTGCACCTCCTCGGGGAGCAGCGGCTGGCCGGCGAGGCCGCCCGGCTCGTCGTGGGGGTAGACGTAGCCGATCCCGCGGCCGAGCTTCTTCGCGCCTGCGTAGTGGGCGTCCTGGAGGTAGGGCGGCGGCGGCTTGGCGCCCTGCTCGCGGACGTGCCGCTTCGCCGCCGAAAGCCCCCGCATCGAAGCGTTCGACTTCGGGGCCAGCGCCAGATAGACGGCGGCCTGAGCGAGGTTCAGCTGGCACTCGGGAAGGCCGACCCGGTCGACCGCCTGCGCCGCCGCAGTCGCCACAAGCAGGGCTTGCGGGTCGGCGTTGCCCACGTCCTCTGACGCCAGGATCACCATCCGCCTCGCGATGAAGCGGGGATCCTCGCCTGCTTCGAGCATCGCCGCCAGGTAATAGAGCGAGGCATCCGGGTCCGAGCCGCGGGTGGACTTGATCCACGCCGAGATGTAGTCGTAGTGGCGATCGCCGCCCTTGTCGTAGGTGATCGCCTTTCGCTGCAGGGCGTCCTCGGCGATCTCGAGGTCGACGCCGGCACCAGCCGCGGTCGCGGCCTCCACCGCCCGCTCCAGAGCGGCCAGGGCCGTGCGCGCATCGCCCCCGGACCGTTCGGCGAGAAGGTCGAGGGCCTCCGCGGCGATCTCGGGCGGGTCGGGGATACCGCGATCACGGTCGGCGAGCGCCCGCTCGAGCACGGTTCGGACGTCGGCGGCGTCGAGCGCGTGGAGCTCGTAGACCTGGCACCGCGAAAGCAGCGCCGAGTTGACCTCGAAGTAGGGGTTCTCGGTGGTCGCCCCGATCAGGACCAGGAGCCCCTCCTCGACCGCCGGCAGCAGCGCGTCCTGCTGGGCCTTGTTGAAGCGGTGGATCTCGTCGAGGAAGAAGATCGTCGGTTGATTGGAGATCCGCCGCCGCTCCTCGGCTCGCGCGATCGCAGCTCGGACCTCGGCGCGCCCGGCATTGACTGCGGATTCCTCCTCGAAGGCACCGCGTGCCGACGAGGCGATGATCCGCGCCAGCGTCGTCTTCCCGGAGCCCGGCGGCCCGTACAGAACCGCGCTGTGCGGCTCCCCGCGCTCGATCGACGTCCTCAGCGCCGAGCCATCGTGGAGAAGATGCTCCTGGCCCTCCAGCTCGTCAAGCGTCGTCGGCCTGATCCGGACCGCCAGCGGCGCCTCGGCGACCGGAACCGCGGTCCGTCCGGCACCCTTCTCGGAGGTCTCGAACAGCCGCTCCATCACCCGGAGCCGGTGATTTCCCGGGCAACCTCGAGCGCCTTCTCGCGCTCGTCGTAGAGATGAAAGCGGGTGATCTTGCCCTCGCGGGTCTCGAACAGCCACGTGATCTCCTGCTCGACCTCGATCCCGCTGCTCGCTCCGCTCGCTCGCTGGTTCACGGGGACGACCACGACCGAGCTCCCGACCTCGATGAAGTCGATCGGCTCGTACGCGACTTCGCTCCAGGCATCGAGCCATTCCCGCGCCCAGGAGAGGAATCCATCGTGGCCGTGGAACGTCCCCGCGTTCAGCACCGTTGCGGTCGCGTACACCTCCACCTCCGGGTCCACGTACGGGAGCAGGCTCTCCAGCCCGCCGCGCTGGAACAACTCAAACCCGAGCCGGATCAGATCGACGTTCTCGCTCGCCATCCCCACCCAGTATGAAGCCGCCCGCCGCTGCCCTCACGCGTCGCCCGGGTAATCTCAGGCCATGGGAGAGGACAGCGCAGCGGTGGGCCTTGCCGACCTGGGCCAGCTCGGATCCGAGGCGGTCGAGCTACTGCAGGCCGTGCTCCGGATCGACAGCACGAACCCGCCCGGAAACGAGCTCGAGGTCCAGGAGCTGCTCTCCGCGACGCTCTCCGACGCCGGGTTCGAGTGCGAGTTGCTGGGCGTCGACCCGCAGCGTCCGAACCTGATCGCCCGGCTGCGTGGCGACTCCGACGGCCCCACTCTTTGCCTGCTGGGACATGCCGACACCGTCCCCGCCGATCCCTCCGAGTGGTCGCACGACCCCTGGTCCGGCGACCTCGCCGACGGGCACGTGTGGGGACGGGGCGCGCAGGACATGAAGGACCAGGTCGCCGCCGAGGTTGCGGCCGCGGCCCTGCTTGCGAAGAGCGGCTGGCGCCCGGAGGCGGGCGAGTTGATGGTGGTGATCACCGCCGACGAGGAGGCCGGCGCAGAATTCGGCGCCAAGTGGCTCTGCGAGCAGCACCCCGAGAAGGTCCGCGCCGACCTGGTGCTGAACGAAGGCGGGGGTGGCTGGGTCGAGGTCGACGAGCGCCGGCTCTACACCCTCTGCGTCGGCGAGAAGGGCGTGTTTCGGTTCAATCTACGTGCGCGCGGCCGCGCCGGCCACGCCTCCGTTCCGGCGCTGGGTGACAACGCCCTCCTGCGCCTGGCGCATCTGCTGAGGAGGCTGCACGACCAGCCGCCGCCGCAACCCTCCTCCGCGGGGATCTCCTTCCTCTCAGCGGCTCTCGATACCGAGGTCCCGGCCGACCCGGAGGGGCTGGCTTCAGCGCTGGAGTCGCTCACCCGCCATGCGCCACTGGTCGCGGCCTATCTCGGGGAGCCGATGCTGAGGGTGACGATGACCCCGACCAAGGCGCGGGCGTCGGAGAAGGACAACGTGATCCCGTCCGTGGCGGAGGCGCTGATCGATTGCCGCGTCCCACCCGGAACCGGCGAAGAGGAGGTCCGGACCGAGATCGAAGCCCTCCTCGCGCCCGCCGAGGAGCCGTATGAGATCGAGTTCGTGGAGAGGATCGAGGGCAATTCCTCGCCCGCCGAGACGCCGCTTTCGGCGGCGATCGAGGAGTGGGTGGCGGAGAACGATCCCGGGGCCGTCGTTGCGCCGATCGTGATGGCCGGCTTCAGCGACAGCCACTGGTGGCGGAAGGCGTTCGGGTCGTCTGTCGTGTACGGCTTCTGCCCGCAGCGGGAGATGTCGCTGCTCGAGGCGGCGCCCCTGGTCCACGCCGCCGACGAGCGGATCCGGGTCGGCGATGTCGAGTTCGCGGCCCGGTTCTACTCGGACATCGTCCAAAAGGTGCTGGACCGGTGAGCGACCGCCTGCGGCTCGGCGGGATGGCCTTGCGCAACGGCCTCCTGATCCATGGCCCCACTTCGTGGGCGGTCGCGGCCCGCGAGCGCAACGGCTCGATCGTCGTCGCGTCCGGCGACAAGCCGAGGGCCCCTCAGGGTCTCGTTTCGATCCCGCTGCTTCGCGGGCCGCTGCGCCTCGCCGAGGGGTTCGCCTTCATCCCGCTCGCCCGCCGCCGCGCTCCCGGCGCCCGGCTCCCGCTCGAGGACGGCCGGGTGATCGCCGCGGCGATCGGCGCCACCGCGCTCACCGCGCTGCTGCGCCGGGTCGGGCTGCCGGCCGCCTTCCGTGAATCCGCCGCGGCGGCGATCGGATTGATGCCGGCGCTCGTGGCGCTGCGCGACAGCGACCTGGCCGCCTACCACGGAGTCGAGCACAAGCAGATCGGCGGATACGAGAGCGGCCGGGACCCGAACGAGGTGCCGAAGGAGCACGAGCGCTGCGGATCGCATCTGATCGCTCCGATGCTGGTGCTGTCGGTGGGAGGGCAGATGCTCCTCGAGCGGCTGGTCGAGAACCCGGGCCGGGCGGCGCGGTCGGCCGCGGGACTGGCAAGCGTCTCGATCGCGGTCGAGCTCTTCGCCTGGAGGGAGCGCCACCCCGACACCATGCTGGCCCACGCCCTGCGGGCACCCGGCACGGCGCTGCAGCGCACCCTTGCCACCCGGGAGCCAAGCCCCGAGCAGATGGAGGTCGGCTCAGCGGCGCTCGGCGAGATCCTGCGGGTGGAGCAGGCGTCGATGTCGCCTGGGTGATCGTTCCCAGAGGACGCGGCTGTAGCGAAAACGGCTACCGGCCGATACCTTCTGTAATGACCATGCCGATCGGACTGTTCGGACTCTCCCCCCAGGTTGAGGAGTTCCTCACCCTCTACGTGCCGGTGATCTTCATGGGCCTGCTCGTCTTCTTCATCTGGAAGACGCTGAAGCTGATGCCGCGGACGAAGCCGCAGCAGATCACCCCGCGTTCGAAGAGCTCGGTCACCTGGGCGGACGTGGCCGGGGTCGAGGAGACCAAGGACGAGCTTCGCGAGGTGGTCGAGTTCCTGTCGAAGCCAAAGCACTTCAAGCGCCTCGGGGCCAAGGTGCCGAAGGGCATCCTCCTCCACGGCCCGCCCGGCACCGGAAAGACCCTGCTTGCGAAGGCCGTCGCCCACGAGTCGGGCGCGCAGTTCTTCAGCCAGTCCGCCTCGGCCTTCATCGAGATGTTCGCCGGCCTCGGCGCGGCCCGGATCCGCCGCCTGTTCAAGCAGGCTCGCGACAACGCCCCCGCGATCATCTTCATCGACGAGCTCGACGCGGTCGGCGCCAAGCGCGGCTCCGACATCTCCGGCGAGCGCGACCAGACGCTGAACCAGCTGCTGGTCGAGATGGACGGCTTCGACAGCGAGGAAAACGTCGTCGTGATGGCGGCCTCGAACCTGCTCGAGAAGCTCGATCCGGCGCTGCTTCGCCCCGGCCGCTTCGACCGTCAGGTCTTCGTCCCGCCGCCCGACATGGTCGGGCGCAAGCAGATCCTCGAGGTCCATTGCATCGGCAAGCCTCTCGGCCAGGAGGTCGATCTGGAGCTGGTCGCGCGCCACACCGCCGGGCTCACCGGCGCCGACCTCGCCAACCTCTGCAACGAGGCGGCGATCCTCGCCGGCCGCCAGGCGCGGGAGTTCGTCGGCCAGTCCGACTTCGAAAACGCGTTCGAGCGCGTCGTCGCCGGCCTGCAGTCTCGGAAGGTGATCACTCCTCAGGAGAAGCGCGTGATCGCCTGGCACGAGGCCGGGCACGCGCTGGTCTCAGAGTTGCTTCCCAGCGTCGACGAGGTGCAGAAGGTGTCGATCGTCCCCCGCGGCAAGGCGCTCGGCTACACGCTCAACCTGCCGCAGGAGGACCGCTACCTGAAGTCGCGCCAGGAGCTGATCGACTACATGAAGGTGCTGCTCGCGGGTCGGGTCTCGGAGCAGATCGTCTTCGGGCGCGTGACCACGGGAGCCTCCGACGATCTCCGCAAGGTCACCGACATCGCGCGGGCGATGGTCTACGAGTACGGGATGGGGACGAGCATCCGCGCCCACCAGGTGCGCGACGACGACTGGAACGTCTCCGAGTCGCTGCGCCAGACCCGCGACGAGGAGGTGCAGGCGATCGCCGAGGAGGCCTATCGCGGCGCCCACCAGCTGCTTTCGGACCACCGCGACCTACTCGACGAGATCGCCGAGCGGCTGCTGGAGAGCGAGATCATCGAGCACGATGAGATCCGCAAGATCATGGGGACGCTCTCGACTCGCGGCGCCAGGCGGGCTCTGGACGAGAGGCCATCCTCGCGGGCCGAGGTTTTCGCCGCCGAGCCCCCGGCCGACGACAAGTAGCGCCGCCGCCCTCCCGCGTTTTGCGCCCAGGCCTGCGGGTATCGGTTGGCCAGTGGCGAAGTACAAGACCTACCAGGCAAGGGCAGACGCAAAGCGGGCTAAGGCGCTCGCGGCGACCACCTCGCCGTTCACGATCCAAGTGCGGTTCCTCGGCGGGCTGACGGCCGCTCAGCGGGCGGCGTTCACGAGCGCCGCCGACCGCTGGACGAAGGTGATCGTCGGCGACCTGCCGAGCGTGCGCGTCGACAACGAGACCATCGACGACGTTCTCATCCTCGCCCAGGGCACCGCTATCGACGGCCCGGGCGCGATTCTCGGGCAGGCCGGCCCCACCCACCTGCGGCCGGCCTCGGCCGGGGCCACGGCGTTCCTGCCCGCAAAGGGGATCATGTCCTTCGACACCGCCGACCTGGCGAAGATGGGCACCGACGGGACGCTCAACGACGTCATCACCCACGAGATGGGTCACGTGCTCGGCATCGGCACGCTGTGGGACCGGAAGGGCCTGCTGAAGAATGCGGGCAGGCAGAATCCGACCTTCACCGGATCGGGCGCGATGCAGGAGTACAAGCTGCTCCGTGCCACCGGGCGGAGCAAGCGCGTGCCGGTCGAGAACACCGGCGGCCCCGGAACCCGTGACGGCCACTGGCGGGAGGTGGTTTTCCGCAACGAGCTGATGTCGGGCTTCATCTCGACGCCGGGCAACCCGTTGAGCCGGGTCACCGTCGCCAGCCTCGGCGACCTCGGCTACCAGGTCGACCTCGACGCCGGGGAGCCGTACGCGCTCCCGAACCTGATGGCGCTCGCCGAGGCCGGCTCGCTCGTCGCCCATGAGGCGCCGATCGACTTCGGCACGGTGCTCCCGGTGATCCCGGTCGAGCTCCCTGCCGACAGCCTGCAGAAACGCAAGTAGCCTCAGCGCGTGGCTGAGGATCGAGGCCCCGACGACGAAAAGGCCGCAGACCCGAACGAGGGCGTGATGCTGCGCCCGAAGCCCGTCGTCCTCGGCGAGGACGCGCTCGTGCCGGAGGTCAGCCACCGGATAGAGTCGCGCCAACCTGGAGCGACGAAAGGAATGGACATGTATGCACGAATAGCTTCGTTCAAGGGCGAGGCAGGAATGGACCCAGAGGCGGCTGACCGAGTGGTCGAAGCGATCCGGTCCATGGTTCAGAGCAACTGGGATTCGCCGCCGGAGGGGCTCGAGAACGTCAAGGAGCAGTTTGTGCTCGTTGACCGCGAGGGCGGAAACGGTCTCGGAATCACCCTCTATGACACGGAAGATGACATGAAGCGAGGCGACGAGGCCCTGAACGCGATGTCACCTCCGGACACCGAGGCCGCAGGAAGCCGGACGAACGTGGCCATGTTCGAAGTCGCGGTGCACCTGGAACGCTAGGTCCGACCGGGTCGAACGTCCCGGAGTCCGGGCAATAGGGCGGGATGCGGGACGTTCGCGTCGTCATGGGTCTGGTGCGGCATGTGGCGCTCTCTAGTCCGGCTCCGTGCTCGAGCGGATCGATCATGTCGGCGTTGCCGTCGAGGACCTCGAGGGGGCGCTCGCCCTTTACGAGGAGACGCTCGGGATGCCGCTGGTCCATCGGGAGACCGTCGAGTCGCAGGGGGTCGAGGCGGTGCTGCTCGACGTCGGCGACGGGCACGTGGAGCTGCTGCGCCCGCTCGGGCCCGAGACCGCGGTGGGGAAGTTCCTCGAGCGGCGGGGGCCGGGGCTGCACCATGTCGCCTACAGCGTCGATGACATCTCGGCGGCGCTGTCAGCGCTTGCCGAGCGCGGGGTGGAGCTGATCGACACCGAGCCGCGGGTGGGGATTCGGAACAGCATGGTGGCGTTCTGCCACCCGCGCTCGACAGGCGGCGTCTTGACCGAGCTCGTTCAACCACCGGAGGAGCACTAAATGGCGGACACGAAGAAGATCGAGGTCGGGCTGGGGATCGGCCAGGTGGTCAGCGCCCGGCTGAGCGAGGAGGCGCTTCGCAACCTGCGCGAGGCCGTTGAGCGCGGGTCGGGCTGGCACGACCTCGAGACCGAGGACGGGACGGTGGCCCTGAACCTGGCCACGATCGTCTTCATCAAGGTCGAGAGCCCGCACCACTCGATCGGTTTCACCGGCGAGTAGTGGCGACGGGCCGCTGATATGCGCAAGCTCGCGCTGCTCGCCGGGCTGGCCGTGCTCGCGATCGCGCTGTGGTGGCGCAGGAACCCGTCGGCGTGCCCGTACAGCCAGCGCTTCTGGGTCCAGGCGCCGCATCCGTTCATCACCCGAGAAAAGCTCCAGCAGGCGCTCGACCCGCAGCCCGGGGAACGGGTGCTCGAGGTCGGCCCCGGCACCGGCTACTACACGCTCGACCTCGCCGGCTGGCTCGAGCCCGGCGGCAGCGTCGAGATCTTCGACATCCAGCAGGAGATGCTCGACCACACGATGGGCCGCGCGTCAGAGGCCGGCATCACCAACGTCAGCGCCACCCACGGCGACGCGCAACGGCTTCCCCACGACGACGCCAGCTTCGACGCCGCGATCCTGATCACGGTGCTCGGGGAGATCCCCGATCAGGACGCCGGCCTGCGCGAGATGGCGCGCGTGCTGCGCCCCGGCGGTCGCCTCATCGTCGGCGAGATGTTCGGGGACCCGCACTACGTGACGCCCGGCTCGCTGGGGCGCAAGGCGGAGGCGGCCGGACTCCGGCTCGACTCCCGGCACGGGCCGTCGTTCGGGTACTTCGCGCGGCTCGTGAAGGACTGAGCTGCCGACGCGCTACTTGTTCCTAGCGTCGGAGCCTTGCCGACCAGCGCAGCACCTGACCCGTGGTGCACGAAGGGATGAAATCGCTCGTTGGGTCGTTGACGGTGCGCGTGAACTCCACGGTGCCGCTCGCCCTCGCTCCGTTGATCTTTCCGGTGATCAGCTGATGGGTGACGATGTTGCCGCCGTTGGAGAGCGGTTGGTCATCCGTCAGCTCCTGCCTGAACTTGCCGGTCTTGTTGCTGATCTTGAGGTCCTTGCTCGGGGAGACGGCGAACGGCTGGTTGCTGCCGTTGTCGCAGGTGGTCGGGACGATGAACTTGGTGAACGGGTCGCCGCTCTCCAGCGCCGCAAACTCCTGGACGACGAGCGCCTTGAACGGCTTGTCGTCGACGATGTCGATCCAGACGCTGGCCGAGACGCCGTTCAGCTCTCCGGTGTAATTCCCCTCCTTCGGGCGCTTCAGCTTCGCGCCCAACGCCGGGACAGCGACCAGCGTCAGCGTCAGCGCCACCACGACAGCAATTGCCCTGCTCCGCTTCATGTGATCCTCCAAGTCGTTAGCTTCCGCGCCCACTGCCCAGCCTACGGCGAACGTCCGAGGCCTGTCAAGCCTTCGTTTCGTGCGGGACCGTTGAGGGAACGCTCAGGGTTATCCCCGATAGACAAGGCCGGCCCCTACTGAAAGGCTCGACCGATGATGAATGAAAGTGCGAACGGCTCGGCGATCGTCTCGGCCGAGGGACTGACGAGGGTGTTCGGAGAGGGCGACGCTGCCGTACGCGCCCTGGCCGACGTGAGCGTCGAGTTCCCGCGGACGAAGCTGACCGCGATCATGGGGCCGTCGGGCTCCGGGAAGTCGACGCTGATGCACCTTCTCGCTGGACTCGACCGGCCGACCTCGGGCTCGGTGGTCATCGACGGCGTCGTCCTCGGAACGCTGAACGACGCCGAGCTCACCGAGTTGCGCCGCGACAAGGTGGGCTTCGTGTTCCAGTTCTTCAACCTGCTGCCGGTGCTGAGCGCGGAGGAGAACATCGCCCTGCCGCTCTCGCTCGCCGGCCGCGAGCTGGACCGGGAGCGCTTCGATCGGCTCGTCAACGCGATCGGCCTCGGCGATCGCCTCGACCACCGGCCTTCCGAGCTCTCCGGCGGCCAGCAGCAACGCGTCGCGATCGCACGGGCTCTCGTTTCGCAGCCGGCGGTCGTGTTCGCCGACGAGCCCACCGGCAACCTCGATTCGCGCTCCAGCGAGGAGGTGCTGGCGCTGCTCCGGCAGGCGGTGGACGAGTTCGGGCAGACGACGGTGATGGTCACCCACGACGCCGCGGCAGCGGCGATCGCTGATCGGATCCTGATCCTGGTGGACGGGCAGATCGTCCGCGACGTCGGTCCCGCGAGCGCCGACGAGGTCCTGGACCTGATGAAGCAGCTCGCCTAGCCTGATGGCCCGGATCGCCCTGCGCTACCTCTGGGCCCGGCGGCTGCGGACGCTCCTGTCCTCGCTGGCGATCGTGCTGGGCGTGATGATGGTCGCCGGCACGTACGTGCTCACGGACACGATCGACCAGTCCTTCGACGAGATCTTCGAGGAGTCGAACGCCGGCATCGACGCTGTCGTGATCCCGAAGGAGACTGTCGAGACCGACGACGGGTCCACGCCGTCGTTCCCTGCGGAGCTCCTCGATCGCGTCCTCACAGTGGAGGGTGTCGCCGAGGCCGAGGGCGGGATCTTCGACCCGAGGGTGGCGATCATCGACAGCGACGGCGAGCCGCTGGGCGGAAACGGCGCCCCAACGTTCGGCGCCTCCGTCGGGGCAGACCGCTTCGACCCGCTCACCTACGAGGGCGCCAAGCCCGAGACCGACGATGAGGTGGTGATCGACAAGTCTTCGGCCGAGGAGGCGGGCTTCGAGGTCGGCGACCAGGTGCGGATCGTCGGCGCGGGGGCGGCGCAGGAATACACGATGGTCGGGACCGCGACGCTCGGCAGCGTCGATTCGTTCGGCGGCGCCAGCATCGCCACGTTCACGCTTCCCGAGGCGCAGCAGGTCGCGGGCAAGGAGGGGCAGTTCGACCAGATCAGTGTCGCCGCCGATGAGGGCGTGCCGCCGGAGGAGCTCGCGGCGCGCATCGCCGAGGTGATGCCCCCGTCGGTCGACGTCGAGACCGGCCAGGAGAACATCGAATCGCAGAAGGACGACATCGGCGAGTTCACCGGGTTCCTGAAGACGATCCTGCTCGTGTTCGCCGGGGTCGCCCTGTTCGTGGCCGCGTTCCAGATCTTCAACGCCTTCTCGATCACGATCGCCCAGCGCACGCGCGAGTTCGGGATGCTGCGGGCACTGGGCGCCAACCGCCGCCAGATAGTCGGCTCGGTGGTGCTCGAGGCGCTGGTGATCGGGCTCGTGGCGTCGGCGCTCGGGGTTCTGGCGGGGATCGCGTTCGCCCAGGTCTTGAAGTCGCTCTTTGTCTCGGTCGGCATCGACCTGCCCAGCGCCGGCGCCGTGATCGCGCAGCGCACGATCATCGTCGGGATGGTGGTCGGGACGGTCGTCACCCTGCTCTCGTGCCTGATCCCGGCGGTGCGGGCGACCCGGGTGCCTCCCGTGGCGGCGCTCCGAGAGGGCGCGTCGCTCGAGGGGCCGACCGGCCGCAGGCGAGCCGGCGTGGTCGGCATGTTGTTGGCGATCGCCGGCCTGGCGCTGATCCTGCTCGGCTTCCTCGGTGTCCTGGATCCGGGAGAGCTGTGGGTCGGGGTCGGCGCCGCCGCGAGCTTCATCGGCGTCGCCTTGCTGAGCCCGCGCCTGGTGAAGCCGCTGGCCTCGCTGGTCGGGCGCCCGCTCGAGCGCCTGCGGGGGATCTCGGGGCGGCTCGCGCGCGAGAACGCGGTCCGCAACCCGGGTCGCACCGCATCGACCGCGGCGGCGCTGATGATCGGACTGGCGCTCGTTTCCTTCGTCGCTGTGTTCGCCGCCGGGATCAAGGGTTCGATCGACGACGCGATCGACAAGACGTTCGCCGGCGACCTGTTCCTCCTGCACACCGACGGTTTCTCCGACATCCCGGTGAGCTCGGCCGAGGCCGTCACCGAAGTCGACGGTGTCGAGACGACCTCGGCGCTGCGCTACACCCAGAACGACGTCGAGGGGATCAGCGAGGGCGGCTACCTGACGCTGGTCGACCCCGCGACCGCGACCGAGATCCTGAAGCTGGACTGGGTAGAGGGATCGGATGAGCTGCTGGCCGAACTGGGCCCGAACGACGCGGTCATCGACGACGGGTGGGGAGAGAGGAACGGGCTCGGCGTCGGCAACATGTTCGTCTCCACCACTCCCACGGGCGAGCAGATCGCTTACACCGTGCGCGGCACGTTCAAGGACAACACCGACTTCATCGGCGACTTCGCCGCCTCGAGCGCCAACGCGGCGGCCTACGACGAGGCCAACACCACGACCAACGTGCTCGTCAACGTGGAGGACGGCGCCGACGCGGGAGCGGTTCGGTCGGCGATCGAGCAAAGGCTGGGCGAGGACTACCCGACCGTCGACGTCCAGGACCAGCAGGAGCTGAAGGACTCGATCGGCGAGCAGCTGAACCAGCTGCTGGGAGTGATCTACGGGCTGCTGACGCTCGCCCTGATCGTCGCCCTGTTCGGGATCGTGAACACGCTCGCGCTCTCGATCTACGAGCGCACCCGCGAGCTGGGGCTGCTGCGGGCGGTGGGCATGTCACGCCGGCAGGTGCGGCGGATGGTCCGCTACGAGGCCGTGATCACGGCGCTGATCGGCGGCATCCTCGGCTCGTTCCTGGGCGTCGTCTTCGCGATCCTCGCCAGCCGCCCGCTCGCGGACGAGGGCTTCACGCTCTCGATCCCGGTGGGGACGCTGATCGGCCTGCTGGTGCTTGCGGTGATCGCAGGCGTCGTCGCCGCGATCGGCCCCGCGCGCCGCGCCTCACGCATCGACGTGCTCGAGGCCGTGGCCTACGAGTAGCCCGGCAGCGTGAGCGCTGCTCACAGGTTCAGTCGACTGGCGGAGGACCGTAGAGGTCGAGCACCTGCGGCTCGCTGTGCCATTCGCTCGGAAACGCCACCTCGACCTCCATCGCCTGCCCGGGCGGATCGGGGTAGGCGGGCGGCCTCGAGCCCTCCAGCCACGGCGCCAGGTAGCGCCCGCTCACCTTATGTGGCGGCCACCAGAGGTAGTCCGGCGAGGCAATGCCCTCGCCACCGCCACCGGCGATATCGGCACGCATGCTGAGGGTCTCATCGCCGGTGATCAGCTTGCCGCGCAGAACGGGGCGAAAGCCCTCGGCCTCCACCGGCGCGCCGAAGCGGGCCGCGATGTGTGAAGCCGCCGCGTCTGCCTGCTGGGTCCCGATGCCACCCTGCTTGATCGGGAAGTTCGTCCCGTCACCGGCCGCGTAGACGTCATCGACCCCGACGACCCGCGCCTGCCCGTCGATCGGGATGAAGCCGCCCTCGTCGAAGGGGAGGCCCGGGATCTCGGGCCCGTGGATGATCGGCAGCGCGATCACCGCCCCCGCGTCGATTGCCTTGCCGCCTGGGTGGATCGTGAGCTCACCGTTTTCCTCGGAGACGCTCGCGCCCGCTCGAACCTTTATCCCGCGCGCCGCGAGCACCGCCGCCACCGCGTCGCTCGCGACGCGGCCGAAGATGATCAACGGAGCCGACTCAGGCGTGAAGACCTCCACCTCGAGCCCGTCGATCCCCATCGAGCGTGCCTGGCGCTCGCTCATCATCGCCACCTCGTACGCGGGCAGGGCCCAGGACACACCGGGCGGCACCACGAATGCCAGCCGTCGCGAGGGACTCTCCGCAGCCTCGGTCAACAGGCGCTTGATCTCGAGCGGCTGGCCGGTCGCCCAAAAGGTGGCTGCCGACTGAAGGACCGGGCGCGCCTTGCCTCCCACGCAGACGACAAGGACGTTATAGGGGAGCGCCGATCCATCGCCGAGCACCACGGTGTGGTCCTGCGGCCGCACCTCGCTCACGGCCTGCTGCAGGAAGCCGGCGCCGAGCTCCTCGACGAGCGGCGCCAGCTCGCGGCGATCCGCGGGCTTCGACGAGAACGGCTCGTCGACCACGAGCGGCTTGTACGTGAACTCGGGATCCGGGGCGACCAGCGTCACCGCAATCCGATCCCCGGCCAACTCGCGCAAGCCGAGAAGCGCCTCCAGGCCGGCGATCCCACCGCCGGCGATGACGACGCTGGGCCTCTGGGTCTGCTCGGACGCTTCCATTCGGTCCGATCGTCTCAGGCCATGGACGCTACCAAAGCCCCTGCGACTACGGCCTCGATTAGGGGGAAACTACGGATGGTCGCCGCCAAAGCCGATGCTAGGGTCGGCCGAGGTGAGTCGGCAAGCGGCGAATCAGACCGCGTGAACGAACCCAGGTGATCGCCCAAGCGGGAGTAGACCTCTACTGGTTGCCGCTCGGGGCGGGCGGACACTTCGTCCGGCTCAACGGTCGCATCTACGAGACCTTGAAGGCGCGGATGGAGCGGCGACCGCGTCGCGACCTCTACCACGCCGCCCTGCAAGTCCATGTCGGCGAGGAGGCATTCGTGGTTGAGCAAGCCCCCGTTACGAATCTGAGTGGCGAGCAGCGCGGCGTCGTCGCCGAAGGGGCTGTTGGGTCTCGCTGCGCCGGGCGGTTCCGAATCTTTCGTTATGAGATTCGCCTCTGGCGGGGAGGGCGCATCCCCGATGTCTCGGAGGCCGTGGACAGCCCGCGCCGACTCAGCGAGGACGAGGACTGCGCGCGGCGCGTGCTCGGCGCGGTTTCGCGGGTTCCAACTCCGGTCTGGGGTCGCGATGAGCTTGGGACGGGGGAGATGTGGAACTCGAACTCCATAGTCGCGTGGGTACTGGCCCGCAGCGGGATCGATGCCGACTCAATCCAGCCTCCGACGGGCGGGCGGGCTCCCGGCTGGCACGCGGGAGTCATGGTCGCTGCCCGAGCTAGTCCAGGTGGCGGACGCTAGCCCGCGAGCGCCGTCCACAGGCGCTCCTCGGCTTCCAGGACGGCCGCACCCCGGTCGCCGATCGACGCCCACAGCGCCGGCTCGGGCTCGTCGGCCTCGCTGGCCTCGCGCAGGGCACCCGCGAGCTCGGTCCACAGCCCCGACGCCTCCGAGGCCAGCTCGGCCTCGGCGTACCCGGCCTCCTCGAGGAAGCTGGCGTACATGCGGCGGAAGTTGCCGCCGCCGGTGCCGCGGCGCTCGATCACCTGGTAGTTGAACCGGGCGCACCACTGCCAGTCCTCCGTGGTGTCCGGCCAATCGCCGATCTCGGCGGCCAGCCGCCGCAGGCCCGGGAGGCCCTCGTACTCGCCGAGCGGCGGCTCGATCATGCGCTCGGCGCCGCGCGCAACAGCCGCCGGGATCGCGGCCGAGAGGTCCCCCAGCTCTGCGCCCTCGCGGAGCGAATACATGTGGCCCGAGAGCGGGAACATCGGCTGCCGGCTGTAGCGGGCATCGGCCAGATTCTCCAGCCGCGTGGTCTGGAGTTCGTCGAAGGCGGTGTCGGAGAGGTACGCGACCTCGTCGTCGTATCCGGCCAGCACGACCGCGTGGCCGGGGAAGTGGGCCGACTTGCCGTAGTGGTCGAGGTAGTAGAGATCGGTCAGCAGGAGCGCCGGGCTACCGCCGTCCACCACGGCTCGCGCCGCTTCCCACGCCTGCTCGCGGTCCTCGAATGTCCGCTGCTCGAGCGGCGCCGCGGTGAGCTCGACGAACTGCTCCTCCAGGCGCGAGGTGCGGCCGTTCGTGAATCGAGACGGGGACGTCCCGTCGATGACGATGTAGTAGAAGCAGGCGCCGGCGGCGAGGCCGAACGCCATCTCCTCGCTGATCTCGAGGCCGTGGAAGGCCAGCACATTGCGGACCGCGGTCGAGCCGCAGTGGTTCCCCGGCACGTGCGTGTAGCCGGGGACCATCGTCGCCCCTGTGGCCGCCTCCATCTTCGTCAGTCTGCCGCGGCGCCCTCGCGCTCACGCTCCTTCAGCACCCGGCGGAGGATCTTGCCGGAGGGGGACTTCGGGATCTCGTCGATCTCCTCGACGAGGCGGACCCGCTTCTGCGGGGAGACCTGCTCGGCAACGTAGTCCATCAGCGCCTCGTGATCGAGACCCTCCCCGGCGGGGACGACGTAGGCCTTCGGCAGCTCGCCCGCCTCGTCATCGGGAACGCCGATCACCGCGCAGTCGGCGACCTCGGGGTGCGCGATCAGGATCGCCTCGAGCTCGGCCGGCGGCACCTGGAAGCCCTTGTACTTGATCAGCTCCTTCAGCCGATCGACTATCCGGTAGGTGCCATCGGCGTCGCGAATCGCGATGTCGCCGCTGTGCAGCCAGCCGTCGGGGTCGACGGTGGCGGCGGTCGCCTCGGGGTTGTTGAGATAGCCCTTCATCACCTGCGGCCCGCGCATCCACAGCTCGCCACGCTCGCCCTCGGCAACGTCGTCGCCCGTCTCCGGGTCGATGAGCCGGCACTCGGTCGAGGCGACCGGGTAGCCGATCGAACCCGGCTTGTCCGGCGCCTCCTCCAGCGGCATCAGGTGCGTCACCGGGCTGGTCTCGGTGAGCCCGTAGCCCTGGGTGACGACGGCGTTCGAGATCCTGGCGGCGAGCTGCTCGGTCAGCTCGACGCCGAGCGGGGCCGCTCCGGACATGATCATCTCCAGCGAGCTCAGGTCCCGGCCCTCAACCGCGGGGTGCTTGGCGAGAGCGAGCGCGATCGGCGGCACCACGTAGGCGGTGGTGATACCACGGGTCTCGATCAGCTCCAGGAACTGCTCGAGGTCGAACCGCGGCATCGAGACCGTGGTCGCGCCGAGCAGCAGGTTCAGGTTCATGATCACCGTCTGCCCGTAGATGTGGAAGAAGGGCAGGACTCCGATCACGATGCTGTCCTCGGTGCACAAGCCGGTGTCCCGTACCTGGCACAGGTTCGCGACCAGGTTGCGGTGGGTCAGCATCACCCCCTTGGGGAGGCCGGTCGTGCCGGAGGAGTACGGAAGCACGGCGACGTCGTCCGGGTCGATCTCGGGTGAGGGAGCTTCCGCGGGGTCCCCGAGCAGGTCCGTGAACGGTGCCGCTCCCTCCGCCTCCCCGAGCACGAAGACGTCCTCGACGCCGGCCGCCGCGGCCGCGTCGCGGGCCGCCTCGAGGAAAGGCGGAACGGTGAGCAGGATGGTGGCGCCGGAATCGTGGAGCTGGTGCTCGAGCTCGCGGGCCGTGTAGAGGGGGTTGGCGGTCGTCGCCTTGCCGCCGGTGGCGGCGGCGCCGTGGAACGCGACCGCGTACTCGGGCACGTTCGGCATGTAGATCGCAAGCGTGTCTCCCGACCCGAAGCCGCGAGCGGCGAGTCCCGACGAGAACGCCTTGATCGCCCCCGCCAGCTCGGCGAAGGTGATCGTGCGCCCCGAGGGACCGTCGATCATCGCGGGCTTGTCGCCGAGCTGGGAGGCGCGCTCGAGGACAAATGAGGTGACGTCGGAGTCGGGGACGTCGACGTCTGGGTGCGGGCTCGGGTAGCTGATCAAGGGGTGCTCCTCCTGGTGCGAGTGGGTCGTGTTGGGAGCTAACCCTACGCCGCGCGCAACTTCAGGTACTCCGCGCGGGCGCGGAAGGAGTCGCGCATCTCGCCGGTGACCTCCTCCAGGAACTCCTCCCGATAGGTGGAGTCGGTGAGCATCGCGATCGCGAAGTAGAAGCCCGAGAACATCGCCAGGCCCGCCGCCACGCGCAGCAGCTGCTCGGTGACCTCGATCCGCTCCCCGAAGAGATCGAACGCGAACAGCTCGTCACCCGGGGATCCGATCCAGTCGACGCGCAGCGTCTCATCGATCGCCAGGGCGCCGAAGGCGGCGAAGAAGAGGCCGATCACGAGGCTGACGATCAGCACCTGAAGCGCCTGGCTGACGAACATCACCAGCCCCACGTTGAGCCGCTGGCGCCCGTTCAACGGCGGCTGGTCCGATCCCACGTCGCGCTCCAGCTCGCGCGCCTCCTTGGGGATGCGGAAGGCGAGGAAGGCTGTCCCGAGGACCACGAACAGGCCCAGGATCAGCCAGTAGATCCCGGTCGCGACCGAGGAGAAGATCTGCCACATCTCCTGGTTGGTGAACGAGAGCAGCGCGAAGATCGCGAGCAGCGGGACGGCGCGGGCGATCAGCGTCAGTGAGCCCGCGAGCTGGCTCGCGAGCCTGGCCGCGGCCCAGCGAACGATCGCCACCAGGCCGAAGCCGACGATCGCGTAGATAAGCGCCAGCAGCGCCAGGTTGGCGGCGGCGGTGACGGCGGCGCTGCCGGCCTGCCCGCCGAAGATCAGTGGGATCAGCGCCGGGACGATCACGAACGCGGCCAGCTCGGTCTTGCCCACCCGGCGCGGCACGGACCAAAACGGGCGGCCGCCGACGACGTTGATGATCCCCACGCCGATCAGCAGGACCGCCAGCCCGCCGACCACGGCGGCGACATTGGCGCCAAACGACCAATCGAGGTCGATTGCCCCGAGCATCTCGCCGACGAAGACAAGGCCAAGCAGCGGCACCGCCCGGTTGAAGACGTCGGTGGACGCCGAGAACCCCTCAACGAAGAGCGGTAGGCCGGCGCGCCGGAATCCGCGCTCGAGCTCCTGCGCACGCTCGTCGTTCTCGGTCACGGCTGCATTTCACTCGCGGGCGCGGACGCCACCCGCCTATCCTGCCGCGCGTGCTCCGAGCGCTCGCCGATCTCGACCGGGCAGTGCTGCGCGCGATGCGGACGCGCTTCCACGGCACGCGCGCGGAGGCCGGGATGAAGGCACTCGCGACCAGTGGGGAATGGGCGGCGATCTGGGTCGCGATCAGCCTCGGTGCTGCTTCCCTCGATGCTCGTCGTCGGAAGCGTTGGCTTACCGCCGCCGCGGTTGGTCCCTCGGCCGTGGGCCTTAACTACGCCGTCAAGCTCGCAGTCAGGCGTGAGCGGCCGAAGCTGGGCGGGCTCCCGCCGCTTGCAGGTGCTCCCAGCGCGTTGTCGTTTCCCTCAGCGCACGCGACCTCGTCGCTCGCGGCCGCCGTCGCATTAGGGCGCGTCGCTCCCTCGGCGCGGCCCGCCCTGTACACGCTCGCCGCCGGCCTCTGCCTCACGCGTCCGTACCTCGGCATGCATTACCCCTCGGACGTGCTTGCCGGCGCGGCGCTCGGCATCGCTCTGGGGCGTCTGGCGCCCGGGCTCGACGCTCCCGAGCCGCCGCCTTCGCCATGAGGATCGGCATCGTCGGGCTTCCGAACGCCGGGAAGTCGACCCTCTTCAACGCGCTCACCAGCGGCGGGGCCGAGACGGCGAGCTACGCGTTCACGACCATCGATCCGAACGTGGCGGTGGCGGCGGTCCCCGACGAGCGACTCGCCTCCGTCGGCGAGGTGGTCGGCGCCTCCGAGCTGGTCCCGGCGACGATCTACTTCCACGACATCGCCGGCCTCGTCCGCGGAGCCTCGCAGGGGGAGGGGCTGGGAAATCAGTTTCTGGGGGCGATCCGCGAGACCGACGCGATCTGCCACGTCGTCCGCACCCACGACGCCGGCGGCGTTCCCCACCCCGACGGCGCCGTCGATCCCGTTCGCGACATCGAAACCGTGGAGGCGGAGCTGCTCCTGTCGGACCTCGAGCAGGCCGAGCGGCGACTGGAGAGGTTGGTGAAGCAGGCTCGCTCGGGCGACGCCGCGGCGATCGCCGAGCGCGACTGGCTCGAGCGGGTGGTCGACGCGCTCGGCCGCGGCGAGCCGGTTCGAAGCGCCCCCGCCCCCGCCGCAGCGCCGCAGGCGGAAGTTCGCCTTCACGCGCTGACCTCGAAGCCCGTCCTGTTCGTGGCCAACGTCGACGAGGGCAGCGACGAGGTTCCCGATGCCGTCGCGGCCCACGCAGTCACCCACGATGCATCCGCGGTCGCCGTGAGCGCGCGGGTGGAGGCTGAGCTGGCCGAGCTGGACGGCGACGAGCGGGCCGCGATGCGGGAAGAGCTGGGGCTGGGCGAGTCCGGGCTCGTGCGCCTGGTCCGCGCCGCCTACGACCTGCTGGGCCTGATCACGTTCTTCACCGCCGATCGCGACAGCGAGGCGTGCGCGCGCAGCCTTCGCCGCGGCGAGACCGCTTGGGACGCCGCGGGGCAGGTCCACACCGACATCCAGGACGGCTTCGTGAGGGCGGAGGTGATCGGCTGGGACGAGCTCGTTGCGGCGGGCGGATACAACGGTGCCCGCGACCAGGGCCTGCTACGGACTGAGGGCCGCGACTACGTCGTCCGCGACGGCGAGGTGATCACGATCCGCCACTGAGGGGCTACTCGAGCAGCGCCTCGGCGCGCTCGGAGACGGTGATGTGGATCGCCGCCGGCTCGTAGACGTAGTCGATCACGTTCTGAGCCTGGAGGCGATCGAGCACGAACTGGAATGCGTTCGCCTGGCCCTTGGACTCGTACTCGCGCAGGATGTCGAAGGACCAGCCGGTGGTGTGAAGCGAGTACTCGCTTGTCGCCTCGATGTTCGTCTGCGTCAGCGCGTCCTGATACTCCTGGTCGCGGACGGCGCTGGTCAGTGTCAGCGCGCCCTTCCCGTCGTTGAGCGCTTTGATGCGCTCGCTCATGTAGAGCAGCAGCGCCAGCGCTTCCGGTCGCAGCGCCCGATAGATCGCAGGGTCGGCACCGACCTCGTCGGCCAGCTCGCCCAGCCGGTCCTGGATCCGGAATCCGAGCTCGGGATCATCCGGGATCGCCGCCAGCGTCCCGTCGTTGATGGCGTCCTCGATCTCGCCGTGATCGGCGAAGGTCTCCGTCTCCTCCAGCGGGTGAAAGACCTCCTCCTGGCTCGCCTTCGCGGTCTGCAGCGCGACGAGGCGGTCGAGCTCGGCCGGGTCCTCGCGGTACAGGCGCATGATCTCCGCCGCGGCGTAGACCTTCCACAGATACTCCGCCGACTCGTCGCCGAGGCTGGCGAGGATCTCCCAGGCCTCCGCGTGCCTGGCCGGTGAGCTGTCGAAGTACAGCTCGGCGTACGTGAGGTCCTGGTCGTCGACCAGGGACGCGACCGGGGTGCTCTCGTCGGCGGTGAACCCCCGGATAACGTTCTCGAGGTTGCCGATCCCCATGTGGTAGCTCTCGACCGCCAGATCCTCCTGTCCGAACGTCCCGAGCGCGGTCTCCAAGTAGAGAACAGCCCCGGCC
The DNA here is from genome assembly GCA_963838095.1 of uncultured Thermoleophilia bacterium. GTDB lineage: Bacteria > Actinomycetota > Thermoleophilia > Solirubrobacterales > 70-9 > CAWCGU01. The sequence goes on from CAWIPO010000006.1 coordinate 242,148, forward strand.
AGCGCCTGCTCGGGGTCGAAGCGGGGGTCGATCGCGGCGCGTTCGGCGACCAGGCGGTCAACGCGCTCCTCGTCGCCGGAGGCGGCCGCGCGCCCTATCTCCTTCGTCAGCGCGTGGCTGCGCTCGATGTCGATGCTCATCCCGAGCAGGGAGGTGCCCGTGGAGCCGACGATCTGGGCGAGACCGGCGGCGGCGCCGGGTTCACTGCCGGCGACCACCTGCGAGCGCCCCGCGCTCTCCAGGAGCACCATCGCCTCCAGCAGATCGGGATCGATCGCGGTTCCCTCGGTCGCGCCTTCGATCTCGTCGCGGTAGCCGGCGGTGCGCTCCGCACTCGCCACCACCCCGCCGGGGCTCTGCGCGTAGAGCACGTGAGAGACGCCCAGCGCGGCGTTGGAGACGAACTGCTGCCGGCGCTCGGGGTCGTAGGCAAAGGGATCCTTGCCCTCGCTGCCGGCGGTGTCGCGGGCGGCCTGGATCACCTTCTCCTCGTCGAGCACACCCGGCCGGTCGCCGCCGATCAGCAGGATCACCGGGACCGCGATCGCGGAGGCGGCGAGGATGATCAGGCCGAGGCCGAGCAGGGCATCGAACGACCGGCCGCGTGGTGAGCGCGGGGGTTCGTACCCCTGCCGGCTCCCGGCGATCTCGGGTCGAGAGCGCTCGGGCACCAACTGAATGTTAGGTTGCGGCAGATGCGAACCAGCGCACGGTTCCCGGGGGCAAAGCCCGGCGCCGGCCACTACGAGAGCTTCTACATCAAGGCCACCCGTCCCGGCGGCGGGCTCGGGCTGTGGATCCGCCACACCGTGCACAAGCGGCCCGGCTCCGACCCGACGGCGTCCGTGTGGGTGACCCTGTTCGACGCCGGGGCCGAGGGCCCGCGCGCGACCAAGCTGACCGTGCCGTCTGGCGAGCTGTCCATTCCCGGCGACGGCTACATCAAGGTCGACGGGGCAACGCTCGAACCCGGCCTCGCCACCGGCGAGATCGCAACCGATGCCCTGGAGGCAAGCTGGGAGCTGACCTTTGCCGACGAACACGAGCCGTTCCGCCACCTCCCTTACGACTTCCTCTACGGCGCCCCGCTCCCGAAGACCAAGTTCCTCAGCCCCTATCCGGCAGCCCGCTTCACCGGCAAGGCCCGGATCGGCGACCGCGACGTCGACGTGGTCAGCTGGCCGGGGATGATCGGCCACAACTGGGGCGCCGAGCACGCTGAGCGCTGGGTGTGGATCGAGGGCGCTTCGTTCGACGGCGACGAGACCGGCGACGGCTTCTTCGACATGGCCGTCGGGAGGATCAAGGTGGCGGGAATGACGACCCCGTGGGTCGGCAACGCGGTCCTCTACATCGACGGACAGCGCCATCGCCTCGGCGGCTTCGACCGCATCCGCTCGACGAAGGTCTCCGACCGACCGACCGGCTGCGATTTCTCGCTCGCGGGCAAGGGGATCAAGGTCTCGGGCGAGGTCGGCTCGGAGGCGAAGAACTTCGTCGCCTGGGTCTATGCCGACCCCGACGGGCCCGAGCACAACACGCTCAACTGCTCGATCTCGGACCTGGAGCTGACCGTGGAGCAGGAGGGAAGGCCGGCGCGGACGCTGACGGTGACCGGCGGTGCCGCATATGAGATCGGGATGCGGGAGAAGGACCACGGGGTCCCCGTGCAGCCCTATCCCGACGGCTGATCAGCGCTTTCGGAATCGCATCCAGGTGTCGCGCAGGCCGAGGGCGTCGCGGAGCTCGAAGCCGGTCGCCTTCTCCTTGCCGTCGCTGCCGACCACCAGCGCGGTGACGATCCGCGGCGAGTCGCCTGTCTTCAGCACCTTGACCTTGACGAGCCGGCCGTGGACGAGGCCGCCGAGCCGCGACTCGATCTCGGACTGCGTGAAGGTCTCGCGCCAGGTGTGCAGGGGCGATACGCGGTCGTATGGATCGGGCACGCCCTTGAGATAGGGCACGGGCTCCGCTCCCGGGAAGGCGTACTGGACGCTCTCGGTGTGCCCGCCCGAGGTGGACGAGTAGTAGGTGACGATGACGTCGTCGCGGTAGGTGACCACCTCGCCCGCGGTCCCATCCACGGCCCGGTTGGTGGCTTCGGTCTCCGACGACTTCCCGCTGTAGACCTGGCTGCGGGTGTCGTCGTAGAGGTCGAAGCCATCGCCGTCGATCCGGGTCGCGAGCGCGTAGGTGCGGGCAGCGACCGCCTGGACTTTCAGCGCCTCGGCATCCCACGAGGAGGGCATCTCATTGGCGACCACGCCCTTGGTGTAGGCCTCGATGCCGACGTCGTTGATCGCGTCGAGCGTGCCGCCGTCGGCACGCGCCACCAGCGCTCCGCGATAGGTCCCCTTGCCGACGAAGTCAACCGACCTGCCGCCCTTGGCGACGCCCTTCGCTCCGCAGTCGGCGATCCGCTGCCCGCTCGGGTTGCTCAAGGTGACGCCGAGCGCGCTCGGCGTGAAGCTGTACTGCTTGCTCCCGTCCAGCGATTCACCGCAGGCCTTGGTCGCGCCGCTGAAGCTCACCGCCCCGACATCCGGCGCCAGCAGCACGCGCACCGACCCCTCCTCGGTGCCCAGCTCGGTGTGCCGGTAGTAGTGGCCGAGGATCTGGCGGTAGTTCGATCCGTTCTGGGCCATCCCGTAGGCGCCGTACTGGCTCATCCCGACACCGTGGCCCCAGCCATGTCCCTTGACGACCCAGGTGGCCGCGGCGTGCGCGTAAGCGGGCAGCGCGAGCGCGGCTGCGCATGCCAATGCGAGCGGTATCGGTGTCCATTTCCTCATCACGCCTGCAACAACGCGAGTTCTCTTTCGTTGCGGAGTAGCCTGCCCATGAATGAGCGTTACCACGGCTGAGCAGGCGGTCGTTGAGAAGGCCCCGAAGGAGCTTCTGATCGGCGGCGAGTGGCGGGAGGCGAGCGGCGGTGGGACATTCGAGGTGGAGGACCCCTCCACCGGGGAGGCTCTGTGCGAGGTCGCCGACGCGACACCCGAGGACGCGGTTGCGGCCCTCGACGCGGCGGTGGCGGCGCAGGCCGAGTGGGCCACGACGCCGCCCAACCTGCGAAGCGAGATCCTTCATAACGCCTTCGAGGCCCTGCGCGAGCGCACCGACGAGCTGGGCCTTCTGATGACGCTGGAGATGGGCAAGGCGGTCGCCGAAGCGCGAGCCGAGGTCACCTACGCGGCCGAGTTCTTCCGCTGGTTCTCCGGCGAGGCACTGCGAATCGACGGCCTCTACAAGGAGGCCGGCAACCGCGCCAGCCGCGTGCTCGTGATGCACCAGCCGGTCGGCCCGAGCTTCTTCATCACGCCGTGGAACTTCCCCACCGCGATGGGCACCCGCAAGATCGGCCCCGCGATCGCCGCCGGCTGCACGATGGTCGTGAAGCCGGCCCAGCTCACGCCCCTGTCGATGCTGGCGCTGGCCGAGCTGCTGGCCGAGTGCGGGCTCCCCCCCGGGGTGCTGAACGTGATCACCAGCTCGTCCTCGAGCGCCGTCGCGAAGCCGATCATCGAGGACCCGCGGCTGCGAAAGCTCAGCTTCACCGGCTCGACCGAGGTGGGCAAGTTGTTGATCGCCCAGGCGGCCGAGAGCGTCCTCAACGTGTCGATGGAGCTGGGCGGCAACGCCCCCTTCCTGATCTTCGAGGACGCCGACCTCGACGCCGCCCTCGACGGCGCGATGCTGGCGAAGATGCGCAACATCGGCGAGGCCTGCACCTCGGCCAACCGCTTCCACGTCGCCGGATCGGTGGCGGAGGAGTTCTCCGCCCGGCTGGCGGAGCGGATGGGGGCGCTGAAGGTGGGACGCGGCACGGAGGAGGGCGTGGAGATCGGCCCGCTGATCGAGGAAACGGCCCGCTCGAAGGTCGAGGAGCTCGTCTCCGACGCCGTCGACCGCGGAGCGACGGCGCTCGTCGGCGGCAAAAGCATCGACGGCGCCGGCTACTTCTACGAGCCGACGGTGCTCGCCGACCTGCCCCCGGACGCACGGGTGTTGCACGAGGAGATCTTCGGCCCGGTCGCGCCGGTGGCCTCATTCGACTCCGAGGAGGAGGCGATAGCGGCCGCGAACGACACCGAGTACGGATTGGTCGCCTACGTCTTCACCCGCGACATCAAGCGGGCGCTGCGGGTCTGCGAGGGCCTCGAGACCGGGATGATCGGCCTCAACCAGGGGATGGTCTCAAACGCCGGCGCACCGTTCGGCGGCGTGAAGCAGTCCGGGATCGGCCGCGAGGGCGGCAACGAGGGCATCCACGAGTTCCTCGAAACGAAGTACGTCGCCGTCAACCTGTAGTCGAGCGGAGCACGCTGAGCCCATCGCCTCTTATTCGGTCAACAGAGCAGGGGTTGCGTATGCCCGAAAGCTGATCAAGGGTCGCCAGTACGTCCTCGAAGGCACCGCGGTCAGGGCAAACCTGGAAGGTTGACGCCCCTATAGGGGCGCGAAGGTTCCAGGTTTCACCCTTTTACGGGGCCACGTTGCAGGCGTTGCCGCTGCAATCGTCGAGCTCGGCGAGCTTCGCTGCGAGCTGTGCCTTGATCTCCGCATAGGCCGGGTCGGCGGCGACGTTCGTGAGCTGATACGGGTCCACAGCGCGGTCGTACAGCTCCTCCTCGCCGGTCTCGGTCCAGACGACGTAGGTGTACTGGTCGGTGCGCACGCCCGTGTACGGGCGGTCCCAGGCGTTGATCGGGATCGCGCCTCCTGGGAACAGGGGCTCCAGGGCCTCGATCTCGAGTGCGCGGTTCGGGCGCCGGCTCGGATTGCGGATCGTCGGGCGCAGCGAGACGCCGTCCATCGTACGGCCGGGATCCGCGTTCGCGAAGTCGAGCAGCGTGGGGGCGAAGTCGATGTTGGAGACCTGGCCCTCCACGGTCGCTCCAGCCGGAACGCCCGGGCCGCGCACTATCAGCGGGATGCGCAGCGACTCCTCGTAGGGCAGGAACTTGTCACCTGGGATCCGGTGCTCGCCCTGCATCCAGCCGTTGTCGGAGAGGAAGACGATCAAGGTGTTCTTCAGCTGCTTCGTCTTGCGCAGCGTCTTGACCAGATCCTCCACGTGGTCGTCCACGGCCATCAGCGAGCCTGCCCGCCCCTGATAGTCGAGTCGCAGCTGCTCGATCAGAGCGTCGCTCATCACCGGCGCGGCGTTCGTCAACGGGGACGACTTGTCGCTCAGGTCCTCCTCGTTGAAGCTCGGCGGCTGCGGCAGAGTGAGGCTCGAGACCTCATCCGCGTAGCGAGGCGCCGGTCGCGGGTCGGGGCCCGGGCGGCCCATCAGCGTCGTCGAGACATCCTCACGGTGAGGAGCGGCCACCGACCACCAGATGAAGAACGGCTTCTTCGAGCGCTTCTCGGCCCGAACCAGGTCCTCGGTCATCTCGCCGGTCACGTCAGGTGAGTAGTCGCGCGGGTTCTCCTCGCCCCAGTAGCTGTAGGGACGCGGCCCGAAGATCTCCTCGAGCTTGGCGAAGACCGACTGCACGCTGTCCGGCTCGTCGTCGACCTCGATCTCCGCGAACTCGACCAGCCCGCGGGCGAAATCCTTGTCGCCCCAGCTCCGCAACTTCCCGTCGCGGTTCATCACGTAGTTGTAGTAGTCGTAGGCGGAGACATCGAGCAGGCCGCGCCAGATGTCGAACCCGGGCGGGATCTCGCCGTGGGCGTCGCGCGCCCCGTAGCCATTGAGCCATTTGCCGACCAGCGCCGTGCGGTAGCCGGCGTCCTGGAGCCAAGACGGGAGAGTGTTCCCTCGCTGCCTCATCCCGTACCACCCGAAGGGGGCGAAGTTGCCCTCGACCCCGTGGTTGTGGGCGTACTGGCCGGTGATGAAGCTCGCCCGCGCCGGACAGCAGAGCGGGAACGAGTCGATCGCGTCGTCGAAGGTCGTGCCCTGGCCGGCGAGCAGGCGCTGGACGTTCGGCATCAGCGCGACGTCGGTCGCCGCCATGTCGTCGGTCATCACGACGAGGATGTTGGGACGCCCGTCGCGGTCGGCGCTGGTGGGTCTAGCTGCCGCGCTCTCGCCCAGCACAAGCCCGATCGCAAGGGTCGCCAACGCCACTCGCACCCACGCTCCCCTGACCATGAACGGAGAGGGTAGCGAGCCGGATTAACGCCCGATAAGGCTGCGCAGCATCCCGGCGGGGGTGCTTCGGTTCTCGAGGTAGCACTGGTGGTAGCCCTCGGCCATCCAGAAGGTCTGGGCGGGCTCGATTGCGGTTGCCACCGGTGCTCGCAGCTTCGCCTGCGTCCGAGCCTTGGCCTCGGTCGCCGCGAGCTGTTGATCGTCGGAGTGGAAGAAGATCACCGAGCGATACTGGGTGCCGACGTCCGGGCCCTGGCGATCGACCTGGGTCGGGTCGTGGATCGACCAGAAGGTGTCGAGCAACTCCTCGTACGAGATCTTCTCCGGGTCGTAGGTGACCTGGCAGACCTCGGCGTGGCTGGTCGTACCGGTGCAGACCTGCTCGTAGGTCGGGTTCTCGGTCGTGCCGCCCTCGTAGCCGACGGCGGTATCGACCACACCCTCGAGCTGCTTGAAAGCATGCTCGACCTGCCAGAAGCAGCCGGCGCCAAAAGTTGCCTTCTCAGTGCTCACATTGATTAGTGTGCCACGGCCTTGATTCGTTACACGAAAATCTCTGCGGCCGGGCTTGTGCTGCTTGCCGCGATCATCTTTGCGGCTGCACTTCCCGCCGGGGCGGCGTTCCCAGGGGACACCGGTCGCCTCGCGTTCGCAGTGCCGTCAGGCGGATACCAGATCGTCAGCGTGAAGCCGAACGGGAAGGGCGAAAGGGGGCTCACCGCGGGCAGCAAGGGCTCGTCCAGCGACCCCTCCTACTCGCCAAGCGGGGCACAGATCGTCTTCGTCAGCAACCGAGACGGCGCCTCAGATGACATCTACGTCATGGACGCGAACGGCGGCAATGTCACCCGGGTCACGAACACGGCCGGCCGCGACGAGGAGACGCCGGGGTTCTCTGCCAACGGCGACTCGATCTTCTTCGCCGCCGACGGCCAGATCCGGAGCATCGGCGTCGACGGGTCCGGCGAGCGGCGCATCGTCCGTGGCGAGCAGCCGGCGGTTGCCTCGGATGGCAACACGCTGGCGTTCGTCCGCCACAAGGATGTGCTCACGATCGGCGTGGATGGCAATGGCAAGCGCAACCTCACCAAGGACCTTCGCGAGGGGTCGGGAAGCGATGTCGGCTTCCTCTCGCCGAGCTTCTCGCCCGACGCCAAGTGGATCGTCTTGAACTCGAACCTCGATGCTCCGCGCAACGACGAGTTCAACGACGATCTCTACCTGCTGAAGGCCAACGGCAAGCGCCTCGAGCGCCTCACCGAAGGCGGGATCGAGGAGTTCAGCCCCACCTTCTCGCCCACCGGCCTCCAGATCGCATATGTCGGCGACACCGAGCGCGGCGCCCGCAAGGACGGCATCTACGTGATCGACACGGACGGCTCGAACGCCTCGCAGCTATTCAAGGTGAAGCGGCCCGGCCCACCGACCTGGCAGCCGACGGAGCCGTAGCCTCCACCGGGCTCACAGCGAGCCCAAGCACGGGAAGAGTGCGCGAGATCGCCTCGAGCGGGTCGCCCTCGAGCCCGTGGAAGCGCATCAGCATGCCGATGATCAGCTTGCTGTATTGCGGGTGGTTCTCGCGATAGGCGACTAGAGCTTCCCGCGTCTCTTCGTCGTCGAGCTGCCGCCACTCCACCTGCCGGACCTCGCCGCGGACGTGAATCTCGACGAGTCCTCCGGCGACGATGTTCCGGTACCAGTGCGAGTCCTCCCCCCACATCGGCGAGACCATCACCTCATCGCGCTCCGGGTTCTGGGCGATAGCCTCGACTGGCGTCTTGTAGACCTTGCCGCTCCGACGGCCACGGTGGACGAGCACCACGATCGGCGCCGGTGAGAGGCCCCGCATCATCCAGCGCATGCCGGGGCGATCGAGCGCCGCAGGGGTGCGCAGCGCTCGTCCGACCACCTTTCTGGTTCTCGGTGACAGCGGCTTGCTCATCTCATGCAGATGAGATTGAGCCGAACCCGGGCGTGGAAGGGGCACCCGGACGCGAAGCGGAGGATGCCCCGACCATGGATGTCGGAGGATTCGGCGGTGTTCATTTGGGCTTGCCTTCCGCCGGCGCCAGCATCTCGAATCGCTCTTCCAGGCGCATCACCGCCTCCGGGTCCTGTGCCCGCCACATCTCCCGCAGGCCGAGCATGAATGCCGCCACCAGGGTGCCGTACAGCTCCTCGCCGAGGTCGGGGTCGATCTGCTGGTTCATCAGGAATCCCTGGGTCATGACCGAGGTCATCCGGGTGATGTCCGCGAGTGGGATCGGCGGCTCGATGCCGATAGCCTCGGCCCAGCGCCCGTACACCTGCTCGAGGCGCTCCTCCATCGCGCGACTGCGCGTGAGCAGCTCCTGGCGGAACTCGTCGTTTCTGCCCGCGTAAGCGACGAACTCGAGATAGAGGCGTTCCCATTCGGGGTCGGAGCGCAGGAAGCGGATCAGGTCTTCACCCGCGTGCCGCGCCGCTTCGTCGGGCGTGTCATCCGTCTTCAAGCCCTGCTCGATCCGCTCGATCTCCTCCCCGAACTTCTGATCCAGCATCGCGAGGAAGAGCTCCTCTTTGCTCTTGAAGTTCGAGTAGAAGGCACCCTTGGTGTAGCCGGCGTCCTGGGAGATCTCTTCAATCGAGGTCTGCTCGAGCCCGCGGTGGCAGAACAGCTTCGACGCAGAGCGCATCAGCTTCGAGCGGGTCCGCGCCTGCTTTTGCTTTCTGGAGATCGGGCTCACGTGCGATTCGCTTCCTGGCGCCGGCCGGTCATGCGATTCCCCGCGTGGGCAGCATCGACCATCGCGGCACGAGCCGCTGGAGTATCGAGGCGGTACGTGACTCCGCCACCCTGGCCTCGATCGGCTCGGTCACGTTGCGCAGCCAGTGCAGCCGGCGTTCGCCGAAGTCGACCTTCGGTATGCGGCCGGCGGCGCCACAGGTGTCCTCGCTCACCAGCACCTCTCCGCCGGCCGCCGCGGAGCACAGCCTCGCCGCCACATTCACCGCCCTCCCGTACCACTCTCCCTGCCGGTGCACCGCCGGACCGGTGTGGACGCCCACCCGAACCGGGGGGAATGCGGGAACGTTCTCGAGCTCACGTACCAGGCCCAGCGCCAGCTCGATTCCGTTGGCCGCATCGTCGCAGCGGATCGCCACGCCGTCGCCGAGCGTCTTCATCTCCTCGGCCTGATAGCCCGCGATCAGCCCGCGGGCGTGGTCGTAGAGGCACAGGGCGACATCGGCCGCGCGGTCGTCCCCCTCAGCATCGGTAAGCGCGGTGAAGCCAACCAGATCTGCGAAGAGAAAGGTGTGCTCGGGCTCGGCCAGCGTCAGTCCCCTCAGATTTCGGATACCGAGCGGTATTTATCTCACATACCGCCCGGTATGTCAAGCCCAGGCCAGGTGCAAGCCTAGTCGTGCGGGCGGGCCATCTTGTGGTGGTTGAGCGCCTCGTCGAGGATTTCCTCGGAGACACCGTGCTCGCGGGCGACATCGCGAACGTGTTCGCCTGACTCGGCGGCCTTCTTCACGATCTCGGTCGCCCGGTCGTAGCCAATGTGGGGATTGAGAGCCGTCGCCGTCGCGAGCGTCGCCTCGGCATGGCGCTCGAGCATGTCCGCGTTTGCCTCAACCCCCTGGACCACCTTCTCATCGAGCAGGCGGCAGGCGGCGGCGAGGAGCTTGATCGAGTCGAGTAGGTTGCGCGCGATCAGCGGGACCCGGACGTTGAGCTCGAACTGGCCCTGGGTGCCGGCGACGGTGATCGCGACGTCGTTGCCGATCACCTGGGCGCCGACCTGGATCACGACCTCGCAGATCACGGGGTTGACCTTGCCGGGCATGATCGAGGAGCCCTTCTGCAACTCGGGCAGGCGGATCTCGGCGAGGCCGGCGCGCGGGCCGGAGCCCATCAGCGCGAGGTCGTTGGCGATCTTCGTCAGCGAGACCGCGACCACCTTCAGCGCACCCGAGAGCTCCACCAGGGCATCACGATTGGCCTGCGCCTCGAAGCGGTCTAGCGGCGCCGTGACCTCAAGGCCCGTGTCGGCCGCCAGCTTCGCCCGCACCCTCTCCGCGAACTCGGGGTGTGTGTTCAGGCCGGTGCCCGTGGCGGTGCCGCCGAGCGGGATCTGGCCCACGTGACCCAGCGTCGCGCGCACGCGCTCGATGCCGAGCCGGATCTGGGCCGCGTAGCCGCCGAACTCCTGGCCAAGGGTCACGGGAACCGCGTCCATCAGGTGGGTGCGGCCGGCCTTGACGATGTCGGTGAACTCGTCGCTCTTGCGCGCGAGCGCCGAGGCGAGGGCGTCCATCGCCGGCAGCAGGTCGCGCTCGACCTCCTCGAGGGCGGCGAGGTGGACGGCCGATGGGAAGACGTCGTTCGACGACTGGCCCATGTTCACGTGGTCGTTGGCGTGGGCGTCGTCGCCGGCGAGGTTTGCCAGCACCTCGTTCGCGTTCATGTTCGAGGAGGTCCCAGAGCCGGTTTGGAAGACGTCGATCGGGAACTGGCCGTCGTGCTCGCCGGCCGCCACGGCATCTCCGGCAACGGCGATCCGCTCGGCGACGTCCCCGTCCAGCAGCCCGAGCTCCGCGTTCACCCGCGCGGCCGCGGCCTTCAGCCTCCCGAGCCAATGAACGACGGGCGGAGGCATCGGCTGGCCGGAAACGGGGAAGTTCGCGACCGCCTTGTCGGTCTCTGCACCCCAGAGCTTTGCGTCCGTCTGTGTGCTCATCTGTCCTTCAAATCTATCCTCCCGTCGATGCCGGAGCCGCTACAGGCCTACGCAGCCTCCCGAGGGATGGCCTACGAGCAGGCATTCGGGACGGGGCCGCTGACGCCGCTCCTCGTTCACAGCGGCGGCCTCTCGCCGGTCGCAAAGGGGGCTCTCGGCGAGGGCGTCCTCGGCTACGTCGGGACGCTCTCGTACGAGCGATACCGGTTCACGGCCGCGCTGACGGAGATTCCCGAGTCGGTCGCGCTTGTGCCGCGGCTTCAGTGCGAGCGGATCGGGCGCTGGACCTCGGACACCCACTACGGGTTCGAGATCCGCACTTCGCGGCTGTGGACGGAGAGTGTGGGGCTGAACGACCGCTACAAGGTGACCACGAGCCCGTGGCAGGACCCGAATTGGATGCGCCAGCTCTTCGCCCCTGCCTTCATCGACTGGCTCGCCACCAAGCCGCCGTCGGATTTCTCGTTCGAGCTCACCTATGGCTGGTTGCTGTGCTCGCTCGAGCGCGACAGCGTGGGCGACGCCGATCTCGATTGGCTGCGCGCAGGCACGGCCTACATCGCCGCGCGCGTGCGCCAGGAGTGTCTCGAGTAGATGCAGATCAACCGCACCGGCATCTGGCTGCTGGCCTTGTTCTTCCTCGGCGGGATCGCGTTCCTGGTTCTCAACTTCGCCGTGTTCGAGGCCGCGGCGTTTCTGATGATCGGGGCGATCTGGGTGGTGGTCTCGCTCGGCTTGCTGGTCTATGCGATCCGGAGCGCCCAGCGCGGAAAGCACCAAGAATGGCTGTTCCGGCAGGGACTTCGCGGGAAGGCGACGATCGTCGAGGCACGATCGGGCGCGCTGGTCAACGACCAGCCGGTGATGTCGTTCGTGCTCGACGTCGATGTGCCGGGCCAGAACCAGCGACAGGTCAGACACCGCGAGATCGTCTCCAACTTCGCCGCCCACCGGATGCAACCGGGCCTGGTTCTGCCCGTCTATGTGAACCCGCAAGACCCCGAGGACTTCCTGCTGGTCTGGTGACCGCTCGTAGAATCGGCCGCTCGTGGCCGGATTCCGGGCGATAGACCCAAAGCAGTCGTTTCCCGAGCTCGAGGAGCGGATCCTCGAGCGCTGGCGCGAGCGCGACGTGTTCCGGCGCTCCCTCACGCAACGCGAGGGCGCCCCGGTGTGGTCGTTCTACGAGGGCCCGCCGACCGCGAACGGCCGCCCGCACTCGGGCCACGTGCTCTCGCGCGTGTTCAAGGACATCTATCCGCGCTTTCAGACGATGCGCGGCCACCACGTGCCGCGCAAGGCCGGCTGGGACTGCCACGGGCTCCCGGTCGAGCTCGAGGTCGAGAAGGAGCTCGGGATCACCTCGAAGGCGGAGATCGAGGAGTACGGCATCGCCAAGTTCAACCAGAAATGCCGCGACTCGGTGTTCCGCTACGTGGACGACTGGACCCGGCTGACCGAGCGGATCGCGTTCTGGATCGACCTCGACGACCCCTACGTCACGCTGGAGAACGACTACATCGAGTCGGTTTGGTGGTCGCTGCGACAGCACTGGGACGCGGAGCGGCTGTATGAGAGACACAAAGTCGTCCCCTACTGCCCGCGCTGCGGAACGGCGCTGTCGTCGCACGAGGTCGCGCAGGGGTACAAGGACATCGAGGATCCCTCCGTGTACGTGCGGATGCCGGTGCAGTCACCGGACCCCGAGGGACCGCTCGAGCACGGTGACACGCTGCTGGTCTGGACGACGACGCCGTGGACGCTGATCTCGAACGCTGCGATCGCGGCCGGATCGGAGATCGAGTACGCGCGCGTGCGGCCCGCGGGCTCGGACGAGGTGTTGGTGCTGGCCCGGAATCGAATCGAGGCGGTGACCGGAGAGGGCGCCGAGGTCCTGGCCACCTTCCCGGGTGAGGCGCTCGCCGGCACGCGATATGCGCCGCCCTTCGACTACATCACCGACTTCGGCCCCCTCGGCCACAGTGTGCTGCTCGCCGACTTCGTCTCCACCGAGGAGGGGACGGGCCTGGTCCACACCGCGATCGCGTTCGGCGAGGACGACTTCCGCCTCGGCGAGCAGTACGGGATCACGCTCCAGAACCCGGTCAAGGGCGACGGCACGTTCGACGAGCGGGTGAAGGACTTCGCGGGCCGCTTCGTCAAGGAGGCCGATCGCGACATCGTCGAGGCGCTGAGGGCCAGCGGGCGGCTGTACCGCGACGAGCGCTACGTGCACGCCTACCCGCACTGCTGGCGCTGCGAGACGCCGCTGCTGTACTACGCGAAGTCGAGCTGGTACATCCGCACCACCGACGTCAAGGACCGGCTGCTGGCCGAGAACGAGCGCATCGGCTGGCACCCCGAGCACATCAAGCAGGGTCGGTTCGGGAAGTGGCTGGAGGGAAACGTCGATTGGGCGCTGTCGCGGGAGCGCTACTGGGGAACCCCGCTGCCGATCTGGGAGTGCGGCGGCGAGGGTTGCGAGGAGCGCTTCTGCGCCGGCTCGGTCGCGGAGCTGCGCGAGCGCGCCGGCGAGGTGCCCGACGACTTGCACCGCCCCTACATCGACGAGGTAGTCGTTCCCTGCGAGCGCTGCGGCGGTGAGATGCGGCGCGTCAAGGAGGTGATCGACACCTGGTACGACTCGGGCGCGATGCCGTTCGCGCAGTTCCACTATCCCTTCGAGGGGGAGGAGCTGTTCGCCGAGCGCTTTCCGGCCGACTTCATCTGCGAGGCGATCGACCAGACGCGGGGGTGGTTCTACTCCCTGCTCGCCGAGTCGGTGCTGCTGTTCGACAGCACGAGCTACCGAAACTGCGTCTGTCTCGGCCTGATCCTCGACCCGGAGGGACAGAAGATGTCCAAGAGCCGCGGCAACGTGGTCGAGCCCGACGACGTGATCTCGCGCCACGGCGCCGACGCTTTTCGCTGGTACTACCTCACCTCCCAGCAGCCCTGGTCCGGTTACCGCTTCTCCGTCGACACCGTCGGCGAGTCCGTGCGCCAGTTCCTGCTGACGCTGTGGAACACCTATTCGTTCTGGGTCCTGTACGCGAACGCCGAGGGGATGTCGCCAGCCGATTACGCGCCGGGGCAGGCGCCGGAGGCGGAGGTCACATCGGCCGCGGCGGCCCATCTCGACCGCTGGGCCCTCTCCCGGCTTCAGGCGACGACGCGCCAAGCGATCGAGCACCTCGAGGCCTACGACTGCACGCGTGCCGGCCAGGCGATTGCGGCCTACGTCGACGAGCTCTCGAACTGGTACGTGCGCCTCTCGCGGCGAAGGTTCTGGGAGGGCGATCGCGCCGCGTTCGCCACCCTGCGTCATTGCCTGCTGGAGGTCGCGGCGCTGCTGGCCCCCTTCATCCCGTTCATCGCCGAAGAGATCCACCTCAACCTCGCCGGCGGCGCCGACGAGGAACTGGGAGATATCCCGGACTCGGTGCACCTCCGCGACTACCCCGAGCCCGACCCGGCGTTCGAGGACGCGGAGCTGGAGGCGGGCATGGAGGCGACGCGGCGCGCGATCGAGCTCGGGCGCGCGGCGCGCTCGCAGGCGGGCGTGAAGGTGCGCCAGCCGCTGCGCAAGGCGGTGATCGTCGCCACGGGGTCCGAGCAGGCGGAGATCGAAGCGCTCGGCGAGCTCGTCGCCGGCGAGCTGAACGTAAAGGAGCTGGAGTTCGTCTCCGAGGAGGCCGAGCTGGTCAGCTACGAGGTGAAGCCGAACTACCGCTCGCTCGGCCCCCGCTTCGGGAAGCTGATGCCGCGGGCGGCTGCGGCGGTGGAATCTCTCGATCCCGAGCACGTGAGCGAGGCTGCCGCCGGCGAGGTGAAGCTGGGCATCCAGGTGGACGGAGCCGAGCACGAGCTGGGGCCCGAGGACGTGAGCCTGGTGATGAAGTCCCTGCCGGGCTACCAGGTCGAGGCGGAGTCGGGAAGGGCCGTCGCGCTCGCCCTCGAGCTCGACGACGAGTTGGTCACCGAAGGCCTCGCGCGCGAGATCGTTCACGCGATCCAGGGCGCGCGCCGCGACGCCGGCCTCGAGGTCACCGACCGGATCTCGCTCAGCCTCTCGGGCGACCCCGGGTTGCTCGAAGCGGCGAGGGCACACGAGGCCTATGTAGCCGGCGAAACCCTCGCCGGATCGGTCTCATACGACTCGGGTGACGAGGAAACGACGGCGACGATCGAGGGGCGCGAGCTGCGGATGGCTGTCGAGGCGACCTAGCCTCGCGGCGCTCGCGCTCGCCGCTCAGGCGAGGGCCGGCTCGAGCTCGGCTTCGAGGCGCTTCTTCGGCATCGCGCCGACTATCCGCTTTGAGACTTCGCCGCCGCGGAACAGGATCATCGTCGGGATCGACAGCACCTCGTAGGTGGCGGCGGTCTGCTGGTTGTCGTCGACGTTCAGGCTGACGACGCGCAGGTCCTCGCGCTCGCCGTCGATCTCCTCGAGGATCGGATGCACGATCCGGCACGGGCCGCACCAGGGAGCCCAGAAGTCGACCAGCACCGCGGTCTCGGACTCGAGCACCTCCGTCTGGAAGTTGCTGTCTGTGACGTCGGGAAGGTTGCCTGGCACTTGTCGTCTCCTGGTTCTGGGCGCCGCCCTTAGCGTAGGTCGCGCCGCCTTACTTCAAAAAGTATAGTACGTCTCTGTGGCTCGCGATGAGCGCGAGCTTATCGCCCCCGCAGGCGCATCGACGGCACCCGCCAGACCGCCTCCGCGACGATCCGGCGCGACATCTTCGAGGCGCCGACGCGGCGGTCGCGGAAGGTGATCGGGACCTCGACGACGCGAAAGCCCTCCCGGAGAGCGCGCCATGCGAGCTCGATCTGGAACGCATAGCCGCGGGCGGTGATCGACTCTGGATCGACCGCTTCGAGCACCGCTCTGCGAACCACCCGGAAGCCGCCCGTCAGGTCCTGAACCGGCGCGCGGAGGATCGTGCGTGCGTAGACGTTCCCGAAGCGGCTGATCGCGAGCCGGCCCGGGCCCCAGTCGTCGATGTGGCCGTCGGCGACGTAGCGTGAGCCGATCGCCAGGTCGGCGGTCTCGATCGCGGCCACGAGCTTCGGCAGCTCCGCGGGGTCGTGCGAGAAGTCGGAGTCCATCTGGCCGACCAGCCCGGCGCCGGCGTCGAGAGCGGCGCGAAACCCCGCGATGTACGCCGGCCCCAGTCCCTGCTTTTGGGGGCGGTGCAGGACGGAGACGGGCTCGTGCTCGGCGGCGAGCCTGTCGGCGATCTGGCCGGTGCCGTCGGGGGAGGAGTCGTCGACGATCAGGATCCTCCCGTCCTCCGGTAGCCGCTCGAGCACGGCATCGACGATCGCCTCGATCCCCTCCGCCTCGTTGTAGGTGGGCAAAACGACGCAGAGCGGGCCGGGAGCCGGTTCAGGCATCGCAATAACGTAGTGAGAATGCGAAACGCCGAGATCGCCGATGCGCTCGACGAGCTGGGGACGCTGTACGAGCTGGACGGCGCGGTCCGCTACCGCGTGATCGCCTACCACGAGGCTGCACGGGTGATCCGTGAGAGCCCGGTCTCTGTCGAGGAGCTCTCGGCCAAGGGAAAGGCGACGGAGCTGCCGGGCGTGGGCGCGACACTGGCGGAGAAGATCGCGACGCTGATCGAGACCGGCGAGATTCCCTCGGCGACCAAGCTGAAGAAGAAGGTTCCGGCGACCCTGATCGCGGTGACGCGGCTTCCCGGGATCGGCGCCAAGACGGCGCGCCGCCTGTACGACGAGCTCGGGATCGCGACATTGGAGCAGCTCGAGGAGGCCGCCCGCGGCGAACGGCTGCGTGATGTCAAGGGCCTCGGACCGAAGGCCGAGGAGAACGTGATCGCCGCGCTGGAGCGCCTGGCAGTTGAGGGCTCGCCCGGGCGCCTGCTGCTGTCGAAGGTGAAGGAGGTGGCCGACCGCCTTGCCGCGGACCTGAGGGAGCACCCGGCGAGCGACCGCGTGGAGGTCGCGGGGTCGGTGCGCCGCTGGGCCGAGACCTGCAAGGACATCGACATCATCGCCACGGCGAGCGAGCCGGCGATGCTGAGCGAGGCGCTGCGCTCTCACTCCCTCGTTGCGCAGTCCTCCGCCGGGGGGGACGCGGGCACCCGCGTCGTCACCCACAACGGGATCTCGGTCGACCTGCGGATCGCCCCTCCCGAGTGCTTCGGAGACCTTCTCCAGCACCTGACGGGCTCGGCTACCCACAGCGTGCAGCTGCGCGAGCGGGCGCAG
Organism: uncultured Thermoleophilia bacterium; assembly: GCA_963838095.1. GTDB lineage: Bacteria > Actinomycetota > Thermoleophilia > Solirubrobacterales > 70-9 > CAWCGU01. The sequence goes on from CAWIPO010000006.1 coordinate 259,218, forward strand.
AGGATGGGGCTGTCGGTCTCGGAGTACGGGATCGCGAACGTCGAGACGGACGACGTCGAGACGTTTGACAGCGAGGAAGGCGTATACGAGCGGCTCGGGCTCGCCTACATCGAGCCGGAGCTGCGCGAGGGTCGCGGCGAGATCGCCGCGGCGGCTGACGGCAAGCTCCCGAAGCTGGTGACGCTCGACGACATCCGCGGCGACCTGCATTCGCACACGACGCTCTCCGACGGACGCAACTCACTCGAGGAGATGGCCGCAGCGGCTCGCGCACGCGGCTACGCCTACCTCGCGCTGACCGACCACTCGGCCAGCCACGGCTTCGACAATCACGTCACCTCGGAGCAGCTCTGGGAACGAATCGACGAGGTTCGCGAGTGGAACAAGGGCAAGCGCGGCTTTCGCTTGCTCGCGGGGTCGGAGGTGAACATCCTTCCCGACGGCTCGCTCGACTACGACGACGATCTGCTCAGCGCGCTCGACTGGGTGATCGCGAGCGTTCACACGTCGTTTCGGATCAGCGAGAAGAAGATGACCGAGCGCGTCATCACCGCAATCGAGAACCCGCTGGTCGACTGCATCGGGCACCTCACCGGGAGGCTGATCCTGCGCCGCGAGCCCTACGGCATCGACGTCGAGAAGATCGCCGCTGCCGCCGCCGAGAACGGGACGATGCTGGAGATCAACGGCAACCCGAACCGCCGCGACCTCTCGGAGCACCACGCGAAGCTCGCGTCTGAGGCGGGAGTGTGGATCGTGGTCAACACCGATGCTCACGGCGCGGACACGCTCGCGAACATGCGCTACGGGGTGGCGACCGCGCGGCGGGGGTGGCTGACGGCCGAGAGGATCGCGAACACGCGAGGGTGGGCAGGGTTCAAGCGCCTAACCAAGCGCGCTGCACCGAAGAAGTCGAGCTACTCGGCCGGCGGTGGCGGAGGCGGGTGTCCGGCCGGGTGGCGGTCGCGCGAGAGGCCGGGGGTGCGGATCAGCCTCAGCGGCTCGAGGGCGGAGGACGGCTCGACGTAGAAGCTGACGCCGTCGCGATCCTCGATCCCTGTGACCGCCGCCTCCCGGCTCCTCCAGGCGAGCGCGACGAACAGTGCGTAGCCGGCGCCGATCACGGCGACCTGGGGCCAGATCCAGCTCAGGCCCGCGGCGATGACCGCGAAGGCACCCACCGGCCACAGGCGGATCAGCGCGATTCGCGACGGAGTCGCGTCGGGAAGCGAAACGCTCGTGCGGGCGCCGCGAAGCGCCTTGGCCACGCCCTCGCCGGCTCGCTCGGGCCGCCCGATGTAGAGCCCCACTGCAACAGCGATCGCCCACCAGGCGGCGGCGAGGATCAGCGTCGCGGTGTCGTCGTCGCGGGCCGCCGCCAGCACCCCGACCGCGCCCAACGCAGTCGCCAGGCCGCCGATCAGCAGCACGGTCAGCCTGAGGAAGTCGGTGAACAACATCAGAGGGCAAGCTGTTGGAGCACTGGCAGCAGCTCCTGCGGCGAAGAGACGACGATGTCGGCCATCTCGCTGATGTCGGACGGCGACTCGGGGGCGGCGACCCCGACGCGGACGGCGTGCCGCAACGTGCCCCTGCGCGTCAGCTCGCCCAGCGCCGCGAACGCATCCAAGTCGGTGTGGTCATCTCCCGCGTACAGGCAGCGGGCGATCCCGTTCTCCTCGACCAGCCTCCTCAGAGCGGTGCCCTTGGTGATCTTCACCGGCGGGCGGAGCTCGACGACCTTGCGCCCGAGGTGGGGCACGAGCCCGGCTCCCCTGGCCTCGGCGCCCACCGCCTCCGCGGCGGTCTTCGCCGCGTCCTCGTCGTCGGCGCCGCGCCAATGCAGCGCTTGTACGGGCCCCTTGTCCTCGATCCGAAGGCCGGCGGCCTCGCAGCGCTCGATCCCGAAGTCGGCGAGGAAGGAGCGCGCGTCGTCGGCGACCTCACGGAGGCGTGGATGGAGGATCGGCTCGGTATCGCCCGGCTCGAGGCGCTCAAACCCGTGAATGCCGACGTAGTGGAGGTTGTCGAGCCCGACCATCTCGCGCGCCTCCGCCGCCCTGCGGCCGGTGATGCAGCCGACGAGCGCGTATCGCTCGGCGAGTGCCGCCAGGGTCACGCGCGTCACGGCGGGCACCGCCGCGTCCCCGGGCCGCTCGGCGATCGGGGCCAGCGTCCCGTCGACGTCGCTGAGAACCCCACTCTCCGCCGGGGCCTCGACCAGCGGCGCAAGCAGGGCGGCACGACGCTCGAAGCTGTCGGCTGTCGCTTCCACGGGCGCCTAGTATCGCGCCCGATGAGCGGCGCTCCGGCCCCACCGGCCCAGCATGGCGGCCCGATGACCGCGGCCCGGATCGCGAAGCTGGCCGCGATCGGCACGGCCGCCGGCGCCTTCAGCGGTCTGTTCGGGGTCGGGGGCGGAACGGTGATCGTGCCGTTGCTGATCTTCTGGTTCGCGTACGGGGAACGCGAGGCGACCGGCACCAGCCTGGCGGCGATCATCGTGATCGCCGGACTCGCGGCGGGAGGACAGGCGCTGCACGGGAACGTCAATGCGAGTCAAGCGCTGCTCGTCGGCGTCCCGGCGCTCGTCGGCGTCGTGATCGGGACGACGATCCAGCAGAGGCTTCCGGAGCGGTTGATCTCGCTGCTATTCGCGGCCCTGCTGCTCGTGGTGGCGGCGGAGCTGATAATTCAATGAGCGCGGGCTGATGGACGAGCTCTTCGCAGCGCTGTTCGGCCTCGCGGGTGGACTGGTGGGTGGTCTGCTGGGAGTCGGAGGGGGTGTCCTCTTCGTTCCCGGGCTGACCATCTTCATGGGCGCGAGCCAGGTGGAGGCCGAGGCGACCTCGCTTCTGGCGATCGTCCCGGTCGCGATCCTCGGCACCTGGCGCCAGCGACGGTATGGAAACGTCCGGCTGGCGGACGGAATCGCGATCGGGCTCCTGTCGGTGGTCGGCGTCGCGGTGGGCGTCCTGATCTCGAACGCGGTCTCCCAGCGAACGCTCGAGCTGGCGTTTGCCGCGCTTGTGATCGTGATCGCCGTGCAGCTCATCGTGCGAGCGATGCGCAGCAGGGAGGGATCGGCCACCGGGGCCGGCGATGCCTGATGCGCTGTCCGTGGCGCGGGGCGTCGAGATTCCGCTCTCGGAGGTCGAGCTGCGCGCGAGCCGCTCGTCGGGACCCGGCGGCCAGCACGCAAACGTGACCGCGTCGCGGATCGAGGCGGTGTTCGACGTCGATGCTTCGCAGTCGCTGACAGATGCTCAGAAGCGGCGGCTGAAGGGGCGGCTGGGGCCGCGGGTGACCGCTGTGGCGCAGGATGCGCGAAGTCAGTTGAGGAATCGGGAGCTGGCGCTGGAGAGGTTGCGGGGACGAATCGAGGACGGACTGCGAGCGCCCAAGAGGCGGCGAGCTACGAGACCAACCACAGCATCGAGGGAGAGGAGAAGAGAGAGCAAGCGCAGGCGCTCTCAGCTCAAACGAACGCGCAAACGGCCCGATCCGGGCGACTAGCGTCCGCCCTCCAGCGCCCCCTTTACGCCTGCGTCCAGGGCATTCAGCCGGTACAGCGCCAGCGCCTCGGCTGACCCGAATCCGCCGCGCGCGCGCCCTCGACCCGGTCCCGTCTCCACGCCGTGATGCGTCAGCAGGCAGTGCAGCAGTGCAACCCTGCGCTCGTCGGCCAGTCCGCGGGCGGCCGCGCCGACGATCTCCGCTCCGAGCGTCAGGTGGCCGAGCAGCCTGCCCTCCTCGGTGAGGCCGAACTCGGCGCCGTAGGTGAACTCCCTCGTCCTTCCGACGTCGTGGATCAGCGCCGCGGCGATCAGGAGGTCCGAGTCGAGCCGTGGATGAAGCTGGCAGACCTCGGTTGCAAGGGTGGCGACCGAGACCGAGTGCTCCAGCAGCCCGCCCAGGTAAGCGTGGTGCCCGGCGCGGGTGCAGGGGGCGCGGCGAAACCCCGCCGCCACCGGCTCGGTCTGTGTGACGCGTTCGACGACCGCTCTCAGTCCTGGATCGTGGACCTCTCGCGTCAGGTGCTCGAAGAAGCCCTCGAGCTCCTCGACCGAGCGGTACGCCGCCGGCAGAAACTGCTCGGCGTCGTATTCCGAGGGCTCGAGCCTGCGCACGTCGTCGAGCTCGGCGACCAGCTCGCCGCGGTAGCGCTCCGCTCGGCCCCTGACGGCAACCGCGTCCCCGCGCTCGAACCGCGAGCCGACCCGGTCGGCCTCCCGGAAGATGCGTGCCTGAATCGAGCCGCTGCGGTCTCGAAGCTCGAGCGAGAGGTACGGGCTCCCGTTGCGGCTCGTGAGCCGGTCCTTGCGGACGCACGCGTAATGGCCGGCGAAACGCTGGCCCGGACGCAGCTCGGCGAGCGCCGTCTCGATCACCGTCACGCTCGCTGCGGCCTCCATCGCTCCATGATGAGCGGCGCAGCGGACGACCGCTTGGGTTTACTCTCGGTGCATGGACGCGCTCACGTGGGAAGAGGTGCCGGAGCTTCGCTCACCGGTCCTCGTCTGCGCCTTTGGCGGCTGGAACGACGCCGCCAGCTCCGCCACGGCCGCGCTCGAGGCGGTCGCCGAGGCCCTGGATGCGGAGGTGATCGCCCGCATCGATCCCGAGGAGTTCTTCGACTTCCAGGACGCGCGCCCCACGATCAGGCTGACCGAGGGGCAGGCGCGGCACATCGACTGGCCCGCGAACACTTTCCTCGCGGCCACTGCGCCGAGCGCCGAGCGCGATCTCGTGCTGCTCAGCGGCACCGAGCCGAACCTGCGCTGGAGAGCCTTCACCGACACCGTCGTCGAGGTGGCGACGAGGCTGGAGGTCGAAATGGTGGTGACGCTGGGTGCGTTGATCGCCGACGTGCCGCACACGCGTCCGGTCCCCGTCACCGGCTTCGCCTCGGACGCGGATCTCGTCAGCCGGCTCGACCTCTCACGTTCCAACTACGAGGGGCCGACCGGAGTGATCGGCGTCCTCCACGAGGCGTGCAACCGCCACGAGCTCGCGTCCGCGAGCCTCTGGGCAGCCGTTCCCCACTACGTGGCAGCCGTCCCCAACCCGAAGGCGGCGCTGGCGCTGCTGAGGCGCCTCGAGGGCCTGACGGGGATCGCGATCGACGCAAGCGAGCTCGAGGAGGCGAGCGATCGGTTCGAGAAGCAGATCGACCGCGCGGTCTCCTCCAGCCCCGAGATCGAGGAGCTCGTCGGCCGCCTCGAGCGCGAGCAGGCAGAGGCGATCGATTTCGGCCAGGTGCCCTCGGGCGAGTCGATCGCCCGAGAGCTGCAGCAGTTCCTGCGCCAGCAGGGAAACGGCGAGAGCGACTCGCCCTAGCTACGCCTCCGAGGCCGGACAGATGACGCGGTAGTCGCACCAGCTGCAGCGCTCGAACGTCGGGCGAGGCTCGAAGTCCTGGCTGAGGATGCCGGCTCCGACCTCCAGCACGGTGCGCTCTACTCGCTCGCGGTCGTCCGCCGATGCCGGCACAGGGACCTTCTCGTCCTCGAGCACGTAGTAGTAGCTGCCCTGGTCGGCGTCGATGCTCCACGCCTCGCGGGCGGCGACTCTGTAGAGCGCGAGCTGCAGCTCGTCCTCGAGCTCGGCCGCGGGCGGGCGCTCGCCGGTCTTGTAGTCGATCAGCTCGAAGCCGCCCTCCGGGAGGCGGTCGACGCGATCCACGCGGCCGCGGAGCTGGTGCGGGCCGATCCGGAACGAGAACCCGCGCTCGAGCCACACGGGCTGCGAGTCGGAGCCGAGGTGGCGCTCGTGGTAGCGGGTCAGCGCCGCGACCGCGCGATCGCGGTACTGAAGCTCGTCGTCGGAGGCGCCGAACCCGGCCCTGCGCCAGGCGACCTCGAACAGCGCCAACAGCCGGCCGAGGCTGGGCGCGCCCGGCTCGTCGTCTCCGCCGCGGTGGCGCTCGGACTCCTCGGCGTGGTAGCGCTCCAGCACCTGGTGGATCAGGATCCCGAAGCGCTGGTTGATCGTCGGCTCCTGGGGAATCGCGAAGACGCGGGCGAACTTGTATTTCAGCGGGCACTGCTGGTAGAGGCCGATGTCGGATGCCGAGAGCGCCAGGCCCTCCTCGCGGCGGGGGAGAAACACCTCGAGCGAGGGCTCATCGCGCTCCGCGGCGAGCTCGCGCCGGCGGGTTGCGTCGCGCTCCTCCTCGAGCAGGTACTCGTCGAGCGCCGACGCCGACAGCGCCGCCGCCTGCTCCGGCGTGACGACCCGGCCGAGCAGGTCGTTCAGCGCTTCGAGCGCATCGGCGGTCGGGTCCGAGCCCGGGCGCTGCACGAGGGCGGCCAGCTTCACCAGCTCGAGGAAGCGGACCACCGCCCGGTCGACGTCCTCCGTCGTGTCGAGCCGCATCTCGCTCAGCGCCGCGCCCGCCCGCCACGAGGACTCAAGGACCTCGTCGCGGACCATTCGATACGTGGAGTGAAGGCTCTCGGCCGGTCCGAACAGCTCCTCGTGCTGGCGCTCCTCCTCGGCCCCGAGAGCGCCCCGAGCGGCCTCGTAGATGGCGGAGGCGCGGGCATCCTCGCCCTCGCCGGTCGGCCAGGCGAGGACCAGCGAGCGACGGGCCCTGGTCATCGCCGTGTACGCGAGCCGGGCGGCGTGCGCGCTCTGCAGCTCCGGGCCCGGCTCTGGGAGACGGTCGGCGACCAGTTCATCCGGAACCCAGCGATCGGCGTGGCCGTCCATCGCCAGTGCTCCGCGTCGCAGCCCGAGCAGGTAGACGCGCTCGAACTCGCGGCCCTTGAGCTGCATCGGCTCGGCTAAAAGCACGGCGCCGGGCGCCGCCGCGTCGGGGCCGGCGCCGAGCGGCAGCGGCGAGTCACCCTCGAGCTCGCCCGCATCGGCGATCGCCGTCAGGTAGCGGACGAAGTCGCGGGTGGATGCCCGCGGCTCGCGGCGGGTCCAGGCGGCGGCGATCTCACCCAGACGGGACAGGTTCACCAGCCGCTCGACCGTTTCTGGATGAGCCGCGAAGAGCTGTTGACGCCGGAGTCCGATGCGCTCGATCAGCCGGCGGACGAAGACATCGGCGCGAAGCTCCTCCAGGGCACCCGCGGCCGCCCGGTAGAGCTTCAGGAACGAGTGCACCTTGTCGCGCCCCTCGGGCGGAAGCTGGGGGCTCTCGAGCGCCGCCTCCAGCGCGGAGATCATGTCCAGCTTGCGCCTGCGGGCGATCTTCGTGCACCGGGCAACGTCGACGGAGCGAAGCTCGACCGGAGGCCTGGTCAGCGCGCGCACGACGGCGGCGGAATCGGCCGGGTCGGCGAGCATCCGCAACCACGCGATCGCGTCCCTGACCTCGGGGCGGGCGAAGATCGCCGCCGACCCCGTCAGCCGGAACGGAATCCCCCGTTCCTCCAGTGCCGCCGCAAGCTGGCGGCCCTCGCGGCGGATCGACCCGACGGCCACGCATACGTCCTCAGGGCGCACCTCCGACGAGGCGAGCAGGTGGCCGACCTCCCGCGCGACCGCCTGAGCCTGCGCGCGCTCGTTGGCGCAGCGCCAGAAGCGAACGCTCCCCTCGGCCTCAGCATCACCGCGCCTCGGTACCGGCAGTCGATCCGGAATCGCGGCGGCGACCGATGCGGCCGCGTCGACCAGCTCCGCGCCCGCCCGCAGCGACCCTGGAAGCGTCACCTCGGCGGCGTCGGGATGAGCGGCGCGAAAGGCCTCCACGGCAGCCATCCCGGCGCCGCGGAAGCGCCGAATCGCCTGCGCGTCGTCGCAGCAGCAGACGACGTTCCCGTGGGTCGAGAGCCCCTCCAGCACCGATCGGTGCGCGGCCGACGTATCCTCGAGCTCGTCCGCCATCACCTCTGGGAAGCGCTCACCAAGGCGCGTTGCGACATCGGGCGCCTCGGCGAGCAGGCGCCCCATCGTCAGCAACAGATCGCCGGCGTCGAGGTTTCCCGCCTCGCGCAGGATGCGGTCGTGACGCTCATAGAGGTCCGCGAACTCCACCTCTCGCAAAGCGGCTTCGCGCTCGCCCGCGCCGGCCGCAGCGCGCGCCCGCTCGGTCGCCCATGCCCTCAGAGCGCCGGCGGTGATCTCCTCGGACTTGAGCACGTCGATCCGCTGCAGCAGCCGCGCCAGCAGCCCACCGGGGTTTCCCCTGATCTCGTGCCGGCGCAATGGCAGTTCCTCCAGCCGGTCCAGCAGGGTTGCGAGCCGATCCGAGACCGTGACCGTCTCGAAGAACGGGTCCAGGCCGGCGTCGGTGGCGTCCTCGCGCAGAAGCCGCTCGCACGATCGCCTCGTAGGTGTCGATCCACAGCTCCTCGAACGGCTCCTGAAGGAGCTCCTCGACGCGGCTGCGCATCCGCCCCGCCGCGGCGGCCGAGCGGGTCAGGACCAGGATCTGGTCGGGACGGGCGCGACCCTGCTCCACGAGGGAAGCGAGGCGGGCCGCGAGCGATTCGCTCTTGCCGCTTCCGGCGACGCCGAGGACGAGCATCGGGCCGCCGGAGTGCTCGACGACCGTGCGCTGCTCCTCGCTCAGCATGCATCTGAAAGCTTAGCCGGGCGCCGCAGCCGGCGCAGCTAGAGTGGATCGGTGCCCCCCGATCCGGACTGGACAGCGATCTGCCGCCGGATAGTGGAGGCCCAGCGGCGGCTGTTCGAGGCGGTCCCGCGATAGCGCCGCGCGCACGGTGTACGAGGGAGTCGGGGAGGGCGGCGACCACGCTTTCGCGCTGGACCGCCGCTGCGAGGATGTGGTCTTCGCGGAGCTCGAGAGCCTGCGCGATGCCGGCCTCTCGATGACGGCGGTGTCCGAGGAGCGCGGCGAGGTCTCGCTTGGAAGCGGGGACGGGCCGACGGTGGTGATCGATCCGATCGACGGCTCCCTGAACACACGACGGACGATCCCGGCCCATGCGCTCAGCTTCGCCGTCGCCTCGGGACCGACGATGGCGGACGTCGATTTCGCGTACGTCTACGACTTCGGCAGCAGCGAGGAGTTCAGCGCCCGCAGGGGCGCCGGCGCGACCCTCGATGGACGGGTGCTGCACGCCGAGAGTGTGGTCCCGAGCCTCGAGATCGTCGCCCTGGAGTCGGCGAAGCCGGAGTTGATCTCGCCGATCATCGACGCGCTGCACGGCGTCGCCTATCGAATCCGGGCGATCGGGTCGATCGCGATCACGCTGAGCTGGATAGCCGCGGGGCGCGTCGACGGGATGATCACCGCGCGCGAGTGCCGATCCGTGGACGCGGCAGCAGCCCAGCTGATCGCCCGCGAGACCGGCGCGGTGGTGGCGTTCGGGGAGCTGACCCCGGAGGCGGCGCCGCTGTCGCTGGACGCCCGCTACCTCCTGACAGCGGCACTTCGTGACGACTGGCTCAAGCAGCTGGGCGAGATCCAGCGGCACGCGGTCTCCGGTTCTTAACCCGCTCCGAACCGGGTATGGGCGTAACTACAGGGAGAGGGCGGTTTACAAACACCTGTTCGGGTAGCTATACTGAACATCCTTAGAAGTAATAAGGATCTTTGAAAGCGACAACCAACCCCAAGGGGGTTTGATCACATGGCCACCACCGGCAACACCCGCAGCCGCACGACGCGCAAGAGCACCAGCGCGAAGAAGAGCGGCGCCAACAACAGCAAGCCCACCCAGCAGCCGCAGAGCCCCGTCGAGGTTGCGTACACGCGCGCCCGGCAGACGGCCGAGGCGGTCGTCGACGTCCCCGTCGGCACCGCTCTGCTCGTCGCCGACCGCGTTGGCGAGCTCGTCGAGCCCTGGACCGGGCTGAACACCGCAGAGCGCGAGCTGAAGACGCTCCGGACCCAGGTCCGGCGCGAGCTGAACAAGGTCGAGCGTCGTGGCGGCAGCGCCCGCCGCAAGGCGACCGTACGCGCCCGCCAGACTCGCAACCGCGTCGAGCGTGACCTGAAGTCCCGCCGGCGCCGTGTCGAGACGACCGTTCGGCAAAGCCGCCGGCGCGCGCAGCAGCGCGTGAAGCGTGCTCAGACCGTCGTCCGCCAGAACCGCCGCAAGTTCGAGACCCGTCTGCGCCAGAACCGGCGTCGTGCGGAGACCGTCCTGCGGCAGCGCACCCGTCAGGCGGAGGAGCAGATCCGCAAGGCGCAGGCGCAGGTCGAGGAGCGTTTCTCGACCACGGCTGTTTGACCCTTAGCCCGAGTCGCCGCTGGAGGGGTACGGCCGACTCGGAGTGATCTGCTCGCTCAACGCGAGCAGAGAAGCAACCTCTCCTCCCCGATCGACGGACCCCTTGAGGGTCCGTCGGTCTTTTTGGGGACGTCCCGGTGAACCACGGCCAAGCGGCTCTCTAGAATCGTCCTGGCGATGCCGACGAAGGAACAGGTAACCGAGGCGCTGCGGGTCGTGATCGATCCGGAGCTGCGGCGCTCGATCGTCGATCTCGGGATGGTGCGCTCGATCGAGTTCGCCGATTCGGGGCGAGTGGACGTGATCGTGTCACTGACGACCCCGGGGTGCCCGATCCGCAACCACTTCGAGACCGCGGTCCGCCAGCAGGTCTCCGCCCTCGAGGGCGTGAGCGAGGTCGGGATCGCCTTCGACGTGCTCTCAGACGAGGAGAAGTCCGGGCCTGCAGAAGATGCTCGGCCGCCCCGGAGGGCTGCCCGAGGGGGCGCTGGCACAGGTCAAGAACGTGATCTGCGTCGCCTCCGGCAAGGGAGGGGTGGGGAAGTCGACGATGACGGCCAACCTCGCGGCCGCCCTGGCCGCGCGCGGGCAGCAGGCGGGCGCTCTTGATGCCGACGTGTACGGCTACTCGCTTCCGCGGATGCTCGGCGTCGATCGGCGTCCAGAGGTCTCGGCTGAGCGGAAGATCATTCCTCCGCTGGCGCCGGGCGGGATCAAGACGATGTCGATCGGGTTCTTTCTCGAGGACAACGCCGCCGTCGTCTGGCGCGGGCCGATGCTTCACAAGGCGATCTCCCAGTTCCTCGAGGACGTGGACTGGGGCGAGCTGGACTACCTGCTGCTCGACCTGCCCCCGGGGACTGGCGACGTCTCGATGACCTTGGCCCAGCTCTTGCCGGCCGCAAAGATCGTGATCGTGACAACGCCGCAGCCGGCCGCGCAGTCGGTCGCCAAGCGGGCCGCTGACATGGCCGCCAAGGTCGACCTCGAGATCCTCGGCGTGATCGAGAACATGTCTGGCTTCACGACCCCGGGCGGCGAGCGATTCACGATCTTCGGCGAGGGCGGCGGCCAGCTCCTCGCCGACGAGCTCGACGTGCCGCTGCTCGGCAAGGTGCCGCTTCAGGAGGAGCTGCGCGAGCACGCCGACCGCGGCGAGCCGCTGGTGCTGTCCGATCCGGATGCACCGGCCTCCCAGGCGATCCGCGCCGCCGCCGCCGGCATCATCGCCGCGACGCCGCAGGAGCTGCCCGTGATGCAGGCTCCTCCGCGCAGCAGCCCAGGTGCCCGTCGCCGTAAGCGGCACCGAGCTGCCGATGGTGTAGGCCGCTCAGCCGGATTTGAAGTAATCGGCGTTGATCGGCGTGTACTTCGCCCATTCCTCGGGGAGCTGGTCCTCGGCGAAGCAGGCGTCCACCGGGCAGGCCTCCACGCAGGCGTCGCAGTCGATGCACTCGTCCGGGTCGATGTAGAGCTGGGTGACGTTCTCGTAGTCCGGCTCGTCAGGCGTCGGATGGATGCAGTCGACCGGACAAACCTCGACGCACGAGTTGTCCTTGGTGTCGATGCACGGCTCCGCGATGACGTAGGTCAAGCTTGCTCCTTGTCGCTATTCCGGATCACCCACCGGGGCAGCACGCCCCGGCGGAGGCGAAATTGTAAGCGAATAGGGTTTCCAGCCGATGATCCTCGTCACCGGTGCCACCGGGACCGTGGGCACCGCCCTGCTTCCCCAGCTACTCGCCGCGCGGGAGGTCGTGCGGGCCCTCGTTCGCGATCCGCGGCGGCTCGGAGCTCAGCGTGTCAACGTCCAGCTCACGTTCGGCGATCTCGGCCAGCCGCAGGCCCTGCGGCACGCGATGCGGGGGGTGGACACGGTGATCCATCTCGCCGCTGCGATCCGCGACCAGGAGGACCGCAGGGTGGAGGAGATCAACGGGCTTGGCACCCTGCGCCTGCTGCAGGCCGCCGAGAGCGCAGGCGTTTCGCGCTTCGTCTTCTTCTCGGCGATCGGCGCAACCAGCCACCAGCGGACCCGCTTCTTTCGCTCGAAGGCGCTCGCCGAGCGCGCCGTGGCCGAGTCTCCAATCCCAAGCACGATCTTCGCTCCCTCGATCATCTACGACCCCCACGATCCCTGGGTGACCGTCCAGCGCCGGCTGGCGCTGCTGCCCGTGCTGCCCGTCTCCGGAACCGGCCGGGCGCTCTACCAGCCGCTCTGTGCCGACGATGTCGCCGCCTGCGTCGTCAACGCGCTTGCCCGCCGCAACGGCGACGAGCGCCTCGAGCTCGCGGGACCCGAGGTGCTCAGCTACGAGCTGATCGCGCTGCTGATCGCCCGCTCGGCGGGCAGGCCGCGGCCCGTGCTGCACATCCCGTTGCCGCTGGTTCGCCTTGGGCTGCTGTGGCTGCGGCGACTCGTGGGGGAGGCGGCCTTCGCCACCTGGGAGGAGGCCGAGCTGATGGAGGTGCCGATGGTGACCGAGCGAGGAGCCGCCGACGCGGAGGCGCTCGGGGTCAGCCCGCTGGCGATGGCCGACGTGCTGGGAGTCGATCCGCGTGCTCGCTTTCGCTCGGGCGCAACCGCGGGGCTCAGACGGGCTTAGGGCCTAGCGCCGCCAGCCCCACTGGTTCACCCGGACGGTGAACGGGACGCCCGTCCCACCCTCGTAGGTGTAGGCGCCGACGAACCAGTTGCCCGGCTTCGGGTCGTGGATCGTGCACACCTCCGAGCGGTTCGATGCGGACTGGCAGTTGAAGCGCCCCAGGGTCGGCTCGTTCCCGCGGCGAACGAAAAGGTCGAGGTCCACGCTCTCCGGCACCGGCATCGTCACTCGGAGGACCTCGCGGCCGCGGCTGACGCGGGTCTTGAAGTACTGCCATCCGCCCTCAGGCGCCGACTTCGAGCTCCCCTGCCGCTTGCCGGCCAGCGACGTCACCGTCCCCGTGACCACGTCCACGACCGGGGGTAGGACGCTCCCACCACCGCTGCCGCCAGCGGGCGGTGGGGTCTGTGAAGCGGCGCTGAAGACGATGAACCGGTTCAGCGGCGAGCCGAGGTTCCAATGCGACGACAGGTACTCGCCCGCCTCGGGAGCCGGATCGAAGTAGTCGTCTCCACCGCAATCGAACTGGACGCTGCCCGCACAATGCATGACCGTTCCGCCCTGGCGGAGGTCGCCGCCGTCCGGCGAGTAGCACATCACGTCGACCTCGTCGTTGCAGTGGCCGCCGCTTCCGGTCGAGTTCGGGGAGCTGTACTGGACCGCCCCCTGCGTGTGCCCGTTCTCGTGCATCGGGGCGTCGGTGTACCAGCAGTCTTGGTAGGTCACCGCGAAGCCACCGCCCGAGTTGCTCCGATTCGAGGCAATCAGCCGTTCGTCGTCGATGTAGGAGCCGATCCCGCACGAGGAGGTGTCGCCGTCGAAGAAGATCGTGTAGTCGGCGTTGGGGGCGGTGGCACCCGCCGCTCTCGCGGCGTCGACGATGTCGTCGAAGTCACCGCTCGGGCTGACGAATCCATCCACCCGGACCTGCCCCGCGGAGTCGCACAGCACCTTGTAGTCGGCGGAGACGCCGCCGTTGACGATCGCCGAGTTGTTGAGGACGGCATTCATGCGCGCGATCGCCGCCTGAATCTGGCCTCGCACCTGTGAGAGCCGGTCGGGCGAGCCCGGAGTGCGCGCGTAGAGGACGTGCTGGTAATAGTCGGTCGCGCAGGCGGGGGGGCGTTCGGCGTCGCCCGGCTGGAAGCCGTACCCGCCGGCGCTCTCCCGCGTGGCCAGCCGCTCGGGGTCGGGCCCGTGCGTGATCAGATCGGCGCCCGCAACCTCGACCTCGTAGAGGCCGTCCTCGGTCGGTGTGACGTCGCCGCCGAGCAGCTCCTGCTCGGCCGGGGTGAGCCCGCTCACCGGCTCGTCGGCGGCAATCGCAGGCTGGACAGCCACCAGCCAGGCGGCTGCCGCGAGCACGGGAACGACGATCTTGCGGGCCCTGTGGAAGCGCATTCCACAAGCGCCTTCGACCGCCTGGCGGGCCTCGCCAGCGAGCGCTCACAGGCTGGACCAATAGCCCCCCTCGCGTGGACGAATGGCCGAGTTATCGGGCTGCGAGTAAAGCTATGGCGGGAATCAGCCGTTGGCGCGCTCAGGCGCCTGGAACCCGTTGCGCTTGTGCGTGCCGTCGCAGAACGGCTTCCGGCTCGAGCCGCCGCAGCGGCAGAGAGAGACGAAGCCGAGCTTGTCCGGGCCGCCCGCCGGAAGGCTCGGGTCGGAGAGGTCGTACTCGTTTCCGTCGGCATCTACGACGCGGATCGGGCCCCTGACCCTGTACGGGCCGTTGTGCGTCACCTGAACCTCGACATCGGGTGCAAGACTTTCATCGGGCACAAACTCCCCTTTCTTTCCGGTTGCGGTGGGATATATAGTCGCCCTATCTCATCAGGACGAACAGCGTGGAGATGGAGTTCCCGCCGGGGATTGTTCGTTGCGGCGTTGACGGTCAGCTTCTCGCTGGTCACCCTGCATCAGTTCGTTCCCCACCAGGGCCTGCATAACGCGCTGTCGGGCGGGCACGGCGGCGACGTGGCGCACGCCAGCGCCTCGAACCTCGGCAAGATCGCGTGGACGAACCCGATTCAGTCGGGGAGGAAGTTCAGCGACTGCCCGAAGGACCCGCCGCCATTCATCTCCGACACCTTCCCGGAGCCGCGGATGATTCAGAGCGAGAACGGCAGGCTGGCCACCACCCTGAGGATCCAGGAGCAGCCGACGGAGATCAACGGCGAGATCTACCGGACCACGTCGTACGGGCCGAACAAGGAGCAGTTCGGCGAGTTCCCCGGGCCGACGCTCGTCTTCTGCCCCGGCGACACACTGCGCGTCTACATACGCAACTTCCTCAACCCGGCGGACTTCCAGGGCGAGGCGCCGGGCCAGACCAGCTTCCACACGCACGGGCTGCACGTCTCGCCGCAGAAGCCGCAGGACAACATCTACGTGAAGATCGGGCCGAACACGAGCTTCCAGCACCGTTACGCGATCCCCACCGACCACCGCCCCGGGGCCTACTGGTACCACCCGCATCGCCACGGGCAGACGAACACGCAGACCTTCGGTGGCGCGGCCGGGGCGATGATCGTGCAAGGCGGGCTCGACGACCGGGAGGAATACAGGGACATCGGGCAGCGCGTGATCGTGCTCCAGCAGACGACGCTGGACAACACGAACCACACGACCGTGAAGCCCGGCCCGCAGGGGCCGTTCAGCCCCGCCGGCGCCCAGATCTTCGTCAACGGGCAGCTCAACCCGACGATCCCGATCAAGCCGGGAGAGATCCAGCGCTGGCACATCCTCAACCTGACCGCGGGGATATTCGTCGACCTTCAGCTCCTGGGCCAGCCGTTCTCGCTGCTGAGCCAGGACGGTAACTACGTGCCGCGGCGCTTCAACCAGGACCAGATGTTGATCGCGCCGGCCTCGCGCCGCGAGGTGCTGATCGAGGGTCCGCCCGAGGGCACCAGCCAGGAGCTGGTGGCGCTGCCGTTCGCTCAGTTCGGTGGCGCGCCCACGACGCAGCAGACGCTGGCGACGCTCACCTCCAGCGGAGCTTCCGACCCCACCCCGGAGCCCCCGCCGCAGGTGGAGAAGTTCAGGGACCTTCGCGAGTTGCCGGTCGACCAGACGCACGAGATCGAGTACTCGCAGTCACCGCCGAACTTCTTCGTCAACGGCGAGAAGTTCGATCCCCGCCGTCTCGACGAGGTGATGACGCTGCGCGAGGTCAACGAGTGGACGATCTCGAACACCACGACCTTCTGGCACACCTTCCACATCCACATCCAGGACTTCCAGGTGACCGAGGTCTGCGTCGACTCCAATACCTGCGAGGAGACCAGCTTCATCGACGACCAGGACAACGTCTCGGTCCCGCCGGGCGGATCCGTGACGATGCGCACCCGGCCGACCCAGTTCACCGGCAGGTTCGTCTTCCACTGCCACGTCCTCGGCCACGAGGACAACGGGATGATGGGGACGGTCCGCGTCGTGCGGCCTAACAGCCCCCTCGCCGGATAGGTTCAGCTCCGGGGTCTGAGCCTCGTCGATGGACTCCGCGCTTTCGCCCTCGCAGCGACAGCGATACGCGCGCGAGGGATTCCTGTTTCCGGTTCAGGCCCTCGAGCCCCGGGAGGTGGGCTCCTATAGATCCGCCTACGAGAGCCTCGCGCCCGCCTTGGACGCCGCGGGCCTCGCTCCGCCCTACGCCCAGTGTCACCTGCACTTTCCGTGGGCGTACGAGCTCGCAACGCACCCCGTGATCCTCGACGCCGTCGAGTGCGTGATCGGTTCCGACATCCTCGTCCACAGCACGACCGTCTTCAGCAAGCAGCCGAGGGACCCGGGCTTCATCTCCTGGCACCAGGACGCGTACAACTGGCGCCTGGATCAGCCGCGTCTCGTCTCCGCATGGGTGGCGCTGACCGACAGCGAACCCGACAACGGCTGCATGCGGGCGCTTCCTGGCACCCACGCGAAGCGGCTCGAGCACGAGGTGCGGCCGCACCCAGACAACATGCTGCGGCTGACCGGGCTGCACGTAAAGCTCGGGTTCGACGAGGACGACGCGGTCGACTTCGTGCTCGAGCCGGGCCAGATGTCGCTGCACCATGCCGACGTCGTCCACGGCTCGAATCCGAACAGCTCGGACCGCCCCCGCATCGGCTTCGCGATCCGCTACGTCGCCGCCGACGTTCAGCAGGACAGCCCGCACCACGAAGTCGTTCTCGCCCGAGGGAAGGACGCCTACGGGCACTACGAACTGCTGGACGAGCCTCCGTCGTCGGATTTCGACGCGGGCATTGCCGCACACGCCGGCTTCTGGAGCCGGCGCGCAGCGTGAGCGGTCCGCGTTCTCCTGTACACAGGTAAGACCTATGAAGTCGCCGAATCCTCCGCTTCGCGTCCGGTTCGGCTCGATCTCATCTGCATGAGATGACCACGAGGCGACAGTGGGGGGTGCTCGCAGCGGCGACGCTGTCGCTGACGATGATGACGATCGACGTCTCGATCGTCCGCGTCGCGCTGCCGACGATCCAGAACGACCTAGACATGTCGGACGTCGAGCAGCAGTGGATCGTGAACGCCTACCTGCTGACGATGGCGGTCTTCGCGATCGCCGGCGGGCGGGCGGGCGACCGCTTGGGCCGGCGGCGGGTGTTCCTGTTCGGGCTGATGGTGTTCATCGGCTGCTCGATCGCTTGTGCGCTTTCGGTCTCCAGCGGGATGCTGATCGCGGCCCGCGCCGGTCAGGGGATCGGGGCGGCGATCATGACGCCGGGCAACATCGCGATGGTCACCGACGCCTTCTCCGGAGCGTCGCTGGGGAAGGCGATGGGGGTCCTGGTCGGGGTGGGCAGCATCGGGGTCTCGCTCGGATCTCTGGCCGGGGGCGTGCTGATCGAGTTCGCCGGCTGGGAGTGGGTGTTCTTGATCAACGTCCCGGTTTCGCTGCTGGTGGCGGGACTGGTGATCGCGTTCGTCCCCGAGCACCGAGAGGAGCGCCCGCCCGGACTGGACATTCCCGGCCTGCTGACGCTGACGATAGGAATGACCGCGCTCACCGTCGCGGTGATGCAGGTGCCGGTGTGGGGGTTCGGGTCAGGGACTGCTGCGGTGGTGGCCGGATTCGCCGTGATCACGCTTGTGATCTGGTGGCGGATCGAGGCCCGCGCGCGAGAGCCGCTCGTCGACCCGCAGGTGCTGCATGGCGCGATGCTCGGCGCCAACTTCGTCGCGTTCTGCGTCCCGTTCGTGCTCTCGGGGCTCGCTGTGCTGCTGGCCATCTACCTGCAGAACGTGCTCGGCTACACGGCGCTCGAAACCGGTTTCCTGATGTTGCCGATGACGATCCCTGGGATGGCTGGGTCGCTGTTGTCGGGTTTTGTGCTGGCGAAGCTCGGCCCCAGAGCGACGGTCACGGGTGGGATGGCGCTCGCCGCGGCGGGAGCGTTCGGCGTCGGAGTCGGGGCTGGACACGACGATTACCTGGCGCTCTTACCGGGCCTCGTGGTGTTCTCGTTCTTCGCCTCGGTCGCTCTGCCTGCGATGACCACGGCGCTGATGTCAACCGTCGGCAGCAATGAGCGCGGGATGGTCTCGGGCGTCTACAACACCGCGCGCCTGGTGGGCGCGACCCTGGGGCTGGCGGTGATGGGCTCGCTGCTGGCGACGCTCGAGCAAGGCGAGCTGGACAAGGAGCTCTCGGCGAACCAGATCGACGTCGTCGAGGAAACGCACGTCCACAACCTGCTGGCGGGAGGCAAGAAGAGCGAGGAGCTTCAGGGGCTGTCGAACCAGGAGGCCGCGAGGGTCGAGCGCAGCCTGGTCGTGGTGTTCGACACCGCCTTCGCGACGACGATGAAGCTCGCGTCGCTGGTCGCTGCGTTAGGCGCCGTGGTCGCGTTCTTCGTCGTCCCGCGCCTGCGAGCGCCCCCGTTGCCGGCCGCAGCCGTGCAGCGCGCCGCCCTGGCGGAAGCGTGACCTGAACCTACGGCTTGTAGAACGACGGATCGTGGAGCTCGCCGAGGGGGGCGCGGCCGATCGTGGCGAGGATGTGGTCGTCGTTGTCGTGGCGCAGGTAGAAGGTGAGGTCGCGGAGGATGCGCTCTATCGGGCTCGGCCGGACCAGTGAGCGGGCGCCGCAGGCGCGGATGCAGTGGTGCACGGTCTCCTCGGCCAGATGCTCGATCACGTGGCGGGCGCGGCTGCCCGCGAGCTGCGCCTCGTCGCGGTGGCCGGCGTCCCAGAGGCCGGCCACATAGTGCAGCCACAGGTGGGCGCTCTCGACGTTGACCAGCATGCCGCCAACGCGCTGCTGGACGTAGGGGTCTGAACCCTTGCCCTGGTGAGTCAGGTAGTCGACGGCGTACTCGTAGGCGGCCTCGGCCGCGCCGAGGAAGCTCGCTGCGTAGTGGGGGATGAAGGCGGTCTGCCAGCCCTCGCTGAGGTAGCTGCCCGGGGTGCCGATCAGCTCCGACTCGGCGATGAACGTGTTCTCGAAGCGGACGACGTGGCTGACCGTTGCCCGCATCCCGATCGGGTCCCACCACGAATCGTCGATGCTGACCGAGGGGTCGTCGAGCCTGCAGGCGAGCATCAGCAGGCCCTCGCCCGAGTCCGCCGCATGGCGGGCGCCACCCGGACCGGCCTCGTTCACCAGCAGGATCGCCCAATCGGCTCCGGTGGCGCTGGTCGCAAAGGCCTTCGACCCGCTCACGGTCCAGCCGCCCTCCACCCGCTCCAACGTGGTCCCGAACTTGCTCTTCTCGCCGGGCTTTCGGGTCTGAGGCTCGCCGCTCCAGGCGACCCACTTCTCCCCCGCTCGACGACGCCGCTGAACCAGCGCTCCCGCTGCTCAGGCGAGCCGAGGGCGTCGATCAGCACAAGCGAGTTGGCGTGGCCTTCCCAGCACCGCGCCGTGGAGAGATCGGCCTTCGCGATCTCCTTCGTCATCATCCAGAGGCCGAACGCGTCCCCGCAAAGGGGCCCGAGCCCGAGCCCGCCGCTCTCGCGCGGCACCGTGGGCGCCAGCAGGCCTCCGCGGCCAAGGTCGTCGAAGTTCGCGGCAGGGAAGGTCGCGGAGCGGTCGTACTCGTCGGCTCGCTCCGCGAAACCTCCGCGTGCGAGATCGGCGACGGCGTCGACCGCGGCGCGGGCCTCCGAGCTGAGCTCGAGGTAGAGGCCGCCCACGGTGGGGCTCTTGACATCGATCGCGCTCACGGCCGGAAGAAGAAAGTGCGGCTGTAGTAGTCGCGGCGGGGATCCGACTCGGCGAAGCTGGTCGCGATGTCGATCGCCAACAGGCCCCGGTTCAGGTAGCCGTACAAACCGACGCGCTGGAACCCGAGCTCGTACTCGGCGCGAAACGCCCACGCTTCCGATCCACCGACGTCGTCGCTGAACACTCGCGCCGGCGCGAGGCCCCAGTCCGGGGCTTCACCGTCGCCCGAGCCGTGGGCCCGCACCTTCACCGCGCCTGCCTCCTCGAACACCTCCACGCTCGTCAATCCGCTGCCCCCGGGCTTGAAGATCCTCCAGGTCCCGAGGAGCGGGCTGGGGTCGATCTGCGATCCGGACGGGCCTGCCTCCGGCGGACGGTCGCGTCGGCGGGTGATCTCGACGCTCATGCGTTCTCCTGGTGGAAGAACTCTCGGGTCCAGCAGTCGGCGCGGCCGCTGTCGTCGTGAAACGTGTTGTACGTGACGATGATCAGGATCCCCTCCTTGCCGTACCCGGCGATCTCTGTGGCGAGGAACCCGAACTCGAACTCGCATCTGAAGCCCCAGGCGGTGTCGTCGTCGACCGCGAACGCGAACGCCGGCGCGTCGGTGGACCCCCAGTCGATCGGCTCGGGGTCGGCGACGCCGAACCCGTGCACTTGGAGCATTCCGCCTTCATCGCCCTCAGCGATGAGGAGCTTGTGAACGCCACCGTCGCGGCCGCGATCGGTGTTCAGCCAGGTTCCGGTCAGGGCGCTGACGTCGAGCGGCCCGGCCGTCGGCGTCTGCCTCGGAACGTCGTCAAGTCGAAGCGCGGGGATGCTTTCGGTGCTCGCCATTTCAGTAATCATCGCCTGTGGCGGCCGCGATCGCCTCGGGCGGCAGGGAGATGCCAGTGAAGAGGCGAAACTGGCGGATCAGCTCGGCGACCAGGACCTGGCCACCGTCGACGAACCGCATCCCGCGCTCCCGCGCCGTGGACACCAGCGCCGTCTCGCGATCGGGCAGATAGACGAGATCGGCGATCACGGTCTCGGGGTCCAGCCGCGCCGCGTCGAACGGCGGCTCGATTCCCAGCGGAGTCGCGTTCACCACGAGGTCGAAGCCGCGCGGCGAGAAGTCGTGCAGCGGCTGCCACGGCCGTCCCAACAGCTCGCTCGCATAGGTTCCGCGCTCCGCGCCACGGTTCACGAGGGTGACTTCGACGTCCGACCGATCGAGCTCGGCGGCGATCGAGCGCCCCGCGCCGCCGCATCCGACCACCGCCGCTCGGAAGCCGCCGACGTCGACGCCGCACTCGTGCAGCGGGTCGATGACACCGGAGGTGTTGGCCGCTCGCCAGCCGTTGCCCTCGCGCAGCAGCAGGTTGGCGGCGCCGCTCCTCTGCGCCCCCTGCGTGGCCGCGTCAGCGATAGCGAGCGCCGCCTCCTTGTGAGGCCTGACGACGGTCAGTCCCTCGAACGGCAGCCCGAGCTTGGCGCGGGCCGCCAACAGGTCCTCCCAGAAGCGGTTGAAATCGGGCATCGCGAAGGTCATGTAGACGGCAGAGAGGCCGAGCGCGCGAAACGCCGTGTTCACCACGCGCGGCGCCCGCGAGCCTGCCACCTCCGCGCCGACGATGCCGTACAGGGCGGTTCCCGCATCCGGCCCCGCCAGGGCCGGATCGAGGCGCAGCCGAGCGAGGATCTCGGCCGTGTGCGAGTCGAGCGACCCAGATGACCTGGCCGATTCCCTCATCGTCATCGGGGCTATGTCTCCTGGGGCACGAGGCGTGGTGTCGGAAGCTCCGCCAGGCGGCGGTGGACGAGGCCGCGCAGGCGCTCGGCTGCCGAACGCCACGCGTCCGAGGAGGTGAGCTCCGGTTCCGGAAACGGCGCGTCAGGGTCGATGCAGAATGCGCGATCGGCGACCGAGGGAGCGATCGCCAGTACGGCGTTGCGCTGTTCGTCCGTCATGCAGTAGATGTAATCCGCCGCCTCGCAGAGCTCTCGTGTCAACGGCTGGGCGCTGTGAAGGTCGAGCGACAGGTCGAGCTCGTGCGCGGCGTTGTAGGACACCTCGTGGACGGGGGCCCCGGGCGAGCCCACCTTGACCCCGGCACTGGCAACCCTCCACAGGCCGTAGCGTCCGGGCTTCGCGCGCAGGAACTCGGCGCGCGCGAGCGCGGCGGCGATCGGCGAACGCCCGCGATTGCCGCTGCAGACGAACAGCAGCAGCTTCGGCTCGGGAGGCACAACCCCCTGCATCAGATTGCGGATCTGTGGCCAGGCCAGCACCACGACCGCCGCGAGCACGAACCCCGCGGCGACCAACGCAGAGGAGTGTGGCGCGGGAATGTCATAGATCCAAGTGAGCGCGTACGAAGCGATCAGGACCGAGAAGACGCTCGCACCACGGTTGACGGGCACGCACCAGCTGTACTCGCGCGGATCGAGGTAGATCAGCGTCCCGAACACGTAGAGAGTTGCGTAGAGCAGGCCCACCCCCACCGCGATCAGCGCCTCTGGACTGAACATGAAGCCGGTGAAGCCCTCGCGCAAACCCGCACCTACGTCGCCGGGAAGGACCAGCGCCAAGAGGCCGCACAGCACAAAAAGCCAGACGGCGGCGGAGATGCCCTCCTCGGCGAGGTAACGCCGGGAGACCTTCGCCTCGCCCGCCTTCGCAACCCGGCTCATGATCTCGAAGCGCCCGATGTAGCCGCTGAAGTACAAGGCGAGGCTGGCGAGTGCGCCCAGCGTAAGGGCGTAGCTGTCGACGCCGGAAAGGGCGATCGCGATCGCGGTCAGGCTCAAGCCAAGCGCAGCCCAGGAGTAGGCGCGGACGGGGCGCCGGCGCACCGAGTCGACGATCGGCGCCAGCGTCAACGTCCCGGCGCGCATCATCAGCAGCATGAAGAGGATCGAGACGCCCGCGAACGTGAAGTTGAGGATCGTGGTGCCGATGATCAGCGCCATGAAGATCCCGGCGATCAACATGGTTCTGGTGGGCAGCCGTCGCGGCCTTCCACGGACTTCGCGCACCCCGATGTCGCGCCACCAACCGGTCGCGAACAGGAAAGCCGACGCCCCGACGATCACGCCGATCGCGGCCGCGGGCAGGAGCACGAGGCCGCCGACCTCCTCGTCGACGCCTGGAATCAGGCCCGATGACAGGGCCTTGGTCAGGGCGGCGAACGGGGTGTAGGCGAGGAAGTAGCCGAACCCCAGCGCTGCCATGCTCTCCGGCGCCGACCACCTCCGATCGTCCGCCGGCGCTCCCGAGGGGGTTGAAAACGAGCTTGGGCGCTTCCCTGTCCCTGACACGCGCGCGACAGCCTACATATCCGGCAAGCCCGCGTCCAGATCGCCGGCGTTCCTGCAAACGAAGGGCCCGGACTATGCCGGGCCCTTCGGTAAGCCTGCCTCCTCTCAGAGGCACTCGCCTGTTGAGGCGATTACATCATCCCGCCCATGTCTGGCATGCCGCCACCCATCGCCGCGCCCTCCTTCTCGGGCGGCTCGGCGACGATCGCCTCGGTCGTGAGGATGTTCTTCGCGATCGAGGCGGCGTTCTGCAGCGCCGAGCGCGTGACCATCGTCGGGTCGATGACGCCGTCCTTGACCAGGTCGCCGTAATCGCCGGTGTCGGCGTTCAGGCCCTCGCCCGGCTTCAGGCCTCGGACCTTCTCCACCACGACCGAGCCCTCGAGCCCGGAGTTCTCGGCGATCTGGCGCACCGGCTCCTCCAGCGAGCGGCGGATGATCTCCGCGCCCGTCGCCTCGTCGGCGTCGAGGCCCTTGGAGTCGATCGCGCCCTGGGCGTTCAGCAGCGCGACGCCGCCGCCCGGGACGATGCCTTCCTCGAGCGCCGCCCGAGTCGCCTGCAGGGCGTCCTCGACGCGGTGCTTCTTCTCCTTCATCTCGGTCTCGGTCGCGGCGCCGACCTTGACCACGGCGACCCCACCCGCGAGCTTCGCCAGGCGCTCCTGGAGCTTCTCGCGGTCGAAGTCGGAGTCCGTGGACTCGATCTCGGCGCGGATCTGGTTGATCCGGCCTTCGATCTGGCTCTTCTCGCCGGCACCGTCGATGATCGTCGTCGTGTCCTTTGAGACGACGACGCGACGAGCGTGCCCGAGCTGCGAGACCTGCGTGTTCTCCAGCTTCAGGCCCATCTCCTCGGTGATCACCTCGCCGCCGCTGAGGATCGCGATGTCCTCGAGCATCCGCTTGCGGCGGTCGCCGAACCCGGGGGCCTTGACCGCGACGCCGGTGAAGGTGCCGCGGAGCTTGTTCACGACCAGGGTGGCGAGGCTCTCGCCCTCCACGTCCTCGGCGACGATCACAAGCGGCTTGCCGCTCTGCATCACCTGCTCCAGGATCGGCAGCATGTCGCGGACCGAGCCGATCTTCTGGTTGGCGATCAGGATGTACGGGTCCTCGAGCACGGCCTCCATGCGCTCCTGGTCGGTGACCATGTACGGCGAGATGTAGCCCTTGTCGAACTGCATCCCCTCGGTGAACTCCAGCTCCATCCCGAAGGTCTGGCCCTCTTCGACGTTGACGACGCCGTCCTTGCCGACCTTCTCGATCGCGTCGGCGATGATGTCGCCGATCTCGTCATCGGCGGCTGAGATCGCCGCGACGCGCGCGATCTGCTCCTTGCCGGCGATCTCCTTCGACTGCTTTTCGCGCAGGTTCTCGACGACCTGATCCACGGCCGCTTCGATCCCGCGCCGCAGCGCCAGGGGGTTCGCCCCTGCGGCGACGTTCTTGATCCCGTGGCGGACGATCGTCTGCGCGAGCAGGGTCGCCGTCGTCGTCCCGTCTCCGGCGACGTCGTTCGTCGCCGTTGCGACCTCGCGAACGAGTTGTGCGCCCTGGTTCTCGAACACGTCCTCGATCTCGATCTCGCGTGCAATCGTCACCCCGTCGTTGGTGATCGTCGGGGCGCCGAACTTCTTGTCGAGGACGACGTAGCGACCCTTGGGGCCGAGCGTGACCTTGACCGCATTTGCGACCGCGTCAACGCCGCCCTGAAGGGCTGCGCGCGCCTCCTCCGCGTACTTCAATTCCTTATGAGCCATCTAAACCTCCAATTCCCGCCGCCTCCTCTGCTTCGCGTCCGGGGGCGGCGGGGTTTAGTTTCTTGTCGTTACTCGACCTTGGCGAGCACGTCCGACTCGCGCAGAACGAGCAGGTCCTCGCCGTCGACCTTGATCTCGGTGCCGCCGTACTTGCTGTACAGGACCTCGTCGCCCGTGGCGACGTCGAGGGGGATGCGCTTCTCGCCATCCTCGTCCCAATTGCCCTCACCGACCGCGACGACCTTGCCCTTCTGGGGCTTCTCCTTCGCCGTGTCGGGGAGCACGAGACCGCTGGCGGTTGTCTCCTCTTCCTCGATCGCCTGGACGATCAGCCTGTCCCCAAGGGGCTTCAGCTTCATCCGCTTTACCTCCGTCTAGTTGAAGTTGTGCGTGCCTGGTGCTTGCGGGCTGGCACTCTAGCGATGAGAGTGCCAGACCGTGTGGCCTGATTGTAGCCAAGCCGAGCGCTTTTTCAAGATCTAAGCCTAGGCCGCTGAGATCGCGATTCAAGCCCTCGGCCAAGCGCCTAGTTGCGCCGGGGCGTCTCGCCGTTGCCCATGTGCGGGGCCGGGCCTTCGACGATCTGCGAGAAGCTGATCACCGTGACGGTGTCGTCCTGGGAGATCGGGCGGCCGTAGATCTGCTCCAGGAAGTGGGTCGTCTCGTCAAGGCGGCGGAACTCGGGGTTGTCGTGCTCGATGTCGCGCGGCGAGAGCTGCGAGACGCGCTTGACGACGACATCGTCGATCACCGCCGCAAAGATCTTCTCGCGCGGGCTGTGGCGGTAGCCGACCGTCACCCACACCACCTGGCCGCGCTTGTACTTACGGGACTTGTCGCCGAGCCGGATCGTCGCCGTCTTGCGCCCGCGCTTGAGCTGGTCGACGAAGACCGCCGAGTAGAAGTTGAGCACGAAGATGCCGCCGTCCACTAGGACACCTTTATCGCGCTTCGCCCGACAATCAGAAAATCTGCTCCCGCGCTCATGGCCCGACATTACCCGGATCGAAGCCCTCGCGACCGATCAGCGGAACGAAGCGGCAGGGGCCGAGCGAGATCCGCTCCAGGCCCAGCCCTGTTTCCGGGTCGATCTCGTCGCCGGTGCGGACGAAGACCGTCAGCGTGTCCGCCCAGCGCCCGGCGATCGGAGCCACGAGGCGACCGCCGGGCCGCACCTGCTTCAGCAGCGCGGGCGGCGGGGCCGGCGCGGTGGCGTGGACGGCCACGGCGTCGAACGGTGCGCGGTCGGGAAGCCCCTCGCTGCCGTCGGCGACCAATACCTCGACGTTGCGGGCGCCCAGCTCGCCGAGCGTCGTCGCCGCCCGCGCCGCAAGCTCCGGGATCCGCTCGATCGAGATCACCTCGCCTGCGAGCTGGGAGAGAACGGCGGCCGAGTAGCCCGAGCCGGTGCCGACCTCGAGCACCCGCTCGACGCCGGTCAGGCCCAGCCCCTCGCAGATTGCGGCGACGATCCACGGCTGCGAGATCGTCTGCTCGTGGCCGATCGGGAGCGCTCCATCGCGGTAGGCGCGGCGGCGCTGGCGCTCGGGAACGAAAAGCTCGCGGGGCACCCTGGCCATCGCTTCGAGCACTCGCTGGTCGCGAATCCCGCGCCGGCTCAGCTGGCGGTCGACCATCGCGGCGCGCTGGGCCGCGAAATCAAGCGTCCGGCTCAGAAGATGTAACCCCGCAGCCGGCGCGGCTCCAGCACCGTTACCCTGCCGCGGCCGACGCGGACGACGCCGGCCCGCTCGAGCGTCGCCAGGAACCGGCTCACGCTCTCCCGCGATGTGCCGGCGAGCTGCGCCAGATCGGCCTGGGTCATCCTCACGGTGACGCCCTCGCGGATGTCCTCGTAGGCCTCCTCGGCAATCAGCTGCGACAGCACCCCTGCGACGCGGCTCGGCACGGTCTGGAACGACTGCCGCGTGATCCGCTCGTTGGTCTCTCGCAGGCGCCGGGTGAGGGCTGCGATCAACTTCACGGTGATTTCGGAGTGCTCGCTGAGCAGGCGGCGCATGTCGCTCGCCGGCAGGGCAAGCAGCTCGGCGTCGCTCAGCGCCTCGACGCTGGCCGAGCGGGACTGCCCGTCGAGCATCGCCAGCTCGCCGAAGAAGTCGCCGGGCCCGAGCGTCGCGAGCGCGATCGCGCGCCCGTCGGAGTGCTCGCGCGTCACGCGCAGGTCTCCCTCGCGAACGATGTAGCAGGCGTCGCTCTCGTCGCCCTCGTGAAACACCCGCACGCCCTTCGGGAACGAGCGGGGAATCGCCACGTCCGAGACTCGCTCGAGGTCCGCGTCCGCCAGATCCGAGAACAGTGGCACGTGGCGCAGCAGCGCGACCGTGGCGCTGGTGGCCGGGCTGCGCACGCCGTCTGGTCGGCTGCTCATCGCCAAATCCTCACACCATTATCGCTGGCACGTCGGGCACCAGTACGACATCCGGTTGGCGTCGCCCTGACCGCGCGACTTGATCGGGGTCCCGCAGCGGGGGCAGGGACGCCCCGCGGTGCCGTAGATGCTGCGCGGGCGGCGACCACGTTCAAACGACGCCCGCATCACCTGCTCGTTCTCGTGGATCACTCGCAGCGCCTCCCGTGGTTCCAGCTCGGAGACCCCGCGCCAAGGGCTGATCCGGGTGCGAAACAAGGCCTCGGTCCTGATCGCGTTGCCGATCCCGGCGACGATCGTCTGGTCGAGCAGTGCGTCGCCGACCTCCCGCCCGGCGCCGAGCGCGCTGCAGTCGCTGCGCGGCGCCATCGGCGTCGAACTCCGGGCGAAGCGGATCGGGTCCGAGCTGCATCAGCGCCGGATCGTTTCGCAGCCGCGACTCGCTGACGACGCGCAGCAGCTTGCCGCCGAACTGAGCAGCGAAGCTGCGTCCCGACGCGAGCAGCAGCCACGGACGCCCGCGCGGACGGAGTCCGTCGCCGCGGATTCGCCAGCTTCCGTTGATACCGAGGTGGCTGTGCAGGGCGAGTCCGCCCGAGAAGCTCGCCAGCAGGTGCTTTCCCCGTGCTTCCGCCCGCTCGAGGGTGCGGCCGCGGAGCTCGGCCGCCCGGTGGTGGATCGGAGATCGCGGATCCGGCGCCTCTGCCAACTCGATCTCCCGCCCGCCCAGTGCCGCACCGAGTCTTTCGGCGTAACGGTGGATCGTGTCGCCCTCGGCCATTCGATCAAGCCGAGGCGACCAGACGACGGGGCTCGCGCGAGAACCCAGCCTCGATCAACTCGCTCTCGTGACCGCTGCCGATCACGGTCTCGCCGTCGAGGCGTTCGACCGCGAGCTTCGGAAGCAGGCCGCCGGCTGCCGCCTCGGCGAGCGCGACGAGGGCGTGATGCAGCTCGGGTCCCTCGAGGTCGGTGAGGCGCAGCAGCCCGCGCCCGCCTCGCTCCACGAACAGGAGCGGCTGGCCGTCTCGCAGAAGGACGTAGGAGCCGGGAGTGCGACCGGGCCGGCGTCCCCCCTCCCGCTTCGGCCACGGAAGGATCGACCCGTACGGCTGCGCCGGATCGGTCGCTGCCAGCAGCAGGTGCTTGCCCTCGGCGAGCGGAAGCGTGCGAAGCCGCTCAACCGCGCCCGAGAGCGCGAACTGCGCCCCGCCGAGGCCCTCGACGAAGTAGCCGCGGCGGGCGGTACCCAGCATCTCCAGGTTCGACAACTCGCCGTAGAGCGAGCTGAACCCTCCCGGCACTCCCTCGGCGAGGGCGCTCTCCCGGGTGACGATGCCGTAGCGCTCCAGCATCAGCTCGGCCTGGGCTCGCAGTCGCGGCCCCGACGACGGCGCATCCTCGAACAGCGGCGCCGTCAGCGACCAACGACCCTGGACCGCCTGGCCCGCGGCCCCGCGGCGGGCCGAGAAACGGCGGCCGGGGCGCGAGGCGCGCCTGGCGGCGCTGAGCCGGGGAGCGCGCAACGGGGCGAATGCATCGTTGGTCGCCTCGCCCGCCCAGGCGAGGTCCCAGAGCGCCTCGTGGAGCTCCTCCTCGGCGACGTCCAGCGCCGCCGTGATGTCGAGCCAGAAAAGCGATCCCTTGCCGAGCAGATCGCGGATCGCGTCGTGGACCTCCCCCGCCGGCGCCTCGATGCGAGCGTTGCCGGGCGGCGGGCCGGCAAGGTGCACGTCCTCGCGGAAGTAGAGCGCGATCTTGCCCACCCTTCCCAGCGCCCCGGCGCCGATCCAGACGATCTCGCCGCCGGTCGTGAGCTGGTCGAGCCACGTCGGGCTGTATGCGCCGACGCGGCGAGGGAGCACGTCGCGCTCCCAGACCTCGGGCGTGAGCGCCACTCCCTGGAGCGGGATCAGGGCCTCCCGGAGGCGGTCGACGCCGGCTCCGGCGGCGCGATGCACGTCGACGTTCTGCCACGAGGGGAGGAAGCGGGCCAGCTCGGCCGGGTCGGCCGGCTCGGCCTCGGCGCGCAATGCCGCGACGCTGGCGCGACGGACGCGGCGGAGCACGTCGGCGTCGCACCACTCTCGCTCGGTTCCCCCGGGAAGCAGCTCACCCCGGACAAGCTCTCCCGAGCGCTCCAGCTCGCGCAGAGCGGGCAGGGGATCCACTCCGTAGCGACCCGCGAGCTGCGCGGTCGGGAAGGGCGCGTGGGTGCGTGCGTAGCGGCGGACGAGCGCCGCGATCGCGTCTGGGACCGGTTCGAGGAACGAATCCGGCAGCCCACCGGGCGGCGGCACCCCGAGCGCGTCGCGGTACAGCCCCGCGTCCTCGGAGGCGATCCAGCGCTCCTCGCCCGCAATCCGCACCTTCACCGCCCGCCTCTCGCCTTCGAGCTTTCCGAGCATCGAGGTCGCGGAATAGCCCTCGGCGACGCGCGCCTGGGCCTCGTCCTCGGTCAGATCGCCGATCCGCCTCAGCACCTGCTGGAGGGCGTCGCGGTCGCCGGCCCGGGCGTACTCGGTCAGGTGCTGCAGGGACGCCTCGACCTCCACCACCGCCTCCGGATCGATCAGGTCGCGAAGCTCCTCCTGGCCGAGCAGCTCCCGCAGCAGGTCGCGATCGAGCGCCAGCGCCGCAGCCCGCCGTTCGGCGTTCGGCGTGTCGCCTTCGTACATATAGGTGGCGACGTAGTCGAAAAGCAGCGAGGAGGCGAACGGCGACGCGGTCGGCGTCTCCACGTCGACCAGCGAGATCCGCCGCGAGCGAAGATCGCGCAGCACCCTCTCGAGGGCAGGCAGGTCGAGCACGTCCCGCAGGCACTCGCGATAGGTCTCGAGCACGATCGGGAAGCGGGGAAAGTCCTTCGCCACTTCGAGCAGGCTCTGCGCCTTCAGCCGCTGCTGCCACAGCGGCGTGCGCTTGCCCGGATACGCGCGCGGAAGCAGCAGTGCCCGGGCGGCGTTTTCGCGAAAGCGGGCGCCGAACAGCGCCGAGCCCGAGAGCTCGCGGACGACCAGGTCCTCGACGTCCTCGGGGTCGAGCATCAGCAGGTCGGCCGAGGGAGCCTCGTCGGCATCGGGCAGGTGGATGACGATCCCGTCGTCGGACCAGATCGCGTCTGCCTCGAGCTCGTGCTCGTCGCGAATCTTCGCCGATACGGCGAGCCCCCAGGCGGAGTGGACGCGACCGCCCCAGGGCGAGAGCAGGCACAGGCGCCAATCGCCGATCTCGTCCCTGAAGCGCTCGACGACGATCGTCTCGTCGGAGGGGACGACTCGGGTCGCCGCCTGCTGCTCCTGCAGGTAGTTGACGAGGTTGGTGGCCGCGCGCGGGTCGAGGTCGTAGTCGCGAGCAAGCGCTTCGGGCTCGGCGCTGACCGCCTCGCGTGAGAACTCGCCGATCGCCCTCCCGAGCTCCGATGGGCGGCCGATGCCGTCGCCCTTCCAGAACGGAACCGCGCCCGGGACTCCCGGCGCCGGCGTGACGACGACGCGATCGCGGGTGATCTCCTCGATCCGCCACGTCGTCGCGCCGAGCAGGAAGGTCTGACCCGCACGCGCCTCGTAGACCATCTCCTCGTCGAGCTCCCCGACCCTGCGGCCGTCGGGCAGGTGGACCCCGTAGAGGCCGCGGTCGGGGATGGTGCCGGCGTTCGTAACCACGAGCTGGCGGGCGCCCTTGCGCCCGCGCACCGTGCCCGCGCTGCGATCCCACGCCACCCGCGGGCGAAGCTCGGCGAAGCGCTCGGACGGATAGCGACCGTCGAGCATGTCGAGCACGTTCTCGAGCTGCTCGGTGGAGAGCTCGGAGAAGGACTCGGTGGCGGTGACGAGGCGCTCGACCTCGTCCACGTCCCACTCATCGTCGGCGCACATGGAGACCAGGTGCTGGGCGAGGACGTCGAGCGGGTTGGAGGGGATCACCGTCTCCTCGATCTCACCCTCGCGCATCCGCTTCGCGACGACCGCGCATTCGAGCAGGTCGGCGCGGAACTTCGGAAAGATGCGGCCCTTGGAGACCTCACCGAGCGTGTGACCCGCGCGGCCCACCCGCTGGATCCCGCGTGTGACCGACTTCGGCGACTCGACCTGGATCACCAGGTCCACCGCCCCCATATCGATCCCGAGCTCGAGCGAGGAAGTCGCGACCAGGCACGGGAGCTTGCCCGACTTCAAGAGCTCCTCGACGACGAGGCGCTCCTCATGGGCCAGCGATCCGTGGTGGGCACGGGCGATCTCGATGAAAGGCTCCTGGCTCGGGGGCGAACCGTTTGCATTGCCCGCCTGCTCGGTGGCTGGGAGCTCCTGCGCTTCCTCTTCGTTCGCCAGCTCGTTCAGGCGCTTGGCGAGGCGCTCCGCGGCGCGGCGGGCGTTGACGAAGACGATCGTCGAGGTGTGCTCGCGGATCAGGCGCAGCAGCTCGGGGTAGATCGCGGGCCAGATCGAGCGGGGGTTAGAAGCGGGGTCAAGAGAGGTCTCGATCGGGCCGGGATCGATTCGCTCTGGCGAGGGACCGTCAGCCGGAGCTGTGACCGGTTCCACATGCGGCGCTCCGATTCCTGGGGCCGTCATGTCTTCGACCGGGACGCAGATCTCCAGGTCCATTTCCTTGCGGATGCCGGCGTTGATCACCTCGCATTCGCGCTTTGGGCCGACAAGGAAGCGGGCGATTCTGTCCAGCGGGCGTTGGGTGGCGGAGAGGCCGATGCGTTGGACGTCGCCCTCGGCGAGATGCTCGAGGCGTTCCAGGGTCAGCGCCAGGTGTGCGCCGCGCTTCGAGGGGGCGACGGCGTGGATCTCGTCCACGATCACTGCCTCGGCCGTGGTCAGCATCTCGCGGGCCCCTGAGCTCAGGATCAGGTAGAGCGACTCCGGCGTCGTGATCAGGATGTCGGGCGGGTTGCGCCGCATCGCCTGGCGCTCGCGCTGCGGCGTGTCGCCCGTGCGAAGGCCGACGGTGATTCCGGCGCGGGGCTTTGCCCCGCGAGCAGCAGGTGCAGTTTCAGGTGTTGTTGCGGCACCGACTCCGGCGAGGGGGGCGCGAAGGTTGCGCTCGACGTCGTAGGAGAGCGCCTTCAGAGGAGAGACGTAGACGATCCGCACGCCCGTCTCGCGCTCGGGCTCGCGAGCGAGCTTGTCGATTCCCCACAGGAACGCCGCAAGTGTCTTTCCGGACCCGGTTGGAGCGCAGATCAGGGTGTGGGCACCGGATGCGATCGCCGGCCATCCCTGTGCCTGAGCAGGCGTGGGCCCCTCGAACGACGCCTCGAACCAGCCACGCACGGGCGCGGTAAAGAGCTCCAGTGGGGTGTTGTTAGTGCTGTCCACGTAGTCTCCCAACCGATCGATGTTAAAGACCGAGACGGCTGGGCGCTTCCAGCGGGGAACGAAATGAGAGACGGGACGACAGGCTTCTCGACAGCGAGCGCCATCGGCGTCGTCGCGCTCGTGTTCGCGATGGGTGGCGCCGCCTATGCGGGTTCAAAGGTGGACAGCGGAGACCTCGCCCGCGGGTCGGTCACCGCCACGAAGCTGGCAAAGGGCTCAGTCACCACGTCAAAGATCCAGGACGACGCCGTCACCGGCCAGAAGGTCGACGAGGCGACCCTGGGGGCGGTTCCCACCGTCGCCGGTCGCGAAACGTTCTTCCAGCCGCTGACCAGCGGCCAGAGCGTCGAGATCGCCCGCGTTGGCCGGATCACGCTGATGGCCCACTGTGCTCAGGGCGGGCCCGGCGGCACCGATCAGGTTTCGATCACCGCCCGCACCGCCCAGGACGGCGCGGTGCTCGACGGCACCGACGACCACGACGGGACCTCCTCATTCCTGGACGTCGCAACACCCGAGCCCGATGCGGAGCTGGTCTACAACTCGGCGCCGAGCGGGGTCGTCAACGTCGACAACGACGCCGACGAGGGCTTCGTGATCGGACCGGATGGCAAGGGCTTCTCGATCGACGGCGACGAGATGCGCTTGGGACTGAACTACCTCGGCGTGCCGTGCTTCGTCAGCGGCGTCCTCACCCAGATCGGGTAGCCAGCTCCGAGAGCCGCGGCGCGCTGCGGTCGCGCTCGGAGAGCTGTGGCTCGACGCCCTCCGGAAGCGGCCACTCGACGCCGACCTCCGGGTCGTCCCAGGCGAATCCGGACTCGGTCGCCGGGTCGTAGTAGCTGGAGAGCTTGTAGGCGACGTCGGCGATCTCGCTGAGGACGAGGAAGCCGTGCGCGAAGCCGGCTGGGACGAATAGCTGGCGGTGCTCTTGTCGTCGAGCTCGTGCCCGTCCCAGCGGCCGAACGTCGGCGAGTCGGGGCGGATGTCGACGGCGACGTCGAAGACGCTGCCGCGCGACGCAGCGGACCAGCTTCGCCTGCCCGGGCTCGGTCTGAAAGTGAAGGCCGCGCAGGGTCCACTGCGTCGAGCGGGAGTGGTTGTCCTGGACGAACTCCGGAACCTCCACCCCGAGCTCTCGCCACACGCTCCCGCGAAAGGTCTCGACGAGAAAGCCGCGCTCGTCGCCATAGGTATCGGGCTCCAGCAGCACGACGTCGTCGATCTCGGTCTGAACCCGTCGCGGCACGAACCGAGCCCTAAGCCAGGCTTCTTCCGTACTGGCGCTCGTAGTACTCGCGGTACTCGCCCGACCGAATCGGCCCCCACCACTGCTCGTTTTCGCGATACCAGGCGACGGTGCGGGCGAGACCCTCGTCGAAGCTCACCGCGGGCTCCCATCCGAGCGCCCGGGTTCGCTCCGAGCCGAGGGAGTAGCGGCGATCGTGGCCCGGCCGGTCCTTGACGTACTCGATCAGCGATTCGTCGCGGTCGGTGAGCTCGAGGATCCGCCGGACCACATCGAGGTTGGGAAGCTCGTCGGGGCCGCCGACGTTGTACACCTCGCCGGCCTCGCCCCGCTCGAGGACGATGTCGATCGCGGTGCCGAAGTCATCGACGTAGAGCCAGTTGCGCACCTGCTGGCCGTCGCCGTACACGGGCAGCGGATCGCCGGCGAGGGCGTTGAGGACGCACAGCGGGATCAGCTTCTCGGGATGCTGGCGGGGCCCGTAGTTATTAGAGGCGCGGCAGACGAGAGCATCGGTGCCGTACGTGTGGTTGAACGCTCGCACGATCATGTCGCCTCCAGCCTTCGATGCCGAGTACGGGGACGAGGGCTCGATCGGGGACTCCTCGGTGAACGAGCCCGACTCGATCGAGCCGTAGACCTCGTCGGTTGAGATCTGCAGGTGGCGGATGCCCGCGTCGCGAGCGGCCTCGAGCAACACGTAGGCGCCGTATACGTCGGTGAGGATGAACTCGCCGGGCGATTCGATCGAGCGGTCCACGTGCGACTCGGCGGCGAAGTTGACGATCGCGTCGCAGCCCTCGAGCGCCGCCGCCACGCGATCGGCGTCGGCGATGTCTCCCTCGACGAACTCGAGCTTCGTCCTCGGGCACCCCGTCGAGGTTCTCGCGCCGTCCGGCGTAGGTGAGCTTGTCGAGGACGACGATCGTGTCGTCTGGGTTGCGCTCGAGGTGGCCGCGCACGTAGGCGGAGCCGATGAAGCCGGCGCCGCCGGCGACGAGCAGCCTCATCGAACGGCTCTCTCCGGAGCCCAGCGCTCGGCCGGCTCGCGGCGGCCGGCTAGGTACTCGGCCAGCCCGCGGCGCCAGTTCGGGAGCACGATCGGGTCCTCGCGCTCGCTTCGCAGCACCGAGTAGCGGGGCCGAGGTGCCGGCCCGCCGAGCATCTCCGTGGTCGCGCCGAGCACATTCGTGTCCAGCCCTGCCGAGTCGAAGATCTCGCTCGCGAACTCGTACCAGGAGCAGTATCCGGAGCCGGCGATGTGGTGGATGCCGTAGCGCTTGCTTTCGATCAGCTCGGCGAGCGCCGCGGCGAGGTGGACCGTGTAGGTGGGGCAACCGAACTGGTCGGAGACGACGAGCACCTCCGGCTGCTCGTCGGCCAAGGTTCAGCATCGTGTCGACGAAGTTGCGCCCGCCGGCCCCGAACAGCCACGCGCTGCGGACGATGAAATGCCGCGGGTTGGCCACCGAGACCGAGGTCTCGCCGCCGAACTTGGAGCGGGCGTATGCCGAGAGCGGGTTCGGGAGGTCCGATTCCACATAGGGCCTTCCCCTTGCGCCGTCGAAGACGTAGTCGCTGGAGATGAAAACGAAGCCGGCGCCGACCGACGCCGCCGCGCCGGCGAGCAACGCCGCGGATTCGTCGTTGACGCGCATCGCCTCGGCCTGGTGCGCCTCCGCTCCGTCGACGTCGGTCCAGGCGGCGCAGTTGACGACGGCGCTCGGGCGCAGAGTGCGAATCGCCTCGTTCACGGCCGAGCCGTCACGAATGTCGAGGGCGCCCCGAGAGAGCGCGATCACCTCGTGCCCGCGCGCCATGCACGCCGAGACCACGTCTCGCGCCAGCATCCCCGCGGCGCCTGTGACCAGGACCTTCATCCGGGAATCTCGATCTCGGCGTTGTCCCCGACGATCATCCGCAGCGTCTTCGGAAGGCCGTTTCCTCGCGTCAGCTTCACGTTTCGGCCCAGCAGGCTCGCCTCCATTCGGGCGTGAAGGTCGCTGATCTCGGAGCCCTGGAGAAGGATCGAATGCTCGACCTCGGAGCGGGCGACGGTGACGCCGGCGGCGATCGCCGTGTAGGGGCCGATGTAGGCGTCGACGATTCTGCTGTCGGGGCCGATCACGGCGGGGCCGCGGACCAGCGCGCGCTCCAGGCGCGCCCCCTGCTCGACGATCACCCGCCCCTCCACGCGCGAGTCGATCAGCTCGCCGTCGATCCGTCGCTCGATGTCCTCGAGCACCAGCCGATTCGCCTCGAGCATGTCCTCGAGCTGGCCGGTGTCCTTCCACCAGCCGCGAACGGTGCGGGATTCGACCCGCCTGCCGTTGTCGATCAGGCGCTGGATCGTGTCGGTGATCTCGAGCTCGCCGCGGGGCGAGGGCTCAATCGAGCGCGCGGCGTCGAAGACCAGGGGGCCGAACATGTAGACCCCGACCAGCGCGAGGTTGCTCGGCGGGTCCTTCGGCTTCTCGACCAGGCGCACGATCCGCTCTCCATCGAGCTCGGCAACCCCGTATTGAGTCGGGTCGGAGACCGGGGTGAGCAGAATCAGCGCGTCCGGCTCGGAGCGCCGAAATGCATCCACGAGGTCGACGATCCCATCGCGCAGCAGGTTGTCGCCGAGGTACATCACGAATGGCCCGTCCGCCAGGAACTCCTCGCCCGTGAGCACGGCGTGAGCGAGCCCGAGCGGCTCGTCCTGGGTGATGTAGGTGATCTTTGCGCCGAAGGCGGAGCCGTCGCCGGCGGCCGCGCGGATCTCATCGCCCGTCTCGGGAGAGACGATGATCCCGATCTCGCCCACCCCGGCCTGCACCAGCGCCTCGATTCCGTAGAAGAGCACCGGCTTGTTCGCCACCGGCACGAGCTGCTTGGCCGACGTGTGGGTGATCGGCCGCAGCCGAGTCCCGGCACCGCCCGAGAGAATCAGTCCCTTCAAGCCCTCCATCTCGACGCAGGCTACCGAGCGGGCAGCCTCAACTTCGGCAGAACCCGTGCCGGTTCAGGTGTACTCGGGGATCTGCTGCACGGCCCAGCCGTTGCCGTCCGGATCGCTGAAGAACACGAATGATCCCCAGGGGAAGTTCTGCACTTCGCTCACCTCAACCCCGCGCTCAGCGAGCTCCGCCCGAGCTTCCTCGATGTCGGAAACCACGAGCTGGAGACCTTGGACGGAGCCTGGCTGCGCGTCCGAGAGTCCTGTGCCGATCGAGATCGAACAGGCAGACCCGGGTGGTGTCAGCTGGACGAATCGGATCTCGTCGCTGACCTGATGGTCGTGGTCCGCATTGAAGCCGGCATTCTCGGTGTAGAACGTCTTGGCACGGTCGACGTCCGAGACCGGCACGCTCACAAGCTGAAGCTCAAAGTCCATTGCGGCGGCAGTCTATGCGGCAGCGCGCTGACACGAAATACTGCGCGGGCGATGTCGCGCGAGCACCTCGAAACCGTTCGAGCCGTCTACGAGCGATGGGGCCAGGGAGACTTCTCAGCCAGCCTCGATGTGGTCGATCCGCTTTTCGTTTTCGTCCTCGGCCCTGAATTCGCCGACGCAGGGGCCTATCTCGGGATCGAGGAGCTGACGAAATACACGCGAGGTTTCTTGGAGCCCTGGTCCCGAATCGCGATCGAAGCCGAGGAGATCACCGAGGCGGGGGACAGCATCGTCGCGGCCGTGCGCCAGCACGGCGTTGGGCGGGAGAGCGAAGCCGAGACCGAGTTCCGCTACTTCCAGGTGTGGTCGTTCCGAGGCGGCAAGGCGATTCGGCTAGAGAACTTCCGGGAGCGCTTCGAAGCGCTTGAAGCCGCCGGGCTCACCTAGCCATGGACACTCTGCAGGCTGTGACGTTGCTCGCCGCCGCGCTGGCGACGGGCCTGATGGCCGGCGTCTTCTGGCTCTACGGGCACACGATCATGCCCGGCCTCGGCAGGACCGACGATCGAACCTTCGTCGGTGCGTTCCAGGCGATCGACCGGGCGATCATCAACCCCGTCTTCATGGCCGCTTTCTTCGGCGCGCCCGTCCTCACCGCCCTGGCCGGGGCGCTGCAGCTGGGTGACGACGGCGGCTCCGTGCTGCCGTGGATCGTCGCCGCGCTGATCCTTTATTTAGTGCTGGTGGCGATCACGCTCACCGTCAACGTGCCGAAGAACGACGAGATCAAGGCTGCCGGCGATCCGGACTCGATCGACGTCGCGGCGGTCCGCAGAGGCTTCGACGAGCCGCGCTGGATTCGCGTCAACCGCGTGCGCGTCCTGCTGAACCTGGTTGCTTTCGGCTGCCTTCTATGGGCGCTGGTCGAGTACGGCCGGGCGTAGTCAGTAGGTGCCGCCGAGCTTGCGGTGATCCCAGGTCGCGACGCGCTTCGGGGTGAAGCGGATCGCGACGCGCTTTGCCGCCTGGGCCTGAAGCGCTGCGGCGGCGTCGCCCTCGATGTTCTCGATCCCCTCCGTGTAGCGGATCGTGAGCAGCTTCGCGAACTCGGTGACGGGGTCGATGTCGCGGATCAGCTCGGCCTCGGCCTCGATCTGGACCCCGCGCAGCTCGCCGTACTCCACCCCGGTCTCGACGAGCAGCGTCGCGCGCGGGTCGCGCTCGAGGTTCTGGACTTTCTGTGATTTCGCGTAGGTCCAGATCCAGATCTCGCCGTCGCGGACGACGTACCAGAGCGGCATCAGATGCGGCCAGCCGCGGGGGCCGTGAGTGGCGACGACCACTACGCGCTCGGTGTCTAGCAGCTCGCGCTGCTCCTCCTCAGAGAGCTTGATCTCGTCTCGCCGGCTCATGCCGGCTCAAGCATCAGTGTGCGCCATGGCCCTTCCCCAGCCATCGGCTGCATCTCGCCCCGCCGCCAGCGCTCCTGGAGCTCGTCGTAGTGGCGGCTGCCGGGGTGGCCCGACTGGCCCGTGAACGTCTGCCAGCGGGCGGTTCGTGCCGGGTCGGACATGTCGACCACCATCCGCCAGCTCGGCGCCCACACCGCCTTGAAGGGGTCGTTCGGGTCGAAGGCGATCTGGCTCACCGTCTCCTGCGCGCCACCGACCTCAACTCCCCGCGCGTAGACGCGCTCGAAGAGCCGGTTGGCCTCGCCGAGCGCGTGCGGGAACTCGAGCCGGTGGACCCTGCCCCAATTCCAGCTCGAGGGGTCGCGGCCGAAGCGATCGGCAAGATCGTCGAGCGCCGCACGCAGCGAGTCGAGCGCAAGCTCGTCCCATTCGCGCTCGATCCAGTCCGAGTCGCCCAGCTTCCACAGCTCCATCAGCCGCGTCTGCCAGCGCCAAGGGGAGGTGATGTGCGTCGTGAAGCCGGTCGACGAGCGATCGAGCCAGCGCTCGGCGAGGTCGCGGTCGCGGATCACCGAGCGCGCGAACTCGCGCGCCAACCGGATCGTGAATGCCTGGTAGATGCTCGCCGCGACCGAGTCTGGCTCCATGTTCCCGTCCCAGCTCCGAAGCAGCTCGATCGCGCGCACCAGGCGCTGGTCCTTCGGGTGCAGCCGGGCAAGACGGCTCGCCGTCTCGACGCCCGGGATGGAGTAGTTGTCGGTCTGCATCGCTGCGAAGCCCGTCGAGGTCATGCTCCGCCCGCTCCTCGATCAGCTGCTCGATCCGGCGCGCCCGGTAGCCGTCGAGGTACTCGCTGGTGATGTGGTGCGGGTAGTCGGGGGGCTCGATCCGGTTGTTGGCGGTGACGATGTATCCGCGCTTGGGATCGCGAAGCTCCGGCATCTCCTCGTAAGGGACGTAGCCGTCCCAGTCGTACTCGCCGCTCCACCCGGGCTTCGGAAGATCCGGGCAGCCTCCCGGACGGACCGGAATTCGGCCGATCGTCTTGTAGCCGATGCCACCGTCGCGATCGGCCCAGACGAGGTTCGAGACCGGCAGGGTGTGGGCGCCGCAGACGTCAACGAGCTCGGCGCCGGTGGTCGGCTCCAGCGTCCCGGTCTGTGCGCTGGTGATGCCGGCGAAGTCGAGCGCCGCGAAGCGCAGGGCGAGCGGCTCGTCATCGTCGGACCCGAGGACGTCGGTGACGATCGGCCCGTGGTCGGTCAGCCGCACCTCGAGCTGCTCGGGCTCGGGGCGTCCCTTCACCTCGATCTCCTCGACCACGGTCTCCAGCTCGATCCACTCGCCGTCGCGCTCGTAGCGCTCACCCTCGATCCGCTCCACGTAGAGGTCCTGGACGTCGGCCATCGTGTTCGTGAACGTCCAGCCGACGTCGTTGTTGTGACCCATGAAGATCCCGGGGGTCCCGGGCAGCGATGCGCCGCGCGCGTAACGCTCTCCAACCTCGAGCGATACCTGGTACCAGATCCCGGGCATGCTGGGCGGCAGGTGCGGATCCCCGGCCAGCAGGGCGCCGCCGGATTCGCTGCGCTCGGTGCAGATCGCCCAGTTGTTGGAGCCACTGGCCTCGACGGCCAGCCCGAGCTGCCCCTTCAGCCGGTCGAGCTGCTCGACGAGCTCGAGGCCATCGCCGTCGAATCCCTTGCCCGGCCGCAGCGCGACGGGGTGCCCGCGCGGGTAGACCGGGTCGAGGATCGCGGTCAGGTCCGGCCCCAGCTCGCGGGCCATTTCGGCCCGCAACAGCTCTCGCTCCCAGTTGGTCGAGAGCCCGAACGCAAGCAGCTTGATCGCGGTCAGCATGTCGGCGGGCCGCCACGGCTCGAACCCGATCCGCAACAGCTGGAACTCGCTCGGAAGCGCCCGCCCCGCACCGACCGCTG
This sequence comes from uncultured Thermoleophilia bacterium, assembly GCA_963838095.1. Taxonomy (GTDB): domain Bacteria; phylum Actinomycetota; class Thermoleophilia; order Solirubrobacterales; family 70-9; genus CAWCGU01. The sequence goes on from CAWIPO010000006.1 coordinate 299,911, forward strand.
CGTTCACGCCGGCGCTGTAGGCGTCGAGCTCGGCGCGCAGCTCCGGCTCCAGCGCGGCCTCCTCGGCCTCGGCCTTGCGCCGGAACCCGAGTGTTCGCACGAGCCTGTCGACCGGCAGCCCGGCTTTGCCCGCGATCTCGGACAGGCGGCCGCTGCTCGAGCGGCGATAGAGGTCGAGCTGCCACAACCTGTCCTGCCCATGGCAGAAGCCCTGGCCGAACCAGAGGTCGAGCTTCGACGCCGCGCTGATATGCGGCACGCCCCAGCGGTCCCTGCGGATCTCAATGGGCCGCTCGATCCCTTCGACGGTGATCGTCCCCCGGGTCTTTGGCAGCGGGCGCCGAAACAGCTGCCACCAGGCGCCGGCTCCGCTGGTTCCCAGCACCCCGCCGAGCGCCGCGCCGCCCACCGCGCCTCGGGTCAGGAGCAGATTGCGGGTGGACCTCTTCGAGGAGCGGCGCCGCATCGGGTACTGGATATCAGGCCTCGAGCGTGACGGTGAGCCGGCCCTCGCTGGCGAGCTTCTGCAAGTGCGCCTCCATCACCAGCGCCGCCGCCGGGCGGAGCATCGGAGGGACGTCGTCCCAGGCTTCGGCGAGCAGGCGCCGGCGGGAGCGCTCGCCTCGATCGAGCGCCGCGACCAGCTTGCGCTCACGATCCATGCGGTGATCGACGTACTCGCCCAGCTTCGCCGCGGGGTCGGTGATCCACGGCCCGTGGCCGGGGCAAAGAAGCGTCAGCTCGAGCTCCTGGAGCTTGCGCAGGGAGTCGAGGTAGGAGATCAGCGATCCGCCGTCCGGGGGGACGATGGTGTAGCCCTCGCCGAGGACCAGATCGCCACTGAAGCACACGTCTTCGCGCAGGTAGCAGACGTGGTCGGCGGCGTGGCCCGGGGTGGGTATCGAGCTGAGCCCGGCTCGACCGGCGTCCGAGACATCGAGCACGGGAGCACCGAGAAGGGGAGCGCCGGCGGCGTGGTCGCCGTGGGAGTGAGTTAGCAGCACGCCCGCGATCCCGCCCCGCTCCGCGCCCACGGCGGCAATCGCATCGATGTGTCCGCTGTCGTCCGGCCCGGGGTCGATCACGAAGACAGGACCGCCGGCGCCCGGCCCCGGCCCGACCAGGTAGGTGTTCGTCCCCTCGAGCGTCATCGGGCCCGGGTTGGCCGCAACGAGGCGGGTGATCTCCGGGTGACCTGGCGCGCTCTCGGGTGAGGCGCTCAAATGCGGAGTGTGCCGGCGGCCCTCACGCCTCGGCCTCCACCAGCGCCTTGCGCACCGCCTCGCGAGCATCCTCGGGCTCGATCACAGCCAGCTCACCGGCCTGGCGCAGGATCTCCCGCACGAGCCAGGCCATGCCCTGGAACGGAAGCTCGACCACAACTGCGCCGTCCGCGAGCTCCTCGACCACCGGGCGCTCCTCGCGCAGCCAGCGGGCGCGCTCGGGCGAGACCCAGACGCGGGCGACCCGGCCCTCGTCGTCGAGCCGATCCTCCTCGGCCATCTCCTCGAGCTCGATCCGCGGCTCGAAGCTCTGCTCGGTAAGCCGCGCTTCCTTGATCCGGTCGAGCCGGAAGTGGCGCACGCCCTCGCGCCCGAGGTCCCAGCACCACAGGTACCAGCCGTTCGGACCGCGCTGAGGAGCGCCGGCGACGGGCTCGGCGCGGTTCGTGATCCTGTACGGCTCGACCTTTCGGGTGGTGAACTGGTCCTCGTTCTCCTTGTAGTAGCGGAGCTCGAGCACCCGTCGTCCTTCGATCGCCGTGTGGACCGCCTCGACGACCTCGGAGTCGTCATGGCCGGGGGCGATCTCCAGGCCCTCCTCGGAGGGATCGTGGCCGAGCGCGTCGACGATCTTCTGCCGGGCGGTGCGCAGGTCGGCCTGCGGCAGATGCTCGCCGAAGAGGTCGATCGCCGCCACCAGCGCCTTTGCCTCGAGCGGCAGCAGCCGGGCGGGACGGGCGAAGTTGTCGCCGTAGGTGTCGGTGTCGACCTCGATCTCCTCCTCGCCGACATCCGCGTAGAGGACATATGTCCCGCCGCCGAAGTTGACGACGTTCAGCACCGCGATGTCCTCGCGCAGCTCGTCTGCGGTGATCTTCAGCTGCGCGGTGAGATCGTCGATGCGCAGCGTGCGCTCGTTTCGGGCCGCTTCGATCAGCAGCCCCGCGAGCGTGACTAGGCGGGCGAACCGCTCGGGACGGATCTGAGACTCGTTGTGTCCGTTCGAGCTCGAGGAGCGGCCGTTCAGGCTCAGGTCCGGCAGCGGCCGGTCGACCGTTTCCGAGAGCTCCAGCTCTCCCTGATGGCGGTCTCGCAGCAGGCCTCGGCGCGTCTTCGCCTCCACGCCGAGCTCCTTCGGCTCCAGCACCTGCGCGTTCTTTCCCCAGCTCAGGACCCAGCCGACGAGCTGGCGCGCGGACGCGTAGTCGGTCTCGAACACGGCGCCCTTGGCCGGGCCCTCGCCCTTCTTCGCCGGGCGCAGGTCGCCGTAGGTGCCGTAGTCGCGCTCCACGAGCCAGGCGATGCGCTCGCGGAGGAAGATCTTCGCGCGCCCCTTGATCTCTCCCATCTGCCAGTCGGCGCGGGTGCCGAAGTCGCGCCGGTCGAAGTCCTCCGGGGACGAGAAATCGTGCTCGGCCTTGCTCGCGTAGGAGACCTTGCCGCGGATCCGCGAGAGGCGGAAGACCCTGACCGCCTCGCGTTCGTGCGAATGGCCGATCAAATAGAACTCGGCCGAGCGGAAGACCAGGTGGTAGGGGTCCACCTTGCGGTCGGAGACGTCGTCGCGCTCCATCGTGTGGTAGCTGAACTCGATCGTCTTACGACGCGAGATCGCGGTCTCGATCTTCGACAGCCGTTGTGAGAGCTCGCGCCCCCCGGACGCTCTCAAAGAGAAGTCGACGGGCGTCGAGTCGCGGCCTTCGAGCGGGTTCGGGCGTCCCCAGGAGACCTGCTGAAGGGCGAGCCGCAGCGGCTCGGCGTACGCGAACTCGCCGTCGAGCCGCGAAAGCGCCGTGCGCAGAGCCGCCAGCTCCTGATCGGAGAACTTGATCTCCGGCAGGTAGTAGTTCTCAGGCGGCAGCGCGTACAGCTCGGCCTCGAAGAATCCCTCCCCGGGCTTTTGCACCTGGAGCACGATCCCGAGGCTCTCGAGCTCGGCGCGGTCGGCGTAGAAGCGGCGCGCGAACGCGTCCTCGTTCATCGAGCTGTAGCCCTCGACCTCCTGCTTGATCTCCAGCGCCGAGGCGGGACGGCGGCCGGCCATCAGGAACGAGATCAGCGAAAGCTGGCGGATCAGTTTCTCGGTGTCCTTGGCCATGGCGTGGCGGCGTGCGGGAATCCCCGCACCCGAGCCCAGCATAGAGGCGAGCATGGGCTTGGCGGATCGGGATTTCGCCAACTTTGGGGAGAATTTGTGGAGAATGCGTGCCCGATGACGAGCGAATTTGTCCGTGAGGACGTCGGCTTCGGCTCGGGCGGCGAGACCTGCGCGGCCTGGTTCTACCGCCCGCAGGGCGAGGACCCGCACCCGTGTGTGGTGATGGCGCACGGCTGGGCGGGGGTGCGGGAGGCTCGGCTCGACGCCTACGCCGAGCGGTTCGCCGACGCGGGCCTGGCGGTACTGCTGTTCGACTACCGGTACTTCGGAGCGTCCAGCGGCGAGCCACGCCAGCTGATCGACGTCCACCGCCAGCACGAGGACTGGACGGCGGCGATCGCGTTCGCCCGTCAGCTCGAGGCAGTTGACGCCGACGCGCTCGCCCTGTGGGGGACGTCGTTCGCCGGCGGTCACGTGATCGAGATCGCAGCCGCCGACCACCGCGTCGCAGCGGCGATCGCGCAATGCCCCGCCGCCGACATGCGCGCCGCGCTTCTGAAGCTGCCACCGAGAAACGCGATCCGAATGGCGTTCGCCGGTATCGCAGACCGGGTGGCCGGTCTTCTGGGACGGCCGGCGCGCTACATGCCCGCGGTCGGCCCTCCCGGGACCTTCGCCGCGATGACCGCTCCTGAGGCGTACCCCGGCTACCTCGCGCTGATCCCTGAGGACAGCACGTGGCGAAACGAGTTCGCCCCCCGGGTGGCTTTGGGCCTGATCTTCTACCGCCCGATTCGTAGGGCACCAACGGTCAGCTGCCCAGTGCTCGTGTGCGTCTGTGATCACGACGAGACGACGCTGCCGGAGCCCGCGGTGGCGCTCGCCGAGCGCCTGCCGCGAGGTGAGGCGATCCACTACGACAGCGGCCACTTCGACATCTATGTCGGAGACGTGTTCGAGCAGGCGGTGACCGACCAGACAGAGTTTCTGAGCCGGCACCTCCTCCGGGTTCCGGTAGCTGCGTAGCGCTAGGCAGCGCGGGTGCGGAAGTAGGCGGCGGAGTCGATGCCGCGGTCGAAGCCCGACCAGACCTCGCCTTCGGGCAGGCCGCGCTCGATCCGGTCGAAGCTGCCGAGCTTGCCACCGAGGTTGTCGATCATGTGCACCAGGGTCGCCTCGCGGGTGGCGGGCAACACCGGGGAGCCGTTCTCGTGCGTACCGTGGTGGGAGAGGATGATGTGCAGGATCGACCGCGCCAGCTCGGTGTCGAAGCCGTCGATGTCCTCGATCGCGCGGCGGACCATGTAGTAGCCGAGCGGGATCTCTCCCAGGAGGCGGCCGTCGTCGGTGAGGTCGATCGCCAGCGGGTCGTCGTTGTAGGCCTGGGTCTTGCCGTAGTCGTGCAGCAGCGCGCCGGTCACCGCGACGTCGCGGTCGATGCCCGGGAAGGAGGAAGCTGCGGCGCTGACCGCCTGGGCGACCGAGAGCGTGTGGTCGAGCAGACCGTGACGGTAGGCCTGGTGGTAATGCTTCGCGGCGGGGGCCTCGCGAAAGCGTCGCCAGCGTGGGGAGCGTTCGCCGAAGAACTGCTCCAGCAGCGCCCGCAGGGAGGGGTTCTGGATCGTCGCGATCAACTCGCGTAGCCCCGCCTCGAGCCGCTCGATCGGGATCTCGGCGACATCGATCAGATCTGCGTGCTCGAACTCGCCGTCGGCGGCCGGCCGCACCGCCCTGACGGTGATGCTGGAGCCGAACTTCTCGTGCACGCCGAAGCGCCCGTCGATGAGGACGATCGAGCCCGGCGAGCAAGCGTCGAACGCTTCGTCGACTCCCTCCCAGACCTTTCCGGCGACCCTTCCGGTGCGGTCGGCGAGCATCAGCTGCAGCCACTCTCCGCCATCCTTCTTTTGCCGCCGCTCGCGTCCGCGAACCACGAATGCGGCCACGACGGGCTGGCCGTCGGCGAGGTCGCGGACGAATACTCGACCGGCGCCGTTGCGGCTGTGGTCGCTCTCGCCATTGCGGCCGTTATTGGGATTCGCGGTCGGGGCGATTCCCTCTATCCCTATCTGTTCTGTCTGATTCGGCATCTCGATTCCAAGTTAGACCGAGGCTCGGACGGCGTTGGCTGGGCTGAGATCACGCTTGCAAGCAACAAGTCCGGCTCGCTGATCCATGCCCTCACCTGTTGAGTCGGGAGGCGCCGTGCTGACCTGACGGATCCGCGATCCCGAGGCGCTATAGTCCGCGCGCGCTCAATGTTGCGAACGATTATCACTTTCGTCAGTCTGGCCGGCGCCGTTGGCCTCGGTGCCGGGTGCGGTGACTCCGACGACGGATCCGCCGACGGGGTCACGGTCGTCGCCAGCACCACCGAGGTCGCCGACCTCGCCCGCAACGTCGCCGGGGACCGCGCGGAGGTGGTGGGACTCCTGGCCGCCAACTCCGATCCACACGACTTCGAGCCGCAGCCGAGCGACGTGGAAGCGGTTGCCGACGCCGACCTCGTGCTTCAGTCCGGCGGGGACGTCGACCTCTGGCTCGACGAGATCGTCGATAGCTCCGGAACCGGCGCGCCTGTCGTGACGCTGATCGATTCGCTGCAGACGCTCCCGGGGGAGGACGAGGAGATCGATCCCCACTGGTGGCAGGATCCGACGAAGGCTGTCGCGGCGGTCGAGACGATCTTCGATCGGCTCGTCGAGGTTGATCCGGAGGGACGGGAAACATACGCGCGAAACACGGCTGACTACGTCACCCGCCTGCGCGATCTCGACCAGCAGATCGCCGACTGCATGCAGAGCATCCCCGAGGATGAGCGAAAGCTCGTCACGACCCACGACGCCCTCGGCTACTACGCCATGCGCTACGAGATCGAGGTGATCGGTGCCGTCACCGGAGCGCTGACAACCCAGGCGCAGCCGTCAGCGGGCGAGGTCGACGAGCTCGTTCAGCAGATCCAAGCGGAGGGAGTGAGCGCGATCTTCCCCGAGGCGGGCGTTGACGCTCAGCTCGAGGACGCGATCGCCGACGAGACCGGGGCGGTCGTGGGCGCGGAGCTGTGGGCCGACACGCTGGGCCCTGAGGGCTCCGGCGGCGAGACCTATCTGGAGGCGATGGCCGCAAACACCGAGGCGGTTGCCGACGGCTTCACCGGAAGGCCCGGGACGTGCGAGATCTCGGTCGAGTGAATGCGCCTCAGCGACCGGCGGCGAGGCGCGCGCAATCGGGACAGCTGCCCTTGAGGATCACGTCGTGATCGCCGACCCTGTGCTCCAGCCGTCCCGCCAGCGACTCGATCGCTCGCTCCAGGCCGGGATCCTCAAACGGGGTGACGCGGCCACAGCGGTCACAGACGAGGTGATGGTGGTGATGGGCGCCACCGGGGAGCGCGGGCTCGTATCGAGCCGAACCCCCGCCGACATCGAGCCGCTGCACGAGCTTCAGCTCCTCCAGCAGCTCGAGCGTGCGATAGACGGTGGCGATGCCGACGGCGCGGCCGCTGCCGCGCAGCTCGTCGGCGATCTCCTGCGCGCTCAGCACGCAGTCCTGGCCCCCGATCAGTTCGAGCACCGCCGTGCGGGGCGAGGAGGAGCGATGGCCGGCCGCGCGCAGCTCCGCCTCGGCGAACTGCACCCAGGTGTCGGCGGGCGGAGAAGTGATATTTGCCTTGGTCGTGGGCATCGATAGATTCAGATAACCGTTCTCAGCATTTCTCGATGAGCGAGTCTCGTTCTCAGATTACCCGGAGCCAGTGACGTGGCAGCGATCCTCGACCCATTCCAGCTCCCGTTCATGCAGCGGGCTGCGTTCGAGATCGCGCTGCTGGCTCCGCTCGCGGGACTGCTGGGAGCGCAGATCGTGCTCCGGCAGCTCGCCTTCTACACGCACGGAGTCGGTGCGGCGACGTTCCCCGGGCTTGTCCTCGCCGGGCCGTTGGGCATCCCGCCCGCCCTCGCGGCCTTCGGCGTCGGGTCCCTGTTCGCCTTCGCCCTCGAGCGGGTCTCGCGCGGAGCCCGGCTCGCTTACGACGCCGGGACGGCCCTGCTGCTCGTCGCAGCGCTCGGAATCGGGATCGTGCTCGCAAGCGACGTCTACGACTCGGGCTCGGAGGTCGACCAGCTCCTGTTCGGGTCGCTGCTGGCGATCGGGGACGAGGAGCTGGCGACGACGGCTGTCGCGCTCGCCGTCGCATTGGCAGCCGCGCTTGCGGCGCGCCGGACCTGGATCGCGATCGGCTTCGACGCCGCCAGCAGCCGATCGCTCGGCCTTCGCGTCCGCGCGGCCGAGTGGGCTCTGCTGCTCGCGATCGCGATCGCCGTCGTCGCGGCCGTGGACGCGGTCGGGGCGCTCCTGGTCGCCGCGCTGCTCGTGATCCCGGCCGCGATCGCGAGGCTCTTCGCGCGCAGCGTCCTCTCGCTTGAGCTGCTCGCCGGGTCGGTGGCGCTGGTCCTCGGGCTGCTCGGGTTGTGGATTGCCTACGAGATCGACGTCCCGCCGGGAGCCGCGATCGCGACGCTCGGGGGAATCGCCTTCGCCGTCGCTGCCGGTGTGCGCTCGGCATTCGGGAGAGCGGCATGACTGACGGCGCGCTGCTCGACGTCAGGGGCCTCGAGGCTGGCTACGTGGCGGGAAGGCCGGTGCTGACCGGGCTCGAGTTCAGCGTTTCGGCCGGGCAGAGCGTTGCCGTCCTGGGGCCGAATGGCGGCGGGAAGACCACCCTTTTCCGGGCGCTCCTGGAGGAGACGCCTCAGCGCCACGGTGAGATCTCGCTCGCCGGCGATGTCGCCTACGTACCCCAGACCGAGCGCTCCAGGCTCGACTTCCCGGCGGACGCCCTCGAGGTGGTGCTGATGGGGACCTACGGCCGCCTGCCCTGGTACCGGCGCGTCGGCCGCCGGCAGCGAGCACTGGCCGAGGACGCGCTCGAGCGCGTCGGCCTTGCCGACCAAGCGGGCACGCAGTACGGGGCGCTGTCCGGGGGGCAGCGCCAGCGGGTGCTGCTCGCCCGCTCCCTCGCGCAGGAGGCCCGCATCTTGCTGCTCGACGAGCCCCTGACCGGCGTCGACCAGGCCTCGAGCGAAAGGGTGCTGTCGCTGCTTCGCGACCTCCGCGACGAGGGGCACGCGATCCTGGTCTCCACCCACGACATCCGCCAGGCCGGCGACTTCGACCTCGTGCTCTGCCTCAACGGCGCCCAGGTGGGCTTCGGCGCACCCGAGGAGGTGCTCACCCCGCAGGTGCTCGAGCGGACCTACGGCAGCGAGCTGGTCACACTCCCCGGCGGCGAGCAGGCCGTCGTCGTCCAGCACCACTCCCACTGATGCTCGATCCGCTCACCGACCCCTTCAGCCTCGGACTCAGCCAGCGGGCGCTGGCGGAGGTCATCGTCCTCGGGATCGTCTGCGGCCCCCTGGGCGTGTGGGTCGTGCTCTACCGCGAGAGCTACGCCGCCGAGTCACTTGCCCACGCAATGCTCCCGGGGCTTGTGATCGCCGCCCTCGCCGGGATCCCGCTTGCCCTCGGGGGCGCCGGCGGGCTGCTGGTCGCGGCGATCGCTATCTCGCTCGCTTCCCGGGCAAGAGCGGTCAGCCCCGACGTCGCGATCGCGGTCGTGGTCACAACCCTGTTCGGCGCCGGTGCCTTGCTGGCGCTGGCGCCGGATGTGCCGACCCGGCTCGGGGAGCTGCTGTTCGGGAACGTGCTCGGGGTCAGCGCTGGGGAGCTGATGGTCTCGGCGGCATTGGCCGGATTCGTCGTCGTCGCGCTGATCGCGCTCCACCGCCCGCTCGCCCTGACGGCGTTCGATCCGCAGACGGCCGGCGTGCTGGGAACCTCCCCGGGCGGAATCGGCCTCGGATTGCTCGTCCTGCTCGCGCTGACCACGCTTGTCGCCGTGCAGGCGCTCGGGAACCTGCTCGTCGTCGCGCTGATCATCGCCCCGGCGGCAGCGGCGCTGCGACTCACAGGCCGGCTATCGCGCGCGCTTGCGCTCTCGGCGCTGCTCGCGGTTGTCGCGGGTGTCGGCGGCCTCTACGTCAGCTACTACATCGACCTCGCCGCCGGCGCGTCGATCGCCCTGCTCGCTGTGGCGCTGTTCGCGCTCACCCTGCCGCGCCGTCCGCTCCCCGCCTAAGAGAATGAGACCCCAACCCTTGACCAGTGCCCACAGGCTTCTGATTGCTGCCGTCGTCCCTCTCGCGCTCGCGCTCGGCGGATGCGGGTCGGACGAGGAGGAGACGACGTTCACGGCGGAGGAGTTCATCGAGGTGGCAAACGAGTACGGCGCCGGCCTGGTTCTCGAGCAGCCGCTCTCCTCCGGTGCCAACGGCGAGGTCTACGCAATCAGCTTCGTGGGTGGCAGGGAAGCGACTGGGGCGACCGGGCCGGGCGCGGAAGCGGACGTCCACGGCGGAGGCTCGCTTACGGTCACAGCCGACCCCGATGCGGGTTTCGCCGAGTACAGCCGCTGCGAGAGCGCGACCACCCTGCTGTGCTACCGCGTCGCGAACGTGGTGATGTTCTTCGAGGGCGCGTCTCCGGACGATCTGGCCCGGCTCGACGCGGCGGTCCGGGCTATGGGCGAGGCGTAGTTGCTCAGCCGTTCGCGCCGCCCCGAGAGCGGGCAAACAGCTTTACGTCGCGGAAGCGCCTCTTGTTCGCGTCCGGATCGAAGGTGTTGGTGCCGTTGACCCGGATGTCGCCCCGGACCTTCCCGCGCGCGCCGGCGACGATCGCCTTCTTGACGGCCTGCGCGGTCTGATTCGAGACCTTGAAGCGGAGGGTGCCCGCCACCTTTCGGCCCTTGGTGAACTCGTAGCTGCCGGAGGCGTCGCCAAGCTCGAACGTCTGCACGCCCGTCTGTTGCCTGCCGTTACCGGTCTCGAACGGAAGGATGCGAATCCGGCCCGAACCTTCGAGGACGCAGGCGATGGAGTGGCAGAAGACCCGGGCGGTGACGAAGCGCCTGCCGTGCTTATCCACGTACTTGAAGCGAAGGCTGAAGTGGATCTTCCTCAGGATCGGCGGTCCAGGCTGGAACTCGCCCTGCACCTCGACAGCGCCGATGTCGGCGCCATCGCCTCCGGCCGGGTTCACCCGCGACGACTGCGCGACCGGCTGCTGAATCGGGCCCAAGTGCTGAATCGGACGAGGTAGACCTCGCTGATCGGTCGTCAGGCCGTTGCTGAATCCCATGTCGATCGCGGGGCTGCCGTCCCCGGGCAGATGCGTGAGCGTGGGACCGCCGTTGTCGGCCAAGGCGCCAAGCAGCGGATCGGTGTTCTGGAAGTCGCTGCTCTGGCCGAGGAAGCAGGAATCGTCGGAGACGAGGTTGTTGCCCTGGGAGGTCAGCGGGATCGTCGCCGCACCGTTCTGCCCGCCGGCGCAGTTGGCTGCTCCCGTTGGAGCAGAGACGATCGTGTTCTGAAGCGTCGGCGCGACACTGACCGCGGGTGGGCTGACGGAGCCCGCGATGTTCGCTCCGCGAGTGGTCACGGCCCCGCCGCCGGTCGAGCTCGCCGACACACCGTTCAGGGTGATCGTGGCGCTGCGCACCAGGGCCGACGCCCCTTCGACCCCGCCCCCGGATGCAACGGAGGGCCCGAGCGATGACGTAGAGGTGGCGGTGTTGCCGCTGATCGTGCTGTTCTGGATCGTTACGCCCCCCGCGTTGGGTTCGGCGAAGATCCCACCGCCGCGCGCCGTCGCCGTCGATCCGCCGCCTGTCACCTCGGCCTGGGCGGTGTTGCCGCTGACGGTTGTGTTGATAAGCGCGAGGGTGGAGTCGCGGCCGAGATAGACGCCCCCTCCCAGCGCAGTCTGGTCACCGAAGCCGACGCCGCCGCTTTCTCTGACCGTGTTGCCGGACACCGCCACGCCGTTCAGCGTCACGCCGCACTGAATGCCGTTTGCCGGTATGTCGTTGTCGATGAAGACGCCGCCACCCCCAGCAGCATTCGAGCCTGGGCCAACACCGTTCGAGATCGTCAGCCCCGAGATCGTCACGTTTGCGTCGGCTGCGGGGCTGCCGTTGACGGTCTCCCTACAGATCTGGAACACGGGAAACGGGCTGGCCGTCCCCTGGCCGCGAACCGTCAGCTGGTTCGCCCCCGGACCGACGATGTCAACGTTCTGGGAGAACTCGCCGGCCACCCTCGGAAGGACGCCCACGAGCTGGATCGTGCCCGTGACGCCAGCGGCGAAGTTGATCGTGTTCGAGGCATCCGCGCTGGCATTGACGCCTTCGATCGCGGCGCGGAGGCTGCCCGCGGGGGGCACCAACGCGTCGGTGGTGTTGTTGACGGTGAAGGTCGCCGCTCCGGCCGCGGGCGCCAAGGTCAACGTCGCCGCCACCGCAAGTACCCCTGCGCCGGCAGCCAGTGCTCGTGCGCTCCCCTGCAAAGGCCTGCACAGCATGGTCTCGGAGACTATCGCGCCCTCGCTATTGCGGGACGATCCGGAACTTCACCCGCTCGATCTCGCCGCCGGCGGTTCCGCGGAGGCGATAGCGCCCCACCTTCAGCTTCCTGCCGCGCAACCGCCCTGTGAACTTAAACTGGTTCTGACCCGCCTCACCGACAACCCCGAAGCTGCCCTTGACGGGTACGAAACGTGTGCCGACACGCCCACCGCGCCGTTTCACCCGCTTCTCGACTTTGAACCGCACCGTGGCGGCGTCGCTGAGCCTGAAGCTGACCGTCGTGCCGACGGGCGGCTTGCGACCCCGCGGCGCCGCCCGCACGCTCGGCCCTCGCCCCGCGGCGGCGAACGCCTTTGGGGACAGACCGAGTGATTGCAGTTCCCCGGTGCCGCCCCCGCCCCCGCCGCCATCTCTCGGCCGCGTCGTCACGGTTCGATCGGCGCCCGCCGTCGTTCCGCCGCGGCTCGTCGCCACGATCCGGTAGTGGTAGGTGGTGTTCGGATCGAGTCCCGTGAGGGTCTCGGTGGGGGCGATCGCCGCGTTCCCGGCCCCCGCATCGACCTCGGGCGTCGATGACCCATACGCTGTGGTCGGGCCGAATTCGAAGTGGTAGGTGCTTGCAACGAGGTTCGGGTTCACGATCGCATTCACGACCGCCGTGGAATCCGTCGTCGCCCCGGGATCGCCCGTTGTCGCCGTCGGCGGCGGGACGAACTCGTCTGCGCCGATGTCCGGGTTAGACCCGAGCGTCCGCGGGTCCCCGTCGAAGTCGGTCGGGCCGTTGTTGGGGCTGGTCGCGCCGGCGTCGATCGTCGCCGAGCCGGGGGCCTGGTGGAAGTCGTCCGGGGCGATAAAACCCGCCGTAATGAAGCGCTGGTTCCCGCCGCCCGGGCCGTCCAGCACCCGGTCGTTACCGGGCTGCGGGTAGCTCTCGAACCCGAAGTTCGAGTGATCGAGGAGGATCGTCACCTCGCTCGGCGGTGGCGGCGGGACCGGGTACAGCACCGCGACATCCGCCTGCCCGGGCTGACCACGCGCGATGGTGTTGCTCACGGTGAGCACCTGCTCCTCGCCGGGGTTGGCAGAGCCCAACGCCTCGATGCCCCTACCCGCAGTATTCGTCGCGATCGCGGTGACGTTTCGGAGCACGGAATTGTTGGTCGTCCCGGGGCCCACCCCGGTGTAGGTGGCCACGCCCTTTGCGTTCGTCTGGGTGGCGTGGCAGACGCTGTCGGTGAGCCGCGAGGTATGGAGGACGACGCACCCCCTCCCTTCAGGCGACACGCTGGTGACGATCATGTCGCTGCCCCGAGCGTTGTCGAGCAGCAGGCCGACCTGCTTGCTCCCCATCGCGGCCATGGGGTGGACCTGAATCTCCACGTGGCGGATCGTCGCGTCCTGTCCCGTGAGGGAGATCCCGGCGTTGTTGCTCGTCGTCTCGACGAACACCCGGGGCCGCAGCTGGCCGGCCTCGCCGTGAACCGTGATCCCGGGCTGCGCCGACGCGATGGTGCCGTCGAGCGGATCGGCAGGGGAGCCGTAGTCGCCGGCCGTGATGATGACCTCGTCGTCGGGACTGTTGGCCTGGGTGAATGCCCGATGTATCTCGCACGGTGGGTCGGGCGCGATACAGCTCTGAAGGTTGTCGCCGCCGGGAGCGGCAACAAGGGTCGCCGCCGAGGCGACCGCAGGGCTGACGATGAACGCCGCGATCACAGCCACAAGTCCCACCAGCCCTCGAGCCATCGTCCCACCATACCCCGTGTTTCGACACCGGCCACATATCCTCGGCCGCACACTGCGATCGTAAGAGCGACGAAATGCCAGCAACGCCGACGAGCCGAGGCGGAGGTTCGCCCGCCGACCCCACAGCGGCGACGCGAGTCAAGCCTGCATCCGAGGTTCCCGGGCCGCGTGTTCCGCGCCTGCTGCAAACGCTGCTCGCCACCATACGGCCGATCGAGACCAGGCTCGGCATGCGCCAGCGGTACGGCGGCATCTTCCGCTCAAACGACGCGATAGCGGGCGAGCTGTTCCACATCGCCAAGCGCGAACCGATCGAGCAGATCTTCAAGTGGAAGCCGGCGCAGTACACCGTCGCCGAGCCGCGGCAGGTGATGGAACCGGTCATCGGCTCGTCGTCGATTCTGCTCCTGGACGCCGAACGCCACATGCGCATGCGCAAGCTGATGCTGCCGCCCTTCCACGGCGACGCCATCGCCCACTACGGGGACCTGATCGAGCAGATCACAAACCGCGAGATCGACACCTGGCGCCACGGGCAGACGATCCGCACCCGCTCGGTCGCACAGCAAATCACGATGGAGGTGGTCATTCGCGCGGTCTTCGGCATCAGCGATCCCAGGCGCATCGCCGAGCTCCAGCGCGTCTTGCCACGGCTGTCGTCGCCGAACCCGTTCCTGCTGCTCGTCCAGAAGGACCTGGGGCCGCGCAGTCCGTGGGGACGCTTCAGGCGTCTGCGCGATCACGTCGACCGGCTTCTCTATGAGGAGATCGAGCGGCGTCGCGAAGATCCCGACCGCGAAACGCGCAAGGACATCCTCACGCTTTTGTTGTCCGCCCGCGACGAAGCCGGCGAGCCGCTCACCGACCGTGAGTTGCGCGACGAGTTGATCACCCTCCTCCTGGCGGGGCACGAAACGACCGCGACGTCGATCGGGTGGGCGTTTGAGCGGCTGCTGCGCACCCCTGCTGCACTCGCGCGGCTAAGCCGTGAAATCGAAGCGGGCGAGTCAACGGAGTACCTCGACGCCGTGATCAAGGAGACGCTCAGAGTCCGGCCCGTAGTCACGGAGGTCTTCCGCTCGCCGTCGGAAGCGACCGAGCTGGGCGGATACGAGTTCGCGCCGGGCACACAGTTGGCGGTGTCCATTCTCCTCGTGCAGTTCGACCCGGAGCTGTACCCACCCGACCCGGAGGCGTTCCGCCCCGAGCGCTTCCTCGACGGCGCGCCGGAGCCCTACACCTGGGTTCCGTTCGGTGGCGGCGTACGCCGGTGCCTGGGCGCCGCCTTCGCGACGCTCGAAATGAAGGTCGTGATCTCGAAGATCCTCACACGGACCCGGCTGCGCGCCCCACGAGCCAAGAATGAGAGGGCTCGTTTCCGAGGCGTGACGCTGCTGCCCAGCCGCGGCGGCGAAGCGGTCGTCGAGCACGTCGCCTAGACAGCTGGATCGAAAGCATGGCGAGGGACAGAATCGAACTGTCGACACCACGATTTTCAGTCGTGTGCTCTACCAACTGAGCTACCTCGCCGGAGTGGCCCGGAAAGGCTAGCGGCCGGGCGCGAGTCCGCCCGGTAACGGGGCGCCGCTCTCGGCGGCGCCCCGCATTCGGCGACGGGCGGCCTAGAAGCCGCCGACGTTGATCAGCCGCTCCTGGACCCCGTCCGGGTCCTGGCTCGGCCACGTCCAGCCGAGGTTGCCTGCGCTCAGGAGCGCAGACCGCACCTGGGCCGGGGTCGCGGTCGGGTTCACGGCGGTGTACAAGGCCGCCGCCCCGGCGACGTGGGGACTCGCCATCGAGGTCCCCGAGATCGTGTTGTAGCCGCTGCCCATCCAGGTCGAGTTGATGCACACACCCGGGGCGATCACGTCCACGTCCGCGCCGAAATTCGAGAAGTCGGCGAATGTGTCGTCGACATCGGCCCGGCACGTCGATGCCGCACCTCCACCCCCAGAGCCGTTGAAATCGGCCAGGGCGGAGACGGTGATCACCTCGTCGTAGGCGGCAGGCGTCGACGTTGCGGCGTTCACATAGTCGTTGCCTGCGGCGACGGCGTAGGTGACGCCGGCGTTAACGGAGCGGCAGATCGCCTGGTGCATCGCGTCGCCTTCGGTGTTGCCGCAGTTACCGTCGTCGGAACCGTCACCTCCGAGGCTCATGTTCGCGACCTCGATCGGCCCGGCGTTGGCGGTCACCCAGTCGATTCCGCAGATGACGTCGGAGTTCAGGCCGACCCCGGCGTCGCTGAGCACCTTCACCGCCCAGATCCGCGCTCCCGGCGCGACTCCCACGACTCCGACAGAGTTGTCACGAGCGCCGATCGTCCCGGCGACGTGCGTCCCGTGACCGTTGCCGTCGCTGGTCCCTCCGAGCCCGAACAGGGAGCAGCTCCTGGTGCGGAAGACGTTCAGGTCCGGGTGATTTGCCTGGATCCCGGTGTCAATCACCGCGACGTCCACGTTCACGTCGCCGCCGGCGCCGTTGATGCCCGCGGTCGGGCTGAGATCGGCGTCGATGCGGTTCACCCCGGTGGGGACGGTCTGAGCCGTCGCTTCCACTCGCCGGTCGGGCTGGACGTACTTGACCTGGGGCAGCATCTCAACGATCCGGGCGACCGCCGGGCTCATCGAGGCGGAGAAGCCCTTGAGCGCGTGGCGGTAGACGTAGCCGACATCGAGGCCGAGGCTGTCGCCGAGGCTCGTCGCCACCTGTCCTGACTTCGTTCCCGGTTCGAGAACGACGATGTAGCGATCGTCGCTCGCCGCTGCGGTCGACGGAGCTGCGACCAGAATCCCGACAGCCGCCACGAGCGCGGCAATCACAGACCTCTTCACGGTCACTCCTCTCAGAGCTTTTGTTGGCATTACCCCCGGCGCCAAAACTCTGCGCGCGCGCGGCGAATACCCCGATCGCGAGTGTCTAAACCTGGCGCTGCGAAAGCACGGTAGCCGCGCCTCGGCCAGGACGCCGCTCGGCGGCAATCGAGGTGATCAGGCCGTCAAGGAGCTCCAGCGCACCGGCCTTGTGGAGAGGCTCGTTCAAGTTGCCGCACTTCGGGCTCTGTACGCAGGAGGGGCAGCCCTCGGCGCATCGGCATTCGGCGATCAGCCTCGAGGCGTCGGCGACCAGGCGCTCGAACTCGTCGTAGCCGCGGCGGGCGATCCCCACTCCGCCGGGATAGCCGTCATAGATGAAGATGGTCGGCCGGGCTGTCTGAGGGTGAACGTTCGTGGACAGGCCGCCGATGTCCCAGCGGTCGCACATCGCCAGCAGGGGCAGCACCGCGATCTGAGAGTGCTCGGTGGCGTGCAAGGCGCCGAGCAGGACCTCCGGCGGCATCGCAGCCGGGCCGGCGAGCTCCTCCGGCAGCGTGTACCACAGTCCCTGGGTGAGGAAATTCTGCTCCGGGAGATCCAGGCTGACGAGGTCGATCACCTCGTGGTCGCGCAGGCGCTTGCGCTGGTACGCGATCACCTGCTCGGTCACCGACACGGCGCCGACCGACAGCTCAACCCCGCTCAGCCGCCGGCTTCGGAGCTGCTCCTCGATGTAGGTCGCGGTCTCCTTCTTCGGCTGCGTGTACCAGTCGCCGTCGAACGGCTCCACCACCGCGCGGCGCATATCGATGTCCAGCTCCTTCACCTCGTAGGAGCGGCCCAGATGCAGGTAGACCGCTCCGGGGTGGATGGTCCAGAACGCGCGCTCGGCCTCGACCGAGCCCAGCAGCTCTCCCGAGCTCACGTCCATCACCGCGACCGAGTCGGCGGAGGCGGAGCGCAGCGAGACTTCGCTCGCGGGGAACCCCGGCCGGCGGGGGTAGTAGCGGCCCGCCCTTCCCTGCCGGAGCTCGCCAAGGCGCACCAATTGCTCGGCGCCCTGACGCCAGCTCTCACCCAGCGTCGCGTCCTCGTCCATGCTGCCGAGCGGCGCCTCGTAGGCGGCGACGAGCAGGTGCTGGAGGCGGATCTGCTCGCTCTCGGGATCGAGGATCGCCGCCTCCACCGGCCGCTCGAGGAACTCCTCCGGGTGGCGGCAGAAGAACTGGTCGAGCGCGTCCTGCCCGGCCACGTACAGGGCGATCCCCGGTCGCCGGCGCCCAGCCCGTCCCCACATCTGTCGCAGGCTCGCGACCGTGCCCGGGAAGGTGACGCAGATCGCGGCGTCGAGCTCGCCGATGTCGATTCCCAGCTCCAGGGCGTCGGTGGCGACGACCGCGAGCAGGTCGCCCGCGGCCAGCCGGGCCTCGATCTCGCGCCGCTGCTGGGGGGTGTATCCGGCCCGGTAGGGAGCGATTCGCGCGGCGAGGCCGGCGAGGCCCTTCTCCTCCAGCCGCATCCGGGCGAAGCGCTGGATCAGCTCAATCCCGCGGCGACTGCGCAGGAAGCAGATCGTCCGCACTCCCTCGGCGACGAGATCGGCGAGCAGCTCCGCGGCCTCCGAGAGCGTCGAGCGCCTGGTGCCGGACTCCTCGTCGATCAGGGGCGGGTTCCAGATCCCGATCCGGCGGCCCGCGCGGGGAGCGCCGTCGGAGTCGACGAGCCGGAAGCGCTGCCCGACCAGGCCCTCGGCGAGCTCGAGCGGGTTGGCGATGGTCGCCGAGGCGCAGACGAAGCGCGGTTCGGCGCCGTAGGAGCGCGCGGCCCGGCGCAGCCTGCGAAGCACGTTGGCGACGTGCGACCCGAACACCCCCCGATACGTGTGCGCCTCGTCGAGCACGACCCACTTCAGGTTCGCGAGGAAGTCCGCCCAGCCGCCGCTGTGGGGAAGGATCCCGACGTGCAGCATGTCGGGGTTCGTAAGCACGAGGTTTGCGCGGCGGCGGATCTGGGGACGGTCGTCCTTCGGCGTGTCGCCGTCGTAGATCGCGTGGTGCAGGAACGAGAGCTCGAGCTCGGAGAGCTTTCGCGCCTGGTCCTGAGCGAGCGACTTAGTCGGGTACAGGTAGAGCACCCGCGCCCGATCGTCCTTGGCAAGGGCGTCGAGTGCCGCGAGGTTGAACGACAGCGACTTCCCTGAGGCGGTGCCGCTGGTGATCACGGTGTTCCCCTCCATCGTCGCCGCCAGCGCCTCTGCCTGATGGGAGTAGAGGGTGTCGATGCCGACCGACCGCAGGCCGGCGATCAGCTCGGGGTGAAGCGCCGCGGGGAGCGGAGTCTGCGCGGCTGGGGCAGATGGCTCGACCGATTGCGTGACGAGGCGCTCATCGGCCTCGCCGGGCTCGATCACGCGCTCCCAGGCGTCGGCGACCGCTCCTTGAAGCGCAAGCTCGAGCGAGTCAGCCACCGATCACCCTCCCGGCGACCCGAACCGCATCGAGCGCGCTGACGTCGTGGAGGCGCAGCACCTGCGCGCCCTGCGCGACGGCCAAAGTGGCGGCCGCGGCCGTCGCCCACTCGCGCTCCTCGGCGGGCGCCCGCGCCTCCCACGATCCGGCGAGGACCGCGCCGAGGAAGTCCTTGCGTGAGAGCGAGACGAACAGCGGCCGTCCAAGCGAGTGCAGCTCGCCCAGCCGGCGCAGCAGCTCGAGGTCGTCGTCCACCCCGAGGTCGAAGTCGAGCCCGGGGTCGATTGCGATTCGCTCCTCGGCGATTCCGCGCGATGTCGCCTCGGCGAGCTTGCGATCGAACCACCCGAGCAGGTGCGCGACCACGTCGTCGTAGCTGCGGGCCGGCCGCTCGCTGCGGGGCGGGCCCTCGATGTGCATCAGCACGTAGCCGCACCCCGCCGCTGCGATCGCATCGAGCATCTCGGGCTGGCCGCCGCCGATGTCGTTGACGATCCCGGCGCCCGCCGCGACGGCCTCGGCCCCGACGAGGGAGGAGAACGTGTCGACGCTGATCGGCAACCCGGTGCGCTCGGCGAGTCCGGCGACCGCGGGGACGACCTTGGCTGCCTCCACCTCCGCGGGCACCGGAGGCCCGCTGGCTGCCGCCACCGCGCCGACGTCGAGGAGGTCGAAGCCGGCGTCGGCGAGCGCCGAGCCGTCCGCGATCGCCTGCTCAGGGGTACCGCTGCGGGCGCCGCTGTAGAAGGAGTCGTCGGTGACGTTGACGATCCCCGCGGCGAGCGGAGCGCTCAGATCCAGCTCGCGATCGAGCAGTCTCCAGGTCGTTGCCTTCTCAACGACGGCCATGCGGCTACCGTAGCGGCGCCGATGCTCCGTCGCCCGCGCACAACCCGCTAGCTCCGTGGCCCTGCGCTGCGTCTACACCGACCTCGACGGCACCCTGCTCGGGCGGGGCGGCTCGCTGTTCCACGATTACGAGGGGAACTTCTCCCGCAAGCAGGCGCTGGCACTGGAGGCGTGCGCGCGGGCCGGGGTCGAGGTCGTGATCAAGTCCGGGCGCCGGGAGGCGCAGGTGATGGAGGACGCGAAGCTGATCGGCCAGAGCTCATACATCTATGAGGCGGGATGCGCCGTCGTGATCGATGACGAGCGCACCTACCTCACCGGCGAAATGCTCCCCGACGAAGCAGGAACGGTGGCGGAGAAGATGATTGCCGCCGGGGTCTCCGAGCTGCTCTTCGAGCGCTACCCGGGGCTGCTCGAGTACCACTCGCCGTGGCACGTGGGCCGCGAGCTCTCGATGCTCTACCGCGGCAAGGTCGAGGTCGACGAGGTGAACGCCCTGCTGGCCGCCGAAGGCCACGAGGGGCTGCGCTTTCTCGATAACGGCGCGATCGGCAAGCCGATGCCGGGCCTCGACATCACCCACGCCTACCACGTGGTTCCCACCGGCGTCAGCAAGGCGACGGCGGTCGCGTTTCACATGCGTTCGCGGGGCTTTCCGCCGGAGGAGTGCATCGCGGTAGGGGATTCGGTGGAGGATCTGGGGGTGGCGGAGGTCGTTGGGCGGTTCTTTGTGCCGGCTAATGGGCCGGAGCGGGATGCGGGAATGCGGGAGGCGGTGTCGCGGGTCGGCAACGTCACGGTTACGGAGGGGCGGAACGGGGATGGGTTCTATGAGGCCGTGGTGGCGACCTTGGCGAGCATGTAGGGAAGGGATCAGCCCTTTCTCGGTGCTGCCGTTGAACCACGGATACGCCTCAGCAGCAGGTCCACCAACCTCGGTGCAATGCCGTTGAGCCCCAGCAGCCGCACCAGCCCCGGCACGTGCACCTCCCGCCGGTCCTTCTCAATCCCCTCCACAATCGCCGCCGCCAGTTTCCCCGGCGGCAGCTCCTCGTCGTTGGAGCGCCAGTCGGGCAAGCGCTCGCGCTCGTGCGCGTGCAGGTCGGTCTGCACCTCCCCTGGATAGACCGTCGTCACGCTGACTCCCGTCCCCGAGAGCTCGTGGCGCAGCGCCTCCGCGAACCCCTTGTCGAAGGCCTTCGTGCCGCCGTACACCGCCGCCCAGGGGAAGGCGCGCAGCCCGGCGCCCGAGGAGACGACGACGATGTGTCCTCGCGCGCGGTCGAGCATGTACGGAAGCGCGGCATCGACCGTGTACAGCGTGCCGAGCACGTTCACGCGCACCATCTGCTCTCCCTCCTCGATCGGCTGGTCGGCGAATGGGGCGTAGTGGGCGATCCCGGCGTTGGCGACCAGGATCTCCAGGCCTCCGGCCTCGGCGACGAAAGTCTCGACCGCCGCGGCGATTGAGTCGCGATCGGTGACGTCGGCGGAGATCGGGATCGCACCGTCGCCGAGCTGTGCGGCGAGCGCCTCGAGCTCGGAGGCACCGCGGGCTACGAGCCCCACTTGGGCGCCACGGGCGGCAAGCGCCTCCGCCGTGGCGCGTCCGATCCCCTTCGAGGCGCCCGTGATCAGGGCTCGGGTTCCGGCCTCGATCTGCATCGCGGCATCCTTTCACGCACGGTTGCCGGGCCGGGCGGCCGCGGAGGCTAATCTTGGAGCGCGATGTCCCACGAGCACGCCACCGTCGCCGAGGAGGAGTACCTCCAGAGCATGTTCTGGCTCGAGGAAGCCGGGCTCCCGATCACCGGCGCCAACATCGCCCGCGCGATGCAGCTATCGGCACCGACCGTACACGAGATGATCGGGCGCCTCGAGCACGACGGCTACGTCAACCGCAGCGACGACAAGTCGCTCAGCTTCACCGCCGACGGTCGCGACCATGCGCAGACGATCGTCCGCCGCCACCGCCTGATCGAGCGCTTCCTCACCGACGTGCTCGGGGTCCCCTGGGACGAGGTCCACGAGGAGGCGGAGCGCCTCGAGCACGCGATGTCGCCTGTTCTCGAGGAGCGAATGCTTGCAGCGATCGGCGACGCGACCACTTGCCCCCACGGGCACCCGATTGTCGACGGCGTACGCGAGCAGGGGGTGCTGCTCGCCGACTGCGCCGAGGGCGCCCAGATCGTCGTCCTGAGG
This sequence comes from uncultured Thermoleophilia bacterium, assembly GCA_963838095.1. GTDB lineage: Bacteria > Actinomycetota > Thermoleophilia > Solirubrobacterales > 70-9 > CAWCGU01. Next base: position 321,735 of record CAWIPO010000006.1, read on the forward strand.
TTCGAGAACGAGGCCGAGGAGCTGCTGCATTACCTCCGCGACACCGGGCTGCAACCGGGGCTCGCCGGCGAGATCAGCAGTTCCGGAGACGACAGCGTGGTCGTGGCCTCAGAGGACGGTGAGCACGAGGTCTCCCGCAGCGTCGCGGAGACCGTCTCGGTCAGAGCGGAGCCCTCGCCGCCCCCGCGGCCCCCGCTCCCCGACCAGCTTCAGCTCAGCAGCGACCGCTACGGGCGCTAGCGGGGCTCTCGGCAGCGACCGCCGCTGGTGCTAGCGGCGCTGGGGCTCGCTGCAGATCCGCCGCAGGCGGCGGTAAAGCGTCAGGTCCTGCGGCCGCGCCGGCAGCGCGTGGCGCCGGTTCGCACTCTCGTGCTCGCGAATCGCTTCGGCCAGAGCCGACAGCCGCCGGTCGCCGGCGATCGGCGGTGCGACCTCTTGTTCTGCTCCTTCGATCATCCAAACCGGGGTCATCTCTCGCTCCTTGTAGTCCCCGTTGCCATTCGGTCTGCAAGCTATGTGCTCGCGCTAAAGCGGGTGTAACGCGACCGTAAAAATTGCGCCCGATTGGCTCAGGCGGGGCTGGCGGTGCGAAGCCGCTCGAGAGCGCCGGCGATCCGGCCGACCCCCTCGGCGATCCGCTCCGGCGGGACGCTCGCGAACGAAAGCCGCAGGCTCGAGCGACCGCCCTCGAGCATGAAGTCGGGGCCGGCGACAAAGGCGACCCCATCCTGCTTCGCCTCGGTGAGCAACTCGCCCGTGTCGACATCGTCGCCCAGCGTCAGCCAGAGGAAGTAGCCACCTTCGGGGACGACGAACTCCGCTTCCGGAATCTGCCCCTGGAGCGCCTCGACGAGCGCGTCGCGACGCTCGCGGAGCGCCGCGTTCACCGTCTCGATGTTCCGCTGCAGCGCGCCGGAGCGGCAGAGCTCGAGCACAATCGACTCGGCGAGCATGTTCGGGGAGATGTAGTGCTCCGACCCGCGCTTGGCGAGGGTCGCGATGTCATCGGCCGGGCCGGCGAGATAACCCGCCCGGACGCCCGGGCTGACGGTCTTCGAGAACGACGATGCATGGATGACGCGGTCGGCCTCGTCCATGGAGAGCATCGTCGGCAGCGCGTCCGAGCCGAACGAGATCAGCCGGTAGGGGTCGTCCTCGAACAGCGTGAACCCGTGCTCGGCCGCGAGCTTGACGAGACGCTCGCGCTTTGCGAGCGAAAGCGTGCAGCCGGCCGGGTTGTGGAAGTGGGGAATGACGTGGGCGAACTTCACCGGCCCGGCCGCCAGGGCGGCCTCGAACGCGGCGATGTCGAGCCCGTCGTCCTCGAGTGGAACCGGAACGAACTCGACTCCCGCCCGCTCCAACAGCAGCAGTGTGCGGTCGTAGCTGGGCTGCTCGACGATGACCCGGTCGCCCGGCTCGAGGCTGTAGCGGAACAGAAGCGCCGCCGCCTCCATCGAGCCGTTCGTGAACATCACCCGCTCGGTCTCAATGCCGTGCAGCTCGGTGGCGACCCACTCGCAGAGGCCGGGATGCCCGAATCCGGTGCCGTAAGAGAGCGCCTTCGCCCAGTCGGATTCGAGCGCCCGCGCCGCCGCCTCCCGCACCGCCTCGGCGGGAAGGATGTCGGTGCTGGGAGCACCGCGCGCGAAGCTGATCACGTCGGAGGCCATTGACTCCGAGTATATGAACGCTGACCCTCCGCTTGAACTCTTTAGGCGCGGGCCCCGCTGCGCTTCGCGATCGCCTTCGCTATTCGCGGCGCGGTCCGCTGCATCGCCGGCAGCTGACCAGTGAGGGGCAGCCAGTAACCGTGGAAGAAGAGGCCCGGGTTGTCGGGATCGGGCCGGCCGCAGCACTCCCGCGGGCGGCCACGCTCGTCGAGCGCGCCGAGGTGGCCGACGAGCGGTTCGAGGCCGTGCCCGAAGCCGGTCGCCGCGATGACTGAATCCGGGCGCAGCCGGCGACCGCCGGCGAGCAGTACCTCAGTGCCCTCGAAACGGTCGACTGCGGCTACCAGCTCGACCTCGCCCCGCTTGAGTGCTGCGACGAAGCCGCGGTCGAGAACCGGCCCCTTGCCGCGCTCGCGCAGCTCGGTCGCGACACCAAGCGGCGCGCGCCCCATCCCGTATGGGGTCAAATCGCCAAACGCCAGCCGCTGGATGAGGCGTGAACCGGCGTCGACCAGGGGGCGCGGCGCGCCCTCGTTGGCCCGCGCGAACCAGGTCGCAGCGACCCCGAGCATCGCCTCGGGCATCAGGTTGACCGGGGTGCGAACCGCGACGCGGACGCGGGCGGCGCCGGCCTCCGCGAGCTCGCGGGCGATCTCGGTCCCGGAGTTGCCCGCCCCGGCGATGAGCACGTCCTGCCCGATGAACGGCTCGGGCCGTCGGTAGGAGGCCGAGTGCATCAGCGTGCCTTTGAACGTGTCCAGACCGGGCCAATCGGGGATCCCGGGCACCAGGTCGTATCCGGTCGCGACGACGACAGAACGTGCGGGGATCGCGCCGGTGTCGCCTTCCACCTGCCAGCCGGCGCCCTCCCGGGTCACACGGCGAACCTCGACCCCGGTCTCCACCCGCATCGAGCGCTCCCATGCGTAGCGCTCCAAATATCCGCCGAACTCCGTGCCCGGCATCCACCGTCCAACGCCCTTTATTCGTGCTCCGGGCAGTGAGCTGAAGTGGGGCACTGTGTTGAGCCGAAGGCTTTCGTAGCGTCCCTGCCAGCCGCCCCCAATCTGATCGCTGCGCTCGAGCAGCAGCGGTTCGATCTCGCGGCGAATCAGCTCCCCCGCGACTCCCAGCCCGGCTGCTCCAGCCCCGATCACGACCACGTTTTCCACTTTATAGACCGAATAGTCTATTACATTACAGTTGATGAAGAGCCAACGCTCAGCCCCGCGTGCCCCCGGCCGGCCGAGCCCCGACGAGCGCCCCGCGGAGCGATCACGCGCTGAGTTGCTTGAGGCGGCCGTAGAACTGTTCGCCCGGGACGGGTTCGAGGCCACCTCGGTTGCCGCCGTCTGCGCGCGCGCGGGTCTCTCGAAGGGGACCTTCTACTGGAACTTCGAAGGCAAGGATGAACTGCTGATGACCGTGCTCGAGGAGCGGGTGGAAGCGCCGCTCCGGGAGGCGACGAGTGCGCTCGCCGAGCTAGCGGTGGAGGAGGACATGTCGGCCGCGGCGAATCGGATGCTGGTCGAGTTCATGCGCGGCGATCGGGCCGCGGTGATCCTCGACGACGAGTTCTGGCGCCAGGCCCTCCGGAATCCGCAGGTGCGCGAGCGCTACAGACGACGCCAGCGCGAGCTTCGCGCCGCGCTCGCAGAGGTGCTGCGTACCCGGACTCGACAGCTGGGCGCGCCCGAGTCGGAGACGCCTTACGAGCATGTCGCGATCGCCTTCCTGGCGCTGATCAGCGGCATCCTGCGCAGCCGCGTCGTCGATCCAGACGGGATCCCCGAGGACCTGTTTGGAGAGATCGCCGGCCTGGTGTACGCCGGCCTGCTTCACCGCGCCGAGCGCGGCTGAGGCCGGCCTCGTCAGCGCTCGGAGCCGGAGCCCGCCGGAGCCGCCCGCGGCTCCACCCGCAACGCCTTGCGCAAGCCATCCGGCAGATACCAGTTCCAGTTCCCGAGCAGCTTCATCGTCGCCGGCACAAGCACCATCCGGACGACGGTGGCGTCGAGCAGGATCGCGACCGCGAGCCCGAGGCCGAACTCCTGTAGGCCGACAAACGAGCCGAACATGAACCCCGAGAAGGCGGCGATCATGATGATCGCCGCGGCGGTGATGATCCGGCCCGTGTGCTCCAGGCCGCCGACGATCGCCGCTTCGTTGTCGTGGGTGCGATCCCACTCCTCGCGCATCCGCGAGATCAGGAAGACCTCGTAGTCCATCGAGAGCCCGAACAGCATCGCGAACAGGAACACCGGGATCCAGCCGTCGACCTGAGGTGACTGCTGGAACAGCGAGCCGTCGATGTTGTCCTGGAAGACGAGCACGAGGACGCCGTAGGTGGCGCCCACCGAGAGCAGGTTCATGATCACCGCCTTCAGCGGCAACACCACCGAGCGGAAGGCGCGCAGTAGCAACAGGTAGGAGAGCACCACAACCGCGACGATCAGCCAAGGGAAGGCGCCGTAAACCTTGTCGAGGAAGTCGACGCCGAACGGGGCTGCTCCGGTGACGTAGGCCGCGCCGGCAAAGCCAGCGTCGGGAACGTGGTCGTCACGCAGCCGGTGTACGAGCGCCTCCGCCTCCGGCGTACCCGAGTCGTGACGGCCGGCAACCCGAATCTGGATGAATTGCCCGCTGGAGTCGACGAGGCTCGCCTGCTCGATCTGCTGCTGAGCCTCGGGGCTCGGCTGGCCCGGCTCGGACGAGACCGCAATCGGGGCGAGGATGGTGCTTGCCTCGACCTCGGGGTCCTGGCGAAGCTCTTGCACCAGCGCCTTCTGGGCGGCGAGGGACTTGGCGCTATAGGCGTCGCCGGTGCTGCCGGTGTCGATGAGGATGATGTTGGGGGCGAGGGCCCCGGGGCCAATGGTGTCTTCCAGCAGCGCAAGCCCCTCAGTCGCCTCGGTGGTCTTCGGGATCCCGCGGTTGTCACCGCTCGTGAAGTCGATCCGCAGCGTCTGGGCCGCAAGCGCCAACATGATCCCCGCGGAGACGACGAAGTACAGGACGGGCCGGCGCATGATCGATCTTGCGAGCCGGCTCCAGAAGCTCGCGTCCCCGTGCGCGCGCTTCACCAGCAGCTTGCGCGGCACGACCCTGAAGCGGTTGATCCCGCGGCCCATCACGGCGAGCATGGCCGGCAGCAAGGTCAGCGAGGCGGCGATTGAGACCAGGGGCACGAACAGCCCGCCGAGCCCCATCGAGCGCATGAACGGCAGCGGCATCAGGACCAGCAGCGCGAGCCCGACGGCAACCACCAGGCCCGAGAAGACCGTCGCCCTGCCGGCCGTGGCCATGGTAGTTCGCAGCGCTTCAAGAGGCTCGTCGCCGGCATCGAGCTGCTCTCGGAAGCGGAAGACGATCAGCATCGAATAGTCGATCGCGATCGCGAGCCCGATCAGGGTGACGATGTTGGTCACGTAGACGGCCATGTCGGTGACGTGGGCGAAGATCCACACCAACCCGAGAGTCGTCGGGATCGTCGCGAAGGCGAACGCGAACGGAACGGCGGCGCCGCCGAGCGTCCCGAAGATGAACAGCAGCACGAGCAGGGCGATCGGGAGCGCGATCATCTCGCCCTTCGCGAGGTCCTCGTCGTAGATCTCCTGCGTGTCGTCGTTGACGGCGGGAGCGCCGGAGAGGTAGGTGTTGACGCCGTCGACCTCGCCGATCGCCTCGCGCACTGCGACCGTCTCCTTCGCCGCGTCGTCGTTCTCGAGCGGCGTCGTGATCTGGATGTACGCGATTTCAGAGGAGGCGGTCTGGACAACCCCCGCCTTCGCCCCCTCGATCTCGCCGGCACCGCGCTCTGCCGCCTCGGCCAGCGAGCGCTGGAAGGCCGGATTCTCGACCGAGCCGCTCGTCGCCTCCCCGACCAGCATGAAGTCCCCGTCGCCCCGCGCCTGGAAGTGCTCGCCGAGAAGATCGCGGCCCTGCTCGGCCTCCGAGCCGGGGACGCTGAAGCGGTTGGTGAGCAGATCGCCGAGCCCGGCGGCCGCAGCGCCCCCGAGAACGACGATCACGACCCACGCGAGGATGACCCGCTTGCGATGCGCCACTACCCAGTTGGTCCAGCGGATCATGCGAGCAATTCAGGCTAGTGAAGCGATTCGCCGGGTTGTGCTGCGTCAGTGTGAGATCCGACACACAGGCGAGGGCGTACGTGGCCCCCGCCGAATTGATCGGGCTAGGCGATCGCCTTCAGCGCTTCAACGGCGAGCTGCGCGGTCTCGGTCGGGCTGCGGCCGACGCGGATGCCGTTGGCCTCCAGCGCCTCCTTCTTCGCCTCGGCGGTTCCGGAGGAGCCCGAGATGATCGCGCCGGCGTGGCCCATCTGCTTGCCGGGGGGAGCGGTGAAGCCGGCGATGTAGGCGACGACCGGCTTGGAGACGCTCTCGGCGATGAAGTCGGCCGCCCGCTCTTCGGCGTCGCCGCCGATCTCGCCGACCAGCACCATCAGCTCGGTCTCGGGGTCGGCCTCGAACAGGGTGAGGATGTCGATGAAGTCCGAGCCGACGATCGGGTCGCCGCCCATGCCGACGATCGAGGAGTTCCCGGCGCCCGCCTGCTTCAGCTCGTTGCCGATCTGGTAGGTGAGCGTGCCCGACTTCGAGACGACGCCGATCGAGCCCTTGTCGAAGAACTGGGCCGGGATGATCCCGACGTTTGCCTTCTCGGGAGAGAGGACGCCCGGGCAGTTGGGGCCGATCAGGCGCACGCCCGCGTCCTTGGCCTTCCAGTAGACGCGCTGCATGTCGTGGACCGGGATCCCCTCGGTGATCGCGATCACCGTCTCGATTCCGGCGTCGATCGCCTCCTCTATCGAGGCGGCGGCGAAGCGCGCGGGGACGAAGATCATCGAGGTGTTGGCGCCGCGCTCGGTGACCGCCTCCTTGATCGTGTCGAAGACGGGCACGCCGTCGACGTCCTGGCCGCCCTTGCCGGGTGTCACTCCGGCGACGAGGTCGGTGCCGTAATCGCGGTTGCGCAGCCCGTGGAAGGTCCCCTCGCGGCCGGTGAGGCCGGAGACGACGAGCTTGGTGTCCTCGCCGACGATGATCGACATCGCTAGCTCCCCCCTCCATTCATCGGGCCCGCTACCTCCACGACTCTCTCCGCCGCTCCGAGCATCGTCTTCTCCACGTGCAGGTCGGGGATGTCGGCGTCGGCGAGCAATTCAAGGCCCTCCTCGGAGTTCGTGCCGTCGAGGCGGACGACCATCGGCATATCGAGGTCGATCCTGCTCTGCGCCTCGATGATTCCCTTCGCGATCTCGTCGCAGCGGGTGATGCCGCCGAAGATGTTGAACAGCATCGCCGTCACCTTCTCGTCGGAGGTGATCACCTCGAGCGCGTCGACGATCGCATCGGCCTGGGAGCCGCCGCCGGCGTCGAGGAAGTTCGCGGGCTCGCCGCCGGCCTGGGCGACGACGTCCAGGGTCGACATGCAGAGCCCGGCGCCGTTGCCGAGGATGCCGATGTTGCCGTCGAGCTTCACGTAGGTGAGCCCCTTCTCCTTTGCCATCCGCTCCTGCGGGTCCTCAGCCGAGACGTTCCGAAGCTCCGCCAGCTCGGGGTGGCGGAAGAGCGCGTTGTTGTCGATCGTCACCTTCGAATCCAGGGCGACTGCACGCCCGTCGGCGGTGGCGACGAGCGGGTTGACCTCGATCAGGGTCGCGTCGGCGGCCTCGAACGCCGCGCCCAGCTTCACCAGCAGCGCCGCCACCTCGCCGTGCGCGTTCTCGTCGAGCTTCGCCTCTTCGACAAGCTCGGCGGCTAGTGGCTCGGTCAGTCCCTCGCCAGGTTCGAGGTGGCGCCGCACCAGGGCGGCGGGGTCCTTCTCGGCGATCTCCTCGACGTTCATCCCGCCCATCGCGGAAAGCATCGCCAGCGACTTCTTCTCCGAGCGGTCGAGGATGATCGAGGCGTAGTACTCGGCCTCGATCTGCGAAGCGGGCTCGACCCAGACCTCGTGCACCGTGAACGGGCCCTCGCCGCGCGGCCCGCGGATGTCCATCCCGAGGATCGCCTCGCCGTGCTCGCGCGCATCGTCGGCGTTCTCGGCGACCTTGATCCCCCCCGCCTTGCCGCGGCCGCCGATCAGCACCTGGGCCTTGACCACACACGGGTAGCCGAGCTCCTCGGCGGCGGCTGCCACCTCGTCGACGGTGGTCGCGACGCGGCCCTCTGGGACGGCAACGCCGTGCTCGGCGAACAGCTGCTTGCCCTGGTACTCGAGTAGATCCATCCGGCGCCTGACCCTATCCGACGCCAGCGAGCGGGCGCGCTCAGCAGGAGGCGAAGAAGCTCTCGAGCTCGTCGACCAGCTCCCCGTCCGACAGCGCCGTGGCGGGCTGGAAGAGCTGGTTCACCATCAGCCCGTCGAGCAGAGCGAGCAGCCGTGGAGCGTGCTCGCGTGGGCTGCGGCAGCCCGTGACCGGCAGCAGCCGCTCGGTTCGGAGGGTGAACGAGCGCCTGACCTCGTTCAGGGCCTTTTGGAACTGCGGCCGGCGGCGAGCCTCGAGGTACAGCTCGAAGCGTGCCACCTCTCGCTCGTCGTTAGGGGGCTCGAGCCATCCGCGCATCTGCTCGGCGAGCAGCTCGGCCGCCTCGCGGGCGTCGTAGGGGCCGTAGGGAACAAGCTCCTCGAGGGCGCGGATCGATGGAGCTTCGAGCTCGACCATCCGCCGCAGCGCCCCGGTCAGCAGCGCCTCGCGGGTCTGGAAGTAGTTGCTGGTCGATCCCTCAGGCAGTCCGGCGTGTCGGTCGACGGCGCGATGCGTGAGGCCGCGGCCTCCCTCGGCGGCGAGCACCGCGATCGCGGCGTCGCCGATAAGCGCCTCCCGCTCCCCGAGCTCCTCGAAGGCTGCGCCCGCATTCTCTACTACATCTGTAGTATCCATCGCCGCACCATCATACCGGCGCCGAGCGGAAGGAAATTTCAATGGCTGTGACTGCGCTACCCGACCTCGACCAGGTCGACCTCGGCGCCCTGACGCTGTGGGCCGACGGCCCGCCGCACGATCTCTTCACCCGGCTGCGACGCGAAGCGCCGATTCACTGGAGCCCGCTCGATGACTACCCCGACGAGGCCGGCTTCTGGTCGATCACCCGCGCCGCCGACGTGCGCGAGATCAGCCTCGACTTCCAGACGTACTCCTCGGAGGTGGGCGGGATCATGGTCCTGAACGACTTCGGGATCCCGCTCGAGGTGCAGCAACAGCAGATGATCTCGATGGACCCGCCTCGGCACGACCGCCTGAAGGCGCTGTTCCAGCGCGGCTTCACGCCGAAGCGGATCGCGGAGCACGAGGTGCGAATCCGGAGAATTGCGAACCGGGTGCTCGACCGGGTGGCCGAACGCGGCGAGTGCGACCTGGTGCAGGAGGTCGCCGGGCCGGTCGTCGGGCGAGTGATCGGCTCGTTCATCGGCTCGCCGGAGGAGGAGGACCAGAAGCACATCGAGCAGACCAACATGGTTCTCGGGTTCGGCGACAAGGACCTGCGTCCGACCGACGAGGCAGTCGTCACGATGATGAGCGAGGCCTGGGAGGAGACGCTCGAATACATCGCCGACCGGCGCGCCAATCCCCAGGACGACCTGATCAGCGTGCTCGTGCACGCCGAGGTCGACGGCGAGCAGCTCAGCGACGGCGAGATCTTCATGGGACTGGGCCTGCTCGGCGCGGCCGGCAACGACAGCACGCGATCGGTGTGGACGAGCGGGATGCTGGCGCTGATGGAGGACCGCGACCAGCTCCAGATGCTGATCGACGACCCCTCCCTGAGCCTGGGCGCAGTGGAGGAGCTGCTCCGCTACTTCCCCGCCTTCTCGCACTTCCGGCGCACCACCACCCGCGATGTCGAGCTGTTCGGGCAGACGATCCCCGCCGGGGACAAGATCCTGCTCTGGTACGTGTCGAGCAACCGCGACGAGGAGGTGTACGCAGACCCGCAGCGGCTCGACATCACCCGCAACCCCGACCACCAGGCCTTCGGCGCCGGCGGGCGCCATTTCTGCCTCGGGGCCGCCCTCGCCCGCCTGGAGATCAAGGTCCTGCTCGAGGAGACCCTGCGGCGCTTCCCCGACATCGAGGTTGCCGGCGAGCCTGCGCAGGCGCAGTCGCTGTTCCTGAACCAGCTGAAGACGCTGCCCGTCCGCTTTACGCCGGGCCCCAAGGAGACCAGGGCGTGAGCATCCGCTACGAGGCCGACGGGCCGGTGGCGCTCGTCACCATCGACCGACCCGAGGTCGCGAACTCGATCGACCGCCCCACAGCCGAAGCGCTCGCCGACGCGTTTCGCCGATTCGATGCCGACGAGAGCCTTGCGGTGGCAGTGCTCTCGGGTACGGAGGGGAAGTTCTGCTGCGGCGCCGACCTGAAGGCGATGCGCGACCCCGAGCGGGTGACCCGGGTCGAGCCCGACGGCGACGGCCCGGTCGGCCCGACCCGGATGCTGCTCTCGAAGCCGGTGATCGCCGCCGTCGAGGGCCACGCCGTCGCGGGCGGGCTCGAGCTCGCCGCGTGGTGCGACATGCGCGTTGCCGCCTCGGACGCGGTGTTCGGCGTCTACTGCCGCCGCTGGGGCATCCCCCTGATGGACGGCGGCACCATCCGCCTGGCGAGGCTGATCGGCCACAGCCACGCGCTCGACCTGATCATCACCGGCCGCGGGGTATCGGGGGAGGAAGCGCTGCGGATGGGGCTCGCGAACCGGATCGTCGAGCCGGGCACGGCGGTCGAGGCCGCGGTGGCGCTGGCGCACGAGGTCTCGGTGCTGCCCCAGGCCGCGCTTCGCAGCGACCGCCTGTCCTCCTATGAGCAGTGGCCGATGACGATCGACGATGCGCTCTCGAACGAGTACCGCCACGGCATGGACACGATCGCCACGGGCGAGCTGTTCGGCGGGCTCGACCGCTACGACGAAGGCGCCTGGCGCAACGTCCGGACCTAGGTCACGGCCGGCGGCGTTACTTCGCCGCGCGTGTAACAAACGCCACCCCTCCTATACTCTCGCGCCGCTCGCTATGCCCCTTCCGAAGCTCAAAGACATCAAGTGGGTGACCACTGACTGCTACGGCACCCTGATCGACTGGGAGAAGGGGATCATCGACTCGTTCCGCAAGGAGGCCGACAAGGACGGCTTCAGCTTCGACGAGGGGCCGTTCATGGAGCGCTTCTTCGAGGTCCAGGCGGAGATCATGAGCGGCTCCTACGAGCTCTACGCGGAGGTTCTGCGACGGGCCGGCGTCCAGGTCGCAGGGGAGTTCGGCTGGGAGCTGGAGCCGTCGCGTGCGCAGTTCTTGCCGGACAACGTCGCCTACTGGCAGCCGTTCCGGGAGGCGAACGCGGCGATGGACCGGCTGAGGGGCCGCTACGACGTCGGGATCGTCTCCAACATCGACGACAAGCTGCTCGGGGTCTCCCGGCGCCACCTGCGCACCGAGCTGGACCTGGTGGTCACGGCGCAGCAGGTGCGCAGCTACAAGCCGGACCCTGCCCACTTCAAGGAGTGCGCGCGCCGGATCGGCGGCAAGAAGGGATGGGTGCACATCGGCAGCGGGTACGACGCCGACGTCGCCCCGCTCTTGAAAATGAACGTGCCGGTTATCTGGGTCAACCGCCACGGCGAGAAGCTCGAGGGGCGAAAGCCGCCGACGGCCACGGCCAAGACCCTCCGCGACGCCACCAAGAAGCTCGGCGCCTAGCATCTGACGGCGTGACCGTGCCGCCCGACGGCGCAACTGTCTCGCCCGACCCGGCGGATGAGGCGATGGTCGCCCGCGCCCGCGAGCGCTTCGCCCCCGAGCATCGCCGGGGGCAGCGGCGCGTGCGCAAGGATGCCGCGCTACCCAACCTCGTGATCATCGGCGGGCTTAAATGCGGGACGACGAGCCTGCACCACTACCTCAGCCTCCACCCCGAAATCGGGATGTCGCGGCCGAAGGAGCTGAACTTCTTCGTCTCGGAGCTGAACTGGCCGCTCGGATCCGGCTGGTACGCGAGCCACTTCTCGGGACGCGACCAGGTTCGCGGCGAGTCCTCTCCGCACTACACCAACGAGCCCCGATTCTCAGGGGTTGCAGGGCGAATGAACGAGCTGATTCCCGAGACGCGGCTGATCTACGTCGTCCGCGACCCGATCGAGAGGATGCTGTCCCACTGCCTGCACAACATCGCCGGCGGCTACGAGCAGCAGCCGCTGGAGCAGGCGCTCGCCGATCCCGACAGCGCCTACGTCCATCGCGGCCTCTACGCGATGCAGCTCGACCCCTACCTGTCGTGCTTCCCCCGCGATCGGATCGAGATCGTCCCCCAGGAGGACCTGAAGGCCGACCGCGAGCAGACGATGCGGAAGCTCTTCTCCTTCCTCGGCGTCGACGGCGGCTTCACCTCGCCGCAGTTCTCACGCGAGTGGGAGACCGGGTCGGGCAAGTCGGGCGGGGGCTTCCGGCTGATGGACCGGGCGGTCCGGCTGCCGGGACTGAGGGGGCTGGATCGGCGCTTCGATCGCCTCCCGGAATCGCTGCGCTGGCTGGTCGAGCGGGTCGTTCATGACCCCGACGCCGGGGAGCGCGAGAAGCCGAAGCTGCCGGCGGAACTGCAGGCGCTGCTCGTCGAGCGCTTCCACGGCGACGTCACGCGCCTGGAACGGATCGCGGGCCGACAGTTCGGCTGGGCATACTTCAGTTCCTGATGCCCGAGGACAACGTCGCCTTGATCCGGAAGGCCTCCGACGCGCTTGAGAACGAGGGCGTCGATGCGCTGATGCCCTTCGTCCACCCGGAGTTCCAGATGACGACTCCGCCCGACCTCGCGTCCGAGCCCGACACCTACAAGGGCGAGGAGGGGATCAGGCGCTACTTCGACTCCTTCTACGACGCGATGGAGGAGGTCCACTTCCTCCCGGAGGAGTTCATCGACGCGGGGGAGCACGTGATCGTCCCGACGAGGCTGGTGGCGAAGGGCCGCACGACCGGGATCGAAGTCGAGCAGCGCGTAGCGCTGGTATGGACGCTCAAGGACGGGCTGGTGATCCGAGCCCAGCCCTTCGCCACCCTCGAGGAGGCACGCGAGGCGTGCGGATTGCCGTCGCCGCAGACGAGCTGACGGGCGTAGCCGCGGCGGTGGTCGAGGAGCTGCGCCGCCGCGGTCACGAACCGGTCCCCCACGGCGCGCTTGAGGAATCCGAGCGCGACGACTGGGCGTGGGCGAGCGAGAGCGCGGCTCGCGACGTCGCCGAGGGCCGCGCCGAGCAGGCGATCGTCTGCTGCTGGACCGGGACCGGAGCGTCGATTGCCGCGAACAAGGTTCCGGGAGTGCGAGCGGCGCTGTGCAACGACGCGCAGACGGCGGCCGGGGCGCGGAAATGGAACGACGCAAACGTGCTCGCGCTCAGCCTGCGGACCACGTCCGAGGCGGAGCTGACCGAGATCCTCGACGCATGGTTCGAAGAGTCGCCGAGTGCGGGATCCGACGACCGCGCCAACGTCGCGCACCTGAGCGAGATCGAGCAGGCTGGTTGAGCGACTCGGTACTTCAGCGGCTGGTGCCCGATGCGGCCGAGGTCACGGTTGTGGAGCAGCTCGACTCGCTCGACCTCCCGGGACTCGCCCCTCCCGAGCGTCCCTACACCGTGACCAACTTCGCGGTCACCGTCGACGGGCGTGCGACGATCTCGGGCCGTTCCGGGCCGATCGGCACCGAGAGCGACACCGAGGTGCTGATGGAGCTGCGCTCGTCGGTGGACGCGGTGATGATCGGTGCCGGGACGATGCGGACCGAACGCTACGGGCGCATGGTCCCGAACGAAGAGAGGCGGGCGCGCCGGGAGCGCCGCGGGCTCGCGCACGATCCGCTGGCGGTGATCGTCACGGGAACGATGGATCTCCCGTGGGAAGCCGACCTGTTCACGGGCGGCGAAGGGGAAGTTCTGCTCGTCACCTCCTCGGAGCATGACCCGCCGCCGACGGCGACCAAGACCTCGGTATTGAGGCACGCCAGCCACGTCGACCTCCCCGGGGCGCTCGCGTACCTGCGGCGCGAGCGCGGGGTGAGGGCGCTGCTGTGCGAGGGAGGGCCACGCCTGCACGGTCAGCTGGTCGCGGCCGAACTGGTGGACGAGCTGTTCGTGACCCTGGGTGCGAAGCTCGCCGGGGGAGACGGGCCGCGGATGGTCGAGGGCGTGCACGAGCGCGTTCGACGGCTCGAGCTCGGGTGGCTCCTTGCCGACGAATCGCAGCTCTTCGCCCGCTACCGCGTTCTGCGCTGAACGCGGGTCAGGCGCTGTTGCCGGGGGTAAGCGGAATCAGACCCTGCTCCTTCGCACGCTGCTCGCCGCGGCGCAGGATCCGCAGGGCGAGGATTGTCGCGCCGAGCAGGGCGGCAAAGCCAAAGCTGATCTGGACGCTGAGGATGCCCTCCCGGGTCCAGTAGACGTCGCGCAGGTCGAGAAGCAATGCCGCCTCGTCAAAGGTCATCCCGACGCCGGCGCCGAAGGGGATCGCCAGCGTCGTCTCGAGCTGCCGGCTCTGGGTCATGATCGCCGTCCCGCCCGCGGCGAAGGCAAGCAGGATCCCCGGGACGAAATGGTGGATGTGGCGGCCACCGAGGACGACGCTGCTCGTCGGCCACCACCCGCCCCGCATCCCCCACGTCGAAAGCCGCATCAGGGCGAAGCCGCCGAGGAATCCCGACAGCAGATTGAATAGCGCGGTCTCCTGCCTCGGAGCTGCCTCGATCCCCTCGAGGACCACGGTGAACGTGTCGCTGGCGGCCCGCTGGGTGCTGATGATCGCGTGCTCGGCGGTCTCGAGCCGCGACGGCTCCTCGTCGGCCTCCCGCAGCTCCTCGAGGCTGGCCTGGGTGCGCCGCTTGGCGAGCTTCGCGAGCTCGCCGACGACCACGGTCCCGGCGGTGGCGACAGCGAGGGCGGCGAGCCCCCAGGTGAGTCGTTCGGGACGCTTGGGGGCCTTCCTGATCAAGCCGGCGCCCAATGCTCCCGCGGCGAAGTCAAATCCTGACCAGGTTCGGAGCCTCGATCGCGCGCGTCACTCCGCGCAGATCCAGCACCAGTGCCGCGTCGCGAACCAGGCGCTCGTAGTCCACCTCGCCGTGCGCCGTGACGATCATCGCCAGGTCGGCCTCGGCAACGGCCTCGTCGAGCTCGACCGAGGAGAGGCCGAGCTCGGACAGCTGCGGCACGTGCGGGTCGTGGTAGGAGACCTCGCCGCCCAGGCGGCGCAACTCGTGGATGATCTTCAGCGCGGGCGACTCGCGCATGTCGGCGACGCCGGCCTTGTAGGCGACGCCCACAATCAGCACACGCGAGCCCTTGACGGGCTTGCCGACGTCGTTCAGCGCCCGCTCCGCGCGTTGGGCGCAGAACAGCGGCTGCGACTGGTTCAGCTTTCCGGCCAGCTCGATGAACTCGGTGTAGAAGTCGTGCTCGCGGGCCTTGAAGGCGAGGTAGAAGGGGTCGATCGGCAGGCAGTGCCCGCCCATCCCGGGACCGGGCTCGAAGCGCATGAACCCGAACGGCTTCGTCGAGGCGGCGTCGACGACCTCCCAGATGTCGATCCCCATCCGATCGCAGAGCTGGGCAAGCTCGTTGACGAGCGCGATGTTGACCGAGCGGAAGATGTTCTCGAGCAGCTTCGAGAGCTCGGCGATCTCCGGCGTCGAGACCTCGATCACCTCGTCGCAGATCAGCCCGTAGAGCTCGGCGGCGCGGCGGGTGCAGTCCTCAGTGATCCCCCCGACGACCTTCGGCGTGTTCCGGATCGTGTGATCAGTGCGCCCGGGATCGATCCGCTCGGGCGAGTAGGCGAGGTTGAAGTCGCGGCCCGCAGCGAGGCCGGACTCCTCGAGGAGCGGAAGCACCCGTTCGCGGGTAGTGCCAGGGTAGGTGGTCGACTCGAGGACGACGAGGCAGTCCTTTGCGAGGACGCCGGACAGTCTCGTCGCGGCGTCGACGAGGTAACCCAGGTCCGGCTCCCGGCGGTTGGCGAGCGGCGTCGGCACGCAGATGATCGTCGCCTCGCAATCTCGCAGCAGGCGGTAGTCGTCGGCAGCCATGAAGCGCTCGGCCAGCGCCTGCAGCGAGGCCGAGGGCACGTCCTCCACATCCGATTCGCCGCGGCGCAGGCGCTCGACCCGGCGCGGATCGTTGTCCACGCCGACCACGTCGCAGCCCGCCTCGGCGAATGCGACCGCCAGCGGCAGGCCCACATAACCCATCCCGATGATCCCGACTTTCATCCGCGACAGTCTAGGAGCGACGGCAGAGGGCTATGTGCGCAACCACGCAAGCGCCGAATCCGCGTCATCGAGCACGGCGTCGCACAGCAGCTCGGCCAGGCGGGCCTCGGCTGCCGGAGGGACGGCCAGGCGGGCCACTGGGATCGGGAGCTTCGCGAAAACCAGCGCGGCCGCAAGCGCAGCGTCACCATCGAGGTCGATCAAGGCTGCGTCCGGGCGCCGCGCTTCGGCTTCCCGCTCGACTGCGGTCAGCGTTTGCGCAAGCGCAACGGGACCGCTGAGCCCTGGTGGCGCAGCGGGGAGCTCGAAGCGGTCCACCTCCGCCCCAGTCGCGAGCCGCTCGAGCAGTTCCCCGGGCACGGAACGATCGGAGCTGGAGAGCACGAGCAGCCGCATCGGCGTGCATTATTGCCTCACCGGTTAGGATCGGCATTCGTGAGAAGGCTCGTCGCGCACACGCCTCTCGTTGGTCTCGCCCGCCATCTGCTCTGGTACATCAGCTACCAGATCACCGGCGAAGCCAGGAACCGCGACGAACCAGATCCGCCCTCCTGAGCGCTCCACACGTGAGCACCGTCACTCATCCCAGGGTGAATCACGCGTACGATGGTCGCGGGCTTCGAGGAGAGGAGACGTAATGGCGAACATGAGTGAGTCACAGCGCGGCCAGGTCGAGCGCGCTGAGCTGGGCTATTCCGGCGATCGGCTCAGCAGAGCGAGCGCCGGCCAGGAGCGCGTGTGGGCGGTGCTCACCGTTGTCTTCTGTTTCGTTCTGATCGGGTTGAGCATCGCCGCGATTCAGGTCTTCGACGGCTGGGCCCACCTGGTGGTCCTGGCGGATCTGGTGATTCTGTTCTTCGCGGTCGCGATCTGGCTGAACCGCGGGAAACGGACGACCTAAGAGCCATAGGGCCAGTTCACTTCGGCTGCGGAAACTGGCTGCGCAGGAAGGCGTCCCAGGCGCGATCAGGCATCAGCCGGCGCTGGATCAAGAGCGCCCGGGCCCCGAAAGTGACCGGATAGCGAGCCTTCGGCCGCTTGCGTGAGATCGCCTTCTCGATCACCTTGGCGACCGCGTCGGGGCCGGCGGCGAACAGCGACATCGGCCCTGAGCTGTAGGCGCCGGCGGTTGCGCTGGCGACGGCGGCATTGAACTCCGCGTACTCCCCTTCCCCCTGGACGGGACCCTCCATCGAGCCGACCGCCGCCTCGCCGAACTTCGTCTTGATCAGGCCGGGCTCGACGCAGACGACGCCGATCCCAAAGCCTTTGACCTCGTAGCGGAGGACATCGGAGATCGCCTCCACGGAGAACTTCGTCGCGTGATAGATCCCGCCGCCCGGGAACGTCAACCGGCCGCCCATCGAGGAGACGTTGACGATCCGCCCCCAGCGCTGGCGTCGCATCCCCGGCAGGGCGAGCTGGGACATCCGGATCAGCCCGAACACGTTGGTCTCGAATTGGCGCCGGATCTGCTCCATCGGCACCGACTCGATCGCCCCCGACTGGCTGTAGCCGGCGTTGTTGACGAGCGCACCGACGGCGCCTTCCGCCTCCTCGACCGCCGCCACCGCCGCGCGCATCGATTCCTCCGAGGTGACGTCGCAGGCGAGCGTCTTGCACCCGGCCGCCGCCAGGTCTTCGATTGCCTCCGTCCGGCGCGCTGTCGCGTACACGCTCCAGCCCTTGCCGGCCAGGTGCCTCGCCGTCTCGTGCCCGATCCCAGAGGAGCACCCGGTGATCAGCACGGCCTTTGAAATCTCGCTCATCCAACCTCCTTCGAGGGGATCAAATCACGATCTCGAGACTGCCAGCTGACGTCAGCTACTTTGGTCGGGTGCATGCGGAGGGGAAACGCAAGCCGGAAGCGCTGATCCGTGCCGCCTACAGGGCGTTCGCCGAGCGCGATCTCGAAGCCATGAAGGAGGGCTCCCATCCCGAGATCGAGATATCGACCGTGACCGGGGCAATCGCCGGGAGATCGGATCCGTATCGCGGGCACTCGGGGCTCGAAACCTACTTTGCCGACGTGGCCACGACGTGGACGCGCCTCGAGCTTCACCCCGACAGCTTCCACCAGCTGGACGAGCAGCGCTGGCTCGTCCTCGGCCGCGTCCGGGGTTGGAGGGTCGGCGCATCCATCGACTCGCCCAGCGCCTGGCTGTGGACGCTCGAGAACGACCTCGTGCGCCGGCTGGAGGTCTTCGCCGACCCAAGCGACGCCCGCCGGCTGCTCAGCGGCTGATCTCGGCGCCGACCTCCGCCGAGGAGGCGGCGCCTCTACCTTCGTTGCATGCGCCGGCTCTTCGTTCTCGTCGCCGCGGTGATTCTCGTGGACACGATGTTCTACGCCGCGATCGTGCCGCTGCTGCCCGAGTACTCGGATGAGCTCGGGCTGTCCAAGACCGCCGCCGGAGTTCTGAGCGCCTCATACGCGGCCGGGACGCTGATCGCCGCCCTGCCGTCGGGATGGCTGGCGGCGCGGATCGGCGTCCGCCAATCGATGCTGGTCGGGCTCGGCCTGCTCAGCTGCTCCAGCCTCGCCTTCGCGTTCGCCGACGACGTCGTTGTGCTCGACGCCGCGCGGTTCGCGCAGGGCGTAGGCGGTGCGTGCGCCTGGACCGGAGGTCTCGCCTGGGTGCTCGCGGCCGGCCCCCGCGAGCGGCGCGGCGAGCTCGTCGGCTCGGTGCTCGCGGTTGCGATCGCGGGGTTGCTGTTGGGGCCGGTGATCGGTGGCGCGGCGACGGTGGTGGGGCCCGAAGCGGTGTTCAGCGGCGTCGGCCTGGTCGCCGCCGGGCTGGCGGCGTGGGTGCTCGCGACGCCTGGCGCTCCGACCTCCCCGGTCCCGGGCCTTCGCAGCGTCGCAAGGGCGATCCTGACGAGGCCGGTGCTGTTCGCGTTCTGGCTGGTGGTGCTGCCGTCGTCGCTCTCGGGTCTTCTCGACGTGCTTGCTCCACTCGAGCTCGACGAGCTCGGCGCGAGCGGTGTCGTCGTTGGCACTGTTTTCCTGATCGCGGCGGCGGTCGAGGCGGTCATCAGCCCCGCGATCGGGAGATTGTCGGACCGGCGTGGCCGCTTGGCACCGATCCGCGCCGGCCTGGCAGCTTCGGCTGTGGCCGCTCTGCTGGCCCCGCTGCCCGCGACCGTCGCCCTGCTTGGAGTAACCGTGGTCGTCGTCGTACTCGCAATGAGCTTGATCTGGACGCCGGCGATGGCGCTGCTCTCGGACAACGCCGAGTCGGCCGGCCTCGACCTTGCCTTCGCGACCGCTCTTGTCAGCCTCTCCTGGGCGGGAGGTCAGGTACTGGGCGGCTCGGCTGGCGCGGGCATTGCGGACCTGACTTCAGACGCGGTCGCGTACGCGCTCGTCGCCTGCCTGTTCGTGGTCACCCTGGCGGCAGTGCTCGCCCATCGCGCGGTTGCCCCGGCGGTCCCTTGACTCGGCTCGCCGCGGCCTGGAGAATCGCGCGAACGTGACCGCGCGAGCACTCGTCTGCACAACGGGCAAGAACTCCGAGCTGGTGAAGACGCTGCAGATCGCAACAGCTGCGGGCGCCGAGAGGCATGTCGCGATGTCGCTCCGGCCGGGGGCTGATCCGCTCTCCGCGATGCCCGACCTCGAGCCCGGCGACCGGCTGCTGATCAGCGCCGAGGTCGAGGTGACAACCGACTGCAAGAAGCAGCAAGACGACTGCGTCGGCACCCCCTACCGCTACGACCCGACGGTGAAGGCTCAGCTCGTGCTCGCGCGCAACCGCGAGGTGACCGAGGCCGCTCCGGGCGAAGGTGTCCGGATCTCGGGTGGCGCAGTGGCGGAGAAGTGCAGCCACGACGAGCACCACAAGGTGCTGGTCTTCTCCGGGCTCGAGCGTTCGATTCCGAAACGGGGTTTTCCGTGGCCCCTTGAGGACACGTGCATCAACCTGATTCTCGAGGCGTACCACCCCTCGGCGATTGATGACCACTTCCTGCTTGTCGGCGAGAACGACCCGGGCGGCAAGGTCGGGCAGGACAAGGGGCGGCTGAACGTCGTCCGGCTGCGAGGCGAGGTTCCGCCGCCGGCCCCAAAGAGCACGTCCGCCAAAGAGGTGCCGATGCTGCCGGTCGACCCGGAAGCGAAGACCGTCGTCTACTCACTCCCGATCGGAAAGCCGGAGGAAGGCGAGCAGCTCGAGGTCAAAGCGGAGCTCGGCAGCACCGCCGAGCACCTCGGCTACCCGGCGCGTATCTCCACCCGGCTCTACCTCACCGACAACCGGTATCAGACCGACCTGGGCGGAGAGGCGAAGCGGGTCGCCGCCTTCGGCGGGGAGATCGGCGAGCACAACGGCTTCAACTGCCTGCCGGACGCCGGCGTTCGCAGGACGCGGCGCGTCGGCGTGCTTCGAATCATCAAGACGGCTCGGAAACCGCTGTTCGTGAACCTGGTCGCGACGAGCGGCGATCCCCTGAAAAAAGGCGCCCCCGGCGACGAGCTGGAGCTGGTCGATCCGGGGTTCCTGGAGGTTGTGCGCTACCCGGCGGAGCTGAAGGGGTAAGTGACACAGCGCCCCGCGGACGCTATTCCGCTGCCACTGCCCGCACCCTGAACACGAGAAACCCGTCTCCCTTCGTGGTGCGGGCCCGGCAGCGCACGAGCACGTCTGGTTCGGTGGGGGAGGGCGACGTCTCACAGTCCCAGACTCCCTCCCGGGATGTCTTACCGCTCTCGACGTCTGCGCGGCTCAACGAACGCAGGTAGGAGCCGAAACCGTCGATTACTGAGAAGCACGCAAGGTGGGTCGACCCCGTGTCGATTTTCGCCGGCTGGCCGCCCACTTCGATCGCGCATGCCCCGCCGCCTCCACTTTGGGCGGAGGTGGAAGCCGAATCTGAGGAGCTCGAACCTGACGGAGTGTCCTCTTCGCCGCAGCCAGCTGCTGCCAATCCAGATATGGCAAGCGCGGCAATGACGATCCGTGAGCGCGTCTTGCTCATCCGCCGCGACATTGAGTGGACCGTACAAGGATCGAACCTGTGACCTTGAGATTAAGAGTCTGGCCAGGGAGTTGCGGCTGGTTGCGGCTGGTCATGGATGGTGTGTTGCCCATCCGTTGCCCACCTCCGCCTACCCGCTCAGTCCGGCAGCTTCGAGGGCTTGCCGAGCTTCGGCTGTGCCGAAGCCGAGCACTTCGGTCCGAACCACCTTTCCGTGGTGGAACTTGGACGAGACAAGAACCGGGCTTTCGATTCGTTCGTCGCTGTCGGGGATTGGACGTACTCGATCTCGGGATCGCAGAGCGCAAGTGTCGCCTCCAGGTCCCGCCGGTTCCAAGCGTCGACCAGCCGGTAGACGATCTCCACGTTCTCCTGCGACATCGCCTACTCGTTCAGCCCGGCGGCTTCGAGGGCTTCGTTGGTAGACCGGAAGGTTTGGACGCGACACACGCGGCGATCCTCGAGCTCGAAGAGCTGGAAGAGGGGGTCCTCCAGCGGGATACGGCTGACGCGGCCGATGAGTACGGAGCGCCCCCGCATGAGAACGCGGTCTTGGCCAACGCTCTCAATCTCGTCAACCTGGACGTGCCATTCGTCCCCGGTCTCGAGCAGCTCGTCAAAAAGGCGGCGGATATCGCCCACCCCATGATGGATCCCCGCGTCGGGAAGTTCGGGTGGGTCGTGCCATTCGACTTCCGCATGATGATGGGATTCCCACGCCGCCCAGTCGCGACGATTGAAAGCCTCGAAGACCCGTCGGATCACCTCGACGTTCTCCTGCGACATCGCCTACTCGCTCAGCCCGGCGGCTTCGAGGGCACCCGCGTCGACCCTGGCCTTAGTGAGCCGTCAAGCGCTAGCCACAACCTCCCCGACGTCGATGCTCTCGATTGTGGCACCGGGATTTGGATTCGAACCGACTTGCTCCGCAAGGCCGCGAGCCGCCTCTTCGGACTCAAGGACAACTGTCCCTCTTCCCTTGTTAGAGCCTTCGAGGCGGACCCAGTAACCGGCGACGAATCCTGGTGCCTGGGACACACGCGGCACGATCTGTTCGCGCAGATACGTCGTCGCTTCCTCAGGGTTGTCGATCGTTACGGACACAACCACTGCATGCATGAAGTCCTCCCATCGGTCGGTGTCGGCCGACCCTACCCCCATGGGGATACTGGCGCATTTCCAGCGCTGGCCAAGTGGCTTTGCCCTGAGCGCCCTACTCGCTCAGCCCGGCGGCTTCGAGGGCCTCCGCCCTGTCGCGGTAGCCGGTTGCATAGATCATCTTGCCGCCACGGAATCGAAGAACCTGAGTGATGTCCTGCTCTACGTCCACCCCCGCGTTCGAAAGGAATCGTTGGCGGGTGGAAACCACGACGTGGTCGCCGACCGGGGTGAAATCGTGCGGCTCGACCGAGATAACGTCGAAGGCTTCGAACCAGCCCTGGATCCAGCGGTGTATCTCGTCGTGGCCACGGTAGGTACCCGTGTCCGGGAACTCGGCGATTTCCACGATCACTGCCTCCGGGTCCCAGAACGCCCACCACTCGGAAACATCGCCGATGTCCTCTCCCGCCGTGACTCGCTCCAGGAAAGTTCGGTTCGTCGCATAGAAGCGCCGGGCGATCTCCACGTTCTCCTCCGACATCGCCTACTCGCTCAGCCCAGCGGCTTCGAGGGCGTCGGACCGCTTCGTCAGCTCGACCTTGCGCACCACCTTGCCGTCGCGGAACGTGAAGACGTTGAAGACACGGGCGTCGACCTCGATTCCGCTGCCTCGAGCTCTTCCCGTTTCATGAACGGCCACGACTATCCGGTCGCCAGCGCCGATGAACTCCTCGGGGACTGTCGTGCCTCCCTCTTCCCATTCGCTTTCCCAGCGGTCCCACATCGCTTTGACCGCGTCTGGGCCGTTGGCGGGTCCTTCCTGAAGGACTCCGTAGATCACGTCAGGCGCGAGACACGCCAGTGCCCCGGCGTGGTCGCGCCGAGAGATGGCCTCATAGAACCGCCGTACGACCTCCACGTTCTCCTGCGACATCGCCTACTCGCTCAGCCCGGCGGCTTCGAGGGCCTTCGCCTGGTCATTGAAGTACTCCATGCGCACGATCTTGCCGTTCTCCAGGCGGTAGAGGATCGCGTCGCGGCGCTCGACTTCGACGCCGCTGCCGCCGCCCTTGGCGATCATCTTGAACAACGCGATTACGCCGTCAGGTCCGGCCGCGCGAAACTCCACGTCCTCGACCCGCCAGGAGTCCCAGCTCTCGCTCCAGTTTTCGAGCCAGGCGAACCAGCCGTCGTGTCCGTGATACGTCCCGGCGTCAGGGATGTCGAAGTCGTGAATTTCCGCCTCACCGTCCAGCGTCGCCAGAGCGGTTTGCCAATCCGCGTCCATGGTCGCCGAAAACCCCCGCCGCACGACCTCCACGTTCTCCTCCGACATCGCCTACTCGCTCAGCCCGGCAGCTTCGAGGGCCTTCCTCCATCCATCCTGCTCTACGAACCACTCCTGCCAGACAATCAAGCCCCGAGGCGAGAGCTTCACCGCCGTTCCCCCGTCGCTCAAGTCGGTCTTCACTCCGCTGCTTCGCCCGTAGCCGACGAAATCTCCCCTGACGGCAATGCTGTCCTCGGCGTTGTCCACCTCGCGGATGGTCCACTCCCAGTCGCCGAAGGCCTCGTCCAAGTCGGCGTAGAGGGTGCGGATGCCCTCGTAGCCCTGGTAGGAGTCGCTGATGCCCACCCCGGACATGCCGTTCATCCGGACCTCGGCGTCGGGCTCGTAGCCCAGCAACACCACCTCGACATCGCTGCGGGCCATCGCGGCGAACCCGCGCTTGACTTGCCGGTTGATCAGTCGCCTCCTGAGCGACGAGCCCGGCTGCATACGGCGGAGGCCTCCAGCCAACAACCCCGCGAGGGCAGGAACCCGCACCAGCAGCCGCTCAAGCATGTCGCGCTGCGGCGCTCCCTGAGGAGGCTTGCCCAGTTCCTTCGACATCGCCCGCGCAGTATCCCCAACCGCAGACAGCTGCTGTTCTCGATGCGATGGGCCGTACAGGGATCGAACCTGTGACCTTGAGATTAAGAGTCTCCTGCTCTACCAGCTGAGCTAACGGCCCGGGGGTTGGATGGTAGCCGCGGCGGGGCGGTTCCCGAGGATCAGGGAGAGGTCGGGGGCGGGGTGAGGCCGCCGCTGAGGCCGCTGCCGCCGAGGGAGTCCTCGAGCGGGTTCTGGAAGGCCTCTTCCGGGCTGGTCTGTTGGGCCTTTTCGGCCTTGGCGAGGTTCTTCTGGAATTGCTCGCCCGCCTTCGCGTACTGCTCCATCAGGCGCTCGGTCGTCTTCCGCTCGGACGACTCAGATTCCTCGATCGCGAGCGTTGCGGCCTCGTCACCCTGTTCGGTGTCGCCGGCGAAGTAGGCGAGCTGGGCCAACGTGCCGTATGTGTTCGCCGACGGCTGGGCCTCGGCGAAAATCGCCGCCGTCTGGACCGAGCCGTCGAACAGATCCTGGAGGCCTGTGACGCTGAGGTTGCCGCCGCCCTGGATGCTGTTGATGTAGACGTTCAGGATCTGGGCCGCCGCGCCGTCGTCCGGCCTCTTCGGATCAAGGGCCAGGTAACGCTCCCAGGCGCTGATCGCGTCCTCGTAGAAGTCCTCACTCGCCTGGGTGATGATCAGGGTGCCCGTCTCCTCGTCGAGCTGGGCCTCGAAGTCCCCGGCCTGGGCGCTGACGATCGCCAGCTCGACCAGCGCGTCCTCGTCCTTCGGGTTCGCTTCCAGGGTCGCCTGCGCATCCTCGATCCTCGATTCAAACTCGGGATTGCTCGACCCTGTGTCACCGCCGCCACCGAGGAAGCCCGGCACGTCGCCGCCGACACCGAAGAGGATGAAGCCCGCGGCGAACAGGATCGCCATGCCTCCGAAGACGACCTGGACCACGCGCTTGCGCCGCGGACTGCTGTTGAGGTCGAAGAGCATCGGGGCAGCAGGTTAGCCAGGCGCAGGCTTCATCGCGGCTCCTCGGTGGCCGCCGGTGCTGCCGGCGCGCGCTCCTCGGGCGGCTTGCCAAAGCGTTTCGATAGCCGGATGCTGCCCTCGTAGAGAACCAGCAGCGGGGCCATGATCAGCAGCATGCTCACCGGGTCGCCGCCCGGCAGCGCCGCAGCGACGACGGCGATCACGAAGATCGCGTAGCGGCGGCTGGCGCTGAGTTGCTCCGGCGTCACGATTCCGAGCCGCGATACGGACAGCACGCCGACCGGCACCTGGAAGAGGATCCCGAGCGCGAGCAGCATGATCCCGAAGAAGCTGTAGTAGTCGCCCGCGCGCACCTCGATCTGGAACTCGCTGGTGTTGAAGTTGAGCAGGAACTGCAGCGCTGCCGGCATCACCACGAAGTAGCCGAAGGCAACGCCTGCGAGGAAGAGGATCGGGATCGCGGCAAGGAACGGGACCAGCGTTCGTTTCTCCGCGTCGGAGAAGGCGGGGAGCACGAACGCGTAGACCTGCCACAGGATCACCGGCAGCGAAAGCACCAGCGCCCCGTAGGCCGACACCTCGACCGTGGTGAAGAACGGCTCGGTGGGCGACAGTGTGACCGGCTCGATGTCGTCGGGGAGCGCCGAATTGGCGATGTCGAGCATCAGCGCGTCCTGCCAGAAGCAGAGCGCGAAGCCGACGCCGAATGCAACCAGCGAGATGACGATGCGGCCGCGAAGCTCTCCGAGATGCTCGACGAGCGTCATCCGCTCCTCGAACTTCGCCGCCCGAACTCGGGCCAAGGCTCAGCGCCCTCCGCTAGGCCTTGTTCTCGGTGACCACTTCCCCTTCGACGGGGTCGGCGGTCGCCGTGCCCTCGATCTGGGGAGTCTCGTCCTCGTCATCTCCGGACTTGCCGGTGATCGAGTCCTTGAACTCGCGCATTCCGTTGCCAAGCGAACGGCCGAGCTCAGGTAGGCGCTTGGGCCCGAAGACCAGCAGGGCGATCACAAGCACAATGGCGACCTGCCAGATGCTGAAGTCCATAGCCGCATGGTAGCGGCGTATGGGCAGAGATCTACCCGGAAGGCGAGTCGTGCGAGCAGCCGTGCGTGGCTACGAGCGCTCAGCGCTGGAAGTTGAGGTGAAAACGGCTCGCCGTCGGCTCGTCCTGGCCCTGGTACTTGCTTCCCGCCTCGTCGCTTCCGTAGGGGTGCTCGACCGCGCGATCCATGCGCATGAACGAGATCTGGCCGATCGGCATCCCGCGGTAGATCGTGATCGGGAGGTTCGCGACGTTCGACAGCTCCAAGGTGAGGTTGCCCTCCCAGCCGGCGTCAACAAATCCCGCCGTGCTGTGGATGAGCAGACCAAGCCTTCCGAGACTGCTCTTGCCCTCCAGGCGGGCGACCAGATCGTCCGGGAGCCGCACCCGCTCCAGCGTCTGGCCGAGCACGAACTCGCCCGGGTGGAGGATGAACGGCTGATCCTCGCGCTCGATCGTCACCAGCTCGGTGAGGTCGTCCATCGGCTCCCGGACATCTATATAGGGGCGGCGGGCGTTGTGAAAGACGCGGAAGCGGTTGTCGACCCGCACGTCCACGCTCGAAGGCTGGATCAGGTCGGGGTCGAAGGGATCGAAGGCGATACGCCCCGCCTCGATCTCCTCCCGAATCGTGCGGTCTGAAAGCACCATTGCCCGCGCCAGTCTATTCCCGACTCCCGACCTTCTCGGAATCGGCTACAGGCGTGGCTAGACGATTGACCCCATTGGGGTGAAAGGGACTAAAGGCCACCACCCGGGGGGCCGATAGGGGGGCCAGCATGGAAACCCGCAAGCCCCCCATCTCGACCGCTTCCGCGAAGTCCGCAGACCTGCATATCTGCGGGGCGTGCAGCTCGGAGCTGGTCTATCCCACCGACTGGGCGCCGGCATCGGCTCGGAAGTGGGCCGTGGAGCTTCGCTGCCCGGACTGCGAGTGGCGCGGCGGGGGCGTGTACGGGCAGGACGCCGTGGATCGGTTCGACGAGGTGCTCGACGAGGGCTCGCAGTCGATCCTCGACGACCTCACCAAGCTCACGCGCGCGAACATGGAAGAGGAGATCGAGCGCTTCGTCGACGCACTCGATCGTGAGTTCGTCCTGCCTGAAGACTTCTAAGGCGTAGAGAATCGTGAACGCTCCCGCGGTTCCACCGTCCGGCTGGTATCCGGATCCAGAGGGCCGCGGTCAGCGCTACTGGGATGGAGCCGGCTGGACGAGCTACATGGTCTCGCCGATGTCTCCTCCGAAAGCTCGGGCTGGCGACTGGTGGGGCGCGGTCCTGCTCCCCCTCTTCATGCCGGCGATCGGGGTGATCGCAGGGATTGTGTACGTGGCGATGGGCCGTGAGCGACGCGATCCCGGCTGGCTCTGCCTCGGGCTGTCGATCGCGGCCTGCATCCTCTGGTTTGCCGCGCTCAGCGGCAACCAATAGGAGCTCAACGGGCAGCTGTTCATCTGCATTTCGGTTCCATGGGGTGGAACCAGATTGCAGAAGAACGCCCGAGACTACGCGTAGCGCTCCACCACGCCATCGGCGACGAGCTCGAGCAGATGGCGCTCTTCGTCCGCGAGGCCTCCCTGGCCGAGGCGGGCCTGTGCGGCTTGAACTCGTGAACGCGCTTCGTCCCTGACCAGCTCGGTCGTTCCGGTCGCGGCGATCCGATCGCAAAGCGCCTCGGCGGAGTGAGCGTCGAGCGAGTGCAGGTCGATCGCGGCAAGGCCGGGATCGCGCTCGCGAGCGAGGATCAGCGGCAGGGTCACGGTTCCGTCGAGGAGGTCGGTTCCCCGAGCCTTCCCGGTGCGCTCGACGGGTCCGGTGACGTCCAGCACGTCGTCGAGAAGCTGAAACGCAAGCCCGATCTCGGCACCGAACTCGGCCAGTGCGTCGTCGACCTCGCGACCGATCACGCACGCGCACTCGAACAGCGCCGCCGTCTTCAGGCGGCAGCGCTCGAGGTAGCGCTCGGCGCTGATCTCAAGGTCGAAGGCATCCCGGGTCTGGGCGAGCTCGCCGCGGGCGAGCGCCACCGATGCGGCGCTGAGCAACGCGACCCCTCGCCCGTTATCCGAGAGCTCAGCGAACGCGCGCGAGAACAGCAGATCTCCGGTGGCCAATGCCCGATCGCGCCCGGAGCGCGCGAGCACGGTCGGCAGCCCGCGCCGAAGCGGCGCGTCGTCGAGGACATCGTCGTGCACCAGGGTCGCCATGTGGACCAGCTCCACCGCGATCGCCGCGCGGATCGCCGCACTCGGGAGCGTCCCGTCCGGCGCACAGGAGCACGAGCATCGGCCGCAGGCGCTTGCCTCCGGCGCTCAACGTGGCGCTCGCATCCGCGCGCAGGACGTCGCCGTGGCCGGCGACGATCTCACCGAGACGGGACTCGACCGCCGACATCTGCTCGGGGAGCCAGGAGGCCGCGGCCTCCATCACCTGGGTGACCGGAGCGGGGATCGTGGAGCCGCGCGAGACCGTGGGTCCGCCGGACATCACTGGATCGCGCTCCGCCCCACAAGCAGAAAATCTGTTCCCGCGCTCACGGCTTAACCCCGGAATGGATGGCGATGATCCCGCCGGCGAGCAGCAACCAGCGCACATCTTCCAGGCCGGCGGCATCCATCCTCGCGGCCAGGCTCTCGGGGGAGGGGAAGCGCTTCACCGACTGCGGCAGGTACGTGTAGGCAGCGCTGTCGCCGGCTATGGCCCCCAGCCTCGGCACGAGGCGGTCGAACCACAGCGAGTAGAAGCTCGACAACGGCGGCCGCCGAGGCTGGGTGATCTCGAGCACGACCAGGCGGCCGCCCGGGCGCAGCACCCTCGCCATCTCCGCCAGCCCCTTATCGATGTCGGCCAGGTTGCGGAGTCCGAAGCCGTTCGTGGCAGCGTCGAAGCACCTGTCCTCGTACGGGAGCGCGAGGGCGTCGGCCCACTCGAACTCGATCGCGGCCCCACCGGGGTCTGCGGCGGCAGCCTTGCGGCGCGCGATCTCGAGCATCGGCTCAGAGAAGTCGGACGCCGCCACCCGCCCCGACGGGCCGACTCGGCGGGCCAGCTCGATCGCCATGTCTCCGGTGCCGCAGCAGATGTCCACGGCGCTATCGCCGGTCGTCAGCCGAGCGCGGCCAGCCGCGCGCTCGCGCCACCCGTGGTGGAGACCGACGGTCATCGCCGTGTTCAGCAGGTCGTACACACCGGCGATGCGGTCGAACATCCCCCGCACCTCTTGCGGGAACTCGCCGCTCTCGGGCGAGGGCGCGGTTGCACCTGGACCGCCCGCCGCTGAGGTGCCCGTCATCGCTACCTCAGCGATGCGAGGAACGCGGTCAGGTCGTCGAACTTCTCAGGGTCCCGCTCCTGGAGCTCGGAGTAGGAGGGCATGATTCCCGGCCCGACGATCAGCGAGCGGGCGATCGCCGCCCGCGGCAGCTCAACGCCGATGTGAGTCAGGTCGGGCCCGGGCCCGTTGTTTCCGTTGTGCTCGAACTGGTGGCAGGCGAGGCACCCGGATTGAGCCGCGACCTCCTTGCCGGCCTCGAACTGCGGTGCGACCTCGATCTCGATCTCGGTCGGGGAGCCGGCGTTCGCGCCGAGCATCGTCAAGTAGGCCATCGCGATGATGGTCAGGATCCCGGCCGTCATCGCGACCGGCCGCCGCTCGGGCCGGCGCTCGGGATTTCGATCGTAGAACGGCAGCAGGAGCAACAGGATCAGGCAGATCGTCGGGATCCCGATCGTCGCCAGCGGAACCAGCTCCGGCGGCTTGATCACCCGCAGCAGCTCGAAGAGGAAGAAGAAGTACCACTCCGGTCGCGGCACGTAGGTGGTGGTTGTGGGGTCGGCCTTCGGCCCCAGCTCGGCGCCGAGCCACAGCGACATCACAATGGTCACCAGGACGACAACCAGCGCCATCGCCGAGTCCTTGAGCACGGCGTATGGGAAGAAGGGCTTGCCCTTCTTCTTCAGCACCTCGTACTCGCGGAGGTACTGCTCCTTCTCGGCCTGATTCAAACCTTCTCCTCCCGCAGCGACTTCGGCTTCGTCTCCGGGCGGCTCCACGGCGGCGCCGTCGTCCCGAGCTTGACCACCAGATAGAGGTGGGCGCCGATCAGGGCGATGATCAACCCGGGGACGGCCAGCATGTGGATGGAGTAGAAGCGCGAGATCGTGGTCGCGCCGAGCTCGGGGCCGGCGCGCAGGAAGTCGGCCAGGTAGGGGCCCAGCACCGGTGCGGTGCCGTTCAGGTTCACGGCCACGATCGTCGCCCAGTAGGAGCGCTGGTCGAAGGGCAGCAGGTAGCCGGTCAGCCCCATCATCATCGTCAGCACGAGCAGGATCACCCCGATCACCCAGTTCAGCTCGCGCGGGTACTTGTAGGCGCCGAAGAAGAAGGTCCTCCCCATGTGCAGGAAGATCAGGACCATCATCACCGTCGCGCCCCAGCGATGCATCCCGCGAACGAACTCGCCGAGGAAGACGTCGTTGGTGAGGTGGCGCACCGACTCATAGGCCTCCACCGGGGAGGGCGTGTAGTACATCGCCAGGAAGACCCCGGTTATTGCCTGGACGACGAACGCGAACAGGGTCGCCGAGCCGAGCGTGTAGAACCAGTTCGTGCCCTTCGGGACCTTGCGGAAGAGCATCCCGGTGAGCAGCCCCGACGCCCCAGAGCGCTCGTCGACCCAGCCGACGAGGTCGATCCCGGCGTCCTTGGCCTTTGCCGCAACACCGTTTCCGCTCCCGTTGCCGCCGTTGGGTTTCGCCTCGCCCGGCTTCTTCGGGCGGCGAAGGGCTGAGGGAATCAGGGGGCTCATGCGCGAGTGCCTAATCGGCGGCGGCGGCACGCTGGGCCGCGGCGGGTAGATGTATTCCCAGACCCCGCCCGTGAACTCGCCCGGGTCGCGAGCCCGCACCGGCTCGAGCTGGCTGGTGACGCTGTAGCGGGGGCCGAGTTCCACCTGGCCATTGGAGACGCGGGTCTGGAAGCGGTCGAGCGGACGCACCGGCGGCCCCCCGATGACCAGGCCCTGAAAGTCGTACACGCCGCCGTGGCAGGGGCAGATGAAGTTGCCCGCGTCGCGGACGAAGCGCACGGGGCAGCCGAGGTGCGCACAGCGGGTGGAGATCGCGATGAACTCGGTCGGCTCCTCCTCGAGGTCCTCGCTGCCCTTGCGCACGTAAGCCGTGGTCTTGCCGGGCTCGCCGATGTTGGGGACGACGGTGAGGATGACCGGCCGGTACGTCTCGGCGACGAAGTCGTCGATAGGCCCCACCGGCTCCCAGACGATCTCGGCCTCCTCGAATTGCGGCGCCAGCGAGAATCCGACCGCCGGCAGCGCCACCGCGAGGATCGCAACCCCTCCCAGCGCCTGGCCGGCGATCGTGAACGCGTGCCGGCGAGTCATCGACTCGCCCTCGAAGTGGCCGGCGGGCTCGGGCTTTGGCGCAACGCCGTCGCCGGCGGCCGTTCGTCTGTCGGTCGCCGTCAGGCAAGGGGGAGAAGTCTATCCGCAGGGTTCCGCGCGGCGAACCCACGCTCAGGCGGCCGATCCGGCCCGCAGCGCCGCCTTTGCGCGCTCGTGCTCGGCGCTGGTTCCCGCCCCAACCGCCGTCGCGGATGCCCGCCACAGCTGCTCGATCGAGGCGCCGGCACGGCCCTCCGCGTGAAGCTGGGCGCAGAGGCTGATCAAGTCCGAGAGCTCGCGAACGGCCTCCATGTCGCCGAGCCCGGCCAGGCGCTCGAGGCCGAGCGCGTAGAGGTAGTCGCCGGCGAGCAGCGCGAGGTCGGAGTCGGGCGGCTCGACGAATCGCGGCGCTCCGTAATGGAGCAGGTAGCCCTCGCGGATCGACTCGACGACGATCGCGTATTCGCCAGGCGCCTCGCCGGCGCGAGGACCGGCGGCGGCAAGCATTCCCAGGGTCGGCTCGTCCGCCGGCGTCCGCACGTGGGGCGAGATCACCGTCGCCTCCTCCCGGAGCTGCTCGGCCAGCGTCAGAAGCGCCATTTCAGGCGAGGCGGTCATTCGGCGGCGGCGAGGGCCTCCGCCGCCACCTCGACGGCGCGGTCGATCGTCGCTTCGTCGTGCGCCAGGCAAACGAACCAGGCCTCGAACTGCGACGCGGGCGGATAGACGCCGCGGTCGAGCATCGCGTTGCAAAAGCGGCCGTAGGCGTCGAGGTTGCACGCCGACGCACCCGCGAAGTCGCGCACGGGGCGCTCGCTGAAGAAAGGCGTCACCAGCCCGCATACCGAGGAGACCTGGATCGGCCGACCGCCCACCGCCTCGCAGAGGCCGTCTGCGAGCCGGTCCGTGAGCTCGCCGAGACGCTCATAAGCCGCGGCGTCGAGCTCACCCAGGGTCGCGAGGCCCGCGGCGACCGCGAGCGGATTCCCCGACAGCGTTCCCGCCTGGTAAACGTCGCCGGCGGGGGCGACGTGCTGCATCAGCTCGCGGCCTCCTCCGTACGCGGCAGCCGGGAGCCCGCCGCCCAGCACCTTGCCGAGGATGGTCAGGTCGCCGCAAACGCCGTAGCGCTCCTGGGCGCCTCCGCGCGCGACGCGGAAACCGCTGATCACCTCGTCGAGGATCAGCAGTGCGCCGCCGGCGTCGGCCGCCCGGCGCAGATGCTCGAGGAAGCCCCCCGCGGCGGGCACGACGCCCATGTTGGCGGGGACCGGCTCGGCCAGGATCGCGGCGACCTGCCGCTCGGCGAGTGCCGCGTCCAGAGCTTCCGGGTCGTTCCACGGGACGACGATCGTGTCGGCGGCCTGGGCCGCAGTCACACCCGGACTGGCGGGTATCCCCTGCGTCGCCAAGCCCGATCCGGCGTCGACCAGGAGGCCGTCGACGTGGCCGTGATAGGCGCCGGCGAACTTGAGGATCGCATCGCGACCGGTCACGGCCCGCGCCAGGCGCACGGCGCTCATCGTCGCCTCGGTGCCCGAGTTGACCATCCGCACCATCTCGATCGAGCCGAAGCGATCCGTGACCTCCTCGGCCAGCGTCACCTCCGCCTCGGTGGGCGCGCCGAAGCTGGTGCCCCGGGCCGCGGCCTCCTTCACGGCTTCAACAACCCGCGGATGGGCGTGTCCGAGGATCAGCGGTCCCCAGGAGCAGACGAAGTCGAGGTAGCGCTTGCCGTCGACATCGACGAGCTCGCAGCCTTCGCCCCGCTCGATGAAGATCGGGTGCTCGCGGCCGATCGAGCGCATCGCCCGCACGGGCGAGTTGACCCCCCCGGGCATAAGCCCCACCGCGCGGCGGTGAAGCTCAGCCGAAGAACGCCCGGATCGCGCTTTGCCCGACAATCAGGAAATCTGCACCGCGCTCATGCAGAGTTCTCCGCCTCCCAGCGCGCGTAGTCGTCGGTGAAGTAGTGCAGGCGGATCTTCTTGAACTCCGTCGAGGAGTAGAGGACCGCGCGGTCGTCGCCGTGGAGGTCGTGATCGGTCGGCGATGCCGTCGAGGATCGCGTCGCACTCCTCCTTCGAGCGTCCGTGGGCCATCGTGAACACCGAGTACGGCCAGTCCGGATAGGTCGGGCGCTGATAGCAGTGCGAGACGCCGCGGACGGCAGCCATCTGCGCGCCGACGGTGTCGATTTGATCGTCGGGGACCCGCCACACTCCCATCCCGTTGGCCGAAAAGCCGGCGCGGCGGTGGTAGAGGATTGCGGCCACACGACGGAGCAGCTTTCGCTCCACCATTTCGCGCAGGTGGCCGAGGAATTTGCCCGTCGTCATCCCGACCTCGGAGGCGGCCGAATCGTACGGGCGATCGCGCACATCCATCGGGCCCTGGAGGGCGCGGATCACCGCAATGTCGGTGTCGTCGTAGGGCTGGCGCTCGAGCTCGCGAGGCGGCGAAGTGTCGACCGCGGCTGCGAGAGCGTCGGTCCCCTTCTCCATCTCCAGGTTCATGTTGATCTTGAAAAGGGTCAGGGTGGGGAGCTGGCGGATCGACTCGGCGCCGGTCAGCCGCTGCAGGACGTCGAGCGTCCCCTCCAGCCCGAGCTCGGAGTCGGGCGGCGTCGCGACCGTGAACCAGAGGTTGAACTCGTGGGTGCGGAGGTAGTTGTGCGAGACGCCCGGGTGGGAGTTGATGATCTGCGCCGCGCGGTGCGGGTGCTCGGAGTCGACCTTCGCCGCCACCAGCATCGATGCGTAGCCGAGCGCCCTGGTGTCGAAGATCGGCGTGATCTCGCGGATGATGCGCTCGTCGAGCAGGCGCCGGGTCCGCGTCATCGTCTCCTCGACCGTCAGCTCCGCATCCGCGGCGATCGGGACGTAGGGCTCGGGGTCGAGCGGGAAGCGCGACTGCAGCAGGTTCATCAGCCGCTTGTCGGTGTCGTCGAGCGGCACCGCGGCGCCGTCCTTGCGAGATCGAAGCTTCGGTCGCGCTTCTACAGCCACCCCGCCGCCTCCTTCGCGTAGTAGCTGATGATCGCGTCCGCTCCCGCCCGGCGGATCGCGATCAGCGACTCCAGCACCGCGGCGCGCTCGTCGATCCAGTCGCGCTCGGCGGCGGCCTTCAGCATCGAGTACTCGCCGGAGACCTGGTAGGCGAACAGGGGCAGCTCGGCCACCTCGCGCACGCGCCGGATCACGTCGAGGTAGGGAAGCGCGGGCTTCACCATCACCGCGTCGGCGCCCTCCTCGATGTCGAGCCGGACCTCGCGCAGCGCCTCGCGGGCGTTTGCGGGGTCCATCTGGTAGCCGCGGCGGTCGCCGAACTCGGGCGTCGACTCCGCGGCCTGGCGGAAGGGGCCGTAGAAGGCGGAGGCGTACTTGGCGCTGTAGGCGAGGATCGCGGTACCCGGGTGCCCCTCCTCGTCGAGCTGGGCGCGGATCGCTTCGACCCGGCCGTCCATCATGTCCGAGGGAGCGACGATGTCGGCGCCGGCCTCGGCGTGCGAAACCGCCGTCTTCGCCAGCAGCTCGACCGTGATGTCGTTGTCGACCTCGCCATCGCGCACGAAGCCGCAGTGGCCATGGGAGGTGTACTCGCACAGGCACACGTCGGTGACCACGAGCAAGTCGGGATAAGCGTCCTTCAGCGCCCGCACCGCCATCTGCACCACACCCTCGTCGTCGTAGGCGCCGGACCCTGCCTCGTCCTTGGCGGCGGGGATCCCGAACAGGATCACGCCGCCGATGCCGGCGTCCGCGATCTCGGCGGCCTCGGCGACCAGCTCCGTGATCGAGAAGCGCTCGATACCCGGCATCGACTCGACCGGCTCGCGCATGCCCTCGCCCGCAACCACGAACAGCGGCTGGACCAATTGCCGCGGAGACAGCTCCGTCTCGCGGATCAGCCCGCGCAGAACCTGGGTGCGGCGCATGCGGCGCATGCGGGTAGCGGGAAAGCTCACGCAGGGGATTCTATGAGGCCCCGGCCTAGTACTCCGCCAGCGTCCCTGCTCGTCGAGCTCGCCGGACCGCGGCGGTGAAGGCGGCCAGGGAGGCGGGAACGAGCACCGCGACTGCGGCGAACACGCCCGCCAGCTGGACGGCATCGACGTCGCCGCCGAGCAGCGCCGACCGCATGACGTCGAGCCCCCAGGTGAAGGGGAGGACCTTGGCGATCGCCTCCAGCGGATCAGGAAGCACCTCGATCGGGAAGTAAACGCCGCAGAGCAGCGCGATCGCGGTGATCGTCAGCCCGAGCAGCGCCGTCGCCCGCTTCAGAACGACGGTGAACGCCGCCACCGCGGCAACCAGGCAGAGGACCAGCCCCAGGCAGCCGAGCAATGCCAAGGCGGCGACGGCGAGCGCTCCGCCGCCCGTGTCCAGGTCGAGCCCGAAGATCACGATCGCCGCGATCAGCATCACCATGCCCGAGAGCGTGGCCCGCACGAGGTCGTAGGAGGAGCTGGCGACGACGAGCAGCGCGGGGCTGATCGGGGTGGTCATCAGAGCCTCCAGCGTGCCCGTGGTCTGCTCCTCGCGGAGCTTGCGGGTGAAGCTGCTGAGGCTCAGCGTCACGACCTGCATCAGAACGATGCCGACGGCCGCGTAGGCGAAGTAGTCGCCGCCGATCCCGTCTTTGGCTGCGAGCTCGGAGTCGTCGACGAGACTGCCGAGGTAGAAGAAGAGCGCCAGGGAGAGAATGATCGAGCCGAGCTCGAGGACGAAGCTGGCGCGGTAGGAGATCGCGATCTGCCAGTCGCGCCGGATCAGCGCGGCGAAGATCGGCGCCGTCCTCACGCCTGCACCGCCGGGTCATCCGCGGCTTTGCCGGCGGCGGCCTGCGCTTCGACGGCCTCGAGGAACCCCGCCTCCAGCCGCGCCGCATCGAGTCCGCCGACCGGCTCCTCGAACACCGCCTTGCCTCGTGAGAGGACCACGACGCGAGCCGCGATCGCGACGGCCTCATGGAGGTCGTGGGTGGCGAAGAGGATCCCCGTCCCCCGCTCGGCGGCGAGGCCGGTGGCCAGGTCACGGAACCCGGTGGCGGCGAGCGGGTCGAGGTTCCGGGTCGGCTCGTCCAGGATCAGCAGCGGGGGCTGGGTGAGCTGGGCACGGGCGAGCAGCAGGCGGGCGCGCATCCCGGAGGAGTAGCCGAGCACGCGGCGGTCGGCCGCCTCTTCCAGCCCGGTTGCCGCCAGAAGCTCTTGCGCGCGAGCGCTCGCCTCGCGGCGGCGCATGCCGTGAAGGGCGGCGAAGAAGAGCAGGTTCTCGCGCCCGGTCAGCCGCCAGTACAGCGCGTGCTCGTCGCCGATCATCTGGCCGACCTGCCTCCGTGAGGCGGTCGGATCGGCCGTCACCTCCTTCCCGAGCACAGTGGCGGTGCCGGCGTCGGGCAGCACCGTCGTGCCGAGAATGCGCAAGAGAGTGCTCTTGCCGGCGCCGTTCGGGCCGAGCAGGGCGACGATCTCGCCTCGCTCCAGGTCGAGGTCGAGCCCGTCAAGGGCGGTCACGGGCCCGAAGCGCTTGACGAGGCCGCGGACGCGAATCCCCTCCATTCCAGTCGGGGACATTAGGGGTAGCGGGATACGCTAGGGGGGTGCGTCGATTCAGCCCGGCGAACCTGCGGGCGGCCTGGTGGGCGCTGCGCGCCTCGCGACGCACCAGCCGGTTGCTCGACCAGCATGGACTCGAGGCGGCCCTCGCACCGCCTGCTCCTCCACAGCTGCCGGCGGCCGCCCAGCGCGGGGTCGAGGCGGTGCTTCGCCGCCGCGACGACACCTGTCTCGTGCGCTCGGTCGTGCGCCAGAGCTGGCTTGCGGCCCACGGCCAGCCTCGCGATCTGATCATCGGGGTGAGCGAGCCCGGAGAAGAGTTCAGCGCCCATGCCTGGCTCGACGGCGAGCCCGCGCACGGAGATGGCCCGTTTCACGAGCTGCTGCGGCGCCCGGCGACGCCGGCGCTCGCAGCGACGTCGTCACCGAGGCGATCCAGCCGCTGAATCACGCGAAGCGACGCAGGGCCAGCCTCGCGAGGGCGCTGTATGCCAGCGCCAGGACTGCCAGGTGGACGACCGCCGTCCCAAGGCTCGGGCCGGCCTCCTCAAGCGCTCCCGACATCGCGTCCAGGGCCGGATCGAACGGGAACAGGCCGCGGACGATCTCGATCACGTCGAAGAGCCCGGGACTGACGGTTCCCGACGGGACCAGCGACAGGAACGCGATCGGGAGCGAGACCATGAACGCGAGCAGCGAGCTCGCTCGCACCTCCTTGGCCGCCGCTCCAAGCGCGGCTCCGAATGCAGCGAAGGCCGCTCCGCCGGCGACGATCGCGACCAGCCACAGCCCGAAGCGCTCCCAGTCGAGGGGCAGGAAGAGCGCCAGCCCGGCGAGCATCAACAGGGTCACCAGCAACGACACCGCGATGCCGAGCAGGAGCTTTTCGGCCAGCAGGGCCGAGCGCCCCACGAGCCCGCGGGTGAGGCGCGGGTAGGCGTTCTCCTCGCGCTCGAGCGCGAGCGAGCCCGCGACGAGCAGGACGGTGACGAACATCAGCGTCAGCGTCGCCGCGACCGAGATCGCGAACGCGTCCAGCGAGGGCGAGTCGCCCTCCACGACCACGGTGTCGACGCCGATCGGCTCCGAGATGGTGCCCAGCAGCGGGAGCGCGAAATCGAGGTTTTCGCGCGCGAGGTCGCCGAAGGCGATCACCTCGTCGAGTTCCGGTCGCTCCGAGGGGGGCACCCGATCGCGCAGCGATTGCAGCGTCTCCCCCGAGCGCTCGAGCCCGAGGATCTCCACCTCCTGGCCGAGGAAGCTGAACGTCCCGCCCTCGAGCAGGAGGTTCAGGTAAGTCTCGGCCTGTGCCGAGACCTGCTGGGAGAGGAGCAGGTTCGCCTCGGTGATCAGCGCCTGGATACGGTCCTCGACGAGCTGCGCCTTGATCGGGTCGTCCTCGTTCACCAACACCTCGACGGTGGGCTCGCGCGGATTCAGCGACGCCAGCGATTCGAGGTCGTCGATCAATGTGGGCGGGAGGATCAACGCGCCGAGCACCTCGCCGTCGGCGACCATCTGCTCGGCCTCCTCCCTGGACGAAACGTCGATGCACTCGACGCGCTCGCACAGCTCCGTCCTCGCATCCGCTTCGGCGAAGTCGTCGCTGCCCAGCTGCAGGGCATCGGAGGCGGGGATCTCGTTCAGGAATGCGACCCGTGGCTTGTCGGAGTCATCGGAGAGCGCAAAGCCGATCAGGATCGCGATCGCGACCGGATAGAGAACCAGCAGGGCGAAGACCAGCGGCGAGCGGCGAAGGATCTGGAGGTCCTTCAGAAGCAGCCAGCGCATCTAGTGCCCCCGCTCGCGCAGGAAGGCGACGAACGCCTCCTCGAAGTCGCGCGCTCCCGACTCGGGGACGGTCGCGTGCAGCTCCGCCGGGGTGCCGTCGAAGACGCGCTCGCCGTCGGCAAGGACGAGCAGCCGATCGCCGTAGCGCTCGGCCTCGGCGAGATAATGGGTGGAGAAGATCACGGTCGTGCCGCCGCCCGCCAGCCCAAGCACGAACTCCCAAACGGCCTCGCGCTGGCGCGGGTCGAGGCCGGCGCTGGGCTCGTCGAGCAACAGCACCGAAGGCCTTGCCAGCAGCCCGATCGCGACGTTGACACGCTGCTGGGTTCCGCCCGAGAGCGTCCCGACCTGGTCGTGACGCCGTTCCTCCAAGGAGGCGAGCTCGAGCATCTCCCCGACCGCCTTCTCGACGTCGCCGAGGCCCTCG
Organism: uncultured Thermoleophilia bacterium; assembly: GCA_963838095.1. GTDB lineage: Bacteria > Actinomycetota > Thermoleophilia > Solirubrobacterales > 70-9 > CAWCGU01. The sequence continues at coordinate 360,848 of CAWIPO010000006.1, forward strand.
AGTCGCGCGAACAGGCGCAGGTTCTCCTCGACGCTGAGGCGGCGGTACAGCCCCGCCTGCTGCGGCACCCAGCCGATCTCGCCCGGTGGCCTGTTGACCGCGCCGGAGTCGGGCCGGGTGATCCCGGCGACAATCGAGAGCAGCGTCGTCTTCCCCGCGCCGTTGGGCCCGATCACGCCGACTACCTCCCCGGGGCGCGCGTCGAAGTCCACGCCCTGGAGCGCGACCTGCCGGCCGAAGCGCTTGACGAGGGCGCGGGCCTCGATCACCGCGTCGCCCCTTGTGTTCGCATCTCCGGCCACGGCGCGAACGCTAGTCGAGGCCGGTGCTGCACCTGGAGGCGCCCACCGATCCGGCGCGGCGGTCGGCGGCGGATACGCTGCCGCCTGTGCGAGTGCTGTTCATCGGTGACGTCGTCGGCAGCCCCGGCCGAAAGGGTCTCGCCCATGCGATGCCGTCGCTGCGCGAGCAGCACGAGCCCGACCTCGTGATCGCCAACGGCGAGAACTCGGCCGGCGGGCTCGGGATCACGGAGCGGACCGCGAACGATCTCTTCGACGCCGGCGTCAACGTGATCACAACCGGCAACCACGTCTACAGGCACCGCGACGCGTACCGCTATCTCGATCAGGCCGAGCGTGTGATCAGGCCTGCCAACTACCCGCACTCGAACCCGGGCAAGGGCCACGTGGTGGTCGAAGCGGGGGGCCGGCGCGTCGCCGTGCTGAACCTGAGCGGGGCGGTCGGGCTGAAGGTCGCGCGCTCGCCCTTCCCGGATGCCGATGGGCTGCTCGAGCGCCTCGCCGACGACGCGGACGTCTTCATCGTCGACTTCCACGCCGAGGTGACGAGCGAGAAGGTGGCGATGGGCTGGCACCTGGACGGGCGTGCGGCGGCCGTGCTCGGCACCCACACCCACGTCCCCACCGCCGACGCCAGGGTGCTTCCGAAGGGCACCGCCTACATCTCCGACGTCGGCATGACCGGCGCGCGCGACAGCGTCCTCGGCGTCAAGTGGGAGCAGGCCCTGGAGTCGTTTCGAACCCTGATGCCCGTCCGCTTCGAGACCTCCGACGAGAACATCTGGGTGATGGGGGCCGCGGTCGAGGTGAAGGACGACGGTCTCGCGGCGTCTATCGAGCAGGTGATGGTGCCGGTTCCGTAGCCGCGACGTCCCCGGCCGACCCTTCGTCCCGACCCCCGGTCGCGAGCGCCGCCATCAGCGGGCCGAAGAACCACACTATGTAGAGGTAGAACCAGTGGTCGGCGGTGATCTGGACCGCGATCAGCATCGCCGCGGCCAGGGCGCAGATCTGCGCCAGCGAGCGGCGGCGGGGGACGAACGCGAAGCGCGACGCCGAGCGCCACGACGCCGTATCGCAGGATCGTCTGCAGCGGCCCCAGGTCCGCCTGCCCGAAGACGCTGAAAGGGGGAGGTGCGGTCGGCCTGGCTGACCACCGTCCGGTCCCAGAACGTCGCGAGACCGGAATCGACGGCCGGAATCGCCAGGAACAGCGCAGAAGCGAGCACGAAGACCGCGACGAACGCGAGCGCCGTCCGCAGCCACGCGCGGCGCTCTCCCCCTCCCCTGATCTCAGCAGCGAGAGCGAGAGCCCTCGCGTTCCGACCGCGTACAGCGGCGCCAGCACCAGCGGCACGAACTTCGTCAGCGTCGCCGCCGCGAGCAGCGCTCCGCGAGCGGCGGGGGCCGAAGAAGACGAGCGACCAGATCACCAGCGCGGCCAGCAGCGTGTCGTTGGAGTTCGACTGCGAGCGTGTAGTCGGTGTACGGATATGCGAGCCAGGCGAACGCGAGCACGATTCCCAGCGCGGTGCCGGCCTCTCCCGCCCGCAGGCGGCGGCCGAGGAAGAAGACGCCTGCGACGGCGGCGAGGTCGAACATGACCGCGGCGGCGTGGGCGGCCGGAAGCGCGTCCCACTCCCGACCACGGCATGCCGAGCTCGAACGGCACGTAGGCGATGTAGTTGGCGGGGCCGTAGGTGTCGCCGAACGGATTGTCGCCGGGGAATACCCCACCCCCAGATCGGATCGGGTGCGTGATCCGGTCGGCGCCGATGACGCCCGCGTAGCCGACGTCGATCGGCCCCGAATCGGCGAAGTTGAGCGCCACCCTGAACGCGATCAGGAAGATCGCCGCGATCGCCAGCCAGAAACCGGGGCGGTTGGCCAAAGCCCCATGCCACGCCCCGAAAGCCGATCCACAACACGCGCGCGAGCAGGTACGCCAGCACCGGGTACACGAGCGGCACCGAGACCCCGATCTCGCCGCGGTTGAAGTAGATCTGCGAGACGCTGAAGGCCAGCAGGACCAGCAGATCCAGATGCACGACCCGCCACGGCCGGCGCCAGTCGAGCAGGCCGAGGAGGAACAGCACGCAGAGCGGGATCCAAACGTACGGGGCGTTCAGCTTGTGCCCGAACGAGCCCTCGTAGCCGCGCGCCATCTGCCACTCGACCTGGTGGCCCGTCCACGACTCCTTCACGGTCCCGGTGTCGTCGTCGATCAGCACCTGCACAACCTCGTCGGCGCCGTCCTTGAAGCCGACCTGCCAGGTGTCGGGCGGCTTCGACTCGGTCACGGGCTCGAGCCGACCGCGCTCCTGCTCCTCGGCGATCACGTTCGGGTCGGTGCGCGCAATCCGGATCGCCTCTTGTAGGAGAGCGTCAGCTCATCCTCGCCGTCGCTTTGCGCAGCGGCCGGCGGGGCGCCGCCCAGGCACAAGAACAGCGGCGATCGCCGCGACTGCGAGCGGCACCGCGCGCCGCGATCGCAGGGCTATCCGAAGGTCCACAGCTTGTTGCCGATGAAGTTGACCGGCGTGGCCACCGCGACGGCGATCGCCTGCGCAGGGAACTCCGGGGCTCGAGCGCGGTCACCAGCAACTGCAGGACGAGCAGGTTGGCGCCGAGGGCGATCAGGCTGACGGTGAAAAATCGCGCCGCCTGAAAGCCGGCGTGTCCTTCCGATGCCTGGAACGTCCAGTGGCGATTCCAGAGGAAGTTGTTGGTGACCGCGACGACGAAGGCCGCGATCGCAGCCTGGATGTGGTGGACGTCGAGACCCTGCGTGAGCGCCGCGAAGACGATGATGTTGATCACGTAGCCGACAGCGCCGATGACGCCGAACTTGAACAGCTGCATCCAGTTGGCGGGCTTCCGAGTCCCGAGGTGGATCCGCCGCGCCAGCTCCCAGGTCCAGTCGGCGGCCTTCGCCGTCACATCCCTCATCGCGCCCGCTCCTCGACGCGCCGAATCCGTTGCGGGCGCGAGCCCGAAATGCGAGCAGACCGTGTCGGCGACGTCGCGCAGGGTCCACTGCTCGCGCTGGGACTCGAAGCCGTCGGGAAGTCCGACCGCCAGCAGCGGCACGAGCGAGTCCTCGGCGTGCAACGAGCCGTGGCTGCCGCCGCCCAGATGGCTCGCTCCACCCCAGTCGACGCATTCGCTGCCGGGAGCGAGTGAGATCAGGATCTCCCCCGCGTGCGGCGCGCGCAGCGCCGCCCATAGCCGTGCCAGGGCGTCGGGATAGGCGTCGCTGACGACGCGCGCCATCTCGCTCCTCGAGCGAAAGGGCCCCCATCTCCCCCTCCACGTCCCAGCCCTTCCCTCGCGGGTCGGTCATCGCCGAGCCAGGGCGGAAGCGAAGCTCGCCCCTGTTGGTCGCGACCACGGCCTCCAGGTCCGCAGCCGGCTCGCCGCTTCCACGCACCCCTGGGGCTCGCGGGTCGGCGGGGCCGGAGGCGTCGGCAAGCCAGGTGACGACGTCGGCGTCGGCCTGTGCTCCGAGCATTTCCCGCACCCGCTGGTGCACCCTGGGCCGTCGGGCATCGTCGAGCACGTAGACGCCGGCCGCACGGGCCGACGGACCCACCGCCAGCTCCGCGTCCTGGGGGCGCTCGCTGTTCGGCTCCAGGACCCGCCAGTCTTCGGCGAGGGCCGCGGCGAGCGGAAACTCGCGATCGACCGCGCTCTGGCCGTGGTCCGCCATCAGCACGACCGCGTACTCGGTCAGGAACGCGTCCATCCCGCCCCCCTCGGCGACGATCTCGCCGAAACAGCGATCCGCCTTCGCGATCGACTCGACGCTCCTCTCCGGGCCGAAGCGGTGGGAGTGGTAGTCGTTGTCGGGCAGCGAGAAGAGCATGAAGTCGAACAGGTCGTTGCCGACGAGCTCCCGGCCGACGCAGGCCGAGTACTCGTCCCTGGTCCCAGGTCGGGCAAGCGTGGGTCGGCAGGGTACCCGGCGGCTCGTGTAGAGCTCGCCGTAGAAAAGCTCGTCCGGCCCCCAGACCGCGTGGCGGAAATCGGCCGCGAGCGCGACCCGTCGCAACATTCCCTCCACCCCGAGCTCGTGACGCGTGCGGCCCCGGTAGACGAGAAAAGGCGTGCAAGCGGTGCGAAATCCGGCGTCGCCGAGGCGCTCGTACACGGTCTCCACCTCGTGATTGAGGTGGGACATGTTCATGTTGTAGACGGTGTCGTAGAGCGTGCGGAAGAGCCCGAAGGCACGCGTCGCCTCGAGCGAGGAGCCGTATTCGACGTAGCGGCGCTCGGCGTGGTGGTACCAGTTCATGGCCGGGATCCAGTGCCTGTCGGGACCGACCCCGGTCGCGATCTCCGAGGTGCAGACCGGGGTCACGGACGGGAACGACGAGACGCAGTCCTCGATCAGCGGCCCGCGGGCCAGCAGCTTCGCGAAGGTCGGTGCTTCGCCCTCGTCGATCGCGCGCCGCAGCATGTCGGTGCGCAGCGAGTCGACGACGACGAGAATCAGCTTCTCGGCCACGGTAAGGGCCTACCTCGAGGGCGCGGCAGGCAGCTCAACGAAGCACCCGCAGGCCCTCGTACTTGCGAGCGGCCGCCCGGCGGCGGGACAGGGCGAGCCAGAGTGCCGCAAGCAGCGCAAGCAGGGAAATCGGCGGGATCAACAGCGAGAGCCCCGCGAGCACCAGCGCGGCAAGGACGACGATGACGGCCAGCGAGCCGCCCGATCCTTGCTCCTCGGCGCGCCGGCCGGCGGCCGCGACGATCACCGCCGAGAGCCCGAATGCGCCCAGCGCCAGGATCGCCCCACGACCCACCCCGGCCAGGCGGGATGGTCGGCGCGCCTCGAGCGAGAGCCCGAACAGGATCGCTCCGCCGACGAACGCCGAGCAGTCCCGGAGATGTAGAGCGGCGAGGCCGGCGAGCCGGAATCGCGCCGGCAACCGCTCCGGCGACCGATGCCGGCGGCGAGCGCGAGGCCGATTCCCTGGCAGCCCTGGAGGAAGGTGTCCATGCGGCATCGAGGCTAGTCGCAGCGATGCATTCCCCCGGGCCCTCACGCGACACTGTGCGGATGGCCGAGCCGCAGGACCGACCCGCCGACTCCCCAGCCGCGCCGCCGCACCGGCGCTCGCATCCGACCGCGCGCGACCTCGAGCGCTACGCGGGGCTGTTCGCCGCCCGCACCCGGGTGATGCGCTCGTCGGCGATGCGCGACCTGATGGAGATCACCGCCCGTCCGGAGGTGATCTCGCTCGCGGGCGGGCTGCCCGACACGAGCACCTTCCCGCCCGAGAGCTTCGCCGCGCAGATGACCCGGATCGCCCAGGAGTCCTCGGCCGAGGCGCTCCAGTACGGGCCCACGGAGGGCTTCGAGCAGACGAAGCGCTGCATCGCCGAGGTGATGCAGGCGGAGGGCATGGACCCCGACATCGAGGACATCATCGTCACCACCGGCGGCCAGCAGGCGATCGACCTGATCGCAAAGACGCTGGTCGACCCGGGCGACGCCGGTGATCTGCGAGGCGCCGACCTATCCCGGAGCGGTCCCGGTCTTCTGCTCCTACCAGGCGGAGACGTTCCAGGTGAGATGGACGACGAGGGAATGCGGATCGACGAGCTCGAGGCGCTTCTCGACCGGCTCGCGGCCGACGGGCGGAGGCCGAAGTTCATCTACTCGGTGCCGACGTTTCAGAACCCGGCCGGCGCGACCCTTTCGGCGCCGCGGCGAGCGCGGCTGGTCGAGGTCGCCCGCGAGCGCGAGGTGCTGCATCGTCGAGGACAACCCCTACGGGCTGCTTCGCTACGAGGGCGAGCCCGAGCGCGTCCCTCTACTAGCTCGACGGCGGCGACTACGTGATCTATCTCGGCACCTTCTCCAAGATCCTCTCGCCGGGAATCCGCCTCGGCTGGCTGTGCGCGCCGCCGCCGGTGATGGAGAAGGTCGTGCTCGGCAAGCAGGCCTCCGACCTCTGCACCTCGACCCTGACCCAGTACTTCGTGCACGAGTACTTCGGGGAGGGCAACTGGCGCGACTACATCGCCAACCTGATCGGCATCTACCGCGAGCGCCGCGACGCGATGCTCGACGCGCTCGAGCGCCATTTCCCGGCGCAGGCGAGCTGGATCGCGGCCGCAGGGCGGGCTGTTCGTCTGGGCGACGCTGCCCGACTACATCAATACGACCGACCTGCTGGCGAGGGCGCTGCGCGACAACGTCGCCTTCGTCCCCGGCGCCGCCGCCTTCGTCGACGGGCGCGGGACGAACTCGATGCGGCTCAACTTCTCCGGCGTCGAGCGCGGACGAGATCCGCGAGGGGATCAGGCGCATCGGCGGGGTCGTGTCGGAGCAGGTGGCGCTGTACGAGACGCTGACGACAGCGAGCCGGCCGCGTCCTCTGCTCCGCGTCCGGGCGCGGCCGGGCTCCGAGGGAAGCCGACGGCGGCACGGTTCTTCCGCTCCCGCGGCGGCGCGAAGCCGTGAAGGTCGCGGTCCTCAAGGGCGGGCGCTCGCTGGAGCGGCAGGTCTCGCTGCGAAGTCGGGGCGCGGGTCGAGGATGCGCTCGGCTCGCTCGGCCACGAGGTGGTGCCGATCGACGTCGGTGCCGACCTCGTCCGCCGGCTTCGCGACGAGCGGCCCGGACGTCGCCTTCGTCGCCCTGCACGGGAGCGACGGCGAGGACGGCACCGTCCAGGAGCTGCTCGAGATCCTCGGGCTCCCCTACACCGGCCCGGGCGTCGCGGCGTGCATGCGCTCCATCGACAAGGTCGCGGCGAAGCAGGAGCTGCGCCACCACGGGCATCCCAACCCCGGACTGGGTCGCGTTCAACGGCACCGCCTTCCGCGGCCTCGGCGCCGCGCGACGCGCTGCCGGAGATCGAGGAACGGCTCGGCTTCCCGCTCGTCGATCAAGCCCGCTCGGCGGCGGCTCCTCGCTCGGAGTCCGCTTCGCCGCCGCGGCCGAGCGAGGTCCCGGCGGCGCTCGTCGGCGCGTTCAGCTACGACGACCGCGTCCTGCTCGAGCGCCACGTCGACGGGCGCGAGCTCGCGGTCTGGCTCCTCGACGGGAGCCGCTGCCGGTCGTCGAGGCGATCCCGAAGGAGGAGGACCAGCTACAACTACGAGGCCCGCTACGAGATCGGGCGCACCGAGTTCGCCTGCCCGGCGCCGCTGGAGGCCGACGAGCAGGCGGCCGTCGTCGAGGCCGCGCCGCGAGACATGGCAGGCGCTCGGCTGCGAGCGGCTTCGCCCGCGTCGACCTGATCCTCGGCGAAGACGGCCCGCAGGTGCTGGAGGTGAACGCGATCCCCGGGCTCACCGACACGAGCCTGCTGCCGATGGCCGCCGAGGCGGCCGGCTTGTCGTTCGAGCAGCTCGTGCGAGCGGATCCTCGAGCTCGCGCCGACGCGTCGAGGCGCTCCCGCCGCCGCATGACTCAGTCCACCAGCCGGCGCTCGACCGCCCAGCGGCTGAGCTCGTGGCGGTTCGAGAGCTGGAGCTTGCGGAGCACGGCGCTGACGTGGGCCTCGACCGTCTTCGGCGAGATCACAGCTCGCAGCGCGATCTCCTTGTAGAGGTAGCCGCGGGCGATCAGGCGCAGGACCTCGCGCTCGCGCAGGCGTGAGCTGGTCGAGCTCGGGGTCGACCTCGGCTCTCGGGGATCTCGCCCGCGAAGGCGTCGAGGACGAAGCCGGCGAGCCGCGGCGAGAAGACCGCGTCGCCGTCGTGCACCCGGCGGACCGCGTCGGCGAGCTCCTCGCCCGAGATCGACTTGGTCACGTAGCCGCGGGCGCCGGCGCGGATGACCGCGATCACGTCCTCGGCGGCGTCGGAGACCGAGAGCGCGAGGAAGCGCTGCGCCGGGCGCGCGCGCGAGCGACCTGGCGGATCACCTCGACCCCGCCGCCGCCCGGCATGTGGACGTCGAGCAGGACGACGTCGGGCTCGCTCGGCCTGATCATGCCGCGACGGCCTCCTCGACCGCCCCGGCCTCGGCGCGGACGTCGACGAGCCCCTCGAGCTCGGCGCGCACGCCGGCGCGGAAGATCTCGTGGTCGTCGACGATGACGACGGTCGGCGGACTCATCGGCGGCTCCTTCCGGGCGCCGGCTCCCGATCGTCAGCGTCGACCTCGGTCCCGCTCGCCGGGGTCGAGCGGATCTCCGCCCGCCCGCCGGCGCGCTCCATCCGGCCGACGATCGACTCGCGCACGCCGCGGCGGTCGGCCGGGACACCGGCGGGGTCGAAACCGGGGCCGCGATCGCGGACGAAGACCTCGATGCCGCCGTCGCCGACCTCGGCGTAGACCGCGATCGGGCCGCGCGTCGCGGCGCGAACTTGGCGGCGTTGAGGATCGCCTCGCGGGCCGCCGCGAGCACGCGCCTCGGCGCGCTCGTCGAGCGCGCAGTCGCCGACGACGACGACCTCGACCGCGACACGGTGGTCGTCCTCGACCTGCGTCCGCGGCCGCCCGCAGCGCTGCGGCGAAGCTCGCGCCGTCGCGTTGCGCGTCCGGTCGCCGAAGAGCCAGTCGCGCAGCTCGCGCTCCTGGCGGCGGGCGAGCGCCGCGACCTCGCGCGGGTCGTCGGCGCGCTTCTGCATCAGGGTCAGCGTCTGCAGGACGGAGTCGTGCAGGTGGGCGGCGAGCTCGGCGCGCTCCTGGGAGCGGATCCGCTCGGCGCGCTCGGTGGCGAGGTTGCGGCCGAGCCGCCACAGGAACGGCGCGAGCGATCAGCGCGAGCGCGACGACGACGACGACCGCGGTGAGGGCGGCGTCGCGGAGCGCCGCCGAGGAAGTCGTTCGCGGACAGGAACAGCAGCGCGGCGCCGACGCACCAGCAGCGACGCCGAAGACGCCGCGGTAGAGCGTCGGCGAAGCGGGATTGCGAGGCCGCTCGCCGGCGACGCGCGGCGGTGCCGACTTCCGGCGGCACCCCGGTTGCGGTCGCGGCGGATGGCCCCGGCTCGCTCGCGTCGGCCCCGAGCGAGCTGCCGCCAGAGGAGCGCCGCGCCGAAGGCCGCGAGCACCAGCGGCCAGACGAGCGCGTCGCTCCACCAGATCCCGAGCTCGCGGAAGGCGAGCAGCGCGGAGAGCGTCAGCAGCCCGACTCCGGCGGCGACCCGCCAGTCGCCACCGGCAGCCGGCGCACCGCGGTGCTGCGAGTGCGGTCGCGATCGCCGTCCCTCGCCGGCTCGCGCCCTCGGCAGCGATCGAGCCCAGGCGATCAGGTAGGCGAGCAGCGCCAGGCCCCCGCTCGCGAGGACGCGAGGACCACGAAGGCGACGCGCACGATCGACCGGGTCGATGTCGCAGCTGAGCGGCGATGCCCGCGATCACGCCGCCGACGACGCTGCGTCGGGGTCGCGGTGGAGCGGTCACGGCCTAATGGTGACGCCGGCGACGCGGCCCGGGCGAGCGAGCGCTTGCCGTCGTGCGATCGCCGACGAGACCGCTGGCGATCAGGATCGCTCCGAGTGCCGCGGCCAGAGCAGCGCCAGACCAGCCCGCGGTCAGCTCCAGCGTCTCGGCCTGGTCGAGAATCAGCAGCGCACCGAGAGCCAGGACACCGAGCCCGGCGACCAGGGAAACGACATCCCGCTCGCGCTTCATCGCCGCTCGCCGCCTCGATCCGGCTCGGCCGGCCGCTCGCTATCCGTCGGGGCTCGACTCGGTGCGCGCAAGCCTCCTCGGCGGCGGCGCGATGCTGCGCCCGGTCGTCGTCGTCGTCGATTCCGCGACCAGAGCGATGCTCGCCGAGGTCCACGTCGTCATCGTTGATCACTCGGAACTGCCCGGCATCGATCTCGGCATTCAGCATCAGCAGCGGCCTCGCGGTCGTGCCGAGGTTGACATCGCTGTCGACGTCGACGCCATCGCTGCGACCGCCCGCGACTGCAGCTCGCCCGCGCCGGCGTGGGCATCCGCCGCTGACGCAGACCGACTCCGGGACGACGATGTCGGCTCTGGCCGAGCCCGACGTCGATGTCGAGCTCGACGAGCTCGGCCTCTGCCCAGTCGAGTTGCGCAGGTCGACGAGCAGGCGACCGACGCCGAGCCCGTAGCCGTCCTCCGGGATCGAGGCAGCGGCGGCCGGGCGGTACTCGCGCTCGCCGATACTGGCGGGGAAGCGGATGTCCGCGGCCGCGGCCCACCGATGGCGACGGCGAGCACCGCCGGCGGGGACGATCAGCCAGCGGGCGCCTCCGCCAGCGAGGTGGCGAGCAGCGCCACCCCGACGATCGCGACGACAACCGCCGCCCAGACTCCAGTCGCCGTCGCCGTCACGAAGACCGCCAGGAAGGCGAGCACCGGCGAGCACGATCAGGGCCACCGCGATTCCCGCGACGATCACGGGCCAACGCGAGCGCCTGTACACCGCCGGCTGGACTTCGTGCCCGTCGCCGATCGGAACGAACAGCGCGAACGCCGCGTAGGCGAGCAGGCCGAGGCCGCCGAAAAGAATCGAGAGCCGAAGGCGATCCGGAAGATGATCGGGTCGACTCCGAAATAGCGGCCGAGGCCGCCTGCGACCCGCCAGATCATCCGGTCCTCGGTCGAGCGCAGCAGGCGCTTCGGGCGCGGCTCGGCAGTCGCCTGCGGTTCGGTCGGCTCCTCGCCGCTCAGGTTCTGCTCTTCATCGTTCATTGCTCACTCCATCTGTCGGTTGTCGATGGAACGAGCGTGCCAGCAAAGGCCGCCTGCGTCTATTGGGGATTTCCCCGATAGAGCCCTTGGAGACCCGGGGCTCCGGGACCAGTCTTAGGGTTCCTCGCCGGCGGCGAAATCCTCGGGAGAGACCTCGTCGAGGAAGTCCTTGAACTTCTCCACCACTTCCTCGGTGTCTTCGACCTCGTGCTCGAACTCGATCGAGGACTCCTCGATCACGTCCTCGGCGGCGAAGATCGGTGCCTGGGTGCGGACGGCGAGCGCGAGGGCGTCGGACGGGCGGGAATCGATCTCCACCTCGGAGCCGTTGACCGAGATCGTGATCGAGGCGTAGAAGGTGTTGTCGCGCAGCTCCGTCACCGAGACGCGCTCGCACTTGGCGTCCAGCTGCTCGAGCAGGTCGGAGAGCAGATCGTGCGTCATCGGCCGCGGCGTTGAAGCTCCCTGAAGCTTCATCAGGATGGCGGCCGCCTCGGGGTGGCCGATCCAGATCGGCAGGAACCGGTTCCCGTCAACGGTCTTCAGCAACACGATCGGCTGCTTGCCGACCATGTCGAAGCTGACTCCGTATATCTGCATCTGCTGCACGTTCATATCTATCGCCACCGAGGAGAATAAGCGCAATCGATGGGCGATCCTGGACTCAGCGAGCCCGGATGGCGAGCGTGTGAGAGTCCAGAATCGGCCGTTGTTGGACCAGTGGGCGATCCTGGACTCGAACCAGGGACCTCCGCCTTATCAGAGCGGCGCTCTAACCGACTGAGCTAATCGCCCGCCGCGGCCCGATTGTAGCCCTGCCCCGGCAGCGGCTAGATCGGGGCGATCAGGCGGCGCGGCGCTCTTCGGAGCCGGCGGCGAACGAGAGCGCCTGCTGGAGGTCGCCGAATCGGAGCTCGGCCCGGAGCTCTCCAGCGACCAGTCGCACCCTGACCTCCTGGCCGAGTGCCCGCTCAAGCGCATCGGCGACCCGCTCCAGAGCCGCCTGCTGATCCGGGTGGGGCGCGGGCTTCGGGGCGGCCGTCGCGGCTGCCTTTGCGCGCCGCTCGGTCTCGCGCACCGACCATCCTTTGGCCGCTGCGTCGCGAGCGAGCCGGGAGCGAGCATCGTTACCCCGCGCCTGAAGGATCGCTCGTCCGTGACCCTCGCTGAGCTCCCCCGACTCGAGCAGCGAAAGCACCTCGTCCGGGAGGTCCAGGAGCCGGATCAAGTTCGAAACCGCCGCCCGGCTTCTGCCGAGCCGTTTCGCCAGCTCCTCCCTACTGAGCCCAAGATCCTCGACCAGGGCGGCGCACGCTCGCGCCTCGTCGACGGGGTTCAGGTCCTCCCGAGCCACGTTCTCGATCAACGCGGTCTGCAGGCGACCGGGCTCGTCGTCGTCGCGCAGCAGCGCGGGGACCGTCGCCAACCCCGCCTCGCGCGCCGCTCGCCAGCGTCGCTCGCCGGCGATCAGCTCGTAGGTGCCGTCGGGGAGCGGGTGGACGAGCAACGGCTGGATGATCCCCGCCGCTGCGATCGACTCCGAGAGCGCTGTGATCGACTCAGGCGGGAACCGCCGCCGCGGCTGGGCGGCGTTCGGCCGGATCATCTCGACCGGAAGCTCACGAAGCTGCTCGCCGGGAGGTGCGCTCTCGGGGAGGATCGCAGCGAGGCCACGTCCGATTCCACGCTTAGGCATCAGTGAATGTACCTCAACTTAGTTACCCAACATGAGGGAGATTCAGCCTTCATGCAGCCTCCTTTCGAGCGCGCTGCTCGTGCGCGGCGAGGGCGGTCGCTTCCGCGGCTTGCCGCTGCTCGAGCTCCCGAGCAAGGCGACGATACGCATCGGCTCCGACGGACTGCGGGTCGTGGTCGACAACCGGGACGCCGAAACTCGGCGCCTCGGCAACGCGCACGCTGCGCGGGATCACGGTCTCGAAGACGAGCGCGCCGAGATGTTCTCTGAGCTCGGTCTCGACATCGCGCGAGAGCCTGGTCCGCTCGTCGGCCATCGTCACCACGACGCCGGCCAGCAGCAGGCGCGGGTTCAGGCCCCGCCGCAGCAGCTCGAGCGTCTCGGTGAACTGGACCAGCCCCTCGAGCGCCAGGTACTCCGCCTGCACGGGCACGATCACGCGGTCGGCGGCCACGAGCGCGTTCACGGTCACGGGGCCGAGAGCGGGAGGGCAGTCGAGCAGCGTCGTCGCGAACCGCTCCCGGACCGGGCCGAGGGCGTCGCGCAAATGGCGCTCCGAGCCGGGCTGCCGCGGGAGTTCGACCGCGGCGCCCGCAAGGTCGCGCGAGGCCGGCACCAGCCAGAGGTTGTCGGGTCCCGCCGGGCGCGCGCACTCGGCGAGCTGGGCACGGCCGCTGAGACAGTCATACGAAGACGGCGCAGAGTCGCGGTCGGCTCCGAGCGCGACCGTCGCGTTGCCCTGCGCGTCGAGGTCGACGACGAGGGTCTGCCGGCCGCTCGCGGCCAGGCAGGCGGCAAGGTTCACCGCGGTCGTGGTCTTGCCGACTCCACCTTTCTGGTTGGCGATCGCATAGACGATTCCCATCGGCGCGCTCACCTTAGCGATCGCCTCGGTGGCTGCCGTCAAGGATCTGCGTCAACGTCCGAACGGCCGCTTCTTCGCCATCCCCGGCCGCCGCGGGAGATCCTCTGGCGTCGGCCCATCCTTGACCAGAACGTGGAGGTGGCGGTTGCGAGAGCCGGCGTATGGCCCCACCCAGCGGGTCTCCACCGGCTTCATCGCCAGTCGCGGCGCGGCGCGGGCGAGCTCGGCCTCCTCGTCGGCGTCACGGCGACCCTTCCAGGCCACCAGGCATCCGCCGTCGCAAAGCAGCGGCGAGGCGAGCTCCGCCAGGGTCGCCAGCCGTCCGACAGCTCTCGCCGTGACGGCGTCATAGGCGTCGCGCCCGCCGGCGGGCGGCGCGGTTGCCGCCCAGCTCTCGGCGCGATCGCACACCACGCGTGCGTTTTCGATCCCGCAGCGTTCGATCGCGACGCGCATGAACTCGCACTTGCGGGCCGTCGCCTCGATCAGGTCGACCGATACACCCGGCAGTGCGATCGCCAGCACGAGGCCGGGGAGGCCTGCGCCCGCCCCCACGTCTGCGACCGCCCCAGCGCGCTCGAGCTCTTCGATCCCGAGGCCGGTGAGCGAGTCGGCGATGTGCACCCGGCGCACATCAGCGAGATCGTGCACCGAGCTCGGCACCGATGGCGCCCGAGCTCAGCAGTTCGGCAAGGCAGGAGAGCTGACCCTCCGTCACTCAGGGCCCTGAGAGACCAGCGGCGCGACGACGACGCAGCGCTCGGGCTCCTCGCCCTCACTGTAGGTCTCGACACCGGGCCTCTCCTTGAGGTGGTCGTGGACCACCTTGCGCTCGCTCGAGGTCATCGGCTCCAGGCGCACGGGTCGCGACGCGCTCGTCGCTCGTTCGGCCGCCTGATCTGCGTCGCGGTGAAGAAGCTCGGCGCGTCGCACCCGGTATCCGGCGGCGTCGACGGTGACTCGCTTGCGCTCCGGCCGGCCTTGGAATGCGGCTCGGTAACACAGCAGCTGCAGGGCGTCGATCGTCTGGCCGTGGCGACCGATCAGGATCCCGAGCTCCTCCTCGCCGTCGATCGTGGCGGCGATCTGTTCCTCGTCCTCCTCGACGGTCACGTCGGCCTCGAGATCGAGCTCGTCGACGACCCGTTCGAGCAGCGCTCGCACCCGCTCCGCGGGGGCCTCGGGCAGACGCTTCCGCGCTGCACCGCCTGCGCTTCTTCTTCCGCGGGGGCGGGGGCGGGGCCTTGGTCTTCGCGACCTCCTCCGGGGTGGGGATCTCAGGCGCGGGCATGAATCGCTTGACGACGTACTGCTGGCCCAGGGTCCAGATGTTGGTCGAGATCCAGTAGATCGCGAGCCCGGCCGGCTGCGTGATGATGAACGGAGCAATCAGGATCGGGAACGCGTACATGATGTATTTCTGCGGCCCCTCGAGCCTGGTCGCCATCACCAACCCGGCGGCGAGCTGGGTGACGATGAAGAGGACGATCAGCAGCACGAGCTCGACGCCGTCGGGCTTCACGAGGATGTTGTTGACGAATAGGAAGCTGAAGGTGTTCGTTCCCTCGGTGACGGTGGCGGTGACCTCATCCCGGAAGTCACCGCCTCGCAACAACTGGTAGAGCGCAAAGAACACGGGGAGCTGGAGCAGCAGCGGCCAACAGGAAGCGAGCGGGTTGATGCCGTGCTCGCGATAGAAGCCGATCATCTCCCGCTGCTGGCGCTCCTTGTCGTCCTTGTAGCGCTCCTGGATCTCCTTCAGCTGCGGCTGCAGGGTCTGGAGGGCGCGCATCGAGCGGATCTGCTTGATCGACAGCGGCAGGATCAGAAGCCGGGTGACGAAGGTCAGGGCGACGATCGCCGCGCCCCAGCTGAGCCCGATGTCCGGGACGGGCGAGACACCCTCGGCGAAGAGCTTGATGATCCAATTCGCCGCGTCGATCAGCGGCTGGAGGATGTCGGCGGCGATCATGCCGGTGTGCCCCTTTCGCCGGCCTGCTTGGGGATCCCCTCGGACGGATGGCCGTGGTCGCGGAAGAAGCGCCGGTTCTCGATCGGGTCGATGCCGCCCTTGCTCCAGGGATTGCAGCGAACCAGGCGCCAGGCGGCGAGCACGGTGCCGCGGAGGACTCCCAGCTCACGCACGGCGTCGATTGCGTACGTGGAGCAGCTCGGGTGGTACTTGCAGCGCTGTGGGAACAGCGGCGAGATCCACCGTTGATAGGCGCGAATTGGAGCCAGGGTGAGCGCTGTCAGCAGCCGTTTCACGTGCAACGCCTAAACCTTCGGTTCAGCCTTCGGGTTTGCCGATTCCGGCTTCCCGCATGAGCTCGACGAGGGCGTTTTGCGCTCCCGGCGTGCCCTCGCGCTCCACCAACCCTCCCGCGTCCGGCCGCGCGACCAGGACGAAGTCGTGATGGGGCGGCAGCGAGCCCTCCGGCAGTCCCCAGAAGGCCTCGCGCAGGGCGCGCTTGACGCGGTTGCGCTCCACGGCGCCGCCGACCTTGCGGCCGACGGAGATCCCGAGTCGCGTCTCCGCATCCGCAGGGGTGGGCTCGGGGTCGGTGCGGGGAAACGCATACAGGACGAGATAGCGGTTCGAATGCGAGCTGCCTTCACGAAAGACACGGTCGAAATCTCCGCTGCGCGACAACCGGCCGCGACGTCGGCCTTCACGCGCCATTGGTGTGCATCGGTCGACGCGGCCCTAGGGGGTGAGCCGCTTCCGCCCCTTCTGCCGGCGCCGCTGCAGGATCTTGCGGCCGTTTCGGGTCCGCATCCTCGCCCGGAAGCCGTGCGTGCGTGCGCGCTTGCGCTTCTTGGGCTGATAGGTGCGCTTCATGGCGGCCGGTCAGTATAGGCCGCACCGATTTCCGCGCGAAATGCGAGCTCGGGCGTTCGCGCCCCCTTCAACCGCGAACGGCCCGCGTCTATAGTCGCCGCCGGTCGGTCACCGGCTCCGGCCGGCTAAACGAACAGCCGGCGAAGGGGCAGAACCACAAGATGCAAATGGTCTCCGAGGACGTCGCGGCGGTTTGGACCCGCGTTCGCGACGAACTGGAGGCCTCGCTCCCGGACTCGACGTTCCGGCTCTGGCTGCGTCCGCTCGAGCTGGTCTCGGCCGATGGGGAGGCGATCTACCTGTCGGCGCCCGACGGGATCCGGGCTTGGGTCGAGCGGCGTTACGGCGGCGCTATTGCCGCGATCCTGCGACGGCAGGACACGCCGCTGCGCCGGGTTGGGTTCGTCGCGCTCGTGGGACGCGACGAGACCGCGGCGGACCACACAATCGGCCCCCGTGGCTTCGAGGACTTCGTGATCGGGACCGCCAACCGTTTTGCGCACGCGGCGGCGCTCGCAACCGCCGAGATACCCGGCGAGGCGTACAACCCGCTCTTCCTCCACGGACCGCCGGGAGTTGGCAAGACGCACCTCCTGGCCGCGATCGCCGGCTACCTGGGGTTGCGCCATCCGGGATTGATCGTCCGCTACACAACCGCCGAGCGCTTCACGAGTGAATTCGTCGCCGCGGTCCGCGGCGGTCGCGGCGAAGCGTTCAAGAACAGCTGGCGAGAGGTCGACGCGCTGCTGATCGACGACGTTCAGTTCCTGGAGGACAAGTCCCGCACCGGCGAGGAGTTCTTTCACACCTTCGAGGCCCTTCACCAGCGCGGTTGCCAGATCGTTCTCTCCAGCGACCGTCCGCCGCGATCGCTGTCCAGACTCGCCGAGCGCTTGCGCGATCGGTTCGAGTGGGGCCTGTGCGCGCAACTGGATCCGCCTGACCTGGACACCCGGATCGCCGTTCTCACTCAGCTCGACGAAACGAGCGAGGTCACCTTCGAGCCGGGTGATAAAGCCGCTCTGATGCGCGAAATCGCCTCCCACTGCGCCAACCTGCGCCAGCTCGAGGGGGCACTGACGCGGGTTGTGGCCTTCTCCTCTGTGATGGACTCCGAGCCGACCGTGGCGCTTGTGCGCGATGTCCTGGACGTCGACAGGGTCGACGAGAGCCCAGGCGCGACGGAGCAATCCCCTACCCGCCGACGTCGCGCAGATCCAGGAGGCAGTCTGCTCGGTGCTGCACATCTCCCGCGCCGAGTTGATGTCCAGGAACCAAACCCCCGCACTCGTTCGCGCTCGCCAGTTGGCGATCTACGTCACTCGAGAGCGTCTATCGCTGTCGCTGAACGCGCTCGCGAAGACGTTCGCCCGTGACCGCAGCACGATCCTCTACTCGGTTCGCGCCGTCGAGCGCGAGCTCGGCCCCGGCACTCCAACCCGCCAAGCCCTTGATCGGGTTGGTGCAAAGCTAGTTCCTGGATGAGAATGGACCAGCGACTTCATCCGCGCGCTTGCCCGGTCTCCACCGGGTCGCGCGTCTTTCCACCCGACCCGATCTCCATGATGTCCCGCACACTCGGAGGTTTACGGTGATATCCACCACTTCTCAACCACCTACAGCAACTGAAGAACAAATCGTTTCAGGAGATGGCCCACTGAAGGTCACAACGTCTCGAGAGGACCTGGCTGCGTGCACTCAGCTCGCGGCGCGAGCGCTGTCCACACGTAGCGCGATGCCGTCGCTCGGGGGCGTGCTGCTGACCGCTGCCGACGGCGAGCTGACGCTCCAGTCAACCGATATGGAGTTGAGCCTGACGGCGAGGATCCCGGCGGCCGTGGACCGTGAAGGGGTGGTTCTGCTTCCCGGCCGGCTCTTCGGCGATGTCGTGCGCTCGCTGGCCGACGGCGAGGTGACGCTGGAGCAGCGCTCGGAGCAGCGTGACGTGGAGATCGCCGCGGGGGGCTCGACCTTCCACCTGCGGACGCTTCAGGCCGACGAGTTCCCGAAGATCCCCGGCTTCGAGGAAGCGACGCTGACGATTCCCGGCGCGCCGCTGGCGGAGACGGTCGAGCGGGTGGCGAAGGCAGCCTCTCGAGACGAGGTGCGCCCGATACTGACCGGAATCCTGGTCACCACCGATGGGCGGAAGCTGACGATGGTGGCCACCGACTCCTACCGGCTGAGCGTCAAGCACACCGAGCTGGAGAGCGAGCCCGGGGGTGAGTTGGAGGCCAATGTCCCGGCGCGGGCTATGCGCGAGCTCAGCCGGCTCGTCACCCAGGACGGCGTCGCGTCGGTGGAGATCGCCCTGACTCGCAACCAGATCGTCTTCCGGGCGGGGAACACGGTGCTCGCCTCGCGCCTGATCGAGGGGCAGTTCCCGAGCTACCGGCAGCTGTTGCCGGACACGTTCGAGCATGAGATCGCGCTCCCGCGCGACGAGCTGCTGGACACGGCCAGGCGGATCAGCCAGCTCGCCCAGCGAAACGCGCCGCTGCGGTTCGCGTTCGCGGAGGGCGAGCTGACGATCTCCGCCGAGACGCCCGACGTCGGCGATGCGCGCGAGTCGATGCCGGCGCCGTTCTCGGGCGAGCCGCTGGAGATCGCGTTCAACCCGCAATTCGTGATCGAGGGGATCGAGAGCATCGACTCCGACGAGGTGGCCTTCCAGCTCACGTCGCCGCTTCGACCCGGGCTGCTTTGCCCGGTCGGGCGAGATGACTTCCGCTACCTCGTGATGCCGATCCGGCTCAACGTCTAGGTGCGGTGACATGACCATCGCCGAATCCTCCGACATCCACGATCGGGGCATCCTCCGCTTCGCGTCCGGGTGCCCCTCCCACGCCCGGGTTCGGCTCAATCTCATCTGCATGAGATGGCTTCGCCGACGCCGGTAGTCGTCGAGTCGCTGACGACGCTTGACTTCCGAAACCTCGCCGGCGAGTCCGTTCCGCTTGGACCGGGGTTGACGGTGATCATCGGCCCCAACGGGGCCGGGAAGACCAATCTGCTCGAGGCTGTGTACTTCGCTCTGGTCGGACGCTCGTGCAGGACGTCGAACTCCCGCAACCTGGTCGCGTTCGGCAAGCCGCTGGCCCGAGCGGAAGCGGTCGCCCGGGCTGGAGCCGAGCGGCGACACTTCCTGGCGGCGATCTCGCACGCGGACGGGCACCGCCATCTCGTCGACGGAGCGGAGCCGCGCGGGCCCGAGGTCAGGGGCCGCCCGGCGGTTGCGGTCTTCATGCCGGATCGGCTGGCGCTGATCAAGGGACCGCCCGCCGCCCGCCGCGCTCATCTCGACCGCCTGATCGCAGCGCTGTGGCCGGCTCGCAGGGAGGCGAGGGCGAGCTTTGGCCGCGCACTCGCGCAGCGAAACGCGCTCCTCGGGCGCGTCCGCGGTGGGCTTGCATCGGAGAGCGCGCTGGATGCATGGGACATGGAGCTCGCCGCCGTGGCCTCGGCGGTGATCGAAGCCCGCTCGGAGGCATGCGAGCTGCTCGCCGTCCCGTTCGCCGAGGCCGGTGTCGCGCTGGGATTGCCGGGCGAGCCCGAGATCGGCTATCAGCCTCGCTGCGAGCACTCCGACGCCGACTCGATCGCCGCAGAGCTTCGCGCTCGCCGCTCGAGCGACATCGACCGTGGCTTCACCACCCGCGGCCCGCATCTGGACGAGATCAACTTCGCGCTCAGCGGCCGATCGCTGCGGCGCTACGGATCACAGGGCCAGCAGCGCACCTCCCTGCTCGCCCTGCTCTTCGCCGAACGGGAGCTGCTGATGGAGAGGCGCGACTCCCCGCCACTGATGCTGCTCGACGACGTGATGAGCGAGCTCGACCCTGATCGCCGTCGGTTGCTGGTCTCGCGGCTGGCGCAGCGCGGGCAGACGCTGCTGACGGCGACCGACCTCGGGCAGCTTCCCGATTCCGAACGCGCCGAGCTGACGCTCGACGGCGGTCGTGTCTCGAGGTCGACCTCTGCGCCCCCGAGTCAGGCCCCGCCGGCGATCGCCGCATGACCCGGCGCGGCCGCCCGCAGCCAGCTGCGTCGGCGCTGAAAGCGGCGATCGCCGCCAGCGCGCCAAGCACGCCGCTCGCGGCCGTGCAGTCGGTGTGGAGAGCGACGGTGGGGGCATCGGTAGCGAAGCAGGCGCAGCCGGTGAGGGAGCGCGACGGAGTCGTCACCGTCACCTGCCGCAGCTCGACCTGGGCGCAGGAGCTGGACCTGATGCAGGAGCGGCTGCGGGCCCGGTTGAACGTCGCCCTGGAGCAAGAAGGACGTGAGTTCGAGGTGACGGCGCTCCGGTTCACGGCCGACGGGGCGCGGCACCAGGTGTGAAGCCGACCGGGCCCCTGTGGGGGAAGTGGGTGGTTACCTCATGTGCGGTAGGGCCAAGCCCTCCAAGGAACTCCGATCCGGGCGTTGAACACCTTCTTTGCGGCCTTCTTATCGGCAACCGCCGGGAGGACACTGGTTTGTTGCGTATTTGCAGGTATTTTGTGCGCAAACAGCGGCCGGTTCAGCCGCGCTGCCTGGTATCCTTATGTGTACCTGGACGGAACCCCGCGCGGACTGGGATTGCTCGGTTTTGGAGCGCTCAGACGGTGGGGTTTGTCGTGACATGAGCGAAAGGAACTGAGTGGCGAAAGCAAGGGCGAAGGCGCCGCCGGCCAAAGCCGGGCACACCTATGACGCGCGGGATATCACCGTGCTCGAGGGCCTGGAGGCCGTTCGACTGCGCCCGGGCATGTACATCGGATCGACCGGTCCGCGCGGGCTCCATCACCTTGTTTATGAGGTCGTCGACAACTCGGTCGACGAAGCGATCGCCGGATATTGCTCTCAGATAATCGTCACGCTGCACCCCGACAACAGCGTCACCGTTGTCGACGACGGCCGCGGAATCCCCGTCGACCTGCATCAGAAGGAGAAGCGACCGGCAGCCGAGGTCGTGATGACCACGCTGCACGCCGGCGGCAAGTTCGGCGAGGGGGGCGGGTACAAGGTTTCCGGGGGGCTGCACGGCGTCGGGGTGTCGGTGGTGAACGCGCTCTCCGAACGGCTGCACCTCGAGGTTCGCCGCGACGGTCATCTCTGGACCCAGGACTACGAGCGCGGCGACCCGTCGACCGAGTTCAAGCAGGGCGCGAAGGCGAAGGGCAGCGGGACGACGATCACCTTTCTCCCCGACCCCGAGATCTTCGACGAGGTCGAGTACGACTTCGCAACCCTCTCACAGCGTCTGCGCGAGACGGCGTTCCTGACCCGCGGCCTGAAGATCGAACTGATCGACGAGCGCGGGGGAGGCGATAGCGTCACCTTCCAGTACGACGGCGGCATCGTCGACTTCGTCGCCCACCTGAACGAGAACAAGGACCCGCTGCACCGCAAGACCGTCTACTTCGACTCCGAGACCGAGGACTGCGCGGTTGAGGTGGCGATGCAGTGGAACTCCTCCTACCAGGAGTCGGTGTTCAGCTTCGCCAACAACATCAACACCCACGAGGGCGGCTCCCACCTGTCCGGTTTCCGCGCCGCACTTACCCGGACGCTGAACGCCTACGCTCGCGAGAAGGGTCTGTTGAAGGAAAAGGACGCAAACCTCTCAGGCGAGGACGTCCGCGAGGGATTGACCGCGGTGATCTCCGTGAAACTCCAGGACCCTCAGTTCGAGGGGCAGACGAAGACGAAGCTCGGAAACCCTCCAGTCGAAGGCCTTGTGAAGGAGGCGGTCAATCGCAAGCTCGCCGAATTCCTCGAGGAGAATCCAGGAGAGGGACGGCGAATCCTGATCAAGGCCATCGACGCCGCGCGAGCGCGAGAGGCTGCACACAAAGCCCGCGACCTCACCCGCCGCAAGTCCGCGCTGGAGAATTCCACTCTGCCAGGGAAGCTCGCCGACTGCACCGTGCGTGACCCAACCCTGGCGGAGCTGTTCATAGTCGAGGGCGATTCGGCGGGTGGCTCCGCCAAGCAGGCCCGCGATCGCAACCGCCAGGCGGTCCTGCCGCTGCGCGGCAAGATCATCAATGCCGAGAAGAATCGCATCGACAAGGTGCTCTCGAACGTCGAGATCCAGGCGCTGATCACCGCGATCGGCACCGGGATCGACGAGGAGTTCAACATCGAGGACGCGCGCTACCACAAGATCGTCGCCCTTAGCGACGCCGACGTCGACGGAGCGCACATCCGCACGCTGCTGCTCACGTTCATCTACCGGCAGATGCCGGAGCTGATCGAGAAGGGCTACGTCTACATCGCCAAGCCGCCGCTCTACAGGCTGAAGAACGGTTCGAGCGAGATCTATATCGAGAAGGAGTCCGAGCTCGAGGAGCTGTTGCTGCGCGACAAGCTGGAGCAGTTCGAGTACACAAACGGGTCGGCGAAGAAGCGGAAGTGGACGAAGGCGCGCTGGCAGCGCTTCGGCCGTGACTTCAGAGCCTACGAGGGCTGGACCGCGGCGCTACAGGCCCAGTTTGGCCACGATGCGGTCAGCTTTCTGCTCGAGTCGCAGATCCTCGACGAGGGCGCTGCAAGCGTCGCCGGAGTGAAGAAGTTGGTCGAGGCTCCGGACCCCGCGGAAGAGCCGTTTGAGACCGAGCTGGTCGAGGACAGCGCCGAGCGGATCGTCGTCAAAGCGATCCACAAGTCGAGCGGCCTCGCGCGCACCCACAAACTGTCCGCGGAGTTGTTCAAGTCGAAGGAGTACCGCGGACTGGCCGAGGCTCATGCGAGTCTCGTCAAGCAGGTAGGCCGGCCGCCGTTCGAGGTTGTCCTGGGCTCTAAGCAGCGCCAGGCGTTGTCCTTTGGCGAGCTCCGCAAGGCGACACTGGACCTTGCCAAGGACGGGACCACCTTGCAGCGCTTCAAGGGGCTCGGCGAGATGAACGCCGAGCAACTCCGTGTGACGACGATGGACCCCGAGAGCCGCACATTGGAGCGCGTGACGATCGAGAACGCCGCTGCGACGGATGAGCTCTTCTCCGATCTGATGGGCGACAACGTCGAGCCGCGAAAGGCGTTCATCGAGAAACACGCCAAGGAGGTGCGCTTCCTTGACGTGTAGCCAGCTTCCACTGGCGGGATCCGCTGGGCGCTGAACCGATGGCGGAGTCACTCGCAGCCCTGACGGGCAACATCGAGGAGCGCGAGCTCGAGAAGGAGATGCGCTCCTCGTATCTCGATTACGCGATGAGCGTGATCGTCGGCCGTGCCCTCCCCGATGTTCGCGATGGCCTGAAGCCGGTCCACCGCCGCGTCCTCTACGCGATGCACGACCTCGGCCTGCAGCCGAACCGCCCGTACCGCAAGTCGGCCTTCATCGTCGGTGAGGTGATGGGTAAGTACCACCCGCACGGCGACAGCGCGATCTACGACACTCTGGTCCGGATGGCGCAGGACTTCTCCCTGCGCTACCCCCTGATCGACGGCCAGGGCAACTTCGGATCGATCGATGACGATCCAGCTGCTGCCATGAGGTACTGTCTCGCCGCTGAAACTCGGGTAGCAACCCCCTCCGGAACGTTGCCGATCGGCTCGATCGTTTCGGACGCCGCACCTGAGTCTGACAACGACATCGACATTGAAGTGCTCGACCGTTGCGGTCGCCCAGTTCGAGCTTCGAAGCTCTTTCACTCTGGGAGTCACCCCACCCTTCGGCTCCGGACCGCGCAGGGTTACGAGCTAACGGGGACCCAGAATCACCCGGTTCTTTGCATTGTCGAAGCAGCGGGAGTCCCCCTGTTGCTGTGGAAGCTCTTGGAGGAAGTTCGCCCCGGCGACAGAGTTCTGATGGCTCGCCCTCAGGCGCAGCCGAGCAATTCGTCGGTCGGCGACAACGACGAGCTGGCCGTTCTCCTGGGCGGCTTTCTGTCCGAGGGGTGGGTGGGCGCAGCCAGAGCCGGATTCAACAACGTCGACGGCGCCTACTTCGACGCCGTCGTCGGAGCGTACGACGCCATAGTTGGCGGCCCCAGGTACGTCTACTCCAGAACGATCGCCAGCGGCAGCCTCATCCATGAGCTGGATGTCCAGGATCTTGGGCACCTCGCCAAGAGCCCACTCGCAGGCCTTGCCGGCGTCAAGAGTGCGGCGAAGACTGTTCCCGAACTGGTGTGGCATTCCTCGACGGAGTTCAAGCAGGCGTTCTTGAGGTCCTTGTTCACGGGGGACGGCTCGTCTTCGCTGCTTCCGCGCAACACAATCCAAGTCTCCTACTCGACATACAGCGAACAGCTCGCGAAGGATGTCCAGCTCTTGCTGCTCGAGTCCGGGATCGTTTCGCGGATCTGCCGGTACGACGACGGTGAGTTCAAGGTTGTCATCACCAACCGCCGCGACGCTCGCTTTTTCGCTGCAAACGTTGGCTTTATGGGGGCCAAGCAGGCGAAGCTGGAGCGTGATCTGGCGACGATCCCGCAGCGCAGCCGCGCGCTGAGCCACGACTTCGTCCCATTCGTCGCCGACTACATCCGCTCCGAGGACGCTGGTCGAGCCAACAACCACTGGCTGCAACGACACAACGTCGACCGAATCGAACGTTGGGGAGACCGAAGCGCGTCGACGGCGATCCTGGAGCGGATCACGTCGGACGAGGTACGGCGGGTCGTTGCCCCACTCGTCACCGGCGACTACTTCTACGCCGAGGTCGAGTCGATCACCGACGCTGGCGTCCAGCCGGTCTACTCGCTGCGCGTCGAGAGCGAGGACCACTCATTCATCACCAACGGCTTCATCAGTCACAACACCGAGGCCCGCCTCGACCGCCTCGCCACCGAGATGTTGCGGGACATCGAGGCCGAGACCGTCGACTTCGGGCCCAACTACGACGAGCGAAACCAGGAGCCGCTGCTGCTGCCGGCGCGGTTCCCGAATCTGTTGGTAAACGGCTCTTCCGGGATCGCGGTCGGGATGGCGACCAACATCCCGCCGCACAACTTGCGCGAGGTCGGGGCGGCGGTCGACGCCTTCATCGAGAACCCCGACATCGACCTCGACGGGTTGCTGCAACACATCAAGGCCCCCGACTTCCCCGGCGGTGGGCTGATCCTCCGCGGCGAGGGGATTCGCGACGCCTACGCGACGGGGCGCGGCAGCATCCGGGTGCAGGCACGGGCGCACATCGAGCCGATGAAGGGGGGTAAGGACGCGATCATCGTCTCCGAGCTTCCGTTCATGGTCAAGAAGGGGGGCGACGGAGGGCTGATCCAGAAGATCGCCGACCTGGTCCGCGAGAAGAAGCTGACCGGGATCTCCGATCTTCGCGACGAGTCCGACCGCTCCGGGATGCGGCTCGTGATCGAGGTCAAGCGCGGCGAGCAGTCGAAGGCGGTCCTGAACCAGCTCTTCAAGCGCACCCAGATGCAGACCAGCTTCGGGGTGAACATGGTCGCCCTCGTCGACAACGTCCCGAAGACGCTGAGCCTGCGGGAGATGATCGCCGAGTACGTCTCCCACCAGCGTGAGGTCGTCACCCGCCGTACCCAGCACGAGCTGCGACAGGCGGAGGCCCAGGCCCACATCCTCGAGGGGTTGCTGGTCGCGCTCGACAACCTCGACGCCGTGATCAAGCTGATCCGGGCTTCAGCCGACCCGGACGAAGCTCGTACCGGGCTGATGGACAAGTTCGAGCTCTCGGAGCTTCAGGCGCAGGCAATCCTCGACATGCGACTGCAACGCCTCACCGCGCTGCAGTCAAAGAAGGTTCGGGAGGACCACGCCGAGCTGGTGAAGCAGATCGCCGAGCTGCGCGCGATCCTCGGCGACGAGTCTCGGATCGACGGGCTGATCAAGGACGAGCTCGCCGAGGTCGTGAAGCGCTACGGCGACGAGCGCCGGTCGGAGCTGAGCTTCGCCGAGGGCGACATCAACATCGAGGACATGATCGCCGACCAGCAGA
This sequence comes from uncultured Thermoleophilia bacterium, assembly GCA_963838095.1. Taxonomy (GTDB): domain Bacteria; phylum Actinomycetota; class Thermoleophilia; order Solirubrobacterales; family 70-9; genus CAWCGU01. The sequence goes on from CAWIPO010000006.1 coordinate 387,082, forward strand.
TGGTGATCTCGATCACCCATTCCGGTTACGTGAAGCGGTTGCCGCTGACCACCTACCGGCAGCAGCGGCGCGGCGGCGTCGGCGTCACCGGGATGAACATGAAGGAGGGCGACTACATCGAGCACCTGCACGTCTGCTCCACGCACGATTGGATGCTCTTCTTCACCAACCGCGGCAAGGTCTATCGGCTGAAGGTCTACGAGCTGCCCGAGGGCGCGCGGACGTCGAAGGGCAAGTCGCTGAACAACGTGCTGCCGCTGCGCGACGGCGAGAAGGTGATGGCGGTGATCCCGACCCGCGACTTCACCGAGGGCAAGTACCTCGCCTTCGCGACCGCTCAGGGGCAGGTGAAGAAGACCGAGTTCATCTCCTACAACACGCCGATCCGCGCCGATGGGATCATCGCGATCAAGGTCCGCGACGGTGACGAGCTGGTCCAGGTCCGCCTCACCTCGGGAGACGACGATCTGCTGCTGATCTCGAAGTCGGGGCACGCCGCTCGCTTCAGCGAGGAAAAGGTGCGCCCGATGGGTCGCGACACCTCCGGCGTCAGGGGGATGAACGTCGCCTCCAAGGTGGACGGAAAGCCCAACCGCGTGCTGACGATGGCCGTGGCCGAGGACAACGCCGAGCTCTTCATGGTCACCGAGAACGGCTACGGAAAGCGCACTCGCGTCGCCGAGTATCCATCGAAGGGCCGCGGGACCAAGGGTGTTCTGACCGCGAGGCTGACCGAGAAGAAGGGCGGCCTCGCCGGCGCGCTGATCGTCCGCGAGCACGAGGACCTCGTCTTCATCTCCCTGAACGGCATGGTCCAGCGGACCAGCGTCGGCGGGATCTCGCTGATGGGCCGGGCGACCCAGGGCGTCAAGGTGATGAACATCAAGGACGACGACATCGTCAGCGCGGTCGCGCTGGTGATCGAGTCGAGCTCGGACGCGCCCGACGGCGAGCCCGAAGAGGCTGACGCGCCGTCAGACGACGGTGCGCCGGATGCCGCCTCGAACGGCGCCGGCTGATATCCCGACCCCAGGATTTGCTTCAATTGGGATCACCAGAGAAAGGAGGTGGTCCTAAGTTGAGTTCATTGTTTTTCGGGACGCTGGAGGTGCTGGGCCGCTAGGTCCGGGCGCCGAGGCGAGCGCCTTCTCTGGCAATCGCCTCATCTGAGTCCGGGCCCCGCCGGGCGGCGTGCGGGCCGCCGAGCGGAATCCAACCCGGGCACCGGCGAGCCACGGAGGCGGGAGCTGTCCCAACCCGCTGCCAATCCTTGGCCTGCTTGTCCCGCACGGTTTGTGGAAGGGCCGCCCGGAGCATCGGGCGGCCCTTCTCACTTACAGTCACGCAATGGAAACGGCACCTGCTGCTCGCGTCGCCCGACGGCGACGCGCCTAGGGACGTGGAGCTTCGGGGCTCGAATGCCCTCGTCACCGGCGCCGCCGGAGGCCTGGGGCGCTACATCTTGCGTTCGCTCGCCCGCGAGGGAGCAAACCTCGCGCTCACGGATCTTCCGGGTGAGGCGCTCGACTCACGCGTGGAGGAGATCGCCGCGGTCGCTCCCAGGGTGGAGTCTGTCCCCGCCGACCTCGCCAAGCAGAAGGAGCGGCGCGCCCTGATCCAGGCGGCCGAGGAGGCGATCGGGCCGATCGACGTGCTCGTCAACAACGCCGGCCTCGAGTTCGTCGGCCCGTTCAGCAAGGCGACGCTGGCCGAGATCGACCTGATCACCAAGGTCAACCTGCTCTCGGTGATGGAGCTCTCGCGAATCGCTCTGGACGGGATGCTCGAGCGCCGGCGCGGCCACATCGTCAACATCGCCTCGCTCGCCGGAAAGATCCCGGGCATCTACCTCCATACCTACAACGCCACCAAGCACGGCGTCGTCGGCTTCACGCACTCGATCCGCCATGAGCTGATGGGCACCGGCGTCAGCGCGACGGCAATCTGCCCGGGGTTCATCTCCCGAGAGGGCATGTACGGGAGGGTGGAGGCGGAGGTCAAGATGCCGCCGAACCCGCTCGGCACCGCGCCACCGGAGAAGGTTGGGGACGCCGTCGTACGGGCGGTGCTGAAGGATCGCGCCGAGATCATCGTCAACGGGCGGCCGGGCGCCCGGGCTCTTGTCGCGGTGTCGGCGGTTGCCCCGAGGGCAATGATCGAGGCGGCTGAGCGGCTGGGGGTCCGCGAAACGGCTCAGGAGATCGCCCGGGCGCAGGGGCGGATGTAGGGCGCTCCGAGCGCTGCGCGTGGCCGCGAAGCCCCCAACGAAGGAACTGTTGCCGCGACGTGTGCGCCTGCTGCTCGGCGCCACCAGCCCGGGTGTCAGCGACGCACGCCTGCGCGAGGCAGTCGGAGGCAAGATCGTGCTGATCACCGGTGCCTCCTCGGGAGTGGGGGAGGCGACGGCGCGGAGGCTTGGTGCTGCCGGCGCGACGGTGCTGCTGGTGGCGCGGCGCGCAGGGCTGCTGGAGGAGGTGCGAAGCGGGATCGCCGCCGGCGGCGGGAGCGCGTACTGCTATCCGACCGACATGGCCGATGCGGAGGCGGTGGCCGCGATGGCCTCGGAGGTGCTCGAGCGTCACGGCCAGGTGGACGTTCTGGTCAGCAACGCCGGGCTCTCGATCCGTCGCTGGGTCTCCGACTCCTACGAGCGCTTCCACGATTTTGAGCGCACGATCGACGTCAACTATCTCGGCCCCGTGCGGCTGCTGCTCGCGCTGCTGCCTTCGATGCGCGCGCGCCGCAGCGGGCACATCGTCAACATCGCCACCACGGGGGTCGACATGCCCCCGATCGAGTGGAGCGCGTACATCGCCTCGAAGACGGCGTTCGAGATGTGGTTGCGTGGTGTCGCCCCGGAGGCCCTGGCGGACGGCGTCACCACGACCTCGATCCATCTTCAGCTCGTGCGCTCGCCGATGCTGGGGCCGTTCCGGATGTGGCGATACCTGCCGGGAATGAGCCCTGACGAGGCGGCCGGGATGGTCTCCCGCGCGATCGTGAGCCGTCCGCGCACGATCTCCCCGTGGTGGGCGCGGATCAGCGCTCCGATTCAGGATCTGGCCCAGGCACCGATCGAGCGGGCGCTGAGCCGTCACGCGCAGATCGCGAACCCCGCAAGCCGACCGGACTCGGCGGCCGCTTCCAGGTACAGGGCGGTCGCACGCGCCGCGGTTGCCGCCGACGAGGCGCTCGGCGGGCTGCTCACGATCCGCGCCTCTCAAGCGGTGCGGCCGGTGCGGCCCGACCGTCTCGCGCGGGTGGCGCAGGCTCGACGGCGTTTCGGGCTGACGCCCGCGTTCACCGCAGCGCAGGCGGCCGAGCTTTATCCGCAGCGCCGGGCCGTGATCGACGAGTCAGGCGAGATCACGTTCGCCGAGCTCGATGCGCGCGCTCGCTCACAGGCCGCCGCGCTTCACCGGCATCTCGATCTCGACGAACGCCACCGCGTCGCGATCATGGCCCGGAACCACCGCGGGTTCGTCGAGGGTGCGGTGGCGGCCTCGCGGCTCGGATGCGACCTCGTGCTGCTGAACTACGACTACGCGGGTCCCCAGCTCGGTGACGTGCTCGAGCGCGAGCAGGTCGACGCCGCGATCCACGACGCGGAGTTCAAGACCGCCTTCGAGCACGCGGGCTTCGAGGGTCCGCGGATCCTCTCCTCGGGCGATGGCGACCCACCGCTCCCGACTCTCGACGCGCTCGCCGAGTGGGGAGGCGCCGAGCCGCCGGCGCCCCGCGAGCCCGGCAGGTTCGTGCTGATGACGTCGGGGACGACCGGTACGCCGAAGGGAGTGGCGCGCGAGCTGGATCCGAGGACCCTGATCCCGCTCGCGTGGGGCGGGCTGAGGACGCTGTCGCGAATCAAGCCGGCCCCGCGCGCGGGCGAGCCGTTCCTCGTCGCGCCACCGCTCTTCCACATGTACGGCTTCTACGTATGGATGGGCGCGCACGCCTTCGGCTCGCCGATCGTGATCCGCACTCGGTTCGATCCAGAGATGACGCTCGCAGACATCGAGCGCCACCGGCCCGGCGTCCTTTTCGCCGTGCCGACGATGCTGAAGCGGATCATGGACCTGCCGGAGAGCGAGCGCCGCCACGACACATCCTCGCTGCGGATGGTGCTGTGCGGAGCGGCCCCGCTCGCGCCCGATCTGGCGCTGACGTTCATGGACACTTTCGGCGACATCCTCTACAACGGTTACGGGGCGACAGAAACGGGCTCGGGCACCCTGGCGACACCGGCGGACATGCGCGCGGCCCCCGGTACGGTGGGCCGGCCCGTGCTCGGTGCCGGCCTCCGGATCCTCGACGACGAGGGGGTTCCAGTCGCGAAGGGGGAGACGGGGCGGATCTTCGTTCGCACGCCGACGCTCTTCGAGGGCTACTCGGGCGGCGGCTCCCGGGAGATGATCGACGGGTACATGCGATCGGGCGACGTCGGCCACCTCGACAAGCGCGGAAGGCTCTTCATCGAGGGCCGCGACGACGACATGATCCTGTCGGGCGGCGAGAACGTCTACCCCCAGGAGGTCGAGGAGCTGCTCGCCGGCCACGAGGCAATCGCCGATGCCGCCGTCATCGGCGTTCCCGACGAGGAGTTCGGTCAGCGCCTCGCGGCCTTCGTGGTCGCGAAACCGGGAGCGAAGCCCACGGCCGAGGAGCTGCGCGACTTCGTCAAAGCCCGCCTCGCCCGCTACAAGGTCCCGCGCGAGATCCAATTCCTCGACGAGCTGCCTCGGACGTCTACCGGGAAGCTGCGACGCGCGGCGCTTTCCTAGCGCTCAGTCGCCCCACAGCGATCCGAGTGCATCGACGATCCTGGCAGCATGGACGCCGTCGGGGTCGCGGTCGGGATTGAAGTCGGCGACTGAGACTCCAAGCAGGTTCGGCGCCGCCACGAGCGGTCGAATCAGGGCGTCGAGCTCATCCCAGTCGAGTCCGAGCGATTGCGGATAACTGACCGCCGGCAGTACAGATTCGTCGAGCACATCGAGGTCGAGGTGAAGCCAGGCCGGGCGGCCCGCGAGCCGTGCGGCTGCATCGGATCCCACCCGGGCGACGCCGCGCTCGCGCAGCTCGGGCGCTGTGAGAGCGTGGATGGACGGATCGAGCCGGGCGTTCTCCCGCGCGACGTCGGGGTGAAGCTCGGACGGGCGATGCCCGAGCAGCACGGCGGCGGCAGGCTCGAGCAGTGGATCACCGCGCTCGAGCAACCCGGGAGGACCGTGACCGGTGAGGATCGCCAGGTCCATGTCGGCTGCCTCGCCGGTGGGTGAGCTCTCTCCGTCGAAGAAATCAGCGTGTCCATCGACGAACCAGAGTCCGCTGCCGCGAGGCAGGGCCTGGAAGACGCCGAGCAGGAGCGTGCAGTCGCCGCCGAGGACAAACGGGCGCTCCCCAGCCTCCAACACCTCGCGCACGTTGGCGGCGATTGCCTCCGATGCGCGGCGCACATCAGCCGCGCCGACCACGCCGGTTTCCGGATCGCGTCGTGTATCACGGACGCGCGCGTCGGCCTCGCCGGCGTCGCGAGCGCGCAGGCGCCCGACCAGTCCGGCAGCGCGAAGCGCGGCGGGTGCGTTCTCCTCGCCACGTCCTGCGCCAGAGCAGTCGATCGGCGCGTCGACAACGGCCAAGCTAGCCATTCCGATCACCGAGGCGTACTGCCCTCGGCTCGAGGAGCAGGCGGGTTCAGCCCAGCACCAAGTAGCGCTCCCAGACCACCGGGATCCGCGGCGCGGCGATGCGGATGAAAACGTGCGGGCCGGGCGCCCGCGGAGAGTGCCTGGGGTGCATCTGCGCCTCGCGCGGGAGCCGATTTCCCTTCTTGCGGTTGCACGGCGCGCACGAGGCGACGATGTTCTCCCATACCGATTCGCCGCCGCGGCTGCGCGGGACGACGTGGTCGACGGTCAGCCCGGGCCTGCTGGTGCCGCAGTACTGGCAGGTCCACGAGTCGCGCGCCAGGACCGCCTTGCGGGTGATCTTGCGCCGGTGCACGTCACGAGGCACTCGCACGTACGTGACCAGCCGGATCACCACCGGTCGCGTCATCGACATCCGCTCGGAGCGCAGCTTCTGCTTCCCCCCCTCTAGCACCTCCGCCTTCTGCTTCAGGATCAACACGGCCGCTCGACGGACCGTGCAGACGTTGATCGGCTCGAAGCTGGCGTTCAGGACCAGGACGCGCCCGCCGGTCGTACGGCTGGACGATGCGGCTACGCCAGGCCCCTCACTGTCCATGGTGGCCGAGATTGTAGATAAGCCGCGCTACCCATTCGTGGGAATTCCCTGTGAATGAACCGGATAGCTACCGAGGACCCGGACCGACTCGGCGATTCCCCGCAGCCTTGCGATCGCTTCCTCCACGGGTGCGTCCTCGAGCCGGCCGTCGATGTCGATGAAGAACATGTAGCGCCCGAGGCCCTGCCGCAAGGGGCGCGACTCGATCCGGCTCAGGTTCACCCCCCGGGAAGAGAACTCTTGCAGCGCCTCCACAAGCGCGCCGGGGTGGTCGTCCCCGAGCTCGGCGAAGACGAGCGAGGTCCTCCACGCGCCGTCGCCCTCGGTGACGGTGCCGCCCGGCGCGATCCAGACGAAGCGGGTGACGTTGTCGGGGGTGTCCTCGACGCCCTCCCGGAGCACGATGCATCCGTACATCGCCGCCGCGGAAGCCGCACCGAGCGCGGCCCACGCCTCCTCGGCGGCCGGAAGGTCACGCACCGCCTCGGCCGTGCTGCCCGAGGCGCGCACGGTCGCGGAGGGCAGGTGCTCACGGATGAAACGAGAGCACTGGGCGCTCGCCTGCGGGTGTGAGAGCACCACCTCGATCCGATCCAGCTGGAGCTTGCTGCGGGCGATCAGCGCGTGCCGAATCGGGTGGTCGTACTCGCCGACGATCGCCACCGCGGTGGTGTCGAAGGCGAGGGTGTCGAGTGTTCCGCGCACCGACCCCTCGATCGAGTTCTCAAACGGGACCAGGGCCAGCTCTGCCTCTCCCCGAGCGACAGACATGATCGCCTCGTGGACGGTCGGCTGGGCCAGCGGCTCGATCGCGGCATCCTCCGCCGCCGTCAGCAGGGCGTCCTCGCTGAAGGTCCCGGCTGGCCCCAGAAATGCGACTCGCTTCATCTCATGCAGATGAGATCGAGCCGAACCCGGGCGTGGAAGGGGCACCCGGACGCGAAGCGGAGGATGCCCCGATCGTGGACGTCGGAGGATTCGGCGGTATTCATCTAGAGGTCCTGCGGAGCGGCGGAACCGCCCTCTGCGGCCGCCGACGCGGCGGCGTCGATCGCCTCGCGCTCCTCGGGGGAGATCCCGAGCTCGGAATCGCCGCCGCGAACCTGCTTCGCGTACACGCGAGCCTGCTCGCGGTGAAGGATCGACGAGACGAGGACGCCGTCGCCACGCTCGTCGAGGATCGCGATGGAGCTCGACTGGCGCCCGCTCATCTCGCCGTAAGCGTCGTAGCGGACCACGGCCGACCGCGACAGCGCCCCCGCGAGTCGCTCCTCGGCGGCCTCGAGTCGCTTGTCGGTGGCGTCGGCAACCTGCTGCGTCCGCCTGTCCAGCGTCTCGGCGCGTTCCTGCAGCTGCCTGCCCTGCTCGATCAGATCGCGGCTCCCGCTCTCCCCGAGCACGACCGCCTGCGCCGAGCGAAGGTCACGCAACCGGGCGAAGAGCAGGCCGGCCAGCCCCAGAGCTAGGGCAGCAAGTGCCAGCGCCGCCAGGGCGACGATGCCGGTCGTCGAGTCAAGCTCGGCCACGCGCGCAAGGATAGGTACCCACTCGAAGTGACAATGGTCACTCGAAGCTGACCTGGTAGGTGGCGACGTTGTTGTCGCCGATCTCCTCGCCCGGGACCTCCTCGACCGACACCGTCAGCGTCACGGACTCACCGGAAGTCGGTGGCGGCTCGATCGGGATCGAGGCGCTGGCGGTCTCCTGGGGGGCGATGCTGTCGATCGTGCCCTCCCCGGCGCCGCCGGCGTCGGTTTCGTAGCTGACGGTGAGGTCGCTTTCCTCCGATTCGCCCTGGTTCTGGACCTCCACCTGCAGCTCGGCACCGTCGGCCGGCGCGGTTGCCTCGGTCCCCGACTCGAGCGCGATCCCGTTCGGCAAGAGGGTGGTGCCCACGAGCGCCAGACCGTGCACCCCCGGGGTCGCCGACGCCGACGCCGAGTCCTGAACCTGGCCGAGCGCATCCGCGATCACGTCGGGGTCGAGCCAGTTCGGAGGTGCCGGGACGAACACGCTCGTAGGCGCCTCCGCGTCGATCTGCTCCTCCTTCAATCCCTGGTCGATCAACGTCTTAGCTCTCCCGTAGAGGACGTCGCTCGCCAGCAGCACCTTCATCTGCGAGGTGATCACGGCGATCGCCTCCTCGCTTCCCTCTCGGGCGAACGCGGTCGCGATCTCGTCGGAGATCACCGCCAGAGCATCACGGCGAAGCTGGAAAGTGAGCGTCACCAGGTCGTTCGCTTCCTGGAGCTCGTCCGGCGCCTCCAGCCCCCTGGCCCGATCGAAGAGTCCCTCCGCGGTGCCGCGGTCGGCCTTCACCTCGGCCTCGAACTGGAGCGCGGAGAGATCGCCCGGATCCTCGAGCCGCCCGAAGAACGACTCGCTGAGGTTGTTCGACTCCGTCGTCAGCGCCGTCAGGTCGGCGACGTAGTTCTCGAACGTACGCTCCTTCTTTGCGTTCAGGCAGCCGCGGATTCCCACTGCGATCAGGATCACGAACAGCAGTCCAAAGCCCACCGCCGCCAAGCGCCGCAGCATGATCTGGCGCTGCTGATCCGCAGCGCTGAGCGATCGCGAGGAACGGCCTCGGGGGGGCCGGCCACCGCCAGAGGGCGCGAAGGAGTCGTCTTCGTCGTCGAGGAATGCCACAGGATTTCCTTTGGGGTGCGCAGTTCACTCCGTGTAGCCGGAGATATGCGCGAAGGCCTGGCTTTGGAGGCCTTTTCGGCGTGGAGAGTATGACCCCTTGCCCGGCTATCGCTCCGATGTGCCCCCCTCGCAGGGAGGAGCAGGACGCGAGGGGTGGAACTGAGGAGGTGTGGCAGTAGGCGAACTGGTACTTGGTCGGTTCAGGCTCGAGGGTCGCCTCGGGGAAGGCGGGTTCGCGAGCGTCTACCGCGCCTGGGACGAGCGCCTGCAGCGCCATGTGGCGGTGAAGGTTCTCGACGCCGGGCGCTCCGGCGACCGAATCCTGCGGGAGGCCCAGGCGGCGGCCCGGCTGAACCATCGCGCGATCGTCACCCTGTATGAGCTCGGACAGGATGGATCGCGGGCGTTTCTGGTCAGCGAGCTCGTCGACGGACGGCCGCTGCGGGAGCTGGCCGAGGACGGAGAGCTGAGCGATCGCGACGTCGCCGCCGTCGGGGCCGAGCTGTGCGAGGCCCTCGACCACGCGCACGGACGCGGAGTGGTGCACCGCGACGTGAAGCCCGAGAACGTGATCCTGGCGCGACCCGAGAACGGCGGTGCGCTTTGGAGCCGGCGCCGCTTCGGGCGCGCGATGCTGACCGACTTCGGAGTCGCCAGCATCCGGGGAGCGGATGCGCTCACCGGCAGCGGGGAGGTCCTCGGCACGCTCGCCTACATGGCGCCTGAACAGGCGGAGGGTGCCGAGGTTGGCCCCGAGACCGATCTCTATTCGCTCGCGCTTGCCCTGTACGAGTGCTGGAGTGGAGTCAATCCGGTCAGGCGCTCGAGTCCCGCCGAGACCGCCCGGGCGATCGGCGAGCCGATCGAGTTGCTGGGCTACCTGCGCCCGGACCTGCCCGCCGCATTGAGCGCGGTGATCGATCGCTGCCTGGATCCCGACCCCGAAACGCGCCCATCGGCCGGGGAGCTCAGGGAGACCTTGGTCGAGCTTGCCCCCGAGCTCGACGACACACGCTCACTGCCTGTCCGCGAAAGGAACGCAGCGACCCCGCGCTCGCTGCTGGCGCTGTGGCGTCCACTCGCGATCCTCATCGCCGCGGCGTCGGTCGCCGCAGCCGCGATCGCCGGCCTCCCCGGCGTGGCCCTCGTCCTGGCGGTGCTGGTCTTGCCGCTGCCGCTGCTTCTCCGCCGGCCGTGGGAGTGGCTCGCACCCGCGCTCGCCCCGATTCTCGGTGCCCTGGGACTGGCGGCGCTGTTCCCCGCGGTGGCTGGCCTGGCCGAAAGCCCCCGCCGCGCTGCCACGCTGGGAGCTTGGGGCTTCGCGTGGCTGGCGGTCGCCCAGGCGGCGGCGGGCACGTCGCTGCCGCTCGCGCCGGTCTCGCCTGCGCCGGCCGGGTGGGAGAGCTCGGCCGATCGGGCTTCCTCCCCGCTCGCCGTGCTGCTGGAGCCCGAGATGCTGGCAATCGCCGGGTCGTGGGCGCTCGCCGCAGCGATCCTGGCCTGGCTGCTGCGCGCGGCCGGCCCCGCAACCCGCACGATTGGCCTGCTGGCCTGGGCGGCCGTGCTGATCGCCTCGCACAGGCTGCTCGGAGGCTGGGAGGCAGATCCTGCAACGCCCACGGCGATCGCGCTCGCCGCGCTTCTGATCGGGGCTGTATGGCTGCGATCCGGCATCCGCGTGCCGATCCCGGCGTTCGCGCGTCGTCGCCAATCACAGACTGCGGTCGCGCCTGGCTCGTTGCCGCACCCGCCGGCCGTGTGAAGAATCCGCGATCAACCCTCTAGGATTTCCGGCGCGTCCCTGCGCTCGCGCACGATCAGCAGGGCCGGGGCGTGGACCAACCAACGGAGGCAGCGATCAGCGTTCTGCGCAAGATGGAGGCGAGGATCGAAGGCCTCGTCGAAGGCGTTTTCAGCCGTGCGTTCTCATCGCAGGTTCAGCCTGTGGAGCTCGCGCGCAAGCTCGCCAAAGAGATGGACTCGCACAAGACGGCGTCGGTCGCTCGGGTCTACGTGCCCAACGAGTACACGATTTGGCTGTCGACCGAGGACCACCAGCGGATCGAGGGATACGAGAGCTCGCTCGAGCAGGAGCTGTCCACCTATCTGCTGGACCACGCCCGGCGGCGGGGCTACGCGCTGCTGACGAGGCCCGCGATCAAGCTCAGCACCGACGAGCGCCTGCGGCTGGGCGAGTTCGGGATCCAGACGCGGCTGGTGAAGCCGCCGGCGCGCCAGGGTGAAGAGCCCTCGCAGGGCGACCCCGGGCACACCATGGTCTATTCGACGCCGCCCAAGCAGTCGCGTCGCGAGCGCAAGCAGCCGGCAGCCCGCTTCACCGCCACGAAGGCGATCGTCTCTCTGGACGATCGTCGCTACCTGCTCGAAGGCCCCGTTGCGGTGCTGGGCCGCTCCAAGGAGTGCGACTGCGTCCTGCGCGATCCAAACGTTTCGCGCCAACACGCCGAGCTTCGTCGCGACTCGACGGGCGATTGGCAGGTTGTGGATCTCGGCTCCACCAACGGCGTCAAGGTGAACGATCGACAGGTAGAGAGCTCTCGGCTTTCCCCGGGTGACCAGGTGACGCTCGGTACCACCCGCTTCACCTTCGACATCGAGCAGTAGATCAACCATCTAGCGGCACAACCGACTTGGACTCAGAACCGATAGCTGTCGCGCTGAAGTTCGGCTTCCTGGCCGTGCTGTACCTGTTCCTTCTGTGGGTGGCGCGCAGCGCCCTGAAGGAGGCCCGCCGCACGGCGACCGTGGTCCCTGCCGCCGACGCGACGGGATTTCACGCGATCGGAGGCGGCGGACGCCCGCCGGCAACGGACGCATGGCTTGTGGTCCTGAATGGCGGCGGGCTGACTCCGGGCGAGCGCTTCGATCTCTTCGGGGGGCTGTCGATCGGCCGCTCGACGGAGGCCGGGGTGCGGATCGAGGACCGCTTCGCGTCCCAGTTGCACGCCCGAGTCGACTCCCGAGGCGGCGCCTACTTCCTCGAGGACCTTCAGTCCACGAACGGAACCTTTCTCAACGGAGCGCCGGTGACCGGAGAGGCGACGCTGTCGGACCTCGATCACGTCAGGATCGGCGACACCGAGTTCAGGTTCGAGCTCGACGTGCCGCACTGAGATATTCCCGCCATCACCGCTAGGTTCCCCACATGCTGCGAGTAGCAGAGAGCGCGCACCGCACCGACACCGGGCGTCAGCGCGGCGCAAACGAGGATTCCTACTTCGCCCGCGCGCCGGTGTTTGCGGTTGCGGACGGGATGGGTGGCGCGCAGGCGGGCGAGGTCGCCTCGAGTCTCGCCGCGGCCGCGTTCGAGCCCGGCAACGCGGCCGATGAAGCGCCGGAGACCTATCTGCGCCGGGTGGCGGTGGAGGCGAACACGCGCATTCACGAGCTCTCCCGCCAGGATTCGTCCACGTCTGGGATGGGGACCACCCTCACAGCCGCGCTGATCGCGGGCGAGGAGGTCAGCCTCGGCCATGTCGGCGACAGCCGCGCGTACGTGTTCCGCGATGGCGAGCTGAAGCGGCTGACGAGCGATCACTCGCTCGTCGAGGAGCTGCGCCGCCAGGGGCGGCTCACCGAGCAGCAGGCTGAAGAGCATCCCCAGCGCTCGATCATCACCAGAGCGCTCGGACCGGAGCCGCAGGTGGAGGTGGACACGATGACCTTCCCCGCCCGCCCCGGGGACGTGTTCGTGATCTGCAGCGACGGCCTGACGACGATGCTTTCCGAGCAGCGAATTCAGGAGCTGCTGAGCGAGACGACCAGCCTCGCGCAGGCCGCCAGCCGGCTCGTCAACGAGGCGAACGAGGCGGGCGGCCGCGACAACATCACGGTCGTCCTGTTCCGGCTCGAGGAGGTTGGAGCGCCCGCCGACGCCGATGTGGAGGATCCGACCCTGATCGGACCGGCGGCGGAGGAGGCCGGGTTCACGGCGGAGGCCGTACGTGCGGCCGCCGGCCGAGAGGCCGGCGCCGAGGTCGGCGAGGCGCCGAGGCGGAGGTGGCCGAGAAAGCTCGTCTGGGGAACGGTCGTGGGCTTGATCGTCGTCGCGATCGCGGCGGCCGCCTTCTTCGGCGGCCGCCAGGTGTACTTCCTCGGCACCGACGAGGGTGGCCGGCTTGCGCTCTATCGAGGGCTCCCGTACGAGCTTCCGTTCGGGATCGAGCTGTACAGCGAGCAGTACTCGACCCCCGTGCAGGTGAGCTCGATTCCGGAAGAGCGCCAATCGACCGCCACCGACCACACGCTGCGATCGCGCGACGACGCCGTGTCGCTGCTCGAGGACCTGGAGAACGACGCCCAGACCGAGAGCGCGCAGCCGGCTCCCGCACCGGCAGACGGCGGAACCGGGCAGACGGGCGACGGCGGCGCGACGGGAAGCGACGTCAAGCAGGAGAGCAATGGCCAGGGGTCGGCGGGAGACGCGAACGCGCGCGGGGGCACGGGGAAGCCTCCAGACAGCTCGCAGTGAGCGCCCGCAACCGCGAGCTTCTCGCCCTGATCCCGGTCGGGCTGCTGGTCACCGGCGGGTTCACCGCGGTGCTGCTCGTCGACACTCTCGACGTCGGCGACGCAAGCCTCACGTACGGTGGCTACTTCCTCGCGGTCTGTGTCGCCGCCCACCTGCTGATCAGGTTCCGCCTTCCCAACGCCGACCCTTACCTGTTCCCGCTCGTGGCGCTCCTGGCCGCGATCGGGCTCGTGGTCCTCTACCGGATCGATGAGGCGCTGGCGCTCGAGCAGGCGACCCTGTTCCTGGTCGGGATCGTTGCCTTTGCGGCGACGATCGTGCTGCTTCGCGATTATCTCGTGCTCGAGCGCTATCGCTACCTGATCGGCACCGCCGGGATCGTGCTGCTGGTGCTCCCCCGCCTCCCGGGGATCGGGGCACAGGTGAACGGCGCCTACCTCGGGGTTGCGATCGGCCCGCTCAACTTCCAGCCGTCCGAGCTGGCGAAGATCTGCATCGTCATCTTTCTCGCCAGCTACCTGCGCGAGAAGCGCGAGGTGCTGATCGTCGGCGCGAGGCGCATACTCGGCGTGACGCTGCCGCCGCTGAAGCACTTCGGGCCTCTGCTGGTCCTCTGGGGCGCGTCGATGGTGATGCTCGTGTTCACGCGCGACCTCGGAAGCTCGCTGATGTTCTTCGGCGCCTTTCTGGTCATCCTCTACGTGGCCACGAATCGGCTCTCCTTCGTGGTCATCGGCCTCGCGATGTTCTTTGCAGGCGCCTACTTCATGGCCGGTGCCGTGGCCCACGTGGGCGACCGCTTCGACATCTGGCTCGACCCGTTCGCCTACGTAAACGACGCCGACGACAAGGGCTCGGGCCAGATCGCGCAGTCGCTGTACGCGCAGGCCGACGGCGGCCTGTTCGGCCGTGGGCTGGGGGAGGCCGTGCTCGAGCTGTCCGGGCCATTCGCGGTCAACTGTGGGGGAGTGGAGTTCCCGGAGTGCAACAGCATCGTCCCGGCGCCGCACACGGACTTCATCTACGCGGTGATCGTGAACGAGCTCGGCCTGTTCGGAGCCTGCGGCGTGGTCTGCATCTACGCTCTCGTCGCCGCCCGCGGCTTCAAGACGGCGATCCTTGCGCAGGACGGGTTCTCCAAGCTGCTGGCAACCGGTCTGACGGCGGTGTTCGCGCTCCAGGCGTTCGTGATCATCGGCGGGGTTGTCCGGGTGATTCCGCTCACCGGGGTGACCCTCCCGTTCGTCAGCTATGGCGGCAGCTCGGTGGTCGCGAACATGATCCTCGTTGCGCTGCTGTTGCTGATCTCGGATCGGGCGCGGCGGCCGAGTCCGGACGCGCAGCCGCTTCAGGAGCCGGGACTCGGGGGGCTGAGGCCGTGAACGCTCCGATCCTCCGCGTCTTCGTCCTCTTCCTGGTGCTGTTTGCGGCCCTGGTCGGGTTCAGCTCCTACTGGGCGGTCTTCGACGCCGGCGAGCTCGAGGAACGGGTCGACAACCGGCGCTCGCTGATCGAGACGGCCGCAATCCGGCGCGGGACGATCGGCAGCGCCGACGGAACGGTGATCGCCGTCAGCGACCCGAGCGGTCGCGGCAATCTCCGCATCTACGAGCGCACCTACCCCACCGGGACGCTCTTCGGCCACCCGGTCGGCTACAGCTTCATCGAGGTGCCCAGCACCGGCATCGAGCGCGCCGAGAACGGCGTCCTGGTCGGGGACGAGAACGAGTTCGCGACGCTCCTTGACGAGCTTCGCGGCGCGCCCGAGGAGGGCAGCAACCTGACCCTCACCCTGGACGCGGAGTCGCAGCGGGTGGCCACCGATGCGCTGGCCGGCCGCGATGGATCGGTGGTGGCGCTCGATCCGTCGACCGGCGCCGTGCTGACCATGGTCAGCGTGCCGGGCTACGACCCGAACGTGATCCCCGACCGCGCCGCGTTCCGCGCGCTCGAGGACGACCCCGCGATTCCGCTGATCAATCGCGCGACTCAGCTGAACGTGCCCTATCCGCCCGGCTCGACCTTCAAGGTCGTCACCGCGGCCGCGGCGATCGATTCGGGCGAGTTCACGCCGGACTCGGTCCTCAGTGGCGACACGGGCATCTCGATCTCCGGCGCCCCGCTCGCCAACTTCGGGGGCGCGAGCTTCGGCCCGGTGGACATGACAACCGCGCTCACGAACTCGATCAACACGTACTGGGCCCAGGTTGGCGAGCAGCTCGGCGCGGAGACCATGTACACCTACATGGACCGCTTCGGCTTCAACGCCGACCCGGAGCTCAACTATCCGGAATCGCAGCTGTCGCCGAGCGGCGTCTACGGCGCGGAGGGGGAGCTGCTCGGCCCGAACGACACGATCGATATCGGCCGGATTGCGATCGGGCAGGGTCAGCTCCAGGCCACGCCGCTGCAGATGGCGGAGGTCGCGGCCACGATCGCGAACGGAGGCGTGATGATGCGGCCGACCTTCGTCCAGGAGGCCACGGACCCGGACGGCCGCAGCTCGGACGAGCTCGATCCCGAGGAGCAGGCGGAGGTAGTAAGCGAGGACACCGCCGCCCAAGTCGGAGAGATGATGGAGAGCGTCGTCAACGAGGGAAGCGGCACCGCCGCGGCGCTGACGGGGATCCAGGTCGCCGGCAAGACGGGCACGGCCGAGCACGAGCCGACCGAGCTCTGTGGCGAGCCCAACCAGGCCTGGTTCATCGGCTACGCCCCGGCCGACGATCCCCAAGTCGCGGTCGCCGCCACCGTCGAGTGCACCAGCGGCACCGGTGGTGAGGTGGCCGCGCCGATCGCAGCCGACGTGATGGAGAGCCTGCTCAACTAGTGATGGCTCGATTGGTGGCCTGAGGATCGCGATGCGACTGGCGGAGAACATGCTCGTGGACGACCGCTACCGGATCCTGCGCAGGCTCGGCTCGGGTGGGATGGCCGACGTTTGGCTGGCCGAGGACACCCAGCTCTCACGGCGGGTCGCGCTGAAGGTGCTGCACGAGCGCTTCGCCCAGGACCACCAGTTCGTCGAGCGCTTCCGGCGCGAGGCTTCGTCGGCAGCGGGGCTTCAGCACCCGAACGTCGTTGCGATCTACGACCGCGGCGAGGTCGACGGCACCTACTACATCGCGATGCAGTACGTCGAGGGCGCGACGCTGAAGGAGCTGATCGAGCGCGGGTTGTCGGTTCCGCAGGCGCTGGCGATCATCCGCCAGGTGCTCGAGGCGGCGCGCTTCGCCCACGCGCACGGGATCGTCCACCGGGACCTGAAGCCCCACAACGTGCTCGTGGACGACGAGGGGCGGGCGACCGTCGCCGACTTCGGCATCGCCCGTGCGGGCCATTCCGAGATCACCCAGACGGGGTCGGTGATGGGGACGGCGCAGTATCTGTCGCCGGAGCAGGCGCAGGGGCTCGAGGTCGGGCCCGCTTCGGATCTGTACTCAGTCGGCGTGATGCTCTATGAGTCGCTCGCGGGCCAGGTCCCGTTCGAGGCGGACACGGCCGTTGCGGTCGCCCTGAAGCAGATCTCCGAGCGGCCCCAGCCACCGAGCCTCTTCAACCCGCAGGTGTCGCCGGCGCTGGACTCGGTCGTCCTCAAGGCGCTGGCCAAGGATCCCGTGAACCGGTTCTCGTCCGCCGCGGAGTTCGCGCAGGCGCTCTACGCCGCCGAGGCGAACCCGATGGCGACCGTCCACCAGACGGATTCCTTCACTCCCGTTGCTCCGACTCCGCCCGAAGAGCGCCCACCGTGGAGTCGCCGCCGCTGGATCGTGGTCGCGATCCTGGGGGCGCTGCTGGCCGCGTTCGTTGCATGGGCCCTGATCGTGTGGCAGCCGTTCAAGGGCAAGGTGACGGTGCCGGACGTCGTCGGCTCCGGGATCACGGTCGACGAGGCGACGTCGAGGCTCGAGTTCGAGGGCCTGGTGGTACGGCCGATCGGCGAGCCGGGCCCAATCCCCGCCGGAGAGGTGACGGAAACCGATCCGCAGGCGGGCACAGAGGTGGACGAGGGCTCGACCGTGGTCGTCTACTTCAGCGAGGGCCTGGGCTCGGCGAGGGTGCCCGATGTCGGCGGTCTTCCCGAGGAAGAGGCGACGACGACGCTCGAGGCCAGGGGATTCATCAACGTGACAACGACGAAGGCATTCTCGGATAGCCTCGATGAGGGCCTCGTGATCCGAACCGACCCCGTCGCCGGGAGGAAAGTCGACCGCGATTCGACGATCACCCTGATCGTCTCCAGGGGAGCCGACGTGGCCGAGGTGCCGGACGTGATCGGGCAGTCGCAGGGCTCGGCAGTCGCCGAGCTGAGACGGGCGGGATTCTTCCCCGATGTCGAGACCTCGCCGTCCGAGGCACCCGAGGACACCGTGTTCGAACAGGACCCGACTGCGGGGAGCCTGGTCGACCCATCATCGACGGTGACGATCGTGATCTCCGAGGGCCCGGGGACGGTCACCGTTCCGAATGTCCTCGGCGACGAGCAGTCAGCCGCGGAGAACGAGCTGAACGCGGCCGGGCTCGGGGTGCAGATCGACGAGACGGAGACGACGGACCCCGACGAGGACGGGGTGGTCCTGGACCAGTTCCCCGGCCCCGGATCGCAGGCGAGGCCGGGTGAAACGATCACGATCCGTGTCGGCGTGCTCGCAGATGACGTGCCGGAGCCCGTGCCGGGGGACACCACGGGGCCGATCGAGGAGATTCAATGAAGGTGGCCGTGATCAGCGGCGGGCGCTCCAGCGAGCACGAGATCTCGCTCGCGTCGGGCGCCTCCGTGGCGGAGGGCCTGGAAGCCGCCGGCCACGAGCCCGTCCGCGTGCTGATCGAGCGCGACGGCCGCTGGACGCGAGACGGGCGGCCGGTGCAGCTCCAGCCCGCGGGTGGGCTGCTGGGTTGCGATGCCGCCTTCCCCGTGCTGCACGGCCCGTTCGGAGAGGACGGGACGGTCCAGGGGTTGCTCGAATGCCTCGACGTCGCGTACGTCGGCCCGAACGTGCTCTCCGCGGCGATCGCGCTCGACAAGCTCGTCTTCAAGCGCCTGTGCGCCTTCCACGGTTTTCCCCAGGTCGGGTTCGTCGAGGTCGGGGAGGCCGGCTGGCGGGAGCAAGCGCTGGCGCTGGGAATGCCGCTGTGGGTGAAGCCCTCCCGTCTCGGATCCTCGGTGGGGATCGGCAGGGTCGAATCGGAGGCGGGCCTCGACCAGGCCGTCGTGCACGCCCGAAGCCACGATCCCCGCGTGATCATCGAACAGCACGCCGACGGTCGCGAGGTCGAGTGCTCGGTGATCGGCAATGCTGAGCCGGAGGCGTCGCTCCCCGGCGAGATCGTGCCCCGAGGGGACTGGTACGACTTCGACTCCAAGTACTCGGAAGGCGGGATGGAGCTGGTGGTGCCGCCGAAGCTACCGCCGGAGACGATCGCTCGAGTGCGCGAGCTCGCCGTCGCCGCTTACGTCGCGATCGGCAACACCGGCCTCGCGCGTTGCGACTTCTTCGTCCGCGACGGCGGCGAGGTGCTGGTGAACGAGCTCAACACGATCCCGGGCTTCACCTTGACCAGCGTCTTCGGCAAGCTCTTCGAGGCCTCAGGAGTGTCGTACCCGGACCTCTGCGACCGCCTAGTCGGGTTCGCCCTAGAGCGCTACGAAGACGAGCGCAAGCACGCGTTCTGAGCGCCCGGTCAGCCGAACAGGCGGATGTCGCTGATCTCGACGCCGTACCCGCCGTCCACATCGGCAAGCGTCGTGAACCAGAGCAGGTAGTAGCGGGCTGGATCCGAGAGCGCCAGCTCGGCCGTCTCCTCGCTGCTCGCGTTCTCGATGACGCCGATGGTCTCGCCCCAGCCGTTGATGTCGTCGGGTGGTGGGGAAGTGCTCGTCGCGTAGATTTCCGCGCTCCAGCCCGGGGTGGGCGAGCGGACGGTCATCGCGGTCGCCTCGACTGGCTCGCCCGCGTCAACGTAGATCCCCACTCCCGATTTCCCGGTGGCCGCCACCTCAGGACCGCTCGTGTATGTCTCGGTGGTCCAGGACGTCCCGCTCGGGTTGCCGTCAGTCGCACGACCCACTTCGCTGCTGTGCTCACCGGAAGTGCCCTCAGGATCAAAATCGTTCACGGCGGCCAGCTCGATCGGCACCGCGGTGCTGTCTTCAGGCTCCTCGCGAGAAGGCCCCTCCTCGCCGGTGACCGCGGCTATCGTCAGGGCCGCCGCGCCGGCCAGCAGAATCAGCAGAATGCTCGCGATCGAGACGTGCCGACGGGTGAGAAAGCGGCGGCGGCGCTCGGGCACGCTGCGCAGCACAGCGGTCGCCTCTCCCGTCCCGCTCCCACCGGAGCGGGCGATCTCGACCTCCAGCGCCGCTTCGAGGTTGGTCAGCATCGCCGCCATGTCGGGATAACGCCTGCGCGGCTCCTTCTCAGTCGATTTCTCGACCACCGACGCGAGCGCGCTCGACACCTCCAGCCGCCTCTTCTGGACGTCCGGCATGTCCTCGTTGACGTGCTTCATCGCGACGCCGACGAGCGTCTCGGCCGTAAACGGGGGCTGGCCGGTGAGCATCTCGTACAGGACCACGCCCAGGGAGTAGATGTCGGAGCGCGCGTCGACCGCCTGGCCCATCGCCTGCTCGGGGGACACATAGTCGGTCGTGCCGAGGACGCGGCCGGTCGCTGTGAGGCCCGTGGAGTCGAGCTCGCGGGCGATCCCGAAGTCGGTCACCTTCGCCCGCCCCTCGGCGTCGATGAGCACGTTCTGCGGCTTCACGTCCCTGTGCACGAGGTTGCGGGCGTGGGCCGCCGCCAGCCCGCGACCGATCTCGATCGCGTACGCCGCCGCTTCGTCGAGCGGCAGCCGTCGCAGCCGCTCGATTCGCTGCTTCAGCGTCTCTCCCTCGACGTACTCGAAGATGATGTACGGGTGGCCGCCGTCCTCGCCGGCGTCGATCACCGCGACGAGGTTGGGATGCGAGAGCTGGGCGACCGCCCGGGCCTCGCGACGGAAGCGCTCGAGCTGTGCCTCGTCGTCGGATATCTCCCTGTGCATGACCTTGACGGCGACCCAGCGCTCGAGGGTCTCGTCGCGGGCCAGATAGACGGTGGACATGCCCCCGCTGCCCAGCTTCGACTCCAGGCGGTAGCGACCGGAGAGAACCGTGCCGATCATCGCCCGTGGAGGGAGCCGTCGCGACTCATGCTGCCGCTATTTTCGATGTTTCGCGGGTCGGGCGCGGTTCTAGGGGCCCACGGGGACGCCGGGGCTGCCGAAGAACAGGAACCAGACGACGATCGCCGCGGTCACCAGAAGGGTGACGGCGACGAAGAGATCCTCCATCACGAGGCCGCGACGGACCTCGTGGCGCTCGTCGCGCATGCTCCGGTACCAGGCTGCGCGAACTCGCTTCTCTGCCGGCCTGGAGCGGGCGACCGAGGAGACCATCAGGGCGAGAAGCATGTATGAAATCGCCAAGCCCGCGATCACGGTGACGATGGCGGTCGCGCTGGGTGCGGTGCCGCCCTGCACCTGTGAGCCGATCCAGACCCACACCAACGGCGGCCCGGCCGCGAACAGCACCACCGTCGCGAGGAACGCTACTCCGCGTGTTATTCCGAGGATTGCCCTCATCACTGCCGTCGTCGATGCTAGCCACGGGCCCCGTTTCGGCCACGCCGTGACTTCCTACCGAACGGTAGCAATTACGATGCGTCAACAGGTCAGCCCCGTTCGATGACACCAGGTCCGTCTGTTGCCTGACCGATGCGAAGTGCGCCGGGATAGTGGCGCCGAAGCTGCTCGAGGGCCTCGCCGGCGTCCGCCGCCGCGACGACGCAACAGAACCCACACCCCATGTTGAAGACGTCGTGCATCTCGTCGTCGGAGACCCCGCCGAGCTTCGCGATCAACTCGAACACGGCCGGAATCGGCAGCGGGCGATCGATATCGAACCCAACATCGGCCTCGAGGCGGAGCAGGTTCTGCAGCCCCCCGGACGTGATGTGCGCCAGCCCTCGCACGTCCGGCGCGGATCGCAGCAGCTCGAGGACGGGCTTCACGTAGATCTCGGTCGGCTCCAGCAGCACCTCACCGAGCGGTCGTCCAAGACGGTCGTCTTCGAGCGGCACCGCCTCCAAGGCCCTGCGCGCGAGGGTGTAGCCGTTGGAGTGAAGCCCGGACGAGGGCAGGCCGATCACGGCGTCACCGGGCTCGATCCGTTCGCCGGTGACGATCTCGCTGATCGCCACCGTCCCGAAGCATGCGCCGACCAGGTCGGGTCCGGTGACGATTTCCCCGAGCTGCGCCAGCTCGCCCCCGGGGATCTCAATCCCGCCCAGCTCCGCTCCCCGGCGAAGGCCGCGGCCGAGCGCGGCCAGCATCTCCGGCTCGGCTTCAGGTACCGCGATGTAGTCCAGCATCGCGAGCGGCTCGGCGCCGACGCAGATCAGGTCGTTCACGTTCATCGCCACGCAATCGATTCCGACGGTATCCCAGCGACCGAGCTGCTCCGCGATCAGGAGCTTGGTCCCGACTCCGTCCGTGGACAGCGCGATCCCGGTCGTTTCGTCGAGCGCGAGCACGTTCGCGTAGTGGCCCGATCGCAGCAGCTGGCGTGAGGGCCGCCCGAGGTCGATCTTGCCCAGCTCGCCAACCAGTGCCCGTACCGCGGCATCCGCTGCGTCCTGGCTGACGCCGGCGCGTGCATAGGCGTCCGTCATTGCTTTGCCATTCTTGCCACTACGACGGCGGCGAGCGCGACGCGGTACGCGGCATAGGGCCACAACGCCCGGTCGCGCTCGACAATCCGGATCAAGCCCTGCGAGAGCAGCGTCGAGACGAAAGACGTCGCTGTGCCCGCGGCAAGCGATCGCCGGAACCCCGGCGGCACTCCGCGCTTGCGCATCCGAATCCCCTTCAGCAGCGTCGCTCCGACGATCACCGGCAGGGCGACGGTTCTCGAGAGCAGGTTCGCGTGCTCGCGCGTGAAGCCGCGCCAGCGGGCGGCAGCCAAGGTGGCCCCGTTGCGCGAGACCCCGGGCACCAGGGCCGCGGCCTGCCCGACCCCGAGCGCAAGGCCGTCGAGAGGCCCGGCATCCCCAGCCCCGCGGCTCTGGGGGCGGCGGTCGGCGAGCACCATCGCCGCCGAGCCCACGACCAGACCAGCGGCGATCGATCCCGGTCCGCCGAGATTGCGCTCGATCGGCCGCTCGAGCGTGTATCCGACCAGCGCAGCGGGCGCGAACGAGAGCGCGATCACCGACAGGCGCCGAAGGTCGAGGTCGCGGAGCTCGCGGGCAATCAGCTCGCGCTGCGCGATCAGCAGCGCCGCCGCCGTTCCGGCGTGCAGCGCCACCTCGAAGCTCTTGCGCAACTCCGGATCGACCCCGCCGCGCTCCCAGCCGGCAAGCCATCCGATCAGGTTCAGATGCGCGGAACTGGAGACGGGGAGCAGCTCGGCCGGCCCCTGCACGGCTCCGAGCAGGGAGGCCTGGAGGGGCGGCAGCGCAGCCGCTTGCGGGGCATCACTCGCCGGGGTGGCCTGTGCCTGCACTCAGGGCTCTCAAGACTCCGCTTCGGGTGCCGGCGTGCCGCGAGCGCGGAAACGACGGACCAGCAGATAGACGACGCCGGCGATTACCGCGGCGACCACGACGTAGTCGCCGTAGTGCAGGTAGTCCCTCCACTCCTCCCAGCGGTCCCCGACCTCGCGGCCGATGATTCCCAGCATCAACACCCATGGGATGCAGCCGAGCGCCGTGTAGAGGGTGAAGCGCCAGAACGGCATCCGCGCGATCCCGGCGGGGAGCGAGATGAAAGTTCGGATGATCGGCAGCATCCGGCTGAAGAAGACCGTCGCCTCACCATGACGCTGGAACCAGCTATCGGCCCATTCCAGGTGCTTGTGGTTGATGTGGATGAAGCGGTTCTTCTCGAGCAGCTCGAGACGGCCGTAATAACCGGCGCCCCAGGCGACCCAGGAGCCGACGATGTTGCCCAGCACTCCCGCGGCGACTATTCCGAACAGGGTCATGTTGCCGTCGCTGACGTTGAAGCCGGCGAAGAGCATGATCGCCTCGCTCGGGACCGGGATGCACGCGCTTTCGAGCAGCATCAGCAGGAAGACGCCGGCCAGCCCGGCCGCGTCGATGAAATCGGTCGCGAAGTTGACGATCGGGTCGACGATGAAATCGGTCATGGTGGGTTCGGCTCCCCCGGCGCCGGCGACAGTGTGCCGCACGAAGCATCCCGCCGGGTCCGCGTAGGCGCTCTAAACTCAGGCCCTGCGCGGTGCGCCATCCCCTGACTCGGGCGACGCGCGAGAAGGATTCTATGGAGCGGCTAAACCATCCGGTGTACCGCAACCGGATCGCACAGTTCGCGGCCGACGCCTTGCTGGCTGCGGCGGCGTTTTACCTGGCTTTCCAGCTGCGGTTCCTAGACACTCCCGACGGGATCCCATCCCGCTATATCGACATGCTCGTCGGCTCGATCGCATTCATCGCGATCGGCAAGGCGGCACTGTTCGGTGCCCTCGGCCTGCACCAGAAGTGGTGGCGCTACTTCGGACTACGGGATCTGTGGGTGATCGTCCGCGCGGCGGCACTGGCAAGCGCCGCGATGGTCGTCATCTTCACGGTTGCAAAGCCGTTTGACGACGACCTCCCGCGCTCGGTCGTCGTCCTCGACTTCATGCTCACCCTGCTCTTCGTCGGCGGCGCCCGGATGGCTGTGCGGTTGGTGGTCGAGCGGCCGGCGCGGACCGTCAGGCGCCGTAAGGCACGGGACGTGCTCGTGATCGGCGCCGGCTCGGGCGGTCAGATGGTCGTCCGCGAATTGCAGCTGAACCCCGACCTGGGCGAGAATCCGATCGGGTTCGTGGACGACGATCCACGCAAGCAGGGGATGCGGCTGCTGGGACTGAGAGTGCTCGGCACGACCGAGAAGCTCGACCGCGCGCTCGAGAGATTCAGCCCCGACGAGGTGATCATCGCGATCCCGTCCGCTCCGGGCGCACTCCGCGCCAAGGTCGTCGCCGCCTGCCGCGACCGGAACATCCGCGTGCGAACGCTGCCGACCGTCTTCGAGTTGCTCAGAGGCGGCGTCCAGCTCACGCGCCAGCTCCGCGAGGTCCAGGTCGAGGACGTGCTCGGCCGCGAACCGGTGGTGATGGAGCTCGCTCGGGTCGGCGCCTATCTCAACGACCGCATCGTCCTCGTCACCGGCGCCGGCGGGTCGATCGGTGCCGAGCTCTGCCGCCAGATCGCGCGCGTGCGGCCGAAGCTGCTGGTGCTCCTCGACCACGCCGAGGACAACCTGTTCGAGATCGACCGCGAAATGGTCCAGCAGTGGCATTTCACGGCCGTCGAGTCGGTGCTCGCGGACTGCAAGGAGCCCGACCGCATGCTCGAGGTGATGCAGCGCTTCAAGCCCGACGTCGTCTTCCACGCCGCCGCCTACAAGCACGTCCCGTTGATGGAGGAGAACCCGCTCGAGGCGATTCGCAACAACGCGATCGCGACGCGGGTGACGGCCGACACCGCCGCGGTCTCGGGGGCGGAGCGCTTCGTGCTGATTTCGACCGACAAGGCGGTGTCGCCGCGCACGGTGATGGGCGCCTCGAAGGCGTTGGCCGAATGGATCGTCGAGGCGGCCGGTCATCGCCACGCGCGAACCCGGTTCATCAGCGTCCGCTTCGGCAACGTCCTCGGCTCATCCGGAAGCGTCGTCCCGATCTTCCGCAGCCAGATCGAGCAAGGCGGCCCGGTGACCGTCACCGACCCCGAGATGAGCCGCTATTTCATGACGATTCCGGAGGCCGTGCAGCTGGTGATCCGAGCCGCAGACCTCGGGGCGGGGGTGGGAGAGGTGTTCGTGCTCGAGATGGGCGAGCCGGTTCGCATCCTCGATCTCGCCCGCAACATGATCAAGCTCGCGGGATACGAGCCCGATGAGGAGATCGCGATCGAGTTCGTCGGCCGGCGACCGGGCGAGAAGCTCCACGAGGAGCTGTTCAACGAAGACGAGACGCCACAGCCGACCGCGGCCGAGAGGATCCTGCGCGCACTGCGCGTGACGCCGCTCGATCCGGTCGCCGTCGAGGACACTGTTTCCCGCCTGGAAGCGCTGGTCAGCGTCGGCGACGAGAGCGGGCTGGCGTCGCAGGTGGTGGAGATCGTGACCGCTCCCCACGAGGCCCAGCGCCTCCAACACCCGCAATAGGGCCTCCGGGATAGGCCCGAAGCGCAGCGGCTGCCGCCGCTCCGCATAACATCCCCGCGGCGATGGATCTGATCGAGCAGATCGGCGCCGTCCTCGGGCTGGCTGCGTTCTTGGGGCTGGCCGTGCTTGCGCTGCTCTATTTCCAGCAGGCGCGCGACGTGCGGCGGCTCCGCGAGTGGGCCGGCAAAGCACCGGAGCGAGCGGCGGCAGCGGCCGAAGAGGCGGGCCTCGGCCAGCCGGCCGCGGAGCCGGACGACGAGGAACGGCCGGGGTTCTTCTCCCGCATCGGCCGGCGTGTCCGTTCCGCTTTCGCGGCCGTGGGTGGGCGGTTCGCCGCCGCCTGGGCGGTGGTGGATCGCCGAAGCCCGGTCGACCTGCGGATCGTCGTCTCCGTGCTCGCGATCGGCGCGCTGGTTGCGGCGGTGTTCGTGCTGCATCCGTTCAGCCTCCTCGAGGAGGACGAGCCGAGCGCTGGGACCCAGGAGCCGAGCAAGGAGGCTCCCCCGCCGGGTCAGATCGAGGTCGCGATCCTGAACGGCACCAGCGCCGGGCCAGATCCGATCAACGACCTCGCCGGCCAGGTCGCTCCCCTCGTCGAGGAGGCCGGATACGAGCTCGGAAGGCTTGGCGACGCTCCTGCCCCGTTCGAGGCGACCGTGATCATGTACGGAGGGGGAAACAAGGCGGCGGCGAGCGCGCTCGCCGAAGACCTCGCGCCGGATCTCGGGGAAACCCCGATCGAGCTCATGTCCCCGGAGATCAGAGAGCTCTCTCCGGGCGCCCAGCTGGCGCTCGTGGTCGGCCCGGAAGACGCACAGTCCTGATGCGCTCTGGTCGTTCCAGATGGATCTCGTAGACCTCCTCTACGAAGTCGGGCTCTATGCGGGGACCGCCGCGTTCCTGATCCTGCCTTTTCTGATCCCCCTGTACGTGCAGCAGGCGCGTGACGTGCGCCGGTTGCGAGAGTGGGCCGACCTCACGCCCGATCGAGGAACGGCCGAGTTCCAGGCTGCCCAGGCAGCGGGGATGCCCACGCCGGTGCCGCTGGTGCCGGCGGCCGCCGCCGCCCACGCGCGCGGAGACACCGCGCCGATGCCCGCCGCCCAGCGGGTCTCGCAGGAGCTGCCCGCGGCAGCCAGAGCGACGACGACCGAGCGAGTCGCCGTGCCGGAACGGCGCTGGCACCGCTTCGTTCGCCGCCCCGACACCCGCTATCTGGTCGCGATCGTTGCCGGGGTGGTGCTGCTCGGCGTCGGCGTCGGCGTGCTGACGATTCAGATGCGCGAGGACGAGCCTCCCGTCACGAGCACTGGCTCGGGCGGACAGCCGGCGATCGTTCCGGGCGATGTCGAGATCGCCGTCCTGAACGGAACCGCGACCCCGGGTTTGGCCGGGAAGGTGGGTGACGACCTCGAGTCCGGCGGCTTCGTGATCGGGGCGATCGGGAACATCCAGGCGCCCTCGCCTCGCAGCCAGGTGGTGTACCAGCGCGGGCACGAGCAGGAGGCGGTTGCCGTTGCCGAGCGGCTCGGGATCGAGCAGGTGGCGGTGATCACTCCCGAGATCGAGGAGATAGTCGCCGACGCGAGTGAGACTTCGGGAGTGGAGCCGGCGTCGGTCGTGGTTATCGCAGGCGAGGACCGGGCTGGAGCTTGACCGCCGCCGGTCGGCTGGGGGTACCGATTCTCTTCGCGGCGCTCGTGCTGGCCACCCTGGCGGCGTTCGCGATCGTCGAGAACGAGCGAGATCACCCTCAGATCCTTGGCGGGGACGAGGTGACACCGAGGTTCGCGCCTCACGGCGCCCGAGACTCGGCTCTGCGCAGCCGGATGCGGGCGCGGTTCACGATCACGCGGGCGGAGCCGCGGGCGACGGTCGTGGTCGTCGACGCCGAACGCAACGTGGTGAGAGAGCTTGCCACCGACGTCCCACTGGCCGACGACGGCGAGTACAGCTTCGTCTGGGACGGCACGCTCGCCGGCGGTGAGCCGGCGCCGGCGGGCGAATACCAGATGCGGGTGCGGCTCGAGGAGCTCGACCGCGATCTTCCTCTGCAAGGGCGATCGAGGCTCCTGTCGCCTTCGGAGGCTCAAGCGATCATCGACCGGCACTCCCGCGAGGGCGGCGGCGAGGGCTGATGGGCGACGCGCTGCTGGCCGCCGGGGCGATCGGTGCAGCGATCGTCGCAGCCGGGGGGGTGATGCTGCGAGATCGCAGGCTGAGCGCGCTGTGTCTGGCACTGGCACTGGCGCTGGCGGTCGTGCTGCTCGCCTCCGATCGCTGGGAGGACCCGCGGGTGGTCGATGTTCGCGACAGCGCCGGCGCTCTCGCCGCCGCAATCGCCGCCGGGGCGATCGCGATCGGCCTGCTCGCCACGGCGATCAGGCGGTGGCCGTCGCTGTTCCCGCTGCTCGCCGTCGCGGCGCTTCCGTTCCGGATCCCGATCGATCTCGGCGGGGACAGCGTCAACCTGTTGGTCCCGCTCTACGTTGTCTTGGCGGCGGGCGTCCTGGCCACGGTGTGGAAGCTGTGGGCCGGTCGAGAGGCAGTTGGGGACGACTCGGATCGGAGGTTGGACCTTCCCGGGGGGTTCCCGGGCACGGCGGCTCGCTGGCTTCCTGCCGTCCTCGCCGGTGTGCTGACGCTTTACGCCGTCCAGCTCACGTACTCCGACGACTTCTCGAAGGGGCTCGAGAACCTGTGCTTCTTCTATCTGCCCTTCAGCGTTCTGTTCGCGCTCATGCTGCGAGTCGATTGGTCGCCGCGCCTGCTCGGGGGCGTGCTCGCGGTCGTGCTCCTAGAGGCGGCCGTTTTCGTCCTTGTGGCCTTCGTCGAGCACGCGGTCCGGGACATCCTCTGGAATCCGGAGGTGATGAAGGCCAACCTCTTCCATCCCTACTTCCGCGTCAACTCGCTGTTCTGGGATCCGAACATCCTCTCCCGCTACCTGGCGCTCGCCGCGGTCGTGCTCGCCGCCGTCGTGCTCGCGACGCGTTCCCTGCGGCTGGCACTCGTGGCCACGGGCGGGGCGATCGTGCTGATCGGGGCGATGGTTCTCACCTTCTCCCAGACCAGCTTCGTGGCCCTGCTCGCGGGGTTGGTCGTGCTCGCGGCTCTGCGCTGGAGCGCGCGCTGGACCCTCGCCGTCGGCGGCGCGGCGGCGGTGGCGGCGGTTGCGCTCGTCCTCGCCGGCGGGGCGTCGCTGGACCTCTCGCTCGACAAGAGCAACCTGAACGCCGAGACCAGCGGCCGCGCCGACCTGATCAGAGGCGGCCTCGAGCTGGCCGAGGAGAATCCGGTGGTCGGCATCGGGTCGGGGTCGTTCTCGGAGCGCTTCAAGGAGCGCTTCGGCTCCCGCGAAGCCGCCGCCTCCGCTTCCCACACCGAGCCAGTGACGATCCTCGCCGAGCAGGGCGCGGTCGGGATCCTCTTCTATGGCGCGCTGCTCCTGGGGGCGTTCGCCGCCATGCTCGCGGGCCTCGGCCCGCTCGCACCGGGATTGCGCGGGTTCGCCGCCGCGCCGGCGCGGCCCCCGCCCGAGGAAGCGGGCGCGCGCACGGCGCTGGCGATTGCGCGCTGGGCGGCGCTCGCCTGCTTCGCCGTGATCCTCGTCCACAGCCTCGCCTACGCAACCTTCCTCATCGATCCGATCACATGGACGCTGCTCGCCGTCGGGCTCGCGCTGGTGCGTGACCCGCTGACTGAAGGCGACTGATGCTCGGCTACCTGGGGCGGCTGGCAAGAACGGGGGCGGCATACACGGCTTCGAGCGTGCTCTCGAAGCTGATCGCGCTCGCGCTGCTGCCCCTGTACACGCAGTACCTGACTCCGGCCGACTTCGGCGCCGCGGAGGTGATGCTCACCGGGGTGATCGCGGCCAGCATCATCGTCCGGCTGGGTGTGATCGAGGCGCTGATGCGCTTCTACTACATCGGTGGCGAGCGCCCCGACGAGGTCGTGCGCACCGGGTTTGCCTCGCTGTTCTGGGTGACGACGGCCGCGACCGCGGTGATGCTGCCGTTCGCGGAGCCGATCTCCGAGGCATTGCTCGGCGAGCCCGACGCGGAGCTGGCCCGGATCGCGATCGGCGGTCTGTGGGTGTTCACGATCTACGAGTACCTCGTGTCGCTCTTTCGCCTCGACGAGCGGGCGCGGGCGTATTTCTTCTTCACGACCGCGAACGTCGTCGTCGCGATCCCGCTCACCGTCTTTCTGGTCGTGATCGAGGACGAGGGCGCCTCCGGGCTGCTGCTGGCCACCTACGGCGCCGCGGTCCCGTTCGTCGCCTGGGTTGCGTGGGATCAGCGATGGCGCCTGAGCCTGCTCCCGGACCTCGCCCTGCTGCGGCGGATGGTGCGGTTCGGGTTGCCGACGATGCCGGCGGAGCTGTCGCTCTACTCGCTCAACTTCATCGACCGCATCCTCATCGCCCGGCTCGCCGGTCTCGCCGAGGCGGGCCTGTACGCGCTGGCGGTCAAGTTCGCCCAGGGGGTGACCGTTCTGGTGCGTGGTTTCCAGCTCGCCTGGCCGCCGCTCGCCTACTCGGTCGCCGACGACGACGAGGCGCGCCGCGCATATGCCCTGATTGTCACCTGGTTCGCGGCGGTGTGCACCTTCGTCGTCGTCGGCATGTGGTTGCTTTCGCGGTGGATCGCGAGGCTGCTCGCGGCGCCCGAGTTCTTCCAGTCCTTCGAGGCCGTGGGCCTGATCTCCACCGGGATCGCGCTCTACGCCCTCTACCTCGTCCTGGTCGTGATCCTGGGACGTACCGGGCGAACCGAGTTCAACTTCCCGGCCACGGCCGTTGCAACCGCCGTCAACATCGGCCTCAACCTGGCCCTGATCCCCCCGCTGGGGATCGTCGGCGCCGGGATCGCGCTCGTCGCCTCATACCTGGTCGTGCTGGCGATCATGTACGCGTTCACGCAGCGGCTGTTCTACGTCCCGTACGAATGGCGTCGCCTGGGGCTGATCGTCGGGCTGGCGACGGCTCTCGTTGCGGCGGGAGAGCTGGCGCTGCCCACCGAGGGAGTCGACGGGCTGCTCTCCCGGATTGCGGTCTGGTTCGCGTTCCCGCTCGTGCTGTGGATGACGGGCTTCCTCGAGCAGAGCGAGCGAGATGCGATTGTCCGATTGCTGCGCCCTGCAGCCGTCCGGGCCCGGTTGCAGGCCTGGCGAGACGCCCCGCCCCCGCCACCCGCCGCCGAAGGAGACGAGAAGGCCGAGCGAGGCCCGCGCCTGACCCCCGAGGTCTACGAGGCCGAGCGCCGCGACGAGGACGCGCGGTTGTAGCGCTCGGCCGCCTCGCGGAGGCCGTCGCCGTTTTCCGGGCGCAGCGCCTGGCGGGCGTGAAGCAGGTACCAGCGCGAATCGTGGCCCGGCAGCACGAGTGCTGCAAGGGCGCGCAGCAGGTAGGGAAGGGCGTTCAGCGGCCGCGCGAGCAAAGCCGCCGGCGCGCCGCCGTGCTTTCGCATGTAGAGGTCGCGGCCGCGGTGGAACTCGACCACCCGCGGCGAACCGGCGCCGCGATCAGTCGCAAGCTGCTCGTGGTGGATCGCGCGCGCGGTCGGCACGTAGAGGATGCGCCGGCCGGCGTCGTGCAGCCGCTTGCAGAAATCGGTCTCGTCGGAGTAGACGAAGAAGTCCGGGTCGAGGTAGCCGACCTTCGCCGCGGCATCACGGCGGACCAGCATCGCGGAGGACTGGACCCAGCCGACCGGGCGAGTGCGATCGCCTTTGCTTTGAACCGTGACGACGCGGTGCAGGAAGAATGCTCCGGCCACCGCTGTGCCGAGGCTGGGGAGGCGCCAGGCGCAAGGTTGGGGGTGGCTCGCGGGGTCGAGAAGCTGGGCTCCGGCCGCGGCGGCTGACGGATCTGCATCGAGAGCAGCGAGAAGCGCTTCGGTCGCCCCCGGTTGGAGTACCGAGTCCTCGTTCAACAGCAGGCAGTAGGGGAATGTGGACTCGCGCAGGAGGTGCGTGTCGTTGGTGGCCTTGCCCAGACGTTGGTGTTGCTCGATGACCTGGGTTCGCTGTCGCAGCGGGCCCTCCGCTGCCGCCCACTCCCTCGCCGCATCGAGAGAACCATCCTCGGAAGCGTTGTCCAACACCAGGATCTCGGCCTCGACTGGGGCCGGGTGGGTGCGCTCGATCGCGTCCAGGCACCTGAGCAGGTGCTCGCGGCCGTTCGTGTTCACGATGCAGTAAGAGAGGGCGGGCACGGTCGCGGTCACGATATGGGACGGCATTGGCGACTTTTCTCCGCATACCGAAGAGAAATCGCCAAACGGTCCCACGGAGCGTCACAATCGCGAGCCGTGTCGGCCCCGCGCGTGCAGATCGTCGACCCCTCGGCATTCACGCCGCCCTACGACCATGCCCTCGCCGCTTCCCTGGCGAGAGCCGGCGCCGATGTCGAGCTGGTCACCAGCCGCTTTCAATACGGGCCCGTCCCCGGCAATGACGGCTATCGGGTCAACGAGTTTTTCTACCGCCGCACGACGGCGCGAGGCCTCGATGCGCTCGGCCGCAGGCCGCTGAAGCTGGCGGAGCACGTCCCCGACATGTACCGGTATCGGCGCTATCTGAGGGATCAGGCGCCTGATGTGGTCCATTGGCAGTGGGTCAGCGTGCCCACCCTCGACGTCAGCCTCGTCGGCCATCGAAGAAGGAGCCCGCCGCGTGTGTTCACGGTGCACTACCCGTTACCCAGCGGACGCCGGGACCTTGCCCGCGAGCGAGCGCTCCTGACCACGATGGACGCGGTGATCACACATTCGGAGCACGGTGCGAACCGGTTGCGCGAGGACGTCGGGCTCGACCCGGCGGCGGTACACGTGATCGAGCACGGAGCGTTCGACTACCTCACGCGCCTCCCCGACGAGCGGCCGCCGCCCGGCGAGCTCGCCGGCGCCGAGGGCCCGGTGATCCTGTTCTTCGGCCTCCTGCGTCCCTACAAGGGAGTCGATGTACTGCTGGAGGCGTTCCGCTCCGTGGAGGGCGCCGAGCTGTGGGTCGTCGGCCGGGCGATGATGCCGATTGAGCCGCTTCAGGAGCTGGCGTCCCGCGCTGCGGGCCGAGTGCGGCTGCTGCCCCGCTTCATCACCGACCCGGAGATCCCGGCGCTCTTTCGCCGCGCCGACATCGTCGTGCTCCCGTACCGCGAGATCGAGCAGTCGGGGGTCCTGTACACGGCCTTGGCGTTCGGCAAGCCGATCGTGCTCAGCGCCGTCGGCGGGTTCACCGAGGTGGCCGAGCGGCATGGGGCGGCGATGCTCGTTCCGCCCGGCGACCAGGCTGCGCTCGCCGAGGCTCTTTCCGGCCTGCTCGCCGATTCGGCTGCGCGAGAACGACTCGCCGAGGCGGCACGAGCCGCGGCAGCAGGGCCCTACTCGTGGGACGGGATCGCCGAGCGCACGCTCGCGCTCTATCGCTCCCTCCTCAAGGACTGATGGCCACCGCCCGCCCGCCGATGCTGGTGCCCGGATAATTCGCCCATGCTCGCAGTCGAGATCGCCTTTTGGGTGAGTGTGGCGCTGCTCGTGCACACGCACGTGCTGTATCCGCTTTCGCTGTGGCTCCACCTCCGTTTCTGGGGGCAGTTCAGCCGTCGCCGGCCCGAACGAATCGGCGCCGGCTCGGCGACGCCGATGGTGTCGCTGATCGTCGCCGCGCACGACGAGGAGGCGGTTATCGAGGCGAAAGTTCGGGACTCGCTCGCGCTCGAGTACCCGCGCGAGCGCCTCGAGCTCATCGTTGCGTCAGATGGCTCTGCAGACCGCACGGCCGAGCTGGCGGAGGGTGCGGGCGCCGACCTCGTGCTGGATCTGCCACGGGCCGGCAAGATCGCGGCCCAGAACGCCGCCGCCGAGCGCGCGAGCGGGGAGGTGCTGGCGTTCTCGGACGCCAACGCCACCTGGCACCCCGACGCCTTGCGCGAGCTTCTCGCGGCGCTCGCCGATCCAAAGGTTGGCTACGCCTGCGGCGAGGTGCGCTTTGCCGACCCGGACGGCTCCAGCCAGGAGGGCGTCTACTGGCGCTACGAGCTCTGGGTCAGGAGCCTGGAGTCGGCTGTCGCCGGGGTGACCGCCGGCAACGGAGCGATCTATGCCGTGCGCAGGGAGGCATACATCCCGCTGGCCGCGTCGCGCAGCCACGACCTCTCGTTCCCGTTCGAGCTCACGAAGCAGGGTTGGCGAGCGGTCTCCGCGCCCGCTGCCGTCGCCGAGGAGCGCCTGGTGCCGACGATCGAGGGCGAGTTTCACCGCAAGCGCCGGATGATGCAGGGGCTGTGGGACATCGTCGTCCGCGACGGGATGGTGTCCCCGCGCGGATATCCGTGGCTCTACGCCTACGAGATCGCCTCCCACCGGGTACTCCGTTACCTCTCCCCGCTCCTGCACGTCGTCGCCCTCGGCACCAACATCGCCCTGCTCGGGGAGGGGTGGGTCTATCAGCTGACCTTCGGAATCCAGGTCGCGCTGCTCGTGGCGGCATCGCTCGCCCGGGTGCTGCCGCTTCGCCCGCTTCGCCTCGCGCGCCATTACGTGCTGGTCACCGCCTCGATCGCCGCCGGGCTCTGGGACAGGGCGCGATTGGGAGCGCCCGCGGCCTGGGAGAAGTCGGAGGGGACGCGCTGATGCCGCGCGCGGTCGACGTCGTCATCGCCTCGCTTGCCTTGCTGGTCAGCGCGCCGCTGCTCGCTGTGGCCGCGGTCGCGATCAAGCTCGGCTCTCCGGGTCCCGTCGTCTACCGGCAGAGGCGCGTGGGGCGCGGGGGTCAGGAGTTCGACCTCTTCAAGCTGCGGACCATGGTCGCGGGATCCGATCCGGTCGGGATCGGCACGGCGGTCACCGCATCCGATCCGCGCGTCACCAGGGTCGGCCGGCGGCTGCGTAGGTTCTCGCTCGACGAGCTCCCGAACCTCGTCAACGTGCTGCGTGGCGAGCTTGCGATCGTCGGGCCCCGGCCGACCATCCCCGCACAGGTGGAGCTGTACACGCCGGCGCAACGACAGCGGCTGGACGTGAAGCCGGGCCTCACCGGCTGGGCCCAGGTCAACGGCCGGGTGGCGCTGGGATGGGAGCAGCGAATCGAGCTCGACGTCTGGTACGCCCAGCACCGCTCGCCGTCGCTCGACCTGAGAATCCTCCTGCGAACCGCGGGACTGCTGCTGAGCGGCCGCGGATTGTCGTCGGGCGAGCAGGGATTGCCGGTGCCTCCGGGTTGGGAGGGCTCCGACGCAGGCTCGAATGGCTCGAGCCCTCAAGCCGAGGCGGACGGCTAAGTTGCGCGACTCTATGACCACCGTCAACCTGCGCGAGTTCCGCCCCGAGGACGCCGCCGCCGTCAAGCGCTGGTTCAACGACGGGCGCGTGACCGAGAACATGATGGAAGTGCGGCAGGGGATGTCGGCAGACGATGCTGCCGGGTGGGTGGAGCGAGCGATGCGAAGCGACGGGTCGGATCGCAAATGGGCGGTGCTCCTCGACGATCTCCCAGACGCCGTCGGCTTCACCGCCCTCTACGGGATCGGCGGCCAGCTCGCTCCCGAGCTCGGCTGCGTGATCGCCGACCCGGCGGCGTGGGGAAAGGGTGTCGGTCGCGAGGCCGAGCGCCTCACCCTCACGCTCGCATTCGACGAGCTCGGCGCGCACCGGGTGTACGGGCGGATTCCGGCGACGAACGAGGCGGCGAAGCACGTCGTCACCTGGCTCGGATGGAGCAAGGAGGGTGTGATGCGAGACCACATCCGCCGCCCCGACGGAACCCTGATCGACTGCGAGGTCTGGGGCATCACGGCGCCCGAATGGCAGGAGCGCTGGCGGGAGCAGGAGTGAGCGGCGCCGAGCTGCTCGACGACCGCGGCGAGGCGGCGGCCTCGGAGGAGTTCTTTCGGTCCAGGCGGTTCCTCGAAGCGGAGGGGGTGACGCATTCGCTGCACCTCGAGGCGGAGGCGGGGACGGTCACCTTGCCGCTGATCGTCCGCGAGTTGGCCGGCAGCGGGCATGCCGACGCAATCTCGCCCTACGGCTACCCCGGCGGCGAGGTCGATGGCTCTCCGCCGAGCGTCCAGGACGTCGACTGGTCCCCTACCGGCCTCGTCAGCATCTTCGTCCGCGATCGCGTCGGCGAGCCTTCGCTGCGCGGCGGGACCGAGCGCTCGCAGCTTCAGATCGCCGACCCGGATCTGCCTCCGAAATCGCGGATGAGCGACCGCCAGCAGGTGCGCAAGAACGAGCAGCGGGGTTACTCCGTGCGCGCTGTCGGTGGACAAGACAGCAGCCAGGGAGAGCGTGCGGCGTTCCACACGGTCTACGAGCAGACGATGGACAGAACGGGCGCCGGCGAGCGCTACTACTTTCCCGGCGAGTACTTCGAAGCCGTCCTCGCGAGCGAAGGCGCTTGGCTGTTCCTGTGCGACGCGCCCGCCGGCAAGGTGGCCGCTGCCTCGATCGCCGTGCTAAGCGACGGCTTTCTGCACTACTTCCTCAGTGGAACCTCCGACGAACACCTGCGCGACGCGCCGATGAAGAACCTGCTTGTGGAGATGGTCAGTTTCGCCACCGAGCTCGGGCAACCGCTGAACCTGGGCGGTGGCATCACCCCCGGCGACGGGCTGGAGGAGTTCAAGCGCGGCTTCGCAAACCGCCAGCTGCCGTTCGTGACCCACGAGATCGTCTGTGACCCGGACGAGTACGCGCGCCTTTCCGCGGGACGCGGCGAATCCGATTTCTTTCCGGCCTATCGGAGCTAGAGAAGCACCGCCGCGGCTTCGTCCAGCAGCACCGTCAGCCGCCCGGACCCGGGTTGCACCAGGCTCGCCGGCGTCTCGGGGTTCGGCTCGGCGCCGAACGCCCGCCCAACCGGCTCGGCCTTGTCCGCGCCCTTGATCAGGAAGATCACCTCGCGGGCCGCGTTGATCGCCGGGAGCGTGAGTGTCACCCGCGCCACGTGGGGAGGTTGCCCCGCCTCGGGCACACCGACCACTGGCCGATCGCGCTCATCGAGCGAGTGCTGGTTCGGGAACAGCGATGCGGTGTGGCCGTCGAGCCCGATTCCCAGCAGCACCAGGTCGAGCACCGGAGTCCCATCGCCGAGTGGCTCCCGCAGCTCCCCCTCATACATCGCGGCGGCCTGATCCGGTCCCTCCTCGCCTCGAATCCGGTGCACCTCCGGTGCCGCATCCCCGAGCCGGTCGAGCAGCGCCGCGCGCACCATCCCGTAGTTCGAGCGCTCGTCGTCGGGCTGCACGCAGCGCTCGTCGCCAAACCACAGCGTGCAGCGCGGCCAGTCGAGCTGCATGGCGGCAAGCAACTCGTATGCCGCCCGTGGGGTGGAGCCCCCGGCGAGCGCGAGATGCCCGCCCGAAGCGACGACCTCCGCCATTCGCTCCGCGGCCTCCGCGGCGGGATCGTCCAGGATCAGCTTCTCCACTGCACGCAATGAGATCATGCCGGCCGTGTCCGCGTCGCCGCTACAGCTGATCCTC
Organism: uncultured Thermoleophilia bacterium; assembly: GCA_963838095.1. Taxonomy (GTDB): domain Bacteria; phylum Actinomycetota; class Thermoleophilia; order Solirubrobacterales; family 70-9; genus CAWCGU01. The sequence continues at coordinate 424,173 of CAWIPO010000006.1, forward strand.
GTCCGCCACGGCGAGACGGAATGGAGCCGCGACGGGCGTCACACTGGCCGAACCGACATCCCGTTGACCGAGAACGGGGTGGCCGAAGCCGAGGCGGTGAAGCCGCTTCTGGAGCAATTCTCGTTTCGCCGCGTTCTCTCCAGCCCGCTCTCGCGCGCGCTCGAGACTGCCCGGCTCGCCGGCCTCGGCGATCGGGCCGAGCTGCGCGACGAGCTCCTGGAGTGGGACTACGGTGAGTACGAGGGAATCACGACGGCCGAGATCCACGAGACGCGGCCGGATTGGATCCTGTGGCGCGACGGCTGCCCCGGCGGGGAGCAGCCGGAGGACATCGGCGCCCGCGCCGATCGCCTTTTGGACGATCTGGGCGGGGAGGAGGGCGACGTGGCGATCTTCGCCCACGGCCACAGCCTCCGAGTCCTCGCGGCTCGCTGGCTCGAGCTCTCGCCCGCCGAGGGCGCCCGCTTCGTGCTCGGCACCGCGACCCTCAGCGTGCTCGGCTGGGAGCACGACTGGCACACGATCCGCACCTGGAACTCGCGCTAGACGGGATGACGCTGCATCCTCTCGCGAAGCGTTTTGCCGCGGTCGCGGATGCCTACGAGCACGGGCGGCCCGACTATCCACCAGCCGTGGTCGGAGCGCTGGCCGCCGAGTTGGGGGTCGGCTTTGGGGCCCGTGTGCTCGACCTCGCCGCCGGAACCGGAAAGCTCACCGGGCCGCTGCTCGTCGCGGGGTTCGACGTGGTGGCCGTCGAGCCGCAGGCACCGCTGCGCGAGAGGCTGGCCGCGATCGTCGGCAGCGAGCGCGTCCGCGAGGGCTTGGCCGAGGCGATTCCGCTCCCGGCCGCGTCGGTCGACGCCGTCACCGTTGCAGACGCGTTTCACTGGTTCAACCAGGGAGAGGCGCTGGAGGAGATCCGCCGCGTGCTGAGGCCCGGCGGCGGGCTTGCTTTGTTGACGAGCATGCCGGACTGGAGCGGCGCAACGTGGGCGCACGAGCTCGGGACGATGATCAACGACCTGCGCCCCGAGCACCCGTATTTCGATGGGCCGCCATGGCAGGACGCGGTGCGCTCGGCGGGAGGCTGGTCGGCCCCGCGAGAGTTCCGCGTCACGAGCTCCCAACCCACCGATCGAGGTCGGATCGTCGACTACGTCGCATCGATGAGCTGGGTTGCCGCGCTCCCTGAGGACGAGCGTGACAAGTGGCTGGCGCAGGTCGTGGCGCTCCTCGACCGGGACGAGATGCCATCCGAGCTGCCGGTGCACGTCCTCGTCGGCTTGACCGGTCCGGAGGTCTCGATTGACGTTGACCGCTAGGGCTCGCGATTGGCCCGGTAGCGGCGGATGAGGGCGTTCGTGGAACTGTCGTGGACGAGGGCCGGCTCGTCGACCGCCTGAAGCTCGGGCACGATCGCCTTCGCCAGCGCCTTTCCAAGCTCCACGCCCCACTGGTCGAACGAGTCGATTCCCCACACCGTTCCCTGCGTGAAGACGCTGTGCTCGTACAGCGCCACGAGGGCGCCCAGAGTCTCGGGCGTCAGCCGCTCGGCGAGGATCGTGTTCGTCGGCCGGTTTCCCTCGAAGACGCGGTGGGGGACCAGCTCCTCGGGCGTCCCCTCCGCGCGCACCTGGTCCGCCGTCTTCCCGAAGGCCAGCGCCTCCGTCTGAGCGAAGACGTTGGCGATCAACAGGTCGTGGTGCTCGCCCAGCGGGTTCAGCGTCCGGTGAAAGCCGATGAAGTCGCACGGAATCAGCTTCGTGCCCTGATGGATCAGCTGGTAGAAGGAGTGCTGGCCGTTGGTTCCCGGCTCGCCCCAGTAGACGGCGCCGGTCTCGTAGTCGACGCCGGTGCCGTCGAGCGTCACGTGCTTGCCGTTCGACTCCATCGTCAGCTGCTGCAGGTACGCCGGGAAGCGCTTCAGGTACTGCTCATAGGGCAGCACCGCCACCGTCTGGGCGCCGAAGAAGTCGCCGTACCAGACCGCCAGCAGCCCCATCAAGGCCGGCAGGTTGGAGTCGATCGGGGCATCCAGGAAGTGCTCGTCCATTGCGTGGAAGCCGGCCAGCATCTCGGCGAAGCGCTCCGGGCCGATCGCGAGCATCGTCGAGAGGCCGATCGCCGAGTCCATCGAGTAGCGGCCGCCCACCCACTCCCAGAACCCGAACATGTTCTCGGTGTCGATCCCGAACTCCGACACTCCGTCGGCGTTCGTCGACACGGCGACGAAGTGCTTCGCGATCGCCGCCTCGTCGCCCCCGAGCCCGGCGAGCGCCCACTCGCGCGCCGTGTGCGCGTTGGTCATCGTCTCCAGGGTCGTGAACGTCTTCGAGGAGACGATGAACAGGGTCTGCTCGGGATCGAGGTCCCGTGTGGCTTCGGCGAAGTCGGTGCCGTCGACGTTGGAGACGAACCGGAACGTCATCTCGCGGTGCGAGTAGTGGCGGAGCGCCTCGTACGCCATCACCGGCCCCAGGTCGGAGCCGCCGATGCCGATGTTGATCACGTTGCGGATCGGCTTCCCCGTATGCCCCTTCCACTCACCGCTTCGGATCCGGTCGGCGAATGCGCCCATCCGGTCGAGCACCTCGTGCACCTGCTTGACGACGTCGGTGCCGTCGACGATCAGCGAGCGCTCGCGCGGCATCCGCAGCGCCACGTGCAGCACCGAGCGGTTCTCCGAGACGTTGATCCGCTCGCCGGCGAACATCGCCTCGCGCCGCTGCGGGAAACCGCACTCGTCCGCGAGCGCGATCAGCAGCGAGAGGGTCTCGTCGCTGACCCGGTTCTTCGAGTAGTCGAGGAAGAGCCCGGCACCCTCGGCGACCAGGCGCTCGCCGCGCTGCGGATCGTCGTCGAAGAGATCCCGCAGGTGCCGGCCGGCGATCTCCCCATGGTGCGCTTCCAGTGCCTGCCATGCCGGTCGCGAGCGCAGGGGCGTCGGGGTCACGGCCGCAGCCTACTCCGGAAATTAGACTCGCCTGTGTGAGCGCTGTGAAGCGTGTCTTCGGCTCCGCGCTGCTGCACGTCCCCCACCCTCACCACGCTCCGCCGCGAGCCGCTGGGGGAAGCGTCAATCCCACCGCCGTGCTCGCGCTTTCGTGCGGGATCCTGTTCCTGATCGCGGTCAACACGACGGCGATCAACACCGCGCTGAACGCGATCGCCGAGGACCTCGACATGGGGACCAGCGAGCTCAGCTGGGCGGTCGGGATCTACATGCTCTCCGTGGCGGCGTTCGTCGTTCTCGGGGGCAGGCTCGGCGACATGTTCGGGGAGCTGAGGATGGTGGTCGGCGGACTGCTCGTGTTCGCGATCGCGGCGCTGCTGGTGGCGGCCGCCCAGGGCGCGCCCATGGCGATTCTCGGCAGGGCGCTGCAGGGCGCCGGCGCCGCGGCCCTGATGCCCGCTTCGATGGCGGTGTTGCGACTCGCGTTTCCGCCCGAGCGGCAGGGATTCGCGCTCGGGATCTGGGGCGCCACGGGAGGGCTGGGGTTCGCGATCGGGCCGCTGATCGGAGGGGCGGTCACCGATCTCGTCGGGTGGCGCTGGATCTGGTGGGCATCGGTGATCGCCGCGGTTGTTCTTGCCTCGATCGCGACGGGGACGCTGCGTGCGATGCCGCGCCCCACTGAGCGTCCCCAGATGGACCGCCCCGGGATCGTGCTGCTGCCCGTGGCGCTGTTCGCGCTGATCTTCGCGATTCAGCAAGCGCCGACGTGGGGGTGGGGATCCGCAGAGACGATTACGGCGTTTGCCGTCAGCGGGATCGCGTTCACAGCGCTGGTGGTTGTGGAGCTCCGAAAGGGCGAGCGCGACGAGGCGCCGATGCTCCACCTCGCGCTGTTGCGCATTCCCGCGCTCGTCGGCGCAATCCTGGGGACGTGGGTGAACACGATGAGCCTGATCGGGATCCTGTTCTTCTTCAACATCTACGTGCAGTCGATCTTCACCCTGGACTACTCGGCGGTCCAGGCGAGCGTCGCGTTGCTGCCGTACGGAGCCTGCGTGTTCATCGCCTCATTGCTGATCGGGCCGGTATGCGACCGAGTTGGCTACCGGTGGCCGCTGGCGATCGGACTGGCGCTGATGGGAGTGGGGGCGCTGCTCCTCAGCCGGGTCGATGCGGATTCCGGCTATGGGGCTCTGTGGTGGTGCACGATGATCCAGGGGGTTGGGGTGGGGATGACGTTCGCAAGTCCCTCAGCCGCAGGGTTGCGCGCGGTTCCCGGGGAGGAGGCGGGAGAGGCGTCGGGGATCATCAACGTGTCCCGCTACGTCGCCGCCGCTCTGGTGATCTCGGTCGGCAGCGTCGTCTTCACCACCGTCGGCGCAAACGAGCTCAACGCCTCGCTCGAAGGCGCCCGGCTGGCGTCGATCGAGCGCGAGAAGCTGGACAAAAGCCTCACCGGCGCCCCCGCCCAGGTCGAGGCGCTGGAGAGCGAGCTTGACTCGGCGCAGTTGAAGCCGTTCAGAGAAGGCAGCCCGGGCGCGATCGCGGCCGGGTTCTCGGCGGTGAACGTCGGCCTCGGAATCATCTCGCTGCTATCCGCGCTCGCCTGGATCGTGCTCATGCGCCCTCGGGAGCCCTGAGGGCTCCTGAGCGTCCTACGCGGCTCCCCTCAGGCGAGCGCTTCGCGCTTCGACTCGAGCGAGCCGAGCAGCTCGCGCCAGGAGGCGTTGAAGGACTCCTTGCCCTCCTCCTGGAGGCGAACGGCCAGCGCGGCGACGTCGACTCCGGCCGTTTCGAACTCGCCCAGCACCTCCTCCGCGTCGCCGTCGTCGGGCGGAATCGGCTCGCCTACGTCGCCGTGGTCGGCGAACGCCAGCAGCGTGTTCTCCGGCATCGTGTTGACGGTGTTGGGCGCCGCCAGGGCCTCGACGTAGAGCACGTCCGAAGCGTCCGGGTCCTTCGTTCCCGTGCTTGCGAACAGCAGCCTCTGCGGGCGTGCGCCCTCGTTGACGAGCCGCTGCCAGCGCTCGGAGTCGAGCAGCTCCCGGTAGGCGCGGTAGGCGCGCTCGCCGACGGCGATCCCGAGTTGGTTCCGAAGCTCGTCGCCGACCTGATCGGAGACAGCGACGTCCCAGCGGCTGACGAAGAGCGATGCGACCGACGGCACCATCGGCTCCAGGCCGGCCTCGATCCTGCGCTCGATGCCTCGCGAGTAGGCGTCGGCCGCTCCCAGGTAGTGGTCCGTCGAGAACAGGAGCGTGACGTTGATCGGAATCCCGGCGAAGATCGCCTCCTCGATCGCCTGGTGCCCCGCCTCGGTGCCCGGGATCTTGATGAACACGTTGCCCTCGGCGCGACCGTGCAGCTCGGCGGCCTGCTGGATAGTCGCCTCGGCGTCGTCGGCGAGCAGCGGGGAGACCTCGAGCGATACCCAGCCGTCGACGTCGTCGGTGCGCTCGTTGATCGGCGCGAAAAGCTCGGCCGCTCGCTTCAGGTCGGTCAGCGCCAGCTCGAAGAACAGATCCTCTCCCTCCAGCCCCTGACTCTGAAGCTCGGCGATCTGCTCGTCATAGGCATCACCTGAGCCGATTGCCTTGTCGAAGATCGTCGGATTCGAGGTCAGTCCCGTCACCGAGAGCTGCTCGATGTAGCCGGCGAGCGTGCCGTCGTCGAGCATCGTCCGGGTGATGTTGTCGATCCACAGGCTCTGTCCCAGCTCGTGCAGCTGCTGTGTCGTTTTCATTTCGCCTCCCTGGTCGTTTCGAGTACTTCACGGGCGGTCTCGGCGACTCGCTCCGGGGTGAACCCATATTTGGTCTGAACGTCCTTCAGCGGTGCGGAGGAGCCGAATGTGTGCATGCCGATCATTGCCCCGCCGGTACCGACGTAGCGCTCCCACCCGAGCGTGGAGGCCTCCTCGATTCCGACCCGCGCCGTCACGGCCGGCGGTAAAACGCTGTGGCGGTAGTCCTCGTCCTGCTGGTCGAAGCGCTGCCAGGAAGGGAGGCTGACGACCCGGGCGCGGATGCCCTCGGCGCTGAGCTGCTCGAAGGCCTCGATTGCCAACGCGACCTCGCTGCCCGTCGCGATCAGAATCAGCTCGGGATCGCCGTCCGGTGGGTCGGCGAGCACGTACCCGCCCCTTTTGACTCCGTCGGCGGACGCGTAGCGAGAGCGATCGATGATCGGCACGTTCTGACGCGTGAGGACGAGGGCGACGGGCTCGTGGTGGCGGTCGACAGCCACCCGCCACGCTTCGGCCACCTCGTTCGCGTCGGCGGGGCGAATCACGTTCAGACCCGGAATCGCGCGCAGTGAGGCGAGGTGCTCGACCGGCTGGTGGGTCGGGCCGTCCTCGCCGAGCCCGATCGAGTCGTGGGTGAAAAGGTGGATCACGGGCAGCTCCATCAGCGCCGAGAGGCGGATCGCCGGACGCGCATAGTCGGAGAAGACGAGGTAGGTGGACCAAAGCGGCCGCAGCTTCGACAGCGAGAGCCCGTTCGAGATCGCGGCCGACTCGTGCTCGCGAATCCCGTAGTGGAGCTGGCGGCCGCCGCGCTCCCCGGGCTCGAAGTCGGCGCCGTCGGCGCTGAGCCGAACCGAGGTCGAGTCGGTGAGATCGGCGGACCCGGCGATCATCCACGGGATCCGGGCGGCAATCGCGTTCTCCACCTTGTTCGATGCCTTGCGGGTCGCCATCGGCCCGTCGTCCACGTCGAAGCTCGGGATCTCGGCATCCCAGTCGTCGGGCAGCTCCCGCTCCTGCATCGCCTCGATGTCAGCGGCGAGGCCGGGCTCCTCGAGCGACGCGTGCGCGAGCATCTGGTCCCACTCGCTCCTCAGCTTCGCGCCCCGCCCTCCGATCCCCGCCGCGAAATGCTCGTAGACGCCGTCCGGGACGAGGAACTGGGCGTCCTCGGGCCAGCCGTAGACGCGCTTGGTCTCGCGCACCTCCTCCTCGCCGAGCGGCTCGCCGTGCGCCGCCGCGGTGTCCTGCTTGTGGGGCGAGCCGTAGCCGATGTGGCTGTCTACGATCAGCAGCGTCGGCCGCTCCTCCTCCGCCCGGAAGGTCTCGAAGGCGCGGGTGAGCATCGTCAGGTCGTTCGCGTCCCCGACCCTGAGCACGTTCCAGTCGTAGCCCATGAAGCGGGCAGCGACATCGTCGCCGTAGGTGATCTCGGTCCGCCCGTCGATAGTGATGTGGTTGTTGTCGTAGATCCAGCAGAGGTTGTCGAGCTGCTGGTGGCCGGCGAACGAGGCGGCCTCGCTCGAGACCCCCTCCATCAGGCAGCCGTCTCCGGCGACCGCGTAGACGTCGAAGTCGAACAGATCGGCGTCGGGGCGGTTGAAGTGCGCAGCCTGCCACTTCGAGGCAACGGCCATCCCGACCGAGGTCGCGATCCCCTGGCCGAGCGGCCCGGTCGTGGTCTCGACGCCCGAGGTCCAGCGGTACTCCGGATGGCCCGCGGCCTTGGAGTCGAGCTGGCGGAAGGTCTCGATGTCCTCCACCGTGATCGCGTAGTCGTTCTCGACCTCGTACTCGGGGTCGACCGCCCTCACCCGCGCCAGGTGGAGCAGGGCGTACAGCAGCATCGACGCGTGGCCCGCCGAGAGCACGAAGCGATCGCGATTGGGCCAGATCGGGTCGGCGGGGTCGTAGCGCAGGAACCGCTGCCAGAGGGTGTATGCAACCGGAGCCAGCGCCATCGGGGTCCCGGGGTGGCCGGAGTTGGCCTTCTGAATTGCGTCGATCGACAGCGTTCGGATGGTGTTGATGCAGACGGTGTCGATGTCACCCTTCGGCTGCGGCATTTCCGCCATTGCCCGCGATGGTAACCCTCGATTGACCCCGGCCGATCTCCCGCCGGTTAACGGCGGGGCGCGAGCGGAAATAGACTTGCGCCGTGCTGGAGCCCGACGCCGAGAAGCGGGTGGCCGCCGAGGCCGCCGCGGAGCTGGTCGAGGACGGCATGACCGTCGGGCTCGGGACAGGGTCGACCGTTGCGTTCCTGCTCCCGGCGCTGGCGGAGCGGGGCCTGAGCATTCGGTGCGTGTCAACCAGCGTCCAGACCGAGGCCCACGCGCGCGAGCTGGGATTGGAGGTGGAGGCGTTCGACGCGCTGGACCGCCTCGATATCGCTATCGACGGCGCCGATCAGGTGTCGCCGGACGGCTGGCTGGTGAAGGGGGGTGGGGCGGCCCACACGCGCGAGAAGATCGTCGCCGCGGCGGCTGACCGGTTCGTGGTGATCGCGGATTCGTCGAAGCCGGTGGATGCGATCGAGTCGCCGATTCCCTTGGAGCTGCTGGCGTTCGGGTTGCCCGCGACGCTTACGGCGCTGGGTGAGGAGGTGGAGCTGCGGAACGTTCCCCGCAGCCCAGATGGCGGGGTGATTGCCGATTACCAGGGCGAGGTTGGCGATCCTGCGGAGCTGGCGGCTCTCCTATCGGCGACGCCCGGCGTCGTCGACCACGGCCTGTTCCCGCCCTCCATGGTCAGCGACGTGTTGATCGGCCGTGCCGACCAGGTCGAAAGGCGCTCTTTTTAGTCCGGCTTCTCTTCGTGGCCGCCGAACTGCTTGCGCATCGCCGACAGCACCTTGTTCGCGTAATCGTCGAGGTTCCGGGAGGCGAAGCGCGAGTACAGCGCCGAGGTGAGGACCGGCGCGGGAACACCCTCGTCGACCGCCGCGATCGAGGTCCAGCGACCCTCGCCGGAGTCGGAGACGCGACCCTCGTAGTCGGCCAGGTCGGGCGACTCGCGAAGCGCCGAGGCCGTCAGGTCCAGGAGCCAGGAGCCGATCACGCTTCCCCGCCGCCACAGCTCCGCGACCTCGGGGATGTCGAGCTCGTACTGGTAGTACTCGGGGTTGGCGAGCGGCGCCGTCTCCGCGTCGGCCTCGCGCTCGTGCTTGCCGGCGTCTGCCTTGTGGAGGATGTTCAGGCCCTCGGCAAACGCGGCCATGATTCCGTACTCGATCCCGTTGTGGACCATCTTCACGAAGTGGCCCGCCCCGCTGGGGCCGCAATGCAGGTATCCCTGCTCGGCCGTCGAGGGATCGCCCTCTCGCCCGGGCGTGCGCTCGGCGCTCTCCACCCCGGGGGCGATGGTGGCGAAGATCGGGTCGAGTCGCTGCACTGCGCCGTCCGGTCCGCCGATCATCAGGCAGTAGCCGCGCTCCAGGCCGAAGACGCCGCCGCTGGTGCCGCAGTCGATGTAGTCGATCCCGTCCGCGGCCAGCTCGTGCGAGCGGCGGATGTCGTCGCGGTAGTAGGAGTTGCCGCCGTCGATGATCGCGTCGCCCGCCTCGAGGTGGGAGGCGAGGTCCTTCACCGTGCTCTCGGTGATCCCGCCCGCGGGCACCATCACCCACGCCGCTCGCGGCTTCTCCAGCTTGGCGGCGAAGTCTGCGAGCGAGTCGGCTCCGGTCGCTCCCTCGCCGGCCAGCTCGGCGACCGCATCGTGGTTGACGTCGTAGACGACGCAGTCGTGCCCGTCGCGCATCAGCCGGCGCACGATGTTTGCGCCCATCCGTCCCAGTCCGACCATCCCAAGCTGCATTGCCTTGACTCTATCCCGATGCGCTGTCGGGCCACTGATCGGCGTGCCGGCACACGCGCAGTTAGTCTGCGCCGGCAGTGGCCGAGAGCGCCGACACCCTCGTCATCTTCGGGGTCACAGGCGACCTGGCGAAGAAGATGACCTTCCAGGCGCTCTACAACCTGGAACAGCGGGGCGATCTCGACTGCAGGGTGATCGGCGTCGCCCGAAACGACTGGGACGACGCCGACCTCCACGAGCACGCCGCGGAGGCGATTTCCAACACCGTCTCCGATCCGGACCCCGAGGTTCTGAAGCGATTGCAGCAGCGGCTCTCCTATTCCGGCGGGGATTACACCGACGACGCCACGTACGCGGGGCTGGCCACCGCGGTGGGGGAGTCCAAGCAGGCAGTCTTTTACCTCGAAATCCCGCCCTCGCTGTTCGCCGAGGTGGTCCGGCGCCTCGGCGACGCGGGACTCACCGAGGGAGCTCGCGTCGTGATCGAGAAGCCGTTCGGCCACGACCTCGAATCTGCCCGCGCGCTCAACGCCGAGCTGCACGAGGTGCTCGACGAGAAGCAGATTCTGCGAATCGATCACTACCTCGGCAAGGAACCGGTGATGGACATCCTCTACCTGCGCTTCGCGAACGCGATCCTCGAGCCGGTGTGGAATCGCCGCTACGTGAACTCGGTGCAGATCACGATGGCCGAGGACTTCGGCGTCGAGGACCGCGGCAACTTCTACGACCCCGTCGGCACGCTGCGCGACGTGGTCCAGAACCACCTGCTCCAGGTGCTGGCTCTGGTTGCCATGGAGCCGCCGTCTGGGGGGCCGGAGGACCCGGACCCCGTGCGCGACCGCAAGGCCGACCTGTTCCGGGCGATGCCGTCGGCCGACCCGAGTCGCTACGTGCGCGGCCAGTACGCGGGCTACCTGGACGTCGACGGGGTTGCTCCGGACTCGACGACGGAGACCTTTGTCGCCATAGCGCTGGAGATCGACAGTTGGCGCTGGGCAGATGTTCCGTTCTTCCTTCGCGCCGGGAAGTCGTTGCCGGTGAAGACGACGGAGATCCGGGTGGTCTTCGAACGCCCACCGCGGCTGGGAATCGGTGGTCGGATGGTCCCCGACCCGGACGAGTTCATAGTCAGGATCGGGCCGGAGCCCGGAGCCGAGCTGTGCCTGCTGGCCAAGAAGGCGGGCTCCGACGAGCTCCAGCGCGTTCACCTGGACCTGCTGTTCGAAGCGCAGGGGGGCAAGGAGCCCGAGCCGTACGAGCGCTTGTTGCGCGACGCGCTGATCGGCAACGCCGAGTTATTCCCCGACGAGGCCTCGATCGAGGAGACCTGGCGGATCGTCCAGCCGCTGCTCGACGACCCGCCGCCGGTCGAGGTCTACGAGCCGGGAACCTGGGGCCCCGAGCCCGCGAGCCACCTGCTCCATGGGCATGGAGGCTGGCGCAAGCCGTGGCTCCCCTAGGTCACAGCGGGACGTTCTCCGGGCCCTGCGAGCGATATGTGTCGCGGAAGTCGCGAATCACGTCGAGCACCCCCGCGTCATAGCTCGGGCAGCCGGCCATCTGCGTCCACGCGGTGACGGCGACCTCGTACGGCATGGCGTCGTAAGGGAAGATCAGCATTCCCTGCGGGTCCTCGTCGAACACGCCCTTCAGCGCGAGCTGGTCCTTTTCTGAGAGCTTCGGGTCGTAGAGGATCAGGATCCTTCCGTGCTCCATTGCGTGCACGAAGTTGATTGGCTCGATCGAATCGGCGTAGGCACCGTCGGCCGCGGGGACGGGGTCGTGGTCCCCGGATGTGGGTGGGCTGGTCTCGTACTCGGGCGGCTTGTCGTCGGGAGCGAGATGGCCGGCGCCCTCGTCGGTGAGGTCGAGGTTCAGCTCGCACCCGGACTCCTCGGCCGCCGCCGCCAGATCCCCCAGCGCCAGAGCAGGCGGCGGCGTGCCCTCGCGATCGTCGAAGGCGACACCCCGCGGCGGCGTGCCGCTGTTCAGGTCCACGTGGGCCGCCTCGGGGAGGTCCCTGCCCTCGAACTCGTCGCTGCTGTCACCGCCACGCAGGAGCAGGATCACCGCCGCGACGAGCACGATTCCTCCCAGCACCCCCGCGACTGCGTATCCGAGCACCAGCCGTCTGCGCTGCGCGGCCGCCTCACGCTTCTCGGCCTCCATGCGCTGCTGGCGCCGTGTCTCCTTCTCCTGCTTTTTCGTCGGCATCTGAGCCGGGCAGCTTAGAGAGCGACGCTTTTCGGCAACCTAAAGCGGAATGTCCTCAGGTCCCTGGCCAAGGAACTCATCGCGGAACGCAGCGATTGCGAGCAGCGCCTCCGGGCTGTAGCGATCGCAGCCGATCAGGTTCCTCCACGCTGTGGCCGCGACGTCGTAGGGCATGTCCGGGTTGGGAAACAGCAGCGTGCCCTCGGGATCGAACTCGTACATCGCCCGCAGTGCTCGCTGGTCGCGCTCGTCGAGATCGGGGCTGTACTGGATCGCGACTCGCCCGTGCTCGATCGAGTGCAAGACACCTATGGCCGGGGGCGTATCGAGATAGGCGCCATCGGCCGTCGGCACTTCGGAGTGAATGCCGGACGTCGGCGGATTTGTCGCGTACTGCGGCGGATCAGCGTCCGGGGGAATGTGGCGTTCGTCCACGGTCAGGCCCATGCCCTCGTCCTTGAGGTCGAGCTGCAGCTCGCACCCGGCAGCTTCGGCCTCGTCGGCAAGCTCGCCGACGAGGCCGGCATCGTAGGAGCCCCCGGTACGCGTGTCGGGTTCGAGCCCACCGTAGTCGCCGCTGCTCGGGTCGATGTGGGCGGCCTCGCGGTCGGCCGCATTCGCGGCCACGTCGCTGGTGGTCGTCGTGGTCGTGGTCCCGGTCGTCGTGTCCTCGTCATCCGAGCCGCAGGCCGCCAGCCCGAGGGCTGCTGCTGCGACCGCAGCGGCGAGCAGCAAAGCGCGCACCTCAGGCCGTCGAGCTCATCGGGTTGACGTCGCTGATCTCTGTCGCGGGCAGCCAGGCCTCGTTCAGGAACTGGCCGAGCTCGTCGTTCAACCGCCCTGGGTTCAGCCGCCATTCGAGAATCGAGTTCGCCTCGACGAGGCGGGCGTTGGGCATCTCCTCGACGAGCATGCCCGAGTCGGAGAAGGGATGCAGCGGGTCGGCCGGGTGCCCGATCACCAGCGCCGGCGCCTCGATCACCTCGCGCTCCCAGCGCGGGGGGCACGATCGACCGAGGAATACCCCTTGGAGGACGTTCAGCGAATCGCCGGGGTCGCGGCGCGACCAGTCGAGGACAAGGTCGAGGAGGTGAAGCGAGCGGGGGATCCTGCGCGTGAAGGAGGCGACGCCGCGCAGGACCGGGGCGCCGAAGCGCATCCCGACCATGATCGGCGCGAAGATCATTGCCGCGGCGACGAGCGCGTTGTCAAGCACCGGCATCTCGATGAACAGCCCGCGCACCCGCTTCGGGTGGCGGGAGGCGAACTCGAGCCCCACGTTCGCGCCCAGCGACGTCCCGCCGACGACCGCCTGCTCGAGGCCGAGGTGATCGAGCAGCGTCTCCACCATGTCGGCGGAGGCGCTCATCGAGTAGTACGGGAGGTCCGCCGGCGCGTCCGATTCCCCGTGGCCGAGCAGATCGAGCGTGATCACGCGGTTGCCGCGCGACGCCATCTCAGGAGCAAGGCGGTCGAACATGAGCCGGTTCATCAGCAGCCCGTGAATCAGGATCAGCACCTGATCGCCGGCGCCGAAATCGTCGTAGACGAGCCGGTGGCCCTCGTGGGTGAAGGACGGCATCCGGGGGAGTCTAGATACAGGCGGCGTCGGCGCTCAGGCGGGCGTCGGCGAGGCCGGGCTCGTCGCCCGCTCCCACGGGCGCGCGACCCGCAGCGCGCCCAGCACCGCGCGCGTCGCCGGCGCGCGGTTGACGGTGTAGAAGTGGATTCCGGGCGCGCCCGCGGCCAGCAGCTCCTCGCACTGTCGGGTCGCGTAGGCGATCCCAAACTCGCGCTCGGCCTCCTCCTCGCCGCCGAGCGCCTCGAGCTGCTCGACGATCGGCTCCGGCAGGGTTGCGTCGCAGTTGGCGCAGAAGCGCCGCGCCTGCGCGAGGTTGAGGATCGGGACCACGCCGGGGATGATCGGGACCTCGATTCCCGCCCGCCGTGCCTCGGCGAGCCAGTCGAAGAACACCTGGTTGTCGAAGAAGAGCTGCGTGATCAGGAAGCCGGCGCCGCCCTCCACCTTCGTCTTCAGGTAGGCGAGGTCGGCCTCGAGGCTGACGGCCTCCGGGTGGACCTCGGGAAAGCAGGAGCCGCCGAGCGCGAAGGAGGGGAACCGCTCGGAGATGAAGGCCGCCAGCTCCGCCGCTGAGGAGAGCCCGCCATCGGGACGCTTGAACTCGGTGTCCCCGGCCGGCGGATCCCCGCGAAGCGCGAGCACGTTCTCGATCCCCGCCGACTCGATGGTGCCGAGGATCTGCTCCAGACCCTCGCGAGTCTCCCCGACGCAGCTCAGGTGCATCATCGTCTCGAGCTCGAACTCGTTCCGGATCCGGGTTGAGATCTCGACGGTGCCGTCGCGGGTGCTGCCACCGGCCCCGTAGGTGACCGATACGTAGGTGGGCTCGAGCTCGCGCAGCGCCTCAACGGTCTCGAACAGGTTCGTCATCCCCTCCTCGGTCTTGGGCGGAAAGAACTCGAACGAAAAAATCGGCTCAGTCGAGCGCGCGAGAGCGTCGTCGATACGCATGGCCGAGGATGGTAGAGCGGAGCGTGCGCGGCGAATGAACGGCAAGTACCGAGGGGGGCACCACGGTGGTCTTGCGACTTATTGCCGGTATGCGGCAACAACTCGCAAGTCCGGATGCGATTGTCGCTCGGATCGCTGCACGGCAACACGGAGTGGTGACATTCGAGCAGTTGCTGGCGGCTGGCGTGTCGCCGAGCGGGATCTCGCGCAGGGTCCGCGCCGGCCGCTTGTTCCGGATCTACCGCGGTGTGTATGCGGTCGGGCACAGGTCTCTCAGCATCGAGGGAGAGTGGATGGCGGCGGTGCTGGTCTACAAGGACGGAGCCGCGCTCAGCCATCGCAGTGCCGCGGAACTGTGGGGCTATCTGAAGCCAAGAAGTGGGCCCATCCACGTGACGCTCCACACACTGAGCGGCCGCCAGAAACGCCGAGGGATCTGCCTGCACCACTCTCCCTCGGTGCTATCCGTTACGACCCGCCACAACGGCATCGCGGTCACCACCCCTGCCCGTACGATCGCCGACCTTCGCCGTGTTGCGAGCGTGGACGAAGTCCGTAGGGCGATCCGCGAGGCGGAGTTCCACCACCACGACGTCAGCGACGAGCGAGCGAAGGAGGACGCACCAACCCGCAGCTGGCTCGAGCGGCGCTTCCTTCGCATGTGCAGGCGGCACAACCTTCCCGCACCGGAGGTCAATGTCCACGTCGGCCCACACGAGGTCGACTTCCTGTGGCGCGATCGCAGGCTGATCGTCGAGACCGACGGCTGGGAGGCGCATAGCGGCCGCCAGGCTTTCGAGGACGATCGCGCCAAGGATGCCGAGCTGCGCGCTCTCGGCTTCACCGTGTTGCGCTTCACCCATCGCCAAGTGACCGAGCGCTGGGAATGGGTAGAGGCCACGGTTCGCGCATTGCTCGCCTGAGTTGCGACTTATTGCCGGTAGTCGGCAACAACTCGCAAACCTGGGACCGAGGGCTTAGGGGCCGCTGGCGAAGTTCGAAACGCGTGTTACCTCGAGATCGGGGTCTCGCCGGATCTCGGAGGCGCAGAAGGGGACCGCGTTCCAGCGCTTGCGTGAGAACGCTCGCGTGTAGTCGTCGGCGTGCGGGGAGCGCGGGTTCTCGGACTGGCTGTAGGTGACGAAGGTGCGCGCATCGACCGGACACTGGGCATCAGGCGTGAACGCGACCGCGGTGATGAAGCTGGTGCCGTGGGGGACGTTCGTGTAGCCGCCCTCGCTCGGCCGCCAGCTGGCGCTGATCGCGTTGAAGACGCCTAGCCCGCCCGGGCCGCCGTGGATGGGGATCGGCGAGCCGCCGCGGACCTCGTACTGGTAGCCCTGCAGCGGCGCGTCGAAAGGGATTCCGGCGGCGCGAAGGTCGCTGATTGCAGCCGCCAGGGCCGCGCCGACGAGCGGGCTGGCGGTGTTCAGCCCGCTCGGGGTGTTGACCGGGTCGTTGGGGTCGAACGGCGTCGTGTAGATCAGCGCGTTGTCGACGCGCTGCGATCCCTGGGTGCCGGTCGGCACTCCTGGCGCCTGACCGAGGAGGTTGGCCGCAAAACGGCGGAAGAGGATCGCGCCGTTCGAGCTGAGGTTGTCGTGCAGGTCCCACGCCGCGAGCGCGTCACATGCCTCCGGAGGGGTCGCCATCGGACCCGCTTCTCCGGCCAGCACAGGGGTGGAGCGACAGAAGCTGACGAGCTGGTCGCGCCACAGCTCGCCCGCGTACTGGCGGTTGCCCAGCGCCACCTTGGTGAGCTGGCGCAGTGAGAAGCGCTTGCCGGGCAGCCCGTCGGTGCCCGCGATCCGCTCCTGGACCTGGATCAGGCCGAGCCGCGTGCGCAGGGTCACCTCGGCACCCTCGATGCCGACGATCCGCGGATATCCCGTCAGCGGCTGCTCGGGGTTTGCGATCCAGTGGCTGTCGTTGCCGTTGGTGACGTAGTCGCGGCGGAACAGGCGGGGCAACTGGGACGCCGGCATCAACCCCGGATACGCGGCGGCCGGGTCCTCGTCCCACCCGCACTCCGAGCGTGAGCCATCGAGCGTCGGAAGGCCGATCGCGTCGAAGGTGGCGAGGCCGAGCTCGCCGGCGCACTCCCGTGCCTTTGCGTCGCTGACGTTGGGCACCGATCCGTCCATCGAGTAGTAGGCGTTGCCGCGGCTGTCGGCCGCGATTGAATTCACCCACGGGATCCCCTGGATCGTGCGCCCGATGCGGTCGTACTCGCGCACCGACTGAGCCCGGTTGGTGCGATAGAAGTGGTTCAGGTAGCGGAAGTTGGTGGCGTTGACGTCGCCGAGCGCGTAACCCCTCTCCGCCGTCCACGGGAACAGCGGGAGGTTCAGCAGCGAGGTGATCATCGGCCCGTAGCTGGTGCTGTATAGAGTCCGGCTGCGCTCGCTGAGCTTCCCGTCCTCGCCAAGCGCCTGCACCGTGAGCTCGTCCTTCTCCATCGGCACGGTCTCGCCGTCGACGACGTAGCTGTAGGGGTCGCCGGATGCGAGCGTGAGCTCGAACGGGGTGAAGCGCCAAGCGGTCGCGACCGTGTGCGACCAGGCGAGGTTGTCGGTGTGACCGATGTTGATCAGCGGCACGCCGTAGAGAGCGCCGCCCGCGACGTCGACTTTCCCAGGGATCGTGAGATGGGCCTGGTAGAGCCGCTCGGCTCCGTCCCAGGGGAAGTGGGGGTTGCCGAGCAGCATCCCGCTGCCGGTGCGGGTCGCCTCGGCCCCGAGGCCATAGGCGTTGGATCCGAGCTCGAGCGGGAACGGGCTCTGCCAGTTGCCCGCCTCGAGATTGGCGATCGCGCCGGCCTGCGCCTCCTGCGCGGCTGAGTCCGAGGCGCCGTCCGCCGTCGGCGCCGCGGACGCAATCCCGGGAATCGCGACTCCAGAGCTGGCGAGGCTGCCGAGCTGGTAGAAGCGCCGGTAGACGTCGATCTCCTCGATCGGCCGCACCCATTCCTCACCGCGACAGCGGGGGTCGGGAAGGTTGTCGACGCCGGTCTCGCGCAGGTAATGGTTGTAGCCGGCGACGTACCCGCGCACCCCTCGCTTCACGGCGGGCATCGGGCCGTTCGGCGGGGCCGCGCGGATCAGCTTCTCGATCACACCCGACTCGTTGATCCGGGTGTAGAAGAAGTCCGAATCGAGGTTGTTCACCACGCTGCCGTTGCCGGAGAAGGTCCACTCCTCATCGGGACCGAAGTAGAGCGAGCGCTCGCCCGAGACGGTCACGTAGCTATCGGCGATCGTGCACAGGTTGTCCTCGGCGAACGCGTACGCGAAGCCGAAGGCGAGGCTCTCGATGTTGCCGGCGCGAATGTGCGGGACGCCATACGCGGTGCGGCTGATCGTCGCCCCCAGCTCGCCGCGCGAGCGCTCGGCCGCGCTGGCGGCCTGCACTTGGCCGCCGAGCACCACGGCAGCGCAGAGCCCGGCAATCAGCCACCCGCGCGCGGATCGAGTGCGACGCTCCCCAAATCGCATGGCGCCAAGCGTAGGGTCTGGCGCGCCAGGAAGCGCCGTTAAGTGCCTCAGCGCGGCAGGTAGCCCCGCGCCCGGCCCGGGATCGCCAGCGCGGCGAGAACCGGGCGCAGCACGATGTCGGGTGCGACGGCGAGCCGGAAGACATCCCGGTACTCCGTCAGCAGCGCGCCAAACGCGAGAGGTCCGGGCATCCCGTTGCTTCCGACGCGACCCTCGCGATGCAGGCGGTCGATGGCGCGGAACCACTCCTCGGTACGCCCCGGTGGGCTCGTTCGCCAAACAGCCCTTGCCGGCTCGCGTCCCGGATTCCACATCTGGTGGACCGCTCGACGGGGGGTGTCGATCTCGTCGCCAGGCGCGAGCGTCTGCTCGATGCCGTCGACGCGCACGCGCAACTCGCCCTCCAGGACTTCGAAGTGCTCTTCCTGGTCGGGGTGGAAGTGCTTAGGCGGTGGGTCGCCGGAGGGGCCCCACAGCGCCTCGACCTCGAACCGCTCCGGGGTGCTCTCGCGGATCGTCACCGACTCGGTCGGTGTGATCGTCAGGGTTGTGGTCGCCTCAGCTCCCATTGACGCTTGGAACGTACGTCATCGCGTGCTCGGCGAGCGCCGTGATCGTCAGGCTCGGGTTCACGCCCGGGTTCGCCGGCACCACCGAGCCGTCGCAGACGAGCAGGTTCTCGTAGCCGAAGGCGCGCTGCCTGAGGTCGACGACGCCGCTGGAGGCGTCGGCGGCGATCACGGCGCCGCCGAGGATGTGCGCGGTGGCCGGCGTGTTCAGCGCCGCCTCCGGCAGGTTCGACTGCGCGATCCCGTCCATCTTTTCGGCCAGGATCTCGGCGGAGCGGTTGGCAACCGGAATCCAGGTCGGATTCGGGTTCTCGGGATCCTGCTCAGTCTGAAGCATGATCTTTCGCGGTCCGACCCGGATCGGCTTCAGCCGCAGGTGGTTGTGGAGCGTCTGCATCACGAGCAGGATGATCGTCTTCTGCGACCAGCCCCGCTTCCACAGCAGCCGCGCCGCGCGGATGGGGTGGCCGAGGATGTGGCCCAGCAGCTTCAGCGGCCGGGTGAGGCGGGTCCCTCCCTCCGTCAGCATCGTGAACAGCAGGCCCATCGCATCTCCGGCCGGCCCATAGGTGACGTTCTCGATGTGGGTGACCTCGTCGGGGTAGATGCTCGAGGTGATCGCAACGGAATCGGCGAAGTCGTATTCGTCGCGGCGCGCCGTCACCGCCAGCAGCGCCTCGCTGTTCGTGCGCACCACCTCGCCGATCCGGTCCGACAGCCGCGGCAGGCCGCCGACGTCCTTGCAGCTCCGCAGCAGGATGTTCGAGCCAACAGCGCCTGCCGCAATAACGACTCCACGCGCGGTGACCGTGGTGCGCTTGCGCCGCACCCAGGCGCCGGAGCGCCGGTGGCTGACCTCGTAGCCATCAGATCCGTCCTCGGCTCCGAGCGGGCGAATGTCGACGACCTTGCGGTCGGGGATGATCTCCGCGCCGCGCTTCTCGGCGAAGTACAGGTAGTTCTTCAGCAGCGTGTTCTTCGCGTTGTGACGGCAGCCGACCATGCAGGCCCCGCAGCGGATGCAACCCGCGCGGTCCGGGCCCTCGCCGCCGAAGAACGGATCGGGCACCGTCTTGCCCGGTTCACCGAAGAACACGCCCACCGTCGGCCGCGCGTAGCTGTCGCCGACCTCGAGGTCATCGGCGAGCTCGCGGAACAAGCGGTCGGCGTCGGTCTCAAAGGGAACGTCGACTGCGCCGAGCATCCGCTTGGCCTCCTCGTAATGGGGCGCCAACGCGGGCTCCCAGTCCTGAATCCCACTCCAGGTGTCGGCGCGGAAGAAGTCGGCCGGTGGCACGTACAGCGTGTTCGCGTACACCAGGCTCCCACCGCCGACGCCAGCCCCGGCGAGGATCGCCACGTCCTTGAATATCCAGATTCGCAGGATCCCGCGCATCCCTAGCTTTGGGATGAACATGTAGCGGCGGAAGTTCCAGGTCGACTTCGCGAAGTCGTCGTCCTCGAATCGGCGACCAGCCTCGATCACGCCGACCCGGTAGCCCTTCTCCGTCAGCCGCAGCGCCGAGACGCTGCCGCCGAAGCCGGAGCCGACGACGATCCAGTCGTAGTCGTGGTTGCCGATCTCGCTCAAGCGTGCCCCCGGGCGATTCTCACCGATCCTCGCGAACGGGGTACCCGGTTCGCTGCGTGGGGGTTTCGAACAGACCGCGGTGAGGTAAGCCTGGTCCAAAGGGTCCGAAGGAGGAGGTAGGCATGACCGTCAGGATGGATCAGCCGAAGCGATTTGACCTCGTCGGCAACCGGGTGATGATCGCCGGGATCGGAACCGGGTTCGAGGCGACGATCAACTACCGCGTCCACGAGGGCCACGACGAGGTCACCGGCTCGATCAACGTTGGCGGCGGCACGGGCGAGCACGCGCAGTTCCAGGTAAAGGCGAACGTCAGCAATGCGGCCTTCCAGCTAGACCGGCTCTTCGTCGAGGTGTTCGAGGTCAGTGCCCAGGACGGCAGCGAGATCCACAAGGTCTCGAAGCCGGTACTGCTCGGCACCCGGATGGTCGACGGGGACTACATCGGCTACCGCGAGCATGTCGTTGAGACGGGCGACACCCTCTCGGCGATCGCGCAAGAGCACTACGGCACGCCCGACGTCCAGCCCCTGGTGCGCGCGAACACGCACCAGATCGACGACCCGGACCTGATCTTCCCCGGCCAGGTGATCCGGGTTCCGATCGGCACCGGATAAGCAAGCCTGCGCCGAGCGCCTGGCCGCGTTTCACGCCTGAGCGACGCTGGCCTCATGCCCGCGGCCCGACTGTCCCGCGATAGGGTCGAGTTCGCAAATGGCCGAGAAGCTTCCGCGCAAGCTCTACGAGACGGAGCTGTTGCGCCTGCAAACCGAGCTGGTCGCGATGACCGAGTGGATCAAGCGCGAGGGTTCTCGGGTCGCACTCGTCTTCGAGGGCCGCGACGCCGCCGGCAAGGGCGGGCTGATCAAGCGGATCACCCAGCACCTGAGCCCGCGGGTCGCGCGCATCGTCGCCCTGCCGGCGCCGACCGAGCGCGAGCAGAGCGAGTGGTACTTCCAGCGCTACGTCGCCCACCTGCCGGCCGCCGGCGAGATGGTCCTGTTCGACCGCTCCTGGTACAACCGCGCCGGCGTCGAGCGGGTGATGGGCTTCTGCACTCCCGAGGAGCATCGCCGCTTCCTGCAGCAGTGCCCGATCTTCGAGCGGATGCTGGTCGACGACGGGATGATCCTGATCAAGTACTGGTTCTCGGTTTCCGACGCCGAGCAGGAGGCTCGCTTCAAGGCCCGGATCGACGACCCGCTGAAGCAGTGGAAGCTGAGCCCGATGGACCTCGAGTCGCGCAACCGCTGGGTCGAGTACTCGCGCGCCAAGGACGAGTCGTTCGTCCACACCGACATTCCCGAGGCGCCGTGGTGGGTGGTGGAGTCCGACATCAAGCGCAACGCGCGCATCAACTGCATCAGCCACCTGCTCTCCCAGGTCCCGTACGCGCACGTCGAGGTGGCAAAGATCAAGCTTCCGAAGCGCCAGGACGACACCGGCTACGTGCGCCCGCCGCGAGACACGAACAACTACGTTCCCGACGCTTCCACAGCGCTGCTGGCCCAAAAGGGCTCAAACGGACGCTCTGAGGACTAATTTTCCCCGCACTATGCGGAAACGCCACTTGAAGGTTCCGCGGGCGTCCAGTAGCTTCATTCCTGCGACCGGGAGAGAGGCCGGAGCCGCCGAAGCCAGACGGCAACGACTCTCGACAGGTGACGAGTAGAGCTTATTTCGAGCCCAGGCTAGGCACGAGGCAGGCACATCGTCGCCCCCGGTTGCTTTTTCGTGCGGCAACGGAAGCTTCACGGAGTTGTCCGCACACGTCCCTACCCTGAGCGTCGCGGTCACAGCGCCGCCGGCCGGGAGCGCCTGCCCGTCCCCAGCCGCGCGACCCGGGCGCATCCGGGAGCAGGGCGCTGCGGTGGAGCCCCGGGATCAAACCCCGCAGCTAGCCCGCCCTGCTTTCCTCAGGACGAGCGAGCTACCCGTCCCCGCGCGATCACAGCGAGGACGTCGCTCGTGTAGTCGGCGATCCGGCGTGGAGGGAAGTTGCGCGGCTGCGTCAGGGTAAGGCGAGCAGATGACTCGGCGAGGGCGAGGATCGTGTGCGCGGTGAGCTCCGGGTCGAGGTGTCCGAGACCGAGCTGCCCGGCTCCCCACGCCGCCATCGGCTCGATCTGGCGCAAAAGGCGGGCCCGGTTTCGCTCGACGTCGGCGCGAACTGAGGGAGGGGTCCCCTCGGGAGGAAGCAGGATCAGGCGCCAGGTCTCGGGGCGGCGGCGGACCGCCTCGAGCAGCGAGGTGATGCTGTCGGCGAGGATCGAAAGCGGGTCGCCGCTCAGCGGCGGCGTCGGCAGTGCCGAGGCGATGTCGGCGAACGCTCGCTCCTGCTCGCGCTCGAGCAGGGCCTGGAGCAGCTCGCGCTTGTTCGCGAACGCGTCGTAGACGACCGTCTTCGCGATCTCGGCCTCGCGCGCCACGGCCTCCATCGAGATCCCCCCGAAGCCATGCTCCGCCAGCAGACGCAGGGTGGCGTCGAGCAGCAGCTCGCGGCGCTCCTCGCGCGGGAGTCGCGGCGCGTACTTTCGGGGAGCCGAGGCGGGCATGGAAGTAGAGCTTGGCATCCGAGGGGAATATACGCTACCGTATGTACGGTGCCGTCGACTTCAGACCTGGTGATAGCTGAAGCCGCCTCCGCAGGCGGCGCTCCACTCGACCAGATGGCGGTGATCGCGCTCCTCTACGGGGGCGGAACGCTGGCCGTACTGTGGCTGCTGCGGGCCCATCGCGCCGGTCGTACGAAGCTGCTGGTGCGCGGAGGCGCGCTTGCCGGCGAGGTCTTCCGCCTTCCCGGCTGGGCGGCCCTGCCGATCCTCGTCGCGGTGGTGTCCCTGGTGGCGCTGATGCTGGGCGGCTACTGGGACATCGGCTACCACATCGATGTCGGGCGCGACGAGGGCCCGCTCGGGAACGCCGGCCACTACCCGATGCTGTTCGGCTTCTTCGGCACGTTCGCCGCCGGGGTGCTGTGCGTCGGGATGGCGCGCGATGAGGACCCGAGCCCCGCCTGGGTGCGTGTGCCGGGCGTCGGCATGAGCCCGGTCGGGGGCGTGTTGCTGGTCTTCTGCGCCACCTTCGGACTTGTGGCGCTGCCGATCGACGACGTCTGGCACCGGATCTTCGGCCAGGACGTGACCCTGTGGTCGCCGACGCACTTCATGCTGCTCTTGGGCGGCTCGTTCTCGGTGATCGCGATGGCGGTGCTGGTCGCCGAAGGCGCTCGCGCCCGCAGGCGCGCGGGGGCCGCGATCGGGTCCGGTGCAGACAACCCTTTACGGCCGCTGATCGAGCAGGCCGCGCCGCGGGCGGGACATCTCCGCGGCCGTCTCGACTCGCTCGCCCCGCTCAGCGACCGCGTCTGGCCGGCGCTGGAGTTCCTCTGGACCCGTGGTCAGCGGGTGGCGTTGCTCGGCGGAATGCTGGTCGGGCTGGAGGCATTCCTGGCCGAATACGACTGGGGAGTGCCCCTCTACCGCGCGGTCTGGCAGCCTCTGTTGCTGGCGGCGTTCTCGGGCTTCGTGTTCGCGGCGGCGCGCCTCTGGGCCGGGCGCGGCGGCGCGCTCGGCGCCTGGGCGATCTACTTCGTCGTCCGCCTGGTTGCCACCGCGATGCCGGTGCTCGCCGATCGCTCGCCTGCGGCGCTGCCGCTGTTGCTCGTTCCGGCGATCTGCGTCGAGTTGGCCGCGTTCGGCTTCGAGCCGCGCTCGCGGCCACTGGTGTTCGGCGCCGCCGCGGGAGTGCTGTGCGGGACGATCGGGTTCGCCGGAGAGTACGCGTGGTCGCAGCTTGTGATGCCGCTGCCATGGACGGAGGCTCTGATTGCCGAGGGGTTGCCCTCAGCGGTGGTTGCCGGGACAGCCGGCGGCTTGCTCGGCGCCCTGCTCGGCTCTGCATTGGGCGGCCACCTACCGTCCGTGCGAGCGACGCGGGCTGCGTGCCTGGGGTCGTTCGCGGTTCTGATCGCCCTCGGCGTCAACGCGGGCGTCAGGGAGATCCCGGACGCTCGCGCGCACGTCGAGGTGACGTCTGTCGGCTCCGGCGAACAGCGAGAGGGGATGGTCACCGTTCGCCTCGAGCCCGCCGATGCAGCCGAGGACGCGAACTGGTTCTACATCCTCGCCTGGCAGGGCGGAGGGCATCGCGTGATCGACCACCTGGAACAGACGGCCCCTGGTGTCTATCGCTCGACCGAACCGATCCCCCTGGGCGGAACCTGGAAGTCGGGCCTGCGGCTGCACAGCGGCCGCGCTCGCGGCGCTGTGCCGCTGCGCCTGCCGGCCGACGCGGCGCTTCCCGGGGCGGAGCGCGTGCTCTCGGCGTCGTTCACCAGCGAGCAGGCGGGGACGGCGGCGCTGGAGGGGACCGCGGGCGCCGAGCTGCCGGCCGCGGGATCGTTCACGCGCCCGTTCCTCGAGGACGGCCTGATCGTCCTGCGCGAACAGAAGCACGACGTTCCCGGCTGGACGTGGACGGCGGCAATCGCGCTGATCGCGGCGTTCTACGTCGTCTACATCGCCGGGATCGCGCTCGGCGTTGCCCGCTTCGCCCGCCGCGACCCACGGCCCGCCGCCGGCTCGGAGCGGGTGCCCGTCGCGCCATCGAGCCGCATTCGCGGCGCGATCGGGTCGCTGCGCAGGGCTTAGCACTGCTCAAGCAGCGGATGTAGGATCGCCCCGCCTGCTCTGTGCACGACCGACATGACGGCTTCGCCACCCGTATCGGTCGTCGTGGTCTCGTGGAACACACGCGATCTGCTCGGGCGCTGCCTGGACTCGCTGGCGATCTCGCATAGCGCCGGCCTGGCGCATGTTGTGGTCGTCGACAACGCCTCGAGCGACGGATCGGCGGAGCTCGTGCGGGAGCGGTATCAGTGGGCGGACCTGGTCGCCACGCAGGAGAACCTGGGCTTCGGAACTGCGGTGAACGTGGGCGCTCGGGCCTCGAACAGCACCTGGATAGCTGCGGCGAATGCCGACATCGAGCTTTCGGAGGACACGCTGGGAGAGCTTCTGCAAGCCGGCGCACGATGGCCGAGATGCGGCGTGCTCGCCCCGCGGCTGGTGCAGAGCGACGACTACGTCCAGGGATCGGTCTTCGCGTTTCCGCGCCTGCTGACCATCCTGCTCGCCAGCATCGGCTTCTTCGCCCTGAGCCCCCGACTCGCTTCGCGGATGCACAGCGGGCGCTGGGATCCTGAACGGGAGGCCGAGGTCGAATGGGCGCTGGGGGCGTTCCTGATGCTTCGCCGCGAGGCATTCGAAGCGGTGGGAGGGTTCGACGAGCGCCTTTGGATGTACGCGGAGGACCTCGATCTCTGCTGGCGGCTTCGAAGGGGTCGCTGGACAACCGTTTACGTTCCGGGCGCCGCGGTCCGTCACGTCGGGGGTGCCTCGACTTCGCAAGCTTTCGGGGCCCCGAGTGGTACCCCGGAGATGTTGGAGGCCGGCTACGGCTGGATTGCCCGTCGGCGCGGAATGCCGACGGCTCTCGCATTCGGCTTCGTCGCCAGTGCCGGGGCTGCCGCTCGCGTGGCCTTCTACGCCGTTGGAGCTCTACTTCGCATCCCAGGTGGCTCGGACAGGATGCGTGGGAATTGGACATGGCTTGCGCTGACGGTGCGCTCGGTCTGGGCGGTCGCAATCGCGGGCAAATAGGCTGCCGGGCCGGGCAAACTCGACTGGAGGTGGAGATGAAGGTGGACGCTGGGGGCTACTCGCCAACCGTCGATGTCGCGGCGGACGCGGCGAGTGCGGCCGAAGGCGGCGGGCTCGACGGCTGGTTCGCCGTCGAGACCCAGATCGACCCCTTCCTCGCCTGCGCTGTTGCCGCCGAGCGAACCGAGCGGATCGACATCGGTACGGCGATTGCGGTCGCCTTCGCGCGCAACCCGATGACGGTTGCGCTCCAGGCCAACGACGTCCAGGCGCTCTCGGGAGGCCGCTTCATCCTCGGGCTCGGCTCGCAGATCAAGCCGCACATCACCAAGCGCTACTCGATGCCGTGGTCGAAGCCGGCGGCGCGGATGCGCGAGTTCATCCTCGCGGTGCGCGCGATCTGGGATACCTGGGCGACCGGCGCCAAGCTCGACTTCCAAGGCGACTTCTACACGCACACCTTGATGGCCCCGTTCTTCAATCCCGGGCCGAACCCCCACGGAAACCCGAAGATCATGCTCGCGGCCGTCGGGCCGCTGATGACCGAGGCGGCGGGAGAGGTGGCCGACGGGATCCTTATCCACGGCTTCTCAACCGAGCGCTACCTGCGCGAGGCGACGCTACCCGCGCTCGAGCGCGGGTGGGCGAGGTCCGGCCGCTCCCGCGACGGGTTCGAGATCACCGCCCCGGCGATGGTCGTCGCTCGCGACACCGAGGAGGAGATCGCCGAGGGCGTGCAGTTCGTGAAGAACCAGATCGGCTTCTACGGCTCCACGCCCGCCTACCGCCCCGTGCTCGAGCTGCACGGCTGGGGCGAGCTCGGCGAGGAGCTGAACGCGATGACGAAGCGCGGCGAGTGGGACAAGCTCGCCGACATCGTCGACGACGAGGTCGTGCAGACCTTCGCGATCGTCGGGACGCCGGAGGAGGCTGTCGCGGAGATCCAGAAGCGCTACGGGGATATCGCGACGCGGATCACTCTGGAGCTGCCGCAGGAGCGCGACGAGGCGCGCTGGGAGGGGCTGTTCAAATCGCTGCGGAACGGCGCGCCTTGAGCCTGCGCCCCTGATGAGCTCGGTCGACCCCCGCGCGCCGGTGATCGTCGGCGGCGGTCAGATCACGCACCGCGACGATTCCGCACCGCTGTCCCCGCTCGAGCTGATGAGCGAGGCCGCGAACACGGCCCTGGCCGACAGCGGCAGCGGCGACATCGCCGGCAGAGTCGAGTCCGTGGCGATCACCGACTGCATCTCCTGGCCGGTTCCCGATCCCGGCAGGGGGCTCGCCGTCGCGCTCGGCCTTCGCCCCGCCGAGACCGTGAAGAGCGCGATCGCGGGCACGAGCCCGATCGAGCTGCTGCGCGACGCGGCGGCCCGGATCCAGGCCGGCGAGCTCGACGTCGCGCTGCTCGCGGGCGCCGAGGCGACCCGCTCGCTGGCCCGCGGGACGCTCGCCGTCGGCCAGACCGCTACCAGCGACCGAGGACCGACGCGCGTCGTCGGTCTCCAGCGCGACCACGGCCACGCGGCGGAGCAGGCGGCCGGCCTCTACCTGCCGATCGCCTACTACCCGCTGTTCGAGCACGCGCTCCGGGCCTCCCGGGACGAGGGCCTCGATGCTCACCTTGACCGGGTGGCGCGGCTGTGGGCGCGGTTCGCGGAGGTCGCCCGCGACAACCCGCACGCGTGGGTGCGCGATGCGCCCGACGCCGAGACGATCAGGTCTGCCGGTCCTCGGAACCGCCCGATCGCCCACCCCTATACGAAGCTGATGACGGCGAACATCCACGTCGATCAGGGAGCCGCGATCGTACTCTGTTCGGCCGCAGCCGCCGAGTCGGCGGGCGTGCCCAGGGATCGGTGGGTCTTCGTCGCCTGCGCCGCCGGAGCCAACGACCACTGGTTCACGGTCGAGCGCGACCGGGTGCACCGCTCCCCCGCGATCGCCGCCTCGGCCCGTGCCGCCTTCGGCCACGCGGGCGTCGGAATTGACGACATCGCCCACGTCGACCTCTACTCGTGCTTTCCGAGCGCCGTCCAGATCGCCGCCGCCGAGATCGACCTCGACCTCGACGCCGACTCAAGAACGCCGACGGTTACCGGCGGGCTCACGTTCGCGGGAGGCCCGGCGAGCAACTACCCGATGCACTCGCTTGCGACGCTCAGCGACCGACTGCGGGCCGACCCCGGCGCGCTCGGGCTCGCAACGGGAGTCGGCTGGTTCATGACCAAGCACGCGATCGCGCTGCTGAGTGCCGATCCTCCCCGATCGACGTTTGCAGATCTCGACGTCCAGCGGGAAGTCGACGCGCTGCCGCGGCGCACCGCGGCCCAGGGCGCCAGGTCGGCGCCGATCGAGACCTACACGGTCCTCTACGACCATGATGGGACACCGGCGAACGGAATCGTCTCCTGTCTGACGACTGACGGCAGTCGAGCGCTCGCGGAGAGCAACGCGCCGGAGATCCTCTCGCAGCTCCTCGACGGCGATCCGATCGGGCGCGAGGCGAGCGTCGACGAGCGGGCGCAGCTCACCGCCGTCGCATGACTCGGCGCATCACGTAGATTCATTTGCGTGGCTGCCACCTATCAGAAGCCGGGCTGGTTCACGAAGCACGTCTTCAACCCCACGGTCGCGGGGCTCACCCGCCTCGGCCTACCGCTCGCAGGATCTCGGATCCTCGAAGTGAAGGGACGAAAGAGCGGCGAGTGGCGGCCGACCCCGGTGAACCCGCTTCCGTTTGAGGGCAAGCGCTACCTCGTCGCGCCACGCGGCAACACCCAGTGGGTGAGGAACATCCGCGTCAACCCCGACGCCCGGCTCACTCTCCGCGGGCGCAGCGAGGAGATCACAGCGGTGGAGGTACCCGAGTCAGAACGACCGCCGATCATCCGCGCCTATCTGGAGAAGTGGAAATGGGAGGTAGGCACCTTCTTCGGCGGGGTCGGTCCGGACTCCAGCGATGAGGAGCTCCTGCGCATCGCCCCGGATCACCCGGTTTTCCGGATCTCGGACGGCTGACAAATCCAAGGCGATTGTGGGTGAACTCATTCGGCGAGCGGGTGCTCGAACACCAGCTCAAAGGCAAACTCGTCGTCTCTTTCGGGCGTCGTCTTGTCGAGGCGCATCGCAGCCTTGCGCCCGCGGAGCTTGAGGGTGGCGAGCTGGTTGTCGAACAGCGGGCCCTCGAGGAAGCGCCAACGCAGGTTCGGGTCGCCAACTCCTGCAAGCCGCGCCAGGCCCCTTCCGAGCGCATGCCCGAAACGAGAGGCGGCAACCTTGATCGCGCGCTTCTCCGAGCTGTTGAGCGGGTTGCGCATCGGTGAGCACACCGCCTGATAGACGGCGCTCTTGACATCGTCAGACCGGGGGAAGGCAACCTCCGCCAGGTAGGCGTGGTGGACATCGCCGCCAAGGACCACGATCGATGCCGGGGGCTCCCCACGCTCTCCCGACCCCACCTCCGATAGCAGCTTCGTCATCCGCTCGAACGACATCCGGAACGCCGCCCAGTGCTCGAGGTCGAGCGATCTCCGGACCCGCTCGCCGAGCCGCGCCCCGATCTTCCCCCAGGCGCCGTCGCAGACGGCCTCGTTCCAGGCCTCGAGATAGTGCATTCCCGAGCCCAGCAGGAAGGGGAGCGAGGAGCCGATCACGAGGTGGTCGAAGTCCCCGGTGGCCTTGTCGACGATCCAGTCCCACTCGTCATCGTCGAAGATCGAGCGGCGGTCCGGCTGCAGCACCCTGCCCCCACGTGAGTCCATCATGATCACCCGCGTGCGGCCGATGTCGCGATACGTGCTCCACCTCGTCCCTTCGTGCTCCCCTTCGGCCCGCTCGGCGAACTCCCGTAAGACCGCGGTCGCTTCTCCCTCGCCACTCGTCACGGCCTGGTAGGTCTCGTCCTCGGCCAGCTCGTCCGGTGAGAGGTTGCCGATGTGCTGGTAGACCCAATAGCTCATGTAGCCGCCGACGATCCGATCTCTCCACCACGGCAGCTCGCGCATGTCCGCCACCCACGAGCGCGAGATGTTCCAGTCATCGTGCATGTCGTGGTCGTCGAAGACCATCGAGCTGGAAACGGTGGAGAGCAGCCAGCGAATCGTGGGTTCCCCCCAGGCGCTCCAGTAGAGACGGGTGTACTCCTCGAAGTCCGCGACCTCGTCGAGTGGGGCTTCGTCCTCACTCCGCTCTGGACCGCGGCGCTCGTAAATGAACTCCTTTACGTCCGGCGGCAGCTCGTCGGCGTAGATCTGGTCGCCGAGCATCAACAGCGCCTCCGGGAAGTCGCTGCGATCGCCACGCAGCATCTGCCGCGCGAGCACGTAGAGGGCGTCGACTTCTCGCCCTCGCTCGTCCTCGTCCTTGGTCAGGTTGAAGGGACGCTCGTGGGGGAGCGACACGCGGCAGGACGCGAACACGAGGTCGACCTTGCCGCCCGGCTTCAGGGTGCCGATCGCGCTCGGAGGCAGCGCTGAGTCCGGTGTGGGCCACACCCGCTCTCCGGCGAGCGCGACCTCGTACTCGCAGAACGCTCCCGGCTCGAGCCCGTCGACGCGGACCAGCGCGTAGTGGTGGCCGGCGATCTCGAACGTTCGCTGACGGCTTCCGAGGATCTCGACCTCACAGGGGGCGGTGGTCTCCACCCAAACCGTGGCCTCGGTGTCGCTGACGTAGCGCACCAGCGGGCCGAGAACCAGCCGCGTAGCGTCCATGCAGTGCCTTGGCGGTACCCGCGCATGTCGGAGGGGAAACAAGCCTGACGGGAACCACAGTCGCGCTAGTGTGCCCGCGATGTCCGAGGACCCATGGCAGCCGCGGTAGTCATCGAAGACATGCGCTCGGTCGACCCGGTCGGCTACATACGCGCGGTCGGCTTGCGGCCGGAGGACTCCTGCGGCGAGAAGATCGGGAAGTGGTGCTACGGGCCCGAGGATTCGCTCGGGTTCTGCCCGGACTTCGACAACAGCGCGATCTACTTCGCCTGGCGCAAGCGCTGACGGCCGGCGGCCTCGGCCGGGGTCGTTCGCGGATTTGGCCGATTCGGCTTCCTGCTCACCCTTCGGACAGCCCGGCGGCTTCGAGGGCTTCGGCCCTTGTCGCGAACGAATGGCGCTCCGCAAGCAGCTCATCTCGAATCGTCCAAGCTCAGCTACGCTCTGTGCTTCCCCTACGACCGCGTCGCGAGACCAGTCGCCGGAAACGAGTCTCGCCTGCTTCCGCCTAGTACCAGACGCATCCCGCGTCCGGTTGCCATCGATCGGCATTCGAATCACCGCCCGAAACACATCTCCGTGCGTTCGAGCGACATCGCCCGCAGTATCCCTGCTTCCGGTGTCGTGTACCTTGGCCCGCGCTGTCTGCAAGCGGAAGCGTCTGGGCGGCGTCCAAGCGCAATGAACGAGTACCCGTACACCATCGACAACGGCGGCGGCGAGCAACTGACTTTTGTCGGGACTGGCCGCGACGAACGGGGTGAGTACCTGGAGGTGCGCAACACGGTATTCCCCGGGGCGGGCCCGCCGATGCATGTCCATCACCTCCAGGAGGAAGGTTTGACCCTCGAGCGCGGCACGATGGGCTACCAGGTGCTCGGTGAGGAGGAGAGCCGAGTCGGTCCCGGCGAGAGCGCGACCTTCGCGCCAGGGGTAGCTCACATGTTCTGGAACGCGGGGGAAGACGAACTCGTCTGCACAGGCTTCGTCCGGCCGCCTGACAACCTCGAGTACTTCCTGTCAGAGATCTTCGCCTCGACGCGGCGAAACGGAGGCAAGCGCCCGGGAATGTTCGACGCGGCGTATCTGTTGCGAAGGTACGGGGACGAGTTCGGGATGATGGTGCCCCCGCAGCCCTTACAGCGCATTCTGTTCCCGGTGATCGTGGCTGCGGGCCGGGTTCTCGGCTGGGACCGCCGTTTTGCCGACGCGCCCGAGCCGGTGCGCCGCGCTGCTGCTGACGTCGGATGACGCGGCCGGAGGTGTGGCTGCACGCTTTCCCCACAGTAAGGTGACCACGTGAGGTGGGGTTTCGTCTGCTTGCTCGGCCTGCTCTGGGTCCTGGCATCCGGTGGTGCGGCGACCGCAGCGCGCCGACCCCACATGCACCTTTCCGGCGCAGCCGACGGTTGCCTTCCGGCCCGCCGGGGGTGACGCGCCGGCCAAGGTCGATCGGGGGTCGAAGCTGGGCGCGACGGTCTGTGAACGCACGACCGGCGCGCAGGGCATGGAGCCGATGCTCGCCGTGAACAGCCGCGGCACGATGTTCATGGGCATCGCGACCGACAAGGGCCTCTACGAGGAGCCCGGGAGGCTCACCGGCACGTCGGAGAACGCGCTGCTGCGCAGCCGCAACGACGGCCGCACGTGGCGGCGGATCCCGCTCCCCGGCGTCATCGACGCATCCGAGGGGTTCCCGTACGTCGACCCGCGCACCGACCGGCTGTTCGTCACGTCGCTCTCCGCCGACACGACCCGCTGCGGCCAGCCGGTGATCTACAGCGATGACGAGGGCGAGCACTGGACCGAGGCCGCCGGGCGACCCGGCTGCTCGCCGGCGACGGTCGGCGACTGGCCGAAGATCTTCGCGGGCCCGCACCGGGGCGACGCGCCGGGCGGTTACCCGAACGCCGTCTACCTGTGCAACTTCATCCCCAACGTCCTCGTCGCCGCGTCGATCGGCTGCTGGCGCTCGGACGACGGAGGCGACCACTTCGAGTTCGCGAGCTTCCTCCCGACGGTCAACGGCGCCTGCACCGCCGGCGACGAGCAGGGCGGCACCGGCGCGACGATCGTCCACGGCAGCGGCCGCGTTCTCTCCAACGGAGTCGTCGTCGTCCCGCTGACGGTGTGCGGCGAGCCGATGGTCGTTCGAAGCCGCGATGAAGGCGCGACCTGGACCGCCGTGTCCACCGGCGACGACAGCATCGGCCTCGACGACATCGTCGCCGGGGACGAGGGCCTGGTCCTCGGGATAACGGACCATGTCTGGTCCGAGAACCTCGCCGTCGACGCGCACGACAACCTGTTCTTCGCCTACCTCGCCGACGGCGGTGTGCGCCTGGCGACGTCACGCGACGGCGGGCGCTCCTGGCGGCTGCTCGGCTTCGTGTCGCCGCCGGCGATCCGGCGGGCGATCGTCGTCTCGGTGGCCGCGCGCGGCCGCGGCGAGATCGCGCTGACGTACTACGGCACGGCCGACAAGGGCGATCCGTTCGGCGCGTCGGGGATGAACTGGCGTGCCTGGATGACGTACAGCCCGAACGCGCTTGCCGCCGACCCGGTGTTCCACTCGGCCGCGACCTCGCCCGCATCGGCGCCCGACGATGGGCGCGGCGATGTACGGCTGCTGCACGACCGAGCAGACGTTCCTCGAGTACACCGGCGTTCAGTTCACCGCGCGGCGCGAGGTCCGCGGCGCCTTCACCCGCTGGACCGGCAAGCATCTGCCCGAGCTCGTGCTGGCGAAGCTGCGCCTTCCCAAGCCGCAAGGACAGGGCACTCGCTGAAGGCTCTGCGCCCTGCTACGCCGCCTACGGGAACGCCGGGATCGGGCCCCGGGCGCTGGCGACCACCGGGCCCGGATCCTCGACGACCGGCGGCGCGACGTACGGGCGGGGCCTTCGGGCGCGGCGAGCCGCCCGGGAACGCGAGCCGCAGGATCGTGCGCTGGACCATCAGCCACTGCTGCCCGAACGGGCCCGTGTTGTAGGGCAGCTCGTAGCGCTCGCAGATCGCCTTGACCTTCGGCGCGATCTCCTTGTAGCGGGAGCTCGGCATGTCCGGGTAGAGGTGGTGCTCGACCTGGTAGCTGAGGTTGCCGCTCATCAGGTGGAACGTGTCGCTGCCCTCGATGTTCGCGGCGCCGAT
Source organism: uncultured Thermoleophilia bacterium (assembly GCA_963838095.1). Classification (GTDB taxonomy): domain Bacteria; phylum Actinomycetota; class Thermoleophilia; order Solirubrobacterales; family 70-9; genus CAWCGU01. Next base: position 457,623 of record CAWIPO010000006.1, read on the forward strand.
CAGCTGGCGGATGTACCAGGCGCCGCGGCTCTCGTCGGCGGCCTCCTCCTCGGTGAACGTGTACGCCTGGTCGGGGAAGTGCCCGCAGAAGATGATCGCGTTCGACCAGATGTTGCGGATGAAGTTCGCGGCGAGGTTCGCCTGGAGCGTCCGCTTGAAGCCCTTGCGGCCGCTGAGCGCCGGGAACATGACGTAGTCCTTGAGGATCTGGCGACCGGCCTTCTGGCCGAACTCCTTGAGCTCGCGGCGCAGCTGCTTCTTGTCCTTGGTCCCGGCCTGGATCGCCTCGATGTCCATGTCGTGGACGGCGACGCCCCACTCGAAGAAGAGCATCAGGAGCACGTTGATCACCGGCTGGGCGAGGAAGCGCGGCTCCCACCTCTGCTTCGGGTCGACGCGCATGATCTCGTAGCCGACGTCCTTGTCCTTGCCGACGACGTTCGTGTACGTGTGGTGGAGGTAGTTGTGCGAGTGCTTCCACGCGGCCGAGGTCGAGGCCGTGTCCCAGTCCCAGGTCGAGGAGTGGATGTTCGGGTCGTTCATCCAGTCCCACTGCCCGTGGAGGATGTTGTGGCCGATCTCCATGTTCTCGAGGATCTTCGCCGTGCCGAGGCCGGCCGTCCCGAGCAGCCACGCCGGCGGATAGCGCGAGGCCATCAGCACGATCCGCGAGAGCGCCGCGAGGCGGCGGTGGAACTGGACGATGCTGCGGATGTAGTCGGCGTCGCGGTCGCCGAGGTCGGCTCGGACCTCGTCGCCGATCGCCTGGAACGCCGCGCCGATCTCATCGATCTGCTCAGGCGTCAGGCGGTGCAGCGGGTGGTTGGGGTCGGCGCTCGTGTAGGCGCCGTTGACACTGGGCATTGTTCAGCTCCTCACAGTGCGATCTCGATATGCCCCTCGGGGGCGTTGACACAGGTCCGGATGGTCTGGCCCGGCTCGCCGTGGAGCTCGCCGGTTCGCAGGTCGCGGACCTGTCCTGACTGCAGCTTCCCCTTGCAGGTGTGACAGATCCCCAGGCGGCAGCCGAACGGCAGCAGCGCCCCGGCCTCCTCGCCGCCGACGAGGATCGAGATGCCGACGTCGCAGGTCGCCTCGACGTCGGTGACCCGGAAGCTGACGGTCCCGCCGGAGCCGACCTCGGCGTCGCCCCGACCGATGACCGGCTGGAAGCGCTCCATGTTGAGTCGGGCGTGATCGCCCTCGGCCTTCCAGTGGTCCTCGAGGACGTCCATCAGCCCTCGAGGACCGGAGAGGAACGTCTCCCGGTCGCTCCAGTCCGGGCAGATCTCGGCGAGGCTCTGCCCGTTCAGGCGGGGCACCTGCGCCGGTCAGGTGCTCGTGCAGCGTGTAGCCCTCGTAGATGCCGTTCATCCGTCGCAGGTCCTCGCCGAAGATCACCTGATCGGGCTCGCGGGCGCAATGGATGTGGATCACGTCGTCGAGCTTGTCGCGGCGCTCGAGCTCGCGCAACATGCACCAGATCGGCGTGATCCCGCTGCCGGCGCTGATCAGCAGCGTGCGCTCGGGCAGCGGATCGGGCATCCGGAACTCGCCCTCGACGTCTCCGAGGTAGACCATCGAGCCGGGCTCGACCTCGCTGGGTGAAATAAGGCGACATCCGCCCCTCCGGCACGTGCTTGACCGTGATCGAAACGAGCCCGTCCGGATGGTCGGGGTCGGAGGTCAGCGAGTAGGCCCGCCAGTGGCGGATGCCGTCGAGCTCTACGCCGATCCGCAGGTACTGGCCGGGGCGGTGGCCGGGCCAGGGGAAGTTCGGCCGGATGACGACGGTCGATGTGTCGCGGGTCTCGGGCTTGATCCGCTCGATCCTTCCGGTCAGCTCACGCGCCGACCATGCCGGGTTGAGGAGGCCGAGGTAGTCGTCGGGAACCAGCGGGAACGTGATCGACTTCGCGAGCGCCATCGCACGCCGCCGCCACGCCGGGATCGTCGGTGTCGCCGCGCGCTCAACCATGTGCGCCTCTCGGGCGGGCCGTCATCGGTCCGTCTCCTCTCTCCGCTCGCTCGCGCAACCCTAGCCGCACCCGGGATCCGCGGTGGGAAGGCCGCATGGTGCCGGCTTTCGGACCAGCAGTAGGCTGACCTGAACGGTCGGTGAGGGAGGAAGATGATGAAGAGCCTGCACGAGCGTCTGACGTTTGCGAACGTCGTCTCCGTGGTCGCGTTGTTCGTCGCGTTGGGGAGCGGTGCCTACGCGGTGACCATCGGTCGCAACGATGTTGGGGCACCCCAGATCGCCAGAAACGCCGTTGGCACGTCAGAGCTCAAGGACAACAAAACGAAGGGCAAGGACGTGGACGAGTCCTCGCTGGGACAGGTCCCGAGCGCGGCGAGCGCAGACACCGCTGACAGCGCCAATCTCCTGGACGGTAAAGACTCAAGCTCCTTCCGTGTCGGCTGCCCGCCCGGCCTGACGCAGGCGGCCGGGGTCTGTTTCGAGACCAACCACAGGGAGGCGACCACGTTCCTCAGTGCGTTAGAGGCATGCGGCGGTGCCGCAAGTCGCTTGCCCACCGTGTCCGAACTCTTTGCTTTCGCAAGCATGCCCGGGATCGTCCTTTCACCATCTGCACCAGGCTCGGCTGATATCGAGTGGACTGGAAACACGTTTGTGGACGTAAACATGTTCCAGGCCTTTGGAGTCCTCGACAACGGAACGACTGACGAGGATATTTCCAACTTCCCATTTAGCGAACAGTTGGGGTTCCGCTGCGTCCAGCCAGTTTCGAACTAGGCAGGCTGATCCGATAGCCCGACAGCTTCGAGCGCCTGATCGCGGTCGTAATAGAAGTCGATTCTGGCGATCTTGCCGTCCCTGAAGCTGTAGATCGCGGCTCCGAGCAGCTCAACGGGGGCATCGCTCCCTGCCCCGGTCGCTTTCAGCCTGGTGAGGATGAGAATCCGCTCCCCTGCATCGAGGAGCCTCTCGACCTCGACCGTCATGGTCTTGAAGGCCGTAAACCATTCCTGGCAGAAGCGCCGCACTCCCTCTTCTCCCTGAAAGCTCTGCCCCATCACGCCGTCAAAGCCGCCGATGAGCTCGACCTCAGCTTCGGAATGCATCGACGCCACGACCTCATCGACGTCGCGCTCGTTGAAAGCGCGCGCAGCCTGTCGAATCAGACTTTCGTGGGCCTCCACCATCAGCGCAGCTCACTCTACGGCCCCGGCAAGGCTCTGAGCGCGATAGAAGCACCGCTGGGATAGACCAGTAGGATTCGCCATCGTCGACCAGGGAGGCAGGGATGAGGAGGGCTCGTAGTCGGAGAGTCACGATCGGGGCGCTCGTGGGAACGGCGATCGTGTTGGCGTCCTCGGCCGCGGCTGCGAACGCCGCCGACCGCATCTACTGGGCGAACACCGGCACCAACACGATCGCCTTTGCGAACCTCGATGGCAGCGGAGGCGGCGTGGTGAACACCTCCGGCGTGACCATCGACGACCCCTACGGCTTGTCCCTCGACCCGGCTGCCGGAAGGGTCTACTGGTCCGACCAGATCCTCAACAAAATCTCCTTCGCGAACCTCGATGGCACTGGGGGCGCAGCCAGCCTTCCGACAGCCCCAGCGACGGTCAGCGGCCCGAGGGGACTTGCAGTTGACGCCGCCTCCGGCCGCATCTACTGGGTGAACAACACCGCAGACGTGGTGTCGTTTGCCGCCCTGAACGGGAGCGGTGGCGGCAACCTGAACGTCGCCGGCGCTCCCGCGAGCGGCCAGTTCGGCCTGGCTCTCGACCGCGACGGAGGCAGGGTCTTGTGGTCCAACCTTTTCGGCAACTCGATTGGCTTTGCGCGGCTGGACGGGAGCGGCGGCTCACCGCTCAGCACCACCGGGGCGACGCTCAGCGGCCCGCGAGGAGTCGCGATCGATCCGAGCACGAACAGGCTGTACTGGGTGAACTACGACAACGACACGATCTCCTTTGCAAGCCTCGCCGGAGGCTCTGGGGGCATTTTTCCCCCCAATGGGACGGCGACGCGAAACCAAATGGTCGGCGCCGCGATCGACCCTGCCGCCGGGAGGATCTATTGGTCGAACTCCGACGCCACCTCGAAGATCTCCTACGCAAACCTGAACGGAGTCGGCAGCGCCGACCTGCCGATCACACCCGCGCCCTCCGCTCCAACTCAGATTGCCCTGCTGAAGACACCCACTCCCACGGCGGCACCTGCGATCACCGGCGGCTCGACCCCAGGATCGGTGCTCTCATGCTCGACCGGCAGCTGGGCGTCCGACCTGCCCGGCTCCTTCCTCTTCCAGGCGCCGCAAAGCGTCTCGTATCAATGGAGCCGGAACGGCGCCGCGATCGAAGGGGCGAGCGCGAGCGCGCTGACGGCTGACCAGGCCGGCGAATACCGCTGCACAGTCACCGCGTCCAACGCCGCCGGCTCGAGCTCACAGACGAGCGGGCCGTTCACGGTCACAGCCCCGCCGTCCAGCGATATCGGGTTCGGAAAGCTGAAGCGCAACACGGCCAACGGCACGGCGAAGCTGACGGTCGAGGTGCCCGGCCCAGGTGAGCTGACCGTCGCCGGGCGCGGCGTGGCACCAGTTCGCTCCGCCGAGGGGGACAGGCAGGAAGCGAAGGCGATCACCGGGGCCGGCACAGTCCGGATCACGATCAAGGCGAAGGGCAAGCAGCGCAAGAAGCTGACGAAGACCGGCCGTGTCACCGTGAAAGCCAAGATCACCTTCACGGCGACGGGTGGCAGCGCCAACACGGAGACCAAGACCGTCAAGCTGATCCGAAAGAAGCGGTAGAAGCTCCCAGCCGGTTGCACACGTCGATTGCCCGCCGATTTGCGGCGATCCGCGAGACTGTGGCGCAATGGGCTTCTATAGCGATCAGGTCCTGCCCCGGATCATCAACGCCGCCTGCGGGATGAAGGCGGCCGCCCCGCTGCGAGAGCGCGTCTGCGACGGGCTCGAGGGCGAGGTCGTCGAGATCGGATTCGGCTCGGGCCTCAACGTCCCGTTCTACCCAGACTCGGTGACGCGGGTCGCGGCGGTGGAGCCGGCCGACCTCGGCTGGAAGCTGGCCGGCAAACGCCTGCGGGCATCGAGCATTCCGGTCGAACGGTCGGGCCTCGACGGACAGTCGCTGCCGTTCGAGGACGACAGCTTCGACGCCGCGCTCTCGACCTGGACGATGTGCACCATCCCCGACCTCGCGCAGGCGCTGGGCGAGATTCGGCGCGTGCTCAAGCCCGGCGGCACGCTGCGCTTCGTCGAGCACGGCCTAGCGCCCGACGAGGGGGTGCGCCGCTGGCAGCATCGCCTCGAGCCGATGCAGAAGCGGGTCTTCGGTGGCTGTCACCTGACCCGCGAGATCCCTGACCTGCTGCGCGACGCCGGGTTCGAGATCACCGAGCTCGATGTGTTCTACGAGGATGGCGCGCCCAAGTTCCTCGCTGCCGACTCGCTCGGCGCCGCCGTCTCGCCCTGACTCGGGGCGATTCCCGAGGAATGCATGGGGGGACTGGCGGCATCTGCTTTCATGCTGCGATCGTTAGGCGAAGTGTCCCCAAGCTCGCGGCGGTAGCACTTGGCCTCGCAGCCACCGTGCTCATTCAGGTGACCAGCGCGGAGGCCGCCTCCGTGTACGTCAGCGCGACCGCGGCGCCGGGCGGCGACGGCTCCCGTCAGGCCCCGTTCGGCTCTCTCGATAACGTCCATCACGCCTCGGCGCCGGGCGACAGAATCGTCGTCGTGCCGGCACCGAAGAGCGTGCCGCCGCTCGACGGCGGCATCGCGTTGAAGCCGCGCCAGCGCCTGATCGGCGCCGGGCCGTCGGTGCGCTCGAAGCGGCCGCGCCGGCGCTCACCGACGATCACGAACACCAGACCGGACCGTCATTCCGGTGACGCCGTCGTCCTCGCCGACGGCGCAACTGTTCGCAACCTCGTGATCCCCGGCGCCTACAGAGGCGCGGTCTACGGCAAGAACGTCAGCGGCGTGAGGGTCCTGGGCAACGACGTCTCCGGGCAGAACCAGTCGTGCACCCCGGGCTTCCTGATTTTCCCGTTCGTCGCTCCGACGAACGTGCCCGGAGTCGGCATCCCGATCTCCGACGGGCTGATCAACGGCTGGGCGGGGATCATGGTCGACGCCGATCGCGGGCGTGGCCGGATCACGATCAGCCGCAACATCGTCCACGACGCCGACTGCGGCGACGGCATCGACGTACGGCTGTCGGGCAGCGCGACGAGGCGGGCGCTGATCACCCGCAACCTGGTGGCGAGGCTCAGGCAGGGTCCCGAGTTCGCGTCGGTGCTCGCGATCGGGATGCAGACCGACGACACGTCTCGCCTGTTCGCGAGCCTCGATCGCAACCGTCAGACCGACCTCGGCAACGAGGAGGACCTCGGGACCGGCCCGGAGGGCGCAGACTCCGAGGGGGTCTTCGCGAACATGGGAGGCCCGTCCACGATGAGGGTCACGGTGGCCCGCAACACCTACACGAACCCGCGCGGCCTCGGTGGCTTCTCCGCCAACGGGCTCGAGATGGTGAGCATGGGAGACGGCTCGCGCGGGAGCGTCGTGATCAGGAACAGCACCTTTTCCGGTCCACCCGGCGACATCATCGAGGAAGGCGCCCTGGGGACGAACGCGCACCTGCGGATGAAGCTCGTCAACGTCGTGGCGAGGCGGTCGGTCGGCCTCGGAAGCGGCGGGACGCTGCCGTTCAACAACGGCGACTGCATGCTTGCCGGCAGCCTGGGCGCCCGGAACACCGTCGAGCTCACGGTCAATCACAGCGAGCTGACGAACTGCGCCAACAACGGAATCGGAATCGGGAGCAACGTCACCAACGGGACCGGGCCGACGAGCGAGCTCGTGCTCGAGGTCTCCGACAGCGTGATCACAGAGAACGCCGGCGCAAACCTCGGCGTGCGGAACTTCACCGGCCTGGATCGGCTCTCGGTAACGGTGGAGCGCACTGATCTGAGCGACGCCCGGGGGGAGACCGCGAACGTCGCGTTCGAGGATCTGGGAACGACGACGAGCAGTGACATCGACCTCGGCGGGGGCGCGCTCGGCAGCGGCGGCCAGAACTGCATCGCCGGGGGCGCGCTGGCTGCGGACGTGCTCGGCTACGAAGTCAGCGCGGCTCATAACTGGTGGGGGAGCCCCGCGGGCCCGGGGCCGACGCTGGTCGTCTCAGGGAGCCTGGACTACGAGCCGCCGCTCGGATCGCCACCTGCTCGTACCTGCTGACTGCCCAGTTTCAGTCGCCGGGCGTGATCAAGAGCTTCCGCGCCGGCGCCGGCGGCGTCAGCTTGCTCGCGCCCTCTGGGCGCATGCCGTCGAGGATCACCCGCGCGTAGCGCTTGAACAGGTCCCCGCGCAGGCCGGGCAGCGGGCTTCGCAGCGGCGCCGCTGCCGCCATTAGCAGGAATGAGAGGTCCTGCGGCTCGAGGTCATCGCGGACGGCGCCCGCCTCCTGTGCGCGCCGCAAGAGCACGCCTATCATCTCGAGCGACTGCTTGCGCAGCGTTTCGAAGGCGGGGTTGGTCATGCAGCGCGCGCCTGCCGCCTCGTAAAAGCCCTGGTCAGTCTGCAGCTTGTGGCCGATCATCTCGACGAAAAAGCGCTCGATACCGCGCGCTGGATCCGGGTCCGCGGCATAGTCGGCCATGAGGTCGATCGACTCCGCCATCTTGCGCTCGAGGATCGCGTCGATCAGGTCGTCCTTGGTTGGGAAGCGCCGAAACAGCGTCGCCTCGCCGACCCCGGCGTGCTCGGCGATCTCCGCCGTCGAGACGTCGAGGCCGCTCTCGGCGAAGACCTCGGCCGCCGCCTCGATGATCCGCTCGCGGTTGCGCGCGGCATCCGCGCGAAGCGCGACCGCCGGAGCATGCTCCTCGACGCTGGCCATCGAGGTAAGCCTATCGGCGGCGGCGGTGGCGCTAAGCGGGAACAGCGACGGCCTCCCCGGTGTCCGGGCCCGGCGCCTGCTCGATTGCCGCCTCCTCGATCCGGGCGACGTCGCGCTTCCTCAACAGGGTGGCGATCAGGATCGTGCCGACGACGAAGAGGCCGGCGGCGACGTAAAAGGCGAGCTGGAATCCCTCCACGAGCGCCAGGTTCTGCTGCGCCGGGGTTGCCGAGCCGCCGAGGCCAGCGAGGTACGAGGCGGTGCGATCGGTTGCCAGTGTGGAGAGGACCGCGAGCCCGAGCGCGCCTCCGATCTGCTGCGAGGTGTTGAAGACCCCGGAGGCGAGACCGGCCTCGGCCTCATCCACCCCGGTGGTCGCGACCAGCGTCATCGGCACGAACGAGAGGCCCATCCCGATCGAGATCGGCATCAGTCCGGCGAGCAGGGCCGCGTAGGTGCCGTCGACCGCCGTGGTCGCCGCGAGGATGACGAGCCCGATCGCCGCGACCGGCATCCCGATCAGGCTGACCGCGCGGACGCCGATCCGCGGCACCAGTTGCTGCGCGGCGGTTGCGCCGATCATGATCCCGACGGTCACCGGGAGGAAGGCGAGCCCGGACTCGAGCGCCGAGTAGCCGAGGACGTTCTGGACGTAGATCGAGGCGAAGAAGAACATCGAGAACATGCCCGCCATCAGGATCAGGAAGACGCCGTTGCCGAGCGCCAGCGAGCGCTTGCGGAAGATGCCGAGGCGGACCAGCGGCGCGGGGGAGCGGCGCTCGATCAAGGCGAAGGCGCCGAGCAGCGCGAGTGCGACGGCGCCGAGGCCGAGCGTCTCGACCGAGCCCCAGCCCCACTCCTGCGCCTTGACGATCGTGTAGACGAGGAGCACCAGTCCGGCGGTGACCGAGACCGCGCCGGGGATGTCGAAGTGTCGCCGCGCCGTCTCGACCCGCGAGTTCGGCACCAGCCGCAGCGCGGCGAAGGCGAGCGCGATCCCGACTGGGACGTTGACGAAGAAGATCCACTCCCAGGAGAGCGCGTCGACGAGGATGCCGCCGAGCAAGAGGCCGATCGCCGAACCGCCGGTCGCGACCGCCGCCCACACGGCAAGGGCCCTGGTGCGCTCGGCTCCCTCGGAGAACGTGGTGGTGATCACCGCGAGAGCCGCGGGGGAGAGCAGCGCACCACCGAGGCCCTGGAGCGCGCGAGCGACGATCAACGTCTCCTCCGTCTGCGCCAATCCGCTGAGCAGCGAGGCGCCGGTGAAGACGACGATTCCGGCGAGAAACAAGGTCCGCCGACCGATCAGGTCAGCGGCCCGCCCGCCGAGCAGCAGGAAGCCGCCGAAGACGAGCGTGTACGCATTGACGATCCATTGGAGAGAGGAGTCGCCGATCGAGAGATCGGTCTGGATCGAGGGGAGCGCGACGTTGACTATCGTCGCGTCGAGGACGACCATGAACTGGCCCATGGTGACGACGAACAGGATCAACCAGGGACTGACGGTGCGAGCTTTCAAGGTTGGACTTCCTCTCGTGACGAATCTGACGATCTGACAGTGCCTACTCCGGTTATGAAGGCACCGTAGCACATCCGGAGTGGACGCTCCGGAAAAACGGAGGGATTACTTCGGTTGTGTGACGAGGATCACACGAGGCCAGTGCCCAATGGGGATCCGCGTAAGGGCGATACTGCTTGGGTGGAGGCGGGAGGCCCCTTCAAGCTCGAGGATCTGCTTGTCAGCCCGACTGCCGCCTCCAGCGGCACACTGGAACAGAGCTGGCTCGGTCGAGAGCCTCTCTGAGGGCCGCCAGGAGCCGGTCTTCAGAGGGGAACCAGCAGAACGTAGACGTTCGCGTCCAAGGGACGTCAGCCTGCCGGCGTCAGGATGACTACTGGGAGCTTGCGCTCGGTGCGAGCTTGGTAGACCGCGTAGTCAGCGTAGGTATCGACGACCATCGGCCAGAGCCGCTCGCGCTCCTCACCGGTTGCCTCGCGGGCGACGACCTCCCACTTCTTGCTGCCGATCTGAATTGTTGTGCGCGGGTTCGCGCGGAGGTTGAAGACCCAGGACGGAGTCTTCGGCGATCCGCCCTGGGAGCCGACGATGATCACGTCGTCACGGTCGCGCGTGTAGACCAAGGGGGTCGTGCGCTTCGTGCCACTCTTCGCGCCGACGTGATCGACCAAGGCAATCGGCTTGATGTTGCCGATCGCCCCGCCGATGCGGCCGCCCGTGCGTCGATAGAGGAACACGTTCAACGCCGTGAGCCGGTTCATGATCCGCAGCCCGAAGGACCCGGGTGGCGGTCCTTTGGGCGGAGACGGCATGAACGCGAGCCTATTGATGTGTACCGCGTGGATCCAGGCCCGGAAATCGGGCCTGGATTCACTCAGAATGGACCGACGTGGCGGTGCTACCGATTAGCAGGGACTTCGGGAACGGAGCTAGCCGGGCGCTGAGCGCGTGGACTCGCAGTCGCTACCCGTCTTAGAGCTACTGTGTCGGCGTGAGGAGTATGGTCGCCCTCGCGAGCTTGATTGCCGCGTGCGCGGCGATTGCCTGGGCGTCGGCGTTAACCACGGCAGCGTCGGCAGACTCTCCGAGCCGGCTGCAGGCTGGGGATCTCCACTATCGGGGAGCCTTCCGGCTGCCCGCGGCGGTGGATGACGAGAACACGTTCGCCTACGGCGGTACCGCCCTGGCCTATAACCCGGCACGGGACACCCTGTTCGCCGTCGGTCACGACTGGTACCAGTTGACCGCGGAGGTGACGACCCCGCGTCCCGCGCGCGGCGCGAGCGGAAGCGAGCTGCCTCGCGCCCGCTTCCGCCAGCAATTCACCGACGCGACCGACGGCAAGATCGACGCGACCGGCGGCACCGGCAACAAGGTCGGGGGCCAGCTCGTCTACCGGCACCGCCTCTACGGCTCGGCCTACGTCTACTACGACGCCGCCGGAGAGCAGGTCGGCTCGCATTGGGTCCGGCCCTCGACGAGCCTCGCCGGGGGCGGCACCGAGGGTCTGTTCGAGGTCGGCGACCTGGGTGCCGGATTCGTCTCCGGTTATCTCGCCGCCGTGCCACGAACCTGGCGCCAACGCCTCGGTGGGCCGGCGCTGACAGGAAACTGCTGCATCCCGATCATCAGCCGCACCTCCTACGGTCCAGCCGCGTTCGCGTTCGACCCGGCGCGACTCGGCGGCGGCGGGCGCGCTCCCGACACGCCGCTCGTCTACTACCCGCAGGACCACCCGACCATCGGGGACTGGGATGAATCATGGGATCCCACCCGGGGGGTCGAATTCAATGGCTCTACCTCGATCCGCGGCCTGGTCTTCCCGAAGGGCAGCCGCAGCGTTCTCTTCTTCGGCACCCAGGGCACCGGCCCGTTCTGCTACGGAGAGGGCACCGACGATCCCGACCTTCACGGCACACCCACGCCGGATGGCACGACGTGGTGCTACGACCCGGACGAGTCCAGCAAGGGCACGCACGCGTATCCCTATCAACCCCAGGTCTGGGCATACGACGCTCGCGCTCTGCACGCGGCTCGCACGGGCCGCGTGAAACCGTGGCAGGTCAAGCCGTACTCGACGTGGGAGTTGGAGCTCCCATTCGACTCAAGCCGGATCGGAGGCGCCGCGTACGACCGGCGCCGCGGGCTGATCTACATTTCTCAGCAATACGGCGACGGGACCGATCCCGTCATCCACCTGTTCCAGGTCAGGCGGGCACGCGCGGGGTCGACCTGATGACTCTGCCGGGGGTGTCGCACTCCACCCGGCTGCCGGGGGGCGCCCTCTTGCGACCGCGGTAGTTGAAGGTTAAGGTCGCAGAGAAGAACGTGCGATGAAGCCACGCAAGTCAAATACGGCCCGGAAGCCGCCTGTGCCATCGGATAACCACGCCGACATCGAGGATTGGATCCGGCGCGTGATGCCGGATCTGCATCCCATCGTCAGGTGGCTGGACGAATTGATCTGCGAGAAAATCCCCGGGCTTCAATACGCCGTCAAGTGGAAGAAGGCGTACTACGGGTCGCCAGAACTCGGGTGGATTATCGAGATGGTCGCCTACGACGTCTCCGTGAATGTCGTCTTCTTCGGCGGCGCGGAGTTCGACCCTCCGCCGCCGCTTGGAACCAACGGACGCTACGTCAAGGTAAAGACCCTGGAGGAGGCGCAGCGACCGGAGGTGCATAAGTGGATCGAGCAAGCGGGGCGCGTGCCGGGTTGGAGATGAGGTCCTCCATAAGGGATTCGAGGCCGGGAGCACGGTGCTCGAGGCTGATCACCGGTGGCTAGCCGCAGCTCCTTTCCGACCTGAAGACGCTCATGGAGACCAGGCCTTGCGCGAGAACCAGAAGCCAACTCCCGTGCCTAACGGAAGCAAGCGACCAAATGGAGTTAGCGGGACAACTGTCGAACCCTCGGTTCGTGCGGCGGCTCGCCTCCCTGACCGGGAGCTGAGCGCCTGTTCCTGGTGGTCCTCTAGGAGTTCCTAGGCTCGTACCGCATCGCCACCGCCCCTGAGCCGAACTCCAGCCGGTCCACGAGCCTCAAGTCGACACGCTTCGATAGCCCCGCGAACAACGTCGGCCCGTGGCCCACCAGCCTCGGCTGCACCACGAACTCGTACTCATCGATCAACCCCAGCTCCGCCAGCGCCAGCGGAAGTTGCACGCCCCCACGAGCAGTCCCTTACCCGGCTCCCGCTTCAGCTCCTGAACGGCTTCTCCCAGATCCCGCGCACGAGCTCCGCGTTCCAATCGACCGGGTCCAGGGCGCTCGACACGACGTACTTCTTTGCCGCGTCGATCGTCCGCCCGAAAGGCGCCATCCAATCCGGCATCGCGTCCATCTGCCCCGGCGGCCAGCAGTGGGTACCAAGCAACCAACCAGGGGATGGAGCTAGCCGGACTCGAACCGGCGACCTCCTGATTGCGAACCAGGCGCTCTTCCAACTGAGCTATAGCCCCTGTAAGGCGCTCCTCGCGGGCGCGGTTGTGCGCATGCGAGGTGCCCGGGCGCAAGGATAGTCCTCCTTCTGCCGATCTAAGCTCATACCGTGAGCTTTCGAGGACGGCTCACCCTCTTCTTCCTCCTGATCGTCGTCGTGCCGATGATCGGCGTCGCCGTGCTCGTGCTCGAGGTGAGCGCGGATTCCGAAACCGGCAAGGCCGATGCGCGCCTCTCGGCCAGCCTCGACACCGCTGTGGGCGTCTATGACACGCAGCTCGAGGACGCCCTGAGGCCGCTGCGCGAGATCGCCTCCGATCCGCGCTTGACCTCCGCCCTGCAAGCGGGTGGGGAACCGAGCCCGGAGTTGACGCGTGAGCTGTTCGGCTCAACCGACCTCGAATCGCTGGTGATCCGGGTCGACGGGGGACGCGAGCTTGCGAGTCTCGGACCCGATCGAGGGTTCGCCCTGGCCGAGGTCCAGATCGAAGGCGCCGAGGGCAGGATCGGTTCCGTCGTCGGGACGGTGACCAATCCGACCTCCTACATCGCGGAGGTGCGGAAGCTGACCGGCCGGGAGGCGATCGTCAGCGTCGAGGGCGAAACGGCGACCACGATCCCGATCGGCGACGTTCCGCTTCCGGCGGCGGACAGCGCGGAAACGATCGAGATCGACGGCAACGAGCAACGCGCCGCGAGCGTGCTCCTGCGCGGCGGTGTGGGTGCCGATCCCACACTGACCCTGATCGGGCCGCTGGAGGAGAGCGGCCTGGCCGGCGCCCGTCCCGTGGTGGTTGGCGTGCTGGCGGTGTTCTTCTTCATCGCCCTCGCGTTCATCGCGATGCTGTTGCGGGCGCTGCATGGCCAGACAACGGCGATGCTGGGCGCAGCGCGGCGGATCGGAGAGGGCGACTTCAGCCGCGAGGTCCCGGTCGAGGGCGACGACGAGATGGCCGGGCTTGCGCGCGAGTTCAACAAGATGAGCGGCCGGCTCTCGGAGCAGATGGACGAGCTCCGTCGCCAGCGGGTCGAGCTCGAGGAATCCGTGCGCCGGATCGGGGACGCGTTCGCTTCCGGGCTCGATCGAGCGGCGGTCCTGGAGATCGTCGCGGAGACGGCGATCTCCGCGTGCGCAGCCGAGTACGCCAGGATCACGCTCCCCCGACACGAGCCGATCGAGGCTGGAACGCGGCCGCACGGGGACGCAGTCGAGGCGAAGGAGAGCGCCGGGCTGGCGACGATCACGATCGCGCGAGCCGGGTGGCCGTTCAGCAACGAGGAGCTCGAGGTGCTTCGCTACCTCGCGGCCCAGGCCTCGGCGTCGATCGAGAACATCACCCTTCACGAGCAGGTCTCCGAGCAGGCGATCACCGATGAGCTGACCGGGCTGTCCAACAACCGCGCGCTGCGGCGCTGGTTGGACAACGAATGCGAGCGAGCCGAGCGCTTCGGGCACTCGCTTTCGCTGCTGATGCTCGACCTCGATGACTTCAAGGCGATCAACGACACCTATGGCCACCTTCAGGGAGACGAGGTGTTGCGGACGCTTGGGCGGATCCTGAGGCGGGAGTCGCGCGGTATCGACGAGCCGGCGCGCTACGGCGGCGAGGAGTTCGCCGTCGGGTTGCCGGAGACGGACACCGAGGGGGCGGTGGACGTCGCGGAACGGATCCGGGCGCGGATCGCGGGGCATCCGGTCCCTCTGCTCGAGGGCGAAGGCTCGATCGTGATCACCACGAGCATCGGCGTCGCCACCCTTCCCGCCAGCGCCGCCGATGCCCGAAGTCTGTTCTCGGCTGCGGACGAGGCTCTCTACCGAGCGAAGCGGGCCGGAAAGGATCGCGTCGAAACCGCATCGGAATCGCCGGGCGCCGCGGCGCAGGGTCCAGCCGGCACGCGGCGAACCTAGGGTCCTGAAGCTGGCACAGGCGTGCCCGAGGCGACGCCGCCAGGCACACGGAATGCGAGTTTGCAAGCCTTAGCGCCACAGAGGCGTAGCCTGACTGCGGTCCCATGGGAGTACTCGACGACGCAATCCGCGAGCACCTCGAGCTGAAGCGCCAGCACGGCGCCCGCGATTCCGAGATCAAGGAGCTCGAGGACCAAGCATTCGGTCCGCCCAGCCGGCCCGGTGAGCCGGACTTTCCTGAGTCCCCCCAGGACGCGGGCGACTCAAATGGGGAGCCCGCCGTGCCCGCCGCGGGGACGGCCGTGGCGGGGCAATCGGACGCTCCTCCCGAGACTGTGCGCCAAGACACCCAGCCGTTCGACGCCGCCGCCGCCGCCGGAGCGCCTCCTGGCGACGCCGAAGCGCCCGTCGAGCCTGAGCTGGAGGAGGAGAGAGGCGGAGGCTTTTTCGACCAGGAGAAGGAGGAGGGCCCGGAAGCGAGGGAAGCCGAGCTTGCCGTCGTGGAAGAGGAGGGGGCGATGGAGGAGGAAGACCGCCCGGGTGCGATGGAGGAGGATCTGGGAGTCGAGGACCTCGACCTGGGGCTGGACGAGGATTCAGGCGAGCTCCCGGGTCAACCCGAGCCGAAGCCCGAACCGCCCGCCGTTGAAGATGCCGCCCCCGCTGAAGTCGAGCGGGCGCCGCTCCCGCAGACCGAGGAGCAACTGCTTCCACCCGAGGATCCGCTCGAGGAGGAGGAGCTGGAGTTGTCGCTGGAGCCCGAGGAGGGAGACGACGAAGCGGGAGCGGAGAGCGGGGAGGACGTGCTCGAGGAAACGCCCGAGTTCCTGCGCGAATCCCCGGATGATGAAGAGCTGTGGTTCGAGCAGGGCGCTCCCCAGGACTTCGACTTCGAGGACGAGAAGGAGTAGCCGGCTCCCCGCTCAGCAAATCCGCTCTAGGATTTGCGCCGGTGGCCCAGGAGTTGATTCCGACCGTTCGGCGGGTCTACGACGCAATGGCGCGCTGGGACGTTGAGGCGCTGTCGAACAGCGTCACGCACGACTTCGAGCTCAACCTTCCCGAGAGTGTTCCCTTTGGCGGGACCCGTCACGGTCACGACGGCGTCGAAGCCTTCGCATCCGTGTTTCGCGACTACGTCGAAGGTCCCTGGGCCGAGCCCGACGACTTCCTTGACGCCGGCGACGCGCTCATCGTCCTCGGGCGTCTGCGCGGCACCGGCAAGCACACCGGACAGGCGTTCGAGGTGCCGTTCGTGCATGTGTGGACGTTCAGCGCGGGCGCCCCTTCCCGCTGCCGCGCTTACTACGACACGGCGCCGATCACGGCGGCGATCGAGTCGGCAGACACGCCTGCCTAGATGTAGCCGCGGGTCCTGGCTGCGTCGACCACGCGCTCGATTCCGACGAGGTAGGCGGCCAGACGGAGCGAAAGGCCCTCCTCCTTGGCGCGTGAGTTGACCACGCGGAAGGCTTTGCGCATCGTTGTCCCGAGCTTGTCGTTGACCTCTCGCTCCTCCCAGTGGAAGTGCTGGAGGTTCTGCACCCACTCGAAGTAGGAGCAGACGACGCCGCCGGCGTTCGCCATCACGTCGGGGATGATGTACACGCCCTTGTCCTGAAGGATTTCGTCGGCGGCCGGTGTGGTCGGGCTGTTGGCTCCCTCGACGATCATCCGGCACTGCATCCGGTCGGCGTTTCCCTGATGGATCATGCCGCCGAGTGCGGCCGGGATGAAGACGTCGCAGGGCACCTCGAGCAGCTCGTCGGGGGTGATCACCTCGACGCCCTCGCCGGCGAACTCGGTCAGCCTGCCGCCGTCATCGAAGATGTGCGTGGTGAGCGCGTCGGGGTCGATCCCAGCATCGCCTCGGATTGCGCCGCTGGCGTCGGAGGCGCCGACCATGCGACAGCCGAGCTGCTTCATGATCCGCGCGGCCCAGGAGCCGACGTTTCCGTAGCCCTGGACGACGAAGCTGGTCTCCGCCGGTGTCATCCCCTGCTGCGGGGCGGCTTCGCGGAACATGTAGACACAGCCGCGCCCTGTTGCGGCCTCGCGCCCCTCCGAGCCGCCGAGCGAGATCGGTTTGCCGGTGCAGATCGCCGGGGTGTGGCCGTGGAGCTTGCCGTACTCGTCCATCATCCAGGCCATCGTCTGGGCGTTGGTGTTGACGTCGGGGGCGGGGATGTCGCGGGTGGGGCCGAGCACCTTTTCGATCTTGTCGAGGAACGAGCGCGTGATCTTCTGGAGCTCGCTGCGCTCGAGATCGCCGGCGGGGCAGTTGACTCCGCCCTTGGCGCCGCCGAACGGGACGTCGGCGACGGCGGTCTTCCAGGTCATCAGCGATGCAAGCGCGCGGACCTCGTCGATATCCACCTCGGGGTGGAACCGGACGCCGCCCTTGTAGGGGCCGCGGGCCCCGTTGTGCTGGATCCGGTAGCCGGAGAAGACGTGGATCTTGCCGTCCGAGAGCTTGACTGGAATCTGGACGGTGACCTCGCGGTAGGGCTCCCAGAAGACGACCCTGAGGTCGTCGGGCAGCTTCAGCAGATCGGCGGCGTGATCGAAGTAGTGACGGACGATGTCGAGGTTCGACACCTCGGCGCGTTGCCCCGGCGGCGGCGCGCCTGCGGCCGCGGCATCGAGCTTCGCCTGTTCGGTTGCCTGGGGGCCCATGTCGAGTGGCTTGGCTGCGGCGTCAGCTGTCTCCGTGTCCGCCATATCTCCCCTTTGTCCGCGGACCATCCATCCTCGCACAATGGGGCCAGAACCATGCACCCGCGGCGCGTGCAGGACCGCAACGGCGACCTACAATCTGTCCCACGGGGCCATAGCTCAGTTGGAAGAGCGTTCGGTTTGCATCCGAGAGGTCGCGGGTTCGAGTCCCGCTGGCTCCATGGTTGGTAGTGGCACTTGGGTTGGCGGACCAGGGACCAGGTAATCCTCAGCATTTCTGATCCCTTCCCTTTGCCTGTTCAATGCCGGAACCAAGCGCAGATGGAATATCGCGCGGCCAGTCGCGAACTTCGCCGACGGGATGTAGTAGCAGCGGTCGGTTGTCCGGTCGTACTTGTACGCGCTCGATCCGGTCATCCTCGCGAACGAGCACAAGGTCGAAATTGCAGTCCTCGCCAAACGGAATCGCGACGCTGTACCCGTGCTCGAGGAGGTCGCAGGCGACCTTTAGTTCAGCGAGGTCTCCCTTCTGTTTCGTCGTCGCCATCGGCAACGCCGAAGCTAGCCGGCTTCCTGTCACGTGTCAGCACGCAAATGTGTCGACACTGAAACAAATCGCGGGAAGGATGGGCTCTTGCCGTTCGAGCCAACCGCAGCCGACGCAAGTCGTTAGAGCTAGACGTTGCCCACCGGCTCGTAGACGAGGATCGTGACGCCGTCGCCGACTGTCTTCGAGTTCGTCAGCTGCAGCGGCTTCTTGTCGCTCGTTTCGCCGAAGATGCGCTTGCCGGAACCGAGGACGACCGGGAAGACCATCAAGCGCAACTCGTCGACTAGGTCGTTCTCGAGCAGCGCCTGCGCGAGCTGGACGCTGCCGTGGACGACGATGTTCCCGTCCTGCTCTTGCCTCAGCTTCGACACCTCCTCCACGACGTCGCCACTCAGCACCGTCGAGTTGCTCCACTCGGGGTCCTCGAGCGTCGATGAAACGACGTACTTCGGCATCGAGTTGAACTTGTCCGCGAATTCCCCTTCCCTTTCCGGCCACGCGGCGGCAAACCCCTCGTAGGTCACCCGTCCCAGCAGCAGCGCCGCGGAGTCGAGGAGCTCGTCCAGCTTGAACTGGTCGCCCTCGTCTCCCCTGCTGATCTCGAAGCTCCAGCCTCCGTGCTTGAAGTCTTCGGAGCCGCCTGGATCCTCGACGACTCCGTCGAGCGACATGAACTCGGTGACGACGATCCTTCCCATCTCTTACCTCTCTCTAGTTCGGTTGCGATTCGGATACCCGGGCTCTTCAAGCATCGCGCAATTACGATCCCGGTCAATGCACGCTGAGGAATGGTCCCGCACGTCAGCAGCCGATGGCCAGGTGTTCGTCTACCGCGAGCGCGGCGAGGGGCCGCTCGTGCTGCTGCTGCACGGCTTCCCGGACACACCGCACGGCTGGGAGCCGACAGCCGCCGCGCTGGCCGAGGCCGGCTACCGCACCGTCACGCCGTGGCTGCGGGGCTATCACCCGGACACCATCGTCGACGGTCGCGGATATGACCCGGTCGCGGTCGCCGCTGACCCGATCGCGCTCCTTGACGCACTCGG
Organism: uncultured Thermoleophilia bacterium; assembly: GCA_963838095.1. Classification (GTDB taxonomy): domain Bacteria; phylum Actinomycetota; class Thermoleophilia; order Solirubrobacterales; family 70-9; genus CAWCGU01. Next base: position 476,673 of record CAWIPO010000006.1, read on the forward strand.
CGAGGGCTCCGCCGTTCTCGTCGGGCATGACTGGGGAGCGGCCATCTGCTATTGGACGGCCAACCTGCACGCCGAGCGACTGCGGGCGATCGTCCCGATCGCGATACCTCATCCGAGCACGCTCCCCCAAACGCCTCGCCTGGCCTGGGAGGGTCGCCACTTCTTCCATCACAAGATGCCGTGGGCGGAGCGCTCGCTCCGCAGGGCGGACTTCAAGGGATTCGACAAGCTGTATCGCCGCTGGGCACCCGACTGGACGGGCCCCAAGCGCGACGAGTGCCTTGCGAACGCAAAGAGATGCTTCGCCGACCAACGCTGCCTGAGCGCGGCCCTCGGCTACTACCGCGCGCTCCCGCTGCGCAACCCACCCACCGCCGTTGCCCGTGCTCCTTCGATCACCGCCCTCGTAGTCGGCGGCACAACCGACATACCCGGGGAGCCATATCTTGAGACCGCCGCCCTGCTGGGCCCCGGCACGGAAGTGTCGATCGTCGAGGGCGCCGGCCATTGGCCCCACCGCGAGGGCGAGGAGCAGTTCCACGCGGCGCTGCTCGCGTTCCTGCGCCGACTCGATTCAGAGACGGGCGCCTAGGGCCGCATCTCGTACGTCCCCGCCAGCCCGCGCACCTTCTCCCAAACGCCTTCGAAGCGCTCCGGGTCGGCGGCCGCCTTGCGCACGCCGGCAAGCGCCCACTCCTGCTGGGCGTCCGTCGAGGACGTCTTGCCGTGCAGCTCGACCGCGTATGCGGAGAAGTCGCGCACCAGCACGTCGAAGATCTGGTCCAGAGTGTCGGCCGCGAGCCCGGTCAGCGCCGCCTGCTCGCAGATCAGCTGCCCGTAGGGGATCAGCGTGAACAGCTCCCCCAGCACGAGCAGGTAATCCAGGTCCTTCTGCTGCGCCTCGTCCGGCGGCGCCGTGCTCAGCAGCTCCTTCAGGCCCTCCGCCTGCTCGAGGAACCGAGCGACGTTCGGCACCTGCGCGAACTGCTCGTACGCCGCCCGCCAGTCGTGGAAGCGGATCTTGCTCAGGCCGCGCGCCGGCCCCTGGCGGAAGAGAAACTCGTCGTCGGCCGGGTCGTGGCGCACCGCCACCGGCTCGTACTCGCCCGGGTTGAACAGGTAGGCGGCCATGAACTTCAGCACCAGCGCCATGTTCACGTGCACCGTGCCCTCGAGCTTCGGCAGCGCGCGGATGTCGCGCGCCGCCATCTCGAAGTACATATCGCGCTCGAACCCCTTCGCCGCGATCACGTCCCAGAGCAGGTCGATCACCCGCTCGCCCTCGGTCGTCACCTTCATCTTCGTGATCGGGTTGTAGAGCAGGTAGCGCCGATCCTCGGGATGGGCAGAGCGCATGTAGTCGATCGCCCGCCGCGCGAACAGCTTCATCGCCACCAGCCGCGCGTACGCGTCGGTGAACGCCTGGCGGACGTGCGGGAAATCGGTCACCCGCATCCCGTACAGGACACGGGCGTCGGCGTGTGTGATCGCCTCGTACAGCGCGTGCTCGCAGATCCCGATCGAGGCGAAACCGAGGTTGAACTTGCCGATGTTGACCGTGTTCAGGGCGGCGTCAAAAGCGGCCGGCCCCGTGTGCAGCACGTCCTCCGGCCGCACCGGGTACTCGTGAAGCTCGAACTGGCTGACGTAGTTCTGCGAGTTGACAACGTTGCGGATCAGCTCGTAGTTGGACTGCTTGCTGTCGGCGGCGAAGAAGACGTAGCCCTCGGGCCCATCGATGTCCTCTCGGCGTCCGAACACCGACACCATCCCCGCCTCGTTGCCGTTGCCGATGTAGTACTTGCCGCCGCTCGCCCGGAAACTGCCCTCGCCGTCGGGCGTCAGCACCATGTCCGTGGAGTAGATGTCGGCGCCGTGCTCGCGCTCGGAGAGCCCGAAGGCGAAAATCGCCCCCGCGTCGAGCAGCTCGGCCGCCCGCGCCCGCGCCGCCTCGTTCTCGCTCTGCCAGATCGGCCCCAGCCCGAGGATCGAGACCTGCCACGTGTACCAGTACGCGAGCCCGTAGAAGGCCGTGATCTCGTTGAAGGCGCAGATCCGGTTCGTGTCCCAGCGCTTCTCGGCGCTGTCACCCGCGTTTGACGCAGGGGTCAGCAGGGTCGCGAAGATCCCCTCCCGGCCCTGGAACTCGATGAAGTCCGAGTACCAGACGTTCTCGCGGTCGGCGTCCTTGAGCGCCTTCTTGCCGCGCGACTCGAAGAAGTCGATCGTCGCCGCCATCAGCCGGCGCCCGGTGGCGTCGAGGTCGGAGCCGTCGTAGGTGCGTGGGTTCAGCAGAACGCCGTCGCCCGCCACCCGCTCGCCACTCGGCGCGGCGCGATCCTCGACGGTCGCCATTCAGCCGGCGGCGCTCAGCGCAGCGTCTGCAGGAGGTTGGGGCGGATGTAGCCGACGCGGATCCGCTGCGGATGGTCGCCGACGGGGATGCGCTTTATCTCTTTCCGCTTCCGATATGAGATCACCGAGATCCGGTCGCTGCCGCTCCAGGAAACGTAGCAGCGCTTTCCGTTCGAGCTGTTCGTGGACCAGTACGGCTTTTCGCCGCCGTGGATGATCTTGTACTTGAAGGTCCTGCGCGAGACGATTGCCGCGTAGTCGGACATCGTTCCGGCGACGCACAGCTTCGTCCCCGCCGAGTTCATCGCGATCCCGTGGTGCGCCGAGTCGAGCAGGTAGGCCTCGCGCGGGACTTCAGGTATCTCGTTCGGCAGCTCCGCGACCCGGGTCACCTTCTCCTTGCGAAGGTCGAACTCGACGAAGCCGTGGAAGAAGGAGACCTGGAAGTAAACGAACCTCTCGTCCGGCGACAGCGCCATCGGCCTCACCGCGGAGCTCATGCCCGGGTGCCCGGCCTCCTCCAGCTCCTGCCCCATGTCGTACTGCTTCAGGACCTCGCCGGTCCTCGGGTCGACGATCAGGAACACCCGATCGCCCTTGCTCGAGTCGACCGTGGGGTCGTCGGAGGGCGTGTAGACGAGGCCGATGCTGGCGTGGTAGAGCCGCTTGCCGTCCTCCGAGTACGTGTTCTCGTGCGGGGAGTCGCCCGAGGCGAACCTGCCCACCTCTTCGCCCGTGTAGGTGTCGAGCAGGTGGACCACGTTCCCGGTCGAGGCGGAGACGGCGACCTGCTTGCCGTCGGGCGAGATCGCCATGTGATCCGATCGCTGGCCGTCGACGACGAAACGCCATACGACCTCGCCGGTCGCAAGCTCGATCCCGACGACGTCGCGCAGGCTCGGCCTCGAGACGATCAGCAGCTTGCCGTCGTTCGAGGTGTACATGTCGTCGACGAACTGGTCGTTGCCCTCGCCGACCAGCTCCCGGATCGCGAGGAAGTAGCCGAGTCGGACGGGATCGAGGTAGATCTCGAGCATCCGCTCCTCGATGTCCGGGATGATGTTGATCCGGCCGAGGTTCTTCAGGCTCTTCGGGTCGATGATGTCGGCCGTCCCCTCCCAGTTGTTGCCGACGAAGATCACCTCGCGCACCTTCGGAGCCTTACGGGGGCCGGAGCCAGGTGCGGTGGATGCCGTGGAGGTGACGCCGCCGAGCGCAACCGCAGCCGCAAGTGCGCACGCAGCGGCGCATCCGGCCACCCACGCACTCTTCGGGCACTCCCCATCCACGAGCTTCACAGGGAGCTAAGGGTAGTGCCTAATTGCCCGGCGAGTAGTCGGTCAATTCTTCGCGGTCGCTGCCGCCGGAGACCGACACCGCCAGCACCGGTCCGACGTCCTCTGCGTAGAACTTGAACTCGAGCACCTTCGGCTCCAGCGGGTTGGTGTCCTGCGTCATCAGCACCGGCGAGAAGTGCCCGAACGGCACCTCCGCCTGGGCGTCGAGGCTTACGATCGCGCCCTCGTCCTCCGCCTCGCCCTTGTAGTACTCCTGCCGGTAGGTCATTCCTGGCTGGGGATCGGCGGGGAGGATGATCCCGGCCTGCGCTCCGTCGACGCCCGCTTCGAAGGAGCCCGACTTCGACACCGGCTTCCCGTTCTCGTACTCGGTCGTGTCCTCGCCCATGTACCAGATGTTGCCGTCGGCGTCCTGCGCGTACCAGTCGTCGGTGACCTCCGTCGGCTCGCCGGTTGCGATATCGGTGACGACGTCTCGGACCACCCGCGCCTCAACCCCGTTCGCGATCTGCTTCGTCTTGTCGGTGACGGTGACGACGACCTTCTGGTCGGCGCCCTCCTGGTCGGTCTCGTGGTACGTCCAGCGGCTGCCGACCGTCATCGGCCAGTAGGGGTTGTCGATCTCGGTCGTGAACTCGGAGGGGTCGAGCTCGACCGTCTCGCTCCCCTGGGGCAGGTCCGACTCCACGCTCGCCCCGGCCGTCACCGTGGTGGTCGCGCCGTCCTCGCTGCCACAGGCGCTGACAGCGAGGACGGTCGTGACCATGAATCCGGCGATGCTCACAAGTCGCGTTGACACGACGGGGACGCTCGCCGATTCAGATGAGATCAATGTGAGAACTTCACCAGCTCCTCACGGCCTGCGGCTCCGGAGACGTCGAGCACCAGCACCGGGCCGACGTTCGGCGCGTACAGCTTGTACTCGAGGATCTCGGGGTGCAGGGGGGTGTAGTCCTTCGTCAACAGGACGTTGGACGGGAAGTGCCCGGCGGGCACCTCGGCCTGCTCGTCGATGCTGAGGATCCTTGCCTGGTCCTCGGCCTCGCCCTTCAGGAACTCCTGGCGGTAGGTCATCCCGACCTTCGGATTGGCCGGGAGGATCACCCCGGCCTGGGCGCCGTCGACTCCGGCCTCCCAGGAACCGGCCGTGGAGACGACCTCGCCGTTCTTGTACTCGGCGGTCTCCTCACCCAGATACCAGAGGTTTCCCTTGGAGTCCTGGGCGTACCAATCGTCGGTGATCTCGACCGGATCGCCGCTGCCGACATCGGTGACGACGTCGCGAACGACGCGCGCTTCGATCCCGTTCGCGATCGTCTTGGTCTTGTTCGTGACCTTGACCACGACGCGTTGCTTGTCGTTGCCGTCAAGCTCCCGGTAGACCCAGCGGTTGCCCGGCTTCATCGGCCAGTAGCGATTGTCGATCTTGGTCGAGAAATCGGCTGGGTCGAGGTTGACGGGCTCGCCTCCCTGCGGGAGGTTGGACCCGTTCGGGCCCTTCGCTGCACCGGCGCCGGCGACGCTGTAGACGGCGAGTGAGCCCGCCGCTGCAACGATGGCCAGCCCGATGACGAGCGGCTTGCGGAGTGCTGCGGTGATCATCTGATCTCCTCTGGTCGGGCAACAGCTCTGCCGCTGCCGTGGACTCTTGCGGCGCCAGTTCTAGACGGGGCGAATGAGGGTCCCGTGAGGTGGAGATGAGCTCAGGATGAGGGCAGCGAGATCCGCACCGTTGCGCCGCGGCCGCCATCGCTCGCCACCTGCACGCGCCCGCCGTGCGCCTTCGCGATCGCCTGCACGATCGACAGGCCGAGGCCGGCGCCACCGCCGGTGCGGCCCTCGTCGGCGCGCGCGAAGCGCTCGAACGCCTCGCGCTCGAAGCCGGCGGGGAATCCCGGTCCTTCGTCTGAGACCTCGAGCGAGAGCGTGCCGTTCTCGCGCCGGGCGGACAGCCTCACCTCGCCGCTTCCGTGCGCGAGCGCGTTGTCGACGAGGTTGCCGAGCGCCTGGTCCATGCGCAGGACGTCCAGCTCGCCTTGGAGATCGTCGGGTGCCTGCAGAACGAGCTCACGCCCTGCATCGCCGGCGCGGCGCTCGAAGCGCCCATGCACTCGCTCGAGCAGGGTGCGCACCTCGACGGGCTCGCGGTTGATCGGAAGCCGTCCCTGGTCCGAGCGTGCGATCACCAGCAGGTCCTCGGCCAGGCGGACCAGGCGCTCGACCTCCTCGATCGCCGACCGCACCGCGCTGCGGAGCTCCTCCTGCGTCCTTCCGGGGCGATTGGCCAGCTCCAGTTCGGCGCGCAGGACCGCGAGCGGAGTCCGCAGCTCGTGGCTTGCGTCGGCGACGAATACCCGCTCTCGCTCGAGCGACGCCTCGAGACGGTCCAGCATCGTGTTCAGGGTCTCGCCGAGGCGGCGGATCTCGTCCTCGGCCTGTGGAATCGGCAACCGCTCCCCGCTGCGCTCGAGGGTGATCTCACCCGCCCGCTTGGTCATCGCCTCCACCGGGGCCATCGACCTCGTCGCGAGCAGGTAGCCCAGTCCCGAAGCGAGAATGAGCGCGATCGGCCCGCCGATCAGGAAGGCGCTGGCGATTCCCGCCAGCGCCTCGTCGCGGTCCTCGGTCGAGGTCCCGGCGATGACCACCAGCCTCCCGTCGTCGCTCGCCACCGGCTGCGCCAGGATCCGGGCCGGGCCGTCCAGGCCCGGGACCGGATGGTCGTCGATGAACACCGCCCCCTCGGTCGCCTGCTCCACCTGCTCGGGGCTGATCGCGGCTCCGACGCTCGGGGCCAAGGTGGAAGCGAGCACCTCGCCGTCGGGATCGACGATCTGCGAGAACCCGCCCTCGCTCTCGAACAGCCCTCCGGAGAGCTCCGGCGGCGCCTCACCGGAGAGCACCACGAGCTGGGCCAGATCGACCGCCCGGTTCTCGAGACCGTCGTCGATCGTCCCGGTCAGCTCGCTGGACACGTACAAATAGACGAACGACCCCGCCAGCACAAGCACGAGCGTCATCGCCGCCGCGAAGGCCGCGGTCAGCCGCGCTCGAATCGACAGCCGGTCAAGCATCCTGGGTTACCCGGGCTTGCGCAGCCGGTAGCCGGCACCGCGGACCGTCTCGATGCTGTCCACGCCGAATGGCCGGTCGATCTTCTCGCGCAGGTAGCGGACGTATACGTCGACGACGTTCGAGCGGTTCTCGTATTCGTAGTCCCAGGCGTGCTCGAGGAGCTGGAACCGCGTCAGCACCTGTCCCGGGCGGCGCATGAACACCTCCAGCAGCGCGAACTCCTTCGTCGAGAGCGAGATCTCCTCCTCGCCGCGCCATACCTGGCGGGTGGCCGGGTCGAGCCGCAGGTCCCCGACCTCGATCACGACCGGGCGCTCCGCCGGCCCGCGGCGGGCGAGCGCGCGCAGGCGGGCGAGCAGCTCGGCGAACGAGAACGGCTTCACCAGGTAGTCGTCGGCGCCGTTGTCGAGGCCGGCGACGCGGTCCTCGACCGCATCCCTCGCCGTCAGCATCAGAACCGGGGCCCAGACTCCCTCATCGCGAAGCCGGCGGCAGGTCTCGAACCCGTCGATCCCCGGCAACATCACGTCGAGGACGATCGCGTCGTACTCGGTGGCCTCGGCTCGCCACAGCGCGTCCTCGCCGCGATCGAGCAGGTCCACCGCCATCCCCTCCTCACGAAGGCCGCGGCGAATCAGCCCAGCCATCTTCAGCTCATCTTCGACGACGAGAATCCTCATTGGGGAATGGTCTCAGCAAACGATGAGAGTGAGATGAGAGACAGCTCTCATCGTCATTTCATCAGCGAGAGCTAGAAAAGGTGCCGCAGACCTCCGGAATCAAGGAAACAGCAGGAGGCATGGGATGGAGTTCAACCGAAAGACAGTCGCAATCAGCGCCACGGCTGCCGCTCTGGCGGCTGCTGGTGTCGGCGCTGCAATCGCGGTCGGCGGCAACAGCGGTGAGGCAGAGGAGCAGGTGACCGGATCGGCCGCCGCCAAGGCCGAGGCCGCCGCACTCGAGGCAGTCGGTGGCGGCACGGTGCTCGAGGCCGAGTACCAGGAGAGCGGCAGCGAAGGCTTCTATGAGGTCGAGGTGCAGCGTCCGGACGGCTCGCAGGTCGAGGTCTACGTCGACGCCAACTTCGACACCGTCGGCCAAGCGGGCGACGACGACACCGGGTCCGAGGAGGACGAGTCCGGCGCCGAGGACGAGTAACGCCTCGGAGATTCACCAACTCGCCGGCTGCGATCCGCGACTTATCCCCGGGGCGGGTTGCGGATCGCGCCGACGAGCCCCAGCATCACCAGCGCGACGATCGCCAGCGACAGCACCACCGCGAGGTCGATCCCATTCTGGGCCGCGACCACGACCGTGGCTGCAGCGAAGACGACGCAGAAGAGCAGCCCACTGGCGAGCGCGAACGTACGCAGCAGCGGGTCCATCAGCTCACCGGCCGTGGCGGTGCGCGGCGATGTACAAAGAGCTTGATCGCCGCCAGCCCGAAGGCGAAGCCGCCGACGTGAGCGAGGTAGGCGACTCCACCCTCGCCTGAGACGTCGGTGCCGAGCTGGTCGATTAGCGGCAGGAACTGGAGCACGAGCCAGATCCCGAGCATGATCAGCGCCGGGATTTCGACGAAGGTGATGAAGAAGACGAGGAAGATCAGCGTCAGCACTCGCGCGTGCGGATGCAACAACGCGTATCCACCCAGCACCCCCGCGATCGCGCCGCTGGCGCCGATCGTCGGCACGGTCGACTCCGGGTCCAGCAGCGACTGCGCGTACACCGCCACCAGCCCGGCCAGCAGGTAGAAGAGCAGGAAGCGCGGCCGGCCCATCGAGTCCTCGATGTTGTTGCCGAAGACCCAGAGGAAGAGCATGTTGAACGCTGCGTGAAGGAGCCCGGCGTGGAGGAACATCGAGGTCAGGATCGTCACCCACCAGGGAACGGCGTCGAGCGGAACAAGTGGCGCCCCTTGGCGCCGCTCCAGTGCCTGGGCCTGCGCGAACTCGCGCGTGCCCTCGCAGACCACCTCGGTTTCGGGGCGGCCCAGTGACAGCAGGTCGCTGCCCTGCGACAGCACCACGCCAACCGCGCACTCGTCGCCGGGGTGAAGCAGCCGGTATGGGATCGCTCCCAACTCCAGTGTCGCCTGATCAGACTCCGGAACCCCGAGCTCGCGCAGCTCTGGCGACGAGTAGTCATCGGACGAGAGCGTCGCCTGCCACAGGAAGACGAACACGTTGATCGCGATCAACACCACCGTCACGATCGGGAAGCGCACGGTGGGGAGGTTGTCTCTGAGGGGGATCAAGGCCGCCGGACTCTAAGGCGGCTCGATATCCTAGTTTTCAGATCGGATTTAGAGCGATTCTCCGTGAGCTCACAGGCACGAACAGCACACCCATTCCGCGACACCGACGTCATCGACGCCCGTGCGGCGCGCTTCGCCCAGGGAACGACGGGCGTCGTTGCGCTGCTGGGCGTCGTCTTCGGATGGCCGCTTGCCTGGGCTCTGATGGCGGCCCAGCTCGCGATCGGGCTGAGCTTCGGGCGCCAGTACTGCCTTCCCTGCCTCGCCTACTACACGCTGATCCAGCCTCGGGTGGGTGAGGGCCCGCTGGAGGACTCGCGCCCCCCGCGGTTCGCGAACATGGTCGGGCTTGCGTTCCTCTCCAGCGCCGCCGCCGCTTGGTGGCTGGGTGCCGAAGCCCTGGGGCTGGTTCTAGCCGGTGTGGTCGCGGCACTCGCGCTGCTCTCGGCAAGCACCGGGTTCTGCACCGGTTGCTTCGTCTACCGGCTGATTGCCAGGGTTCGCGGGATCTCCCCCCGCCACCACAGCCGGCTCGATCCCGCGGACCTCGCCGGCCTCGACGGGAAGCCGCGAGCCTACGTCGAGTTCACCCATCCGCTCTGCTCGGACTGCCGCGAGTGGGAGCAGCGCCTGCGCGCACGCGAGGAGCCGCTGCTGACGGTGGACGTCAGCCGGCGCCCCGACCTCGCCCGCAAGTACGGTGTCGCGGTGGTCCCCACTGTGGTCGCGGTCGCGCCGGACGGCACGGTGCTGGAACGCCTCGCGCCTTGAAGTTCGGCCTCGCGATCTTTCCCACCGAGTACTCGATCGAGCCGACCGAGATCGCCCGCCTCGCGGAAGAGCGCGACTTCGAGTCGCTGTTCTTCCCCGAGCACACGCACATCCCGGTGAGCCGTGACACCCCGTATCCCGGCGGAGGCGAGCTGCCGCGCGAGTACAGCCACATCCACGATCCGTTCGTCGCTCTGAGCATGGCCGCGGCCGCCACGCAACGCCTGCTCGTCGGCACCGGGCTCTGCCTGATCGTCGAGCGCGATCCGATCGTGACCGCGAAGGAGGTGGCGAGCCTCGACCGCCTCTCCGGCGGCCGGTTCCTGTTCGGGGTCGGCGCCGGCTGGAACGAGGAGGAGATGGCCAATCACGGCACCGACCCGCGGCGGCGCTTCACCCTGATGCGCGAGCGCATGGAGGCGATGAAGGCGATCTGGAGCGCCGAAGAGGCCGAGTACCACGGCGAGCACGTCGACTTCGACCCGATCTGGTGTTGGCCGAAACCGATCCAGCAGCCCCACCCACCGATTCTGGTCGGGGGCAGCTCAGACGGCGCGCTGCGACGGGTCGTCGAGATCGGCGACGAATGGATCCCCAACCCCGAGACCCGCCTCAGCCAGCTCCCCGGCCGCGTCGCCGAGCTGCAGCGGCTCGCCGCGGAGGCGGGGCGGGAGCGGATCCCCGTCACCTTCTACGCCGTCAAGCCGACGGAGGAGGCGCTGGAGCGCTACGCGGAGGCGGGCGTCGATCGCGGGGTCTTCTACCTGCCGTCCGCCGGCCGCGAGACGGTCGAGCCGCTGCTCGACAGCTTCGCCGAGCTGGCCGCGGGCTGGGCGTAGCTCCCGTCGCCAGACGAGCTACGCCGCCCGGCGCTCGGCGACCTCGCGGGCGGATTCGTCTGCGTGGTACGAGCTCCGGACCAGCGGGCCTGACGCCACCGACTCGAACCCGAGCGCGTACGCGGCCACCTCGAGTGCGTTGAACTCGTCGGGGTGCCAGTAGCGGACCACGGGAAGGTGACGCTCGGTCGGGCGCAGGTACTGACCGACGGTGAGGATCTGGACACGGTGCTCGCGCAGGAGTTCGAATGCCTCCAGCATCTCGTCAAAGCTCTCGCCGAGGCCGACCATCAGGCCCGACTTCGTGACCACGGCGTCGCCTCCCATCTCCTTCGCCATCCGCAGCACGCGCGCGGATCGCAGGAAATCGGAGCCGCGTCGCGCCTTCGGGTACAGGCGCGGCACGGTCTCGACGTTGTGGTTGAAGACGTCGGGGCGCTCGTGGACGACTTTGGCAAGCGGCATCTCCTGGCCGCGGAAGTCGGGCGTCAGCACCTCCACCTTGCACTCCGGCGCCATCATCCGGATCGAGCGGATCACGCCGACGAAGGCGCCGGCGCCGTAGTCCGGGAGGTCGTCGCGGTCGACCGATGTGATCACCGCATGGCGCAGGCCCATCAGCTTCACCTGTCGCGCCACCCGCAACGGTTCCAGCGGGTCGTTCCAGGTCGGCTTTCCGGTCTGAACGTTGCAGAAGCCGCAGCGGCGGGTGCAGACGTCGCCGAGGATCATGAAGGTCGCTGTGCCGCGCTCCCAGCACTCGCCGACGTTGGGGCAGTTCGCCTCCTCGCAGACGGTGTGCAGGTTCTCGGCGTGGATCGTCTCCTTCAGCCGCCGGTAGGTCGGCCCGCCCGGCGCCGGCACCTTCAGCCACGGCGGCTTTCGCTCCCGGAACGGTCTCCCCTCGAGGTCCTCCGGGCGGGCTCCGCCGGGGCGCGCCCGCGAGCGGGTGACGTGCAGGCGCTCGTCAAGGGTGGTGGTCGGCCCCATCGTCGCTACCGTACCGCCGCCGCGGGGGCGGCCGCCGCCAGGGCCTCCAGGCCTCCGAGCCGCGAGGCAAGCTCGCCCGCCTCGATCTCGAGCGGCTCGCGGTCGTAGATCGCCCCGAAGCGATCGCGAACCGTGTCCATGAACGCGCCCATGTCCTGCCGCGCGCCGACCTCCCGGCACACCGACGTCACCCGGCAGGCCTCGATCCCGCACGGAACGATCCACTCGAACGGCTGGAGATCGTTGTTGACGTTGATCGCGAATCCGTGGGTGGTGATGGCGCGGTTGACGTGGACGCCGATCGAGCCGATCTTCCGCTCCCCGACCCAGACGCCGGTCAGGCCCTCCCGCAGTCCGGCCTCAACGCCGTGCTCGGCGAGCGACGCGATCATCAGGCCCTCCATCCGCCGGATGTAGTCGTGGACGTCCTCGCCGTACGGCTTCAGGGACACGATCGGGTAGCCGACGAGCTGCCCCGGGCCGTGGTAGGTGACCCTGCCGCCGCGGTCGGTCTCGGTGACCTCGATCCCCTGCATCCGGTACCAGTCCTCGCCCATCGGCAGCTCGGCGGAGTCTGAGCGACGGCCCTTGGTGTAGACGGGCGGGTGCTCGAGCAAGAGCAGCAGATCGGGTATCTCGTCCTCGTGCCGCGCCCGCTCCAGGCGCTTCTGCGCCTGCCTGGCATCCTCGTAGGGGACCTGGCCCGCGCGCACGCACCACAGCTCAGGGTTCATCTGTCTCATCCTCCCACTTCACGAGACCGCCGCGGTGGGGACGCGTTCCGCGAGCCGCTCCGTGCTCAGCTCCGCAGCTGCCTCCAGCGGGGTCAGCGAGCGCTCCTCGGCGATCGCAAGGATCCGTTCCATTGCGCCCTCGATGCCGTCGATCAGCCGCCGCGTCGCCTCCGGGCTGCGCCCATTCAGCTCCCTCGAGACGCTGATCAGCCCGCCCGCGTTCGCGATGAAGTCCGGCGCGTACAGGATCCCGTGCTCTGCGAGCGACTCAGCGACATGATCCCCGGCCAGCTGGTTATTCGCCGAGCCACAGACGATCTCGCATCGGAGTCCCTCGACCGCTTCCTCCGAGATCGCGCCCCCGAGCGCGCAGGGGGCGAGGATGTCGCACTCCGCGGCGATCGCCGCGTCCGGCTCGATCCATGCCATGCCCAGCTCCGCGGCCACTGAGAGCTTGGAATCATCGATGTCCGAGACCACCAACCGTGCCCCATGAGCCGCCAGCCGCCTTGCGAGCCTCGAACCGACGTTTCCCAGCCCGACCACTGCGACCTGAACGCCGCTGAGGTCGTCGGAACCGAATCGGGCGCGAGCGCAGGCGCGCATGGCGGCCTCCACACCGCGTGCCGTCGATGGACTCGGATCCCCGGAGCCGCCGTGCTCGACAGGCAGACCGACGACATTACGGGTGCGGGCCCTGATCGCCACCAGGTCCCTCGCGGAGCTGCCGACGTCCTCCGCGGTGAAGTAACGGCCCTCGAGCGCCTCCACCAGATCGCCGAAATCGAGCAGGGTCGCCTCTCGCAGCTCACCGGCCGGCGGTTCGGCGTGGGGCGTGCAGATCACGCCCTTGCCGCCTCCGAAGTCGAGTCCGGCGGCGGCCGCCTTCATCGTCATCGCCCGGGACAGGCGGAGGGCATCGGCGATCCCCTCTTCGCAGGAGGGGTAATGCCAGATTCGCAGCCCGCCCAGGGCGCGACCCAGCGTGGTCGAATGAACCGCGATCGCCATGTCCACACCGCTTCGCGCCCCGCGACGGACCAGAAGCTCCTCGTGTTCGAGAGGGAGCACGCTCATGCCGGATCACCCGCCTCGAGCGAGGTCTTGACGGTCGACAGGAAGCGGGCTGCGTCGGCTCCGTCGAGCACCCGGTGGTCCCACGACATGCACAGGTAGCCCATCGGGCGGATCGCGACCTCCTCGCTGGCCGGTCCCTCGACGACCACCGCACGCTTCACGATCGCCTCTAGGTCCAGGATCGCCACCTGTGGCTGGTTGATGATCGGCGTGGCGAGCACGGCGCCGAACTGGCCGGGGTTGGTGATCGTGAACGTGCCGCCATGCACATCGTCCGGCTCGAGGCGACCGGCGCGCGCCCGTTCGGCGACGCTGCCGATCTCCGCCGCCAGTCCCTCGAGGCTGAGCCGCTGCGCGCGGCTGATCACCGGGACGATCAACCCGTCGTCGAGCGCGACCGCGATGCCGAGGTTTACGTCGTCGTGGTGGACGATCTCGTTGCCTTCGACGGATGCGTTCAGCTTCGGATGCCGCTGCAGAGCTTCCACGGCCGCTTGGGCGACGAACGCCAGATACGTGAGCCGGACACCGCGCCGGCTCATCGCCTCGGCCAGCTCCCGGCGCCGCTCCGCGACGCGCGAGAAGTCCACCTCGACGACCGTCGTGCAGTGCGCCGCCGTCCTGCGGCTCTCGATCATGTGCCGGGCGATCGCCTGCCGCATCGGCGACATCGGCTCGCGTCGCCCCTCTCGCTCAGGCGTGTACGGCGACTCCGTGTGCAGGACGGGGTCGGCCGGCTTCGCAGGGCTGATGCTCGGGCGGCCCGACTCGATGAACGCGAGCAGGTCGCGCTTTCGCACCCTGCCGCCGACGCCGGTGCCCTCCACAGTCGAGAGATCGACGCCGTGCTCCTCGGCGATCCGCCGGACGACGGGCGAGTGATAGCCGGAGCGGTCGGCCTCGTGGCCGTTGCTCTCGCGGTGTTCCTCGGCAGGGCTCTCCTCGGGATGTGCCTCTCCGGGTTGCGCGCCGGTGTCGATCTCGGCCAGCGGCGCTCCGACGGGGATCGTCTGGCCGGGCTCGGCGATCAGCCGCGCGAGCCTGCCGCTCGCCGGCGAGGGGATCTCTACGTCGACCTTGTCGGTGGTCACGTCCGCGATCGTCTCGTCGGCTTCGACCCAGTCCCCGGGCCGCTTTCTCCACTCGAGCAACGTTCCGTCGGCCACCGACACCCCCATCTGCGGCATCAGCACTTCGACCAGCGCTTCAGTAGGCGAGGAGCTCACGGCACGCCTCCTTCATGTCGTCGAGCTGTGGCAGCACCGAGCCCTCGAGCGGGGGGCTGAAGGGGATCGGCACGTCGGGGGCGGTGAGGCGGCGGATCGGCGCGTCGAGGTCCTCGAACGCGTGCTCGGAGATCAGTGCCGCGACCTCCGCGCCGACCCCGCACGACTGTGTCGCCTCGTGAGCAACAAGCGCCTTGCTCGTCTTTCGGACGCTGGCGAGGACCGCATCGGTGTCGAGCGGGCTCAGCGAGCGCAGGTCGAGCACCTCGATGTCCTCGTCCAGCTCCTCGGCCGCCTGCAGCGCCAGGTGAACGCTGGAGCCGTAGGCGACCACCGTCAGCTCGGATCCTTCGCGGGCGACCCGCGCCGAACCGATCGGCGTCGTGTGCTCACCCTCGGGGACCTCCCCGCGAACGTGCCTGTACAGGCCCTTGTGCTCCATGAAGCACACAGGGTTGGGATCACGGATCGCGCTGACGAGGAGCCCCTTTGCGTCGTCCGCCGTCGCGGGGGCGACGACCTTCAGCCCGGGCGCCTGCAGGAACCAAGCCTCCGGATTCTGGGAGTGGAACGGGCCGCCGGAAAAGCCGCCGCCGCTCGGCAGGCGCACGACCATCGGGACGGCGATCCCCTGGCGGTAGTGGAGCTTCGCTGCGACGTTGACGAGCTGGTCGAACCCGCATGCGATGAAGTCCGCGAACTGCATCTCGGCGACCGGTCGCAATCCGTCGACGGCCGCGCCGACCGAGACGCCGATGATCGCGTTCTCCGCGAGGGGCGTGTCGAGCACACGGTCGGAGCCGAACTCCTCGGCGAAGCCGTCCGTGACCTTGAACGCGCCTCCGAACGCACCGATGTCCTCGCCGAGGCAGAAGACGCTGTCGTCGCGGCGCATCTCCTCGCGCAGGCCGTCAGAGATCGCCTCCAGGTAGGTCATCTCGGGCATCAGGCCGCCTCCATCCGAGCCGTGGCGGGCGGTGCGCCGGCACCTTCGCCGGAAGCCCCGTTGGTTGACGTGCCCGCTCGCCAGAACGACCACGGCGCCTCCCCGTCGCCGAGCGGGTCCCGGGAATCGGCGAAGACGCCCTCCCTCGCCGCGTCCGGCGATGGAAGCGGCGAGGCCAGGGCTCGCTGGGAGCACTCGTCCACGTACGCCTTCACCTGCGAGCGGATCTCCTCGACGGCGCCCGGGTCGAAGCCGTGCTCGCGACTCAGCCGCTGGGTGTAGCGCTCGATCGGGTCGCGGCGCTCCCAGCGCTCGAAGAGCTCGGGCGGCACGTAGCTCATGTCGTCATGGGCTCCGTGCCCGTGCATGCGCATCGTCTCGCACTCGATAAGCGTCGGCCCGTCACCGCCGCGCGCCTTCTCGGCCGCCTCGCGGGCTGCCTCGAACACCGCCTCGACGTCGTTGCCGTCGACGCTGACGCCGGCGAACCCGTAGCTCTCGGCGCGGCGAACCGGATCGATAGCGAACTCGAGCGCGTTCGGGGTGGAGTAGGCGAACTGGTTGTTCTCCAGGACGAAGACGACCGGCAGCCGGTGGATGCCGGCGAAGTTCATCGCCTCGTGCCACTGGCCGTTCGCCGTCGAGCCCTCCCCGAAGAAGGTCATCGCCACCCGCGGCTCGCGGCGCATCTTGAACGCCAGCGCGAGCCCGACAGCGACCGGCGCCATGTCGGGGAGCATCGAGACCATCCCGACGCAGCCGAGGGCGCGATCGCCGAAGTGCATGTTCCCGTCCTTGCCGCCGGTGACGCCTCCCTCTCGGCCCATGTAATTGGCCAGGTAGCGATCCGGCGTCACCCCGCGCACGAAGTGGGCGCCGAGGTCGCGGTGCAGGATGCACATCCGGTCGCGAGGGCCGAGCACATAGGCCGCGCCGACCGATATCGCCTCCTGCCCGCACCCGTCGTAGAACGAGCCGGGCACTTTTCCCTGTCTGTAGAGGCTGAGGCCACGCTCCTCCGAAAAGCGCATCATCAGCATGTACCGGAGCAGGTTCGCGCGGTCGTCGGGCGTCAGCTCCTGGCGCGCCCACGCTCCTACAACAGCGTCGCTTCGCCGCATGTTCTCCTCGCCCTTCTGTCGGGCCGCCCCTTGGGATCGCCTCGGGCCGGCTGGTTTCGCCGCGTCGGGATCTCCTTCGCGGCGCCTTGTGGACGACGGGAGACGAGGGTTCTGCCCTCTCCTCCCTATGTGTCAAACGCCACTCGAATAATACCCCTGCCGGCGGGTGGTTCAAACGACGCGCGCCGGCGAGCCTTTCTATAGATTCTGGATACGGGCGTTCCCACTCAGTGGCGGATCGAGGGACAAGCGACGCCGGCGCGGCCGGCCTCAGCGGCGCGATTTCGCGACGCCGCTTCCTGCGCGACGCCGCCGTTGCGACGAGCACAGTCGCGGCCGCCTCGGTTCCCGGCAGCGGCGCGCTCGCACGGGCCGCTCGCGCGGGATCGAGCGGCAGGCGGGTGGCGGTGCTCGGTGGCGGCATGGCCGGCCTGACCGCCGCCCACGAGCTGGCCGAGCGCGGCTTCAAGGTCACTGTGTATGAGCCCACCGCCCTCGGCGGCAAGGCCCGCAGCATCGGTGTACCCGGCACCGCCCGCGGCGGGCGCCG
This sequence comes from uncultured Thermoleophilia bacterium, assembly GCA_963838095.1. Classification (GTDB taxonomy): domain Bacteria; phylum Actinomycetota; class Thermoleophilia; order Solirubrobacterales; family 70-9; genus CAWCGU01. The sequence continues at coordinate 493,912 of CAWIPO010000006.1, forward strand.
CCCACTCCCCGGCGAGCACGGCTTCCGCTTCTTCCCCGGTTTCTACCACCACGTCCCCGATTCGATGCGGCGAATCCCCTTTCCGGGTAACCCCAACGGCGTCTGGGACAACCTGGTCGAGGCCAATGAGGGGAAGTTCACCCGAACCGAGGGACGTCCGGACGGCCTCATCTTCGGGTTCGCCTACAGCCCCAACGAGCTGCTCACCGCCGACGGCCTTCAGCGGGTCGTCACGCACGAGCTCGCGGGCAACGGGCTTCCCCCCCATGAAGCCGCCTACTTCGCTCAGCGCCTGGCCGTCTTCGTGACCAGCTGCGATGAGCGCCGCTACGGGCAGTGGGAGCACGTGAGCTGGTGGGATTTCGTCGGCGCCGAGAGCCGCTCGAGCGAGTATCAGCGTGTCGCCGCCACGAGCCTCACCCGTGCCCTCGTCGCCGCGAAGGAGAAGGTGGCGAGCACGCGGACGATCGGCAACATGGGCGAGGCGTTCGTGATGAACATCATGGGCCGCGGCAACGACGGCGCGCTCGACCGGGTGCTCGACCTGCCGACCAACGAGGCGTGGATCAACCCCTGGGTGAAGCACCTGAAGTCGCTCGGTGTCCGTTTCGAGACCGGGCAGAAGATCGAGGCGCTGGAGATGCGCGGCGGCCGCGTCGCTGCCGCTCGCGCCCGCGACCGCAAGGGGCGACGGCGCAGGGTCGAGGCGGACTGGTTCTTCTGCACGATGCCGGTCGAGCGGGCGCGAAAGCTGTGGTCTCGAGACGTCCTCGCCGCCGATCCCAGCCTGGAGCTGACGCATGAGCTGTACCCCGACTGGATGGTCGGAGTCCAGTACTACCTCAAGCGGAAGGTGGAGATCACCCGCGGGCACCTCACCTTCCTCGATTCGCCCTGGGCAATCACGGCGCTCACCCAGGGCCAGTTCTGGGAGGACCGCGATTTCAGCGGCGACTACGGCAACGGCGAGGTCGTCGACTGCCTGTCCTGCGACGTCTCCGACTGGGACTCGCCCGGGATCCTCTACGGCAAGACGGCGAAGCGCTGCACCCCAAGCGAGGTGGCGCGCGAGGTCTGGGCGCAGATCAAAGCGCACCTCGAGGACACCGGCGAGTCCTACCTGCCGAGGGACGTCCTGCACTCCTGGTTCATCGATCCCGGGGTCCGGTGGCACCCCGAGCGGAAGCGCAACTCGAATGCCACACCGCTGCTCGTCAACACGATCGGCTCCTGGGAGAAGCGCCCGAAAGCGCAGATCTCGATCCCCAACCTCTTTCTTGGCAGTGACTACGTACAGACGGACATCGACCTGGCGACGATGGAGGGCGCGAACGAGTCGGCGCGGGACGCGGTGAACGCCCTGCTGGAGGTGTCGGGGTCGACGGCCGAGCCGGCTGCGAAGTACAAGCTGTATGACCCGCCCGAGTTCGAGGCGGCGAAGCAGGCCGACGCCGAGCTCTTCCGCCAGGGCCAGCCGAACGCCCTCGACACAGGGCCCTGAGTCGCCCGGGTGAGCGACTAGCCGGCGTGACGTTCGGCCCGTCGGCGGACCGCCGCCAGCATCCGCTTCACCACCAACACGTGCCCGCGGCTTCCGATCACCATCGCCCGGTAGGCGCGGCCCTTGCGGCCCGGGAACTCGGCCCGTGTCTCGGCGCGCAGGCGGGAGCGACCGCCACCGACGCGGTCGATGCAGAAGACGAGCGCATAGCGCGAGTAGCGGTGCTCGCCCTCGAGCGCGAGCGTCGCGGGTCGCACCGCTCGGGCAACCACGAAGCCGGGCAGCGTCGACCCGATCGTCCCGACCTCCCCCTTGGCCTCGGTTTCGCCGCACCCAAGCGCGCGGGCGGCACGCGATGATGAGCCGCTCGCGAACGACCCCGGCAGCACCCGCAGCAAGGCTTCCCAGACCGCGTCCTCGTCCGCCGCGATCTCGACCGAGTGCTCGTCCACCCGCGGGAGCAATTCGATCGGTATGTCGATCGTCCGCGAGGTCATGACTCGACGGTAGCGAACAGCGTTCGTGGCCGCGTGCGAGTCACCCTGGATAGAGTCAGGTTGTGCTGTACCGCAAGCTTGGCGACTCGGGCATCGAGGTCTCGGAGATCTCCCTGGGCTCCTGGCTCACATACGGTTCTGGAGTCGAGCGCGAGCACACCGAGGCCTGCACCCGGGCCGCCTTCGACGCCGGGATCACGTTCTTCGACACGGCGAACGTGTACGGGACGGGAGCAGCGGAGCAGGTGTGGGGTGAGGTGCTGTCGGACTTCCAGCGCGACTCCTACGTGCTCGCGACCAAGGTCTTCTTCCCGATGAGCGAGACCGACCGCGGCCTCTCTCGCGATCAGATCCGCAAACAACTCGACGCCTCCCTTGGTCGGCTTCGAACCGACTACGTCGACCTCTACCAATGCCACCGCCCCGACCCCGAAACGGCGATCGAGGAGACGATGGAAGCGCTGACGGAGGCCCGCGAGGCCGGCAAGGTGCGCGAGATCGGCTTCAGCGAGTGGACCGTGGAGCAGGTCCAGGCGGGGCTCGAGGTCCCCGGGACGAGGAAGTTCGTCTCCTCCCAGCCGCAGTACAACATGATCTGGCGGGCGCCCGAGGCGGGGTTGATCCCGTTCTGCGCCGAGCACGGAATCTCACAGATCGTCTGGTCGCCGATCGCGCAGGGCGTGCTGAGCGGCAAATACGCACCCGGCGAGCAGCCGCCGAAGGACTCTCGCGCGGCCAGCGATGCGATGGGCTGGGCGATGGACCGTTACATGACTGACGAGGTGCTGGAGGCTGTGCAGCGGCTGGCCCCGATCGCCGAAGGCGCAGGCCTGCCGATGGCACAGATGGCGCTCGCCTGGGTGCTGCGTGAGGACAACGTCGCCTCGACGATCATCGGCGCCTCGCGCCCGGAACAGGTGCACGCGAACGCGGAGGCAGCGGGGATCAAGCTATCGGCCGACGTGCTCGAGGCGATCGACGATGCGCTTGCAGATGTGATCGTCGCAGGCCCGCACCTGGCCAACTTCGCCGGTGCCGGAGTGAAGCACCGCTGAGAAAGCCGCGCTACAGCGCCAGCGCCAGCGGCTCGGTCAGCAGCTCGCGGATACGGCCGAGGAACTGGGCGCCGTCGGCGCCGTAGAGGATGCGGTGATCGCAGGCGAGGGTGACCCCCATCAGGTGGGCGCTGGTCAGTTCTCCATCGTCGATCACCGGTCGCTCGGTGATCGCGCCGACCGCGAGGATCCCGGCCTGGGGTGTGTTGATCACCGCCTGGAAGTTGTCGATCCCGTACATCCCGAGGTTGGAGACCGTGAACGTTCCCCCCGACAGCTCCGGCGGGGTGATGGTGCCGTCGCGGACGCGCTGAGCGAGCGCTCGGGCCTCCGAGGCGATTTGGCGCAGGCCCTTGACGTCGGCATCGAAGATCGTTGGGACCACGAGCGCGTCCTGGCCGGCGACCGCCACCCCGACGTTCACGCGCGAGTAGAGCTCGAAGTGCCCGTCGCGGTAGGCGCCGTTTGCGCGCGGGTACTCGCGAAGGGCCAGCGCGCAGGCCTTGATCACCATGTCGTTGAAGGAGGGGACGACCTCGCCTTCCTTCGCAGTGGCCTTGAGATGGCCGCGGGCCTCAACCGCACGCGACATGTCGATCTCGGCCTCGAGGTAGAAGTGAGGGGCAGTCGCCTTCGACTCCGCCATCCGCCGCGCGACCGTCTGCTGAATCTTCGTCAGCTCAACGATCTCCGCAACGCCCTTTGCGGTCTCAGGCCGCTCGGCAGCCCCCGGAGTCGGCCCAGCAGGTGCCGCAGCGGGTGCCGGCGCAGCAGCAGGCGCCGCGGCCGGAGCAGCAGCCGGCGCCGCAACCGCCGCCCGCTCAACATCAGCCTTAACGATCCGCCCCCCGGGCCCCGACCCTTGCAGCGCCGCCAGGTCGAGCCCGCGCTCCTGAGCAATCCGACGAGCAATCGGAGACGCCTTGACTCTCCCATCTCCCGCAACGTCAGAGGCGGGCGCTGGTGTCTCCCCACCAGGAAGTCCACGCGACGGCGCTAATCCGCTCTCTGAGACGGAGTCTGTCTTCGCCGGAGTCGTGCCTGGGGGGGAGGCACCAGTGACCGCCTCGGGGGTCTCAGCTGGTGCCTCAGCAGGCGCCTCGCCAGCCGCGCCAACCCGCGCGATCACGTCGCCGATCGCAAGCGTGTCCCCCTCCTGGGCGACGATCTCGATCAGCGTCCCCGCCGTATCCGCCTCGTAGACCATGTTCGCCTTGTCGGTCTCGATCTCGACCAGCTCGTCACCGACCGCGACCTCGTCCCCGACGCTCTTGATCCAGTGCAGGATCGTCCCCTCCTCCATCGAGTCGGAGAGCCGCGGCATAACCACCTCGGCCATCAGCGCGATCCTTCCAGCGTCGCGAGCACGGCGCTGACGACGTGCTCGGAGTGCGGGATCGCTGACTGCTCGAGGCGCTTGGCGTAGGGCATCGGGACGTCGGCGCCGGTGACGCGCTGGACCGGCGCGTCGAGGTAGTCGAATGCCTGCTCGGTGATCAGCGCCGCAATGTTGGCGCCGACCCCGCCGTGGGGCCAGCCCTCCTCGACGATCACGCAGCGATTTGTCTTCCTCACCGAATCCAGAATCGTGTCCAGGTCGAGCGGCCGCAGCGTGCGGGGATCGATCACCTCCGCCTCGATGCCGTGTTCGGAGGTGAGCGCCTTAGCCGCCTGCTCGGCGATCTGGGCCATCCGCAGCAGTCCGACGATCGTGACGTCAGTTCCCTCGCGGCGAATCGCCGCCTGGCCGAACGGCAGCACGTGATCGCCGTTCTCGGGAACCTCTCCGCGCGCCCCGTAAAGGGTCTCGTGTTCGATGAACACCACGGGGTTGTCATCGCGGATCGCGGTCTTCAGCAGCGCCTTCGCGTCGGCCGGCGTCGAGGGGCACGCGACCAGCATCCCGGGGAAATGCAGGTACATCGCCTCCCAGCTGTGCGAGTGGGTGGGCCCCAGCTGGTGCCCACCGCCGCCGGGCATGCGCACCACCATCGGCACCCGCACCCGCCCGTTGAACATGTACGGGATCGTCGCCATGTGGTTGACCAGCTGGTCCATCGCCAGGAGCGCGAAGTTCACGGTCATGAACTCGACCACGGGACGAAGCCCCGCCATCGCGGCGCCGACCCCGATCCCGGCGATCGTGTTCTCCGAGATCGGCGTGTCGCGGACGCGCTTCTCCCCGAATTCGTCGAGCAGCCCCTCGGTCACCTTGAAGGCTCCTTGGAAGACGCCGATGTCCTCGCCCATGCAAAAGACGCTCTCGTCTCGGCGCATCTCCTCGGCGAGCGCCTGGTTCAGCGCCTCGCGCATGCGGATCACCGCCATCGGCTCTGCGCCACCTCCCCTACCACGGTCCCTCGACCGCCTCTTCCTCTTCGGGGTCCTCATCCCGGTCCTCGACGGCCCGTGCGGCCTCCAGCTCCTCGCGGGACTTCTTCGGTCCCTCCTGCGGTCCGCCGTACGCGGCGCCAAGCTCGGCCAGCTCGAACACCCTCGTCCCCTCGCGGCCGACTTCGTGCTCGAGCTCGCCGGGGTGCACGTCGGGGGTGCGCTCGTCGACGGCGTACCAGCCGAGCGCATCGTCGTCGAGGATGTAGAGGTTGTCGTAGAGGGACTCCAGCGGGGGCTCTGGAGAGTTGTCCGCGAACTCGACCGCGGCGAGGACGCGCTCGTCGACACCGGCCTGGATCTGCGCCAGGTCCTCGCCTGAGACCATGCCCTCCGAGACGAGGCGATCGCCGAAGACCTCGATCGGGTCCTTCTGGCGCCACTCCTCGACCTCCTCCTTCTCGCGATAGACCTCGGGGTCGGCGGCCGAATGGCCGCGGAAGCGGTATGTGAACGCTTCGAGCAGGGTCGGGCGGCGCTCCTCGCGCGCGATCCGGAGATGCTCGGCCACCGCCTCTCGCATCGCCAGCACGTCCATCCCGTCGACCCGCTCGCCGGGGACGCCGTAGCCCTCGGCCTTGCGCGAGAGGTCGGTGACGGCGGAGTGGCGCTCGATCGAAGTCCCCATCCCGTAGAGGTTGTTCTCGACCAGGAACACGACCGGCAGCTTCCACAGCGCCGCCATGTTCATCGTCTCCCCGAAGTTGCCGGTGTTCGAGGCCCCGTCGCCGAACATGCAGACGGTGACCGAGTCCTCACCCTTGTAGTCAGACGCGAGCGCGAGCCCGGCTGCGAGCGGGAGGTTTCCGCCGACGATCCCGTAGCCGCCCATGAACCGGCGCTCGAGGTCGAAGATGTGCATCGATCCGCCGCGGCCGCCGTTGCAGCCGTCGACGCGGCCGAAGATCTCCGCCATCACCTCGTTCGGGTCGGTGCCGCGGGCGATCGCGTGGCCGTGGGTGCGATAGGTGCCGATCAGGTAGTCGTCGGGCCGCATCACCGAGGTGGTGCCTACGATCGTCGCCTCCTCGCCGACGGCGAGGTGAAGGAAACCGCCGGCCTTCGCTCGCTGGTACTGCCTCCCCGCCTCCTCCTCGAAGCGGCGGATCAGCGCCATCAGCTGATACAGCTCCCGACTGGTGTCCGCGTCCGGGAGCGGCCGCTGGGCGATCGCGGCGTTCTCGCCGCTCGCCGCCCGCGCTGTGTCGGGCGGACGCTCCTCAGCTGTGTTCTCGGCCACTTCGCGCCACCATATCCGAGCGGGTTTGCGTGGCGCAACGAGCGCACGCTCCGAGATAGTCTTGATCGTGATGAGGCGAGGGGGTTTTGCCATCGGCCTGAGCGCTGTCCTGCTCCTGGGGCTGCCTGCCGCGGGCGCCGGCGGGTCGAACACCGCCGCGCCGTCAAGCGCGGCCGTGAACGCAAACGGGAACGCCTTCAGCGGCGGGCTCAACTTCGATCCCGCGGAGGTGAGCGTGCGAGTCGGGGGAACCGTGACCTGGACCAACACCGACTCGGTCGTCCCCCACACGGCGACGGAGGACGGTGGGCTGTGGGAGGTCTCCGGCACCTACGGCGCCACCCCGGCAACTCCACCGGGTTTCGGGCCGGGAGAATCGGTGGGCCGCGATTTCGACGCCGGGACGTTCTCCTACTTCTGCGCGGTTCACCCCGAGCCGATGAAGGGCGTGGTCGAGGTGCCGGTGACGCTCTCGCAGCGCCGCCACAACGATCGCTGGACCCTGCATGCAACCTGGGGATCGGGCCGGCTTCCCGATGGCCAGGTGTTCGACGTCCAGCGCAAGCGTGGGAAGGGCCGGTGGAAGAGCGTTCTGAAGGGCGCGACGAAGACCAGGAGCAGCTTCGCCGGGGGAGCGGAGGGAACCGCTTGGAGCTTCCGCGCCCGGGTGCGGACGTCGGATGGGAGCGCGAAGTCGGACTGGTCTCCGCGCGCCGCTATCACCGCCGGGGACAACTGAGCCCGGCGCTCAACTGCAGGCAGCGACCGCTTCCTCGAGCCGATCGTCCCCCCAGAAGACCTCACCGTCGACGACCAGGCTTGGGACGCCCCTGACCCCGCGCTCGCCCGCGCGCTCGGTCGCCTCCCGCAATCGCGTCTTGATCGCATCGCGCTCGGCGGCGGCGAGGATCGCCCGCGGGCTGATCTCGCTGGCGGCGGCGGCGATCAGGACGTTGTCCGGGACCGAGAGATCGCGTCCGGCCGCGAATGCCTGGCGGAAGGCGGCGAGGGAGAAGGAGACGGTTCTGCCGATCTCCTTCGCGAAGGTGGCGATGCGCATCGCGAAAAGGGTGTTCGCGGGGCAGGGATCGGGCCACTGGATCGGAGGCAGGCCGTAGGCCATCGCCCGGCGCTCGACCTCACGCATTCCCGGGTCGCGCTCGCCGCCGTTCATCCAGGAGTCGTGGCCGAAGCGCTTGAACAGGGCTCCGAGCAGGATCGGCTGCCATTCCGGCGCCTCGGCGCCCGCTTCACCGAACAGGCCATTCACGCGCTCGGCCGCCAGGTACGCGTAGGGAGAGCCGAGGTCGTAGTAGAAGGTCGGCCGCTCCGGCACCGCTCCAGGGTAAGAGAAGGGCGGGGAGGCCATCCTCCCCGCCCTTCGTTGCGACTGACCTGTTCAGTACTGGAGCGTCAGCCCTCGATCGTCCCCCCGAACAGGCACTTGTTGCCGGCCCCGTAGAGCCCCTCGCCTCCCGCGAGCGCGCCGTTCTTGGCCCCGATGTAGCTATCGACCAGCAGGCCCGTTGCGTCGGGCGACGCGACGGCACCCTGGGAATCGTTGAAATTCGCGTCGTTCCCGGTTGCGGTCGCCTGGTCGAGCGCTCTGTCGTCCTCCAGCGTGCCCACGTTGAGGAAATCGTTTGCGTTGTTTCCTCCGGGCAGGTTGTCGAGGCCCTGCTGGATCGAGCCATCGGCGGTCGTGCGCGCATAGATCACGGCGAACGTCGTGTTGGTCCCGTCGTCGTGGTAGCACTTCGCGTACAGGTCCAGCTGCCCCTTCGCGAACAGCGGGATCTCCGGCGCCGCCTCACGCGCGGTCGCAGCGTCAGCGCCTGCGGTCGCCTCCGCCAGGATGTAGGAGCCGCCGATCACCTCGTAGTCGCTGAGCTTGGTGTCGTTCAGCGAGTCGTCAGCCACCTGTGCTCCGGTGATCGCCCCGTCGGCCAGCTTCTCGGCGGTCACGGCGAGGTTGGCGATCCTCGCAGTCTTCACCGCGCCGTCGGCGAGCTTGTTCCCCTTCACGGCCCCGTTCTGGATCTTCTTCGCCGTCACGGCGCTGTCGTCGAGCTTGTTGCTCGTCACGGCGCCGTTCTTGAGCCCGCCGGTGTCGATCTTGGTTGCCGCCCAGGCGGTTCCGCTGAGCGCCACGGCGAGCGCGATGAAGCTCGTCACCATCGACGCCGATGGGCGCTTTCTCCTCGGTTCCATGTGGTCTCCTCCCACTGGTGTTCGGTTTGTGGGCGTCTGCCCAACCCACACCTTTTCAACTCTCGTGCGAGCGCAGAGTTGCGCGTACACTCGTGGACAGTGTTGTCGCGGGAGATGGCTAGGGAGAGATTCTTCGTCGTTGCTGTGATCGCGTCGTCGATTGCAGTCACGGCGCCGGTCGCCGCGTCTGGCGACGAGCAGCTCTCCGACGGCTATGCGCCCGGGCAGCTGATCGTCGGCTTCGACCGCGATCTGAGCCGCGAGCAGCGAACCGAGGCGATCAGGGGAGAGGATGCGAGCCGGCTCGACAAGCTGCCGCTCGCCGGCGTGGAGCTCGTCGGCGTCGAGCCGGGGACCTCCGTTGCGGACGCGGTCGATGAGTTCGAGCAGCGCGGCGACGTCCGCTACGCGCAGCCCGACTACGTGGTGGAGCCGGCGGCGTTCCCCGACGACCCGAACATCCCTAGCCAGTGGGCGCTCCACAACGCAGGGCAGACGGTGAACGGGACCGCGGGAACCGTGGACGCCGACATCGACGCGCCCGAGGCGTGGGACCTGACGACGGGTAGCCGCTCGGTGCAGGTGGCGGTGATCGACACCGGGATCGCGCTCGACCACCCCGACCTGGCGGCGAACATCTGGACCAACCCGGGGGAGGTCGCCGCCAACGGCGTCGACGACGACAACAACGGGTTCGTGGACGACACGCGTGGCTGGGACTTCGTCCAGGACGACAACAACCCCTATGACCTCAACGGCCACGGCACCCACAGTGCCGGAAACGTTGGGGCGGTCGGCAACAACGGCACCTTGATCTCCGGTGTCGCACAGCAGGTGACGCTGATGCCGGTCCGGATCGGCGGGGTCCAGGGAAGCGGCCTCTCCAGCGACATCCTCCTGGGAATGACCTACGCGGGCCAAAACGGAGCGGCGATCGCGAACGTCAGCTTCGGGATCAGCGGTCAGGCGTTCCAGGACGTCTTCAACCAGAACCCCAACACCCTCTACACGCTGTCGGCCGGGAATGACGGCGCCAACGCCGACGGAACTGCCCTCGCGTGCAACACCCCTGCGCCCAACGTCGTCTGCGTCGCGGCCAGCACTCAAAGCGACGGTCTCGCCGGCTTCTCGAACTTCGGGGCCACCTCCGTCGAGCTGGCGGCGCCGGGCGTGAACAACCTCAGCACGTTCTCGCGGACGACGATTTTCACCGACAGCTTCAACGACCCGGACCCTTGCAACCTGGCGGCTGGGCTGGACCGTGACCGCCGGCTCGTGGGGCTGCGAGGACCCACCGCCGACCTCGAGCGACCCCAACGACCCCGCCCTCAGCGACTCGTCGGGGGGCGACTACGGCCCGGGAAACCTCTTCGTCTCCGCCAGACATGAGGTCAACCTCTCCGGGCAGCAGCTCTGCGCCCTGAACTTCGAGCTCGAACTGCACATGACAGACGACACCGCCGCGATGCCCTCCGCATTCAGGAAGCTGACGCTCGACAGTTCGTCGGGGCGACCACGTTGCAGTCGCTGACGGGAAGCACGGGCGGCGACTTCGACAACTTCGGCTTCGAGCTGGTCGGCGAGGGCGACGCCAGCCGACTTCTTCCGCTTCCTTCTCGATGGCGACGGGGATGCCGACCGTCGACGACGGCGCATACATCGACAACGTCGCGGTCAGCTGCGGCGCCCTGAACACCCGCTTCTCGCAGGGAACCTCATTCTCGGCGCCGATCGTCGCCGGGGTCGCGGCGCTCGCCCTGGCCGTCGAGCCGGCAGCCACGGCGGCCGGTCTGCGTAACGCTCTCGTCGCCGGTGTCGATCAGAAGCCGGCGCTCGCCGGCCAGGTCGAGACGGGAGGGCGGGTGAATGCCTTCCGCACGATCCAGCTCGCGAACATTCCGCCGGAGACCCAGATCGACAGCGGGCCCGCCGACGGCAGCGTCGTCCCGCCCGATCCGACCTTCTCGCTCAGCAGCGAGCCCGGGGCGACCTTCCAGTGCTCGCTCGACGGCGCCAACTACATCCCGTGCGCCTCGCCGTTCACCGCCTCCGGCCTCGACGACGGCAGCCACACGCTGCTGGTCCGGGCGGTGGACGGGGTCGGCGCGACCGACCTCTCGCCCGCGACGCGCACCTTCAGCGTCAGCTCTCAGTCGTGTCGCGGCCTGACGCCGACGATCTTCCCCGCCGGGCGGACGATCCGAGGGACTTCAGGGCCCGACGTGATCTTCGCCGCCAGGCAAACGACGAAGATCCTCGCCGGCGCCGGCAACGACATCGTCTGCGGTCGCAACAGGAACGAGACGGCCAACGGAGGCCCGGGCAACGACATCGTCGTCGCATATGGCGGCAACGACCGGCTGGCGGGAGGCGGCGGGCGCGATCTTCTGCTCGGCGGCAAGGGCACGGACGTCCTCCTCGGCGGTGCCGGCCGCGATCGCTGCAACGACGGCCCCGGCAGGGCAAGCGAGAAAGGCTGCGAGGCCTAGGCGGCCCGGCGGCTACTGGTGCGTCGCCCAGCCGTCCACCGCGCGGGCGGCGTCGAGCACCGCCTCGGAGATAGTCGGGTGGGCGTGGACGATCCGGGCCAGCTCCTGATAGCCGCCCTCGAGCGCCATCGTGTCGACCAGCTCGGCGATCATGTCGCAGGCGCGGTTGCCGACGACGTGGGCGCCGAGTATCTCTCCGTACTTGGCGTCGGCGACGATCTTCACGATCCCGTCGCGGTCGTCATAAACGGTTCCCGCGCCGACGCCCCCGAGCTTGAACCGCCCGACCTTGATCTCGTGGCCGGCCTCCTTGGCCTGCGCCTCCGTGAGCCCGACGCTTGCAACCTGCGGATGGCAGAAGGTGGCGCCGGGTACGAGGTCGACGTTCACGGGATGGGTCGGCGCTCCGGCGATCACCTCCACCGCGACCACGCCCTCTTCCATCGCCTTGTGGGCGAGGGCGGCGCCGCGGACCAGGTCGCCGATCGCGAATAGCTTCGGGTTCGTGGTCCGCTGGTACTCGTCGATCTTGATCCGGCCGCCGTCCTCGGTCTCGACTCCGGCGGCGCCGAGCTCGAGAGGCTCGGTGTCGGGGCGCCGGCCGCCGGCGATCGCGAGGTAGTCGACTTCGGCGCTCTGGTCGCCGTAGGTCGAGCTTCACCGACTTGTCGCCGGCCTCGACGTTCTCGACGGGAGTGCCGGTGGAGATCGTGATGTTCTGCTTCTTGAACGCTCGCTCGACGATCTTCACGACGTCCTTGTCCTCGGCGGGGAGGATCTGGGGCAGCATCTCGATCAGCAGCACGTCGGTGCCGTAGCGGCCGTAGGCGGATGCAATCTCGGCGCCGGAAGCACCGGCGCCGACGACGGCGATCGACTTCGGCTGCTCGGGCAGGGACCATGCTCCCCAGGTGTCGACGACGCGGCCGCCGAACTCGACTCCCGGGATCGGCATCGCGACGGAGCCGGTCGCGAGCACGACTCCGTCCGCCTGATAGGTGGTGTCGCCGACCTTGACGTTGCCGTCGGCGTCGAGCGCCGCCTCGCCCTCGATCCAGTCGACCTTGTTCTTGTCCCACAGCATCTTCACGCCGCCGGCGAGGGTCTCCGAGACCTTCGTCCGGCGGGCGCCGAGCGCCTCCCAGTCGAGGCTCGCCTTCTCCACCTTGAGGCCGAGCTCGGCGCTGTTCGCGGCGTGGTCGAGCAGCTCCGCCGTGTGCAACATCGTTTTCGCCGGGATGCAGGCGTAGTTGAGGCAACGGCCACCCGGCTTGTCGCGCTCGACCACCGCCGTCTTCTTCCCGAGCTGGGCGGATCGAATCGCGGCCACGTAGCCGCCGGGGCCGCCGCCGATCACGATCACGTCGTAGGAGTCAGCCATCCCTCACCTTCTCGCCTTCTGGGTCGATCGCGACTCTATCCGAGGGGTCACTCGCGCGGCAGGCGCTCGGGCATCTGGATCCGCGCCATCGCCTTCACCATCCGGTAGAAGAGAAAGCCCGCGCCCGCCATCAGCGCCACGTCGCCCACGGCCTCGAGCACGGTCGTCGCCTGGATCAGCGCCAGCGAGCTGAGCACGAGCACGAAGACGAGGACCGTCTGGAAGCCGAGCACGGCCCAGTAGCGCGCTCGCCACAGGCCCCAGGCCATGACGGAGAAGAGGACGACGAAAACGGCCACCCCGCCGAAGGGGGGCCGGGCGTCGTCGCGGAGCACGTCCCAGAGCGCATAGCCGATTGCGCTGAGCACGACCAGCAGCACGGAGATCACCGCGGCGGCCGTGACGATGCCGGGGCGCTCGTCCTCACGCAGTGGGACGAGGGCTTCCCGCGCCTCGCGGTCCTTGAGCTCGCTGCGGGTGAGCGGGCGCTCGCCGTTGCCCGATGCCGGCGCCGCTGCGTCCGCCAGCTCTCGCTCGGCGCTGCGGCGCTTTCGCTTCTGTCGCTCGGCTCGCTTGCGCTCGCGATCGCTCATCGGGCGCCTCGGGAGATGGCCGCTTCGGTGGCGGTGCGCAGCGCTCGCGCCGCCTGCTCCGGATTCTCGGCGTCCCGGATCGCGCGGACGACGACGACGCGCTCGGCGCCAGCGCGGACGACCTCGCCGACGGTGTCGGTGTCGATTCCGCCGATCGCAAACCAGGGCAGGGCTGCGTTGCCGCAGGCGAACTCGATCAGGCCCAGCCCCGTCGCCGGCCGGCCCGCTTTCGTCGGCGTCTCCCAGATCGGCCCGACGCTGATCTGATCGGGGCGGTGTGCGCCATCGGCATCCCCGGCGGCGATCACCTGTTCCTCGGTATGGGTGGAGAGCCCGATCAGAGTGTCGGGGCCGGCCGCTGCGCGCGCCTCGGCTACGGGGATGTCGTCCTGTCCGACGTGGACGCCGTCGGCGCCGGTCGCCGCGACCAGGTCGGGGCGGTCGTTGAGAATGAAGAGAGCATTGTGTTCGTCGGCGGCGCGGCGAAATGGGGCTGAGAGGGCGACCAGCTCCTCGTCGCAGCGCGGAGCCGGCTCGCGCAGCTGGATCAGGTCGGCGCCTCCGCGCAGGGCGGCATCGAGGAGGGGGCCGGGTGCGCGGCCGTCCGGAAGCCCCTCGCATACGAAGTAGAGGCGGGCCTCCGCCAATTGCCGCAGCCTCGATTCCCGGGTCACCTGGGCCAGTATCGCTGAGCGCGTCCCTCGAGCCCGGCCTCAACAGCGGTACCATGGAGTGCGAATACGGGAGCCCGATAGCTACGGGCTGAGAGGGCGGCTGGGCGCCGCCGACCGTCTGAACCTGATCCGGGTAATGCCGGCGCAGGGATGTCGATCGAATGCCCGGGCCGCTCGCCCCACACGGATCCGTAAGTGAGCGACCACATTCATCAAGCCAGCGAGCGCAACGGCGGCCGCGGTGCCGTCGACGTCGTCGTGGTCGGCGCCGGTGTGATCGGCCTCAGCTGCGCGTGGCGGATGGCCCAGCGCGGGCTCCGGGTTCGCGTGCTCGAGCGGGCGGCGCCGGGTTCCGGAGCGACCGGGGTGGCCGCTGGGATGATCGCTCCGGTCGGCGAGGCGATCTGGGGCGAGGAGGCGACGCACGAGCTTGCGCTCGCCTCCGGGGAGCTGTGGCCGCGGTTCGCAACCGAGCTCGAGGACGCCTCGGGACGGCCGCTCGGATATCGGCGCTGCGGCGCCCTGCACTTGGCGCTGGACCGCGACGAGGCCGAGGAGCTTCGGCGCCGCCACGGGCTGCATCGAGAGCTTGGCTTGGCGGCCGAATGGCTGCTTCCGCGCGATTGCCGTCGGCTCGAACCGGGGTTGGCAACGGCGGCTGGGCCGGGCGTTCACGCTGCGGATGAGGCGGAAGTCGACCCGCGCCGCCTGATCGCTGCGCTGAAAGCGGCGGCGGCCGCGACCGGGGTCGAGCTGGTGGCCGGGGCGGAGGTCGTCGAGGGGATCTTCGAGCGCGAGCGGCTCGCCGGCGTTCGCACTCGGGAGGGTCGCAATCACCGTGCCGGGGCGGTTGTGCTCGCCGCCGGCTGCTGGTCGGCGGTGCCGTGGCTGCCGGAGGCGGCGCGGCCGCCGGTGCGGCCGGTGAAGGGGCAGATCCTGACGCTGGGCGGCCGGTCCCGGGAGCGGGTCTGCGAGCGGATCGTGCTCACCCAATGGGTGTATTTGGTGCCGCGCGAGGACGGTCGCGTGGTCGTTGGCGCCACCGTCGAGGAGCGCGGGTTCGACACGAGCGTGACTGCGGGTGGGGTGCACGAGCTGCTGCGTGAGGCGTACAGGGTGCTGCCGGAGATCGCCGAGTTGGAGCTTCGCGATGCGAGCGCGGGGCTGCGTCCAGGCACGCCGGACAACCTTCCGTTGATCGGCGAGGGCGGGCTGGAGGGTCTCGTCCTCGCGACGGGGCACTGGCGCCACGGGATCATGCTCGCGCCGGTCACCGCTGATGCCGTCGCGGCGCTGGTGGCGGGTGAGGATCCGCCGGTGTCGCTCGACTCGGTGGCGCCGATGCGCTTCGAGTCGCGCGTTGAGGTGAGCTCGGCGTGACGGTGGAGGTGAACGGAAACCGACTGAGGCTTCCCGACGGGTCGAGCCTGGCCGACGCGGTCGCGGCGGTGGGCGCGGAGCCCGGCGAGCGCGGGCTGGCGGCGGCGCTGGATGGAAAGGTCGTCCCGAGCAGCCGCTGGAATGCGACGCGGCTGGATGAGGGGCAGCGGGTGGAGGTCGTGAGGGCGGTCCAGGGTGGCTGAGGCGCGAAGCGTGGAGACAAGGGGGGCGGCTTCGGCCGCCGCAGCGAGCCTCGAGCTGGGAGGGCGGACCTGGGGGTCGCGCTTGATCGTCGGCAGCGGCGGCTTTCGCTCGCTCGAGGACATGGAGCGGGCGCTGGTTGCCTGCGGGACGGAGATCGTCACAGTGGCGCTGCGGCGGGTGGACCCGCTCGCGAAGGGCTCCGTGCTGGAGCTGATCGATCGCCTCGGCCTGTTCGCGCTCCCGAATACGGCGGGCTGCTACACGGCTCGCGACGCGGTCCGCACGGCGCAGCTCGCTCGGGAGGCGTTCGAGACCGATTGGGTGAAGCTGGAGGTGATCGGTGACGACCGCACCCTGTTCCCGGATGCGGTGGAGCTGGTCGAGGCGGCGGAGACGCTGGTGGACGACGGATTCACGGTGCTCCCGTACACGAACGACGACCCGATTCTCGCGCGCCGGCTGGAGGAGGCGGGGTGCGCCGCGGTGATGCCGCTGGGCTCACCGATCGGCTCCGGGATGGGGATTCGGAACCCGTACAACATCTCGATCATCGTCGAGCGCGCAAGCGTGCCGGTGGTGCTGGATGCGGGGATCGGCACGGCCTCGGATGCCGCCCAGGCGATGGAGCTGGGATGCGACGCGGTGCTGCTCGCCAGCTCGGTCTCGCGGGCGGAGGATCCGGTGGCGATGGCGATCGCGATGCGGAAGGCAGTGGAAGCGGGTTTCGAGGCGCGCCGTGCGGGCCGGATTCCGCGCAAGCTGCACGCGCAGGCGTCGACGCCGGATGAGGGTCTATTGGAGCTGGATTAGCGCCGTTCGCGTACGCTCATTTGGTCGTGGATCTCCGTGTCCTCGTCCGCTATGGGCTAGCTCTGCTCTCACTCGCGGCGGCGATGCTCCACCTCTCGGCCGCACAGGATCACTCGGGGGACGATTTGGTGGTGGCGCTGTTCGTCGCCGCTGCGTGGGCGCAGGCGGTTTGGGGATGGCTGGTGGCCACCCGGCCGGCGCGGTGGGTCCTGTACGTCGGGATCGCGCTGAGCGGTGGTGCGATTGCGGTCTGGGCGATCTCGCGCACGGTGGGGCTGGACATCGGAACGCACGCGACCGGCGCCGCTGAGCCGGTTGGGGTGAAGGATGCGGTCACGGTCGCGTTCGAGTCGGTGATTCTGATCGGTGCGGTGGCGCTGCTCGGCTCGAGGCTGGATTCGATTCGCGTCGATTCGCGAGCCTTCGGACGGCGCGCACTCTGGATGCTCGGTGCAGTGGTGTTCGCGCTCAGCGTGCCGGCGTTTCTCGCCTCGAGCCATACGCATGGCGGGGGGAAGCACGGGCAGCACCGCGGCGCGCAGGCGGGAGGTGGCGAGCAGCTGAGCGAGCGCGAGCAGGCGCAGGAGCTGCGTCGCATCGAGCGGTTGGAGGCCCTCAGCAAGAAGTGAGTCGGTGCCGGTGAGCTAGGGCCGCTTGCGCCGTCCGGCCTGACGGTCCGTCCATTCGCCGACTGTTCCCATCGCCCACGCAGCGCGATGGGCGGCGCGCCCGCTCATGGAGTCGTCGAGCGGCGCGACCGCGACGTCGGGGTCGGTTCCGATGTCGACGGCGGCGTGCCGGACCGCCGCGAGCTGGCGGCGGAGGCGCCGCTCCCAGCTTCTGTCGAGCTCCGGCAGCTCCAGGTCGCCGCGGGTCTCGCTGACGTTTGCCAGGTAGGCGAGCAGCGTCGCGGCGTGCTCGAGGTCGTAGACGGCGAGGCGCAGGGCCTGGTTTCGCTCCAGGAAGCGGTCGACCACGTTCAGGCGCAGCCAGCCGAACCGGGTGCCGCTGCCTTCGGCCGCATGGCGCGAGTAGAGGCCGTGCGATTCGATCGCCGGGCGCAGGTCGTCGAGCATCTTCAGCAGCAGCTCGGCCCCGCGCCGGAGCGCGTCGGCGGCGTCGTCGCCCTCGAAGGCGGATGCAAGGCCCTCGAGCCGGCGGGCGGCTTGGCGAGAGGTGAGGAAGAGCTCGCGATAGCCGCGGTTCTCGGCTGGATGCAGGTCCACGGGGTCAACCTACGTCATCAGGGCCCCGAGGCCGGCCTTCGACGAGGCCGGCGCCGTCTGTCGCGCGAACGACGACGCGATAGCGGCCCTTCGGGAGCTCGCGGCCGGTAACGAGGGCGAACCTGCGCATTGCCTTCGATCCGTTCGCGAGCCGGGCGCGCAGGAAGCGCAGCTTCGCGCACGAGCGCGGGCGCCCAAGGGCTCCGTTGCGACGCAGGTACCGGCAGGCCTTGCGGCGCTGGGCCGATCGTGCGCCGCCCGCCACCCGCGCGACTGAGACCTCAACCCGCTTCACCTTCGCCGGCAGGCCGCAGGCGAGGTCGCGGGCGATACCACGAATCGCGGCGCCACCGGAGCCGATTCGGCGGCTGCGAACCCGGCTCGAGGGCTCGCTTATGTCCTTGCAGGCGAGCTGCGGCTCGGGCCGCTCCGGCCCGCGGAAGACGCTCAGCCCCGACGTCCCGCCGACCCAGATGTCGCCACCGGGTCCGACCGTGGTCGCGGCGAAGAACGAGTTCTCGGTCGGGCTCGGCGAGGTGGGGACGAAGAGGACCTCTTCACCGGTCATGAAGTCGATCCCGCTGAGCCCCCAGACGCCGTCTCTGACCCCCGCGCCATAGACCAGCCCGCTCTCCGTGCTCATCGTCGGGATCGAGTTCGGGATCGAGACCTCGGGGTTGCCCCACACGCTTCGGCAGGTGCGGGTCCTCGGATCCCAGTCGATCCGCTCGATTCCCTCCGGCGCGTTGCCCGGCACGTTGCCGAGGAGCTGGGTAAGCAGGTTGTACGGCGGCGGAACTGCGGCGAGCGCCTCGTCGAGGGCGAGAACGTTGTTGACGACAACCGCGCTGTAGCCGCGGGTCAGCACCGACTGCTCGGACTTCGCCTCGGTCGTGCTCGGATCGCCGAAGGTGATCGGGACCTCGCAGGCGATCCGCCGGTCCTTGCCGGGCTCGATCGGCTTCCAATCGCGGGGGATCTCGTCGCGCCAGAACATCACCACATGGTTCTGCCTTTGCCCATCGGTGATGACGATGAGCTTGTCCTTGCCCGGCTCGGTTCCGACAACGTCGGGGGTCGAGCCGGACCCGGCCGACAGCGTCGAACCGCCACCCGCGCCCCCGGCCTCGTACTCGGCGCGCCAGACGCGCTCGAGGCCTGAGTCGGAGAGGCGGAACTTGTACTGCGCCTCGGTCGAGACCGGATAGATGCCGCCCTCCTCGTCGGTTGAGATCGAGTTGGAGATCTCCTCGAGCTCGCCTTTCGGCACCGACGGGTCGCCGCAAGCCTTGCCGTTGATCGACGCGGTGAGCAGGTGCTCGGCGCTCATCCGATTGGGCTCACGGGGAATCACGCCGATGATTCCCTGGACGGTGGCGAAAGCGATTGTGCCCTCGTAGGTCATTGTCATCCCGATGATCCGGTCGTCGGGGCGACACATGGCCTGGGGCGGCAAGGTGAACTGGGCGAGCAGCTCGATACCGGAGGTGCGCACCCCTGGCTCCGCGTCGCCGTAGACGAGCAGCCCCTGCTCGGTCGCGGTGATCAGATGGTTGTCGCGGTCGAGGAGGTTGTATACGCCGGAAGTCGTCGGAGGGCCGGGCTCGCCCGGGACCGTCGCCGAGCCGAGCACCTCGCCAGATTCGTAGTCGAGCTTGTAGATCCGGTCTTGGGGAACGGCGATCGTCGAGAACCACGCGGTTATGCCCCCGTCCGGGTAGGGCTCGGAGAACTGCACGATCACCGGGATCTCGTTTTCAAACGTGACGTCCTGCCAGATGACGTCGTCGCCGGGATGCGGGGCGGGGTAGGGACTCGAGCCCTGCGCGTACGAGTTGCGGTGGGTGGTCGACCACGCGGGACCGGCGACGAAAGGGTTGCACGGCGGCTCGTTCGCGACCGCAGGCGTCAAGCAGTGACCGGCGCTGTTGACCGGCGGCGCCGCGGCCGCCGCAGGCGCGCCGATGCACACCCCGGCCGAGGTGAGCACGAAGACGACGAAAAGCATGCGCCTTGCCGACAAGTCGCCGGGATCGTAGCCGAAACAAACCGTCCTGCCTGTATCTTCTGGATCCCAGCCACCGCTTAAGATGCTGACCCGATGGCCGCCAGAACCGTGATCATGGGGTCGCTCGGCAGGGGGCTCTACGGAGTTCTGGCCCTGTTCTTCCCGAAGCTGTTCGAGCGCGGGCCGGCGGCGATCACCGACGACGACACGCGCTACTTCAACCGCCTGTTCGGCGCGCGGGACATCCTTGTTGCGTTCATCTCCATCGTCGCTGTGCAGCGTGGCAACGTGCGCGAGGCCGTAGCGATCAACCTGATCGCGGAGACGAGCGATGCGGTCGCGAATGTGCAAGAGATCAGGGAGCGCGGGGGACCAGACGCGTCGACGATCGTCGGCGTTGCATTCAACGTCGTCGGCTTCAGCACCTGGCTGTCGGCGCTGCGGCAGCTGCGGGCACCGTCGCCCTAGGGCCCGGATGCATCAGTCGCGCTCGATCACGGCCCGGGCCGCGTCGGGCGTTTCGTCGGAGAACCAGCCGCCGGCGAGGGGATCGGCCTCGGACTCGGCGAGCATGCGCCGCAGGACGTCGCCGCGGAGCTGGTCCTTGACGATCTCGTAGGTGCGGCGCGGCAGGCCGGCGTAGTCGCGGGCGACCTCGAGCGCGCGGTCGAGCACTGCGGCCGGCTTGGTCAGCTCATCGACGACGCCCCAAGCCTCGGCAGTGGCCGGATCGATCAGGTCAGCGCCGAGCACGAGCCGGCGGGCGGCGGCAGGATCCAGCTCCTCCTTCACAACCATCATCGCGGCGACCGGGTAGGGAGCGCCGACGCGCAGCTCGGTGACGCCGTAGGTGGCGTCGTCGGATGCGACCCGGTAGTCGGCGCAGAGCGCGAGGATCAGCCCGCCGGCGACCGCGTGCCCGTTGACGGCGGCGATCACCGGCCGCGGAAAGCCGTACCAGTCGCAGAAGATGCGGTTGATCCGCGGCACCATCGCGCTCTGCTCCTCGACCGAGAGGGATGGGACGAGCTTCAGGTCGACGCCGCCGGAGAAGAATCCGGCGGTGCCGGTGAGCACGACCGCCCCGGGCGGGTCGGCTCGAAGCTCCTCCATCAGCGCGGCGCCCTCGTCGAGCAGGTCGGGCGAGAACGCGTTCGCCGGCGGCCGGTCGATCCGCACGAGCAGCACGTCATCGAGGGTCTCGGTGGTCAGGTACTGGGGCACAGCCCTACCGCTGGCTGACGATGCGGTGGATCTCGTCCACCTTGGAGGCGATCTCGGGCACCTGCGACAGCAGCTGCATCTGCTCGGAAAGCTCGTCGAGAAGCGAGCGCACGCCGGACAGCACCTCGGTCGCCTCCGCCAGCGTCCCGTCCACGCCCTCGAGAGTCTCGCTCACCTCGTCGAGCGTTCCACCGACCTTTGCCAACAGCCCCTCGACGCTCTCAATAGTGCGATCGGCCTTCCTCAGCAGCGTGGCCGGATTGGAGATCAGCGGCGCGATGGCGGCAGCGTATCCGCTGCTGCGAGAACGAGATTGACGTTCTGCATGACATACATGCAATTCGTCAACCTCGTCGTATGGGGGCGCTCGGAATCGAACCGAGACCTGGACCTTAAAAGGGTCTTGCCCGACCTTCGGGCCACGCCCCCGAAAGACAAACTGTACCTCCGCAATATCGAGACTCGCGAAAAGGAGCGCTACAGGATCAGCGTGTTCGTGACGTGAAGCTCGGCTCTTGCGACTTCCTCAGGTTGGATCCTGACTCGGGCCGAGTCGCTCTCCCAATAGTCCTCCTCGAGCTTCACCGTCAATTCGTACCGGCCCGGCCGGAGCTGGGCGTGGAAGCGGCTCTTCTCGACCGGGATCCGGCGCGCCACCTCTCCCGACGCGACCCGCCGCGCGATGACGACTGCGCCCTCCCCCATGAACGGTCGCTGCTCCGGGTCCGTCGTGCACGGGCCGAAGCAGGTGATGTCGAACACCCGGCCCCGGAGCGTTCCCGAATCGGCCGCGACGGCGGTCTCCGCGGGTCCCGCCAGAGCCGCGACCAACAACCCGGTCGCCAACAAGCGCTTCACAGGCCTGAGGGTACCCGCGAGCTCAGTGCCTGAAATGGCGGCGGCCCGTGAACACCATCGCGGCGCCGGCTTCGTTGCAGGCGGCGATCACCTCGGGGTCTCGCTTCGAGCCTCCGGGCTGGATCAGCGCCGTTGCGCCCGCTTCCATCGCCACCTGCGGGCCATCGGGAAACGGGAAGAAAGCGTCCGAGGCGCAGACCGACCCGCTCAGGTAGGCGGCAGCCTCGTCGCCGCGCGCGTCCTGCGCCTTCTCGATCGCTATCCGGACCGAGTCGACCCGGCTCATCTGGCCGGCGCCGATCCCAAGCGTCGCGCCGTCCTTGGCGAGGACGATCGCGTTCGAGCGCACGTGGCGGCAGACCTTCCATGCGAACAGCAGGTCGTCCCATTGCCCCTCGCCGGGCTTGGTGTCGCTGACCACCTCCATCGCATCGCGCTCGTCCGCCTCCCTGTCCGGGTCCTGCACCAGCAGGCCGCCCCGCACCCGCTTGATGTCGCGCTCGCGGGGCTCGGTCGTTCGCCGCTCCTCGTCGGAGAGGATCCGGATTCCCTCCTTCTGCTCCAGCACCTCCAGCGCGCCGTCCTCGTAGCCCGGCGCGAACAGGACCTCGACGAAGTTCTCGTGCAGCCGCTCGGCCAGCGCCTTGCTGACCGGCCTGTTGAGCGCGATCACGCCGCCGAACGCCGACAGCGGGTCGCAGGCCAGCGCCTTCTCGTACGCCTCCTCGACCGAATCGGCCAGCGCCACCCCGCAGGGGTTGTTGTGCTTGACGATCACGCACGCCTGGCGCTCGAACTCGGCCAGCAGCCTCCGGCCCGAGTCGAGGTCGAGCACGTTGTTGAACGACAGGTCCCTCCCGTGGATCTGCGACACCCTCGAGAGCACGTGCGATCGCGCCCCCACCTCCGTGTACAGAGCCGCCTGCTGGTGCGGGTTCTCCCCGTATGAGAGGTCGATGAACTTCTCGTACGCCGGCACCCAGTGGCTCGGATAGGTCTCGTAGCGCCCGGCGAACCAGCGGCTGATCGCCGCGTCGTAGCCCGCCGTATACGCGAACGCCTCGTTTGCCAGCCAGTGCCGCGTCTCCTCCGAGATCTCGCCGCCCGACTCCTGCAGCTCGGCCAGCACCGCGTCATAGCTCTCCGGCAGCACCACCACCGCGACGAACCGATGGTTCTTCGCCGCCGCCCTGATCATCGTCGGCCCGCCGATGTCGATGTTCTCCAGCGCCTCCGCCTCCTCGACGTCTCGGCGGGCGATCGTGCGCTGGAACGGGTACAGATTCACGCACACCAGGTCGATCGGCTCGATTCCCTCCGCTTCGAGGGTCCGCAAATGCTCAGGGTCGTCGCGCTTGGCGAGCAGCGCCGCGTGCAGCCGCGGATGAAGCGTCTTCACCCGCCCATCGAGGATCTCCGGCTGCCCGTGAACTCCGCGACGTCCGTGACCTCGATCCCCGTCTCTCGCAGCGACACCGCCGTGCCGCCGGTCGAGAGGATCTCCACCCCCATCTTCGCCAGCCCGGTAGCGAACTCCGCCACGCCGGTCTTGTCGGAGACGGAGATCAGCGCCCTGCGCACCGGCACCGTCTTCACAGCCGGATCGGCGGTCTCCACCTCCGTCGCGGTCAGATCGTCTGCAGTCGGCTCGGCCATGCCGTCGGCAACTCTATTCGCCGCCACCGATCCGGACCAGGCGGGGATTCGACTCGTCAACCTCCACCCCGCCCGCCGCGATCAGCCTGATCGCCTCCGGCAGCAGCTCGTGCTCCGCGGCATGGATCGCCTTCTCGAGCGCCTCGCGATCGCGATCCGGCGGAACCGGAATCGATCGCTGGAGGATGATCGGCCCCGAGTCGACTCCCTCGTCGACGAAGTGAATGCTCACACCCGTCACCCACACGCCGTGATCCAGAGCCTGGCCGATTGCGTCCAGCCCCGGGAACGAGGGCAGCAACGCCGGATGCACGTTCACGAGCCGGTGGCGAAATCGCCCCACGAAGCCCTCCGAGAGCAGCTGCATGTAACCGGCCAGCACCACCAGCTCGGCACCTCGTCCCTCGATCCACCCAGCCATCGCCTCATCCCGCGCCTCCCGATCCGGATAGTCGCCGCCGGCGAAGACGGCCGTCTCGATCCCCGCGCTCTCGGCGCGCTCGAGAGCCTTCGCGTCCGGCTTGTCCGACCCGACTCCCACGACCTCGATCCCGTCCCGCCCGTGCAGCCGGTCGATGATCGCCTGCAGGTTCGTCCCCGCCCCCGACGCGAGGACGACGAGCCTGAAGCTCACCGCGGCGCGGGAACGACTGGAAGCTGCTCGAGCGCGAACTTGCCGTTTGCGCCCTCGGGGTCACCCAGCGGGTACTCGCCGGTGAAGCAGGCGTCGCAATGGTTCGCTCGCGGAGTGCCGACGGCCTCGTAGACGCCGTCGATCGACAGATAGGCGAGCGAGTCCGCATCAAGCTCCTCCGCGATCTCCTCGACGCTGCGCCCGTGGGCGATCATCTCCTCGCGCGTGGACATGTCGACCCCGTAGTGGCACGGATGCCGGATCGGCGGAGCCGAGATCCGCAGGTGCACCTCCTTCGCGCCCGCGTCGCGCAGCATCCCGATGATCTGCCGCGTCGTGTTGCCGCGCACGATCGAGTCGTCGACGACCACCACTCGCTTGCCGGCGACGATCTCGGGCAGCGGGTTGAACTTCATCCGCAGCCCGTGCTTTCGCAGCTCCTGCCCCGGCTGGATGAACGTCCGCGCCACGTAGCGGTTCTTGATCAGCCCGTCGTCCTTCGGCAGCCCCGACTCGCGCGCGAACCCGTTCGCCGCCGGGTTGCCCGAGTCCGGAACCGAGATCACCAGGTCGGCATCCACCGGAGCCTCCTCGGCGAGGATCTCGCCCATCCGCCCCCGTACCTCCTGCAGCACCTTGCCCTCCAGGCGCGAGTCCGGCCGGGAGAAGTAGATGTGCTCGAAGACGCAGTGCGCGGCCCGCTCGGAGGGCACCACCTGCCGGCTCTCGAGCCCGTCGTCGGTCAGCGAGATCAGCTCGCCCGGCGACACCTCGCGCAGCAGCTTCGCGCCGATGATGTCGAAGGCGCAGCTCTCCGACGCGACCACGTAGCGGTCGCCGAGCTGACCGAGCGACAGCGGGCGCACCCCGTAGGGATCGCGGAACGCCACCACCGCCCGCTTCGTCATCACCACCGTCGAGTACGCGCCCTGCAGCCGCGGCATCACCGCCGCGACGGCGTTCTCGATCGGCCGCGCCTCCTCGATCGAGAGCATCGCGGCGATGATCTCCGAGTCCGAGGTGCCGCGGAACACGATCCCGCGCTCGCGCAGCTCGTTGTACAGCTCGACCGCGTTCGTCAGGTTGCCGTTGTGCGCAAGCGCCACCTCGCGACCGTCGTCGCGCCACACCGGCTGCGAGTTCTCCCATGCGCCGCCCCCCGTGGTCGAGTAGCGAACGTGGCCGATCGCCATGTCCCCCTCCAGCGCCCGCAGCTTCGTCCTCGTCGAAGACCTGTGAGACCAGCCCGAGCTCGCGCAGGGCGGTGATGTGACCGCCTTCGCACGTCGCGATCCCGGCCGACTCCTGGCCGCGGTGCTGGAGCGCGTACAGCCCGAAGTACGCCAAGCGGGCGACGTCGTGGCCCGGCGCGTACACGCCGAACACACCGCACTCGTCGCGCGGCCCGTCACGATCGGGGATCGGCCAATCGACCTGGTCCAAGAGGATCACGCCCGAATAGAAGAGACAGAAATGAGACGCGGAGCAGGCAGCGCTCGCCTGCAGAGCAAGGCTAGCAGCGTCGCCAGATTCGACGCGGTCCTTGATACGGGAAGCTGGGCGGAGTATCGTCGCCGCACCGGAGCGGACATGGCCCGGGCGCAGGGCCGGAAAGGGAGCGATGTCGAGCAGATTCGGGCAGCACCTTCGCGGGAACGTCGTTGGCTACGTGGCGGTGTTCATCGCCCTCTGCGGGACCGCGGCGGCGCTGCCCGGAACCAACAAGGTCGACTCGGGCGACATCAAGAAGGGCAACGTGAAGAACTCCGACATCGGGTCAAATGCCGTCAGCGGCGACAAGGTCGCCGACGGCTCGCTGAGCGGAGCCGACCTCGCCGACAATTCGGTCACTGGCCAGCAGGTCAACGAGGCGACGCTGAACCTCCCCGGCGCCCCGAACAGCCTGCCGCCGAGCGGCGCCGCCGGCGGCGACCTGACCGGCACCTACCCCGACCCGACGATTGCGCCGAATGCCGTCGGCGGGGCCGAGGTCGACGACTCCACTCTCTTTAACGACAACTCGCTCGGCGCGAACGACCTTGCACCCGGTTCGGTGGAGACATCAGAGATCGCCAACAACGCCATCGGCGCCGTGGAGCCGCCGCAAGCCGACGACGCGATCGCCGACGGGACCGTCGACACAGAGGACGTCGCCAACGACAACCTGACGGGGAGCGACATCGACGAGTCCAACCTGGGAACGGTGCCGAGCGCAACGTCGGCGAACAGCCTCGCAGGCAACAACACGCTCCAGACGGTCGCGACTTCTCTCAACTCCGGGGGAAGTCAGCAAATCGGATTCTCCCCGGCGAACCTGTCGTTGTCCTGCCCCTCCGGGGAGGCCAACCTCTCCATCACCAACGCTACGCTGCTCGAGCTCGTCTCATTCCTCGAAAAGGGAGGCGCAACTCCAGAGTACGAGCGGATCGCAAGCGGCGCCTCCAGCGCCGTGGAGACCGACGCGACCGATCCCGATTTCTGGATCTGGCATGTCGCCGCCGAGACCGATGTCGCGAGTGGAGGACCGAATGTCTTCGGGACTTTCCTGATCGGGATCGACGAGAGCGATGGCACCGACTGCGAGTACTACGTCCGCCTTATCGCCAGGACCTGATCGGCGGCGAGGTGGCGCGTGGCGTCACACTTGCAGGGGAGCGATCGCGATCCGGACCGAGAACGGGATGCAGTAGAGGACGACAGTCGGGTGCGTGCTGAGGTTCGCGTCCGCTGGGATCTCGTACTGCTGGTCGCCGACGTTCCCCTTCAGGTCACCCAGCTCGACCCGGTCCGAGACGTCGCTGCCATCGCCGGGCGTCAGGTAAACGTCCACGTCCACCCCGTTGTCGACGTCGAACTCGGTGAAGGTGAGGATCCGATTGCCATCCGGCTGCTCGACCACGGTCGCCGTCCCTGTCCCCGCGTGCCCGTCCTCGCCCGTGAACATCCCCATTGCCAACTCGACGGGTTTCGCCGACTGGGCGTCAGCCGAAGGATCAGCGGTTGCTGGATCCCCGCTGAGTGCGGCGTCTCGGTGAGACGGCTCCGCCTGCGCCGTGGCGACGACCACGTCCTCGTCGACTTCCTTGTCGCGAAAGCCCGTCCAGTAGCCGATAGCCACCGTTCCGAGCAGGATCGCGACGAAGGTGCCCCATGCCGCCAACCTGAGGTCGTGCCTGCGGTGCAGGTAGACGGCGAGCCCGATCGCGACGACCACGAACCAGCCTGCAACAAGCACGATCGCGACCCACTTCGTCTGCGCTACCCAGCGCTGCAGCACCAGCATCCCGATGCCGAGCACGGCCGCGGTGCCGATCGCGGCGCCCGCGAGCTGTCGGGTCGAGGGTTTCGTGCGCCGACGCTAGCCCGCCACCCTTTGCGGACCCTAAACCGTCATTCGCTGGCCGAGCGAACGCCACGCCCGCTCGGCCTCGGCGAGCTCGACCGAGACCTCTGCCTCGGCGGCAGAAAGCTCGATGCGCTCGTCTTCGGCTTCCCCAATCACGAACGCGCCCGACTCGCCGACTGCGGCGACGAGCTGCTGAACCGCCTCCCGGTCGCCCGCGACGATGAAGCCGCCCGGCCCCTCGCCGAACAGCGCCGTCTCACCCGAGCAGCCGCGCGCCTCGACCAGATCGTCGAGATCGACTCGGGCGCCCACCCCCCCGGCGATCGCCGCCTCCGCGACCGCAACCGCGAGGCCGCCGTCGGAGATGTCGTGGGCACAGTTCAGCTTCCCGGCGCGCACGGCTTCGCGGACGACATCGATCGCCGCCCGCACATCCTCGACCGGCAGCGTCGGCAGACCAGGCCCGAGCTCCCCACGCTGCTTCGCCAGCTCCGAGCCGGCGAGCGAGGGAGCGAACGGGCCGATCAGCGCGATCGCGTCGCCTTCCGCGAAGGCAATGCCCCCGGCGCGCTCCGAATCCGGCAGCTCACCTACCAGCCCGATCACCGGCGTCGGGTAGATCGGTCCCGAGTCGGTCTCGTTGTAGAGCGAAACGTTGCCGCCGACGACGGGGATCCCTAACGTTTCGCACACGTCTGCCAGCGCCTGGGTGGAGCGGTCCAGCTGCCAGGCGACGTGCGGCTTCTCGGGGTTGCCGAAGTTGAGGCAGTTGGTGAGCCCGAGCGGCTCGGCGCCGACGCAGGCCAGGTTGGCCACGGCCTCCAGCACGACCTCGACGGTCCCCGCGTACGGATCGCACGCGACCCGGCGGCCGTTGCCGTCGATCGTCAGCGCAATCGCCGTGCCGGTCTCGGCCAGCGCCAGCACCGCGGCGTCAGCCGACTCCGGCCGCCGCACCGTCCGCGACTGCACGATCGGGTCGTACTGCTCGAACACCCAGCGCTTAGAGGCGATCGTCGGCGAGCCGAGCAGCGCCAGCAGCACCTCCGTCGGATCGGTTGCGGAGATCGTCGCCGCATTCGAGTAGATCCATCCCTGAGGCTCCTCGGGCTCCAAGTCGTACAGCGGGCAGCCGTCAACGAGCGCGTCGACCGGCATCTCCCCAACGACCCCGTCCCCACTCAGCACGCGCACGCGACCGCCCTTCGTCACCTCGCCGATCGCCGCCGCACCGGTCTGCCAGCGCTCGCACACGGCGACCACCTCATCCAGCCGCGTGGGCTCCACCACCGCGAGCATCCGCTCCTGCGACTCCGAGACCATGATCTCGAACGGCTCCATGTCCGCCTCGCGCAGCGGGACCCGCGCAACGTCGATGTCCACCCCGACGCCGCCCTTCGACGCCATCTCTCCCGCCGAAGAGGTGAGCCCCGCGGCCCCGAGGTCCTGAAGCGCGACCAACAGACCGCGGTCGAGCAGCTCGAGGCAGCACTCCATCAGCTTCTTCTCCTCGAACGGGTCGCCGATCTGGACCGAGGGGCGCTTGTCGTCGCCCTCCTCCAGCTCCGCCGAAGCGAGCACCGATGCACCCCCGATTCCGTCCCGTCCCGTGGATGCGCCCATCAGTACCAGCAGGTTGCCGGGACCGGCTGCCGCCGAGCGGATCATGCGATCGCTGCGAGCGAGCCCGACGGCCATCGCGTTCACGAGGCAGTTCTGCTCGTAGGGCGCCTCGAAGTAGACCTCCCCGCCGACCGTCGGGATCCCGATCGAGTTCCCGTAGTGGCCGATGCCGGCGACGGCGTGGTCGAAGAGGTAGCGCGAGCGCTCGGACTCGAGCTCGCCGAAGCGAAGCGAATCGAGCACCGCGATCGGCCGGGCTCCGAGCGCGAAGATGTCGCGCAGGATCCCGCCGACACCCGTCGCCGCGCCCTGGAACGGCTCCACCGCGCTGGGGTGGTTGTGCGATTCCACCTTGAAGGCGACCGCGTACCCGTTGCCGACGTCGACCGCGCCGGCGTTCTCACCAGGGCCCATCACCACCCGCTCGCCCTCGGTCGGCAGCCGTCGCAGCAGCTTTCGCGAGTGCTTGTACGCACAGTGCTCGGACCAAAGCAGCGAGAACATCGCCAGCTCGACGCCGTTCGGATCGCGGTCCATCAGCTCGCAGATGCGCTCGAACTCGGAGTCGGTGAGCCCGAGCTCGCGATGAGGAGCACTGCTGGAAGCTGTGGTCACTGCGTGAGTATTTCGCGGTGCTCGGCGGCGCCCAACTCGTATCCGAGCTCGGTCAGCAGCGGCGCCGCAACGGCTTCGTATTCGGCCACGTCCTCTTCGCTCATCTTCTTCTTCCACATGCCGATCCGGTCTTCTCGCGGCGGCTCGCGGGCGAGCATGTGGCTCTTCATCCGCAGCTCGGCCGGTTGGTCCGGCCGATTCGAGCGCGGCAGGTCGCGCTCCTTCTCCTTCAGCCTCTCGGCCGCGCGCTCGTGGTAGTCGAGCATCACCGGGTCGAAGTCGAGGTCGATGAACTCGCACACCTTCCGCAACGTCCCCTCGGTGTCCATCACCAGATCCTCGAAGCGGATCTCCAGGTAGTGGTTCACCTTCGGAGCCTGCTGACGTGCCTTCTCGATCCGCTCCGTCCACAGCTCCGCCGCCTCGGTCGGATTCGACGGGCCCCAGTTCAACTTCAGCACCGACAGCGCGACGTCGCGGCCGTCGCGGATGATGTGGATGAAGCGGGTCTCGGGAAGCACCCGCTGAAGGCGCAGCATCTCGCGCATGTAGCCGGGGGTCTTGTCCCCGTAGCGGGGCTTACCCTCGCGCTCGGAGTAGAGCCCGTAGAAGGAGCGGATCGCGTCGCCCGCCGTGAACGGCTTCAGCGCACGGAAGCGCTCGCGCAGATCGTCGGCCTCGAGGTGGAAGTCGCCCCAGCGCTTGTGCTCGGTGACGAAGTCTGCGGCCTCGTCGGCCGTGAGCGGCTTTCGCTCCACACGCTTGATCAATCGCGGCACGAAGTGCGTCTCGCCCGGGATCGCCACCTCGGGGTGGGTGTCGAGCATCAGCCGTAGCAGGGTGGTGCCCGAGCGCGTGACGCCGCACACGAACGGCGCGGGAGGCGGGGTCGGGGTGCGCGCCCGCAGGCGCCGGCGGGCGCGGATGATTCGGATGCGGTCGGCGTAGCTCATGGGGTTTGAGATTGACGATTAGCACCGAGAGAGGGTGGCTCCGCTGGTTGAGATTGACGTTTTGCATGTATGTCATGCAAATCGTCAATATCGTCGCTCAGAAGCGCCCCGATTGCCCTGACCGTTCGACTCCAGTTGCGCTCTGTGTCCCTCACTCTTAGTGCTCCGTTCGAAAGCTCCGCCCGAAGCTCCGGATCGGCCAGCCTTCGGATCGCCTCCGCCAGCGCCTCCACATCCGGCGAGTACGCCGTGATCCCCGACTTCGCCTCGCCGTCGGGGTGGGAGGCGACCAGCAGCCCGTTCACCCCGTCCCGGATCGCCTCGTTCATCGGCGCAACATCGTTGGTGATCGCAGGCATCCCGAACGCGATCGCCTCGTAGAGCGGCAGGCCCAGCCCCTCCCAGCGCGCCGGGCTGAGGCAGACGTCGCAGCTCGCGAGCTGCTCCAGGTGCTGCGCCGTCGGCTGGTCCTCGACGACGAGCTCGATCCGGTAGTCCTTTGAGGCCGCTTCGACCGCGGGCTGCACGTGGCGGCGCTCGACCTGGGCCTTGATCAACAAGCGCACCGACGGATCGTCGACGCTCGAGAACGCCTCGAGCACCGGCTCGAGCGGCTTCCGGTGGCCGAGGAACCCTCCCGGGAATACGTACCTCGTTAACTCGCCGTTGCCGGATTCACCGCGGACACGTTCCCCCACCTCGATCAGCTCCGGGTGGCAGCCCCAGGGGACGTAGGGAGTCTCGATTCCGAACTCGCGGTAGCGCTCCTGCTCGCATCGGGTCATCGAATAGACGACGTCATATGCCTCGCACGCACCCGGCACGTGGTCTTCGGTGAAGTGCTCCCAGACGAAGCGGCCGATCACCCGGACGCCGCCGCGTCGCAGGGCGGCCAACTCCTCGAACTGGTAGTTCTGGTCGCACAGCAGCGCCTCGATTTCGTTGTCCGCGACCCAGCGCTCGTATTCGGCCAGCGAAACCTCGAACGACGACGCCTCCGTCACCCCCGGCTGCCCCCAGACGTCGTCGCGGTCGAGCGCGCCGGGTCTCGGTCCGCGCTCCTTCTTGGGACGCGCGAGCACGAACGTCTCGTGCCCCAGCTCCTCGAGCGCGGAGCGAAGCTGGCGGGCGACGATCGGCTGACCGCGGTTGAACCACTTGCTGACCATTCCCACGCGCACGTCAATCGTCCTCGTCGCGGCTCGTCGCGACCCGAGCTGCATCCTCGCCCGGGATCGCGTCTGAAACCAGTGGATAGCCGAGCTCAGCCAGCAGGTCGCCCGAGGCGCGCTCGAAGGCCTCGTTGTCCTCGGCGCTCATCTCCGTCCGCCAGGCTTCGACTCGGTCGGCGACCGGCGGCTCGCTGAGCAGGGAGTGTGCGGCTATCCGCTCCTCCGCCCCCAGCTCGCCCACCCCCTCCGAGGCGGGTAGTTCCTTGGCGATCTCCTGGAGGCGATCGTCGGCGCGCTCGTGATAGCGCAGCATCGTCTTGTTGAAGCGCAGGCCGATGAACTTGCAGACCACTCTCAGCGTCGCTTCGGTGTCGGTGATCAGGTCTTCGTAGCGGACCTCCAGGTAGGCGTCCTCCGGCAGGCGCCGGGCACGCAGCCGCGTCGCCAGAACGCGCGACTTCCAGCGCTTCCCGGCGACGTCCAGGGGGGTGGGCTCGGATGACCTGCGCGCCTGCGAAAGGGCGACGTCACGGCCGTCGCGGATCACGTGGATGAAGCGCGCCTCGGGCAGGGCCTTGCGGAGCTTCAGCATCCGCACCTGGTAGCCGGGGGTCTTGTCACCCCAGCGGCTCTTGCTCTGCTTGCGGGCGTAGAGGTCGTAGAACGCCCGCGCCGCGTTGGTCCCGTTCAGCTCGGGCAGAGCACGCAGCGCCTGCGCGTACTCCTGGCGCGAGATGTCAAAATCGCCCCAGCGGCGATGCTTCGAGATCTTGCGCGCCAGGATCGCCGGCTTCATCTCCGGCTGCTCAGCCAATCGCACCAGCTTCGGGATGAAGTGGGTCTCCGGCGGTATCGCCAGTTTCGGGTGCGAGTCCAGCATCAGCCGCAGCAGCGTCGTTCCCGAGCGCGTGACGCCGACGATGAACGGCGCCGGCCGCCGGGGCCGCAGGTCGCGGACGCGTTGCGCAATCTCAGCTCGGTTCTTCACGCAACCATCTCGAGCAGATCGCGGTAGCCCTCGACTGTGCTGCTCCAGGACCGCTCCGTTTCACGGATCCGGATCGCGCCTTCCCTGAACCTGGCGCGCTCTCCGGCGTCCGCCAGGCGCTCGATAGCCGCTGTCATCTCCGTGACGTCCGGGTTCCAGGAGGGAATCCCCGAGCGCGCGGTCCCTTCCTCCGTCGCGTCGACGAGCAGGCCGTTCACCTCGTGCCTGACGACCTCGTTCATCGGCGGATTGTCGTTGGTGATCACCGGCTGGCCGAAGGCGAGCGCCTCGAAAAGCGGCAGCCCCAGCCCCTCCCAGCGCGTTGGTGACAGACAGACGTCAGCCCCCGCGACCGTTCGGAAGTGCTCGTCGGTCGGCTGATCGGCGAGCAGGATCGTGATCCTGGGATCGCCTTCGGCTGCCTTCTCGAGCATCCCTGTCCGCTTCTCGACTTGCCCCTTGACCAGCAGCCGCAGGCTCTCGCCGCGGGCGTTCGTGAATGCCTCGAGCGTCTCGGCGAGCGGCTTGCGCTTACCGAGGAAGCTCCCGGGGAGATAGAACTGGACCACGCCCCAACCCTCCGTGCGATCCGAGGCGAAGTCCAATAGCTCCGGGTGGCAGCCCCAGGTGACGTACGGGCTCTCGATCCCGAGCTCGCGGTAGCGCTGCTGCTCGCCGCGGTGCAGCGAGTAGACGACGTCGAACGCCTCCTTCGCCGGCTCCGCGTGCTCGCTCGAGAAGTGCTCCCAGACGAACCGACCGATGGTCTTGACACCGTGCCTGCGGAGCGCGGACAGCTCGTCGAACTGGTACAGGTTGTCGGTCAGCACGACCTCGATCCCGTTTGCCTCCACCCACCCCTCGTAGGTGGGAAGCGGAACGTCGGAATCCGGGACCTCGGTGATTCCGGGCTGCTCCCAGGCGGGGTCCCCGGAGCTCTCCTGCGTCCGCGGGCCGGTCCCCTGGCGGGCGAGGATGAACGTCTCGTGCCCGAGCTCCTCGAGTGCCGAGCGCAGCTGGCGCGAGACGACCGCCTGGCCGCTGGAGAACCACTTCGTGACGATCCCGATCCGCATCGGGGTCACTCCGCGGCTTCCGCGGCTTTCGCGGCCTCCTCCCCGACGGGGTACCCCAGCTCCTGGAGGAGATCGCCTGCCACCGCCTCGAACGCCGCTCGGTCGGACTCGCTCATCTGCTTGCGCCAGCGGCTGGCCCGGTCGGCGCTGGGCGGCTTGGTGGTCATTGCGTGGGTGGCCATCCTCCGCTCCACGCTGAGCTGCTTCGAGCGCCCGGTCGCCGGCAGCTCGCGAGCCATCTCCTGCAGCCGTTCGCCCGAGCGCTCGTGGTAGTCGAGCATCGCGGGCTCGAACTCGAGCTCGGCGAAGTCCGTCACCTTGCGAAGCACGGGCTCGGTGTCGCGAATCAGGTCCTCGTAGCGGATCTCCAGGTAATGGTCAAGCCGAGGCGCCACCTCGCGTGCCTTCTCCACCTTCTTCTTCCAGCGCCCGGCGACGTGCGCGGCGTCGATGTCGCGAACGGTGCGGTCCAGCACCGACAGCGCGACGTCGCGGCCGTCGCGGATCACGTGCACGAAGCGAACCTCGGGGAGGGCGCGCTGAATCAGCGGCATGTTGCGGACGTACTTGGGAGTCTTGTCGCCCCAGCGAGGCTTGCCGACGCGTTCGGCGTAGGCGCCGTAGAAACAGCGGACGGCATCGCCCGCGTCGAGCGGGTCGAGCGCGCCGA
Source organism: uncultured Thermoleophilia bacterium (assembly GCA_963838095.1). GTDB lineage: Bacteria > Actinomycetota > Thermoleophilia > Solirubrobacterales > 70-9 > CAWCGU01. Next base: position 528,387 of record CAWIPO010000006.1, read on the forward strand.
ACCAGCCCAGGACCTCATCGTCGGAGAATCCGAAATCGCCCCATTCGCGGTTCTCCTTGATCGCGTCGAGCGCGTTTTCCGGCGTCGCACCGTCCTGGCGGCAGGCGCGGATGAGGTCGGGGACGAAATGAGTCTCCGGCGGGATCGTGAGCTGCGAATGCGCGTCGAGCATCATCCGCAGCAGCGTCGTCCCGGAGCGGTTCATCCCGACCACGAACGGAACCGGTTCGCGGCCAGGGGCATCGTCGCGTCGTTTCAGGCTCGGTAGGCGCATGTCATCGGGGGCGAGAGCGAGCGTGGGAAGCGGCGCACGACGCTCGCGGGGGGCGCATCAGGATAGAGAGTCACGCCTGCTCAGCGGCGGGCGTCGGGTCGGGAACCACGTCCGCCCCATACCCGAGCTCGCGCAGCAGGTCCCCGGCGACGCGCTCGAAGCTCTCCCGCTCGGCCTCGTCCATCTCCTGCTTCCAGACCTGGACGCGCTCTCGCTTCGGCGGCTCAGCCGTCAGCGCGTGGGCTCGCAGGCGCTCCTCTCCGGGACGGGCTGGGCGCCCCTCGGTCTCGGGCATGTCGCGAGCCATCTCCTGCAGCCGCTCGCCGGCCCGCTCGTGGTAGCTCAGCAGCCCGTCGTCCCAGGGAAGCTCGATGAACTCGCACACGCGCCGCAGGGTCGGCTCGGTGTTCTGCACGAGCTCCTCGTAGTGGATCTCCAGATAGCCGCCGAGCGCCACCGAATCCTTGCGCGCGCCCGTGATCTGCCGCCGCCAGCGTTGCGCGAGCCGCTCGACCGGGACCGGCTCCTTGCCGTCGCGCTGCTCCAAGCGGCGGTTCCACGACAGGGCCACGTCGCGGCCGTCGCGGATCACGTGGATGAAGCGCGATTCCGGGAGTGTGCGGTTGATGCGCCGCATCCGCGTCAGATACCCCGGTGTCTTGTCCCCCCAGCGCGGCTTGCCCGACTTCTCCGCGTAGAGCTGGTAGAAGGCGCGCACCGGGTCGGCCTGGTTCAGCTTCGGGATCGCGCGCAGCCGCTCCAGGTATTCCTCCTCGCTGATTCCGAAATCGCCCCAGCGCCGGTGTGAGTCGTGGACGGCCGCATCGGCCAGCCGCTCGGGGGTGACTCTCCACGCCTCAGCGGTGCCGATCAGCCGCGGAACGAAATGCGTTTCGGGCGGAATCGCAAGCTGCGGATGCGCGTCCAGCATCATCCGCAGGAGGGTCGTGCCGGAGCGGCCGACGCCGACGATGAACGGAGCCGGCGGCCCCGGTGGGCCGGCCCGCTTCAACCGCCTCTTCCGTCGCCAGCGTTCCAGCATCAGCGCCGGCCCCCGGTTGCCATCAGCTGCGGTCCCCGTTCTGAGCCCCGGGGGTGCCCGCGCCGACACCGGTCTCGTACCCGAGCTCGGCCAGCAGCTCGCCAGCCTCGCGCTCGAATGCGGCGCGGTCGCCGTCGCTCATCTGCTCCCGCCACGCGTAAACGCGGTCCGGCTTCGGGGGCTCGCGAGTGAGCGCGTGCGCGGCCACCCTCTCCTCGGCCGGTCGCAGCTTCTTGCCGCCGGTCGCCGGAAGGTCGCGTGCGACCTCCAGCAGCCGCTCGGCCGCGCGCTCGTGGTAGCTGAGCAGGCAGGGATCCCAGGGCAGGTCGATGAATTCGCAAACCTTCTTCAGCGTCGGCTCGGTGTCGAGCACCAGGTCCTCGTATCGGACCTCCAGGTAGTGAGACAGGCGCTGACCCTGCGCGCGGGCGGCAACGATGCGGTCGCGCCATTTCCGGGCGGCGTCCTCGGGGGTGGATGCCGCCCGCATCGCTCGCCGCGCCCGCGAGACCGCGACATCGCGCCCGTCCCGGATCAGATGCACGAATCGGGCCTCGGGCAGCGCCTCGGAGATCTGGGACATCCTGGTCACGTACACGGGGGTCTTGTCTCCCCACCGCGGCTTGCCCTGGGTCTCTGCGTAGAGGCCGAAGAAGGCCCTCAGCACGCCGGCCGGGTCGAGCGGATCGAGAGCCCGGAAGCGCCTGGCGAGCTCCTCCGAGTCGAGATCGAAATCGCCCCAGCGGCGGCTCTCGGTGATCACCCGCAGCGCACGATCAGGCGACGCGCGCCAGCCCTGGCACTGCCCGATCAGGTCGGGGACGAAGTGCGTCTCGGGCGGGATCGCAAGCCGGGGATGGGCGTCGAGCATCATCCGCATCAGCGTGGTCCCGGAGCGACCGACGCCGACGATGAAGGGGGCGGGGGGCTGTGTGACGTCCCCGCGGGATCGGCGCTTCTTTGGCAGTAAGGGCATAGGTCCGGGCCGAAGTGTGGCAACCCGAGGCCTACGCAGCGGCTTTTGCCGGCTGTATCGCTGCAGCCAGCGACGCAAAGATCCGCGAGCCGTCGTCGGAACCAGTCAGAAGATCGACCGCGTGCTCGGGATGCGGCATCAAGCCGAGCACGTTTCCCGCCTCGTTGCAGACTCCGGCTATGTCCCGTTCAGACCCATTCGGGTTCTCCAGCGGTGCATATCGGAACACCACCTGCCCTTTGGCCTCCAGCTCGTCGAGCTGCCCCGGCGGCGCGAAGTACCTGCCCGTCGTGTGCTTGACCGGAATCGAGAGCCGGTCGCCGACAGCGCTCCCCTGCGTGAAGCGGGTGTCCGCGTTCACAACCTCCACCCCGACCTGCCTGCAGACGAACCGCAGCCCCGTGTTCGGCAGCAGCGCTCCGGGAAGCAGGCCCGCCTCGCACAGCACCTGGAACCCGTTGCAGATCCCCAAAACCGTCCCCCCCCTCGATGCAAAATCGGCAACCACCCCCATTGCGGGCGCAAAGCGAGCGATCGCTCCGGGTCGCAGATAGTCCCCGTAGGAGAATCCACCCGGGACGACGATCACGTCGACATCGCTCAAATCAGTCTCCTCGTGCCAGACGAGCCGGGCGTCGCCGGCGCGCCCACAGGCCAGCACCGCGTCGCGGTCGTCGCACGAGCCCGGGAACTGAAGCACGCCGAAGCTGGTCATTTTGCGGCGGCGCCGTCGACGATCTCCACCTCGTAGTCCTCGATCAGCGGATTCGCGAGCAGCTTCTCGCACAGGTCCTCCAGCGCGTCGGGGCTCTCGGTTTCGAGCTCGACCAACCGGCCCACTCGCACCTCCGAAACCCCCTCGAATCCCAGCGCGGGAAGTGCCCGCTCGACCGCCTTCCCCTGGGGATCGAGGATGCCGGCCTTGGGCCGAATCAGCACGCGCGCCTTCACGGTTCCAGCGTAGTGGACACGTCGGCACCCTCCCCCGCCAGCAGATACCCAGCATCCTCCAGCGCGGAGGCGAGGCCCGCTCGCTCGATCTCCTCGAGCCAGCGAGGGTCGTCCGCCGCGTACGGCGGCTCGGGCTTGCGGACATGGTCGGCCGCCCAGGCGACGACCGAAGGGGGGGCGCCCCGGCCAAGGAGCGAGTAGAGCCGCTCGAGCGTGCTCGCGGGATTCGTTCGCAGATCCTCGTTGCGAAGCATCAGATAGCGCTCCCCGAACAGGCGCTTTCCCTGCTCGCGCGCCTGCTCGTAGCTCTCGCGCCACACGAGCAGCACCCGCAGGACGCTGGATGGGTCGGCGATCGACGAGTACTCGGGCCGCCGCACCAACTGCTCCGAGATCGCCCAGCTCGACCACAGCTTGCGCGGCTTGCGGTCGGAGAAGAAGCCGTCCGGATCTCGAAGCCGATCGAGCTGCCGCCGTCCCCTGCCCAGCACGATCGAGCTCGCGACCGAGCGAGGGTCGCGGACGACCTGGACGAACGCCGCCTCGGGATCGAGGGCCAGCAGTGCCCCGAGCTTGCAGTACAGGCGGGTCTCCTTGATCGCGACGTTCGCGGCCTGCCCGAGGAGCGAGGCCAGGAGCTCGGCGCAGTGAGGGGGGAGCTCGGGGTCGAGCTCCAGCTCGGGGCTGCGGGGACCGCCCCAGTTGAACTGCTCGATCGGCAGCTCTGGATAACGCTGCTCCCGGAACGCCTCTCTCAGCGCCCGGGTCTCGGCGAACACGTCCTCGTCTCGGGCGCCGCTGCCCCCGCCAACCGATTCCGCCTGCTCTCGGAGCGGCTCGTATAAGCAGCGCAGCATCGGGTCCTCACGCAGCGCGTCGTAGAGGATCGTCGTCCCGGAGCGGCGCATCCCCTGAATCCACAGGTTCACGCGGTCAGCTTCCCAATTTGCGCGGCTTCGGCGCGTTCTTAGCCGAGCTCGCGGCCGGTGATTCGCTCGTAGGCCTCTAGGTACTTGCTGCGCGTATTCGCGACCACGTCGTCGGGAAGCCGCGGCGCCGGGGGCGTGCGATCCCAGCCCTGCTCGTCGAGCCAGTCGCGCAGGTACTGCTTGTCGAACGAGGCCTGCCCGCGCCCCGGCTCGTAGGCGTCGGCGGGCCAAAAGCGAGAGGAGTCGGGCGTCAGCACCTCGTCGGCGAGCACGATCTCCGCACCAGGCGCGGCCCCGAACTCGAACTTGGTGTCGGCGAGGATGATCCCCCGCTCCGCCGCGTGGGCCGCGGCGTGCTCGTAGATGGCGATCGAGACGCGGCGCAGCTCCTGCATCAGCGGGCGGTTGCCGATGATCTCGACTGCGCGCTCGAAGTCGATGTTCTCGTCGTGGTCTCCCACCTCGGCCTTCGTCGCCGGGGTGAAGATCGGCTCCGGCAGCCGATCGGATTCGCGCAGCCCCTCGGGCAGCGCGATCCCGCAGACGCTCTGGGTCTCGCGGTACTCCTTCCACCCCGACCCCGACAGGTACCCCCGCACCACGCACTCGACCGGGTACATCTCGAGCTTCCGCACCCGGATCGCCCGCCCGGCGACCTCCTCGGGGACGTCCTCGGATAGAACGTGGTTGGGAGCGATTTCGGCGGTCGACTCGAACCAGAAGTTCGACATCTGCGTCAGGACGACGCCCTTGTCGGGGATCGGGTCCGGCATCACGACGTCGTAGGCCGAGATCCGGTCGGATGCGACCATCAGCAGCTCGTCGCCGAGGTCGTACATCTCGCGGACCTTTCCGGAGGAGTGAAGCTTGAGGTCGGCGAGCGCGGTGGGCATCGCAGCCGCGATGCTAGACAACGGCCGGCAACCATCCCCGGCGTAGAGTCCGCATCGTGCGCGAAGGTTTGCCGCCAGGCCCGTCCTCGCCGACCCCGATTCAGACCTGGGGCCTGCTGGCGCGGCCGATCGAGTTCTTCGAGCAAAACCGCCGCGAGTACGGCGAGACGTTCACTGCCCGGATCCTGCGCGGCGGCACGCTGGTCTTCGTCTCCGACCCTGACTCGCTGAAGCGGCTGTTCGGCGCCGACCGCGAGAACAAGCTGCCCCCGGGTCGCACGTTCTCCCTGCGGCCGCTGCTCGGCGCGCGCTCGCTGCTGCTGCTGGAGGGAGGCGAGCACCTGGGAAGGCGAAAGCTGATGCTGCCGCCGTTCCACGGCGAGCGCATGCGCGCGTATGAGCGCGTGATGCGGGAGGCAACCGAGCATGAGATCGAGCGCTGGCCGCTTGGCACAGAGTTCCGCCTGCATCCCTCGATGCAGGCGATCACGATGGAGGTGATCCTCACTGCCGTCTTCGGCGTCACCGACCCGGCACGGCGGCGAGAGCTGAGCGAGAACCTGGTCGGGATCCTGGCGACCACCGGCTCCCCGCGCGCGATCGGGCTCGCATTCCAGACACCGCGCCGCCTCGGCATGTACCGCCGTACCGTCGCGATGATTGAGCGCGCCGACGCGCTGCTTCACGCCGAGATCGCCGAGCGCCGCTCGGACCCGGATCTGGAGAGCCGGGAGGACATCCTCTCGATGCTTGCCGCTGCTCGCGACGAGGAGGGCCAGGCAATGGACGCGGGCGAGCTTCGCGACCAGCTGATGACGCTGCTGCTCGCCGGGCACGAGACAACCGCCACCTCGCTCGCCTGGGCGTTCGACCTCCTGTTCCGAAATCCGGCCGCGATGAGCCGGTTGCGGGAGGAGGTCGCCGCGGGCGAAGGGGAATACCTGGATGCCGTGATCAGCGAGACGCTGCGGTTACGGCCGGTTGTCCCGTTTGTCGGCCGGACGCTGACCGAGCCGATGGAGCTTGGCGGCTGGAGGCTGCCAACGGGAACCAACGCGATGCCGGCAATCTGGCTCACGCACACGCGGCCGGATCTCTACGAGCGCCCGATGGAGTTCATCCCCGAGCGCTTCGTCGGTAAGCGACCCGAGACCTTCGGCTGGATCCCGTTCGGCGGCGGCACCCGCCGTTGCCTCGGAGCGGCGTTCGCGGAGTTCGAGATGCGCGTCGTGCTCGAAACGGTGCTGTCGCGGACCGAGCTTCGCGCAGCGACCATCGAGCCCGAGCCGATCGTCCGCCGCAACGTCACCCTGGCACCGAAGAACGGGACGCCGGCGATCCTCGCCACGCGTCCGTGAATCAGCCTGTGATCGCCTCCAGGCGAGCGAAGATCTCGTCGGCGTGGCGCAGGTAGGCCGACGGGTCGAACACGGCGTCGAGGTCCACGTCCACCTCCCCGTCGAGTGACTCCGCAAGCAGGTCTCTGAACGGGGTGCCGGTGTCCCAGGCCCGCTGTGCCGCCTCCTGCACGATCCGGTAGGCCTCGTCGCGCGGCCGGCCCGCCTCGACAAGCGCCGTAAGCGCGCGCTGGCTGTACAGCGCGCCCGACGTCAGCTCGAGGTTCGCCTTCATTCGCTCGACGTCGACGGTCATCCCCTCGACGATTCGCACTCCCATGTGCTGCATGTAGTCGAGCAGGATCGTCGCGTCGGGCAGCACCACGCGCTCGGCGCTGGAATGCGAAATGTCGCGCTCGTGCCACAGCGCCACGTTCTCGAGCCCCACCTGGGCATAACCGCGCAGCACCCGCGCGAGGCCGCACAGGCGCTCGGCGAGGATCGGGTTGCGCTTGTGCGGCATCGCCGAAGAGCCCTTCTGCTTCCCGGTCGCGAACGGCTCCTCGACCTCGCGAACCTCGGTTCGCTGGAGGTTTCGGATCTCGGTCCCCAGCCGCTCCAGACCGGCGCCCGCGAGGGCGATCGCCGACAGCAACCCGGCGTGACGGTCGCGGGGGACGATCTGCGTCGAAACGTCTTCGGCGATCAGCCCGATCCGCTCCATCACGCGCGCCTCGATCCGGGGCGGGACCGACGCATACGTGCCGACGGCTCCGGACAGCTTCCCCACCGCCGCCTCCTCGAACGCCTGCCGCAGCCGTTTGAGGTTGCGATCGGCCTCGAAAGCGAAACCGGCGAGGCGAAGGCCGAAGCTGGTGGGCTCGGCATGGATGCCGTGCGTACGACCGACGCTGACCGTGTCGCGGTGCTCGAGTGCTCGGGCGACGAGCACGTCGCGATAGGCGGTTGCGCCGTTCAACAGGATCGTGCCCGCCTCGGTGAGCTGCAGGCCGAGCGCGGTGTCGAGCACGTCGGAGGATGTGAGCCCGTAGTGGATCCAGCGACCCTCCTCCCCGATCGATGCAGCGACCACATCCACGAACGCCGCGACGTCGTGGCCGGTCTCGCGCTCGCGCTCATCCACCGCCTCGACGGTGAAAGCCGCTCGCTCTCGGCAGGCGGCGGCGGCCTCGTCCGGGACGACACCCTCCGCCGCCCACGCCTCGGTAGCCGCAAGCTCCACCTGGAGCCAGGCGTCCATGCGCCGCTGGGGCTCCCAGACCGCGCCGATCTCGGGGCGGGTGTATCTGGGGATCACGCTTGAATTATCCGCGCAGCGAGCAGGCCGGCGTTCTTTGCGCCGTCGATTGCAACGCAGCCAACCGGAACTCCGGGCGGCATCTGCACCGCCGACAGCAGCGCGTCGAGGCCGCCGAGGTTCTTCCCCGAAATCGGCACGCCGATCACGGGCAGGTCGGTGTGGGCCGCGGCGACCCCCGGTAGGGCTGCCGACATCCCGGCGCCGGCGATGATCACCTTCAGGCCGCGCATCCGAGCCGCGTGGCAGTAGTCGCGCACCGCCTCCGGGTCCCGATGCGCGCTCATCACCCTGACTTCGAAGCGGATCTCGGCCTCGGCCAGGGCGTGGCCCGCAGGTTGCATCTTCTCTTTGTCGTTCTTCGACCCCAGGATGATCCCGACCAGCGGTGCGTCGACCTCGATCTCCTCGAACGCCTTTTCCACGTCAGGCATCGGCTCGGCGACGAGGATGTCGATCTCGCCCGTCCCGAGCTCGCCCCGCTCCTCCGAACCGTCGGGGTCGCGAATCTCCATGGCCCTAGTCTCTCATCAGGTGGGGACGCGCTCAACGGCCCGCGCGGCGATGTCTGTGCGCATCTGCTTTCCCTCGAACTCGATCATCCGGGCCGCGTCGTAGGCGTGTTTGCGAGCCTCCCCGGGGCCGTGCCCGAGGGCGGTGACGTTCAGGACCCGCCCGCCCGCAGTGACCACGTCGCCGTTTCTGCGCGCCGTGCCGGCGTGGGTGACCTCGACATCCGCGGGCAGGTCGTCGAGCCCTGAGATCAGATCGCCCTTCGACGAGCTCGCTGGATAACCGGCGGAGGCGAGGACGACAGTGACGGCCCAGCGGTCGTCGAACTCGGCATCGACGCCTGCCAGACCGCCCGGCTCGCGGGCGGCCAGGCAGAGCTCGAGCAGGTCGGAGCTCAACCTCGGCAGCACCGCCTGCGTCTCGGGGTCGCCGAAGCGGCAGTTGAACTCGAGCACCTTGAGACTGGCGTCGGTGAGCATCAACCCGGCGTAGAGGACTCCGTGGAAGGGCGTCCCGCGCCGGCGCATCAGCTCGACGATCGGGCGGTGAACCGCATCGACGATCTCATCCACCCTTTCGGAGTCGAATCCCGGTACCGGCGAATAGCTGCCCATTCCGCCGGTGTTGGGACCGCTGTCGCCGTCGCTGATCCGCTTGTAGTCCTGCGCCGGAGCGAGCGCAACCACGTTCTCACCGTCGCAGAGGGCCAGCAGGGAGAGCTCCTCGCCCTCCAGGTGCTCCTCGATGACCACGCTCGTGTCCCCGAACCGAGCCTCGACGAAGAACATGTCCGCCGCCTCGCGCGCCTCGGCCTCGGTGGCGCAGATCACCACTCCCTTTCCGGCGGCGAGGCCGTCGGCCTTCAGCACCGCCGGGTACGAGGCGCTGGCGAGATGCTCGCGCGCTCCCTCGAGGTCTCGCAGGACAGCGTGCGAGGCTGTCGGCACCCCCGCCTCCTGCATCAGCTCCTTGGCGTGGATCTTCGAGCCCTCGATGCGGGCGGCTTCGGCGCTGGGGCCGAACGCCGCGATCCCCTCGGCTTCGAGCGCGTCGACCAGCCCTTCTACCAGCGGCGCCTCAGGGCCGACCACGACCAGGTCCACGTCCTCCTCGCCGGCGGTGGCGACCAGCCGATCCACTTCCTCGGCGCCGATCTCGAGGCAGCGTGCGTCGGCGGCGATGCCGGCGTTGCCCGGCGCGCACAGAATCTCGGGGTTGCGAGTCGAGCGCGCGAGCGCGCGCACGATTGCGTGCTCACGACCCCCGCCCCCGACGACCAGGACCTTCACGACGAACGCAGCTGCCGAGCTCTCCTCAGAGGGACGAGGCGAGCTGTTCGGAGGGAATTGCCGCCAGGGTCTGGCTTGACACCGTCCCTCGAGATCCGAGCTCCACCGACACCTTCGCCATCGTCTCGGTGTCGGGCGCTTCGATCACCGTGATGAAGTCGTACTGGCCGAGGACAGCCCACTGGTCGATCACCTTCACGCCGAGCTGTTCGACTTCCTTGTTCACCTCGGTCACCCGGCTCGGGTTGTCCTTGAGCGTCTTCACCCCGTCGGAAGTCAGGTTCGTGAGCATGATGAAAGTGGCCATCTGATCTCTCCTCGATCGCGTTACAGTCGGCAATCAGGAGCCTACCTTGCGACAAGGGCCCGGCCGGCTTGCGCCGGCCGGGCCACTGGCTGCGTGTCCCTGGCTACCGAGTGAACTCGGCGTGGGGTGTGACTAGAGGCAGTGAGCGGCCGCGTAGAGAGTGCGGTCGTTGCCGCTGTCGTTGCCGCCGGTGACCGTGACGGTCTCGGCAGCGTGGTTGAGGATCACCTCGGAGATGAAGAGCTCATCCCCCGCCTGGTTCACGGTCCACTCGCCCGAACCGCTGATCAGCTCCTCGCCGTTCTGGCACGAGGCGGTGACCGTATCGGTCACGTACGCGCCGTTCTCGGCGCCGCCTCCGTTGACGCTGACCGAGTTGTAGCGAGGCTGGATCGCGTCGCCCAGCTCCGGAGCGCGAACGGAGTTGTCGGCAAGCTCCACCGAGCCGACTGCGTCGGCGCCGATTTCGGCTGAGCCGACTGCCTCGGCGGCGATCTCATCGGCCTCGACCGAGTTCGCCGCCAGATCCTGCGACGTGAGCGTGTCCAGTGCGACGTCGTCGCTCTGCAACGTCTGGTCGATGACGTCCTCGGTAGCAACGGCCTGGCCGTTCTTCAGGTCGACGCTCTTCAGCGTCTCGTTGACGACGTCGCCGGAGTTGACTGTGTCCTGGCCCGGAAGCGCCATCGCTGCGCCGGACATCGCCGTGAAAAGCGCGACGAAGCTGACGACGAGGGCTGGGCTGGGACGGAATCGAGTCTTGCTGCTGGTCATGGGGGTCTCCTTTTGTTTGTTGTTTCCCATGCCCTCAGTGTCTGCTCGCGCGGCCGTTTCGACCAGGGGCCCTGAGGGTGGACATAGGCCCACCCGGGGGTGGACTTGGCCCACCCTTGGTGTGGTCTCAGCCTGAAAGCGGCGGAAGGAGTCAGCCGGTGAGCAGCTCGCCGAGGTCCTCGACGGTCCGACTCCACGCCAGCCGTTCCCTCTCCTGCCCCGCGCCGGCGGCGAGTCGAGCGCGGAGGCCAGGGTCGGCGAGACGCTCGATCGCCGCGGCGAGCTCGGCCTCGTCGGGCTCGAACGCCGGGATTCCGGAGGGTGCCGGTTCAGGGCTCGGCAAGCCCTTGACCAGGAGGCCGTTGCGCTCATGCGCCACGACTTCGTTCATTGGCGGGTTGTCGTTCGTGATGATCGGAAGCCCGAGCGCGGTCGCCTCATAGAGGTGGAGCCCCAGGCCCTCCCAGCGACTCGGCGCGAGGCAAACGTCGGCCGCCCCGAACAGCCGCAGGTGCTGATCGGTCGGCAGGTCCTCGGAGATCAGCTCGATCCGCTGGTCCTTTCTCGCCGCCTTTTGCACCGCTTTGGAGCCGCGATCCACCTGTGACTTGACCACCAGCCTGAGGCGCTCGTTGGTGGTGCTGCGGAACGCTGCCAGGGTTCGCTCGATCGGCTTCCGCCGGCTCATGAAGCCGCCGGGGAAGAAGAACGTGACGCGCTCGTCGTCGCTGCCCGTGGAATCCGCGGCCGCGTCCAAGAGCTCCGGATGGATTCCCCAATGCACTCGAAAGCTCTCGATGCCCAGCTCGGCGTAGCGCTCCTGCTCGCAGGCCGTCATCGAGTAGATGAGGTCGAACGCCTGCTTCGCCGGCTCGACGTGCTCTTCAGAGAATTGCTCCCAGACGAAGCGCCCGATCGTCCTCACCCCGGTCGCCCGCAGCTGCCCGATTTCCTCGAACTGGTAATTCTGATCGAAGAACGCGACCTCGATCGAGCGCCTCCGCGCCCACGCCTCGAGCTCGGCGGCGGGAATCGTGTAGTGCGAGGCCTCGGTGATCCCGGGCTGGTCCCAGACGCCCTCGCGGTCGATGAACGACGGCCTGATGTTCCCGCCCCGCGTCGGACGCGCGAGCACGAACGTCTCGTGCCCGATCGAATCCAGAGCCGAGCGCAGCTGGCGTGCAACCACCGCCTGGCCGCGGTTGAACCAGAACGAGCTGATCCCGATCCTCATCGGCCCCAGCGTAATGGCGAACCGCCGCCGCCTTCGGCGGCGGAGCACCGAAGGGAGGGCAAGGCGGAAAGTGTCTGACTGGTACGGGCTATAGCCCCTAAACCAGCAAGCGCGGGCTCGAGAGATCGCGAGTCAGCGAATCCCAGGCGCGGCCGATCGAGAACGAGTTTTCGATCCGCAGCGACCCGGGGGCATCGGCGCGCACCGCGGTCCAATCCCCCTCTGTGCTCGTACATCCCTCGCCCTCGGCAACGTGCCAAAACGGCGACGCCCGCACCAACACCAGAAACGTCCCGAGCTCCTCGACCTCGAGCGTCACCGACTCCGGCTCCAGGTCGGCGACCGTGGCAACCCCACCGTCCTCGCTGCTCACGAACGGCCGCGCACCTTCCACCTCCCACACCCTCCAGTGCTCCGATTCCCACCGCGGGATCAGGAACGGGGGCTCGGTGAGGATCAGCTCGCGCTCGGCCCGGGAGTACTGCTGCGCGTCCACGTCCGGAAGCGCGACGTAGCGGACCCCGGTCTCGAGCAGCCAGTCGTGGTAGCGCTCCGGCGTCAGCTCGCCCTCGTAGAAGACGTCGTTTCGGGCGCGGTCCATCTGCCGCAGCCAGCCGCGGCCGAGCGCGAACTCGGGCGCCACATAGGCCATCTCCCAGCTGTTCACCGATTCGGGGATCTCGACCCGGGTCAGATCGCCGCCGTGGGCGCGAAGCCAATCCTCGAGCGGGGCGTAGTACGCCTCCTCGGTCGAGGGATCGTCGACGCTGAGGGCGACCTCCCTGACGGCGTTGTCGAGCTGCCAGTAGGCGCTCCAGGCGAGGGTCGCGACGGCGACCGCGCCGGTGAGCAGCCTCCGCCACGGCGGGCGCGGCGGAAGCACCTCGCCCCTGTGGGCGAGCAGCGCTGATAGCAGCACCGGGCCGCCGAAGAACATCCCCAGCCGTGAGACGTTGCTGCCCATCGGGCTCGGGATCAGCCAGAACAGCGTCGCCGCCAGCGCGTAACCGGCGAGCGCGGTCCGCAGCCCGCGCTCCCGGGAAGCCTCCACGTCACCAGCAGGGCGCCGGCGCACCACAGCGGCACCGGCAGATAGGCGGCGAAGTCGTACGGCTGCAGCCCTTCCTCGTGGAAGACCGCGTTCAGCGCCAGCGCCGGGAGCAGCGCCGCGGCGGCGACGACCAGCGCGGAGCGCCGAGTTGGGGGGCGGTTAGCGCGACAACCGTCGCCACCCCGGCCAGGAACGCCCCCGCCAGCGGGCTGGCGAGCGTGCATCCAACGCGGCTGCCGTCGCCGCCAGCGGATGCGGCGCGCGGAGGCTGAGGAGCGACGCGAGACCGAGCGCGACGCCGAGCGCGAAGCTGAGGTTGCCGTTCACGTACATCGCCGCCGCGCCGACCGCGAACCACAGCGAGCCCCAGAGGGCGCTCTCCCCCCAGAGGCCGCGTACCAGCGGGTCGAACAGCAGCGCCGAGCACGACAACCGCCACCGCCCCGACCACTTGCGGTGTGAACCACGCCGCCAGCGGCGGGAAGAGGACGCTGTAGGTGAGCGTGTAGTGCCCCTGGTACCAGCTCCCGTTCCAGATCGTGAGCCCGGAGCGCTCGAAGAGCTCCGCCCGAAACACATGGGCGGCGAGGTCGTGGACCTGCGGGTTCCAGGCGACGAACGCAGCGACGAGCGCCGCGCACAGGGCCACCGGCCCGATCCGCCGCAGGACAGCGTGGGGCGAGGTCACGAGGCGGGGAGATCGGGCGTTATCGCCACGCCGAAAGTGCTACGCGGCGGCTTCGACCGGCGCGGGCGCTTCCGGCTCGGGTTCGCGGCCCTCGGCCTTCTCGAAGCCCAGCTCGCCGTCCTCGGCGTCGACGCGCACGACGTCGCCCTCGCGCGAACTCGCCCTCGAGCAGCGTCAGCGCCAGCTTGTCGATCAGCTGCTTCTGGATCACCCGCTTCAGCGGCCGGGCGCCGTAGGTCGGGTCGTAGCCGAGGTTGCCGAGCAGCGTCCGCGCGTCGTCGGTGAGCTCGATCGCGATCCCGCGCTCTGCGATCCGGCGCGCGTCAGCTGGTCCACCTGGAGGTCGACGATGCGGCTGATGTCCTCGCGCGAGAGGCGGTGGAAGATCACCGTGTCGTCGATCCGGTTGAGGAACTCCGGCTTGAAGGTCGCGCCAGGACCTCCTCGATCCGCTCGCGGATGCGCTCGTCGATCGCCTCCACGGCGATCTCGTGCGAGCCGACGTTCGAGGTCATGATCAGGATCGTGTTGGTGAAGTCGACACGTCGGCCCTGGCCGTCGGTGAGGCGGCCGTCGTCCATGATCTGGAGCAGGACGTTGAAGACGTCCGGGTGCGCCTTCTCGATCTCGTCGAGCAGGATCACCGCGTAGGGGCGGCGGCGGACGGCCTCGGTCAGCTGGCCGCCCTCCTCGTAGCCGACGTAGCCGGGCGGCGCGCCGATCAGGCGCGCGACCGAGTGCTTCTCCATGTACTCGGACATGTCGATCCGGACCATCGCCTGCTCGGAGTCGAACATGAACTCGGCCAGCGCCCGCGCCAGCTCGGTCTTGCCGACGCCGGTCGGGCCGAGGAAGAGGAAGACGCCGATCGGCCGGTTCGGGTCGGAGAGCCCGGCGCGCGAGCGCCGCAGCGCGTTGGAGACGGCCTCGACCGCCTCGTCCTGGCCGACGACCCGCTCGTGCAGCCGCTCCTCCATGTGGATCAGCTTCTCGACCTCGCCCTCCATCAGGCGCGAGACCGGGAATCCCGGTCCACTGGGCGACGACCTCGGCGACGTCCTCCTCGGTGACCTCCTCGGTGAGCATCGAGCCGACTCCGCGTGCAGCTCGGCGAGCCGCTGCTCGTGCTCGGCGACGCTCGACTCGAGCTCCGGGATCTCGCGCGTAGCGCAGCTCCGCCGCCCGCTCGAGGTCGCCGTCGCGCTCGGCGCGCTCGGCCTCGCGGAGGCCTCCTCGAGGTCGCGCGTTCGCCTGCCTTGATCGCGTCGATCGCGGCCTTCTCGTTCTGCCAGCGCGCCTTCATCTCGCTGGCGCGCTCGTTCAGGTCGGCGAGCTCCGACTCGATCGCCGCGAGCCGCTCCTTCGAGGCCTTGTCCTTCTCCTTGCGCAGCGCCTCGCGCTCGATCTCGAGCTGGTGGGCGCGGCGCTCGACCTCGTCGATCTCGGTCGGCATCGAGTCGATCTCGATCTTCAGCCGCGAGGCGGCCTCGTCGATCAGGTCGATCGCCTTGTCGGGGAGGAAGCGGTCGGCGATGTAGCGCTCCGAGAGCGTCGCCGCGGCGACGAGGGCGCCGTCGGAGATGCGGACGCCGTGGTGGACCTCGTAGCGCTCCTTCAGCCCGCGCAGGATCGCGATCGTGTCGTTGACGTCGGGCTCGCCGACGAAGACCGGCTGGAAGCGGCGCTCGAGCGCGGCGTCCTTCTCGATGTGCTTGCGGTACTCGTCGAGGGTGGTGGCGCCGACGGCGCGCAGCTCGCCGCGGGCGAGCATCGGCTTCAGCAGGTTGGCGGCGTCGACCGCGCCCTCGGCGGCGCCGGCGCCGACGATCGTGTGCAGCTCGTCGAGGAAGAGGACGATCTGGCCCTCGGCCGCCTGCACCTCCTTGAGCACCGCCTTCAGGCGCTCCTCGAACTCGCCGCGGTACTTGGCGCCGGCGAGCAGGGCGCCGATGTCGAGCGCGATCACGCGCCGGTCGCGCAGCGACTCGGGGACGTCGCCGTCGACGATCCGCTGCGCGAGGCCCTCGACGATCGCGGTCTTGCCGACGCCGGGGTCGCCGATCAGCACCGGGTTGTTCTTGGTCCGCCGCGAGAGCACCTGGATCACGCGGCGGATCTCCTCGTCGCGGCCGATCACCGGGTCGAGCTTGCCCGTCGCGGCCTCGGCGGTGAGGTCGCGGCCGAACTTCTCCAGCGCCTGCATCGTCGTCCTCGGGGTTCGGGCTGGTCACGCGGTGCGGGCCGCGCACCTCCTCGATCGCCTTCGCCAGCGAGTCGCGGTCGGGGAGCAGCTCCGCGAGCGGCGCTCTCGTCGGTGAGCGCGAGCAGCAGGTGCTCGGTCGAGATGTACTCGTCGCCGAGCGCGTCCCTCCTTCTCGGCGCGCTGGAGCGTGCGGACGAAGGCTGCGACGGCGCACCTCCGGCTCGTCGTCGCCGCTGACGGTCGGCAGCTCGTCGACCGCGGCGCGAACCGCGAGCGCAGGACCGGCGGTGTCGGCGCCGAGCTTCTGGAGCACGGGGACGACGAGGCCGTCGTCCTGCTCGAGCAGCGCCGAGCAGCAGGTGGGCGGGGGCGACCTCGCTGTTGCGCGCTCGGCCGCCAGCCGCTGCGCGGCCGCGACTGCCTCCTGGGTCTTGATCGTGAATCGGTCTGCCTGCATCGTGCCTGGATTATACCTCAAATCTAAGTCTCTTCGACTTAGATTTATGCGTGGCGTGGCTCATCGCTTGCCCGGACGCTCGACCGGGATCCGCACGGACCGGTCGCTCGGGAGCCCCGATCTCGGGTCATAGGCGCCGTAGGGGACGATGTCGGCGCCCATCGAGCGCTTGACCCGTCGATCTCGGCCGCCATCCGCTGCTCGATCTCCGCCGTGCGCCGCGCATGCCGCCGAGCTCGCCCGCATTCTTCAGCCGCTCCTCGAGCTGCAGCACCGCCTCGACCCCGGCGAGGTTGAGGCCCTCGTCGGCGGTCAGGCGCTGGATCCGGCGCAGCCGCTCGACGTCCTCCTGCGAGTAGAGGCGGGTGTTCTTCGGCGAGCGCTTCGGCGTGATCAGCCCCCGCGCCTCGTACATGCGCAGCGTCTGCGGGTGCATCTCGGCGAGCTCGGCCGCGACCGAGATCATGAAGACGCCGCGGTCGGCGTCGATCCGCAGGCCGTCCCTCGGCGGCCTGCACGCTTTCGCGCTCGCGCTCACGCGTCTGCCTTGCCGTCCTCGCACTCGACGCCCGCTTCGCGGACGCATCGCGCAGCAGCCGCTCGCGCGGGTTGCGGTCGTTGATCGTCTCCGCGAACTCGCCGAGCGCCTGCGCTGCTCGTCGGTGAGATCGCTCGGCACCTCGATCCCGAGCCGGTAGCGGATGTCGCCGCGCCCGCGGCCGCCGGGCTTCGGCGGGCCCTCGCCGCGGAGCCGCTGGACGGTGCCGTGCTGGGTGCCCGGCTGGACCCGGATCCGCTTGCTGCCGTTCAGGGTCGGGACCTCGACGGTCGCGCCCTGGATCGCCTCGGGGATCGTGATCGGCACCTCGACCTCGAGGTTGCCGTCGTCGCGCTGGGTGAAGACCGGCGAGGGGGTGACGTGGACGACGACGTAGAGGTCGCCCGGCGGGCCGCCGAGGGGCCCGTCCTCGCCCTTGCCCGCGACCCGGATCCGCGTGCCCTCGCGGACGCCCGGCCGGGATCTTCACCCGGTAGCGCTTGCGCTGGAGCGTCAGGCCGGAGCCGCCGCAGGTGTGGCACGGCGTCTCGATGATCTCGCCCCGCCCGCCGCACTGGGGGCAGGGCTGGCTGATCGAGAAGAAGCCCTGGCTCTCGGAGTCGACGCCGCGCCCGCCGCAGCGCGGGCAGACATCGGGGTCGTGCCCGGCTCGGCGCCGCTGCCGCCGCAGGTGCGCAGGCGGACTGCTTCGGACCGTCACCGGGACCTCGGTGCCGCTCATCGCCTGGTCGAAGCGAGGCGTGATCTCGGTCTCGAGGTCGCGGCCGCGGACCGGCTCCTGGGGCCCGGCGCCCGCCGCGGCTGAAGATCGTCGAGAAGATGTCGCCGATGTCGGAGGTGAAGCCGCCGGGCCTCCGCGGCCGCCCGCCGCCTCCGAAGCCGCCGAACATGCCGCCGGCGTCGTACTGCTTGCGCTTCTCGGGGTCCGAGAGCACGTCGTAGGCGCCCTGGATCTCCTTGAAGCGCTCCTCCGCCGCCGGGTCGTCCGGGTTGCGGTCGGGGTGGTACTCGCGGGCGAGCTTGCGGTAGGCCCGCTTCAGCTCCTCGTCGGTCGCCTTCTTCGGGACCCCGAGGACTTCGTAGAGGTCGCTCGCCATCGCCCGCCCTACTCGGCGACGACGACCCGCGCGGCGCGGATCACCTGCCCGTCGAGGCGGTAGCCGCGCTCGAGGGTCTCGACGACGGTGCCGGCCTCCGTGCCTCTCGGCCGCGCGTCGACAGCGCCTCGTGCAAGTTCGGGTCGAACTGCTCGCCGGCGGGGTCGTAGGTCTCGACCCCGGCGCGCGCGAGGGCGGCCTGAAGCTCGCCGAGGACCAGCGCACGCCCCGCGCGAAGGCCTCCTGCCCGGAGACCTCCTGGCTCGGCGCTCGCCTGCCGGCGGCCGGGACGTCGTCGAGGTCGATCCCCGAGCGCCTGCAGGGCGCGCTCGAGGTTGTCGATCGCCGGCAGCAGCTCGCGGGCGAGCGCCGCCTTGCCGCGGCGCTCGGCTCGGCGGCGTCGCGGGTCGCCCGCTTGCGGAAGTTCTCGAAGTCCGCCCGCGCGCGCTTCGCCAGCTCGAGGTACTCGTCGCGCTCGCGGGCGATCTCGTCGAGAGGCGTCGAGGTCGGCCTCGACCGGCGGCGGCATCGCCGGCCGCCGTCGGACGACCTCGCGTCGGCCCCGGCTCGCCTCCTCCGACGCTTCGGCCGGTCGGCGCTCCTCGGTCGCGGCGCGGTCGTCATCGACCACCTCGGCGTCGACGACCTCCTCCTCGTCGTCGCCGCCGGCGCCGTTGGCCGGGCGCCGTCGGCCGCCGTCGGCGGCCTGCTCGCTGCGCCGCCTGGTAGATCTGCTCGGAGACCGCGTGGAAGGCCGCCTGGAGGGCGTCGGTCTTCGCCTTGATCTCCTCGGCGTCGCCGCACTCGAGCACCCCGCGCAGGTCGGAGATCGCGCGTCTCGATCTGCTCCTTCGCGGAGGCGTCGACCTGGTCGCCCAGCTCCTCGAGCTGCTTCTCGGCCTGGTAGGCGGCGTTCTCGCCGACGTTGCGGGCCTCGGCCAGCTCGCGCTGCTTGCGGTCCTCGTCGGCGTGGGCCTCGGCGTCGGTGACCATCTGCTCGACCTCGTCTCGGAGAGGCCGGAGCCGCCCTTGATCTCGATCTTCTGCTCCTTGCCGGTGCCGAGGTCCTTCGCCGAGACGTTGAGGATGCCGTTCGCGTCGATGTCGAAGGTGACCTCGATCTGCGGCATGCCGCGCGGCGCCGGCGGGATCCCGGTGAGCTGGAACTTGCCGAGCGACTTGTTGTCCGCCGCCATCTCGCGCTCGCCCTGGAGCACGTGGATCTCGACCGACGGCTGGTTGTCGTCGGCGGTCGAGAAGATCTCCGACTTCTTCGACGGGATCGTCGTGTTGCGCTCGATCAGCTTCGTCATCACGCCGCCCTTGGTCTCGATCCCGAGGGTCAGCGGGGTGACGTCGAGCAGCAGCACGTCCTTGACGTCGCCGGCGAGCACGCCGGCCTGGATCGCGGCGCCGATCGCGACGACCTCGTCCGGGTTCACGCCCTGGTGCGGCTCGGAGCCGGTCAGCTCCTTGACCTTCTCCTGCACCGCGGGCATCCGGGTCATGCCGCCGACGAGGATCACGTGCTCGATGTCGGGCGCGCCGGCGTCGGAGAGCGCCTGCTTCACGGGGCGCGACGACGCGGTCGAGCAGGTCCGAGGTGAGCTCGGTCAGCTTCGCCCGCGTCAGCTTCATCTCGAGGTGCTTCGGCCCCGAGTCGGTCGCGGTGATGAACGGCAGGTTGATGCCGGTCTCCTGCGTCGTCGAGAGCTCGATCTTCGCCTTCTCGGCGGCCTCGTAGAGGCGCTGGAGCGAGTTCTTGTCGGGCGAGAGGTCGACGCCCTGGTCGCGCTTGAACTCGGCGACCATCCACTCGACGATCGCCTTGTCCCAGTTGTCGCCGCCGAGGTGGTTGTCACCGGCGGTCGACTTGACCTCGAAGACGCCGTCGCCGAGCTCGAGCACCGAGACGTCGAAGGTGCCGCCGCCGAGGTCGAAGACGAGGATCGTCTGGTCGGTCGCCTCCTTGTCGAGCCCGTAGGCGAGCGCGGCCGCG
This sequence comes from uncultured Thermoleophilia bacterium, assembly GCA_963838095.1. GTDB lineage: Bacteria > Actinomycetota > Thermoleophilia > Solirubrobacterales > 70-9 > CAWCGU01. The sequence goes on from CAWIPO010000006.1 coordinate 548,278, forward strand.
GTCGGCTCGTTGATGATCCGCTTGACCTCGAGGCCGGCGACCTTGCCGGCGTCCTTGGTCGCCTGGCGCTGGTCGTCGTTGAAGTAGGCGGGGACGGTGATCACGACCGAGTCGACGGTGTCGCCGAGCTTCGCCTCGGCGTCGGCCTTCAGCTTCTGCAGGATCATCGCCGAGATCTCCGGCGGCGAGTACTGCTTGCCGCCGGCCTCGACGCGGACGTCGCCGCCGGGCCCGGCGACGACCTTGTAGGGGACGATCGTCTCCTCCTCCTTGACCTCGGCCTCCTTGCGGCCCATGAAGCGCTTGATCGAGAAGATCGTGTTCTCGGGGTTCATCACCGCCTGGCGCTTGGCGACGGTGCCGACGAGGCGCTCGCCGGAGTCGGTGAACGCGACCACGGACGGGGTCGTGCGCCCGCCTTCGGCGTTCTCGAGCACGGTGGGCTCGCCGCCCTCCATCACGGCCACGCAGCTGTTGGTCGTCCCAGGTCGATGCCGATCGTCTTGCCAACTGCTGTTCCTCCGTTTCAGCGGCGCCCTCCTGTGCGCCGGACGCAGGTTGCCTAAAAAATTTGAGTCTAAGGCTAGCGGACCGTGCGTACGGATCAAGAATCGGCGGCGAACAGCTGCCACGTCTCGGCGATCCCCTTCAGCTCGTGTTCGCCACGGTCGGCGAACGCGATCCCCGACCCCGCGACGAGGTCCTTCACGGTGCGGGAAACGAGTACCTCGCTCGGGCCTGCTCGCGCGCCGATCCGCGAGGCGATGTGCACGGCGATCCCGCCGATGTCGTCTTCCATCAGCTCCACCTCGCCCGCGTGAAGGCCGACGCGCACCTCGATGTCGAGCGGGCGCGCCGACTCGGCGATCGCCTGGCCGCAGCGGATCGCGCGGCCCGGCCCGTCGAACGTCGCCAGGAAGCCGTCGCCCAGCGTCTTCACCTCACGGCCGCGAAACCGCGACAGCTCCCCGCGCAGCACTGAGTGGTGGGAGGTCAGCAGCTCCCGCCAGCGCTCGTCGCCGAGCTCCGTGGCGCGCTCGGTCGAGCCGACGATGTCGGTGAACATCACCGTCGCCAGCACGCGATCGGGCTCGGGGGCCGAGCGCACACCAGTGAGGAACTCCTCGATCTCGCCCACCACGGCGTCCGCGTCGCCGATCCACGGCAGGTGGTCGATGCCGTCGAGCTCGACGTAGCGCGCACCCGGGATCTGGTCTGCCATCCACTTGCCGGCGCGCCAGTTGACCACACGGTCGCCATGACGGTGGAGGACGAGCGTCGGCACGTGGATCGTCGGCAGCACCGCGCGGACGTCGATGTCGAGGAACATCTCGAAGATCTGCTGCACCATCGCCGGACTCGCCGAGTAGCGCTGCAGGCGGCTGATGTACTCGACCGCCTCGGCGTTGCCGGCGATGCTGGGCGCGAACATCTCGGCGAACGTCTGGCCGTCCTGTCCCCAGACCGGTGCGATGAACTCCACGGCCGACTCTCGCAGGGCGTCGGCGGGCGATGCCCACGGATAATCCTCGTCCTCGGTGCTTCGCGCCATCGCTCCGTAGAGCACGAGCGCCGCCGCGCGCTCGGGGTGCGTCGCAGCAAACATCACGCACATCGGCCCTCCCTCGGAGATCCCGAACATCGCCGCGCGCTCCGATCCCGCTGCGTCGAGCACGACCCGGACGTCGTCGATTCGCTGCTCGAGCGTTGGCACCTCGGCGACCGGATCGGACAGGCCGGTGCCGCGCTTGTCGAACAGGATCACGCGGGAAAAAGACGCCAGCCTTTCCACCATGTGGGCGTAAAGCGGCGACTCCCACTCGATCTCCAGATGCGTGGCGAAGCCGGGCACCACCACGAGGTCGACGGGCCCGTCGCCCACCACTTGGTAAGCGATCGAAACGTCGCCGGACTTCGTGTATTGGGTCTTCGGCCGGTTCACGGCCAGGATCTTCCCGGGCTACTGCCCGGCCACCCGTGAGACGTAGTCGGCGACCTCCTCGGCCGACTCGCCGGCGAGGATCCGGGCCGGCATCCGCCCCTGCACGCCGTTCTCGATCGCAGCCAGGACGCGGTCGTAGTTGCCCTCAGGCGTGCCGACGCCGAGAAGCTCGTCGAGGTTCGGTCCGACGACACCGAACGTGCCGGCTGCTTCGAGCGTGTGGCACGGCCCGCAGTTGGCGACGAAGAGCGCCTTCGCATCCTCGTCGCCCTCCTCGCCAGCGTTGGGCGAGGCGTCGGCGCCGCCCTCCTCGCTGATCGCCCAGAACGGAATCACGAGCATGAGGACGACCGCGAAGGCGCAGAAGATGACGGCATTGCTCTTCTTCATGCTTGGGCCGCGCGGTTGAGCGCGGCGGCGGAGATACTAAGTGACTGCCTGCCAACTCGCGTGTGCCCGCGGAGGTTCAGCCGGACCCGGAGTTCCGGCGGTAGAACGGGCACATCCGGCGCAGCTCGCATTCCCCGCAGCGGGGTACCGGGCGGCACACCCGGCGACCGTGGCTGATCAGGTTCATGTGCAGCTCGTATGCGTCGGCGGGATCGACGACCGCCTTGATCTCGTCGTGCGCCCGATCGAAGCTGGCGCCCTCGGGAAACAGCCCCAGGCGGCCGCCGACTCTGTGGACGTGGACGTCGACGGGAATCTCCGGGATCCCGTACGTGAACATGAGCACGCAGGCCGCCGTCTTTCGGCCGACTCCGGGGAGCGAGGTCAGGAACGACATCGACTCCTCCGGCGGCGTGTGTTCGATCCAGTCGAGGTCGGGCTCGGAGCCGGGCCCGTCCGAGATCAGCCGGAGGATGTCCTGAATCCGGGGAGCCTTCGTTTCCGCCAGCCCGCCCGGGCGGATCGCTTCCCGGACCCCGTCGAGTGGGGCGTCGCGCACCTCGACCCAGGTCGGGAAGCGCTCGCGAAGCCGATCGAATGCGACATCCCGATTCGTGTCGTTCGTGTGCTGGGAGAGCACGGTCCTCACGAGCTCGGCGATCGGATGGCCGTGCGGCTCGTTGCGCGGCTGCCCGTAGATCGCCCGCAGGCGATCGCGAATCGCCAGAACCCGCCGCCTCGGTGGCCGCCGCCATCCCTCCGGCGCCCTGGGCCGGCGGTTCACGGCACCGCCTGCCAAACCGAGCACGCCCGCGCGGCCGCCTCGGTCGCCGGCTCCAGCGCCTCCGCGGCACGTGCGGGATCAAAGTCGCGCTCGGCCAGGGCGGCCGTGAGCGCGCCCATGAACGCGTCGCCGGCACCGAGGGGGGAGACGACCTCGACCGCGCGCCCGCCGGTCTCGCCATCGGCCTCGCCGCGCATCACCGCCCCGTCGGCCCCGCGGGTGACGACCGCGATCCGGGCGCCGAGCTGGTCGACGATCGCCTCCGCCGCATCCTCCGCCCGAGCGTCCTGCAGCCCCGAGAGCCAGCGGCCCTCCTCGAGGTTCGTGCGGACGACGAGCACATCGCGAGCGAGCTCACGACAGAGGCCGAGCGCGGTCGAGAGGTCGGGCCAGCGCCCGGCGCGAAGGTTGGGATCGAACAGCACCGGCAGCCCGCGCTCGAGAGCCAGCCGCCTCGCCAGCGCCGTCACCGCCCCCTCTCGCTCCCCGACCAGGGTGTTGGAGCCGAACACGAGCGCATCGCTCGCCTCGATCGCCTCCTCCTCCCTTCCCTCGAGCGAGCCGATCGTCGCCGAGATCCCCTCGCCATAGACCGAGAACGAAGGCTCGCGGTCGCGGTCGAAAGTGACGAAGGCGACGGGAGTCGGGACCCCCTCGAGCGATGCAAGCCATTCGAGCTTCACGCCCTCGGCCTCCAGCCCATTCCGAAGCCAATCGCCCCACGGGTCGGCTCCGACGCCCCCCGCGAGTGCCACCTCCGCGCCGCCGCGAGACGCTGCAACCGCGACGTTGGCGAGAGCCCCTCCGAAATGCGGCCGGAACGCGCTCGCGTCGGACGGCGAGTCGAGCTCGTGCTCGCAAACCAGATCGACGATCGCTTCGCCGAGACAGAGAATCATCTCATGCAGATGAGATTGAGCCGAACCGGACGCGAAGCGGAGGATTCGGCGATGGACATGTTCGCATTCTCCCTCGCAGATCAACCTCGTAGAATTCGCCGATCACCGTGCGCCGATTCGTGAACAGCGTCGGGCGCCGGCTGCCGCAGGGGTGGGGAGATCTTGGGCGGCAGATCGGGCTCATCGTGCTTGCCAATGTCTGCTACGAGACCGTACGCGGGATCGCAGAAGGGCGGGCGTCGGTCGCGTTCGAGAACGCGCACTGGATCGTCGACGTCGAGCGGTCGACGGGCACTTTCTTCGAGCCCGCGCTGCAGGCTTCGATCCTCGACAACCAGTGGCTGGTCGACGCTGCGAACTGGGCCTACATGAACACCCACTTCGTGATCACGACCGCGTTCATGGCGTGGCTCTACCTGCGGCGAAACGACAGCTTCTATTTCGTCCGCAACGTGTTCCTCGTCGCGATGGGCCTCGCCCTCGTCGGCTACACGCTGATGCCAACCGCACCGCCGCGCTTCCTTCCCCAGGAGGGATTCGTCGACACGATCGAGGTGTTCGTCGGCGTCGGTCAGAACTCCGCTCTCGTGGAACTGTTCATCAACCCGTATGCGGCGGTGCCGAGCATGCACTGCGCCTTCGCGCTGATGATCGGTGTCACCGGGGTCATGGTCTGCCGCCATCTGCTGACGAAGGTCATGTGGGCGCTCTACGCGCCGTTCGTCACCTTCGTCGTCATCGTCACGGGCAACCACTACTGGCTCGACGCCGCGGCCGGTTTCCTCGTCGCCGGCGCGGCGGCGTTGATCGCCTGGAAGGTGCTGGCGCGGATCCGGCCGGAGGCTTGGGCGTGGCGGGGCGAAGCCGTGGGCGCGTGAGCACTCCCGAGCCGAGCCCGGCGACACCGCCGCGGCGCGACTTGAGCCAGGTCCGCACCGCGGACGATCTGCGCACGTTCGCTCGCGACGCCCTGATCGAGTCGCGGCTGACGCCGAACGCGATTTCGATCACCGGCCTGATCCTCAACATCGCCGCCGCGGTTCTGATCACCCAGAGTCTGTTCGTGCTCGGTGGGATCGCCTTCATCGTCGGCTCGGTGATGGACACGCTGGACGGGCGCTACTCGCGGATGTCGGGCAAGGGCACGATGTTCGGTGCTTTCCTCGACTCGACCCTCGACCGGATCGAGGAGGGTCTCGTGCTCACCGCCGTCGCCTGGTATTTCGCCGAGGCAGGCGACGAGGTCGCCGCCGCGGCCTGCGTTCTGGTGGTCCTGGGGTCGCTGATGGTCTCTTACACCCGCGCCCGCGCCGAGGCGCTCGGCGTCGAGTGCAAGGTCGGCCTCGCCACCCGGCCGGTGCGAGTCGTGATCCTGTCCGCGGGGCTCGTGTTCGCCGAGGGCGAACTGATCAACGACGTCGACCTGCTCCCGGCGGCTATCTACACGATGGTTGCGCTGACCGCGATCACCGTCGCGCAACGCGTCTGGCACGTGCGCGGCGAGCTGCACCGCATGGAGGCCGAGCGGGGGTAGGCTTGGCCGTGTAACCGCTTGCTCGGTCGAGTGTGTGTTCCCCCCGACCCCCAAAGGAGCTTTGAGCGAATGAGCACAACCAACGGCGCCTCCGAGAACGGCGCAGCGAAAGCCGTCCGCAAGGACGACGGCAAGGTCCGCGTCGCGATCGTCGGGGTGGGCAACTGCGCGAACGCCTTCGTCCAGGGCGTCGAGTACTACAAGGACGCCGACCCGGCGGAGGCCGTGCCGGGGCTTATGCACGTCGATCTCGGCGGCTACCACGTGCGCGACATCGAGTTCGTCGCCGCCTTCGACATCGACGCGGAGAAGGTCGGCAAGGACCTCTCGAAGGCGATCTGGTCGGGACAGAACGACACGATCAAGTTCGCCGACGTGCCCAAGCTCGGGGTCAAGGTCCATCGCGGGATGACGCACGACGGCCTCGGCAAGTACCTGAAGGAGAAGATCAAGAAGGCCCCCGGGCCGACGGACGACGTCGTCGGGATCCTTAAGGACAGCAAGGCCGACGTGCTGGTCTGCTACCTGCCGGTCGGCTCGGAGGATGCGACCAAGTGGTACGTCGAGCAGGCGCTCGCGGCCGGGGTCGGGTTCGTCAACTGCCTGCCGGTGTTCATCGCCCGCGAGGACTACTGGGACAAGCGCTTCCGCAAGGCCGGGCTGCCGATCATCGGCGACGACATCAAGTCGCAGGTCGGCGCGACGATCGTCCACCGCCAGCTCGCGCGCCTGTTCCACGACCGCGGCGTGCTGATGGAGCGCACCAGCCAGCTCAACGTCGGCGGCAACATGGACTTCTACAACATGCTCGAGCGCGAGCGACTGGACTCGAAGAAGATCTCGAAGACCAACGCCGTCACCTCGATCATGGGTCACGAGCTGCCCGAGGATCAGGTCCACGTCGGCCCGTCCGACTACGTCCCTTGGCTGACCGACCGCAAGTGGGCGCACATCCGCATCGAGGGTCGCTCGTTCGGCGACGTGCCGCTGAACGTTGAGCTGAAGCTCGAGGTCTGGGACTCGCCGAACTCGGCCGGAATCGTGATCGACGCGGTGCGGCTGATCAAGCTGGCGCTCAACAACGGCGTCGGCGGCCAGCTCGACGGGCCTTCCAGCTACTTGATGAAGTCCCCGCACAGCCAGCGGCCCGATGGCGAGGCCCACGAGCTGACCGAGGACTTCATCGCCAAGCACGCGCGCGGCGGGTCGGCGAAGGCGCCTCGCAAGCGCGCGAAGGCCAAGGCAAAGTCGAGGAGCTAGACCTCCGGCGCGTAGGTCCGATGAGGACCGCCACCGCCAGCGCCCCTCCTCGAGTCGCGCTGGCGGGAAACCCGTCGGACGGCTACGGGGGACGCACGCTCAGCCTCGCGATCGCGAACTACTCCGCCCGCGTGGAGGTATCCGAGGCCGCCGGATGTGAAGCGGATCTGGCGGCGCCCGCCCACCGCTCTCATATCCTCAGCTAGTGCCCTCCCCGGAGCGCCTTGCGATCGCTCATGTGACCCCGCATCCGTGGGGGCCGCGCAACGAGGTGAACGAGTTCGTCGGAGCGCGTGTGCGCCGAGCTCCACCAGCGCGGCCACCGGGTGATCGTTGCCGCCCCGTCGCTCTCCCGAGCTCGCGTCCGCACCGCCCGGAGGGCGATTCGCGACGGCGCCGGAGACGGGAAGCGGCTTCTCTCCTCGCCGGGATTGCCACGTGCCGGGGGCGACGGGGGCCCGCCCGTGTTCGAGGTCGGCGGCTGGCTGCCCCTGCCGGGGGCGCCGCGGCCGCGCTCCGCCACCCTGCCGCTCGACGTCAGCCGAACACTGGAGCGACTGCTCGAATCGATGCCGCTCGATGTCGTCCATGTGCACGACCCGTTCGCGCCGAGCGCCTCTTCGACCGCGCTGCGCCATTCGCGCTCTCTGAACGTCGGCAGCTTCCACGACCCGACCGAGCGCGTGCTCTCGACGCAGGTGGCGCGGCCCCTGGTCGAGGTCTTCTTCGGCCGCCTCGATGCACGCACGGTCAGTACCCACCAGACCGCCGAGTTGGTCGAGCGCTACTTCCCCGGCACGTATGAGTTGGTCGCTCCGGGCGCCGGGTCTGAGGTCGAGCCGTGGTGGCCGGGGATGACGAACACCGACGGGGCGCCGAAGATCGCGTTCTGCCACACGGAGGAGCGCGGCGCCCTGCGGCTTTTCATCCGGGCGCTCCGGCGACTTCCAGGCGATGTCCCTTGGGAGGCTGCGATCTGGACCGACCAGTCGGCTCCCCCGCCCCGGCTGGCGTCCGCTCTGCGCGATCGGGTCGCCATCGTCGGACCATCGGAATGCGCGCCCGAGGAGCTGATCGCGGCCGCCGATGTGGTCTGCGTCGCTTCGGGCGGCCCGCTCCCGGCGCCCGGCCTGGTACGCGACGCACTCGCCACCGGCACCGTCCCGGTCGCCTCGCAGCTGCCGGTGTACCAGGAGCTGCTCGCCGACGGCGAGCGCGGGCTGCTGTACCCGGCGGGGGACGCGGTCACCCTGGCCGGGCAGCTGCGGCGGCTGATCAGCGAGCCGAGGTTGCGGGCCCGCCTGCGGCGCTCGGCGAAGGGAGCAAGCCGATCGTGGTCGCAGGTCGCCGACGATGTCGAGGAGATCTATCTCCGCATATGCGCCCGCCGCCACGACCCGCAGGGAAACGGCGATCTGCGCCGGCGGGTGGCGCGCAGGCGGCTGATCGAGGTCGACCTTCACATGCACACCGATCACTCGCCGGATTGTGCGACCCCGGTCGACGTGCTGCTCGAGACCGCCCGCGCCAGAGGGCTCGGGGCGATCGCGATCACCGATCACAACGAGATCTCGGGCGCGCTGGAGGCGCAGCGACTGGCCGAGGAGATGGACGACCTGAAGGTGATCGTCGCCGAAGAGGTGAAGACGGCGGAGCAGGGCGAGGTGATCGGGCTGTTCATCAACGAGCGGATCGAGCGCGGGATGACGATGGCCGAAACGGTGGCCGAGATCCGCCGCCAGGGAGGCCTCGTATACGTGCCGCACCCGTTCGACCGCTTCCACTCGGTTCCCGACTACGAGAACCTGCTCGAGATCGTCGAGGAGATTGACATCCTCGAGGTGTTCAATCCTCGGGTCGCCTTCTCGGCGTTCAACGATGAGGCCGAGCGCTTCGCCGCCAAGTACAGGATCGTTCCCGGGGCCGGCTCGGACAGCCACGTCGCCCAGGGGCTCGGAAGCGTTCGTGTCCGGGTCCACGACTTCGAGGGGCCGGAGGAATTCCTGGAGGCGATGCGCGACGCCGACATCGCCCGCAAGCACAAGAACCTCGTCTACGTCCAGGCGCTGAAGCTGCTGCAGTCGACCGGCGGCCAGGCCGGTGCGCGGAGGCCGCCGAGTGGCGGCCGGCGACCGGTGAAGGGCGGGACCCGGCGGACGACGCGCCGGGCGGCAGCCGTCAAGGCACGCCCTCGACGCGGCGGGACCAAGCCCCCAGGCGGCTGAAGCTCGGCTCCGTAGGAGGCAAGAGTTGATGCAGGCCGAAGAAGACTCCATGCAGCCCGAAGGAGCCCGCGGGGGATCGTCAAAGGAGACGCGGGCCGTGCCGACCACCGACGACCAGATCAAGGAGAAGTACCTCGAGCGGGCGATCAGGGAGCTGAACCAGCTCACTCGCGAGCTCCAGGAGTGCCGCAGCTGCCCGCGGGGCAACCTGATGCCGGTGCTCGGCTCGGGGCATCCGCAGGCCGACATCATGCTGCTGAAGCACGGGCCGGTCGCGGCGGAGATTGAGGAGGGCGTGGCGTTCTACGGGCGCGCCGGCAACGCGCTCGTGAAGAGCTTCAAGCGGCTCGGCATCGATCCGCTCGCCGTCTACGGGACCCTGTGCGCCAAGTGCCCGCTGTCCGACCCCGAGCTGGCCGCTCCCGACTGCCTCGGCAGGCTCGTCGAGGAGATCGCGATCGTTTCGCCGCGGATCATCGTCCTGATGGGAGAGCGCCCGATGGAGATCGTCAACGACCTCCAGCTCCCGCTGGCGGCGCCCCTGGAGCCAAGGCTGGGAGAGATCCAGTCGATGACACCGACGATCTCGGGTCTGTGCGTGCCCGACATCGACGCCTCGCTGGACACAGACGATTCGAAGCGAGAGTTCTGGAGCGCATTCCGCAAGCTCGGCGAGTGGTACGAAGAGCTCCCGCCGTATTAGTCTCCAACCAATGGGTGGACGGTTTGAAGGAACGGTCGTGATCGATCGCCCGATCAACGACGTTTTCCATTTCCTCGCGGACGGGGAGAACGACCCCAAGTTCAGCCCCCGGGTGCTCGAGATCGCGAAGACGACCGACGGCCCTTCGGGGGTTGGCACCGTTTACTCGAGCACCGTCAAGGACGCGGGGATGAAGACGAAGCGCGAGTTCGAGCTGACCGATTTCGAGCCGCCGACCAAGATCCGTTGGAAGGAGATCTCGAAGAACCTGGTCACCGCTACCTCGGGCGGGTACGACCTCGTTCCGGCGAACGGAGGGACGAAGCTGACCGTCTTCAACGAGCTGGAGGGGCACGGGTTCGGGGTGCTGATCGTGGGGCTCGCGCTGCGAGCGGCTCGCAAGGACGCCGACGCGTTCGCACAGCGAATCAAGACGGCGGTCGAAGCCGGCTAGCGAGGCGAAGCCTGGGCCGGCGCGGCGGCTTCCGCCACCGCTCCCATCGCATCGATCGTGGCGCTGGCGAGGCCGCGGACGACGACAACGTCGAGCGCCTCATACCTCGACAGCGCCGCCTCGGCCTCGTCGCCGTCGCGGGCCGCAACCCCGACGCTGCCCACGCGGCTCGCCCAGGCGAGCGAAGTGGTTGCGATAGCCGTCGTGGAGGTCGCGGTAGAACGCTTCCTCGTTTGCGAGCCGATCTGTCGCGTCCTCGCCCACCGCCGTGCGCACGTATCCGAAGACGGGCGGGGTCTCGCGTCCGGCCTCGGCCGCCCCCGCCTCCACGTGCTTTCGTGCCTGGGCGGCGAACGCCGGCGTCATCCAGTTGAAGAAGACCCCGTCATAGGCGGCGCCGCCCAGGGCGCACATCTTCGGGCCCATCGCAGCCAGCACGAGTCGCACGCCCGGGACCGCCTGGCGAAGCTCCACCTCGGCTTCGCGCATCCGCGTCAACGGCTGCTTCGCGAACCCGGCGCCGACTCCGAGCCACAGCCGATCGCGGGCGATGCCAACGCGTTCGATTGCCGCGTTGATCGAGCCGGGATCGTGACGATCGAGAGCCATCACAGCGACTCCCAGCTCGGCCGCATCGCTGCCCTCGGCAAAGGCGGCGAGCGTTGCGAGACCGAGCGCCGCCGGATGGTCGTTGGACCACATCGAGCCGTAGCCAAGCTCGGCGCACCGCGCGGCAAGCGGCGCGGCGATCTCGGGGTCGAGGCCGGCGGCAACCCCGAATCCGCGGGTCTGCCCCCCGCTTGCGGACCGCTCGTTGCTCATTTCTCCAGCAGCGCCACGCACTCGATGTGCGGCGTGTGGGGGAACATGTCGATCGGCTTCACTCGCTTCAGCGTATATCCGGCCTCCGCGAGCTGTGCCGCGTTCGGCGCCAGTGTGGTCGGGTTGCAGGAGACGTACACGATCCGCGGCGCCTCGCATTCGATCACCCGCCTGACGATCTTCTGCGAGAGGCCGGCCCGCGGCGGGTCGACGACCACGACGTCGGGCTTTCCCGCCTCCTCCAGAAGCGGACGCAGCCCCAGGCGCGCGTCGGCGCTGCGGAAGCTGGCGTTGGTGATCGCGTTGCGGCGGGCGTTCTCCTCGGCGTCGGCCACGGCGGCTTCGACGGTCTCGATGCCCCACACCTCGCCGGCGTGGCGGGCGAGCGTGAGAGCGATCGTTCCGATCCCGCAGTAGAGATCGAAGACGCGCTCGTCGCCGGACAGCCCCGCGTAGCCGGTGGCGACCGAGTAGAGGCGTTCCGCCATCTCCGTGTTGGTCTGGAAGAAGGCGTCGTGGGAGATCCTCAGCCGGAGCCCGCCGATCTCCTCTTCGAGGAACTCCGAGCCGAGGGCGCCGGTCGGCCCCGTGGTGCCGCTGCCGGGCCCTTCGATAGCCGTGTGGAGGTCGACCGGGGGGCGGGGGAGCTCGGCGACGGAGGTGACCAGGCGGGTCTGAAGCTGCCCCGTTCGCCGGCCCTCGCGGACGACGAGGTTTCGAAGCACCCCGCGGCGTTCGCGGCGGTCGTAGGCCTCGATCCCCTCCGCTCGCGCCCAGGCGCGGATCCGTTGCGGGCCAGGTTGTTCGCCTCGGATGCGAGCAGGCAATCCTCGGCGTCCACGACCTCGTCCCAGCGCCCGCGGGCGTGGAATCCGAGCACCAGCTCGCCGTCACGTTCGCCGAATGAGTACTCGAGCTTGTTGCGGTAGCGCCAGCTCTGAGCGGCGGGCTCGATTTCCTCCAGCTCGAAGCCTTCGAGCCGGCCGATGCGCTTCAGGGCGTCTTCCACCTGCTCGCGCTTGTGCGTGAGCTGGAGCTCGTAGGGGAGCTCCTGCCACGGTGCACCCGGGCAGGGCTCGCCGCCGTGGTCGCAGCGCGCCGGGACGCGGTCGGCGCTGGGGCGCAGGATCTCGAGTGCGCTCGCCTCCGCGTAGTCGCGGCGGGTCTTCGACAGCCGCGCCCGCACCCTGTCCCCGGGCAGCGCGCCGCTGACGAAGACCACGTAGCCGTCGTCGCGGGCGACACCGCGCCCGCCGTGGGCAAGCGATGTGACCTCCAGCTCCAGCTCGGCGCCGCGCTTCATCGTCCCCCTATCGTTGCAGTGAGTGACGTTCGACATCGAGAGCTACAGAACCGAGGCCGAGCGGTTGCTCGAAGAGCTCGATCGCGAGTACTACCTGCATTTCGCCGGTCACAAGGCCGATTTCGAGCTCGAGGCGATCTACGATCGCTACGCGGACCTGTGCACGCGGGGCAGCGTGGAGGCGTTGCGGGAGGCGGTCGCCGAGGCGGAGGATCGCGGCGGCGAGGAGCTGCGTCGCCGGCGGTACCTGCTGCGGTTCGCGACGGACGGATACCTCGGCCGGGAGACGAGGGCAGAGGCCGCTGAGATGGCGAATCTCGAGGCATCGCTCGAGGTCGAGGCAGGCAGCGAGCGGCTTCCGTATCGGATGGTCGCCGTCGAGCAGGCGAACGAGGAGGATTCCGAGCGCCGCCGCGCGCTCGAGGACGCTCGCAACGCCGTGCTGGAGCAGCGACTGAACCCGCTCCATCGAGAGGTCCTTGAGCGATCGCACCGGCTGGTCACCGAGCTCGGGTGGGACAGCTACGCCGACGCTTATGCCGATCTGTGCGAGATCGACCTCGCCGCCCTGGGCCGGTCGGCGGCGGAATTCCTCGAGCGCACCGAGGATTCATACGCCCGCATCGCTGACCCCGAGCTCGTTCGCCATGTCGGCGCCGGACTTGGCGAGGTACAGCGCTGGGATCTGCCGCGGTTCTTCAGAGCAGCCGGGCTCGACGCTCCGTTTCCGGCGAGCAAGCTCCTGCCTTCGTTCGCCGAGACCGTCGCGGATCTGGGCGTCGATCTCGCAAGCCAGAGCAACGTCACGCTCGACACCGAAGCCCGGCCGAGCAAATCGCCGCGGGCATTCTGCGCCACCCCCAGGGTGCCCGACGAGGTCTACCTGGTGGTGCAGCCGATCGGAGGCCGCGAGGACTTCGCCGCGCTTCTGCACGAAGGGGGCCACACCGAGCACTTTGCGAACACCGATCCGGAGCTGCCGTTCGAGTACCGGCACCTGGGCGACAACTCGGTCACCGAGTCGTTCGCGTTTCTGTTCGACCACCTGAGCGAGGACCCGGACTGGCTTCGGCTGCGGTTGGGCGTCGACGATCCCGAGCCGGTGCTGGCACACGCGCGGGCGGTGAAGCTCGTGTTCCTGCGGCGATACGCCGCCAAGCTCGCGTTCGAGCTCGAGCTGCACGGGCCGGGCGCCGACCTCCAGGAGATGCCGAAGCGCTACGCGAGCCTTCTCGGGGCGGCGACGCGGGTCGATTGGCCGGCGGTGAGCTGGCTCTCCGACGTCGACCCGGGCTTCTACGTCGCCTGCTATCTGCGGGCGTGGGCGTTGGAGTCGCGCTGGCGTGCCCACCTGCGCCGGCGTTTTGGAACGGAATGGTTTACGCAGCCGGAGGCCGGCGGGTGGCTTCGAGGGCTGTGGAGCCAGGGTCAGCGCCTGCGCGCCGACGAGCTCCTCGCCGAACAGCTCGGCGAGGAGTTGAACCTCGGTGCGCTCGCGGAGGAGTTCGTCTAGCTGCTCTTCCGAGCCGCCGGCTTGCGAGCCGTCGACTTCCGCGCCGCCGGCTTCCGAGCCGTCGACTTCCGCGCCGCCGGCTTCCGCGCCGTCGACTTGCGGCTGCTCTTCGCGCTGCTCTTTCGGGCACCGCCCTTGCTCGACCCGCCGCTTCCCAAGCGGCGATCGATGTCGCCGACGATTCCCTTGCGCGCCTGGTTGGCGCTCTCGTAGGTGCGGACCTTGCGCAGATCGGCCGGCTCGAGCTTCGCGAGCCGCGACTTGATCTGCGGCACGGTGAGCTGGTCGTAGGCGGTGATCGGGAAGGTCGGCGGCGCACCAACCCGGCGTCGGGCCTCGTCGATGCGCTTCAGCGGCTCGTCCCCGAGATCGCGCGCGGCGCGGCTGGCGCGGCCGGCGGCGGCGGTCGTCTGGCGGCGGGCGCGACTGCTTGCCTTCTCGGCTCGCTTGCGCACGGTGGTCGTGCGCGACTCCACATCCTTGCGCACTTCCTTGGTCCGGACGTCGATCTCCTTGCGGGCGTCCTTGAGCATCTTCTCGAGATCGCGCAGAAGCTCGTTCTGGTACTTGCGGCCGCGGGTTACCAGCTTCGAGACCAGTTCCTCCGCGTCACGAGAGGTCATCCGCCCGCGCTTGACGGACTCGTCCACGACCTCTTGAAGGCGGTCGCGGGAGATCGTCACGCTGCGCTCGAGCGCGTCGCGGAACGCCTCCACGCTCTTGTCGGCGCGGCTGGCCGACGCTGAGGCGGCGCTGCGCTTGGGGGCGCTCTTCTTTGTGGAACGGCTGCTGCGCGCCTTGGTCGACTTCCCGGAAGCTGCTGCCATTAGATCTCTCCTTGTGCTCGAAGCTTGCTTTGGCGGTGACTATTTCATGTACCCCGCTGGCGCGCTTGCAAGACATGAGACACTGGTGGTGGCGACGGGAACCGCATTGAGGGCGCGCGTGGGCGAACGCGCGCCCCCAGTTGTTAGGGGCTGAGCTCGAAATTCGCTTCCACGGGGTGGTGGTCGGATGGCCGCAACCGCAATCCATCGGCAGCGATCTCCCGCCGCTCGGGAGGCCAACGCGACGGGTGGCTCGATCGGTTGCAGGCCGCGGGCGAGCAGGTGGTCGACCACATCTCCCGGGCTGGGCGATCTGAGGTCGTGGAGACTTTCCAGTCGCTCGAAGACTGCGGCGCTGGAGTGTGCGCGCAGGTTCAGATCGCCGCCGAATATGAGCGCGCTCGCGCCGGCCCATGCGACGGCTGTGTCCGCGGCAAGGCTGACGTCCTCCTCCGGCCAGATCAGGGGGGCGGCCTGCGAGGCGTGCAGATTGGCGACACAGATGTCGGAGTCGAGACGGGTGAACGCCATCGTCCGCCGCTCGGGTTGGCGGCGCAGTCGCGGCACAGGGCTCGGGCGCAGGACGAGCTCGCGCCGCTCGGCGATTCTCTCTGAGCGAACGAGGGTGACGTTTGACCCTCCCTCTCCCGACTTGATCAGGTCGGGGTTACGGCGGGCGATCGCCGTTCGCAGCCATGGCAGGCTGTTTCGCGCGGTGAGAGCGAGGTGGAATTCGGCGTCGCAGTCGCGGGCCAGGGGAGCGGCCCAGCGAGGCGGAGCCTCCTGCAGCATCGCGACGTCCCAGGAGGCGGCGGCGAGGATCGAGGCGAACTCGGAGTACAGCTCGCGGTTCACCTGAACGTGGGTGTCGTTTCGCTCCGATGATCCCGAGCAGCCGCGAGCGCCACGTGAAGAGGGCGGGGTCAGGTGGGTGATCCTGCCCGTGGTAGAGGTTCCAGCTGAGTACGCGCAGCGCCACCGCGCGTAGTATCGGCGGCTTCGATGGCACGGCACTTCCTCACCGGCGAGGAGTTGACGCAGCGACGAGCTTGCTTCTCTGCTCGATCGGGCAGGGGAGCTGAAGCGAGGTCGCGAGCAGGGAGAGGGAGCGGATGCGCTTGCGGGGAAGTCGGTCGCGCTGGTCTTCGAGCGTCCCTCGACACGGACGCGGATCAGCTTCGAGGTCGGCGTCGCGGAGCTGGGGGGGACGCCGATCGTGCTGCGGGGCGACGAGTTGCAGCTCTCGCGCGGCGAATCGGTCGGCGACAGCGCGCGAACACTGTCGCGCTTCGTGCACGCGATCGCGGCCCGGCACGGGAGCGCACGAGCCCGTCGTCGAGCTGGCCGAGGAAGGGAGCGTGCCGGTGATCAACGCGCTCACCCCGCTTCATCATCCGTGCCAGGCGCTCGCCGACCTGATGACGCTGCGCGAGCGCTTCGGCGAGCTGTCCGGCCTGCGGCTCGCTTTCGTCGGCGACGGCGCGTGCAACGTCGCCCGCTCGCTCGCGATCCTGGGGCGGACCGCCGGGAGTCGAGTTCGTGGTCGGGTCGCCCGAGGGGTACAGGCTGGAGGAAGAGCTGGGGGTCGAGCAGACCGCCGACCCGCGAGCGGCGGTTGCCGGGCGCCGACGCGGTCTACGCCGACGTCTGGGTGAGCATGGGCGACGAGGACGCGGCCGAGAAGCGACGAGCGGACCTCGCGCCCTTCCAGGTCAACGCGGAGCTGATCGCGGCGGCGTCAGAGCGCGCGATCGCGATGCACTGCCTGCCGGCACATCCCGGGGAGGAGATCACCGCCGAGGTCCTCTACGGGGATCGCTCGGCGGTCTGGGACCAAGCCGAGAACCGCCTCCACTCCCAGAAGGCGCTGCTCGAGCTGCTGCTGAGCGGCTAGGCGCCGCCCCAGAGGATCATCGAGTTCGGGTCGTCAGGATCGACGCGGACGGTGATCTCCGACCCCACCTGGTAGGCCGGCATCTGCTGCTCGACCATCGCCTGGGTGAAGGTCGTCGCGTAGGGCGCGCCGCCGGCGGGCTTCACCTCGACCGTGATCGAGTACTCCTTGCCGCCGAGATCGCTGCGCCCGGTCGGCTCGAGCGCCTGCAGCGTCGCCGGCGTATCGACCCCCGACTGGTTCAGCTTCATCGCCTTCTGCGCATAGGCCTGCTGCTCACCGAGACCGCCAACCGAGGACTGCCCCCCGGCCATCTTGGCCGCGTCCTTCATCTTGTCCATGAATCCCACTTCGAGCCTCCTTGGTTGGGGACGATGCGCCGACTCTACTGCCGTCTCCCTAGTCCAGCCATCGAGGTTCCTCGAAGCCCCCGTACTCCTGAATCGCCCCCACGATGTGGTTCCAAAGGCGGGAGCCTTCGAGAACTCGTAGGAAGCACACGCCATATGGCAGTCGCCCCAGCTTCTTGCCGCTGCTGGATGTTGGCGCGTGATTGAGAGTGTGCCGTCGGAGGCAGCTGCGCGGCAGTTGGAGCAGTTCAAGCCAGTAGTTCTCAATCTCGTCGATCGTGAGTCCGTTGCCCGTGTAGACATTCAGTCGGAGCGTGATCCGTTTCGGTGGTACACGTAGCGATTTGGCCAGGAAGCGGGCGAAGAGAACCATCATTTGAGGATCTGAATTGGCGAAAACGAGGTCGTTTCGCGATTTGGAGCCCTCGGCCCAATAGAGCATGCATCCGGCCTGATGCAGCGGCGATCTCGCCGACCGCCAGCCCTTGCAATCGCAGCCTGCGAGCTTCTTCCCGCTCGGAGGGTTTCGGGTGCTTCCCCATTAGCGAACAGATGTTCGCTTACGACTCGGATGGAAGCGGGCGAGGCGAACCGTAGACTTGCAAGTGCAAGGCCCCGTGGTGTACTGGTTTAGCACGCAGCCCTTTCAAGGCTGAAGAGCGAGTTCAATCCTCGTCGGGGCTATCTCAGAGTTTCTCGACGTCCCTCGCGGGTATCTCTACACCGGCATGGAGGTACTCGAAGTCCTATCCCTCTGGGAAAGGAGGTCAGGGATGTACATCGGTATTGGAACACTCATTGTCATTCTGATTCTGGTCTTGCTGCTCGCCTAGCGCCGTGCGTCTTTGGGACGCACTGGAACGCTCCAGCGGGGCCTCTCCGTTTAGCCGATCCGCCTACTTGCGTCGCGCCGCCGGCTCTTCCTTCGCCAGCTGACGCAGGTTGGTGAACGCGCGGCCGAGAAGCAGCAGGATCATCCCGCCGGCGATCACGAGCCCGACGACGTCGAACACCGTCAGGTCCAGTCCGACCAGGTTGAAGTCCAGACCCAGCTCGAGCGCCAGCGCCGTGTTCAGCAGGATCAGGATCGCCCGGATCTCGGTCGGTCCGAAGTAGCCGTAGCCGAGCCGGAAGCGGCCGAACGCGTAGCTCTCGAGATAGACGTTGATCGACAGGATCAGATACGCGACCACGATCAGCGTCCCGGTCGACAGCAGCATGAACGGCGACAGCCCCAGCCCGACCCCGATCGCCGCCGTCGCCATCGCGTCGACCAGGTGATCGAGGTAATAGCCGTACTTCGGACGCTGGATCTGACGCACCCTCGCCAGCGTCCCGTCGAGGCTGTCGCCCAGCCACTGGACGACCAGCAGGCCGCTCGCCACCCACAGCCAGGCGCTGTCGTTGTTCGAGAGCCCGTAGGCGGCGCAGATCCCGAACGCCGCCAGCACACCAAGCGCGGTGAGGTCATCGGGCAGAATCCAGCGTGGGAGCTTTCCCGCTGCCCACGGCAGGAAGCGCCGCTCGAACGGCGCCAGGAGGAAGTTAGGCTCCCGCTCCGCTTCGACGGCTTGTTCGAGCGCGCCCTCGCGACTCTCCACGAACTGAATGCAACCAGAGATCCACATCGGCCCCCTCACCCTGCAGACGTTCGGGATCATGTTCGCGCTCGGCTTCATCGCCGCCGGCGTGGTTCTCGGCAAACGCTTTCGCGAGCTCGGCAAGCCCGTCGACTGGGCCTACGAGATGGTCTTCGCTGCGCTGATCGGCGGGGTGATCGGCGCCCGTCTCTATCACGTGGTGGAGAACTGGGACACGGCATCAGACGACATCCTCGGCAGCCTCTTCTCCGGATCCGGGCTCGTCTGGTACGGCGGCGCGATCGGCGGTGCGCTCGGCGTCTTCGCGTGGGCAGCGTGGCGAAAGATGCTCAACCTGACCCTGCTGGACATCGCCGCCGTCCCGCTCGCGGTCGGCTACGCGGTCGGCCGCATCGGCTGCCAGCTCTCCGGTGACGGCGACTACGGCGAGCCCTGGGACGGGCCCTGGGCGATGGCCTATCCGGACGGGACGGTGCCGACCACCGAGGAGGTGCATCCGACCCCGGTCTACGAGACGCTGGCGATGGGGGCCGTCGCACTTCTGCTCTGGCGCTGGCGCGACCGCTTCCGTCCCGGGATCCTGTTCGCCTTCTACCTCGTCCTCGCCGGGCTGGAACGCTTCCTGGTCGAGTTCGTGCGCCGCAACGAGGCCGTCGCTCGGCGGGCTCACGTTCGCTCAGCTGCTCAGCCTCGGGATGATCGCCGCCGGCGGGATCGCGATCGCGCTCGCAGCGCGCCGCGGGGGGCTGGCGCGCCGCGCCGGCGAGGTGGACGCCGCGCCGGCCTGACGTCCGCCTTAGTGCGAGCGCAGCAGCCCGCCGTCGAGCGGCACCATCGCCCCCGTCAGGTAGGCGGCCCTCTCCGAGCACAGGAACGCGACCAGCTCGCCGTACTCCTCCGGCGTCCCGAGGCGGCCGGCCGGCACATCCTCGCGCGCCCTGCGTTCGGCCTCCTCCATCGAGCCGCCCAGCTCGACCAGCCGCTCGGTGGCGAACCTGCCGGTGCCGATGGTGTTCACAGTGACCCCGTCCGCCGCAACCTCGCGGGCCAGCGTGTTGAAGAATCCCAGCGCGGCCGCCCGGTACACGTTCGACAGCCCCAGCCCCGGGATCGGCTCCCTGACCGAAGTCGAAGCGACGTTCACGATTCGCCCCCAGCCGCGAGTCTTCATCCCGGGCAGCACCGCTTCGATCAACGCCCTCGGGGCCAGCACCAGGGACGCATGTGCGCGGTGCCACTCCTCGACCGTGTGGTCGAGCGATCCGCCCGGCGGCGGGCCGCCGGTGTTCGTGACCAGGATCTCGATCGGGCCAAGCTCCTCCTCGACCCGCCGAGGGAGCTCGGGCAGCCGGTCGAGGTCCTCCGTGTCGGCCGCGAAGCAGGCCACATCGCCCTCGATCTCCGCAGCGGCCTGTTCGAGCCGTTCGAGCGAGCGCGAGCTGATCGCGACCCGCGCTCCCTCCCGCGCGAGCACCGCCGCGACGCCGCGCCCGATGCCGCGGCTGGCGCCCATCACCAGCGCCACCTTTCCATCCAGGCCGAGATCCATCGGCGCGAACGTATCGCGCCTGAGTCAGGACCCGGTATCGGCGCGGCGACGGATCGCGGTCGGCTAGGGTTGGCCGCGTGAGGACGACCTCCGTCACCCTCGCCATCGATCACCGCGGTCGCCTGCCTGCTGGTTCCGGCAGCGCTGGCGCCGGCGAAGAAGGGGAAGAAGCCCCCGAGATCGCGCCGCTGCCGCTGGCGCTCTACGACAAAGCTGCCCCCGGCGTCAAGTTCTCGGTCGACGCCTTCCGCGCCAAGAGCGTCTCGATCAAGTTCGGCAGCAACAGCCGCCAGGCCGAGCAGATCACGGTCGACGGCGGCCAACACAAGGTCGTCAAGTTCACCTGGGAGGCGCTGTTCAAGGGCAGCCCGCGGAAGAGCTGCTACGACATCGTCGTCACCGCGCGGAACCAGCACGGATCGGTGACGCGGAAGCGCAAGGCGTGCCGTCTCGGGCTCCAGCCCGAGAACATCAACTAGGGGCGTCCGGCCTCGAATTACTGCTGTCCGCCCACGGTTGGGTGTGAGACCATGGGAGTGTGTGGCGGGGAACGCGTACAGGGATCGTGCTTGCGGTGGTGCTGGGGTCGCTGGCGATCGTGTCGCCAGCGAGCGCGCGACCTTCACGGTCGACTAACACTGGTGATGGAGCAGCTGTGACGCGCTGCCACCAACGGGATCTGCGAGCCGATCCCGCCGCCGGACGATTCCTGCACCTTGCGTGAGGCGTTCCTGAAGGCAAACGACGTCGCGGGCCACGACCAAATCCAAATCGCCGCCGCCTTGGCCGGCCTGACGACCGACGCAGCCGCCGGGAGCCCGCTCCCCACACTGATCGCAGCAGACAACGATCACCAGCCACCAGCGGCACATTCGGCATCGACGGCCCCGGCAACGGTGATCGGCAACGAATGCCTCAACCTTGCGGACGGCGCCGACAACAGCTTCATCTCCGGCCTCGCGCTCACCAATTGCAGCGAGGGCATCGACCTCAAACAGGCCGATGGAGTTCAGATCCAGTCGATGCACGTTGGGTTCATCCTCACCGCCGGCGTCCTCAGCCCGGGCGATATCGGAGCCGGCGGTGGGTTTGACGGCATCGAGCTCAACAACTCAGACAACGTGGTCATCGGCGATCTGCTCTCCGGCGGTAACACGATCTCGAACACGTCCGACACCGCGATCAGGGTGCAGGAATTCGGAGGCGGTGACTCGACCGGCGTCCAGATCCTCGGCAACACGATCGGCGATGTCCAAGACCAGTCCCTCGACGTCGGCAATGACACCGGCATCGTGCTCGACGGAGGAAACGGCCACCTCGTTGCCGGCAACACGATCGGCGGCAACGGCGACGAGGGCGTCGGCGTCTTCGGCGCGACCGGCACGGTGATCCGATCCAACCTCATCGGCATCAACGCCAGCAACGACACCGTCGCGCCCAACAGCGATGGCATCCAAGTGGGCGCCGGCGCGGTAGCGACGATCGGCGGCCCGACCGCGGCCGACGGCAATCACATCGCGGGCAACGACAGCAACGGCGTCGAGCTGACAAGCGCCGCCGGCGGGTCGGTGTTGCAGAACAACGTCATCGGGCTTGACAGCGTCGGCAACACCACCGGCGGCGGGGGGGTCTCTTTGGCCAACGCGAACGCCGGGATCCTGGTCAGCAGCAGCCCGGCGAACCAGATCGGCACGCCTGGTGCCGGCAACGTCGTCTCGAACAACGCTCAGGAGGGAATCCTGGTCACCGGTGCAACTTCGACAGGCAACCGCGTCGAGGCGAACACGATCGGGCTGAAGAGCTCGGGCGCCCCTGCCGGCAACGGCATCGACGGGATCCGCGTCGAATCGGGCGCCACGTCGAACATCATCGGATCGCCCGGCGCCGGCAACCTCGTCGGCGCCAACGCCGACACCGGCATCGAGGTCAACGGGTCCACCAGCGACGGAAACGTCGTGCAGGGGAACAGTGTCGGCGTGAACTCCGATGGGAATCCCCGTGGCAACGGCCAGGACGGGATCTCGATCAATGCGGCTGACAACGCTACCGTCGGTGGCCTCGGCGCCGGCGAGGGCAACGTCAGCTCCGCAAACACCTTCACGGGCATCGACGTTGAGAACGGCTCCGACGACACGACCGTCCGCGGCAACGTCGTCGGCACCAACGCCGCCGGCACACTCGGCTTTCCCAACGAGCTGGGGTTACGGGTCGAGGGCCTGCGCGTGCTCGTCGAAGGCAACTCCTTCGCCGGCAACACCGATCAGGGTGCCCACCTGGACGTGGGCGGCGACATTCGCTTCGAGGGAAACCTGGTGGGGAAGAGCTTCGCTGGTTCCGTGATCCCCAACGGCGGTCCGGGGCTGGAGGTGAGCATGAACGACGCCCCGGCCACCGTCGGTGGGCCCGGCGCGGCGGCGAACACGATCACGGGCAACCTCGGCCCGGGCGTCCTCGTCTCCGACGACGGCTCGGTGACGACGATCGCCGAGAATTCGATCTTCGCCAACGGCGGGCTCGGAATCGACCTCGAGCCGCCCGGCGTGACACCGAACGACGCAGGCGACGTGGACGCCGGCCCGGATGGGCTGCAGAACTTCCCCGAGCTCTCCTCGGCGCAATTCGCGAACGGGCAGACCACGGTCACCGGGTCTGTCGCGACGACCCCGTCGACCGACCTGACGCTCCGCTTCTATGCGTCGAGCGCTTGCGATCCGTCAGGGAACGGCGAGGGTCAGCGCTTCCTCGGCGCGACGACGGTCACCACCGACGGCGGCGGTAACGCAAGCTTCACCGCCCCGGTCGGCGGCAGCTCTACTGGCGAGCAGGTGACGGCGACCGCCACGAGTCCCGACGGGACCTCTGAATTCTCGGCCTGCCGAGCGGCCGAGCCGGCGCCGCCACCACCGCCCGAGCCCGAGGTCTGTCAGGGCAAGGAGGCGACGATCGTCGGCACCGACGGCAAGGACAAGCTCAGGGGCACGAGCAAGAAGGACGTGATCTCTGGCCTCGGCGGCAACGACACGATCAGCGGCCTCGGCGGCAACGACATCGTCTGCGGCGACGAGGGCAACGACGTGCTCACCGGGGGCGGCGGCAGGGACAAGCTCAATGGCGGCAAGGGCCGCGACCGGCTCAACGGTGGCTCGGGCAAGGGCGACCTCTGCGAAGGCGGCGCCGGCAAGGACCAGGCCGCGAAGAGCTGCGAGCAGCAGCGCTCGGCCTGACGACCAAATCGCCAGCTCCTAGCCGCGCTTGACCTGCGAGCCGCCGACGATCGCGTCCTCGCCGTCGGGGAAGCGGACCCAGGCCTTGTTGCCGCCGTCGTAGTCGGGGGCCCAGAGGATCAGGGTGGCCTCATCCCTCTGCTCTGCATCGGGCGGCCCGACGCTGCACGGCTCGGAGCTTTCTTCGTCGAGTTCACGCCACACGCGGATGAACGGATTCGACTCCCACTCCTCGCCGATCGTCGAGGGTTCCTTGTGCCCGGGATGGATGCGCGTCTCGGGCGGCAGCTTCATCAGCTTGTCCATGATCGAGGAGCGAAGGTCGGCGAAGCCGGTTGCGCCCGGGGCGCGGGTGCCGCCGACCGTGCCTTTGAAGATCACGTCGGCGGTGAGCACGTCGGTGCCATCGATCACCAGGGCGAGGTGGTCGGCGCAGTGGCCGGGGGTTTCCAGCACCTCGATTCGCAGCTCCCCCGACTCGATCACGTCCCCCTCGCTGATCGTCTGGTCGACCTTGAACTGGTCCATCCCCGCCTCCTCGGCTTTCGGATGCGCCAGCACCGGCACCCCATACCGCTTCGCCGCATCCATCACGCCGAGCACGTGGTCCCAGTGATGATGGGTGAGCAGCACGTGCGTCACCGTCGTCCCCTCGCGATCCACCCGCTCCAGCAGCGGCTCGGTGACGCCATTGGAGTCGATCAGCACGCCGTGCCCGCCGGGCTCGTCGACGACCAGATAGGCGTTGGAGAGAAAGTCTGAGCTCTCGGTCCGCTGCAGGATCAATTCAAGCCGCTTGCCCGAACTCGATCACGCTGCGGATCCCGTCCTGCGCCTCCATCAGCTCGAAGCCGTGGTTGACCTCGTCGAGTGTGATCCGGTGCGAGAGGAAGGCGTCGACATCGATCTCGCCGGCCATGTAGCGGTCGACCAGCTTCGGGACTCCCTCGCGGCCCTTGACGCCGCCGAACGACGAGCCCGCTATCCGCCGGCCGGTGATCAGGAACCTGGGGATGACGTCGAGCGTCTCGCCCTTGCCCGCGACTCCCGCGACGGTGCACAGGCCCCAGGCCATCCGCGCCGACTCGACCGCCTGGCGCATCACCGCGACGTTGCCGGTCGCCTCGAACGTGTAGTCGGCGCCGAAGCCGTCGGTCTCCTCGACGATCCGGTCGACCACGTCGTCGCCTCCCACCATCGTCTCGGTCGCGCCCTGCCCGAGCGCGAGCTTGAGCCGGTCCTCCGAGAGATCGACGCAGATGATCCGCTCGGCACCCTGAAGCCGGCAGCCCGCGACCGCGCCGAGCCCGACCATCCCGGCGCCGAAGACGACGCACGTGGAGCCGGCCTCGACCTTCGCCGTGTTCATCGCCGCGCCGAGCCCGGTCGAGAGCCCGCAAGCGAACAGGCAGGCGCGGTCGAGCGGCGCCTCGGCGTTCACCTTCGCGAGCGCGATCTCCGGCATCACCGTGTACTCGGCGAACGTCGAAGTGCCCATGAAGTGGCGGATCGGCTCGCCGTCGCGGGAAAGCCGGGTGGTGCCGTCCGGCAGGTAGCCCTTGCCCTGCTGCTCGCGGATCGCCATGCAGAGGTTGGTGCGGGGGTCCCGGCAGTGCACGCATTCGCCGCATTGAGGCGAGAACAGCGTCACGACGTGGTCGCCCGTCTCGAGCAGGCTGACGTCAGGACCGACGGCCTCCACCACCCCGGCGCCCTCGTGTCCGAGCACCGTCGGCGAGTACCCCGACGGGTCCACGCCCGAGGCCGTGTAGAGGTCGGTGTGGCAGACGCCGCAGGCGACCAGCCGCACCAGCACCTCGCCGGCCTTCGGCTCCGCCAGATCCAGCTCCTGGACCTGAAGCGGCTGACCGAACTCCTCCAGTACCGCGGCGCGCATCTTCATCGCAAGCGATCCTACGCCCGCGACACCTCGATCGCAGATGGGCGGTGCCGGGCTCGAACCGACGACCTCCTCGGTGTAAACGAGGCGCTCTCCCAACTGAGCTAACCGCCCACCGCCATTGTCTCAGCACTCGCCTCGAGGATGAACTCGGCGACGCCCTCCGGGTCGTCCCACATCGGCGTGTGGCCCCAGCCGGGCACCTCGACGTAGCGGGTCCCGGGGGGCCGGCGGGTGCGGCTGGGGCGGCCGACGATTCGATCCAGCTCACCCCATGCGATCGACACCGGGACGTCGATCTTCTCCGCGCCCTCCAGCGCTCCGTTTCGCATCGCCTCGTTGGTGGCGAGGTAGCGAGACGAATTCAGGTATCCGAAGACCAGCTCGGACGCCTCCTCCTTCGTCAGCCGCTCCGGGTGGGCCATGTTGGTGCCGAGCAGGCGCGAGCGTCCCGGGCCGGTGGCAAGCAATAGGTGGGCTAGCGGGCGAAGCCGCTTTGCGATCGAGAACTGCTCGAAGCGCCGCGGCCCGAGCGCCTGACGCCACATCCCCGCCGGTGAGATCGCGCACACCGACGCCGCGGAGCCCTGCTTCGCCATCTCGAACGCGACCCAGCCGCCGAGCGAGTTCCCGGCGACGTGCGGCCGCTCGAAGTCATGCCGGCCGCAGAACTCGGCCAACGCCCGGGCGATGTTCTCGGGGCTCGGGACGACCCCGTTCTCGAGCGGCGCCGAGCGACCGAACCCCGGCATGTCGACGGCGATCACCTCCCGCTCGCGCGCCAGCCGCTCGATCACCGGCCGCCACACAGCCAGGGTTGCACCGAGGCCGTGGACGAGCAGCAGCCGCGGCCCGTTCCCCCTCCGCTCGTGGCGAAGCTCCATGCGGGGCGGCAGGTTAGCCGCCTATGGAGAGCCGCCGGTGAAGCCGACGAACGCGCCCCACGACGGCTTCGGGGTCAGGTCCTTGCGGAACAGCCCGCTCGAGCGGCAGAGGTTGCAGTTCGCGAACAGCGTGTTGTCGCGCCACGTGTACCAGACGATCCTGTCCACGAGCCAGGTCGGCCGCTCGGCGATGATCCGCTTGAACGCGCGCCGGAGCAGCCTCTTCTGGCCGCTTTCGGTGGTCGCGAAGCCGCTCCCGACCTCGTTCAACGTCGGCCACCCGAGCTCTGTTATCCACATCGGCTTCGTCGCGTCGCCGTGCCGGGCCATCACCTGCCGCACGCGCTCGATCTGGTAAGCGACACCCTTGATGTTGCCGGCGTAGGGATGCAGCCCGAGAGCGTCGAACGACTCCGCCACCCCGTCGACGGCGTACATGCGGCGCAGGAAGCGCCAGGAGTTGGTGCCGTCGCTGGGGGTCCCGAAGACGCCCGCCGAGATCACCCGCGCGCCCGGATCGTGGGCCGCGATCACCTGGTCCGAGAGCATCAGCAGCTCGGCGTAGCGCTCGGGCGCGGTCTCGATCGGGCGCGAATAGCTGGAGTCGTTCGGCTCGTTGGAGATCTGCCACGCGGTGATCGGTCGTGCGGCCGCCCCGGGATGAAGCACCGTGAACAGACTCCAGAACTCGCCGTCCGGCCCGTAGCGATCGACCAGCGCGCCAAGCAGTTCGCTCCAGGCCGTTCGACCGCGCTCGTCGAGCGGAGGATGGTCCATGCTGGCGGAGGAGTCCTTGAGCCATTTCGGGACGCCCATCACGTAGGGCAGGACGTCGATTCCGTTCAGGGCCGCGCCGGTCACCACCTCATCGGACTTGCGCCAGTCGAAGTGCAGCCGCGAGATCGGCTGGATGTCCTCCCAGAAGAAATGCGTTCGCAACGTGCCCACCGCGCCGGCGCCCATGCGGGCGAACTCTTCGTCGCTGAGGCGGGTCGCGGGGCTGATGCCGAAGAACCCCGCCGGGAGCGCTCCGCTGCTTTGCGCTCGGGCGGACGCGGCGCTCGGCAGGCACACCGATGCCGCAGCGATCACCGCCGCCACGGCGAAGAGATGTCGATACCTGGACGTCCTCACTCGTCGCTTCCGCCACCCGCCCCCAAGCCGGTCACGCCGGAGGGCGAAGGTTAACCGCCGTCCTCCGGGGGTGCGCCGGAGCGTGCCCGGACTAGCGCTTCGCTCGAAGCCGGGCGTGCATCCCGAGCGCCTCGTGGCCCTCGAGCGTGCAGATCAGCCGGTAGCGGCCGGGGCGCAGGCGCAGCGTTCGCGTTCGCGACTCGCCCGGTCCGGCCACCGCGTACTGCCACGAGCGCTCGCTTCCGTCGATCCGCAGGTCGTGGTCGTCCTCGCCACGATTGACCAGCTGCACCCGGACCGGACCGGCCGGCACCGTCGAGCGCGAGAGCGTGAGCGCGAACTCGCTTGCGTTGACCGCCACCGCCCCGGGCGCGGGCTCGGGTGCTGGTGCGGGCGCCGCTCGTGGCCGCCGGCACAGCGACCCAACACGCGCACATCAGCGCCACCCCGGCGCCGACGCCGCGGCGCGAACCTCTCACTTCACCAAGGCGGGGCGTGCGAACGAGCTCGCCCCGGGGATGATCGGAGTCGCGTCGACACCGAACCACTGCTCGAGCAGCCCGCAGTACAGCCCGCGGAAATCGGAGGTGACGAGCAGGTTGTCGTCGTCGTCGAGGGTCTGGAGGCCCGGATACTCGCCCACCATCGTCCCCTGCGCCCGCGTTCCGATCACGAACGAGACGCCGGCCGCGCCGTGGTCGGTTCCGGAGTCGTTCTCCTCGGGCCGGCGCCCGAACTCGCTCCAGACGTTGATCAGCACCCGGTCGGCGATCCCCCGGGCCTCGAGATCGCGCTGGAAGGCGAGCAGCGAGTCGCAGGTCAGCTTCAGGTCGTCGGGCAGGCTCTGCTCCTGGTCGGAGTGGGTGTCGTATCCACCCGGCGCGGTCAGCGCCGCGCATCGAATCGGCAGCCGCGCCTGCAGCATCGCGGCCAGCGCCGCGAGACGGCGGGGGAACTCGTCGTCCTCCGGGTACGCCACCGGCGGGGTCGGCTCCTTGAACGCGGCGACCTGGCGCCGGAGCGCGTCGGTCGAGGCGACCTGGTCGCGGGCATGACGCAGCGCCGGGTCGCCTCCCGGAATCTGCCCCAGCTTGCCGAACGCGTCCAGCATTCGGGTTTCGACCGGATCCCATACCCCCCGCGCCCAGAAGTCGTAGTCGTCAGGCGATGAGACGGCAGCGACGGGCTTCGAGGCGGTCGCGAGCGATGGGGAAAGGGCGTAGTCGAGCGCCAGGCCTTGCATCGGGTTGCTGGTCGACCCGTGCAGATCGAGGTAACGGCCGAGCCAGCCCACCCGGCCGCGGATGTCGAGCGCCCCGATCTCCCAGAAGTGGCGCGAGGTGAAGTGAGACTGATTCGGGTCGGTGTAGCCGATGCCCGGGAAGACGCTCACCTTGCCCTCCGCGTGCAGGTCGGCGAGCGGCTGCGCGGACGGGTGCCAGCGCAGGCGATTGTCTTCGCTGAAGAGTGTTCCCGTCCCTGGCGCGACCGCGAGGTTCGGGCGCAGCGTCTGATACAGGGGGTCCTCCGTCGGTGCCAGCACCGTCAGCGAGTCCACCCCGCCGTCGAGGAAGACCGAGACCAGAACCGCATCGAAGGGCCCGGCCGCTGCGGCTTCCTCGACCCCGGCCTCGAACGCCCGCGGGCTCAGTGCACCGGCGCCGTAGACCGCGAGGCCGAGCCCGGCGGAGCGGAGCAGGAAGCTGCGGCGGTCGAGGCCCGTTCCCGCCGGGAGCGGCATCCCGCGCTCGATCCGCGGCAGCCCCTTGCCGGCCTCGGCCGCCGCCGCTCGCAGCAGCTGGGAGCGAGAGTGCTCCGTGCAGTCGCATCCCTGTCGGCTACCGGGGCTCATCAGCATGTCTGCATGTCGGGGGACACGTAAATCAGCTGGCGCAGCGCGTTCTGGCGCAGGCCGCGGCGAGAGCTGAGCTCCCAGTCGTCAAGGCCCCCCTTCACGCACCCGGCGGAGAACTTCAGCAGCGACTTCCGGGTCGCGGTGGTGAGGCTCGGGTCGCCCCAGAACCGGAGCGCGTTCGTCGAGCGCCGCTTGCGAGGTCTCCTCGGGGTCGTAGTCCTCGATCCCCTCGTCCTCGAGCGCACTGTCGCGGAGCGCGTACGAGACCATCTGCCAGCGGGCGCGAATCGTGCTCGTGTCGAGCCAGCGATCCTCGTCCCAGCCGGCCACGTTCGGCGGGCGGAAGAGCCGCTGGCCGGCGAGCTCCCCCAGCCATACCCAGGAATCGGTGTCGACCCCTCGCTTCTGCGCTCTCAGCATCCCGGCGACGAGCACGATCGGCGGCTTCACCATCCTTCCGCCCTTGTACAGCTGAGGGTGCATCAGCATCGCCTCCACCAGCGGCCGGATCTGGTAGCCGCCGCTCACGTACATCTGCTCGAGCGCCTGGCGGTCCGCGGAGCTGGGGGGCGAGGCGATGAAATAGCTCCACAGCTTCGAGACCAGGAAGGAGGGATGCAGGGGATGCTCGATGCAGAGCCCGCAGGCGTCCTCCCATGTGAAGTTCCCGGCCTTGCCGAAGATCGTCTTTGGAGCGGAGTCGAAGCGGGTCGGGTCGAAGCGAAACTCCGCGTAGCCGACGTCGTCGACCCAGTTCGCGCGCCAGCCGGTCAATGCCCGAGCGAGCTCGCGCACGTCGGTCTCCGTGTACGCCCCTCGATCGGCGCCGAGCGTGAACAGCTCCATCATCTCGCGCGCGTAGTTCTCGTTCACCGCCTTGCGGCGGTTGTTGATTCCGTCGAGCCAGATCAGCATCGCCGGGTCGATCGTCACCGCTCGCAGCAGGTCGTAGAACGACCCGAGCCACCCGAGGCGGAAGAGCCCGTTCTGGTCGAGCATCAGGCGCTGGGAGTCGACGTCGTCATCAGAGGTCGCAAACCAGTCGTGCCAGATCAGCGCCATCCGCTCGACCAGCGACTGATTGGAGCGAACCATGCGGTCGAGCCACCAGAGGTGGTCGTGCCCCCAGAGGTCGTAGGGGGCGAGCGGATTGCCGTCGTCGTCAACCGGGGCAGGCCCGGTCAGCACCGCCTCCCCCTTCGGGCGCGTGAGCGAGAAGACCGCTTTGCGCATTCCCATCTTCGCCAACCGAGCCGCCTGTCCGGGACGCGGTCCGAAACCGGCGCGCCAAAGCAGCCGCTCAGCCTGGCGCGGTCCGAAACGCCCCGTGTACCTGGCGATTTGAGATCCCACGATCCTGCTTATAGCTCGGCACGCGGACCCGAAACCCTGAGCGACACTGCGCCGCATCGACCGCCTGTCCGGCGGCTTGAAAAGCGGGGTTGCCTCGCGATCCGGAAGCGCTAAGCTACGTAACGGAGCAAACCCCGCTCCCCCCTGTACCCGCGTCGGGCCCGGTGGTCGTCCCCCGGGCCCGTCGCTTTTTCTGGGCTCCGGTCTTCGGGTAACACTTATCCCGACTGGCAGGCTCACCAGCGAACACTTATCCCGGCTGTCAGACTCACCGACGGGTGGAGGTTGTGGAGGCGACACAGGACGAGCCCGAGACCGCCTCGAGCCGCCCAAACCGCCGGATGAGGGCCGCAGCCGTGGCGGCCGCGCTGGCCGTCCTGCTGGCCGCGCCCCAACCCGCAACCGCCGTCACAGACGAGTGCGGCTACCAGCCCGCCGAGCAACCCCCCTTCGGCGGCCGCGAGCTGCCTCCGCTCGAGCCTCAAGAGATCGGGGCGCCACCTCCGCAGGGGTTCTCGCTCGACGCCCGTGAGGCCGTCGCGATCGCCGATGGGGCCGAGGCGGTGCAGGCCGAGCGCGAGGAGAACCCGATGGGCCCCGAGGCATTCACTCGCGGGCCGTGCCTGTGGGAGGTGAAGTACTTCGCGGACATATCCTCCGATGGCCGCACCGAGGTGGCGCAGGTGTTGATCTCCGACGAGGACGGCACCGTGCTCGAGGCCTGGCGGGACCACCAGGTGGACGTGAAGCTCGCGCGCGGCTACGACGGAGCGGTGGGGCGGGCCGTCAACTCCCCCTGGATCTGGATCCCGCTTTGCCTGATCTTCATCGCCCCGTTCTTCGATCCCCGGCGACCGTTTCGCCTCCTGCACGCCGACCTGCTCGCGGTCGTCGCCCTCAGCGTCTCGCTGCTGTTCTTCAACCGCGGCGAGATCACCGCCTCGGTCACGCTCGTCTACCCGGTGCTCGGCTACCTCTTCATCCGCATGCTGATCGCCGGCTTCGCCGGCTGGCGCGGCAGCGGGACGCTGGTTCCGTGGGCCCCGATCAAATGGCTCGCGATCGGCGCCGTGATTCTGGCCTGCGGTCGGGTTGCGCTCAACGTCGCCGACTCGAGCGTGATCGACATCGGCCTCGCCGGAGTCGTCGGCGCCGATCGGATCGAGCACGGCCAAGAGCTATACGCGGGCGACTTCACCCCCGAGGGAATCGACCTTCGCGGCGACGTCTACGGCCCCGCGAACTACCTCGCCTACTTCCCGTTCGAGCAGGCCTTTCCGTGGAGCGGGGTATGGGACGACGTGCCCGCCGCCCACGCCGCTGCGATCGCCTTCGACCTGCTGACGGCGCTGGCGCTGCTCCTCGCCGGCCGCCGTCTGCGTCCGGGCGACGCAGGCCGGGCGCTCGGGGTCGCGCTGGCCTTCGCGTGGCTCGCCTGCCCCTGGACCCTCTATGCGATGAACGCAAGCAGCAATGACGCCCTCGTCGCCCTCCTCGTGGCGTCAGCCCTGGCGGCGCTATCGGTCCCGGCGCTGCGCGGCGCCCTGATCGCCCTCGGCACCTTCGCCAAGGCCGGCCCGCTCGCCCTGGCGCCGCTGTTCGCGACCGCAACCGGCGAACGGCGCTGGCGCTCGGCGCTGATCTTCTCGCTCGCCTTCGTCCTCGTCGGCCTCGCGGTGACGCTGCCGTTCCTGCCCGACGGCGGCCTCCGCGAGCTGTATGACCGCACCTTCGGCTACCAGGCCAGCCGCGGTTCCCCGTTCAGCATCTGGGGGCTGGCGCCGGCGCTCGAGTTCCTCCAGACGGCCACACGAGTCCTCGCCGTCGCCCTCGGTATCGCAGTCGCGTTCGTCCCCCGCCGCAAGACCCCGGCCCAGGTCGCGGCGCTAGGCGCCGCTGTGATCATCGCCACCCAGGCCGGCGGGACGCACTGGTTCTACTTCTATGTCGTCTGGTTCCTGCCGCTGGTGCTCGCGGCGATCTTCCTCGCGCACGAGGAGGTCATCGGAGCTACACGATCGAGGTCGACAGGCTCCCGAGCGTCGGCGAGCTGATCTCGATCCGATCGCCCGGCTTCAGCCACACCCGTGGATCGCGGGTGCTGCCGACGCCGGCGGGGGTGCCGGTGGAGACGATGTCGCCCGGCTCCAGTGTCATCAACGTCGACAGATGGGAGAGCAGGGCCGGGACCGAGAAGACGAGATCGGAGGTCGTGGCCTCCTGCATGCGCTCGCCGTTGAGGTCGAGCGCGATCTCGATCGAGTCGTGGGGACCGGCCTCGTCGGGTGTCACCAGCGCCGGTCCGCACGGCGCCGAGCGGTCGAACACCTTCCCTGGAATCCACTGCGGGGTGGCGAACTGAAGATCGCGCGCGGAGAGGTCGTTCAGCAGCGTGTAGCCGGCGACGTGGTCCAGCGCCGCGTCCTCGCCGAGGCTGCTGGCGCGGCGGCCGACGATGAATGCCAGCTCCGCCTCGAAGTCGACCTTGGTGCTCGCCGCCGGGAGCGGGACCGCGGAGCCGTCGGCGGTGAGCGCGTTTGCGAACTTGGCGAAGAAGGTGGGCGTCTGCGGAGGCTCCATCCCGGCCTCCTCGGCGTGCGATCTGTAGTTGAGCCCGATGCAGATGATCTTGGTCGGGTCGGGGATCGGCACCAGCAGCTCGGGGTCGACGCTGGCGCCGGAGCCGTCGCTGGCTTCGTAGGAGCGCCGGAGCTCCTCGAGCCGATCTGCCGCGAGCAGGGCGCGAACGCTGGGGCCGAAGGCCGCGGGTGCGGGAGCACCGATACCGGGCGGCGGGACGCCGTCCGGCTCCCCGAGCATGTCCCAGGCGTCCACGATCCCGTATTCCGCCTCGATTCCGGCCCTGGCGCCGCGTCGAGAACTGTAGGTGACGATCCGCATCCGCACATGTTCTAGCGCCCTTATGCGGGTTCTGCCCACGACGATAGGAGGGTGTGCAGCCGTCTCACCGAAGTGGCAGGCTTGGTTTCGGGTGTCGCTCGTCGCGGTAGCCGCACTGGGCGTCGCCTCCACGGGCAGCGGTGTCTCCGCTGCCGCTCCATTGGCGGCCAAGGGCAAGATCTACGCCTGCGTCGCCAAGAAGGGCGAGCAGCGGGGCGCGATCCGCGTGGTCAGCAAGCGCAAACGGTGCAGTCGGGGGGAGCGGAAGATCGTCTGGAACGCGGTCGGCACGCCGGGGACGCCGGGGACGCCAGGCTCTCCCGGGCAACAGGGCCCGCAGGGTGCTCAAGGCCCCCAGGGTGCCGCGGGGCCGGCGGGAGGGTCAAGCTCCCAGGAGGCTCAGATCACTCGCTGACCACACAGGTCAGCTCGCTGACGGACCAGCTCACGACCCTCACCGGCCAGGTCGGCGGGCTCGAGGACACGCTTGCGGGCGTCACCAACAACGAGCTTCTCGACGCGATCACGAACGCTTCGAAGCTCGACGGCATCAGCGCCTCCACCCTGACATCGCTCGTCGGAACGCTCCCGCAGACCAGCTCACTGTGTACTCAGCTCTCGACCGTCACCGACCAGACCAACTCCCTCCGAACCGCCGTCGGCGGCCTGGGGCTGAACGCCTTCCTGATCGGGCTCGGTGGCGCGATCGTGGTCCCACCGCTGCCCCCGGCGCTCAGCCCCTACACCTGCCCGTCGTAGCCACTCCCCGACGTCGCGCGGGTGACCCGTCGTGCCAGCACTCGCAGGCGCTCGACGAGCTCGGGTGGCTCGTGCACGTCGAAGTCGACGCCGAGCATCGCCACTCGAAGCGCGAGCCAGTCGAGGTCGTCGTCGCCGGTGCGGTACTCGCAGGTTTTCCCGTCGATCGGCTCGATCTTCCCCCAGAGATAGCTGCTTCGCCGGCCGATTTCCTCGGCTGAGCAGTACAGCGTCACCCGCGCCTCGTAGCGGGTCGGCGCAGCCGAGATGCTCTGCTGGACGTATGCGGCGGCGTCCTTCGCCGGCAACGGGCGGGCCTTGAAGCGGACCCCGGTCGACGCCGGCTTCGCGAGCCGGTCGACGCGGAACGTCCTCCAGTCCTCGCGGTCCCGGTCAAAGGCCAGCAGATACCAGCGCCGACCGCTGTTGACGAGCGAGTGCGGCTCCACCTCGCGACGGCTCTCGACGCCGTCGCGGGCGCGGTAGGAGAAGCGCATGCACTCGGTGTCGCGGCAGGCGGTGGCGATCATCGTCAGTGACTGCGCGTCGACGGTCGGCCCGGGGGCCGGAAGCGTCATCGTCGCCGACTGCAGCGCTCGCACCCGGCGGCGCAGGTTCGCCGGCAGCACCTGCTCGAGCTTCACCAGAGCGCGCACCGAAGTCTCCTCGATCCCGGTCACCGAGGCGCGCGCCGCCGTGCGCAGCCCGACGGCGATCGCGATCGCCTCGTCGTCGTCGAGCAGGAGCGGCGGCATCGCCGTCCCGGCGCGAAGCCTGTAGCCGCCCGCCGGGCCGCTCAGCGACTCGACCGGATAGCCAAGCTCGCGCAGCCGCTCAACGTCGCGGCGAATGGTGCGTCGGGATACGTCAAGCCGCCGCGCAAGCTCTGCTCCGCCCCAGTCGCGACGCGCCTGGAGCATCGACAGCAGCTCCAGAAGCCGGCTCGAGGTCTCGGTCATGAGATTTACATCCTCCTTGACATTGAGGACACATCCTGGCCTAAATAACCCATAGGGTCGCCCGCGATGTCAAGCAACTGCGAAAGGAGCACCAATGCCTGACCGAGACGGATACATCCCCGGTGTCCCCTGCTGGATCGACACCAGCCAGCCTGACCCCGGCGCCGCGGTCGAGTTCTACAGCGGGCTGTTCGGATGGGAGTTCGAGAGCATGATGCCGCCCGACAGCCCCGGCGAGTACCACATCGCCCGGATTCGCGGCGGCGACGTCGCCGCCGTCGGCTCCATACCCGAGTCGATGCCGCCGATGGCGATGTGGAACACCTACATATGGGTCGACAGCGCCGACGAAACCGCGACGAAGGTCACCGATGCGGGCGGCAGTGTGTTGATGGAGCCGTTCGACATCCCGGGCTCCGGCCGGATGGCCGTGTTCGCGGACCCATCGGGCGCCGCGTTCTGCGCCTGGCAGGCGAGGGAGCACAAGGGTGCCAAGATCGTCAACGAGCACGGCTCGCTGAACTTCAACGGCCTCAACACCCACGATCCGGAGGGCGCCAAAGCGTTCTACGGGGCAGTGTTCGGCTGGGAGACCCTGGAGCTGCCCGGCGGCTTCGAGATGTGGACTCTGCCCGGATACGGCGACCACCTCGAGACGTTCACGCCCGGCCTGCGCGAGATGGTGAAGGAAAGCGGCGGGCCGGAAGGGTTCGAGGACGTCGTTGCGTCGCTGGTCCCAATCGGAGAGGACCAGCCCGACACCCCGCCGCATTGGAGCGTCACGTTCGCCGTGGATGATGCCGACGTCATCGCCGACAAGGCCACCGAGCTCGGCGGCAAGGTCGTCGTCCCGCCGATGGACGCGCCCTGGGTCCGAATGACCATCCTCACGGACCCCCAGGGTGCGACCTTCATCGCGAGCAAGTTCGTGCCGGAGAACAAGGATCTGGCCACCCAGACCGACACCGCCGTCAGCACCTCCTAGAGACGCTCCTCCGAGCCCGTAGTCGCCCCTACAATGGGCGAAGCGAGCGCCCCGGCGCCCGCTTCGCCCTCGGGGGCGTAGCTCAGTTGGTTAGAGCGCCGGCCTGTCACGCCGGAGGCCGCGGGTTCGAGTCCCGTCGCTCCCGTTTTTTTCGCTTAGCTCTGCGACTTTCGCTGTGGGACTGACTCATCTGCTCCTGCTTTCACGCGGAAGCGAAAGGTAGGGAGATGGGCCCTTCAGCGTCCGTCGGACGGGGCCGGATGTGAAGTGGCATAGAGACTCCCGTGGAGACGACACGAGGAGTCCTGCGGCCCCTTCCGGTGGAGAGCCCGGTCGCTGTGCGAACCTGTCACCGGTGTACAGGGCGATCGGACTCTTTCTGACGGCTGCGCTCTTCGCGAGCTGCGCCGGTCCCGCCGCGGCGGCCGCGGGACCGCAGACCAGTCCGAGCCATGGCGATTTCGCCGGCCAGGTCGAGGTCGGCGACGGCCGCTCCCTCTACATGGAATGCCGGGGCGAAGGCTCTCCGACGGTGATCCTCGAGGCCGGTCTGCGCAGCCGCTCCGATTTCTGGAGCGTCGCCCTCGACGAGTCGACGCCGACGCCCACCGTCTTCCCGGGAATCGCCGAGTTCACCCGCGTCTGCGCCTACGACCGCCCGGGGACAACGCTCGGAACGGACGAGTTCAGCCGCTCGACCCCGGTGCCGATGCCGCGGACGGCGCGCGACGCGGTCGAGGATCTCCATTTACTGCTGCGAAGGTCGGCCCTCGAAGGCCCCTTCGTGCTCGTCGGCCACTCCACCGGCGGTCTCATCACCCGGCTCTACGCCACCAAGTATCCGAAGCGGGTTGGCGGGCTGGTTCAGGTCGACGCGCTCTCCGAGTTCCTCGAGGGTCCGTTCACGCGCAAGCAGATGGCGGCTTATGACGAACTGAACAACGGGCCGATCGAGGGCCTCGACTACCCCGACCTCGAGCAGGTCCTGTTCCGCAGGAGCTTCGAAGAGATGCGTCGGGCGGCGGATCGCCATCCACTCGAAGGCGTGCCAGTAACGGTGATCTCGCGAGCACTGCCGCTTCCGCTACCGGACGGCCTCCCGGCCGGTCTGACGACGCGGGTCGCGGAACGCGCCTGGGCGAAGTCGCAGGACCGCCTGGCCCGACTCACGCCGAGAACTCGCCGGACAATCGCCAAGCGGAGCTCCCATTACGTGATGTTCAGCCAGCCTGGGCTGATCATCCGCGCGGTCGAGCGCATGGGTAGAAGCTGCGCTGACCTCCTGCGTCCCGCGCACGCCTCTTGACACCCCTGGAATCCACCTTAGGATGGATTCGAATACGGCGAGGGCTGAGCAGGGCGACGGCGACCCCTCCAACGAACAGGGAGGCTCGGCATGGCCGCAAGGCCCGGAGTGCGTAGATTTGGCATCGCGGTTGCGGGCTCCCTCCTCGCGCTGATCGCCGGAGCCTCCCTCGGCACCGGCGAGTCCTCGGCAGCGCAGACCACGGCCTTGCAGGTGACGACTACGGGTGCGCCACAGCGCGTCCACGGCACCGACGGGCGGGAGCACGTCGAGTTCAACCTGGTGATCACGAACAGCTTCACCGCCGAAGTCACGCTCACATCCGTGACCGTGCGCGGCGACGGTGAGAAGCTCCTCACGCTCAACGGCGACGCGCTGGCCGAGTTCACCCACCCGGTCGGCGGCGGTCAGCCGACGACGACCATCCCGTCATCGTCCACCGTCGCGACGCTCGTCGACGTCGTCCTGCCGCGCTCCGCCGGGCGCACCGTGCCGAAACGACTCAGCAGCCGGATCGCCTACACGTTCCCGCCCGGGTCACCCTCCGAAGCGATCATCGGGAGCAAGGTCGTCCGCGGGGACGCCCTGCGCGTCGATCGGCGCGTGCCGATCGAGGTCGCCCCACCCCTTCGAGGCACCGGCTGGGCCTCCGCCAACGCGTGCTGCGGCGACCCCACCGCCCAGCATCGCTCGACGATCCTGTCGGTGGACGGCACCTACGTGGCGATCGAAACCTTCGTGGTCGATTACATCCGAATCGTTGACGGCCGCTTCTTCGCGGGCGACGGCACGCAGAACACCGACTGGTTCGGCTACGGGGTCCCGATCCGCTCCGTCGCCGATGGAACGGTGGTCTCGGCGGTCAATGGCCGGCCCGAGGTCCCCCCGTTCATCGTCGGCAACCCCACCCTTACCTCTCCGTCGGACTTGTGCGGCAACGGCGTCGTGGTCAAGATCGGGCAGGGCGAGTTCGCCCACTACTGCCACATGCAGACGGGGTCGGTCCGCGTCGAGGTCGGCGACCGCGTGCGAACGGGGGCGGCGCTCGGCCTGTTCGGCAACAGCGGGAACACGGACGGGCCCCACCTGCACTTTGGGATTCAGGACGGACCGGACGCCCTCACCTCGACCAGCCTGCCGTTCGAGATCGATCGCTTCCGCCTCGAGGGCACAGCCGCCAATGGCCCGGCGCCGGGCGAAGTCACGGTGATCGGCGAGCCGCACGACGAGCGCCGGTCGCATCCGCTCGTCACTTCGGTCAGCGACTACTCGCGCTGAGCCCGCTGGTGGCTGGGCGGCGGAGCCGGTCGCTCGGGGGACGGCGGCGCTCCGCGTCGCCTGCGTCGCCACGATCCCGATCGGCGAATCGGTCGCCGCCGGCCCCCGTTCCGCTGCAGCCGCGTTCAGTCAAGGCCGCATAGTGTGGCTGCCGTCCGTGAGGCGGACTCACAGGCGCGCGAAGCTCTGCTTTCGATCTGACGCCGGACGACGGCGGTCCCCCGTGAGGGCTCCTCCTTTGCGCGAAATGCAGAAGCGCTGGAGCACCTACGGCCGTTTCAGGCGACGGTGGTTATACGGGGGTGTTTAACGTGGGACCAAGTCCCGTCGCTCCCGTTCTTCTCAAGCCTCTGGCAGATACTCCTCGGCCCACCGGCTGATCTGCGCGAGCGCGGGGATCAGCGCGCGCCCGGCTTCCGTCAGCGAGTAGCTGACGGCGAGGGGCGGGCCTTCGTCGACGGTGCGCGTCACCAGGCCGGCCTCCGAAAGCCCGTTCAGCCGCGTGGACAGCATCGAGTCACTGATCCGGTCGATCGCGCGGGCGAGCTCACGAAAGCCGGCTGGGCCGGTGCTGAGATTGCCCAGCACGACACCCGTCCAGCGCTGTCCGAGGAGGTCGAACGCGCGCGCAAGCGCTACGTCGCCGCGCTCGCAGGTTTCGGCGTCAACGGGTTCCGGCTGCTCGATCCGCGTGGCTATGATGGCATACTAGCAAGATGCTTGTTACTTAAGACTAGCGAGATGCTAGTATTTCTGTAGCGACTAGTAAGAGTGACCAAATGCCCGACTACGGCAACAAGATCCAATTCGCGTATTTCCTCACTCCCGACGCCGGCGATGCTGAGGGCGTGCTCGCGACGGCGGCCCTTGCAGACCATCTCGGCTACGACCTGCTCGGCGTCCAGGACCATCCCTACCAGCGCCGGCATCTGGACGCGCTGGCGCTGGCTGGGGTAATCCTCGCTCGCACGGAGCGGATCCGCGTCTTCCACGCGGTCGGCAACCTGCCGCTGCGGCCGCCTGCCGTGTTCGCCAAGGCGGCCGCCACGCTCGATCAACTCAGCGGGGGCCGCTTCGAGGTTGGCTTGGGAGGCGGCGGCTTCCTGGACGCGGCGGAAGCGATGGGCGCTCCGGCACTGACCCCTGGGCAAAGCATTGACGCCTTGGAGGAAGCCGTCGCAATCCTGCGCGCGAGTTGGAGCGGCGAGCGATCGCTGCGCTTCGACGGCTCCCACTACCGGCTCCAGGGCATGCGGCCCGGGCCTGCGCCGGCGCACCAGATCGGGATCTGGCTCGGAGCTGCGAAGCCGCGCGCGCTCGCGCTCACCGGGCGCGCGGCCGACGGCTGGGTCGCCCCGCTGATGAACTATCTGCCCCCGGCCGCCGCCGCCGAGTCCCAGGCCGTGATCGACCGCGCCGCGCGCGAGGCCGGCCGCGATCCGCGCGAGATCCGGCGCATCTACAACATTCCCGGCGCGTTCACCCCAGCGGCCGATGCGCCCGCAAGTGACAGCGACGAGTCGATCGTCGGCCCGCCCGACCACTGGGTGGAAGTGCTGACCCACCTTGCGCTGGATCTCGGCTTTGACACGTTCATGCTCGCCGCGCCGCCCGATCCCGACACGCTGCGCACCTTCATCGAGGACGTCGCGCCGCAGGTCCGACAGCGCGTCGAGAAGGCGCGATGACCCCGGACGCTCAACCAAGAGCGACCGGCTTCGAGGAGGCCCCAGAGACCGTCCGGGGGCGGGCGATGTACGAGATGCTGCTCACGGTTCACGCCCTTATCCGCCGCGACCTCGAACGTGTGGAATCTCTCGCGGCGCGAGGCGCTCGACGGCCTCCCGGCGGAGGAGCTGCGCGAGGAGCTGCATGAGATCAAGCGCGACGGACTGCTGTGGCAGCTCCAGGTCAACTGCCTGCGCTACTGCAGCTTCGTCCATTCACACCACAACGCCGAGGACGGCGACTTCTTCTCCGAGCTGCGCGCCGCCAACCCGGCGATCAACCCGGTCGTCGACCGCCTCCAAGCCGAGCACCGCCGAGTCTCCGACGAGCTCGACGCGGTCGAGGTGGCAGCCAAGGCGCTCGAACGCGACGACAGCCGCCAGGCGCGCCGAGCGGTTGTCGACGCCCTCCACGCTCTCGAGCAGAACCTCCTCGCCCATCTGGACTACGAGGAGCTCAACATCGAGAGCACGGTCATCAGGCTCTAGTCCGCGCTCGTCCCAATGCCCGGGCCTTTGAACACCTGCACCCACCCCGACGGCTCGTACTTCTCGAACCGCGGGTCGTGGACCCATGAGAGGTGCAGATGGTGGCCGCAGCCGTGGTTCTCGTTGCCGTCGTAGCCGACCCAGCGAAACGGCGGCAGCGGCTGGCCCGGGCCCGGCTCGGCCCAGTGTGCGAGTCGCGTCGTGTCCCGCCAGTGGCGGTCGCAGCGGACGTCGAAGTCGAACGGTGCGACCGCGGTGAGGTAGTAAAGGGGCGCAAGATCCACCGCGAGCCCGATCTTGTGCTCGGAGAGCTCGACGTGGCACTTCGGGCAGCCGACCTTCTCGCCGTTCGGGAGCTTGCCGGCGAAGCCCTCGATCACGTAGACGTCGTAGTTGGACGTGATCCAGCGCAGGTTCGGGATCAAGCGGCGGTCGATGTACGCGCCCTCGGTGTGGGGAATCGAATCGGGGATTGGGACGAACTCCCCGGGGCGGTCGTTGATGCGCGTCTTCCCGGGGCCCTCCACATCGACCGCGCTCGCCGGGCCGGAGACCCAGAGCGCGATCCCTGCGAGCAGCCCTATGAGTGCAGCGGTCCCGTGCCGCAAGACACCTACAGTGTGCCGACTGCTCCTAAAGCGTGCCGCCTGCGGCGGGTGGCGCGGCCGGATCGTCCCCGCTGCCAGGGTTCTCCCGCGCGAGGTAGTCCTCGACCAGGAGCACGTTCTCACCGGCGTGCTCGATCACGTTCAGCAGGTCCTGCATCAGCGCGACCTCCTCGACCTGCTCCTTCACGAACCACTGCATGAACTGCTCCGCGCGGTAGTCCTTCACGTCCCTGGCGAGCTCGAAGAGGGCGTAGATCTCCTCGCCGACCCGCTTCTCCTGCTCGTGCGCCATCCGCACGGGCGCGGTGGTGTCGTCGAAGCGGGTCTGCTTCGCCTCGATCGCCGGCATCCTGACCTCCTCGTCGACATCGAGCAGGTACTGGACCATCATCATCGCGTGGTCGCGCTCTTCGATCGCCTGGCGGTAGAAGAAGGCGGCGAGGCGGGGAAACGTCTCGGAGTCGTAGTAGACCGCGATCCCGACGTACTGCTGCGAGGCCGCGATCTCGTTCGCGATCTGGTCGTTGAGAGCGTCGGAGAACACCTTCTTCTTTGCCATCTGGTTCCTTTCCGAGGTTGCCGAGCCACCGTAGCGGAAAGCCCGAATTCGGCTTTCCTAAGCCGGATTGAGGGGTCCCTAACGGATTTGAGCGTCTCTACCCGGCCCAGCGAAAGCCGGTCGCCGAAGGCGACGCCTCCAGCGGGCTCGACGGCAAGCCATCGGGCACCGCGGGGTCGTTGTAGCCGGAGGGCGCGGTGTCGTTCGGCGAGTCGGGATGAAACAGCGACGCCAGGTATTGGATCTGCCCGCGCCCGACGCCCAGCTCGCCCTGGCCGCCGCCGTAGATCCTGATTCCCTTGCAACTGCAGTGCTCGTACACG
Organism: uncultured Thermoleophilia bacterium; assembly: GCA_963838095.1. GTDB lineage: Bacteria > Actinomycetota > Thermoleophilia > Solirubrobacterales > 70-9 > CAWCGU01. The sequence goes on from CAWIPO010000006.1 coordinate 590,572, forward strand.
GCCATCAGCTCCTGCAGCGAGCCGAAGCGCGACGGCTTCGAGTTGATCGCCGTCGGCCGGTGCTCCAAGCCGACGATGTCGGCGAGCGAGTGAAGCGGCGCGTCCCAGCTGATCCGGTCGGCGTGCGGCTCGAGCACCGGCCGGGCCTCCTCGTTGATGTCGGGGTCCTCCAGAAACGCCTCCGGAAACGCCTCGGCGACCGTCCGGTAGAGCTCCGGGTCGGTGTCGACGTCGACGGGGGTGCCCTTGTAGTGGCCCTTCAGGTCGAGTACGTCGACCGGCGCCAGCTCCTTGATCTCCGCGACGAGCTCGGGCGTCCAGTCGTTCTCGGGATCGAGCTTGAAGCGCGTCGTCGGGTACTTGGCGAGCCGCTTTCGCAGCGGCTCGGTCGAGGAGGGGGCACCATCCGGGCCAAACCCCCCGAGGCGGGTCGAGCAGACGAAGTTGACCGGCTGCGGCTCCCGGCCCAGGGCCTCGTGCAGCGACGTTCCGGCCTGGCGCAGGGCGAGGTCGAGTGCCGCGCTCTCGAATGCCCAGCGGCGGTAGTGACGTGAGGCCTCGGCGTACTCCGGCTCCGAGCCGGGAAACAGATCCAGCTCGCCGGCCAGCTCGCAGAACCCGCCCAGCGTCGTCACCCCGCTGAAATCATGGATCGGGCCCGCGTCGCGGTGGGCGATGTGGTCGAGCACCTCGTAGACGACGTCCTCGCCCAGTCCCTCCTCGCCGTTCCCGCGCAGGTGGATGATCGTCGACCCGCGCGTGAACTCGCCGTACTCGCGGTCGCCCGCCTCGAGCTCGTAGCCCTCGATCGCGAGCGGCAGCGCGGCAAGCGTCTCGAAGTCGGTCATGCCAGAGCAGGCTAACGAGCGGCGATCGCCGGCCTATTCGGGGATCGGGACGACCAGCACCGGGCGCGTCGCAACCTGCAGCAGCTTGTGTGGCACCGAGCCGAGGATCGCTGCCTTGATCGGACCCTCGCCGTAGGTGCCGACGATGATCGCCCGCGCGTCATGCTGCTCGGCGAGCGACAGCAGGGCGTCGATCGGGCGCTCGGGCACCAGCGCGAGCTCCGCCTTAAGCCCCGCCGCCCCGGCCTTCTCGATCGCCGCGGCGGTGACGCGCTCCCCGTATTGCCTGACGACCTCGCGATGGGCGGCGTGCTCCTCTCCTGGGTCGCCCGGCTTGTACCCGAATGCGACCACCAGCCTGTCGCCGGTCCCGCGGGCGAGATCGACCGCGGCGTCGAGGGCCGCGTCCGCGCATTCCGAGCCGTCGTAGCCGAGGATCAGCGCCCGTGGCATCTCAGGGAACATCCTCCTCCGCCGCTCCCACGGCCTCCACCTTGCCCCCGCCGACCGCGATCTCGTGCGGGACGGCCTCGAACGCGGGCCGGCGGAAGAACTCGGTCGCCTCGCCGCCCTGGAAGCGCCGGATCAGCATCACGATCACCCCCAAGCCGGTGAAGAAGATCGCGATCGCAAGCGGCATGCCGAGGCCGAGCACCGCGTCCTTGCCGTAGGCGTTCTTGGGGTCGGCGAGCTCGCGCGCCGACTCGACCAACAGGTAGAAGAGCATTCCCGCGCCGATCAGGGGCGCGATGCCGATGAAGATCAGGTTCTTCGCCGAGCGAAACAGCTCGTGGCGCCAATAGATCGCGCACGCCAGCCCGGTGAGCGCGTAGTAGAAGGCGATCAAAAGCGACAGCGCCGAGAGGGAGTTGAACAGAAAGCGCTCGGAGATCAGGCTCGCGACGACGTACCAGATGGCGGCGAGAGCGCCGACAACGATCGTCCCGACGTCGGGGGTGAGGAAGCGGGGATGGATGCGGGCGAACACCTTCGGCAGCGCGCCGGCCGTTGCCATCGAGAGCGAGGTTCGGGAGCCGGGAAGGATCGTCGTCTGCGCCGACGAGATTCCGGAGACGATCACGGCGACGACGACCAGGAACGCGAGCGGTCCGAGCACATCGTCAGCGACTGTGCCGAGTATGCCGGCGTCGTCATCGAAGCGGTTGACCTTTTGCAGCCCGGCGAAGGCGATCAGCGCCACGGTCACTGCGACGTAGGTGACCAGGAGGATCAGCGTGCTCGCGATGCCCGCGAGCCCGGGCGCACGGCTGGAGTCCTCGCTCTCCTCGGAGAGGTTGACGGCGCTCTCCCACCCCCAGTAGATGAACACGGCGAGCAACATCCCGGTGAGCAGATCCGAGTACGCGACGCCGAACGGCGAGAGCCACGACAGCTCGGGGTCGATCGAGGCGTCCGGGGTGTCGCCGGTCGCCAGGCGGACGAAGGCGACCCCCGCGAACAGCAGCATGATCCCGACCTGGCCGAGCGTGAGCACGCGTTGAAGGTGGGCTGAGAGCTCGGTGCCGATCACGCAGATCGCCGTCATCACTGCCATCATTACGAGCGCGAGGCACACCACCGCCACGCGCGACTTCTTCAGCTCGTCGAGACCGAGCAGGTCGAACGTGTAGAAGGCGGAGACATCGGCGAGCGAGCCGATCACCAGGATCCCGGTGACGCAGATCGCCCACCCGCCCATGAAGCCGAAGTAGGGGCCGAGCGCGCGGGTGACCCAGGAGAAGGTCGTGCCGCAGTCGGTGTCGACGCGGTTCATGTAGAAGAACGCAGCGGCGATGAAGAACATCGGCACGAACGAGAGCAGCAGCACGCCGGGGGCGTGGACGCCGACGGCGACGACGATCGAGCCGATCACCGCCGCCAGCGAGTAGGCCGGGGCGGTCGAGGCGAGACCGATCGAGAGCCCGTCGAAGAACCCGATCGCGTTCTTCTTCAGACCCTTGTCGCCGGTCTCCGCTCCGGCCTCCGATGCCGTGATCGCCGCGCTCTCCACCTGAATGCTCCTCCTTGCGCAGACCCTAACGGCATAGGGTCCGATCGTCCCGAACACGAAGGAGGAGATGAGGATGGCGGAGTCGCTGGCAGCAGACGCGGGAGCGGGGCTGAGGGCGCTGGGGATCAACTGCACCTTGAAGAAATCGCCGGAGCGTTCTCACACCGAGGCGCTGATGAAGCGCGTGCTCGGGTTGCTGGACGAGCACAGCGTCGAGACCGAGCTGCTGCGCCCGGTCGACTACGCCGTCAAGTTCGGCGTCACCTCCGACGAGGGCGACGGCGACGAGTGGCCGCAGATCCTGGAGAAGATTTACGCCGCCGACATCCTGCTGATGGGGATGTCAATCTGGTTCGGGGTCCGCTCCTCGGTCTGCCAGATGGTGATCGAGCGCCTCGACGGGACCTACAACGATCGCAACGAGGTTGGCCAGTACCCGCTCTACAACAAGGTCGCCGGGGTGGTGGTGACGGGGAACGAGGACGGCGCCCACGCCAGCGCCGAGACGACGCTCTTCAACCTGACCCACCTCGGCTGCGTCGTGCCGCCGAACGCCGACACCTACTGGGTCGGCGACGCCGGCCCCGGCCCCTCATATCTCGACGCCGGCGGTCCCGAGCACCCGTACACCCAGCGGACGAGCTCGTGGTGCGCCCACAACCTGCTGCACATGGCGCGGATAATGCGCGACAACCCGATTCCCCGATCGGCAACACGCTCGACGAAATGGGCGGGGACGCCGTGCACGGCGGCTAGCTGGCGGTCACCTGGGCCACGACCCGGATCGTCCTCAGGGTCCGATCGACCGCTCCGCGGACGAGATCTCCGTGCGCGAGCGCCTCCCTCATGTAGGTGAGCGTCTCCGCGGTGAGGAGCTCGCCCGGGAGCACGTTCGGGATCCCGGGTGGGTAGGCGGCGAGCGACTCGGCTGCGATCCGGCCCTCGGCTTCGTCGAACGGAACCGCCTCGTGCGCCGACAGGAACGCGTCTCGGGGCGGCATCTCGAGCGGGCCCCACGGCGGCGGCGGGGCGAACTGGCCGACATCCTCAGCGTCGGATTCCTCCACGGTTTCCACCGCGTGCCTGAGCGCATCGAGCAGGCGCTGCGAGCGTCGCTCGGCGTCCTCGGCGAGGCCGAAGCACGCGACGACGACGTTCTCCGAGGCGAGCTCGACATTGACGTCGTCGCGCTCGCGCATCAGCGCCGATATCCGATGACCGGTGGCTCCCGTCCCGCGGACATCCACCGCGAGGCGAAGCGGGTCCCAGCCGGCGACGCTTCTTCGACCCGCGAGCCGTTCGTCGAGCACGTCGAGGCCGGGGATCTCGCGAACGCGCTCGCGGACGACGACCAGGGCCTCGACGATCCGCGTCAGCAGCTCCTCGCCGCGAACGGCAGCCTGCCGGCGCGAGGCGTCGAGTGAGCCGCCGAGCAGCGCGCTCGGGCTCGTGGACTCCGTCAGCGTCACCGCGCGGTCGACGAGGTCCTCGTCGATGCGGTCGCCGTGACCGAGGTGGAGGATCGCCGACTGCGTCAGGCTGCCGACGATCTTGTGCGTGGAGGAGATCACCGCGTCCGCGCCCTGCTCGAGCGCGCTCGGGGGCAGCAGCTCGCAGAAGCGAAGGTGCGCCCCCCAGGCCTCGTCGACGATCAGCGGGACGTTGCGCTCGTGCGCGACCTCGGCAAGCGCGGCGACATCGGCGACGGCGCCGAAGTAAGTGGGGGAGAGAACGAACGCGGCCGCCGGGTCGTCGGTGCGCTCGATCGCTTCCGCCAGCGACTCGGGTGTGAGGCAGTGGGCCAAGCCGAGCTCGGGATCGAGCTCGGGCGCCGCGAAGACGGGATCGAGGCCGGCGATCACGAGGCCGTCGATCGCGCTCGAGTGGACGTTCCTCTGCATCACGACGCGGCGGCCGGACTGGCGCACCGCCATGCAGAGGGTGTGGTTTCCCTGAGACGCCCCGTTGAGAAGGAACCAGCTTCGGCGCGCGCCCCAGGCCTCGGCCGCCAGACGCTGCGCCTGCTGGAACGGGGTCGGCTCCTCGCCGACGTCGATGCCGTGGATCAGCGCCGGGATGTCGAGGTCGAAGGCCGCCTCGCCGAAGGTCTCGAGCAGCTCGGGATCCGCCGCCGGTCCCCCCTTGTGCCCGGGAATGTGGAAGCGGCCAGGATTCCGGCGCGCGTACGCGGCGAGGGCCTCGAGATACGGCGCATGGGATTGATCGCCGGTCATGCACCGACGTTACACGGGGCCGCGGGGCTCCCGGGCTCTGCGAGGGAGGGGCCTCCGGCTACGCGTCGATCGCGTGTCGGAGCGATCGCTTCAACGAGCCCTGGCCTCGAAACGCCTGCGGGTCCGTCAGCGCCAGCCAGCGGACCTTGCGCCCGCCGATGCCGACGAGCAGGTTCCCGCGGCCGGGACGATCTGCCTCGTACACCCGGACGCCGCTGACCGCGAACAGCGGCTCGAGGTCGAGGCGGCGAATCGCGCGCCGGGAGCCTGTGCCGGCTCCGACGTTCTTGACCGCGTGCCCCACCACCGTCGTCCGGATCAGGACCGCCCCCGCCGGCGCACGGCGGAAGATCGCCTGCACGTAGTCGCCTCCGGTGACGCACCAGGTGACCGCGCGACCCTTCTTCGCGGCCGGCTTGCCGAGCTTCCCGCGGATCTCCTTCCGGGTCTTCCCGAGCGTGACGGCGCCGACGCGGCGCCCGCGGATCGGGCCCCCAGGCTCGATGCACTGGCTGATCGCCGACTCGTCGCGGATGATCGTGCCGCGCTCCTCGGGGGTGTCGGCCATCGCCTCGCAGCCGAGCCCGGGGTCGGTCGCGTACTGGTACACGACGCCGCCGCCTCCCGCCTCGTCGAAGTAGGGCGCGTACTCCGGCGGCGCGTACGGCGCCGCGCTGAACGGCGTTCCGCCGACCCGGAACTGGCGCACGCTGACGCCGCCGATGCCGCGCGCCTTGTCGAAGAAGTAGCCGCCGACCCAGTGCCACGTCTCGGGCTGCTCGCCCTGGACGATCGAGCCGGTCCACTCGTCCTGCTGGTAGTAGAAGCACTTCGGGCCCGCAGCGGACACCCGCTCGGGCTCCTTGCTGAGGAAGTCGGCGAGCCCGAAATCGGTCACGTTCTGGCTCGTCTTGTCGAACTTGACGCAGAACGGGTCGGCGTCGGGATCGGGGAAGTCCGTCCCGGTGCCGACGTCCTGGAGCTCACACTTGAACGGATTCGATCCGTCATAGGGAGCAAACGGCTCCGGTGAGGACTGCGCTTGGGCGCTCGCCGGCGCAAGCACCGCTCCAGCGACGAGAGCGGTGAGCAGCGTCGTCTTCAGCGCTCGCCCCCGGGGAGTCATCACCGGCACGGTAGCGCGGGCTCCCACGCCCCGCGCCGTCTCCCCCGCTCAACGGGTGGCGCCCATCACCTGACCGGGTATCAGCACGCCTGGCCCCTGCTACGTTCAGCGCGACGTGGGAGCGAGTCGGGGCAACGACGGCATGGTTCGGAGCGAGCTTGCGGCGGAGCTTTCGCGGCGCGAGTTGATCCGCCGCGCGGGGTCGCTCGGGATCGGTGCCGCATTGGCTAGCGCATTTCCGGTCGCCGCGAGGATGGCCTCGCCGGCACCCGCACAGGCGCAGAGCGGGGATCTCGTCGGCGGAACGCTTCAGGCCTTCTTCGACACGATCGTTCCGGGGAAGCAGGTTCCCGGGCTGCTGACCGAGCTCGGGGACGCGATCCATCCGCAGGCGATCGCCGGGGTCGACAGCGAGCACGGAGCCGTCTACACCGATGCCCTGCGGCTCGCCAACGACGCCAGGCTCGGGTTCGCGGCCCTCGAGGGGCCCTTCCTCGCCGAGCTCGAGGCGTTCGCGTTGCGACAGGGGGCCCAGTTCATCGACCTCGACTACGAGCGCCGCGAAGCGACCTGCGTCGAGGGCCTCGACTTCGGCAATCCGACCCGCGTCGTTTGGGAGTCGGGGGCGGCGCTCGCCTTCACCGCCTTCTGCGCCGCGGGCAACATCGTCGAGGCGAGCGGGCGGCCGGGAACCCCCAGCAGCTCCGAGGGCTATGCGGTGATGGGTCACCCGGGCACGGCACCGCACGGCTACAAGGACTTCTCCTACGGCCGCGTCCTCAACCGGGGCAGGACCAAGAAGGGGTATCTGTCGTGAGCGGTGGGCGGAGCCATGGCTGAGCGGGTCGATGTGTGCATCGTCGGCTCGGGCTTCGGCGGCTCGATCGCCGCCTGGCGGCTGGCCGAGCTGTACCGCGCGGCGGGGGAGAAGCCCAGCGTCGTCGTCCTCGAGCGCGGCAAGCGCTTCGGGCATCGTGACTTCAAGCAGTCGATGGACGTCGGCCATCTCTCGGACGTCTACGGCCTGATCCAGGGTCAGGGCGCGCAGATCGTCGTCGCCAACCTGGTCGGCGGCGGGTCGAACCTGTATCTCGCGGCGTCGCTTCGCTCGCCGACCGAGACCTTCGAGCGTCAGGACCACAACCCCAGACGACGGCCCCAGACGGCGGATGTGGCCAGGCGAGATCAGCCGCAAGAGCCTCGATCCCTACTACGCCCGCGCCGAGGCGGCGTTGCGGGTCCGCCAGCCTTCCTGGCAGGAGGTGTCGAAGTCCGGCGGGGTATGGGCGGCGATGCTGCGCGAGTCCGGGTACAGCTGCGACCGCGTCCCGCTGGCGATCGACTTCGACCGCTGCGTGGACGCGAAGTGGTGCTACACGGGCTGCGTCTTCGGCGCCAAGAACTCGGTGATCACCAACTACCTCGCCTCGGCCGAACGCGCCGGCGTCGAGGTCCGGCCGCTGGTGCAAGTGGACTCGGTCGCTCCCTCGAGCGCCCGTCCCTACCGCTGGCGGGTGCAGGGTGCGAAGGTGATCCCGGAGAGCAAGCAGCCCGGGGAGGCAATCGAGGAAATCGAGTGCAAGGTGCTGATTCTGTCGGCCGGCGCGATGGGAACTCCGCCGATCCTGATGCGATCGCGGGAGTCCGGGGCGCTGCCGTCGGTCTCCCGCCACCTCGGCCGTCATCTCGGCGTCAACGGCGACCACGTGGCCGCGATCGAGCTGAACCCGAAGGCGGTGCGGCGAGTCCTCGACCTGCCCGGATACAACGAGTTCTACAAGGGCAAGCCGATCACGACGATGAGCTACGACTTCTGGGCCGGCAAGCGCGGCAACGCCCACGACGGCACGCGGTTCAACCTGCAGGAGATCCTGCTCTCGCAGCTGACCAACTTCCTCTACGACGACGGCCGCGGCGAGCCGGCGGCCGAGCCCTCGTGGTGGGGTCGCGAGAAGAAGCGCGCGATATCCGCGTGGGACCGCCGGATCGAGATCCTGGCGATGGTCGAGGACACCCACGACGGCGAGTTCTTTGCCGTCCCGCCGACAGGCAACGGACACGTGCAGCCGAACGGCGGGCCGGTCGGGGTCGGGCTCTTCAACTATGCGCTCTCGCCGCAGTCCACCCGGATCCGCGAACAGGCGGACGAGGCGATCCGGCGGATCGCGCACCGGCGCGGGATCGGAAAGTTCATGAAGCTGAGCGAGACGCAGGGCGCGTACGCCTCTCATCCCCTCGGCGGCTGCCGGATGGCCGATGGGCCCGCGTTCGGAGTCACCGACCATCGCTGCGAGGTGTTCGGAAACGAGGGGCTGTTCTGCATGGACTCGTCCGCGATTCCGAGCAGCCTCGGGGTGAACCCGTCGCTGACGATCTCGGCCGTGTGCGAGCGAGCCGCCGCCGAGCTGGCCGCGCGCGGAGACGAGTTCGAGCTTCCGAAGATGCCCGCGGGCTTCAAGCACCGGGTCCCGCGGGAGATCGTCGGCCCGCGCGTCCATCCCTGAGTCGCCTCGGCGCGGTGCTATCTTGGCTCCGTCGCCGATGGACGACGACGACCCTCGAAGTAGGCCCTGTCAGGGCTCGGCGAGCCTACCGCGATGACAGCGGTGGCGCTGGTCGCTCTGCTGCTGCTCGTTGCGCTCAACGGGCTCTTCGTCGCCGCCGAGTTCGCGCTCGTGCGCGCGCGGCGCGCGAGGCTCGAGCAGCTTCAGAAGGACGGCATCCGCGGAGCCGGTCGGGTCCTGCACCAGCTCGACAACATCAACGAGTACCTCTCCACCTGCCAGGTCGGAATCACCATGGCCTCGATCGGGATCGGTTTCCTGGGCGAGCCGGCGATTGCCGACATCCTCGAGCCGATCTTCGGCGAGGTGCTCGGTCATGGCCTCGCCGTTGCGATCTCGTTTGCGCTCGCCTTCACGCTTGCCACCTCGCTTCACATCACCGTCGGCGAGCAGGTGCCGAAGATCCTCGCGATCAGCCGCGCGGAGGGAACCGCTCGCGCCCTTGCGCCCCTGATCAGCGGGTTCCGGCTGATCACGCTCCCGTTCACCTCCGCGCTGACCGGGATCTCGAACTGGATTCTTCGCATCTTCGGGATCAAGCCCGGTGAGCTCGAGGAGACGCACACCTCGGACGACGTGCGGGCGATCATCCGGCGTTCGGCAATGGGCGGCGACATCGATCCCGGGGAGGCGACGATGCTCTCCGGCGTCTTCCACTTCCACGAGCAGCAGGCGCGCGAGGTGATGACGCCGATTCCGGCGGTCGTCACCGTCGACGCCGACGAAACCGTGGAGACGGCGCTCCGCCGCTGCGTTGCCTCCGGTCACACGCGGTTGGTCGTGATCGAGGACGACAACCCCGACCGGGTGCGAGGATTCGTCCACAACAACAGCCTCGCGCGCCTGTACATGGACGCGGGACCCGAGGCTGGAATCGAACCCGCGATCCGCGACGCCCCGGTATTCCCGGAGACCAAGCCGCTCGACGACCTGCTGGCCGAGCTTCAGCGCCAGCGCAGCTCGATCGGGATCGTCGCCGACGAGTATGGGCGGACGGTCGGAATCGTGACCGTCGAGGACGTGCTCGAGGAGGTGGTCGGCGAGATCGAGGACGAGACCGACCCGCAGGCCGACTCGCTGCGGCGGCTGACCGACGGCGACTGGTACGTGCGGGGGCATGTCTCGCTCGGCGATCTCGAGGATGCCGGAATCAAGCTTCCGGTCGACACCGACGCCTTCAACTCGGTCGGCGGGTACGTCTTCAGCGAGCTGGGCCGGCTGCCGAAGCGCGGCGACACCGTGCGCGCCGACGGCTACACGCTTCGAGTCGAGTCGGTGCGCGAGAACCGCATCGTCGCACTACGCATCAGCCCACCCGACGCCTGAGTTATCCGTCCGCGACCGTCACTAGCTTCCCGCCAACTCGAAAGGGAGGCAGCAGTGTGGGTCGTCAGGCTCACGGACAAGCAGCTTGAGGTTTTGAAGGCGCTGTTGCGCTCCGAGAGCCACCTCGGCCCGGCGCTACAGCGCACTCTCGAAGCTCTCGATCTGGCTCGCTGGGACGATCTTCCCGATGCCGCGCTGCCGTGGCCGGAAGTCTCCACCCAGGCGCGCCGCCAGGGTGTCTCGGAGGCCGACGTGGTCTGGGACCTGTGCGGTCGCCGCACCGAGCCGCCGGCGCCGAAGCGCAAGCGCAAGGGCAAGGGAGCTCCGCGCAAGACCCCGAGTTGAGCTTCCGCCACGCGCCTGGCGGCGGCTTCTGGGTGGCTCGCTGTACCCCGTCGTTAGGGAGCATCCTGACCAGCCGAAGCCGAGAAGTTCACCCCCTGATTTTCAAATCAGGTTGGATCATTGGCCCTGCGTTACGAGGGACGCGCGAGCGAGCGATAACGTCCCTCTCGCCGTGGCACCGCCGGATCGGCGGACTTTGGGCGCTGGATACCCCCCTCGCAGCGTCTGGAGGCACCGGTCATAAAGGTTGCGGACCACATTCGCGGCGCGGAGCCCGTCCGGTACGGAGGCCGGTCGGGCACCGCGCCGCGGCATTTGTGCGCGCCGTGATCCGCGTTGCGTGAACAGTGTTCTAGTGGGGCGCCTCGGAGTGAGGGGTCCGGAGGACGCGCGTCCGCATTCCCTCCGCGAGACGCACGGCTTCAGCTCGGGAGTGGACGTTCAGCTTTCTGAGGATGTGCTTGACGTGGCTGCGCACCGTCTCGATCGACATCTCGAGCTCGGTGGCGACCTCGGCGGTCGACCGCTCGGCGCACAGGAGATCGAGCACCTCCCATTCCCGGGCGGTGAGCTCGCTGCGCACGGGGCGCACTCCCTCCGGGCCGTCGGGCCCGAGGCGCAAGCGCTCGACGAGCTGCGTCGCCAATCCGCGCGGGATCGCCGCCTCGCCATCGCCGACGCGTCGCAGCACCCGCGGCAGGGCCGCGATGTCGTTCCCCTTCGTCAGAAAACCGGTGGCGCCGGCGCGCAGGGCCAGCAGAGCGAGGTCGTCGTCGGTGGTCGCCGAGAAGACGACAACTTTGGTTTCAGGGATGGATCTCAGGATTCGCCGAGTAGCCGCTATACCATCTAGTTCTGGCATCACGACGTCCATCACGATCATGTCCGGTCTTCGCAGGGAGGCGAGGTTGATCGCCTCAGATCCCGATGCGGCCTCGCCGCAAACCACGTACGAAGCGTCCGAGTCGAGGACGCCGCGGATTGCCTGGCGTGCAAGAGGGTCGTCGTCTGCAATCAACACGCGCATGGCCACCACAGAGAATCCTCAACAACGGCTCAGTATCTGTCAGGTGAATGCCGATAGGCAATTGGGTTAGAAACATGAGTCAATTGGGTTAGGAACATGCCCCTCGATAGATCAGCAGCCGTAAACGCCGACCCCCGTTCCAACGGGGGCGGCGAACCGCTGCGAGTCGTGCTCGCCGACGACGACCCGCTTGCGCGGCGCGTGGTTCGCGACGCGCTGCAGGAGGCGGGCTTCACCGTCGTCGCCGACGCCGCCAACGGCAGGGAGGCGGTGGAGCTGGTGGTCCACTACCGCCCAGACCTCGTGTTGATGGACGTGGTGATGCCGGAGATGGACGGGATCTCAGCCGCTCGCATCATTCGCGAGCGCGCGCCCGAGGTGCGGGTCGTGATCCTCTCGACCAGCGCCGACGATGACCTCGGCGTGCTCGGAATTCGCGCCGGCGCCTCCGGGTACGTGACCAAGGACGTGGACGTGATCGAGCTGGCGGGAATGCTGGAGGGGGTGGTGCTGGGCGAACCGGCCGTCACCCCGAAGGTGACCGCGCAGTTGATCGAAGAGCTCCGCGGCTTGCCGGCAGCGGGGCGGGGCATGCGCCCGGTGCGCAGCGACCTGACCTCGCGGGAGTGGGAAGTGCTCGACATGCTGGCGGCCGGCTACACACCAGACCAGGTCGCAGACGAGCTCGTGCTCTCGACCGAGACCGTCCGCAGCCACACGAAGAGCCTTTACCGAAAGCTCGGGGTGCACTCCCGCAGCGAGCTTGCGGAGGCCGTTCGGCGGCTGCGAACCCCACCCGGTGGCTGACGCCAAGCCGGTGGCTGACGCCCGGCCGGCGGCTGACGCCAAGGCCGAGGAAGAGCTCGTCGGCTTCGCCGCCGCGGCCTCGCACGATCTCGGAACGCCGCTTCGGTTGATCGCGGGTTACACCGACGAGCTCGCCGAGCAGGTCAACGCGGCAGATCCCGGGGTCGCGCACTCGCTGGAAGTGATCCGCAGGGGCGTCGATCAGATGCAGGCGATCGTCGACGGCTTGCTCTCGTACGCGCGCACGGCAGACGAGCTCGAGGTTGGGCAGGTGGATGCGGGCGAGGTCGTGGCCGAGACGCTGGCGGCGCTGGCGACGGACCTGGAAGCGGCCCGGATCGAGGTCGAGGTGCAGGAGGACCTGCCGGAGGTGCTGGCAAACGGCGGCCAACTGCACCAGGTGTTCCAGAATCTGATCTCGAACGCGATCAAGTTCCACGCCGGCGATCCACCCCGGATCGAGATTGCGTGCACCGCGGAGCCCGGGGTGTGGCATTTCACGGTGGCCGACAACGGGGTCGGGATCGCGGGGCAGGACCTGATCAGGATCTTCGACCTCTTCGCCCGTTCACGGGCGACCGCCGAGCGAAAGGGAAGCGGGATCGGCCTCGCGGTGTCAAAGCGCGTGATCGAGCAGCACGGCGGCGGAATCTGGGTCGAGTCCGAGCCGGGAGATGGCAGCACCTTCCACTTCACCCTCCCGCGCGAGCTGCGGCGAAGCGACGACCCTCAGCTGAGTCAGTAGACGTAGAAGCCGGCGCCCGACTTTCGTCCCAGGCGCTCCTCGCCGACCAGCTCGACAAGCCGCCCGGGCGGCTTGTGCGCCAGCTCGCTCGAGTCGGAGTACAGAGCGTCGCCGATCGCCTGCGCGACGTCGAGGCCGACGAAGTCGAGCAGCGCCAGCGGACCCATCGGATAGCCCGCGCCAAGAGTCATGCAGTCGTCGACCTCGGCCGGGTCCATCCCCGTTCGCTCCAGCAGCCTGACTGCGTCGAACAGGTACGGAAACAGCAGCCGGTTGACGACGAAGCCGCTCTGGTCCGGCACCTCGATTGCTCTCTTGCCGAGCTGCTCGCACCATGCGCGCGCCCGATCGCCGACCCCGTTTCGGAGCCGGTCGGGGAGGCAGAGCTCAACCAGCTCCATCCGCGGAACGGGGTTGAACGGGTGTAGCCCGAAGACCCGCTGGGGGTGTCCGCTGGCCGCCCCGAGGGTCGCGATCGAAAGCGACGAGGTGGTGGTCGCGAGGTCTGCTTCCGGACAGGCCTCGGCGAGCTTCCAGAGCAACTCCGATTTCAGCTTCAGATCCTCCCGCACCGCCTCGACCACCAGGTCGCAGGCGCCAAGCCGGCCGATCTCGGTTGTGATCTTCACCCGGCCCGGATCCGCGCCGTCCACCTTTTCCGCCACCGTGGCCAGCCCCAGCTCCGCGCGCTTGGCCGAGCGCTCGCTGCGAGCGAGCACCGTCACCTCCGAGAACGCGCTGGCGCAAGCCGCAAGACCGGTGGCGATCGCGCCCGTGCCGGCGATCGCGGGGCGGACGTATGGATCGCCGGCGCTCATTGGGCGCAGTTACTTATCACGACGCCCGCCGGATTGTTGACTGACCAGTCAATCGATCGGCTATCGTCCCTCCAGAGGCGCTTGGGCGCCGCATCCCTATCCAGGACTTACGGAGGCACGAAATGGCTGGCAACGGTGGATTCCAAGGGCGTGAGGTAGTGATCGTCGAGGCGGTTCGAACCCCCGTCGGACGCGGGCACGAGGAGAAGGGCTACTACAAGGACATCCATCCCTCGACGCTGCTGGCCACCACCTACAAGGAGCTCGTCGAGCGCGCAGGGATCGACGCCTCAGAGGTCGAGGATGTCGTCGCCGGCTGCGTCCAGCAGTTCGGCGAGCAACAGCTGAACATCGGCCGCAACGCCTGGCTCGAGGCCGGGCTGCCGATGGAGACGCCGGCGACAACGGTCGACCGCCAGTGCGGCTCGGCCCAGCAAGCGATCAACTTCGGCGCCGCGCTCGTCGCATCGGGCGTTCACGACGTCGTCATCGGCGGCGGCGTCGAGCACATGGGCCACATCTCCTTCGCCGACAGTGCGCAGGTGATGCAGGAGCACGGTTTCGCTTACTCCCCGCAGCTGATGGAGCGCTACAACCTCGTCCCGCAGGGAATCTCGGCCGAGATGATCGCCGACCAGTGGGAGATCCCGCGCTCGGAACTGGATGAGATCGGCCTGCGCTCGCACCAGCTCGCCGCCAAGGCGACCGAGGAGGGACGCTTCGAGCGCGAGATGGTGCCGATGACCGTCAACGGTGACACCTACGTCACCGACCAGGGGATCCGCCCGGACACCAGCCTCGAGAAGCTCGCGATGCTGAAGCCGGCGTTCAAGGAGGACGGCAAGATCACCGCCGGAAACTCCTCGCAGGTCTCCGACGGCGCCGCCGCCGTGCTGCTGATGACGCGCGAGAAGGCGGACGCGCTCGGCCTCCGGCCACGGGCGAAGATCGTCGACCAGACGACCGTTGGGGTCGACCCGGTGATCATGCTGACAGGGCCGATTCCGGCGACCAAGAAGATCCTCGAGCGCAACGGGATGAAGATCGACGACATCGATCTGATCGAGATCAACGAGGCCTTCGCGTCCGTCGTCGCCGCGTGGCGGCGCGAGCTCGAGCCCGACATGGACCGGGTGAACGTGAACGGCGGCGCGATCGCGATGGGTCACCCGCTTGGATCGACCGGCGCTCGGCTGATGACGACGCTGCTGCACGAGCTCGAGCGTTCCGACAAGGAGCTCGGCCTGGTGACGATGTGCTGCGGCGGCGGCCTCGGCACGGGCACCATCATTCAACGCGTCTGAACGCGGCCGACGAGCATCTGCGGAAGGACCCGGCGCTTCGCCGACTGATCGACGAGCGCGGGCCGATCGATCCCGCCACCGATCGCCGCGGCAGCCGCCCGGATGCCTACGAGGCTCTCGCCCGGGCGATCGTCGGTCAGCAGCTCTCGACGAAGGCCGCCGCCTCGATTTGGGCAAGAGTCCTGGCCGTGTTCGGCGACAGAACGCCGAGCACGACCGAGCTGATCGGCGTGGAACCGCAGGCGCTCCGGGACGCCGGGCTCTCATGGTCGAAGGTCGGTTTCCTGCGTGACCTGGCGGAGCGGATCCGCGATGGCGAGCTCGACCTCGATCGGCTTCCTGAGCTGGACGACGAGGCGGTGATCGATGAGCTGACGCAGGTGAAGGGGATCGGGCCCTGGACGGCGGAGATGTTCCTGATCTTCCATCTCGGCCGGCCGGACGTTCTCTCCACCGGCGACCTCGGGATTCGCCGCGCCGCCCAGCTCGCCTTCGGCATGGACGAGCTTCCGACCCCGGATGAGCTGGAGCGGCTCGGGGAGCGGTGGCGGCCCCACCGCACCCTGGCCTGTCTCTACCTCTGGCGCTCGCTCGACAACGCACCGGGATGATGTAGGTTGCCGCGTTCTCCGCAACCGAGGGACGACCCGTGGACTCGAAGACCAGGCTGATCGCCACTCCGTTGGTCGCAGTGCTCGCGGCCGGCCTGATCGCCGTCGGCTGCGGCGGCGACGACGAGACGACGACGACGACGTCGTTTTCGACCCCCTCGGCCACCGCGACCGGTCCCAGCGGAGCCAGCGGCCCGTCCGGCGACTTGGCCAGCCAGGTGAATCAGATCTGCAGGGAAGTCGACGAGGATGCCGTGGGCGTCGTCGCGGGACTGGACACCAGCACCCCGCAGGCGCAGCGCGAATACGTCGATGCCGTCGCGCCGATCATCCAGGCCGCGCTCGATCAGATGAGCGCGCTTCCCGGGGTGGA
This sequence comes from uncultured Thermoleophilia bacterium, assembly GCA_963838095.1. Taxonomy (GTDB): domain Bacteria; phylum Actinomycetota; class Thermoleophilia; order Solirubrobacterales; family 70-9; genus CAWCGU01. The sequence goes on from CAWIPO010000006.1 coordinate 606,711, forward strand.
GGACGACGCTCAGATCACCGCCTTCATCGAGGCGTCGCAGGATGCGCTCGACAGGCTCGAGCTGGACCCGACCCTGATCGAGGACCCGAGCCTTGAGAGGGAAGTGGACCGGGCCGCCACGGAGGCCGGGCTCAAGGACTGCGACTGAGCCGTCGGCGGCCTACAGGCTCTCGCAGAAACGGACGAACTTGGCTGTGTCGCGGAGCGGGGGGCCGTGGCCCAAGGCGACCACTCGCGGCTCGAGGCCGGCCAGGCGCTTCGCCGAGCGGCGGTTTTCGACTGGATCGGGGGTGAGGTAGGGCTTCGGCTCGTGAAGGCCGGGGATGCCGGTCCAGATGTTCATGTTGTTGAGTACGTCGCCGGCCACCAGGACACCATCCGACTGGCGCCAAAAGGCGACGTGACCAGCGGAGTGACCCGGCACTTCGATGACTTTGAAACCACCAACTTCGTCCCCCTCGGCGAGCCGGCGGTCGACCGTGTGGCCCGGCCCCGTGAAGAAGCTGTCGTAGAAACGGGCCACCGGATGGTCGGGCTGGAGTCGGCGGATCAGCGAGGGGTCCTCTGCGGCAGCGGTGTCGCCTTCGCTGACCCAAAACGGGACCTGAAGCTGCTCGCAGAGCTCATGGCTCGCGCCTTGGTGATCGGGATGGGCGTGTGTGATCGCATGGGCGCTGATCTGGCGTCCCTTCAGTGCCCTCCGGATGCGCCTGCCTGAGCGGCGTCCCCCGGCGTCGACGAGCACGTCCTCCAGCAGGAAGGCGTTGACCGCATTCGGCATTGCGATCGTGTTCAGGTGCCATACCCCCGGCGCGATCTCGTTCATCGCATGCAGATGAGATTGAGCCGAACCGGACGCGAAGCGGAGGATTCGGCGACGGTCATTTCATCAGCCTATTCGCCTGAAGCCGGCGCCGAGAGCCGGCCGCCGACGAACTGGACCATTCCCGCCAGTCGCTGGTGGACGTCGCTGAACCCGCGAGCCTGGAGTGCGCCGACGATCTCGCCCGACTCGAACAGGCGCATACCGCTGGCGCGCTCGATCACCGGCTTCAGCGGCCTCACCGTCAGCTGTCGCCGGACAGAGGTCATCAGCGCGATCCGCCCACCGGGTTTGAGGATCCGAGTGAGCTCGTCGAGGACCAGCATCGGGTCGGACATCAGATGCAACGCTGCAAAGCAGCAGACGGCGTCGAAGCTCGAGTCGGCGAACGGAAGCGCGGTCGCGTCCCCGCGGACGAAGGCGAGGTTCTCGAGCCCCGACCGGCGGAGGTCCTGGGCTGCGCGATCCAACATCGTCGTCGAGACGTCCACACCGACGACGAGGCCATCGGGCCCGACCACGCGGGCGAACTCGCGCGAGAAGTTCCCGGGGCCGCAGGCGAGGTCGAGCACCGAGTCGCCCGCGCCGAGACCCATCAGCAGACGCGCGATCCGGACCTCCTCGGCCATGCCGGGGCCCGTCACGCCCTTCGCGATCTGTCCCAGCGCCGGGCGCCACCAGCGCTCGTAGATCCGCGGCACCAGGCTGGTGACCATCAGGTCCTGGGCGACGCCCGTCGACTCGAGCTCGGTCTCGAGCACGTCGAGGTAGCCGATCGAGCCCGCCGCCTCGGCTCGCTCGCGCTCCGGCGGGTGCATCAGCGCCAGCACCCGCTCGCGAGCTGCGCTCACGCTTTAGTGCTCTCGTGCCTGGCTTCCAGGTCGGCGGCGCTCTCGACCGATTGATCCCCGGCCAGCGGCCCGGGCCCACGAGGGTCGCCGCTGTGCTGGGCGAGCTGCTCGAGGATCGGAATCTGGCGCTCTGCTTCGACCCGTGCCGGGTGCTCGGGCGGCAGGGGGTCGGTCAACCGCCTGATCCGGTTGCGGATCTGGAGCGCGAAGTGCGGCGTCGCGGGCCCGGCAAGAGCGCGGACATCCTCGACCGTCACCTCGCGGCCGGGGACAAGTCGGGTCGGGTCCTCGCTCTCGCTCCAAGCCACCCCCGGACGCGGGAGCAGACCCGCAGACTCAGACGGTGCGGGTCTTGGGGGAGATGGGTTTGGCTGGTCGGCGTCCGGTATGTCCTCGGGCGTTCCCGGCGCCGGGCCGAGCTCCGGCGCGCCGCCGCTTCCGGACTGTACCTGCGCCAGTTCGAGCAGATCGTCGATCTGGGCCTGAACGTCAACGCTGATCGCGCCCGAGTCTCCGATCACCCACCCCTGGTTGTAGACGGCGCGGGTTGGATCGTCGACATATCCCGGCTTGATGTCCAGCAGGTAGCCCTCCAGCGCCGGCGGAAGCTCCTCGGCGGACTCGAGCAGCAGCATCGGGCCCCACGTACCGCTCGCCGAAAGCACCGAGGAGGCACCGGCATCGGCGGGCCTGCCCGCGTTGGCGAACACCAGTCCGTGGCCGGGATCGGTGATATTCCAGCCGAAGTCGGCGACGCCGACGTAGCGTGCGAACGCGATCGCGTTGGTCACCGGTTCCTCGCCACCGACGCGCTCGACCGTGACTCCGGCGTCCTCGAGGTCATCGACAACCGTGTCCGAGACCACCGACTCCGGGCCCAGCAGGAAGACCGGAACGTCCTCGTATCGCTCGAGCACGTTCAGGGTCGCCTGAGGGACGCTGTCGCGCTGCACGAACAGGACCGGATCGCCGGACCTCGCGGCCCAGGCGGCGGCGGGCATGGCGAAGGCAGGATCGTCCGAGGAGGCGAGCACGATGTGCTTCGGGTTGGCATCCGTGAGCCGCTGGCGCAGCGCTTCGACGCGAGCCGCGACCTCGGCAGGGTTGCCGGGCGTCACCTGACGAGTCCGCAGGCCGGTGGGGGCCGCCACGTCCCCGACCTGGAAGAGCTGGACGTCCTCGGTCGCGCTCGACCCCGGCGGAGCGAGGGAGACGAGCGCGTCCAGGACCAGGTCGGGAACCTCCTCGCGGGTGCCGACCAGCAGCGGGACGCGAATCGGGTCCGAAACGAGCACCGACGCGGCGATCCCCAAGGCCCAGTCCTCCTCGGCGACCATCGCCACCGCGTCGGGGCCTGGGACCCCGCCCCGGGACGGAAACGCGGCCAGGACAGCGCCGACCGAGTTCGTGACCGCATCGGCGCCGGCGATCCGGGTCGTGTTCTTGCTCGCGAACTCGGGGAAGCCGACGTCGGGGGGCGCTTCCGGCTGGTCTTCGCGGATTACGACCCGAGGCGCCGGCCCGGCCTGCCCTTCCTCCTCCGAGCCGCCGACGTCGAGAAGAACCAGCGCTACAGCGATTGCACCGGCGAGCACTGCGCCGGCCACGAACGCCAGCACGCCGCGACCGGAGGGAAGCTGGTCGCGCCGGATGCGCGGCCGCCGGACCTCGGGGCGCCGAACGCGCGGGCGGCGAATCCGAGGGCGGCGAGGCTCGGGGCGTTCGGCTCGCGATCGGCGAAGCTTGCGCCGGGAGCGCCGGCCGTCGGGGGTCGGCTCGGGGGTGGGCTCAGAGGCCGGCTCCGGGGTGGGCTCAGAGGTCGGCTCCGGGGTCGGCCCGAAGCTCGGCTCGGCCTCGGTCTCCGCCTCGACGGCCGCCGGAGGCGGCTCAGGGGGCGGCATGACGTCCGCGTCCGGCCCGCGCCGGCGCCGAAAGCGGTGCGAAATCCAGAAGCGCACGTCTGAGAAGAAGAAGCGGGCCCGCGAGAACATGAGCGGGAAGTTAGAGCACGCCTTCGCGCGCGCAGCGCTCCCGAATCACCTGCCGCCCCGCGCCGGGGCAGGATGTAAGCTTGTTGACTGATTAGTCAATCAATCGCCGTTGGACGCCGTTTTGGGGCGCCGGCAGGCGAAGGCAGGCGCCGGTGCGTGGCGCCGGGACGGAGGATTTCAGCGTGGATTTCCGACTCAGCGAGGAAGCCCAGGAGTTCAAGGCCGAGTGCCGTCGCTTTGCCGAGGAGGTGATCCGCCCCGCCGCCGCGAAGCACGACCGCGAGGAGTCAACTCCGTGGGAAGTGATCAAGGCGGCGCGGGAGTCGAACCTGAGCGGAATGGAGTTCCTCCCCAGGCTGATGTCCGATCCGGACGGGCAGGCGAACGTCATCTATGCCGAGGAGTTCCATTGGGGCTGCGCCGGCATCGCGCTCGCCATCTCCGGCTCGATGCTCGCCGCCGCCGGTCTCGCGTCGTCGGGGACACCTGAGCAGATCGCCGAGTGGGTGCCGCAGTGCTTCGGGGCCGGTGACGAGATCAAGCTCGGCGCCTACGCCGTCACCGAGCCACAGGCGGGCTCGGACGTGAAGTCGCTGCGCACGACCGCTGTGCGCGACGGCGACGAGTGGGTCCTGAATGGGACCAAGGTCTTCATCACCAACGGCGGCATCGCCGACGTGCATGTGGTGATCGCGACGGTCGACCCGGAGCTCGGGCACCGCGGCCAGGCTTCGTTCGTGATCGGCAAGGACACGCCCGGCCTGCGCCAGGGCAAGAAGGAATCGAAGCTCGGAATCCGTGCCTCGCACACCGCCGAGGTCGTGCTCGAGAACTGCCGGATCCCGGTGGAGAACCTGCTCGGCGGGATGGACAAGCTCGAGCGAAAGCTGGAGCGGGCCCGCTCGGGCCAGTCCTCCGGCCGCGCCTCGGGCGCGCTGGCGACCTTCGAGCTGACGCGCCCCGTGGTCGGTGCTTCGGCCCTCGGGATCGCCCAGGCCGCGTACGAGTGGACACTGGAGTACCTGGACGGCGGCGGGATCGTGGACCCGATCCAGTCTGCCCTCGACGAGAGCTCGACCGCGGGGCGCCCCCCGCTCGAGCGCCAGGAGGTGCAGCAGGTGATCGCCAGCGTCGCGACCGAGATCGAGGCCGCGCGCCTGCTCGTCCAGCGCGCATCCTGGATGGGTCGCGCCGGCATTCCGATGACCGGCGGCCAAGGCTCGATGTCGAAGCTGAAGGGTGGCGACGTCGCGATGTGGGCGACGCGGACGCTGATGGACCTCGTCGGGCCCTACGCCCAGATGGCCGATTGCCCGCTCGAGAAGTGGTTCCGCGACGCCAAGATTTACCAGCTCTTCGAGGGTACGGCCGAGATCCAGCGCCTCGTCATCGCCCGGATGCAAGCGGAGGAGCGGCGGGGCAAGCTGGAAGAGGCAGCGGACGTGCTCCGGGACGCAGTGGTGCCCGCGAGTGGCGGGGGGACCGGCCCGGCGGCGGGAGTCCCTGCGCCCGTAGGGGCGAACGGCAGCACCGAGGGGTCGGCCCAAGCCGCTTCTGCGACCGCCTGAGCGAACTTCTGCATTCCGCGCCACCCCCTGTGGCGCAGAATGCAATTGTTGAGCTCGCACCACAACCTCGACGCTCGCCGCGCCGACACCCGCCGGCGGATGTGGATCGCGCTTGCGATCAATGCGGGCCTCGTCGTCGCGGAGGTGGCAGGGGGGATCGTCACCGGGTCGCTCGCGGTGCTGGCCGATGCCGGGCACCTGCTCTCGGATGTGGGGGCGATCGCGATCGGCCTTTTCGCAGCGAGCATGGCCGGCAGAGCCGGCGGCTCGCGCAGGACCTTCGGCTTTCAACGCGGCGAGGTGCTGGCGGCGCTCGTCAACGGGATCACCCTGATCGTGATCGCCGTGCTGATCGTCGTCGTGGCGATCGGCCGCCTCTCGGACCCGCCGGACGTCGAAGGCCTCGGCATCCTCCTCCTCGGTGCTCTGGGCCTTGCAGGCAACGTCGCGGCGACCTGGGTCCTCGCCCGCGGCCAGCGCACCGACATCAACCTGGAGGGAGTGCTTCGCCACTCCTTTGCCGACGCGCTCGGCTCGGTCGGGGTGGTCGTCGCCGGCATCGTCGTCCTTGCCACCGGCTGGCAGGAGGCGGATCCGATCGCGAGCATCTTGATCGCGGTGTTGATCCTTGCCTCCTCGGTGCGGCTGATCCGAGAGCCGCTCGACGTCCTCATGGAGGCGGCGCCACCCGGTCTCGATCCGGACAGCCTCGCTCGCGAGCTGTGCGCGGTCGAGGGCGTTCGCAGCGTTCACGATCTCCACGTCTGGACGGTGACCCCCGGTTTCGAGACCCTCTCCGCCCACGTCGTCGTCGACCCGGGGACCGAACGCGACGAGCTGCGCCGCCGCCTCGAGGCCAGGCTTGGCCAGGAGTACGGCATCGGGCACACGACGTTGCAGATGGAAGAGGAGGCTGACGGCGGCCTCCTTCAGGTGGAGGGGCTGGAGCCGCGCAACGAGTCCTGACGGCGAGCGTCGCGCAGGCACAAAATCCCTGCAAAGCGGCTTGCAGTGGCCGTGCGTAGGCTGACTGAACGCAGAATGCCGGATTGCTACGCTTCGCTCGAATCGCCGAGTCCGCGGCTCGCTGAAGCCGCGGAACGGGGGAACCACGATTCCCGGGGCGAAGGGTCCTGCCCGATTCGGGACCCAGCGCAGCTCTTTCGGCGCGAGCCCGTCAGCTAACCCCGTAGGCGACCGAGAGAGATGCGAAACCGAATTCACCCACGCTCGACCGTGCAAGCCACCCTCGTGGCGATCGCCGTGTTCGCCGGCGTGCTGATGGTCGGGACAGTCGCCTTCGGCCAGGATCTTCAGGGGGAGCTCGACGAGTCCCAGGCTGAGCTCTCCGAGAAGCGCGACCGCGCCGACGTGCTCACCTCGGACATTGCCGAGTACTCCGACCAGATCGCGCAGCTCGAAGGGGAGATTGCGCTGCTGGAGGAGCGGGAGGCTGAGGTACAGGCCCGGCTCGACGAGGTGAAGGCCGAGCTGCAGGCCGCCCGGGCCCGGCTCGAGGAGCTGCGCAAGCGGCTCGATCTCTCGATCAACCTGCTCGAGGACCGCCTGGTCGCGATCTACAAGGGCGACGAGCCCGATGCGCTGACGGTGATCCTGGAGGCCGACGGCTTCGACGATCTCGTCGAGCGCTACGAGTACCTGCAGCGAATTCACGACCAGGACGAGGCGATCGTCACTCGGGTGCGGGATCTGCGGGTCGAGCAGGTCGATCTCGTGGGGCAGATCGAGGCGGCGAAGGCGGAGATAGCCGCAAAGCGCCGCGAGCTCGAGCGCACGCGGATGCAGGTCGAGGCCAGACAGGCCGATCTCGAGGCCGTGCAGGCCGAACGCCAGGGCGTGCTCGACCAGGTCGAGGAGAACATCCAGCGCCTCGAGGGCGACATCTCGGACATTCAGGGCCAAATCGAGGCGGAGCTGCAGGGCTCCACGAGCAGCTCCGGGTCGCTCCCTTCGGGTTCACCGGATTCGAGCGTTTCATCGTCCGGCCTGATCTGGCCGGTGGACGGGGTCCTCACCTCGCCGTTCGGCTGGCGCTGGGGCCGTATGCACGAGGGCATCGACATCGGGCTTCCCGCAGGGTCCCCGATCGTCGCCGCGGCGTCGGGCACCGTGGCGCTCGCGGCTCCGTACGGTGGCTACGGCAACTACACGTGCATCGACCACGGCGGCGGGCTCTCCACCTGCTACGCGCACCAGTCCGTGATCGGGGTCTCGGTCGGCCAGTCGGTGTCGCAGGGAGAGAGCATCGGGCTCGTTGGCTGCACGGGCAGCTGCTTCGGCGATCACCTTCACTTCGAGGTTCGTATCAACGGATCGGCCGTCGATCCGCTCGGCTACCTCTAGATGGGGCAGGAAATTCCCTAAAGCTCGGCTCCCGAGCAGTCGACAATTCCCCTAGACCGCAGCCGGTCAGAGGGCTGACCCTGCGATCACTGCTCCGACGACGAAAGCCAGCCTTGAATTGACGGCCGTGCGCAGCTACATCGCAGGAACGGGGGCCGCGACCGCCTTGGTGGCTGCGGCCGCCGTGTCGTTCATCCTCCTCGCCGCCGTCGTCGCTTTCGACGGCTTCATCGTCGGTGGAGGCGGTGGCGGAAGGGACACCGTCAGCATCGCCCGCGGCGCCGCTTCCGAGGCGGCCGCGGTACCGGGTGCGCTGGCGGTTGCGGCTGCGCCGGCCGCGGTCGCGCCGGCGCCCGTTGCTCCTCCAACTGTCCTCGTCGCCTCGGCGCCCGGCCCCGGAGGCGCCGCCCCCGGTGTCGTCCCCGGTGTGACTCCGGTTCCCCCGGGCCCCGGAGCCCCGCCCGTGGGCCCCGGCACACCTCCTGCGGTTCCGGGCTCGAACCCGCCTCCGACCGCGGACCCCGGCAACCCGATTCAGAACCTGACCAGCGGCCTCGATCAGACGATCACCGACGCGACCGGGGTCCCGTCCGATGTCAGCGGCGCAACCGAGCCGGTGACGGACCTTCTCGACGAGACGGTGACGAACATCACCGGCCAGGATCTGGGCTCGACCGTCGACGGGCTGACGAATCCCAACGGCGAGAGCGGGGCGGGCGGCGGGCTGCTGCCGTAACCGCGTCCTCGGCGCACGTTCTGGGCCGTTCAGCCCAGAGCCCGCTCGATCCAGCGAAGCGAGACTCCCTGCAGCTCGGAGTCATGCTGCACTGAGCGGTGGTGGCCTCCGGCGACGATGATCAGCTTCCGCGGCTCCGTCGCGTGCTCGTACAGCTCCGCTGACCAATCACTCGGTATCTGCTCGTCGCCTCGCGCGTGAATCAGCAGCAGGGGCTTGGTCCCGAGGGCCTCCACTGCGGCTCGCAGATCGTGCTCGCCGAGCCAGGCCTCGAGTGCCGCCGGGTCGGCGCGCATCTTCAGCGTTCCGGCGCGAAGGCTGCGCTTGAGGTGATCCTCGCCGGCCGGGCAGATCGCGATCACCGCGGCGAGCTCGTCGAAGCTGGCCGCGGCGTGGATCGCCATGAACCCACCCAGGCTCGAGCCGCGGACGCAGATCCGGGCCGCGTCGACACCGTCGGTCCCCGCCAGCAGCCTCGCCATCCTCGCGACGTCCGCGACCGCGGCGGGCGCCATCACGTCGTCGGAGTCACCGTGGCCGCGCTGGTCATAGGTCACCGCGGCCCAGCCGCTTGCAGTGCATGCGCGCGCGAAGTCGCCGTGGTTCTCCTTCCGCGAACCGGCGCCATGGATGACCACCATCGCCGGCCAGGGCGGAGCGGTCGCGGGCAGCCAGAGCTCGAACGGCCTCCCTTCGTGGACACCGCGCCGGTCAGCGCTCTTCGGAGCGGGTAGGTCAATGCGGCGTGTCATCCGGACGCATTGTGAGGGCCAGCGGCCCGTCACAATGCGCAGCCCATGTCCGCAACTGCTGACAGCACGCTGCGCCCGCAACAGGTTGAGGGCTCGCCGGTGTACCCGATCGGCGCTCGCGTCAACGAGCGCGGCCACCTCGAGGTCGGCGGCTGCGACGTCGTCGACCTGGTCGCCGAGTTCGGGACCCCGGCGTACATCTACGCCGAAGACGATCTCCGCGCTCGCGCTCGCGACTACCTGAAGGCCTTCGGTGAGCGCACTCCCGACTTCGAGATCCTCTACGCCAGCAAGGCCGCGCCGATCACCGAGATCTACCGGCTGTTCGCGGAAGAGGGGCTGTCGGTGGACGTTGCCTCGGGGGAGAGCTTCACATGGCGCTCCGCGCCGGCTTCGCTCCGGAGCGCATCTACCTGCACGGCAACAACAAGTCCGAGGCGGAGCTGAAGTACGCAGCGCGGGCAGGCGTGGGAGCGGTGATCCTCGACTCCTTCGACGAGATCGCCCTGCTCGACCGCCTCGCGGATCAGTCGCAGCGGGTGCTGATCAGGGTCACCCCGGGGATCAAGCCGTCGACGCACAGCTACGTGCAGACCGGACAGCTCGATTCCAAGTTCGGCTTCGGCCTCGAGGACGGGCTCGCCGCGCGCGCCATCGAGGCCGTGCGGGCGACCGAGCATCTCGAGCTCGTCGGCTTGCACGCCCACATCGGCTCGCAGATCTTCGAGCTCGAGCCGTACGTGAAGGCGATCGAGGCGCTCCGTTCGCTCGCCGACCCCGGGTGGTGCGAGCTGCTCAACGTCGGCGGCGGGCTCGGCATCGCCTACGGGCCCGAGGACGAGCCGCCGTCGATCGAGGACTACGCGGAGGTGAAGGTCCGCGGAGTGCAGAAAGTCTTCGATCCCGTGCCTCGGATCCTGGTCGAGCCGGGGCGCTCGCTCGTCGGCAATGCCGGCATCACGGCATATGAGGTTGGGACCGTGAAGGAGATCCCGGGTGTCCGCACCTACGTCGCCGTCGACGGCGGGATGTCGGACAACCTGCGGCCGATGCTGTACGGGTCGCGCTACGAGGCATTGATCGCCGACCGCGCCTCCGATGCGCCCGACACGACCGTGACGATTGCCGGCATGCACTGCGAGTCGGGCGACATCCTCGTCCGCGACACCCGGCTCGCCTCCCCGCGCCCCGGCGACGTGCTGGTGACCCCGGCGACTGGCGCCTACGGGCACGCGATGGCCAACAACTACAACGGCGTCCCGCGGCCGCCGGTGATCTTCTGCCGCGAGGGAACCGCTCGGGTCGTCGTCAGGCGCGAGACGTGGGACGACCTGCTGGCCCGGGACGTTGAGTGAGCCGATAGCGATAGGACTGCTCGGAACGGGCACCGTCGGCGGCGCTTTCGCCGACCTGCTCGAGCGCCGCGCGGGCGCGATCGAGCTGGCCACGGGCCGGCGTCCGGAGATCACAGGAGTCCTGCGGCGCTCCGAGGGCGAATTCGATCGCATTCTCGGGAACGCGGACATCATCGTCGAGCTGATCGGGGGCATCGACCCGGCGCGCGACTACGTGCGCCGGGCTCTGGACGCCGGCAAGCACGTGGTCAGCGCGAACAAGCAGCTGATCGCCCAGCACGGAGACGAGCTCTTCGACGCGGCCCGCGCGTCCGGCGTACAGCTGCGCTTCGAGGCCGCCGTGGCAGGCGCGGTGCCGGTGATCCGGGTGATCCAGGAGAGCATGGGGGCGATCGAGCTCGCCCGAGTCTCGGGAATCGTCAACGGGACAACGAACTTCATCCTTACCGAGATGGCGCGAAGCGGGGCGTCATTCGGCGACACGCTGGCACGCGCGCAGGAGCTGGGATACGCGGAGGCGGACCCGACCGAGGACGTCAACGGCGCCGACGCGGCGGCGAAGATGGCGATCCTCGCCAGGCTCGCCTTTCACTCGCCGGTACGGCTCGAGGATGTCTCCTACGAGGGGATCGAGCAGATCCAGCCCGACGACATCGCCTATGCGAAGGAGCTGGGCCTGTCGCTGAAGCTGCTCGGGGTGGCAGAGCGCCTGGGCGACGGGATCAGCGTCAGGGTCTTTCCCTGCTTCCTCTACGGCGGTCATCCGCTGGCCCCGATCGAGGGGCCGTTCAACGCGGTGATGGTGGAGGCACCCGAGATCACCGAGATCACGCTCTCCGGCCCCGGCGCGGGAGGCCCCGAGACGGCGTCGGCGGTGCTGGGCGACGTCGTCTCGATCGTCGCCGGCGAGGCACCGGTCCACGAGCCGCAGCAGACGCTCGAGATCGTGCGCGAGGCAAGCTCGGCGTTCTACCTCCATCTCGAGGTCGCCGACCGGCCCCGCGTGCTCGCGGCGATCGCCGACGTGCTCGGAAGCAACGAGGTCTCGGTGAAGAGCGTCGTCCAGCGCGGCCTCGGCGAGGACGCCCGCCTGGTGATGGTGATGCATGTGTGCGAGGAGAGCCGGTTCTACGCCGCCCTCGACGGGATCGCCGAGCTCGACTTCCTCCGCGCGGCCCCGCGCGCGATCCGGGTGATCGAGGAGGAGTTCGTATGAACAAATTCCGGTCGAATCCTCTCAGCGAGCCGAAGGCGAGCGGTGCGAGAGGCGTAGCCTCGAGGCGTCCGGTTCGACCGGGTGACTGATGCCTGTACCGCTGATCGAGCGCTACCGAAAGCACCTTCCGCTGGAGCCGGGCGATCCGGTCGTGACCCTGAACGAGGGGTCCACGCCGCTCGTCCAGGCTCCGGTGCTTTCCGAGATGATCGGGGTTCGCGCCTACCTGAAGCTCGAGGGCGTGAACCCGACCGGATCGTTCAAGGACCGCGGGATGACGGTCGCCGTCTCGCGGGCGAAAGGGGCCGGCCGCGAGGCGGTGATCTGCGCGTCGACCGGGAACACGGCTGCGAGCGCGGCGGCGTACGCGGCCAGGGCGGGGATGCGCGGCGCGGTGATCGTCCCGGAGGGCAAGATCGCGATCGGCAAGCTCGCACAGGCGCTGATGCATGGTGCGCGCGTGATCGCGCTGCGCGGGAACTTCGACGAGGCGCTCAAGATCGTGCGCGAGCTGGCGCAGCGGCACCCGATCGAGCTGGTCAATTCGGTCAACCCGTACCGGATCCAGGGCCAGAAGACCGCCGCCTTCGAGGTCTGCGACGAGCTCGGCGAGCCGCCCGGCGCGCTCGCGATCCCGGTTGGCAACGCCGGCAACGTCACCGCCTACTGGGCCGGGTTCCAGGAGTACGACGTCGCCCCGGTCCTGTACGGGTTCCAGGCCGAGGGCGCTGCGCCGCTCGTGCATGGGAAGCCGATCCCGAACCCAGAGACGGTGGCCTCGGCGATCCGGATCGGCAACCCCGCCCGCTGGGAGGAGGCGATGGCCGCCTTTACGGGATCGCGAGGCCGCGTGGCGGCGGTCTCAGACGAGCAGATCCTCGACGCCTACCGCTTCCTCGCCGATCGCGAGGGGGTGTTCTGCGAGCCCGCCTCGGCGGCGTCGGTGGCCGGGTTGCTCGCCCACGGTCTGCCGGTGCCCGACGGTGTGCCAGAGCCTGAGTCGGTGGTGTGCGTGCTGACCGGGCACGGGTTGAAGGACCCGGATACGGCGCTGGGGAAGGCGCCGGCGGTTATTGGGTGCGAGAACGACCTGGGGGCTGTGGAGCGGGCGGTTTTCGAGTAGGCCCGATTCGGGGCTGCGGCGCGGGCGTCTACGGCGGCTGGGTAGGGGGCGCAACTGAATCTCTCTGGCTTGTGGGGTCTATAGCCCCTACAACCCAGAGAGATTTGCTGCGGCGCGCGCTCGCACTCGTCGCTCCGCCGCTGTGCGGCATATGTGGCGGCTCCGCGCAGCCGCAAACCATCCTCTGCCCTCGGTGCGAAACGGAGCTCAGCACCGGCCACGGGGTCCATCTCAACGTCCCGAACACCAACGCCGCCTGGGCCGCGCGTCCCTACACCGGCGTCCCGCGCCAACTGGTCACCGCGCTCAAGTTCTCCGCCCGCATCCGCCTCGCCGACCGCGCCGCGGCACTGATCGCCGCCGAAGCCCCTCCCTCGATGCTCGAGGGATCACTCGTCCCCGTCCCGCCCTCGCCACGGCGGCACCTGTGGCGCGGCTTCGACCCGGCTGCCGAGATCGCCACCGCGCTTGCGCGCCTCACCGGGATGCCGCTCGCTCCCTGCCTCCGGCGCTCGAACGGACGCCGCCAGGTCGGGCGCTCGCGCGCGGAGCGCAGGGCCGACCCGCCCCGGGTGCGCGCTCTCGGGGACGCGCCGCCGGAGGCGGTTCTGATCGACGACGTCACCACCACGGGCGCCACGCTCGGTGCCTGCGCCGCCGTGCTGCGAGCGGCGGGATCGGCGGACGTTCGGACGATCGCATTCGCGGCCACCCCCAACGGCAGATGAATCTCACCTTGCCATTTGTGCTCTCCGAGGCGTAGCATTGGCGCTGCCACCAAGGGACGAAAGGAGGCAGCGTGCGGATCGAGATACGGGGACGCAACATGGAGGTCACCGAGGAGCTTCGAGAGCACGTTCAAAAGCGCTTCGTGCGCACCGGCCGCCAGGTTTCCGACCTGGCCATCTTGGAGGTGGAGCTGCGCGAGGAGCGCAACCCTTCGATCCGGGATTCCCAGGTGGCAGAGGCGACGCTGCACGTGAAAGGCACCACGCTTCGCGCCAGCGAGCGCTCGCCAGAGATGCTGCAGTCGATTCACGCCCTCGCAGAGGACATGCGCCGCCAGGTCAAGCGCCACCGCGAGCGCCGGCGAAAGCGCCATCAGACTCGGCGCCTGACCGCCCGTCTGCGCGGCCGCGAGGCTTAAACCGCCGCACCTTGGGCCCCAAGGCCCGTTGCTACGCTGATCTTTCATGGCCGGCCTGCTTGATCGCGCGCTTCGCGTCGGCGAGAAGCGCCAATTTCGGGACAACGAAAAGCGCGTCGCCTCGATCAACCGTTTCGAGCCCGAGATGGAGTTGCTCGATGACTCCGAGCTGCGAGCCGAGGCCGACAAGCTGCGCGAGCGCGCCCGCGACGACGAGCCGCTCGACGATCTGCTCCCCGAGGCGTTCGCGCTCTGCCGTGAAGCTGCCCGGCGCAGCCTCGGCCAGCGCCACTTCGACGTCCAGCTGATCGGCGGCATGGTGCTGCACTCCGGCGCGATCTCCGAGATGAAGACCGGCGAGGGCAAGACGCTGACAGCCACCCTGCCGGTGTTCCTGAACACCCTTGCCGGCGACAGCGTCCACGTGATCACCGTCAACGACTATCTCGCCCGCCGCGACTCCGAATGGATGAAGCCGATCTACGACATGCTCGGCGTCTCGGTCGCGGCGATTCAGGACACCGACCTCCCGAACCATGCCGATCGCCGCCACGCCGCCTACGCCGCCGACGTCACCTACGGCACCAATTCCGAGTTCGGCTTCGACTACCTGCGAGACAACATGGCGAGCTCGCTCGAGGGCTGCTTCCAGCGCGGCCACCCGTTCGGGATCGTCGATGAGGTCGACAACATCCTCATCGACGAAGCTCGAACCCCGCTGATCATCTCCGGCCAGCCGGAGCAGGCGGCGGAGACCTACTTCACGTTCGCCCGCCTCGCCAAGCAGATGGTGGGCGAAGAGGCGAAGACGAAGCTGAAGTCGTTGGGCGAGTCGCGCGACACCTCCGAGGCCGAGCACGACTACGAGTACGACGAGAAGCACAAGACGGTGGCGCCGACCGAGGGCGGGGTGCACAAGGCCGAGAGCTTCCTCGGGGTCGACAACCTCTACGTCTCCGAGCACGGGACTCTGGTCAACCACCTGATCCAGTCGCTGAAGGCCGAGTCGCTCTACAAGGTCGACAAGGACTACGCGGTCGTCGACGGCCAGGTGATGATCATCGACGAGTTCACAGGACGCATCCTCGAGGGACGGCGCTGGTCCGAGGGCCTTCACCAGGCGATCGAGGCGAAGGAGGGCGTCGCGATCCGGGCCGAGAACCAGACTCTGGCGACGATCACGCTGCAGAACTACTTCCGCCTCTACGACAAGCTCGCTGGGATGACCGGCACCGCGCTCACCGAGGCGCAGGAGTTCATGAAGATCTACGAGATCCCGGTGATCGAGATCCCGACACACCGGCCGATGATCCGCGACGACCACAACGACCTGATCTACAAGACCAAGGGAGCGAAGTGGAAGGCCGTCGCAAATGAGATCGAGGAGCGCCACGAGGCGGGGCAGCCGGTGCTGGTGGGCACCGTCTCGGTCGAGACCTCCGAGATGCTCGCCGATCAGCTCCAGCGCAAGGGCATCGACCACGTGGTCCTGAACGCGAAGCCTGAGCACGCCCAGCGCGAAGGCGAGACGATCGCGCAGGCCGGGCGGATCGGCGCCGTCACGATCGCCACCAACATGGCCGGCCGCGGGGTCGACATCAAGCTCGGGGGCGACCCTGAGCATCTCGCGCTGTCCGAGATCCGCAAGCTCGGCCTCTCGGAGGACGACGAGAGCTTCGCGTCCGAGCTCGAGGAGCTGACCGACCGAATGCGCGAGCGCACCACGGCGGAGGCGGAGGAGGTGCTCGAACGCGGAGGCCTGTTCATCCTCGGCACCGAGCGCCACGAGTCGCGCCGGATCGACAACCAGCTCCGTGGCCGCTCCGGTCGCCAGGGCGACCCCGGCGAGTCGCGCTTCTTCCTCTCCGCTGAGGACGACCTGATCCGCCTCTTCGCCGGCGATCGGATCTACAAGATCCTCGACCGCCTCGGCCCGGTCGACGAGGAGGGGGAGGAGTACCCGCTGGAGGCGAAGATGCTGACGCGCACGGTCGAGAACGCGCAGAAGAAGGTCGAGCAGCAGAACTTCCTGATCCGCAAGCGCGTGCTCGAGTACGACGACGTGATGAACGAGCAGCGCCGCGTCGTCTACAAGTACCGGCGCGAGATCCTCGAGGGGCGCGACATGTCAGACGTCATCCGCGAGGAGCTGGAGGAGGTCGTCGCGCGCCTGGTGGCGGAGTACACCCCCGGCGACGTATTCGAGGAGTGGGACCTCGACCAGCTGGAGAGCCAGGCAACGTTGCTGTGGCCGCTCCAGGTTTCGGTCACCGATCTCGACGCTCAGAAGACCTCTCGCGATGAGATCACCGAGCTGCTTACCGAGGATGCGCTGCGCGCGTACGACGCCCGCGAGGAGGAGCTGGGCGCCGAGCTGCTTCGCGAGGTCGAGCGCCAGATCCTGCTGCGGATCATCGACCAGCGCTGGAAAGAGCACCTCTTCGAGATGGACTACATGCGCGAGGGAATCCACCTGCGCGGCTTCGCCCAGATCGACCCGCTCGTCGCGTACAAGAACGAGGGCTTCACGATGTTCCAGGAGCTGATGGCGGCGATCTGGACCGAGTTCGCGCGCGCGATCTTCCACGTCAACGTCGAGTTTCAACCGTCGGAGGCACAGCAGGCGCCGACCGATGTCAGCTACTCCGGCGGAGAGCTGGAGGACCAGCCGTCAGCGCTTTACGACGCCGCCAGGCAGGCGCCCGCCGAGACCGGAAACGGCGCCCCCGAGGAGCAGCGCGAGCGCCAGGCGGTGGGCGCCGGCAGCGTCGGCGGGGGCGCGGCGACCGCAGGTGCCTCGAGCCAGACGAACCCGGCGACGGTGGTCAAGACCGACAAGGAGAAGATCGGTCGCAACGACCCCTGCTGGTGCGGCTCGGGCAAGAAGTACAAGAAGTGCCACGGGGCCTGAGGCTGCCGCGGGACGCATAACTGCCGAGAGACGGCCGACCGGACGAACGGTCTGGGATTGGCTCGCTATGCGAGGCCGATTCCGGTCAGTTCGCGCTGGCCAGCGCAGAACGGGCGAACTCCATGTCGGCCCGCAGCGCGTCCTTGTCGCGGGGCGTCTCGACGACCACCGGCGCCTCTGCGGCGACGACCATGTGCCGGAGGACGTCGAGGTCCATCTGTCCCGGCGCCGATGTTCGCGTGCCGGTCCGCCCCGGTTCCCGGGGGATCGCGGGAGTCGTTCAGGTGCAGGAGGTCGATCCGGCCGGTGATCTTTTTCGCCCTCTCGACGGCGTCGTCGAGTACCTCGCCGGCGGCATGGGCGTGGCAGGTGTCAAAGCAGAAGCCGAGCTCGATGTCCGGCTCGGAGCTGGTCACGGTCTCCCAGAGCTGCGCCAGCGCATCGAAGCGGCGCGCCACCGCGTTATCTCCCCCGGCCGTGTTTTCGAGGTACACCGGCACCTCTGACTCCAGCATCTCCAGCGTGCGCGTCCAGCGGCCGAAGCCCTCGGCGATCCCGTCCTCGGCGTGGCCGGGGTGGACGATCACGGCCAGCGCGTCGATCTCGGCTGCCGCCTCGCAGGTCTGGCTGAGGATCTTGCGCGAGCCGTAGCGGACGTTTGGGCGCGGCGAGCAGACGTTGATCAGGTAGGGAGCGTGGACGTAGATGCCGACGTCTGAGGCGCGAAGCTCGGAGGCGTCCTTCCGCGGCGGGGGCTTCTCCCAGCCCTGAGGGTTGGAGAGGAAGACCTGCACGCAGTCGGCGCCCAGCTCGGCGGCGGTGCCGAGTGGGTCGTTTCCCTCGATGTGCGCTCCGACGGGCTGCTTCGCCATCGCAGCCAGGATATGCAGCGCCACAGCTACGCTGCGGCTGAATTGGACGAGGGCGCCGGAACCGCCGCGGTACGCCGCTTCTACGAATCGTTCGAGACCCAGCAGCTCGACGAATTTGCGGACGTCCTCCACCCCGAGGTCGAGTTGCAGACCGCCCGGGGCCTTCGCCGGGGACGGACCGAGTCGCAGGAGTGGGCGCTGAAGGCGGAGACCGGAGAGCTCGATCAGCGCTTCGTCATCGACGAGCTGATCGAGCACGGCGAGTACGTGCTGGCGCTGGTCCGCAAGCAGTGGTGGTGGCACGAGACCGACGAGCTCGCCGACGAAAGCCCAGTGGCCGCCGTCTTCACCATCCGCGACGGCCGCATCGCCAGCTGGCAGCCGTTCGAGGACCGCGCGGAGGCCTACCGCGCCGCCGGCCTGCCGGAGCGCTAGGGCTGGACCTGCACCCCGCCGACCCTGATCGCCGTGATCGTCCGGAAGCGCGCGACGGCCTGGATGTCCCTCTGGCAGACGACGTCAACCGTTCCGCCGTCGGAGGCGCCGGTCAGCGCGATCGTCCCCTGGAGCCGCGCGCCCGCTATCCCGGGGCCCCCGTTTCGCCGGGCTCCGCCGCCGGACAACGTCGCTCCGTCGTCGCGCAGGTTGCAGCCCACGAATCCCTCCCCCGGCGCCGCCGTGCCGGCGATGCCTATGGAGGCATTGACGATGTAGAGGCCGGGCGGAAGCTGGAGCACCGCGACGCGGTCCGCGTCCGTGAACTCCTCGTCGTCAGGCCTGATCTCGAGTGGATTCGGGTTGCTGGTCACGAACGCCTCGGAGCGCTGCGAGGCTTCGAGATCCGCGGCCGTCACGGCGCCGTCGGCGATCTTCTCCCCGGTTACCGCGCTGTCCGCGATCTTGCCCGTTCGCACCGCCTCGGGCTTGATCTGCCGCGGGCCGATCTTGCTCGCGGCGTAGGCCGCCCCGCCCATCGCCACTGCCAGCGCCAGGATCGCGATCACGGTCCCCGGCCTCGGAATCCACCTGCCTGCACTCATCTCCGCTCCCTTGCTTTGCCTGTTTGCCCGCCCCGGTTTCCCCGACCTTACCTCTTCCCCGCCCGCTAGCCTCAAGTTTGTGGCTGAGGTTCCTTCAAAGGAGGTCGTGAGCGAGCGACTGGCGGAGATCCGCCGGCAGCTCGGCATGCTCGCGGACTACCTTTGACCCGGCTTCGCTCGAGCAGGAGGTAGCCCGCCTCGAGGGGGAGATGCAGCGGCCCGGTTTCTGGGAGGAGCAGGATTCGGCCGCGAAGACGTCGGCCGAGCACGCCCGCGTCCAGCGCCGGCTGCAGGCATTCACCTCGCTGCAGACCGACGTCTCCGAGCTCGACGAGCTCGCTGAGCTTGCGGGCGAGGACGCCGACGTCGCGGCCGAGCTGGACTCGCATCTGGCGTCCGTGGAGAGCCGGCTCGCCGAGCTCGAAGAGCAGCGCCTGTTCGCCGGGCAATACGACTCGGGCGACGCCGTGGTCACGGTGCGGGCGGGCGCCGGCGGCACGGATTCCCAGGATTGGGCCGAGATGCTGCTGCGGATGTACCTGCGATGGGCGGAGCGCCGTGGCTTCAAGGTCGAGATGAAGGAGGCGTCCGAGGGCGAGGAGGCGGGCCTGAAGTCGGCCACCTTCATCGCCCATGGCGAGAACGCGTACGGCCTGTTCGCCGCCGAGCGCGGCGTGCACCGGCTGGTGCGGATCTCGCCCTTCGACGCACAAAAGCGCCGTCACACGAGCTTCGCCGAAGTCGACGTCGGTCCGATGGCCGACGACGAGGTCGAGGTCGAGCTCGCCGAGGAGGACCTACGGGTGGACACCTACCGCGCCTCGGGCGCGGGCGGGCAGCACGTGAACAAGACGGACTCGGCGGTCCGGATCACCCACGTCCCGACCGGGATCGTCGTCCAGTGTCAGAACGAGCGCTCGCAGATGCAGAACCGGGCCACCGCGATGAAGCTGCTGCGCTCCCGGCTGCTCGAGCTGGAGGAGCGAAAGCGCGCCGAGCAACTGGCGGCCGAGCGCGGCGAGCGCTCCGACGTCGCCTGGGGCTCGCAGATCCGCAGCTACTTCCTGCATCCGAGCCAGCGAGTAAAGGACCACCGCACCGGCTTCGAGATGGGAGACGCACAGCGGGTGCTTGACGGTGACCTGGACGGCTTCGTTCGGGAATACTTGCTGCAGAGCGCAGGCTGATGCCGAGGGGAGGACTAATCGCACTCGCGGTGGCCGCGATCACGTTGCTGATCGCCGCTCCGGCGCGGGCTGACCACCACGACACGGACGTCCCCTGGCCGGAGCTCCTCCCTCCGGGCACCGCCCCGGCCGATGTCCAGCCGCACCCGGTGAAGAACTGTCGCCGCGCCTCGGTCGACTGTGTCGACCGCCTCGTTCGCCGACTGCGGGCGCAGTGGAAGGGCTATCACGTCACCTGCGATCACCGGGCGGTGATCGCCTACAGCTATCTGCAGATCACGAAGGGTCTGCGCGCCGATCTCGCGCGGCCCGCCGCCGATCCGGACCGGATCGTCGAAGTACCGGCGCTGGATGATCTACCTGATCACGGCCTTCTCGAACATGTACTCGGCGGCGTTTCGCGACTACGACGCCGGCCGGCCGGTCGCCGACGCATGGCGGATCACCTTCGAGACGGCCGCCAGCGCCGATGCCAGCGCCGGTCAGGACGTGCTGCTGTTCTCCAACGCACACGTCCAGCACGACCTCCCGTTCGTGCTCGTGCAGATGGGCCTGGTGGCACCCGACGGAAAGTCGCGAAAGGCCGATCACGACGCGGTCAACATCATCAACACCCGCGTCTTCGACCCGATCGAGGACTACATCGCCGCTCACTACGACCCCACGTTCTCGCTGATCGACGCCAAGCCGTCGCCCCTGGACGAGATCGGCACCCTCGAGCTGGTGAAGAGCTGGCGCGAGGGCGCGTGGCGAAACGCCGAGCGCCTCGCCAACGCCGCCACCGCCGAGGAGCAGGCCGAGGTCGTGCGATCGATCCAAGCGCAATCGACGCTGTGGGCGGAGCTGATCTCCTCGGGCGAGATGCCGGGCCTGCGAGAGACTCGCGACGCCTGGTGCTTCGAGCACCAGGCCACTCCCTGACCCATCTAACCCACCCGCACCGTCCCTGAGCCCCCGGTTCGTGTCGGTCTCCGGGACGGTGCCCGTTAGGGGCTACGGTTCGGGTATGCCCGTGAGCGTGGCCGTCGGCGTGTCGGATAGCTTCGATCCGGTCGAGGCGTTCTCCGAGGCCGCGGCCGAAGCGGCCCGAGGCCTGGACGGGCCGTGCGATCTCTGTGCGGTCTTCGCGGGCGCCTCCCACCTCGGGCACGCGAAGTGGATTCTGTCCGAGGTGCACGAGCATCTCGAGCCGCGGAACCTGATCGGCTGCGGGGCCAGCGGTGTCGTCGGAGCGGGGCGCGAGATCGAGCAGGGGCCCGGGTGCGGTGGTTTGGGCGGCCTCGCTTCCAGGGGCAACGATCTCCACCCACCATTTCCTCGCCGAGCCGGGGGAGGAGGGGGGCGCCGTGGACGGAATGCCGGCCGAGGGGCCTCCCGGGGAGCTGCTCGTGCTGCTCGCCGATCCATACTCGTTCGCCACCGAGACGCTGCTGCGCGAGATCGAGGCGGTTCGCCCGGGCTTACCCGTCCTCGGCGGGCTGGCGAGCGCCGGCGGGCCCGGCGGCGCGGCGCTGTTCCGCGGACGGCGATCTGCTCTCCAGCGGCGCCGTGGCCGCTTCGATCGGAGGCGTGCCGATCGTCCCCTGCGTCTCCCAGGGGGCTGCTCCGGCCGGGCCCGAGATGACGATCACGGCCGCCCACGCCAACGTGATCGAGGAGCTGGCCAGCGCCCCGGCGCTGGAGCGCCTGCGCACCGCGATCGCCTCGCTCGACCCACACGAGCAGGAGCTCGCGGGGACCGGGCTGATGCTGGGGGTCGTGATCGACGAGAACAAGCCCGAATACGAGCGCGGCGACTTCCTCGTCCGCCCGATCATCGGCGCGGACCCCGAACGAGGATGGATCGCGGTCGGCGACACCGTCCGCGTCGGCCAGACGGTCCGGCTGCACATCCGCGACGAGGAATCGGCCGACGAGGATCTGCGCGAGGCGCTGGCGCTCCAGGGCGAGGCGCTGGCGTCGAGCGGCGCGGCGGGAGCGCTGCTGTTCACCTGCAACGGCCGCGGCTCGCACATGTTCAGCCTCCCGGACCACGACGCGATCGCGATCGACGATGCGCTTGGCGTCCCGGCCGGCGGGTTCTTCTGCGCAGGCGAGATCGGTCCCGTCGGCGGGCGCAACTTCCTCCACGGCTTCACGGCGACCCTGGCCGTGTTCCCCCGCGAGTAGGCGATGTCCGCAACGAAGCGAGCTGAAGAACCTGGTCGCCCGCGCGCTCGCCGAGGACCTCGGCGACGGGGACCTGACCGCCGAGGCGACCGTGTTGGCGACTTCACGGGCACGCGCTCGGATCGTGCAGAAGGCGCCGGGCGTGATCTTCGGCCTCGATGTCGCCGAGGAGGTGTTCCGCCAGGCCGGCGCGGAGAGCTTCGAACGCGTGGCGGCCGAGGGTCAGTGGCGCGACGAGGTGCCCGCCGAGGTCGCCGGCGCCACCGGTCCGGCTCGGGCGCTGCTTGTCGCGGAACGCACCGCGCTGAACTTCCTCGGCCATCTCTCGGGGGTGGCGACGCTGGCGGCCGCGCACGTGAACGCGGTCGCCGAGACTGGGGTGACGATTCTCGACACGCGCAAGACGACGCCCGGGCTGAGGGCGCTCGAGAAAGCCGCGGTCGTCGCCGGTGGGGGTCGCAACCACCGCATGGGCCTGCACGACGCGATCCTGATCAAGGAGAACCACGCCGAGCTGGCGGGGGGCATCCGCGCCGCGGTCAGAAGCGCGCGGAAGTCGCATCCGCAGCTGCCGGTCGAGGTCGAGTGTCGCGATCTCGACGAGGTGCGGGACGCGCTGGAGGCGGGCGCGGATCGGCTGTTGCTGGACAACATGAGCGTCGAGGGACTGCGGACGGCTGTCGGTATCCGCGATCACGACGGCTCTGTGGGCGGCCTGCCGCCGGCAACGCTCGAGGCGTCGGGTGGCGTCACGCTCGAGAACGTGCGCGAAATCGCGGAATCGGGCGTGGAGTACATCTCCGTCGGCGCCCTGACCCATTCCGCCCCCGCACTCGACCTCAGCATGCTGCTCGAGCCGGTATAGGCTGCGGGCCGATGGCACTGACCGCCGCCATGAAGAAGAAGCGCGAGGCGCTCGTGCGCGAGCACATGGAGCTCGAGAACCAGCACGATTACGCCGCCACGATCGACACCTTCCATCACCCCCGCTACGAGCTGATCGGCACCGGCGACGTGTACGACGGCCAAGCGGAGGTCGAGCGCTACTTCGAGGAGACCCGCACCGCGTTCCCAGACCAGCGAAACGAGCTGATCGCGCTGCACCACTCCGACGACGCCGTACTGGTGGAGGCGATGCTGTACGGCACGCACGAGGGCTCGTTCCGCGGCCTCCCCGCGACCGGTCGCAGCTTCGAGATGCGGTTCATGGCGGTGTTCGTGTTCGAGGGTGAAGACCTCGTCTGCGAGCGCGTCTACTTCGACACCGGCACGGTGCTGCGCCAGCTCGGAATCGCCCATGACCCGCTCAGCGTCTCCGGCCGGGTCGCGACCGTGCTCAACCACCCGGTGACCGTCGGCAGGGCTCTGGTGCGCCAGGCGGTGGGACGATGATCGCGCTGATCGTCATCGGCGTGCTGGTGATCATCGTCGTCGCCTTCGTCTGGATGACCTACAACAGGCTCGTCGCACAGAGGCTTGCGGTCGACAACAGCTGGTCGCAGATCGACGTCGCGCTGAAGCGCCGCCACGACCTGATCCCGAACCTGGTCGAGACGGTGAAGGGGTACGCGACCCACGAGCAGCAGACGTTCCAGAACGTGACCGAGGCCCGGGCCCAGGCGATGGCCACGAGCGAGCCCGCCCAGCAGGCGGTCGCCGAGCAGCTGCTCGGCGGCGCGCTCGGCCGCCTGATGGCCGTCGCCGAGGCCTACCCCGAGCTGCGCGCGACCGAGAACTTCCAGCAGCTGCAGGCCGATCTCAACGACACCGAGAACCAGATCGCGATCACCCGGCGTGTCTACAACGACACTGTGCAGACCTTCAACACCTCGGTCCAGGTGTTTCCGGCGCTGATCGTGGCGCGGGGGTTCAACTTCACCGAGCGCGAGTTCTTCGACGCGCCGGACGAGGTCGAGGAGGCGCCGCGGGTGAGCTTCGCGACTCCCGACGCCCCGGCGCCGCCGGCGGGGCCTTCCGAGCCCGCCGCGCCATCGGAGCCCGCCGCGCCCTCGCCCCCAGGGAGCTGAGCTTGCGCCGCTGGCTCGTCGCGGTGCTGCCGCTCGTCGTGCTCCTCGCGGCCGCGCCGCCCGCATGGGGACGCAGCCTGACGGTCGTCAGCGCGGACATCGAGATGCGGCTCGCCCCCGACGCCAGCCTGCAGGTCACCGAGCACCTGACCACCGACTTCGAGGGCGACTGGGAGGCGATGTACCGGGACATCCCCCTGCGCTACGGCGAGCGGATGACAGACATACAGGTCAGCGAGGGCGGCCAGGGATACAGGCCCGGCGGCTGCACCTTCGAGGGCTGCTACGACCGCGATTCGACGTTCGGCGTGACGAGCAGCCCAGGCGGCGAAGGGCCCCGCATCGTCTGGCACCACGGAGCCAGCGACGAGCAGCGCACATTCGACGTCTCCTACCGCGTCGTCTCCTCGAACGCGACCGGCGAGGTGGACGGCGTCCTCCGAGGGGCCACGGTCGCTTACGACGACGTCATCGATGTCGCCTGGGCCGTCTGGGGCGGGCAATGGGACTTCGACCTCGAGCACCTGACGGCGACCTTCACTAATCCCGCGCTGGACCCCGAGAACGACCTCTATCGGGTCTGGGGCCATCCCCGCGACGTCGAGGGAGCGACCAGCCGCGACCCGGAGGTCGCGAGGCTGTCGGCGAGCGACGTCGAGTCGGGCACCACGGTCGAGATGCGCGTCACCGTGCCTCGCGAGCCGGGCGAGAACGTCTCAGGCGCGCGGCAGGGCTCGGGCGAAGGGCTGCCCGGCATCATCGCCTTCGAGCAGCAGCTCGACGAGGACTTCGACGCTCCCTGGCCGAGCTTCAAGCGCTGGGTGGCCGACAACATCATTCTCGTCTGCGCACTGCTCGCCGGGTTTGCGGCGCTCGCCTTGCTGGTGATGTACCTGATGGCGCGCGAGCGCAGGGTCAGCGTGCCGACGTACCTCTCGGGTCCGCCCGAGGAGGGCGTCAGCCCGGCGCTTGCCTACGGGCTCGCATTCGAGGGTCGCGACACCTCGAACGCCGCGCTAGCGACCCTGCTCGACCTCACCGATCGCGGCTACTACGTCGCCACCTCCGTCACCACGAAGGAGGAGGGACAGGACCTGGCGCTCGGCAAGAACGCGAACCGGCCCAATCAGGACGCCGACTTCGAGGCCTACGAGCGCGAGGTGCTCGAGTTCTTCGACGACGTCGTCGACGAGTACTCGGTCCCGATCAGCGAGATGCGCGACCGGATCCCGCAGCACGACGCGACTTGGCGCTCGCGCTGGCAGAGCATGACCACCGCCCTCAACAACGCCGACGAGGGCAAGCTCGTTTGGGACCGCAACCTGAACCCGCTGCGGTTCGTGCTCGCGCTCGCGATGCTGGCGGCGTTTGCGGGTGTGACGCTGATCTACGCCAACGTCGAGGGCGACTGGCTGCTCCCGGCGGCGATCGGCGCCGTCGTCGTGCTGGCGATATTCCTCTTCCCCAGCCGGGCGTTGAAGCGCCTCAGCCAGGAGCCGCGACAGCGCAGCGCGAACTGGCAGGCGTTCGCCAAGTGGACCGAGGACTTCCCCCGCCTCGAGGACGATCCTCCGGCGACCCTGGCGCTGTGGAAGCGGATCCTCGTCTTCGGCGTCGCCTTCGGGACCGCCGAGCGGATGATCAAGTCCGGTCGGATCCCCGCTCCCGTGGCCGCCGAGGCGAGCAGCGGTGGAAGTTGGCACACCTACGCGTTTGCCGGCGGCTTCGCGAGTTCGAGCTTTGACGGCGGCAGCTTCAGCTCCGGCTTCTCGAGCCAGGTCGCTCCCGAGTCGTCGAGCAGCGGCGGCGGGGGAGGCTTCTCGGGCGGCGGTGGCGGCGGCTTCTCGGGCGGCGGCGGCGGCGGCGGCTGGTAGCCGGCCCTACTTCAACAGTCGCGACAAGCGCCGATCCTTCAGCACCTTGCCGTCTGTCTGCTCGGCCGGGCAGTAGCTCATCACGTACTCGGAGAAGAACACGGCCTCGAGCTGCGCGCCGCAACGCGGACAGGGCTCGCCCTGTCGCCGATGCACCTTCAGCGGCATCGGCAGCTTGTCGGGGATCGTTTCGCCGACGACCTCTTCGTAGTGCTCGAGCGCCGCGCCGAGGACGTCGAGCGACCCGTGGAGGCGCTCGATCTCCTCAGCATCGAGATCGGAGCCCTTCCGGAACGGAGACAGCCGCGCCTCCCAGAGGATCTCGTCCACCCACGACCGGCCGATGCCGGAGATCGTGCGCTGGTCACGCAGCAGCGGGTGCAGATGCCGCGGCTGGTCGATCAGGGTGGCGAGCTCCTCCAGCGGTGGCGCCGGCCAGGCTTCGGGCCCGAGCGTGGAGACCATCTCGTCCTTGGCGACGTCCTCCGGAACCAGGAGCTTCGCCCATGCTCTCTGCTTGGTCCCGAACTCGCGCAGGCGGAGCTCGCGGCCGTCGGTCAAACGGATGAGCACACGGGAAGCGCGATCGCGCAACGAGGCGCGCTTGTCGAAGAGCTGCAGCCGCCCCGCAGACATCAGATGGACAAGCATCGAGAGAGAGCCCGAGAACTCGACCACGGGCATTTTCCCGATCCGGCCCACTCCCTCGATGCTCCGTTTTTCGAGCGCCGAAAGCGGCGGGGACACGGTCTTCAGCGCCACCATCCCCGGCGCGAGCGCGGATTCCACCTCCGCGCCCGCCAGCGCCACGGCCAGCCGGCGCGCCGTGATCTCGACCTCTGGCAGCTCCGGCATAGCGCTACACTTTATGAAGTTCATTCACAAGGTTCGAGGCAGAGCCGATCGCGACTCTGCCGGGCCAGTGAACATAGAGAGGAACCGCACATGGCAGTAGAGCTGCCGACCGTTCAGGCAACCCTCCCGAACCAGCTCTCCCCCGAGGAGATCTCGGCGATGTCGGACGAGATCCGCGAGCTCGCCGCGACCCGCGACGCCGTCATCCTGGCCCACAACTACGAGGTCCCCGAGATCCAGGACGTTGCCGACTTCACCGGCGATTCGCTCGGCCTCTCCCGCCACGCCGCGGAGACGGATGCTTCGACGATCGTGTTCTGCGGCGTTCACTTCATGGCCGAGACCGCGTCGATCCTCTCTCCCGAGAAGACCGTTCTGATCCCCGACCTCGACGCGGGCTGCTCGCTCGCCGAGTCGATCAACGCCGACCAGCTCCGCGTGTGGAAGGGCGAGCATCCTGGCGCCGTCGTCGTCATGTACGTGAACACCTCGGCAGAGGTGAAGGCCGAGACCGACTATTGCTGCACCTCCTCGAACGCGGTCTCGGTTGTCGAGCACATCCGGCGCGAGCGCGGCGAGGACGTCGAGATCCTCTTCGGCCCCGACATGTGGCTCGGCGCCTTCGTCGAGCGCGAGACCGGGAAGGCGATGCACGTCTGGGACGGGGAGTGCCATGTACACGCCGGCATTCGCCCCGGCGACATCGAGCGCACGCGGGCCGAGCATCCCGAGGCTGAGTTCCTGATCCATCCCGAGTGCGGCTGTTCGACGCAGGCGATGGAGTACGTCGCCTCCGGCGATGTCGCCTCCGACGGCGTCCACATGCTTTCGACCTCGGGAATGCTGAAGCACGTCGAGGCAAATCCCGACGGCTCGTTCATCGTCGCCACCGAGACGGGGATGCTCTATCCGCTCCAGCAGGCCGCGCCGCAGGCGAACCTGATCGAGGCCAACCGGATGGCCTACTGCAAGTACATGAAGATGATCACGCTGCCGAAGCTGCGCGACTCGCTGCTGGAGATGAAGTTCGAGGTCAAGGTGCCCGAGGTGATCGCCGAGCGCGCGCGGGTGCCGATCGAGCGCATGGTCGCGATCGGCTAGCTGCCGGACTCAGCGACTCACTAGCGCCACGGACGTCGTGCTACCCCTAGAGGGTGCGCTCCCGGCTTCGAGTCCTCCGCCATCCGGCGTTTCGCAACCTCTGGCTCGCGCAGTCGACCAGCGTGATCGGCGACGCCCTGGTGCTCGTCGCGCTGGCGCTCTTCGTCACCGACCTGACCGGCAAGCCCACCGACGTCGGTCTCGTCCTCGGGGCCGCAACGCTGCCGTTCGTCGCTTTCCTGCTGGTGGGCGGGGTATGGGCGGACCGGCTTCCGCGCGCCCGGCTGATGTTCATCACCGACGTCGCGCGGGCCGCTCTGCACACGCTGCTGGCGGCGCTGATCTTCCTCGATGCGGTCGAGATCTGGCACATCGTCGTGATCGAAGCCTGCTTTGGGACCGCGGAGGCGTTCTTCCGCCCGGCGTACACCGGGTTGCTGCCGCGGACCGTCCCCGCCGCCGAGATCCAGGAAGCCCAGGCGCTCTCGAACATGAGCAACAACGTCGCCGAGCTGGCCGGTCCCGCGCTCGCAACCGCGCTCGTGCTCGGAGTCGGACCGGGCTGGGCGTTCGCGCTCGATGCCGCCACCTTCGTGGTCAGTGCCGCGTTCACGCTTCGCATTCGCGTCGCCGCCCAGCCGGCGCCGGTCGAGGCGCGGCGCACGCTCCTGGCCGAGATGGCGGAGGGCTTCGGCCACGTGCGCTCCCGGCCATGGATCTGGGTCACGGTGGTCGTCTTCGCGATCGCGATACCGGTCGGCTACGCGCCGTACCTCGTCCTCGGGCCGACCGTCGGCGAGCAGAGCTACGACAGCGAGGCGCTGTTCGGAATCATCGCCACCCTGTTCGGAGTCGGAGCCGTCGCCGGGGCCACGGCGGGTCTGCGCTGGCGCCCCAGGCGGCCGATGCTGACGGCGTTCGCCCTGCTCGCCACCTGGCCGATCATGATGCTCGCCTTCGGGCTGACCGCGCCAATTCCGATCGTCCTCCTGCTCTCGGTCGCGACCGGAGTGGCGTTCGCGCTCTTCGACGTCTGGTGGGACACGGCGATGGCGGAGCGAGTCCCACCCGAGGCGCTCTCGCGCGTCAGCTCGTATGACTGGATGGGCTCGCTGATCCTGTTGCCGGTGGGATTTCTCCTGGCCGGCCCGGTCGCCGACGCGACCAGCGCCGACGCGGTGCTGGTCGGAGGCGGGGTGCTGACGGCCGTGATGCTCGCGATCGGCCTGCTGCCGCGCAGCACCCGAAGGTTGCGGCGGATCGAGCATTCCGACGGAGACCCGTCGCAGCCGGCCCGGGCGTCGGCCTGACCCCGCAGTTTGCGACCGCGGGGCCGGCCGTTGTCGTCCGCGCTCGCACATACGCTCGCAGGCGTGGAGAGTTCCGCTGCTAGCCTCGCCTCCGTGACCCACCTGAGGCCGGTTCCGGACATCCAGGCTCCCTCGCAGGAGGGCGAGAAGCGGGCATACAGCATCGCCGAGCTTGAGCGCTGGGCGACGGTGCTGCGGATGCGCTGCGTCAGCATGCTCGCGGTAGCCAAGTCCGGGCACCTCGACAGCTCGCTGTCGGCGGCCGACATCGTCGCCGCCCTCTACTACAGGCTCTTGCGCCACGATTCCCAGCGCCCGGACTGGCCCGAGCGCGACCGCTTCGTGCTCTCCAAGGGCCACGCCGCACCGATTCTCTACGCGGCCCTCGCCGAGCACGGCTACTTCCCGCTTCAGGACCTGATGGGGCTGCGCAAGATCGGCGCCCATCTCCAGGGCCATCCCGACATGAACCGCACCCCCGGAGTTGAGGTCTCGACCGGCTCGCTCGGGCAGGGGCTGTCGATGTGCGTCGGCATCTGCCTCGCGCTGCGGCTGGACCGCCTCGACCAGACCTCGCACGTCTTCACGCTGCTCTCCGACGGCGACTGCCAGGAGGGAGAGACCTGGGAAGGGGCGACATCGGCCGCCCATTTCGGGGTCCAGAACCTGACCGCGATCGTCGATTACAACCACCTCCAGACCGACGGCACCACCGAAGAGGTGATGGACATCGGCGACGTGCGGGCGAAGTTCGAGGCCTTCGGCTGGGACGCGGTCGAGATCGACGGCCACGACATGGCCCAGGTGGTCGAAGCCCTCGAGCGCAGCCGCGCGCTCGACCGCCCGGCGGCGATCGTCTGCCAGACGAAGAAGGGTCGCGGCGTGCCGTTCATGGAGAACCGGTTCGGCTACCACGGCAAGCCCCCGTCGCCGGAGCAGGCGGAGGAGGCGATGAGCGAGCTGGAGGCGACGCTGGAGAAGCAGACCAAGGAGCTTCAGGGTGGAAGCGAAGACTGAGCCGATCGCGACCAGGCACGCTTATGGCGACGCGCTGGTCGAGCTTGG
Source organism: uncultured Thermoleophilia bacterium (assembly GCA_963838095.1). Lineage (GTDB taxonomy): Bacteria > Actinomycetota > Thermoleophilia > Solirubrobacterales > 70-9 > CAWCGU01. Next base: position 637,048 of record CAWIPO010000006.1, read on the forward strand.
CGAAGCTCACGAGGACGTTGTCGCGCTCGACGCCGACCTCGCGGTCTCGACGCAGTCGATCAAGTTCGGCAAGCGCTTTCCGGAGCGCTTCTTCAACGTCGGCGCGGCCGAGGCGGGGATGATGTCGATGGCCTGCGGCTTCGCCGCCACCGGCAAGGTCCCCTACTGCTCCACCTTCGCGATCTTCGCCACCGGCCGCTCCTACGACCAGGTGCGGCTGGGAATCGCGCACAACGAGCTCAAGGTCCGGATCGGCGCCAGCCACGGCGGCGTCTCGCTCGGCGAGGACGGCGCCTCGCACCAGATGATCGAGGACATCGCCCTGATGCGTGCGATGCCGAAGATGCAGGTGATCGTCCCGGCCGACTACAACCAGGCCGCCCGCGCCACGCTCGAGTCCTACGAGAAGGACGAGCCGATGTACATGCGCTTCGGGCGGCCGAGCACGCCGATCGTCTACGACGAGATCCCCGAGACACTGGGTGGCGGAGCGGACGTGCTGCGCCCAGGCAAGGACATCTCAATCATTGCCACCGGGCACATGGTCTGGCGGGCGATGGAAGCGGCCGAGTCACTCGAGCGCGAGGACGGGGTGGAGGCTGAGGTCGTAAATGTCTCGATCATCAAGCCGCTCGACTCGGCCGCGATCCTCGAGTCGCTGGGCAAGACCGGAGTCGGCGTCACAGCCGAGGAGCATCGCGTCGTCGGCGGTCTCGCCGACGCCGTCCGCGAGGTCGCCGCCGAGCAGCACCCGGTACCGGTGTTCGCGGTCGGAATGGGCGACGAGTTCGGCGTTTCCGGCACCGGCGAGGCGTGTATGGAGCATTTCGGCCTCACCGCCCGGGGCATAGCCGACCGCGCCCGCGAGGCCCTCGTCCTGAAGCCGATCGTCTCGCACCCCCCGCTGCACGGTCCCGAGTGGACCTGAGCGGGGTCCCTTCCAGCACGGTTTCGGCACGGCCAGCGCGCGTTTCGACACAGGATTGCTGGCACAATCCGGCTGATGGCAGATCGCGAGCTCCTGGAGCGCATCGACGCTCACATGTCCGATAACCGCGAGTTCATGCGCGAGCTGACCCTCCGCAATGAGAAGGTCACGCAACAACTCGTCATTCGCCTTGAAGCTCAGACAAATGAGCTGATCGCCGGCCGCCAGGTGCTCGACGACTTACACGAGGCTTCGAAGGACCACACCCGCGCGATCGCAAACCTGATCGACGAGCTCCGCGAACGCGGACTCTGAGCGCCTGGGCTGAGCGCTCGTATCGGGCATCCGAGATGCCCGCTTCAAGAGAAAGCGGTTACGCGCGCCGCGACGCATGGAGAGGGGACGCAGCAACGAACGTCCCGGAGTCCTCGCTATACGGGGGTGTGCGGGACGTTCGCGCAAGATGAGCGCCCCAAGAGGTCTGTGCTGGGTTGGACGACGAGCGGTTACCGGATCGCATGGAGAGCCGGCGCGGGCAGTCCCTTGCTGAGCACTTCCGCTCTTCGCGCATTGCGAGAGCGACGGTGTTCGAGCGCTGTCCGTTTGCGACCTGACGCCCGCCTAGGTCATGCCTATGCGGCGCATTCACTTCGCCGGGCCGGAGGGCGCTTCTGCTGCTCGTCCAACGCGGAAGGGATCACATCGGTGGCGAGACGCTCGGATTGAGGCGGCACCAGAACTCCGGGTCATGCGGATCGATGTAATCCGCCCGCCCGGGCGAGGGCGCCACGCGGCGAGCGCTCCGCGGACAAGGCGCCGGAGATAGGCTGAGCCGACCGCGAAAGGAGGCACCATGCCCGAGGTAGAAGCGAACGGCGTCAGGCTCTATTACGAGCTCCACGGAAGTGGCGAGCCGCTGGCCCTCGTACACGGATCGTGGGGCGACGCGACGGGCTGGGGACTCGTGGCACCGGCCCTTGCTCGATCGTTCCGGGTGCTCGTCTACGACCGCCGGGGACACTCGCGCAGCGAGCGGCCGGAGACACCGGGCAGCGTCGACGAGGACGGCGACGACCTCGCCGCCCTGCTCAAGGCGCTCGACCTCGGTCCCGCTCACGTGGTCACGAACTCCTACGGGGGAAACATCGCGCTGCGACTTGCGACGAGGCGGCCGGAGATCTTCCGCTCACTGTCGTGTCATGAGCCGCCGCTCTGGAGTCTGCTCGAGGCCGATCCCGAGAGCCAGGCGATGCTCGCGCAGGGCGCTCGCAGCCTCGAGGCTGTCGCGGCGCGCATCGCCGATGGCGATCATGAGGGCGCTGCGCAGCAGTTCGTCGACGAGGTCGCGTTCGGTCCAGGCGCATGGGAGAACGAACTACCGCCGGAGCTGCGGGCGATCTTCGTCCAGAACGCGCCGACCTTCCTCGACGAGCTCCAAGACCCGGCCCAGCTCCGCGTCGATGAGGACGCGCTTGCAGGCCTCGATCTGCCGGTCCGGCTCACGCAGGGCTCGGAGAGCCCGCCCACGTTCCCCGCGGTGATCGATCGGCTCGTTGGGCTGATCCCTGAGGTCACACGCGAGACGATCGAAGGCGCCGCCCATGTGCCCCACCTGACAACACCGGAGCCCTACGTCGAGATCATCGGACGGCCGCTAGAACAACCGGCGGCCTGAGCGTCGCGGGTCGCTGGCGCTGGTCCCCGCGCCGGGATTCCGATGCCTGCGGGGCGAACGCTATGCGAATGCGCAGCCCGTCGGGTGACAGCGCCGCTTTGCGCGCGGCGAGCAGGAGACGCGGGGTTGTGCGCCACTGCTTTCGCTTTGGACTGCCATGAAGAAGGGCCTCCGTCGGTGACACGCTTGTCGTGTCCCGAAAAACGAGCACCTAAGGAGGCCCGATCCACATGTTGCACGCTGGACTCGACCTGAGTCGAAAGAAAGCCGATGTCTGCCTGCTCTCCGACGAGGGAGAGCATCTCGACCAGCTCGCCGTCTCGCCCGACGTCGACTCGCTGAGAACGCTCGCGCATCGCATCGAGGAGGTCCACCGCCAGCCCATCTGCGCCGTCGTCGAGTCGATGACCGGCGCCCGGCTCGTCCACGACACGCTCGAGGCCGAGGGCTGGGACGTCGAGATCGCCGACGCCGCCAAGGTCAAGGGCCTGGCACCCCTGGCCTGCAAGACCGACAAGATCGACTCGATGGTGCTGGCGGTGCTCTCGCAGCGCGACCTGGTGCCGGCGATCTGGCTGCCGGATCCGAGGGTGCGCGAGGAGCGTGAGCTCGCGCGCTTTCGCCTGCATCTGGTCAAGCACCGATCGATGCTCAAGCACCGCGTGCACTCGACGCTCGTCAACTTCGGGCGTCCGTGCCCGGTCACCGACCTGTTCGGGGTCGAGGGCCGCGAGCTGCTCGCCCGCCTCGACGTCCCCGAGCCCTGGCGCGGCAACGTCACCGCCTCGGTGCAGCTGATCGACGATCTCGAGCGCCAGATCGACGCGATCAACCGAAAGCTCCGAGCTGGCCACGCCGATCACCCCTACGTCCCGCTGCTCTTGAGCGTCCCGGGGATCCGCTGGGTGTTGGCGTTCACGATCGCCGCCGAGATCGGCGAGATCGATCGCTTCCCATCGCCCGAGAAGCTGACTGGCTACACCGGCCTTTGCCCTCGGGTGAACCAGTCCGGCGAGTCCGATCGCCGCGGGCCACTCTCAAAGCACGGGCCGCGCTACCTGCGCTGGGCGCTGATCGAGGCGACGATGCATGCGCTCCGACACCCCGCCTACTCGGAGCGCTACCAGCGGACCAAGCGCCGGTTGGGCAAGCAGCGCGGCGCCAAGGTCGCCCAGATCGACATCGCGAGAAGGCTCGCGCACGCGATCTGGCATCCGCCCCGGAACTTGAACGCTTCGCGCCCCTATAGGGGCTTCAACCGTTCAAGTTTCGCCTCCGCGCGCCGCGCACCGCCGATCCACTCCCTCGATGCTGCCGTTCGTCTCTCTCCCGCTCCCATGCGAAGGGGCCAGCGACGGCTTGCAGGCTGGTGCCCAGTTCGGGGGGCGGACTATTAGCAACCGCTCACAATTGCGCTAGGCTTCCGCTCCGGCGTTCGCGCCGTCGCAGGGGCCCTACGTGAGGGGCGATTTCGTTCGTGCGTAGCGCGCGAAGGATTGCCGCGACCGCCGGAGAAGGAAGTTGCCCGTGGCATCCACGACACGACAGAGCCGACGCGCCGCCAAGCGGCGTCGCGGAGCCGAGCCTGAGCGCACGCAGGCGCCGGCTGCCGTGCCGCAGGCCGACCGGCCGCGGCCGCCGATCGTCGAGCTGCGCGACGTCACCCAGGTCTATCCCGGCGGCCACATCGGGATCGAACGGGTGTCGCTGTTCGTCGACCGCGGCGAGTTCGTGTTCATCGTCGGGCCGACGGGGTGCGGCAAGTCCACCCTGATCAAGCTGCTGACCGCGGAGCTCGAGCCGGCCAACGGCGAGGTGATGATCGCGGGGCGAGACATCAACACGATCTCCAAGAAGCAGCTCCCTTATCTGCGGCGGCGGATCGGGACCGTGTTCCAGGACTACAAGCTGCTCCCCAACCGCACCGTCTACGACAACGTCGCCTACGCACTGCAGGTGATCGGCGAGCCCCGCTCCCAGATCCGGCGCAAGGTACCCGAGATCCTGCGGCTGGTCGGGCTTGCGAGCAAGGTCCACAACTATCCCGACGAGCTCTCGGGTGGCGAGCAGCAGCGCGTCTCCGTGGCGCGCGCCTTTGTCAACCACCCCCCGCTGCTGCTCGCAGACGAGCCGACCGGCAACCTCGACCCGGTCACCTCGATCGGGATCATGCAGCTGCTCTACCGGATCAACCGCACCGGCACCACTGTCGTCGTCGTCACCCACGACCACGCAATGGTGGACAAGATGCGCCGCCGCGTCGTCGAGATGGAGGGCGGCCGCATCGTCCGCGACGAGGCGACCGGCAGCTATCACGACGAGTCGACCACCGAGTTCGGGGTCCGCGTGCGCGCCGAGATGGGGGTCCGCGAAGGCCACACCAACGGTGAGGCAGCCGCAACCCAAAACGGCGATCCGGCAGATCCGGCGTTCTAAGCCTGGCTGAGCGATGAGCCGCATCCTCTTCTTCATCCGCGAAGCGCTACGCGCCCTGCGTCGCAGCGCCGCGCCGAGCCTCGCGGCCGTGGTGACGATCGTCGTCACCGTGCTGCTGCTCGGGGTGTTGATCCCGGTCCTGTACTCGACGCAGTCGAAGACCGAGGACGTTCGCGAGCAGATCGCCCTGAAGGTCTTCTTCTTCCCCGAGGTCGACCCGAGCGGGGAGCAGGTCACCCGCGTACAGGAGGAGATCGAGGCGACGGCGCACGTCACCTCCGTCGACTACGTCTCCAAGTCGGAGGCCAAGGAGATCCTCGCGGTTCGCCTGGAGGAGGACAAGGACATCCTCGATGCGCTGCCGGCCGGGGACAACCCGCTCCCGGCGTCCTTCAACGTCAACATCGACAGCCCCGACAACCTCGAGGTGGTGCGAAACGAGCTCGCGCCCCCGGACTCGCACGGCAAGCCGACGCCTATCAACCCCCTGATCGAGGAGGTCGATGACTCGCGCTCGCAGGCGAACGAGATCCGCGCGGTTACCGGCGCGGTGAAGATCGTGCTTGGCGTGATCGCGGTGCTGTTGCTGCTCGCCTCGCTGATGCTCGTCGGGAACACGATCCGGCTCTCGATTTACGCTCGCCGGCGCGAGGTCGAGGTGATGCGCCTGGTTGGGGCCACGGCTTGGCTGATCCGGTGGCCGTTCATCATCGAAGGCCTGATCGTCGGCTTCATCGGCGCCGCGGTGGCCGTCGCGATCCTGCTCCTCGGTAAGGTGACGATCGTCGACCCACTCGCCGATCGATTCGCCCTCGTGGACAACCTCGATACCGTGGCCTTCCTGCCTCTCGTGATCGCACTCGTCGCCTGCGCGATGGCCGTATCGGCGCTCGGTAGCGGCATCACGCTGCGCCGGTTCCTGCGCGTTTGAGCAGTCGCGACGGCTCTACCTTCTGGCTCGGCCTTGTTGTCGGGCTCGTCGCCGGGCTCGCGGTGGCGCTGGTCGTCGACCTCGACGTCAACCTGGACTTCGACGACGAGCCCGCGAGCGGGAGCGCGATGGATGTGATTCTCGAGGACTACTGGAAGCAGCCCGACCCCGCCGCGCTAGAGGACGCTTCGGTCGACGGCATGGTCGACTACCTGCACCGCGAGTTCGACGACCGCTTCACGCACTACTTCGACCCCGAGTCATTCGCCGCGTTCGAGGACGCGAGCGAGGGCCAGTTCTCCGGAATCGGGCTCGCGGTGAACGAGGTCAAGCGCGGGTTGCGGGTGGGGCAGGTGTACGACGACAGCCCCGCGCAGGCCGCCGGGATTGAAGAGGGTGACCTGATCGTCGCGGTGGAGGGCGAGTCGATCGCCGGCGAGCCGGCGGAGGGGTCGACCGCGAAGATCAAGGGCGAGCCCGGGACGGAGGTCACGATCACAGTCGTCAGCCCCGGTGAAGGCCGGCGCGAGCTGACCGTCGAGCGAGCCGAGGTCCGCATCCCCGCTGTCCAAGGCGAGGTCCGCCAAAGCGGGGGAAAGAAGATCGGATACATCCAGCTGTTCACGTTCAGCAAAGGCGTGCACGCCGATCTGCGCGGGGAGGTGGACCGCCTTGCCGAGCGGGGAGCCGAGGGAATCGTGCTCGACCTGCGCGGCAACGGCGGTGGGTTGCTGAACGAGGCGGTGCTGAGCGCCAGCGTCTTTATCGAGGACGGGACGATCGTCAGCACCGAGGGAAGGACCCAGCCCGAGGAGGTGTACGAAGCGGTCGGGGAAGCGCTGCCCGAGCGGCCGATCGCGGTGCTGATCGACGGCAACACCGCGTCCGCGTCCGAGATCCTCGCCGCGGCGCTCGAGGACCACGGCCTCGCGACGCTGGTCGGTACCCGAACGTACGGCAAGGGGACCTTCCAGGAGGTGATCGAGCTCAGCAACGGCGGCGGCCTCAACCTGACCGTGGGCGAGTATCTGACCTCCGACGGCACCTCGCTCGCCGGCGAGGGCATCCCTCCACAGGTCCCGGCGAAGGATCGCCGCGGCACCACGGAGGACGAAGCGTTGCAACGGGCGCTCGCGGTCGTTGCAGCCGAGTCACCTTGAGCGCGAGCTCGACCGAGAAGACCCGGCGCGTTGTCACCGTCGAGCGTCGCGGGCGCTTCTCGGTCGGCGAGCTGGTGTTCGAGCGCGCGCCGCAAATTGCCCTGCAGCGTGGTCCGGCGAAGGTGGCCGAAGGGCAGATGGCGCTCGTCGAGTTGGGGCGCGGGGCGGCACGCCCACTGCGCGCGCTCGGTTCGCCCACTCGCGCCGCCGACGTGATCGAGGCCGTACTCGCCGATCGAGGCATCGAGCGCGGATTTGCACCGAAGCTCGAATCGGAGGCGGAGGCCGCGATCGCGTCCGCCGCCGAGCTGGGGCCACGGAGGAAGGACCTCACCGCGCTGCCGACGTTCACGGTGGACCCGGCGAGCGCACGCGACTTTGACGACGCCGTCTCTGCCGAGCGAGCCGGGGACGGCCTGAGGCTCTGGATCCACATCGCCGACGTTGCCGCTCACGTCCGCCCGGGAAGCGGGCTGGAGCGAGAGGCACTTCGGCGCGCGACCAGCGTCTACGTCCCGGGAACGGTGGAGCCGATGCTTCCACATGCGCTCAGCTCGGAGGCGTGCAGCCTTGCCCCCGGGGTCGACCGGCTCGCGGTCACCACCGAGATCGAGCTGGACGCGAAGGGTGAGGTCCGAAAGGCCAGTTACTACCGGAGCCGAGTCCGCTCCGACGCCCGCCTCGACTACGACCAGCTCGACGAGATCTTTGGCGGGCGTGCGCAAGCGCCGGCAGCGGTTGTGGAGCCGTTGACCCTTGCGCGGGAGGCGGCATCGATCCTGCGCGACCGCCGCCGCGGCGGGTCGCTGACCGTGGACTCGAGGGAGCCGGAGTTCGTTTTCTCAGACGGAGACGTTGTCGGCGCGAGCGCCGTGGAGCAGACCGAAGCGCACAGCCTGATCGAGCAGCTGATGATCCTCACGAACGAGCAGGTCGCCTCGCTCGTGCAGCAGCGCCGGACGCCGATGCTCTACCGCGTGCACGAGCAGCCCGACCCGCAGAGGATCGAGCTGATGGTCGCGCAGCTGGCGGCACTCGGCGTGCCGACTCCGGCGCTGCCCGATCGGTTCGGCCCAGCCGACGCCGGGAAGATCGCGATCGAAGCGAGCCGCATCGTCGCCAGGGAGGCGGAGCGGCGGGGTCACGGCCGGGAGGCGTATACATCGCTCGTGTTGCGCTCGCTGAAACAGGCGGTCTACAGCGACCGAAACATCGGCCACGCCGGCCTGGGCAGTCCCGCGTACGCGCATTTCACCTCCCCGATTCGGCGCTATCCGGATCTCGTCGCCCACCGTGCCCTGCTCTCGGCGCTGGGCCAGGGCGAGACCGAGCCCGAGCGCGCGTTGGTGCGCGAAGCCGGGACGTGGAGCTCCGAGCGCGAGCGCGATGCCGCGCGCCTCGAGCGCAGCGCCGACGACATCTGCGCCGCCTTCCTGCTCGAGGGAGAGCTGTTCGATCGCGGCCACGGCGTCGAGTTCGAGGGAGAGGTGTCGGGCCTGGTGGGCGCGGGTGCGTTCGTGCGCTTCGCCGGCGAGCGGGCAGACGTGTACGAGGGTTTTCTGCCCGCACGGCGGATCGGCCGCGAACGGCTCGACCTGAATGACACCGAGACGGCCCTCGTCGGAAAGCGCAGCGGCCGCCAAGTCCGGCTCGGGGATCCGGTGACCGTTCGCGTCGACGGCGTCGAGGCCCCCCGCGGCCGGGTCGATCTCCGCCCCACCGAGCGGGAGGACTGACGTGAGTGCTCGCAAGCGGGCGAAGGCCACGGGCTCCGATGTCGCCCGCAATCGCCAGGCGCGGCATCGATACGAGCTGGTCGAGGCGATCGAGTGCGGGATCGAGTTGCTCGGCACGGAGGTGAAGGCGCTGCGTGAAGGCAAGGCGCAGCTGACCGATGCCTACGCGTCCATCGAGCACGGGCAGGTGTGGCTGCACGGGTTCCACATCCCGCCGTACGCCCCGGCAGCCGACGAGAATCACGACCCCGACCGTCCGCGGCGGCTGCTGCTGCACCGGTACGAGATCGATCGGCTGATCGGCCGCAGCGAGCGCAAGGGCCTGACGCTGGTGCCGACGCGGGTCTACTTCAAGGGCCCGCGGGCAAAGGTCGAGTTGGCGCTGGCGCGGGGCAAGGAGAGGCGCGACCGCAGGCGAGAGATCGCAGACCGGGACATCCGCCGCGAGGTGGAGCGCGACCACAAGCAGCGGTTTCGCTGAGCCGCAAGACCGCTCCCATGCCGCTCTGGCAGGATTCACGGGGATGGCTCTGTTCAAAAGGGGCTCAGGAGCGGAAGAGAGCACCGAGGAGGCTGCGCCGCAACCGCCGGCGGAGCAACCGGCAGCGCCGCAGCCCGATCCGGCCACTTCGGGTTCCGTGCCCCCACCGGGGGCGGTACCCCCGCCGGGAGCGCTGCCTCCCACCGAAGCCGCGTTGACGCCGCAGCTGTCGAAGCGCGAGCAGCGAAAACACGATCGCGAGGCGGCGAAGCTGCAAAAGCAGGCCGAGCGCGAGCAGAAGAAGACAGAGCGCCAGCAGGCCCGCGAGGAGCTGGCGCGTCGAAAGGCGGAGGAGAAGGAGCTGAAGAAGGCGAAGAAGGGCGAGCCCTCCGCCCCCGCGGCCGAGGCGATCTGGGGTACGCCGGGAACGGCCGACGCACCGCAGCCGGATGCGGCGCCGGCTCCCGAGCCGACGCTCGCGACTGACGCGACGCCGGCTCCCGATCCGGCTCCGGCCCGGTTCCCGCTTTTCCCCAGTCCGCGGTGACCGAGGTGTCCCAGCCACAGCCGACCGCAGCTGGACCCGGTGCAACCTCAGCCCCAGCAGACTGTTCCGGCGCCGGACGCAGCCCCGAGCCGCAAGGATCAGCGCGAGCAGAAGAAGGCGGAGCGAGCGGCCCGGCAGGCGCGAGCGAAGGCCGAGCGCCAACACGCAGTCGAGGAGCGGCGGGCAAAGCGCGAGGAGCAGAAGCGCCTCCAGCAGGAGGAACGTCAGCGCAAAGCCGCGGAAAGGACTGCAAAGCGGGAGCAGCAGCGAGCGGCCCGGGGATCGAAAGGACAAGCGCCGCCAGCGGCACCCACCCCAGAATCCCCGCCGCTGCCCGATCTCGCGCAAACCGGGCCGAGCCCGGCTCCGATCCCGCCAGTGCCCCTCCCGGCCGAGCCCCCGACAGCGATGCCATACGAGCCACCTGCCGTTCCGGTCGAGCCCGTTGCCCCAGCCCCGTATGAGCCACCTGCCGTGGTGCCGGAAGAGCCTCCTGCACTTGTCCCGGAAGAGCCGCCCGCCGCCGCTCCGCTTGGGGAGCCTGCGGCCATACGCGACGCGGCTCAGGCCGATGCCCTCGCCCGGATCGGCGAGGCCGAGGCTCCATCTGATCCGGCCGAGGCGGAGCGAGAGCGCGCGGCCGCGGAGAAGGAAAGCGCTGCGGCCGAGAGAGAGCGTCAGCGCGAACAGGAGGAGCGCGTCCGGGCGGAGGCGGAGCGCCGGATCCAGGAGGCGGAGGAGCTCGAGCGCCAGGCGGAGGAGCGCGTCATGCGCGCGCGCCAGCTGGCCGAGGAGCGCGTCACCGAGGCCGAGGACAGGAGCATGCGGGTCCTCGAGCGCGCACAGGAGCTCGAGAAGCAGGAGCGGGGGGACCCGGAGACCCTTTACGGCGAGTTGCGCTCGGCCGAGCGCCAGCTCGAGGAACGTCGAAGCCAGCAGGCCGGCCTCGCCGACGAGCTGGCGGATGGCGAGCAGCAGCTGATCGCCGATCAGGAGCGGACCGAGCGTGCGCTCGAGGAAGCCCTGAGCAGCCTCGAGGAGATCGAGACACGGGCGACGGAGGCCGAGGCCCGCGCCTCGAGGGCCGAGCGGCTCGCGGAGCTGCGTGAGCGCGAGCTCGAACGCGAGCAGAGGCTGCGCGAGACTCTCGACCGGATCAAGGAGGCCGAGGAGCGTGCGCACGCAGCCGAGCGCCGCGCCCAGGAGGCGGTTGGCCACCTCATCCCCGCGCGGCCCGCGCCGGTGGCCCCCGAACCCGAGCCGCGCACGGAACCCGAGCCGCCATCGGAACCGGAACCGCCGTTTGAACCCGAGCCGGCCCCGGAGCCCGAGCCGCCTCCCGCACCGCCCCCGGCTTCCGAGGCGCATACGGAGGAGTGGGCGCTCCCCCTCGAGGTACCCCCGCCCGCACCGCCCCCGGTGGCGGACTTCGAGGCGCCCCCGCCGGCGCCCCCGCCGGCAGTAGAACCCGAGCCCGCGCCTGCCCCGGCACCGCCACCCGCTTCGCCCGCGTCTGCCGGCACAGGGCTGATCAGCCTGAACTCGGCCTCATATGAGGAGCTGCGGGCGCTGGACCTTTCGGTCACGCAGACCGGTCGGCTGCTCGCCTACCGCGAGCGCAGCGGTGGTTTCACGTCGCTCGACGAGCTGGACGAGATAGCCGGGTTCCCGAAGGACTTCCTAACGGACTTCAAGGACCGGGTAACGATCTAGCGAACCCTCTCCGCGGGAGCCGCTGCCTTGATCCGGTTCTCCACCGCGCTGCGCGCCCGGTCGATCGGCGCCGATTCCTGGCTGAGTGCGAACTGCGCGTTGGCGAGGGACAGGTAGGCGTCAAGCTCGAAGGCGAGCTGCTCGGCATCCTCTGCGGGATCGATCGCACCCTCGGCCTGGGCTTCGCGAACGGCCGTCTCGAGCTGCCGGGAGAACTCGTCCAGGACCTGAACCGCGCCGTCACGCACCGGACCCGGGCGCATGGCCATCTCGGCAGCGACCGACGCGAAGAAGCAGCCACCCGGGTAGAGGCCGCCTTCGACATACCGCAGGAAGTTCTCCACGAGCTGCCGCGCCCGCTCGAGCCCGGTTCGGGCAGCCAGGGCCGGGTCGATCACCTGGGCGGTGAACACGTCGCGCGCCGCCTGGATCGTCGCGATCTGTAGCTCCTGCTTGGAGCCGAAGTGGGCGAAGAGGCCGCTCTTGCTCATCCCCACGGCCTCGGCCAGCCGGCTGATCGAGAGCCCGGTGATTCCCTCGACGGTGGCGAGCCGTCCAGCTTCGCGCAGGATCGCGTTGCGGCTGCGTTCGCCGTCGCTCCGCCGCTTGCGCGCTCCCGTCTTGGGCTCGTCACGGATCTCTGTGTCGGACATCACAGACAACTTAGCACGATCGGTCGTACACTCTCGCTGCTCAGTACGTACGAACGATCGTACTAACTAAGGAGGAGCGGTGACGACAGCAGGTGCAAGCACGAAAAGCGACCTCGGCCCGATCGGTCGGCTCGGACGGCTGGCTGCGGAGCATCGCGGGCGCGTATTCCTCGTCTGGGCGCTGATCGCAGTGGGCCTCGGCATCCTCGCCCCCCGGGTCGAGACGGCTCTCTCCGGCGCCGGGTGGCAGGCAAGCGGCTCCGAGTCCGTCGAGGCTCGGGAGCAGGTCGATCGAAATTTCGCCGGCTCGGGCGCCTACGCGCTCGAGGTCGGCGGTCCACTCACGGGACCAGGTGGCGTCAGCGCCCCAGTTCCGGAAGACGGTGCTCCGCGCGGAGCGAGTGCTGCGGCGCGATCCCGCCGTCGGCCCGGTCGTACCGCCGCAGCCGGGCATCTCGGTCTCGCCCGACGGCCATACAGCCGTGATCCGGGGCGGGGCGGCCGCCGATGCGAACGCAATGGTCGACGCCGCTGAGCGCCTGAAGACGAAGCTTGCCGGCGTCGCCGGCCCGGGGGTTGCCGTCGACCTCACCGGCGCCTCGGGGATGTGGTCGGACTTCAACGAGGCGAACCGCGAGGCGATGCTCAGATCCGAGCTCATCTCCTGGCCGGTGACGATGGCGATCCTGGTGCTCGCCTTCGGTTCGCTGGTGGCCGCCGGTCTGCCGCTGATGCTGACCATCGTCGGGCTGGTCGCCTCCGCGGGGCTGCTCTTCCTCGGAACGCTTGTCTCGCCGATCTCGATCTGGGCGATGAACTTCGCGCTGATGTTCGCGCTCGCGCTGGGCATCGACTACGCGCTCTTCGTAGTCGTTCGCTTCCGGGGCGCGCATTTCGGCCAGAAGCTCAACCCCGTCGACGCGGTCGCGGCGACGATGGACACGGCCGGCAAGGCCGTGCTCTTCTCGGGACTCACCGTCCTGGTCTCGCTCTCGGCGGTGATGCTGGTGCCGAGCCCCGCCTTCCGCTCGACCTCCCTGGGCATCATCGTCGCGGTCCTCTTCGTTCTGGCGGCAACACTGACGCTGCTGCCCGCGGTGCTTGCGAAGCTCGGCCCTCGGGTCGACCGCCTATCGCTTCCCTGGCTCCGCAGGGGCGACCAAAGCTCGCCACGCTTCGCCCGATGGGGCGAGCACCTCTGGCGCCGGCCATATCTGCTCGGCGGCCTCGCCGTCGTGGCTCTGCTGGTCCTTGCCCTACCCGTGCTCTCGCTGCGCACGGAGATGCCGTCGATCAAGGTCGTGCCGTCCGGCGATCACTCGCGGCAGGGCTACGAGCAGATCCAGGCGGGCTTCGGACCGGGCGCGCCGGGCGTCCTCCAGATCGTCGCCCCGGCGGCAGCGGCACACGAGGCGATGACCACGGTGCGAGGAGATCCGGGCGTCGTCCGTTCCCTGCCACCCGAACCCGGTGACGACGGCCAGGCCCTGATCGAGGCGATCCCCGCCGGCGATCCCTCGAGCCCCGAGCTGGGCGCGACGATCGACCGGCTGCGCGCCGAGCTTCCCTCCGGCGCGTTGGTCGGCGGCGCGGCGGCCGAGAACCATGACCTCGACGCTGCGCTGGCGGCGAAGACGCCCATCGTGATCGGGGTGGTGCTGGCGCTCGGCTTCCTGCTCCTGCTCCTCGCGTTCCAGGCGCCCGTGGCGGCCGCGATCGGCGTGGTGCCAAACCTGCTCGCGACCGGCGCGGCCTTCGGGATCGCGAAGTGGATCTTCCAGGACGGCCACCTGGCCGGATTGCTCGGCTTCCAGCCGCAGGGCTTCCTGGATGCCTGGGCGCCGGTGTTCTTCTTCGCGATGGTCTTCGCGATCTCGATGGACTACACGGTCTTCCTGCTCTCCTCCGCCAAGGAGCACTGGGATCGCGAACAGGACGCACGCAAGGCCATGGTCGCTGGGCTCGCTCACTCAGGGCGCGTGATCAACGCCGCCGGGGTGGTGATGGTGGCCGTCTTCTTCACCTTCGCCCTCTCGGGGCCCCTGCCTCCCAAGGAGATGGGCGTGATCCTCGGCGTCGCCGTGCTGCTCGACGCCTTCGTGGTTCGGCTGCTGCTCATGCCGGTGTTGCTGCGCCTCGCGGGGCCGGCCGCCTGGTATGTGCCGAGCTGGCTCGGAAGCATCCTGCCGGACGTCCGCTTCGGCCACGGTGAGGCGACGCCCGCGCGGAGCCCAGCATGAAGGGCAGCTTGCTGCGCGACAGGGACTTCCGTCTCGTGGCCGGGGCGGTCGGACTGTCGGCGTTCGGCGACTGGGTCGCGATCGTGGCGCTGGGGCTGCACGTCACAGACATCAGCGACTCGGGCTACGTGGTGGCCGGGCTCTGGGTGTGCCTGTTCGGGCCCTCGGTGGTGATGGCCGGTCATGCCGGGCTGCTCGTGGACATGATCGAGACCAGACGGCTGCTCGCCGCCGTCTCGTCGCTGGGCGCCGTCGTCGCCGCGGTGCTCGCCTTCACAACCGGGACGGCGACGGTGCTCGCGCTGACGGCGGCTCTGGGCCTCGTCTTCGCGATCCTCCAGCCCGCCGAGTTCGCGCTCGTGCCTCCACTCGCCGGCAATCGCATCCAGGAGGCGAACGGCCACGTCGAGACGGCTCGCTACGTGGGCTTCGGCCTCGGTCCCCTTCTCGGGGGCCTCCTGTTCTCGGCCGGCGGGCTTGAGCTGGCGATGCTGGTCGATGCCGCGACCTTCGTGGTCGTGGCCGGTGCAGCGCTGGCGCTGCGGGTACGACGCGACCCGAGCACCATCGAGGAAGCCGAGTCCACGCCGCGCGCTCGCGACGGGGTTGCCTTCCTGTTCGGCGACCGGGTGCTGTCGCTGGTCATGATCGTGGCGTTCAGCTCGCTTCTGTTCATGTCCGCGGTGTGGGTCGGCGAGCTGTTCTTCGTGCAGGACGTGCTTGGGCGGGGGGACGTCGCCTACGGGCTGTTCTTGTCCATGTGGACCATGGGAATGGCGCTCGGTGCCCTCCTGCTCTCGTCCCGAGTGGCGGCGGGCGCGGTTGCGGCCACCGGCCTTTCCGCCGTCGCCATACAGGGTGTGGGGCTTGCTGTTCCCGCGTTGTGGCTCGGCTTCGGCTTCTTCCTGGCGTGCTCGTTCGTCGGCGGCCTGGCACACGGGGTGAAGAACGTCATGTTTCGAAGCCTCATCCACGCTCGCGTTCCCGAGCGCCTGCATGGGCGTGTGTTCGCCGCCTACAACGGGATCCGTAACTCCGCCGAGCTGGGCGCCTTCGCTGCCGGCGGACTGCTGGTTGCGTTGATCGGCCCGCGCGGCACACTCGCCTACGCCGGCGGCCTCGCCGCGGTCGCCGGGCTTGTCGGCCTGCTGGTGCTGCTGCGCATGCACAGGGGGTGGGCGCCGACCGGGCCCGTCGGTCGGGCGAGCGCCGTCGGGTGCCGGCCCAGCCCCTCTAGAGCCCGTACTCCTCGAGGAGTTTCAGCCACACCTCGCTGCGGGTCGGGAACGGGGCCACCGCGTGCCATAGGCGTTCGAGCGGGACCTCCGCGACGACGGCGATCGTTGCGGCGTGGAGGAAGTCAGCGGTCTCGGTGCCGACGAAGGTGGCACCGACGACGACGCTTCGGGCCTCGTCGATGACGAGCCGGGAGGTGCCCGGCGCACCGCGTCCGATGAAGCTCGCTCCAGCGGTCGACGAGGTCGGAACGTCGACGGCGCGGGCGTCGATGCCCTCATCGAGCGCGGATTGCAACGTCTTGCCGACCGCGGCTACCTGGGGATCGGTGAACACCACACGCGGAGAGCCGCGACGCTCCTCCGTTGCGCGCGCCTCCCGCCCGAGGATCACGTCGCCCGCGATCCGCGCCTGGTACTTGCCCATGTGGGTCAGCAGTGCGCGGCCGTTGACGTCGCCGATCGCGTACAGCCAGCTGTAGCCGTCCACTCTCAGATGGTCGTCGACCTGGAGGTACTTGGCAGATTCGATCCCGACGCTCTCCAGCCCGATCTCGGTCGTCCGCGGGCGCCGGCCGACCGCGACGAGCAGTTCGTCACCGCGAACCTCGGTGCCGTCGGAGAGCTGGACCGAGACCTGTCCCTCCTCTCCGCGCGAAACCGCCGTTGCCTTTGCGCCGAGATGCAGCTCGACGCCGGCCGAGCCGAGCCCGCCGGCGACCTCCTCGCTCGCAAACGGCTCCTCTCCGGGCAGCACGCGCTCGGCCGACTCGATCAGGGCGACGCTGGAGCCGAAGCTCGACCAGGCTTGCGCCATCTCGACGCCGACCACGCCGCCGCCCAGCACGAGCAACCGTGTCGGCGGGCTCGTGGCAGTCGTTGCCTCCCGGTTGCCCCAGGGCGTCGCCTCCGCGAGGCCGTCGATCGGCGGCATCGCCGGAGCGCTGCCGGTGGCGACGACGACCGCATGACGGGCACGCAACACGTCGGGGCCGACCACCACCCGCCGTTCGCCGTCGAGGCGCCCGCGACCGCGGAAAAGCCTGATCCCCTTGTCCTCCAGCCACGGGACCTGCCCCTCGTCGCTGAGGTCGTGGACCACCTCGTCGCGGCGGGCGAGCGCCGCCTCGACGTCGAGATCGCCCGTCACGGCCTCCGCCGCCCCCGGCACCCGCCGGATCTCAGCCAGTGCCTCGCCCGGCCGCAGCAGAGCCTTCGACGGCATGCAGGCGTAAAACGAGCACTCGCCGCCGATCAGGTGCTCTTCGACGATCGCGACCTCGTAGCCACCGTCCGCGACGCGACCCGCGCACACCTCTCCCACCGGGCCGGCGCCGACGACTACGACGTCGAACTCGTGCTCCGCCATACCGGTCGATCCTAAGCGCTCAGCGCCAGGCGCTGGAGTGCGCCCGGACGGCAATCAGACGTCGCCGAAATCGCGCTCCAGGAAGGTCTCGGTCATGCCGACGGCGAGCAACGCCGCGAGCCCGAGGTAGACGACGGCGACGAGCACCCGCGTGCGCGTCGGGATCGCGTGATATGCCCTGCCCTCGGGGGTGTTGCGAGCCTTCCAGCGCCGCCAGGTCTCGTAGCCGCCGAGCAGCAGGATGAGGATCATGATCGGGTTCGGGAACACGAACGTCAGCGCGATCAGCAGCCCGTAGCCGAAGATCCACACCCAGGGGCTGAGCGCCGCCATCGCCCGCCCCCCGTCGAGCGGCAGCACCGGGAGCAGGTTGATCAGGTTGAGGAAGAAGCCGACGTAGGCGAGTGCCTGCCAGAACGGCTCGTCGGTGGCGAGCCAGATCCCGAGCGGGACCAGCGTTGCGATCGAGCCCAGGATCGGTCCCGCGAGCCCCACTCGTGCTTCGGCGGCGGCGTCGTCGCCCATCGACTTGGCGGCGATGAACGCGCCCATGAACGGGATGAACATCGGCGCCGAGGCCTGGACACCTTCGCGGCGCAGTTGGATCACATGGCCGAGCTCGTGCACCAACAGGAGGAGCACGAAGCCGATTGCGAACGTCCACGGCCACAACAGAGCGTAGGCGGCGATCGAGACCAGCATCGAGGCCGAGGTCGTGAATAGCTTCAGCTTGGGAAGCAGCAGCAGCGCCGCCTTCAGCTTCGCCCCGAACTTGACCACCAGGAGGCCGAGGGCGAGCAGCGGCGCACCGAACTTCTTCAGCGCGGTCCGCAGGCTCGATTCGGGATGAATCGGCCCCTCGGGGATGGGCGTCCCCGTTTCAGGCGCAGGCGGCGCCGGCCACCGGTCGGGGCTGGAGTAGCGGCCTTCCATCAGGCGACGATTGTCCATTGCCCGACTAAATGTAGGCCAAGCCTCGAACCGGCCCGTGTGGCGAAACATCCCAGATGTTGCAAACGCCGGTCATACTGTGCTGGGACATTGAGCGCGTTGGGACGAGATGTGGCGCGGAGCAGGGATGCTCAGGCGGAGCCTCGAATGGGGTGGCAACTGGCGGCGGCATGCACGCTCGCGGCCGCGCTCGTGCTGGCCTTCCCGATCGCCGCGTCGGCGGCCTTCGGCCTGCACTCGCTGAACGCCGCGCCTGACGACACCACCGCAGGCGCCAACAGCGATTTCCACCTGCACATCGGTTTCGAGGACCCGGAGCAGCAGGTCAAGGACCTGACCATCCACCTGCCGCCGGGGATGGTGGGCAACCCGACGTCGCCGGACGTGTGCACCATCGCGAAGCTGAACGCCGACAACTGCCCGCCCGCGAGCGCGGCCGGCACCACCACGACGGAGACGATGGTTTGGGTGTCGAAGCCGGTGCTCGGGATGCCGCTCACCGTCACCGGAACGATCTACAACGTCGAGGCGCAGCCTGGTGAGCCGGCGCGCTTCGGCATCGTGCTGCGCCCCCCGGCCTCGGACCTCGGCGTGCTGCCGAAAATCATCCTGCAATCGGCGGCCAAGCTGCGGCCCTCCGACTTCGGCCTCGACACCGTGTTGCAGGACCTTCCGAACACCTCAGGGGGCATGCCGGTCGACATCCAGTCGATGGACATCGTTCTACAGGGCAAAGCCGGGAATCCAAGCAAGGACTTCATGCGCAATCCGACCTCGTGCGCCACGGCGACCACGGGCTTCGATGCGACGTCATACGCGCAGCCGGACCAGGTTGTGAGCGGCCAGGCTTCGTTCACTCCCACCAACTGCGAGAGCGTGCCGTTCTCGCCGCAGCTCAGCGCGACAGTCGGCTCGCCCGGACACACCGCCGACGGCACCGCCCCACCGCTGACCACGGTGATCGAGCAGGAAGCGACGGAGGCGGGGCTGCGCGATGCGACCGTGCTGCTCCCGACAGGGATCGGTCCCACCAACGCCGAGTTGGGCAACACCTGCCCGCAAGAGCAGTTCTTGGCCGGCGCCTGCCCGAACGCCGCTTTGCTGGGCACAGCGGTTGCGCAGTCGCCGCTGCTGTCGCAGCCGCTGACCGGACAGGTGGTGCTGGTCGCGCCGCCGGCGGTCGGCCAGCTGCCCCTGCTCGGTCTGGACCTGCGCGGGCAGCTCAACCTGCAGCTGTTCGGATCGTTCCTCGTCACCGCGACGGGGCCCGGGAACGCCTTCATCGGCCTCCCCGACATCCCGATCAGCCGCTTCGAGCTCACCTTCGAGGAGGACCACTTGATCTCCAGCACGCGCGATCTGTGCCGGGGAGCCGCGCCGATATTCCACGCCGACTACGTCTCGCACAGCGGCGCAACCACCTCGGAGGACGTCGCTGCGAACGTGGAGGGATGCGGAGGCGCCGAGAAAGCGACGGCGTCGGTGAGATTGACCAAGACGCGCTCGGATGCTCCCACGCTGCGCTTCACGGCGAAGGCGGGGGTGGACGAGCTGCGCAGCGTGAAGCTGAGGCTTCCGAAAGGCCTTCGCTTCGCTGCCGGTGAGACCTGGGATGACGGCACGCGGGCGCGCTTGGACGGACGCAACCTTCCGGACGCGGCGCTGAAGCACGGCAAGCGGACTCTGCGCGTGCAGGATCCCGGCGACGGAGGCCAATCGCTGGTGCTCACCGTGCGGGACGGTGCGCTGGATCGGGCCGGGAAGCTGGGGAAGCTGCGATTCCGAGCGACGCTGACGGACGTCGACGGAGAGGCGACGAGGCTCACCGTCGCCCCGAAGCGCAACCGCTAGCGCGAAACCAGCGACTTGCAGCCGTGGGATAGACTCCCGCTCGTGGGACGGAGGCCGCAGCATCTGGTCGCAGGGGCAGTAGTGCTTGCCGGGCTTGTGCTGCCGGGCAATGCGCATGGCGCCAAGTTCATCAACGGAGTGACGGCGGGCGAGGTCACCGCGAGCTCGGCGATCATCTGGGGGCAGGCAAAGAAGTCCGGCAAGGTCCAGGCCCAAGTGGCCGAGAAGAAGAATTTCAAGGACATCGTCAAGCAGAAGAAGCTGACGGCCAAGAGCTCGGACGACAACACCGTTCAGACAAAGATCACCAAGCTCGACCCCGGCCAGATTTACTTCTACCGCTTCTGCATCAACAAGAACTGCAGCGACGTGGGGACGTTCGAGACCGCGCCGAAGGCGAACAAGGGCGCGACCATCCACTTCGCGTACACCGGTGACGAGACGGCCGTCGCCGCTGCCGGCGCGAGCGATCCCTTCTTCGGAAACTTCCTCGTGTTCAAGTCGATGACGAAGGAGGGCAACGACTTCAACATCGACATGGGCGACACGATCTACTCCGACCCCACAAATCCTCCCGGCATCCCACAGGCGCTGACCGTGGAAGAGAAGTGGGAGATGTACCGCCTCAAGATGGGGGTGAAGAACCAGCGGCTCGTGCGGGCCGACACGGGCATGTACATGCACTGGGACGACCACGAGTTCATCAACGACTTCTCGGTCCCCACCGACGGCCAGCAGCTCTACGACGCCGGCGTGAGCGCGTTCCGCGACTACATGCCGGTCAAGTACAACAGCCAGGACGGGCTCTACAGGACGTTCCAGTGGGGCAAGAACCTGGAGCTCTTCTTCCTCGACGAGCGCTCGTTCCGCAGCGCCGCCGGCGACGACAGCAACGTCTGCGATAACGGCGGGTCACCGGACCTGGCGCCCACCGCCCCACCGGCCACGCGCAGCGCGTTTGCTCCTCTGGTTCCGCAGTTCAACAACCCCCCGCCGCAGGCGTGCCTCGACTTCATCAACAGCCCCGACCGGACGCTGCTGGGGCAGGATCAGTACCAGGCGTTCCTCGACGACGTCAAGAACTCGGACGCGAAGTGGAAGGTCATCATGAACGAGACCCCGATTCAGCAGTTCTACGCGAACCCGTACGACCGCTGGGAGGGCTACGCGCACGAGCGCGTGCAGCTGCTCACCGACCTCGAGGCCGCGAACATCAACAACCTCGTCTTCCTGACGACCGACGTGCACGCGTCGTTTGCGAACGTGGTCCGCTACCGGACCCTCGCCAATGACTCCGCCCCGTCCAACGCCCCGGCCGGTCCAACCGACTCCCGTTACACGGACTTCACGACCGGACCTGTGGCGACAACGCCGTTCTCCCAGGAGATCGAGGAAGTGACCGGAGTCGCCGGCAGCGGACCGCTCGTCCTGGGAGCGTTCTTCAAGCCACCGCCGCCGAACGGGATGGGGATGGCCTGCGCGCAGGGCAACGAGAACAGCTACGCCCAGGTCACTGTCTCGGCCAGCAAGCTGAAGATCGAGTACAAGGACGAGAACGGCAACCAGCTGTTCGACCTCGACGGCACCACGCCCTGCGGGCCGTACACGCTGACGAACTAAGCGCTCCCCGTCGATAATCCGGCGGGTGAGCACTGAGCCGGCCGCTGCCCGAAACGTGACACACCCGCCCGGCGCGTTCTACTGCGTCTCCGACGAGAGCTACTTCCTGGGCGCGGTCGGGCTGGTCAACTCCCTGCGGGTCGTCGGCCACACCGAGCCGATCTTCGTGCTGGACTGCGGCCTCACCGACGCTCAGCGGGAGATGCTCTCACCGCACGTGACCCTGGTCAGGGACGAGAGCGGCACGCCACCCTGGCTGCTGAAGACGGTCGCCCCGCTCGCCCACCCCGCCGAGGTGATGGTGCTGATCGACGCCGACATGATCGTCACGCGCTCGTTCACAGAGCTGATCGACCGCGCCGCAGAAGGCCGCGTGGTGGCGTTCGAGAACAACATGGACCGCTTCGTGCCCGAGTGGGGGGAGCTGCTCGACCTCGGCCCGGTACGCCGCCAGCCCTACATCTGCTCTGCCGCCGTGGTGATGGGCCGGGAGCCTGGCGAGGAGGTTCTGAGCTTGATGGCCAGCCGCCAGGCCAGCGTCGACTTCGAGCGCACGCACTGGCGGCGGAACGAAAGCGGGTACCCGTTCCTGTACGCCGACCAGGACGTTCTCAACGCCGTCCTCGCGAGCCGGGTGGAGGCAGACCGAGTCGTCGCGCTCGACCATCGCCTCTCGCCCTCGATCCCCTTTGAGGGGCTCGAGGTGATCGACGACGCGCGCCTGCTCCTCGCGCGCGCCGACGGTCCGGTGCCCCACGTGATCCACCAGTCGCTGTCGCCCAAACCGTGGCAGGCACCCGTCTACGACGGGGTCTACACGCGGCTGCTGCGGCGGCTCCTGAGCGGCCCCGATCTGACGGTCAACGTCCCGCGGCGGGAGATTCCGCTGCGCCTTCGCTCCGGGCCCCTCGCATACGTCGAGCGCCAGAGGGTGAACCTCCGCGAACAGCTCCGCTGGCGCCTTGACGGCTTTCGCCGCTCGCATCTCGGCAGCCCCGACGGCGTGAACGGCCCCGGGTGATGGACCGCGCAGGCTTCTATTGCGTCTCGAGCGCCGAGTACTTCCTCGGCGCGGCCGGGATGATCAACTCGCTCCGCGCAGCCGGGCACGCCGAGCCGGTCTACGTGCTCGACTACGGGCTCACCGCGGACCAGCGGCGCCAGCTCGAGTCGCACGCGACGGTTGTCCCAGCCCCGAGTTCCGCGCCGCCGATGATGCTGAAGACGGTCGCCCCGCTAACCCACCCCGCCGAGGTGATGGTGCTGATCGACGCCGACATGATCGTCACGCGCAGCCTCTCGGGACTGATCGATGAGGCCGCGGGCGGGCGGGTGATCGCGCCGCGGCTGCCGCTGGACAGGCACTTTTCCGAGTGGGGAGAGCTCCTGGGCCTCGGCCCCACCTCACCGCGCCCGTACGTCACCTCCGGCCTGCTCTTCCTGGGCGGCTCGCCCGGCCGGGAGGTCCTCCGTCTGATGGACGAGTGCGGCCCCCGGGTCGACATGGACCGCAGCTTTCTCGGGGACGGTGGGCCGGAATACCCGTTCCACTACGCCGACCAGGACCTGCTGAACGCGATCCTCTGCACTCGAGTCGAGCCCGATCGGCTGGAGGCATTGGAAGCGCGGCTGGTGGCGACGATCCCGTTCGAGGGGATCGACGAGATCGGCGACGGCTCGCTGCGCTGCGCCTACGACGACGGCACCGAGCCCTACGTCATTCACCACGTCCTCGACGCAAAACCGTGGCGCGAACGGACCCCCGACGGGCTCTACTCGCGCCTGCTGCGCCAAGCGTTGCTCGGCCCCGGCGCGGCGGTCCGGGTGCCCCGCGAGCAGATCCCGCTGCGGCTGCGCACCGGGGCGCTCGCCGCCGTCGAACGACGACGGGTGCTGGCGCAGGCGCGCATTCGCTGGCACGTCGGCGAGCCGCTGTCCGAGCGGGTGCGCGCTGCGCGGGCGCGAATCGCGGGTGAGGGCCCTCAGGGACGTTGAGCGAGCGCGCCGCCTTCTACTGCGTCGCCGACGACCGCTACTTCCTCGGCGCGGTGGCGATGATCAACTCGCTGCGGCTGCAAGCGCACGCTGAGCCGATCTTCATCCTCGACTCGGGGCTGGAGCGCGAGCAGCGCCGGGTGCTCGAGCGCGAGGCCACGCTCTTGCAGGCGCCCGCCGGCACGCCGCCCCACCTGCTGAAGACGATCGCGCCCGCCGCCCACCCCGCCGAGGTGATGGTCCTGATCGACGCCGACATGATCGTCACGCGCTCTCTGGCCGGTCTGATCGATGACGCGGCAGGCGACCGTGTTGTGGCCTTCGAGGACGGGCTCGATCGCTACGTCCCCGGCTGGGGAGAGCTGCTCGGACTGGGGCCATCGCGCCCCGGGCCGTACGTCTGCTCGGGGCTGGTGTTCGCGGGAGGCGGCCTCGGGCGAGAGCTGGTCTCGCTGATGGAAGCCGGCCAGGACCACGTCTCCTACGAGCGCACCTACTACGGTGAAAACGACCCCGCCTATCCGTTTCGCTTCCCGGAGCAGGACGTGCTGAACGCAATCCTTCGCAGCCGCTTCGCCGCCACAGACCTGGTGGCGCTCGATCAGCGGCTCGCCCTGACGCCGCCGTTTGCGGGACTGACGGTCGAGGATGCGCAGACGCTGCGCTGCACGCTCGATGACGGAAGCGAGCCATACGTGCTCCACCATCACGGCCCGAAGCCGTGGCTGGAGAGGTTGCACGACGGCGCCTACTCGCTGCTGCTCAGGAGACTGCTGGCGGGTCCCGACCTGGCGCTCGAGATTCCAGCGCGCCGGCTGCCGTTGCGGCTGCGAGCGGGACCGGCGGCTTCTGCCGCACGGGCGCTCGTCAACGGCCGCTGGTGGTTTCGCTGGCACGTTCTCAGGCAGCCGGTCACCGCCCCGATCGAGCGGGTGGCCTGATGAAGGCAACTGAGGGCACGGCCTTCTACTGCATGTCGAGCGCGATGTACTTCCTCGGCGCGGCCGGGATGATCAACTCGCTGCGGCTGCAGGGACACGACGGGCCCGTCTTCCTTCTCGACTGCGGCCTCGACGACGCCCAGCGCAGGTTGCTGGAGCCCCATGTGACGCTCGTCGAGGCGCCGGACGGCCTCGAGCCGTTCATGCTGAAGACGATCGCCCCGCTCGCCCACCCCGCCGAGGTGATGGTGCTGATCGACGCCGACATGATCGTCACGCGCCCGCTCGACGAGCTGGTCGAGCGCGCCGCCGGCGAGCGCGTCGTCGCTGTCAGGCACCCCGAGGATCGCTTTTTCGACGACTGGGGCGAGCTGCTGGGACTCGGCTCAACCCGCCGCCACCCCTACCTCTCCTCAGGCCTCGTGTTCCTGGGCGGAGCCCTGGGCGGCGAGGTCGTGCGCTTGATGGACAGCGCCCAGCATCGCGTGGACTTCGAGCGCACGCAGTTCCGGACCGACTTCCCGGACTATCCGTTCATCTCCACGCCGCCGACCGCGCTGCGCGACTATCCGTTCTTCTTCGCCGACCAGGACGTGCTGAACGCGGTACTGGCGGCGCGGGTCGAGCCCGAGCGCGTCGTCGGCCTCGACGAGCGACTCGCGCCGACACCGCCTTTCGAAGGCGTCCGGATCAGCGACGAGCGGGTGCTCAGGTGCGCTCTCGAAGATGGCACGGAGCCCTTCGTCCTGCACCATTACCTCGCAAAGCCGTGGCTCGAGCCCACGCACCACGGGGTCTACTCGCGGCTGCTGAGGAGGCTGTTGCTGGCGCCCGACGTCCCGATCCGCGTGCCCGAAGATGAGCTGCCGCTGCGATTTCGCTCCGGACCGCTTGCCTTCCTCGCGCGGTCTCGTGTGAACGCCCGCGAGCGCTTCCGCTATCACGTGGCCGAGCCGCTGAGGGGTCGCCGGGCGGCGGCGAGATGACGGCAACCGCGTTTTACTGCGTCAGCGACGCGCGCTTCTTCCTCGGCGCCGTCGGATTGATCAACTCGCTGCGGGTGATCGGCCACCACGAGCCGATCTTCGTCCTCGACTGCGGGCTGACCGACGAGCAGCGCGGAATGATCGCCGCGGAAGCGACCCTCGTTCCGGCTCCGGCCGAGCGCCCGCCGCAGCTGCTGAAGACCGTGGCGCCTCTCGCCCACCCCGCCGAGGTGATGGTGCTGATCGACGCCGACATGATCGTCACCCGGTCGATCGGCGGGCTGATCGAACGGGCTCGCGGTGGCAGCGTGGTGGCGGTGCGGGATCGCCAGCAGCGCTACTTCGACGAGTGGGGGAAGCTGCCCGGCCTCGGGCCGGCGCGGCCGGGCCCTTACGTCTCATCCGGGCTCGTGTTCCTTGCGGGCTCGCTCGGGAACGAGGTGCTGCGATTGCTCGACCAGCTCCACACGCAGGTTGACTTCGAGTCCACCTTCTGGGGCGAGAACGTGCAGGACTATCCATACCTGTACGCGGATCAGGACGTCCTCAACGCGATTCTGCGAACGCGCGTCGCTCGGGATCGTCTCGAGGCGCTCGAGCACCGCTTCGCCGCGACGCCGCCGTTTCGGTCGCTTCGCTGCATCGACGCCGAGACGTTGAGCTGCGCCTTTCGGGATGGGGCGCAGCCGTACGTGGTGCACCAGTTCGTGCGCAAGCCGTGGCTCGAGCGCATGTACCACGGCGTCTACTCGCAGTTGCTGGCGCGGCTGCTGCTCGGCGACGACGTCGCGATCAAGGTGCCCGAGACTGACGTCCCGCTGCGGATGCGCGACGGTGCCCTTGCCCGCACCTCGCGCACGCTGGTCAACGTCAAGGACCTCGGCCGCTGGTACCTCGGCGATCTGCTGCCGCAGTGGCTGGGCAGCCGGGTAGAAGCGCTGCGGCGGCGAGTCGCCGGAGGACCGTGATGGAGACGGCGTTCTATTGCATCTCGAGCGAGATCTACTTCCTCGGCGCCGCGGGGATGATCAACTCGTTGCGCCTGAACGGACACATCGAGCCGATCTTCGTGCTCGACTACGGACTGCGAGCTGACCAGCGTGAACTGCTTGCGCCGCACGCAACCATCGTCCCCGCGCCCCCGGACCGCCCGCCCCACCTGCTGAAGTCGGTCGCCCCGCTCGCCCACCCGGCGGAGGTGATGGTGCTGATCGACGCCGACATGATCGTCACCCGGCGGCTCGGGGAGCTGATGGAGCGGGCGCGCAGCGGGGAGGTCGTCGCGTTCGAGAACAACATGGACCGCTTCGTGCCCGAATGGGGCGAGCTGCTCGATCTTGGGCCGATCCGCCGCGGCCCGTACGTCTCCTCGGGCCTGGTCTTCCTCGGGGGCGATCAGGGACGCGAGGTGATCCGCTTGCTGGACGATCGCGTCGGCAGCTCCGAGTTCGATCTCGGCTTCGACTTCACCCGGCCCGATTCGCCCGAGCATCCGCTCCGGTTCCTCGATCAGGACGTGCTGAACGCGATCCTCGCGCGCGCCGAGGGTCCACCACTGGTAGCGCTCGAGGCGCCGCTGGCGCCGACGCAGCCGTTTCGCGACCTGCGAGTGCACGACGCGAGAACGCTTAGCTGCGCATATCCCGACGGGACGGAGCCGTACGTGTTGCACCACTATCTGCGCAAGCCGTGGCTCGAGCGCATGTACCACGGCGTCTACTCACAGCTCCTGGCGCGGCTGCTGCTCGGCGACGACGTCGCGATCAAGGTGCCCGAGACCGACGTCCCGCTGCGGATGCGCGATGGTGCCCTGGCCCGCGCCGGCCGCACGATCGTCAACGTCGCCGACCTCAGCCGCTGGTACCTCCGCGACGTCCTGCCCGAGCGGCTCGCGGCACTTCGCAGGCGCCGGGCGGCTGGACGAACGTGATGCGACGGACGGCCTTCTACTGCGTCTGTGACGCGGGTTACTTCCTCGGTGCGGTGGGCATGATCAACTCGCTGCGCCTGCAAGGGCACGAGGAACCGATCTTCGTCCTCGACTGCGGGCTGCGGCCCGAGCAGCGCGAGCTTCTTGCCCCCCACGTCACGCTCGTGACCGGGCCGAGCGATAGGCCACCACACCTGGTGAAGACCGTCGCCCCGCTGGCACACCCGACGGAGCTGATGGTTCTGATCGACGCCGACATGATCGTCACCAGGCCGCTGCACGGGCTGATCGAGGATGCCGCTGCCGGTCGAGTGGTGGCGTTCAAGACCGGCCACGACCGCTACCTGTCCGAGTGGGGCGAGCTGCTCGGGTTGGGCCCGATCAGGCACGGCCCCTACATTTCCTCTGGGCTGGTGCTCCTCGGCGGTTCGCTCGCGATCGAGGTGCTGCGGCTGATGGACGAGCTCGGCGGGCGGATCGACTTCGATTCGACCCTCTGGGGGGAGGACATCGAGAGCTATCCCTTCCGGTACGCGGACCAGGACGTACTCAACGCGATCCTCCGCGCCCGTGACGATCCGGACCGCCTCCTCGCCCTCGACGCCCGTCTCGCACCGGTCCAGCCCTTCAGCGGGCTGCGGGTGCTGGAGGGTGTGCGGCCGCGCTGCGCGGATCGCGACGGGACCGAGCCGTACGTGGTTCATCACATCCTCCCGTCGAAACCATGGCTCGTCCCCGGGCACGAGAGCGCCTATTCGCTCCTGCTGCGACGTCTTCTTTGCGGCGATGACGTCGCGATCAAGGTCCCGCGCCGCGACGTCCCGCGGCGGCTGCGGACCGGCCCTCTTGGTTACGCCGACCAAAAGCGCGTCAACCTGCGCGAGCAGCTTCGCTGGCGAGTTGGCGGCTTCGTCAGGGAGCGCTTCGGCGGCCGTGCGCGCGAGGGAGCTGCGAGATGAGCGCCGTCGCCGAGGTTCAGGCCGCCTTCTACTGCGTCGCCGACGAGCGCTACTTCCTCGGCGCCGTCGGGATGATCAACTCGCTGCGCGCGCAGGGGCACGACGAGCCGATAATCGTGCTCGACTGCGGGCTTGCCGGGGAGCAGCGCGAGCGGATCGCCACCGAGGCGACGGTCGTGCAGATGCGCAGCGAAACCCCTCCGTGGATGCTGAAGACGGCAGCGCCCGCGGATCATCTCGCCGAGACGATCGTCCTCATCGACGCCGACATGATCGTCACTCAGCCGCTGGGCGAGCTGATCGAGCGTGCCTCCGCCGGGAAGGTGGTGGCGTTCGAGGCCGGTTATGAGCGCTTCGTTCCCGAGTGGGGCGAGCTGCTGGACTTGGGGCCGATCCGCCGCGGGCCCTACGTCTCGTCGGGGCTGGTGTTCCTGGGCGGCGAGGCCGGGCGGGAGACGCTGCGGCTGATGAACGAGCTCCAGCCTCGAGTCGAGAGATTGGTGGCGGGCAATTCCGGCACGACCAGCGGTGACTACGCGTTCTTCGCCCTCGATCAGGACGTCCTCAACGCGATCCTCTCCGGCCCGGTGCATCCCGGCGATCTGCTCGCACTCGACCATCGTCTGGCGCCGGACCTCCCGTTCGAGGGGCTGAAGCTCAGCGCAGATGGGGCCGGTTGCGCCTACCCGGACGGGAGCGAGCCCTACGTCGTCCACAACCTCGAGCTGACGCCGTTGCCGCGACTGGATCGCCCCGGGGCGAAGCCGTGGCTCGAGCGGCGACCCAGCAGCGTCTACTCGCGGTTACTGACGCGGTACCTGCTCGGACCCAACCTCGCGATCGAGGTGCCACCCGGCGATGTGCCCCCGTGGCTTCGCGAGGGCATCGCCGCCCGCTTCGTCCGAGCGCCGGTGGACATCCGCCACCGCCTGCGTTCATATCTGCGCCAGCATCTGCCGCAGCGGATCGTGCGCCGCGTCGACGCCGGCAGGCGCCGCCGAGCGCTCGGGGATCGATGAATACCTCCCGGCGCCCGGGCGTTGCCTTCTACTGCGTCGCCGACGAGCGCTACTTCCTCGGCGCAGTCGCGATGATCAACTCGCTGCGTTCTCACGGGCATGACCAGCCGTTGTACCTGCTCGACTGCGGGCTGCGCGAGCGCCAGCGGGCGCTGCTCGCGCCGCAGGCGACCCTGATCCCGTCGCCGTACGAGACGATCCCGTTGCTCCTGAACACCATCGCCCCGATGAGCCACCCCGCCGAGGCGATGGTGCTGATCGACGCCGACATGATCGTCACCCGGCCGCTGGACGAGCTGATCGAGCGCGCCCGCAACGGTCAGGTCGTCGCCTTCAAGGCGGCGTACGACCGCTTCGTCCCCGAGTGGGGCGAGCTGCTCGACCTGGGGCCGATCCGCCGTGGGCCCTACGTCAGCGGCGGCCTGCTGTTCCTCGCCGGGCCACTCGGGCACCGGGTCCTGAGCCAGATGGACGAGCTGGAGGCGTTCGTCGAGCTCGACTTCTCATCGAGGGAGCGCCCGTCCGGGCCCAGCGACTACCCCTTCATCGCGCTCGACCAGGACGTCCTCAACGCGATCCTCGGCAGCCGCGTCGAGCCCGGCGAGGTCGCGGTCCTGGACTACCGCCTCGCTCCCAACCAGCCCTTTGACGGGCTGCGGCTCGACGGCGGCGTGCGCCCGCGGTGCGCCTACCAGGACGGCACCGTGCCGTACGTGGTCCACCATCTCGACCGCAAGCCGTGGAACGAGCAGATGCCGAGCAGCATCTTCTCGCGGTTGCTGATCCGCTACCTGCACGGTCCCGGCCTCGCGATCGAAGTCCCCCCGGAGGAGCTTCCGCCGTGGCTGCGCGACGGCGCGCGGGCTCGGGTCGCGCGGGCTCGGGTCGACGCCCGGGACCGCCTCGGCTGGTTTGCGCGGCGCCACCTGCCGAAGCCCATCGTCCGCCGCATCGATCGCTCGCGGCGCGAGCAGGCGTTCACGGGAGGATGAGCGAGGCCGCCTTCTACTGCGTCGCCGACGAGCGCTACTTCCTCGGCGCGGTCGCGGTGATCAACTCGCTGCGGCTGCACGGCCACACCGAGCCCGTCGTCCTGCTCGACTGCGGGCTCAGCGACGTGCAGCGGGAGATCGTTGCGCCGCAATGCACCCTGGTCAGGGGCCCTCGCGATGTCCCGCCGTACCTGCTGAAGACCGTCGCGCCGCTCGCTCACCCCGCGGGTGTGGCGGTGCTGATCGACGCCGACATGATCGTCACCCGGCCGCTTGACGAGCTGATCGAGAACGCGGCGGCGGGGCGGGTCGTCGCCTTCCACAACGACCGCGACCGCTTCGTCCCCGAGTGGGGCGAGATCCTCGGCCTCGGGCAGGCCCGGCGCCGGCCCTACGTGTCGTCCGGCCTCGTCTTCCTGGGTGGCACGACGGGGGAGGAGGTCCTGCGGCTGATGAGCGCGGGCCAGGATGCCGTTGACTTCAGCCTCACCTACTACGGCCGAAACGATCCCGACTATCCGTTCCGCTACCCCGAGCAGGACGTCCTCAACGCCGTCCTCTGCACCCGCGTCGAGCCCGACAGCGTGGTCACCCTCGACAATCGCCTCGCCCCGAATCCGCCGTTTCGGGGATTGCGGTTGCTGGACGAGCGAGCCGTGCGCTGCGGCTACGGCGACGGCGCCGAGCCCTTCGTGCTTCACCACTTCCACCGCAAGCCGTGGCTGGACGAGATCTATCACGGGCTCTACTCGCGACTCCTCGCACGCCTGCTCCTGGGCGAGGACGTGGCGGTGAGGGTTTCGGAGAGCGACGTGCCGCTGCGGCTGCGGACGGGGACGCGTGCCCGGCTCGAGCGAGCCCGCGTCGATGCCCGGGACCTTTTCGCCCGCTATGTACGTGAACCGGTGGTCCGATGGGTGCGAGCGCCGAGCCGCTGAGCGAGAGGCCGCTGGTCGCGTTCTACTGCGTCACCGGCGCGGACTTCTTCCCGGGAGCGGTGGCGTTGCTGAACTCGCTTCGCCTGCACGGACACGAGGAGCCGTTCTTCGTCCTGGACTGCGGGATGCACGAGTGGCAGCGCGAGCTGCTGGCGCCGCACGCGACCGTCGTCCCGGCGCGCAGCGAGGCGGCGCCCAGCCTGCTGAAGCTGGAGCTGCCGCTGGCGCGCCCGGCGGCGACGATGGTGCTGCTCGATGCCGACGTGATCGTCACCCGGCCGCTGACGGAGCTGATCGAATCCGCCTCCGCGGGGACGCTGGTGGCGTTCGAGAACGACCGTCCGCGGTACTTCGCGGAGTGGTCGCGGCTGCTGGAGCTACCGCAGCTGCGGCGCTCGCCCTACGTGACGACGTGCGCGCTGTTCGCCTCGGAGGAAGTCGTCGGCCGAGTGTTCGGGCCGGCGCGCGAGCGCCAGCTGAGCGCCGACCTCGGCGCGACCTGGCTGGGCGAAGGCGCCGAGAGCGATCCCCTCTACTACCTCGACCAGGATGTCCTCAACGCCGTCGCCGCGTCGCGGCTTCGCGAAGACGAGATCAAGATCCTGGACGCGCGCCTGTCGGCGACTCCCCCTTTTCAGGGGCTGCGGCTGCTCGACACGGAGACCCTGCGCTGCCGCTACCGCGACGGAACCGAGCCGTACCTGCTGCACCACTGGGCGGGAAAGCCGTGGCTGGTGCCCGTGCGCGGAAACGTCTACACGCGGCTGCTGACGCGGCTGTTGCTCGGTCCTGATGTGGCCGTGAAGATGGAACCTCAGCGGCTTCCGCTTCGGCTGCGGACGGGCGTCGCCGCGGAGGCTGAGCGTCTGCGGCTCAAGGTCACGCTCACGGTGCCGGGGCTGCGCCGCCGCCTGAGGCGAACACCGCCAAGGATCAAGGCATGGCCGAGCTGAGAGCCGGTCTAAGAGTCGTTGTGGCAGCGGTCGGGTGGCCGGGCCATCTGTTCCCTGCGCTTGCCCTCGCCCGTGAGCTGGGCCATCGCGGACACGACGTCGTCGTCGAGACCTTCGAGCGCTGGCGCGAGGTCGTCGAGGAGGTGGGGATCGGGTTCACGCCGGCCGAGGAGAAGATGGTGTTCTCCGGCCTGCCGACCGCCGGCGAGGAGGGGCCGACGCTGGCCGAGGCGGCGAGGACGCTGGCGACGAAGGTCGCCGACCTTCGCGCCGATCTCGTCGTCAGCGACCTGTTCACGCTCGCACCGGCGCTCGCGGCCGAGGTTGCCGGGGTGCGACGCGCTTCTTTGATCCCGCACCCCTACCCGGTGCAGCCGGCCGGGCTTCCACGTTTCACGTCGGGCTTGCTTCCCCCGCGGAGCTCGCTCGGGGCGGGCGCCTGGCGAGCGCTGCGTCCTCTTCTCGAGCTCCCGGATCGCAGCGCCCGTGCCGACCTGAACGCGACGCGCGCCGAGCTCGGGCTGCCCCGGCTTGGGCGCTCGCACGCCGCGATCAGCGACGGCCTCGCGCTCGTTGCGACGTTCCCGCAGCTCGAGTATCCGCGCCAGTGGGCCCCGCATGTGCACGTGACCGGTCCGCTCACCTTCGAGCTGCCCCACTCGGAGGTCGAGCTGCCTGGAGGCGACGCGCCGCTGGTGCTCGTCGCCGCCAGCACCGCCCAGGACCCCGAGTTGAAGCTGGTTCACAGCGCGATCGACGCCCTCGGCGATCAGCATGTGAGGCTCCTGGTGACGTTGAACCGGGCCGGGGAGGTGTGGAGCGGTCCGGTTGCGGATAACACGACGGTCGTCGACTGGGTTTCCTACACCCAGGTGATGCCGCGGGCGTCGCTCGTCGTCTGCTCCGGCGGCCACGGAACGATTGCGCGCGCGCTCGCCGATGGGGTCCCGGTCGTGGTCTGCCCGCGCGGTGGAGACATGGCTGAGAACGGCGCCCGCGTGGCCTGGGCGGGCGCGGGGCTGATGCTGCCGCGACGCCTGCACGGACGCGGGCCGCTGCGGTCGGCTGTGCGACGGGTGCTCGCCGACGAGCGCTACACGCTGCGGGCGCAGGAGATTGCAAGCTGGGGACGGGAGCACGACGCCGCCGCCCGGGCGAGCGAGCTCGTGGAGCGCTTCGCGACGGCGGATTGATGGAGCGCTCGCTGCGAGTGATGGTCGCGTCCGTTGGCCTCACCGGCCACTTCGTCCCGGTGCTGGCGCTGGCGCGCGCCCTCCGGGAGCGGGGTCACGAGGTCCTGCTCGAGACTTCCGAGCGCTGGCGCGCGGTGGTCGAGGATCTCGGGATCGGTTTTGCCCAGGCCGCGGAGCCGATCGCGCCGCCCGGCTCGAGCGACCAAACGGGTGGCCCGACGCTGGCCTCTGCGGCGCGCTCGCTGGCGCCCGTGCTGTCGGAGTTCAGCCCTGAGGTCGTCGTCAGCGACCTGTTCACGCTCGCGCCGGCGCTCGCGGCCGAGGTGGCCGGCGTCCCGCGCGCCAGCCTCATCCACCACCCCTATCCGATCTCCGAGCCCGGCTGGCCGCCGTTCCCGTCCGGGTTCCGGCTCCCGCGCACGCCCTTCGGGGCCGCGGCGTGGCGGATCCTGCGCCCGCCGCTCGACCCCAGGTTGCGCAAGGGGCGGGCGCAGCTGAACCGGACACGGGGGGAGCTCGGTCTGCCGCCGCTCGACCGCTACTTCGGCGCGATCAGCGACGGCCTCGCGCTGGTCGCGACGTTCCCCCAGCTCGAGTAT
This sequence comes from uncultured Thermoleophilia bacterium, assembly GCA_963838095.1. Classification (GTDB taxonomy): domain Bacteria; phylum Actinomycetota; class Thermoleophilia; order Solirubrobacterales; family 70-9; genus CAWCGU01. Next base: position 671,079 of record CAWIPO010000006.1, read on the forward strand.
CCCCGTCCCTGGCCCGCCCACGTGCACGTCACCGGGCCGATGCTGCTCGATCTTCCGCATCCCGAGATCGAGCTCCCGCCCGGGGAGGCCCCGCTCGTCGTGGTAGCGGCGAGCAGTGCGCAGGACCGCGAGCTGACCCTTGTTCGCACCGCGCTCCAGGCTCTGGAATCGGAGTCAGTCCGGGTACTGGCCACCACCAGCGACGCCGAGGTTTCGTGGCGCGAGGCGGTGCCCGGCAACGCCGCGGTGGTTCCGTGGGCGCCGTTTTCGCAGGTGCTTCCGCAGGCCTCGCTGGTGATCACCAGCGGCGGCCACGGCACCGTCGCAAGGGCGCTCGCGGAGGGGGTGCCGCTGCTGGTCTGCCCCGCCGGCGCCGACCAGCCCGAGAACGGTCGCCGGGTCGCCTGGGCCGGGGCGGGGCTCGTGCTCCCGCGGCGACTGCTCGGCCCGGGGAGGTTGCGCGGGACGGCCAAGCGCCTGCTCACCGCCGAGAGCTTCACACGCCGCGCGAGGGAAATCGCCGCCTGGAGCCGCGAGAACGACGGGCCCGATCACGCCGCCGAGCTCGTCGAGCGCTACGCATCGCGGTAGACGAGGATCGAACAACCCGTGTGTGCTGCATTGCATGGGAGGCGGGACGAGGCACGAACGGCAGCACCGAGAGCAGCGTCGTCGCCTGCGGCAGTCCGTTGGGACGTTTTTGACGCTATAGCGTCGGAATTGCCCAAATCGGCTGCCGCGTTCGCCGGAAATGGCGCATTTTCTTCGCATAGCGACGAGAAAGCGCCAATCGGCATTGCGGTGGCGCGAAACTGGCGCATAGCGCCAATAACGCGCCAACCGCGGGCGCACCCTCTCTCGATGCTCCCGTTCGTCTCTCGCCTGCGTTCCATGCGAAGTAAGACGCCGATTGCTTCCGGTTTCCGGAGTGTCGTTCAGATTGGCGCTGCCCTGGTGATAGAGCGAGATGCTCTCCGCAGGTCAATCGATAGCCCGAGACACCAAGCCAGTCCATCTCCAGGGCGGCTGGAAGATCGAGAGCCGCCCGCTCGAGCTCCCTGGCTGCTTGCGCGCCCTCGCTGCGCGGACTGGCCACCGCGCCACTATCGCATGGTGGACGTCCTCTAGACTTCGTTTCTGAACCGAGAGTGAACCGGCGCCGAACGCGCTGGGGATCAAACGGCCGGCAAGGATTGGCGGCCTACAGGGCGACATGAAGTCGAGACGAAGGACAGGGCGATGGACCGCGATGCTCATTGGGGCATCGGTCGCGCTGCTGACCTCGTCCGCCGGCGCGTCCGGCGGCGGCGACCCGGCGGCCACCGCGCTCAACATCATCCCCTCGGGGCAATACGGGTTCCCGGTGCCTGGTGCCGACTCACAGGCATTGATGTACGACGGGCTGACCCCGCTGTTCGACCAGGTGACCAACGCCGACCTGACCACGTACTTCAAGTCGGAGGGGCTGGGCGTGGGCCCCGACGGGCCCGGCGTCGAGGAACCGGTCCCGAATCCCGACGTGACGATCATCCGCGACCGCTTCAACGTCCCGCACGTTACGTCGAGGACATATGAAGGGGGCATATGGGCTGCCGGGTGGATCATCGCTGCGGATCGCTCCCTGTTGCTCGCCCAGGCCCGCTACAACGCCCGCGTTGCCGCGATCGACGTGCCGGGCCTGAACGCGATCAACCTCATCTCCTCACTTCAGAGCTTCACTCCGAGCGCGCAGACCGAGGCGGAGGTCGCGGAGCAAACCGAGGTTCTCCGCGACGCCGGCAAGGAGGGCCGCGCCGTGCTGAAGGACATCGACACGTTCATCTCGGGGATCAACGACTACCTGGCGATCAACAGCCCGAACACCGCGCCATGGACCCGCAACGACATCTACGCGCTGAACGCGGTGAAGGGCCAGTTCGTGGGACAGGGAGGAGGAGACGAGGCAAGCCGGACCCAGTTCCTGGCGGGACTGCAGCAACGGCTCGGGCGCGAACGCGGCACGAGCGTCTTCAACGACCTCCGCCAGTTCAAGAACCCGGAGAACCCGAACACTGTCGACGGCACCTTCAAGTACGGGAGCATTCCGGACAAGCCGAGCGGCAACGTGATCATCGATCCCGGAAGCTTCGAGACAGTGTCGGTGACGCCGGTCGGCGCATCCTCCGCGCCAGTCGCGCCCGAGCCGCCGGCCCACGCCAGCAACACGCTGATGATCGACGCTGAGCATTCCAAGAGCGGCCATCCGCTGATGGTCGGCGGTCCGCAGATCGGCTACACCTTTCCCGGGTTCACGCTCGAAATCGACATGAACGCGCCCGGTCTCGTCTGGCGGGGCGCCACGTCTGCGCCGTTCCCCGGCTACATGCTGATCGGCCGCGGTCGTGACTTCGCGACCACGCTGACGTCGGCTGGCGGCGACATCATCGACCAGTACGCCGAGACGCTCTGCGGCGGAAGCGACGAGATGTACCGCTACAAGGGCAAGTGCCGGCAGATGGGGCACTTCGACGCCGGGACCCTGAACGGTCAGCCGATCGGCTTCCTGACCACCGTGCACGGGCCCGTTGTCGGCTACGCGACCGTCGACGGGCGCAGGGTGGCGATCTCATCCAAGCGCTCGAGCTACGGGAGGGACACGCTCGACCAACTCTTCTACCGTCGCCTGTCGACGGGGGCGGTTCAGAGCCCGAAGTCGTTCTACGAGGCGGCTGCTCTGACTCCGCAGACGTTCCACTCGTTCTACATCGACAGCGAGGACATTGCCCTGTACACGAGTGGGCTCCTGCCGATCCGCCCGCGCGGGGTGGATCCGGGCCTGCTGACGGACGGCACGGGCGATTATGAGTGGACCGGCTTCCTTGGCGACGGCGGCCATCCGCACGGCAAGAACCCCGATGACGGGACGATCGTAAACTGGAACCAGATCGGCGCCCGCGGCTTCGGGGCGGCAGACGACGACTGGGGTGGAAACGGCTCCGCGGTGCGCGTGGACCTGCTCAACGCCAACCTCGAGCGCCTCGCGCGCAAGGGCAAATGGACACTCGCGGCGGTCGTCGCGGCAATGAACGCGGGCGCAACCCAGGACGTGAGGGCGATCGACACCGTGCCGCTGCTGCGGAAGCTGCTGAAGGGCTCAACGGCCCCGTCCGAGCAGGCAGCGCAGATGCTCTCGCTGCTGACGACGTGGCGCCAGAACGGCGGCAGCAGGCTCGACCGCGACCTCGACGGCAAGATCGACGACCCCGGTGCGGCGATCATGGACACGGCGTGGCCGATAATCGCCGACGCATTCATGGGCCCCAGGCTCGGCCCGCAACTCGACGAGCTGAACTCGCTCTTCCGTCGCTTCGATCAGCCGCCCTCCGGCCAGTTCAGCGGCTGGTATCAGTACTTCGACCGCGACATCCGCAGCCTGCTCGGGATGCAGGTCCAAAAGCCGTTCCAGAACAGCTACTGCGGCAAGGGCAAGCTCGGCGCCTGTCAGACCGCGATCTGGAACGCGATCGCAGAGGCGGGCGCCGCGCTGACGGCCGCCCAGGGCACCGAAGACCCGTCGGCCTGGCGCGCCGACGCGACCGCGGAGCGGATCAGCTTCGTCCCGGGGCTGCTTCCGACGACGATGCGGTACACGAACCGGCCGAGCGGTATCCAGCAGGTCATTTCCTTCGACCGCTGAGTCCTAGTCACCGCTGCGGTAAGCCGCGATCACTTCGCTGAACTCGCCGTCGGCGCGGACCTGCCCGGCGTCGAGCCAAAGCGCGCGCGGGCACAGGCGCTCGAGGGCGGCGTGGTCGTGGCCGGCCGCGACGACGATGCCTCCCCGCTCGCGCAGGTCACGACCGTAGTCCTCGACGATCGCCCGGAACTCGTGGTCCAGCGCCTCGAAGACCTCGTCGAGGAGCAGGATCTCCGGCGCGGTGGACTGGATCACTGCCAGATGCAGGCGCGCCCGCATGCCCTGCGAGTACGTGTACACCGGACGCTCGAAAGCGTCTTCGAGCCGCGTGTCTTGCTTCAGTGTCTCGAGCGAATCTCTCGCCTCCTCGAGCGAGAGCCCGGCCAGCACCTCGAGCATCAGCGCCGCCTCGCGGCCCGTCAGCATCGCCTGTAGGCCGACCTCGGTGGCCAGCAGCGATCCGACGCGACCGTCGATGCGGGCGGAGCCCTGATCGGGCGCGAGCACCCCGGCGAGCACGCGCAGCAGGGTCGTCTTGCCCGAGCCCGTGGGCCCGACGATCGCGAGCCCCGCGCCGGGCTCGAGGTGCAGGTCGACACCGCGCAGTCCCCAGGCGCTGTCGCGAATCCGCCGCAGGTAGCGCAGCGTCGGCGTCACGATCCGGCCCCGGCGGTCGAAGTCGAATCGCACGCCCACGTTCTCGAGCACGACCTCCGCGGTCGACAGCGCCTGCTGGTCTGGAGCCACCGCGACGCTCATCACACCAGTTTCGCGAGGTAAGCCTGCTCGCGCCGGTACAGGCGAAGGCCGACCGTTCCCACGAGCAGGGTCGCCGCGAGCGGCGAGAGGATCTCCCACGCCGCCGGCGCCTGGCCGAACAGCAGCGCGTCGCGAAACAGCTCGAAGAGCCCCGTGAACGGGTTGTACGGCATCAGCTCACGCGTCGTGCCGGTGATCTGGTCCAGCGCCACCAATCCCGGCGCGAGGAAGAAGAAGATCCGCACCAGCGAGGCGACGAACGGCGTGTACTCCGGGTACCAGACGCCGATCAGCGCCGCCGGAAAGGCCAGCGCGGCGGCGAAAGCGGCGGTGAGCGCAATCGCGACGGGCAGCCACAGGATCGCTGTCGAGGGCTCCACCCAGTAGACGATCATCATCAGCGGCAGCAGCGTCAGGCTGGCCACGAAGGCGACCGACTCGGTGGCGAGGGAAGCCGGGGGGATCAGGATCCGCGGGAAGGCGGTGTTGACGATGATCGAGCCGCGCATTCCCACCGACTGCAGCGCGTTGCCGAACGTGCCCGTCACGAACCCGAACGGGACGATCGCGCAGGCGAGGCTGAGCCCGGCCGCCTCGGCGCCAGTGCTGAAGACCAGCGTCACGAGCACCAGGTACACGCCCACGGTCGCGTACGGCTCCAGGAACCACTTCAGCGCCCGCATCCCGCCTCGCCCGTAGCGGATCTGCAGGTCCGACGCGGCGAGAACCCGCAGGATCTCGAACGGCCTACGCCACCAGGTCAAGGTCAGCGAGGCCCTCGGCGAGCGGACCCTCCTCGAGGTACTCGGCCTTGGTGTTCACCGACCAGACGTCCCGGGCGATGCCGTCGGTGTAGCTGAGGGTGGCGAGGATCGCGGTCCACATCGAGTGGTCCTGGTTGTTGTACCGATGCAGCCCGTTGCGGCCGAAGGTCTTCAGGTTCTCGAAATGCTCGAGGTAGCCCCGCACCTCGGCGACGGCCTCGCGGTATCCGGTGTCGTAGATCGGATACGCCTTCGGGACTCGAACCTTGACGCCGTTGAACACCTGCGCGGCATCGATCAGGCCGATCTCCGCCAGGTCCTTGGTTGCCATTTCCACGGCCTGCTCGTCGGTCATCTCCCAGATCTCGTCGTCCTCGGTGCAGAAGTACTCGACCCCGAGACAGGTCTTCCCGGCTGGCACCATGTCCGGGCTCCAGGCGCCAAAGTTCTGCACCCTGCCGGCGCGGGTGCGCGGATCGTGGAGGTAGATCCAGTTGTCGGGAAACGGCTCCGCCTCGTGCGTCATCAGCGCCACGAGGCAGAGGCCGCGATGGCGGAGCTGTCGCGCCGCCGCACGCACCTCCGAGGGCGCGGGAGGATCAAGGATTTCGACCAGCTCGGGCAGCGCGATGCTCGAGAGCACTGCGTCCACGGAGTGCTCGCGCTCCTGGCCTTCGGTGCGCACGATCACGCTCTCGGCCCTGCCCGCGCGGTGGCGGATGGCGACGCAGCGGCGGTTGAGCAGCACGGGAATCCCCCGCTCCTCGACCCAGTCGCGGAACGCCTCCCACATCTGCCCCGGCCCGCGCCGCGGGTAGAGGAACTCCTCGATCAGAGTCGGCGCGTGGCTGCGTCTCAGCCGCAGGATCCCGAGGATTGCCTGGAAGAGGCTGAAGTCCTGGATCCGCTGCGCCGCCCACTCCGCCTCGATCTTCGACCCAGGGATTCCCCACACCTTCTCGGTGTAGGAGCGGAAGAAGGCGTCATACAGGCGCCGCCCAAAGCGACGCACCACCCAGTCCTCGAACGTTCGCGGTGGCACGTTCCGCAAACGCCGTCGCCAGTAGAGATACGAGAACAGACAGCGAGCCGACTCAACGAGCCCGAGGCCGCGGAAGACGTCGGCGGCCCGCAGCGGGTAGTTGAAGAAGCTTCCCTTGTAGTAGATGCGGGACATCCGCTGGCGCGTGAGCAGCTCGCTGCCCAGCATCTCCTCCCACAAGTTCCGCACCGGTTCGAGCTTCGTGTAGAAGCGATGCCCCCCGAGGTCGAAGCGGTAGTCCTCGAACTCGACCGTCTTCGCGATTCCGCCCACGGTGCCGTCGGCTTCGAGAACCGTTCCCTGCTGCCCACGTCGCGCAAGCGCCCACGCTGCACTGAGACCTGCCGGCCCTGCACCGAGGACTGCCGCGCCGAGGCCGGATGCGTCACTCCGGTCGTCGGACATTCGCCATCAGTGTAGTCCTCGCCGGACCGGAACGAACATTCGTGTAGATAGTGTGAATTCTGTGCGTAACGGTCTCCTCGCCCCGGCACGGCGCGTGCTGCACGGTCCCCGACGGCTTCTGTGGCTTAGCCGCGAGCAGCGACGCGCCCGCAGGCTCGCGGGACGCCGACTGCTGCGTACGTTCGCGCACACCTATCCGGAGGCGTTCGTGATCGAGATCGGAGCCAACGACGGTCACCAGAGCGACCATCTCGCCGAGCTGATCGCCTCGACCGCATGGCGCGGGATCCTGGTCGAGCCACAGCCCGAGGCGTTCGCGCGGTTGAGTGAGCGCTACGGCGGCCTGGAGCGGATGACGCTCGAGAACGTGGCGATCGCCGAGCGCGACGGCCGGATTCCGTTCTACGAGATCCTCCCGCCGCCCGAGGGAGAACCACCTGAGCTTGTCGGCTCCTACGACCTGCTCGGGTCGCTGTCGCGGGAGGCGCTGCTCAGCCACGGATGGATCGCTGGCGTCGAGCGGCGGATCGTCCGCACGGAGGTGAACGGCATGCGCTTCGAGTCGCTGTGCCGGAAGCACTCGGTCGGCCGGATCGACATGCTGCTGATCGACACCGAGGGCCACGACCACGAGATCCTCAAGCAGGTGGATTTCGACGCTCACCGCCCTCGCCTGGTCGCGTACGAGCACGCGCTTCTGAGCGCCGAGCAGCGGGAGGCGAGCGGGGCATTGCTTCGAGAGTGCGGCTACGAGGTGATGGAGGAGTACCTCGACACCTGGTGCCTGGACACGACGCCCGACGATCGCCTGACGGCCAGATGGAGACGCCTGACCCCGATCGCCCCCGGGATCTCCCTGCGCGACGACTGATGTTCGCCGCGGTGAGATCTGGTCCCTCGCTTTCTCCCGCTTCGGCGCCGAAGAGCGCCGGGTACCGGCTGCTGATGCTCGATGCTCTGCGGCGCGTTCGTGGGCGCCGCGATCCCGCTTCGAAGGCCCTCGCGGCCGCGCTGCGGACCACTGCCCTGGGCCGGATTCCGCGCGAGGAACGCGATTGGATCGCCCGCATCGAGGCGCGACGGCAGGCGCTTGCGTCGGGAAACGGCCCCGGCCCGCCCGAGGGCATGGGGCCGGCCGAATTTGCGCGGGCCGTGGAGTGGATGAGCGTGCCGCCGACGCTGGGGCGCTTTCTGCTGCGGGTCGTTCGGGAGCTGTCGCCGCGGTCCTGCCTCGAGCTCGGCACGGGGTTCGGGATCTCGAGCGCCTATCAAGGCGCGGCGCTGGAGCTGAACGGAGCCGGCGATCTGATCACCATCGACGTGGCGGAGCAGTGGGGCGAGATCGCGCGGCAGGGCCACTCCGAGCTGGGACTGGACCGCAGAGTGGAAGTGTTGGTTGGGGATCCCGGCGAGACGCTCACGTCAGCGCTGGAGCGAGCCGCTCCCATCGACTACGCGTTCATCGACTCCGACCACCGAGAGCACGAGACCCTCGCCGTTGTCGAAGAAATGCTCCCCCATCTCTCCGAGCCGGCGCTGCTCCTGTTCGACGACGTCGGCTTCTCGTCGCAGGAGATGGAGCGTGCGTGGACCCGGATCGGCGATCACCCCCGGGTGTCGCTCGCCGCCCGCTTCGCCCGCATGGGCGCGGCGGTGGTGTCGGGCGAGAGCTAGGACGGCACTGCCCAGATCCAAGGGGTCCGCCACGGGCGCAGCTCCGACATCAGGGTCTCGAGCTGGATCGTGCTCACCGCCGGGGTGCCCCAGAGCTGTGGACGGTCCTCGAGATAGCGCTTTCCAGGCACTATCTGCTCGGTCCGGTGCGTGGGCTCGAGCCGTTGCCTCAGCTCGGCCTCGATTCCGGGGACGAAGGACTCGTGGGCCTCGATCAGCAGCCTGGCGTCGCCGAGCCACGGCACGCGGTCGGGATCGATCAGCTCCCGCTCCGCTCCCTCGCAGTCGCAGATCACCACCGTTCCGGGAGGCGGTTCCAGCTCCGCGAGTGCCTCCACGGTGCAGGTGGCTCGGAGATCGATCCTGTCCTCGACGCCGTTGAACCTCGCGATCCTGGTGCAGATGCTCGCCATGTAGGGGTCCGCCTCGTACGCGACCACTCGCGCTTGGGGGCAGCGCAGCGCGATCCCGACGGCGTAGCAGCCGTTGCCGGCGCCGATGTTGACTACGAGCTCGGGGGCGGCCGCGATCAGCTTCTCGACAATCGGGTGCAGCTCGAGTTCGTATGTCCCCACCAGGTGCGGGACCAGACCGGGGATCTCGAGCACCGCCGAGCGCGGGTAGCGCATCCCGGCAAAGGGACCGGTCTTGACGTCGAGTCCGTGTCGTCTCGCGTAGGCAAGCGTGGGGCGGAACGACCCGCGATAGACGGTCAGGATCGACGCCAGCGGCTCGAACGCCCGAGCGCGGCGGCTGTCCCTCGGGATCCGACGGCGGGTGCGCCCGATCAGGTCGAGCTTCACCCGCTCTTGCCGCCCGCGTTGCGCCCGAGTCGAGTGGCGGTGGCCTCGCGTGCGAAGCCGGCCGCGGTCGCGGCCTGAGACAGCGCTACGTAGGCGGCCGTCGACAGCCGGCCGCGGCGGTCGGAGCGAGCTGTCTGCCGGACCAATGCCCGACCGATGCCGGGTCGCTCCCTACCCCCGCCATTCGACTGCGCGTATCCGTGGAACGCCCACGCTCCCCGCCCGTAGCCGTAGTGCTGGCCGACGAACTGACGCAGCGTCAGCGTCCGCATATGGATCACGACGGCATCCGGGGCGGCGGCGAATCGATGGCCGGAGCGCAGCCAGCGCGCGCACATCTCCCGGTCCTCGGCGTAGCGGAAGGCCTCGTTGAAGCCACCCACTTCCCTCAGGGGCTGCGCCGGAAAAGCGAGGTTGCTGGACGAGAAGAAGCGCGGCGCGGTGGAGTCCTCGTTGCAGTGGGCCTGGAGTGCGTCGACCACCACCTGGGTTGCGACCGCCGCTCGGTTTCCGGGCGCCCCGTTGAGCGTTCTGCCGCCGACCGCGGCGCCGGGGTTCGCCGCCAGCGCGCGTTCCAGTTCTGCAAGCCAACCCGGCTCCGGCTCGCAGTCGTCGTCGGTGTAGGCGACGTAGCGGCCCCGGGCGGCCCCCGCACCGGCGTTGCGGGCCGCGGACGGACCGGTGCCGGTCGGCACCGCCAGCCGCACGTCGAGGTTCTTGCCACACTGCGCGACCACCGCTTCTGTCGCCGATCCGCCACCGTCGTTCACGACCACGACCTCAAGGCTCTCGCTCGGATACTGCACCCGCTCGAGAGCGGCGAGGCATCCGGCGAGGTAGCCCGGACGGCCTCTCGTGGGCACGACCACGGAGAAGACGACAGGCTCCTCCCGAGCATCCGTGGCCGCCGCTCCGATCACTCGCCGTGGGAGTCTACGGTCGCCGATGTCGATCGATTCGCCGATACTCGCCCGCGGGCGCATGGCGGCCTCTCTGCCCCGCCTCCTATTGGTGGGTCGGCGCAGGCCGTCGTCGGCAATCGCCAGGGCCGTCGCGACCACCGTTTCCGGCCGGATCCCGCCGCGGGAGCGAAGCTGGATCGGCGCGGTCGAGTCGTGGCGGGAAGAGCTCGCCTCGCGGCAGGACCCGACCCGGGCCGGGTTCGCGCCGCAGCCGGGAGGGCTGGCGCCGTGGGCGACCGCGCTCGATCACACGATGCCCGTCTACGTCGCCGCCGCCTTCTACAGCATCCCCGCGCTGTGGGGACGCTTTCTGATGCGGCTGGTCAGCGAGCTGGCGCCGCGCTCCTGCATCGAGCTCGGCACGGGGCTCGGGATCTCTGCCGCGTATCAGGGCGCCGCCCTCGAGCTGGGCGGAGGCGGGAGCTTGATCACGCTCGACGCCGCCGAGTCGTGGGGCGAGATCGCGCGCATGGGCTTCTCCACCCTGGGGCTGAGCTCGAGGATCGAGCCGAGGTTGGGCGACATCGGCGACACGCTCGAGGAAGTGCTCAAGGATGCCGCCCCCGTCGACTACGCGTACGTCGACGCCGAGCACCTGGAGGCTCCGACGCTGGCGCACTTCGAGGCGATGCTTCCGCATCTCCGCGACGGAGCGGTCGTTGTGTTCGACGACATCGGCCTGTCCGCGGAGATGCGCCGTGCCTGGAGGGAGATCAAGCGTCATCCACGCGTGTCGATCGCGATCGGCCTCGGTCGCATGGGCGTGGTCGGCGTGGCCGCGTAGTGTGAGGCCCGTGACCACGGAGCCGACGATGACGGTGGTCGTTCCCGCGACCAACGATCCGGCGACGCTCGAACGCTGCGTCGAGGCGATTCGCTCCGGGTCGGTGCCGCCCGACGAGCTCGTGGTGGTAACCGAGCCGCCCGGTTCCGGGCCGGCAATGGCGCGAAACGAGGGAGGGCGCGATGCGCAGGGGGACGTGCTCGTGTTCGTAGACGCAGACGTGGTCGTCCACCGAGACGCGCTGGCGCGGATCAGGGAGGCGTTCGCCGAGGACCCGGACCTCACCGCGCTGTTCGGCTCCTACGATGAGGAGCCGGAGGCGCCCGGGGCAGTGTCCGGCTTTCGCAACCTCCTTCACCACTACGTGCACCAGTCGGCCGGCGGTGAGGCGCAGACCTTCTGGGCGGGCCTCGGGGCCGTCAGGCGAGATGTCTTCCTGGCGGCGGGCGGCTTCGACGCCGACCGTTACCCGGTACCGTCGATCGAGGACATCGAGCTCGGTGCGCGGCTGCACGCCGCCGGCGCGCTGATCGTGCTCGACCCGGAGATCCGCGGCACCCACCTGAAGCAGTGGAGCATGGCCGAGGTCCTGCGGACCGACTTCGCTCGCCGCGGCGTCCCCTGGGCGGAACTGGTGGCGCGAGGCGGAGCTTCGAGCGATGTCCTCAACCTCGGCTGGCGCCACCGGCTGAGCGCGGCGGCCTCCGTGTTCGCGGTGGTGGCATTCGCCAGGCGCCGGCTCGCGCCTGCGGCAGCGGCAGCCGCGTTCATGCTCTGGCTCAATCGCGGCTTCTACGCCCTGCTGCTTCGTCGCCGCGGAGTCCGCGAGGCGGCTGTTGGTTTCGGGCTGCACGTCGTCCACCACATGACCTCGGTCGCCGCGCTCCTGGTCGGAGTCACCCGCACGCTCTCCGCCGGTCAGAAATCGCACCAGCGCTCATAGCCGTCCGGGCCCAACCGCAGGGCGACGACGTTGAGAATCACCGGGTCATCGCTTGGAGGGTCGGTCGTGCCCTCTTCGATCGTTGCGCACGGCGCCGGGAATTCCTCCTCGGGCGTGAAGCGAAGCTCGTACAGCGGGTTCCAGACGTAGACCAGAAGCTCAGGCTGCCGAGGAAAGTCCGGATCGAAGGTGGGACTGCGGATGCCGTGCTGGTTGGCGACGAAGTCGAACGCCAAGGGGTCGGTTCCCCACATCGCGCCCACCGGGACGAGGACCTTGGCGGTCTGGACGCCGTCGCTCTCGGCCGCTTCGAGCAGGTCGTACCAGAGCGGGTCCGGTCTCGGCTCGCCGACGACGTAGCCGTGGTCGGCGAGCACGGTGAACGACTGGCGGCCGATCAGGTCGCCGATGTCGTCGGTCGAGCCAACGACGACGCTCGGCAGCGCGCTCACCGACTGCGAGGCTACGTTCAGCGCCACGAACACCGCTAGTGCGGCGGTCGCCGCGCGCCGCACCCATTGCCGCGAGGCCTCGGCTATCCACCCCGTGCCGAGCACAGCTACGTAGACGACGAGTGGGAGCGTGTAGCGGGGATCGTGGACGGAGAGGAGGTACGCGGCCGCGAGGTAGCCCACCACGAGCCCCGCCAGCAGCTCGGGAACCCCACGCCGGCGGATGTCTCGAATCGCTGCGACGAGGCCGATCGCGAACAGGCACAGCAGGGGGACGTAGTACTGGTTGTTGATCGCCGCCCAGCCGTAGTAGGTGGTGTTGCCGAGCGAGAATCGCGTTTCGGGCGTGAACTCGGCGGCGGGCCCGGCGTCGCCCGGGGCGTTCAGCGAAACGGTGGTCCCCTCGGACACGTCAAGCACGTCGTCCACATGCATCAGGTAGTAGGGCGCGGCGAGAACCAGCGCGACGATCGCCGCCAGCGCGATGTTGCGCCACTGCCGCCACCCACCCGCGATCAGCATCACCGCCAGCGGGCCGACCACGAAGATGGGGAAGACCGTCTTCGTGAGCAGGCCGAGCGCCACCAGGGCACCGGCCGCGATCGACCAGCGGGTGTTGGTGAAGCGATCCGACGCCAGCAGGGCCCACAACGTCATCGCCACCATCGCCGCGAGCGGAGCGTCGAGGAGGTAGACGTGGAAGAGGCTCAGGATCATCGGCGTCCCGAGCGCGAAGACGACGGCCAAGAGCCCGGCTCGTGGGCCGTAGACCAGCTTCCCGACCCCGTAGCAGCCGACGGCCAACAGCGGCACGAAGACGAGGTTGACGGCGATCGTCCCCCAGTCCTCGGTGGCGAGCCCGAGCGCCGTGGGGACGGCGCCGACGACGTGCACCAGCGGCGGATAGAAGAAGTCCGACCCCCAGGTGCCGAGCTCGAACAGCCCCCCCAGATCGAAGCTCTCGAGCCTGAACGAGTAGGCGAGTGTCAGCGACAGATGCCGAGCCGGGTCACCGCCGCCGGGCAGCCGCTCGTCGGTGAGCAGCCACCAGACCGACACCCAGAGAAACGCCAGGGTCACGATCCCGGCCCAGGCCGCATACGGCGAAACCCGAAACCGCCCGAGTTGGATCTCGCTCGAACCGGACACGGTCAGGCGGGAATTCTGCCTGACCGTGCCGAAAGCCCTGAAAATGGAGGCGGTGGGAATTGCACCCACGTCCGCGGAGGTTGTTCCGATGTCTCTACGAGCGTTCCCGGCGGAGTCTGATCTCGGCGTCCGGTTCGGTCGATCCGCGGGGCACGTTCCCGGCGCCATACCTTCCTGAAAATGTCCCCATCAGGCCGAAGGTGCTGCCATCAGGGTGAGCCCGCATTCTGAAGCCGCAGACCCGGGACGCGGGCGGCCCGGTGCGACTCCCTCACACGCTAGTTAGGCGGCGAGGGCGAATTCATGATCTGAATTCGCAATTATGGTTTTCCGGGGATTTTTTACGAGGCCAACCCGGGTCCTCGACTCGCAACACCGGGACGAATCAGCTCCACGTCGAATCTAGGTTCGCCCCCGTATGTACGCACACATGATACGACGCAGGGCGTGAGCCGCCCGCAAACGCTGTTTGCGACCGTCGCCGCGGCCGGGATCGTCCAGCTTCCGACCGCGGCGATCGTCGTCGCGATCCCGACGATCCATTCCGAGTTCGGGACCTCGATCGAGGAGCTGCAATGGACGGTGACGGCGTTCTACATTCCGTTCTCGGCGCTGCTGATCGCAGCCGGCCGGATCGCCGACATCTACGGTCGCCGGCGAACGTTCGTGATCGGTGCGTCGCTCTTCGCCGCCGGCTCGGCGATCGCAGCCGCCGCCCCGGGCCCCGAGGTGCTGATCGCCGGGATAGCCCTCTCCGGTGCGGGAGGCGCGCTGCTGATGCCGTCGTCGATGGCGATCCTCGTCAACGTCTTCACCGGGGAGCGTCGCGGCACGGCGATCGGGCTTTGGGGGGCGGCGACGGAGCTGATCTCGGGCGTCGGGATCCTCGTCGGTGGGGTGCTCACCGGCCAGCTCGATTGGCGCTGGATCTTCGTCGTCAACATCGTCTTCGCGGCGCTGATCGTGCTGGCTGTGCTTCGTGGCAGCCCCGAGTCGCGCGACCCGACGGTGTCGCACACCGTCGATATCCCCGGCGTCGCGATCACCGCGACCGGCCTGACGACGCTCACCCTGGCGCTCATCCAGGGGGCTTCCTGGGGCTGGGGGTCGCCGGCGATCATCGCGCTGCTCGCCGCCACCGCCATCCTGTTCGCCGCATTCGGCTTTGTCGAGCGCCGCTCGCGCAATCCGCTGGTCGACTTCAGCTTCTTCCGGCAGCGCAACTTCACCGGCGCCACCATTGTCATCTTCGTGCTCGACTTCTCGTTCGGCGCGCTGCTGTTCTTCCTGCCCCTCTATTTCCAGGAGATCCTCGGCTACTCGCCGACTGAAACGGGGGCGCTGCTCCTGCCGCTGACGGGGTTGATGGTCCTCGGCTCCCCGCTGGGCGGGCGAGTGGCCTCCAGGGTTGGCCCGCGCCCCCCGATCGTCTTCGGCCTCGGCCTGATGGTCGTCGCCGTCTACCTGATCTCCGAGCTCTCGCTCGACAGCCGCTACTCCGACCTCTGGCTGCCGACGGCGATGATGGGATTCGGCGTCGGCTTCTCCTTGACCCCGATGAACCTGGCTGCGATGAACGCGATCTCGCGCGATCATGCCGGCGCCGCTTCGGGCATCCTCGTCACCCTCAGCGGCCTCGGTGCGACGCTCGGCGTCGCCGTCACCGGTGCGCTGTTCAACGAGCTCCAGGCCGACAGGACCGTCACCGATGCGGCGCAGCACGGGGTCACGCTCAGCGAGGATCAGGCACGGGACCTGGACGGCATCCTCGCGGGAACCCCGGCGTCCGATCACGTGCTCGATCAGACTGCGGGGATCAGCGCAAAGACCGCCGAGGAGGTGGTCAGGGACGCGTTCGTCTCGGCGCTCGGCACCAGTCTCAAGATCTCGGCGGGGCTGCTGGCACTCGGGCTCGTGCTGACGGTGATCTTGATGCGCCGGCAGGGCTCGGTCGACGAGGATGTACCGGTGCCCATCGCGGTTCCACCCCACCGGCCGCTCCCCCGCCGCGCGACGGCTGAGTCATGAGCGACGTCAGCGCTGTGATCGCCCTCAACGGTTTCGTACCTCTCGCCCGCTTCGGTTAGAGAGCGGCCACGACTTCGGCCGCGGCGCGCTCGCCCGAGCGGATCGCGCCGTCGATGCCGCCGGTGGTCACGTCGGCGCTCTCCGAGCATGCCCAGTGCAGGCGGCCTTCGGGCTCGCGCAGGAGGCGGCCGTGCTCGCTCAAAGCCCCGATGCCGAAATGCACGTAGGAGCAGCCCTGCGTGAACTCCTCCGCGGCCCAATCCTGCTCGAAGTAGTGCTCGACCGCGCGCGCCTTCGGCCCGAAGCGCTCGGCCATCGTCTCGATCGCCAGCGCGCGTCGCTCGTCTTCCGGCAGGCCCGCGAAGCGGGTCGATGCCGGACCGGAGATGAACTCGCTAAGGATTCCCGGGGGAGCGGTCTCGGCGCAGGCGTCGAGCGTGATGCTGACCGGGGACCCGAGGTGCAGCGACTGGCCGGTGAGGCCATCTGCCCGCCACCAGGCATCCGCGTAGACCAAGGCGATCTTGTGCACCGCCCCGCCCCGGGCCCGCTCTTGGAGGGCCAGCCGCTCGCTGCTGAGCGGCGGGTCGAACGCGATTCGTCGCGCAAGCCCCGGCTGCAGGGCGACGATCGCCCGCTTCGCCACACAAGCGACATTGCCGGCGCCGACTTCGACATGGCCGTTCGAATCGCGGATTTCGGAGACGGCGGCCCCGAGCCTCACCGCGTCGCCCAAGCGCTCGTGGACGGCGTCGGAAATCGACTGCATCCCTCCCACGACCCTGTCCTGCTGGTTCCCTCCCTCGATGCTCGAAAGCGACTCCATCCCGTCATGTGAGCCGGTTAGGAAGGCGAGGTGAAGCAATGAGACCTCCGACGGGTCGTCCGCGTAGAGGTCGTTGACGAGTTGCGAAAGCCCGCGCTTGGCGGTTCGCGAGCGCACCTTCCCTCGGATCCACTCTCCGACGCTCAACGCGTCCCAATCCTCGGCCTTGGCCGCGTCCCACGGCGCATCGAGCGGCACCTTCGCGCCCATGCCGTCGATCCGTCGCATAGCGAGCCCGAGGTTCGCGAGCGCGTAAAGGCCCATCCGGAACGGGATCAGCCCGCCGTAGCGGTGCGGCTTGCCCTCCCACATATAGACGTGCTCTCCCTCGTTGAAGGTGGGGTAGGTCCTCACGCCCATCTGCTCTGCGAGCGCGTAGGCGCGGTCCTGGCCGGGGCCGAACCATGCGCCCCCCTTGTCGACCCAGGTCCCGTCATCGAGCTCGATCGTCCAGGTCCTGCCGCCGACCCGCTCTCGTGCCTCGAGCACGACGACGTCGAGCCCCGCCTCTTGCAACCTCAGCGCCGCGGTCAGCCCGCTGAACCCGGCGCCGACGACGCAGACGTCAGCCTCGATCCGCTCCATCCGTCCTTAACTTATGACCTGAGCGCTCAGGCGGCCGGTAGCAGGCGCCGCGCCAGCCGCACCTGCGCCCCCTTGGCGGGCGCCACGGTGATGTTTCGCGGGCGCACCCGCTCCGGGCGCTGGTCCGGAGCCACGAGCTCGACCTGCTCGAGGATCGTTCGAATGATGATCCGCATCTCGTACTCGGCGAAGGAGGCGCCGATGCAGCGCCGCACCCCGCCGCCGAACGGAATCCACGCGAAGTGGTCGCGGTCCCCGTCCTCCAGGAAGCGCTCGGGGCGGAACTCCTCGGGATCCGGATACAAGTCCTCGCGGTGGTGGATGCCGGCGATCGTCGGCATCACCATCGTTCCCGGCGGCAGCTCATACCCGCCGATCTCGGCGGGAGCGTTGAGGACGCGGGCGACGTCGAGGATGACCGGGCGCGAGCGCAGCGTCTCCTTGATCACGGCGTCCAGATAGTCGGTCTCGCCCGCGGCGAGCGACTCTCGCAGCCTCGCCAGCACTCGCGGCGTCCGCAGCAGCCGCTCGAAGGCCCACGCGAGAGCCGTCGCGGTCGTCTCGTGGCCGGCGCCGACGACCGTGACCAACTCGTCGCGGAGCTCGCGGTCGCTCATCGGCGTTCCGTCGTCGTGGCGCGCCTGCAGCAATAGCGACAAGACGTCGTCGCGCTCCTCGCCTTCGGCCGCTTCCGCCCGACGGAGGGCGATCTCCTCGTAGATCATCTCGTCCAGCTCTTCGCGCGCGCGCAGGAACCGCGTCCATGGGCTGAAGCGCCCCAGGTTGCGACGCAGCAGCGGGATCGTCGTGATCAAGTCGGCTCTGCGGGCGAACTCGTCGACCAGCGCCGCCGCGCGCCTGAAGCGCTGCTCGTCGCTGACCCCGTAGACGGCTCGCAGGATCACCGAGAGCGTGATCGCCTGCGTGTGGGGGCGAAGCGGAAAGGTCTCGCCGAGTGGCCAGGTTGAGATTTCTTGCTCGGCAATCTCACGGATCAGTTCGCCGTAGCGGGTGATGTTGCGACCGTGGAAGGGCGGCAGCAGCAGCTTGCGCTGGGTCATGTGGGCGTCCTCGTCCAGCGTCAGCACCGAGTTCGGGCCGACCGCGGGCTCCAGCACGGTCGCGTTCGCCGCGCCGGCGTGGAAGCGGGCGGGATCGCCGGCGAAGACCTGCTTCACCAGCGCCGGATCGGTGACGAAGACGATGTCGCCGAATTGGAGGAACTTGACCGCGAAGATGTCGCCGTGCCGCTTCTGCAGCCGGCTGTAGAACCCGATCGGGTCGCGCAGCAGCCGTATGCCCTGGAGGAAGCCGGGCACGCGGGAGCGGGGCAGCCGTGGCGACCCCCCCAGGGTCAGTGGTCGCGGAGTGGTGGCCTGCTCGATAGCACCCGAAGATACCCGGCGGCGCGATCGCCGGGTGTGACGCGCCTCACAACCCACCCGTTCGGTGAAATCTTCTAGGAGGCCGGGCCCGGATCGAGCGTGCGCGCGGTCTTCGAGCGCCGGATCGTGTGCTGGTCGGGGTTCGTGGCGAGCACGCGGTCGCTGACGGTCTGCGTGATCCCGTGCCAGAAGTGCTCGTTCTTGAAGTGGTGGAGGCGGTGGTTGCGCCAGATCGCGCGGTAGTAGCGGGTGCGGGGGCGGTAGGCGGTGTGGATCAAGAAATGCGTCCACTCGTAGACGAAGATCGCCGCGTAGCCGGCGATCGCCGCACTGAGCAGCGCCCCGACCGGAACCGATCCGGGAAGCACCCACATCACCGCCGCGATCAACCCGATCGTCACCGGCACGGCGACGAACAGCAGCCCCACGAGCTCCTTCGGGCCGAGCAGGATCATCGTCAGGTCGTTCGGCTTGCGGTGGTGGGCTCGGTGCTCGCGCGCAGAAGGCATCTCGATCTTGCGCCCGCGGACGTGGAAGGGACGCATGTGCAGGATGTAGACGTGGATCGCCCACTCGCCGAACGGATAGATGACCAGCATCGCCGCGGCCGCGGCGAGGTCGGCCCAGCCGAGGTCACCGACCAGCGTCCGCAAGACGACGGCGATCGAAACCGCGGCGAGGATGAACCATGCGGACGGCTTGCGGGCGAACTCGCGCCACGCGTGGCCGAGCGTCTTCACCTCGCGCCCGTAGTGGGCATGCGCTCGTGCTCCGGTGGCGTTCGGATGCTCACAGCGCACAAGGATGCAGGGTTCCGCGATTGCGTCAACTTCCGAGCAGTGGTCGCGTACGATGCTGAGCTTCGATGGCAGGGTACGAGGGCGCAATTTCGACGCGTAAAGCAGGCCGCGCCGCGATCGCATCAGCGGTCGCGGCCATAGTGGTGCTCGTGGGGTTGACGGTCCCGGGACAGCCGCTCGCCGGCACAGGTGGCACGGGTGGAGGCGGAGGCACGGGTGGCGGCGGCCAGGGTGGAGGCGGTGGCCAGGGCGGGGGCGGAGGCCAGGATGAGGGGAAGAAGAATCCCTGCCTAAATCCAGAGATCCGGGAGCAGCGCGGATTGCTGTGTCCGGACCTGAGAATGGCGCCGCCGTTCGACATCGTCGCCGACCGCACCTCCGGAGGAAAGAAGATCCTGCGCGCGGCGAACTCGATCAACAGCGTCGGTGAGGGTCCGGCCGAGCTGCGAGGCACCCGCAACGGCGGCGATTCGATGAAGGCCGTGCAGCGGATCCACAAGTCCGGTGGAGGGCGGTCGAACTTCCAGACCGGGGCGGAGCTGGCGTTCAAGCTCATCCCCGGTCAGGGGCATTACTGGAAGTACCGCAACGCGGCGCGCTTCGAGCTCTGGCTGCTCGACAAGGCCGGCGAGCGCAAGAAGCGCGTTGATGTCGGCCCGAAGGCGATCTACTGCCTTCGCGACCTCGTGTTCACGAACCCGCAGCTGAACAACTCCCCTGACTCAGCCGTCTACCCGGCGTGCAGCATGGAGCGCAACATCGAGCACGTGACGGTCGGCACGTCGGTTGGCTGGTCCGACGTCTACCCCTCCAGCTACCACGAGCAGTGGTTGGACGTCAACGACCTGCCCCGGAAGGGCTGCTACGCCTACGTGCACATCGCCGACCCTCGCAACGGCATCCTCGAGCTCGACGAGGAGAACAACGAGGCCTCCACGGTGGTCTATCTGACCGGGAACGGCAAGTACGTGCCCGGCGCGTGCGAGGGCGTCGAGGACGCCGAGCTTCCGGCTGCCCAGACCGCGGATGACACCGAGGTCGAGGGCGAGGCGGAGGAGTACTAAGACACGGAGATTTCGTCGCCGACCGCGATCGTTCCGCTGCTGAGGACGTCGGCGCGGAGGCCGCCGCGATTGACCAGAGCGCGCAGGACCCCCGGCCGCGTCAGACCCTGGAGGTGCGAGCAGGGGTCGCAGAGCTCCACGCCCAGGCATTCCACCTCGCCGACGCGAAAGCGCGCGCCGACGAGGTCGTTCAGCCGCACTCCGCGAGTGAGCACGTTGCGGCGCGACTCCTCGTGCGTGAGTCCAAGGCCCGTCTCGGCGCTAACGGCCTCCAGCGTCTCCGCCTCGATCAGCGTCAGGTCGGCGCCGTCGCGCTTCGCCGGCTCTGGTGAGAACTTGCGATCCCCCACGACCCCCTGCGCGACCCGCACGTCGGCTCGTTCCACGGGCTCGGGGAGCACACCAATGGCGGGCGCAATAGCAATCTGTTCGACGACGCCGGACACGGGACGACGAGGTTAGCCACGGTGTGGCACGGTTCCAAGCAGTGCCAGAGGATCGGGCTCACGACATCGTTCTCTTTGGCGCCACCGGATTCACCGGCGCGCTGACCGCCGAGTACCTGGCGGCCAACGCTCCTAACGGGATCCGCTGGGCGCTGGCGGGCCGCAACCGTGAGAAGCTGGAGACGCTGCGATCGCAGCTCGCCGAGACGAACTCCGCCTGCTCCGAGCTGGAGCTGCTGCATGCCGACGTCGAGGATCCGGGCTCGCTGCGAGAGGTGGCGGGCGCGGCCCGGGTCGTGATCACCACCGTCGGGCCCTACATCAAGTACGGCGAACCGCTTGTTGCCGCTTGTGCGGAGGCCGGAACCGACTACGTCGACCTCACGGGCGAGCCGGAGTTCGTCGACCTCATGTACGTCGAGCATCACGCGAAGGCTGTGGAGAGCGGCGCCCGGATCGTCCACTGCTGCGGGTTCGACTCGATCCCGCACGACCTCGGCGCCCAGTTCACCGTCCAGCAGCTTCCGGAGGACGTGCCGCTGAAGGTCGAGGGATACGTGCGCGCCGGGGGCACGTTCTCGGGCGGGACCGCGCATTCCGCGATCACCGCCTTCTCGCGGTTCCGCGAGCTGGCGAAGGTGACCCGCGAGCGCCGCCGCCTGGAGCCGAAGCCGCAGGGACGCACGGTGAAGGGCGTCCGTGGCCGGCCGCGTCACGATCGCGAGCTGGACGCCTGGGTGTTGCCGATGCCGACGATCGACCCGCAGATCGTGTTGCGCTCGGCGGCGGCGCTGGAGCGCTACGGCCCGGAGTTCTCCTACTCGCACAACCTCGCGCTGAAGAGCCTGCCACAGGCGATCGCGCTGCCGATCGGGGTCGCGGGGCTGTTCACGGCGGCACAGATTCCGCCCGCCCGCAAATGGCTGTTGAGTCAGCGCCCGCCCGGCGCCGGCCCGACGCCGGAGCAGCGGGCGAAGGCCTGGTTCAACGTCCGCTTCGTCGGCGAGGGCGGCGGAGAGCGGGTCGTGACCGAGGTCAGTGGCGGCGACCCCGGCTACGGGGAGACCTCGAAGATGCTCGCCGAGGCCGCGCTCTCCCTGGCCGAAGACGAGCTTCCCGAGACCGCCGGGCAGCTCACGCCCGCGACGGCGATGGGCGATGCGCTGCGCGAACGGCTTCAGCGCGCGTCGATCGAGTTCGAGGTGCTCCAATAGCCGGGCGCAAGCCGCCGCGGGGCGGAATCGACCTCGGCGGGACGAAGATCCAGACGGCGATCGTCGACGGCCGAAACAAGGTGATCGGGGAGGCGCGGCGCGAAACCCCCACCTCCGGCGGTCCCGAGGACGTGATCGACCAGATGGTGGGTGCCATGGTCGACGCGGCGGTGGCGGCGGGCGTCGAGACCGGCTCTATGGCCGGGATCGGGGTTGGGTCACCGGGCGAGGTCGATGACAAGCGCGGAACCGTCACCGGCGCGAAGAACCTTCCCGGTTGGGACGGCGCGTTCCCCATGGCCAAGGCTCTCTCGGGGGCACTCGATGCCCCGGTTCGGATCGGCAACGACGTTCAGGTGGCGACGAACTCGGAGGCGCGGCTCGGCGCCGGCCGCGGTCACAAATCGTTGCTGGGTGTGTTTTGGGGCACCGGCGTCGGCGGCGGCATCGTCCTCGACGGCAAGCCGTGGGTCGGCCGCAGCGCCGGCGGGGAGATCGGCCACATGGTGATCCAGCGGGGAGGTCGCCGCTGTCCGTGCGGGCGAAAGGGGTGCATGGAGGCCTACGCCGGGCGCGCAGCGATGGAGGCCCGAGCGCGAAAGCTGATGGCAAAGGGTCACAAGACAAGCCTCTTCGAGGTGATGGAGCACAAGCACAAGGACCGGCTGACGAGCGCGGTCTGGGCCGATTGCCTGCGCCACGGCGACGAGGTGGCAACGAAGCTGATCGACGAGGCCGTGCTCGCGCTAGGGGCCGGCATCGCCTCAGCCTGCAACCTGCTCGACGTCGAGGCCGTGATCATCGGCGGCGGCCTAGGCCTGCGGCTGGGCGAGCCCTACCGGAAGCGGATTGAGAAGCAGGCGATGAAGAACATCTTCGCGCTCGACAACCCGCCGGCGGTCAAGCTGGCGGAACTGGGCGATCTGGGCGGCGCGATCGGGGCGGCGCTGCTGGTGGAGTAGTTCGGATGTTCAGCGGCGGGCGCCGATGTAGGCCAGTGCGCCGCTTCTCGTGATCTCGACCCCGCTCAGTCCCGCCCCCTCTACCCAGCCGCGTAGTTCGCCCAGCGTTCCAACCCTTCCAAACGTCCCGGCCCGCTGGTTCGCCCGGATGAACATGTCCTGGCGCCGGCCCGACCCCGTGACCACCGACGTCCCTCGCAGCTTCCCGCCCGGCCGCAGCACGCGCGCCATCTCGGCCAGTGCAGCCGGCGGATCGGGGAAGCAGTGGAGGCTGTTGTAGGAGATGCAGAGGTCGAAGCTGGCGTCCTCGAACGGCAGCGACTCGACGTCTGCTTCCGTGAACTCGATCCCGTCGACTCCGCGCCTGGCCGCCTCCCTGCGTGCTCTTTCGAGCATCACTTTGGATAAGTCAGCGGCGACGTAGCGAACGTCCTGGTTGGTGCGCAGCCCGCGGAAGGCCAGCCCACCGCCGCAGGGGACATCGAGGATCGAGCTTCCTTCCGGCTGGTCGGCCAACCGGGCGATGTCCGCGCTGAGCCGCCGCGTATCGGTGCCCCAAATGAGGCGACCAAACACCCGCGCGGGACCTTCACGCTCGACGATCGAGTCATACGCGACCGCGCTCGCCCAGCCATCGCGCCAGTGCTGCTTGACGTCAGTCACCGGCCGGATCTTGCCAGCCGGGCGCCTAGCCCGTTTGGGCGGCGGCCTTCTCGGCCTGGCGCTCTGGCGTGATTCGAACGACGTTCCAGGCCAGGCCGACGCGCTCCATCGCGCGGATCAGCAGCGCCGACGGGTCGGGCTCGAATCGGCGCATACCCTGGACCGCCGAGCGCGGGAAAGCGTGGTGGTTGTTGTGCCACGACTCCCCGAGAGATGGGAGCGCGAGCCAGAACACGTTTCGGGACTCATCGTCGGTGGCGAAGCGCCGGCTGCCGAGGAAGTGGCAGATCGAGTTCACGCTCCAGGTGACGTGGTGGCCCAGGAACACGCGCACGAGCCCGCCCCAAAGGAGCCCGGTCAGCGCGCCGACCCAGGTGCCGGTGAGGGCGAATCCCAGCAGGGCCGGGAGGGCGAGGCTGGCGACGATGATCGCGACGAAGTGGCGGGAGATGAAGCGCATCCCGCGGTCCTCGTACAGATCCGGCGCGTAGCGCTTCCAGTCGGCGCGACCCTGCTCGACGAGCAGCCAGCCGACGTGGGAATGCCAGAGGCCGCGCAGCGCGCCCCACACCCCACGGCCGTGACCGACGTGCGGGCTGTGCGGATCGCCCTCCTCGTCGGTGTGGGCGTGATGCTTGCGGTGGTCGGAGACCCAGGAGAGCACGGGTCCCTGCACCGCCATCGTGCCGAGCACGGCGAACGCGTACTCCATCGGCTTCGAGGTCGCAAACGCGCGGTGCGTGAGCAGGCGGTGGAAGCCGACCGTGATCCCGACCCCCGTCAGCAGATAGAAGACGGCGAGGATGGCGAGATCGGTCGCTCCAACCGCGCTGTTCCACAGCACGATCACCGCCGCGATCGTGGCGGCGAACGGGATCACGACCGCGCCAAGGTTGGCTGTCTTCTCGGCCCTTGTCATCGGAGGACGAGGATAGTTGTGCGTGACCGGCCATAATTGGAGTCCCGGCCAGCAATTTGCGATGAATTCTTATCAGTCATATGACAATTAGAATCCCGGAGAGCCCGCCCGCCGAGCCGTGGCGGGGACTCCCGCCGGCCGTCGCCGACGTCCTCGAGCCGGAGCTGGGCACGGTGACCGAGGCGATCCTCGCCGCGATCGCCGAGGAGGTGCCGGAATACGCGCGCCCGCTCGAGGGGACCTTCGGGCGCAACCTGCGCACCGGGGTCACCGAGGCGCTGCGCCAATTCGTCGCCCTCGTTCGCGACCCCGACGCCGGGCGCGGGCCGGGGCGCGAGGTCTACATGATGCTCGGCCGCGGCGAGCTGCGCGAGGGACGGACGCTCGACGCGCTTCAATCCGCCTACCGGGTCGGCGCCCGGGTCGCCTGGCGGCACCTCTCGGCTGCCGCCCACCGCGCCAATCTCGACGCGGAGGTCGTCAGCCTGCTGGCGGAGGCGATCTTCGCGTACATCGACGAGCTCTCGGCCGACTCGGTGGAGGGCTACTCCCAGGCCCAATCGGAGGTTGAAGGGGAACGCCAACGCCACCGCCGCGAGCTTGCTGTGCTGCTGCTGCGAAATCCCCCCGCGGATGTTGTCGACGCTCGCGCCGCCGCGCAGCGAGCCGAGTGGCGGCTGCCGGGAGCGATCGCCGCGATCGCCTGCGCCGAGTCCGACCTCGGGCGGCTGTCGAGGCGCCTTTCCCCCGACGCCCTGGTCGCGAGCCTGGACGGCGTCGGATGCGTGCTGCTGCCGGACCCCGAAGGCCCCGGTCGGCGACGCTCGCTGAAGGCTGCGGCGCGGGGCATGCCGGTTGCCCTGGGCCCGGTCGGCCGATCCGATCGGCTGGCTCAGTCCTGGAGCCTTGCGCGCTCTGCCCTGCGCGCGCTCGAGCGAGGCGAGATCAGCTCAGAAGGGCCATTGCTCGTCGAGGAGCGGTTGACCGAGCTGCTGCTGCTCGAGAACCGAGAGCTGCTGGACCGGATCGCCGCCCGCCGGCTTGCCCCGCTCGACCCGCTGACCCCGAAGGCGCGGCGCAAGACGCTCGAGACGGCGCTCGCCTACGTGCAGCGGCAGGGAAACGCGGTCGCGGTCGCCGCGGCGCTCGACATCCACCCACAGACGGCTCGTTACCGGCTCGCGCGCGTGCGGGAGCTGTTCGGCGACGCGCTCGACGACCCTGATGCGCGCCTCGAGCTCGAGCTGTCTCTACGCCGAGAGCTCGCCAAAGCGCATCGTGAGACGGGTCCCAAGGCCTCCGTCCCCGGAGGAGATCTCGACGGATCGGGTGACCCGCCCGATCAGCGGTAGCCCGAGGCCGAGTCCAGAGCCCCCCGGCGTTGGAGCGATTCCACGCCCGGCATCCGTGATCGTCACCGCGAGCGCCGCGCCGTTCGGACGCGCGATGATCGTGATCTCGCCACCGTCGCCCTCGTGATACGCGTGCACGATGACGTTCGTGACTGCCTCCGACACCGCAAGCTTGACGTCGTCCGGGTCGACGCCGTGGGACATCGCGTAGTCGCCGACGACTCGCCGAGCTCGCGACACACTGCTCGGCAGTGCCGGCAGGATCATGCTGAGGGCGTCCGGGCGCGCTTCGGGGTGCAGTTGGGCCATCTCCAAGGACACGATTTCTGCCTCTAGTTGCTTGCGGGTTTGCTGTTTCTCTACCCGCGAGGACGGAAACTAAAAGCGTCAGCGGGTGCTATTTGTCAGCAAACGCAGGGCTTCCTCACGGCTCGTCGTCACCATGAAGTGCTCCTCGAGCCCGACGAGGTCGAGTAGGCGACCGACCTGCGAATCGGGTTCCACGATCACCGCCAGGCGGCTCTGTCCTCCCGATTCCCCGTTCGAGGTTGTGAGCGCCTGATGTCCGATCAGCAGCGAGCGCAGCCCGCTCGAGTCGATGAACTCGCACTCGCGCAGATCGACGAGTAGGCCGGTCTCGGCAGACTCCGCAAAGTCTGTCAGCGCCGCTTCGGTTTCGCGAGCGCGATTGAGGTCGAGCTCACCGCACACCCGCAGGACAGCGGGTCCCCCTCCCGCCGGTGCGTTCTCCCAGTGCAATTCGAAGCTCGGAATGAACCCATAGTACGCTCGCGCCGCGAGCAACCAGCGTGCCGGCCGCGATACATCCCGATACGAATTTGGGCGCAGTCCGTCTGATGGTGGCGGACATCGAGCTGACCCAGAGCTTCTACGAGCGCGCGATTGGACTGAAATGGCTCGATCGCGTCGGCGATGTCGTCAGCCTCGGCGCCGGCGAGGCGACGGTCGTGGAGCTGGTCGGGGACCCGGCCGCTCCGCAGCGACCGCGGGGGACGACCGGGCTCTTTCACCACGCGATCCTCGTCCCGGACCGCAGCGAGCTCGCCCGCTCCCTGAAACGGATCATCGGCGCGGGCTGTCCGCTCGGCGGCGCCTCCGATCACCTCGTCAGCGAGGCGCTTTACGTCAGGGACCCCGAGGGCAACGGGATCGAGATCTACCGAGACCTCCCCCGCGAGCGCTGGCAGACGAGGGGGGAGGAGCTTGCGATGGACAGCCTCCCCCTCGATCTCGAGGCACTGCTCGCGGAGGCGCCACCGGGGGAGCCGTCAGACGACGGAGGCGTGGCCCCCGGCACCCGGCTCGGGCACATCCACCTGAACGTCGCAGACCTCGCCGAGACGGAGGCGTTCTACGCCGGGCTGCTCGGATTCCAGGTCACGGTGCGGAGCTATCCGGGCGCGTTGTTCTTCGCAGCAGGCGGATACCACCACCACATCGGCGCCAACATATGGGCCGGGGAGGGCGCCCCGCCACCACCGGCCGGCTCACGCGGCCTGAGGTGGTTTGAGATCGTGTTGCCGAGCGGGGAGGAGTTCGATGCCGTCGCTGGCCGGCTTCGCGCCGCCGGCCGGCTGCGCGACGACGGCGGCGCGCTGCACGCCTCCGACCCTTCGGGCAACGAGATCGTGCTCACCGTGGCGGACTAAGCGATGTCTGCGCCCGTTCGCATCGGCCCGTGGCAGGATTGAGCCGATGGCCCTCGGCGAGCGTGGCCGCAACCCGTTCGTTCCCCGCAGCACGGCGGAGGGAGCCGCGTCGCTGCGGGCGGCGGGAGCGCTCGAGCCCGATCCGGACGTGCGCAACACCGACGACCTCGCGGCGGGCTTCCTCGGCGGCTTCAACGTCTCGACGCTCGCCAAGCACCGGCTCACCAGGCCGCTCTTCCTCCGCCGCGTGAACGGCCGCCTGCCCGGCGCCTATCCGTACGAGATCGCGCGCACCAGATACATCGACGAGGTCTTGCTGGCCGAGGTCGAAGCGGGAATCGACGAGCTCGTCCTGCTCGGCGCCGGTCTCGACTCGCGCCCTTACAGGCTCGCCGAATCGCTGCGGGGCGTGCGGGTTCTGGAGGTCGACCATCCCGCCACCCAGTCCACCAAGCGCGAGCGCCTGCGGCGGCTGCTGGGGCAGATTCCGTCCTCGGTGACGTTCGTCTCCGTCGACTTCACCCGCGACGACATGCGCGAGCGCCTGGCCGAGGCAGGGCACGATGAGGCCGCGCCGACGCTGTTCATCTGGTCGGGAGTGGCGCCGTACCTCCCCGAGGAGGCCGTCGCCGAGGTCCTCACCTGGGTCGCCTCACACTCGAGCCCTCGGACCTCGATCGTCTTCGACGCCTGCTGGGCCGAGGCCATCGACGGCTCGCGCGAGTACTACGGCTCGAAGGAGCTTGTTAAGGGCGTCGCAGCCGTCGGGGAGCCTCTGCGCTGGGGAATCCCCGAGGGCCGCGAGCGCGAGACGCTGGAGCCGTTCGGCCTCGAGGTCTTGCAGTCACTGGACCAGGAGGCCGCTACCGCCCGGTTCCTGACCCGCAGCGACGGGACGATCGTCGGCCGCCCGTACGGCTTCGGGGTCCTGCTGCACGCGCGAGTGGCCGGCTGAAGCGCAGACCGGCCGGATCGCAGGTCTGAGCCGAGGCCCCGGGTCCGCTCAGCCGGCGGGCGGCCGCAACGCGTCGAGACCGCAGATGACGGTGACGCGGTAGGCGACGCCGAGTGGCACGCGGGCGGCAGCGGTCACGGTCATGTACACGAGCAGCGCACCGCTGTTCTGGGCATCATCGCCCAGCGCCGCGCCCACTTCGAGGATCTGGCCGTATTCGGTCGTGCTCTGGATCGCTGCGCTCGCCTGGATCTGGGCGTCCCCAGCCGCACCGGGCTCGTACGCGTGACTGTCCGGAAGCCAGAAGGGGGTCGTGATCTGCGCGGCGCCCCCCTGGCTCATCACGATCCCGGCCGTCATCTGCGGCCGCCCGCCGTACCAGACGGTGCCCGCGTAGTCGGTCCGACGCCGCTGCTCGCCGCTCGCCGGATCCGTGACGACCGTGTCGATTCGCTGGGCCGGGAGCGGGGAGATCATGTCGCCGCTCATCGCGCGGGATCAGGCGCTCGACACGCCGGTCGTGGCGACGAAGATTGCGGCGCAGTGGTCCACCAGGCGCTCGCGGGTTACGTCGAGCCGGCCCTCGAGCCACGCGATCAGCACCTCTGCCAGGCCTCCCATCAGCAGCTGCGCGGTGAGCTCGGCAGAGCGCTGATCGATCGCCTCCTCGCCGAGGAACTCCCGCCCCTGCTGCGCCGTCAGCTCGGCGAACTGCTGCAACACGTCGAGGCGCCGGCGCATCAATGCCTCGCTGCCCATCGCCTCGATGAACGCGACGCGCCCCTTCCTGGGGTCCTCGGTCATCAGCGACACGAACGCCTCGATCACCGCTCGCGAGCGGCCGAGCGCGTCTTCCGGAGAGCTCTCGAGCGCGCCGAGAACGGCCTCGAGCGCCTCGGCGGAGATCCGGTCGAACACGGCGAGCAGCAACGCGTCGAGGTCCTCGAAGCTCTCGTAGAAGTAGCGCGGGTTCAGGCTCGCGCGCTGACAGACGCCCCTCACCGTCGTCGCCTGCCATCCCTCGGTGCCGAGGATCTCGAACCCCGCATCCAGCAGGCGCTCGCGCCTCTCGGCGCGCCGATCGTCGGCTGAGACGCCGCGGTATACCCCGGTCGGGGAGCTGGCCACGAGGTCAGTGTGGCACGGTGTAGAACCTTGAACGTCCTCGATCAGGCCCGAAACCTGGCGGCCGGAGCGATCAGGCTCGGGCTCGCCCCCGTGCGCCTCGTCACCGATCGGCTGAAGATGCGCTTCGCCGGGCCGCTGTCGGACCTCCCCCCGGGAGAGGGAGCGGTCGTCGACATCGACGGCGAGAAGGTGGCCGCGTTCCGTGACGAGGCCGGGGTCGTGCACGCGGTCTCGCCGATCTGCACACATCTGCGCTGCGTGGTCGCTTTTGATCCCGAGCAGGGGGACTGGCACTGCCCGTGCCACGGCTCCAGGTTCGGGATCGACGGCGAGGTGGTGAAGGGCCCAGCGCGAAAGCCGCTGCGGAAGGTCGCGACGAAAGGCTTTTGAGCCGCGGTTTAGAGGTGGCGCGCTAACCGCGGAACGGCTCTAGCGCCTCGACCCCCGGCGAAGCCGCTCAACCTCGCGCCCGAACGCCTTCTCGACCGCCTCGGTCATCGTCAGCTGGAACATCGCCAGCAGCGCGTCGGCCGCGAGCGGTCGCAAACGTTCAAGCGCCTCGCGAACCTCGGGCCAGCGCTCCTCCGGGCTGCCGGCCTCCTCGAACGGTTTCCAGACCTGCTCGATGAACAGGTCGGTGAACGTGCGGGCGACGCCCTTGGAGTGGTGGCGGAGCTGTGACGGCGACATCGAGCGCGGTCTTCGCCGGAACTCCGAGGTCGGCGAGCTCGGCCGCGGCGCGGCTCAGCCGAGGGCTCAGCTCTTCGAAGCGCCCGTCGCCGAGCGGGCGCAGGAGCCCGAGGCGCTCTGCCTTTCGCACCAGCTCGGGCTCGGCTGCGCCCCAGCGCTCGATCAGCTCCTCGGCGGTGACGACCTGCGGCTGCTCGTCCTCGAACGGGGCGCGAAGCGCGCGGGTGAATTGCAACACCTCCCCGCTCGAGTCCCCGGCGCCCTGCAGCAGGCGACGGATCGACTCGAGATTGAAACCGTCGCCCTGGAGCTCGCGGATCAACTCGATTCTGGCCACGTGGTCGGGCCCGTAGAAGCCGGTTCGAGCGCGCACCTCGGGTGGAGGGAGGAGGCCGCGCGACTGGTGCGCGCGAATGTTGCGGACCGTCATCCCGGTCTGCTGCGCGAGCTGATCGATCGTCAGCTCGTCGTCGGCGGCGCCGTTTTCGCGAACCGCCGTCTTGGGCGGGCGGGCGCCTACGTTATCCGTGACATCGGCCACATTCGAGATCTTACGTGTTTCATGCACCATCAATCGGTGTAACATAGAACCATGAACATACTTTCCCAGGTCAGTCCGCTCGCCGAGAGCGCCCCCGCGGGCGGCGCCGCAATCGATCAGGTGGTGATCGCAACCGCGGGCGCGATGATCGTCACCACCGCCCTGCTCGTGCTCGGCTGGGGACACCGCAGCGGCCGGATCGGGATCCTCGGCTGGGGCGCCGACCTCAGCTCCCGAATCTCGGGCCTTCCCGGCTGGGTGGCCCTTCCGTCGGGGCTGGCGGCGATCTCGCTGCTCGGCGCCCTGTTCGGAATGATGTGGGACATCTCGATCCACATCGACGAGGGCCGAGACGAGGGGCCGCTGGCAAACCCCGCGCACTACTTCATTCTCGCCGGCCTGTACGGCGTCTTCAGCGCCGGCTTTCTGGCGATGGTGCTGCCGAAGGGGAAGCCGAGCGCGACAGCGATCAAGCTCGGCAGGGACTGGTACGCCCCTCTCGGCGGGATCATGATCGCCGCCTCCGCGAGCTTCTCGCTGATCGGCTTCCCGCTCGACGACGTCTGGCACCGCCTCTTCGGCCAGGACGTCACCCTCTGGGGACCGACGCACCTGATGCTGCTCGGCGGCGCGGCGATGTCCCTGATCGGAATCGCAGTGCTGCTCGTCGAGGGCACGCGCGCAAGAGTGCGGAGGGCAAGCCGACGCGAGCTGCCATGGGTCGCGAAGCTGCGCCGAGTGGCGCTCACCGGGGGCGTTCCTGATCGGGCTCTCGATCTTCCAGGCCGAGTTCGACTTCGGCGTCCCGCAGTTCCGCTTCATCTTCGAGCCGATGATGATCGCGATGAGCGCCGGCACGGCGCTGGTGGCGACCCGCGTCTGGCTCGGCCCCGGCTCGGCGCTGGGAGCGGTCGCGTTCTTCCTCGTCGTCCGCGGCGCGATCTCGTTCCTGGTCGGCCCCGGTACTGGGCGAGACGACCCCGCACTTCCCGCTTTACGTCGTCGAGGGCCTGCTGGTCGAGTTCGCGGCGATTCTGATCTCCACCCGTCGCCCGCTCGCCTTCGGCCTTGTCTCGGGCTCCCTGATCGGGACGATCGGGATCGCCGCCGAGTGGGGGTGGTCGCATCTCTGGATGCCGATCCCGTGGACCGCGTCGCTGCTGCCCGAGGTGGCCGTGCTCGGTCCCGCGATGGCGATCGCCGGCGCACTGATCGGGCGCCTGGATCGGCGCCAGCCTCGGCTCGGATCGCCAGCGCGTCGGCCGCGGGCTCGGCGTCACGGCGCTGGCCTCGGCGGTCGCGATCACGGCGATGGTCGGCTTCGGGCTCTCCGAGCCGGCCGACCGCGGCGTCAGCGGCACTGTGGCGCTGGATGAGGTCAGCGGCGGCCCCGAGCGGACCGTGCAGGCGACCGTCACCCTGAGCCCGCCCGATGCGGCCGAGGACGCCGAATGGCTGACCGCCCTCTCCTGGCAGGGCGGGGGCTTGGTCGTGGACCACTTGGAGCAGGTCGAGCCCGGCGTCTATCGGACCACCGAGCCGATTCCCGTGTACGGCAACTGGAAGTCGCTGATCCGGCTGCACGACACCGACTCCCAGACGGCGCTTCCGATCTATCTGCCGGAGGACTCGGCGATCCCCGCGCCCGAGGTTCCGGCAGAGGCGAGCTTCACGCGCGAGTTCGTGCCCGACATGGAGATCCTCCAGCGGGAGCAGAAGACCGCCGACGGGTGGCTGTGGACCCTTGCCTACCTGGTGGTGCTCGCGATCACGCTCGCGTACCTGGCGATGGTGGCCTGGGGCCTGCGCCGGCTGGCCTCCGCCGCGACCGATGCTTCGGACGCGGAACCCGATGCCCCGCATCCCGCGCACGACCCCGGCGCGGTCCGCGCGCGCCCCAGCTGCGGCGACGCGGTAGAACGGCACGCGCCCGGCGCCGATCTGTGAGGCTTTCGAACGTGGCAGAGCCGCCTCAACCCGCGAGCCCGCCCTCGCAGCGGATCCCGGATCAGCCGCCGGAGAAGCTCACGAGCATCGTGAAGCGATTTCGGAAGCTGCTTCCCGGAGACGAGCGTTTCGGGGACCCGCTTTCGACCGCCGGCGAGGGTCAGGCGAGCGTGATCGGCCGCAATCTCGCCGAGGCCACCCGGGAGCGGCCGTCGCTGCTGCGAGAAGCGGGGCTGAGCGCGCTTCAGGTCTGGGATGCGCTTTCCAGAGACGGCGATGTGCAGGTCGGGACCGAGGAGCTCGCGATCGTGTTCACGGACCTGGTCAATTTCTCGAAGTGGGCGCTCGAGGCCGGCGACGGGCCTGCGCTGGCCCTGCTCCGAGATGTCGGCGAGGCGATCGAGCCGCCGGTTCGCGAGAACGGCGGCACGCGTGGTGAAGCGCCTCGGCGACGGGATGATGGCCGTGTTCGAGGATGCCCCGGCGCGGCCTGGCGGCGCTGTTCGAGGCGCGAGAGCGGCTGATCCGCGTCGAGGCCCCGGGCTACCAGCCGAAGCTGCGCGCAGGGATGCACTTCGGCCGCCCGAAGCGGCTGGGGGCGATGTCTTCGGCGTCGACGTCAACGCCGCCGCGCGGCTGACAGAGCAAGCGCGAGGCAACGAGGTGCTGATATCCGACGCCGCCCTGGCCGAGCTCGACACGACGGCGCTCAAGGTTCGCCGCAAGTGGTTGTTCCGCGCGAAGGGCGTGCCGACCGAAATGACCATCTACTCGGTCAGGAGGGCGTAGTGAACGCTGATGAAGACGTCACCGCGGTCAGCGACAATGAGTCCGTGCCGCCGGTGGATGAGCCGTCGCCCAGCTCGCTGCTCGACAGGGCAGCGCCCCGGTTCTGTACGTGCCCCGCTCTGCTGGGAGCGCTCGGCGACATCCGCTCGATCGCCGAGGCGACGAGGACGATCGCCAGCCTGGCGGAGTACCTGGCCGCGATCGAGGCCCGGGTCGAGTCGATGGACGCCGAGGTTCGCCTGATGCGCCAGGGCGTCGACAAGCTGCATCCCGAGGTGACGGCGATGCGCGAGTCGGTCGAGCCCCTCGAGGGTCATCTGCGGGGGGTTGGGTCGCTGGCCAGGCTCGCCTCCCGCCTGCCCGGGCGGCCGCACGAAGGGACGCCGCGACGGCGCCGAGCCCGACTCGGATCCGATCGAGGAGGCAGCGGCGGTCGAGGATCACGACGGCGACTCGGGCTGAGAGCGTCTAGAGCACCCGGATCGCAAGCAGCGCGATGTCGTCCTGCGGGTGGCCGCCCGCGAAGCTCACCACCTCCTGCTCGAGCCGGGCCAGCAGCGAGTCAAGGGGCTGATCGGCCCAGCGCTTTGCCAGCTCCAGCAGCCGATCCTCGCCGAACAGGACTCCGTTCGCTCGCGACTCGGTGACGCCATCGGTGTAGAGCAGCAGCGTGTCGCCCGGCTCGAGCACTGATCTGGGTCTGGTCGAAGGTCGCGTAGGCCGAGGTGCCGAGCAGCGGCCCGGTCCTGGGAACGCGCTCGACGTCGCCTCCGTGCCGAATGATCAACGGCTCCGGATGCCCGGCGATCGCCGTCGTCGCGCGAAACGACCCGTTGTCGCCCTGGGGAGTCGATGCTCGATGCTCGCGCACGCCAGGGTGCAGAACGTGGTTCCCTCGGTCTCCTTGTAGATCGCGCGGTCGACCTGGGTGAGCGCGTTCGCGGGCCCCTCGACCTCCGCGCTCGCCCTCAGGGTGTGCCGAACGAGCCCGGTGAGCGCGGCGGCCTCCGGCCCCTTGCCGCAAACGTCCCCGATCACGGCCACCCAGGTGCCGGCGCCGTCGAAGAAGTCGTAGAAGTCGCCGCCGACCTCCGTCCCCTCGTGGCCGGCCCTGTGTCGAGCGGCGATCTCGAGGTGGTCGGGATGCGGCAGGCGGCGGGGCAGCAGCGCTCGCTGCAGGGTCTGAGCGATCTCGAGCTGCTCCTCGTACAGGCGCGCGTTGTCGATCGCGAGCGCAGCCCGGTCGGCGATCTCGTGGGCCAGCGCGGCGTCGTCGTGCCCCAAAGAGCGGGCCGCCCCGAGGCGGCCGACGGTGTACATGGTCAACACCCCGAGAACGCGAGATCGAGCCGACAAGCGGCGCGGCGATCAGCGAGTTGATCCCGAGCGAGCGGCGGCGCTGGAAGTCCTGCTCGTTGACGCTGATCGAGCGCAGCATCTCGTCGTCGACGTCCAAGACCAGCTTGACTCCACCGCCGGCGAGCGCCTCCCGCACGACTCCCACCGCAGGCGTGAGCTGCCGCAGCGTCACCTCATGGCGCGCGATCGGCCGCGGCCACGCCCACCCGGGCTCAGGGTCGCCCTCCTCGAGCTCGAGGTCGATCGTGCACAGATCGGCGAGCCCGGGGACCACGGCGCGCGCGAACTCGTCAAGCCGGCCCTCGATGGTCGCAGTGCGCTCCAGCGCGTCGCCGACTCGCACGATCATCGCCTCGCGCGCCGCGACTGCGCTCGGCTTCGTCGCCCGGCCCTCCTCGAGCTGGCGCTCGCGCCGGGCGGCGACCGCGAAGAGGACGCCGACCAGCATCGCCAGCGACAGCCCGGCGACCGTGATCGCCGCAGCCGGAAGCTCGGA
The DNA here is from genome assembly GCA_963838095.1 of uncultured Thermoleophilia bacterium. GTDB lineage: Bacteria > Actinomycetota > Thermoleophilia > Solirubrobacterales > 70-9 > CAWCGU01. Next base: position 706,311 of record CAWIPO010000006.1, read on the forward strand.
AGGGCCCTCCAGGCCGCCGACCGAGACGATCCATCTGCGGCCGGCGACCTCGGTTGATGCCGAGGCGTCGTCGGCTTCGGACGCATCGAGCTCGACCAGCGGGGAGCCGGAGTCCCGGATCTCGACGGTCTCCCCCTCGGGCAGCTTCGCGGCGATCTCCCCCGCCAGGAGCTCCGCCGGCACGGCGACGCTGACGACGCCGATCAGCGCCCGCCGGCGTCCTGCCGGGGTCCCGAGTCGCCCTGCCCGGCCGATAGACCGGCCGGAGGACGACGACGCCGCGCTCCGGGAGGCCGAGCTGCGGGCATGGAGACCGGTGCGCTGGCCATCGGCCCGCCCGCATCCCTGGCCTCGCGGGCCGCCCTGGCAAGTGGCGGGATCGCGAGCGCATCGAGGCCGACGGCGCGGCCCCGGCTTCTCACCGCTCAGCAGGCGAACGGGCAGGTAGAACGGCTGCTCGTCCACCCGGGCAATGCCCCCGCCTTTCTGCGGGGCGATGATCGGCCCGTTCGCGATCTCGAACTGGAACCGGCGACCCGTGGAGACCAGGGGGTGCCAGGCGATCGCGGCAAATCCCGCCTGCCGAATCGCCCGCTCGGCAAAGAGCCGGAAACCCTTGTGCCGGATCCCCCCGGACTGCTTGGCGAGCCCCTGGGTCCCGGCCGACGCGTCGATCGCGTTGTCGAACGCCAAACGGGCCTGCGAAGCCGCTTCCTGCGCAGCGGTCAGTCGCTGCTCCGCCACCCGTGCTTTCTCGGTCTCCCACGCCTTCTCGGCGGCGATGCCCGTCGCGCTGACGAGGGCGGCGATCACGATCGCGGCCAGCCATGCGCGCCCGCTCATCTGTCGAGCCCCTCGCTCACTGGAACGATTGAAGCACGTTGATCCGCCGCTGATCGGTCCCGGCGGTGCTGGACGGACGTATGATCGATCGCCCGTGGACGGGGCTTCCAGAGCGCCACTTGGTGAATACCGGCGGCGGCGTTCGTTCGACCGCACCCCCGAGCCGTGCAGGCGACGAGCAGCACCCCTCCGGCGAGCTGACCCGGTTCGCGATTCAGGAGCACCACGCCCGCCGGCTGCACTGGGATCTTCGCCTGGAGCACGACGGTGTGCTGGCTTCGTGGGCGCTGCCGCGGGGGATCCCGACGGACCCGGGGGAGAACCGGCTCGCCGTGCGCACCGAGGACCACCCCCTCTCCTACCTCGAGTTCGAGGGCGAGATCCCGGCGGGCGAGTACGGCGCGGGCTCGATCTCGATCTGGGACTCGGGCACCTGCACGCTGGAGAAGTTCACGGACACGAAGGTGATCGTGTCGTTTCGCGGGGGAGCGGGTGAGCGGTCGCTATGCCCTCTTTCACACCGGCGAGAACCGCTGGATGATCCACCGCATGGATCCCCCCGCCGACCCGGAGCGGGAGCCGATGCCCGAGAAGCTCGCGCCGATGGTGGCGACGCTGTCGGACCTTCCCGAGCGCGACGAGCTGTTCGGCTACGAGATCAAGTGGGACGGGGTGCGGGCGATCTGCTTCCACCAGGCGGGGCGGCTGCGGCTGCAGAGCCGGAACCTTCGCGACATCACCGCCCAGTACCCGGAGGTCGCGTCACTCGGCCGCCAGCTCGGCGCCCGGGAGGCGATCCTCGACGGCGAGCTGGTCGCATTCGACGAGCACGGGGTGCCCGGCTTTCAGCGCCTACAGCGGAGGATGCACCTCGCGTCGGAGACCGTCATTCGCCGGCGTGCGGCCGAGGTCCCGGTCACCTACGTGATCTTCGACCTGCTGTACCTGGATGGGCGCTCCGCGCTCGAGCACCCCTACGAGCCCCGTCGCGAGATGCTGGAGTCGCTGCAGCTCGACGGAGAGAGCTGGCAGACCCCCGCCTACCATCGCGGCGACGGCGCCGCTCTGCTCGCCGCCACGCCGCGAGCGCGGCCTGGAAGGAGTGGTGGCGAAGCGGCTCGAAAGCCGCTACTTCCCCGGCCGACGCAGCCGCGATTGGCTGAAGATCAAGAACGTCCGCAGCCAGGAGATGGTGATCGGCGGCTGGCTGCCCGGCGAGGGCAGCCGGGCGGGCAAGATCGGGGCGCTGCTGGTCGGCCACTGGGACAAGGAGGGCGAATCGCCCCGCCTGCGCTATGCGGGGCGGGTGGGCACCGGATTCGACGATCGCGACCTGAAGCTCCTGGCTGATGAGCTCGAGGCATTGCGCCGCGAGGACAGCCCTTTCAGCGGTCGCCAGCCGCCGAAGCACTCGATCTTCGTCGAGCCCGAGCTTGTTGCAGAGGTCGCATTCAGCGAGTGGACCGAGCGCCGGCACGCTGCGACAGCCGTCCTACAAGGGCCTGCGCGCCGATGTCTCGGCGGCCGACGTGGTTCGCGAGCGGCCCGACTGAGCGCGATCTGAGATGCTGTCGCGGTGAACGAGTTCTCCGTCGAGATCGCCCGCGAGAACACCGCCGTCCTGCTCACCGGGATGGGTGAGCTGGACTTGGCGGCGGTGGACCTGCTCGAGCGCGAGCTCGGCAGGGCGGAGCAGGGCGGACCCGAATTGATCGTCCTGGATCTCGCCAAGGTCACCTTCGTGGACTCCTCGGGGCTGCGGGTGATCCTCAGCGCGGCCGCTCGAGGCCGGGAAACCGGCCGCAAGTTCATCGCCGCCCGCCCCACCGGCCAGGTCGAGCGCCTGCTGGAGATCACAGGCAGCAGCTCGATGCTGGAGATAGCCGAAGCGCTCCCGGCCCCCTTCAGCGACTCCGAGCAGCCGGCGAGCGGCTAGCGGGGCGAAATCCACGCCTTCGGCGGACGTGCGACACCTCAGCGTGCGCATATCGCCCCCTATGTGCCCCACGTGCGGCACGTAGCCCTTGATAGCGGCAATGCCGCTCTGCATGGGACGCGCGCCAATAAATCGCGAACGCACCTTGGGATTGGCGCTTTCCTTTCGCTATGCGACCAAAAGGCGCCAATCGGTCGCGTTGCGCCCCAGATCACTCCTTCGATGCTGCCGTTCGTCAACGTTCTCCCTCCCATGCAGAGCAGCAGGGGCACGGCCGCGAAGGTGCTGAAGCACGAACAGGCGTTCGAGGCGCCTGTTTTCGCCTTCCGCCGGCGGGTAGTTGGGTTGGGACGGACCCAAACGCACACAATAAATGGAGGTACAGAGAATGGGCCTGATCGACAAGGCAACAGGCAAGGCCAAGCAGGCCATCGGCGAGGTGACCAAGGATCCGAGCCTACGGCGCGAGGGCAAGAAGGAAGAGCGCAAGGGCGAGGCCAAGGAAGAGCTCCATAACACCGAGGAGAAGGCCGACCGCAAGGCCGAAGAGGTCGCGGACCTCGAACGCCAGACGTAGCACGCAGCAACAACCCGAGCAAGGAAGCACAGAGATGCCCGGCTTCGGCCGGGCATCTATTTAGTGGGCGTCGGCATGGCCGGCGAGCAGCTTCAGCGCGTGGGGGAGGGCATCCGCGATAGCCGCGCCGGCCTGCTCGATGCTGCGGGGGCTGCCGGGGAAGTTGACGATCAGGGTTGCGCCCCTGATTCCCGCGACGGCTCGGGACAGCATCCAGTGGCGAGTGTGCTCGCGGCTCGCCGCCCGCATCGCCTCGGCAATACCCGGCGCCTCGCGCTCGATCACCGCCCGGGTCGCCTCCGGGGTGACGTCGTTTGGCGAGAAGCCGGTGCCGCCACTGGTCAGTACAAGCTCGCAGCGCTCGTCGTCCGCCCAGTGGCGCAGCCGCTGCTCGATCAGCTCCCGCAGATCGGCGATCAGGTCCCGGCCCACCACCTCGAGGCCGAGGGCGCGTGCGAACTCGTCAAGCGCCGATCCGCTGAGGTCCTCGCCGCCCCGTCCCCATCGGCCCTCGAGGTCGAGATCGTGATCACGGCCGCTCTCACTCCGTGCCCCCGCCGCGCTCCCAGACGCCGCTGCGGCCCCCGCTCTTGTGCACCAGCGCGATTCCCTCGATCGTCACGCCGCGCTCGATTCCCTTCACCATGTCGTAGACGGTGAGCGCGGCCACGGCGCACGCGGTCATCGCCTCCATCTCCACTCCCGTGCGCCCGACGGTGCGCGCCTCGGCCTCGAGCCGTACCCGGCCTTCTGCCTGTCGATCCAGCCGCGGACGTCGACGTGCGTGAGCGCAAGCGGGTGCGCGAGCGGGATCAGCTCGTCTGTGCGCTTCGCCGCGCCGATCCCCGCGATCCGCGCTGTGGCCAGGACGTCGCCCTTGGGAGCGTCGCCGGCGGCGACCGCCTTCGCGGTCTCGGGCGACATCCGAATGCTCGCTTCGGCGACGGCGCGGCGCTCGCTCTCCTGCTTGTCGCCGACATCCACCATCCGCGCCGAGCCCTCGTCGTCGAGGTGGGTGAGCCGGTCGTTCACGGTACGTGCCCCTCGACCCACTGCTTCTCGCCCCGATCGACCTCCTGCTTCCAGATCGGCGCCTCGGCCTTGATCCGGTCGATCGCCTCTCGCCCACCCGCGAAAGCGGCGTCGCGGTGGGGTGCGGAGACCGCAACGACGACGCTGGTCTCTCCGAGAGGGACGGCTCCGATCCGGTGCTCGGCGGCGGCGGCCTGGAGTCCGTGCCGCTCCGACCACCTCCCGCAGGATCGAAGCGATTCTCTCCTCGGCCATCTCCCGGTAGGCCTCGTAGTCGAGCTGCTCGACGTCCCGTGTCGTGCCCTGGAAGGTGACGATCGCCCCCGCGCCGGGGCGACCGACGAGCTCCGACATCCCCTGCACCGAGAGCCGATCTTCGGTCACCCGCGCGTGCACCTCGGCGCCGCCGCTCACGGGCGGGATCACCGCCATCTCGTCGCCGGGACGCAGCAGGGCGTCGGTCGGCGCGTACTCGCGATTCACCGCCGCCCGCACCGGCATTCGCCCGATCACGTCCTCCAGGCCGGGCTCACGTTCCAGCGCCGCGAGCGCATCGGCGACCGTCGCACCATCGGGAAGCTCGAGCTCGAGCGAGTCGCGCCCAGCGCGCTCGCGCAGGATCGCGAACAGCCGCACATGGACGGTCATCGACGTCATGCTAGACGCGCTGAAGGAGTTCGATCTCGACCCGGGCCCCTGCCGGTTGCGGGCCTGCGGGGCCGGGGATGATCGCCAGCGCATCGGCGCCGAGCATCGAGGTGAGGACGTGGGAGCCCTGGGGGCCGGTGGGCGTCGCCTTCCAGCCCGACTCGCCGAGCTCCAGCCGGCAGCGCACGGCGTGGGCGCGGCCCGGCTTCTTCTCCTCGTATGGGGCGGCAAGCGTCGCGACGGTTCGGTCGACATCGGGCTGCGCTCCGGACAGCGACCGCAGCCCGGGGCGGACGAAAAGGATGAACGTCACCACCGCCGAGACCGGGTTTCCCGGCAGCCCGAAGACGAGGGTGCGCCCGCGCCCGCCGCCTTCATGGACGCCGAAGAAGGTCGGCTTGCCGGGCCGCAGTGCCACCCCCCAGAAGCGCTCCTCGACACCCAGCTCCTGAAGCGCCGGCCGCACGTGATCGTGCTCGCCGACCGACATCCCGCCGCACACCACGGCGACGTCGGCGTTCAGTGCCCGCTGAAGCGCGGCGACCGTCTCGGAGGGGTCGTCGACCGTGCGCTCGACCGAGGTCACCTCCCCTCCGGCCAGCGATGCCAGCGCCGGCACGGAATACGCGTTCGAATTCCGAACCGCCCCAGGGCGCATCGGCTCGTCCGGCCCGATCAGCTCGTCGCCTGTGCACAGCACCGACACCCTCGGCCGCCGGACGCAGGCGGCGACCGGTCGCGCCGCCGAGACCAGCACACCCAACTCCGACGGGCCCAGCGCCGTGCCCGGCTCGAGGACCACATCGCCGATCGCGGCGTCTTCGCCGGCGCGGCGAATGTTCAACCCCGGTTGCGCCTCGGCCGTCACCTGGACGCTGCCATCGCTTGCGCGGGTGTCCTCGACGCGGACGACCGCGTCGGCGCCTTCGGGCACGGCTGCCCCGGTCGAGATCCCGAATGCCTCGCCGCCGCGCAATGCCGAACCTGCCGGCGAGCCCGCGCGCGACTGGCCCGCGATCCGCAGGCTCACCGGTTGCTCCTCGCTGGCCCCACCGGTCTCGGAGGCGATCACGGCGAATCCGTCCATCGCCGAGTTGTCGAATCCCGGGACGTTCTCGGGGCTCGTTATCCGCTCGGCCAGCACTCGGCCTAGGGCGCCGCCGACAGCGACCTGCTCGGTGTCGAGGGGCTGCGCCTCCGCGAGCACGAGGCGACGTGCCTTCTCGATCTCAATCAGCTTCGCGGGCATCGGCCCCGCCGAGGGTAGTCGCCTGGTACGACTATCGCCGTGACGCGTTCCGGGGTCCTATGCGCCGTGCTCGCCGGAGGCGCAAGTCGCAGGATGGGGCGGCCGAAGACTCTCGTCGAGCTCGGCGGGCGGGCGCTGATCGAGTACCCGCTCGCGGCGGCCGCCGAAGCCGGCCTCGAGACCGCGGTTGTGGCCAAGGCATCGACCCCGCTGCCCAGCGTTGACGCCGCGGTGATCGTCGAGCCGGACGAGCCGCAGCACCCGCTCAACGGCCTGATCGCCGCGCTGAATGCCAGCGAGGGGCGCCCCGTGATCGCACTCGGATGCGACATGCCGTTTGTCGATCCGGCGCTGCTGGAACATCTCGCGGGCCTCCGCGACGCGCTGGCCGTCTGCAAGGTGCGCGGGCGGCTGCAGCCACTGCTCGGCCGCTACGAGCCGAGTCTCCTGCCCCACCTCGCGACGCCGCTGGAGGACGACTGGGCGCTGACCGAGGCGGTCACGGCGCTCCACCCGCGGGTGCTCTCCGAGGCGGACATGGCGCAGTTCGGCGACCCCGCGATCCTGACCTTCAACGTCAACGATGATGCCGACCTCGCGGCCGCGGAGGCGCTGCTCAAAGAGGCTCGACGCTGACGCGGGCGTTGTAGTCGGGGACCCCGGTTCTTTCAGCAGCTGCTACGTGGGATCCTCGCAGGCGGCGCAAGCGCCACCATACGTAGGTAGTGGAGCGGCGATCCCTGTTGTTGCGCGAAACGCGCCCCCCGATGGCGCTGGGCTTCTCCGTGGCGGTCGGGGCCGTCGTCGCGATCACCGCGCTCATCTACGCGCTCAAGGAGGTGATGCCGGAGGTATCGACGGGCGTTCTGTATCTGCTCGCCGTGCTCGTCGTGTCGACCTTCTGGGGTCTCTGGATGGGGATCTTCACCAGCCTCCTCAGCGCCGCGGCGTTCAACTTCTTCCACATTCCTCCGACAGGCGAGTTCACCATCGCCGAGGCGCAAAACTGGGTCGCGCTGGTCGTGTTCTTCGGCGCCGCGGTCCTCGCCAGCTCGGTCGCCGAGCTGGCTCGAAGCCGCGCGATCGAGGCGGAGTTCCGTCGCCGCGAAGCCGAGCTGGCCACCGAGATGGCCCGGCTCCTGCTCGGCGGCGCTCGGCCAACGGAGGCTCGGGCGGAAGCCGCCGCCCGCTTGGCGGGGGCGCTGGGATTACGGCAGGCGCGGATCGTGCTCGCAGACGAGCCTGCGGCGAGCCCGGACAGAACGGAGACTGCGATCCCGCTTAATCAGGGCGGCCGGAAGATCGGGACGCTGTTCGTCCCCGAGGACGCCGACCCCGAAGCGATGGAGTTGCTCCGCGCCGGGGTTGCGCCCGCCCTCGAGACGCTGCTTGCTGCCGCTCTCGAGCGCGAGCGGCTCCAGGCCGAGGTGGTTGAGGCGGATGCATTGCGGCGCAGCGACGTGATCAAGACGGCGCTGCTGCGCGCCGTTTCCCATGACCTGCGCACGCCGCTGACGGCGATCGTCGCCGCCGGCGAGGCACTCGGCTCCTCGACGATCAGCTCCGAGGACAGAGCCGAGCTGGCGCAGACGGTTACCGCCGAGAGCTCGCGGCTTTCCGGACTGGTCGAGAAGCTGCTCGATCTCTCGCGCCTGGAGGCGGGGGCGGCGAGCCTCGCCGCGACTGGTGCTCGATCGACGAGATCGTGCATGTCGCGGCCGAGCAGGTCGGAGTGCGGGGGTCGTTCAAGCTCGCGATCGACCGAGATCTACCGCTCGTCAACGCTGACGCTGCGCAGCTCGAGCGCGCGTTGGCGAACGTGATGGAGAACGCCGCCCAGCACTCCGAGGGACGTCCGGTGTCGGTGCGCGCGCGGGTCGTCGGCTCGCGGCTGGTGATCCGCGTCGTCGACCAAGGGCGGGGCATCCCGGCGGACGAGCTGGAGCTGATCTTCGAGCCGTTCTATCGCGCGGGCGACGGTCGATCCCCAGGTGGTGGATCGGGGCTCGGGCTCGCGATCGCCCGCGGCTTCGTGAGCGCGAACGGAGGACGGATCTGGGCCGAGTCGCTGCCCGGCCAGGGCTCGGTGATCGTGATCGAGATTCCGCTCCAGCCCGGCGCCGCTTCCACCGACACCGTTTTCGGCAGAAGCGCCAGCGCGTCATGAGCGGCCCGCGCGTGTTGGTCTGCGACGACGAGCCGCAGATTGTCCGCGCACTGAAGGTGGTGCTGCGAGAAGCCGGATTCGAGGTCGTCGTTGCCGAGAACGGGGAGGAGGCGCTCGATCGGGCGGCGGTCGAGCCGCCCGACGCCGCGATCATCGACCTGATCCTCCCCGACATCGACGGGATCGAGGTCTGCCGCCGCCTTCGCGAGTGGTCCTCGGCGCCGATCATCCTGCTGTCTGCGGTGGGGGAGGAGGGCGAGAAGGTGCGAGCGCTTGAGGCCGGCGCGGACGACTACGTGACAAAGCCGTTCGGTCCCAAGGAACTGGTCGCCCGGGTGCAGGCGGCCCTGCGACGGTCGGCCCCCGAGGCGGAAGAGCAGGCGGTCACGGTCGACGGGCTCGAGGTCGACTTTGCGGCGCGGATAGTCCGTCGCCAGGGAGACGAGGTCCACCTGACCCCGATCGAGTTCGACCTGCTCCGGGTGCTTGTCAGGAACCGCGGCAGGCTGATGACGCATCGCTCGCTGCTGACCGAGGTCTGGGGACCGGGATACGCAGAGGACACGGCCGTCCTCCGCACCCACATTGCGAACCTGCGACGCAAGATCGAGCCGGAGGGAGCGCGGCGGTACGTGCGCACGGATCCGGGAGTGGGATACAGATTCGCCGGCTGATCCAGTTGCGCCCACGGCTGTACGCGTCGATCTTGACGCAATCTTGACGCGCTGAGGCGGAATCCCCACACGTCCTTCACGGGGCGGGACCGATCCTGTTGGTGTGGATTTGGTCTCGATCGCAATCGCAATCGCCTGCTTCGCGGCGTTCTACGCGCTGATCTACGGATTGGACCGCGTATGACGGTCGCCGAAGCGGTGATGCTGGCGCTGTCGCTGGTGCTGTTCGCGTACCTCTTCTACGCCCTGCTTCGGGGCGAGAAGCTGTGACGCTCCAGGGCTGGCTTCAGATCGGCTTCTACATCGCCGTGTTGACGGCGCTGGCGCTGCCGCTGGGCCGTTACATGGCGAGGGTGTACCAGGGCGAGGCGGTGATGCTGACCAGGGTCCTCGGACCCGTCGAGCGCCTGATCTACCGCCTGCTCGGGCCGAGCGCCCGCCGCGAGCAGGACTGGAAGTCCTACGCGAAGACGACCGTCGTGTTCAGCCTTCTCTTCTGGATCGTGCTGTACGTGATCCTGCGAACCCAGGGCATCCAGCCCTTTAACCCCGACGGCTTCGACTCCGGTCCCTGGAACCTCACCTTCAACACCACCTCTTCGTTCATCTCGAACACGAACTGGCAGTACTACGGCGGGGAGACGACGCTCTCGTACTTCTCCCAGATGGTGGGGCTCGCGGTGCAGAACTTTGTCTCCGCCGCGGTCGGGATGGCGGTGCTGGCGGCGGTGATCCGCGGCATCGCTTCTCATGGCGCGAAGGCGCTCGGGAACTTCTGGCAGGACCTGACTCGAAGCCTGCTCTACATCCTGCTGCCGCTGTCCGTGATCGGCGCCCTCGTGCTCGTCTCCCAGGGCGTGATCCAGACTCTCGACGGCGCGACCAGCTTCCAAACCCTCACCGGTGACGGCCAGACGCTGGCGCTCGGGCCGGTCGCGAGCCAGGAGGCGATCAAGCAGCTCGGGACCAACGGCGGCGGCTTCTTCAACGTCAACTCCACGTTCCCATTCGAGAACCCGACCGCCTTCTCGGGCTTCGTCGAGATGCTCTTCATCCTCCTGATCCCGGCCGGGCTCGTGTTCACCTACGGGCGCATGGTCGGCAACCGCCGCCACGGCTGGGCGCTGTACGGAGCGATGGCCGTGATGCTGGTCGTCGGCTTCTTCGTCAGTTACGCGGCCGAGCAGAACGGCTCCCCGGCCCAGAAGGCCGCCGGGCTGGAGATGGCCGCGGAGGACGGCACCAGCGGCGGCAACATGGAGGGCAAGGAGGTCCGCAACGGGATCGTCGCCAGCTCGGAGTGGGCGACAACCACGACGGCCGCCTCGAACGGCTCGGTGAACTCGGCGCACGACTCCTACACGGGGATCGGAGGGGCGGTGCCGCTGACCAACATGATGACCGGGGAGGTGATCTTCGGCGGGGTCGGCTCGGGCATGTACGGGATGCTGCTTTTCATCCTGCTGACGGTGTTCATCGCCGGGCTGATGGTGGGACGAACACCCGAGTATCTGGGGAAGAAGGTCGAGGCGAGGGAGATCAAGCTTGTTCTGATCGGTGTCCTGCTGATGCCGCTGGTGGTGCTCGTCTCGACCTCGTTCGCGGTCTCCACCGACGACGGCAAGCAGTCGATTTACAACCCGAAACCGCAGGGCTTCTCGGAGAGCCTCTACGCGTACACCTCTCAGGGGAACAACAACGGCTCCGCCTTCGCCGGCTACACGGGCTTCATCCAGCCGAACGCTCCCGGCAACGTCGACTCCTACGGCTTCGACTTCGCGAACCTCGTCGGCGGCATTGCGATGCTGTTCGGGCGCTTCGTGCCGCTGCTTGCGGCACTGGCAATTGCCGGTTCCCTGGCATCGAAGCGGATCGCGCCACCCGGGCCTGGGACCTTCCGCACTGACACTCCGACCTTTGCGGTGCTGCTGATCGGGGTCGTGATCCTCGTCGGCGCGCTCACCTTCTTCCCGTCCCTGCTGCTCGGACCGATCGTCCAGGGCTTGACCCCGAACCTCTTCTGATGCGCCGCGACCTCGTCACATCGGTGGTTGCGATCGTCGTCTTCACGGTCCTCTTCGGGCTCGTCTACCCGCTCGCGGTCACCGGGATCTCGCAGCTCGCCTTCCCCGGCAAGGCCGACGGCAGCCGCGTGGAGCGCGACGGCGAGGTGGTCGGCTCGGAGCTGATCGGCCAGGGATTCACCGTCCGCGTTCCGGTCCCCGGTTCGAACGGGGAGAAGTTCGAGCGCGTCCCCGATCCGGCGTACTTCCAGAGCCGCCCGTCGGTGACCAAGTACAGCCCCGACGTCACTTTCTTCAACAACCTCGGGCCGAACGACAAGGGGCTGTCGAAGTTCTTCGAGGAGCAGATCGCCGTTACCTGACGCTCGAGGGTCCTTCAACCCCGGGCTGACCGAAGCGGACGTGCCCGTGGATGCCGTCACCACGTCAGCCTCGGGCGTCGATCCCCACATCTCGGAGGCGAACGCCCTGATCCAGGCGAACCGCGTCGCCTCCGAGCGCGGGCTCCCCGTCGAGACGGTTCAGGAGCTGATCGACGAGAACACCGACGGGCGCGCGCTCGGGTTCCTCGGCGAGCCCGGCGTAAACGTCTTGGAACTCAACCTGGCGCTTGACGCCGAGGAGGGTAGTGCACGCATGACCGAGCGCAAGGCGGCGACGTTCGACGGCGCGATGGTGCGCAGCGCGCTGATCGGCAGCCTGAAGAAGCTCGACCCGCGCGTTCAGATCCACAACCCGGTGATGTTCGTCGTCGAGGTCGGCGCCGCCGTGACCACGATCGGATGGCTGATCCAGGCGTTCGGGGGCGAGCCGCTCGGCGGCGGAGACGAGGCCGCCTGGTTCACGTTCACGGTGGGGATCTGGCTGTGGCTGACCGTCGTGTTCGCGAACTTCGCGGAGGCGCTCGCGGAGGGCCGCGGAAAGGCGCAGGCCGACGCGCTACGGGCGACCCGCACCGAGACGGTGGCACGGCTTCGCGACGGTGGCGAGGTCCCGGCCAGCGAGCTGAAGCGCGGCGACGTCGTCGTCGTTTCGGCCGGCGAGGTGATCCCCGGCGACGGAACGGTGATCCAGGGAATCGCGTCGGTCGACGAGTCGGCGATCACCGGCGAGTCCGCCCCCGTGATACGCGAGGCCGGCGGCGATCGCAGCGCAGTCACCGGCAGCACGCGCGTGCTCTCCGACGAGATCGTGGTCGAGATCACCCAGGAGCCCGGTCACAGCTTCCTCGACCGCATGATCGCCCTCGTCGAGGGCGCCGAGCGGCGCAAGACGCCGAACGAAATCGCACTCAACATCCTGCTCGCGGGGCTGACCCTGATCTTTCTGCTCGTCGTCGTATCGCTGAAGCCGTTCGCCGAGTTCGCACGCACCGACGCGTCGGTCGCGACGCTCATCGCATTGCTGGTGGCGTTGATCCCGACGACGATCGGTGCGCTGCTCTCGGCGATCGGGATCGCCGGCATGGACCGGCTCGTGCGCCGCAACGTGCTCGCCCTTTCCGGCCGCGCGGTGGAGGCGTCGGGCGACGTCGACACCCTGCTTCTCGACAAGACCGGCACGATCACGCTCGGTAACCGCGAGGCGACCGAGTTCGTGCCGATGCCCGGGGTGGCCGAGGCGGAGCTGGCGGAGGCGGCGCAGATCGCCTCGCTCGCCGACGAGACCCCCGAGGGGCGCTCGATCGTGATCCTGGCGAAGCAGTTCGGGATTCGCGAGCACGAGTTCGCGCCGCATGAGGCGCACTTCATCCCCTTCAGCGCCGAGACCAGGATGAGCGGCGTAGACCTCGACGGCCGCCGCCTGCGCAAAGGCGCCGGCGACGCGATCGTCCACTGGGTGCAGGCCGAGGGTGGCCGCGCCCCGGCGGAGCTTCAGACCGCGCTCGACCGGATCGGGCGCGAGGGCGGGACTCCGCTCGCGGTCGCGTCCGACAGCCAGGTGCTTGGGGTGATTTACCTGAAGGACATCGTCAAGGAGGGAATGACGCAGCGCTTCGAGCACCTGCGGGCGATGGGCATCCGGACGGTGATGGTCACCGGAGACAACCGGCTCACCGCCGCCAAGATCGCCGAGGAGTCGGGAGTCGACGACTTCCTCGCCGAGGCGACGCCGGAGAAGAAGCTGGAGCTGATTCGCGAGCAGCAGGCCGGCGGGCGGATGATCGCGATGACCGGCGACGGCACCAACGACGCTCCCGCTCTCGCACAGGCCGATGTCGGAGTGACCATGAACACCGGAACCCAGGCCGCGCGCGAGGCGGGGAACATGGTCGACCTCGATTCCAACCCGACGAAGCTGATCGAGATCGTCGAGGTCGGCAAGCAGCTGCTGATCACGCGCGGGGCGCTGACCACGTTCTCGATCGCAAACGACGTCGCCAAGTACTTCGCGATCCTGCCGGCGATCTTCGCCGGCACCTACGCGGTGGCGGCGGCCGGCGGCTCGCCGTCCGAGTTCGGCAGCGGCCCGCTCGACAAGCTCAACATCATGGACCTCGGGACGCCCGAGTCGGCGATCATTTCGGCGATCATCTTCAACGCGCTGGTGATCCCGCTGCTGATCCCGCTGGCGCTGCGGGGCGTCCGATACAGGCCGATCGGGGCGACGGCGCTGCTGCGCCGCAACCTGTGGATGTACGGGCTCGGCGGCATCATCGCGCCGTTCATCGGAATCAAGCTCGTCGACCTGATCGTCCACAACCTGCTGGGCGCGTGAGAGCATCAACCGCCGATGGACAGAGGCCGACACAAGATCTTCCTCGGGATGGCCGCGGGGGTCGGAAAGACCTACCGGATGCTCCAGGAGGGCCAGGCCGAGGCTGAGGCCGGGCGTGACGTCGTGATCGGGTACCTGGAGCCGCACGATAGGCCCGAGACGACGGCTCAGGCGATCGGGCTCGAGGTGGTGCCGCGAAGGAAGGTCTCGTACAGGGACACGGCGATGGAGGAGATGGACCTGCCGGCGCTTTTGCGTCGAGCGCCGGAGCTGTGCCTGATCGACGAGATCGCACACACCAACGCCCCCGGCGTCGAGCACGAGAAGCGCTACGAGGACGTCGCCGATGTTCTCGCCGCCGGCACCGACGTGTTCTCGACGGTGAACGTGCAGCACCTCGAAACCCTGAACGACGAGATCTGCGAGCTCACCGGGGTGCGGATGCGGGAGACGTTCCCGGACGGCGTGCTCTCGGACGCTGACGAGGTCGTCCTGGTGGACCTGACCCCGGAGGCGCTGCTCGGCCGGCTGCGGGCGGGGAAGGTGTACCCACCGGAGCGAATCGAATCGGCGCTGTCGAACTTCTTCCGGATCGAGAACCTGCAGTCGCTGCGGGAGATGACGCTGCGCGAGGTTGCGGAGGACGTCGAGTCCAAGCGGCTCGTGAAAGTGGGCGGGCGGCGAGAGGATCGGGTCAGCGACGTGGCCGGGCCGCAGGCAATCGGCGAGCGGCTGCTGGCCCTCGTCACCCCGCGTCCGGCATCGCAGCGCCTGATTCGCCGGGCGTGGCGCTCCGCTCAGCGCCTCGGCGGCGAGCTCGACCTCCTCTGGGTGCGGCCGCCGGGCTCGGCCCCCGATCCGGACCAGCAGGCGCAGCTCGAGGCGATGCGCCGGCTCGCCTCGGTGCTGGGCGCGCATCTGCTGGTCGAGGAGGGCGATGACATCGTCGAGACCGTCCAACGCGTCGTCGGCGACCGCGGCACGACTTACATCCTCGTCGGTCCGCCCGGGCGCCGCGGACTGCTGCGCCGGTTCTCCGAGCCGCTTCCGCTGCGCCTCCTCGACGCTCTTCCGGGTATCGACATCCGCATCGTCGCCGATCGGACCCTGCGCCGGCGCGATGGGCTCGAGCTGTCCGAGGAGGATTTGGAAGACTTGGAGGGAGCGACTTGAGCCCGCTGGATGTCGCAATCATCGTCGTCGTGGCGATGCTCGCCTCCGCGGCGACGCTCGTCGTGCTCCGTCGGCGCTCGCCGACCAAGCTCACCCCATCCCCCCGTCGGATCCTGTTCCCGTTCTTCGGCACCTCGCTATCGCAGTCGGCCCTGGACGCAGCGCTTCGACTCTGCCGCGCCGACAAGGCGACTCTGGTCCCGGCGTACCTGGCGCGGGTGCCGCTGTCCTTGCCGATGACCGCGCCGCTTCCGAAGCAGGCGACGCAGGCGTTGCCGGTGCTGGAGGCGATCGAGCAGCGAGCGCTTTCGAGCGGCGTCCCGGTCGACACACGGATCGAGCGTGGCCGCACCTACCGGCATGCGGTCCTGGAGTTGATCGGGAACGAGCGCTTCGACCGCATCGTCGCCGCGGCCGCCGCCAAAGGTGGCGACGGATTCGGCGCCGAGGACATCGCCTGGCTGCTGGAGCGGGCCCCCGGGGAGATCGTGATCTTGCGCGCGGCCACCCTCGAGCCGCCGCGGAAAAGATGGCTCGGCGGCGCCAGGCCCACCCCCGCGGGAGTGAGGACCCTGGCCCCCGCGAGGCCGCGCCCGGAACGAGCAGCGCCCCTCTTTCAGCAACTCCCCTAGGCCGGACTACGCGGTCAGGGCTGCTTCTCTCGGTGCTTGCTCGTCCCTCGCCGCCCCCACCGGCTCCAACCTCACCGGGATCCCGTTCAGGAACGACATTCCCGCCAGCACTTCGAGGTCGGCGGGGTCGGTCGAGGCGAGCTTGTTCACGTTCGCTCCGCCGGCGGCGGTGGCGACCCGCCACCCGGGGCTGGTGTGGCCCCAGCCGTGCGGTACGGCGATCGTGCCGCGCTTGATCTCGTCGGTGACCCGAGCCGGGAGCTCGATCGAGCCGTGGGCGGAGGTGATCCTGACCGCGTCGCCGTCCGAGATTCCGATCTCGGTGGCGTCCTCCGGATGCACGCGCGCCATGTGCTCGCGCTCGCCTTGCATCAGCTTCTCGACGTTGTGCATCCACGAGTTGTGCGAGCGCAGCTCGCGCATGCCGATCAGCCGCAGGGGGAAGCTTGCGTCGTGGCCGTTGGCGGAGGCCAGCCGCTTCACCTCGGCGACGATCTCGGGCGGGTCCAGCCGCACCTTCTTGTCGTTGTGGCGCAAATGGCCCTTCAGCACTCCTGCCTCGAGATGCTCGGAGAGCACGATCCCGTGCGGGTTGCGCCGCAGCTTGTCGATGTTCAGCCCGCCGCGGCGAAGGCCGAACAGGTCGCCCTTCGGCCCGGTCCGGAGCAGCAGCTCGAACAGCCTCTGCGGCGACAGCCTGACCCCGGCTTTGCCGAGCAGGCGCAGCCCGAGCGCTGAGTACGGCGCGACACCCATCCGCTTCGAGAGCTCGTCGATGATCTCCCACTCCTGCTTCGCCTCGCCCGCCGGCTCAACGACCGCATCGGTCATCTGGATGAACGGGGTCGTGAACAGGCCGAGGAACGGGACCGGGAAGTCCTCGCGCTCCAGGAAGGTGGTCGCCGGCAACACGTAGTCGGCGTGCTTCGAGGTGTCGTTGACGTAGAAGTCGATCGACACCATCAGGTCGAGATGCTCGATCGCCTCTTCCAGCTCCTCGCCGTTCGGAACCGACAGGACCGGGTTCCCGGCGGAAACGAGCAGGGCGCGGATCTGGCCCTTCCCCGGGGTTGTGATCTCCTTCGCCATCACCCCGGCGGGGAGGTTCTTCAGTACGTCGGGGAAGTTTCCGATCCGCGAGCGGACCTTGCCGTAGGTCCCGGCGCCGATCATGTCGGCGAGCTTCGCGAAGTCCACCGGTGGGTTTCCGAACATCGCCCCGCCCTCGCGGTCGAGGTTTCCGGTGACGACGTTGAGCGCGTCGAGCAGGAACGAGACCAGCGTCCCGTTGCGTCCCAGGCACGACCCGGTGCGTCCGTAGACGGCGGCGCGCTCCGCGCCCGCGAGGTCGCGGGCGAGCTGGCGGATGTCGTCCGCCGGGATCCCGGTGCGCTCGGCGGCGATCTCGGGCGTTACGTCGGCGGCCATCTCGCGCAGCGCCTGCTCCCCGCGCGCCAGGTCGAGGATCGCGCCCGGGTTCTCGAGGCGCTCGGCGAAGATCACGTTCAGCATCGCCAGCAGCAACCAGGCGTCGCTGTCGGGGTTGATCGCAACGTGCTCGAATGCGCGGGCCGTCTCCGAGCGCCGCGGATCGATGACCACCACCCGGCCGCCTCGATCGGTGATCGAGAGCAGTTGCTCGCGCACGCGCGGCGCGCTCATCACGCTGCCGTGCGAGACAAGCGGGTTGGCGCCGAGCATGAACAGGAAGTCCACCCGCGCCAGATCGGGGATCGGGACGACGAACGGCGAGCCGTACAGCAGTGCGCTCGCGGCGAAGCGGTTGTTCACGTCCTGCGAGCCGGCGCTGTAGTAGTGCGGCGAGCCGATCGCGTCGAGGAAGCCGATCAGCCACAGCGGGTGTGAGTAAGAGAAAGCGGCCGGGTTGCCCATGTACCAGCCGATCGCGTCGCCGCCGTGGCGCTCGCGGATCGCCTTCAGGCGCCCGCCGATGTCGTCCAGCGCCTCGTCCCAGGAGACGCGCTCGAAGCCGGGCGGCGTGCCGTTCTCGCGCGCCGCGCCCTCACGGCGGCGGAGCGGGTAAAGGACGCGGTCGGGATCGTTCTGCACGCCGGTCATCGCGATCCCCTTCGGGCACGCGAAACCCTGCGAAAGCGGGTGGTCTCCGTCGGGGCGCAGCTTCGTCACCTGCCCGTCCTCCACGGTCGCGACCATGCCGCACAGCGGCTCGCAGATCCGGCAGTAGGTGACCTTCTCGGTGGCGCTCAAGCTCGCCCTCCCTCGGTTGACTGGCCCGCGCGCCGATTGTAAGGCGTTTGGCCGACCGGTGAAGAACTCACGCGCATCTCGCGGTCGGCCCGCCGACCGTCAGCGGAGGGGGCCGAGCTCGCAGCTGCGGAGCCGGTCGCGGCGATCGGCGCGCGCCCGATCAAGCCCGGATCCGCAGCGCACCCGCTCGCGCACTCCGTTGCGAGCGTCGACGAAGTCCCTCCCGGCCCCGGCGTTGTACGCGTTGAAGTCGGGACCGCCCAGCAGCACGTCCGCGCCGCGGCCGCCGCTGAGCCTGTCGCTGCCGCTCTCTCCGTCCAGTCGGTCGTTGCCGCTGCCGCCGATCAGGCAGTCGTGATCGTCGCGTCCGTCCAGGCGGTCCTTCCCCCCGAAGCCGATCATCACGTCGCCGCCGTCGCTTCCCGTCAGCGTGTCGGGCCCGTTCGTCCCCACGAAGGCCGTCACGCAGCCGCCGGCGCGCACCGGAGCGGTCGGATCGCCGCCGCCCCCTCCGCTGCCCCCTCCCCCTCCCCCTCCGCCGCCCCCGGATGCGCCGCCGTAGCGCGGCGGGACCGTCACGGGAGGCCCGGACACGTCGGTTTCGGGGCTGCCGTCGAGGGGATCGGTCTCGTGGCAATTGATGACCAGCTCGGGTATCAGGTGCTGGGGGCGCCCGATTGCCGAAACGTTGAAGTCCCGCGCGCCCGAAATGCTCTGCGGTCCCGCGACGGTGACAATGCCCCCGAGGTGCCTACGCTCCCCGGTTTCCGCGTCCACGAGGTACAGCTCGCCGTTGAACGTCGTCGGTTTGACGCTGCCCTCACAGGTGGCGTTCCAGCTGAGCTGGACCACCCATGTGTTGCTTCCCCTCAGCTCCTTCAGGTGTGCCGAAACGTCCGCGAGAACCCTCTGGTGATATCCCGAGCTCACGGCGGGCCAGAGCAGCGCCAACAGGGTTACGCCTGCAATCGAAACCAGGAGTCGACGGCTCACACGCCCACTTTACGCCTCGATTCCCGCTCCTATGGGATGCCGTCTGCGATTCGCCGCAGCTCCTCCAGCGGGCGGCCGGTGACGCCGGCGAGATAGCAGGCGATCGGCGCAGCGATCCTCTCGGAGGAATGCGCCGCCGTGCCGGCCAGCTCGAGCAGCTCGGCGCACGTCTCCTCGCTCGGCGGATCGGTTCCAAGCTCGGCCGCGAACGCGGCGATCCATTCGTCTGCGGTCATCGCTACTCCTCGGTCGCTTGTCGCGGGACGCTAGACGACCGCCTGCTGATCAGCCGGGTCGCGGTCGCCTTCCAGGTCACGCTCACCTGCCGCCCCGGCGCGAGCGCGAGGCGTCGAGCTGAGGCGCGCGTGATCTCGGCCGTCAGATGCTGGCCGGCACTGAGGCCCACCCGGGCGCGGTTTCCGACCTCGGTCACGCTTTCAACGTGGCCCGCGAGGCGGTTCAGCGCCGACCCCTTGGCGACCGAGTGGAACGGCTCGATCGTCAGCTCCCACGGGTGGACGCTGATCGACACCGCTCCGTGCCCGCCGTCGGTGCTTCGAATCACCGCACCGTCCCCGAGCCGCACCAGCGTCAGCCCCTCCTCAACACCGACGACGGTTCCCGAGAGCACCACCGCTCCGGTGAAGTCAGCGACGAACGCGGTCGCGGGCGCATCGGCGAGCGCTGCCGCGCTACCGCGCTGAACCACACGGCCCGCATCGAGGATCGCCACCTCGTCGCCGAACACCGCCGCCTCCTCG
The DNA here is from genome assembly GCA_963838095.1 of uncultured Thermoleophilia bacterium. Classification (GTDB taxonomy): domain Bacteria; phylum Actinomycetota; class Thermoleophilia; order Solirubrobacterales; family 70-9; genus CAWCGU01. Next base: position 725,967 of record CAWIPO010000006.1, read on the forward strand.
AAGTCGTGGGTGACCAGAAGCGATGGCACTTGCGCGCTGGCCAGAGCTTCCGCCAGGCTTCGCCCTGCCTCGGCGCGCGTGCGAGCGTCGAGCGCTGACAGCGGCTCGTCGAGCAAGAGCGCCCGTGGCCGGCAGGCCAGCGCCCGCGCGAGGGCGACCCGCTGGCGCTCCCCGCCAGAGAAGTCGCGGGGTCGAGCGTCGGCGAGGCCGCCGAGCCGAAAGCGCTCCAGCAGCTCTACTGCCAGCGACCGCCGCTCGCGCCGGGGCTCCCGCATCCCGTAGGCGACGTTCTCCCAGGCGGAGAGGTTGGGAAACAGGGCGTAGCTCTGGAACAGGAACCCGCAACCCCGCTGCTCGGCGGGGACGTCGATCCCGGCGGCCGTGTCGAGCCAGCGCTCGCCGTTCAGGCTGACGACCCCCGCGTCAGCCCGCTCGAGGCCGGCGACGATCCGCAGCGCCGTGCTCTTGCCCGCGCCGGACGGCCCGGCGAGCGCCAGGCAGGAGCCGGCGACGACGTCGAGCGCGAGGTCGAGCTCGATCTCGCGCAGCTTCTTGCGCGCCTCAAGCCGCAGCATCGACGGGCGAGCGGAAGACGAGCTTCACCGACAGCAGGAGGAATGCGGAGATCGCAAGCAGCACGGCCGACAGCGCCAGGGAGGCCGCGAAGTCGCGCCCCAGGAACTCGAAGATCGCCAGTGGCGCGGTCTGCGTGATTCCCTGGAGCGAGCCCGCGAACATCAACGTCGCCCCGAACTCCCCCAGAGCGCGGCCCCACGACAGCGCCAGGCCGGCTCCCAATCCTGCGGTTGACACAGGGATCGCGATTCGGGCGAAGGTCCTCGCCTCACCGGCACCGAGGGTGCGCGACGCGTCGAGCAGGTCGCGGTCGATCGACTCGAACGCGGCGATCGCCGCCCTGAGGTAGAAGGGCGCGGCGACGAAGGTGAGCGCGACGACCACTCCCGCGGTCTCCAGGACCAGACGCACCCCCGCATCCTCGATCGCCCCGCCCACCAGGCCCTGCGGGCCGAACGCCGCCAGCAGCGCGATCCCGGCCGCGGCGGGCGGCAGGACCAGCGGCAGCTCGATCAGCGTCAGTACCACGGCCCGGCCTCGGAAAGCCCGCGTCGCCACCAGGTAGGAGGCCGGTGTGCCGACCAGCACGATCAGCGCGACTGCGGCAAGCGAGGTCCGGAAGCTCAGCCACAGCGCCTCTCTCGCCTGCTCCTCTCCAAGGCTGTCGATCAGCGATCCGGGGCTCGTCTCGGTGAACAGCGCCAGCATCGGGATCACGAGGAACGCCAGCGTCAGGCAAAGGCAGGCGAGGGCAAGCAACCGGAACCAGGAACGGCGCGCGGTCGAAGCGGGCGCCGGGGCGACCGAGCTCAAGGCGGAGGCAGGAACCCGGCGTCCGCCAGCACCTGCTGGCCGTCGGGCTCAAGCAGGCCGTCGACGAAGCTCTGCGCCGCGTCGGGATTTGCGGAGTCGACCACCACCGCGATTCCGTACGTGACGTCCGGGCGCAGGTCCGACGGCAAACTGATGGCCTCGAGGCGGTCGCCCGCCGCGACGACGTCGGTCGCGTAGACGAACCCCGCGTCGACCGCACCCTGGGTCAGCTTCCCGACGATGCCGGCAACGTCCGGCTCCTCGGAGCCGACGTTTGTGAGGATTGCCTCTGATTCCGAGGCGGGCAGACGCTCGAGCACCTCGCGCGTGTAGCTGCCGACCGGGACCTCGGGATCGCCGATCGCAATCGTGACGCCCTCTGCGGTCAGGTCCTCGAGCGAGGCGATCTCCGAGTCGGCGGGTACCGCCAGCACGAGTTGGTTGGTGGCGAACTCGACCGGGTCCTCCACCAGGTCCTCGCCGTAGAGCGCCTCCGGGAGGTCCGTATTCGCCGCTGCGTAGACGTCCGGCAGCGCGCCCTGGCGGATTTGAGCTGCGAGCTCGTCGGAGCCCGCGAAGGAGAACTTGACCTCCTCGCCGAGCACGTTGTCGGCGTAGTCGGGGAGGGCGGTGCTGAGCGACGATGCTGCCGAGACGGTGAGCTCGCCGCTCCCGTCGTCGCCACCGTTGGCTTCGTCATCACCACAGCCGACGGCGACCTGAAACAGCAGCATCGAGAGCAGCATCAGGCCGTGTTTGGCCCTCACGAGCGCTCGACCATCACCGAGGTCGCTTTCACCATCGCCGTCGCCTGGACGCCCTCGGTGAGCCCGAGCTCCTCGACTGAGTCACGTGTTATCGCTGCGGTCACTCGATGCGGGCCCGCTTCAATCTCCACGATCGCCATCACGCCGTCGACCTCGACTGACGTCACGGTGCCGGGGAACCGGTTGCGGGCCGATAACGAGTCGCCGGTGCGGTGGCGGGCCGGGGAGCGGCGGAGGCGCTTCAGCTCTGAGGGAGGGACCCTGCGGCGGTTACGTTCGTCGCGGGTTGTACGTAGCTTCCCCGCCCGGTCCCAGCGCCGAAGCGTGTCGACGCTGACGCCAAGCGCGTTCGCCGCCTCGCCGAGGCTGAGGTCCTTCGCCATCTGCCTAAGCATTGCATAGGCAAACAAGCTGAGGTCGTGCGGCTCAGCCCCCGATCGCGCTCATCGTTCGCGGCGGCGCGATGAAGCCCGGCTCGCCGACGTGGTGCTTCAGCTCCTTGCGCCAGACGGCGTCGCGAATCCGCTCCTCGATCTCGCCGTCGCTCGCGCCCTCGCGCAGCGGACCGCGGAGATCGGTTTCGTGGATCGAGAACAGGCAGGTTCGAAGCTTGCCGTCCGAGGTGAGGCGAATCCGGTTGCAGTCCGCGCAGAACGGCTCGGAGACCGGGTTGATGAAGCCGATCTCACCCTCGCCGTCGGCGAAGCGGAACACCCGCGCGGTCGCCGACGGCTCACGCTCGAGCTCCTCGAGCGGGTAGTGCTGCTCGATCAGTACTCGGATCTCGTCGCCTGTCAGGACCGCGTCGGGAGTCCAGGCGCGATCGGCGTCGAGCGGCATGAACTCGATGAAACGGACCTGGTACTCGGTCGAGCGCGCGAACTCGCAGAAGCGCAGCACTTCGTCCTCGGTGAAGTCGCGCATCGCGATCGCGTTCACCTTGATCGGCCGCACCTGCGGGAAGGCCGCGATCGCCTCCAGGCCGCACAGCACCTTCGGCAACGCGTCGCGGCGGGTGATATGAAAGAAGCGGTCTCGCTGCAGCGAGTCGATCGAGACGTTCACCCGCCGGATCCCCGCCGCGACGAGGGCCTCCGCGTCGCGCTCGAGGAAGTACCCGTTGGTGGTCAGCGAGAGATCGTGCAGCCCCGGGATCGGAGCGAGCATCTCGACTAGCTTCGGGAAGTCACGCCGAGCCAGCGGCTCGCCCCCGCTGAGCCGCACATCCTCGATTCCGATCGAGACGAGGATCCGCACCAGGCGCTCGATCTCCTCGAAGCTGAGGATCTCATCGCGCTCCAGCCACGGCATTCCCTCTGCCGGCATGCAGTACTGGCAGCGGAAGTTGCAGCGGTCGGTGACCGATACGCGCAGGTCGGAGATTGGCCGTCCGTGGGCGTCACGCAGGCGCTCTTCCCTCATCGCCCATAGACGTTAGCGCCCACGATGAACCGGGTACTTCAATCGAGCGGCGCTGGACTAGGCTGCCTGCATCGATCAACCACACGGCCTCCAAGGGGGAGCCACGACCGACTCGCTCAAGGATCCCAGTCTGGACACAGTGCAAGCCGATGCGGACCGCGAGGACGACGCGGAGCTGATTCGCCGCTATCGCGAGGAAGGCGACGAGCGCGCGCGTGAGGCCCTGGTCGAGCGTTACCTCCCGCTTGCGCAGAGACTCGCGCGCCGCTACAAGCACAGCGGCGAAGATCTCGACGACCTCTATCAGGTGGCGAGCCTCGCGCTGCTGAAGGCGCTCGAGCGCTTCGACCCCGATCGCGGGAGCGATTTCTCCAGCTACGCGGTCCCGACCATCCTCGGTGAGGTCAAGCGCCATTTTCGCGATCACACCTGGGCCGTGCACGTCCCGCGCGACCTTCAGGAGCGCACAATCAAGGTCAGCGGAGCGATCGAGGAGCTGGGGAAGGCCACGGGCCGCTCACCCTCGGTGCGCGAGCTCTCCGAGCGACTCGATCTGGAACCCGAGGCGATCGTGGAAGCCCTAAGTGCGACCAGCGCCTACGCGGCGCTCTCGCTCGAGGCCGAGCCCGGCAACGACCCCGACGCCACGACCCTTGGCGAGGGGATTGGGGAAATCGATCCCGGATTCGAGCTCGCTGAATATGGAGCGGCGATTCAGGGCACACTTGAGGAGATGCCAGAGCGTGAACGGGTCGTGCTCCACCTCCGTTTCGTCGAGGACATGACCCAGACACAGATTGCGGAGCGCATCGGGGTTTCCCAGATGCAGGTTTCACGCCTGATCCGAAAGGCCGTGCAACAGCTTCAGGAATCGGCCAGCGAGGACCCCGAGCCGCCGGGAGGCGGTAAGTGAGCCCACTGACCGAGCAGGAGGCCGTCAGCTCGATGGAGCTGACCCTCGCCGCGCGCCCGGAGAACATCCCCGTCGCCCGCCAGGCGGTAAGAGCGCTTGTCACCCGCCACGCGGACCCCGAGCTTGCCGGCGACGTCAGCACGGCGCTGACCGAGGCGGCGATGAATACGGTCGTCCACGCCTATCCCGACGGCGAGGGGGAATTCCAGGTATCCGCGGCGTTCGACGGAAGCCGGCTCAGCCTCGAGGTGAGGGACTGGGGGACAGGTATTCAGCCTCGCCCGGCGGATGTCTCGGAGGGATTGCGGATCGGCCTGCCGCTGATCGCGACGCTCTCCGACGAGTTCGAGATCCGCTCAGGCCCGGGCGGCGGGACCTGGGTGAAGATGCTCTTCGACCTCGACCGCGAGGGCCAGTCGGACGCGCCGGCCGCCGACCCGCCCCAGCGCTCGAGTGGCGAAACGGTGATCAGGGTCCGCTCAGACGACGGCATCGCTCCCTCCATCGCCTCCGCCCTGGCGATGCTCGCAGCACGTGCCGACCTCTCAGTCGATCGCGTAGCCGACGTGCAGGTGCTCGGCGACCTGCTGGCCACGGCGATCTCCCGCAACCTCGACGACCCGGTGTGCCTGCGGATCTCGGAGGCCGAGAGAGGGATCGAGATCAGGGTTGGCCCGTTTCCACCCGGAGCCGTGCAGCGCGTGATCGAGATGGTGGCGCTTCCACATCTCGGCAACCCGATCGACAGGCTCGCGGACCGCTGGCAGGTGGAAACGATCGACAACGAGGACAGCCTGCTGATCGTCATCGGCGACGGCGGGTAACGCGCCGCCTAACCGACTTCGATCTCGCGTCCCTCGGGGCCGAGGTTGAACACCGGCGTGGGTCCGATGGTTGACTGCGCTCCCCATGACTCGTGGATGTGGCCGCAGGCGGCGACGAGCGGGCTGCGCTCCTCTATCGCGCGCAGGATCGCCGTGCTGCCGAGGTGCTGACCGGCCCCGCTGAGGTCGACATGCCCGAAAGGAGGCGAGTGCACGATCAGCACCGCCTCCTCGGGGCACCCCGCCAGCATCTCGCCCGCCTCCTCCTCATCGAGGTCGAAGCTCCAGTCCCACGGCGTCACCGGTATCCCGGCGCCGAGCCCGAAGAACTCGACACCGTCGATGTTCGCCCGGTCGCCGTGAAGGACGGTGGCGACGGGCCAGTCCGCGCAGGCGTCGCGCAGGGCGGCCTCGGTCTCGTTGTTGCCGGGCACGAGGAGAGTTGGCCGCTCGATCTCCGCCAGCGCCGCGATCGTCTGCTCGAGCCCGGAGTGGATCGAGGCGAAGTCACCCGCTCCGATCACGACATCCGCTTTCGCTGAGCGGGCCACCAGCTCGGCGGCCAGTTTGAGGTCGCAATGCAGGTCACTGAACGCGAGCAGCTTCATCGGGCTCCTTGGTCGGGTGCTTGGGGTTGCCCTGGATCATGCCGATGGGATTAGGAATGAGCTCTCGGAGCTACGTTCTCGAGCAGGGCCTGCGCGACACCAGGGCGGCGCTGGAGCGCTGGCAGCGCCACCCTTGGCCGGTCCTGCGCGGCTGGCTCGCGTGGAGCTTCGCGGTGACGGTTGGCCTACTGACGGGCGTGTGGGCGGTTGCAAGCCTCGCCACCCCCGACTCGACGCCGTTCCTCATCCCCGGCTTCAGCGAACCGGCGTCGGCAGCCGACATGGGACGGATCCTGGCGCGGAACTCGCTCGTCCTCGCCCTGCACGCATTCGCCTGCGTCGCCGGCTTCATGGCCGGCAGCTCGCTACACCACGAGGCGGAACGCAGGGAAGGGCTGTCGCGAGTGATCCACGAGAAGGCCGGGCCCGTCGCGATCGCCTGGGTCGCACTCGTCACCTGCTTCTCGCTGGTCACGCAGACCTATGTCCTCGGCTCCCAGGGAGCGACGCTTGCCTGGCAGCTGGGGATCTCACCCGGTCTCCTGGTGCTGACCGTGCTCCCGCACGCGATCCCCGAGCTGCTTGCCCTGTTCCTTCCGCTGGCGGCGTGGCTGGTCGCTTCCAGGCGCGGCGAGTGGGCCGACCTGCTCGCGGCAACGTTCGTGACGGTGCTGATCGCGATTCCGGTTCTGATCGTCAGCGCCGGGGTCGAGCTGCTCGTCTGGCCTCATCTGCTCGAGGCCGTGGCGCCCTAGAGGTCGCGTCAGCCCTCCTCGTCGGCGCCCAGCAAGGTCTCGCGGAACAGGGTCACCTCCTCCTCCCAGAGAAACCTGTACAGGCGTTCGCGCTCGAGCAGGATCCGGCGCTTGGTCTCGAGCGTGGCCGTGCTCGGCGCTGACGCGATCCCCCCGGCGACCTTGAGGCCGCGGGCGACGACGTCGTCTGCGACCTCGCTGACCACCCCCAGTCGCAGCGCCTCCTCGGCGTCGAGCAGACGCCCGCTGAGAACGAGCTCCCTCGCGAGCGCCGCCGGCAGCGTCGAGCGCGCCGCCGCGTAGCTGGGAGGGATTCCGCGGGGAAGCTCCGGGAACCCGAACGTGGCGCTCGCCGCCGCGATTCGCAGGTCGCTCAGCAGGGCGAGGACGAAGCCGCCGGCGACCGCCGGGCCGTTGACCGCGGCGATGACCGGGCGGGCGCAGTTGCCGACGGCGTCGAAGGCGACGGTGCTCGACTCGACCAACCGCCGCCGGTTCTCGCGGTCGCCACCGAACTGGGTCGTATCCATGCCGGAGCAGAACGCGGGGCCGGCGCCCGTGAGCACGACGCAGCCAACCGAATCGTCGGCGCTCAGGCTCTCGAAAGCCGCTGCCAGCTCAAGCCGCAGCTCGATCGACAGCGCGTTGCGCTTCTCCGGCCGTTGAAGCGTGACGAGCGCGACGCCGCCCCGCTTCTCGACGGACAGCAGCTCGGTCATCGGCCGATGCTATCCCGCTCCCCGGGCGATCGAGCAAAGCTGGGGACACCCGGGCGATCATCTGCTCGTGGCAATCCCGGCACGAGCACTCCGGAAGGGTCAGCCCCGTGTGCACGCAGACGGCCGGAAAGGTCTCTTGCCTCACCGTCCGCGGACGGTAGCCGCAGCGGCGGAGGGAATCGGCCGCTTGCCGGGCGCCTCAGCCCCTGCTGCGGGAGAGGACGAGCATCCTGTCGCGGAAGTCGGGCGCCCAGGGGCGAGCGGCGAAGCCCGAGGCGGTGGCGGCCGAAACCAGTCCGCGGGCGAGCCCGACGTCGTAGCCGCCGAGGCGCTCGAGGTAATAGCGGACCGTGAAGGTCTTCGGGGCGGTGGCGATCGCGACCGGCTCGAACCGGTGCCGTGCGAGCAGAAGCTCGATGCTGTCGCGGGTGAAGTAGTGGACGTGGGTGGGGATCACCGACCACCAGCGGCGCCCCATCGCCCGCGCCAGGATGCTGCCCGCGTCAGGCAGTGCGAGCGCCAGCGCGCCGCCTGGAAGCAGGGTGTCGTGAGCGCGAGCGAGGGCCTCACCCGGCTCGGGCAGATGTTCGATCACGTCAGCCATCACGACGGCATCGAAGCTTCGGGGCGGAAGCTGCGCGGCTTCGATCTCCTCGGTGCGGACATCGAGGCCGAGGCGATCGCGGGCGAAGCTCGAGGCGAATTCGCTCGGCTCGATCCCGAGCCCCTCCCAGCCTCTCTCCCGTGCCTCGGCAAGCAGGAATCCGACCCAGCAGCCGAGGTCGAGCAGGCGTCCCGGCGGCGTCAGCCGCTCGATCCGCTCGAGAACGCGCCGCGCCGTCGCCCGTTGTCCCCCCTCCTCCTTGACGTAGCCCTCCGACTCCGCCCGCGCGTAGGCGTCGGCGAGGGAAGCCTGGTCGGGCATTCGCTCGAGCTGCATGTGACCGCAGGCCTCGCAGCGAACGATGTCGGCGAGCGCGGTGCCGAAGCTGTCGGTGGTCGGAATCAGCCCGGCCGCCGAACGCAGAGCATCGTCTGCGCCCGGCGCGGCGGCGCGAAGATGCGGAACGAGTGCCTCCGCGCCGCAGACCCGGCAGCGAGAATCGGCACCCATGGACGCTGAGGCTAACGAGCCGCCGGCCCTGCCCCTGGGCGCCGGCGGCCACCGCCGGCCGTGGGCGCTGCGATCATCTGGGCGTCAGATGGACGATTCAGCGAAGACCAGCCCGCTCGGGGACGACAGCGTCGAGACCCGGCGCCTGCCGGAGCGCACGCTCGAGCTGCTCAGCGTCGTCGCCCCGCTGCGAAACGAGGAGGATGCGCTGCCGGAGCTGTACCGGCGGCTGAGCGAGGCGATGGCGGGGCTCGGGGTCGAGTACGAGCTCGTGCTCGTCGACGATGGCTCGACGGATTCAACCGCCTCGCTGCTCGCCGCGCTCGCCGACGGCGACCGGCGCCTGCGGGTGGTCAGCCTGTCGCGAAACTTCGGCCACCAGGCGGCGCTGACCGCCGGCCTCGACCACGCGCGCGGCGACGCGGTCGTGATGATGGACGGGGACCTTCAGGATCCGCCCGAGGTGATCGGCCGGATGCTCGACGAGTGGCGGCGCGGCTCGGACGTCGTCTACGCGGTCCGCACGTCGCGCCCCGGAGAGACCCGGTTGAAGCTGTCGACGGCGCGGTGGTTCTACCGCCTGTTCGCGCGCATCGCGCAACTGGAACTGCATGCCGACGCGGGCGACTTCCGGCTCCTCGATCGCCGGGCGCTCGACGCGCTGAACTCGCTGCGCGAGCGCAGTCGCTTTCTCCGTGGGATGACGGTTTGGGTCGGGTTCACGCAGTCGGCGATCGAGTACGAGCGCGACAGCCGCTTCGGAGGGGAGACGAAGTACACGCTGCCGCGGATGATCCGCCTCTCCTTCGACGCGATCACGTCCTTCTCGCACGCCCCGCTGCAGGTCGCGACCGTTTTCGGGTTCATCGTCTCCGCGTTCGCGTTCCTGGCGATCCCGGTGGCGATCGGATTCAAGATCGCCGGCCAGTTCGTCCCGGGAGTGACGACGGTGCTGCTCGCGGTGCTGCTGCTCGGCGGGATCCAGCTGATCACGATCGGGATCATCGGCGAGTACATGGGCCGCGTCTACGACGAGGTCAAGCGGCGTCCCCTCTACGTGGTCCGCGAGCGGCTGAACATGGCGCCGGCGAGCGAGCACGAGAACGCCGAGGAGACGGAGCCCGCATCTAGATGAGCGGGGGATGAAGGTCGCGGTCCTCGGCGCCGGCGTCACCGGCCTGGTCGCCGCACATCGGCTGACGGAAGCGGGACACCGCTGCGACGTGTATGAGCGCTGGCCCGGGCTCGGCGGGCAGGTGGCGACCATGGACGTCGACTCGGGCCAGCCTCTCGAGCGCTACTACCACCACCTGTTCACCTCAGACGTCCACATCGCCGCTCTCTACCGGGAACTGGGAATGGAGGACGCGATCGAATGGCTGCCTTCGAGCGTCGCGATCTTCACCGGCGGCCGCTCGCACCCGTTCACCTCCCCGTTGGACCTCCTGCGCTTTTCGCCGCTGTCGCTGCCCTCCCGGATCCGGATGGGGATCGCGGCGCTGCGGATCCAGCGCCGGGGTGCAGCGGCGGAGCAGGATGAGAGCCGGACTGCACAGGAATGGATCAGCTCCGAGATGGGCACCGACGCCTGGGACGTCGTCTGGGGGCCGCTGCTCCGCGGCAAGTTCGGCGACCGCGCCGACGAGATCTCGATGGGCTGGCTTCAGAGCAAGCTCACCGTGCGCAGGGCGGTCGGCGGTCGCGAGACTCGCCGGGAGCTGCTCGGGTATCCGCGCGGAAGCTGGCAGCCGCTGCTCGAGGCGCTCCGCGATCGGATCGTCTCGGGCGGAGGGCGGGTGCTGGAGGACCGCCCGGCGCAGCGGGTCGGCCACAGCGACGGCGAGTTCACGCTCTCACCCGGCGCCCAAGGGTCGTACCGCAGCGGCCACGATCCGCGCCGCTTCCAGCCCGCCGGAGAGCCCGCCAGATATGAGGCGGTGGTGGCGACGGTCCCCAGCGACATCTTCACTGCGCTGCTCGACGACGGGCTCCGCGAGGAGATCGGCGCCGACTACCTGGCGAAGGTCGAATCGACCGAATACCAGACGGCCCTGTGCCTGTTGCTCGAGCTGGATCGACCGTTCGGCCGCTTCTACTGGACCAACATCGCGGACCCCGAGCTGCCGTTCGTCGGGCTGATCGAGCACACGAACCTCGTCGGGCCCGAGCACTACGGCGGCCGCCGCTTTCTGTACGTCGCCAACTACCTCGCCCCCGACGACGAGCTCCTGGATCTGGACGACGGACAGCTGCTGGAGCGCTACGCGCCGGGGCTGACGCGGGTCAGGCCCGAGTTCTCCCTCGACTGGGTGCGCCGCTCGTGGGCGTTTCGCGAGCCGGCGGCGCAGCCGATCGTCACCGTCGGCTACCGGGAGCGAATGCCGGCGTTCGCGACCGGCGTACCGGGGCTGGTGCTTGCGAACACGACGCAGATCTATCCCGAGGACCGGGGGACCAATTACAGCGTCCGCCTCGGCACGGACGCCGCGGCAACGCTGCTCGCGCAGTCCCCCTCCCTCGCGGGCGGTGGATCGTGAGCGGCGCGCTGCGCACCCGGCTCGCCGCCCGGCTGGCCGAGATCCCGCGCCGCGAAAAGCAGATCGTGATCGCGTCGATGGTGCTGAGCGCGCTGCTGGTGGTGGCGTACATCGCGATCAGCCCGTCCCACGTGCTCGCCGGCGACGAGCCCGTTTACGACGAGTACGGACGCCAGTTCGCCGACGGCAACCCCTGGGAGCAGAGCCTCGTTCCTTACCCCGGCGACCTCCACGCCTCAGCCTGGAAGGCGCCGCTGTACCCGGCGTGGGTCGGGGTCTTCTACACCCTGCTGGGCAGCGGCGAATGGGCCGGGGTGACCGCGTCGGAGCGGGTGGAGATCGTGCAGGCACTGTTGCTGGCCCCGCTGACGGTGCTGCTCACCTGGCTGCTCGCGCGACGGCTGTTCGGCCCCCGAGCGGCGATCGCCGCCGCGGCACTGACGGCGATCTTCCCGCTCGTGTGGGAGTACTTCGGGCTGCTGACGCCGGAGGCGCTCGCGATCCCGCTCACGGTCGGCTTCCTGCTCGTGGTGCTCGACCGCACCCCAACCCCGAGGCGCGCCATCGGGGCGGGAGTCCTGCTCGGTTTGGGGCTGCTCGTGCATCCGACGGCGTTCGTCCTCGCCGGCGCGCTGCTCGTCGCCTGGTGGCTTGCCGCCCGCGGCAGAGGCTTGGCGCTGAGCGCCCTCGCCTGCGCCGTCGCGCTGCTGCTCGTGCTTCCGTGGACGGTGCGCAACCTCGTCGTCTTCGACGGCGCCCTGATCCCGATCTCGATCCAGGATGCCGCCGTCTACGGGACTTTTAACTCCGAGGCCGCCAACGACCCCGACCTTCCGTACGCCTGGCGAGAGAACCCGGAGCCCGCGCGCGCGACCCTCGAGCGGATGGAGGCGGAGCGGGTCGACGAGGCCGAATTCCACTCGCGGCTCAGGGAGCTGGGGCTGGACTACATCGAGGAGCACCCGGAATCGGTCCCGAACGCGATTCTCCGCAACGGCGTGCTTCGCTTCTGGGACCTGCGGCCACCGCAGCAGGCGATCGACGAGGTCCAGTTCCAGGGGCGTTCGACGAAGGTCAGAGGCCTGGCGCTCGCGATCTACTACCCGCTGCTGATCGCCGCCGCGATCGGAATGTGGCGAGTTCGCCATCGCCGAGAGATCGTGTTGCCGCTGCTGACCGCGTTCGCGCTGGTTGCGGTCGCTTTCATGGTCATCGCGGGCACGCGCTACCGCGCGCCGCTGGAGCCGGTGCTGGTGATCCTGGCATGCTCACTGCTGGCGACACCCGGCTGGGCGCGGGCCCGATCCGCTTCCGAGCCCGACCCGATGCCCGCAGAACGATGAGCGACGAGACGATCAGCAAAGAGGAGCTCGAGGAGCGAGTGCCCGGAGCCCGCGGCCGAAACCCGCGCGAGGCGATCGACGCCGGGGAGGTGAGGGCGCCCACCCGCGGCAACCGCAAGCTCGAGCGCTTCCTCGACGCCGTCAACGGCGACGAGCAGGTGCGCGCCTGGTGGCACATGGCCCAGGTGACCTCGGAGCGGCTCGGGATGTCGGATCACTCCCGCGTGCACGTCCAGATCGTGCTCAACATCGCGCTGCGGCTGCTGCGGCTGCTGGTTCGCGGCGGCGTCGAGCCGGCGGCGGTTGCCGACCACGGGCTTGGGGAGCGTGACGCCGAGGTGGTGGTCGCCGCCGCCGCCCTGCTGCACGACACCGGGATGTCGATCCAGCGCACCGACCACGAGGCCTACAGCCTGTTCCTCGCCGAGCCGAAACTTCGCCGGCTGCTTGAGGAGATCTACGGCGAGCCGGAGCGGACGGTGATCGTCTCCGAGGCCCTGAACGCAATCATCGGGCACCGCCGACGCGGCGAGCCGTACACGGTCGAGGCGGGCGTAGTCAGGGTCGCCGATGCGCTCGACATGGCCCACGGCAGATCGCGGATCCCGGTCGAGTCGGGCCAGGTCGGCATCCACTCGCTCTCGGCCGCGGCGATCGACGAGGTCCGGATCGAGAAGGGCGAGAAACGCCCGGTCCGGATCGAGATCGTGATGAACAACACCGCCGGCATCTTCCAGGTCGACGACCTGCTGGCGACGAAGCTGCGCGGCACCCCGATCGCCGACCACATAGAGATCGTCGCCGAGGTCCAGGGCGAGACCGAGAAGCGGCTGCTGACGTCGTTCCGGCTGCCCGAGTAGCGGCTACACGGCTCAGACGCCTGCGCCGGCGCCACCCGTCCCTCGCCGCCGGCGAAGCGGGCGGCTCCTCCGAGGCCGACCTCGGCGGAGGGGGTGCCGATCTCGGCTTCGAGCGCGAGGCCCTCGGCGAAGGTGAGCCCGATGCCCTCGATCGCGGCGCGGCGGTCCGAGAGCATCGTCTGCTGCGGGAAGGCCGCCAGTCCTTCCGCCATCTCCAGCGCCCGCTCGACGTGCTTGCCGGCCGGGACCACCTCGTTCACCAACCCCCACGAGAGGGCCTCCTCGGCCTCCACGACGCGGCCGGTGAGGATCATCTCGAGTGCTCGGCCCATCCCGATCAGCCTCGGCATCCGCTGGGTGCCGCCGTCGATCAGCGGTACGCCGAAGCGGCGCTCGGTGAAGCCGAGCTTCGCGGTCTCGGTCGCGATCCGCAGGTCGCACCACAGCGCCAGCTCCAGTCCGCCGGCAAGGCACCAGCCCGAGATCGCAGCGATTGCGGGCTTCGACGGCGTCAGCCGAGAGAAGCCGAGCGGGCCCTCGGGGCGGGAGACAATTCCGCTCAACGTCTCGAGGTCGTCGCTCTCGGCAGCCTCGGTCATCGCTTTCAGGTCGGCGCCGGCGCAGAAGGCCTCGTCGTCGCCGCTGGTCAGGATCAGCACGCGGGCATCGTCGTCGGCCTCGAAGCGCTGGTAGCCGTCGAGCAGCAGGCCGGCGGTCTCGAGATCGACGGCGTTGCGGCGCTCCGGACGCTCGATCGCCAGCACGGCAGCGGCTCCGCGACGCTCGTAGCTGACCTTGGACACGACCGGGGGGGAAGCTAGTCGCGCTTCAGGCGCTCGATCTCGGCGCGGGCGCGTTCCTTGCGGGTGTCGAGCCTGCCCTGAACCAGCGAAAGCACCACCACCATCAGGGCGAAGAAGATCATCACCCCGAACCCCCACAGGGTCACGTCCTTGTCGGTCGTCCGGCCGCCGAGCCCGACGCCGTCTGCGGCCATGGCTGGCGCGGCAAGTACGAGGGCGCCCGTCAGGACAACAACAAGCACTAAAAGAACGCGAAACGTCACGAGCGCACTCTACCGCGGCGCCGGGAGGGGGGTCCGTGTAGAAACGGGCCATATATTCCCGTTTCTTCTTCCACCCCCCCTGAAGCACCCTCTCGATGCTGCCGTTCGTCAACTGATTGCGCCCGTAGCAGCCAGGACGATCACCAGCGCGCCCAGCGGAATCCGGTACGCGACGAAAATCGCCAGCGTGTGCCCGGCCAGGTAGCGCAGCAGCCATGCGATCGCCAGGTAGCCGGATATGAAGGCGGCGACCGTGGCGAGGGCGGTTGCCGCGACCGACGCCTCGCCGCCGCCGCCGCCGATCTCGCGCAGCTCGAAGAGCCCGCTGAGGACGACGGCCGGCACCGAGAGCAGGAACGAGTAGCGGGCGGCGGCCTCGCGATCGAAACCGCGGATGAGGCCGGCCGAGATCGTTGCGCCTGAGCGCGAGACCCCGGGGATCAGCGCAAGCGCCTGTGCGAAGCCGACGAACCACCCGTCGCGAATGTTCATCTCGGTGATCGCGCGCTGCTTGGTCCCGATCCGCTCTGCAAGCAGCATCACGAAGGAGAACAGGATCAGCGCCGAGCCGATCAGGTAGAGGTCACGGGCTCCCGACTCGATCTGGTCGCTGAAGGCAAACCCGAAGATCGAGATCGGGATCGTGCCGAGGAGGATGAACCAGCCGAGCTTGGATTCATGGCTCTGTTCGCCGAACGGGCGCCGAAACTCGCGCATCCAGGACAGGGCGATCCGCCACAGATCGCGGCGGAAGTAGACGAGCACCGCCGCCATCGTCCCGAGCTGGATCACGGCGGTGAACCCGGCGCCGGGGTCCTCCCAGCCCAGAAACGAGGGCACGATCCGCAGGTGGCCGCTGGAGGAGATCGGGAGGAACTCCGTCAGCCCCTGGACGAGGCCGAGGATGATGGCCTCGAGTGCGCTCATGGCGCAGTGAGGCTAGAGGGTACGCTCGACCTCGAACGACTCGAGCTGGTAGCGCAGGTCCCGCAGGAATGGGAGCGCGGGTGCCGCTCGGGTGACCATCTCGAGGTCCTCGTCCCAGATCGCAACCCGTTCGTCGAGGGGCACCGGGAACGCGCTCGAGATCCGCTCTCCCTCGGTCGAGTAGATCCCGCGCACAAGGCGCAGGTTGGCGAGCTTGTCCGCTGCGAAGATTGCGACGGCATCGATACCCGCCGCTTCGACGGCCTCGCGGAGCACGCGCTTGCGCTCAACGTAGGGCTCGACCTGCTTGTCGTCGGTCATCACGGCGACGAGCACCGCGACGCGGTCGCCGAAATCGCGCTGGATCGTGGACTGCTCGACGTCGGTGTCCTCGACGACGTCGTGAAGCAGACCGGCCGCAAGCACGTCCTCGCCAAACCCCGCCTCCGCGAGCGTTTCCGCAACCGTAAGCGGGTGGCCTATATACGCGGACCCGTCCTTTCGAACCTGGCCCGCGTGGGCCGAGCGCGCAATCTCGAATGCCCGCGCCAGCAACTCGGAGGCCTGCAGCCAGTCGGGTATGGCTCGACCAGCGACTGCAGCTACCTTCTCCACCCACGACACACTATCCCCAACTCGCGCGGGTTTCAGCCGTTTTCCGCATAGAAAGCGCGCGACCCGGGGCAGGGAGTAGAGGCCGCGCGCGCACGAGAGAGGATCTCGCTGCCTTGTAGTCTCCCGGCCCGATTCCCGCGATGCGTGAAGATCCGGAGAACCCGCGCCGGTCCGTTACCCCTTTTCCCTGCAAACTCCGGGTGAAGAAGCTGTGAACGGCTCGGTTGCGGCTCCGGCGCGCTCTCTACCATTCACGCCTATGACCCACCGTCGACGTGTGTCAGTGACGCCGGGTGACTGGCGGTTCGAGCGATGAGCGGGGTAGGCCACGGGGTCCGTCTCGCGATAGTCGATTCCGACAGCGGCTTCCTGAAGGTGCTCGCGAACCGGCTCGAGGCGGTCCATTGGGAGTACCGCGTGCTCTCGGGAGGAGTGCCGCCGGACGAGCTTGCCGCGATGCGCCTCAGCGCCCTTCTCGTCGACCTGCGGGTGCTGCAGGGCGACCCTTGGGAGTTTCTCGACCAGGTCTGCGGATTGCTGCCGGGCATGGGCGTGATCGTCTGCACGCCGCAGGCCACCGTCGCCCAGCGCGTGCGCGGCCTTCGGTTGGGCGCCGACGACTGGATCGCGAAGCCCTGCCACCCCGAGGAGGTCGTCGCACGCATCGAGGCTGTTGTGCGGCGGCACCGGCGCGGCCGCGCCCCCATCGAGTCGGGTCCGATCGTCGCCGGCGAGCTCCAGGTCCGCCCCGACCAGTTCCAGGCTTTCGTCGGCGGCCAGAGCGTCGGCCTCACCCGGCGGGAGTTCGAGCTCCTGCAGGTGCTGGCCGATTCCGCCGGCCGCGTGATCGAGCGCGAAGACATCTACCAGCGAGTGTGGGGCTACGCGATGGCCCACGGCGACCGCTCGGTGGACGTGTTCGTGCGCAAGCTCCGCGGCAAGCTCCAGCGCCACTCACCGGGCTGGAACTACATCCACACCCACTTCGGGATCGGCTACCGCTTCGAACCGGAGTGCGACGACACGACCACCGACCTGGGTGCAGCGGGAGTCGTGGAGCTGGACGGAGAAGCGGTTCACAAAGATGTAACAGCTTCAACCCTCCGAGGCGGAAGCCTTAGGGGCGATGGAGCGGCGCAAAGCTGAGCGGACTCGTCTCGGCCACGGCTCGGAGAACGGCGCGTATGTGGCCGGCGAGCTCGAGGTCCGGCCCGGAGAGCACATGGCGCTTGCCGGCGACCGCCCGCTGTCGCTGACCGTGCGTGAGCTGGCACTGCTCTCGGAGCTTGCCCGCCACGGCAACCGGGTCGTCACCCGCGAGCAGCTCTTCGAGTCCGTTTGGGGCCGGCGCTGGCGATCGTCGGACCGCTCCGTCGACGTCTACGTGAGCCGCCTGCGCAATAAGCTTGCGGATGCCTTGCCAGAGACGAGCTTCATACACACCCATTTCGGGATCGGCTACCGGTTCGCGCCGGAGCCCCTGACCTCCGACGAGTCACGCTGACCGCGGCAAGCGCGCGGCTCCCGCTCGCGATCGCGAGCGCCTTGGCACTCGTCATCTCGGTCGGCGCGGTTGCCTGCGGTAACGACGACCAGACCACCACCGGGCGCCCCAGCGGCGACGGCGTTCGCGGAGCCACCGGGGAGATCCGCATCGACGGCTCCAGGCCAGTCGGCGAGATCACGCAGGCGGTCGCCGACAGCTACGGCGAGCGCAACCCCGGGGTGGAGATCACCGTCGGGCTATCGGGCGTGGACAGTGGCTTCGAGCGCCTCTGTGCAGGTGAGACCGCGATCAACGACGCCTCGCGTCCGATCGACCCGGAGGAGGAGGACCTTTGCGCCGAGGACAACATCGTCGCCGAGGAGATCCAGGCCGCGCACGAGGCTCTGGCGGTGGTTGTGAACCGGAGGAACCCCGTCGACTGCCTGACCGTCGCCCAGCTCGCCGAGATCTGGGGCGAGGACGCCGTTTCGAGCTGGGAAGAGGTCACCAACCTGGAGCCCGAGTTCAGTGAGGAGATCGAGCGAGTCGGCCCCGGCAACGGCTCGCGCACCTTCGACTACTTCAGCGAGGCGATCAACGGTGAGGAGGGTGAGCAGACGAGGGACTACGAGGACGTCGAGGAGGACGCCGAGATCGTCGCCGGTGTGCGGGCATCCGAGGGCGCAATCGGATATCTCGACCTCACCAGCTACCTCCAGAATCCAAATCGGCTGAAGGCGCTGGAGATCGAGAACGAAAGGGGGAGGTGCGTGCCGGGGTCGATTCGCAGCGTCCAGGACTCCAGCTACAACCCGCTGGGGCGCGCGTTCTACATATATGCCGCATACGACGAGGCGCGAAGCCAGCCCGTGAGCTCCTTCCTCGCCCATTATGTGGACAACGTCAGCAGGCTCGCTCGGGAACTGGGTTTCATCGCTCTGACGGCGCCGCAGCTGCGCACGTCGCAGGAGACGGTTGCGAGGATCACCGGCGGCCAGGCCGGCGCTCAGGGCGGGCGTGGGACCGGCGCTTCGAGCGGCTGACCCGCCCGCGGCCTGTTTCACGTCTTTTTTACATTCGAGCCACTTGGACGTAACAAGCTGCTCTGCGCCGGAGGCAAGGCTTCCGCGCACGCCATGAGTCCAAGTGGCGAACGCAGTCTGCGTTCCTGCCAAATCAAGAAGGAGAACTGGTGAAATCAGCAAAGCTTTGGGTCGCGCTCGCAAGCGCCGCCGTGCTCGCCATGGGCGTCGCAGCCTGTGGCGACGATGACGACAGCGGCGGCGACCTGTCGGGTTCAATCTCGCTCGACGGCTCGAGCACGGTGCAGCCGTTTGCGGAGGCCGCGGCGGAGCTCTTCAAGGAGGAGAACTCCGGCGTCGACATCACCGTCGGCGCGGCCGGCACGAGCGGTGGGTTCGAGAAGTTCTGCGCCGGTGAGACGGACATCTCCGACGCCTCGCGGCCGATCGAGTCCGAAGAGGCCGATATCTGCAAGGAGGACAACGTCACCTACGCTGAGATCCAGGTCGCCAACGACGGGATCGCCATCGTCACCAACCCGGATCTGGCGATCAGCTGCCTGACGGTCGACCAGCTCGCCCAGCTGTGGACGGATGACAGCGTCACCAACTACTCGGAGCTCGGCGACGACGCCGACACCGGTGAGCCTCTGCCGGACGCCGAGGTCAGCCTGTACGGGCCCGGCACCGACTCGGGGACGTTCGACTACTTCACCGACCAAATCAACGGTGAGGAGGGCGTCAGCCGCAAGGAGTACCAGCCCTCCGAGGACGACAACGTGCTCGTCCAGGGCGTCACCGGCGACCCGAATGGGTTGGGCTACTTCGGGTTCTCCTACTACGAGCAGAACACCGACTCGCTGAACCTGGTCTCGGTCGACGACGGCGACGGGTGCATTGCGCCGAGCCCGGAGACGATCCAGGCCGGGGAGTACGCACCCCTGTCGCGGCCGCTGTTCATGTATCCGAGCGGCGACACGCTTGCGGATTCCCCAGGCAAGGAGTTCATGCAGTACGTCGTCGACAACTACGACAGCATCGCCGAGGCGGCGCTGATCGTCCCCATGGACGACGCCCAGGCCGCCGACGCGGCGTCGGCCCTGGAAGCCGGGGCAACCGGCTGACGGGCTAGGTCGGATTGGAAGCAGCTACGCACAGCGGCGGAAGCGCGGCGCCGAGGGTCCCTTCCCTCGGCGTCGGGCGCCGCCGGTGGGGCGAGGAGGTAATCCGGGGGCTGCTGTTCATCGCCGCGGCGATCTCGGTCCTGACGACGATCGGGATCGTCGTCGCGCTGGTCAGCGAGTCGGTGTCGTTCTTCGACCACGTGGGGACGCGGTTCTTCACCGATACGGAATGGTCACCCCTTTTCAACGATCCCCAGTACGGGATTTGGCCGCTTCTCAACGGCACCTTCCTGATCACGGGGATCGCGATTCTGGTAGCGATCCCGCTCGGTCTGGGGACCGCGGTCTACCTGGCCGAGTACGCGTCTCCGCGTGTGCGCAAGTTCGTGAAGCCGATCATCGAGGTCCTGGTCGGCGTGCCGACGGTGGTGTTCGGCTACTTCGCGCTCACGTTCATCACCCCGACGCTTCTGAACGACATCCTGAACATGAACATCGTTGGCTACAACGCCCTCGCGGCCGGTCTGGTGATGGGGGTGATGATCATGCCGACGATCGCATCGATATCGGAGGACTCGATGCGCGCGGTCCCGGGCGGGTTGCGCGAGGGGGCGTTCGGGCTCGGGGCGACCAAGCGCCAGGTGGCGACAAAGGTCGTCTTTCCGGCCGCGATCTCGGGAATCGTGGCCTCGATCGTGCTCGGAGTCTCCCGCGGGATCGGCGAGACGATGATCGTGCTGATCGCCGCTGGCCTTGATCCGAACCTCGGCATCAACCCGACCGAGGGCTTCGCGACGATCACGACGTTCATGGGCTCAACCGCGAAGGGTGATGTCCAGGCGGGAGACCCCGGTTATGAAGCGCTGTTCGCCTGTGGCCTGACGCTGTTCGTGCTCACTCTGTTCATGAACATGATCGCGATCCGCTTCGTTCGCAAGTACCGGGAGGTGTACGAGTAGATGCCGGTTCCTCCCCGTGACGAGATCGCGGCCTCCGTCCAGGGGTCGCTCGAGACCGGGCGCAACTCCCGCGTGCTGGAGCTTGGCTTCAAGCTCTCGCTGATCGCCTGCATCGGGATCTCGCTGACCGTGCTTGCGGTGCTGCTGATCGACATCGTCGCCGACGGGATCGGGTCGCTCAGCCTCAGCTTCCTCACCGACACCCCGTCGCGGGTGATCCCCGAGAACTCTGGCATCGGCCCGGCTCTCGCCGGGACCCTGTGGCTGATGGCCGTCTGCGCGACGTTCATCATTCCCGTCGGGGTCGCGAGCGCGGTCTACCTCGAGGAGTACGCGAACCGCGAGCGCTGGTTCAACCGCTTCATCGAGCTCAACATCCAGAACCTCGCCGCCGTACCGTCGATCGTGTACGGAATCCTCGGCCTCGCATTCCTGGTTCGAGGCCCGCTGGGCATGGAGAACATCCTGATCGCCGGCGGGCTGACGCTCGGGTTGCTGGTGCTGCCGGTGCTGATCGTCGCGGGCCGCGAGGCGATCCGCGCGGTCCCGCCGTCGATTCGCGAGGGCTCGATGGCGCTGGGAGCGACGAGATGGCAGACGATCTGGAAGCAGACGCTTCCAGCGGCTCTCCCGGGCATTGCCACCGGCGTGATCCTCGCTCTCTCCCGCGCGATCGGCGAGACGGCGCCGCTTATCGTCGTCGGGGCAGCGCTGTTCGCGACGTCCTCGCCGACGAGCCCCTTTGACGACGTCACGGCGCTCCCGATCCAGATCTTCGGCTGGGTGTCCGAGTCGCAGGACGAATACAAGACGCTGGCGGCGACGGGCATCATCGTCCTGATGGTGCTCCTGCTCGGGATGAACGCGATCGCGATCTGGCTGCGGAACAAGTACGAGAAGAAGTGGTAGGGCAGATGCCCGGTCAACCGACGAACTGGTAGGTGGTTAGCCTTGGGGAGAGCAATGACTGAGCCGGGACAGACCGATCCACCGGCGACTGAGCCGGGCGCTGGGGCTCACCCGGCCGTCGACATGGCCGCGACGGCCCAGGCGGCGCACGAGCGCGCGACATACGCACCGTCACGCGAGTCGGTGTTCGAGCTCAAGGACGTAAACGTGTTCTACGCCGACTTCCCCGCCGTCGCAGACATCAGCATGGACGTCTACCGCAACAACATCACCGCGCTGATCGGTCCCTCCGGCTGCGGCAAGAGCACCCTGATCCGCTCCTTCAACCGAATGAACGACCTGATCCCGTCGGCGAGCGTCCGTGGCCAGCTGCTTTACCACGGCCAGGATCTCTACGGACCGCAGGTCGACCCCGTCGAAGTCCGCAAGCGGATCGGGATGGTGTTCCAGAAGCCGAACCCGTTCCCGAAGTCGATCTACGACAACATCGCCTTCGGCCCCCGAATCCTGAAGATGGGCGGATCGATGGACGACATCGTCGAGAAGGCGCTGCGAGGAGCGGCGCTGTGGGACGAGGTCAAGGACCGGCTCGACGCGAACGCGTTCGGGTTGTCCGGCGGCCAGCAGCAGAGACTCTGCATAGCCCGCTGCCTCGCGGTCGAGCCCGACACGATCCTGATGGACGAGCCGTGCTCGGCGCTGGACCCGATTTCGACTGGGAAGATCGAAGACCTGATGATGGAGCTGCGAAACGACTACTCGATCGTGATCGTCACCCACAACATGCAGCAGGCGGCGCGGGTGTCCGACCGGACCGCGTTCCTGATCGTGCAGCTCGACGAGAGCGAGAAGCACCGCACCGGGCGGCTGGTCGAGTACGACGAGACCGAGAAGATCTTCACCAATCCCTCGGATCAGCGCACTGAGGACTACGTCACCGGGAAGGTGGGCTGATGCCGGACCAGGGGCAGGTACGCGTCCACTACTCAGAGCTGCTGGAGGAGATCGAGCGCCGCGCGCTTGGCGGCCTTGACATCGTCGTCGAGGAGCTCGACCGCGCCCACGAAGCGGTGATCCACAGGGATGTCGAGCTCGCCGAGCTGGTGATCGCCGACGACGACCGCATCGACGGGCGATACCTCGAGGTGCATCAGGACCTGATCCATCTGATTGCCACCCAGGCGCCGGTGGCCAGCGATCTGCGCCTGATCTCGGCGCTGCTGTACGTGATGAAGTGCATGGAGCGGATGGGCGACCAGTGCGTGAACATCGCGAAGCTGGTCCCGATCGTAGGCACGGACCCGCCGGTGAACGAGCGCATGCTCGAGTTGGTCTCGACGATGAGCAAGCAGGCGCGATCGATGATCCGCCAGGTCAAGGTCGCTTTCGAGACTCGCGACGCCGCGCTGGCACAGGACCTCGTGCGCCAGGACGACGTCATCGACAACGCGAACCGCGAGTGCTTCAGGCTCGCGATCGAGATCGGGGACGATCACGACATTCGCGAGTGGGCGATCACGATGCTGCTCGTGGCCCGCGCGCTCGAGCGCGTCGGCGACAACGCCGTCGACATCGGCGAGCAGATCGCCTACGTTGTCACAGGCGAATTCCGCGAGTTCGAGGACGCCTCGCACCCGGTCCCAGAGCCGTCGGCCTAGAGCGCGCGGCTGGCGCTAACCGACAAGCAGCCGGGTGACCGATCGGCCCAGCTCGGCCGTGCGTGGGCGGTAGGGCGGATGGACCTCGAGCATCAGCGGCGCGGCATGCTCGTCCAGCAGCGGCGCCACCCGGTCCCACGGCAGGTTTCCCCGTCCGGGGGGCAGGTGGAGGTCGAGGCGCAGGGGGTCGATTCCGGGCGTGGTGGCACGGTCCCAGCGCGCCCCGAGGTTGTCGTGCAGGTGGAACAGGGCGACCATGTCGAGCACCGGTTCGCACAGCCGGTCGACAGTCGTGTGCCTCATGTCGGCGATCACGTGGGCGTGGCCGATGTCGAGGCAGATGCCGACGCGCTCGGAGCCGATTCGCTGCACCAGGCCGCGCAGCGCGAGCGGGCTGGCCGAAAGCGGCTCGGGTCCGGGGAAGGTGGGCGCGAGGTTCTCGACCGCGATCGTCACCCCTAGCCGCTCAGCGAGCAGGGCGAAGCGGGCGAGGGAGCGGGTCTCGAACAGCATCCGCTGCTCGGTGGCCGGGGCGTCCGGAAGGTTGCGCGCGTGGTAGACGACCAGCTCGGCGCCGATCTCCGAGCACCAGAGCATCAGCCCCTCGAATACGCGGTCACTCTCGTCGGTGCCGACGATGAGCTGATTCGGCCCGTGGACGACTATCCGCAGCCCGGTCGTCTCCAGCGCCGCCCGCACCGCCTCCGCGTGCGACGTGCACAGGCGCGGAACTTCGAGCACGGAGGGGGGTGGAGCATGAAGCTGCGCCCACGCGAACTCGGCGGCCTCGAACGCCTTCAGCATCGGCGCGGACGGCCACCATCCCTCGGGGACGTTCAGCCCGAGGCGCGCCCCGAGCGCCCCGTCTCCCACCGGCACGGCGCGGCCGCTGCGGGCCGTTGTCGGTCCCCCAACGGCGGAACCGACGCTCCCGGAGGGAGCCTGGGTCCTGCTGCGTGTCCCGCCGAGCGCTTCCGCACTCATCGACGCGAGCTTAGGAATGTGCCCGCAAGCTGCGGTTATTCCCCCGTGAACGAGTTGTGAAGGGGCTGTTACCGGGGTCTCGATATCCGTTCTGTCTGACAACATGGGCTCCGCCCTAGGCAAACGACGCGGCTCCCTCAAAGATGCTCTGTGCAGCAATAGACATCGGCTCCAACACCACTCGGGTGCTGGTCGCGGAACCGCAGAGCGGTCGCCTCCGCAAGGTGATGGAGCAGCGCGCGTACACGCGGATCGGCAATGCCTCCCAGCACGACGGACGGATCGACGCTGACAAGGTGACGGAGGTCGCCGATGTGGTCGCGACGCAGGTTCGGCTTGCGGAGGAGGTCGGGGCCGAGGCTGTGAAGATCGTCGCCACGGCGGCCATCCGCGAAGCCAAGAACAGGACCGAGATCGTCGCCGAGATCGAGCGCGCCGCGGGGGGGCGGGTTGAGGTCCTCAGCGAAGAGGAGGAAGGGAGGCTCGCCTTCATCGGCGCTACGAGGGCGCTGGCGAACCCCGCCGGCGGCGAGATCGGCGTGGTCGATGTCGGCGGCGGCTCGACCGAGATCGTCCTTGGGACGATTCCGGATGGCGCCCGCGAGGTGCTTTCGTTCAAGATCGGCTCGGGATCGCTCACCGACGACTTCCTGCGCGGCGACCCCCCGTCGGCGTCCGAGATCCGCTCCCTGCGCAACAAGATCGACGATACCTTCGAAGGCGTAGTCGTGGCGCGACCCGAGCAAGCCGTCGCCGTCGGCGGATCGGCAACCTCGCTGGCAAAGCTCGTTGGCAACGTGCTCGAGTACGAAACCCTCGAGAGAGCGGTCAGGGTGCTCTCCGGCGACCCGGTTGACGAGGTCGCAAAGCGCTTCGAGCTCGACCCACTACGGGTTCGCCTGCTGCCGGCCGGGGTGCTGTTGCTCGAAAAGCTGTCAGAGCTGCTCGGCCAACCGCTTCAGATCGGCAAGGGCGGCCTCCGCGAGGGCATCATCCTCGAGCTGCTCTCAAACGGCAGCACGAACGGCAAGCCCGCAAGCCTGGCTGCCTAAGTTCGGCACGCCTCGATGCGGCTCGAGAGCCGCTCTACACTCGTACGGTCGATGGCGAAGGCGCGCGAGATAGACGGGCTCGAGCCGGAGGGCAGCTACGCCGCCGCGGCCGTCTCAATCGTTTCGATACGCGCACGCGAGGTGGTCGACAACGCGGAGGGCGTACTCGACACCAGCGACATCGAGCTCGTCCACGACATGCGCGTGGCGACCCGCAGGCTGCGCGCGGCCCTCGAGATCTTCGAGCCCTGCTTCCCGGCGAAGCCGTGGAAAGCGGTGCTGAACGAGGTGAAGGCGCTCGCCGACACGCTCGGCGAGCGACGCGACCGCGATGTCGCGATCGAGTCGCTGGAGACGTTTGCGGCCGAGATGCCGGCACCGGATCGGCCCGGTGTGGCGAGCCTGATCGCCGAGCTGCGGGCTGAGCAGCGCGCGGCGAACGAGGCGCTGGCGCCTTGGGTGATGCCGCAGCGGCTCGCCGCCCTGCACGAACGGCTGGCTGAGCTGATCGCGAGCGTGGAGATTCCGGAGGATGAGCCGGAGGCAGTCGCGACCGAAGACGGCACCGACGATCAGCCCACCGGTCAGGGCGTCGAGGTACCGCCCGACGCCGAAGCGCACGCGGATCCGATGTGGCCCGACGCCCGCGGGCCCGAGCATCAGCAGGGAGGGGCGGCGTGAAGGCGCGCCGGGTGAAGAAGCTCGAGCCCGACGCGCCGCTGAACCAGAACGTGGCGAGGATGGTCCGCGTTCGCGTCGACGAGCTCCGCTCTTTCACCCCCGCGGCGCTGCACCAGGACGCCGCCGAGGAGCAGCACGACATGCGGATCGCCGCGAAGCGGTTGCGCTACATCCTCGAAGCGACGGGCTTCTGCCTCGGCACCGTCGCCGAGCGGGGTCGCAAGAGCGCTCGCGAGCTGCAGGGGGTTCTGGGCGAGCTGCACGACTGCGACGTGATGCTGCCGCGCGTGGAGCAGCGTCTTGCGTCGCTGCGGGCAGCGGATGCCGCCGCGGTTCGCCGCCGCGCCGGGTCATCGCCCGATGTCGACGTCAGCCTGCTTCGAAGGGCGCCGAACCGCACCGCTTACCGTGGGCTCGAGGTGTTGTCGGTGTATCTCCAGGCCCGCCGCGAGCTGCTCTTCGATCGCTTCAGCGAGACCTGGGCGAAGCAGCAGCGGGCGGGCACGTGGGAAAAGCTCGACGCCGCCGCCGAGCGCCAGCTCGAGCTCGAGCGGGAGCGAGTGGCAGCCGCCGAACGCGCCGAAGCCGCCCGCCGCAAGGCCGAGGCCGCCCTCGAGGCCGAACGCAAGGCGCGCGAGCAGGCGGAGCGGGCAGCGCAGTGGTTGCGGGAGGCACGGGCTGAACTTGCAATCTGCGTCCACCCCTCGGACGTAGATTGCATTGGTCGGCTGGATCTGGTCGAATCGCACTTCGCGGAGCGCGGAGCAGGACCATTTCCTCGGTGCCAGCGGATCGCCGTACCGTCGGCGAGTCGCACTCCCGTTCGTCCCAGACGAGGCGTCCCCCACAACGTCGCCTCCACCGGCCGGAGCCCCCCCGACCACCACCCTCCCTACCCAGCCCCAACCCTGTGGCCACCACCTCGGCCGGGTAGGTCACGATCAGCGACCCGTCCCTAACCCACACGGGTATCCGCTCCAGCGGAGCCTCCGCAGTCACCGTTCGCCCACCCTCCACCCGCTCGTGCGTCCAGAAGTCGATCCACCGCCCCCGCGGTAGGTACACCTCCCGCCCGGCTGCGCCCTCCTCGAGCACCGGGGCCACCCACAACGCCGGCCCGTACCCGTACGCATCCGAGATCGTCCATCCGGCGGGGTCGCCGGGGTCTGTGAGGCACAGCGGGCGAACGATCGGGACCCCGGCCCTCGCGGCTGCCGCTGCCGCCGCTCGCACGTACGGCACCAGCCGCTCGTGCATGAGCACGTAATCCCGGTAGATCTCCAGCGTGCGCGGGTCGTATCGCCACGCCTCCTGCTCGAAGCGCCCGTGCGCCTGCATCAGCGGCGTGAAGCAGCCGAACTGCGCCCAGCGCACCAGCAGCTCCGCCGGGCACCGCTCCACCAGGAGCTTGCCGAGGTAGCCGCCGACGTCGTGCGACCAGTTCGAGAACCCGCTCACGGCGCTGGTCAGCGTCGCCGAAACGAGGGTCCGAAGCGACCAGTAGTCCGACGCTTGGTCGCCGCCCCACAGCATCCCCGTCGCCTGCTGTCCGCTCCAGCCGCTGCGGCCGAACACCACTCCCTCGCCCGGGTGCACCTCGTCCAGCACCTCCTGCATCGTCTCGCGGTACAGGCGCCCGTAATCCCACGCCGCCTCGGCGGCGTCGCGGCCGTCCGCGAATCGAACGCCGGGCGGGAAGTAGTAGCCCTCGCCGTCGTCCGCCTTGATCCCGGCGACCCCCATCTCCAGCACGCTCCGCGCCTGCTCCTTCCACCACTGCCGTGCCCCGGCTGAGGTGAAGTCGACCGGCGACCCGGTTCCCATCCACCAGCGGGCGACGAAGCTCGAGCCTTCGGCATCGCGCACGAAGTGCCCTCCCTCGCTGCCCTCCTCGTAGTTCGGCGCCGGCTGGCGGTGCTCCCGCTCGGTCTCGCTGTCCTTCGGATACTGGCCGTCCGCCGATTCGAGGTTGACCCACGGCGTCACCCAGACCACGGTCCGCACACCCTCGCCGAGCATCCGCTCGATCAATCCCTCCGGGTCGGGAAACTGGCGAGGGTTGAAGCGCCAGGTGTTGTACTGCGTCTCCCAGGGAGAGTCGATCACGATTGCGTCGAGCGGAATCCGGTGGCGCAGATAGCCCTCGAAGTCGTCGACCACGTCGTCCTCGTGCCAGTAGACGTCCCGGCTCTTCCAGTGCCCGTATGCCCACTCCGGAAGCAGTGCCGGGAAGCCCGTGCGGCGAAGGTAGGAGCGCAGCCTCGCCAGCGGCGTCGCGTCCGTGAAGAAATGCAGCTTCAGCGGGCCTGACGCGGCCCGGACCGAAACGGCGATCTCGTCTTCGCCCAGGTCGACCTCGCACCCGGGACCGTCGGTTTCGATCCACACGGCCCAGCCGGCGCTGGAGATCAGCCACGGAGCCGGCGCGTAGTCGCCCTGGGGGATGCCGCCGACTTCGAGCATGTCCGGAGGACAGTCGGGTCCGGTGTAGCGGCGGTCGGCGCCGAGTTGGATCCGGCGCCCGCTCTGGTCGAAGTCGGTGCAGTGCCGCGAGCCGAGCCCGGTCAGCCGCTCGCCCGCTGTCGCAGCCCACGATGCTCCGAACCGGAACCACTCGCCCGGGTCGTTCAGCTCCACGGTGGCGTTGTCCGAAGGCGCAAGCGTCACCTGGCGCTGCGGCTCCCTCGGACCGAGCTCCTCCTCGGGGATCACGCCCTCCGTGAACTGGATGAAGCGGTCGCCACCGGTCCCTCCCTGTGTCCACAGCGTGATCTCCATCAGGTGAGGCTTCCACCTTCCACGTCAAACCCCCGTTGCAGACCTGTTAAAGCGTCGCAGCCGCCGATTCAGGCCTGCCGACGCCTGGCGGTTCACAGACCCTTCACCGCCCGGTAGCGGGGAGTTAACGGGATCTTGCCCGGTCCGAGCGAATATTTGTGCTGCAAATCCAATGAAAGGACGGGAGCAACGATGATTCCCTCACAGGCCGCTCGCGCCGACCTCCACTGTCATTCAACGGCATCCGAGGTCTCCAAGCTCGGCATCCAGCGCGGCGTCGGACTCCCCGAGTGCGCCACTCCGCCGGCAGAGGTCTACGAGCTCGCAAAGCGCCGCGGCATGGACTTCGTGACGATCACCGATCACGACACGATCTCGGGTGCTCTCGAGATCGCGGGCGAGCCGGACGTGTTCATCTCCGAGGAGCTCACCGCCTGGTTCCGCGGTGAGCCTCAGGCCGTGCACGTGCTCTGCTACGGAATAACCCCTGACGACCACGAGTGGCTTCAGACTCACGCCGGGGACGTCGAGGAGTGCGCCGGGTACCTCCACGCGAACGAGATCACGTGCGCGCTCGCACATCCTTTCTACGCGGTGGAGGCGCCGCTGACTCCGCGCCATCGCCGCCGGCTCGCGCAGCTCTTTCCGATCTGGGAGATCCGGAACGGATCGCGTGCTCGTGAGCTGAACATGCCCGCAGCCGTCTACATCGAGACCCACGGAGGTACTGGGGTAGGCGGCTCGGACGACCATGCCGGTGTGGACATCGGGCGGACGTTCACCGCGACGCCCGCCGCGTCCTCGCCGGAAGAGCTTCTTGCCCACATCCGCAACGGCTACGCGGATGCCGGTGGCGACCAGGGCAGCGCAGCGAAGTGGGCGCACTCGGCGATCGCGCTGGCTGCGCGCACGTTTGGTGAGAAGGGTGACGGCGCCGCCGACGTGAATCCTGACGCGGTGCTGCGGATGGCAGAGCGGGTTCTCAGCGAGGGCGACGCGCGCCAGGGCGACGACAAGCGCGACCTCGGACCCGCGGAGGCCAAGGCTTTCCTGCACGCCTGGCTCGACCGGGTTGGTGTCGAGGGAGGCACCGCCGAGCTGCTCGAGCTCATGCAGAGCGACGGCTTCACGCACTCCGACCTCGCCCGCAAGGCCCGCGGCGTGCATGAGCGGATGCTGCGCGAGGCGGTGGAGGCGACGACCGAGGCGGTCGCCGCGCGGAGGGGCTATGGACAGGCCATCCGCGACTTCTTCGACGCCTGTCTGCCGGTGATCCCCTACGTCGCCGCAGCGACTTTCCTCGGGCGCGAGAAGGCCAAGCTCTCGCCTCGCGACGGCGAGCCGCGTCGCGTCGCGCTCGTCGTCGACGCGATCGGCTCGATGCACGGCGTCAGCCACACGCTCGAGCGGATCCGCGAGCTCGGCGTGCCCGGCTTCGAGGTCGACGTGATCGGCACCGATCACAACGTCGACCGCCGCCTGCCCGCCGTCGCCGAGGTGGACGTGCCCTTCTATGCCGGGCTGCGGGTCGGGGTCCCCAGCCTCCCGGCACTCGTCGAGACGCTGGCCGAGGGCCGCTACGACCTGATGCACCTTGCCTCTCCCGGTCCGGCGGGGATCGCCGCGGCGCTGGTCGCGCGAATCGCTGGGATTCCTTGCACCGGCAGCTACCACACCGAACTGGCCGCGTACGCGCGCCTGCGTTCCGAGGACCCCGCGCTGGAGCGCGGCATGTCGCTGGCGCTCTCGCTCTTCTATCGCCAGTGCGAGGTCGTGCTCTCACCCAGCCCGGCGGCCGACCGCTCGCTCGAATCGCTCGGAATCGAGTCGCAGCGCATCGGCCGCTGGGGCCGCGGCGTCGATACCACCCGCTTCGACCCGGCGCGGCGCGACCCCGATGCCTTCCCCGGCGAGATCAAGGTTCTGTACGCGGGTCGTCTGACCCGCGAGAAGGGCGCCGATCTGCTCGCCGACTCCTTCCTCGCCGCGCACGCGCGTGACCCCCGGCTGCGCCTGCTGCTCGCCGGCGGAGGCCCCGAGGAGGAGATGCTGCGCCAGCGCCTCGGCGAAAACGCCACCTTCCTGGGCTGGCTCGACGGCACGGATCTGCCGCGAGCGTACGCGAGCGCCGACATCTTCCTCTTCTGCAGCCAGACCGATACGTTCGGTCAGGTGATCCTCGAAGCGCAGGCGAGCGGTGTGCCGGTGGTCGCCGTCCGTGCCGGAGGGCCGGCATCGCTGATCAGAAACGGCCAGACGGGCTTCCTCTGCCCGCCCGAGCCGGCCGCCGTCGCGGAGGCCGTCGCCGAGCTGGCTTCCTCGACTGTGCTCCGCCAAAGGCTCGCCAGGCACGGTTTGCTCGCGGCGCGAGCGCGGAGCTGGGAAGCGGCCTTCGAGCAACTCGCGACCGGGTACCGGGACACGCTGGCGCCCAAGATCGCCGAGCTGGCCGCGCCGTCGGCCGCAGACCTGGCGCTTCTCAGCCGGGCGACGGCACCCGCGGAGGACGGGCAGCGCGCTGCGCGCGAGCCCGCTCCCGTCGGCGGCGGTGCGCGTGCCGCATAATCACTAGCGTGAAGCCAGGCGAGCCCGAAGCAGCCACGGTCGGCGCCGGTCCCGAGATCACTCACGAGCAGCGGCCCGAGGTGCACGGATCCGACATCGTCGATCCTGAGCGGCTTGTCGAGCTGGACGGGACGGCGCGGGCCGACCTCGAAGACCCCGCGCTGTACTTCAACCGCGAGCTCTCCTGGCTCGACTTCAACGACCGCGTCCTGCAGCTGGCGGAGGACCCCACGGTGCCGCTGCTGGAGCGGGTCAAGTTCGCCGCGATCTACGAGGACAACCTCGACGAGTTCTTCATGGTCCGGGTCGCGAACCTGCACGAGCAGATCGACGCCGGCATCGACGCTCGCGGCGCCGACGGGATCTCGGCCTCGGAGCAGATCGACGCGGTCCGGGAGCGCGTGGTCGGCCTGCGCGAGCGGCTCACCGCTTGCGTCGAGCGCGAGCTGCGGCCGGCGCTGGCCGAGCACGGGATCCGCATCCTCTCGGTCGAATCGGCGACCGGCGAGGAGCGCGAGGAGCTCGCTCATCTGTTCGAGAGCCGCGTATTCCCCGCCTTGACCCCCCTCGTGATCGGCCTCGGGCGGCCCTTCCCCTACATCTCGAACCTCTCGCTCAGCCTCGCAGCGGTGCTGCGAGACCCCGAGGCGGACACCGAGGTGACCGCTCGGGTGAAGGTCCCGAAGGAGCTGCTGCGCCGCTTCCTGTCGATCGGCGACGGCACGACCCTGGTTCCGCTCGAGGACCTGATCGCCGCCAACCTCGACGCCCTGTTCCCCGGGATGGAGGTCGTCGAGCATGCTCTCTTCCGAGTCACCCGCGACACCGATTACGACGTCTCCGACGAGGCCGACGACCTGCTTCAGGCGGTAGAGGACGAGCTCCGCCGCCGACGCTTCGGGGAGGTCGTGCGGCTTGAGGTGCAGAGCGGAATGAACCCGCGACTTCGCGAGCAGCTCGTGCGCGCGCTGGAGATCGATGAGCGCCAGGTCTACGAGGTCGAGGGCCTGCTCGACGTGTCCGACCTGTTCGTCGTCGCCGGCCTGCCGGGCTACCCCGAGCTTCGCTTCCCGCCGTTTTCCGGAGTCACCCCTCCCCGCCTCCAGGACGAGGAGGACAAGGAGCCGGACGTCCTGGCAGCGATGCGCGACGGTGACATCCTCGTCCATCACCCGTACGACTCGTTCGCCACCTCGGTGGAGCCGTTCGTGAAGCAGGCCGTCGCCGACCCGGACGTGCTCGCGATCAAGCAGACGGTGTACCGGACCAGCCCGGACTCACCCCTGGTGCCGGCGCTGATAGAGGCTTCCGAGCACGGGAAGCAGGCGGTCTGCATGGTGGAGCTGAAGGCACGATTCGACGAGCGCGCCAACATCCAGTGGGCAAAGCGCCTGGAGCAGGCCGGCGTGCATGTCGTGTACGGGATCCCGGCGCTGAAGACGCACGTGAAGTGCATCCTCGTCGCCCGCCGCGAGGGCGACGGCGTCCGCCACTACATCCACATCGGAACCGGCAACTACAACCCGAAGACGGCGCGCCTGTACACCGACTTCGGCCTGTTCACGACCGACCCCGACATCGGCGCCGACGTGGCGGAGATGTTCAACTACCTCACCGGCTACGCCCGTCCGCAGGGCTATCGCAAGCTCCTGGTCGCTCCCTTCAACCTCCACGAGGGAATCCTCGAGGAGGTGGAGCGGACGATCACCGCCCACTCTCCCGAGCACCCGGCGCGGATCCGGATGAAGATGAACTCGCTCCTGGACCCGCCGTCGATCCGGGCGCTGTACCGGGCCTCGCAGGCGGGTGTCCACGTCGACCTCAACGTGCGCGGAATCTGCGCCCTGCGACCGGGTGTCCCAGGCGTCTCGGAGAACGTCGAGGTGATCTCGATCGTCGGCCGCTTCCTGGAGCACTCCCGGATCTACTCGTTCGAGCGTCCCGGGGAGGAGCCGCGCGTCTACATCGGCTCCGCGGACCTGATGCCTCGCAACCTCTACAACCGCGTCGAGCTGGTGGCGCCCGTGGAGGACGAGCGCCTTCGCGCCGACCTCCTCGACGTCCTCGACCGCTGCATGGACGACAACACGCACGCCTGGGTCCTCGGCGAGGACGGGAACTGGACCAGGCGCACACCCGACGGAGCGCCGCGCGATGTGCAGGTGGAGATGATCGAGCGCCACCTGGCCCGTGCCTCCGAGGGCGCTACGCTCGAACAGCCTCGCATCTGAGCTCTGGGGCAGTCGCTCGAATAGGCTTGTCCGATGAGTGACGAATGGCGGGTCGAGATCGACCTCGACGACGAGGAGCACGGCTACACGCTCGGCGAGCGACTGCGCTCGCTGCCGATCGACGAGGAGGCCAAGGAGCGGCTCGGCGGCCGCGCGATCGTCACCCGAGACGGGCCGAGAGTGTTCGTGTACACGTCGAGCGAGGCGGCCGCGAGCGAAGCCGAGGCGATGCTGAAGCAGCTGCTGGGCGAGCACAACCTCACCGGCACGACCCTGATCACCCGCTATCACCCCGTCGAGGGAGCGTGGAAGGATGCGGCCGAGCCGCTCCCCGAGACGGAGGAGGAAGCGCGCGCCGAGTACGAGCGCAAGGAGGCTGCCGGCCTCGCCGAAGCCGCCGAGCACGGCGAGTTTCCCTGGGAGGTGAGGGTCGACCTCGGAAGGCTCGAGGACGCGGTCGCGGTCGAGCAGCGCCTGAGCGACGAGGGGCTGCCCGTTCACCGCCGTTGGCGGCACGTGATGGCCGGGACCCCAACCGAACAGGCAGCGGGCGAGCTTGCCGCGCGCCTGCGCTCAGAGGTCCCGGAGGCGACCGACATCTCGATAGAGGTCCACGAAGAGCACTACCCGGTCTTCATGCTCTTGGGGGCGGCTACCTGACAGATCGGCGAACTGTCCGGAATCGACCTCGCTATGCGGGCGCGATCCCCGACAGTTCGCGGCCGAACAGTCCTTTTCGGTGCTGGTCGGTTAGATACGCCACATGCGCGTCCTAGTTGCCACGGTCGCATGCGCCCTCGCGCTGCCCGCCTTTGCCCTTGCCCAAGGCAGCGGCGAAGCTCCCGAAACCGTGATCACCTCCGGCACGACGATCACGTCGGCCAGGAGCGCCACGTTCACGTTCTCCTCCCCGACCCACGGCGCGAGCTTCGAGTGCCACGTCGACTCCACGCCCGGTTTTCTCCCCTGCTCCTCGCCGCTGACGCTGAACAACATGCGTCCGGGCGTGCACGTCCTGGTGGTCAGGGCGGTTGCAGACGGAGTCGCCGATCCGTCGCCCGCGTCGCACTTCTTCGGCATCGCCCCACCCTGCCGCGGCTTTGCGCCGACGATGGTCGTGACCGAGGACAAGCGAGCCAGGGGCACCAACGGCACCGACGTGATCGTCGTGATCGGAGGCGAGGCCAGGGTCGATGCCCGCGGGGGCAACGACCTCGTCTGCATCCACGTTGGCGCTCACGACGTGGACGCAGGTGTCGGCAACGACTTCGTCCAGGCCGGCGAGGAAGGAGGCGCGGTCCATGGCGGCTCGGGTGGCGACTTCGTCCGCGGCGGCGATGGTCGCGATCAGATCGTGGGCGGCGACGGCCGCGACAGGCTGCAGGGCGGCGGCGGGCAGGACTTCCTCGATGGCGGTGACGACACGGATCGCTGCAACGGCGGCATCGACAACGACCGCGCAACTCGGTGCGAGATCGAAGCATCCATCCCATAGCGAATCCCTCCCTCGATGCTGCCGTTCGTCCCTCTAAGACAAGTGAGCCTTCAACCACTGCGCGTTCTGCAGCGCGTACCCCTCCCAATCGTTATTGAAGTACGCAAACACCTCCGTCTTCGAGCGCCAGGCGGCGATTCGGCGGCGCCAGGTCTCGAGCTCGGCTTGGGAGTAGTTGCCCCCGCGGCCGCGACTGCCTCGGTGGAAGCGGATGTAGGTCCAGTCGGTGGTGATCTCGTGGGTCTGGAACGGCTTCTGCGGGTCGTCTCCGATCACCAAGGCCACGCCGTGCTCGCGAAGGAGCGCATAGACGTCGGGGTCGAACCAGCTCTCGTGGCGGAACTCGAAGGCGTGGCGCCCGGCCGGTAGCTGCGGCAGCGCCCGCTCCAGCCTGTCGTCCTCGCGGCGGAAGTTGTCTGGGAACTGCCACAGGACCGGGCCCATCTTGGGCGTGTGCAGGATCGGCTCGAGCCGCTCGTAGAAGCGGGCCGTGTACTTCTCCACCTCGCGCAGGCGCTTCACGTGCGAGAGGTAGCGGCTCGCCTTGATCGCGAACTCGAAGCCCGCCGGAGCCCGCTCGACCCACCCCGCCACAGCCTTCTCGGTCGGCAGCCGGTAGAAGGTGTTGTTGACCTCGACGGTGTCGAAGTGGGTGGCGTAGTGCTCCAGCCACCGCGACTGCGGCAGCCCTTGCGGATACAAACGGCCCCGCCAATCCGCGTAGCTCCAGCCGGAACAGCCGACGTGCACTGGCTTCATCTCATCCGGGATATACCCGCCGCGTGCTTCCGTGCCCCCTACCCGGCCGTCCCGACGGCTGACGCAGGCGGAACGTTCGGCGTTTCCTCCTGTTCGGGTCTGATCGCCGCCATCTTCTCCGCGCGGCGCTGCTGCCAGATCACCAGGCCGATGGCGAACACGGTGACGATGAACAGCATCGTCGCGAGCACGTTCACCTGCACCGGGATCCCGCGCAGGCTGGCGCCGAAGATGTACAGCGGGAAGGTCTCGGTGGTGCCGGAGTTGAAGTTCGAGATCACGAAGTCGTCGAGCGACAGCGCGAATGCGAGCAGCGCCGCCGAGACGATCCCCGGGGCGATCAGCGGCAGGGTGACGGTGCGGAAGGTGGTCAGCGGAGAGGAGCCGAGATCGGACGCGGCCTCCTCGATGCTGCGGTCGAAGCCGATCAGCCGCGAGCGCACGACGACGACCACGAAGCTGATCGAGAACATCACGTGGGCGATGAAAAGGGTCCCGAAGCCGGGGTTGACGTTGTAGGTGATGAACATCGACAGCAGCGCGGCGCCGATCACGATCTCGGGCGTCGCCATCGGGAGGATGATCAGCAGGTTGCTCGAACGGCGGCCGAAGAACTGGTAGCGGACCAGTGCCAGCGCCATCAGCGTTCCGATCACAGTCGAGACGATGGTGGACACCGCCGCCAGCTGGAGGCTGGTGATCATCGCGTCGTTGACGTCCGTGTTGGCGAACGCGTCCTTCCAGTACTCGAGCGTGAACCCGTTCCAGGCGAAGTCCAGCTCTCCCTGGTCGGTCGTGTCGAACGAGAACAGGGCGATCACCAGGATCGGGACGATCATGTACAGCACCGCCAGCCCGGCGTAGATCATCAGCGCGTTTTGGCGCAGCCACCTCACCGGTTCTCCTCCTCGTCGCCCATGAACGCACCGGTGCCCGCGGTGCGCAGATAGATCAGAACGACGATCAGGATCGCGAACATCATGATGAACGACAGCGCCGCCGCCTCCGGGTAGTTGCGCTGCTCGAGATAGAGCGACTGGATCCTGTTGCCGATCATCGAGGTGCCGGTGCCGCCGAGGATCTCGGCGTTGACGTAGTCGCCGATCGCCGGGATGAACGTCAGCAGCACGCCGGCGACGATCCCGGGCGCCGTGATCGGCAGCGTCACCCGCAGAAAGGTCTGGGTGGCCGACGCGTACAGGTCCTTGCCGGCTTCGATCAGGCTGGTGTCGATCCGCTCCAGGCTGGCGTAGATCGGCAGGATCATGAACGGGAGGAAGTTGTAGGTGAGCCCCGCGATCACCGCCCCGCCGGTGGCCAGCACGCGCCCGTCCTCGGGGACGACCTGGAGGAACTGCAGGACGTCGACGACCGGGCTCTGGTCGGCGAGGATCGTCTTCCAGGCGATCGTCCGGATCAGGTACGTGGTGAAGAACGGCGCCACCACCGCGAACAGCAGCAGCAGCCTCCAGCGGCCACCGCGCAGCGCGATCGCGTAGGCGAGCGGGTAGGCGATCAGCAACGCGATCACCGTCGCCGCGCCCGAGTACAGGAACGAGCGAATCAGCTGCTCGCTGTTCTCCGACAGCGAGTTTCCGAAGTTCTCGAACGCCCAGTCGAAGACGAAGCCCTCCTCGAAGCTGCCGGAGCGAAGCGCCAGCTCCCCCATGAAGTACATGGGAACGACGAAGAAGATCGCCAGCCAGATCGCGCCCGGCGCCAGCAGGCCGTAAGGGACGAGACGGCGGCGGGTTCCGGTCATGCGGCTTCCTGCCTCAAGACTCCTGTCCGCCGCCGCTTCTCTCTCGTCCGATCACCAGACCTCAGTCGGTGACCACGTCCTGGAACGATTCCGTGACCTCCTGCTCGCCGTCCTCGGGCGGATCGGGCTGGGGGACGCAGTTCTCGGTGAACTGCTCGTCGGGGAAGATCAGCTCGTTCTCTCCGAGGGCTGGGTCACGCTCCTCGAGCAGCGGCTGAACTCCGTCAACGGGGCTGATGTATTGGACATATTCCGAGATGTCCACCTGGATCTCGGGGTCGTAGGCGAAGTCCATCCACGCCAGCGCCGCCGGCGTGTTCGGGGCCCCGACAGGGATCACCATGTTGTCCGACCACAGCGTGCATCCCTCGGCCGGCATTACGAACTCGACGTCCGGGTTGTCGATCAGCGAGATGTCGCCCGACCAGGCGATCGCAGCGACCACGTTCTCGTTCGTCAGGTCCTGGATGTAGTCGTTGCCGGTGAAGCGGCGGAGCTGCCCCGAGTCGGAGTACCCCTGAAGCTCCTCGATCTGCTCCAGCCAATCCTCTGTCGATGCCTCGAGCGGGTCGATTCCGTCGGCGAGCATCATCACCGGCAGCGTGTCGCGCATCTCGGTCAGAACCGTCACCTGGCCCTCGTACTTCGGGTCCCAGAGGTCGTTGACGGAATCGATCTCCGGAGCCAGCCTCTTGTTGACGATCAGGCCGGCCATCCCGCTCTGCCACGGCACCGAGAAGGTGCGATCGGGGTCGAACGGCGGGCTGCGGAGGTCTTCGCGCAGGTTCGCCTCCACGTTCGGCATGTCCTCGAGGTTGATCTCCTGGAGGTAGCCGAGGTCGTACATCTGCTTCGCCATCCAGTCGGTGACGACCATGATGTCGCGCCCGCCCGACTCGCCGTCGTCCAGCAGGGGCTGGACCTTGCCGAAGAAGTCCTGGTTGTCGTTGACGTCCTCGTTGTAGTCCACGGTGGTCCCCGGGTACTCGGCCTCGAACTCCTCGATCGTGGTTGGCTCCTTCCTGTCGATGTAGCCGACCCAGGTCGAAATCACGAGGTCCCCGGTCACGTCGCCGGTCGTGGCGGTTTCGACCTCGCCCTCGCGGCCGCCGCCGACGCTGTCACCGCCGCAGGCGGCGATACCCAGCGTCGCGCCGAGGGTGGCGAGCGCCGCCGTCAGCTTGATCAGGTTGGTCCTCATGCTGGTTTCGCCTCCTGAGGTTGCTCGGCTTCGACGCCGGTTTGGGGTGACTCACGGACAAGATGCATGTGCTCGGGCGCCCACGAAAGGCGAACCCTGGCGCCGCCGCCCGGCAGGTCCTGGCGAGCGGCGTCGTCGGCGTTCGGCACCAGAACGGTCATCGGGACCTCGCCGGCGACTCGGACGACGATCTGGGTCGCGGTGCCGAGGTAGAGCGAGCTCTCGACCTGCCCCTCGATGCTCGGCATCCCGTCGGGGGCGCTCTCCCCCTCGGCGACGATCTGGAGCTTCTCCGGGCGCACGACCGCTTGGCAGTGTTCGCCGGCGGCGAGCCCGTCGACCTGGGCCGCCAGCTCCGGGCCGCTCTCGAGGCGCACCCGGCCGGCGCCGTTGGCGGACACCACCTCGGCGGGCATCAGGTTGGAGACGCCGATGAAGCCGGCGACGAAGGTCGTGATCGGCCGCTCGTAGACGTCCTCGGGCGCGTCGAGCTGTTCGACCCGGCCGCGGTTCATGACGGCGATCCGGTCCGACATCGTCAGCGCTTCCTCCTGGTCGTGGGTGACGTAGACGAACGTGATCCCGACCTCGCGCTGGATCTGCTTCAGCTGCACCTGGAGCCCCTTGCGCAGCTTCAGGTCCAGCGCCCCGAGGGGCTCGTCCAGCAGCAGCACCTTGGGCAGGTTGACCAGCGCGCGGGCGAGTGCGACGCGCTGCTGCTGGCCGCCGGAGAGCTGGTTGGGCCGGCGGTTGGCCTGCCTGGCGAGCCCGACCCGCTCCAGCTCCTCGCGCACCCGCCGATCGATCTCGTCGCGCTGGACCTTCTTTCGCTTCAGGCCGAAGCCGACGTTCTCGGCGACGCTGAGGTGGGGGAACAGCGCATAGCTCTGGAAGACCGTGTTCGTGGGCCGCTTGTGTGCCGGGAGGTCGACGACGTCGGCGCCGTCGATCAGCACGCGGCCCTCGGTCGGCTGCTCGAAGCCGGCGATCATCCGCAGCGTCGTCGTCTTCCCGCATCCGCTCGGGCCGAGCAGGGTGAAGAACTCGCCCTGGCGAAGATCGAGGCTGAGATCGTCGACCGCGATCACGTCGTCGAATTGCTTCGTCACGTTCTCCAGTTCGACGCTCGGGCGCTCGCCCGCCTGGGTGCTCAAGCCCTCTTGGTGCTCCTCCGTGGCCACAGGCAAGCGCAACCTTCGTCCAGGCGGGCGGCGTTTGCAAGGGGCGGAAGCCCCAAAAGCGACCAAGGCCTTTGTACAAGGTGTATAAACAGATGCAACGGACTTGAACCAAATCCCCGTTGCCGATGGCCCGCAAGCAGGGATAGCTTTTGTTCAAAGCGTCTTATCCACGACGTCCCACGAACGCAGGACCAGGTTTCCTGCTGACGCGGACCTCGAGACAGGCAACCCGGAGGAGGAGTTAATGGCCACCACCAGCGCCCGTCCAGCCGCCGGCGAGCGGACGGAGACCCTTCAGGACCTCGCCAAGCGGCACCTTTGGCTGCACTTCTCGCGCATGGGCGCCTACGACACCGCCGAGATCCCGATCATCGTTCGCGGCGAGGGCCCGTACCTCTGGGACGAGCACGGGGACCGGCTGCTCGACGGCCTGTCCGGGCTGTTCTGCGTCAACGCCGGGCATGGGCGCGCCGAGATCGGCGACGCGATGGCCGCCCAGGTGCAGGAGCTCGACTTCACCACCAACTGGAGCTACGCGCACCCGCGCGCAATCGAGCTCGCGACGAAGATCGCCGAGCTCGCGCCAGGTGACCTGAACCGGGTGTTCTTCACCTCCGGCGGCTCGGAGGCGGTGGAGTCGGCGATCAAGCTGGCCCGTAACTTTCACCGGCTCGAGGGCAAGGGGCAGAAGCACAAGATCGTCGCCCGCGAGGTGGCCTACCACGGAACGTCAATGGGCGCCCTCGCCGCCACCGGGCTGACGGCCCTGAAGACTCCGTTCGAGCCGCCTGACTCCGGGCGGGGTGCACGTCCCGAACACCAACAGCTATCACTGGCCGGCGGATCGCGACCCGCTGTGGGCGGCCGAGGAGATTGCGAAGCGGATCGAGTTCGAGGACGCGACGACCGTGGCGGCGGTGATCCTGGAGCCGGTCCAGAACGCGGGCGGCTGCATCCCGCCCCAGGACGGTTACTTCCAGCGCGTGCGCGAGATCTGCGACCAAAACGACGTGCTGCTGATCTCCGACGAGGTGATCTGCTCCTGGGGCAGGCTCGGCTACTTCTTCGGCTGCGAGCGCTACGGCTACCAGCCCGACATCATCACCACGGCGAAGGGGCTGACATCGGCCTATGCGCCGATGGGAGCGATGATCGCCTCCGAACGGGTCTTCGAGCCCTTCTCGAGCGGGACGACCTCGTTCGTCCACGGCTTCACCTTCGCCGGCCATCCCGTCGCCGCCGCCGCGGCGCTGGCGAACATCGAGGTCTTCGAGCGAGAGGGCCTGAACGAGCAGGTCCAGACGCGCGAGCCCGAGTTCAGGCAGATGCTGGAGAGCCTGCGCGACATCCCGATCGTCGGCGACGTCCGCGGGGCCGGCTACTTCCAGGCGCTCGAGCTGGTCAAGGACAAGGAGACCAAGGAGAGCTTCAACGACGAGGAATCCGAGGACCTGCTTCGCGGCTTCCTCTCGGGCGAGCTCTACCGGCGGGGGCTGATCTGCCGCACCGACGACCGCGGCGACCCTGTGATCCAGCTCGCGCCGCCACTGATCTGCGACCGCCAGCAATTCGAGGAGATCGAGGCGGTCCTGCGCCCGGTCCTCACCGAGGCAGGAAACCGAATCGGGTTGTAGCGGTAAGCCATGCTCACGGTCGAGGGACTGCTGAAGGATGTCGGCCTGGAGCCGGCCGCGGGCGCCCCTGGGCTCGAGCGGGAGATCCGCTGGGTCCACATCTCCGAGCTGGAGGATCCGACGACCTGGCTCAGCGGCGGCGAGCTGCTGCTGACAACCGGCAGCCAGCTCGGCACCGCGGCGCGGCAGCGCGCCTTCGTCGGGCTGCTCGACGATCACGGCCTGGCGGGCCTCGGCCTGGGCACGGGGTTCGCGCACAAGCGGATGCCGAAGGCGCTTGCGGACGAGGGCGAGAAGCGGGAGTTCCCAGTCTTCGAGGTCCCGTACGAGATGCCGTTCATCGCGATCACAGAGCGCGCGTCGCAGGCGCTGGTCAACCTCCAGTACGGAGTGCTCGAACGCGGAATCGCCGTCCACGAGCGGCTCGAGCGGCTGGTGA
Organism: uncultured Thermoleophilia bacterium; assembly: GCA_963838095.1. Lineage (GTDB taxonomy): Bacteria > Actinomycetota > Thermoleophilia > Solirubrobacterales > 70-9 > CAWCGU01. Next base: position 767,746 of record CAWIPO010000006.1, read on the forward strand.
TCGAGGGGCGCGGGCTGGACGAGATCATCGCGTCGATCGCCGCCGCGATCTCGGGATCGGCGCTGCTGCTGGATTCTCGTGGGGCCGTGATCGCGGCCCACGGCCATTCGAAGGGCTCCCTCCCTGAGGACTCGGTCGCCGGGCTTGGCGCCGAGGTGGCGGAGCGTTCCGATGCCGGACGCCTGGGGGCGTTCACGCCCGCCGAGGGCGCGTTCGCGGACCGCGCCCTGGTGCTGCCGCTTCCCGTTCCCAGCCAGGGGGTCGCTCCCTCGTGGCTGGCGGTCGTCCCGCGTTCGGGCCAGCCGAGCGACCTCGATCGGCTGATCGCCCGCCAGGGCTCGATCGTGCTCGCGCTCGAGCGGATGCGCGAGCGGGTGGTGCGAGAGACCGAGCGGCGGCTTGCGGGCGACGTGCTCGCCGACGCCCTCTCCGGCAGGCTCGACTCCGAGCAGCTCGCCGGTCGCCTGCGCCCGTTCGGGATCGGGGCGCAAGCGGCTGTGCTCCTGCTCGACGTGAGCGACCCCGGCGCCGCCGAGAAGGAGGTCGAGCAGGTGCTGCGCGACCGCGGCGCGGCGGCGCTCGTGGCGAGTACGCAGGCCGCCGGCCGGCCACTCCTGTGCGCGGTCGTCGATGCCGGCGAGGAGGATCCCGTCGAGCATGCGCGCAGCGTGCCGCGCGGCACTCGCCGCCTCGGGGACCGGCGTTCGCGCCGCCGCCAGCCGGCCGGCATCGGTGGGTGCGCTGCGGCGTGCCTTCCATGAGGCGCGCTGCGCGCTCGAGGCGACCTCGCTCGTCAACGGCGACTCGCCCGAGGTGGCCTCCTACCAGGACCTCGGGGCCTTCACCCTGTTGCTTGCGCTTCAGGACGACGAGGCGCTGCGCCTGTACGCCGACAGCCTCCTTGCGCCGATCGAGCAGATGGACGGGGAGTACGGAGGCGAGCTGCTGCGCTCGCTCGAGGCTTTCATCGAGCAGAACGGTCAATGGGAGCGGGCCGCCCGCCGCCTCTACTGTCACCGGCACACGCTGCGGTACCGGATCAGGCGGATCGAGGAGCTCACCGGCCGCGACCTCGGCAACGCGCACGACAGGATCGAGCTGTGGCTGGCTCTGCGGGCGCGGGAGCTGGTCAGGTGAGTCCCCTTCGCGTCGCCCTCCTCGGAGCCGGCGGCACGATCGCGCCGGCGATCGTGCGAGACCTCGCGGAGTCCGGCGAGGTATCCGAGATGCTGCTCCTGGACCTCGACCTCGAGCGCGCCGACGCGGTCGCCAGCGAGCACGGCGGCGGCAGGGCAAGCGCCGCTCGAGCCGACGCACGCGCCGAGCCCGGCGAGACCGGCTCGCTCGCCGACGCGATCTCCGGCTGCGATGTGCTCGTCAACTCCGCCAGCTACCGGGTGAACCTCGACGCAATGCGCGCCTGCCTCGCCGCCGAATGCCACTACATCGATCTCGGCGGCCTGTACTGGATGACCGGCCGCCAGCTCGAGCTCGGCCCGGATTTCGAGCGGGCCGGGTTGCTCGCGTTGCTGGGAATCGGATCCGCCCCGGGTAAGACGAACCTGATGGCCGCGCAGGCCGCCTCTGCATTGGAGGAGGTCGAATCGATCGACGTCCTTGCCGCTGGACGCGACCTCGATCCGCCGGCGGGATTCAGCGTGCCGTACGCCCTTCAGACTCTGGTCGACGAGCTGACCCTGCACCCGGTGGTCCTTCGCGACGGGGAGCCGGTCGAGATCGACCCGCTCGCTGTCTCGGGCAGGTTCGACTTCGGCCCGCCGATCGGAGACGCGGAGACGATCTACACGCTGCACTCGGAGATGAGGACATTCCCGGTGAGCTTCGGCTGCAGCGAGGGCAGCTTCCAGCTCTCCCTCTCCCCACCCCTCCTGGCCAGGCTGCGCGAGCTTGTCGACGCATCCGAGGAGGAGATCGCAGCCGCGGCGGCCGAGGCGCAGCCGCCCTCTCCGAACACCGTCTCGGTGCACGTCGTCGACGCAAGGGGCGGGAGCGAGAGGGCGCTCGCCACCTGCGTCACGCCACCGCACGAGGAGTGGGGGCTCGGAGGCGGCATCGTCTCAACAGCGGCTCCGGCGGCGGCGGCGGTGAGGATGCTGGCGAGGGGTGCGATCGAGGCGCGGGGTGTGTGCCCCCCGGAGGCGGCTCTGGATCCGGAGCAGATGTTCGCCGAGCTCGAGTCGCGCGGATCCGAGTTTCAATTGCAAGTCTCAACAGACCCCGCCGCCCCCGGACGCGGAGCAGAGGAGGCGGCGGGTAGTAAGGAGGTGCCGGCGTGAAGGTGGGCGTCCCAACCGAGGTCAAGGCCGAGGAGTACAGGGTCGCGCTGACCCCCGCGGGGGTCCGGGAGCTGACCGAGCGCGGCCACGAGGTGCTGATCCAGAGCGGCGCCGGCGCCGGCAGCTCGATACCGGACGACGACTTCGTCGCCCAGGGAGCATCGATCGTCCCCGACGCCGAGTCGGTCTGGGGCGAGGCCGAGCTGGTGCTGAAGGTGAAGGAGCCGCAGCCGCCGGAGGTCGAGCTGATTCGCTCCGAAACGACACTCTTCACCTACCTGCACCTGGCACCCGATCCCGAGCTCGCCAGAGGGCTGGCGGCTTCCGGCGGGATCTGCATCGCCTACGAGACCGTCGAGGACGCCAGCGGCCAGCTTCCGCTGCTCGCCCCGATGAGCGAGATAGCGGGCAAGATCGCCACTCAGGCGGGGGCGTTCATGCTCGAGAAGCCCTTTGGCGGCCGCGGGATCCTGCTCGGTGGCGTTCCCGGGGTCGCGGCGGCGAACGTGCTGATCATCGGCGGCGGAGTGGTCGGAATGAACGCGGCGTTCATCGCGATCGGGATGGAGGCCGACGTGTTCGTCTTCGACATCTCGATCGACCGCCTGCGATCGCTCGACATCGCGCTCGGGGGGCGCGGCTCGACCGTGTACTCCTCGACCCTGGCGATCGAGGAGATGCTGCCGCGGGCCGACCTGGTCGTGGGCGCGGTGCTCGTCCACGGCGCGAAGGCGCCATGGGTCGTGCGCCGGGATCAGCTCGCGCTGATGAAGCCCGGTGCCGTGCTCGTCGACGTCGCGATCGACCAGGGCGGCTGCTTCGAGACCTCGCGGCCGACGACCCACAGGGATCCGACCTTCGAGGTGGACGGGGTCACCCACTACTGCGTCGCGAACATGCCGGGCGCGGTCCCGATCACCTCAACTTACGCGCTCACGAACGCGACCACCCCCTACGTGCTGGCGCTTGCGGACAACGGAGTCTCGGCGGCGATCGCCCGCGATCCGGGGCTGCGATTGGGGGTAAACGTCGCCGCGGGGAAGATCACCCACCCGGCGGTGGCCGAGGCCGTGGGCGAGGACTTCGTGCCGGTTGAGGAGGCGCTCGGGGTGCCGGCGCTGACAAGCGACGACTGACAACTTAGGATCGTCGGACTATCGACAAGGAGAGGCGATGGCAACAGCGACACAAACCAAGTTCCAGAACTTCATCAACGGCGAGTGGGTTGATCCCGCGGAGGGTGCGACCGAGGATGTCCTGAACCCCGCTACGGGGGAAACGATCGCGCAGGCGCCGCTGTCGACCAAGGAGGACGTCGACCGCGCGGTTGCGGCCGCCAAAGCCGCGTTCGACGGCTGGTCGACCGCAACGCCCGGCGAGCGGGCGGCGGGGCTGCTGGCCCTGGCCGATGCGATCGAGGAGAACGCCGACGAGCTGGCCGACCTCGAGAGCACGAACGCCGGCAAGCCGCGGCAGGCATTCTTCGACGACGAGATCCCGTTCATGGTCGACAACCTGCGCTACTTCGCCGGTGCGGCCCGCAACCTCGAAGGACGGGCGTCGGGCGAGTACCTGGAGGGACACACGTCGATCATCCGCCGCGAGGCGATCGGCGTGGTGGGACAGATCACCCCCTGGAATTACCCGCTGATGATGGCGATCTGGAAGATCGGCCCGGCGATAGGAGCGGGGAACACGGTGGTTCTGAAGCCTGCCGAGACGACGCCGCTGACGACGCTGAAGCTGGCCGAGCTCGCGGCTGAAATCCTCCCCAAGGGTGTTCTGAACGTGATCGGTGGCCACGGCGAGCCGACCGGCTCGACCCTGGTGACACACCCCGACGTGGAGATGGTGTCGCTCACGGGCTCGCCCGAAACCGGCAAGTGGATCGCCAAGGCTGCCGCGGACACGCTGAAGCGCGTGCACCTCGAGCTCGGTGGCAAAGCGCCGGTGGTCGTGTTCGACGACGTCGACATGGCGACGGCGATGGAGACGATCGCGGGCACCGGTTACTACAACGCCGGCCAGGACTGCACCGCCGCGACCCGGGTGCTGGCGAGCAAGGGCATCTACGACGACGTCGTCAGCGGGCTCACCGAGCAGGCCGAAGGCCAGGTGGTCGGCGACACCCTGGCTGCGGACACCACACTCGGGCCGCTGAATTCCTCGCGCCAGCGCGAGCGCGTCGAGGGGTTCCTGGAGCGAAAGCCCGACCACGCCGAGATCGTCACCGGCGGATCGGAGCCCGACCTGCCGGGGTTCTTCCTCGAGCCGACGGTGATCGCGGGTCTGGAGCAGGACGACGAGATGATCCAGTCCGAGATCTTCGGGCCGGTGATCACCGTCCAGCCATTCGACGACGAGGCGAAGGCGATCGAGTGGGCGAACGGCACCCGATACGGGCTTGCGTCATCGGTCTGGACGCGCGACGTCGGTCGCGCCCACCGGGTGGCGAACGCGCTCCGCTTCGGGGCGGTGTGGATCAACGACCACATCCCGATCGTCTCCGAGATGCCGCACGGCGGCTACAAGCAGTCGGGCTACGGCAAGGACCTCTCGATGTACGCGCTCGAGGACTACACCGACGTCAAGCACGTGATGATCAACATCGAGGCGTAGGAGCGACCGCGCTTGGGGCGAAGATAGGGACACCTGCGTGGAGAGCGGCGGACCCGACATCCGGCTCGAAGGCGTGCGCAAGTCGTACGGCGAGGTCGTCGCCGTCGCCGGCATCGACCTCGAGATAGCCGCTGGCGAGTTCTTCACAATGCTCGGTCCCTCTGGGTCGGGGAAGACGACGACGCTGAGGATGATCGCCGGCTTCGAAGAGCCCGACTCGGGCACCGTCTCGCTGCGCGGCGTGACGGTCAACGGCCTCGCTCCGTACGAGCGTGACGTCAATACCGTGTTCCAGGACTACGCCCTGTTCCCGCACATGAGCGTGGCGGACAACGTTGCCTACGGGATGCGCGTGCGCAAGGTCGCGAAGCCCGAGCGGGCGCGGCGTGCGTCCGAGGCGCTGGAGATGGTTCGGTTGTCCGGTTACGAGGAGCGCAAACCCAGCGAGCTGTCAGGCGGCCAGCGCCAGCGGGTGGCGCTGGCGCGGTCGATCGTCAACCGCCCCCATGTGCTGCTGCTTGACGAGCCGCTCGGGGCACTCGACCTGAAGCTGCGCGAGCAAATGCAGGTGGAATTGAAGGAGATCCAGGAGGAAGTCGGGATCACGTTCGTGTACGTCACGCACGATCAGGAGGAGGCGCTGACGATGTCGAACCGCATCGCGGTGTTCAACGAAGGTAGGGTCGAGCAGATCGGCACGCCGATGGAGACCTACGAGCATCCCGCGAACCCGTTCGTCGCCAACTTCGTCGGCACCTCGAACGTGCTCGAGCGCGACGGAAAGCGCTTCACGATCCGGCCCGAGAAGATCCGCATCATCGACAACGGCGTGCCGGAGGACGGCCTGCAGGTTGAGACCGGGCGCGCGCGGGAGATCGCCTATGCGGGGATGATCACCAGGTACTTCGTAGAGCTTGAGCGGGGTGGAGAGCTCCAGGTCGTACGCCAGAACCTCGAGTCGACATCGGCCGAGGTGGGCGAGCGGCGTGGAGAGCAAATAAAGATCGGTTGGCGCCCGGAGCACGCGGTGCCCATCCAATGAGGAGGAGGATCACGTGAAGGAGCGATGGTCAAAACCGGCGCGGCTTGCTGTGCTGATTGCTGTCTGCGTTGCGGCGTTCATGTTCGTCGTCGGCTGCGGCGATGACAGCGACGGCGACGGCACGACTGCGGCCGCCACCGAGATCGGCGAGCTCGAGGGCGAGTTGAATTTGGTCGTTTGGCCCGGCTATGCCGAGGACGGGTCATTCGACCCGAAGGTCGACTGGGTCACCGATTTCGAAAAGCAAACCGGCTGCGAAGTGAACGTCAAGTTCGGCAACACCTCCGATGAGATGGTGCAGCTGATCAGCCAGGGCGGCTACGACGGCGTGTCCGCCTCGGGCGACGCCAGCGGTCGCCTGTACGAGGGCGGATACGTGCAGCCGGTGAACACCGACCTGGTCCCGAACTATGAGGACATCGCCGACTCGCTGAAGGACCAGCCGTACAACACGTTCGATGGCGTCAACTACGGGATCCCGAACGACCGCGGATGGAACGTGCTCATGTACAACACCGATGAGGTCACCCCCGCGCCGAAGTCGTGGGACGTCGTCTTCCCGGGCGACGACCACAGCGGTCAGGTGACGGCGTATGACGCGCCGATCTACATCGCCGATGCGGCGCTGTACCTGCGCGAGCATCAGCCGGATCTGGGAATCACCGATCCGTACGAGCTCACGCAGGAGCAATTCGACGCCGCGATCGATCTGCTGAAGCAGCAGAACGCGAACATCGGCGAGTACTGGGCCGACTACGCCAAGGAGGTCACGGCGTTCACCAACGGCGACCTTGTGGTTGGCACCGCCTGGCCGTACCAGGCGCTGCTGCTCCAGGGCGAAGGTGAGCCGGTCGACTTCAACGAGGTTCCCGATGAGGGAGCGACCGGGTGGTCTGACACCTGGATGCTGACTGAGGATGCCGAGCATCCGAACTGCATGTATGAGTGGATGAACCACGCCACCAGCCCCGAGGCCCAGGCGAAGGTCGCGGTGTGGTTCGGCGCGGCGCCGGCCAACCTCGAGGCCTGCGATCTCACCGGCGAGCTCGACCCTGCCTACTTCGGCACGGCCGACCATTGCGAGAACTACCACGCCGACGACGAGGAGTTCTGGGGCCAGATCGAGTTCTGGAAGACCCCCGTCTCGGACTGCGGCGAGGGCCGCGAGGACGAGGAGTGCGTCACGTTCGACGATTGGATCCAGGGATGGACCGAGGTCAAGGGTTGATCTCGGCTCGGAGGTGATTCGCTGAACGCACGATCGTGGAAGCCGCCGGCGTAAGCACGCCGGCGCCGAAGAGGTCGGTGGGCCGCCGGCTCGCCGGCCTCTTCCACGGTCGTCCCCGGCTGCAGGCGGGGACGGTTCTGGCCGCGCCGCTGACGTGGTTGGTCGTCGGCTACCTTGGCTCGCTGGTGATCCTGCTGATCTCGTCGTTCTGGAGCCTCGGCGAGCTCAGCGACAAGGTCGAGGGAACGACTCTCGAGCACTTCGACCGCATCTACACCGAGGGGGTGTACCGCACCATCTCGCTGCGCACGATCGGCGTCGCGGCCGCGGTGACGGTGACCGACGCGCTGCTCGCGTTCCCGATCGCGCTCTACATGGCGAAGTTCGCCCGCCCGCGCGTGAAGAGCGTGATGGTCGTCGCGGTGCTGATGCCGCTGTGGTCGGCCTACCTGGTCAAGGTCTACGCGTGGCGCACGATCCTCAGCGAGGACGGCGCACTCAACTGGGCGCTCAACCCGTTCGGGCTCAGCGGCCCCGACTACGGCATCTTCGCCGTGTACCTCGTGATGAGCTACATCTGGCTGCCCTACATGATCATCCCGATCTACGCGGGGCTGGAGCGGATCCCGGATTCGCTGCTCAGCGCCTCGGGTGATCTTGGCGCCCGCCCCGGCTACACGTTCCGCCGCGTGATCATGCCGCTCGCGCTCCCCGCGATCGTCGCCGGCTCGATCTTCACGTTCTCGTTGACCTTGGGCGACTTCATCGCCGTCGACCAGGTCGGCGGCGGCACCCAGTTCATCGGCTCGGTCGTCTACGACAACTTCGCCAACAACCTGCCGCTGGCTGCGGCGTTCACCACCGTGCCGATCCTGGTGATGATCGTGTACCTGCTGATCGCCCGCCGCCTCGGGGCGTTCGAGCACTTGTAGCCGATGCGATTGTCCCGTGGACAGCTGCTCGGGCTGCGGATCGCGACCGCCGCCGTGCTCGCGTTCATCTACGTGCCGCTGCTGATCATCGGGATCGAGGCGTTCAACGAGGCGCGGACGCTGAAGTGGCCCCCTCCCGGATTCACGACGGAGTGGTTCGAGCTCGCGTTCAAGAACACCGGCGCTCAGGACGCGTTCCTCTACTCGCTGAAGACCGCCGCGCTCGCCACCGCCGTCGCTCTCATCCTCGGCACCCTCGCCTCGATCGGCGTCTCTCGCTTCCGCTTCTTCGGCCGCGAGACGGTCTCGTTCCTGGTCATCCTCCCGATCGCGCTGCCGGGCATCGTCACCGGGATCGCACTCAACTCGACCTTCACCGAGGTGCTCGGCATTCCCCTCAGCCTGCTGACATTGGTAGTCGCCCACGCCACCTTCTGCATCGTCGTCGTCTACAACAACGTCGTCGCGCGGCTGCGGCGATTGTCGACGTCGTTCGAGGAGGCGTCAGCCGATCTGGGGGCGACGCCGTGGCAGACCTTCCGCTGGGTGACGCTGCCGAACATGCGCACGGCGCTCGTCGCCGGCGCGCTGCTCGCCTTCGGGCTCTCCTTCGACGAGATCATCGTCACCGTCTTCACGATCGGGGTGGGCGACGAGACCCTGCCACAGTGGCTTCTGAACAACTTCTCGCGTCCCCAGCAGCTGCCGATCGTGAACGCGGTCGCGGTCCTCGTGATCCTGATCTCGATCGTGCCGATTTACATCGCCCACAGGCTCTCGAGCGACACCGCGGGCGCGCGGGGCGGGCGGGCCCCGGGCGGAGCGGCGGCGGCCGAGGTGACGGCGGCTCCTTAGTGCAGCGACCGGCAAGCGCGGCGTGGCGGTCGTCGATCCGCATTAGGAGGCGCAGCGAGGTCTTCATGCAGGATCTGCCTGAAGAGCACCGACCGATCATATTTCCCGCCGATCAGACGATTGCGCGGACGATTGCCGTGGTTATGGCGGCGGCCGCAACGGCGAGGATGATCGAGTCGCGGATCGCGAGCGAGATTGCCGCTGCTCCGAGGCCGAGCGCGCGGGCGTCGATTTCCAGCGAGCGGTCTGTGCCGCTGAAGGTCTCGACGAGGACCAGCGCTGCGAGCAACGCGGGGGCGAGCAGCGCGATCACGTCCAGGGCCTTGGGCGGCAGCTCGCGGCCGCCGACCAACACTGGTCCCGATGCGCGGATCGCCGCTGTCGCGACTGCCAGCACGCCGATCGTAAGCCAGACCTCGCTCATCCCGGCGCGCTTCGCTCCTCAAGCTCGGGTGGCTCCCGGATGGCGCTCGGCCGCAGGCCGATCAGCGCCGCGGTGCCGGCCAGCAGGATCGGCACGCCGGGCGGCGTGATCGGCACCAGCGCGATCGCGATCACACCTCCGATCAGTGCAGCACCGCGGGCCCGCGGTGAGCGCAGCTCGCCGGCCAGCAGCGCCAGGAAGAACGCGGGGAAGAGCGCATCGAGACCGTACGCCTGCGGATCGCCGATCGCGTCGCCCGTGAGCGCCCCGAGCGCAGTGCCGCCGACCCAGGCGGGGAAGCTCGGCAGGGTTGCGCCGATCATGAACGCAGGATCGAAGCGCCCCCCACCGCGGTTCGCCATCGCCCACGAGGCGTCGACCATCGCCTGCCCGATTGCCGCTCGCCTGACCCTGCCGCCTTTCAGCGAAGGGGCCAGTGCGACGCCCATCGTCACGTATCGCAGGTTGAGCAGGATGCCAGCGACGACAGCGGTCGCGGCTAGGCCGCCGTCGGCCAGCACTGAGGTGGAGGCGAACTGCGCCGATCCGGCAAAGATGATCGCCGAGGAGACGATCGACGCCGTATCGCCAAGCACTGGCTCGGCGACGATTCCGAACGAGATTCCGACACCGAAGACGGCGATCGCGACCGGGATCCCGGCTCGAATGCCGCCCCTGAGCGAAGCCTGGCTCAGAACCCGCGCGGGTGGCGGGCCTTGAACTCGTCCGTGGGACGCATCTCGGTGCTCCAGTTCGGGCCGTCTCCACCATTGGTGTAGCCGGTGTCCCAGCGCAGCCCCGCGACGGTCATGAAGAAGTGGCTGGGGGAGGCGTAGACAGTGATCCACTCTCCGGTGCCCTTCTTGCCCCAGGTATCGAAGTCGAGCCCGGGGAAGGCGTAATCGACGAAGTCGCCGCCGTGCAGCGCGTAGCTGACGGCTCCGGAGCAGTCATAGCCCTTGTCCCTCCACTGGCCGTGGCCGCCGCCCCAGATGTACGGCTTGTCCTCGATCTCGTTCGCGGCCTTGATCACCTTGACGACGCGCCGTGGCGCGCCGCGCGGCGGAATCGCGGTCCCATCCGGGGCGATCTTCGCCCGCTTGCCGGTGGGCGCGTCGCTTCCGGTTGCCTCGAGGCCACCTGACCCGGCCATCGCCGGCGGTGCGAGGCCAAGCGCTGCGGCCGCTGCGGCGGCGCACGCAAGCCCCGTGAGACGAGTTCTGGATCTGTAAGTCAATGCGTTCAGCTCCCTTGCGGGCCGACGGGGTTAGCTGACGGGCTGGCGCTAAGAGAGCCTGCGCCCTCACCTGCTGGTGGGTTAGCCCCGAAGCGAAACGCTTCTAGTGGTTCCCCCGCTCCCCGACCCAAGCGGATCGAGGATTAGGCATCTGTCGCTTTCGCGGTCGCGCACTATAACCCTTTCGCGAGCAAATTGTTACGGTTCGCTAAATGACGATTGCCACAAGGCTTTCGTGGAATGATCGCCGGCGTGAGCCGGTCGATCGCGGGTGTCGCAGGCGCGCTCGCCGCTGTAGCCGCCTGCGCGGCGGTTGCAGCGCTAGTGGCGGTCGCGGCACCGGACGAGCATCGAGGCGAGCGATCCCGCGGCCGACCGGCTGTGCGGCTGAACGAGCTTGCTCACTTCGACCAGCCGGTCTTCGTCGGCGCTCCCCGGGGCGCCGCCGGCCTCGCCTTCGTCGTCGAGCGGGAGGGCCGGATCAAGCTCCTGCGTGGCGGCGAAAAGGTCTCTGGCGCGTTCCTGAAGATCGAGCGGCTGGTCCAGTGCTGCGAGGTCGAGAAGGGCCTGCTTTCGGTGGCGTTCGCACCCGACTACGAGCGTTCTCGCCGCTTCTACGTCTACTTCACCAACCGGCAGTCGAACATCGAGATCGACGAGTTCAAGCGCGCTCGCAACAACCCCCGTCGCGCCGATCCGGACTCGCGGCGAAAGCTGATCGAGATCCGTCAGGACGGAGAGATCAACCACAACGGGGGCCAGGTGGCGTTCGGCCCCGACGGCCTTCTGTACGCCGCCACCGGCGACGGCGGCAACTTCGAGGATCCCGGCGAGGCGAGCCAGCAGAAGGACTCGCTGCTCGGGAAACTGCTGCGAATCAACCCGATCGCGGGCCGGCGGCGCGACTACCGCGTGCCGGACTCGAACCCCTACGTCGGCGAGCCGGGCAAGGACGAGATCTACGCGCGCGGACTGCGTAACCCCTTCCGGTTCTCATTCGACCGCGACCGGCTACTGATCGCGGACGTCGGGCATTCGAGGCGCGAGGAGGTCAACGCGGAGCGGCCGGCGCGGGCGCGGGGCGCGAACTTCGGCTGGCCCGTCTACGAGGGGACGCTGAGGCTGGAGAGCGGGGAGGTGGCCAATCACACGCGCCCCATCCACCAGTACTCGCATTCCGGCGGCGCCTGCACGGTGATCGGCGGGTACGTGATCAGGGATCCGCGACTGCGGCGGCTGCGGGGCCGCTACCTCTACGGCGACTACTGCTCCGGCGAGCTGCGCAGCTTCATCCCCGACCTCGACGGCTCGCGGCGCGACCGCTCGCTGGGCGTCGAGCGCGTTCAGGGGCTGGTCAGCTTCGGTGTCGACGGCCGCAAGCGTGTCTACGTGATTGCGATGTCGAGCGGCGTGGTGTCGCGGTTGGACCCGCGATAGGGGTCGTCGCGCTCAGGCCGGCGCCGGGTTCTCTTCGGCCCAGGCGATGATCTTCCTCGAGTCGTAGATCGCCTCGCCGTCGTCGGTGATCAGCACGGGGACGACGCTCTGGCCGGTGAGCTCTTGGACCTTCTTCCGGCCGTCGGTGCCGATGTTCTTGATCGGGCCGATCCCGATTCCGTGGACCTTCTCGACCTCGGGCTCGTAGCCGGCCTTTTTCAGCGCCATGTACGCGTTCCTGCACGGATGGCCGTGAGGAGGGCGCGGCGTCGGGAAGGTCCCCCAGCAGACGTAGAGCTTCATCGCGCCGGAACACTACCGACGACTGCAGGGTTGAATGGGTCATGGGCTACAAAAGGCTTCACTCGCGGACGGGGACGTCATCGAGCCCCGCTCTTTCCGCTGCGAGATCAACCAAGCCTTGGTGCAAACGCTGCGCCTCCCCTACCCAGCCGGTCGCACGCGCTTCGCCGCTTCTGTGATCGACGAGGTTCAGGGCCTCCTCGGGGTCGTTCCCGAGGTCATACATCTCATACTCCGGCTCGGCCCGCCCCCGCGGATCGAAGTACACCGCGTACTTACGCTCCGCTTCGCGCACGCATCGAACCCTGTTCGGCGGCGCCGCGACGTCGTCGAGAGCGCTCCCCGCCTTGTGGTCGTCGTAAGTGAACAAGACGGAATCCTGGACGCTTGCCCTCGGTGCAGCGTGCTGAGCAACGCTCTCGAGGGAGACGCCGACCGCTTGCAGCATCTCGGCATCCGGCTCCGCCGCATGCGCCAGCACCGGCGTCAGGTCCTCCCCACGTGCTCCCGGCGCGTCAGCGCCGGCCAGCGTCGCCAGCGTCGGCATCACATCGACGAGCGAAGCGAGCGCATCCGTCTCGCGTGCCGACGGGAACAGGACCGGATTCGAAACGACCATCGGCACGCGGAGCGTCTCTTCGTAGGCGTTGAACATCTTCTGCCGCAACCCGCCGTGCGCGAGCCCGAGCTCGCCGTGGTCGGCGAGACGGACGACGACCGTTCTCGCGCGCAGCGACTCCGGCTCGTCGGGGCTTCCCAGCGCCTTCACGATCCGCCCCAGCTTCTCGTCGACGAGCCGATGCAGGTGCGCGTAGAAGTTGACGTAGTCGAGCTGCTCGCGCTTGCCCGGCAGCGGGCCGAGGAACGCCATCTGCCCCTGGCGCATCAGCGAGTGGATGCTCGGCTTGCTCGTCAGGTCCTCGGACAGCGTCGAGGGAAGGCCGACGCCGAGGTCGCGGAACTCGTCCGCGCGGTAGCCGCCCTGCTCGAATGAGACCGGGTAGCCGAGGACGTCATGAGGGTTGACCAGCGAGACCACGAGCGCGAAGGGCTCGGGGAGCTCAGCCTGGCCCAGGAAGCGCTCGGCCTGGAGGGTGTAGTCCTCGTCCCAGCCCTGTCCCGTGAGCCCGGCGTTGCCGCCGCCGAAGTGGCTCGCCTGGGTGTCCTCGCCGGCGTCGGGAGGCTCCCAGCCGCCGAACCCGTAGCGCTCGGCGATCAGGTCCGCGTCGGCCTGCGCCCATTCGGAGCCGATCGGCTTCGTCAGGTGCCACTTGCCCCTGTAGGCGACCTCGTAGCCGGCGCCCTCGAGCGTCCGGGCGAGGTTCGGCGTCGCCGGGTCGAGCACGGGCTCCGGCGAGCTTCCGGGCGCCCGGACCGTGGCGCCGACCAGGCGCCCGAAGGCTCGAAAAGCGCGCTGGCGCGGGGCGCCGCTCTCGGCCAGTGTGTGTCGCGACCCCATCGCCACCGCCGGCAGCGCGCCGAGCATGGGACGCGCACCCTCACCGGTCAGGGTCAGCGTGCACCCGTGCTCGGCCGGAAAGCGGCCCGTGAACAGCGTCGCCCGGCTCGGCGTGCACATGCAGGTGTTGCAGAGAGCCCGGCGGAAGCTGAGCCCGGTTCGCGCCAGCTCGGCGTCGGCGGGCATCAGCTCGCGAAGCCACCCGGGATCGGCCGGCCAGTGCATCGGGGCGCGCTGCTGGTCGGTGATCAGGATCAGGATGTTGGGCGGCCGCACCCGCCCTACGCTATCGGCGGCCCAGCATCACCGACTGCTCCCACGTCCCGCGGTCGAAGAACGGGAAGTTCTCCACCCCGCCGGCGCCCTGCGCCGAAACGTCGTACATCAGTCGCGGCTCGCGCCATGCGGACACCGTCGCGGTGCCGAAGCGCTGGGTCAGCACCTTCGCGGCACGCTCGGCCGCGGTTGCGTACGCGGACGCGCCCAGAAGCCGAAGCGCCGCCGCCTCGCCGTTGGTGATGTCGAACCCGTGCGAGCCGCCGGTGCTGCCGGCGAGGATCTCGGCGCCCGCCCCCATCGGGCCGATCAACACTCCCTCGAGCTCGGTCTTGAACTGCTCCCAGATCGCCACTCCCGGGTCAACGGTCCCCGCGGCGTCGGTGGTCGCGTAATCTCCGTCCCAGGCGAGCAGGGCGCCGAGCAGTCGTGATCCCGCCGCGTTGGCGTTCTTGCGCGCGGCGCGAAGCAGCCGCTCGTTCACGAACGGCCGCTGCTGCGCGGTCGTTCCCGATGTCTCGACGACCGCGCTGTTGCGGGCAAAGCTCGGATTTCGCGCCAGCCGGCTGACGAGCCGCTGCAGGATGCGCACCCGGTGGAAGGGCCCCGCGAGGCGCTCGCGCGCCTCGGCGTCCCCGTTCGTCCATCCGATCGACGGCAGGTTGTTCCAGTTCGTAAGCCATCCCTGCGCCGGGTTGATCACGTGCGGGGTCTGCGAGCGCGGCAGCAGGCCGCGCCACTCGGCGCGACCGTCGCCGGGATAGGGCAGGCGCTCGTCCCAGCGCAGCGGGCGCAGCGGATGCAGCCCCGGGTGCCAGTAGCCGATGTTGCCGTGATCGTCGGCGGCGATCACGTTCTCGTTCCAGGTCACCTCGCGTCGCAGGGCCCGATCGACGTCGCCGATGCTTCGAGCGCGGTTCAGGAGGTCGATGCCGACGAAGGTCTCCAGCTCTCGGCCCCAGATCGCATAGCGGCGGGCCATCGCGACCCCGTCGCCCACGTACTGGACCGGGCCGTGAACGGTGCGGCAGACGCGCTCGGTGACCGAGCCGGCGGGCACTCCCTCGTCGGGGGTGAATCCCGGGAGGCTGGTCACGGGCGTGACCCAGGTGATGGTCTCGTCGCGGCAGTCCATCTGCCGCTCGCGGCCGCGGAAGCGGTAGCTCTCCGGTCCGGTCACCTCCTCCACGAACAGGTCGTCTTCGTCGGAGAGACCCGAGGTGAAGCCCCAGGCGACGTGCCCGTTGTGCCCGATCCCAACCAACGGGACCCCCGGAGCGGTGACGCCGCGCAGGTTCGGCAGCTCAGGCGAGTGGATCTCGAACTCGACGAACAGCTCGGGAACCGAGTAGCCGAGCTGGGGGCCGTTGAACTGATAGGCGCGGTCGTGCTCGCGATCGCCGACGGCCCACATGAACGAGCCTCCCGGGCTCGGGAGGATGCGTCGTAGGTCGCCGCCGGCTGTCGGCGCGCCCATCGGCGTCCCGACCTCTTCCACCAGCGCCTCGGCCGTGTTCGTTGCGGCGGTGAGGTCGAGATCGGCGACAAAGTCCTGGGAGCGCCGGAAGCCGGCGCGCTCGTCCCGGCGGGTGCGACCGGGCTGCGACGGGAAGCTTCCTTCGGCGGCCGGAATCGTCGTCCGCGGCCTCGGGCTATGGACGGGGTGGAGGGTGTTGAAGTCGGCCGTGCTCATGCTCTGAAGCGCCTGCGCGTTCGCGAACTCGACCCCATCGCCGGAAGGGACGGTTCGGGCGAGGAAGACCCCGACCCGGGCCGAGTCTTGAACCGTCCAGTCGACCACCGGGATCTGAAGCGCGACGTACTCCCCCGGCATGTCGGCAGGGTTGGCCCGCACGTGGTCCGCCCAGGCGTTGATCCCATCTCTGTAGGCGGCCAGGCGGTCGAACAGCCGCTGCGGCAGCTTGGCGAGCATGCGGTCTATCTCGGCGTCGGTGTAGTAGTCGCGGCGCGCGATCAGGTCGTCGTCGAGGTAGGTCGAGCCCTGGATCTCGGCCAGGTGCCCCGAGGTGGCGCGCCGGAACAGCTCGAGTTGGAACAGCCTGTCCTGGGCGATCGCGTAGCCGACGCCCCACCAGGCATCCTGCTCGTTGTCGGCTGTGATCGAGGGAACGCCGTAGGCGTCGCGGACGATCGTCACCCCCGGCTTCGGGTTCCTCGGTTTCGCCAGGCTGGTTGAACCCGAATGGCCGGTACTCGAAGCTCTGGAACAGCTCGACCTGGTCGTATAGGTGGGGCGATCCGGTTCCGCTCGCGACTCCCGGGATCGAGACGAAGCCGCTCTGCCCGGGGGGCAGCACGGCTTCCGCCTGCAGCGTGGCAGCAATGGAGGAGCCCGCATACCCGAGCATCGCCGCACACACCAGCGCCCCGGCGCCCACCGCCTGCACCACCCTCGGATGCCCCATCCACATCAGGCTATAGACCGGGGCGTTGGTAGGTTCCGGTTATGGAGCTGGGCGGCAAGCGCGCGCTGCTCACCGGTGCGACCGGGGGGCTCGGGCGCGCGATCGCCGAGGCGCTTGCGGCGAAGGGCACGACGCTGGTATTGAGTTCGCGCAAGGGCCCGGAGCTCGAGGAGCTCGCCTCGTCGCTGCCCGGTGATGGCCATCGCGCGATCGTCTCCGACCTCGCCGAGGAGGGCGAAGCGCTGAGACTCATCGCTGAGGCGGGCGAGCTCGACGTCCTCGTCGCCAACGCCGGCCTGCCGGCGTCCGGAAAGCTCGACGGCTTCTCCCAGGACCACATCGGGCGTGCGCTGCGCGTCAACCTCGAGTCGCCCGTGCGGATGACGCGGGAGCTGCTGCCGGCGTGGCAGCAGCGAGGCTCCGGGCACTTCGTCTACGTCTCGTCGATCTCCGGCTTCGTCGCCACAGCACGCGCCTCGCTGTACGCGGCGACGAAGTTCGGGCTCCGGGGGTTTGCGCTGTGCCTGCGCGAGGACATGCGCCCGCTCGGGATCGGCGTCTCGGTGATCACGCCCGGGAGCGATACGCGGCGCCGGCATGTTCGCCGACAGTGGCGCGGCGCCGCCGCCCGGGGTTGGGACGGGGACGCCGCAGGGCGTCGCGGACGCGGTGGTCCGGGCGATCGAGAAGAACAAGTCCGAGATCTCCGTCGCTCCCGTGCGCCAGCGCGCGCTGGCGCGGGTCGCCGCAATCGCGCCGGAGCTCTCGGGCCGGGTCTCCGGCCAGGCCGCGACCAAGGTCGCCGACGAGATCGCGCGAGGCCAAACGGACAGAGCGCTAGTCACGTGTGCCGGGGACGCGCGGAGGGTCGGGTAGCGTGAAGGTAAGAGCAGCGACAGCTTCGGAGCACGCGCCGAGCTCGAGGTCAGCGGCAGGACCTACGAGGTCCACCGCCTCGATGCCCTCCAGCAGAAATTCGATGTCGCTCGCCTCCCGTATTCGCTGAAAGTCCTGCTCGAGAACGTGCTCCGGCTCGAGGACGGCGAGTCTGTGACGGCCGCCGACGTCGAGGCGATCGCGAGCTGGGACGCGAAGGCCGAGCCCTCGGTCGAGATCCCGTTCCAGCCCGCCCGGGTGCTGATGCAGGACTTCACCGGGGTGCCCGCAGTGGTCGACCTGGCGGCGATGCGCGACGCGATGGAGGAGCTGGGCGGCGACCCCGCCCTGATCAACCCGAAGGTGCCGGTCGACCTCGTGATCGACCACTCGGTCCAGGTCGACGCCTTCGGCAACGCCCGGGCGTTTGACATCAACGCCGATCGCGACTACGAGCGAAACGAGGAGCGTTACGGGTTCCTTCGCTGGGGACAGACGGCGTTCGACAATTTCCGCGTCGTGCCGCCGGCGACCGGCATTTGCCACCAGGTCAACCTGGAGTATCTGGGGCAGGTCGTCTTCTCCCCGGCTCACACCGGGGCATCGAACGGCGACGGCCCTGCGCCGGCCTACCCCGACACCCTCGTCGGCACCGACTCGCACACGACGATGATCAACGGCCTCGGCGTCCTCGGCTGGGGCGTGGGGGGGATCGAGGCCGAGGCGGCGATGCTGGGCCAGCCGATCTCGATGCTGCTGCCGCAGGTGCTCGGGTTCCGGCTCACAGGCGAGCTGTCCGAGGGAGCAACCGCGACGGACCTCGTGCTCACGGTCACCGAGATGCTGCGCGAGCGCGGCGTCGTCGGGAAGTTCGTCGAGTTCTTCGGCCCCGGCCTCGCCGGGCTCGGACTGGCCGACAGGGCGACGATCGGCAACATGTCGCCGGAGTTCGGGTCGACCTGCGCGATCTTCCCGCCCGATGCGGAGACGCTTCGCTACATGGAGTTCACGGGGCGGCCGACCGAGCTGATCGAGCTCGTCGACGCATACACGCGCGAGCAGGGCTTCTTCCACACCGAGGAGTCCGAGGAGCCGACGTTCTCCGACACTCTCGAGCTCGACGCTGGCGGACGTGGAGCCCTCGATCGCCGGCCCGAAACGCCCTCAGGACCGGATCGCGCTGTCGAATGCGAAGGCGGCGTTCTTCGAGTCGCTCGCGGGCCACGATCCTGATGCTGCGGATGAGCTTGGAAACCACTGGGACGAGGCGATTGCCGAGAGCTTTCCCGCATCGGACCCCCCTGCGGAGGAGCACGATGGCGAGGAGGGCAAGCCGCGAAGGGCCGGCACCGGCGCCGTCGCCACCGTGGAACCGACGAGCGACGCGATCTCGGTCACGCTCGATGACGGGACCGAGGTCGAGCTCGACCACGGCAAGGTCGTGATCGCCGCGATCACGAGCTGCACCAACACGTCGAATCCGTCGGTGATGATCGGCGCCGGGCTGCTGGCGCGCAAGGCGGTCGAGCGCGGCCTCGACGTGAAGCCGTGGGTGAAGACCTCGCTCGCCCCGGGGTCGACCGTGGTCACGTCCTACCTGGAGGCCTCGGGGCTGACCGAGTACCTGGACAAGCTGAAGTTCAACCTCGTCGGCTACGGGTGCACGACCTGCATCGGGAATTCGGGGCCGCTGCCCGAGGCGATCTCGAAGGCTGTTGAGGAGAAGGACCTGATGGTCTGCTCCGTGCTCTCCGGCAACCGCAACTTCGAGGGCCGGATCAATCCCGACGTGCGCAACAACTACCTCGCGTCGCCCCCGCTGTGCGTCGCCTACGCGCTTGCCGGGCGGATGGATGTCGACCTTGCCACCGAGCCGCTGGGCGAGGGCTCCGACGGTGAGCCCGTCTACCTGTCGGACATCTGGCCGACGTCCCAGGAGATCAAGGACGCGGTCGCGGGCGCGGTGCGCTCGGACATGTTCACTCGCGGCTACGGCGAGGTCTTCGAGGGTGACGAGCGCTGGCGCTCCTTGGACATCCCCGAGGGCGAGCGCTACGCGTGGCCGGATTCCACCTACGTGCGCAAGCCGAGCTTCTTCGAGGGCATGCCCGGCGAGCCAGGCGAGCTGGAGCCGATCAAGGGCGCTCGGGTGCTGGCGGTGCTCGGCGACTCGGTGACGACCGACCACATCTCCCCGGCCGGAGCGATCAAGAAGCAGAGCCCGGCGGGCGAGTGGCTGATCGAGAACGGAGTCGACGTCCGCGACTTCAACTCCTACGGATCGCGTCGCGGCAACCACGAGGTGATGATCCGCGGCACGTTCGCCAACGTGCGCCTGCGCAACCGCCTCGTCGAGCGGGAGGGCGGCTTCACCCGCCGCTTCCCGGACGGCGAGGAGACGACGATCTACGAGGCCGCGATGGCCTACGCCGAGCAGGGTGTGCCCCTGGTCGTGCTCGCCGGCAAGGAGTACGGCTCGGGCTCGTCGCGCGACTGGGCCGCCAAGGGCACGGCGCTCCTCGGCGTGCGGGCGGTGCTGGCCGAGAGCTTCGAGCGCATCCACCGCTCGAACCTGATCGGAATGGGAGTGCTGCCACTTCAGTTCGCAGACGGGGATTCCGTGGACTCGCTCGGGTTTACCGGCGAGGAGACGTTCGACGTCGGCGACCTGGCCGGAGGCGAGGCGAAGAGCATCGAGGTGACCGCCTCTCGCGACGGCGCCGAGCCCGTCTCGTTCGAGGCTCGGGTTCGCCTGGACACCCCGAACGAGGTCGCCTACTACCAGCACGGCGGCATCCTCCAGCGGGTTCTGCGCGAGCTGCGCTAGCTTTATATATATCAGACGCTCCCGCGTTTGCCGGTGACGCGGTGACCCGGCACGGAGGAAGCGACCGAGCTTCTTGACGTCGACGTGGACGAGCTCACCGGCCCGCTTTCGCTCGTAGCGGTTCGGCGGGCTCTGGCGGATCGAGCGCGTGAGAGCTTGCCGAATCCGATCCTCTTCAACCAGCGCGAGACGGTGAAGAGCGCCAACGAAGAGGCACTCGGCGATCTCGGCGGCTGACATCCGCAATCGCCGCAGCGCCTCGATCGCCTCCACCGTCCGGTGCCGGCGAGCTGGGTGGGCCGACGATTCGGTGCTGAGCGTCTCGATCCAGCCAGAGGCCTCGCCCTGCAGGCGACAGCGAGCCGAGCCACTTGCGAGCCGATCGCTCGCTGACGCCGGCGGCCTCAGCCGTCGCCAGCCAGCGACCAGCCTTCCTCGTCGATGCGACTTGACGAGTAGCTCGACGGCTTTTCGGGCAGGTGCGAGCGTTAGCGTGAAGCTTCATCCGGTGTCCGCCTTGGGTCTGGGTGGCTTTGACACCCCCAGCCTCCAAGGAGGCCCGGATGAACAACGTGTATGAATAACTACAGCTAGCGCACGACCTTAGGATCGGCGGGGCGGGGCTGTGGGAGGCAGGGGGTCCACACAGCCCGCACCCACGCCTGCGCGTCGGTAGCCAGGGAGGGATGCCGACGCGATCATCCCCGGAGGCGGGACTGGCCGGGGATGAGCCTCAGAAACTATGTGCTACGAGGTCCCTGCGTATAGACGTGATTCTCCTACATTTCGCCCGCCGGTGTCAAGCCTCTGCGCGAACGGGCCGGCGAGCACGCTCTACGCTCGATTGATGACGATCGAGATCCGGGGTGCTGAGGCGGGTGATGGCGATGCCGTCTGGTCCATCCTCGAAGCGGTCGTGCGAGCCGGGGATTCCTTTCCGGACGATCCGGGGTCCGACCGCACGGCGGTGTTGGCGGTGTGGCAGCGGCCGGGAACCGTCAACTACGTCGCCGAGCTGGACGGCGAGATTGTCGGCGCCTATCTGCTGGAACCGAACAACATCGGTCTCGCGTCCCATGTCGCGCATGGCTCCTACGCGGTCGCATCGAACGCTCGGGGCCGCGGCGTCGGCCGGGCGATGGGCGAGCACTCGATCGCGGAGGCCAGGCGGCTGGGATTCCGCGCGATTCAGTTCAACGCCGTGGTCTCGACGAACGAGCCGGCGATTGCGCTCTGGAAGAGCCTCGGCTTCGAGGAGGTCGGCCGGCTGCCGGGTGCGTTCCACCTGCGCGGCGAGCGATACGTCGACACCCTGGTCATGTACAGAGAGCTCTCCTGAGGCGCTGATCGCCAGAGCAATCGGCTAGGGTGCCGCGATCTTGCGGGTTTTGCTTTCCATCGTGGTTGTGCTTGCGCTGCTTGGCGTCGCCGGTTGCGGCGATGACGAGAACGGCGGCAGCTCGTCCGAGGCCTCTGCCACCGACAACCTCGGCGAAAAGCCGGAGGTGACGGTTCCGGATGCGCCGGCGGAGGAGCTGCAGAAGATCGACATCGTCGAAGGCGATGGGGCCGAGGCGCAGAAGGGCGACACCGTCAGCGTTCAGTACGTCGGCGTCGCGCAGTCCAACGGCGAGGAGTTCGATGCCTCCTGGGAGCGGGGGGAGCCGTTCGAGTTCGAGCTCGGCGCCGGGGCTGTGATCCCCGGCTGGGACATCGGGGTGGTCGGGATGAAGGAAGGCGGCCGGCGAGTGCTGGTGATACCCGGCGCCCTTGCCTACGGCCCTGCCGGGCAGCCGCCGACGATCGGCCCCGACGAGACCCTCGTCTTCGCGATCGACCTCGAAAAGGTCAAGTAGCGCGCTGATCCTCGGCCGCCGCGCCGCGCCGGTCGAGGACGGTGATTCCGATCACGCTCCCGATCGGGCCGAACGGCGTGAAGGTGACCGCCAGCAGCCAGAACGGGACCTCGTGGCGGATCACCGCCACGAATATCAACGCCAGCAGGGCGAGATAGCCGATCCCGTGGGTCCAGCCGAAGACCATCGTCTCGCTCTCGAACCCGGGCGCGAGCCAGAAGAAGAGCAGGGCGGCGAAGATCGCCGTCTCGACCCAGGCGGCGCGGCGAACCCAGGGGTAGAGCACCCCGGGTTGCGGCCGCCGCAAGGGCGGGGCTACGTCACCGTCCACGTATCGCCGGAGCGAAGCAAGTCGTTCAGCTCGGCGGTTCCGGCGCCCTCGCGAGCGGCCTCCAGCTCGCGCTCGCCCTGCTCGGCGTAGACGGGGCGCTGGACCGAGCGGAAGATCCCGATCGGCGTCGGGCCTGTCGGCTGATCGGCGAGGTGGGCGAGGGCGAACGCCTGTCCGGGGCTGGGATCGGCGGCGTCGTGAACCAGGAACGCGTCGTCCCCCACCGCGGAGCGTTCGGCAATCGAGAGGCGGCCATCCGGTCCCTGCACCACTCCGCGCTCGCCCTCGGACCCGAGCACGATCGGCTCACCGTGCTCGAGCCGGATCTGGTTCCCGCGCCCGGTCTTGCCCCGCACGGCGTCGAAGGCGCCGTCGTTGAAGACGTTGCAGTTCTGGTAGATCTCGACGAAGGCGGCGCCCTTGTGGGCGGCCGCGGCCCTCAGCACCTCGGCCTGGTGGTCGCGGTCGATGTCCACCGTGCGGGCGACGAACGTCGCCTCTGCGCCTAGCGCCAGCGCCACCGGGTTGAAGGGGTGATCGAGGGAGCCGAACGGGGTCGACTTCGTCACCTTGCCCTCCTCGCTGGTGGGGGAGTACTGGCCCTTGGTGAGGCCGTAGATCTGGTTGTTGAACAGCAGCACCTTGATCGGGACGTTGCGCCGTAGGGCATGGATCAGGTGGTTCCCGCCGATCGAGAGCCCGTCGCCATCTCCGGTGACGACCCAGACCGAAAGATCCGGGCGGGCGACCGCAAGCCCGGTCGCGAGCGCCGGGGCACGGCCGTGAATGCCGTGCACGCCGTACGTGTTCATGTAGTAGGCGAAGCGCCCCGAGCAGCCGATGCCGGCGACCCAGACGATTCGCTCCGGTGGCAGCCCCAGCTCCGGCAGGAACTGCTGCACGGTGGCGAGGATCGCGTAGTCGCCGCAGCCCGGGCACCAGCGAGTCTCCTGATCGGAAGCGAAGTCCTTCTTCGTCAGCGTCGCCGTGCCGCCCGCGCCGTTGCCGGTATTGCCGCCGTTGGCCAGGCTCATAGGTGCTCCATGATCACTTCGTCGAGCTCCTCGGCAAAGATCGGGAGGCCGTCCACCTTCGTGTAGCTGCGCGCGTCGACCAGGAACTCGGCCCGGATCATCTTCACGAGCTGGCCGGTGTTCATCTCCGGGATCAGGACCTTGGGGTAGGCGCGGACAACCTCGCCGGTGTTCGCCGGCAGTGGGTTCAGGTGCCGGAGGTGCGCAAAGGCGACCTTGCGGCCACGCTTGCGGACCCGCCGCGCCGCGCCCTTGATCGCGCCGAACGTCGAACCCCAGCCAAGCACGAGCAGCTCGGCACCCTGCTCGTGGTCGACGTCGAGCGCCGGGATGTCGGCCGCGATCCCGGCGACTTTCTGCGCCCGCAGTCTGGTCATCAACGCGTGGTTCTCGTGCTCGTAGCTGATGTGACCGGTGCCGTCCTCCTTCTCGAGACCGCCGATCACGTGCTGCAGGCCCTCGGTCCCCGGGAGCGCCCACGGGCGCGCCCCGCGCTCGTCGCGCTTATACGGCCAGAACTCGCCGTCGTGGTTTGGCCCGGCGGCGAAGTTGGGCTCGATTTCGGGCAGGTCGGCCGCGTCGGGGAGGCGCCAGGGTTCGGAGGAGTTGGCGAGGAAGGTGTCGGAGAGCATGATCACGGGGGTGCGATAGCGGACCGCGAGCCGCACCGCCTCGAGCACGGTGTCGAAGCACTCCGAGGGCGTTGCCGCCGCGATCACCGGCAGCGGCGACTCGCCGTGGCGGCCGTGGATCGCCATCAGGAGGTCGGCGGCCTCGGTCTTGGTCGGCATCCCGGTCGAGGGGCCGGCTCGCTGCACGTCGATGATCAGCAACGGCAGCTCCAGTGCCACCGCGAGCCCGATCGTCTCCGCCTTCAGGTCCATCCCCGGGCCGCTGGTCGCCGTCACTCCGAGCTGGCCGCCGAAGGCGGCGCCCAGCGCCATGTTCGCGGCGGCGATCTCGTCCTCGGCCTGGATCGTGCGAACGCCGAAGCGCCGCTGGCGGGAGAGCTCGTGCAGCAGCTCGGAGGCCGGCGTGATCGGGTAGCTGGCGAGAAACAGCGGCAGGCCGCTGCGGACGCTGGCGACGATCAGCCCGAGCGCGGTCGTGGTCGTGCCGTTCACGCCTCGGTACGTGCCGGGCTCGGCGGGCGCGGCCTTGACCTCGTAGTGGACGTGCTGGAGCTCGGCCGTCTCGCCGAAGTTGAAGCCGGCCCGGAACGCCGCCAGGTTGGCGGCCATCACCGGCGGCACGGACGCGAACTTCTCCTCGATCCAGGCGCTCGTGGCGTTCTGGGGACGGCTGTACATCCACGAGACGAGCCCGAGAGCGAAGAAGTTCTTCGAGCGCGAGGCGTCGCGCGAGCTGATCTCGTCGATGCCGTCCGTCGCCCGGATCGTCATCGAGGTCATCGGCACTCGCAGCACCTGGTAGTCGTCGAGCGTCGCGTCGTCCAGCGGGCTGACGTCGTATTCGGCCTTACGCAGGTTGGAGTCTGTGAACCCGTCTTCGTTCAGGATCACGATCCCGCCGCGCTCGAGCTCGGGCAGGTTCACCTTCAGCGCCGCGGGGTTCATCGCCACGAGCACGTTCGGCTGACCGCCCGGGGTGAGGATGTCGCGCGAGGCGAAGTGGATCTGGAAGGCGGAAACGCCGGCGAGCGTTCCCGCAGGAGCGCGAATCTCGGCGGGAAAGTCGGGAAGCGTCGCGAGGTCGTTGCCGATCAACGCGGCGTCCGCCGCAAAGCGGTTGCCGGCGAGTTGTATCCCGTCCCCGAATCGCCGGCGAATCGGACGACGACCCGCTCCTTCTCAATGACTTCGGTCAAATAATGGGCAGCTCCTAGCCCATAAGCGATTGTACGCACCGCGGTCGGCGGACCCGCTGTTTTACGTTCACGCGGCGGCGACGGCCCGGGCTTGGGTGGCGACGCTCCGCGTCCACGGCAGCAGTAAGGGCAGCGGGTTCGGGCGTTCTGTCGCGGCACGAAACGTCCAACGGCAGCAGTAAGGGCAGGGGTTCGGGCGTCTTTCGGCACACATTGCGCGCCACAGGCGCGCTTGGTTGGCTGAACCTCTGCTCATGAGGGACGTGGGGCACATAGGCCCCGATATGCGGGGTTTAGGTGCCGCACGTCGGAAAATCGAGCGTCGGATCTCGAAGCTGGCTTCCAACCAGCACGGGGTGATCGCTCGGTGAGCACGGTCGGCTGATGGCGGCGGTGCTCGCGGGCGGGCCCGGTGCGTTGCTCAGCCATCAGAGCGCAGCCGATTTCTCGGAGATCCTGTTGACCTCCTCGGCGCTGATCCACGTCACGACCCCAAACCGCCGCCGACGCCGGCTCGAGAACATCGTCTTTCACCGCGCTCGCGCAGCTCCACCCCGCGACCGCGCCATCAAGCACGGTATCCCCCTTACCGCTCTCCCAAGAACCCTGCTCGACCTTTCGGAGTGCGTCCCTCCCAACCGCCTGCGCCAGGCAATCGAGCAATCCGAGCGCATCGGGCTGTTCGACCTCATCGCAGGATCAGTGGCAACCCCGCGAACGTGGCCGCGACGGTGCTTCAGGTGCTCAGCCTTCGAGGGCCGTGAGCACGATCCGCTCCTGCTCGGAGCGGTGAGCGGCGGGGTAGCCCTCCGCCTGTGATGCCCGCGGGGGGCGTCCGACGTAGCGGAAGTCGATTCCCTGCGCGATGCAATCCGGGATCCGGCGGAACATGACGCTGAACGCGCCCATGTTCTTCGGTTCCTCCTGCGCCCAGATGATCTCCTTCAGGTTCGGGTAGCTGCGGATCAGCTGCGTGATCTGTTCCTGGGCGAACGGATAGAGCAGCTCGACCCTGGCGACCGCGACGTTGGTCGGCCGCCTCGCGCTTCTCGTGCTGGTCGATGTCGTAGTAGAGCTTGCCGCTGCACATCACCAGGCGCGTGATTTCCTCCGCGCGACCCTCTGCCCTCGGGTCGTCGATCACGAACTGGAAGCCGCCGTGGGTGAGGTCGTCGAGCGTCGAGGAGGCCTCGGGGAGTCGCAGCAGGCCCTTCGGCGTGAACACGACCAGCGGCCTCGGCTTCGCGATTCGGGCCTGACGGCGCAGCAGGTGGAAGTACTGCGCCGCCGTGCTCGGGTTCGCGAGCCTGATGTTGCCCTCGGCCGCGAGCTGAACGAAGCGCTCGATGCGGGCGCTGGAGTGCTCGGGCCCCGATCCCTCATAGCCGTGCGGGAGCAGCAGCGTCAGACGGGTCGTCTGCCCCCACTTCGACTCCCCGGCGACGATGAAGCTGTCGATGATCACCTGTGCCGAGTTGGCGAAGTCGCCGAACTGCGCCTCCCACAGCACCAGGCTCTCCGGCGACGCGGCCGAGTAGCCGTACTCGAAACCGAGGCAGGCGATCTCCGACAGCGGGCTGTTGTGGAGCTCGAACGGGGCGAGCGCCCCCGAGAGGTGCTGGACGGGGACGTACTCGAGGCCGGTCTTTTCGTCGTGGAAGACAAGGTGGCGGTTGGAGAAGGTGCCGCGCTCGGTGTCCTGGCCCGTGAGCCGGATGTGCGTTCCCTCGGTCAGCAGCGACGCGTACGCCAGCGCCTCGGCATGCCCGAACTCGATCAGGCCTCCGTCTGAGATCTCGAGCCGCTTCTCGAACGGCTTGCGCAGCTTGCGGTGGATCGTGAAGCTCTCCGGAACCTTGGTCAGCTCCTCGTTCAGGACGAGCAACCGCTCCTTGCTGACCGCGGTCTCGGGGTCGGGGCTCTTGGTGCGGTCGAGCTCGCCGGTGACGATCTGGGTCGAGGTCGGGTCCTCGAACTCGCCGGCCTCGATCTTTCGCCTCAGCTCCTTGTGCAGCGCGGCCATGTCCTGGCGCCGCCCTTCCGCCGCCTGCTCGACCTCCTGCTGGCTGAGGATCCCCTCCTTGACCAGCTTCTGCGCGTAGAGCTCGGACGGGGGCGGCTGCTTCTTGATCCTCGCGGCCATCAAAGGCTGGGTGTAGGCGGGCTCGTCGGTCTCGTTGTGCCCGTAACGGCGATAGCCGACCACGTCGATGACGATGTCTCGGTGCCACTCCGAGCGATAGGTCATCGCCAGCCGGATCGCCGCGATCGCGCCCTCGACATCGTCGGCGTTGACGTGGATGATCGGCACGTTGAAGCCCTTCGCCATGTCCGAGGCGTAGGGGCTGGAGCGGCTCTCCTCCGGGTCGGTGGTGAAGCCGACCTGATTGTTGGTGATGATGTGGATCGTGCCGCCCGTGTGGTAGCCCTCCAGCGACTGGAGGTTGAAGGTCTCGGCGACCACGCCCTGGCCCGGGAAGGCTGCGTCGCCGTGAAGCAGCACGGGAACGACCACGTTCCCGTCGTGATGCAGCATCGGCCCCGAATGCTCGGTCTGATCGGCGCGAGCTGCTCCCTCGACAACCGGGTCGACGAACTCGAGATGGCTCGGGTTGGGATACAGCCGCATCCGGATCGAGTCCCCGTCGCGCGTCTCCAGCAGGCCCTCCGCGCCGTGGTGGTACTTCACGTCCCCGGTCCCGCCGGTGGGCATCGCGGTCACGCGCTTCACCATCTCGATCCCCTTCGCACCCTCGAACTCGGCGAAGATCGACTCCAGGGAGCGCCCGAGGTTGTGAGCGAGGACGCTGAGGCGGCCGCGGTGCGCCATCCCGATCACGACCTCCTTCGCGCCCTCCTGACGTGAGATCGTCGCCACCTCGTCGAGCATCGGGACGATCGCGTCCAGACCCTCGATCGAGAACACCTTTTGCCCCAGGTACGCCTTCTGGACGAAGCGCTCGAACTGGAACACCTCGATCAGCCGGAACAGGAGCTGGCGCTTCTCGTCCTCGCCCATCAGCTGGCGGTGGGCGCCGGTCTCGATCATCTCCCGCAGCCACATCCGCTGCTGATGCGAGGAGAGGTGCTCGATCTCGTACGCGATCGTGCCGCAGTACGCATCTCGCATCCTGGGGAGCGCGTCGAGCAGGGTCTCGCCCTCGACACCGATGCGCAGGATCGAGGCCGGAATCTGCTCCATTAGCTCCGGCGTCAGGTCGAGGTTCTTCGGGTCGAGGCTGGGGTCGCTCCTCGGCTCGGAGCCGAGGGGATCGAGGCGGGCGGCCAGATGCCCGTGCGTGCGGTACGCCTTCAGCAGCGAGGTCGCCGCCTGGACGGCCTGCAGCAGCCCGGTGTCGGGCTTCGCCCTGGTGAGCGGGGAAGTGGGCTCGGGGGCGGCGGCGACGGCGCCCAGCGGAGGCGCAGAAGCCGACGCCGGATGTGCCCTGGTCACCACCCCGGGGTCGATCGACAACTGCTCGGCGACGGACTCGTAGAAGTTGTCCTCACCCTGCAGGAACTGGTCGATTCGCCGCAGGAACGAGCCCGACTCGGCGCCCTGGATGATCCGATGGTCGTACGTGGACGTCATCGTCATCACCTTCGAGACCCCGAGCGCCTGGATCTTCTCCTTCGGTGCGTGCGCCCACTCGACCGGGTAGGCGAGCGATCCCGCGGCGACGATCGTTCCCTGGCCCTTCATCAGCCGCGGCACCGAGGCCACCGTGCCGAGCCCGCCCGGGTTGGTGAGCGTGATGTTCGTGCCCTGGAAATCGTCGGCGCCGAGCTTGTTCTCGCGGGTCTTGTTGATCAGGTCCTCGTAGTAGCGATGGAAACCGGCGAAGTCGAGGCCGTCGGCGCCCTTGATGCACGGGACCATCAGCGCGCGTGACCCGTCCTTCTTCTCGACGTCGACCGCGATCCCCAGGTTCACGCCGCCGGCCTCGACGAGGAACGGCTTGCCTTCGCGCTCCTCGTAGGTGCGCGTCATCGCCCGCCACTCGGTCGCCGCCTGCACTATCGCCCAGGCGATCAGGTGCGTGAACGAGACCTTCATCCCGCGATCGGAGAGGACGCCGTTCAAAGCCTTGCGCTTCGCGTCGATGACGTCCACCGGGACGGTTCGGAACGAGGTAGCCGTCGGGATCTCGCGGCTCTCCTCCATCGCCTTCGCCAGCATCGCCGCCGGGCCCCGCAGCGGCTTGGCCTCGGCCGCGGCCGCGGGGGCTGCGGTTGGACGCGCCGCGCCGTCGCCATCGCCAATGGCGAGGATGTCCGCCTTCGTGATCTTGCTGTTGACCCCGGTTCCCTGGACGCTGCCGAGGTCGATACCGCGGTCGGCGGCGATCCGGCGGGCCACGGGCGTGCGCATTGCCGTTCCCCTCGCCCGCGGGCGCTGCGCTCGACGGCGCTGGCGATTCGGCTGCGGCCGCCGCCCGCGTGCCGGCTTCGGCAGTCGCCCGACGGGGCCGCTCCAGCGGCCATTTCGGCCAGCGCCTCGCCGACCTTGACGACGTCGTCTGGCGATTTCAGAAGCTTCGTGATCGTGCCGCTCGCGGGGGCTGGCACCTCGGCGTCGATCTTGTCGGTCGAGACCTCGACGACGGTCTGTCCCTCTTCGACCGATTCGCCTTCCGAGACGTGGTATTCCAGCACTGTCCCCTCGGTCACGGACTCGCCCATTTCAGGCATCGCGATGACGACGGTCTCACCGGTGGCTCCCTCGATCTCACCCGGCTGCGCCGACTCGGAGGGGACGTCGTCGTCACCCATGTCGGCGTCTCCTTCGCCGGTCGCCTCCACGAGATCGCCGTCGTCCCCGGCGCCGTCGCCGGAGGGCTGCCCATTAGGATCGATCTCGGCGAGGGACTGGCCCACCTTCACGGTCTCGTCCGGCTGGGCGAGGATCTTCGCGATCACTCCGCTGGCCGGAGCCGGCACCTCGGCATCCACCTTGTCGGTCGAGACCTCGACCACGGTCTCGCCCTCCTCGACGAAATCCCCCTCCTGCTTGTGCCACTCCAGCACGACGCCCTCGGTGACCGACTCCCCCATCTGGGGCATCTGGATCTCGACGGTTGCGGTGCTCGCCATTCCGCCTCCTGAGTCTATGACGATCAGCCCAGCGTCGCGATCACGTCCACGCGGGTGGGACGTGGCGACACCGCGACCGTGAAGAACTCTCGCGCCAGGCCCGCGTGCTCGCACCACGGGCAGGCGATCGCCGACCCCACCGCCAGTCTCGGGCCCGTCGCAACGGGGAGGTCGCAGGCCGGACAGGCGAGCGTTCCGCTCGCCAGGCGCCACGAGCGCGGAAGCTCGCGCCGCTCCTCGAGCCCGCCGATCCGCTCCATCCGCTCCTCGCGGTCGGGCTGAACGGGATCGATGTCGCGATGAAGCGCCACGGGTGAAAGTGTAGGGTCAAGGCAGAGGTCGCAAACGGCGCAGTTTGCGGGCGGATCGCGAGCTGATGGAGGAGAACAGATGAGCTACTTCGTGACTGGCGCAACCGGGTTCATTGGTCGCAACCTGGTCCAGTTGCTGCTCAAGCGCGAAGGGACTATCTACGTACTGGTGCGCGAAGGCTCGCGCGGGCGGCTCGAGGAGCTACGCGCGAGCTGGGGCGCCGACGAGGAGCGGATCGTTCCGATCGTCGGTGACCTCGCCGAGCGACGACTGGGGGTCTCGGACGAGGACCTGGAGCGGCTGCAGGGAGTCGATCACGTCTTCCATCTGGCCGCGATCTACGACATGCAGGCCGATGCCGAGTCGCAGCGGGTGGCCAACGTGGAGGGCACGCGCCACATGGTCGAGCTTGCGAACGCAGTAGACGCCGGGCACGTGCATCAAGTGAGCTCGATCGCCGCCGCCGGCCTGTACCGCGGCACCTTCCTCGAGTCGATGTTCGACGAGGCCCAGGAGATCGAAACGCACCCCTACTTCCAGACGAAGCACGAGTCGGAGGGCGTCGTGCGCGACGAGTGCGAGCGCCCGTGGCGGGTCTACCGCCCCGGGATCGTCGTCGGCGACTCGGAGACCGGCGAGATGGACAAGATCGACGGGCCCTATTACCTGTTCAAGCTGGTCCGCCGGATTCGCGGTGCGATCCCGCAATGGATCCCGATGGTCGGCATCGAGGGACGCGAGATCAACATCGTCCCGGTCGACTTCGTGGTCGACGCGATGGATCACATCGCACACCTCGAGGACGAGAAATGGGACGGCAGGGCGTTCCACCTCACCGATCCGAATCCGCGCACGGCCGGAGAGATCCTGGACATCATCGCGCAGGCGGCGCACGCGCCGCAGACGAGCGTTCGGGCCCCGGCCGCGACCACCGAGCCCCTCGTGCCGATCCTCCGCACTCTGGCCGGCGCCGTCCCGCTTGCCGACGCCCTTGTCGACGGCGTCCTCGCCGACTTCGGGATTCCCCGCTCGGTGCTCATTTACCTCCACTGGCCGACCCACTTCGACTCGCGCCAGACGCAGGCGGCGCTGGAGGGGAGCGGTATCGCGGTGCCGCCGCTCGAGGCCTACGCCGGCAAGCTGTGGGACTACTGGGAGCGCCATCTCGACCCCGATCTCTATCGCGACCGGACCCTGATCGGCGCGGCGCGGGGGCGCGCCGGCGTCAGTCGGCGGGATCACCCAGATCATCGAGCAGCAGGTCCCCGATGAGCTGATGCGCTTCGGGCGCAGGTTGCGCGGCAACGTCAGCCTCGAACAGTCCGTTCGCGGCCGCAACGTGATGGTCACCGGTGCGTCGTCGGGAATCGGCAAGTCGGCGGCGATGAAGATCGCCGACGCCGGCGGCACCGTGCTCCTGGTCGCCCGCACGCCCGAGAAGCTCGAGGAGACCAAGGATCAGATCGAGGCGGGGGGCGGTGTCGCGCACATCCATCGCTGCGACCTCTCGGACATGGACGACATCGACCGGATGGCCGATGAGGTCCTGGCCCAGCACGACCACGTCGACATCCTGGTCAACAACGCCGGCCGCTCGATCAGGCGCTCGATCGCGCTCTCCTACGATCGCCCGCACGACTTCGATCGGACGATGCAGCTGAACTACTTCGGTGCGGTGCACCTGATCCTGAAGCTGCTTCCGGTGATGCGCGAGCGCAAGGCGGGCCAGATCGTCAACGTCAGCTCGATCGGCGTGCAGACGAACATGCCGCGCTTCTCGTCCTACGTCGCCTCGAAGTCGGCGCTCGACGCGTTCAGCCGCTGCATCGCCTCGGAGATCATGGACGACGGCGTCAGCATCACGGCGATCTACATGCCGCTCGTGCGCACGCCGATGATCGCACCGACGAAGATGTACGACCGCTTCCCCACGATCACGCCCGAGGAAGCCGCGGACATGATCTGCGAGGCGATCATCCACAAGCCGAAGCGGATCGCGACGCCGATGGGGACGCTGGGGCAGATCCTCTACGCGCTCAACCCGAAGTCGATGGACTACATCCTCAACACCGCCTACCACCTCTTCCCCGACTCGACTGCTGCGAAGGGCAAGGAGGAGAAGGAGGAGGCGAGGAAGGGCGCAGCCCCGCGCTCGGCCACGCGGACCACCGACGAGCAGGCGACGAATCGCCAGGTCGCCTTCGCCTACCTGATGCGCGGCGTGCACTGGTAGCGCGCTGATGGCCGTCGCCGCGCGGCGCAGGAAGCACTGGGGTTGGGGATTCGAGGACCAGTGGCCCGACCGCGCCGGGCTCGAAGCGGCAGCGAAGGCCGTCCGCGAGCGGCTCGGCTTCGAGGTGTCGGACATCGAGGAACCGGTCCCGCTCGAGGCGATCGAGCTGCCGGCGCCTCGGGTCCAGCCACCCGCCTCTTTATCCGAGATCGTCAGCGAAGAGGCACACGATCGCGTCGCGCACTCGCTCGGCAAGGCATCGCGCGACCTGGTTCGCGGCTTTCGCGGCCAGATCGACAACCCCGTGGACCTCGTCGCTCATCCGCGCGACGAAGCCGAAGTCGGGGCGGTGCTCGAATGGTGTGCGGACGCGGGGATTGCCGCGATTCCCTACGGCGGCGGCACCAGTGTCGTCGGCGGCGTCGAGCCCCGGTTCCCGGGCGAGTACCCCGGCGCTGTGTCCATCGACCTCAGGGCGCTGGACCGCGTGCTCGAGGTCGACAAGGTCTCGAGCGCGGCACGGATCCAGGCCGGTGCCCTCGGCCCCGACCTCGAGGACCAGCTCCGCGAGCACGGGTTGACGCTGCGCCACTTCCCGCAGTCGTTCGAATACTCGACCCTCGGCGGCTGGATCGCCACCCGCGCGGGAGGCCACTTCGCGACCCTGTACACGCACATCGACGACCTCGTCGAGTCGGTGCGGGCGATCACGCCGCTCGGCGCCTGGGAGAGCCGCCGCCTGCCCGGCTCCGGCGCCGGCCCGAGTCCCGACCGGATGCTGATCGGCTCGGAGGGGATCCTCGGCGTGATCACAGAGGCTTGGGTCCGGGTGCGGGAGCGCCCGACGTTCAAGCTCTCGTGCGGGGTCGAGTTCGAGAGCTTCGAGACAGGAGCGGAGGCGGTGCGCGAGATCTCCCAATCGGGACTGAATCCGTCGAACTGCCGCTTGCTCGACGCCCTCGAGGCCGAGACGACCGGAGCCGGAAAGGGCGACGCGGCCCTGCTCGTGCTCGGCTTCGAGTCGGCGCACCACCCGGTCGACGCGCTGATGGATCTTGCGATCGATTCCGTTCGCTCGCACGGCGGCCGGCCTGGGGAGGTGAAGGGAAAGGGTGCTCCCAGCCCGGACCGGGCCAGGTGCGTGGCAACCCACCGTCCAGTGAGGCGGGCTCCGACCCCGTGGGCTCCTGGCGCCACGCCTTTCTCGCCGCGCCCTACCTGCGCGACACGTTCGTCGCCTGCGGCGTTCTCTCGGACACCTTCGAGACCGCAATCACGTGGGATCGCTTCGAGGTCTTCCACAACCTCGTCATGGAGGCGGCTCGAAACGCGATCGCGCTTGCGATCGGCGCCCCGCCCGACGGACCCGGCTCACCGCGTCTGAGCTGTCGGTTCACGCACGTCTACCCCGATGGCCCGGCCCCCTACTACACGATCCTCGCTCCTGCCCGGCGTGGCTCGGAGGTGGAGCAGTGGGATGCGATCAAGGCGGCCGTCTCCGAGGTCTTGATCGACGCCGGCGGCACGATCACCCACCACCACGCCGTCGGCCGAGACCACCGTCCCTGGTACGACCGTCAGCGGCCCGACGCATTCGCCGATGCCCTGCGGGCAGCGAAGAAGGAATTGGATCCGGGCGCGATCCTCAACCCCGGCGTGCTGATCGATCCGTAATCGCGCTCAGCCGATCTGCAGTCGCGACTTGATCAGCTTCGGCCACAGGCTCGGCCGGCGCAGGACCTGGCCAATGAGCGACAACCCGTCGAAGTAGCTGATCCGTTCCAGCACGAGCCCGTCCTCGAGGATGATCTTGTCCACAAGGTCCCACTCGATCGGCCGGCTGCCGCCCGGTACCCGCAGCGTCATCCAGATGTAGAGCTCGCCGGCGGTTCCGCTCCAGCCGTGCACCTCGCCGTGGATCCCGGGGAAGTCCTCCAGCAGGCGGCGAAAACCCTCGCGGTGAGCCGCCTTCCCGACCATCCGCGGCTGGATCGGCTGTTCGAGCACCCCGTCGGGGTGCACAAGCGCCTGGAAGCCATCGAGGCTCGGGTTCGCCCATGTCTCGGTGAACCGCTCGACGAACGCTGCGGCCTCCGTGTCGTGGGCAGCGACCGTGGTTGCTTCCATGCCGGAAGCGTAGGCCAACCCGCGTACCCTCTCCCCCGATGGAGACCTTGGCCGCCAGGTCAGAGGATCCCGTGCGCGCCGGCGCGAGGCGCTCGGCGCCCGCTGCGTTGCTCGCGTCGATGCGGCCGCAGGAGTGGGTGAAGAACCTGCTGGTCTTCGCGGGCCTGATCTTCTCGCGCCAGTTCGATGAGTCGGGCGCGGTCGCCGATGCGCTGCTCACGTTCGCAGCCTTCTGCGCGATCTCCAGCGCCGGCTATCTCCTGAACGACATCCACGACGCCGAGTTCGACCGCCGTCATGCGGAGAAGCGGATGCGGCCGATCGCCGCGGGAAGCTCGCGAGCGGCGTCGCCACGCTGGCCGCCGTCGCGCTTGCCGTGGCAGCGATCGCAATCGGGCTCGCGGTCGACGTCGAGGTCGCCGGGCTGGTCGCCGGCTACGGCGTCGCGACCGCCGCCTACACGCTGATCCTGAAGCGGCTCGTGATCGTCGACGTGATGACGATCGCGGGTTTGTTCATCCTCCGCGTCGTCGCCGGTGCGGTGGCGGTCGGAGTCCAGGCCTCAGAGTGGCTGCTCGTCTGCACGGCGATGCTCGCCCTCTTCCTCGGTTTCACGAAACGTCGCCAGGAAGCAATGCTCGAAGAACAACTGCCCGCCGCCTCCTCGATATCACTAACTGATGCCGCCTCCTCTCTTCGCTCCGGGCGGCGTCGCGTCCGGGGGCGGCGGGTTTTCCGTCAACCCGCCCTGTCCTCGAGCACTACTCACTCCCCTTCCTCGACCAGATGATCGCGATGGTCACCGCCGCCGCGATCATGAGCTACGCGATCTACGCGGTTGACAGCCCGTTTATCGGCAGCCGCATGCTCGCCACCGCGCCGCCGGTCGTCTACGGGATCTTCC
Organism: uncultured Thermoleophilia bacterium; assembly: GCA_963838095.1. Lineage (GTDB taxonomy): Bacteria > Actinomycetota > Thermoleophilia > Solirubrobacterales > 70-9 > CAWCGU01. The sequence goes on from CAWIPO010000006.1 coordinate 803,703, forward strand.
GCTACCTGTATCTGATCTACGACCGCAAGGACACGCGATCCACAGCCGAGATCCTCACACGCGATGCCGGCATGCTCGCCGCCGGCGCCGCATGGATCGCCGCCGCGCTGCTGATGCTGTACGTGTTCGACTGAGTTGACCGCCGAGCGTCTCGGCTTTGAGTGACCGCTACCCGCTCGGCTCGATGTTTTGATTGACGCGGAAGACGTTGTCTGGGTCGTACGTCGCCTTGATTTGGGCGAGGCGGTCGTAGTTGTCGCGATAACTGGCGCGAACCCGCTCCTGACCCTCGTCCATCATCATGTTCACGTACGCGCCGCCGGCGGAATGTGGGTGCAGCGCCTCGAAGTAGTCGACACACCATTGTTGAATGACTTCGACGTTCGCCGGATCCGGGTCGACACCAGCGAACACCGAGCCCCAGGTCGCATCCCGGTAGCTCCAGGGCGTGTCTGCCGGCCCGAGGTCGTGGGCGGCGCCATCGATCGGATACAGGTGCATGGTCGACTTCCACGTCGGCATCTCGGCGCCGTAGCGCGCGTGGGCCTCGACCGCCTCGTCGGGGATCTCGTTGACGAAGTCGGCGCGCCAGTACCACTGGTCGCCCTTCGGGTAGACCTCGTCGAAGGCGCTCTGCAGCGCGGGGTGCGGCATCGGCTGCACGCCATGAAGAAGCGGCTCGGGCAGCCTCTCGAGCAGCGGAGCCATCGCCTTCGCCGCCTCCTCCTCGTCGCCGACGTAGCACCAGACCACCCCGCAGACCTTGCGCATGTGGATCTCCTCCGGGAAAGGCGGCCCCGGGGGCACGGTCGCATTGGCGTAGAACCCGTTCAGCTCGCGCGGGGCGTTCGGTAGGAACTCGCGGTAGACCGAGAGCACCTCGTCGCCTGCCTCGACCGGCCAGAACGTGGGGCCGGCGATCACGGTGTCGACCTCGTGCAGCCGGAACTTGAACGAGGTGACGACGCCGAAGTTGCCGCCGCCGCCCCTGATCGCCCAGTACAGATCGGGGTTCTCCTCCTCGCTGGCGCGGACGCGCTCGCCGTGGGCGAGCACGAGCTCAGCCTCGAGCAGGTTGTCGATCGCGAGTCCGCACTTGCGGGTCAGGTGGCCGAGGCCGCCGCCGAGAGTGAGGCCTCCGACCCCGGTAGTCGAGATGATCCCGCTCGGGGTCGCCAGCCCGTGCTCGTTCGTCGCGCGGTCGACCTCGCCCCAGGTACAGCCGCCGCCGACGCGAACGGTGCGGGCCTGCGGATCGACCTCGACTTGTTTGAGCAGCGAGAGGTCGATCACGACGCCGTCGTCACAGGTCCCCAGTCCGGCGCCGTTATGCCCACCGCCGCGGACGGCCAGGAGCAAGTCGTGATCACGAGCGAAGCTGACGATCTTGGCGACGTCGTCGGGGGCCGCGCACTGCGCAATCAACGCCGGCCGCTTGTCGATCATCGCGTTGTAGACCTTGCGTGCCTCGTCGTAGTCGGCGTCTTCGGGTCCAATCAGCCGGCCCTCGAAGCTGGTGACCTCCTGGCGGGCGGCGCTTGCTGGTGACGCGACGTTGCTCATGCTGACCTCCGTGTTCTCCGATGGGATTCTTGCAGGGCTTTCGCTGCAGCCTCGAGCCTAGATCACACTAGCGCTCGGCTGGAATCCCCGGCGCGCGTGGGAGAATCAGCCTGTGTCCGATTGCCGCCAGCAAGCCTGGATCGACGCCCCCAAGGAGGTCGTCTGGGAGCTGATCGCCGACGTCAACCGCCACCCCGAGTGGTGGCCGAGGATCGTCGAGGTGGACTGCGAGGAGCTATCGGAGAGCTGCACCTACCGCGAGCTGGTGCAGACCCCGTTCGGCAGGGACGAGTTCAACATCTGCGTCGATCGTCTCGACGACCCGCGCGAGATGTCGATCCGCTGCCTCAACACCGGGACCTTCTTCCACCTCGTTCTCACCGACGCCCAGGGCGGCACCTTCGTCGAGGGGCGGTTCGGAATGGAGCCGAAGGGATTCACCAACCGGGCATTCGACGCGCTCGCCGGCCGCCGCTACTTCCGTCGCTGGCTGCAGGAATCGCTGGAGGCGATGGACCGGGTCGCAACCGAACGCGGGGAAGCGGGTTCTTCGGGATAGGCCGCCGGGTGCGCGGGGGCGGTAGAGTCGCCTCCGCGCTTCATGGATCTGAGTCTTACCGATTCCGAGCAGGGCTTCCGCGACGAGCTTCGCGCCTGGCTCGAGGAGAACCATCCCGGGCCGACGCCCACCGGCGATCAGGCCGGGTTCGAGTTCGAGCGTGAGTGGCAGCGCAAGCTTCACGGCGGCGGCTGGGGGGGAATCTCGTGGCCGAAGGAGTACGGCGGCCGCGGCGCGACCCTGATCGAGCAGGCGATCGCCTCCGAGGAGATGGCGCGGGCGAAGGCCCCGCGGCCGGCGAACGTGCTCGGTCTGGTGATGGGCGGCCCGGTCGTGATCGCGCATGGAACCGAGGAGCAAAAGGAGCGCTATCTCGATCCGATCCTCTCGGGCGAGGAGATCTGGTGCCAAGGCTTCTCCGAGCCCGAGTCCGGCTCGGACCTCGCATCGCTGAAGACGAAGGCGGTGAAGGACGACGGCGGCTGGCGGGTGACCGGCCAGAAGGTGTGGACGACTCTCGCGCACGAGGCGAAGTGGTGCATGCTCGTCGCCCGCACGGACTCCGATGTGCCGAAGCACAAGGGCCTCACCTATTTCCTGATGGACATGGAGCAGGACGAGGTGGAGGTGCGGCCGCTGGTTCAGATCACCGGCGAGGCGGAGTTCAACGAGCTCTTCATCGAGAACGCCTACATCTCGGACGAGAACGTCGTCGGCGGAGTCGGCAACGGCTGGATGGTCGCGATCACGACGCTGATGAACGAGCGCGCGGGCCTTGGCGCCTCGGCGGCGCTCGGCCTCTCGACCGCGCTCGGCGAGCTCGTGGAGTTGGCCCGGGAGCAAGGCATGGCCGACGACCCGATCGTCCGCGACAAGGTGGCGCGCCTGAAGATCGGCATTGAGGGCTTGCGGCTCGGGGCGATGCGCGCGCTGACGCAGACGATGAAGGTCGGCATGCCCGGACCCGAGGGCTCGATCGCGAAGCTCCAGTGGTCCTCCACCAATCAGGCGCTGACCGAGCTTGCGGTCGAGGTCGGAGGCACCGACGCGCTGGCGAAGGACTCGATGTGGGCGTATCGCTTCCTGCGCTCGCGGGCGAACTCGATTGAGGGCGGGACCAGCGATGTGCTGAAGAACATCGTCGCCGAGCGCGTGCTCGGGCTCCCCAAGCTGCGCTGACCGCTTGAAGCGATAGGAGAAAGAGTGGACTTCGACTTCAACGACGAGCAGCGCGAGATCAAGTCCACCGCGCACGACTTCATCGCCAGCCGGTTCAAGCCGGAGAAGGTGCGCGAGCTGGCGGAGTCCGACAGCCCATACGACGACGCGATCTGGAAGCAGATGCGCGAGCTCGGCTGGGCGGGCATCGCGATCCCGGAGGAATTCGGCGGCCAGGGCCTCGGGCTGCTCGAGCTCGTGATCCTCCAGGAGGAGCTCGGATACGCGCTTGCGCCGTCGCCGATGATCGCCAACGCGTTCTCCGGGGCACTGATCGCGGAAGCCGGCTCCGACGAGCAGAAGCAGCGCTGGCTGCCCGGCATCGCCTCGGGCGAAGCGCGCGGGGCGGCCGCCTTCACCCCCGACGACATCGTCGGCGCCGCGGCAGGCGCTTCGATCATCGTCCTCAATCAAGGCGAAGGCGCGAGGCTGGTCGAGCCCGAGCAGGCGAGCCTCGAGCGCCTCGACCTGATCGACACCACCCGCGCCTACTATCGCGTCACCGCCGACGGCGGCGATCCGCTCCCTGGCGATGTCGCTCCCGCGGTGGAGAAGGGCACGATCGCGCTCTCGGCGGAGCTCGTCGGAATCGCTCAGCGGGCGCTCGACATGGCGGTCGAGTACGCGAAGGAGCGGGAGCAGTTCGGCCGCCCGATCGGTTCGTATCAGGCCGTCTCGCACCGGCTCGCCGACATGCTCTGGGACGTCGAGGAGGCGCGCTCGCTGCTCTACTACGCGGCCTGGTGCGGGGACGCCGAGCCCGAGTCGCTGCCGCTTGCAGCGTCGATGGCCAAGGCGCGCGCGTCCGACGCGGCGATGAGCGTCACCCACAACGCGCTCCAGACCTTCGGCGGAATCGGCTTCACCTGGGAGCACGACCTCCACTTCCTGCTCAAGCGCGCCGCGGTCAGCAGCAAGCTGCTCGGAAACGCCGGCCTCCACCGCGACCGGGTCGCCGAGGAAATCGGGCTGACGGCCGCCGAGCCGGTGCCCGCCTAGGCCGGGCTTCCTCCTCGCGTTCGCAGATCGATCACTATCTCCAGCTCTCCCGCACCCGTCGATCCGGTCTCGTAGGTTCCGGCCACCTTCTCCACCAGGCGCTTGATCGCAGTGTTGTCGGCGTGGATCAGGCCGGTGAAGCGCTTGATGCCCACCTCGCGGGCGCGGACGGCGAGCGCGCCCAGCAGTGCCGTCCCGAGGCCGATCCGCATCCATTGATCGCCGACGCCGACCGCGAACTCGGCCGTCTCGGGGTCGTCGTCATTGCGGACGAATCGGGCGGTGCCGAAGCTCTGGCCGGTCTCGGGATCGACCGCGATCATCGCCTCGTGGTTGACGTGATCGATCGCCGTCAGGTAGTCGAGCTGAGTGCTCGAGAGCCGTGGCTGGGGAGTGAGGAAGCGCAGGTAGATCGATTCGTCGCTGGCGCTCTGGAAGCCTTCGTTCAGTCGGTCGCGGTCCTCGGGCGCGATCGGGCGAATCAACGCCCTCGTCCCCCCTCGCAGCTCGACGATCTCACCCGTCTCGCTCACGAACGTCCTCGCATGGGTGGACGCGGCACTAGGGCACCACCGGCAGGTCGGACGCGAGCTCGACCTTTCCGTCGCGGTGGTACTCCACGTCGACGACCTCGTTCTTCCCGTAGCTGCCGAAGAGGCCGAGGAACATCGCCAGCCAGCGAGCGCCGCTCACGCGCTCCTTCACCAATGGGCGGGAAAAGATGACCTCGCGCCCGCCCGCAATCCGGTAATCGGTCCCCTCCCGCTGCTCGATGCCGTTGATGTAGACCTTCACCGGCGGCTCGGCCCCGCTCGGCAGCATCACCCTGCGACCGGACCTCCTCCTCGCTCACAGTTTTCCCTTCATCGCTCGCCGAACGGCGTCGTAGGGCGAATCGCTGGCGCGCAGCTCGAGCTCGCGCCGCGCGACGCCGCCTTTGAACGGCACGAGCCGTCCGTCGCCCATCACGTCGATGCCGGCGGTGGTGCCCATCAGCATCCCTCCGCTGCTGACCTCGAGGCGCGCCGCGACCCGTTGTTCGGGTTCATACGTCGCGGAACATCCTCACCTCTCCGAGACCGCCCTGGCCGAGCACCGATTGCGCTTCGGCCTCCATCGCAGCCAGGGCGTCGCCAAGGCGCTCGAAGCTCTCGCGGGACACCTTCGGGCCGCGGCGTATGGTGAGGCGATAGTCGGCCAGCTCAGGCCCCGCGGCGGGGGCGCTTCGGACGCCGCGCCGGCGGTCCGGTGATCTTTTCCTCGCCGGTGCGCTGCTCGATCGGCACGTAGTCGGTGTCGAGGGCACCGGTGTAGATCTGGCGTGGCCGCGCGATCTTCTGCTCCGAGTCGTCGTTCATCTCCATCCACTGCGAGACCCAACCCGCCGTTCGCGGAATCGCGAAGATGACCGTGAACATCGATGCCGGGATCCCGAGCGCCTCGTAGATCAGGCCGGAGTAGAAGTCGACGTTCGGATACAGCTTTCGCTCGGTGAAGAACTCGTCGTCGAGCGCGTGCTTCTCCAACTCCGTGGCGATGTCGAGCAGCGGGTTGTCGCCCGTCGCCTCGAGCACCTCGTCGACGTGCTTCTTGATGATCCGCGCCCGTGGGTCGTAGTTCTTGTAGACCCGATGGCCGAAGCCCATCAGCTTCTCCTCGCGGTTCTTCACGCCCTCCAGGAACGAAGGGATGTTCTCCTGCCGCTCGATCCGCCGCAGCATCTTCAGCACCGCTTCGTTGGCGCCGCCGTGAAGCGGTCCGTACAGCGCCGCGACACCCGCCGCGACCGCGGAGTAGGGATCGACCTTGGAGGAGCCAACCCCGCGGACGGCATTCGTGGAGCAGTTCTGCTCGTGGTCGGCGTGGAGGATGAACAACACGTCGAGAGCGCGTTCGAGCCGCGGGTCGGGCTCGAACTTGGTCTCCGTCATCTGCTTCATCATCCCGAGGAAATTGCCCGGATAGCTGAGCTCGTTGTCGGGATAGACGTAGGGCAGCCCGAGGTTGTGCCGGTACGCGAAAGCCGCCAGCGTCGGCATCTTCGCGATCAGCCGGATCGCGGCCATGTAGCGCTCCTCCGGATCGTCGATCTCCTTCGCGTCGGGGTAGAAGGTCGACAGCGCCCCCACCGACGCGAGCAGCATTCCCATCGGATGGGCGTCGTAGCGAAAGCCCTCGACGAACTTCTTGATGTTCTCGTGGACGAAGGTGTGGTGGGTGATGTCGAACATCCACCGCTCGAGCTGCTTCTCGGTCGGGAGCTCGCCGAAGATCAGCAGGTAGGCAACCTCGACGTAGGTGGAGTGCTCGCAGAGCTGCTCGATCGGGATCCCGCGGTGCTGCAGGATCCCTGCGTCTCCGTCGATGTAGGTGATCGCGGAGCGGCAGGAAGCTGTGTTGGTGAACGCCGGGTCATACGTCATCAGCCCGAAGTCGTCCTCGGACGCCTTGATCTGGCGCAGGTCCATCGCCCGCACGGTGCCGTCGGTGATCGGGAGCTCGTAGCTCTCCCCGGTGCGGTTGTCGGTGACGGTCAGGCTGTCCTTGTCGGGCGCATCGCCCGCGCTGTCGTCGTCCGTCTGCTCGGCGGGAACCGCCTCTTCGATCTTCTGCTCGGTTGCCAAACCAAAACCTCCTGGTGGGACCTAATCGGTCAAACGCAGTATCTCACCGTCGATCATCCGGCCGGTGCCCCCTCGAAGTGCGTCAGCTGTTTGAAGGCGCGAAGGCGGTCGGCGATCAGCCCGTCGGTCAGCCGGCGCACCCGTTCGGTGCCGAAATCCTCGACGTTGTAGGAGGCCATCACGGATCCGTACGCCATCGCCTGTCGCAGGGCGCTCTCAGTGGGCGCGCCGTCGCTCCGAGCTCCGTCCAGGTAACCGAGGAAACCGCCGGCGAAGCTGTCACCGGCGCCCGTCGGATCGCGAACGTCGTCGATCAGCAGTCCCGGGATCGCGAAGATCTCGTCGGGGGTGAACAGGGCGGCCCCGTACTCCCCGCGTTTCGCGACCACCACCGTCGGGCCCACCTCCATCAGGGTGCGGGCGGCGCGCAGGAGGTTCGACTCCCCGGTCAGCATCCGCAGCTCGGCATCGTTGAGCAGCAGGCAGTCGACCTGGCCGATTGCCTCCATCAGCGAGTCGCGGGTGGTATCGATCCACAGGTTCATCGAGTCGAGCGCGGCGAATCCGGCGCTGGACTGTGCGCATACGCCACGCTGCAGGTCGGGCTGGATGTTGCCCAGGAAGAGCATCTCGGCCTCGCGTGACGCCTGCGAGAGCTTGGGCGCGAAGTCCGCGAACACGTTCAGCTGGGTGTCGTCGGTATGGGCGATGTTCATGTCGTGGTCGTAGTGCCCGCGCCAGAAGAACGTCTCCCCGCCCTCGACGTGCTCGATGTCGTCGGTCGAGACGCCTCGCTCGGTGAGCACGGCCAGGTGCTCGGCTTCGAAGTCGTCGCCGACCGGCCCGACGATCCTGACGTCCGTGAAGAAGCTCGCGGCGAGCGCGAAGTGGACCGCGGAGCCACCGAGCATCCTCTCACGCTCGCCGAAGGGCGTTCTGACCGAGTCGAAGGCGATCGACCCGACGGCCGTCAGCGCCATCGGGGGCGGCGGTGGGTTGGACTGGATCTCATCGGCGGCCGCACTCTATTGGCGCGTGTACCAAAGCCGGTGCATCCGGGCCGATAGCGTGTCGCTGCGATGAGCGACGAGATCACCAGCTGGACAACCTCCGAGTTCCCCCCGATCGGCGACTTCGCGTTCATCTCCGACTGCCACACGTCGGCGCTGATTGCTCCCGACGGCGCCGTCGAGTGGATGTGCCTGCCGCGATTCGACTCGCCGTCGATCTTCGGCGCGTTGCTCGACCGCAGCGCCGGCAGCTTCCGCTTCGGGCCCCGCGGGTGGCGCGTCCCGGTCGCCCGCCGCTACGTCCCCGGGACGAACGTCCTCGAGACCGCGTGGATGACTGACACCGGGTGGCTGACCGCCTTTGACGCGATGGTCCTGCGACTGCCTGACGAGGACGAAGTGGACGAGGACGAGCCGGGGTCCATGCGCCCGCACGGCGCCCACCAGGCGCGCGGCATCCTCGTCAGGGTGGTGAACTGCGTCCACGGAAAGGTGGACCTCGAGATGCTCTGCGACCCCCGGTTCGAGTACAAGGCTGCGGCGGCTCGCTGGTCGCAAGAGTCCGACGGCAGCCTCCACGCCCACGCCGACCCCGGAGGCCAGCGCTTCCGGCTGGTCGCCGACTTCGGCCTCGAGATCGACTCCGAGCGCGGGTACGGGGAGATGCTCATCGACGCCGGCAACAGCGCGTATTGCGCGCTCTGCTTCGGCGTGGAGCTGGATGGACCCGAGACCGTCGAGGAAGCGTTCGGGATGGTCGCCGGCACTCAGCACTTCTGGCGCCGCTGGCTCGAGCTCGGGCGCTTCCCCGACCATCCGTGGCGGGTCCATCTCCAGCGATCGGCGATCGCCCTCAAGGGGCTCACCTATGCGCCCACAGGGGCGATGGTCGCCGCGTCGACGACGTCGCTCCCGGAGGCGATCGGGGGAACGCGCAACTGGGACTATCGCTTCATGTGGATTCGTGACACCACGTTCGCGCTTTGGGCGATGCACGTGCTCGGATTCGAAACCGAGGCGAGCGAGTTCCTCGCGTTCGCAACCCGGCTCTGCCATGGCCGCGGCCCCGAGGCCCAGATCATGTTCGGCATCCGCGGCGAAAGCGAGCTCCCCGAGCACACCCTCGACTGGCTCGGCGGCTACATGGGCTCGGCGCCGGTGCGGATCGGCAACGGTGCCTTCGAGCAGCGCCAGAACGACGTCTTCGGGGTCCTGCTCGATTCGATCTACGTCCACTGCAAGGCCAGCGGAGAGGTTCCTGACGACCTCTGGGAGGTCGCGCGCGATCAGGTCGTGCACGCGACGGCGTCGTGGAAGCTGCCGGACCAGGGCATCTGGGAGTCGCGCGGCGAGCCACGCCACTACGTCTCGTCCAAGCTCTACGGCTGGGTGGCGCTCGACCGCGGCGCGCGGCTGGCTCGATGGCGCGGCGAGGCGGAGCTCGAGCGACGCTGGCTTCGGGAGGCGGAGGAGATCAGGGCCGAGATCGTCGCGCACGGGGTCTCCGAGCGCGGCGTGTTCCGCCAGCACTACGACACCGACGCGCTCGACGCGTCGACCCTGTTGATCCCGCTGGTCCGGTTCCTTCCCTATGACGACCCGCGAGTGATCGCCACGGTCGAGGCGGTCGCCGACGAGCTCACCGAGGACGGTCTCGTGCTCCGCTACGTGCCCGACGAGACCGACGACGGGCTCGGCGGCCAGCGCGAGGGGAGCTTTGCGATCTGCTCCTTTTGGCTCGTCTCCGCGCTTTCGGAGATCGGGGAGCGGAAGCGCGCCAAGGATCTCTGCACGCTGCTGCTCGGCTACTCCGGCGCGCTGGGGCTCTTCTCCGAGGAGATCGAGCCGTCGAGCGGCCAGCAGCTTGGGAACTACCCGCAGGCGTTCACCCACCTGGCTTTGATCAACGCCGTCAGCCACGTGATCGCGGACGACGTGGCCGGCAAGCGAACCGCGGCCAGCGCGGTGTTCTCGGAGCTGCGTGCCGAGAGCGCTGATTAGCCCGACGACCGAGGTCTGCGAGCCGATCCACCACACTGCATGGCGATGAAAGCGATCCAGGTGCGCGAATTCGGCGGGCCCGAGGTGCTGAAGCTCGTCGATCTCCCCGATCCCGAGCCACGGGACGGCGAGGTGCTCGTAAGCGTCAAGCGAGCGGGAATCAACTTCGCCGACACCCACCAGCGCCGCGACGAATACCTGGCCAAGGCCGAGCTTCCGTTCGTCCCCGGCGGAGAGATAGCGGGGACCACGCCCGATGGGCGCCGCGTCGCCGCGCTCCTCGGCGGGGGCGGCTACGCCGAGCTTGCGGCCGTGCCCGAGCGCTTGCTGGTCCCGATTCCCGAGGCGGTCAGCGACGACCAGGCGGCGGCGATCCTGCTTCAGGGCCTGACCGCTCGCGCGATTCTGGCGATCTCGGCGCGACTCCAGCCCGGCGAAAGCGTCGTCGTCCACGCCGCCGGCGGTGGAACCGGGACGCTCGCCGTGCAGCTCGCGAAGCGGATGGGCGCCGGCAGGGTGATCGGCATCGCCTCCACTTCCGAGAAGCGGGAGCTTGCCCTGCGGTTGGGCGCGGATGCCGCGATCGACCCTGGCGCGGAAGGCCTCAGCGAGCGGATCGTCGAAGCGAACGGCGGCGAGCAGGTGGACGTGGTGCTGGATATGGCGGGAGGCGACGCCTTCGACGCAAGTCTGGAGGCGCTGGCGCCGTTCGGCCGCCTGGTCACCTACGGGATCGCCTCGGGCGATTCGAACAAGGTCTCCACCCGGGCGCTGATGCAAACCAGCCGCGCGGTCGTCGGCTTCTGGCTCGTGAATCTCTTTCGCCGCCCCGATCTCGTCGCGGAGGGGATCGGCGAGCTGCTCGTCGCCGTCGAGGCGGGCGAGCTGGAGATCGTGATCGGCGGCGTTTATCCGCTCGCCGATGCCGCCCGCGCACACATCGACCTGCAGGCGCGTGGCACTCAGGGGAAGCTCCTGCTGGATCCCGCCGCCGCGCCGACCGGGGAGCAGCAACAATGAGCGGGTTCGGCGATCTCGGCCTGGCGCCCGAGATCATGCAGGCGCTGGACGAGCTCGGCTACGAGGAGCCGACCCCGATCCAGGAGCGTGCGATCCCGGCGCTGTTGGCCGGGGGGGACGTGCTCGGCCAGGCTCAGACCGGGACCGGCAAGACGGCCGCCTTCGGGCTTCCCCTGCTTCAGCACGTCGACCCAGCGTCGGATGAGGTGCAGGCGATCGTGCTGACGCCGACTCGCGAGCTCTGCATCCAGGTCACGCAGGCGCTGCGCGCCTACGCGGAGCACATCAAGGGCGTCGAGATCGTGGCCGTGTTCGGGGGCGCGCCGATCGCCTCACAGCGCGCACAGTTGCGAGGCGGCGCGCAGGTGGTGGTCGCAACCGTCGGCCGGATGAAGGACCTGATGCAGCGCCAGGCACTCGTGCTCACCGCCGCCCGCTACGTCGTCCTCGACGAGGCTGATGAGATGCTCGACCTCGGATTCATCGAGGACGTCGAGCGGATCCTGCGCATCTGCCCAAGCGGGCGCCAGACGGCGCTTTTCTCGGCCACGATGCCGCCGCCAGTCTCACGTCTTGCCGAGCAGTACATGTACGACCCGGAGCAGATCCGGATCGAGCCGAAGAAGCTGACCGTCGATGCAATCGCGCAGGCCTACGTCGAGGTGTCCGCGCGCGAGAAGAGGGACCGCCTGATCGAGGTGCTGAAGGCCGAGGATCCCGAGCAGGCGATCATCTTCTGTCGCACCAAGATCGGGACGGCGCGGCTGGACGAGCAGCTTCGAGCCAAAGGACTGAACTGCAAGGCCCTTCACGGCGACCTCACTCAGGGCCAGCGCGACGGCGTGATGATCGCATTCAAGGATCACCGTCTTCGCCTCCTGGTGGCGACCGATGTAGCCGCCCGCGGACTCGACATCGAGCACGTGACCCATGTCATCAACTACGACATCCCGAACTCGTCGGAGATGTACGTGCACCGGATCGGCCGCACCGGCCGCGTCGGGCGGACGGGCCGTGCGATCACCTTCGTCACTCCCGCCCAGCGCGAGGACCTGAAGCTGATAGAGCGCCAGAACCGCGTCCACATCGATCCCTGGGAATCCCCCGAGGAGCGCCTCGAGCACGCGCCGCCGCCGCGGCCCCGCGAGCACAAGAGGGAGAAGGCGGCCGTGGCCGAGACAGGCGATGGCCGGAAGGGCGATGGCGGCGAGGATGGGGGTGGCCGCGCGAAGCTGTTCGTCAACCGCGGCACGCGCAGCGAGCTCAGCGAAGAGGACATTCGCTGGGCGCTGGTCGAGGGAGCCGTGATCCCGGAGGAAGCGATCGACTCGATCCGAGTTCTCGAGCGCTTTTCCTTCGTCGAGCTCGATCCCGAGCAGGCCGAGCTGGCGCTCGACCGTCTCGACGGGACCAAGATCAAGGGCAAGCCGATCCGGGTCGAGTACGCGCGCGGCTAGCCGTGCCCATCGCGCCGGTTAGGCACCCACCGTGCTCGGAATAGCCCTCGGCCTGGGCGCCAGCCTCTGCTGGGGTATCTCGGATTTCCTCGGCGGGCAGCTGAGCAGGCGCTTTTCGGCGCTCTCGGTGCTGATCGTCAGCCAGCCGATCGGCGCGGTGCTGGCGCTGATGGTGGCCCTGCTGGTCGCCGACGCGGGCCTGCCGGCCGAGCAGTTCGTGATCGCGATGGCGGGCGGTGGCGCGGTGCTCGCCGCGCTCGGAGCGTTCTACAAGGCGATGGCGCTCGGCTCGGTCAGCGTCGTCGCGACGATCGGAGCGCTGGGAATCGTGGTCCCAGTCGTCGCGGGAATCGCGAGGGGGGAGACCCCGGATGCCCTCCAGGGCGCCGGGGCGGCGCTGACGATCGGCGGCGTGCTGCTGGTGGCGCGCGAGCCCGACCCGGAATGGCGGCGAGCGAACCGGGCGAGCGTAGGGCTGGCCGCTCTGGCTGCGCTCGGCTTCGGAGTCTTCATTCTCGCGATCGACGAGGCCGCCAGCTACAGCACTTCCTGGTCGATCGTCGCCGCCCGCGTCGGGGGCGTCTCGTTGCTCATCGTCGCCGCGCTGGCGTTGCGACCGAAGATCCCACGCGCGCGCGGAAGGGTGCTCGGGGCGCTGCTGGTGATCGGGGTGTTCGACGTCGCCGCGAACTCGCTGTTCGCGGTGGCGACGACGGAAGGTTTGCTGCCTCTGGTGGCGGTGGCAGGCTCGATGTACTCGGCGGTTACCGTGCTCCTTGCGCGGGTGTTCCTAGCGGAGCGCCTTGCAGGTCCTCAGCAGGTAGGGGTGGCGGTGGCGCTCGCCGGAGTCGCGCTGATCGCCGCCGGCGCCTAGCTCAAGCCGAGCCCTAAGAGCTCGCCCAACCGCAACAGCGTTCCCTCGACCCCCCGGTGCAGCACCGCCGTCATCCCCACCGCCTCCGCCCCCGCACAGTTCTCCCGCAGGTCGTCGACGAACACGGCCTCGCCCGGCGCGACCCCCAGGCGCTCGCACGCCAGCATGTAGATCTCGGGCTGGGGCTTGTGCAACCCGACGTCGCCCGAGATCACGGTGGCGTCGAAGATCTCCATCGGCGCGCGTTCGTAAATCCCGGTCCCCCACGAGTTGCTGATCAGCCCGGTCTTTATTCCCTCGGCGCCTGCCTTTTGGACCGCCGCAACCATCCGCTCCTCCGGCCGCAGCCCGGCGAACAGGCGCCCGATCAGGCCCTCGGTGCTTTCGACCCCCAGGAGCTGGCCGAACTGAGCTTCGAAGGCAGCGTCTTCCAACCCACCCATCTCCAGCTCGCGCAGCAGCGCCAGCGCCCGCTCGTCGCCGCGGAACAGGTTCTTGACCGTCTCCGGATCCAGCCCCTCCGCCTCGCAGAACGCGGCGAACGCCGTCCAGATGTCCGTCGTCAGCACGCCGCCGAAGTCGACGATCAGCGCGGTGTGGCGGCGGTTCGTGGACATATGCTTGGGCCGTGGCCGAGGAGGAAGCTAGCGCCAGCGCGGTCTCGGACGTCCCGGAGGGGATCGACCGCGCCGGCGTCGAGCGCTGGTTCGAGCAGAACGCCGGCGACGTCGCGCTGCCGCTGAGCTTCCAGCGCATCGCCGGAGGGCGCTCGAACATGACCTACTCGGTTCGCGACGCGACCGGCCGCGCCTGGGCGCTCCGGCGCCCGCCGCTCGGCGAGCGCTTGGCCTCGGCACACGACATGGGCCGCGAGCATCGGGTGATCGCGGCCCTACAGGAGACCGACGTCCCGGTCCCGCCGATCGTCGGCCTATGTGACGACGAATCCGTGAACGGAGCCCCGTTCTACGTGATGGGGTTCGTCGAGGGCCCGATCCTCCGCACCCGCGAAGAGGCCGAGCCCTTCGACGAGGCGCAGCGGCGCGCGATCGGCGAGCGGGTGGCCGACACGCTGGCGGCGATCCACGCGGTCGAGCCCGACGCAGTCGGTCTCGGCGAGCTGGGTAAGAAGCAGGACTACGTCGCCCGCCAGCTCCACCGCTGGCACGGGCAGTGGGAGAAGTCGAAGACGCGCGAGCTGGAGCTGGTCGACGACGTCCACCGCCGCCTCCAGGCCCGAATCCCCCAACAGAGGCCGGCGACGATCGTCCACGGCGACTACCGCCTCGACAACATGATCCTCACGCCCGACGGCGAGGTCGCCGCGGTAGTCGACTGGGAGCTGTGCACGCTCGGCGACCCGCTCGCCGACGTCGGGATGCTGATGGTCTATTGGGCTGAGGAGGGCGACGAATTCTCGGCGCTGCTCGACGCCGCCACGACCACGCCCGGGTTCCCCAACCGGGAGCAGCTCAAGGCGCGCTACGGGGAGCGCTCGGGTCGGGACCTCTCACAGCTCGACTACTACGTCGCGCTCGGCTACTGGAGGCTGGCGATCATCCTCGAGGGCGTCTTCGCCCGCTTCGCGGCCGGCCAGTACGGAAAGGACAGCGACCCCGAAGAGCGCTTCGGCGAGTCGCAGAAGGTGGTGGAGAGGCTGGCGGCCGCCGCCGACGAGGCCGAGCGCCGGCTCGGCTGAACCGCTGCAGCGTTCGCAGCGACAGGCTCAGGTGGGGGTGACGTCCTCGCATCCGTTCGGGCGCGGGTCACGGTCCTCGTCTACGAACGCGTCGTCGAGCCTGCCGGCGCCGCACGAGATCACGAGGTCGGGGCCGCTGCCCTGCTCGGACGCGTCGATGTCGTCGTTCCCGCCGCCTCCGTAGAACTCGTCGCTGCCGAGATCGAACAGACTCCCGAGATCATCGTCGCCGGCTTTGCCGCTGATGATGTCGTCGCCGCCGTCGCCGGCGAGGTCGTCATCGAAGCGCCCGCCCACGATCACGTCCGTGCCGCTCCCGCCCGAGACGTCCGCACCCGTCAGCACGCTTCTCGAGATCTGCACCCGGTCGCTCCCCTCGCGGGTGCCGATCTCGATCCGGGAGTCGGAGGGGCTGAGGCAGCGAACGCGCCCCGGGGTCAGCCGCTCGCAGGCCCTCGTCGCGATTCCGCTGGTATCGGTGATCAAAAACGTGCCGAGCACGGGCTCGTAGGCGACGCTGATCTGGTTCGGCCCACTCGTGCCGACGATCTCGATCGCGCCCGGCAGCCCGAGGCTGTCGTCCGGGGGGATGACAGAAACGCGCGTCGCCTGCGCCGGCGTGGCACCCGCCAGCGTCCCGGCAAGCACGCACGCGATCGCCCCCACGCGAAGCGCTCTCCCTGCACTCATCCCCGGAATCGTAGAAGGCGGGTCAGGCGACCGGAGCGCCGGCGGCCTCGCGCTCGGCCTCGGCCTGCTTCGCCCACCGGTTCAGCTCCCGGCGGGCGATCACCATCTTGTGCACCTCGTCCGGTCCGTCGGCGACCTTCAGCATCCGGCTGAAGCGCCACATCCCAGCGAGCGGGGTGTCGTCTGACATCCCAAGCGCGCCGTGGACCTGGATCGCGCGATCGAGCACGTCCATGACCACGTTCGCCGCCACGACCTTGATCATCGAGATCTCCTGGCGCGCGGCGCGCTTGCCGGCCGTGTCCATCTTCCACGCCGCCATCAGCGTCAGCAGCCGCGCCTGGTCGGTTTCCATCCGCGACTTCGCGATGAAGTCCTGGATGAACTGCTTCTCGGCCAGCTTGCCGCCGTGGGTCTCGCGCTCGTTGGCGCGCCGGCACATCATCTCGATCGCCCGCTCGCAGCTTCCGATCGCGCGCATGCAGTGGTGGATGCGCCCGGGGCCGAGCCGGTCCTGAGCGATCACGAACCCGGCCTGCTGCGGGCCGAGCAGGTTGGCGGCGGGGACGCGGCAGTCCTCGTAGAGGATCTCGCAGTGGCCCGGGCCGCCGTCGTGGCCCATCACGGGCACGGGGCGGACCAGGTTGAAGCCCGGGTTGTCCACCGGCACGCAGATCATGCTCGCGCGCGCGTAGGGCGGAGCGTCGGGGTCGGTAACGCACATCACGATCGCCACCGCGGCGCCGACCGCGCCGGAGGTGAACCACTTGTGGCCGTTGATCACCCACTCCTCGCCGTCGAGCTCCGCCCGGGTCTGCAACGTGGTCGGATCGGAGCCGGAGACATCGGGCTCGGTCATCGAGAAGCAGCTTCTGATCTCGCCGTCGAGCAGCGGCTCCAGCCAGCGCTCGTGCTGCTCGTCCGTGCCGTGCTCGGCGAGGATCTCCATATTGCCTGTGTCGGGTGCCGAGCAGTTGAAGGCCATCGGCGCGATCGCCGGGCTGCGGCCCATCTCCTCGCACAGCAGCCCGTACTCCCAGTTGGTCAAGCCCGGCGCCGTAGCGCCGGCTCGTCGGGCAGGAACAGGTTCCAGAGACCCTCGTCGCGAGCCTTGGCGCGGATCCCGATCAGGATCTCGGGGTACGGGACCCCGGGACGGACCTCGTCATCGAGCGCCCGCAGCGCTTCGGCCTCGTTCGGGTAGACGTGCTCGTCCATGAACGCGCGAATCCGTTCGCGAAGCTCTTCTACGCGCGGGGACGGGGCGAAGTCCATCTCGAGCAGCCTACCCTGGCGCGCTGGTCGCCGCCGGAGGAGCTTTGCGACCGGCGCGAGAGACAGAGATCGCCTGGATCGCGAACAGCGCCCCGACGATCACGGCCCCGATCGCGACCGCCGGAATGACGATGTCGGGGCTTCCCTCCTTCACCACCAGCGTCGTTCCGGAGGCGATCAGCACGAGCGCAAGGGCGCGGCGCAGGAGCCCCTGTGGGACGCGTACCGCGAGCATCCCGCCGAGCAGCACCCCCGGCACCGAGCCGATGAGGATGTTGCCGGCGAGAACGAAATCGACGTTGCCGCCCACCCAGTGCGCGATTCCTGCCGCCCACAGCAGTACCGCCGCGTGGAAGATGTCGGTCCCGACGACTCGCTGCGGCGTCAGCCGGAAGATCGCGATCAGCCCGACGGCGATCAGCGTCCCGCTGCCTGCGGAGGTGAGCCCGATAACGAAGCCGGTGGTCATCCCGAGGATCACGGCCGCGATGATGTGGCGGCGGTAGAGATGCAGGGCGTAGCGCTCGGCGATCACGTCCTTGAAGAACACCGACCGCAGCAGCGTCGCAATCCCCACCACCAGCAACGTCCCGCCGAGCATTCCGAGCACGAGCGTGTCGAGCGTGTCCTCGCCGTAGTTGCGCTGGAGAATCTCGATCACGTAGACGCCCGCGACTGCCGACGGCACGCTGCCTATGGCCATCCAAAACGCGAGCCCGCGGTGAACGGTCTTCAGACGCAGATGCTGGAAGCCGCCGACGGTCTTCGTCACCGCGGCGTAGAAGATGTCGGTGCCGATCGCGGTCACGGGTGAGATCCCGAAGATCAGGATCAGCATCGGCGTCATCAGCGACGCCCCGCCCATGCCGGTCATGCCGACGAGCAACCCGATACCGAGCCCGAAGATGATGATCGCTGGGTCCAACGGTGTTCCGTCAGGGAAGGTTCTTGACCTATTCGGTCAAAAGGGAGCGGCGAAAGGGTAGCGGAGCCGGATCCGGCTATCGCGAGGACCAGGCGCCCGGCTCGTCCAGAAGCGCGCGGATCTCCGGCGGCAGGTCGCCGTTTCGGACCTGCTCGAGGGTCAGTCGCTCAAGGACTGCCCTCAGATTGGCGCGGACCGCGATCCAGACGTCCCGCAGGTGCTCGGCGTGGCCTTTGTACGCGGTCGTCTCGGGGGCGACGTCGTGGATGTTGGCGAGCGGCCCCTCGACGGCGCGGATCACGTCCGCGATCGTGATCTCGGCGGCGGGGCGCGTGAGCCAGTAGCCGCCGCGGATCCCGCGCTTGGCGCGGACGATGTCGTGATGCTTCAGCTCCAGCAGGATGTGCTCGAGGAACTGGAGCGGGATCTCCTGAGCCGCGGCGAGCTTCTCCCCCTTCATCGGCGAGTCGCCGTTCGTCCCCGCGAGCTCGAGCGTGGCCCGGACCGCGTAGTCGGCCTTGGCGCTGATACGCATGGGGACATTGTTGCCCATTTCGATCGAGAAAGCGGTTTCGGTCGGTGTTCGCCACAATTCGTGCCGCAGTGATCGATCTCCAATCCCACAGCACCGTCTCCGACGGCGAGCTGGCGCCCGCCGACGTCGCGCGCTCGGCCGCCGCGGCGGGAGTGACGGTGATGTCGCTCACCGACCACGACGGGATCGCGGGCGTCGAGGAGGCGAGCGCCGCAGCTGCCGAGGCCGGGGTCGAGAACGTCCCGGCGCTGGAGATGTCGTGCGTGCACAAGTACTCAGAGGACCTGCACATCGTCGGCTACTGGGTGGACCTGGAGACGATCGCCCCCGCGTGCGTGCGCGCCCAGCAGGAGCGAATCGACCGCGCGAAGGAGATCATCGAGCGGCTGAACAACTTCGGCGTCGAGGTCACCTTCGAGGACGCGATCGCGAAGGCCGGCGCCGCCGACGCGATCGGCCGCCCCCACATCGCCAAGGCCGCGGGCGCCGGCTCCGACCTCGGCCCCTTTTTCGAGGAGTACCTGGTCCCGGGCGCGAAGGCATTCGTCTCGCGCAAGTGGCCCAGCGCGGAGCAGGCGGTGGAGCTGATCCACGAGGCGGGCGGAGTTGCAGTCGTCGCCCACCCGTACTGGGATGTCCAGCAGCCCGACCAGGTCCGCGACCTGGTCGAGAGCCTCGTCCGCGACGTTGGCCTCGACGGAATCGAGAGCTTCTACCCGCCGCACACGAAGGCGCAGACAGCGCACTGCCTGGAGCTGTGCGAGGAGTTCAACCTCGTCCCGACCGCCTCATCCGACTTCCACGGCCCGAACCACAAGTCGTTCCCGAACTGGCTCGCGTACCAGACCTACGGCCTCGGCGAGCCGCAGCTGCCGCCGCGGCCCTAGCCAGCGGCGGGAATCAGCTGGTTCTCCTCGAGATAGTCGAGGATCTCGTGCGCCGACTCCTCGGGCGAGCGGCCCTCGGTCTCGATCCGAAGCTCGGGGTTCTCGGGCGCCTCGTACGGGTCGGAGACGCCCGTGAACTCCTTGATCTCGCCCGAGCGGGCCTTCGCGTACAGGCCCTTGATGTCGCGGGCCTCGCACTCCTCGAGCGAGGTGGCGACGTGGACCTCGACGAAGCGACCGTCCATCAACGCGCGGGCCTCATCGCGGATCTCGCGGTAGGGCGAGATTGCGGCCGTGATCACGGGGGTGCCGTGCTTGGAGACCAGGTCGGCGACGAACGCGATCCGGCGGATGTTGGTGTCGCGGTCCTCCTTCGAGAAGCCGAGGCCTTTGGAGAGGTGGGTTGCGAACCGTGTCGCCGTCGAGCACCTCGATCGGGACGTCGCGTCGCTCGAACTCCTCTACGAGGACCTCGGCGATCGTTGTCTTGCCCGAGCCGGATAGGCCGGTGAACCAGAGGGTGAAGCCCTTGTGAGCCATTGCTTTAGTCGTTCTCCTTTGCGTATGCGTCGATCAGGATCTCCGCAACCTCGTCCCGGGTGAACTCGTGCGGCGGCTTCTCGCCTGCCTCGAGCATCTCCCGCACCTTCGTCCCCGACAGGAACAGGCGGGACTCCGCCTCGTGCGGGCAGGTCTTACCTGAACCCATCCCCTCGCACTCGTTACACCAGAAGGTGTGCTCGAACATCAACGGCTCGATCCCGAGCCGGTCGATGTCGATCTCGTCGAAGATCAGCTGCGCGTCGTAGGTGCCGTAGTAGTCGCCGACGCCGGCGTGGTCGCGGCCGACGATGAAGTGTGTGGCGCCGTAGTTGCGGCGCACGATCGCGTGGAAGATCGCCTCGCGCGGCCCCGCGTAGCGCATCGCCGCCGGGTTGACGCCGAGCACGACGCGGTCCTGCGGGTAGTAGTGCTCCATCAGGATCTCGTAGCAGCGCATCCGCACGTCGGCCGGGATGTCGCCCTTCTTGGTCTCGCCGATCAGCGGGTGCAGGAAGAGGCCGTCGCGAGACCTCGAGCGCCGCCTTCGTCAGGTACTCGTGCGCGCGGTGGATCGGGTTCCGGGTCTGGAAGGCGACGATCCGCTTCCAGCCGCGGCGCTCGAACTCGGCCCGCGACTCGGCCGGGGTGAAGTAGCGGCGCATGAACGCCTCCTCGTGGTCGGGGGCGGCATCGGCCTCGATCGGGCCGGCGATGCAGCGCGTGCCCTCCGCGCGCGTCGCCGCGACGCCGGGGTGCTCGTTGTCGGTGGTGCGGAAGACCTGCTCGGCCTCGCGCTCGACATCGCGCTCGAAGACCTCCTCCACGCTCACCCGTCCGAGCGCCTTGCCGTTGTCGGCGCTGAGCTCGACGACGTCGCCGGCCGCACAGTCGAGATCGGTCGCCAGGGTGACCGGGATCGGCCAGATCTCGCTGCCGTCGGCGAGCGTCATGTCCTCGACCGAGGCGCGCCAGTCCTCGGAGCCCATGAAGCCCTTCAGCGGCGCGAAGCCGTCGTTTGCGAGCAGCTCGAAGTCCGCCGTCTGACGGGCGCTCAGGGTCAGGGAAAGCTGGGTCTGCGTCTCGGGCAATGTGGCTCCTAGTCGGTGAGGACGGCGGGACATGGTAGGGACCGTCAGCCGTTCAGCCCGCACTCGGTCTTCTGGGCGTTCGCCCAGCGACCGGAGCGGGGGTGGCCGTTGGCGTTCGGGGGACGCGTGCAGTGCGTGCAGCCGATGGAAGGGTAGCCTGCGTCGTGCAGCGGGTTGTAAGGCAGCTCGTGCTCCCGGATGTACTTCCACACGTCCTGGTCGGTCCAGTCGGCGAGCGGGTTCAGCTTCCAGAGCCCGAAGCGCTTGTCCCAGCCGAACTTGGCGGCTCCGGCGCGGGTCTCGGAGTCCACGCGGCGGATGCCCGAGACCCAGCAGTCCAGGCCCGAGAGGGCCTCGCGCATCGGCTCCACCTTGCGGATCCCGCAGCAGGCATCGGGCTGGCGGCCCCAGAGCTCGTCGCCGTACAGCTTCGCCTGCTCGTCGAGGGAGATTCCCGGCATAGCGGTCGAAATCGATCCCGTAGCGCGCCGCGAGCGCGTCGCGAGTCATGTAGGTCTCCTCGAACAGCACGTCGGTGTCGAGATAGAAGAAGCGGGTGGTGGGATCGATCATTTGCGCGATGTCGATCGTCACCGAGCTGGTCTTCTGAAACGAGGAGGCGAAGTAGAGGCTCGGGTGAAAGGTCTCGATCGCCCAGGCGATCGTCTCCTCGGCGCTCAGGCCCTCGAGCTTGGCCGGGTTACCTCCGGGATCGAGGCGCGCGCGCGATTGCCGTTGCGCTTTGCAACGGATGTCGCGTGGATGGGCCGGACTGACGCGGCACGTCCTCGGCTCATGCCGGCATCGGCACCTCAGATCGCGCACTCGCCCTCGCCGCGCTGGACCTCGTAGGGATCCCTACGTGCCCAGTCGACGAACATCATCATGTTCTCGAGGTTGAACTCCACCGGCATCGCCAGGTCCTTGACCTTCTGCTCGAATTCTGGGATGCCGACCCGCTCGACGAACTCGTTGAACGTCTCGCCGTCGTTGCGGTCGGACTCGTAGAAGCGGATCCAGCGCTCGACCGCGTCGGGGACGCGCTTCGCGGGCAGCCGTGACTTCAGCCGCTCTCCAAAGACGACCTCGCCGCTGGTGAACTTGCCGCCGACGTGGGGGATGTAGGCGGGAATCGTGTGATCGCCGACCTTCATCGACGCCCCGTAGAAGCCGATGCTGCCGATGTGGTGCTGGCCGCATCCGTTCGGGCAGCCGGACATCTTGATGTGGATCTGGCGCGGTCAGCGGGTCGGTGATCTGCATCGACTCGATCCTCTCCTGCACCGCCACATTCAGCCCCATCGAGCTGGTGATCCCGAGCTTGCAGCTGTCGGTGCCGGGGCAGGAGACGACGTCGGTGATCTCCATCGCCCCGGAGTCGCCGAGCCCGAGCTCGCCCAGGCGCTTCCAGACGTCGTAGACCGACTCGTTGCGGACCCAGCGCAGGACGAGGTTCTGCTGCACGGTGGACCGCGCCCAGCCGCCGGTGTACTCGCGAACGATCTCGGCGAGCCCGCGGAAGTGCTCCGGGCTGAGGTCGCCACGGGTGACCTTGACGGTGACGGTCGAGAAGCCCTCCTGGCGCTGCGGGTGCACGTTCACCTCGCGGAAGCGCTCGAACTCGGATCGCGTCGCCGTTGGGCGTTCCGTACTCCGAGGGGACCGCGGGTGCGCTCGCCTCCTCGTCGACGTCCATCCGCAGACGCTCGACGTCGAACTCGCTCTCGGCGACCCAGTCGCCCTCGAGCTCTTCCTCGACCAGCTCGCGGAAGGCGTCGATGCCGATCTTGTCGACCAGCACCTTGATCCGCGCCCGGGCGCGGTTGACGCGCAGCCACTCCTGGCGGTCGAAGATCCTCAGGCAGGCCTCGGTGACCTTCAGGTAGTCGCCGTTGTCGAGCTCGACGAACTCGTACAGTGTCGGCGCGATCCGCGGCATGATCGAGGTGCCGCCGCCGACCCGGATCTCGACTCCCTTGACCCCGTCGCGGAGCTTCGGGATGAAGCCGATGTCGTGGATGCCCGTGATCGCGACGTCCTCGTCGGTGGCGGTGAACGCCGTCTTGATCTTGCGCGGCATCAACTGCGTGGTCGGGTGGCGGACGAAGTAGCGCACGTAGGCGGCGCCGTACGGGGTGATGTCGAACGGCTCGCCCTCGGTGACGCCGGCGCGCGGGTCGCCGGTGACGTTGCGGACGGTGTTGCCGCAGCCCTCGCGCGAGGAGAGGTCGGCTTCCGAGAGCTCCCGGATCAGCTTCGCGGCGTCGGGGAGGGGGACGTGGTGGATCTGGATGTTCTGGCGGGTGGTGATGTGGCCCTTGTTCAGGGGCGCGTACTTCTCGATCACGCTCCCGAAGGCGTCGAGCTGATCGGCGGTGACGCCGCCGAGCGGCAGCTTGACGCGGATCATCTGCACGTCGGGCTGGCGCTGGCCGTACACGCCCTGCTTCAGCCGGAAGCCGATGAACTGGTCCTCGGGCGTGTCGCCGCGCATGAACTTGGCGGCCTCGGTGTCGAAGTCGTCGAACTCGTGCGCGATCGCCGGGATCACGTGCCCGGGGACGTTCTCGTACACCTCCGGGTTCTCGAGCGAACCGACCTTGCCCTTGCCGTGCTGCTTCTTTTCGTGCTGGACGTCGAGGTCGGCGTAAGCGGCCTTCGGCTTCTCAGCCGTGGTCGTCGGTTCCATGCGCACGGATATTACACAAATCCCGACCGGCTTTAGGGCATTTGCAAGGAGCCCCGGGGATGCCGGGGCCGCCCTGTCCTTCACCTTCGCCTAGTCGACCTCAGAGGCCTCGATCAGAAACGCGACCCGAACGTGGGCGCGGAACTCGTCGAGGTTGTCACCGCGGATCCCGGTGCTGACGATGTCCACGGCGCGGATATTGCGCAGCGAGCTCTGGGCCTGTGAGAGCGCCTGCTTCGCCGCGTCGTCGGTTGACTCTCGCGAGCTGCCGACCAGCTCGATGATCTTGACGACGGCCAAGCTCTCCTCCTTGTCGTTGAAGCGCCTTACGGTATCGGCAGCTGCCCCGCCGAGACGCCTTCGCGCAGGGCCGCGCGCAGCCAGGGGCTGACGGGCTCGCCCCGTGGGGATGGCGCCGGCGCGGTGTCGGCGATGAACTGCTCTACGGCGGCGACGATCGCGGCCGCCTCGGAGGGCGATGCCGCCGGCGTTATCAGTTCGATCCGCGGCCGGGGGGGCCGACGCGTTCCATTACCGCTCATGGCGCAGAACGTATCCGGTCAGTCCCGCAGATATCGCCTCAAGCGCAGCGCCAGCTCCAACTCGGCCCGCCGCTCGCTTACCGGTCGGCCGGTCTGCTGGCCGATCGCCTGGAGGCGCTGGGAGACCGTCTGATGATGAACGCCGAGCCTGGCGGCAGTCGCGCGGGCGTTCTGCCCGCACTCGAAGTAGGCCGAGAGCGTCTGGAGCATCCGTTCGGAGCCCGTATTGCTCGACACAGGCCCCAGCTCCGCGGCGACGAACGCCTTTGCCGCCTCTGGGTCACGAGAGGCGAGATCCTCCATCGCCACGTCGGGGTAGGCGACGCGAGGCCGCTCACGAGTGGTGGCACGGAAAGCGCAGGACGCCTGGCGGTTGGTCTCGCGAAAGCCAGCCGCCGAGCGCAGCTCGGTGCTGATGCCCATCCGACCTCCGTCACCCGGCTCCAGCGAGGCAATCGCGGTACGGATCCGCTGGTTGAACGGACGTGTGCGGCCCATCCACGCCCACCACGGGTCCTCGTAGATGTCGAGCAGCAGCAACCTGCAGTCGAGCTTCCGGGCGCTTGCGGCGAGCGTTTCGGCAAGCTGGGTGCCCGACCCGACGAGGCCGACGTGCCAGCCGTCCACCGGGTAGTCGAGCGGGCTGGCGTCCACGGCTTCGCCGTCCAGCAGCGCCCGGACGACGTTGAGCCGAATTTGTCCGCTACCCGCCGGCCGCGCGTTGTCGTACTCCTCCACGACCAGCGACGAGAGCCGCGCGGCGTACGCGAAGAAGAAGTCCGATCCGCGGCGGCGGACAGCGCTGGCGAGCTCCGGATCGAGGTTCTGCTCGTCCACCAGGTTGCTCCAGCCGTTCCACAGCGCTCGGTGACCGGAGCGATAGCCGTCCAGCAGCATCGATATCGGCGTGCCGTACTTGGCGGCCTCGCGGGCCGCCTCTGCGTCCGCCGGCAAGAATTGCGCGGGCAGCTCGCCGCCCTCCCTGAGGCACTGCAGCTCGGCGCGGCAGTTCCCGCGGCCGAAGTCCGCAATCTGGTCCCACAGCGGCGGCTCGAGCAACCACTTCGGGACCGAGCTCGCGAGGTCGTCGAGCATCGCCGTCGTCAGCTGATCAACGTCGGCCTCGAGCTCGGTTGCGAGGCGGGCGCAGATTCGGTCGACGTCTTCCATCGATGGAGTGTTAGCGGTGCTACTCAGATCCTAGAACCGTACTTTGTACGACATCGGCATGTGAAAACCGAACATCGACCGATTGTGGGGCCGGATGCGGACGATCACACTCGTCAAGGTGGACCCACTGACCATCTACATCTCGATCATCGGACTGCTGCTGGTGCTGACGGTGCTGCTTGGGGTGTTCAGCTACCACATCACGCGCGGGTGCCCGCAGTGCAATGCACGGGTCCAGCTGGGGCGGCCGAGATGCCAGGGGTGTGGCTACCGCTTCTCGACCGCGCGCTTCTAAGCCGCCTCCGGGGTAGGTCATTGGCCAGCCCCGGCTGTAGAGGGGTAGATTCAGCGGCGGGTGGCGAGGAACGAAAGAGGCGCATGGTGGCGGGCCGGCTGGTGCGTCGGCATTGGGCTCGCCTACTTCGGTTCCGCGAAGCTCGGGCTCGAGCTCGCCTTCACGACGCCGAGCGTAACCGCGATCTGGCCGCCCGCCGGGATCGCTCTCGCTGCGCTCGTGCTCGGCGGCCGGCGGCTGTGGCCCGGAGTGGCGCTGGGCGCGTTTCTGGCCAACGTGACCACGGACGTGCCGCTTTACACCACGCTCGGGATCACGCTCGGCAACACCCTGGAAGGCCTGGCGGGCGCGTACATGCTCGAGCGAGTCAGGTTCCGTCCCTCGATGGAGCGGTTGCGCGACATCTGGAGCCTCGTGGTGCTGGCCGGGGTGATCAGCACGATGATCGCGGCGACGATCGGCGTCGCCAGCCTCAGCCTGGGCGACTCCCTCGCCGACGACGGCCTGTCGGTGTGGCGGGTCTGGTGGCTGGGGGACATGGGAGGAATCCTGCTGGTGGCCACCTTCCTCCTCGTTGCGGTCACCCACTGGCCCTACCGGGACGTGCCGGGGAAGCCGCTGGAGGCTGTGGCCCTGTTCTGCGCGCTCGCCGGTTTCGGCATCTTCGCCTTCAGCCAGAGCGCCGCGGTCGCTTATCTGCTCTTCCCCTTGTTGATCTGGGCCGGGCTTCGCTTCCTGCAGCCGGGGGCAACCGCAGCGGCGCTGGTCGCGGCCACGATCGCGGTCGCCTTCACAGCCAGTGGTGAGGGCCAGTTCATGGAGCCCGATGAGGACGACAGCCTGCTGTTGGCGCAGACGTTCTCCGCTGTCGCCGGCCTTAGCGCGTTGATCCTCGCGACCGTCACCAGCCAGCGAAGACGCGCGGAGAGGGCGGCGCACGAAGTCGCGCACGGGCTCCAGGTCGACCTGCTTCCGCGGGCTCTTCCACAGATACCGAGGATGGACGTGGCAGCCTGGTATCGCGCCGGGTCGCCGCAGCAAGAGGTTGGCGGCGACTTCTACGACGTCTTCGAGACCGGGCCCGACGAGTGGATGGCTGTGATCGGCGATGTCTGCGGGAAAGGCCCCGAGGCCGCCTCGCTGACCGCTCTGGCCCGGTACACGCTGCGGGCGGTGACCCACGAGGGTGGGCAGCCAAGCGACGCCCTTCTGGACCTCAACGAGGCGATTCTCGATCAGCGATCGGACCGGCGCTTCATGACCGTCGCGCTGGCGCGGTTCACGGCAGCCGCGGGCGCTCACTCGGTGACCGTCAGCGTCGGCGGCCACCCGCTGCCGATGCTCGTGCGTGCGTCCGGCGAGGTCGAGGACGTCGCTAGCTGGGGCAGCCTGATCGGCATCGACCCGGACCCGCACCTGGGCGATCATGAGCTGGAGCTGCGCTCCGGCGATGCCCTGCTGCTGTTCACGGATGGTCTCGTCGAGAGCCGTGAAGCTACGGGCGACGGCTCGGATTGGGTCCGGGAGCTTCTTGGTCGCTGCGCAGGAGAGTCGGCGGCGACGATCGTCGATCGACTTCGCCGAGCTGCTCCGGCGAGGGACGACGTCAGCGGCGACGACATCGCCCTGCTGGTGATCAGCTCCCGGGCTGACGGCGCCTGGCGGGGCCGGTGAGCATCCCCGTCCTCGGCGCCGCTGCGGTCGCTGCCACTGTCTCGACCGACGTCGCTATCGCTCACACGCGGGAGGCATTCGAGCACCACGCTCGCGGCGAGTGGGTGATGCCTCCCAAGGTCTATCTCGACAGCCCACCCGGCGGCGATTTCCGCGCGATGGCGGCGCGCGGTGCGGGCTTGGCGATGCTGAAGTGGGTGACGTCGTTCCCGGACAACCCCGCGAGAGGGTTGCCGGTGGTGACAGGCGCGTTGTTGCTCTCCGACGCCGGCAGCGGGGAGTTGGCGGCGATCATTGACTGCGCCTCGGTCACCTCGCTGCGCACGGGCGCGGCGGCGGCGCTTTCGGCCCAGGCGCTGGCGCCCGAATCCGCGCGCTCGGTCGGCCTGATCGGCTGTGGCGTCAACGGCTCGGTGGCCGCGCGGTGCATGGTCGCGGCCGGTTACGGCTCCGGCGTCTGTGCAGACGCCCAGGCGCAGGCGGCCGAGGCGCTCGCCGATCAGCTCGGGTGGCGCTCGGGGCCTCGCGAGGAGGCGGCGGCGCAGGACATCGTCGTCACGGTCACGCCCGGAGCCGAGCCGGTGCTGTTCGAGTCAGACCTCCGCCGCGGCCAGCACCTCGCGGTGCTCGGAGCCGACGCGCACGGCAAGGCCGAGGTCTCCGCGGACGTGGTCGTTCGCTGCGCCCTCTTTTGCGACGAATGGGAGCAGGCATCTGCCGGTGGCGAGCTCTCCGGTCCGGTGGCCGCGGGAATCGTCCTCCCCGAGGACGTGACCGAACTCGGATCGGTGCTGATCGGAGAGTCGCCGGGCCGCCGATCGCCGCAGGAGATCACGCTCTTTGACTCCACCGGGCTCGCGATCCAGGATTTGGCGATCGCCAAGGCGGTGTTCGATGCGTGGCGCGCTGGGGGGGTTGAGGCGCCGCTCGTTGAGTTGTAGGCCTACCCGCGGCGGCGTCGCTCGCAGCCCCGCAGACGGTCCTTGCGGTCGGCGCGGACCCGGTCGCGCTTTCCCTTCCCGCAAAGCACCTTCTCGCGCACTCCGTCCCTCGAGTTGATGCGGTCGTTGCCCGCCCCGCCGCTGACCTTGTCCTTGCCCTTGCCTCCCGAGATCCGGTCGCCGCCACGGCCGCCGCGAATGCAATCGTCGCCGCCGCGGCCGCGGAGCCGGTCCTTCCCGCGACGACCGATCACCGTTTCCGAGGCGGCGGTGCCGTTCAGCCTGTCCTTCCGCTTCGTCCCGACGATCCGGCTGTCGCACCTGGCTCCGGCGCCGCCGCCGGGCTGATTGCCTCCCCCGCCGGGCTGGCTCGTGCGCGGATCGCGGATCAGCAGCTCCACGTTGCGGTCCTCCGCGACGCCCTCGCCGCAGCCAGGTGTGCATTGCTGAGCCCCCGTCTGAGGATCGTTGTAGGAGAGCGTGCGGCCGACCGAGGCGAGGTCGCTCTCGCTCATGCCCGCGGCGGGGCTGCCTGAGGCGGGAGCGGTGGCGGCGCTGGCGTGGTCGACGATCGTGCCGAAGATCGAAAGCGTGCCGTCGTCGTTGTCGAAGATCTCCAGCAGCCGGGACTGCTGCGGCCAGTCGGCCTCAGCGGCGACGCGGATCAGCCAGAAGCCACCGCCGCCTTCGGGATTCGCGTATGGCTGCACGTCGTTGACGTGGGAGTGGCCGGCGACCCAGGCGACCACGTGCGGATACTGATGCAGCAGCGTGACCAGGTCCTCCCCGAGGTGGAGCGGCTGGGAGCTGCGCGAGTCGACATCGCAGCCGGGGTTGGCGTCATGGCCGTGAGCGTCGGGACCGGTGCAGGGCGGCGCGGCCTCGTCGGGCACCTGGGATGTGAGGCTGGTGATCCCGTGGTGGCTGAACAGCACCACGAGCTGGTCGTTGCGCTTCGCCTCGCGCAGCTCTCCCTCGAGCCAGCGGAACTGCGGGTCGTCGATGTTGCCGTCGGCGGAAGCCCCCGCGATCCCTCCCTCCGAGACTGTGTCGAGGCCGATGAAGCGGAACCCCGGGGTGGGGGAGAAGGCGTAGTAGCCGGCGGCACCCCCGGAAGCCTCCAACTCCTCCGGATCGATGTATGCGAACCCGTGCCCGTCCGCCTGCGTCCCGCTCAGGAACACCTGCTTGTACTGCGCCTTGCTGACGAACTGGCGCAGGGGATCGGGCGGCACCAGGGTGACGCTCTGCGGGGTCGTGCTCAGCATCGCCAGCAGGTCCGCGGGCTCGATCGAGGACAGCGCATCGCCAAGCGTCTGCGGGTCACCCGGCGGTAGCAGGGGCTTAATGCAGCCGGTCGCGACCTGCTCGAATTGTGCGTTCGCGGCCTGATTCCCCTGCACGAGCCCGTCGTGGTTGCCGAAGACGATGTATGAGGGGACGCTGAGCCCCGTGGCCTGGAACGGTTGCTGGGCGCGGTCCATCAGGCCCGGATAGGAGGGGAAGGCGCTGAAATGGCCGCGGACGTCGTCCGGGTCGTAGAAGCCTGGGTTTGGGCCTTCGAAGTAGTCGTCGTAGTCCTGTACCCCGGTGTATGCGGCCGCCTCGGCGGCGCCGGGAACGAGGCCCGGCGGGCACAGCTCGTGGGTGTACCCGGCGGGGTCGACGCCGCTGTTCGGGTTCAGCGTTCCGCCTTCCATCAGCGTCCGCACCCACTCGGTCTCGTTCAGCTGCTGGTTGTCGGCGGCGTCGCCGGTGTTGATCGTCAGGTCCATCGCCCGCCGCGATCCGTCTCCGGCCGCCACGGGGCTTTGCGCCGAGAACGCGTTCAGCTGCCGGATCATCACCTCGTCGATCTGCGGGTTCAGCGCCTCCCACGGGCGCCAGGCGGCGTCGACGGGAGGGCCGATCGGGTCCAGGAACTCGACCCGCGCCGGAGACTCCTCATCGGCGAGCTGGAAGTCCGAGAGCTGACCGAAATAGAGCAGCGAGCGTCGGCGCTCGGCTCGGCCCGCCTTCGCCGCGCCGATGCCCTGCTCGCGCACGATGTAGGGCTCCCCCGGTCCCAGTCCCAGGGTGCGAAACCCTGTGTCCCCGCTCGGCACGATCCGCTGCTCGACGGTGGTGTGGCCGAGCGTTTCGGGACCACCGGACTGCGCGGCCGTCTGCCCTACGCCGACCACGAGACCCGCCATCGCCATGGCCACAAAGCAGATTGAGGCCCCACGGCGACGGAGCCCGCTGGCTCTTCGGACCGTATTCATTGCTACCCCGCCGCGAGCGTAGCACCGGGATTCGACCGCCCGCGCCGCTCATCGTTCGAGTCGTACCACTCCTTACTCCCCTTCCTCAGCGGCCCAGAGCGATTGCGGAGGCACTCGAGTCGCTTGCTACAAATTATTAGTTCGTCAAACCACAGGAAGGAATGATGAGCGCAAAGAAGACCACGCAGAAGTCCGCAAAGAGCACCGCGACCAGCAAGAAGTCCAACGGATTCACGGACGAGGAACGGGCCGCGATGAAGGAAACCGCCGAAGAGCGGAAGGCCGAGGCGCGCCGCGGCAAGAAGGGCAAGGCGGACGGGGAAGGCGACGTGCTCGCGAAGATCGCCGCGATGCATGGACCGGATCGCGCCATGGCCAAGCGGCTCCATGCGATCGTCAAGGCCAACGCGCCGGGGCTCTCGCCGAAGACCTGGTACGGGATGCCCGCGTATGCCAGAGATGGCAAGGTTGTCTGCTTCTTCCAAAGCGCGCAGAAGTTCAAGTCGAGGTACGCGACGTTGGGCTTCAGCGACGAGGCGAACCTCGACAAAGGCGCCATGTGGCCGACCTCCTTCGCGCTGAAGGAGTTGACCGCCGCCGAAGAGACAAAGATCGGCGCGCTCGTGAAGAAAGCGGTGAGCTGATGGCCGACCGCAAACAGATCGTTCGCGATTCGTATGCCGCGTTTGCAGCCGGCGACCGTCGCTTCTTCGACGAGCGTCTGAGCGATGACTTCCTGTTCTCCGCCCCTCCGGACCCGAAGCTCGACCGTGACGGCTACTTCGAGCGTTGCTGGCCCGGCGCCGGCCGAGGCCAGGACTTCGAGTTCGTCCGGCTGATCGAGTCCGGCGACGAGGTGGTCGTCACCTACGAAAGCGACACCTCCAGCGGCGGCAGAGGCCGGAACACCGAGATCGTCACTTTCGACGACGGGGACCAGATCATCCGCACCGAGGTCTACTTCGGCTGGAATCTCGAGTAGCCGCTGCCGGTCCTCGCGCGAAGCGACAGTGGACCGGCACCGAACGAGGCTCCCCCTTATTCGTCACCTCGTCGGGAACAGGTTCGAGGCGGTTCAGACGCCCGCACGGGTGAATGTCACGTGCGTGACTCCGCTGGGCGAGGAGGTGGCCTCGATCTCATAGTCCTTCTCGAGACCCTCCAGTCCGTCCCAGAGCCGCACGCCTCGGCCGAGCAGGATCGGGACCACCACCGTGTGCATGTGGTCGACGAGCCCCGCAGCAAGGAAGTCGCGGATCATGGTGGGACCCCCGCCGAGGCGTACGTCCTGGCCGTCCGCAGCCTCGCGGGCCGTCTCGAGCGCCTCGGCAGGCGAAGCGTCGATGAAGTGGAACGTCGTGCCGCCCTCCATCTCAATCGACGGGCGCGGGTGATGGGTGAGGACGAAGACCGGTGTGTGGAACGGCGGGTTGGGACCCCACGCGCCCTTCCACTCGGGGTCCTCGTGCCATCCGGGGTGGCCGAACTTCCCGGCACCCATGATCTCGGCGCCGATCCCGGGAGCGAACAGCTGCGCGAACGCGTCGTCGACGCCGCCGCTACCGCCGGGCTGCCACCACCGAGTGGTGAACATCCACCGGTGCAGCCTATCCCCGGCGTGACCGAAATGGGCGTCGGGGCCCTGACCCTCACCGGTGCCGAAGCCGTCGAGTGAGATGGCGAAGTTGTGGACTCGGGCGAGTGACATGGCTGGCGCTCCTTTGGTAATCGGGCTGCGGTCTCGATCGAGGTCAGTCGTAGTAGCGGCGGCGCTGGAGCCGACGCGGGAACTATAGGAGCGCCGCCTGGACCGCCTCGGCGACTATCTCGCGGAGGAGGACGTCGGTTGATCGAGCAACCTGTCGAGGGCTAGCGAGGCGCTGGCTCAGCGCCGGCAGCGCGGGGCCACGGAGTTCCCGCCTTTGACCCGGACCGTGTAGGTCGCCGTCGCGAAGCCCGAGGCGATCGTCAGTTTCGCCTTGCCCGGGCAGACGGCGCGGAAGCGGCCGTCCTCGGTTTGGGTTCGCTTATTGCGGCGTGGGTCGTCGGTTGCCGACTTCACCGGCTTCAGGACCTTGCGGTCGGAGGTGGTCCACATCCGGGCCGGGTTCGGCAGGCTCTCCACCGGAGTCTCGGTGGGCTCGCTCTGCTGGGCGGCCGAGACGCCCGCAAAGCCGATCGCCCCGATCACGACCACGGCCGGGACGGCGAACCGCCGCCGTCGACCGTGCGCTCCCGAGAGTGCGATCAGCGCCAGCACGGCCAGCGGCGGGCCGACCCAGGGGGCGACGTCGCCGATCCACGCCAACGCTCCCTCAGACCCGGGCGCGATCGGGTCGGGATCGCGAAGCTCCAGCGCCTCGACCTTCGCCGGGTCGTTGAAGACCGGCTGGCGACCGAAGGCGGCGAAGGTAGCCACCTCTCCCGGCTTGATGCTGCGCGGGCCCTCGATCGTGATTCCCTTCGGGACAAAGATCGGGACGACGTCGGTCGTGAAGCGGCCCTTGCGGACGTTGATCAGCCGGAATCCGTGCCAGTAGCCGTGGTCGACTCCGACCGGGCCGGTCGTGTACAGCTCGCCGCCCGCGCCACCGTCGATGAAGTAGGGAACCTCACCTTCGCCTTCGTAGAGGAACTGCCCCTTGATGTGGCCGACGAAGACGCCGTCCACTCCCGCCGCGGCCGCCGTCTGCTCGAAAGTGGTGTTGTCGAGGGTGCCCAGCGGGCCCTTGCCCATCGTGTGCATCGTCGAGATCGGATCGGCATAGGACTGGTCGCGCGGGTCGCGCGTCGGCATGTGCATGACGACGAACGCCAGCCGTCCCTGCTGATCGGCCTCGCCGGCGACACGCTCCAGGAACTCGAACTGGGTCTCTCCCTGGTTCTGCGCGGATGGATTCTGATGCGGATCGCAGCCGATGATGCTCCAGCAGGAGTTGTCGATGAAGATCCAGCGAACGCCCTTGCCGACGTCGACGAAGTAGTGCGTCGAGGTGCCGGCGGGGTCGCCGGCGGGCCGGGTGGACGGCGATATCCCCCCTCCGTAGCCGGCCTCATCCCCCATCGGGTATGGCCGATCGGCGAAGAACTGCTTGTACGTGTCGAAGAACGGGGCGTTCTCGGGCAGGCCTCCGGGGGTGCCGGGCGGCGCGGTGCGGTCATGGTTGCCGACCCCGGCGAACCAGGGGATCCCGGCGCGATCGTAGGCCGCCATCACCTCGGCCCACATCTCGAACTGCTCGTTCTGGCCGTCGTCGGCCTTATCCCCCGACATGGTCACCAGGGCGGGCCGGTAGCGGATCGACTCGCGCACCACCCTCGGCAGCAGCGTCCCCCCGTCGTCGTCGTTGATGTGCTCCTCGCCGTAGTGGACGAACAGCGTCCCCTTCTGGGCGGGCGGCCACGGCTTGGCAGCGGCCCCCAAGGCTGTGCCCGGGATCGCTACCGCGAGCAGCGCCGCAACGATCGCGCCGGCGCTGAGACGACCCCTCATCGCTCGGAGTCTGCCAGCGCCCGCCGCACCTTGTCCGGTTCGCGAAAGATCTGGTCAGGCGTTCCCTCGTAGACCTTGGCGCCGACCAGGTCGAGGTAGCCGGAGGTCTCGAGCGCGCGCATCTCCCCGTGCGGGGCCTCCGCCGACGCGGCCCCGGCAGAGCCGCCGGCAGAGCACGGGGTGGCGACGATGGCGGCCGGGTCCGGTAGTTCGGGCGGCTCGAGGTCGGGGTTCTCCCAATCGAAGGAGCGGCCGATGTTGGACGCGTACTTGTGGCGCCGGTTCAGCGCTGCCGAGCCCGAAGCGATACGAGATCAGCTTCAGGATCGACTCGTGCGTCACCTGCTGGTGGCTGACCTTGCCGCCGCGGGTGAAGGGGGAGATCGCGACCCCGGGGATCCGGAAGCCTGTGAGGCGGAAGTCCTCCTTCAGCCGGCGCGAGCCGCGGCCATCGGGCACCCGGCGGGGCTCGACGTGGTCGAAGAACCCGCCCCACTCGTCGTAGTTGATGAACATCGCCCCGCGCTCGTACTGCGGGGACTCGATGAATGCGTGCGCGACGTCGGACATGAATGCCTGTCCGAGGCGGATGTCGCCGGCCGGGTGCTCGTCGGCTGACAACCCGTCCCCGCCGCCGCCGTCGCGGAATGGCGGATCGACGAAGCAGACGTTCGGCAGCGAGCCGGCGGCCGCGTCGGCGTAGAAGGTCTCCACCGAGGCTGAGTTCTCGACCGTGTCCCTGCCGAACACGGCGCCGAACGGAAGATCGGAGTAGTAGTAACGGAAGCTGACGCCCTTGGAGAGGGCGCGGTTCATGATCGTCTCCCAGGGGTAGAGCCCCTCGCCGAGCGCGGGCCCGACCACGTCCTCGGGGCTGTCGTTTGTCTTCAGTCCGCCCGACTGCGCCGACCATTGATAAAGGCGGTTGGGCCAGGTCGAGGACATCAGGGAGTGGAAGTAACGGTCGAAAAGTGTGTAAGCCTCGGCGGCGTGGGGGATGAACGGGATGTCCTCCTTCAGGTAGAAGCCGGCCGCGAACTCGTCGCTCCCGGTCCCCTCGCGGTTGCCCATCACGAAGCCGTCCATCTTCCCGTGGTTCCACTGGAAGCGCCCGCCCTCCCAGCTGTGGTCGGGGTCGCGGAAGTCGCAGCCCTGGAAGTCGGGAACGAGGCGGTGCGTCTTGACCAGGTTGCCCTCGGGGTCGGGGTAGGAGAAGCGGTTTTTGGCGTCGGCCTCCGGGTGCCAGCCGAAGTAATGGTCGAAGCTGCGGTTCTCCATCATCAGCACGACGATCGTGTCGATCGGCATGCTCTGCGGGGACGGAAGCGGGGGCCTGCGGGCGCGGGCGGCGGCGGCGACGAGCTGATCGGCGGGAAGCACTGTCGCCAGGGAAGCGCTGCCCGCGAGCGCCGCGGTGCGGGCAAGGAACTCGCGCCGGCGCAGCGTGTCCTCGGGTGCCTCGGCCGCCAGGCGCTCGGCGGCCTCGGGGTTCGCAAGCTCGCCCCGGGCAAGGAAAGAAGAATGATCGGAGGCCCTCCCTAGTCCCACGCCGTCGTGATCTTAGGGGAGCACCCCGGCCAAATGTGTCAGTGGGGTTAATCGGGCTCAAGGAGCGTGTTCGACCACACCGTCGAGCTGGCGCAGGCCCGCTACGCGTCGGCTCCTCCTCGTCAGGTGGCGAAGGCGGTCGCGATGTGGGTCGCCGACGACGCCCGCACCGAGCTGGTCCTGCGCGAGATCACAGCGGGATATTCCCGTGCTTTCGCTTCGGTTGGTCGACCCGCTTTGTCTGCAGCATTCGCAATGCCCTGATCAGCTTCGGCCGCGTCTGATGCGGGACGATGACGTCGTCGAGGTAGCCGCGCTCGGCGGCCGAGTAGGGGTTGGCGAAGTGAGCCTTGTAGTCGTCGATCAGCTTCTGGCGGCGCTCGTCGGGTGTCGGTGATGTCGCGATGTCACGGCGGTAGATGATGTTGACGGCGCCGTCGGGGCCCATCACCGCCACCTCCGCCGTCGGCCAGGCGACGTTGTAGTCGGCCAGCATGTGCTTGGAGTTCATGACGTCGTAGGCCCCGCCGTAGGCCTTGCGGGTGACCACAGTCAGCTTCGGCACCGTCGCCTCGGTGAAGGCGTACAGCAGCTTCGCCCCGTGGCGGATGATCCCGCCCCACTCCTGCGAGGTGCCGGGGAGGAACCCGGGCACGTCGGTGAAGGTGAGCAGCGGGATGTTGAAGGCGTCGCAGGTGCGCACGAACCGCGCCGCCTTCTCGGAGGACTCGATGTCCAGCACCCCGGCCAGGTGCTGAGGCTGGTTGCCGACGATCCCGATCGGGAACCCGTCCAGGCGCGAGAAGCCAACGATGATGTTCTTCGCGAAGTGCTCGTGGACCTCGAAGAACTCGCCGTCGTCGACGATCAGCGAGATCACGCTTCGCATGTCATACGGCTTCTGTGGATCGTCGGGGACGATGGTGTCCAGGGCCGTGTCCATCCGCTCGGGGTCGTCGTATGGCTCGACGCGCGGCGGCAGCTCGAGGTTGTTCGAGGGCAGAAAGCCCATCAGGTAGCGGACGTCCTCCAGGCACTGCTCCTCGTTCTCGGCCGCGAAGTGGGCGACGCCCGACTTGGTGTTGTGCGACATCGCACCGCCCAGCTCCTCGAACTCGACCTCCTCGCCGGTGACCGTCTTGATCACCTCGGGGCCGGTGATGAACATGTGCGAGGTCTCCTTGACCATGAATATGAAGTCGGTCATGGCCGGCGAGTAGACGGCTCCTCCGGCACACGGGCCCATGATCAGGCTGATCTGCGGGATCACTCCCGAGCACATGACGTTGCGGACGAAAACGTCGCCGTAGGCGCCGAGCGAGACCACGCCCTCCTGGATCCGCGCCCCGCCTGAGTCGTTGATGCCGATCACCGGCGCCCCCACCTGGGCGGCGAGGTCCATCACCTTGCACATCTTCTCCGCCATCACCTCGCCCAGCGAGCCCCCGAATACCGTGAAGTCCTGGGAGAAGACGAACACGGTGCGGCCGTCGATCTTCCCGTGGCCGGTGACGACGGCGTCGCCGTAGGGACGGCGCTTCTGCATCTCGAACTCGTAGGTGCGGTGGCGGACGAAGGTGTCCAGCTCCTCGAAGCTGCCCGGATCGAGCAGCTTCTCGATCCGCTCGCGAGCCGTCAGCTTGCCCTTCTCGTGCTGCTTCTCGACGGCCTCCTCAGAGGCGGAGTGGATCGCCTGCTCGCGCAGCTCGCGCAGGTAGGCGAGCTTCTCGTCGTGGGTTACTGGGTTCTTCTCGCGCACGGCAGGCGCGATTCTATGGGTCAGGTCCCGGCTCGCCCCACCGCCGCTGCCAGCGCCTCCACCGCGCCGCGATCGAGCTCGGTCCCCGCCGCTGCGCGCAGCTCGGTGACGGCGAGAACCATCGGCACTGCGCTCCCCTCTGGCGAGTTGGACGCCCGCTCCAAGCAGGCCTCGAAGGCACGCGCGGTGCTGATGATCCGGGACTCGAGCGGTATCGCGCCGCCGAACAGCCCCTCCGGCTCGCCGCCTCCGTCGTAGCGCTCACGGGAGTAGCGGATCCAGCCGCACGCCTCCGGCGGCACTCCGGCGCCCTCCGCGAGACTGCTGCCGATCGCCCCGTGGCCATCCAGCCGCCGTCTCTGCTCCGCGCTCAGCTCCGCCTCCGGCTTGCTCACCAGCTCGGCATCCGCGTACACCTTTCCGATCTCGCTCAGCCGCGTCGCCTCCCTCACCGCCATGCTGCGCTCCCGGCCCAGCCCAAGATCAACGGCGATCACCAGCGCCCAGGTCGCTGCCGCCTCGGCGCGAGCCAGCGAGCCGGGTATGCGTTCCTCGAGCGCAACGAGCAGCGGCTCCCCGCGCTCGCGTATCTGCTCCGCGAAATCGCCGATGCTAGGTTCGGGCGAAGGGGCGTCGCTGGGGAGATCCGAGCTCATCAAGCAGCGATTCGAGCATATCCCCGGGCACCTCGGTCTCCGCCGTGGCGACGATGGCGAGCGTGGTTCCGAAGCCCTTTCCCTCCAGCCGCAGGTCGAGCTCGACTGCCGGTGCGGAGCCGGACCCCCGCCACGCAACCCGGCGCCCGTCCTCCCGGCAGGTGAGCACGATCTCGACGGGCGCGGCAGCGCCAGTGAGCGCCGCACACCAGCGACCCATCAGCTCCGGGTCGTCAAGCAGCTCCCACAGCTCGGGGGCGGACTTCACGAGCGTGCGCTCGGCACAAGTCGTCATTGCGCCGTGCTTCGCAGTGACTGAACCGACTCCTTCCGGCCCGCGGAGTGAATCGAACCGCCCATTCCGGCCGCTTCTGCCTAGAAGAACGCCCCGCCCTTGTACTCGCCGAAAACGTCGCGCATCGCGTTGCAGACCTCGCCGATCGAGGCATCGACACGCAGCGCCTCGCGGATCGGCGGCAGCAGGTTGCCATCGGCACGGGCGACGTCGCGGAGGGTGTCGAGGCCTGCGGCGACCGCCGACTGATCGCGATTTGCCTTGAACTTCGCCAGCCGCTCGAGCTGGCGCTCCTCGGACTCGGGGTCCACCCTCAGGATGTCGACGTCGTCGACGACGTCGGTGACGTACTTGTTGACGCCGACGATGATGTCCTGGCCGCTCGCGTAGCGCTGGTGGTAGGAGGCGGCTGACTCCTCGATCTCGCGCTGGATGAAATCGAGCGCGTTCACCGACCCGCCGATCTGCTCCACCTTCCCCATCAGCTCCCAGGAGCGCCCCTCGATCTCGTCCGTGAGCGACTCCACGAAGTAGGAGCCGGCGAACGGATCGACGGTGTCCGCGACCCCCGACTCGTGCGCCAGCACCTGCTGGGTGCGCAGCGCGATCCGCGCGGAGCGCTCGGTCGGCAGCGCCAGCGCCTCGTCGAAGCCGTTCGTGTGCAGCGACTGCGTGCCGCCGGCGACCGCGGCGAAGCCCTGCAGCGCGACGCGGATGATGTTCACCTCGGGCTGCTGGGCCTGAAGCGTCACCCCGCCGGTCTGGGTGTGGAAGCGGATCATCTGCGCGCGCTCCTCAGAGGCCCCGAAGCGGTCGCGCATGATCGAGGCCCACATCCGGCGCACGGCGCGGAACTTGGCGATCTCCTGGAAGACGTTGTTGTGGCAGTTGAAGAAGAAGGCCAGCCGGGGCCCGAAGTCGTCTATCCCGAGCCCCCGCTCGAGCGCCGCCTCGACGTAAGCGATCGCGTTCGAGAGCGTGAACGCCACCTCCTGCACCGCCGAGCAGCCTTTCTCGCGGATGTGGTAGCCCGAGATCGAGATCGTGTTCCACTTCGGGACCCTCTCGCTGCAGTACTCGAAGATGTCGGTTGTCAGCCGCATCGTCGGCTCGGGGGGGTAGATGTAGTTGCCGCGCGCCACGTACTCCTTCAGGACGTCGTTCTGGACGGTGCCGCGGAGTTTGTCGGCGGCCACGCCCTGCTCTTCGCCGACGAGCTCGTACAGCAACAGCAGGATTGCCGCCGGCGCGTTGATCGTCATCGAGGTCGAGACCTGGTCGAGCGGGATCTGGTCGAAGCAGATCCGCATGTCCTCGATCGTGTCGATCGGGACGCCGGTGCGCCCGACCTCGCCGCGGCACAGGGGATCGTCGGAGTCCCGCCCG
This sequence comes from uncultured Thermoleophilia bacterium, assembly GCA_963838095.1. Lineage (GTDB taxonomy): Bacteria > Actinomycetota > Thermoleophilia > Solirubrobacterales > 70-9 > CAWCGU01. The sequence goes on from CAWIPO010000006.1 coordinate 843,382, forward strand.
AGCTGGGTCGGCAGGTCGAATGCCATCGAGAGGCCGGTCGAGCCGTGCTCGATCAAATAGCGGTAGCGCTCGTTCGTGTCCTCGGGCGATGCAAACCCGGCGTACTGGCGCATCGTCCATAGCCGGTCGCGGTACATGCCCTTGTGGATGCCGCGGGTGAACGGATACGAGCCGGGCTCACCTAGCCTCTCGTCGAGACCGGGGGCGACGTCATCCGCCTCGTAGACCGTCTCGATCTCGATCCCGGAGTCCGTGATCACGCGTTCGTCGTCGGGGCCGACGACAGGCGCGACGTAGCGATGGAGGTCCTCGTCCGCCCGCGGCTTGGTGGCCATGGCAGAAGGATATGGTCAGGAGGCCCGGAGGATCGCTCTACGTCACGCTTTCGATCGCTTCCGCCATCCGCTCGGCCAGGTGCGGGTACGTGTAGTCGTCCGCCAAGTCCGGCGGGGGCGGCGACAGCTCGCCGGCGGACAGGCGACGAAGGGAATTGGCGATCGCCTCGGGATCGTCGGCGCGCACCGGCTCCCCGGCGCCCACCTCGCTGACGATCCGGCCCGCCTCCGTCCCTGCTGCCAGCGCCAGGATTGGGCGTCCCGCGGCGAGATACTCGAAGAGCTTGTAGTTCGGGAGCTGGCTGCGCGCCGCCTGGGCGATCAGCAGCAGGGCATCCGCATCGCGCTGCAGCGACAGCGCCTGCTCGCGGGGCAGGCTCCCGGCGAGCACGATCCGCGCCGGGGAGACGTCGGTCGCCATCAGCTCGAGCTCGGCGTCGGTGAGCGGCCCCGCGATCACCAGCTCGAGTCGCGATGCTGCGGTGGGATCCTCGCGGGCGAGCGCGGCGAGTGCCTTCACGAGCGGCTCCGGATCGCGCCCGTAGCTGCCGAACCTCCCCGTGTACACGAGCGATATCCGGTCCGGGTCGAGCAACCCGGCCGGCGTGCCGGCGGGTTCGGCCCGAGCGTCGTGGGCCGGGTCCCACCCGTTGGGAATCACGAACGGGTCGGCGATTCCCCGCGTCCGCAGATCGTCGGCCGCGGGCCGGCTGACGCAGACCACCGCGTCGGCCGCAGAGAGCAGGCGCCGCTCCATCCGGCGGTCGAGGCGGCGCTGGGTCTCGGTCGGGAACTGCGGCCGCAGCGGCTCGAAGGTCCAGGCGTCGCGGATGTCGGCGATCCACGGCACGCCCAGCTGCTGCACGGCCCGCCCTACGGTGTGCGCGGACTCCGGCGGGGAGGTCGTGATCACGCAGTCGAACCCGCGCTCGCCTTGCAGGCGCGTCGCCAGCCTGCGGGCGAACGGCGCCCACGCGAGGGCGAGCGCCTCCGGGACGACGACGCGGCTGAGCGGGTGCGGCTTGCCGGAGTAGGAGTCGGAGTCGAACAGCGCGTCAACTCGGTCGTGCCCCCGCATTCGCGCCCGCGTGAGCTGCAGGTCCGCCGCCCGGGCGACGTCGCCGCTGGGACCGTCGGTCTGGGGGCCGGCATCGTCGTCGAGGCGGCCGTAGGCGGCGGTGGAGAGCACGGTGACCTCGTGGCCGATACGGCGGAGGTGCCTGACCATCGAGGCCGGCCGCAGCGCCCCGGTGTCGCGGCAAGGCGGGTAGAAGTAGGCGACGAAGAGGATCCGTCGAGAGCTCATCGCGCCCCGCCTCGTCTCGATCGCCCCTCGATATGCCTCGTCCATGCGGTCGAGCAGGCTCGGCCACGACCACTCACGCTCGGCCTTCTCTCGACCGGCGGCGCCCAGCTTTGCGCGCCCCTCGGCGCCCGCTTCGATCAGCTCGCCGATCCGCGCCGCGACCGCGGCAGGATCGCCGGGGGTGCGAGCAGGCCGTTCACCCCCTCGTCGACGACGGCACGCACGCCCGGGTAGTCGGTGGCGATCACCGGCAGAGCGCAGGCCATCGCCTCGATCAGGACGATCCCGAACGACTCCGGGGGCTCGGTCGTGAGCAGGAACAGGTCGGCTGCGTGCAGCACCGCGGGAAGCTCGGCGTGGGGGACACGGCCGAGGAAGTGGACGCGCTGGGCGAGCCCCGCTTCGCGCGAGCGGCGCTCGAACTCAGGCCGTAGCTCCCCGTCCCCGGCGACGACGAGATGGACGCGCTCGTCGCCGAGGTCGGCCAGGGCGTCGATGGCCACATCGAGACGCTTGAAGTGATGGGCCCGATCGAGCGTCGCCGCGAATGCGACCACGATCTCCTCCGCGCCGATTCCCAGCTCCGCGCGCAGCGGACCCGGCGGGCGCGGAGAGAAGGCCTCGGCGTCGACTCCGTTCGGCATCACAACCACCCGCTCGGGCCGGCGATCGCGAAGCCGCCGCAGATACGGGACGGAGTCGGCGTGGTCGGTCGAGAGCACGCAGACGCGGTCGGCATGCCGGACGAGCAGCGGTGGCCACGTGTGCTCGTAGGCGGAGAACAGCGGTCCGCGCCCGCCCTCGCCGATCAGCTGGTTCTTGTAGTGGACGAGCACGGCGGCCTCACGCCCGCCCGGCCGCAGCCGCCCGGCCAGCAACAGCTCCACCCCGAAGATGAACGGATAGTGCAGATGCAGGACGTCGAAGCCGCGCAGGCGAGCGATCCCCGGAATCAGGGGGGCGTTGCCGATCGAGAGCAGCGGATCGTCGCGGTGAACGATGGCGCCGCCCGGGTCGGGCGGCTCCCCGTCAGCGGGAGCGGTGAACACCTCGACGTGGTGCCCGCGCTCGGCCTGCCCGACGGCGAAGCGGTATGCGGTGTTGCCCGCCCCGCCCGGGTACGGAGGGAACGTCGCGGTCAGGTGGGCGATGCGGAGGGGAGAGCTCAGGGGGCTAGTCGCCCGCGCCGACGAGCCGCTCGACGCCGGCCTGCTCGATGGTGCGCCTGAGCCCGTCGCGCAGATCGACCTCAGGCTCCCAGCCCAGGAGCTGCTTGGCCCGGGTGATGTCGGGCTGGCGGACCTGCGGGTCGTCGGTCGGGAGCGCTTCGAAGACGATCTCGGAGCGCGATTCGGTCACCTCGATCACGACCTGCGCCAGCTCGAGCAGCGTGAACTCGTCCGGGTTGCCGATGTTGACCGGCTCGTGGACGTCCGACTCGGCCATCAGCACGTAGCCGCGAATCTGGTCGTCCACGTAGCAAAAGCTTCGCGTCTGAGTGCCATCGCCGAAGACGGTCAGCGGCTTGTCCTGGAGCGCCTGCCGCAGGAAGGTGGAGATGGCGCGCCCGTCGTGTGGGCGGAACCGCGGACCGAAGGTGTTGAACGTGCGAACGATGCCGGTATCCACGCCCTGCTGGCGGCGGTAGGCCATCGTCAGCGCCTCCGCGTAGCGCTTGGCCTCGTCGTAGACGCCGCGCGGCCCAATCGGATTGACGTGGCCCCAGTAGCTCTCGGGCTGAGGGTGAACCTGCGGGTCGCCGTAGACCTCCGAGGTCGACGCGAGCACGAAGCGCGCCCGGTGCTTCTTGGCCAGGCCGAGCATGTGGTGGGTGCCGTAAGAACCGACCTTGAGCGTGTGCAGCGGCAACCGCAGATAGTCGATCGGGCTGGCTGGCGAGGCCAGGTGATACACGAAGTCGATCGGCTCGTCGGTGAAGAAGGGCTCGGTCAGGTCATGCTGGACGAAGCTGAATTCGTCACTCCGGATGTGCTGGATGTTTTCGAGCGAGCCCGTGTCGAGGTTGTCGACGCAGATCACCCGGTGCCCACGATTGAGCAGGTAGTCGCACATGTGCGAGCCCAGGAAACCCGCGCCGCCGCTGATCAGGCAGGTGCTCATCTCATGCAGATGAGATCGAGCCGAACTCGGGCGCGGCAACCTGATTCGGAGGATTCGGCGGTTTTCATGTCAGTCCTCCGTCCCACGGCGGCTGAGGATAGCGTCGCTCACCGTGCCTGCCTGCAGGTCGGGACCCGCAGCGCCGTGCGGCCGCCGGCGCCGTCGCTGGCCACCAGCCGCCCGCGGCACGCACCGGCCGGGAGGCCGAAACCGCCGTCCGCATCGAGGCGAACGGGGCGGCCATCCAGCATCAGTTCGACGCCGCCTTCCGCGCGCTCGCCGTCCCAAGCATCGTCCAGCCCCTGCACCCGTTCGATGAACACGTCCATCACGTTCTCCGGCACGGGGTACGGGGGGATCTCGAACGCAAACGGTGTGCGCCAGCCGTAGGTGAACTCCGTGTCGAGCGTCGCATCGGACGCCGCTGCGTCCAGCTGATCCCGAATCGCCGCCGCACGCTCGGCGTCAGGAGGAGCGGCCGATCCGCGGAAGCCGGTTCCGTCCCGGCTGACTTCGAGTCGTGGGCGTTCCGCGGCGAGCAGCGAAGCCCCCAGCGCTCCGGCGGACGCGGTGATGCGGGCGGCGTCGAGGAACTCGGCAGCCTGCTCGGCGAGCGCGGGCTCCGGCAGCGCCGCCAGGCGCTCGGGCGCCAGAACGACTAGGCGAAGCTCGCGCACCAGTGCTCGTTGCGGTCGCAGCCAGCCCGCTCCGGTGTAGCGAGCGAGCAGCAGCTCAGAGAGCCGCACGAACGTCGGCGCCTCGCGCTCGCGGTCGAGCTTGTTCGACCAGCTCGTCTCGGCCCAGGCCCGCAGCGAGCGGCGGCGCTGCTTCTCCCTGCGACTGTTTCCCGGCGCCAGCTCAGCCACCGCTCGCAGCCACGAGCCTCGCGGCCGGTAGCGGCGGGGGTCGGCCATCCAGTCGGCGGCGCTCGCCAGCGGCAGCAGGTTCAGGTACGCCTCGTTCGCGGGGTTGAAAAAGAAGCCCCTGACCGCGCGGGCTGCGGAGGCCTCTCGGCGGTAGGGGCCGAGGAAGAGCCGCGCCGTACCCGCGGGCGTCGCGTTTCCGGCCGTGTCGTTGTTGGTCCAGTTCTCCCACACAACCGGGGTGCGGCCGATCGCCTCCCCGTATGCGGTGGCTTCGGCTGGGGTCCAAGGCTCGGAGGGGACGTTCGTCCCCGTCCACATCACCTCGATCCCGGCCGCGAGCGTTTCCCGCAGCCCGCCCAGATACTCGGTCTCTGCGGCGCCGGAGTAGTCGGCGCCGACCGTCAGCAGCCGAGCACGCGGCTCGATCTCCCGCAGCCGCGCGAGCAGCCGGGTGAGGAAGTCCCCGTTCGCCTCCCCGAACGCGCGATCACCCGCGCCGTAGCGGGCCGTGTCCTCGGGGTGGGTCATCGCCTTGGTGACGTCGTCGAAGGAGATCATCACCGTGCGCGTCCCGGCGGCGAGGAACGGCTCCAGCTTCTCGACGACGGCTTCGAGATCGGCGGGACAGGAGAAACAGAGGTCGCGGCTGGGCGCGCCCTCCGGCGCGGCGGGCGTCGGGATCAGCGGCAGCGCCGGGCTCAGGTTGGGGACCCACTCGATTCCGAGCCGGCCCGCAAGCCGGATCTCGCGCTCGAACTCGGCCTGCTGATCCGCCGGGTAGGGCTCACGCCACTGCGTTCGCTGGTAGAGGTCGTCCTTGGGAGCGTGGACGTAGGCGTTGAAGCCGTGGCCGGCCATCCATCGCAACACGTCCGTGCGCTCGGTGTGCGTCCAGGGGCGGCCGTACGGGCCTTCGACGATGCCGCGCCAGCGGAGGGTGGTGCCCGCGAGGGCCGTGGGGTGCGAAGCCGCTGACCAGGACGATTGCACCGAGGGAGAGCACGAGAAGCCATCGCCGGCGAGAGGAACGAATTGCAGCTATATCGTGCAAATCATTCCTCTCGTCGCGGAAAAGTTGTGGGAGCCCTCGCCCGAGCGCGTCGAGCGCTCGCAGATGACCCGGTACATGCGCTGGCTGGCGGACAACCGCGGGGTCAACTTTGACGACTACGACGAGCTCTGGCGCTGGTCGGTCGACGAGCTTGAGGACTTCTGGGTCTCGATCTGGGATTACTTCGACGTCCAGGCAACGCCGTACGAGAGCGTGCTCTCCTCGCACGAGATGCCTGGCGCGCAATGGTTCGAGGGCGCGGAGCTGAACTACGCGGAGCACCTGTTCAGGGGCAAGGAAGACGGCGATGTCGCCGTCCGCCACGCCTCCGAGCTCCGTCCTCTCGATGCCCTCACCTGGGGGGAGCTGCGCGCGCAGGTGGCGCAGGTCGCGGCGGGGTTGCGCGAGCTCGGCGTCGAGCGGGGCGATCGCGTCGTCGCCTACATGCCGAACGTCCCCGAAGCGCTCGTCGCCTTCCTCGCCACGGCGAGCGTCGGCGCGATCTGGTCGAGCTGCTCGCCCGACTTCGGCGCCTCCAGCGTCATCGACCGCTTCGCCCAGATCGAGCCGAAGGTGCTGTTCGCGGTTGACGGCTACCGATACGGCGGCCGCGATTTCGATCGGCTCGACGTCGTCGCCGGGCTGCAGGCCGAGATGCCGACTCTCCAGCGCACGGTCGTGATGCCCTACCTGAGCTCGGCGCCCGATCTCTCCTCCCTCGATGCCGCCGTTGCGTGGGACGACCTGCTCGCTTCAGGCGACGGGGCGGAGCTGGCCTTCGAGCGGGTGCCGTTCGACCACCCGCTCTGGGTGCTCTATTCCTCGGGCACCACCGGCCTGCCGAAGGCGATCGTCCAGAGCCAGGGGGGATCCTGCTCGAGCACCTGAAGAAGCTCAACCTCCACCTGGACGCGCAGGAGGGCGACTCGGTCTTCTGGTTCACGACCACCGGCTGGATGATGTGGAACTTCCTCGTCTCGGTGCTGCTGACGCGGGCGTCGATCGTGCTCTACGACGGCAGCCCGGGGCAGCCGGACATGGGGGTGCTGTGGGACCTGGCCGAGCGCGCCGGCGTCACCTGCTTCGGGACCAGCGCCAGCTACGTCGCGGCCTGCATGAAGGACGGCGTCGAGCCCTCCTCGGGCCGGGACCTCTCGCGGCTCGGGGCGCTGGGGTCCACCGGCTCGCCGCTCGCCCCGGAGGGATTCGACTGGGTCTACAAGCACCTCGGCTCGGACACGTGGCTCTTCTCCACCAGCGGCGGCACCGACGTCTGCACCGCGTTCGTCGGCGGCGTCCCGCTGCTGCCGGTGTACCGGGGTGAGCTTCAGGGTCGCGCGCTCGGCTGCAAGGTGGAGGCGTTCGACGAGGACGGGAACTCGCTGATCGGCGAGGTCGGGGAGCTTGTGATCACTGAGCCGATGCCGTCGATGCCGATCTACTTCTGGAACGACCCGGACGGGGAGCGCTATCGCGACAGCTACTTCTCCGTCTACCCGGGGATCTGGCGCCACGGCGACTGGATCGAGATCACCCCGCGCGGCACCGCCGTCATCTACGGCCGCTCGGACTCGACCATCAACCGCCAGGGCGTGCGGATGGGGACGAGCGAGATCTACCGCGCGGTTCAGGCGGTGCCCGAGGTGCTCGATGCGCTCGTCGTCGACGTCCCGCGACCCGGCACCGAGGGCTGGATGCCGCTGTTCGTGGTTCTCCGCGAGGGCGAGGAGCTGAGCGAGGAGCTGATCGCCGAGATCAAGCGCCGGATCCGCGAGCAGTGCTCACCCCGCCACGTCCCGAACGAGGTCTACGCGATCGCGGAGGTGCCGCGGACGCTTTCGGGCAAGGTGCTCGAGGTGCCGGTGAAGCGGATCCTGATGGGCACCGCCGTCGAGCAGGCCGCGAGCCGCGACTCGCTCGCGAACCCGGCCGCGCTCGACTACTTCGTCGAGCTCGCCGGCGAGCTACGGCTCAGCTAACGGCTCGAGCCTGCCGCGCAACGCGCTCTCGCGGAAACCCCGGGCCTCGATCTCGATGTAGTACCGGTGCGAGTCGTTGTAGATCTTGCGCAGGCTGCGGGGGCGATTTACGACCTCGAGGCAATCGCGGATCGGCTGTGGACCCTCGGCCTCGTTCCCCTGGAAGAGGATCACTTCGTAGCGCCCGCCGTGCGGGCCGTCGGGCCTGCCCACGTTGATGGTGCCGTCCTGAACATCCTCGAGCCCCTGGAAGCTGACGCGGAAGCAGACCACGCGTTCGCTGGGCCTGATCTTGATGCTGGCGTGACCGGAGCCGTCGGGATCGCCGCCGCCGGGGACAAGGTCAGGCGTCAGCCGCGACTTCATCTTCAGGACCTCACCCTCGCCGCCCGTGGCCGGCGCAGCCAGCACCGCGGCGATCGCCAACGCGCAGATGCCGAAGGTTGCCGTCTTCATTTCAACGATTAAACACGTACGGCTCGGTGAAGGAGCGCGGCGTCGGCACGCCACCGTCGGGCGGCGGCGGCACCGGGCGTTTCCATCCGGGGGCGAATGGGTCGAAAGCCGGGCCGTTGAGCTCATGCTCGATCACCGCCATCGACGCTGGGTAGTTCTCGATGTGGTGCGGGTTGGCCTCGCCGAACGCCTGGTAGTAGACGAGCAGGCGGGCGCGGCCGTGGCGGCGAGCCCAGCCGAAGAGCCGGCTGACGAACGCCGGCGAGTCGTAGTCCCAGGGTGACCACTCGCCGATCAGGAACGGTTTGCGACGGAAGTCCCTGTAGAAGCGGTTCAAGCCCACGAAGTTGGGGAACTTCGCGTACATGTCGGCTCCGACCCAGTCGACGTAGCGGCCCCCGGGCCAGTACGCGCCGGGGAGGTTGGCGCCGATGTTCGGGGAGCCGTGCGTTTGCGGCACCCACTGCAACGCGACCCGCGGCCGGGGCAGCCGCTGTGGGATGTCGAGCTGCTTGTAATCGCCCGCGGTCTTCGCCCGCATGATCTTCGGCAGCCCGAGCTTCATCAGCTTGTGATTGATCACCCGGCGCGGTCCCCCGCGCACGATCAGGGCGAACCGCCGCCAGGCTTGACGGAACCACTTGGTCGAGTGATCGCCGCCGCGATAGCTGCCGTCGGAGCTATACGCGCAGTAGGGGTTCCAGTGGCCGTTCATCTCTGGCAGCAGCCGGATGTAGACGGTCTCCTCCTCGGCTGCGAAGCGCCGCGCGAGCATCAGCGGATAGTCGTCGCCGCGGCCCTTGGCGATCTGGCGCGGGCTGATGATCTCCTCGCCCGAGTAGTCGTCGGTGGTCGAGATGCTGAGCATCCCCCGGGTCTGGGTCTGGGCCCAGCGCCCAAGCGCCCGCCACGGATGCGTGCCCCAGACGTGGAAGGTCTGAAGCACCGCCGGGTGGTCGTCGACGTGCAGCGAGAACTCCTCGAACTGCGCCACGTCTCCCGAATCGGAGATCCCGAAATAGGAGCGGTCACCTTTCGGCGCGTAGCTCTTCGCGGCCGCCACCTCGGCGAGGATGCCGAGCGACGCGATCGCCGCGAGCGCGACGGCCACCGCGCCCGCGTTCTGCCTCGAAACCGGCATCCCCTTCAGAACACCAAAACGCGGCTCGAGTTGTTGGCCCGGCGACCGCCTGGCGAGCGTTCTTGCAGGCGCTCGTCCCCTACGCGGTATCCATGGCGCGGGCGAGCGGCATTGCGTACCACAAGGTGCCGAAGACCACCGCGGCGAGAATCCCGGCGATGATCGTCAGCGCGTCGCTGAAGACGTAGTTCGCGATCAGCATCACTGCGCCGGTCATCGCCACGGCGAGGAAGCCGAGGCCGGCGATCGCCATCTTGTTGGAGGCCAAGAGCAGGAACTCCTTGTCCTTCTGGCGGAAGCGCAGCCGGTGCCACGCCGAAGGCGCGATCAGCAGAGCCGCCGAGAGCGCGGTCGCGACGAGGACGCCGAAGAACAGGTCGCGCTGAAAGTCGGTCGTCTCCGCGAACCCTGTGGCGAACGGCACCGTGAGCAGAAACGCGAACAGGACCTGCACGCCCGGGAGCGCGACGCGTAGCTCGTTCAGAAGCTCAATCAGCTCGCGGTTGATCCGCTCCTGCTTGCTCTCGCCCGAGCCTGACCCCGAGCTCCCTTCGGCCATGGGAGGTGATTACCCCAGCGGGTGCGTCCGGAAACGATAGGTTCAGCTTCCAAGCGCAGGCAAGCGAAAGGAAGCGCAATGAGAAAGGCAATTGGGATAGCTGTCCTGGCGGGAACGCTCGCTGTGGTGCCGGCCTCCGGGGCTCAGGCGGCGAGCGGCTCCAACTACAAGGGCTACAGCACATGCAACGTCACCGAGCTCGACAAGGACAAGAGCTGCTTCTCCGGCGATGCGTGGGGGGCGGTGTTCACGGCCAAGCGCAAGGACAACGTCGATTACAAGCTGTGCGTCAAGGGACCCGAGGGCAAGCTCTGTTACGAGAAGACGACCAAGCGCGCAGGTGATCCCTCCGTGATCAAGACCTACAAGGACTACGAGGCGGTGGGCGACTACGAGCTGAAGTGGAAGCTGCCGGGCAAGGGAACCGTGGTCACCAAGGAGTTCACGCTCGGACCAGGGGACTGAGCCCCTGGCGGCGAGCTAGCGCGGCGTGCGCGCGGTCACGGCCCAGGTCGATGCCGGGGCGATGACCGCGCCGCCGTCGACGACGAAATCCGCGAGGGCCTCTCGCAAGTCGGCGGCGATCTTCGGCCTGATGTCGTCCACGCGCTCGCCCCACAAGCGCAGCACCTCGGCGGCCGGGCCGAGGTCCATGTTGAACGCGACCGCGTGCTCGAGGTCGTTGCCGATCTTGTACGGGAGGTCCTGGCGGGCGAGCCTGATGTCCTCGTAGCCGGCGTGACGCAGCACGTCTGAGACGGTGTCGGCATTGGCCATCGAGAACGGGCCCGGACCGCACCTCGGCACGTCCGATTCCTCCGGCTCCTCGAGATACTCGGCCACCACCTGCTCGGCGCGGTGCATGCATTCGTTGTCGAGCTTGCGCCGCCAGACCACCATGTTCAGGAGCGCACCGGGCGCGAGTGCCTTGCGCACGTTGCGAAGCGCAGCCACGGGGTTGGCGAAGAACATCGTCCCCATCCGCGAGAACGCGTAGTCGAAGGTGCCCTCGAGCTTCGTCACCTCGACGTCGCAGGCGTCGAAGGTGACGTTTCCGCAACCGGCCTCGGCAGCCTCCTCGATCGCGCTCTCGATCATCCGAGGCGCCACGTCGACACCGTGGGCGTGCCCTGCGGCGCCCACAAGCTCCGCAAGTCGCACGGTCGTGTCGCCGAGCCCGCAGCCGATGTCGAGCACGCGGTCCCCTTCGTGCGGCGGATTCCTCGCGAGCGCGCTTTCCCCGTGCTCGATCAATCCCTCGGCGACGACGTCGCGGTACTTGATCCAGACCTCGAACAACGGGCCGTTCCACGCCTCGGTCGCCTCGAGGTTGTCCTCCACTACCCGGATCGCATCCGCCACGATCGCGGAGTCTACGCGCGCGTTTGCTAGCTACGCTTATGCTCACGGAGTGACGGAAGGGGGGTGCCAGGCGCGTCGTGTCGCGATCGTGGCCGCGCTGCTGGTTTGCGCTGCTGCGCCGGGCGCACATGCCAGCGAGCTGAGCGAGATCACGCTCCCGGACCGCAACGGTGAGATCGCGGACCGGTGGCTGCCGGGCTACGCCGGCCCACCGCGGGCGCGGGTGCTACTGCCGGACCGCTATGACCCGAAGAAGCGCTACCCGCTGCTCGTGCTCCTCGCCGGGCTGAACAGCAACTACCGCGTCTGGTCCGAGCCGGGGCAGGGGCAGATCGCGAAGACGGCAGCCGGCTTCAAGGGAATCATCGTGATGCCCGAGGGCGCCAGCGGCTGGTACGTGGATTGGTGGAATGGAGGCGAGCGCGGTGATCCCTCCTGGGAGAGCTACCACCTCGACCAGGTGATCCCGCAGATCCTCGAGCGCTACCGGATCCGCCCGGCGCGCCGCTGGCACGCGCTCGCGGGCGTCTCGATGGGCGGCCTCGGCACCGCCTACCTCGGTGGCCGTCTGCCGGGGTTCTTCGGTTCGATCGCGATCATCTCCGGGCTCGTCGACGGACACCTGTACCCCGGAGAGGGTGCGGCCCAGTCCTTTATCCCACAGTTCAGTGCGGGCGCGGGCACCGACCCCGAGGCGGTGATGGGGCCCGACGACGGCTTCTACTCCTACGGCCACGATCCCGTATCGCTCGCCACCAACCTCGCCGATACGCGCGTCTTCATGGCGACCGGCGACGGGCAGCCGACGAGCGATGGCGAGCCCAACCCGTCGAACCCCGCTTGGGACGTGCCCGCCGAGGCCGAAATCATCAGACCGGCGTCCGACAACTACGCGGCGGCGCTGGTCGCCGCCGGCGTCGACCTCACCTACCAGGTCCACGCCGGCAGCCACGACTGGGCGAACTTCCGCGGTGAGCTACGTGACGCGATCGCCTGGGGCCTCTTCAAGCCCGTCGATGAGCATCCGACCAGCTGGGTCAACGACACCGTCGCCACCCACGGCAAGCTGTGGGGGTTCGGCTACCGCTTCGACGCGCCGCCCGATCAGATCGTCCGTTTCCGGCGTGCCGGGGGGCGGCTGTCCGTCGGCGCCGCCGGGTCTCCCGTGACGCTCAGGACGGGAGGCGGCTGCGTCGTCCGCGTCGCGACCCCGGCCGTGATCGACGTACGTCCCCGCGGGCGCGTGCGCGCCTGCCGCTGAACGAGCCCAAGCGTTCTCCCCGACTGTCGTCTCGGCGGACGTCGTCCCGTCGTCATCGCCGCATCCCGTGGCGATCAGAGCGCAAGTGACGTGACGCGCAAACGGAACTCTGTCGCGCGGCAAGAGGATCGCTGGTTCGAATCCAGTCGCCGCCCCGATTTCCAGCTCCTCCCGGCTCGAAGCGAATGCCTCCCTCCTGACCAGAGTTGACCCATGTCGAAAAAACGCGGCGCGAATCAGCGATCCTTGATGGTCAAGCTGTGGAGATTCGAGTGGAGGCAAACCCGGAGGGAGTCACCGAGGCACGACGTGCCGTCGGAAAGTACGCAGAGCGCGCCGGGTGCGATCGGAGCGCCGTCGAGCTGGCGGTCGCCGAGGCGGTCGCAAACGCAGTGATCCACGGATACCCCGAGGGCAGACCGGGCAAGGTGACGATCCGCGCCACCGCCGAAAGCGGCGCGCTCGTGGTCGAGGTCAGCGACGACGGCGCGGGAATGCGGGGGAACCCCGATAGGCTCGGGCTCGGGCTCGGGCTGCCGCTGATCGCCAGGGTCACCGACGAGTTCACGATTACCACCGCGCGCAGCGGCGGCGCGATGGTCTCGATGCGATTCAGGACGGCTGCATGAACGGGGAGAGGAAGTTGTTCACGCTCACGCGAGCGACCGACTCGGGCGACGGACTGATCGTGGTCTCGATCGAGGGGGAGCTCGACCTCAGCGTTACCGACGACTTCAGCGCCGCCATCGACGCTCAGACCGACACGGAGTGCAACGGCGTGGTGCTCGACATGGAGGGCGTCACGTTCATCGACTCGAGCTCGCTGCACGCCGTGCTGCTAGCCAACGAGAAGCTGAAGGGCGACGGCATACCGATGCGGCTGATCGCCAGCGATCGATCAGCCGTCGCGAAGGTGCTGGAGCTCTCCGGGCTGCTGCAGCGCGTCGACCGCTCGCGGACCCTCGACGAAGCCAGGCAGTCGATTGTCTAGGATCGCCGACTTCTCGCGGTTCGACAGCCATTTCCGCGCGGTCATCGAATCCTCCGATGATGCGATCCTGACCAAGGATCGCGAGGGCGTGATCACGAGCTGGAACCGGGCGGCGGAGGGGCTCTACGGGTACTCGCCCGACGAGGCGATCGGCAACCCGATCTCGATCCTGATCCCCGAGCACCGCGCCGGTGAGGAGCGCCGGATCCTGCAAGAGATACTCGAAGGGAGGCGCGTCGAGCACTACGAGACCGAGCGTGTCACCAAGACGGGCGAGCCGGTCATGGTCTCACTCAGCGTCTCACCCATCACCGACGCCTCGATGACGATCGTCGGCGCATCGGTGATCGCCAGGGACATCACCGAGCGCCATCGCGCCGCGGCACGGGCTGACCGACTCCAGCGGCTGACGACGTCGCTGTCCAAGGAGCTCACACCGGCGCGAACGGTGGACGTGCTTCTCGCCGAGGCGGTGCCCGCACTCGGCGCCGTCGCCGGCGCCGTCGGGCTGGTGGACCCGAGCAAGGAAAAAATCGTTCTCGCGGGCACCGCGGGGTACAGCGAGGAAGGGCTCGCCCCGTGGGTCGAGTTCCCGCTCGCCGCGCCGGTGCCGATGTCCGATGCGGTCCGCCGCCGCCAGCCGATCTGGTGCGAGTCGCCCGAGGAGCTTGCGCGCCGCTTTCCGGTGATCCCGGAGGACACGATCCGGTTTGGCGCGCTGGCCGTGGTGCCCTTGGTGGTCAAGGACCACGGGCTCGGGGCAATCTCGCTGAGCTTCAAGGACCGGCGCCGCTTCAGTCCCGAAGAGCGCGCGTTCACGATGTCCGTCGCCCAGCATGCGGCGTACGCGCTCGAGCGAACGCGCCTGTACGAGGGCGAAAGGGAGGCGCGGAGGGCAATCGAGTTCCTCGCCCGCGCCAGCGGGATCCTGGCGCAGTCGCTCGACGCCGATCGCTCGCTCGAGCAGCTCGCGTTCCTCACGGTGCCGAAGATCGCCGACTGGTGCAGCGTCCACCTGGTCGATAACGACGGCGGGTTTCGCAACGTCGCCGTCGCCCATGCGGACCCCGAGAAGGTCGAGTTCGCGCGTCGCGTCAAGCGCCGCTACCCGCCAGACCCGGATGCGCCAAACGGCGTGCCGAACGTGATCCGCACAGGCGAGCCCGAGCTGCACGAGGAGATCTCGGAGGAGATGCTGGTCGCCGGCGCCAGGGACGCCGAGCACCTCGCGGCGATCCGCGAGCTCGGTCCCGTCTCCGCGATGTGCCTGCCGCTCACAGCGCGCGGCCGCACCCTTGGCGCGATCACGCTCGTGTCCGCAGAGTCGGGGCGCCACTTCGACTCGTCGGATCTCGAGCTGGCACTCGACCTCGCACGCCGCGCGGCGATGGCAGTCGACAACTCCGAGCTCTACCGCCGCGAACACGAGGCTGCCGTGACGCTGCAACAGGCGCTCCTGCCGGCCCGGTTGCCGACGCTGCGAGGCGCGGAGCTCGCCAGTCGCTACCTCCCCGCGGTCGCCGCCATTGAGGTCGGAGGGGACTGGTACGACGTGGTCGAGAACGACTTCGGCGAGGTCACGCTCTCGGTCGGCGACGTCGCAGGCCACGGAGCGCGCGCGGCGTCGATCATGGGACAGCTTCGCACCGCGCTGCGCGCCTACGTGCTGGACGGCTACAGTCCGCCGGAGAGCCTGCAGCGGTTGAACCGGCTGCTCATCGAGTTCGACGAACCGCAGATGGCGACGGTGCTGCAGATCCACTTCGATCCGGTCTCGCTCGATTGCCGCTTCGTGCGCGCCGGTCATCCGCCGCCGCTGATCCGCCACGCCGACGGCTCCGTCGAGCAGGCCGTCGGCCGAGCCTGTCCTCCGCTCGGGGTATTCGGCGACGCCACTTACGAGGAGACCAGCTTTCGCCTCGAGCCGGGCAGCACCCTGCTCATCTACACCGACGGATTGGTCGAGCGCCGCGGAGCGACCATCGAGGATGGTCTCGACTGGTTGCAGAATGCGCTGGCTGAGGCACCCGGCGGAGCGGAGGGCTGCCTGCAGGCGATCCTCGAGGACGTTAGCGGCATCGAGGACGACGTCGCGATGCTGGCACTGCACCTGGACCGTGGTAACCCCTGAGGAGCTGCCACCTTCGACGTAAGGTCGCGTTGCCCAGCCTGTGCTGGTTTGCATGGAACGCAGAAGCGTCGTGAGGGTGCCGCGCCCTAAGCGCTGGATCGCTGAGCACCCATGCCCAACGTTTTCCCGCATCGACATTGGGGGTAACAGGAAGCAGTGCGATAACGCACCGAGCAAGAAAGCAACCAAAGGGAGGCCAGGATGGCCCAGGCAACGAAGGCGCCGAGCGGGCGCTCGAAGGCGAGCACCAGGAAGCGCTCCTCGACCCGCTCGGGATCCAACAGCAGCGGATCGTCGGGTAGAGGCAGGGCCTCGAGCCGCTCGAAGAGCAACGGCTCGTCGAGTTCCTCGAAGACCCGCGCAACCGCGAGTTCGGCGAAGTCGAAGGCGAAAGCGGCCCCGGCGAGCGCCGCGAAGGAAGCCGCTCGGCCGGCACCAAGGCAGCCGGTGCGGCGGTGAGGACGGCCGTCGCGAAGGCGAAGACGCCACTGATGGTGACCGGTGCCGCGATCGCCGGCGTCGCGGGCGGCGCGGTATTGAAGGACAGGCTCTCCCGAAACCACTCGAACGGTCTCGTCGGGCGGCTGAAGGGCGTCTCGCTGCCGAGTCCGCCCAAGAGCCTCGATGTCGAGAAGTTGACGAACATCGACTTCGACAAGATCGCCTCGACCGCCCAGCGGATAAGCACCTACGGTCGTCAGGTCGACGAGGTCGCGAGCGCCGTCAAGCGTGCGAGCGAGTCGGCCAAGAAGGGCAGCAAGTAGCGAAAGGAGGAGAGATGAGCGGCGGAAAGGTTGATGAGATCAAGGGCCGCGCGAAGAAGGTGGCCGGCGAGGCGACCGGAAACGAGAGCCTCAAGGACCGCGGCCGTATAGACCGTGCGAGCGGCAAGGCCAAGAAGGCCGTCGGCGCCGGCGCGGAGAAGATGAAGAAGGCGCACCGCAAGGTGACGCCGTAGCAGTCGGGCAGGGGCGGGCGCCCGCAAGCGCGGCGTTCCGCCGCTGGACCCACCGCTCCGGACTACGCGGGGGGTAACAACGATCGGCTCGAACGGGTCTTCGGAGGCCGCACCGTCAGGGGCGCGTCCACGTACAGCGGCACCATCACATTCGGACAGCGCCGGCTGCAACAGGTCCAGCGCGGGCGGATCTCCGCGGATCTCCAGGGCGGCGCGGGGGTCGGTCTACCCCGCCGTTGTGGCCGGGTTTGCAGCGGCAACGGTTACGTCACTCCCAACCGGGTACCTGCACTGGGCGAACGAATCAAGGACGAACGACGACGCAGCGCTCAAGGAGGAGTGATGGCCAAGCAAAGGAACGGACCTCAGCGGCACGATCGGAGACGCGATTGGAAAGGTCGCGCGCGAGGCGACGCACAGCCTCTCCAGTAACGGGCACAAGCCGAGCTGGCCGAGCTTCCGGAACGGCAGCAGCAACGGGCTCTCCGGCGTTCGCGGAGTCGCTGCCGGCGCCGCGCTTGCAGCTGCGGTCCCGCTCGCGGTGAAGGGTGCGAGCAAGGCCGTCAAGGGTGCAAGCAACGCCGTCAAGGGCGCCAAGGACACCGCGAAGGAGGGCGTGTCCGAAGCGGTCGGCGAGAAGGTCGACGAGGCCGGAGGCGCATCCGGGATCGCCAAGGAAGCCGGCAAGAAGCTGCTGCCGGGCGGCGGTGGCGACGAGAAGAGCGGATCAAAGAAGGGAACGCCGGGGGTCGGCAAGGGCCGCCGGATGCCCATCCAGCAAGGTGTCGACGTAGCGGTTCCGCTCGAAACGGCCTACAACCAGTGGACGCAGTTCGAGGAGTGGCCGCAGTTCATGCACCGCCTCGACCGCGTCACCCAGGAGGACGACTGCACGGTCTCCTTCAGGACGAAGGTGTGGGGAATCTCGAAGGAATTCGTCGGCGAGATCGTCGAGCAGCGTCCGGACGAGCGCATCCAGTGGACGGTAACCCAGGGCGTCACCCACACCGGAGTCGTCAGCTTCCACGAGCTCGCACCGCGCCTGACTCGGATTGAGGTCTCGCTCGACGTCGAGCCCGGCTCGCTGATCGAGAAAGGCGGGCCGCGGGATGCGGCACGTGAAGCGGGCCGTACGGGCCGATCTCGCGCGCTTCAAGGCTTTCATCGAGATCCAGGAGGTCGAAACCGGCGCCTGGCGCGGCGTGATCCACGACGGCGAGATGGTCGAGAAGCACAAGGACAGCTACGACAAGAAGCGCGACTACGCCGAGTTTGACGACGTATTCGACACCGAGCACTCGCACACGCCCCAGACCGGAAACGGCAGTGGCTCATCGCGAGCGGGTTCCACCCGCTCGAGTCGCTCGAAGCGCAGCTCGTCGAGCGGGCGCGGGCGCTCGAGCGGATCGAAGCGGGGCTCGTCGAGCGGTCGCGCCCGCGCGAGCGGAGGCAGCGCCTCTTCTCGCAGCAAGGCGTCGAGCCGCGGGAAGGCGTCGAGCAAGTCGTCCGGCAGCCGCTCTCGCTCCGGCTCGAGCAGCTCGAGGTCGAGCGGCTCACGCAAGCGAAGCGGATCGCGTTCGTGATCGGAGGAGGATGAGCGATGAAGGAATTCCTGGAAAGGTGACCGCCGATCGGATCGGCGGCGATAAGCCGAATGCCCCGCGCGCGATCGGAGCCGCGGTAGTCGTCGGCGCAACGGCCAGCGTCCTCACCTACCGGCTGCTGCGGCACTAGGGGTCGCAGGGCTCGAATGGGAGAGCGATGATGGATCTCGACGTCAACCGGATTGCCACCACGGCGCTCCAGGCGCTGCTCGACGGCGACGCGCAATCCGAGAACGGCCGCGCCCCCGAGCCGAAGCGGCACGCCCTGGGAACCGTCGGAGCCATGGGGCTCGGCCTGGCGCTGGCCGCGGGGGCCCGGATGGCGTACGTGAAGGCGCGCAACCTGGACATCGAGCAGTTCGCGGAAGCCGTTGAGGATCGACTGAAGAGCTAGAGCACACGAAAGGAAGTTCGGGATGGCCCAGAAGAAGAGCAGCAGGAGCCGGTCGAGTTCGGGTAACGGGCGCAAGTCGTCGTCGAGCAACGGGCGCAAGTCGTCGCAGAACGGGCGCAAGTCCTCCCAGCGCAAGCGCTCCCAGAAGGAATTCCCCGACTACTCGGTCATCGACCCGAACGACATCCCGGAAGGCCCGGACGTCCTCCTCGACGTCCCGGTCGTGAAGGTCGACGAGATCGACATCGAGGTCGACGACCTGCGCGCGCAGGTGGCGGTGCTCGCCGAGGTCCGCGATCTCGTCCAGCTCAGCGTCGGCGTCGACGCCAGCCTCGGCAAGGTCGAGCTGAAGATCGAGGGCGTCGAGGCCCAGGCGCTGCTGAAGGCGCGGCTCGACAACGTCGGCTTGATCCTTGAGCGCGTGCTGATGTCGCTGGATCGCAATCCCGAGCTGCTGGAGGGAATCGGGAAGGCGGTCGAGGAGGTCGGCAAGGGAGGCGGCCACTTCCTCGGCGAGACGGGAGAGGCGATCGAGGATGTGGGCGAGGGCGCCCAGGGCGCGGTCCAGGACGTCGGCAAAGGCGCGGGACAGGCCGTCGGTCAGATCGGTGAGGGCGCGAGCCACGCCGTCGGCCAGGTGGGCCAGGGCGCGGGCCAGGCGGTCGGCGAGGTCGGGCAGGGAGCGAACCAGGCGCTTCAGGGAGTCGGCCAGGGCGCCCAGCAGGGCGTCGCTGGACTTGGCCAAGGAGCTGCACAGGGCGTCCAGGGTGTCGGCCAGGGGGCTGGCCAGGGCGTGCAGGGCGTCGGCCAGGGCGCCCGGCAGGCGACCGAGAACCTCGCACAGGGTGGCGGGCAAGCGCAAGGACAAGGCAAGCAGCAGCAGGGAGGAGGCAGCTGATGGCCGCACAGAAGACGAAGTCGAGCTCGCAGGGGACCAAGTCGCGGTCCCGTTCGCAGAATTCGAAGTCCCGCTCGCAGGGAACCAAGTCGCGCTCGCAGAATTCGAAGTCGCGCTCGCGGGCATCCAGCTCCCGCTCGCAGAACGGGAAGCGCTCCTCGGGCGGCGTCACCGCCAAGGACGTGAGGTCATCCCAGCGCGGCAGCTCCAAAGGGCGGCGCGCATCGGAGAAGACGGGCAAGTACCGCTTCGCCCAGAATGTCGCCGGTTCGGGGACGGTCGCAGAGCGCGAATACGAGGCCTACGCGCTCTCCGACATCGAGGACCCGCGCGGCGATCCAGATGTCCTTCTCGACATCCCCGTGATCAAGATCGACTCGATCCATCTCGAGCTGGACGACCTCGATGCGCACGTGGCCCTGATGGCCAAGGTCCTCGATCTCGTCCATCTCAATGTGGGGGTGGACGTGCACTTGGGCAAGCTCCGCATCGACATCAAGGGTGTGGAGGCGCAGGCGCTGCTGAAAGTCCGGCTGGATCGCGTCACCGCGATCGTGGACCGCGTGTTGACCACGCTCGACCGCAACCCCGAGCTCGTCAAGAGTCTCGGACGCACCGTCGAACACATCGGCCGGGGTGCAGGGCACGCAGTGGGTGAAGCCGGCGAGGCGGTTGAAGACGTCGGCGAGGGCGCCGGGCAGGCGGTGGGCGACATCGGATCCGGCGCGGGCCAGGCCGTCGGCGAGCTCGGCGAAGGCGCGAGCGAGGCCGTGGGCCAGATCGGCGAGGGCGCCGGTGAGGCGGTTGGTCAGGTCGGCGAGGGCGCCGGACAGGCCGTCGGCGACATCGGCCAGGGCGCCGGCCAGGCGGTGGGCGATGTCGGCCAAGGTGCCGGGCAGGCCGTCGGCGACATCGGTCAGGGAGCCGGGCAGGCCGTCGGCGACGTCGGCCAGGGCGCCGGCGAGGCCGTGGGCAACCTCGATCAGACCGTGCAGGGCCTCGGCGAGACCGCGGGGCAGGCCGGTCAGGCCGTCGGTCAGGCGGCCGAAGGGGTCGGTCAGGCCGGCGAAGGAGCCGGCCAGGCAGTCGGCGGCGTCGCGCAGGGTGCGACGGGCGCCGTTGGGGAGCTGGGCAACGCTGCCGGAGGCCTTTTGCAGGGCGGCGGCGATGGCGGTGGCCAAGGCGGCGGCGGAAACGGTGCCGGAGCGGGCGGTGCCGGCGCAGGCGGCGTCGCGAAGCTGGCGGTGAAGGCCGTCGCCAAGGAGCTCACCGAGGTGGCCAAGGGGGAGGCGAAGGAGCTCGGCCTCGCGGCGGCCCGGAAGGCCCAGGAGGTCGGCGAGCGCCGCAAGCAGCGCAAGGCCGACGACGCCAACGCCACCGAGGCTGCGATGCGAACCGCCGAGGAGCTCAGCGTCGACATCGAGGAAGTCGACGGCACCGGTCCCCAGGGCCGGATCACGATCCGCGACGTGAAGAAGGCTAAGGAGGCCGCAAGCGCGTGAGCGCAAGGAAGGGCGACCCCGACCGCGTCGACAACCCGGACGTCGAGATCGGCGCGTCGGTGAGGGCCAAGCGCCTCCGCTTTCGCGAAAAGCCGAAGACGAAGGTCGAGCTACACGGCGAGTCGCGCGTGGGCGACCGCCACCAGGAGCTGGAGATGGCCTCGGGCAGCGAGCGCGTGAACCTGCCCGAGGAGGTCGAGCCGGGAGTCACCTACCGGAACGTCCGCGTCCGCTGGCTCGCCTCCGCAAGGCTCGAGGACCCCGACTCGGCTGACGACTGATCAGACTCCCGGGTCACCTCGTGATCGTCGTCATCGGCCGAGTCAGATGTGCGGAGGAGAACCGCGGCAAGCTGATCGCAGCCGCATCTGCCGAGTTTGCAAAGCGATTGCGAGAGCTGGTCTCGGAGCGTCCGGCGAGGTCGAAATCCGGGCTAGAGCCGAAAACGGAGGGGGTGGGATTCGAACCCACGGACCGAGCGAACCCGGTCAACAGCTTTCAAGGCTGCCGCATTCAACCGCTCTGCCACCCCTCCGGGTGCACGCACAACATGATCGCGCTTTGTGAGATGCGTCACTGATCGATGTCAGCCGGATTGATTGCTTCACCCCATATATATGCTGGCCGCGGATGTGACCAGCAGCGCCGGCAAAGATCCGGACCGCTCTGTCTACGAGATCGAGGAAGGGGAAGAGGAGGAGCGCTCGTGGCTTCGGCGGTATGCCCCGCTCATGGGGCTGATCGGTGTGCTCGCGGCGGTCGCGTTCATCCTCCTCAGCAGCGGCGATGAGTACGAGATCGTCGCCGAGTTCGCTAACGCCAGCCAGCTGACCGAGGGCAACGAGGTCGTGGTCGCGCGGCGACGCCGTCGGCGCCGTCAAGCGAATATCGAGCTCGGCGACAACGGCCAGGCGCTCGTCACCTTCAACGTCAATGAGGACTTCTCGCCCCTCCCCCGCGGAACCACGGCAACGGTGCGCTCTTATTCCCTCTCCGGGCTCGCCAACCGCCAGATCCAGCTCACCCTCCCGCCCGAGGGCTCAGGCGGCGAGGAGATCCCCGACAACGGGACGATGACCCAGGCAGAGACCGTCTCCGAGGTAGACCTCGACCAGGTCTTCAACACCCTCGATGACCGCACCGTCCGCAACCTGAAGAAGGTGATCCGCGGCTTCGAGATCTCCTACGACGGCGTCGGCGAGCAGGCAAACGAGGGCTTTCGCTACCTGAACCCGTTCCTTTCGACCTCCAGAGCGCTCTTCGGCGAGCTCGCCCGCGACGAGCGCTCCCTCGAGCAGCTGATCGTCGACACCTCGCGGCTCTCGGGAGCGCTCTCTGAAAGAGCCCCCGACATCAGCCAACTGGTCGGAAACCTCGACCGGATGATGAGCGCGATCGCCTCCCAATCAGAGGCGCTCGGGATCTCGGTGCAAGAGCTCCCCGAGTTCATGCGCACCGCGAACACCACCTTCGTCAACCTGCGGGCGGCGCTGGATGACCTCACCCCGCTGGTCGAGGCCTCAAAGCCCGCCGCGATCCGCCTCCAGCCCTTCCTCGAGGCGCTCAGACAGACAGCCGCCGACGCCGTCCCCACGGTCGAGGGCCTCGACCAGGTCGTGCTCAGCCCCGGCGCGGGCAACGACCTCGTCGACCTCACCCGCCTCCAGGTCCCGCTCGAGGCGGCGGCGATCGGCTCCGGGGCCCCGAACTGCGGATCGAACCCGGAAACCGACTTCGACTCCGCCGCCAACGGCGACTTCACCGAGGGTGCCTTCGGGGAGTCGGTGTGCTCGCTTCGCAACGGGCTCCCGC
Organism: uncultured Thermoleophilia bacterium; assembly: GCA_963838095.1. Lineage (GTDB taxonomy): Bacteria > Actinomycetota > Thermoleophilia > Solirubrobacterales > 70-9 > CAWCGU01. Next base: position 866,109 of record CAWIPO010000006.1, read on the forward strand.
CGCTGGCCTTCTTCCGCGCCTACTCGAACGAGCTGGTGAGTTGGTTTGACGGGTTCTCGCATTCGAACGGGACGGCGAACGACGCCAATGGAACGATGGGACGGATCGGCACGATTTTCAACACCTTCAGCGTCGCCCCCGCCTCCGGCCTCCCCTTCATCGGCTCCGGCCCGAGCAGCTTCGACACCAGCCTCGACGTCGTCACCACCGGCTACAACCGCAAGTGCCCCGGCGCCAACGAGCGCCCGCTCGGCGTCGTCGCCCCCGACGATCACTCCGTCCCCTTCACCGACGGCTCCTCCCCCTATACCGATCCGCTGAACTGCGATCCCTCGATGGTGGCGCCCGGGCCGTGAGCTCGGCCCGGTGGGAGAACTGGGCAGGCGAGCAGAGCTGCGCTCCCGCCGCCATCGAGCGACCGACCAGTCTCGCCGCGCTTAGCGGCGCCGTTTCGCGCGCGGCGGAGCGGGGGCTGCCGATTCGCGCCGCCGGCTCCGGTCATTCGTTCACAGACATCGCGCTCAGCGACGGGTTGCTGCTGCGCCTGGAGGCTCTCGACCGCGTGCTCGACGCCGACTGCGCCACGGGCCTCGTCAAGGTCGAGGCGGGAATCGTGCTCGGTGAGATGAACGAGCGCCTCGACGAGCGCGGGCGTGCGATGGCGAACCTCGGGGACATCGATCGCCAGACGCTCGCCGGCTCGATCAGCACGGGCACGCACGGGACCGGGATCCGGTTCCCGAGCGTGTCCGCCCAGGCGCACGCGGTCGAGCTCGTCAGGCCGGATGGAACGACGGTGGAGATCAGCGCGGACAGCGATCCGGACGGGATCCTCGCCGCCCGGGTCGGGCTGGGAGCGCTCGGGGTCATCTACGCGGTCACGCTGCGAACGGTGCCCGCCTACACGATCCGCCGCGTCGATCGCGCCCGGCCGCTGGGTGAGACCCTCGACGGGCTCGAGGAGCTCGTGGAGACCAACGACCACTTCGAGTTCTACGTCTTCCCCCACACCGATGTTGCCGTATGCCGCGAGTCGAGCCGCGGCGACTGGCCGCCGCAGCCGCGCAGCAGGGCCGCCGTCTACTTCCAGGAGGTGATCGTCGAGAACGGGCTCGGGCAGCTGATGGTGTTGCTGGCGCGGCGGGTGCCCTCCCTGATCCCGAGAATCACCGGGCTGGCCGCGCGAACGTTCAGCGACTCGACGAAGGTCGATCGCAGCCACAGGGTGTTCGCCAGCCAGCGCCTCGTCCGATTCACCGAGATGGAGTACTCGATCCCTCGCGCCGTCGCCCGGGAAGCCGTGGAGCGGGTGTTGGAGCTCGCAAACCGCCCCGAGTACAAGGTGGCGTTTCCGATCGAAGTCCGCTTCGTGGCGCCCGACGACGCCTTCCTCTCCACCTCGCACGGCCGCGAGAGCTGCTACATCGCGGTTCACCACGACCGCAAGCTCGACTGGCGGCCGTACCTGGACGCCGTCGAGGCGACGATGAAGGAGTACGGCGGCAGGCCCCACTGGGGCAAGCGCCATTTCCGCACCGCGGCGGAGCTGGCGCCGCTTTATGAGCGCTGGGAGGACTTTCAGCGGGTGCGGGCGCGGCTCGACCCCGAGGGCGTGTTCCGGAACGCGTACACCGATCGAGTGCTCGGGCCCGTGGGCGGCGGAAGCTAGAGAAACGCCTTCCCCTCGCCGCGGTAGGTCGGCACCTCGTCGACGACCCGGTCGCCCTCGAGCAGGTGGAGGGAGTTGAAGCGCTCGCACAGCTCCCCCGCCTTCGCGTGGCGCATGTAGACGCGGTCGCCGACCGACATCCTCGCGGCCGGATCGCCCAGCAGCGGCGTCTGCACCTCGCCGGCGCCCTCGAGCGAGTCCAGGCGCAGGCCGGGCGGCTGGTAGGGCTCGGGGAGCCGGTCCTTACCCGGCGGTCCGGAAGCGACGTAGCCGCCGCCGAGCACGGTCGCCACCCCTGGGTCGGGATGGCGCGACACGGCCAGCGCAAAGCCCGCGCCCGGCACCAGGTCGAGCGAGCGGTAGTGGTCGAACAGCACCGGCGCGAAGAACCCGGAGCCGGCGGCAAGCTCGGTGACGGCCGGCTCGGCGGCCGTGCGGGCGAGGCTGCCGGTGCCGCCGCCGTTCACGAACTCCAGCTCCGCGACAGCGCGAACGGCGGCGACCGCTTCCGCGCGGCGCTCGGCCAGCTCCCGCATCGAGCGTCCCTGCATCGCCCGGATCGCGAGGTTCCTCAAAGGATGGCGGGGCGCCGCATCGCCGACGCCCGCCACCTGGCCCTCGTACGCCATCAGCCCGGCGAGCGTCAGCCTCGGCCGGCGCGCGATCTCCTCGGCCAGCCCCCGCGCCGCGGACGGGGTGTGGATCGGGGACCGCTTCGGCCCGATCTTCACCCTGCCCCCGAGCGGCCACCAACCCGCATCGAAGTCGATCGCGACCGGAACCGCCTCACCGCCGGAACCCGCCGCCGCCTCGATCAGGTCGAGGTGCTCGACGCTGTCGACCATCAGCGCCGGCATGCTCCCGGTGCCTCCGCCGCGAACTGCGACATCGGCGATCGCGCGACGATCGGTGGTCGGGTAGGCGACCACGAGGTTCTCGAAGCCCTGGTCGGAGAGGTGAAGCGCCTCGGGCAGTGTGAAGTTCAAGAGCCCCCGGAAGCCCGCGTCGAGCGAGAGGATCCGCCGCAGCAGCTCGGTGCATCGCACCGACTTCGAGGCGACGCGGATCGGCTTGCCGCCCACCTGCGCGAGCATCGAGGCGGAGTTCGCGCGCAGCGCATCGAGGTCGGCAAACGCGAACGGCGGCTCGAGCTCCGCGAAGGCACGTTCGTAGCGCGCGTAGGTCGGCTCAGCGCTCACAGCGTGCGCGAGCGTATCGTCGCCGCTGCCCTACCAGAACCTACAATCGGCGCAGCCGCCGCCCAGGTGGCGACCTACCCGGAGAGGTGGCCGAGTGGCTGAAGGCACTCGCCTGCTAAGCGAGTAGGGGGCTAACGCTCTCTCGAGGGTTCGAATCCCTCCCTCTCCGCTCCGAGGCCGTTTCGAGGCGCGAGCATCACGGAATCACCGGGTTTAGGATCGGGTCGTGAAGCTGAGGCCCAAGCAGCGTGCGGCGCTCGCCTCGATCTGCGACACCTTCGCCCCTGGAGACGGCGAGCGGATTCCGTCGGCGAGCGAGCTGAACGTGCCCGAAGCGGTAGCGAGCGCCGCCGGGCGCAACCGCCGCTTGGCGGAACAGCGCCAGCTCAGCCAGCTGCTGGGCGTATGGGACACGCACCTGGTCGGCGCCGTCGGCGGAACGCGGGGGAGGCGGTTCTCGACCCTTAGCCAAGAGGAGCGTGAGCGAGTGCTCCTGAGCTGGGCCGACAGCAGACTGCCGCAGCGACGGGCGGCGTTCCACGCCCTGCGCAAGGCGGCGCTGATCCTGTACTACGCGGTGCCGGCGCCGGACGGTGGCCGCAGCCCCGTCTGGGACTCGATCGAGTATCCGGGGCCGCTCGGGAAGCGTGCCGATGCGCCGCCGAAGCCGATCTCGACGCTACGCATCGAGCGCGACGAGGAGATCTCCTGCGACGTGGTCGTCGTCGGCTCGGGCGCCGGCGGCGGCACCGCAGCCGGCGTGTTGGCCGCCGCCGGGCTTGACGTCGTCGTGCTGGAAGCGGGCGAGTACTGGGACGACGAGGACTTCGACGGGGGCGAGTATCGGGCGCTCTCGAATCTCTACAGCGGGTCTACCGGCCAGACGCAGGATGGCTCGGTTGGGCTGCTCGCCGGCTCGTGTCTGGGAGGAGGCACGGTGATCAACTACTCGACCTCGTTTCGGACCCCGGATCACGTGCGCGAGGAATGGGCCGGGCATGGTGTGCCCACCTTTGCCACCGAGGAATACGGTGCTTCGCTCGACGCCGTTTGCGAGCGCCTCGGAGTCAACAGCGAGCACGGCCAGGCGGCGCTGCGCGACCGCAAGCTCGAAGAGGGGTGCATGGCGCTCGACTGGCACGTCGATGCGATGCCGCGCAACGTTCGCAACTGCGACCAGGGCGAGGAGTGTGGTCGCTGCGCGTTCGGCTGCCGCCTGGGAGCGAAGCAATCGACGGCGAAGACCTGGCTCGTCGATGCGCACCTGGCCGGCTCCCGGATTTACACCGGCGCCCGGGCCAAAAAGGTGACGATCGAAAGCGGGGCGGCGCGCGGCGTCGAAGCGGTCGGCGAGAATGGCGCGAAGCTCACGGTCCGAGCCCGCGCCGTCGTCTCCGCGTGCGGTTCATTCCACACCCCTGCCCTGTTGCGCCGCTCCGGGCTCAGCAATCCGAACATCGGCCGCCACCTGCACCTCCACCCGGTGACCGTCGTGTTCGGCGTCTACGACGATCCGATCCTGCCGTGGACGGGCGGCATGCAAACCCGCTACTCGACGCAGTTCTCCGACCTCGACGGCAACGGCTATGGCGTGCTGCTCGAGACCGGGCCGATGAACCCTCACCTCGCGCTCGGCTTCGTCCCATGGCGCTCGGCGGCCGGCCACCGGGAGCTGATGGAGGCTCTGTCGCACACGGCGGGCTTCGGCGCCCTGATCCGCGACCACTCCGAGGGCGAGGTGCGCGTCGGCCGCGACGGCGAGCCGGTGGTTCGCTACCGACTGGAGCAGCGCGACGTCGCACATCTGCGGAAGGGCCTAGAGGGCGCGGCGCGAATCCACGAGGCCGCCGGAGCGCGGCGGGTCTACTCCTCGCACACACGCTGGAGCGGGTACGAGCCGGGAATGAACGGCGACGTCGCGCGATTCACCGCCGCTTGCGACCGGGCCGGGTATGGGCCGGGACAGTGCCCGCTCGGCGCCTTTCACCTGATGGGCTCGGCGCGAATGGGAGGCTCCCCCGAGACCGCGGCGACGAAGCCGACCGGCGAGACGTGGGACTTACGCGACCTTGTCGTCTGTGACGCGTCGTGCTTCCCGACCGCTTCGGGGGTCAACCCGATGATCTCGATCGAGTCGATCGCCCACATGAACGCCCGCGGGCTCGCCGCCCGGCTGGGCTCTGGCGCGTAAGCCCCTGCTAGCGAACCCGTTCGCAGCTGCGGCGGACGCGGTCCTTGCGGTCGGCGACGGCCACGTCCTTGCGACCGGCGCCGCAATTGAGCGTGTCGCGGCCCGGCCCGCCGGCCAGTCGATCGTTCCCCTTGCCCCCTCGGACACGGTCCTTTCCGCGTCCGCCACTGATCTTGTCGCGGCCGCCCCCGCCCAGGAGGCGATCGTTGCCGCCCTGGCCCCGGAGGTTGTCCTTGCCCCGGCCGCCCGCGAGACAATCGGCGCCTCCCAGACCCGCCAGGCGGTCGTTGCCGCGCAGGCCGAGGATTGCGTCGCTGCGCCCGCCGGCGCCGCGCAGGTTGTCGGCGCCCGCCGTCCCCGGAATCACCTCCAGCGAGCCCGGCCCGCAGGCGCCGGGCGCGGATCGATCCGCAAACGGCCACACACCGTTAGTGACCCGCAAAGCGTAGAAGCCGCTGAAGCCGTCGGAGTACCAGATCTCACCCCGCTCCGGGACGAACGACGGGCTCGACATCGCGTAGTTGCTCCCCTCCGATGCCGCCCGCGGCGTCACCGGCGCGTTGAAGTAGGCGATCTCGCGCGGGTTGTGCGGGTCGCGGATGTCGAACACCCGCAGGCCCGAGAGGATCATGCTGCAGGCGACGATCCCGGGGTCGGTGCGCTGGGGCACGTTGCAGTAGTGGCCGGCGTAGCCCTGGATCGGACTCAAGGTTCCCGGGTCGTTGGCCTGGGCGTCGAAGTTCTCCGGCTGGTGAACCTCGAGGCGGAGGTTGGAGATCACCCGGGGCTTCGTCTCGTCGCCGATGTCGATGATACGCCCGGCGCCTACCGCGTCCTGGGCGCCGAACTCGTCGATCTCGACCACATACGGATGGCCGTCGATGGTGACGGGGATCGCGTTCTGCGGGATGCTCATCGACTTCCACTGAAGCCGGGCGACCTCGCTAACGGTCGGGTTGGGCACCCTCGCCTGGATCTCGGAGGTGTCAAGGATGATCAGCCCCGAGCCGACCCCGGCGACGTATGCGCGGTTGCCGTCGTCACTGATCGAAAGGCCGTGCGAGTCGTAGTTCCCGAGCCACAGCGGGGTTGGGCTCGACGGGTTGGAGATGTCGACGGCGACGATCGTTTCGGTGCCCGGCGATGCCGAGTAGAACGTGCGCCCGTCGGGCGCCATGCCGCTCTCGTGCCCGAAGACCCCGATCGGCGAGGAGGACTTCAGCACTGGAAACCGGCAGTCCTCGGAGATGTCGTACACGTCGACGACCCCGACGTTGAACGCCGGGTTCCCAAGCACGGCGGCGAGCAGCCCCCGCTTCTGGCTGAGCACGAGCGACTCGTGGGGCGATTGCATCGCCGGAGTGACGAGGGTGGCAGTGAGCTTCGGGTGGGACGGGTCCGACATGTCGAGGACGTTGACGCCGACTTCCGCGTCGACGAGGTTGGTCGGGAATAGCAGGGTGGCGTCGTAGTACGCGCACTCGCGACCGCTCGAGTCGACGTAGCGCTCGACCTTGAAGCCGCCGACGGTGCCCTGTGCGCTGGGCTTCGCGTACGACCCCACGACCTCCATGTTGCACGTGAACCCCTCGGCTGCCCGCCCGCTCGTGTGGTCCTCCCGGCTGACCCGTCCCTGAATCCCGGTCTCGGGTCGTGAGCCCGGGCCGCAATCGGCGCGGGGAGTGGGGACCAGCGCCGGCTCGAATGCCTGCGAAACCGGCAGCGCCAAGGGTTCCTGGACGTCCGGCACCCCGTGTCCCCGGGCTTGGCCGGCGTTGACCACGAATGCCGCGGTCAAAACGCCAAGAGCGACGATCAACGCTCGATGCTCGCCACCGCTCCCAGATGGCGCCTCCCTCGACCGCACGCGCCGATGTTACAGCGGCGTCAGCGGTCGCTGTCGAACTCGGCGAGCTCGTTCTCGACCCGGCGGGCATCCTCCGGCGGGAGCGCGCCGGGCTCACCCCCCGCGTCGGCCTCGCCGGCGGCGGGGCGACGCCAGCGGCGGGCGGCAAGCACCACCGCGATCAGCGCCCCCGTCACGACCAGAACCGGGACGAGGTAGGCGGCGAGGCTGAAGCCCTCGTCCTCCGGCAGCGCCAGCACGCTGGGCCCGAAGCGCGCCTCCAATCCGTCCAGGATCTCCTGCTTGCTCTTCCCGCTGGCGATCTCCTGGCGGATGAACTCACGCTCTCGATCGGCGACGGCAGCGGTTGAGAGGTTGAGCGGCGTCCCGCACTGGACGCACATCACCTCGTCCTCGATGTCGGCCAGCATCTCGCCGGGATCCTGCGCGGCGGCGTTTGCCGTCAGCGCGATCGCGAGGATCAGGGCCGCTGCAAGCGCGCGGGTCACGACCCCTCCGCCAGCAGCGGGGGCAGCGTCTCGTCCACCCATTCCTGATCGATCGGCCCGCGGCGCAGGGCGGCGATCCGGCCGCGGCGGTCGATCACGAAGGTCTCCGGCATGCCGAGTGTGCCGTAGCGCTCGGCGTACTCGCCGTCGATGTCTCGCAGGCTCGGATAGTTGAGCCGGTAGTCGTCGACGAACTCGAGCGCGTCCTCGGGGAGGTCCTTGTAGTTGACCCCGAGCACGGTCGCCCCACTCGCCTGTAGGCCACGCTGAAGGTTTTGGAGCAGCGGCAGCTCATCCACGCACGGCGGGCACCACGAGGCCCAGAAGTTCAGCACCACGACCTGCCCTCGATAGTCGGCGAGCGTCCCATCCGCCTCGCCGCCGAGCGTGGGCAGCGTGGCGGTCGGTGCTTCGGGGCGCTCGCCTCTGGCAACGGCATCGTCGATCGCCGTGTCGTCGCCCTGGGAGGCGACCCCGAAGACGAGCAGAGCCACGAGCGCCGTCGAGACGCCAATCACTGCCAGCGTCCAGCCCTTGCGCACGGCCCCAGGGTAGTGGACACTTGGCCCGTGCTAGCGGGCCGCCTGCTCCTGATTTTCGCCCTGGCGATTGCGATCTACGGGGTCGTCGCCTCGATCTACGGTGCTCGGACAGGGAGGCGAGCCTGGGTCGATTCGGGCCGCCGCGCCGTCTACGCGCTCACCGCCACCACGGCCGTCTGCTTCGTGATCCTCGAGATCGCCTTCCTGAGCTCGGACTTCAGCTTCGATCTGGTCGGCACTCACTCGTCGACCACCACGCCCGCCTTCTACCAGGCGACCGCGCCGTGGTCATCCCAGGAGGGCTCGCTGCTGCTGTGGGTGATGCTGCTGAGCGGCTGGTCGAGCCTGATCCTCTTCCTCACCCGCAGGCGCGCGCGCGAGATCGCCCCGTACGCGACCGCGGTGCTGCTCGGCCTGGCCGGGTTCTTTCTCGCCCTGCTGATCTTCCTCGAGTCGCCGTTCGTGCGCGCGAATCCGGTCCCGCTGGAGGGCGTCGGGCTGAACCCGATCCTCCGCCACCCGGCGATGATGATCCACCCGCCGATGCTGTACTCGGGGTACACGCTGTTCACGATCCCGTTCGCGTTCGCCGTCGGAGCGCTGGTCACCCGCCGCCTCGGGCTCGATTGGATCCGCACCACCCGCCCGTTCGCTCTCGCCGCGTGGCTGTGCCTGGGGATTGGGGTCGTGCTCGGAGCCCGCTGGTCGTACTCGGAGCTCGGGTGGGGCGGCTACTGGGCCTGGGACGGGGTCGAGAACGCCGCCCTGATGCCGTGGCTGACCGGCACCGCCTTCCTGCACTCGGTGATGATCCAGGAGCGGCGGGGGATGCTGAAGATGTGGAACGTCTCCCTGATCCTGGCGACGGGCATCCTCGCGGTGCTCGGAACCTTCCTCGTCCGCTCCGGGATCCTCGAATCGATCCACGCGTTCGGCGCCTCTACGCTCGGCATCCCCTTCCTGGTCCTGATCGTGATCATGGTCGCGGGATCGATCGCGCTGGTCGTCTCGCGCGCCCCCTACCTGCGCTCGGAGCACCGGCTCGACTCGCTGCTCTCGCGCGAGGCCGTGTTCCTGCTCAACAACCTCGTGCTCGTGGGACTGGCTTTCGTGATCTTCTGGGGCACCTTCTTCCCGCTGATATCGGAGGCGGTCACGGGCACGCGGGCATCGGTGGGACCGCCGTGGTTCGGCCGCTTCGTCGTCCCGCTCGCGCTGATGCTCACCCTGCTCTCGGGGCTCGGGCCGGTGATGGCCTGGCGCAAGGTGACGGTCGCCGGCCTGCGGCGCGCGCTGCTCGTGCCGGTGGCGGTGGCGATCGGGGTTCTGCTGGTCCTGATCGTGGCCGGTGGCGTCGCCGACGAGCCGCTGGCGCTGCTGATGTTCTGCCTCGCCGCCTTCGTGCTGACGGTCGTGGTGCAGGAGTTCTGGCGCGGCGTGCAGGCGAGGCGAGCGTTGTCGGACGACTCCGTGCCGCGTGCCCTGGTCTCGCTGGTGCGCCGAAACCGGCGCCGCTACGGCGGCTACCTGGTCCACGCGGGGATCGCCGTCCTGTTCGTCGGAATCGCCGCTTCCACGGCCTTCAAGGACGTACGCGACTTGAGCCTCGCTCCGGGCGAGAGCGCGAGCGTGGGGAGCTACGAGTTCATCTACGAGAAGCCCACCGGCCAGCTCGACATCGCCGACAGCGGCTCGCTCGAGAAGATCAACCTCGGCGCCGAGGTGTCGATTCAGCGCGGGGATAGCGAGCCCGTGAACCTGAGTCCGGGGAAGAGCTACTTCCCATCGGCCGATCCGAGCGCGGGCGCGCTGTCGCGCTACCTCGTCGGCGAGTCGACAAGCGAGGTGGGACTGGAGACGGGCCTGCGGCGCGACCTCTGGACCGTCGTCGCGCCCGACATCACCAGCCTGGAGGAGATCTCTCTGCGTGGGGACCGTGTCTTCGAGCAGGCCAGCTCATTGCCGCGGGCCGAGCGCGCGGCCGGCCTCGGCGAGGCGCTGCGGTTGATGGTCGCCCGCTATCGCGAGGGGGACATCCCAGCCAACTTCCGCTTCCTCGTCTCGCCGATGGTCACCTGGATCTGGCTCGGCGCTCTGATCGTGTTCTTCGGCGGGCTGATCAGCCTCTGGCCCGTTCCCACCGGCGCGCGCCGGCCGTTGCCGGCGGCCAGCGCTGCCCGTCTCGGCCGGGAACTCGGGCGATGATTGACAAAAGGGGTTGACTTCGCGGCTCGGTGGTGATAGATCACGCGTATGCGCGGACGCGCTGACGCGGCGGGCGAGTCGCCACGGGTTGCACACCGCACGCTGAAATGCGTAGTGATGGCCGCGCTCGGGCTGGCGCTCGTCGTCCCCGCGTCCGCAATGGCCGGTGCGCGCGGGCCGCAGAGGCCGCCGAAGCCGCCGAAGTTCTCGACCGCGACCAACTCGAGCCCGATCACGTTGTCGGCCGACGGCAAGCTGCTTTGGGTGGTGAACCCCGACAGCGACTCCGTGTCGGTGATCCGCACCAGCACCAATCAGGTGCTGAAGACGCTCCCCGTCGGCAACGAGCCGCAGCAGGTCGCCGTCGACCCGTCGAACCTGTACGCCTACGTCGCCAACGCCGCCGCCGGCACGGTGACGGTGATCAGGATCACGAATCCGAAGCCGGGGCAGTTCAAGGCGAGGATCGCCAAGGACCTCGGCACTCAGGGCACGTTCGCCACCGGCGCCGAGCCGTTGAACATCGTCGCCTCACCGGATGGGCGGCGGATCTTCGTCGCCAACGCCGCTCAGGACACGATCACCGTTATCGACGCGACCGAGCGCGTGAAGAGAAGGCGGGGCGGAGGAGGCGGCGGAAACAACAGGGGAGCGGGGGGAGGGGGATCAGGGGGAGCGAAGCTGGTCAGCCCGAAGGTGATCGGCGGCATCGTGCTCCGCGGCAGCGCCTGCAGTCCCGACCCCGAGTTCCACTTCCAACCCCGCGGGCTGGCGGTGACCAAGAACAGCAAGCAGCTCTACGTCACCAGCTTCTTCTCCTTCACGCGCCCGGGGTTCACCCAGGTGAACGACGAGGGCAGGCAGGGCATCGTCTGCCGCATCGACATCGACACCGAGTCCGCGAGGATCGGCAAGTACAAGCCGATCGGCCGGATCGCGATCCTGCCGCGAAACACCGGCTTCACCGTCGACCAGAGCGGCGACGGCGTCGCCGACCCGACCTTTGCGTGGCCGAACCAGATGCAGAGCATCGTCATCCGCGGGAAACAGGCGTACCTGCCGAACATCGCCGCTTCACCCGAGGGCCCGCTGCGCTTCAACGTCGACACCGAAGCGTTCCTGAGCGTGATCACCGGGGTCGGCGGCCCCGCCCAGACCGACGCCGGCTCGATCAACATGCACCTCGGCGCGCGCACTCCGGAGGCGGGCAAGAAGAAGCTCTTCTTCGCCAACCCGTGGGCGATCGACTTCACGAACCAATCCGGTGCCGGGGCGGCGTACGTCGTCTCGTCCGGCTCCGACCTGCTGGTCAGGCTCAATGTCGGCGCCGACGGCGGCCTCAGCTTCACCGGCGGCGACCAGACGACCCGCTACATCGACCTGAACGATCCCGCGAACCCCGCCACCAGCGGGAACAACGCCGGCAAGAACCCGCGCGGGATCGTGATCAACCCGGCGGGCACGAGGGCCTACGTGATGAACTTCGTCTCCCGCAACGTCTCGGTGGTCGACCTCACGACAGATACGGTGCTGGGCGCGATCCGCACAGCCGCGCTGCCGCCGCCCGGCTCCACCGAGGAGGTCGTGCAGGTGGGCGCGGAGATGTTCTTCAGCTCGCGCGGCCACTTCAACCGGCCGGCGGGGACCACCGTCTCAACCGATGAGCGGCTCTCCAGCGAGGGCTGGCAGTCGTGCTCGAGCTGCCACTTCGACGGGCTCACCGACAGCGTGGTGTGGGCGTTCGGCGTCGGCCCGCGCAAGTCGATACCGCTGAACGCAAGCTTCAACCCGTTCGACCGCAACCAGCAGAAGATCCTCAATTACTCGGCGATCTTCGACGAGGTCGAGGACTTCGAGCTCAACATCCGCAACGTCTCCGGGCCAGGCGGCGTGACCGCGGACACGTGCCAGACGCCCCCGCCGGCGACGAGCGCCTTCGACCCGAACCACGGGCTCATAATCGGCGACAACGGCAACGTCAACGACCGGCCCTGCGTCGTTAATCCGTTCCCGAAGCCGAACGCGGGCCGTCCACAGCTCACGGTCACCCTGCCAGGCAGCGGCGTCGCCGTGCCGGCGCTGACGGCGCTGAAGGAATGGGTGCGGCTCGCGATCCGGACGCCGGAAGCCCCGATCCCGGGCCTGCCCGGCGGTCCCAACCCCGCGGACCTGCAGGCCGGCGCAACGCTGTTCGCGAATCAGGGCTGCGCGAACTGCCACGGCGGGGCGCTGTGGACCACCAGCGCGGTGAAGAACTTCACGTCGCCTCCCGCGGTCGGTGACCGATTCACCGAGGTCCCGGCGACGCTCCCTGGCACGAGCCCGGTCGCCAACGAATATCTGAACGCGTTCCTGCGCAACATCAACTCCTTCAACATCGGCGTCCAAGGGCAGGGCAACGACCTCGGCAACAACATCGGGGGCCCCGAGTTCGCGAGCCAGACACTGAGCGTCGTGAACGGCAACTTGACCTCCAGCGCGCCTCCCGGCCAAGACGCGCTCGGCCGCGACTACAACGGCGACGGCAGGGGGATCGGCTTCTCCCCACAGTCGCTGCTGGGCATCTTCGCGTCGCCGCCCTACTACCACAACGGCGCCTGCGAGACCCTCTCCTGCGTGCTCAGCGACGTCCAGCACCGAACGGGTCTCGGGGCGTCGCCGGACCTGCTCACGAACTCGGCCGATCGCGCGAAGGTCGAGCGGTTCCTGGAGGCAATCGACGTCGACTGAGCGCGAGCGCCGCGGCGCTCACACCTAGCCGGTCTGCTCGGTGATCGCGCGCTCGATTGATGCCACCAGCTCGTCGATGTCGGCGAGCTCGTCGCGGTCGCCCGCGAGCCCGAAGAAGACCCCGCCGTCGTAGCTGACGACGCCGATCGAAAGCGCATGCCCCTGCGGGGAGAGCGGCACGAACGGATATACCTCGCGCATCCGGCGCCCGAGCAGGTAGAACGGCACCTGCGGCCCGGGCACGTTCGAGATCACGAGGTTCCACGTCAGCGGCCGCGAGATCGCCATCGAGAGCACGCGGTTGATGGTGGGCGGCGCCCAGCCCGTCGCCTCGATCACGAGCGAGGCGGCGTCGGCCTCGGCCGATTGCTTGACGCGAGTGGTCTCGGCGTGGATCAGCTCGAGGCGTCGCCGCGGGTCGCGCTCGCTGAGCGGCAGCGTCACCAGAAGCGTCGCGATCCTGTTGCCGAGATCGTGCTGCTCGTCCGCTCTGCGGATCGACATCGGCACCAGGGCGACGATCGATCGCGGCAGCTCACCGCCGCGGCCTTCCAGGAAGTCCGCCAGCGCCCCGGTGGCGATCGAGAGGATCACGTCGTTGACGGTCGCGTCGGTGTCGCCGCGCGCATCCTTCAGCTTCTGCAGCGTGGTCGCGGCGAAGCCGGCGCGCCGATCACGCCCGATCTCGACGTTCAGCGAGATTCGCGTGGCGCTGGGCCCGCCGGCGGCAAGTCCGGCGAACCCCTCCGCCGTCCGCCGCACCCTGCCGGCGGTCGACTTCGGCATCGTCAGCGCCCCCGTCGCCGCCTTCCGGGCATTGCGCAGCGGCCTTCGAATCCGTTCCGACGCGGCGCGGATGAACAGCATCTCCGAACTCGGTTCGTCCGGATCCCAGCGCTCCTCCGGGACCTCCATCTCGGTGCCCTCGGGGTTGGGGTCGAGAATGATCGTGCCGACGTCGAGCGCCGACACCCCGTCGACGAGCGCGTGGTGTGTCTTCGAGATCAGCGCGTGGCGCTTGCCTTCCAGACCCTCGACGAGGTAGATCTGCCACAGCGGCCGCGAGAAGTCGAGCGGCTGGGACATCACGCGGCCGACGAACTCGCGCAGCTGCTCGATGCTCCCCGGGCCGGGGAGGGCCGAGTGGCGCACGTGCCAGCGCAGATCGAAGTTCGCGTCGTCGCTCCACACGGGGTTGTCCAGCCCGAGCGGGATCTGCGTCACCCGCTGCCGAAACCGCGGCACCAGGCTCAGCCGCGTCGACACGTGCTCGAGCAGATCCTCGAAATCGGGAGGCTTCCCCTCGAAGATGATCGTCGCCCCGACGTGGACGTGGATCGGCCCACGCTCGGCGAGCAGCGAGGACATATCGGAGGAGGAGAGGGGGGAGAGGCGCTCGTTCACGGGACCCGGCGGCGACGATATTCGAACTACTGCTGCAGGTGCTCCCGCAGGAAGCGCCGGATCTCCCTCGCCGCCGCGCCGTCCTCGTAGTAGAGGGCGTCGACGTGGCCCGCGTTTCGGACCTCGTAGTACTCCGAGTTCGGGAACTCGTCCGCCACCCGCATTCCCTCGTGCGGGGTGGTGACGCTGTCGAGCTCGCCCGCGACCACCAGCACCGGCGCCTCGGTGCCCACGGCGTCGTCTTCGGCGGGCGGCTCGTACAGGTCGGTCGGCGGCGGGAACGTAAGGCAGTACAGGTAGCCGATCTCCGAGCCGATCGCGATCTCACGCGGGGTGAAGGGCGCGAACGTGTCGGGGTTGGGGTAGTCGCGGATCGAGTCTTCGAGCTGCCGGCGGCGCTCGGTCTCCGAGGCCGGCTTCTCCCAGATCATCGGGTAGTCGTTGCAGCTCACGATCTGCTCGCCCGCGGTGTTGTACTGGCGCAGGTGGCGCGCGCCCGGCTTGCCCTCGCCGGTGAGCTTGTTCCAGGGCTCGGCATCGCCACGCATCAGAGCTTCGCCGGCGTCGACGACGTCGATGTATGACCCGGGCGGGCTGTAGCCGGCGTCGAAGAGAGCGTCGATCAGCGATCCGACGCCCCTGCCGGTTTGACGCAGGTGCTCGGCCAGCTCGGCGAGGAACTTCTCGGGATCGCCGACGCAGCTCGGCGAGCGCCGGCAGGCGATGTAGAGGGAGCGAACCCCGGTGCGCGGGATGTTCGGATACCAGCCGGACTCGCCACGGACGGGATAGGCGCTGTCGAGCACCAGCGCGTCGAGCGAGTCGGGGTGGCGGAAGGCATAGGACTGGGCGAGGAAGGTCCCGTAGGAGTCGCCGTACAGCGCGATCCGCTCGTACCCGAGCGCCTCGCGGACGTCATCGATGTCGTCCGCAGCCGCAGCGGTGCGATACGAGGACGCCAGCGGGCCCAGGCGCCGCGCACATTCCGACAGCGCAATCCAGTCGGGTGCCCGGCCGCGCTGGGTATCAGGACACTTGACCGGACCCGATCGCCCGGTCCCGCGCATGTCGACCAGCACCAGCGAGCGCCGGTCGAGCAAATCGTCGAACACCTTCGTGTAGGCGCTGGCGGTGCCGGTGCTCGCATATCCGGGCCCGCCCTCGACCGCAAAGATCGCCCCCAGCGACGGCTTATCGCGGTCGTTCGGCGGCCGCACCGCGAACCCGATCTCGGTCGTCCCGAGGGAAGGGTCGGCGCGCTCGAACGGGACCTCGATCGACCCGCAGCGAAACTCCTTCGGCTTAGGGAGCTGCCCGCAGTCGCCGAGATCCTCGAAAGCGAGCTCGGGGATCTCGTACGTTTGCTCGGCGCCGCCGTTCGTCGTGGACGTGTCGCCGTCGGACCCGCAGGATCCAAGCGCCACCACGACCGCAACCCCGACCACTCCTGCCACCAGTCGCTGCACCCCTCAAAGGTACAATCGCCTCCCGGCGTCGATCGCTTCAGCCTGCGCTCGAGCCGAAAAACCCGCGCCCGTAGCTCAGTCGGATAGAGCGTTGGTCTACGAAACCAAAGGTCACAGGTTCGAATCCTGTCGGGCGCGCTCACGAATCTCTCTGCGTTGTGGGGTCTATAGGGCATACAACCCAGAGAGATTCGCCCGAGCTCCGGCGGCCCAGCTCGGCGCCGGGTAGAGTGCCGTCCGCCCTCGATGCGGAGGGAGGTCGGAACCACAACCTGAAGGGCGAGCACGGAAGCATGCGTTACCCGGCGCGAGTGGTGCGGATAGCCTGAGCACGAGACTGAGCGCGTGGCGACGATCGTCTTCTTCCCCGAGGGCGCGTACGGTCCGACCAACAACTGCGTCGGGATCGGCGACGTGCTGCGCAGGCGGGGGCACCGGGTCGTGTTCGTGCTCGAGGAGTCGTTCGCCGGAACGCTGACCGAAAAGGGTTTCGAGGAACGGCTGATGCGGCTCTCGCCTTCGCCCGAGGTCGAGGAGGAGCCCGGCCAGTTCTGGAAGGACTTCATCCGGGAGACGGCGCCGGTCCTGCGCCGCAGCACCTTCAAGCAGCTGGGGCTGTTCATGCGCCCGACCTGGGAGGCGCTGCTCGACGGCGCGCGCTACGTGGACGACCGCCTCGTTGAGATCTTCGAGGAGCTCAAGCCCCACGTGATCGTCGAGGACAACGTCTGCGGCTTTCCGGCGATTCCCGCCAGCGGCCGCCCGTGGGTGCGCATCGTCTCCTGCAACCCACTGGAAATTGGCGATCCGAGCCTGCCGCCGCCGTACTCGGGCCTGCCCACCGCCGACGACTCCGAATGGGAGCGATTCAGGGCTGAGTACCGAGGCCAGGTTCTCGGGCAGCTCTGGCCGAGCTTCGACGAGTTCTGCCGCGAGCGCGGAGCTCCGCCGCTGCCTGACGGGGAGCTGATCCACACCTCGCCCTGGCTCAACCTCTACATCTATCCGCGCGAGCTGGACTACGCGCGCAGCCGGTCACTGGGACCGTCCTGGCACAACCTCGAATCGAGCGTGCGCACGACAGACGCCGAATGGAGCGCGCCGCCCGAGATCGCGACAGGCGATGAAGCGCTGATCTACCTCAGCCTCGGCTCACTGGGGTCGGGGGACGTGCCCCTGATGGAGCGGCTGGTCGAGGCGCTGGCGCCGCTGCCGCACCGCTTCGTCGTCTCCAAGGGTCCCCAGCACGACCAGTACGAGCTGGCGCCGAACATGGCTGGGGAGGAGTTCCTGCCCCAGACCTCGGTGCTTTCGCAGGTCGATCTCGTGATCACGCACGCCGGCAACAACACCACGACCGAGGCCATCCACTTCGGCCGGCCGATGATCGCGCTGCCGCTGTTCTGGGACCAGCACGACAACGCGCAGCGAATCGAGGAGACCGGCTTCGGGATCCGCCTTCCCACCTACGAGTTCACCGAGGCGCAGATGCGCGACGCGATCGAGCGCCTGCTCGGCGACCGGGCCCTCGCCGAGCGCCTCGCCGCGATCGCCAACCGGCTGCAGGCGAATCCCGGCACCGAGCGCGCGGCCGACCTGATCGAGGGCGTCACTCGCTGAGAACGTGAGCGTGTCGTCGGCGGGATGCCGCGGGCGCGTCAGCCGTCGAGGCTCGCGCGGGCCGACTCGGCGTCGGCCGGGTCCATGCGGCCCGTCTCGACCTCCAGCTTCACGGTTTCCTCGAACTGCTCCCGGGTCATCTGCCCGCTTCGGACTGCGGCCGCCCATCCTCGGACCGCAACTTTGTTGTTGGCCCTCGCCTTCTCGGCCTGCTTGGGATTCCTCTTCAGTTGTTCAGCCACCGCGCGGTTGTAGGCGGACTGGTTCACCGCGCGCTGCGCTTCCTTGCGCTCGGGGGAAGCGAGGAACTTGTCCCAGTCGATCTCCACCGAGGCGGGGTCGATCGCGTCCACGCGCACGGGAAGCTCCAAACCGGGATTCAGAGGGGTCCCGATCCCACCGGCGATGAAGCCGGTGTTCTCGGCTTTCCTCGGGACCTTGAACTCAGCCTCGATCTCGTAGGGGTCATGCTCGGGAAGTCGCACCTCGAGCATCAGCCGGTACTTACGTGTCCCGAAGCGGTTGACCAGCTCGAAGTCGCTGAATTGCCCGAAAGCGGCGCCGAATCGCTCCGATTCCCGGATCACTGCGGTGCCGTCGATTCTTCGGTCCGGCCGCTCCCTATCGTCCCGTTTGAGAAGGCCCATCTACGGATCGTGCTCAGTATGGTCGCTCAGCCGGTCACAGGCAGGCTCGGATCCCACGCGCGATCAACCGGCCGCGAAGGGCGGCACCCTCCGGGAGCGGATGCAGGTTGTCGCTCTGCATCAGCTCGGGATTGGCGGCGACGGCGCCGGCCCAATCAGGGACCTGGGTCCCGGGCCGCGACGAAGCGAAGGCCGTGATCACCGCGTTCTTGCCGCTCTGGTCGACGCCGTTCACGGTCGGGGCGTGGATGGTCGGGACGACCATGCACCGATCGCCGACGATCTCCGCGACGGCCTCCAGGTTCGAAGCGAGGGTGTCCGGATAGGCCGGGTCGTCGTTGGTCCCGGCGTCGAAGACGATCACCGACTGCGAGGGGTCGTAGCTCTCCCGCAGCAACTCGAGTATCGCGGTGCTCGAGTACCCGGTGACGGCGCTGATCGTCAGATCCAGCGCCGGAAGGTATTCCTGCAGATACGGGCCGGTCAGCTCCTCGAGGCTGTCCCCGACGACGAGCACCTCGCCGGAGCCGGCCGAGGTCGCGCCGGTCTCGGGCTCTCGGCCGCCTGAGTCGACGGCACCTCCGACGAGGGTCGCTTCGGCGGCGGCCTGCCCGGCGAGGCGCCCGCTGCGGGTCCCGGCTCTTTCACCCTGAGCCCGACCGACGGTCACGCCTGCTCGGTATCCCTGTCTCCTGCCGTCGGGCAGAGCTTCGAAAAGGGCCTGCGAGTAGGCGGCCTGAAATGCCTCCACCGAGTCTGAACTCGGACTCTCATCCGGAGCCTCGTCCGATCCGAGGAGATACCCACCGACCGCGGCTCCAACCGTCAGAACCAGGACCGCTGCCAGGAGGACCGGCCGGCTCATGGCGCCCCCGGCACACCGATCTCGCTGAGGCGCGGCTCGCCCGGGCCCAATGGGTCGAGCCCCTGGTCCTCCCACGACGTCCGGTAGGCCGATCGGTATGACTCGAGATAGGCCTCACGAAATCCTGCCTCCCGCCCTTGCTCGAAGCCGGTGTTGAATCCTCGCCCCGCGCCCACTGCCGCTCCCAGCTTCTCGCCGGCAGCCTCGGCCGTCACCTCGGTTGCGTCGGCCTCACCCGAGTTGCTCCCGACGACGTAGCCCCCGATTGCGCCCGCAGCGATGAGCGCGATCGACGCGGCGACGCTCACGGAGTCTCTGGCGCCGGGAGCTCAGCAGCGCTTGACCTGTTGCGCGATCGCTTTCGCCCGAGCCTGGTAGCCCTCGGCGTTGACGTGGACGCCGTCGCCCGCGAGCCAGCCGGGGTTCTCGCTCACCATTTCCGCCCAATCGACAATCCTCAGATTCCTTCGGTGCTTCGACTCGCTGTGGAGGACGCCGTTGTAGCCCGCATAGCTCGCACCGCCGACAGAGGGGCGGACGATGTTGGGCCAGACGACGCAGCGGCGCTTGCCGACGATGTCCATCGTGTCGCGGACGGCATCGCGGAAGGCATCGACCGTGTGTGGGTCGTCGTTGGTCCCCAGGCTCATCACGACGACCGTGGCGAGGTTCCCCTTTTGCCGCAGCAGGGCGACACCCTCCGGCGCATGGCGTGAGATCGAGACGGACTGCTCCACGTCCCACTCGCGCAGGGCGCTGGGAATGTAGGGACGCGTGCCCTCGGCCAGGGAATCGCCGTTGACGAACACGGTTCGCGGTTGCACCTCCAGGACCTGGCGCTCGACCGCGTGCCCGCTTGCAAACCAAACGATCTTGTGGCGTCCTGGATTCCCGAGCTTCACCCGAACCTCTCGGGGCCTGTCCTCAGCGCCCGTGCGCCGCTCCCGGCACTCGGTGTGCCCGCGCGGGTAGCGGACGCAGAGCTTGAACGGGACTCGCGGCTGGTTGCGCGCTTCGAAGACCGCCGTTGCCGAGTCGCCCTTGAAGCAGAACAGATCCGGCTTCTCACCACCACCACCGCAGGCGGCATAGGCGTCAAAGGGCTTCGCCGCTCCGGCACCACCGGCGCCGAGGCTGAACGCAACGGCTGTCACGGCCAGGAGAGAGAGAAGTGTGACCAACCTCACGCTGCCCAGCCTATTGCCGTCCATTACTGTCATGAGTCCTGTGGAAGCCTCGTCCGAAACGGCGGTCGAGCACTTCGACGTGCTGATCGTCGGCGCCGGTCTGTCCGGGATCGGAGCCGGCTACCACCTGCAGGCGAAGTGCCCCGGCAAGAGCTTCGCGATCCTCGAGGCCCGGGAGTCGATCGGCGGGACCTGGGACCTGTTCAGGTACCCGGGCATCCGCTCGGACTCGGACATGTACACGCTGGGCTACTCGTTCAAGCCGTGGGAGGAGGCAAAGGCGATCGCGGACGGGTCGTCGATCCTCAGCTACATCCACCAGACGGCACGCGAGGCCGGCATCGATCAGAAGGTGCGCTTCAACCATCGGGTCGTCCGCGCCGAGTGGTCCACGGCGGATGCGAGGTGGACGGTCGAGGCAGAGCGCGGCGACTCCGGGGAGACGGTGCGCCTGACCTGCGGATTCCTGTTCACGTGCAGCGGCTATTACCGCTACGACGAGGGCTATACGCCGGACTTCCAGGGGACCGAGCGCTTCAACGGCCGCATCGTGCATCCGCAGCACTGGACCGACGACATCGATTACGCCGGCAAGCGAGTGGTGGTGATCGGCAGCGGCGCGACCGCGGTTACGCTCGTTCCCGCGATCGCCGAGAGCGCTGCCCACGTGACGATGCTCCAGCGCTCGCCCAGCTACATCGTCTCGCTGCCCGGGGAGGACCCGTTCGCCAACGTCGTGCGGCGATTGCTCCCTGCCACGCTCGCCTACTCGATCGTTCGCTGGAAGAACGTGCTGCTGACGATGCTGGTCTTCCGGCTCAGCCGGCGCCGGCCCCGGGTCGTGAAGGCGCTGATCCGCAGGGCCCTCGAACGCCAGCTTCCGCCCGGGTACGACATCGACACGCACTTCAAGCCCACCTACAACCCGTGGGACCAGCGCATGTGCCTGGTGCCCGACGGCGACCTATTCGAGGCGATCGGCGACGGCCGCGCGTCCGTCGTCACCGATCAGATCGAGACGTTCACCGAGCAGGGGCTCGCGCTCGCATCCGGGGCCGAGCTCGAGGCGGACCTGATCGTCACCGCCACCGGGATCAACCTGCTGGCGCTGGGAGGCATGCAGCTCGCCGTCGACGGCCGCGAGATCGAGCTCCCCGAGACGATGGGCTACAAGGGCTTGATGCTGAGCGGCGTGCCCAACCTGGCGATCGCGCTCGGGTACACCAACGCCTCCTGGACGCTCAAGTGCGACCTCACCTGTGAATACGTCTGCCGGCTGCTGAACCACATGGACGAGCACGGATACCGGCAATGCACACCGCGGAACCTCGACCCGTCGATCACCGCCGAGCCGTTCATCGATTTCTCCTCTGGCTATGTGCTGCGCTCGATCCACAAGTTCCCGAAGCAGGGGTCGAAGCCGCCATGGCGTCTGCACCAGAACTACGCGCGCGACATCGTCACGTTGAGGTTGGGGACGATCGAGGACGGCACGATCGAGTTCTCCAAGCCGGTCTCCGCGGCGGAGGCTGCGGAGCCGGCGATCGCCTGACGAATCCGCGGTAGACTCGTTACGAGTCAAGCCCGCTGGGTTCTCCCTCTGCCCTCCGAGCCGTTTCCGCCGCCGAGGGCGTCACAGGGACCAGCGTCATCGATCCACACGAGCCAGAGCCGCCCACCGCTCCCCTTCACTTCACCGTCCGCAGCCGGATCTCCAGATGCAGGCTGTGGATGCGCCGGCACCACGCGCTGGTGACCGTGGTCGGCAGTCTCGCGGTGGCGCTCGCGCTGGTGGTCGCGCTCGCGCGCAGTCAGGGTGATTTCGCGCAGGCGTTCTCAAGCGCCCCGATCTGGATCCTCGGGATCGCCGTGCTGCTCCACGTCGGCTGGCTGGTCGCGCGCTGCGAGGCGTGGCACGTCTGCGTGGGCGCGGCGGGGGGACAGGTGCATCGGCGCAGGCTCTACCGCGCCGGCAGCGTCGGCTACCTCGGAAACATCTTCAACGGGCATTTCGGATTCGCGGTGCGGATAGCGGCCTTGCGCCGCTCGGCGCCACGAGAGAGCCCATCGCCATCCGTGCTCGTCGCCGCCGAGCTTCCGATCCTGGTCGTGGAGGGCGGGTTGGCGGCGCTGATGTCCTTCACCCTGATCGGACCGCTCGGCGTGCCCTGGTGGGTGCCGCTGGCATCTATCGGGCTGGCCGTAGGCGTGATCGCCGCGGTCAGCAGGGTCGCTCGCGGACGCGATCAAGGTGCTTGGCGGGGCCTGTCGGTGATGCGAGGGCTCCGCAGCCGCAACCGTGTCATCGCCCTCGTGGTCCTTGCCGTCTCGGTGCAGGTGGTGAGGAACTGGCTGGTGTTGAAGGGGATCGGGGTCGACGCCTCCGTGCTGGACTCGGTAGCGCTGCTGATCGGAATGGCCGTGATCGGGTTGCTGCCGGTGGGACCAAGCCTCGGTGCCGCGACGGCGGTGTTGATCCTCGGCGCAAACGGCGTTGCGGACACGGCGGCGGCTGGAGTCCTGTTGACGGTTACAGCCGCGGTGGGAGCGATCGTTTTCGCCCTCTGGGCGCTGATCGACCGAATGAGGCCAACCGGGACGCCTGTGCCCGTTCCACTGCCGTCCTGACGCAAAGCTTTGCCCGACCAAGACAACAACCACGGGAAGAAGGATTGAGTGGCTAACCCCGCAACGCAGGAATGGACTTGCGACGATTGCACGGTCACCGCAAGCTGGATGGGCGATTCCGAGCAGGGCGGACTGCCACCGCACTGGGTTGAGGAAGGGGGTGTCCTCTACTGCCTGCAGTGTCGGCGCGACCGTGCCGCCGAGGCCGCCGTCAGTGACCAAGACGTCGAGGTGCTCAGCGGCGAGCGGCGCGTTCAGCTGCGCAAGATCGCGATGATCGAGTTCGAGCTCCAACGCGACCCGGAGCGCGCCAACGGCTTGATCGCCCGTGCATGTCACACGTCGACCCCGGCGGTGGTGAAGGCGCGCCGGCGGCTCGAGGAAGGTGGTCACTCGGCTGGGCCGAGCCACTCCTGAAGCTGGATCTTGACCGCAAGCGACGAGAAATCTCCGTCGTCGCGGATCTGCTGGGCCGAGGCGGCGAACGCGGCTAGCGCGACGAAGGCAAGGTTGGCGCCGACGCTGACCCGCTGCGCTCCCGCTTCGACGATCTCGTCGAGCGATAGCTGCGGGCGCGCGAGCACGTTCACCGGCTTGGAGGTTGCCTCGCAGACCGCCCGGATCTCCTCTGTGGTGCGCAGCCTCGGGGCGTAGAGCACGTCGGCGCCGGCGCGTTCGTACGCCTGCAGCCGGGCGATCGTGTCGTCGAGATCGGGATTGCCGCGGAAGTAGTTCTCAGCGCGGGCGGTGAGCGTGAATGGGAAGCCGCAGCCGCGGGCTGCCGCGACTGCCGCGGCCACCCGCTCCGCGGCGTGGTCGAGAGCGTAGATCTGGCCGCCCGGGTCGTAGTCCTCGATCGATCCGCCCACCGCCCCCGCCTCGGCGGCCCGCGTGATCGCCGTCGCCGCGTCCTCCGGATCGGGCCCGAACCCGTTCTCGAGGTCGACCGACAGCGGCAGGTCGGTCGCCTCGCCGAGAACCCCGACATGCTCCGTCAGCTCGTCGAGGGTGACGGCGCCGTCGAGGCGCCCGAGGGTGAAGGCGAACCCCGCGCTCGTCGTCGCCAGCGCCCTGAATCCCAGCGCCGCCATCACCTTCGCCGACCCGGCATCCCACGGATTCGGGATCACGAACGGATCTCCCTCGTGCAAGGCCCTGAACTCCGCTGCCCGCTGTTCCTGTGGCTTCACGGTCGGCTTCAGCCGAGCAGCACCGGGACGCTGCGGTACTGATTCAGGAACGTCGAGCTGACACGTTCGGACTCGCCCGTCGAGCTCCAACTCCGGAAAGCGCTTCAGCGTCTCCTCGATCCACAGCTTCAGCTCCAGCCGCGCGAGCCCGGCGCCCATGCAGAAGTGGCGCCCACCGCCGCCGAAGCCCTGGTGGGGGTTCGGGTCGCGGCGAACGTCGAAGCGCTGTGGGTCCTCGAACGCGTCCTCGTCGCGGTTCGATGACACGTACCAGAGAGCGAGCTTGTCACCGGCCTTCACCTCTTGTCCCGCGACCTCGGTGTCGCGAGTGGCCGTGCGTCGCATGTAGGCGAAGGCGGGGTTGTAGCGGACGAACTCCTCGACGACCTGCTCCAGCGGCACCGCGCCGGCGCGCACCAGCTGCATCTGCTCGCGGGTCCTCGAGCAGGTTCTTGATCCCCGAGGTGAAGACGGCGCGGGTCGAGTCGTTGCCGGCCACCATCAGCAGGAAGAAGAACATCAGCACCTCTTCGTGGGAGAGGCGCTCGCCGTCGACCTCGGCCTGGATGAACGCGGTCGTCAGGTCGTCGGTCGGGTTCGTCTCGCGTTCGTCGATCATCGCGTTCACGTAGGGGACGAACTCCTCCAGCGCCCTCCAGACGTCGCCGAGGTCGGGGACGAGCCGCGGGTCCTCGAAGGCCGTGGTGCGGTTCGTCCAGTCGACGAGCTTGTCCGCGTCCTCGCGCGGGGCGCCGAGCATGTCGCCGATCACCATCGCCGGGACGTAGATGCCGACGTCCTGAACGAGATCGAGTCGGCCGTCCGGGTGGCGCTCCAGAGCCCGGTCATAGACGAGGTTGATGATCTCGCGCATGCGCTCGGTGTGGTCGGCTGCCCGCTTCGGCGTGAACGCGCGCTGTGTGAGCGCCTTCAGGCGATCGTGCCGAGGCGGATCCTGGGTGATCAGCATGTTCGAGGAGAGGTCGATCGGGTCCGGCTTTTCAGGATCGCTCTCCAGCTTGTCCACGAGCACGATGCTGCGCGCCGAGGAGAAGGTCTCGTAGTCGCGCCCCACCTCGGCGACGTCGTCGAAGCGAACCACCGACCAGAATCCCGACTCCCACTCGAAGTCGCCCAGCTCGCTCCAGTGAAGCGGCGCCTCCTCCCGCAGCTGCGTGAACAGCTCGTGCGGCGGGCCGTCTTTCCACAACTCGAGGTTGCTGAGGTCCAGGCCTTCGCGGTCGAGGGTCGGAGTCGAGGCCATCGGCGATCCCTTCGTTGCTTGCCTTGCCGACTCTATGGCCGCGCGAGCCTCGATGCAAGCGAGCCGGCGCTACTCGATCCCGGGTGCGACCAGCGTCCTGAACTTCAGGATCTGTCCCGGGATGTTGCCCTTGCAGACCGGGAAGTACAGGGACTCGTCGGCCTGGTGGCTGCGGCAGCGGAAGTCGCCAACCTGGTGATCGCCGCGCTTGTAGTAGTGCTTGGCGACGAACTTCGCAATCGAGCAATGAACGTTGTGGCTCTTGAGGTCGTAGATCCCGCTTCCGTAGTCGATCGTCCCGCAGTAGCTCCAGTAGCGGTCGGCCGCCCCGGCTGAGGCCGGCAGGAACGCCGACAGCGCCAGCACGACCATCACCGCCAAGCTCACGACCTTCGTCATCCGATCCTCCTCGCCTTGGTCTCGGAACGCACGTCGCTCGTCGAACCAACTAACCGCCGCGAGCGCCCGATGTTGCGGACGAACCCCCCTGGGAAGATTGGCGCGTGATTCGGTTTCGATCGCCAATCGGGATTCGCCGCGCCGCTGTCCTGGGCTCGACCTGCCTTCTGCTCGGCGCCTGCGGGGGGGACTCGGACAACCCCGAAACGCCCGACGTCGGGCTCGAGCACCTGACGCCGCGGGAGAGCCGCGAGCCCCGAGATCCTCCGCGGTCGACGACCTCCACGACCTCGACGACAACCGAGTCCGAGCCCTCCACCGTCGAGAGGCAGCGGCTTGGAACGTCGGTTGAAGGGAGGCCGATCACCGCGTACCGAATCGGGACCTCGACCGCGACGGCGGCGATGCTCGTCGTCGGCTGCGTGCACGGGACCGAGCCGGCCGGGATCGCGATCACCGAGCGGCTTCGGAAGGTTGAGCCGCCCGAGGGCGTCGCGCTGTGGCTGGTCGACGAGTTCAACCCGGATGGGTGTGCCGCGGGTACCCGCCAGAACGCAAACGGTGTCGACCTGAACCGGAATTCGGCCTGGAACTGGGAGCCGATCGAGAGTCCCGGCGACACCTATTACTCGGGGACGGGGCCGCTGTCCGAGCCGGAGTCCGTCGTCATCAACGAGTTCATCCGCGCGACCGCTCCCGAAATCAGCATCTGGTACCACCAGTACGCCGAATTGGTCGATCGGTCCGGAGGAGACCCCGCGATCGAAAGCCGCTACGCGAGGCTCGTCGGCCTCCCGTACGAGCAATTCGGCCGCCCCCCGGGAAGCATCACGTCGTGGCAGAACGACGTGTTTCCGGACGACACGGCCTTCGTAGTCGAGCTTCCGGCCGGCCCCCTATCGAGCGAATCGGTCCGGGTCCACGCGGACGCCGTGATCGCGCTGGCCGAGGATCTGGCCGCCGTCAGAGCACCGTGAGCTGGAGCGCGGCGCCGACCAGGCCACATCCGAGGACCACGTAGAGCACGGTCAGCTTGCCGTGGTAGCGGGTGAGGACGAGGAAGGCCGCGAGCGGCGAGGATCGCCGTCGGCACGTCGACGACCGACGTATCGAGGATCTCCACCGTCACCGCAGCAATCAGGCCGATCACGGCGGCCGCGACGCCGAGCAGGAAGGGGCGGATGCGCTCGTTCTCCGCGATCGCGACGAGGAAGCGGTGGAAGAAGATCGGGAACAGGAATGCCGGCAGGAAGATGCCGAGCGTCATCGCAAGGCTGCCGGAGAGCCCGCCGGCGAGATAGCCGACGAAGGTCGAGAAGATGATCAGCGGAGCCGGCAGCACGCCGCTGATCGCGAGCCCGTCCACGAACTGGCTGTCGGTCAGCCACTGCTGCGACTCGACGGCGCTCTCCTGAAGGAACGGGATCACGGTATAGGCGCCGCCGAACGTGAGCAGCCCAGCCTTCAATCCCTCGAGGAAGATCTCGGCGGTGAGCGAGACCGTGACCGCTCCGAGGATCAGGGCGAGCGGCAGAGGCAGCGGAGAAACGACGTTCGTTCGCCGCATCCAGCGCGAGCCGTTCGTCCACAGCTCGTAGGCAACTCCCCCGCCCGCAAGCACGAGCAGGAAGTTGGCCGAGGCAAACAGCGTCAGCACGAAGCCGGCCACGGCGAGCACGGCCAGCGGGATGTCGGTCAGGAACGCCTGCCTCAGCCGCACCAGCGCCCGCGCGACCAGCGCCCCGACGGCCGCCTTCAGCCCGTAGAAGAGCTCGTCGAGGTTGTCGGCGATCTCGGCCTCGACGTAGAGGATCGAGAGGCCCAGCATCAACAGAAAGCCGGGCAGCATGAAGCCGAGGCCGGCCAGGAAGCCGCCCAGCCTTCCGCCGCGCAGGCGGCCGAAGTAGACGCACAGCTCGTGCGCCTCCGGGCCCGGCAGCACCTGATACACCGCCAGCGTCTTCTGGAACGTCTCCTCGGAGACCCACCCCTCCTCGTCCACGCACTCGCGCTTGATCATCGCGATCTGCGCCGCCGGGCCTCCCCAGGCAAGCGCGCCGAACCTGAGGAAGCGGAGGAAGATGGAGGCCGGGGGAGTCGGTCACGAGCGGTCGCGCATTGTCCTCGATCGCGCGCCGGCGTCAGACTGGCGAGCGTGAACAGAGGCCCATCGCGACGGCCCGCCGTTGCTCGTGCCGACAAGGTCCTGCCCGGCCTGTGGCGGTTGCGGCTGCCACTACCGTGGCCGGCGACCCCGCATGGAAACGCGTACGCGGTCGAGGCGGGCGGCGGAATCGTCCTCTTCGACACCGGATACGGCGGGCCCGACGGGCTGCGCCAGCTCGAACTCGGGCTCGCCCAGGCGGGCTTTCGCCTCGACGACATCAAGCTGATCGTCTGCACGCACGCGCACTCCGACCACTTCGGGGCGGCGGCGTCGATCGTCGAGCGGACCGGCGTGCCGTTGTGGATCCACCCCGCCTGGGAGCACGTGCGCGGATGGTGCGAGGACCCCGACGCCGCGCTGGACGCGCGCCTGGCGAAGGCTCGTGATCACGGCGTGCCGGAGGAGGTGCTCGAGCAGTGGGAGCTCGATCGCAGGGGCCGGCACACGGGTTTCGACGGGCCGGTCACCCCCGAGCGCGAGCTCCTGCCTGGGGTCGAGATCGAGACCGACCTCGGGGCCTGGACCACGCACGAGACCCCGGGGCACGCGCCGTCGCACGTGGTCTTCCATCAACCCGAGCGGCGGCTGCTCCTCAGTGGCGACATGATCGTCGGCCGCGTATTCCTGTTCTTCGACCACGGGCACACGCCCGACCCGGCGGGGGAGTTCCTCTCCAGCCTGGACGTGATCGCCGGCCTCGACGTCGGGCTCTGCATCTCCGGCCACGGGCGGCCGTTTCGCGACATCCCAGCCCGGCTGCCTCTCTACCGCGAGGAGCTGGAGCGCCAGCTGGACGCCGTGCGCCAGGCACTCGCGCCGGACCCGAAGACGGCGTACGAGATCGTCCACGGCGCAGCCGGCGACGGCGAGCTGTCGCCGATGGCGGTGGGCTACCTGATGGAGATGACACTCGCATACCTCGATCACCTCGCCCTGCGAGGGGAGGCCAAACGGGTCGAGGAGAGCGGGCGCGTGAGCTGGGAACGGGCGTAGGCGAGCTGGTCGAACTAAAGCCGGGCCTCAAGCCGTCTCGAGCAGCTCAATTCTGTACCCGTCCGGGTCGCGGACGAAGCACAGGCGTGAGCCCCCCTCCCTGACCGTGTACGGGGGCCTCTCCGGCTCGATCCCGTCCGCCGCCAGGCGCTCGAGCGTCGCATCGAGGTCGCCGGTCGAGACCGCGATGTGGCCGTAGCCGGTACCGATCTCATACGGGTCGGTGCGGTCGTGGTTGAAGGTCAGCTCCAGGCGCGCCCCGTCGCCCGGCAGCCCCATGAACACGTTCGTGGCCTCGTCTCGGATCGGCATCCTGCGAAGCTCCTCGAAGCCGAGCTTCTCGTAGAACGAAACCGATCGCTCGAGGTCGAGGACGCGGTAGCAGGTGTGGATCAGCTCGGCCACTCATCGCAGCCTATCGCCGCGCGTCGTACCCTTGACACAGCGGGATGGTCGGTGCAGAGATCAACAGCGCAAGCCGGCCTCGGCAGGTCGCCCGGCTGGCGATCGCAATAGCCGTGGTTGCGATGTCGGCCGCAGGCTCGGTTGAACGGGCCGCCGCGGGGACCGTGCCCGTCGGGTTCCAGGAGGATGAGTTCCTGCCCGATCTGACCCTGCCGACCGCCGTCCGCTTCTCCCCCGACGGGCGGGTGTTCGTGGCCGAGAAGAGCGGCGTGATCAAGGTCTTCGACGATCTGGATGACACCACCGCGACGGTGTTCGCAGACCTGCGCACGCAGGTCTACAACAGCTGGGACAGGGGCCTTCTCGGCCTGGCGCTGGACCCCGGCTTCCCGGCGGTGCCGTACGTATACGTGTCTTACACCTTCGACTACGACCCTGCGGTCCCGGGCGCCATTCCGCGCTGGGGCCCAGCCGGCTCGGATTTCGACATCTGTCCCGACCCGCCTGGAGAAACAATCGACGGTTGTGTCGTCAGTGGGCGAGTGTCGCGTCTGCAGGCGAGTGGTAACCAGATGACGGGGGGCGAGCAGGTTCTGATCCAGGACTGGTGCCAGCAGTTTCCATCCCACACGACCGGCAGCCTCGAGTTCGGCGCCGACGGGGCCCTCTATGTCAGTGGGGGTGACGGCGCGAGCTTCAACGGACTCGACTACGGGCAGTTCGGGGACCCGCCCAACCCGTGCGGAGATCCGCCCGGCGGGAGCGCGCTTGTCCTGCCCACCGCCGAGGGCGGCGCCCTGCGCAGTCAGGATCTACGCACCGCGTCCGACCCCGCAGGCCTGGACGGGACGATCTTGCGTGTCGACCCGAGCACGGGGCTGGCGGCGTCCGGCAACCCGGGAATCGGGAACCCCGACCCGAACGTCCGCAGGGTCGTCGCTTACGGGTTCCGCAACCCGTTCCGGTTCACGATTCGCCCCGGCACCAACGACCTGTGGATCGGTGACGTCGGATGGCAGGAGTGGGAGGAGATAAACCGGATTCCGTCGCCGACGGCGGCCGTCCGCAACTTCGGATGGCCGTGCTACGAGGGCAATGGACGCCAGTTTTTCTATGACTCCCTCGATCTCGACATCTGCGACGGTTTCGGCGCCCCGGTGGGTTTGTACGAAGATGAAGGCGGACCGGCGGCGGCAGTCTCCCCCTTCTTCACCTATCGCCACAACGCCCCGGTGGTGAGCGGCGATCCGTGCGCGGTCGGCAGCTCGTCACTCTCCGGGCTCGCGTTCTACGAGGGCGGGCCATACCCGGCGGCCTATGACGGCGCGCTGTTCTTCGCCGACTACTCGCGCGCCTGCATCTACGTGATGTTTCCGAACACGGGCTTTGGGGTGCCCAACCCGGCGAACATCCAGCCCTTCGTCGTCGGCCCGCCCGGAGCCGTGGACGTGCAGATCGGTCCCGGAGGCGACCTCTTCTACGTGGACATCGACGCGGGAATGATCCGGCGGGTCGAATATGCGCCGGGCGCCCCGACGGCTGTCGCGACCGCGAATCCGACCTTCGGGGCGGCGCCGCTCCAGGTCCAGTTCAACGGTTCCAGCTCCACCGATCCCGACCCCGGCCAGAGCCAGCAGCTCACCTATGCGTGGGACCTCGACGGGGACCGAGCATTTGACGATTCGAACGCGGCACAACCCTCCCGCACTTACGACGAGGGCACGCACCACGCGCGGCTGAGGGTGACCGACCTGAACGGAAACAGCGACACCAGCTCGTGGATCAAGATCACCTCCGGGGACAGCCCGCCCGTGGTCACCATCGACGCTCCCGCACCCGATACGACCTGGGCCGTCAGCGACACGATCCCGTTCTCTGCATCTGCAACCGACGAGGACGATGGGACTCTCCCGCCTTCAGCGCTGTCGTGGTCGGTGACGCTCCAGCACTGTCCGTCCAACTGCCACGCGCACCCGATCGGCGGGTTCTCGGGCGCCACCGGAGCGTTCAACGCGCCCGATCACGAGTACCCGTCCTACCTCGAGCTCGAGGTGAAGGCGACCGACTCGGCCGGGCTGGAGGACTCGAAGACGATCTCGCTGTACCCCAAGCCGGTGGTGCTGACGTTCGCGAGCAAGCCGGTCGGGGTGGACCTGACCGTGGACGGGGCGGCGGAGTCAGCGCCGTTCACGCGCTCAGTGATCGTCGGTTCCCGGCACTCGGTCGTCGCGCCTAAGACCGCCGACCCGTTCTCGCCCGACTCCTTCTCCTCGTGGTCCGACGACGGCGACAGGATCCATGACGTCCTGGCTCCCGCGATCGCCACCACCTTCACGGCGCGCTACGGGGAGAGAGCCCCGCTGGCCGGGATCGGGACGGGGACGGATTCGCCGACGAGCGCGACAACTGCCCGTCGCTCGCGGCCGGCGACCACAGGGGCTGCCCGGTCATCAAGCGGAGGGTCTCGATCCGCTACGACGGCGATGACGGCGCAATCAGGGGCAGGGTCACGTCCTCACGCCGGCCATGCAGCCGAGACGTTCGCGTCGAGGTGTTCGAGCGCCGGAAGGGCCGCAAGGAGGAGATCGGCCACGACAAGACCGGGGCGCGTGGCAAGTATTCCGTCCGCTCCGGCGATCGGCCGCGACCACTTCTTCGCGAAGATCGAGCGCGAGATCGACCCGCAGGTCGGCATCTGCCCGGCGCGACGCTCCGAGCTAGCGGGCGCCGACCAGCTCGTCCATGAACGGACCGAGGACCGTGGTCACCGAGCGGGCGGTCTGCTCCGGAGACCCCGACGGAAGCGCGGCGTGGCTGATCGCCAGGCGGGCCAGCGTCTCGGAGACCAGCCTCGCGTCGGCGAGGCGCAACTCGGGCCATTCGGCGGTCAGCAGCCGCGCCAGCCGATCGGTCACGTTCGCGACCAGCCCGCCTCCTCGCGTCGTCACCAGGGTCACCAGCTCGTCGCCGCCCTCGCCGACGGTGATCGCGCGGATCACCGGGTGCGAGGCCGCGTTGGAGAGGAAGACGTCCAGGGCTGCGGCAAGCGCGGCGCGGGGTTCGCCGCCGCTCTCCCGCACCGCCGCCTCGACCGCTTCCAGGAAGCGGTCGGCCTCGCGCATCACGTACACCTGCGCCAGCTCCAGTCGCGACCCGAACTCGTTGTAGAGGGTCTGGCGGCTGACCCCGGCGCGCTCGGCGATCGCCGCCATCGTCACCTCGTCCCACTGCCGCTCGCCGAGCAGCTCGCCGACGGCGTCCAGCACGGTCTCGCGCAGCAGCGAGCGTGTCGCTTCGGCGAAGCTCGGACGCGCCGGCGCGCTCGCAGCGGGGCTCAAGATTCGACCTCAGCCGCGATCAGCGGCTTGAAGTCGACCTTCTCCCGCACGCCGCAATCCGGGCAGCACCAGTCGTCGGGGATCTGGCTCCACGCGGTGCCCTCCGGGAATCCCTCGCGCGGCGCGCCCGCCGAGACCTCGTAGACGTAGTCGCACACCGGGCATTGGTAGGCGCCTGCTGCGGCTGCCTTCGCCCCCGCCGGTTCCACCGACTCGGCCGCACCGGCCGCTCCGTTCGACGCCGACTCGCCGGCGCCGTACTTGGCGAGGATCTTCTCCCGCTTGCGCGGCAGGATGT
Source organism: uncultured Thermoleophilia bacterium (assembly GCA_963838095.1). Taxonomy (GTDB): domain Bacteria; phylum Actinomycetota; class Thermoleophilia; order Solirubrobacterales; family 70-9; genus CAWCGU01. Next base: position 898,871 of record CAWIPO010000006.1, read on the forward strand.
TCGCCTTGGTCAAGTCGCCGCCGTAGTGAGCGAGGACCTTGGGGTCCATCACCCGAAACCAAACCGGCGTCGCGTAGGCGAGCACGATCATCGTCGCGTAGCCCGACGGCAGCTCGGGCAGCTCCTCGAAATGCCTCAGCGCCTGGTAGCGGCGCGTCGGGTTGGCGTGGTGGTCGGAATGGCGCTGCAGGTGGTAGAGGAAGACGTTCGAGGCGACGTTGTCGGAGTTCCAGCTGTGCTCGGGACGGCAGCGCTCGTAGCGCCCGTCCTCTCGCTTTTGCCGCAGCAGGCCATAGTGCTCGAGGTAGTTGACGACCTCCAGGAGGGAGGCTCCGACCACCGCCTGAAGCAGCAGCCAGGGCAGCACCTCGAGGCCGAAGACGGCGACCAGCGCGCCGAAGAGCACCAGCGTCATCGCCCAGGCGTTGAGGACGTCGTTGTGGATCGTGAGGAACGGCTTGTCGAGCCGGTCGAGCCGCTCCCTCTCCAGGTGCAGGGCCGAGCGCAGGCTGCCCACGACGGTTCGCGGCAGGAACTCCCAGAAGCTCTCTCCGAGCCGCGAGGAGGCCGGGTCCTCCGGGGTCGCCACCCGGACGTGGTGGCCGCGGTTGTGCTCGATGAAGAAGTGCCCGTAACCAGTCTGGGCGAGCGCCACTTTCGCGAGCCACTTCTCGTGCTGCTTGCGCTTGTGGCCGAGCTCGTGGGCGGTGTTGATTGCGATCCCCGAGACCATCGCGACGGTGAGGGCGAGGCCGAGGCTCTCGACAAGGGAAAGGTCGCCGCTTCCCCACAGCCAGCAGGCGAAGATCAGGGAGGCGTACTGGAGCGGAATGAAGGCGTAGATGCACCAGCGGTAGTAGCGGTCCTCTTCGAGCCGCTTGATGATGCTGTCGGGCGGGTTCGCCGAGTCCTTGCCGATCGCCTGGTCAAGGAACGGGATCAGCAAGAAGACGACGAACGGGCCGGCCCACCACATGATCCCGAGGCCGGTGAGCTCGACCAGCCCCCAGGCGATGAACGGGACGGCGGGGACGACGAGGCCGAGAAGCCACAGGTAGCGCTTCGGGTCGCTCCAGCTGAGCTCGAGCGGCTCGTTGCTGCGTGCGGTCGCTGCTTCCATCGTCAGACCCCCAGTGTTGTCGTTGTGTGTCGTGGACAGTCGTGGACAGGAGTGTGGCCTTCGTCCAGGTACTTTACAGAGTAACAGATCGTGTCAACCATCTGCACCGCCGTCTCGCGACGTAGCATCAGTCTGTGCCTGAACGCCGCGTGATCGCGCACCTCGATATGGACGCTTTCTACGTCTCGGTCGAGTTGCTGCGGCACCCCGATCTGCGCGGGAGGCCGGTCGTGATCGCAGGGAGCGGGCCGCGGGCCGTTGTGACCACGGCCTCATACGAAGCGCGGCGTTTCGGCGTCGGCTCGGCGATGCCGGCCTCGCGAGCGCGGCGCCTGTGTCCGTCGGCTGTCTACCTGCCCATCGACATGGCCCACTATCGGGAGCGCTCGGCGGATGTGATGGCGATCATCGGGGAGCTGGACGTGCCCCGGGAGCGCGCGTCACTGGACGAGGTCTACCTCGACCTGAGCGCAGTCCGGTATCCGGTGCGGGCGATGAGCGAGACGGTGCGGGCGATCCGCGAGCGGCTGAGCCTGGCGGCGTCGGTCGGCATCGGGCCGAACAAGCTCGTCGCCAAGGTCGCCTCCGACGCCGAGAAGCCGCGCGGCTTCGTGTTGATGAGCAGCGAGCAGGCGGCGGAGCGTTTCGGCCCCGATCCACCGCGCTTGATTCCGGGGATCGGGCCGAAGACGGCCGAGCGCCTGGAGTCGCTGGAGGTGCGGACGATCGCCCAACTCCAGCGGGCTCCGCGCCCGCGTTTGGCAGCCGAGTTCGGGGAGCGGTACGCGCACGAGCTTCACGAGCGCGCGCACTTCCGCGACTCCTCTCCAGGTGGCCGAGCGGAGCGCGAAGTCGCGCTCGGTGGAGACCACCTTCGACGCCGACATCAGCGACCTGGTGGAGCTGGAGCGCGTGCTGCGCCGCCAGAGCGAGAGCCTGGCCGGAACGCTCACGCGGCTGGGGTGCACGGGGCGGACGATCGCGATCAAGCTCCGCTTCGACGACTTTCAGACGCTCACCCGAGCGCGGACGATCGCCGAGCAGACGAGCGACGAGGCGACGATCGCGTCAGTTGCGGTCGAGCTGCTGCGCGCCAACAGGCCAGAGCGGCCGGTGCGCCTCATCGGCGTCAGGGTCGGGTCGTTTGCGGAGCCCGAGAGCGACCCAGTCGAGCGGAGAGCGGAGCAACGACAACAGACCGCGTTGCCGGTCTGACGGAAAGATTCGGGCGTGCCGCGGTTTCAGTGATACTGGCGACGATCGCCGAGTTCGTGCGAACATCGATTGGCTCCGACGCGCGCTTGCCGACGCGGCGGACGCTGGATGAGCGACTCATGGTCCGCTGGCCCGGGGTGTATGTGGCGCTTTCAAGGATGGTCAACCGCCTGCCGCCACGATCGCATCTGCGACGTGCGCTGCTGAGGCGCAACGCGCTCTCAGGCTGGGGGGCCTGGGTGCGCGGAGATCTCGATCTGTGCCTCGTGCGCTTCTCACCCGACTGGCACTACGACCCTCCCCAGGAGTGGCTCCTACCCGGGATGCCCAACGTCTACCGCGGTCATGCGGGCCTTCGCGAGTGGGCGGCCGACCTGCACGAGGCCTGGGTATTCATCGACCACACGCCGCTCGAGCTGGTTGATGCAGGTGACGTGCTCACGTTCCTCTGTCAGATTCGGCTGCGTTCCCGCAGCAGCGGAATCGAGCTCGACTCGCGCCTGGGCCAGGTCTTCTGGATCGAGCGGGGCTTGATCGTCCGCGAACGCGACTTCGGTGATTGGGATGAGGCGCTGCGCGTGGCCGGCGCCCCCGCGGGTGCGGCCGGTATACGTGGACCAGCCAGCCGTGTCAGCTGACCCGGGCCGCGTTGCCCGCCTGACGGATTGTCTCGTCCGACACGAAGGTCGTCAGCGAACTCCAACGTCCAGGTCCGCCCTGGTCGACTCCCAGCGCGGTGCATCCATGTGCCAAGCCACATCGACCCCGACTTCCGCTGGGGCGGAGCTCTCATCGGGTTCCTCCCGATCGAACGTGTCGCTGCACGAGCGAAAGGTAGTCCCGGATCGAGGCCCGTATCAGTCCACGTCGAGCGCTTCCGTCGCCTCGCTCCAGCGATCGGACGGCACCCGCAGGGCGATGTCGCCGCGGCCGTGCTCGTCGAGCGGCCAGTCGGCGGTGAGGACGGCCTCGAAGCCGAGGTCTGTTAGCTGCTGTCGCCAGGCCCGTCCCGTCTCCAGCTCGGCGAAGTCGCGGACGACCTCCCAGTCGTCGAATCGGGGATCGCCGACGTGGAGCTCGTCGATTCCGTCGGCGTGGGGCTCGCTCAGCTCGCGCCCAAGCCGCTTCATTCGATCGCCGAGGCCCACGCAGGGATCGTGTCAGACTCGGCCGGATGGCGAAGCGAAAGCGCCGTGAGAGAACCGAGCGGCCGAAGGCGGAGACGGTCGCGTACGCCGATCCGGAGGGCAACACCCTCACTCTCCGCTGCTCCCTGAGCCGCGGCACGATCCGCAAGATCGGCAAGCCGCCGACCGGGATGGGCGAATGGCTGGAGGACCAGTGGCGGCGGCGCAATGAGCTGCTGCTGGAGCGCCTGGCGGTGAGCTGGGAGATAGCGGGCCTGCCGCTCACCGAGCAGAAGCTGCTGCTGGGCCGCTACCGGATGGCCGACCCAGCCACGCAGCGCTGGGTGCGAGAGACGATCGCGACACACGTCGAGCGCTTCTTCCCGGAGCTGCTCGCCTGAGCGGCGCGGTCGATCAGCTCCCCGGCCGGTAGGTGCCGAAGCTCCACAGGTTGCCCTCGGGGTCGCGGGCGCTGTAGTCGCGTGAGCCGTAGTCCTGATCGGCCAGCTCCATCACGATCGCGGCGCCGGCGGCCTTCGCGCGCTCGTAGTGCGCGTCGGCGTCGTCGATCGCGACGTAGATCCAGGCGTGACCCGCGTAATCGCCGTGATCGCCCCAGCGCGGGTCGCCGTCGGGCGGCTGCGAGCTGAGCATCAGCACCGTGTCGCCGTCGGCGAGCTCGGCGTGGACCACCAGGCCGTCATCGCCCTCGTGGACCTCGCGGCGCTCGAAGCCGAACGCTCGCTCGAGCCAGTCGATTGCCGCCGGGGCATCGCGATAGCGGAGAACGGGGAAAATCTGGAGTGTTGTTGTCATGCGGCCAGGGTACGCCGCCGTCGCGCCCCCGTCTTGGACGAATTTGACCCTCGGTGAGACCTATTCGGCGGCGGTGCCGAAGCCGTCCGGGAGCCGGCTGCCCACGTACGCGCCGGGGGTGGTCCCGGCAAGCTCGCGGAAGTCGCGGTTCAGGTGCGCCTGGTCGTAATAGCCGCAGTCGAGTGCGATCTCGGCGAAACGGCGGCCGTCGTCGAGCGAGAGCAGCCGGGTCGCCCGCCGGAAGCGCAGGATCCGGGCGGCGGTCTTGGGCGCTGGGCCGATCTGCTCGCGAAAGCGGGAGATCAGGTGGCGGCGGCTGCAGCCCAGCTCCGCGGTCAGTGACCCGATTGGCAGTCGCCCGTCGGTCTCGAGCAAGCGCCGCCAGGCCCAGACCACGTCGGGGGAGGGCTCGCGGGCATCGGCCACCCGGGAAGCGATCAGCGCATCGAGGAGATCGAATCGGGCGTCCCAGTCGCCCGCCTCATAGAGGCGCTCGACCAGCAGCGGCGCCGCCGTGCCGAGAACGTCCTCCAGCGGCACCACCAGGTCGGACAGCTCGTGCATCGAGAGCCCGAAGAGCATGTGCGCGCCGAGAGGGGAGAGGTCGACCTGTAGGCCCCTCGAGACCCCTTCGTACTCGGTGATCGCGTAGGAGTCGTTGACGGCTGCAATGAAGCTGTCCCGCTCTCGCGGCGCCTCGCCAGGGCCGGAGACCCTCAGCGTCGGTCCGAACCCGAGGATCAACGTCACATGGTCCTGGGGCACCTCTCGCCTGCGCATCGGCCCCGGGCTGTGCTCCTCATAGCCGCAGTAGCCGCGGACGACGCTCCCGAGGCCGACGGCCGGCCCGCGCCGCACCAACTCCCAGCGCCCGAGATCGGACTCGTGGCGGTGCACCGTGGTTTGCGGCTGTGGCGCCGCCATTGCTCGAGAGTACTCCGTCGGCTAGGCTGCGCCGAACTGGGGTGGAGGGCCGAGGTTTGCCTTTGCTATTTGCGAGGTAACTTCGGAACAAGGCAAGCGAACAGAGGAGGATCATGCAGGGACGACGGAAGCTTCCATCAGCGGGCAGCGTGATCGGGGTGATCGCACTGATTGCAGCGATGGGCGGCGCGGCATACGCCGGCAGCGGTGGGGGAAACCTCATCAACACCAGCGAGATCAAGAAGGGGGCGGTGACGGCGCCGAAGCTCCACGCGGGCTCGGTTCGCACCCCGAAGATCGCCAACGACGCCGTCAAGGGCGGGAAGATCGAGGAGGCGACGCTGGGGCCGGTTCCGACCGCGATCAAGGCACTGAACATCTTCGCGGTCACCGTTCGCAACGACGGCTCGCTCGCGCGCGCCTCGCAGGCGGGTAGCAGCTCGTCTCGCGTCGGTGCCGGCGAATACATCGTCGATTTCGGCCTCAATGTGCAGTCGTGCACCTACGTCGCCTCCCTTGGTGGCGACGTTGGAGAGCCCTCAGGTGAGGTCAGTACCTCGATCTCGACGATCAACGCGGTGGCTGTGCACACGAGCAACGCGAACGGCAACCCCGCCGACCGCGCGTTCAGCCTCTCCGTTATTTGCTAGCTGCAGGCGACTCAGCCGGGACCGCTGGTCCCGGCTGAGTCCGCCGCTCAGTGCTCCGCGTCCTCCTCCAGCAGCGCCTTCTGGTGGAGCGTGTAAAGCAGCGCCATCGCGGGAACGACGAACAGCGCGGCGGCACCGAACACGACCATCAGCGACACCAGCGTCGCCGATGGCGCCGCGGCCTGGTCGATCGTCAGCACCCCGGGGAGGAGCTCGGGGCTCTGTGCCACACCCCAGCCCCAGATGATCGCCGCCGTCGCGCCGATTGCCAGCGGGCGGCTGCCGGGCCCCGAACGTGCCAGCTGCACCAGCGCGGCGATCCCGCAGATGCCCGATGCGATCACGAGCGGCAACGCGTCCGAGACCAGGTCGTCGAACAGCGCCCGCGCCTCGTCGCGAAGCACGATCAATCCCACCAGCGCCAGCACTCCGGCGACCGCCGCCGCGGCCATCGCCCGGAGGCTGAAATAGCGCTCCAGCTCGGTCTCCCCGACCCGGCGGGCGTCGTGGACGAGGAACACGGCGGCGAGGTATGCGGACATCGCAACCATCAGCGCCCCGATCGTGATCGAGGGCAGGTTCAGCCAGCTGCTGACAGAGTCGCCGCTACCGTCGGTGGGGACGCGCCCTGTCGCAATCGCTCCGGCGACCGTTCCCATGAAGAACGGCGTGATCAGCGAAGAGATCGCGAAGGTGGCGCCGAGGGCACGCTGCCCGGGCACGCCCCGGACGATGTGGCGGAAGGCGAAGCCCGCCCCCCGCAAGACGATCCCGAGCGCTGCCAGCGTCAGGGGGATGTAGAGCGTCGACATGATCGCGGCGAAAGCCTCCGGGAAGGCGGTCCAGGTAACGACCAGGATGAAGATCAGCCACACGTGGTTCGCCTCCCAGACCGGGGTCAGGACGCGGTCGATGAACGCCCGCGGCCGCGCTCCGCGCTCCGCGCCGCCGGCGAGCAGATCCCACACTCCCGAGCCGAAATCGGCTCCCCCGAAGACGGCGTACAGCGTCACGCCGACCCACAGCACCGCCGCGACCACATCGGCTTCGCTCACCGGTTCTCCTTCCCTTCATCCGCGGAGGGCGCCGACACGGTCGGAGGCGCGTAGGGGCCGCCGACGACTGGGTCCTCTTGCTTCCACCGCCGCGACATCGCCCGAAGCGCGAGCACGGTGCCGGTGCCGAGCGCCGCGTAGAGGACGACCACGATTCCCAGCGAGAGCCAGATGTTGCCTGCCTGGGTGACCGCGTCGTCGGTGCGCATGTGCCCGTAGACGATCCACGGCTGGCGCCCGACCTCGGTCACGATCCATCCGCACTCGAGCGCGACGATCGTCGCCACCCCGGACAGCGCCGCCGCGCGCCAGAACCACCGCGTCTGCGGGAAGTCACGCCGCCGCCACCACACGAAGCCGAACCACGCGCCCAGCGCGATCAGCGCCGTGCCGATGCCGACCATCGTGTCGAAGGCGAGGTGCAACAACGTCGGGGCGGGCGGCTCCTCGTCGTCAGGGATCTGATCGAGCCCGGTGACCACGGTGTTGGGGGAGAAACCGACCAGGATCGAATCCAGGTCCGGGATCTCGATCGCGAACTTGACCTCGCCGTCGTCGTAGATGCCGCCGATGTACTCCGGCTGGTCGTCCCCGGTCCTCGTCACGTACTCCATCGCCGCGAACTTCGCCGGCTGGTCCTCGGCGATCGCGCGGGCCGCAGTGTCGCCGACGAAGAACTGGATCGGGGCGATGATCGCCGCGATCGTGAACGGGATCGCGAAGCCGAGCCGGTGGTAGTGGTCACGACGGCCGCGCAGCCAGCCGACCGCGTACACCGATGCGACCGTGAACCCTGCGACGAGGTAGGCGGCGAGCAGCATGTGCGACGCCTCGTAGGGCATCGCGCGGTTGAAGATCACCTCCAGCGGCTCGACGTTCGTGACGTTGCCGGCCTGGTCGAGGGTGAAGCCACCCGGCTCGTTCATCCACGAGTTCGCGGCGACCACCGAGATCGCCCCCCCGATCCCGGCGATCACGATCGGGACCGCGGTCCACATGTGCGCTCGCGGGCTGAGCCGATCCCAGCCGTAGATGTAGATCGCGATGAAGATCGCCTCGGTGAAGAAGAAGATCCCCTCGATCGCGAACGGGATCCCGAACGCGTCGCCGAAGCGCTCCATGAACCGCGGCCACAGCAGGCCCATCTCGAACGAGAGCACCGTTCCGGTAACGGCACCGACCGCGAACAGCACCGCCATCACCTTCGACCAGCGCCGGGCCAGCAACAGCGCCGTTTCGTCGCCCTTCCGGACCCCCCACCAGTTCGCGACCAGGGTGATCAGAGGGAAACCGACCCCCATGCAGGCGAAGATGATGTGGAAGCCGAGCGTGAACGCCATCTGCTCCCTGGCGGGGAGCAGCTGGGAGGCGTCGGCGAGCAGGCCCAAGACCGCTCGAAACTACTACCGCGAGAGGCCGGACGCGATCCGGCGCCCCATCCCGGTTGGGGCGCTATGTTCGCGGGCGTGAAGCGGTTGTCCTCGCTTGCGATCCTGCTGGCCCTCGCGCTTGCCGCGCCTGCGACCGCCGACCCGATCGTCTCCCTCGGGGTGCCGCCGTCGCATCCGGCGTTCCGCGGCGAGGCGGCGGACCCGCGCCCGCTACCCAGCGGCCAGATGTCGGTGGCCCCGCAGAACCCGTTCATGGCGCCCGATCCGGCCTCGAACATCCACAACGACACCTGGATGACGGGGGCGTACCACCACGAGGGGCCGCTGGGGCGCTCGCCGATCGCCTTCTCTCGCGGCGGGCAGCCGTCGCTGTGCGGGTCGCTGGCGTTCGATTCCGGCGGCCGGATCGTCAGCGTCTGCCCATCGGCCGGGTTCCCTCCCCAGGCACGCGTGATCGATCCCGTCAGCCTCGCGACGATCGCGACCTACGACCTGCCGCAGGCTCCAGACCCGCCCGGAACCAAGACCTACCAGAACTTCACCGGAGGGGGCTATTTCTTCCTCGACCATCGCGACCGGCTCTGGGTCCCGACCAAGACCGATCACGTCGTCGTCCTCGCGATCGCCGAGGACGGGACCAGCCTGTCTCTGGTGCGCGACTACGACCTCACCTCGGTCCTGGACGAGGACGTCGAGCGGATCACCTCGGCGTTGCCCGATTTCTCCGGCCGGATCTGGTTCGTCTCGAAGGCGAACGGGAAGGTTGGCACCATCGACCGCAAGACCGGGCGGGTGCGGGCGATCGAGCTGAGTGAAGAGATCGAGAACTCGTTCTCCGTCGCCGAGAACGGCGTCTACGTCGTCTCCGACAAGCGGCTGTACCGCTTCGAGGCCGGGCGCAACGGGGTTCCCAAGATCGTCTGGAAGGCGAAGTACGAGAACTCGGGAATCGTGAAGCCGAGCCAGGTGAACGCCGGCTCGGGGACGACGCCGGACATCATCAGCGGCGGCTACGTGGCGATCACCGACAACGCCGACCCGATGAACGTCGTCGTGTATCGCCGCGACGCGAAGCTGAGCAAGGGCGAGAGCCGCGTGGTTTGCGAGGTGCCGGTGTTCAGCGCCGGCGCCAGCGCAACGGAAAACTCCCTGATCACGACCGGTCGATCGATCGTGGTCGAAAACAACTACGGCTACCAGGACCCGCTCGGCCCGCAGACCGGCGCCCTGACCGAGCCCGGGTTCGTCCGCGTCGACATCAAGCCCAACGGCAACGGGTGCAGGACCGTGTGGAGGAACACCGACGCCCGCGCCCCCTCGGTGGTGCCGAAGATGTCGACCAAGACGGGGCTGATCTACGCCTACACGCGCGACGAGGACTCGAGCGGGTCCGAGAGCTACTACTGGACGGCGATCGACTGGCGCAGCGGGCGGACGGTGTGGCAGCAGTACGCGGGCACGGGCCTGCCGTACAACAACAACTACGCCGGCCTCGCGCTCGGCCCCGACGGCACCGCGTATCTGGGCACCTTCGGCGGGATCGTGTCGCTGCGCGACGGCGCCTAGCGGTCCGAGTCAGGGCTGCCAGCCCTCGCCACGACGCACACGCTCGAATCCGATCCAGATCGCGTTGATCGCGGTGGCGACGATCCGCTCCCGCGGAACGTCCGGATGCTCGCTCCACCAGATCGCGAGCCCGGCGAGCCCCGATCGCATCACCTCCGCCGCCATCTCCAGCGCTTCGGCCTCGGCCGAGCCGGCGATCCGCTCCGCGCCCGGTTCGTCGCCGAGAATCGCGCCAAGCGCCGCCACCGACTGCGCGTGGACCTCGTCGTGAACGGCCCGGGCTTCCGGGTCTCCGGTGGTCTCGAAGAAGAACATCCGCGGCGCGTACGGATGCCCCTCGACGTAGCGCGCCCAGGCGTCGAGCGCGCGCGGAATCCGCACCTCCGCCGGCTCGTCACCGCCGAGCTGCTGACGCCACATCGCCAGCAGCTCGTCGCGGGTGCGCTCGAGCAGGCGCCGGTGGAGCTCGAGCTTGGACGCGAAGTGGTCGTACAACACCGGAGGCGAGATGTCCGCCCGGCGGCAGATCTCGTCGATCGATGCGCCGTGATAGCCGCGCTCGGCGAACACCTCCATCGCAGCCCGCTCGATCACCTCGCGCCGTGCCTCGGCGGTCAGCCGGCGGCGAGGAGGTACGGTCGCTGTTCCTTTGATTGACAACCTAACGCTTCCTAGGTAGTATCCTAGCGATTACTAGGTTACGACGCAAAGGAGACGCCATGCCCGAGCTGATCGAGGACCCGGTACTGAGGCAGCGCTTCAGCTTCGAGCGCACCACCGACGCTGACGGCGGCGAGGTCCTGCACGTGGAGACCTGGGTCGACCCCGGCGGTGGCGTCACACCCCACTTCCATCCGGCGATGGAGGAGCGCTTCGAGGTGCTCTCCGGAACGCCCAGCTTCCTCTCCGGCCGCAAGTGGCAGACCGCGGATACGGGGGAGACCGTGGTCGTCCCAGCGGGGGTGCGGCACGCCTACCGGAACGACACCGACGAGACCGTGCACATGGTCTGCCATGCAAGCCCGCCCTCGTCGCTGCAGGAGTTCCTCGAGGGAGCGGCGGCGCTGAACCGCTCCGGAATGCTCACCCGCAACGCGATCCCAAAGCGCCCCAGAGCCGTGCTGGAAGCCGTGGCCCTTGCCCACGGCCACCGCGAGATGGTGACGCTGCTGTTTCCGCCTCTGCCGCCGCCCCCGGTTCAGAGGCTGATCTTCCCACCGCTCGCTCGGCTCGCTGAGCGCCGCGGCTACGGAGTGCCCGCATGACCCGGCTTTCGAAAGTTCAGCTCGCACCGGTCGGCTGGGCGGCGATCATCGGGTCGCTGGCCGTCCTCGTCTGGAGCATCCCCGGACTGATCATCAACCCCGATTTCGCCGTCGGCGACTCGGCTACTTCGGAGGTCTGGCTGGGGGTGGACATGAACGGCTGGCACGCCGTCTCGGGCTTCCTGATCGCGATCCCGGGCCTGCTGGTCGCCACCCGGCCGCCGCTGGCGGCGCTCTTCTGCGTCGCCGCGGCCGCCGGCCTGCTCGCGACGGCGGTGTGGGCCTTCTTCGACACGCAGGTCGCCGGCGGGCTCTTCTCGTTCCCCAACAACGAGGCCGACGCCTTCTTCCACATCGGCACCTCGCTGATCTTCGTCACCGGCGCCGCGCATTACTACGTTGTCGAGCGCCGCCGGCCAACGATTGGTGAGTTGTACCCCCTATAGGGGGGTCAATCCGCCAATCGCTGCAGCACAAGCGGAGTAACCCCGCGGCCTCGTCGCTGCCCTCGGTGCAAAGGGGAATCGCCCCCCTTCCCAGCCGAAGCGCTAGAACCGGACCGCGTCGCGGGGAACCCACCAGCTCTCGGCCTCGCGATCGCCGCGCTCGCCCCGCTGGGTCCCCCGGTTGGCCCGGACCTCGGCGCCGCCTCCGACCTGCTCCAGGGCCCTGAGCGCGAGCTCCCGCGCCTCCGCTTTGCCGGCGCCTTCGTTTCGCAGCGCCCGCAGAACTGGGCCGGACTTGACCGCGAACCGCTCCTGCGGGCCGGTCGCGCCCAGCCGCGAAACGTTGGCGGGGTCGGTCACCAGCTTCACCGCGTCCTCCAGCTCAGGCATCTCATGCAGATGAGATTGAGCCGAACCGGACGCGAAGCGGAGGATTCGGCGATGTCATGCCCACAGCCTAAGGGCCTGTCCCGGTAGCGGTCTACTCGCCCTGCCGCCACTGTCGTCGCGGGCAGCGCCGGACGCGCTCGCCGACGTTTGAGTTTCCTTCGATCAGCGTGCGACAGCGCAGCTCGCTCGCGAACGGGCCCCGGTAGCGCAGCACGTAGAGCCCGTTGCGGATGTCGACGACGTAGATCAGCCCGTTCTTGACGATCGGATAGCTCCACATGATCGTCTTCACGGTGCCGCCGGCGCTCAACGCCGGATCCTCGGAAACCACCGCCGCCACGGGTTTCGGCATGAACTCGGCCGTCGTCAGCGGGTTCGCGGGGTCCGCGAGCGAGACCGCGCGCAGACCGGCGGAGTGCCAGGTGATCAGCGCCAGGTGCGGCGTCACCGTCGGGTTGTGCGACGAGAAGCTGGCGCCCTGCTGGTGCTCGATCGGGATCTCCTGGCAGCGCTCGGGATCGTTCCAGGGCGCGAGCTTGTACTCGCCGACGATCTCGGGGCGGGCGGGATCGCGGACGTCGATCAGCCGAGCCCAGCCGAAGGGGCAGCCCTGGAGCGGGTTGAAGCCGATCGACGGACCGAGCCCGAAGGCCTCCCCGTATACCTCGTCGGTTGTCAGCGCGTAGGGCCGGCCGGGCAGCGGAACGGCGCTGTGGGCGCCCGGGACCTCGTGGTGGACCGCGTTCTCCGGAGGGGTGAGCTGGCGGATCTCGGGATCGGGATCGGCGCGGGCAAGCTTGGATGTGTCGGCCATCATGAAGCCGCCCTCGAGGTCGGCGAGGTAGGCGCGGCGCCCGTTCCGGGACAGGCTCAGCGAGTGCAGGCCCGCCTCATCCCATTCCGCCTCGCGGGCCGGCGACCAGCGGGTGAGCTCCCGGAACCGTCCCTTTCGCGCGCCGGAGATGTCAGTCACCACCAGGTGATCCCCCTCGGGGTCGACCGTCGCCCCGCTGCCGATGTACGCCGTGGTGATGTAGAGCAGCGCCCGTCCGGGGTGCTTGGGGTCATCCCAGAGGAAGAACTCGTGCGGCGTGTCCGGGACCGAATACGTGGAGACGAGCTTCGGCTTCGCCGCCAGCTCGCCGCGAATGTCGAAGAAGCGCACCGTCGGCTGCACCGCGGCCGCCGGGGCGCCGGCGCACGCGTGCCCAGCCTCGTTGCACTCGAAGCTCAGGACCACGAGCAGGTCCCGGTCGGGCCACACCCGCAGCTCGCGATCGCTCGCACCCGGGTTGCCCGCTTCGGGCGCCTTGATCTGGGAGGTGACCGCGGGGTGGGCCGGGTCGGAGACGTCCACCACCAGGATGCCGCTGTCCGGGTGCGTCCCGTCGGTGCGGCTGCCGACGTACGCATAGTCGCCGTGCATCGCAAGCGCCGCGTTCATGCCCCGGTTCAGGAGCGGATCCGAGCCCACGAGCTCGAAGCGGCCGGTGGGGCCTGGCTGCGCAGCCGGTGCCGGCGAGTCGATCAGCATCGCGCCGATGGCCATGCCGCCGAACCACAGGGCCGTGACGAGGCCCGCCCACAGGAGCGCGGCTCGCTCTTGAGGCCGGCGGCGCCGCAACTACGGATCGAGTGGGAGCACGGCCTTGCGCCGGTCCCAGGGACTCCGGCCGACACCGCGCTCTATCAACCGGACGTTGCCGTCGATGACCTCGATGAAGGCGTAGCCGACGTTGTCCTTCTCGCTCGATTCGCGGATCGTGTTGGTGCCGTCGACAATCGCGCGGACGACGTAGTAGCCGGGCGTGCCGTCGCCGAACTCGACGTACTGGTCGGGGAGGTCCCATGTGTAGACGTCCGCCCAGCCCTGGGTGATGCCCATCACCAGGGTGGTGTTCTGACTCGGGGGTCGGAAGCACACGTCCTCGTCGCTGTAGCGAGGAGGTCGGCTCTTGAAACGCTCGAAGTCGATGATCATCAGGTCGAGCGTGCAGAAGGAGGCTTTCCTGCCGGCTCCGGTCTGCTCGAGCCCGCCGCGAACGGGATCGCGAACTTTCAGGAGCTCGTAGGCGAGCATGTCCTGGACGTGGAAATGCCCGTGCCTCTCGTGGAAGATGAACTTCCCGGCCGGACGGTCGACGTGTGACCCGTCGCGGCGGTACAGGCGCTGCATCACCGGGCCCTCGAACTGGCCCGTCTCGTTCGGGGTTGCCGAGCTCGCATCGAATCGGGCCTCGAAGGGGCCCTTGCCGACGTTCATCGGCCCGACGCTGAAGCGAAGGCAGCGTTGCGCGCCTCCGAGCAGCGTCTCATCGGGCGAGCAGGAGAACGGACGGAAGCCGAGCACATCCGCGGGGATCCCCACGTAGGGGCCGGCGGCGGCGACGAAGCCGAACCTCCAGGGTGCGTTCGCCTGCAGGTTCGGCAGCAGAACCCGCGGCCGCGCTCGAGGCTTTCTGGGACGGTCGAGCCGGGCGCGGCCGCGGAAGGAGCTTGCGGTGACGTTCAACGGGATCACGCGCACGGTCCAGATCCCGGCCGCCGGGTTGGGCAGGAAGGCCTCGACGCTGAAATGAAGCAGGTGCGTCTCGGCGGCGACCACCTCGCCGCTCGGGTCGATCAGCTCCAGCGCGTACGCGTTCGAGCTCGACACCCAGTCGATAGCCACCCGCAACCGCGATCGTTTCCCGGGGACGATCTCCAGGGGGTAGGTCCAGCACGGGCCGGAGATGCCGCAGCCCTCCGATGAGGGGACCGTGGCGCTCTCGACATACGGGCCGTCCCAGAACGCGTGCTGGCCGGGGGTGAGGCTCGCGACCGGCTCCTCGCTCTGCGCCCGCGCCGGAGCGGCCGTCCCGATCGCCAGCACAGCGGCAAGGACGAGGCCCGCTTGCTTTCCCCTCTCAAACATACAGTCCGTCCTGTATTTTACACAAGGTGGCATCCGGATGCAGCCGCAGCCGCCGCGGGAGGCCTGCTCAGCGGCGGCGGCCATAGAGCAGCCGGAACGCGCCCAGCAGCGCCCGCGTCCGCGTGCGCGAGAACGGGTACCAGTGCGGCTCGCGGCGAAGGCCGCGACGGGCGATGACGACGGATTGCTGGCGGCAGTACTTGCGGATTCCCTCGGCCCCGTGGCGCTTGCCGATTCCGGATGCCTTCCAGCCGCCCATCGGCAGCCGCGGCAGGGCGTAGAAGCCGTTCGGGTCGTTGACCGTCACCGAACCGGCCTCGAGCCTGCGCGCGATCGCCTCGCCGCGGGCGACGTCCTTGGTGAACACCGTCGCCGCGAGGCCGTATGCGGAGTCGTTTGCAAGCGTGATCGCCTCCTCGGCGTCGCGCACTCGCACCACCGGGACAGTGGGGCCGAAGGTCTCCTCGCGCATGCACGCCATCTCGTTGTCGACGCCGGTCAGCACCGTCGGCTCGTGGAAGTAGCCGGCCCCGTTTCTGGCGGAGCCGCCGGTCATCACCGTCGCGCCACGCTCGACGGCGTCGGCCATGTGCCGCTTGATGATCTCGAGCTGGGCCGCCGTCGTCGTCGCGCCGACCTCCACCGTTCCCGGCCCGCCTGACGGGTCGCCCTGGCGCAGCTCGCGGACGCGCTCGACGAGCTTGCCCACGAGCTCGTCGTGAACCGGATCCTCCACATAGACGCGCTCGATCGAGATGCATACCTGGCCCGCGTTCGTCATCGCGTTGTAGGCGATCGAGTTCGCCGCCCGCTCGATGTCGGCATCGGCGAGAACGATCGCGGCGTCCTTTCCGCCGAGCTCGAGCGTCACCGGCGTCAGCGTCCTGGCCGCGCGCTCCATCACCGCCCGCCCGGTTCGGGTCGAGCCCGTGAACGTGATCGCGTCACAGGCGTCGACAAGCGCTGCACCGGTCTCGCCTCCGCCCGTCGCGACCGCGAAGACGCCCTCGGGCACCCCCGCCTCCAGCAGCAGGCGTTCGAGCCGCAGCGCCGTCAGCGGCGTCACCTCGCTCGGCTTCAGGACCACCGCGTTGCCCGCCATCAGCGCCGGAACCCCGTCGTCGGCGGGGATCGCAAGCGGCGTGTTCCACGGCGTGATCAGCCCGACGACGCCGATTGGCTCGTAGCGGACGAGGAGGCGCTTGCCGAGCGCTGCGGGTGCGGCGGAACGGACGCGCTGCTCGGTCAGGTGGCGGGCCGCGTTCCGCGCCCAGTAGCCGAACGCGTTCAGCGCCACAGCCAGCTCAGCCACCTGGGCGTCCTCCCATGCCTTCCCGGTCTCGGAGACGATCGTCGCGGCGATCTCCTCTGAGTCGCGGAGCAGCAGCCGCCGAGCCTCGCGCATCACCCGCGCGCGACCGTCGAAGCCGAGCCGATGCCAGCGAGGCTGTGCCTCGCGCGCCCCGGCAACGAGCCGATTCACGTCATCGGCGGACCCGTCCGGCACGCGCCCGACCACCTCGCCGGTGGCCGGGTTCTCAACCTCGATCAGTGCTGGCACTCGTCCCGGGCGCAGCGCTCGGTCAGCTCACCGGTGCACCGCCGAGTGCCTCGGCGAGCGACGCGATCGACCAGTCCTCGCTGGTGGTTTCGGTCTCGCCGATCTGCCACCCGGTCAAGCGCGACACCGAGCCGCCCTGAATCGCGAACACCTCGCCGGTGGCGGGGCAATCCTCGGTCGCCAGCCAGGCGACGAGCGGCGAGACGTGCTTGGGGTGGAAGGCGTCGAACGCGTCGGGGTCCTCCGGCGCCTTCATCATCTCGCCGATCGGTCCCGGGGTCGCGAGCGTCAGCCGCGTGCGTGCGACCGGGGCGATCCCGTTCACGCGCACGCCGTAGCGGCCGAGCTCGGCCGCGGCGACGAGCGACATCGCGGCGATGCCCGCCTTCGCGGCGCCGTAGTTGATCTGACCCGGATTCGGCATGAACGTCCCGGACGCCGAAGCGGTGTTGATGACCGAGGCCTTCACCTCCTCGCCGGCCTTGCTGCGCGCTCTTCCAGTGCCCGGCCGCGTGGCGCAGGCAGCAGAAGTGGCCCTTGAGGTGGACCGCGATCACCGCGTCCCACTGCGCTTCGTCCATCGAGGCGACGAAGGCGTCGCGGAGGATGCCGGCGTTGTTGACCAGCACGTCGAGCTGGCCCCACTCGTCGACCGCCGCCTGGACGGCCGACTCGGCGCCGGCCCAGGTGGAGATGTCGTCGGTGTTGGCGATCGCCTCGCCGCCCGACGCCTTGATCTCCTCGGCGACCTCCGCCGCCGGCCCTGCATCGCTGCCCGAGCCGTCGTTGCCGCCACCGAGGTCGTTGATCACGACCTTGGCGCCCTCGCTCGCGAACAGCAGCGCGTGCTCGCGGCCGATCCCGCGACCCGCGCCGGTAATCAGCGCGGTCCTGCCGTCAAGTGCTCCCATGTCTCAGTTCTCCTTTGGTCGAAAGCTCAGCTCGCGACTTCGGCGAGCCCGTCCTTGATCACCGTTTCGCCGTCGTCGCTCGTCGACTCGAACGAGTACGACGCGCGGCCGTTGGCGGCGCCGTCGACCGACCAGATCGTCGGTGGTGATCGTCTGCTTCGGCAGCGCCGGGCGCGAGAAGCGGACCGCGAGCCGGCTCAGCCGCCCGGGGTCGTCCCAGCAGGTCTCCGAGACGATCGCGCGCGAGTTGAAGGCCATGGTGCAGAGCCCGTGGATGATGATCCCGGGCAGGCCCATCGCCTTCGCGATGTCGTCGTCGAGGTGGATCGGCATCGGGTCGCCCGACGCCTCCGAGTAGCGGAAGGTCTGGTCGTCGTCGTAGGCCTGCTCGAGGGTCGCGATCGGCTCGGCCGAGCGAGCGTCGGGCTCGGACGCGGTGAGCGGGCGCACGCTCGCCCTCCGAGATCTGCTCCTCGACGCCGCGGAAGAAGGCGACCATCCACTGCTCGTTCACCAGCTCGCCGGAGTCGGTCGAGGTTTCGAGCTTGCTGTGCAGCGTGATCCCGTTCGGCGCGGAGTGAAGCCCGAGCGGCGCCGCTTTGGACACCAGCTTCATCCCTGGGCGGATCGGCTGGTGGAAGGTCATGTCCTGCTCGCCGTGCAGCACCCGCATCACGTACTCCCCGGGAACTATCGCCAGCGTCGGGATGCTGAGCAGCTCGAACACCGGGACGATTGCGAACACCGGTGGAGCCAGCTCGCCGCTGAGGTGGCGGGGGTTGTCGTCGTTGGTCGCCTTCGCGTAGGCGATGGTGCGCTCGGCTTCAACCTCGAAGGTGGTCGGGTCCGTCCACTTCCCGAGCTCGTCGACGTTGAATTCTGTGGTCGTACTGCTCACTGGGCCTGCTTTCTGTCGTTGTCTGGGGCGGAGGACCACTGGGGGTCCTTCCGCATTCCGGCAGCTTACATACCAACTCGACTGTTTGTGGTTAGATGCTACGCCAACCAATGCGAAGGAGGCTCAGATGGCAGCGATAACGAAGTCGGCGACGGTCCCGGCCACGCCGGATCAAGTATGGGCGAAGCTCACCGATCTCGACAGCCACAAGGAGTGGCTGGCCACCCATGTCGACTACCCGGAGGGAACACCGGACGAGCTCGCGCCGGAAACCAGCTACAAGGAGCGGGTGACGATCATGGGCATGCCCGGTGAGGTCACCTGGACGGTGGCGAGCATCGAGCCCCAGAGCAAGCTCGAGTTGGCCGGCAAGGGGCCGATGGGCACCGAGATGAAGGCCGCCTACAGCCTCGAGGGCAATGGCGACGGGACTGAGGTCACCTTCGAGACCGAGTTCAGCGGTGCGGCGCTGGCGGCGATGTCGGGACCGCTCACGGCCGCATCGGAGAAGGCGCTGACCGAGTCGATCGAGAAGTTCAAGGGGCTTTTCTCTTAGCAAGCCGCATGTGAGGGCGCCGTGATTACCCGTCTCGCTTCCGTGGGCGTGCTGCTGCTCACGGCCACGCTCACCCTCGTCCTCCTGCTCGGAAGCGGCGGTGACGACGAGGACGCCTACAGCGTCACGGCGGAGTTCGAGAACGCGAGCCAGCTCGTCGGCGGCGAGCGGGTGGTGGTCGGCGGCGTCGCGGCGGGGTTGGTGGAGGAGATAAGGCTCGGGCCGCAAGGTCAGGCCCTGGTCACCTTCAGCGTCGCTCCCGAGTTCGCGCCGCTGCCACGCGGGACGGTGGCGACCGTTCGCTCCTACTCGATCTCCGGGCTCGCCAATCGCCAGGTCCAGCTGACGATTCCGGCTACCGGCAAGGATGGGGCCGAGATTCCGGACGGCGGCACCATGACCCAGGCCGAGACGGTGTCAGAGGTGGACATCGACGCCGTCTTCAACTCACTCGACGACCGCACGATCCGAAACCTGAAGCGGGTGATCGCCGGTCTCGAGACCTCGTTTGCGGGCGTCGGCGAGCAGGCCAATCGCGGCCTGCGCTACGCGAACCCGCTGCTTTCCACGTCGCGGGCAGTGGTCGGGGAGCTGGTCAGCGATCGCTCGGTCCTGCGCCAGATGCTGGTGCAGACCGCCGGCGTTTCGGGCGCCCTCGCGCCGCGCGCGACCGAGCTTTCGGCCCTGGTCGCCGACGCGAGCCGGGCGATGGGAGCGCTCGCGCGCCGCCGGGGCGACCTCGCGCTGACCATCGCCGAGCTGCCCGACTTCCTGCGCGAGTTCAACACCACCGCGGTCAACCTCAGGGCGACCCTCGACGACCTCGACCCGCTCGTCGTCGCATCGATGCCGGTTGCCGAGCAGCTGCCGGCGTTCATGGAAGCGCTGCGCTCCACCAGCCGCCGCGCCGTTCCCACCGTCGCGGACCTCGACGCGCTGGTCGGCTCGCCGGGGTCCGCCAACGACCTCACCGAGCTGCTCCTGGCCGTCCCTCCAACCGCCGAAGTGGCGGTCGGCGACGGCGAGATCGGCGGCGGGGACCTCGACTGCGCGGAGGCCGACGCCGGCGACGACGACTTCGGCGACGGCGCCCTCGACGAGACGTCCTGCGCGCTGGTCAACTCGCTCCCGACGATCTCCTACCTGCGCGCCTACACACCGGAGCTGCTCGCCTGGATCAACGACTTCGGCACCTCCGGCGTCTACGACGCAAACGGGGGCATCGGCCGCATCGCGGGCATCTTCAACACGTTTACGCCCTCCACCTCGACCGGCCTGCCAGATGTCACCTTGCTGCCGCAGAGCCCCGAGCAGCAACTCGACTCGTTGACCGTCGGTCAGAACAGCCGCTGCCCCGGCTCGCTCGAGCGTGACCCCGGCGACGGCAGCACGCCCTACACCGAGGGCGGGACCCTGAACTGCGATCCGGCCCAGGTGCCGCCGGGACCGTGAGTAGGTAGTGCGCCGCCTGGGACTGATCGCGGTCGCCCTCGCCGCCCTGGCCGGCGTCGCGTCGGGGAGCGCGGGCGCCGATGACACAGCGACCTACAGGGTCGAGCTCGACAACGCGTTCGGCATCGTCGAGGGGTCGCAGGTTCGCGTCGCGGGGGTCAATGTGGGCTCGGTCACGGGGCTCGCGATCACCCCCGAGAAGCGGGCCGAGGTGACGATCGAGGTGTCGGGGGACCGTGCGAAGTTCGGCACCGAGACGCACTGCTCGAGCGAGCCCCAGTCGCTGATCGCGGAGTACTTCCTCGACTGCCAGCCGGCGGGTCCGCCGCTTGCCGAGGGCGGCCTGATCCCGGTCGGCCAGACCAGCCAGACCGTGCAGCTGGACTCGGTCCTGAACACCTTCCGAGAGCCCTTCAAGCTGCGTCTGCAGCTGCTCCTGAACGAGTTCGGCACGGGGCTTGCGGGCAACGCGGAGAACCTGAACGCGGCGATTCGGCGCGGGGCGCCGGCCCTGGGGCAGCTCGACGAGGCGCTGGGGATTCTCGCCCGGCGCAACAAGACCTTCCGCGGCATGGTCGTGGACGCGTCCGAGGTGCTTTCCGCCCTCGCCCGCCGGCGGGAGGACATCACGCGCTTCATCGTCGCGGCAAAGGAGCTCTCCAGCGCCGCCGCCGATCGCGGGACCGACCTCTCGCGCGACGTCGAGCTGTTCGACGACCTGCTGGTGGAGCTGCGCCCCACCCTGGTCGAGCTGGGTCGCGTCGCCCGCCTCGGGACCCCGCTGCTTGCGAGCCTCGACCGCTCCTCCGGCGAGCTGGCTCGGCTCGGATCGCTGTTTCCGGACTTCGCCGACAACGGCCGCGTCGCCCTCACCAGCCTCGGGGTCGCAAGCGAGGTCGGCGAGGCCGCCGCCGAGGAGGCGGGCGAGGAGACCGACGCCCTGCGCCGCAGCGGGCGCGACGCGCCGGCGATCACCGAGCTGCTGAAGGACCTGCTCCGCGACATCGACGATCCCCGGCGGGCGGTTGAGATCGACGCTCGCGCGGCCAGGACCTGTGACGACCCGACGCGGTCGTGCTGGGCCACCGGCCGGGCGGCGCCCACCGGCTACACCGGCATGGAGGGCGTTCTCAACTACGCCTACTACCTCGCCGGGGCGACGAACCAGGTGGACGCGATCAGCCACCTGCTGCACGTGAACATCTACTCGGCGGGGCCGGTCGGGAACCCGTGCGGAACCTGGTTCACGGGCGGCGAGCCCGGCAGCGCCAACTTCGGGGTGCCCGCCAGCGACGGCGGCCTGACCACGAACATCCACGACGCCGCCCCGTGCGTGTCCTGGCTGGGGCCGAACCAGCCCGGCCTCAACTACGAGGTGAACCTGCCGCCGTATGACCCCTCGGTCTGCCCCGAGGGAAGCGATGCGCCCGAGCTCTGCAATCCCGCGGGCGCGTCCGCGACGGCGACGGGCGGGACGACGAGCGGCGGCCCGCCTGCGGCCGATCCTTCGGTCCCCGCTCCGGGCGACGCGCCCACGTCGCCGGCGCCCGGCGAGCCCGGTCCCGCGGCGCCCCCCTCGACGCTGCCACCGGACGTGCTCGAGGACCTTCTCGATCTGCCGCCGGAGGTAATCGACGAGCTGCTGCCGGACGCGGGCAGCGGCGGCGGCTCGGGTGGCGGGGGCGACGAGGAGACCGGCGCCCTGCTCGACTTCCTGTTCGGAGGGGCGCCATGAGGTCACGCGGCAGGGGGCTCGCTTCGCCGACCGTGATCGGAAGCGTCACGACCCTGATCGTGATCGTCGTCGTCTTCCTCGCCTACAACGCCAACAACGGCCTTCCGTTCGTCCCGGTGTATCGCGTCTCCGTCGAGGTGCCGAACGCGGCTCGGATGCTGCCCAGCAACGAGGTCAGGATCGGAGGCCGCCGGGTGGGGGTCGTGGAGTCGCTGGAGCCGATCCCCTCCTCCGACGAGGCGGTCACCTCAGCGAACGGGGAGAGCACGGCCGCGCTGCTCAACCTGAAGCTCGACCTGGAGGCGAAGCCGCTGCCGGAGGACTCGACGTTCCGTATCCGCTACCGCTCGGCGTTCGGCCTCAAGTACCTCGAGGTGACGCGCGGGACAGGGTCGCCGGCGCCTGAGGGCTTCGTCTTCCGCGACACGGACACCCTGCACACCGACCCGGCGCCGGACACCCCCGAGGTGGTCGCCCAGACCGAGGAAGACGAGATCAGCAACACCTTCAAGCCCGCCACCCGCGAGCACGCGCGGACCACGCTCACCGGGTTCGGCGACGCCTTCAGCGGCCGCGGCGTCGCACTCAACCGCGTGATCCAGGGGTCCCGGGAGCTGTTCTCGCATCTGACGCCGGTTGCTCGCGTCCTGGCGGCGCCGGGAACCGAGCTCGGCAGGCTGATCGAAGAGCTCGGCGACACCGCACGGATCTTCGCCTCGGTGGCCGAGCAGCAGGCGGAGTTGTTCGGCTGGGCGGCGGATGTCTTCGGTGCGATCTCCCCCGAGAGCCTTGCGGAGACGATCTCCGAAGGGGTGCCGACGCTCGAGACCGCGCTCGACGTGCTTCCGGGTCAGCGGCGCCTGCTCGCGAAGGTCGCGGCCCTGTCGGGCAACCTGCTGCCGGGGGCGCAGGCGCTGGAGACCGCGCTGCCGCCCCTGAACGACGCGGCCGAGGTGGGCACCCCCGTGCTCGCCCGCACGCCAGCCGTGGCGGTCAAGCTGGAGCGCTCGCTGGCGGAGCTGGAGACGCTGGTGGACCAGCCGAGCACCCTGGTGTCGCTGCTGAGGCTCACCGACTTCTTCGACTCGGCCCTCCCGCTCGCCGCCCACGTCGTCCCGGCGCAGACGGTGTGCAACTACTTCAACTACTTCTTCGGCTTCGTTCCGGCAACGATCGCCGAGGAGGACCAGGTGGGATTCACCGCTCGCCAGCGCGCGCTGGTGGTGCCCACCGGCCCGATCCACGTCGGCGCCGGGCCGGCTGAGGTCACCCTCCCCGGGGAGGCCGAGGCCTCGGTCGGCGGGTACTCGGGCCTCCGCGCGAACGGGATCGCGGGGGTCGCGCCCGATCCGGCAGCCGAGGGCGTCTTCAAGCCGTACGAGATCCCGATCCTCCACTACAACGCCTACGGCCCCTCGGGCCAAAGCGACGCCGACTGCCAGGCGGGACAGGCGGGCTACGTGCTCGGCCAGCGCCTCGTTCCCGGCCAGCCGGTTTCGGATCCCACCGCCTTCTACGCCGACATCCCCGGCTCGCTCGGCCCCACGACCGTGTTCTTCAACCGCAACGGCAAGCGGGTGCTGCACGACACCCGCGTGCCGTCGAGGCAGCCATGAGCCCGGCGAGGACGAAGCGCAAGCTCGTGCCCAACTCGCTGATCGGGGCGTTCCTGATCGCGATCACCATCGCGGGAGGCATCGTCGCCTTCACCAAGGAGCTCCCCTTCCAGCAGCACTACGAGGTGAAGGCGATGTTCGCGTCGGCCTCGAACGTGCGCCTCTCGGCTCCGGTCCGGATCGCGGGCATCAACGTCGGCGAGGTGGTTGGCGTCGATCACGTGGCGCGGGTCCGGAGTCGAAGGCGAGGAGAGCGCCCCAAATGCGGCGCTGGTGACGATGCGGATAGACGAAGGTGCGCGCCCGCTGAAGACCGACGCCACGTTCCAGCTTCGTCCGCGCCTTTTCCTGGAGGGGAACCTGTTCGTGGAGGTTCGCTCGGGCAGCCCGGGCGCGCAGGAGGCCGGCGACAACTACGTCTTCGGGCTGGAGGCAACGTCGACCTCGGTGCAGCTCGACGAGGTGCTGACGACCCTTCAGCAGCCGGTCAGGGTCGAGCTCCAGCGCACGCTGGCCGAGCTGGGATCGGCGCTCACCGAGCACGGCGGCGGTGAGGGCCTGCAGCGCTTCTATGGCTCCTCGCCCCCGGCGTTCAGGAGCAGCGCGATCGTCGCCGAGGCCCTCCTCGGCAGCGCCCCGCACGAGCTCTCCGCCCTGATTCGCAACACCGCCAAGGTGATGCGCGGCCTCGGCCGCAGCCCTTCGGAGCTCCAGGGGCTGGTCTCGAACCTGGGCACCGTGATGGGAGCGCTGGCCGCCAACGACGCCGACCTCGAGCGGACGATCGCGCTGCTGCCGCCGACGATCGCGACGGCGCGTCCCACGCTGGCGAGCCTCAATGCCGCCTTCCCGCCGGTCCGGGCGCTGGCGATCGAGGCGGTCCCCGGGGTCGAGGCCGCGGCGCCGGCGCTGGTCGCGGCGACACCCTGGGCCCGCCAGCTCAGCGAGCTGGTGTCGCGGCCGGAGCTGCGCGGGCTGGTCGCCGACCTGCGCCCAGCGGTCCCGGACCTGACCGCGCTGCTGCTCGAGACCGCTCCTTTCCTGGAGCAAACACGGGCGCTGTCGAGCTGCTTCACCGAGGTTGTGGTGCCCTGGTCCAGCGACACCGTCACGGACCCGATCGAGCCCGCGACCGGCCGGGTCTACGAGGAGCTGGGGTACGGCCTGGTCGGGGTCGGCGGCGAGAGCCGCTCGCACGACGCCAACGGGCCCTACATCCGGGCCCTTGCCGGGGCGGGCACCAACACCGTCGAGTTCCCGCCGACCGTGGACCGGCCCGAGGAGGCCTTCGGGATCACGCCCTACGAGATTCTGGGCGCGGTACCGGCGCTCGAATCCTCAGCGAAGACTCCCTACCGCCCCGACGTCCCCTGCGAGACCCAGGAGCCGCCGGATCTGCGGGCGGTGACGGGCGCACCGCCGACGCAGAGCACGGTGGCCGGCACGGAAGACGCGGTGCTTCCGGAGCCGATCACGAAGCTGTCGCAGCTCTACCTGCGGATGCTCGACTCCTTCGCGCGCGCCGAGACGCTCCGCGAGCAGGGTCGCGAGGCAGCGGCCGAGGCGGCATACGCCGATGCCGTCCGCGAGCAGGCGAGGCTCGAGTCGGGAGCGATTCCCCGCCTCGAACGGCAGATCCAGGCGCTGGGAGGCACGGCGAGTGAAGGACGCGATCCGCAGGCACCTGCGCGATTTCGTCGCCGTGGCCGTGCTCGCCGCGGTCGGCCTCGTGACGCTGTGGGTGATCCTCCAGGAGCAACGGCTGCGGATCCCGGTCCTCGAGGAGCGACCCTTCGAGCTGAAGGCGGAGTTCGAGACCGGCCAGGCCGTCGTCTCCGGTCAGGGCCAGGTGATCAGGGTGGCGGGCATCCGGATCGGCGACGTCCAGGAAGTCGAGCTGTCCGAGGGCGTCGCCGTCGCGACCTTCGCCATCGACCGCGAGTACCTGCCGATCTACAGCGACGCCACGATCCTGTTGCGGCCGACTACAGGGCTCAAGGACATGTTCTTCGACCTCGACCCGGGGACCGCCGCCGCGGGCGAGGTGGAGGAGGGCGAAACGCTCCCGATCACCAGCACGGCGCCGGATATCAACCTCGACCAGGTGCTGGCGGCCCTGGACGCGGACACCCGCGCCTACCTGCGCCTGGCCCTCGTCGGCGCCGGCCAGGGGCTCGACGGGCGCGCTCGCGACCTCGGCAGGCTGCTCGGCGGCCTCGGGCCGATCAACGAGAAGATCGCGGCCCTGAACGGGGAGGTGGCCGACCGGCGCGCGCAGCTGCGCTCGCTTGTGCACGCCCTGAACCTCGTCACCGGGGAAGTCGGTCGCGCCGAGGACGACCTCGCGCGGCTGATTGCGGCCGCAAACGGGGCGCTGGAGGCGGTTGCTTCCCGCGAGCCGGATCTCAGCCGTTCGCTCCAGTCCCTGCCCGAAACGCTCGAGGTGGCGCAGGAGACGCTGGCCGACGTCGGCAGCCTCGCCGACGTCCTCGGCCCGACCGCAAACCATCTACGCCCGTTCGCTGCCGAGCTTCCCTCGATGTCGCGGTCGCTGGAGTCCCTCGCCACTTCGACGACGCCGGTGCTCAGCGACCAGATCCGCCCCTTCGTCAGGGCTGCCCGGCCGCTGGTCCCCGATCTCGCCGGCGCCGCGCGCAGCTACTCACGGGCCGCCCCGGATCTGACGGTGATCGGCGAGCAGGTGAACAGGCTGGCGAACATGACCGCCTACAACCCGCGCGGGCGGGAGGAGCCCGGGGTGGACGGTCGCGACGAGGGCTACCTGTACTGGGCGGCCTGGGTGACGCACAACGGAACCAGCGTCTTCGAGGCAGCCGACGGGAACGGGCTGTACCGCCGCTTCTACCTCACCGGGAGCTGCACCCACCTGGCCAACATGATCACGACCACGCCGCTGGGGCCGCTGGTGCACGATCTCGACCTCCTCTTCGCCGCGGGAGCGCCGTGCGCATGAGCTTTGGCAGGAGAAAGCGCTGATGGAGAAGCAGGCTCCCTCCGTTACTCGCATCCTGATCGCGGTCGGCTTCGCGCTCTCGTGCTTCTGCATCCTGCTGTTCCTGTGGCTCTCCTTCGGCGGTCCGGTGCCGCTGAGCGCGCAGAGCTACCGGATCAGCGCGGACTTCTCCGAGGCTGTGACGCTCCCAGTCGAGGCCGACGTGCGGATCGGCGGCGTCACCGTGGGGTCGGTGAAGAGCCTTGAGCTGGCCCCGCGCAGCGAAACCGAGACTGGGCCGGAGGCAACCCGCGCCGAGATCGAGATCGAGCCCGAGTTCGCGCCCATCTCAGCGGACGCGCGCGCAATCCTGCGCCAGAAGACACTGCTAGGCGAGACCTACGTGGAGCTGACCTCCGGCTCAGAGCCGGGCGAGCCGCAGGCGCCGGTCAGCCTCGGCGTCGCGGCCAGCGTCTCCGATGCCGAGGCGGCGCCCCCGTCGGTCCCTGACGGCGGGCATCTCGCCGACACCCAGGTGGAGGAGGCAACCCAGATCGACGAGATCTTCAACGCCCTCGACGAGGAGACCCGGCGCTCGTTCCAGGCCTGGCAAAAAAACGCGGCGTTGGCCGTGGACCAGCGCGGATTGGACATGAACGACGCGCTCGGCAATCTCGACCCGTTCGTGTTCGACTCGACCGAGCTGCTCGAGGTGCTCGATGCCGAGCGGCCGTACGTGAGGGGGCTGGTGCGGGACACCGGCCAGGTGTTCGCGGCCCTCAGCGACCACGAGCGGGACCTGGGGACGCTGATCGCGGACTCCGAGTCGGCCTTCGAGGCGGTCGCCTCCGAGGACGTGGCGCTCGGCGAGGCGTTCACGATCCTGCCGACCTTCGAGCGCGAGGCCAGGGCCACGCTCGAGCGCCTCGAAGGCTTCCGGTCCGGAGCCGAGCCGCTGGTCGATGCGCTGCTGCCCGCCAGCGTCGATGTCGCGCCCACCCTGCGCTCGGTGTCGAAGCTGTCGCCCTCGCTGCGGGACCTGTTCGTCGATCTGGACCCGCTCTATGACGCCGCCGATCCGGGGCTGCCCGCCCTCACCGCCACGCTCGATGAGCTGGCGCCGGCACTGCAATCTCTCGACCCCTTCCTCGCCAACCTGAACCCGGTCGTGCGGACGCTCAGCCTCTACCGGCACTCGGTCACCGATTTCCTCGCCGGGCCACCGTCGGGGATCGCCGACACGCTCCCGATCCAGCCCGGCCAGCCGGCACCTCGTCACATCGTCCGCCAGTTCTCCTACATCAGCCCGGAGGCGCTGGCGCTATACCCGCAGCGGTTGGCGACCAACCGCGGGAACGGCTACATGCAGCCGCTCTCCCTGACGAACTCCACTACCGCGAGCCGCGGCATCGCCGCCAGCCTCGACTGCCGCAACACCGACTACACCCCGACCAGTGCCGACCCCGACGAGGGCGAGGTCGGTTACGGGTCGGCGCCGGCCGACGTCAACAACGGCCAGCCGGCGAACTCCGTGTTCGCCCCGTGCGTGATCGCTCCCGACTGGTCGGAGTTCGGCCTCGGCTCGGGGCGCGCCCCGGTGACAACGCCGGACGACTAGGCAGTCACCGGGGCACTCGCCCGAAACGCTCAGCGGAGCGAGACCGCAACCTCCTCGAGCAGGTCCATCGCCTCCTGGAGGCCGTCCTCCATCCCGGAGTTGATGTGCGCGTCGCGGCCTTCCGTGTTGCGGTGCTGCACGAGGATCTCGACCGTCGTGCGCCCGTCGACCTCGGTCAGCGTCATGGTGTTCACCGTCGCCTCGGCTTCCGGGTCCATGCCCGGCATCATGTCCGCGAGGCCCTCGAAGACCTCGGTCGAGACGATCCGCTCGTTCGGGACGATCTCGCGGTACTCGCCGTGGAACGCGACCTCGAATCCCTCACTGGCGATCATCACGTACCGCCACTTGCCGCCGACCCGGAGGTCGATCTCGGCGATGGTCATCTCGCCGCGTTGGCCGCTCCACCAACGCTTCACCAGCTCCGGCGTGGTGAACGCCTCGTACACCAGGTGCTTGGGGGCGTCGAACTCCCGCCTGATCAGGATCTGATCATCAGTGGGGAGCGTCACCTCCGCCGTTCCTTTACTCGTCACTGCGTCCACGTCCTTCCTCCTTTTGTTTGAGTTCCTCCAACACGACATCCAGCTCCTCGAACCGCTCCGACCACGAGCGCTCGTAGGCCTTCACCCAGTCATGGATGGGCTTGAGCGCGTGGCCGTTCAGCCGATAGAGCCGCCGCCTTCCGTCTTCTCGCACGTCAACGGCTCCCACTTCTCGTAGGACCCGCAGGTGCTTGGACACCTGCGGCTGGGACAGCCCGAGCTGCTCGACGAGGTCGTTGACGGGGCGCTCGCCACTCGCGAGCACGTCGAGGATCTGCCGCCGCCGGGGCTCCGCCACCGCGTTGAACGCATCCGCCGTAGTCGCTGCTCGTGCCATGTTCCGGACATTATATACCTATATCGGAATATGTCAACCGCATGTAGAGTCGCGCCGGCTGATGGCCGAAAGGGAGCTCGACGTCGTCGTCTTCGGGGCCACCGGGGTGACCGGTCGCCGCGTTGCCGCCTATCTGGCCGAGCAGGCGGACGGGACGGATCTGCGGTGGGGGGCCGCCGCGCGCGACGCGGGAAAGCTGGCGAGGGTGCTGGCAGAGGACGGGGTGGAGGCGCAGGTGGCGATCGGCGCCGATGTCGGAGATCCCAGTTCGCTCGTCGCGATGGCCGAGCGCACGCGCGTGGTGCTCAACCTGGTCGGGCCTTACACACTTCACGGCCGGCCGGTGATCGAGGCGTGCGTCGACGGCGGCGCCCACTACGCCGACCTCACGGGTGAGATCCCGTTCGTTCGGCGGATGGTTGACGAGTTCCACGACCGCGCGAGCGCAGCGGGAGTCAAGGTGATCCAGGTTTGCGGGTTCGAGGCGTTGCCTCCCGACCTCGCAGTCGCGCTTGCCGCGGCCGCTGCACAAGAGCGTCACGGGGAGGATCTCGCCGAGGCGGACATTCGGGTGGCGATCGCGGGGCCGCCCGGCATGCCCCGTGCCAACGACATGATCTCGGGCGGCACCCTCCAGAGCCTCGCCGAAGCGGCCGGCGACCCCGACGCGAACCGCGTCACTGATCCGGCGGCGCTGGTGGATGACGAGACGGTCGCGGCGCGCATCCGGACCATCAGCCCGATCACGCTGGCGCCTCGGCGCGCGCCCGACGGCGCCGTGATTGCGCCGATGGCGCCCGCTGCGTTCATCAACCCCGCCGTTATCCAGCGTTCCCGCCTGCTCTCCGGGGCGCCGCCGCTTCGCTACCGGGAGGGGGTGACGATCGCCGGGCCGCCCGCGACATTGCCGCTCCGGTACGTCGCCGCCGGCGCGATCGCGGGCGTCCAGGCGGCCGTGGGCGCGATCGCCAAAGCAAGTCCCGGCGTGCGGGCGCGCGTGTCGAGCGGATTGCGCCGCGCGCTGCCCGGTTCGGGGTTCGGACCCGATGCCGAGCGGCTCGCGCTATGGCGGTGGACGCTGACGGCCGATGCGCGCACCACGGGTGGTCACACGGTGACCGTGATCGCAGAGGCCGAAGGCCACCCTGGCTACCTGGCGACGGCGCGGATGATGGGCGAGGCCGGCGTGCTGCTCGCCGAGGAGGGCGCCACGCCCGACGGTGCCGGCTGCCTGACACCGTCTACCGCGATCGGGACGGGATCGGCCGAGCGCTTCGAGCGCGCGGGCCTGCGCTTCACGACGCGCTGAGCTGGTCGTCTCCCACCGTTTCCATCTCCGCGGTCACGTTCAGCGGCAGGCAGGTGTCGCAGAAGTCCTGGCCGAACTGGGTCAGGAGGATGCTGCGGCGGATGGTGCGGGCGGTGCGGCCGCCCTTCTTCAGCCCTCCGAGCACGTCGGGCTGTGCCTCCAGCACCTGGTAGACGTGTGGATCGCGCAGCCGCTCTCGCGAGAACCACACGAGGCCGAGGCGGTTGAGGTTCGTGAGATAGGCGCGGAGGCGCTCGGGATGGCGAAGGCCGGCCTCGCGGTCGATCATCGAAAGCCCGCTCGTGACGAGGTCGGAGACCATCGGGATCCCGGCGCGGATGTCGACGGCCGGCTGTGCTCCGTCGAGCGCCAGCAGCCGCAGGATCCTGGCCTCGTCGGGGGTGATCTCCTCGAGGATCCGCGCGTACGCGGGGTGCAGGTTCTCGTCGAAGCGAACGTCGGCGGACTCGCGCAGCAGCTGCGTGCCGCGCTGGAGCAGCAGGTTGCTGTCATCGCCCCCGGTCTCGCCGCCGGTGCCTGAGAGTCCCGAGACGGCGTCGCGCAACCTCCCGTCGGAGTCGACGATGCCGAGCAGCTCCCTCGCGTAGTCGCGCACCTCACCGCCGGTCTGCTCGAAGAACTCGCCGGGCGTGCTCGAGTTCACCGCGGCCCGAATCACGCCGCCATACGCCTTCGCCGTGGCGCCGACCGTCCAGGTCGCGGTGTGCCACCAGGCAGTGGCCGCGACCCGGGCGAGGCCCGGGGCGGCGTCGATCAAGCTCGCTCCCTGCGACTCCGAGGCGTCGGCCGAGTCCTGATCGGATGTGGGGGTTGTGGGGTCACTCACGATTCAGACTCCGAAGATCGCCAGGTGGACGAGTCCGGCGCCGAAGCCGAGCACCGCTCCGTGTGCGTAAAGCATCCACTCGTCCTCCTTGATGGCGGAACGCATCATCTCGACGAAGTCGGGGGACGGCAACTCGCGCATCCGGGCGGCGATCAGTGTCCGCACCTTCGCGCTCTGGCGGCGGTTGAAATCGGGGTCGCGCATCGGGGTGACGGTGTATTCCACCGTCTCGGTGGCGACCGAATCCCGGATCGCGTCGTACTGGCGGGTGCCCATTGCGACCCGAAGCGGCATCCGGGCGACGCCGCTGGCGTTATCGACCGCCGGTCGCATCGCCGTTTCCAGCATCTGCCGGGTGCGGTCGGAGCGCGGCCCCTGCAACAGCTCGTCCCCCATGTTGGAGAGGGTGACGATGTCCTCGGCAATGATCCCTGAGTAGGTGTCCGAGATCTCGTTCTGGCGGCGCATGAACAGGCCGTGCATCTTGAAGGGACCGAATCTGCGCTCCTCGACGGGCTCGAAGAGAAGCTGCATGCCGAGCAGGTTCGTGGCCCAGCCCACGAACACGCCGCAGATCGGCAGCACGTACCAGTAGGGAAGCGCGTGGGCGATGAAGATCACCGGGATCCCGAGCAGGAACCCGAAGATGAACCCGAAGTTGATCATGTGGCGGAGCTCGTTCTTCGCCGTCTCCTGGAAGACGCGGTTGGCGAGCTCGGGCTCCTCCTCCATCCGCCGGATCACCATCAGCTTGATGTCGAGCAGCTGATCGAGGTTGCCGACGATCTCATCTTGGAGCTGGCCAACGATCTCGGGAAGTTGCTCCTGCACGCGCTGGTGAACGGTCTCGCGTACCCGCGGAGGCAGGTCATGCCACAGCTGCGCGTGCTCGCGCTCCATGATTCGCTCGACCACGTCGCGGATGTCCTTGCTGGCGACCTCGACGATGTGCTCGGCGATCTTGTCGGGCTCGAGCTGCTGGTAGAACTCGGCCGGGCTGCCGATCTTCGCGATCCCCTTGTCGACCGCGATCGAGCCCATCTTCGCCGCCCGATTCGGAACGATCCCCTGCCAGCCGACCCCGCCGTGGACGATTCCGGGAATCTCCTGCAACTTGCGGGGCAGCAGCCTCGACAGCGCCGAGAGCCCGGGCATCCTGAAGCCTCTGAACCGGATCGGGTGAAAGAGCATCCACACCCCCGTCCAGTTGATGATGTATCCGATCACCCCTGTGAACAGCGGCACGGTCAGGTCGGCGATCGTTTCGCTTGACATCGTTGGTGCTCCCCGAGCGATGGGCTCCGACTTACCCCGCCGACGATCCTACCCGCGAAGCGGCGCGGACAGGCCCGGTGCCCGGATCAGCCGAACTCGATGCGCTCGATCAGCCGCGGCTCGATCGGGCGGTCCTGGGCATCCGTCTCAGTGCCCTCGATCGCGTCGATGACATCCATTCCGTCGCTGACGCGCCCGAACACCGTGTGCTTTCCGTCCAGCCACGGCGCCTGCTCGGCCGTGACGACGAAGAACTGGGAACCGTTGGTGTTCGGCCCCGAATTGGCCATCGCCAGGGCGCCGCGGACGACCTTGTTCTGGTTGAACTCGTCCTCGAAGGTGTACCCGGGGCCGCCGCGCCCGGTTCCCTCGGGACAGCCTCCCTGGATCATGAAGTCGCTGATCACGCGGTGGAAGCTGAGCCCGTCGTAGAAGCCGTCGCCGGCGAGCTTGCGGAAGTTCTCGACCGTCTTCGGGGCGTCGTCGTCGAAGAGCTCGACGGTGACCGCTCCGGCGTTCGTGTGCAGTGTCGCCTCGGACATCGGCGCGCCACTCTAGTCGACTGATTGCGGATAGGTTCTCAGCGTGCCGACGAGCTGGCGAGTCGCGATGGTGATCCTGGTGGCGTGCCTGATCGCGTCGATCGTGATTGCGGCGGTAAAGCTGTCGGCGAACTGACGAGTGTGGCCGGTTAGTATGGCCCCGCCCTTGAGACGAGGCAACGCGAGGAGGAGTGATGTTCGGTCGCATCGTGGTTGGCACTGACGGTTCGGAGACGGCGACGGAGGCGGTTCGCCATGCGACCGAGCTCGCACGGGCCACCGGCGCGAAGCTGGACATCGTCAGCGCGTATGCACCCGTTTCCCAGGAGCGGCTTCGCGAGGAGGCCGGGGACGTGCCTGGCGACGTCGCCTTTGCCGTCGGTCCCCGCGAGGACGTGAACGTGGTCTTGGACGCGGCGATCGCCCCGGCGGCGGATGCCGGCGTCGAGGTGACCCCGCATCCTCGCGAGGGCGACCCGGCCGACGCCCTGCTCGACGTCGCCGAGGAGGTCGGCGCCGACCTGATCGTGGTCGGAAACAAGGGGATGACCGGTGCAAAGCGCTTCCTGCTGGGCAGCGTCCCGAACAAGGTCTCCCACCACGCCCCCTGCGGCGTCTACATCGTCAGAACGACGTAGAAGTTTCCCTTCAGGCACTGAATCTGCACACGCAGGCGTTGACCCGTCACTCGCGGTCGGGCACGATCGTTCCGTGCCCGAACTGCCTGGAATCGACCCCGAATAGCGAGTGCGATTCCCGACAGAACGCATCACCAGGCTCGCCGAGCGCCAGTGGGGGCACGTAAGCCGGGCGCAGTTGTTGCGCCTGGGCGTCAGCCGATCGCAGGTCGATCGGCTGCTCGCAAAGGGCTGGCTGGTTCTCGTTCATCCCGGCGTCTACGCCCTGGGCCACCGCTCGGCTGCTCCCGAGGCGCCCCTGGCGGCAGCGCTGCTCTACGCCGGTCCCGGCGCGGCTCTCAGCCACACCAGCTCGCTTCGTTGGTCGGGCCTGCTGCGTCATGACCCGCCGCTCATTCACGTGAGCGCCCCCGGCCACCGCTCGTCGGTGCCGGGGATCGCCGTCCACCATCCAGGAGTCTCGAGCGCGTCTGGCGTCGAGGGCTCCCCGTAACTCAATTCCACCGCCCTGCTCGAGGCCAGAGAGGAAGCGCCGCCCTCAAGGCGGCGCTCTCTCGCCACCTGCCACAACTGGCCCGCACGCGCAGCAAGCTCGAGGACGACTTCCTGTTTCTGTGCGAGCGCTACCACATCCCGATCCCAGAGGTGAACGTCCGCATCGCCGGCTGGGAGGTGGACGCCCTCTGGCGAGAGCTGAACGTGGCAGCCGAGCTCGACGGAGTCGGCGCTCACGGGATCCAGGTAGCGGTGGCGAGAGACAGACGACAGCCCTGCGCAGGGCGCGCTACTTCCGTCGCGGTTTCACGGCTCGCCTGGCGCTCAGCAGCCCGGC
This sequence comes from uncultured Thermoleophilia bacterium, assembly GCA_963838095.1. Taxonomy (GTDB): domain Bacteria; phylum Actinomycetota; class Thermoleophilia; order Solirubrobacterales; family 70-9; genus CAWCGU01. The sequence goes on from CAWIPO010000006.1 coordinate 933,375, forward strand.
GCCGTAGTGGAGCTCATCGCCCAGCGGGCGGGCGGTTTCCTGGAGGTGCTCCTCCAGGCGGCCGACGGTCGGTGGTTTCCCGTGCCGGTTTAGCTGTCGGGTCGCCAGCACCAGCGCCGCCACACCGGTGACGTGTGCCGCCGCCATCGAGGTTCCGTGCTCGCTCACAGGCCCGAAGTTCGTGAACCCGCCGCCGGAGAGAAGCGAGAGCTGGACGATGTCGGGGTTGTCCGTGGCGACGGGCATGCAGGGTTCGGCGGCAATCAGCGCGTCGCGACCACCGCCGGGTGCGACCATGTCGAGTCCCTCGCCGAAGTTGGAGTAGCGGGCGAGGCAGGAGCGCACGGTGGTTCCGCCGATCGCAAACGCGGCTCTGGCCGGAAGCGCGACCTGGGCGTCCCCGATCCCGTCCACGCCGCCGTTGCCCGCCGCTGCGATCACCGCGACGCGGCGCTCCCGCGCCTGCTTGATCGCGTTGCAGATCCCCGGGATCTGGTCGCAGTCGGCCACCCCTTGGTCGAATTCCAGGCTGAGGTTGATCAGGTCTGCTCCGGCATCGACCGCCCACAGGATCGCGGCTCGAATGTCGTCGGCGCTGCCGGCGCCTGACTCGTCCAGCACGCGGACCGGCAGCAATCGGGTGCCGTACGCGAGCCCCGTGAACCCAGCGGAGTCATCGACCTGCGCGGCGATCGTTCCGGCGATGTGGGTGCCGTGCCCGTTCTCGTCGGCGGGCACTGAGTCGCCGTCGACGAAGTCGCGCCCGGGCTCGAACTGAAGCGGGCGGAAGTCGGGGCTGCGATCGAACGGGTCGGCGCTGGTGTAGGCGATCCCGGTGTCGAGTACGGCGACGATCGGCGCGGGAGCTCGTCCCGGGGGTGCGCCGCCGGGCATTCCCGCGTCCCGCAGCGCATCCCAGGCAAGCGGCGCGCCGATCCCTCCCTCCCCACCGAGGAAGTTCCACTGGCTTGCGGTCCATCCTCCCGCCCCGCCCGTACTCCCGGGGTCGTTGGGGATCATCCTCCCGGTGACGTGCGCGACGTAGTTGGGCGCGGCGTAGGCGACGTCGTCGTCGCGCTCGATCCGCTGCGCGACCTGCGCCGGGTCGGTGCCCGGGGGGATCTCGACGGTCGCCTCCTCTTCGCCGCGGACGCGGACGAGCAGCTCGCCGGGTACGTATTCCTCCCCGCCCAGCTCGGTTGCGTCGTCCGTGGGCGTCACCGGGGCGCCCTCGTCCTCACCCGCGCCGAGCGCCGGGGTGGCCAATGCGGCGGAGGCGAGCAACGCGACGCACGCGAGCGCGGAGCGGATCGCGGTCCCCGGCCGACGCGTGGATGCCCTCGGGTCCATGCCGGAGAGTCAAACACCCGGCGGGCTTGCAAGTTTCCGCGACCCTCCCCGATCACGGTGGGCGCTCACGCATACTTTCGGCATGGCAGAGCGCTTCTTCGGTCGCGACGAGCACTTCATGCGCCTGGCGCTGAGAGAGGCCGAGCGTGCGATCGAGCACGACGACGTGCCGATCGGCGCCGTGCTCGTGCGTGAGGGAGAGGTGCTGGCCGCGGCGGGCAACGAGCGCGAGCTGCGAGCCGACCCGACCGCCCACGCCGAGACGCTCGTCCTGCGCGACGCGGCGCGCAAGCTGGGAGGCTGGCGGCTGCCCGACTCCGTCCTCTACGTCACCCTCGAGCCGTGCGCGATGTGCGCGGGAGCGATCGTCCTCGCGCGGGTTCCAAGGGTGGTCTACGGAGCCGCTGACCCCAAGGCCGGGGCCGCCGGCAGCGTCATGGACGTGCTCACCGAGGTGAGGCTCAACCACCGCCCCCAGGTCGTCGGCGGCCTTCTCGCCGAGGAGTCCTCGGCGCTGCTGCAGTCGTTCTTCGCCGAGCGGCGATGAGGGAACGGGTCGTGTCGTTCGCGCCGCGGTAGGATCGGCTTTAACCGCTTGTCCAACGGACCGCCGCCCTTGCCACCCGAGCAGACCCAGACCTCCATCGACAGCTTCCGCCTCGGCGAGCACGGGGTGTTCGCGGACGGGCCGCCCTACGAGCTGTTCAAGCAGCTGCATCGGAGTGCCCGGTTCACTGGACCGAGCGGATCGCCGACTATCCCGAGGAGGCCGGCTTCTGGTCGGTCACCATCGCCGACGACGTCCACGAGGTCACCCGCGACTGGAAGACGTACTCCTCCGAGCGTGGGGGCGTCACCGCGCTCACCAACGCGATCATGCCGCTGGAGCTGATCCAGGCGATGTTCATCGGCATGGACCCGCCTAAGCACGATCGCCTGAAGGCGCTGTTCCAGCGCGGCTTCACCCCGAAGCGGATCGCCGACCACGAGGATGAGATCCGCGAGATCACGGTCGGGGTCCTCGAGGGCGTGGGCGAGCGCGACGCCTGCGATCTGGTCACCGATGTCGCCCAGCCGATCGTCTCCCGCGTGATCGGCAGCTTCATGGGGATTCCGCCCGAGGACGACGCCGTGTGGGCGCGGCTGATGAACACGACGCTCGGCGCCGGCGACCCCGACCTGAACCCGGCTGGCGTCGAAGACGTGATGAAGCGGGACGTGCCGGAGATCTTCGAGCGCTGCGGACGGATGATCGCCGAGCGGCGCGAGCGGCCCACCGACGATCTCACCAGCGTGCTGGTCCACGCCGAGATCGAGGGCGAGAGCCTCGCCGAGCACGAGATCGTGATGGGGTTCTTCCTCCTCGTCGCCGCGGGCAACGACAGCACGAAGGCGACCTACAGCAGTGCGATGCGGGCGCTGATGGAGAACCCCGATCAGCGGGCCCTACTACTGGAAGACCCGTCGCTGATCCCGAGCGCGGTCGAGGAGGCGCTGAGGATGTTTCCCGCCTTCGCCCACTTCCGCCGCACCGCCACCCGCGACGTCGAGCTGGGCGGGCAGACGATCCGCGAGGGCGAGAAGGTGGTGATGTGGTACGTGTCGTCGAACCGCGACGAGACGCGCTACGAGGACCCCGATCGCTTCGACGTCACCCGCAACCCCGAGCACCAGGCATTCGGCGCCGGCGGGAGGCACTTCTGCCTCGGCACCGCGCTGGCGCGTCTCGAGCTGCGGCTGATGCTCGAGCAGACGCTCTCCCTTTACCCCGAAATCGAGCTCGCGGGCACGCCGCAGTACGCCGACTCGCCGTTCATCAACCAGCTGAAGACGCTGCCGGTCCGGCTGCGGCCATAGGCGGCTAGCGCTGCGCCACCGTCAGCCGTCGATCGGGACCCCGCCCTCGTACACGTCCACGGTCCCGAAGGGCGCCTCGAGCGAACCTTCGACGGTGAGGTCCTCGGGGTCGTCCTCGTCGACGCTGACCGTGACCGTGCCCGTCGCGTCGCCGCTGACCGTGCAGTCGAGTTCGCTCGCGACCTCGTCCGGGCAGTCGGTCGTGAGGTCGGGGGTGATCGCCTCGGGGTCGCCGACCGCTTCGCTGTAGGTGTCGTAGCCGGCCGCGCTCGCCTCCTCGTCGAGCGCGCCCTCGAGCGCCAGGTTGACGTCGCTCTCCTCGATTGCGGCACCGTCAAACGATCCCGCGGGTACCTCGACGACCTCGGTCCCGTCCCCGCTGTCGCCATCGCCGCAGCCGGCAGGCGCGAGGAGGACGAGGGCGACGATTCCCCAGGAAAGCCGCTTCATCCGAGCAGCTTAGCCTTCTGCGCGGCGAACTCCTCGTCGGTGAGGATGCCCTGCGAATGCAGGTCGGCGAGCTGCTGCAGCATCGCCACCGTGTCCTGCCCGCCGGCTGACACAGCCCCCGGTGGCGCGGGCGCGGTCATCCCGACGAACGTCTCCGCGACCTCGCCGAAGAGCTGCCTCATCGTCGCGCGGCCGTTGTCGTCGGCGATCGTCGCGTAGGCCCAAAGGCCGGGGTCCTGAGGTCGTACCAGACCGGGTAGCGGTCGCCCTGGCGCGGGATCTGGACACGCGAGACGGTCGTCGTCCTCTGGGCGTCGAAAGCGGGGGAGCCGTCGAGCGGCTCGATCCGCGGCGCCAGCTCCTCGTCGAAGTAGTCCTCCGGCGCCAGCGCATGCTCCCGCTCGGCCGGGTCGTCCGGGTAGAGCGCCGGCTCGGGATGGCTCTCCTCGAGCGCCGCGATGATCGCCGTCGAGTCCCCGATCCGGCGCCCGTCGAGGCCGAGAACCGGCAGCCGGTCGTGCCCGGCGCGAGTGAGCGCCATCGCCGTGAACCGGTGCAGCCCTGGCATCGGAGTCCGCAGCTCGTACTCGAGGCCCTTGTAGTCGAGCGCCCAGCGCGCCTTCTCGTTGTAGTGCGAGACCTCGATGTGCCAGAGAACGATGGCGGTCATGGGCCTTGGTCTCGACTACGTGCCGATCCGGGGCCAGCTGAAGACCTCGATCCGAATTCCGTCCGGATCGAAGACGAAGACGGCGTAGTAGCCGTCCACATCGCGGTCCTCCTCGGGAGGGAAGTGAATGGTTGCGTCGCGCGCCACGCACCGCTCGTGTGCTGCATCGACCTCATCTCGGCTCTCGACCTCGAAGGCGAGGTGCTCGATTCCGACTTCGTAGTACCGGTGAGCACCTCCATCAGCGGGTCGGAGCCCAAACATCGCTCCCGTCGTGGGCTCCTTCAGGTAGACGACCTCCTCAGTTCCTCGGTAGGTCGGATACCGGACCTCCTCGGCCCACCCCAGCGGCCCGAGGAGATCGAGATAGAAGGCGAGGGAAACGTCGACGTCGGCGACCGCGAGGTCGACGTGGTGGATCCCTTTCGCTGCCATCACTGCTCCGGTGACCCTCCTGCGAACGGAGCCTCAAAGCTCGACGATTGCCTTGAAGCCCCCATAGATCATCCGCGACATGTCGGCCGGCATGTCCTTGGAGTCGTAGTCGGCGAACCGCGGGTCGGACATCACCTTCTTGTTGACGGCGTCGCGGTGCTTGCGCGACTTGTAGACGATCCAGGAGAAGCCGACGACCTCGCTGCGCTTCGCCTTGACGCTCATCGGGAAATCGGTGACCTTGCCCTTGGGGACATCATCGCCGATGCACTCGATGTACTCGAGTGCGCCGTGCTCCTTCCAGACCTTTCCCGCCTTGCGGGCGACCTTGCGGTACTCCTCGACCTTGTTCTTGGGGACTGCGAAGACGAATCCATCGACGTAGCGGGCCATCAGAACACTCCTCGGTTGCTGGGTTGGTAGTTGGTTGGTCCAGCCGTTGAGACCGGCAAATGGGATCAGACTCATCGGCGTCGGCGTCGCCCGGCTGGCTGCTCAGATAGGACAAGCCATGTGAGCGACCGTACCCGTTAGTAGCGGACCTCGGGGTCTTGGCCGAGACCGCCCGCCACGCTCCAGGTCGCAAGCTCAAGCGTCGCGTCGAACCTTCGCGAGCGCGAGTTCTCGGCAATCACGGGCACTGTCCGTTCGTGCGCTCGTAGATCGCCCGCGCGCCGGTCGAGAGCGGGCCGGTCAGCTCGCCGGGCCCCTGGTTCCCCAGGACGAAAAAGCAACGACCCTGAACCCAGTGGACGTTGGCGACGTGCGGCTTTGACGCCGTCCAGCCCCGCGCCCCAGGAATGCCCGGCACCGTGAAGCGCTCGAAACCCTCAACGGGGCCGAACGCCTCGATCACGGGCAGCCTCAACTCATGCTCCATGCTGTGCTTCGCGCCCTCCGCGGTCTCGTTGAGTTGGACGTTCGTCACCCCGGCGGTCCGTGGGCCGCTGATCCTCTGGACCGTGAACGAGATGAATCCCTCGTCGGCCAGTCGCTCCGCGTCGGCCTCCGTCAGGTCGAGCTCGTCCACGAAGGCCTCGACGCCGGTGAAGGTCTCCGGGCTTCCGATCAGTTCGAATCCGGGCTCCTCGCCGTTGCGCATGAGGAATGGGGTGAGATCCTCGGCGGCTTGAGGGTCCTCGGTGCTTTGGGTGTCCTGGGCAGCCGGCGTCGCTTCGCCGCCCCCATCGTCGCCACTGTCGCCGCAGGCGCCGAGCGCGAGAGCGAGCGTGGCCAGGAACAGGGCGAGCGCGGTGCGCCCTGCCCGCTGCTGGTTGGACTGGGTCATTTGATCCCCCTTTGGGTGTGCTGATTGATTGACGGGCTCACAGGGATGCGTCCGTTGATCGCTCATGTCCCAAGCATCCGCGCTAACGAGCGCCCGCGCCATGGGCGAGCGGTGGCGAATCGACCAGACGAGGGGGAAGGCGAAGCTTGCCCGCAGGCAACTCACCTTCCCCCGAGGTAAGGCGCGGCTTGCCGATGGCGTGGGCGGCACCCACCAATAGGCCGTTGCATGACAGGGCGCCACCACGGATGATGTCCGCGTGGCTTATCCGCAGGACAAGGTCTTGACGTCAGAGCGACCGCTCATCAAGGACCGATACGAGGTGCTTGGGACGCTCGGCGCCGGCGCTGAGGGGCGCGTGGTCAAGGCCCTGGACCGCCAGCACCAGCGGTTGATCGCGCTGAAGATCCGCGAGGTGCATGACGAAGGCACGCGCGATGAGCTCCTCAACGAGGCGCGCGTGCTGCTCGCGGTGCCCCCGCATCCGGCGCTGCCGCTGGTTCGCGAGGACTTCTTCGACGACGACTCGTACATAGTCGCGATGGACTGGGTCGAGGGCACCGACCTGGCGCGGCTTCTCACCGAGCGGGGGCGGCCGGGACTGGCGCCCTCGAGCGTGCTCGCCTACCTCGCACAGGCGGCCGAGGCGCTGACGCACCTCCACTCCCAGGACCCACCCGTGCTTCACGGCGACGTCAAGCCGGCGAACCTGATCCTGACCAAGGGAGGGCGCGTGAAGCTCGTCGACTTTGGTCTCTCCTCGGCTCCGGCAGCACCGGGCCGGCGCGCGGGCACGCCGGGCTTTCGCGCCCCCGAGCTCGCTGCGGCCGGAGCGCCGTCGCGTGCCAGCGACGTGTATTCACTCGCGGCGACTGCGTTCGCGCTGCTGAGCGGCTCAGCGCCCTCGGGCGTGCTGCCGGCGTGGGAGGGCATCGACCCCGCCCAGGCCGAGCAGCTCGAGGCCGCGCTGCGGCTCGGCCTGGCTACGGACCCGTCCCGCCGTCCCGCCACGCCCGGCGAGCTCGTCGAGAGCCTGCGCACGGGCTGGGGCGCCGCCTTGCCCACCGGCGTGATGACCTTCTGCCTCTCTGACATCGAGGGCTCGACGGCGCTTTGGGAGAGCGATCCCGCAGCGATGGCCGAGGCGCTCGTCCGCCACGACGAGATCATCGCCGCGCAGGTCGAGGCGCGCGGCGGTCGGTTCCTCAAGTCCATGGGCGAGGGCGACTCCACTGTTTCGGTGTTCGAGTCGGCGCGTCATGCTCTCGCCGCCGCTGTAGCCGCGACCCATGTCCTGCAACAGGAGGACTGGCCCGGCGGGATGCGTCTCGCGGTCCGCTTCGGGCTGCACACGGGCGAGGCCGAGCGACGCGGAGCTGACTACTTCGGTCCGACCCTCAACCTAGCCGCCCGGCTGCGCGGGCAGGCGGACGGCGGCCAGGTATTCGTCTCGGCGGCGACGGCCGCGCTCGTGGCGAAACACCTCCCGGCCGGCTGCGAGCTCGTCGACCTCGGTCCGCACCGGCTGCGCGGACTCCGCGCACCGGAGCTGATCCACGCCCTCAAGGGGCCCGGGATCAGCGCCCCCCTGCCCGCCGGGGAGTCTCCCTATCGGGGGCTGCTGGCGTTCGAGCCCGACGACCGACGGTTCTTCTTCGGACGCGAAGATGTCGTCGGGGAGACCCTCGCGCGGCTGGCGCCCGGCCGGCTGCTGGCCGTGACCGGCGCCTCGGGGAGCGGCAAGTCCTCGGTGCTGCGCGCCGGCGTGGTCGGCGCCGTGCTGGCGGGCGAGATCGGTGGCGTTGAACGGGCCCGGATCCTGACGCCCGACGCCGAGGCGGGGCTCGAGGTGGCCGACGACCCGCGCGAGCTGGTCATCGTCGATCAGTTCGAGGAGCTCTACACACTCTGTGAGGACCCGGCGCGCCGCGACGCCTTCATCGACGGCCTGCTCGCACTCTCGTCTCCGGTCGCGATCGGCGTCCGCGCCGACCTGTACGGAAGCTTGGGGGACCACCCGGAGCTCGCGCGAGCGGTCGCAGACAACCAGGTCCTGCTCGGGACGATGAGCCACGACGAGCTCAAGCGCGCGATCACCGAACCCGCACGGGTGGCCGGCCTTCGACTCGAGCCGGGGCTCGTCGAGCTGATCCTGCGCGACGTCGCGCGCGAGCCTGGCGCCCTGCCGCTGCTCTCCCATGCGCTGCGCGTGACCTGGGAACAGCGCGACGGACGGACCCTCACGGTCGAGGGATACCGCGCCAGCGGCGGCGTCGCGTCGGCGCTCGCGCGGACCGCCGACTCGGTCGTGGAGGCGGTGCCGCCCGATCGCCAGGCGCTCATGCGCAACCTCTTCCTGCGCCTGACGGAGCTGGGCGAGGGGATCGAGGACACGCGGCGCCGCGTCGCGGTCGACGAGCTGGTTCCCGAGGGGGCCGCCCCGGCGGAGGTCCAGGCGTTGCTCGACCGGCTGGCGGAGGCGAGGCTCGTGACGCTCGGCGAGGGAACGGCGGAGGTCGCCCACGAGGTCCTGATCCGTGAGTGGCCGATGCTGCGCACCTGGCTGGAGGAGGACCGCGCCGGTATCCGCCTGCACCGCGAGCTGGGTGACGCGGTCCGCCGCTGGGAGGCGGGAGGCGGGGAACCCGGCGATCTATATCGGGGCACGAGGCTCGCCGCGGCGGTGGAATGGGCGCAATCGCACTCGGACGCGCTGAATGCGGGCGAGCGCGCATTCCTGGACGCGAGCGTCGCGGAGTCGGAGCGCGAGCGCCGCACGCAGCTCCGGGCGAACCGGCGGTTGCGGACCCTGCTCGGCGGTGTTGGTGTCCTACTCATCGCCGCCGTGATCGCCGGGGTGCTCGCGCTGCGCCAAAGCGACCAGGCGCGCGACTCAGCCCGCACCGCCGACGCTCAGCGCCTCGGCGCCCAAGCGCTTCTCGACGAAAGCTTGGAGCGCAGCCTCCTGCTCGCGCAGGCGGGGCGCACGCTCGATGACTCCGTTGCCACGCGTGGCTACCTGCTCTCGGCCTTGGTACGGCGCCCGGCCGCGATCGGGGTGATCGAAAGAGACTTCTTAGGAGTCGCGGCGCTGGCACTCAGCCCCGACGAGGGGGTCCTCGCGGCCGCAGGGTTCAACGGAAAGGTCGTCCTTTTCGACACCGGGACGCGTGAGCCCATCGGCCCGCCCCTGCAGGCCAGTGGCGGGGTCGAGTTCTCGCCAGACGGCAGGCTGCTCGCGGTCGCCGGCCGCCAGAGCGTGAAACTCATCGATGTCTCCACCGGGGAAACGGTCCGCGAGATCGAGGTGGGCGCCTATCCAGGCGACCCGGAGATGGATACATTCGTCGACGCCCGCTTTTCGGACGACTCGCGCACCCTCGTCGTGATCCTCCAGTCGAATGGGTTCGAACCGGGACCGGCGTACCCGAGGCGCTACGACACGCGCACCGGCGAGCCCCTGGGTCCCGCCGTTCGCATCGGCCACTTTGCGGGCGCAGTTCCCACGGTAGCGTCGCAGCGCGACCGCCTGGTCTTCATCCAGCCCGATTCCACCCTCGTGGTCGACGCGGCAACGCTGCAGGTGCTGCGCCGGATCCCGGTCGGAGGTTTCGTCGGCGGGCTCTCGCCGGACGGGCGCAGTGTCGCCCTCGGCGCCCCTAACGGAGGCGTCTCCATCCTCGATCTCCGCTCGGGCGAGCTGCGGACGCTGAAGGGCCGGCACGAGGACCGGGTTCACGGACTCGTGTTCACGCCTGACGGCCGGACCCTGATGACCCGCAGCGACGACGGCAAAGTGCTGGTCTGGGACGTCGAGTCGGGGCGGGTTCGGGAGACCCTGGCGGGCCATACCGGCCCCGTTCCCACTTTCACGCTCGACGAGGACGGGCGCACGCTCTACACCGGTGGGCTGGACGACCGGATCGTCGTCTGGGATATCGCCGGCGGTCGTCGCCTCGCACGTCCGTTCGCGGAGCCGTTCCAAAGATCCGGGCTGTTGCTCGATTACCCACCGCCGCTCGCGGTCAGCCCGGCCGGCGAGACGGTCGCCGCCGGGCTCCCGGATGGCGGCATACGCCTGCACGACACCCGCACGCTGCGTCGCCTGCCCGACCTGCCGGGGCTCGAGGGTGAGCCTGTTTGGGCGGTCGAGTTCAGCCCCGACGGGGAGACGATCGCCGTCACAGGTGAGAGTGGCACCATGGAGCTGCGCGACGCGGAGAGCGGCCGGCGGGTGCGCCCGCCGCTGCCCGGCTTCGACGCGCCCGTTCAGGCGGTGGCGTTCTCACCGGACGGCGGCCGCCTCGGCGTTGCGGATCTCGACCGCAACCTGCGGGTACTGGATCTGGAAACCGGCGATGTCGAGCGGACGGAGCTGCCCGGGTTCCCCATCAGCATGTCCTTCAGCCCCGACAGCGCGCTGCTGGCGATCGGGCTCAGGGACGCCGACAGTGAGCTGCGCGACGCTGATTCGCTGGAGGTCGTGGACCACCTCGGGAACCCCACAGGCGATATCGATCGCTGGGTCCGGTTCTCGCCCGACGGCAGCTTGCTCGCCGTCAGCAGCGATGCGGGCTACACGCAGCTGTGGGACGTGTCCAGCCGTAAGCCGATCGGCGCTCCGCTGGCCGGCCCCGAGGGCTTCGTGCTCAACGCGGAGTTCTCGCCTGACGGACGGATGCTCGCGACGACCAGCGATCACGGCGGCGTGACCCTCTGGGATGTGGACTCGCGTCGTGCGCTCGGAACCCTTCCCGGGCGCTTCAGCGCCGTGTCTGCCCGCTTCTCCTCTGACGGCCGCCGGCTCTTCGTGTTGCACGACAACGGTGAGGCGGCGCGCTGGGAGGTGAACCCGGACGTGTGGTCGCAGTACGCGTGCAGCGTCGCTGGGCGGGAGCTGACGGAAGCGGAGTGGGAGGAGCTGGTCCCGGGCCAGGACTACCGACCGGTCTGCTCCTAGCTGTCGGCCGATTCGCTTGCGCGCAGCTGCGTCAGGGAGACGGCGCCGCGCCTCAGCGCCTCGTTGGCGAGCCGGGCGCGGCGGTGAGAGTCGCCGGCCGGGACGCCGAACTTGTCGTAGAGGTTGGCGAGGTGCTGCTTGACGGCGGCCGGGGTGATCACGAGCTCCTCGGCGATCCCGCGGGTCGCGGCGGGCTCGGTGAACATGTCGCGGTCGAGCAGAGGGCGGCAGAGGGCGACGAGGACGTCAAACTCGCGCGGCGTCAGCGAGGGCGGGGCATCCTCGGCCTCGGTCACGGCGCCTCCGGCGCTGAGCGGATCGCGGAAGATGAGGCGGGTCTGGCCCACCCGGATCTCGTCAGCGTGGCGCAGCCGATACGAGGACCAGATGCGCTCGCCGTTGACCCACGTGCCGTTTGAGGAGCCGAGATCGGTAACGCACCAGCCCGCTGGGAACCGCTCGAGGACAGCATGCAGGTGACTTGCGGTGGGATCGTCCTCGAGCGCGACGTCGTTCTCGGCGGCTTTGCCGACGGTCGTCCGGTCGGTTTCGAGCGTGAACCGCCAGCTGTGAGGGCCGGAGCTCACCTCGATCTGCGGGTGCATAAGAGGCCAAGCGTATGAGCAACAGCAGCGGAGAGGGTGGGATTCGAACCCACGAGGCAGCTTTCACCGCCCACGCGATTTCCAGTCGCGCACCTTAAGCCTCTCGGTCACCTCTCCGGGGCTGCCGGAAGGGTAGAGCGGTCGGGCCCGGATTACGCCTGCGACGGGGGAGGGGGAGGCGGTGCGGGTGCCGGAGGCGGAGGCGGCTGCAGGGCGGCGTATTGGGCGGCGTACTCCTCGTCACTGAGAGCCCCCGACTCGTGCAGCTTCTGCAGCGAGAGCAGGCGCTCGTGGGTCGAGGGCGGGCCCTGCCTGCTGGTGTCGATCAGGATCACCGTCCCGGTGAGGATCGGGGTGAGGAAGAGCCCGAGCAGGAAGAACCCCGTGAACCCGTGGCCCCTGTGCTCGCCGATCTTGGCGAACAGGTAGGCGAGGCCGATCCAGATGATCGCGATGACGATGATTACCGCGGCGGTCACTCGCTAGTACCTCCCTCCAGAAGCGCCAGCCTAAACGTTAGGGTGCTGTCTCGAGGGGATGCCGAACGGGCGGCAGGTGTCCCGACACCGCGACCCTGAGGAGGGAAGCCGTGAGCAAGATGTCCGAGGAGTTCAGGCTGGAGCTTCCGCAGGCAAACGCCCAGCAGGTCTGCGTCAGCGCAATCGAGAGCCTGGGATGGAAGATGCCTGAGAGCCAGCCGGACCGGGTGGTGGCGAAGACCGGCTGGGGCGCTTTCAAGAACCCCGGCTCGATCGAGATCCTTTTGGTCGACGCCGGCGGTACGGCAACCGCCGTGCAGATGAACGGCAGCATCGCCCAGATCGGCCCGATCGCGAAGCGTAATCTCGGTAAGAGCATGAATCAGCTCCGGGAGGCGATCAACTCGGCCGCGGGGGTGCCCGCCTAGGCGCATGCCCGAGACGGGAACGTGGAACGTCTACCTCGCGGGGGAGATCCACTCGGATTGGCGCGAGCGGATCGCCGAGGGCGCCCGCGAGGCCGGGCTGCCGGTGACGTTCACTGGTCCGGTCACCGACCACGCGGCCTCCGATGACGTCGGCGTCGACATCCTCGGGCCCGAGAGCGACAAGTTCTGGCACGACCACAAGGGAGCCGGGGTCAACGCCGTCCGCACCCAGACGCTGGTCCGCGACGCCGACGTAGTCGTCGTCCGCTTCGGCGAGAAGTACAAGCAGTGGAACGCCGCCTTCGACGCCGGCTTCGCCGCTGCGCTCGGGAAGCCGATTGTCACCCTCCACTCGCCCGAGCACGACCACGCCTTGAAGGAGATCGACCGGGCGGCGATGGCGACGGCGGAGTCGCCCGAGCAGGTGGTGGAGATCCTGGGCTACGTGACGCGCGCCTGAGCCGGCCCTAGGCGGGAACCGGTGCGTCGGGCAGACGCTCGAGCGCCGCCTCCATGTCCGCCTCGGAGAACTCGAGGTCCTCCAGCTTGCCCGCGAGGTACGCCTCGTACGCGGACATGTCGAAGTGGCCGTGCCCCGAGAGGTTGAACAGGATCACCCGCTCCTCACCGGCCTGCTTTGCCACCTCGGCCTCGTCGAAGACCGCTCGGATCGCGTGCGCGGGCTCCGGGCCGGGGATGATCGCTTCCGTGCGGGCGAATCGCACCGCCGCCTCGAAGGCGGCCGTCTGGGCGTAGGCGCGGGCCTCGATCACCCCCGCCTTGACCAGGCCGCACAGGCTCGGCGCGTCGCCGTGGTAGCGCAGCCCGCCGGCGTGCACCGGGGGTGGGACGAAGTCGTGGCCGAGCGTGTACATCGGCACCAGCGGCGTCAGGCCGACGGTGTCGCCGAAGTCGTAGCGGTACGCGCCGCGGGTGAGAGTGGGACAAGCGGCGGGCTCGGCGGCGACGAAGCGCGTCTCGCGTCCGTCACGGAGGTTGGCGCGCACGAACGGGTACGCGATCCCGGCGAAGTTCGAGCCACCGCCGACGCAGCCGATCACCACGTCCGGGTACTCCCCGGCGAGCTCCATCTGCGCGATCGACTCCTGGCCGATCACCGTCTGGTGCAGGCAAACGTGGTTCAGCACTGAGCCGAGCGAGTACTTGGTGTCGTCGTTCGAAGCCGCGATCTCGACCGCCTCCGAGATTGCGATCCCAAGGCTGCCGGTGGGATGGCCCGCCTGCGAGCGGCCCGCGTCGGTGAGGTCCGACGGGCTGCGATGAACGCTGCCGCCCCAGGTCTCGATCATCGCCCGCCGGTACGGCTTCTGGTCATAGGAGATCCCGACCATGAACACCTCGCACTCGAGCTCGAAGAGCTGGCAGGCAAGCGCGATCGCGGAACCCCACTGGCCGGCACCGGTCTCGGTGACGATCTTCCTGACCCCCTCGCGGTGGTTGTAGTAGGCCTGCGCGACGGCCGTGTTCGGCTTGTGCGAGCCGGCCGGCGAGACGCCCTCGTACTTGTAGTAGATGTGCGCGGGCGTGTCGAGCGCGCGCTCGAGCCGGTACGCGCGATAAAGCGGCGTCGGCCGCCACAGCTTGTAGACGTCCCGTACCTCCTCGGGAATCTCGATCTCGGGCTCCGCCGAGACCTCCTGCTCGATCAGGCCCATCGGGAACAGCGGCGCCAGATCGTCGGGACCGAGCGGCTCCTTCGTGCCCGGGTGAAGCGGCGGCAGCGGCTCCCCCGGCATGTCCGGCATCAGGTTCACCCAATGCGTCGGGATCTCGGACTCGGGCAGAGGAAATGTGGTCTCGTCGCTCACCGGTTCTCAGTAAATCAAGACACCGTTACGAGGATCGTGCGCCGCTCTGCGACCGTCGCGTCCGAGCCCGGACCTACGTACTCCAGCTCAATCGAAGCTTCGCCTGACTCGAGGGCGCGGAACTTCAGGATCGCGGTGCCTCCCGCACCGACGATCTGCTCGTCGGTCTCGCTCGGCTCGTAGTCCTGGCCGCTGTACTCGACGGGCCCATCCTTCAGCGGCTTGGTGAGCTTCCAGCTGTAGCCGGTTGAGGGGTTCGATTCAAGCGTGATCTCGAACACGCTGTCCGCGGCGACTTCGATCGGGCCCTTAGGGTCGTCGAAGCGCTCGGGAGCAGTGGGGTCGCCGCCGTTGTCGCCGTCGTCATCGCCGCACCCGCTCGCGGCAGGGAGCGTCAGCGCCAGAACCAGCAGTGGCGCAACTGCAAGCCGGAGCATCAACCCGCTTGCTTGCCGCCAACGAACTCGTCAAGGCCGTCGGCGGCCTGCTTGCGGATCTTGCCCTGGACCGGAGGCGACCAGCCGAGCAGCTTCCCAACCGGTCCCAGCGCCTGTCCGGCCCATTTCGAGAGCGAGAAGGTGTCGTGATGCTCGACGATCAGCCCGTCCTCGAAGCGGAATTTCGCCCGGATGTCGTTGACGACCGGGCGACCGGTGCTGAAGGTGTAGGTCGCCACCCAGTGGGCGCTTCCCTCCGTGTCGCTCGCTTCGATCTCGCTCGCGTCAACTGACAGGTCCTCGGTTCGCGAGCACAGCATTCGCCACATGTCCTTTACCCGACCCTCCTGGAGATCGGTGAAAACCGGGTCGGAGAAGCTCGCGCTCGCCGCGTAGCACGCCGCCATCCCTTCGCCGTCGTGGCGATCGAGCGCGTCGTAAAGACGCCTGATCAGCTCGCGGTTGGCCTCGGCAGCAGCGTCGTCCACCATCGCCGTCGATCCTATCTGTCCGCCCGCTAGCCTTGGCAACCCCCACTCACGCCAGACCCTCGGAGGGGTGCCGGAGTGGTTGAACGGGGCGGTCTCGAAAACCGTTGGGGGCCTTTGGGTCCCTCGTGGGTTCGAATCCCACCCCCTCCGCTTTCAGGCACGAATCAGGGCGCGAATACGCACCGTGGGACGCATTCGCGCGAGAAACGCCGTCCGGGACGGTCTTGAGCCAGGTCAACGCGGGTCAGCGGAGGTCAGCGCGAGCCGGCGTGGCAGAGTTTTCGTTCCCCCTGCGTTCCCCCGAGCGGGCGAGCCGCGCTGCGGAGTCGGCGCACGTCCCGTGAGCGTCGGTATGAGCGGATCGCGGAGCTCAAGTCAGTGAGCGCGTGCGATGCGATTCTCGGCGCGGGTCATGGTCTTCACGCCAGTTACGACCGCCGGTGTGGGCCGAACCTGGGCGCGCCGACCATCACAGTCACGATGCCGCGGATGACGCGGCGGCGGAGCAGCGATCCGCCGACTTGGCGGCCCCCCGATCGCGGGATAGAGTTGCGCGGAACCCATACCCAGGAGGAGCTATGAGCATGTTGGTCCGCTGGACCCCATCGGCCCTGACCGCTGAGCAGTACGACGAGGCCGTCGGCAAGCTCGAGGCCCAGGGCAACTGGCCGCCCGATGGCATCGACTACCACGTCTGCTTCAAGGCGAACGGGAACCTCCACGTGAGTGAGATCTGGGAGTCGCAGGAGCAGTTCGAGGCCTTCGGCGAGCGCATGATGCCGGTCCTCAACGAGGTCGGGATCGACCCCGGAGAGCCGACCTTCATCGAGATCCACAACATCATCAAGAGCTAGTGGGAGGAGGCGGCGCGCAGGGCTCCGCGCCAGCGTCTCCGCCTCCACCTTCAGCTCGGTCCAGGCTGGCAATGCTGCTCCTCGCGCCAAGGAGGAGCGCGCCGGAAATGCGCTTCGGCTACCGCTCGTAGTCCCAACGCGGGACAACGCTTCCGATCGCTTCGGCCTCGCAACAAGGGTGATCAAGCCAGCGCGTTACTCCCGTAGGCGAGCCGGGCAACGACTGCAAGGGATTCTTCCGGCCCCGGCCAGAGCTCGCGAAGCAACTGAGGCCCGCCGCTTCGAAGAACGACACGCAAGACGACCGCAACGATTATCGCGTCGTCGAGCTGGCCCGCGATCGGGATGAAGTCGGGCACAAAATCGATCGGCATCGCGAGATATGCGATCAGCGCCAGGACCAACCCCTTGCGCCAACCCGACACGCGGTGATCGGCGAGGAGGCGCTTGAAGAGGATCACGCAGTCCGGGATGAAGGTCGCGAGGGCTCGGGCCTCGCTGTGGCGACCTGCGACGACAAGCGCGAGCACGAACATCGCGTATGTCGCGATCGCGATCGCGAGTCCTACGAGCACCCATTCGAGCGTTGACACTCAGGTCAGTCTGCCCGACTCGGCCTGCTGATCAAGAAATCTTCCGCTTCCCAAACGCCGCGAGAGCTGGGACATCCGCGGCGCTGGCTGCTCCTCTCGCGTGAACCCACGCGGCGCGCCGCCCTGCTGGTCCTCGCGCAAAGGAGCAGCTGAGTTGAGTCCACCGCAGGCTGGCGGCGTATAGGGTCGCAGCGACACCGATATGAGAGGTAGGAGGAAACATGGGAGCAGATGAAAACGTGGCGATCATGCAGCGCGCATACGACGCTTTCAACTCCGCCGACATCGAGACCCTGACCGGGCTCTTCGACGAGAGCGTTGTGTGGCACTTGCCGGGGCGGAGTTCGATGGCCAAGGCCTACCAGGGTCGCGACGCGACTCTCGCCTACTTCGGCCAGATCGGGCAGGAGACGGGCGGCACCTTCAAGGCCGAGCTGCAGCAACTGTTCGCAGGTGAGGACGGTCGCGTGATCGGACTCCAGCGCAGCACGGCGGAGCGAGACGGAAAGCGTCTGGACGTCGGCAACTGCATCGTCTTCGAGCTCAAGGACGGCAAGGTCGTCGACGGCCGGGAGCACTTCAACGACCTCTATGCCTGGGACGAGTTCTGGTCGTAAGCCCTGGCAAGATCACGGTTCGCTCAGCACCCGCTGTTTGAAAGGCGGGTAGATCAGACGCCTGCTCCCCGTGCAGCGAGCGCTGCTCGTCGTCGCGCGAAGCGGGAGCGCGCCGACGGACCGGTCACACGCTCGCGTCTCGTCCGGAGCGACAGCCTCCGGCGAGCGTTTGCGGGAACGCCCGCATCCGGTCAGGAGCGGGAGCTGGTGTCCAGCAAGGGGATCCCCTCTGCGCAGCGTCGCTCCCTTTCTGCCAACCCGAACGCGAACGCGTGTCGGCGTCATCGGAGGTGCACACGGTAGCTCGCGGGCTCCCCACCGGCATCGCCCTCGCCGCACTCAGTCTCGCCCTCGCCCAGCCCACCGCCCCGGACTTATGGTTCAGCCCGGGGCCCCAAGTTCTGGAAAGGAGCGCGTGTTATGAGCACCGACACTGGCAAGGTGGTCGTGAACAGGGCGATGTCGCTTGACGGCTTCATCGCTGGTCCCGGCCACACTATGGACTGGATCTTCGATTTCCTGACAGCGGACGCATTCCCTGAAGTCATGGCGGCCACTGGTGCGATGCTTATCGGCCGGGGTACCTACGAGGTTGCCAAGCAGATGCCCGACGAGGAGCGCACCTACGAGGGCGGAGCCGAGTTTGTCCTCACCCACGAGCCTCCCGACAAGCCGGACCCGAACGTCACATTCCTCACCTGTGACATCGCGGAAGCCGTCGCCACGGCGCTAAGGGCCGCGGGCGGTAAGAACCTGGAGATCCTCGGCGCCGACCTGGCCAGCCAGTGCCTGCAGCGAGGGCTCGTCGACGAGATCCTGGTCTATGTCCTACCGGTGCTCTTGGGCGACGGGGTCCGCTTTTCGACCCCGACCCTCCACAGGATTGACCTCGAACCATTCAGCAACACCCAGTCGGGCGCCGTCACCATGCTCCGCTTCCGCGTGCCTCGCGCCCACAGCGTGCTCTAACCTCGGCCGTCCGAAACCAGCATCATCGTCGCGGCCTACCGCTCCCTCGTGGAGGGTGTGCCCGCAGCGCAGCGCACCGCTACGCCGCGGCGACGTCCGCTCCTTCCCAGCACCAGACCGGGGCTTCTGGGTTTCGCGCATTGCAGCAGCGGCTGAGCCTCGACGAAGACGCCCGCGGCTCGTCCAGTCCAGGCGCCTCGATCCGGCAACCGGGACGCGTGCTTCAAGAGAAAGCAGAGCGGGACCCTCTGCGCGAGATACTGCGCGCTCGAGCCCGGGCGGCTTCGAGGGCGTATCCCGTCCCTGAGTCTGTGGAAGGCTCAGCCGCCGATCGCGAAGCCGTTCACGTGGCAGCTGTTCGACGCCGAACTCGTCGAGGACCAGGTACGCCGTGACGGTACCGCCATCCGGCGCGAAGTACCCCAGGAACCCGTGCCCGGGGCGGCGGTCCCGTCGCCGATGTTGGCGTCGAGGTCAAATGTGGTGCCGACGTCGAAACCTCGTCGTCGAATGCCGCCCGAGTCGATCTCGCGGGAGCCGTTGGTGTCATTCGCATCGACGCTGTCGATCCCGGAAACGAACACCGAGCTGCCGCCCTTCGTCGTCGAGGCGACCAGGTCGTGTTCGCGTTGACGGCGCAGTCCGCGGTCAGCTGCAGGCCGCCGAGGTCGAGGATCGGCTGGGGGCCCGAAACGGCGTCGCCCTGTAGTCGACCTCGCGCACCGTATTGCCGCCGACGGTGTCCGCGTTCGTCGCGTTCGTCGCGTTGGTCGCATTCGTCGCGTTCCGAGCGTTGGTCGCGTTCTGAGCGTTGGCCGCGTTCCTGAGCGTTTGGTCGCATTCGCCGCGCTCGGCACCTCGCCCAGAGTCGCTTCGTTCACCTCAGATCCCGTGACCCCGTTCGCTTTGATCTCGGACTTGCCGACGGCGTTCTTCTTGATCTGCGCTGCGCCGACGGTGTTTCTGCCGATCGCCCACGCCGCCGGGACGACCGACAACTACACCGAAGAGAGCGAGGTAGGCGGCAACGGTCGTATGGCTTGGAGCCTGGCCGCGAAGTCGATCGAGCATTTTCCTCCCGGGAGTTTGCGAAGCCCGTCCCCCTCCGCTTCTGTAGTCGATCGAGGCTACACCCGATCGCCAATCGCCCGCGCATTATCGCGCAAGGACGAGTGCTCCTTTCCATGCTAAGGAACAGCGGGCTCCGGCTGAACCGGCGCTGCTGTTCGTCGCGCATAGGAGCAGCGAGTAACCCGCCTGTTGGCACTACTCCCCGGTCGTCCAAAGCGGTAGTCGAGCGCCCTACTCGCTAAGCCCGGCCGCTTCGAGGGCTATCCCGCTCCTGAGTCCGTGGAAGGCTCAGCCGCCGATCGCGAAGCCGTTCACGTGGCAGCCGTGACGCCGAACTCGTCGAAGACGAGGTACGCCGTGACGGTGCTGCCATCCGGCGCGAAGTACCCCAGGAACCCGTGCTCTTCGTCGGCAAAGCCGGCGCCGATGTTGCCGTCGAGATCCAGGGCGTCGCCGACGTCGAAATCCCCGTCGTCGAGGTCGCCCGAGTCGATGTCGCGGTTGCCGTCGGTGTCATTCGCTTCGCCGCTATCGATCCCGAAACGAACACCGAGCTGTCGCCCTTCGTCGTCGAGGCGACCAGGTTCGTGTCTCCGCCGGCGTCGCAGGTTCGCGGTCAGCTGCAGGCCGCCGAGGTCGAGAATCGTCTGGGGGCCCGAACCCGGCGTCGCGCTGTAGTTGACCTCGCGCACGGCGTTGCCGCCGACGGTGTCCGCGTTCGTCGGAGCGGCGTTGGTCGCGTTGGTCGCATTCGTAGTCGCGTTCTGAGCGTTTGTCGCGTTCGCCGCGCTCGGCACCTCGCCCAGAGTCGCTTCGTTCACCTCAGATCCCGTCACCCCGTTCGCCTTGATCTCGGACTTGCCGACGGCGTTCTTCTTGATCTGCGCTGCGCCGACGGTGTTGCGGGCCACGGCCCAGGCTGTCGGCACCCCGACGATGCGACCATCAGCGCAAGCAGCGCGAGGTGGTTCTGGCGAACGTAGCTTCGAGCCTTTGGCTCATATCCCCTCCTGGGAGTTCGCGAAGCCCGTCCCCCTCCGCTTCTGTAGTCGATCGAGGCTACACCCGATCGCCAATCGCCCGCGCAGCATCCGCGCGCTGAGGGTCGCGCTACTGCTTTCCATGCGCAGGAACAGCGGGCTCTGGCTTGGATCGGCGTTGCTCCCTTCGCGTGGCCCGAGGCGCTGCTCCTCGTCGCGCAAAGGAGGAGCAGCCAACGCGGGCCACCTGCTCCTGCGCTCGTCCAAAGCGATACGAAACGCCTATTCCGACAGCTCGGCGGCTTCGAGGGCCTCGGCCCGGTCCTCTGGAACACGCGCCGCCGGGTGATCAGGCCATCCGTGATCCACAAGGTCAGCAAACCGTGGACCCTCACCTCAGCGCCGCTGCCCCTGCCGCGCCCGGCGGAGAATCCCCCGACAACGAGCCGATCTTCACCGGCGGGGATGACCTCCTTGACTTCCCATCCGAAGCTCTCCCACGGCTCGACTAAAGCGCGCCCCAACCACCCTCTGACTTCCTCATGCCCCCGGTAGACGCGCGTCGGCTCAGACCAGAACATCGCGTCCTCCCACTCCACGTCCGGGCTAACGGTGGTAAGAAACGCGTCCGCATCCTGCCGGGTCCCGGCATCCTGCGACGCGCACTGAGAGATCGACGTTCTCCGGCGACATCGTCGACTCCGACAAACGGGCCGCCTGGAGTGCCTCGTCAATCGTCGCGTAGTTCCGAACCTCCCTGACCATGCCGTCGCGCACTCGCCACATCGCCGTGAGCATCTGGTTTATCTCAACACCGCTGCTTTTGCCGCGCGCCTTAAACCTGAGGTGGACGACGGTGCGTTCCGCGTCCACGGCGATAAAGCGCTCCGGCGTCTGGCTGATGGCCTCCCAACTTTCGCCCACGTCCGCGAACCACTGCGCAACGCCGGCATGCCCGCGATATGTCCGATCAGCAAGCGACGAAGTCAGGGTCCGAATCTCGCACTCTGGGTCCGCCAACCGCTTCGCGGCGTCAAAGTCTCTCTCATTAAGGGCGTCGAAAGCGACGATATACTTTTCTAAACTCGGCGGAGTCTCGCCTATCATGTGTCGCGGGTGACGACCGTCAGGTCGTCATGACCACTCCTCCGACATCGCTTGCGGAGAAGCATCGCTTCCCATTTGCGAGGAGCACTCATACGATCGCATCCGAGGCCCTTGAGTTGGACGACGGGCGGTGTCTGCTCCGGCAAGCAGGCGCTGCTCCCTTCGCGTGAACCCGATCAGCCTCGCGCTGCTGGTCCTCGCGCAAGGCGAAAGCGCCGCGCACCCGCTGCGGTTCACAGCACTACCTTGGCGGGACGTTCTGGTTGAGGCGGAAGAAGTTGTCCGGGTCGTACTTTCGCTTCAACGCCCTCAGGCGGTCGTACTTCTCCGCGCCATAGGCCTGGCGGACCCGCGCCTCGCCCTCATCCATCAGGAAGTTCACGTAGACGTTCTGGTGGTGGGGCTCGAGCGCAGACCACAGCCCGCGCGCCCACTCGCGCTCCGCATCGAACCCCTCGCCGGTCTGGTGATCCCGATGACGTTGACGGTGTGGCCCGCATTGCGGCCGGTAAAGCCGGCCTCGTCCTCGCCCACCCGGGCCACGGCGCCCCCGAGTTGGTAGATCGAGAAGACGGTTACCGGGGAGGCGATCCGCGGCCGTGATCGGCCATCGTGTCGATTACCTCGTCGACCAGCTCCGCGAGGTTGCAGGATCGGATGTAGTACCACCAGTCGTGCGGGAACCGGGTCAAGGCTCGCCTGGTGGGCGAAGTACGGCTTCGGCTCGCACATGTCGAGCAACGGCGACCCGAACCTTCTGAGCGGCCCCACCACCTCCTCCCCTTCCTCGATCACCCCCGCGTAGCAGCAGCCGACGATCACCACGTGCTTGCCGTGAAGCTCCGCGGGCAGCAGCGGGGATGGGAGCATGCGGCGGAACGTGACGATCGTGGTCAGCTCGTCGGGCACGGCGGTGATCCAGTCGCGATAGAACCGCAGAACCTCCGGCGAGTCCTCCATCGCCCAGACGATCGGCCCGGCGAGCACCATCGGCCCGACCGGGTTGAGGCGGAACTCGAACTCGGTGACGACGCCGAAGTTCCCACCGCCGCCTCGCACCCCCCAGAAGAGGTCGGCGTTCTCGGTTTCCGACGCGTTCACGAACTCTCCATCCGCGGTCACCAGATCGACGGAGAGGAGTTGGTCGATCGTCAGCCCGTACTTGCGCTCGAGCCAGCCGATCCCCCCGCCGAGTGTAAGCCCGGCGAGCCCCGTGTGGGTGACGATCCCAGCCGGGACGGCGAGCCCGAAGGCCTGCGCCTCCCGGTCGAGCTCGCCGAGCAGAACGCCGGCCTGGGCCCGCGCCGTTCGGCCCTCGGGGTCGACGCGGATTCCCTTCATCGGGCCGAGGTCGATCACCATGCCGTCGTCGCAGGTCGAGAGGCCCGGGTAGCTGTGGCCGCCACTTCGAAGCGCGACCCGAAGCCCCTCTCCCGGGCGAATCGCACCGCCGCGATCACGTCGGCGACGCCGGCGCAGCGCGCGATCAGCGCCGGCCGGCGGTCGATCGACCCGTTCCAGATCTTGCGCCGCTCGTCGTAGTCCGAATCGGATCGGCGAACGAGCTGTCCGCGGAATGACTCCTCGAGCGCGTTAAGCGCCGCTTGGTCAAGCTCGGGCTCGGTGGCGATTTGACTCACGGGTCCGTCCTGGGTTTCGCGGGCCAGTCTCCCATCATCGCCTGGCCCTGTCTAGCAGCCGCCCAGGAGACTTCTGCGTCCGGATCTGTCGAACTTCTGCCTTTCGCGCGCGAAGCGGAAGCGCCGCTGTGCATGGAACGCGGCCTCGGCTCCACCGCGAGATACTGGGCGGGCGATGTCGCAGGCGTGCGACTGCACTTCCGACGGAGGAGGAGAGAGTTGATTCTGGCAACGACGACAGTCGAGGACTTCGACCGCTTCTTGAAAGTCTTCTCAACGAAGGGCGCCGAGAAGCGAAGGCAGTACGGGTGCAAGGGTGTGACCGTCTTTCGCGATCCCAACGAGGACGACCGGTTCTGGGCCCTCTATGACTGGGATGAGGAGGGCCTTCAAGACTTCCTCTCCGATCCCGAGGCTCCGGCGATCGTTCAAGAAGCCGGCTACAAACACAGGCTCCAGGCGGCGGAGTTCGTCGGCCAGTACGACTCCTAGCCCCCGGCTCCGACTCCGGACCGCTCGCTGTCGCAATCGCGTGAACCCGATCAGCCTCACGCTGCTGGTCGTCGCGCATAGGAGCAGCGGGTGCTTAGTCCGACGGTAGCGAGACGTCGAGAACGATTTCGATGGTGTCGCGCACCTTGAGAGCCCCCATCATCGCCCGATAGGGCTTGATCCCCCATTCGCTCTGGGTCAAGGGCAGCGTGCCACTCACGCGGCCGTCGGCCCCCATTGTGAGCTCGAAGCTCGTCGGTCGCTTCGCACCCGCGAGCTCAAGTTCCCCGCGGACGGTCAGTGCACGGGTTCCGGGCTCGACCGCGGTGGAGCGGAAGGAGATCGGCCGTCCCGCCAGGATCTTCTCGTTGATGGTCTTGCCGATGTCGCCGCGGTCTCTGTCGGTGAGTGGCTTAATCCCATTCAACCCATCGCGCACCTGCAGTGAGCGCGGGTCGGCGTCGAGCTGGACAGCGGAGAGCGTCCCGTCCTTCTGGACCTCGGCCGTCGCCCCCCACTGCCCGACATCGATGATCAGGTCGTGGCCGACCCTCCGCGCGACGCCCTCTCGGTACGTGCGTACCTGCAACGTTCCGTCGTCAGGGCCAACCCTATGCGTGCCGACTCGGAATGCCACATCAATCACCAGCCTCCGGCACGTCCGCTAAGCCACTCTGTGTCGCCGCGGCAAGGCGTTCGATTTCATAGTGGAGGGTGAGGAACCGCTGTCCGCCCAGCGAGAAGCTGTGGTCCGTCTTCAGCTCGCCGTCGGCGACGTAGACGAAGATCTGTTCCTGGAAATAGAGCAGCTTGAGAACAGTCAGGGCGTCTCTCTCGCTGTCGACTGAGCTCAGGTAGTGGCCCGTAAACGCGAGCTCGCTTCGCGACGTCAGCACGAAGTCGTGCTCGCCGGTGTTCTCGGGAAGCAGGGTGGCGGTGAAGTTGGCGCTCGGAATCGGAAAACCGACGCTCACATACCCGCGGCCCTCGTGCCTGAAGCTCGTGTAAATGCCGACGTAGATCGGCTTGCCCGAATCCGCGTAGGTCCGGATCCAGCCCCGGATGTCGATTTCCTCATCGTCGTCCAGGTCGATCGTGTCGATCGTGCTGATCATTCCCCGCTGGGCCTGTTCGATGTTCGACGGGATCGCTGCCTGCCCGAGCGGCTGCGCGACCAGCAGCTTGAAGATCTCGTATCCGGGCTTCATCCAGCGCCGCCACTCGGGAATGATCGAGAGCTTGAAACGGCTGGTGTGCTCGTAGAACTCGCGGATCAGCGGGTGCACCCGCCCCGCGTCGAAGGTCGGCCCGTTCAAGGCGTCGAGGGAGGCGAGAATTCCGACGTCGGGCGGATTGCGGCGGAAGGTGCCGCCCCGGACCTTCGCGAGCTGCTCCACGTAGTCGGCGCCGACGTACCGCGAGCGCGCCTCGAAGGGCACGACATATCGCAGCTCGGTCGCCGGCACCTCCTCGGCCATCACGCGGACCAGCGGCCGATCGCGGTACATGACCGCAGCGGCCACGCGGTAGACGATCGCCACTGCCGCCGCCGCCAGCGCGGATTCGAGACCCGCGTCGAGAGCTTCGAACAGAACTCCCAGAGCGACGCCGATCACGAGCCCGAGGGCGACCTTCCCCGGGCGTAGGCCGAGCAAGCCGAGGAGTGCGCCGCTGATGATCGCGGTGAGCAGGACCTCGTCGGGGCCGTAGATCAGGCCCAGCAGCCAGCCGAACAGCGCCATCAACAAAGCGCTGGCGAAGATGCGCTGCCACAGCGGCTTGATCTCGCCGGCGCCCCTGCGCATCGTGGTGATCACCTCGGTGGATGCGTACACGGCGGCGCCGACAACGGCGCCAACGCCGGCCCCGATCCCGTCAATCTCAGCGCCCAGCACGGCGCCCGACGCCGCGCCCAACGCTATTCCCCAGATGCCCGCGTCGCGGAGCTGGCCGGAACGACTCCGCCTGCGTCCGTTCGCATCAGCCATGCCCGGGAGTATCCCCGCATCGTGAGCGCCGGCTGGCCATCTCATAGGATCGGCTGGATGAAGAAACGGGACCTGGCGGTCAACCTGGCGCGCGGAAGGATCGCCTTCGGCGTCGTGTCGCTCCTTGCACCGGGCCTCTTGGCACGCACGATGATCGGCAGTGGCGGCTCCGACGGCGGGACGCGCCTCTTCATGCGCATGATCGGCGCCCGCGACCTCGGAGTCGGCGTCGGGCTCCAGCGTCGCCCTGGACCGCGACGCCCCCACGCGCGGCTGGCTCGAAGCGTCAGCCGTGATCGACGGCATCGACGTGGCCGCATGCCTGCTCGCGCGCCATCACCTGCGCCCAGGTGTCTTCCCCGCCACCCTCGGCGCGGCCGCTACCGGAATGCTGCTCAGCGCCTGGCTGGCACGACAATTCGACACCGCACTCCCGGCGCCGTCACAGCATCCGAGCCAATGAGCGCACCGCCACTGTCAGGGTTTGGGCGCGGCGGGTGCTGGCTCTGCGCTCGGGCTGGCCGCCGAAGCCTCGGCTGAGAGGGCCGGGTCCTCGATCTCAACGCGTGGCAGCCATTCGAGCCACGAGGGCAGGTACCAGTTCCGCTCTCCGAGGAGTTGCATTACGGCCGGGATTACCACCAAGCGCACGATGGTCGCGTCGATGAGCAGCGCGACGGCAACCCCGAAGCCCATCTGCTGGAAGGAGACAAGCTCGCCGGCGGCAAATCCCGCGAAGACGACGATGATGATGAGCGCGGCGCCCGTGATCAATCGGGCTGTCGATGCAACGCCGAAAATGATCGCTTCCGTCGTGTCCCCCGTGGCCGTGTAGCGCTCGCGAATCCGGCTGAGCAGGAAGACCTGGTAGTCCATCGAGAGCCCGAAAAGCACCGAGAACAGGAAGACCGGCACCCAGGCCTCAATTCGATCCACTTGGCCGAACCCGAGTAAATCGGTGCCCACTCCCTCCTGGAAGACGAGCACCAGGAGCCCATAGGCGGCGCCGACCGAAAGCAGGTTGACCGCGATCGCCGTCAAGGAGATGACGATCGAGCGGAAAGCCAGGGTCAGCAAGACGAGGCTGAGCACGAGCACGAAGGCGATCACGATCGGCAGCCAGTTGCCGATCAGCGCGAAGAAGTCGCGGTTCTCCGCCGGCAACCCGCCAACGAGAACTTGATCCGACGTATCTCCAAACGCCTCGGGTACCGCATCTACCCAAAGCTCGGCGTAAGCGGTCGAGGCGAGCTGGCCTCAGTCTTGTCTGAGACTGCGTAGCCGGTTCAGCTGCTCGATGGCGGGCCCGACGTGGGTCAGGAATCGCTCGATTGCGGCCTTGACGGGTGGGTCGGCGGCGCGGTCGGGGAGGCCCTGGAGCAGGTTGAGTCGGCTCTCGGCCACCCAGCCCGCCACGTCTGGCTCGAGCAGCCATCGCTGCTCCACCTGCCACGTGCGGCGGCTCATCCCGGGCCAATCGTCGATGCTGCGTGGGTAGGGATTGGGCGGGCAGAGCCGATTCTTGTCCGGG
This sequence comes from uncultured Thermoleophilia bacterium, assembly GCA_963838095.1. GTDB lineage: Bacteria > Actinomycetota > Thermoleophilia > Solirubrobacterales > 70-9 > CAWCGU01. The sequence continues at coordinate 960,496 of CAWIPO010000006.1, forward strand.
TCCTCGTCGCGGTGGGCTTCGACGAAGGCGATGAGCGCCGCGTTGAACGCGGGAGAGTTCTGCCTGACCTGTTGGAGCACAATGTGGCCGCGGTTAAACACGGGGACTGCTGGTGCGCTGCGCAGGCCGAGCGCCGTGCAGTCGACGTGGAGGACGTCGGGGCCAGTGTCCGTCTCGCCGTGCTCGAGCAGGATCCGGTCGCCTTCGATCCGTCGCACGCGGCCGAGCCTGACCACGTCATCGATCTGCCGTAGTCCATCGATTTCGCTGGGACTCAGCATCGTGATGCGATACATCGTTGCGCGAGCCGACGGGTCGATCCGGATGAGGCGCCCCGATGCCTCCAGCCGATCGAAAAGGTCCTTGATGTCCGCCGCCTCGGCGCCCGCCTTGGCATCGAGTGAGATGCCCTCCATGTTGCCGCCGACCAGCTCCAGTGCCTGGAAGTGGCGGCGATGGTGAAACCAATGGTCCCGTGGGCGGACCCAGCGGATGTGATCCGGCCCCACGTCGTTGTCCAGAAGCCAGGTGCAGGCGTCGACCGCTGTCTTGCCGGACCCGAGCACGGTGTAACGGGTCCCCGACCGCGCGACCGCCGGTAGGTCGTTGACGGGCACGACGCGGGCACGCGGCGCGACGTCGAAGGACGGCTCGTGAGTGGCCGGGATCGAGGCTTCGAGGTAGCGGGCGTCGACGACCTTGCGGCGCACCTCGACCTCATGAAGCGCTCCAGAGCTCAGGTCGCGTACCTGCTCTCCAATCTCTCCGGGGCCCAAGTGCTCGTGCTCGGGCAGGATGCGTACGCGCCCAGTCTGCGTCAGGCGAGATGCGACCTCGGCGAAGTAGTCACGGACCTCGGCGCCCGTTGCTCGTTCGTAGAAGCCCGCGTTCTCGCCGGACTGGTCGATCCGGTCCTCGCCGAGCGCCAGGGAGTTGACGCCGTAGTAGGCCGAGGGGGTGTGCAGGCGAACGAAGGGGTACGCGTCGAGCCAGTGGCCACCCGGACCGGGCCGGCGATCGATCAGCGTGAGCTCGACATCGGGGTCCTCCTCGACCAGGGTGTCGGCGAAGGCGAGGCCACTCGCCCCTGATCCGACGACCAGGTAGTCGGCTTTGATCACGTCCCCTCCTTGGTCCGTCAGTTGGCGACCATGATGCTCATCGCAACGAGTATCGCGGCTCGTACGATTACCACGTGGTCAGCGTGATCTTTCGCTCGAGGCTCCGCGATGACGGCGCCGCGGAGTACGCCGAGCTGGCACCGAAGATGGTCGAGCTTGCAAGGACGATGCCCGGTTTCGTCTCCTTCGAGCGCTTCACCGCCGACGATGGCGAGCGCCTGTCGCTGATCGCGTTCGAGTCGCTCGAGGACGTCAAGGCATGGCGAGAGCACCCTGAGCACCGCGCCGCCCAGCAACTCGGTCGCGAGCGCTTCTACAGCGAGTACACGATCACGGTCGCCGAACAGGTCCGCTCGTACTCGTTCGACGGCAAACGTCGAACCAAGCACATCTAATTCGCCGCACACCGTTGATCCGAAGCCGTTTGGGCACCGAACACCGCGGGTATTCCCAGCCGTATGGGAATGCCACTCTCACTACTACTGATCGTGATCGGCATCGTGCTCGCGATCCTCGTCCACTACGGGCTCGGAATCGCCTGCATCTTGATCGGTCTCGTGCTGCTGATCTGGCCGCACGTCGCAGCCGGCACCCGGTCGGGTACTGCGTCGAGCACCCGACTCTGAGGCGGATCTCTCAGCCCAGGTCTCGCGAGTCCTGCCGCTTGAGCAGCTGCAACCGCGGGCCCTTGGAGGATCCCGCCGTCGGTGCCTAAGCGCGATCCGTGGCAGGGACAGTCGCAAGAATTGGGTGGGGCAGCAAAAGCTACCGATCGGTAGTATTGTCCTCGAACGATGCTCTCGCTGCGTCGAAACGCCCGCCGCAAGGCCGTCGAGCCCCACGAGGACTACGGCTTCTTCGGTCCTGACTCCGTCACGTGGCGGGTGTGGAGCTACCCGACTTCGCTGACGATCGGCTTTCAGCGCGCGGTGGTGGTCGAGGAGCTCGACCCCTTCCTGATCGCCGCCGTTGAGGCCACCAACAAGGTTCGTTACCAGCCGCGGGTCCGCTACGACCGCACGCTGCGCTACTTCGCGATCTCCGCCTTTGCCGGCACTCGCACCGCGATCAAGGCCTCCGAGATCCTGGTCAAGGTCCACGCGAAGGCGGTCGGCATCGAGCCGATCAGCGGCAACCGCTACGACGCCAACGACCCGGATTCGCAGCTGTGGATCCACCTCACCGCCTGGCATTCGATCCTCTACGCCTACGAGCGCTACGGGCCCGGGAAGCTCTCGCCGGAAGACGAGCGGCGCTACTGGGAGGATTGCGCGACGGCCGCCGAGCTGCAGACGTGCGATCCGGCCGACGTTCCGCGCTCGCGCGAGGGGGTCCGGGAATACTTCGAGGCGGTGCGCCCGCGGCTGGCGGCATCCGAGGCCGCCCAGTCGATGATGGACCACCTGCTGAACGCCGAGGTGATGTTCCCTCCGCTGCCGCGGTTTGCCCGCCCCGGGGCGTGGATCGCGAACAAGGTGCTGCGGATGGCGACGATCGCGACCATGCCCGCCTGGATGCGCGAGCTCGCGAACCTGCGCCAGCCGGCAGTTGCCGACCGTGCGATCACTCCGTTGATGCGCTTGACGTTCCGCGTCGTTGCCGCGAGCACGCGACTGCAGCTGCTGGCACTGGGGCTGATCTCGCCGTCGACGCGTCCGGTCGTCGAGCCGGTGCTGCGCGGAATCCGCCCCCAGCGGGAGGAGACGCTCACGCCCGCCGAGGCTCGCGCTCGCAGTGGCGCCCAGACGCCCCTCGAGCTGTACGAACAGGTCAGGGATCGCGACGAGGAGCGCAGCAGCACCCGCGAATCTGCCGCAGTCGCCGCTTAGACCTCCCCCCTCGGGGTGGCTACGGCTTCTGGGCGCCCATCGTTCGCAGGTAGGCCTGCACGAGGTGAAGCCTCGGCTGGTCCGGCGCCGGATCGGTTTCCTCGACCCGCCTTGCCTTGAAGCGACTCGCGGCTCCGGCCCGATCCCGTGGAGCAGCGCGCTTGTTCCTTCTGACCAAGTGGATCAAAGGGTGGTACCCGGTACGACACTTTGGCAAACCAATGAGGTCGGCCGGCCCGACCCACGCGTATGCTGCCGCCGATGCGCGCGGTCACCTTCCAGGCTCCCGGCGAGGTACGGGTCGAGGAGCGCCCGGAGCCCGAGATCCAGGCGGCCGACGAGGCGATCCTGTCGGTCGAGGCGTCCGGGATCTGCGGCTCGGACCTCCACATCTACCACGGCCGGGTGCAGATCGAGCCCGGGTTCACGATCGGGCACGAGTACGTCGGGACCGTGCTTGAGGTCGGGGACGACGTCACCGGCGTCGCCCCCGGCGATCGCGTCCTCGGCACCTACTGCACCGCCTGCGGGCACTGCTACCTGTGCAGTCACGGCGATTTCCACAAGTGCGACCACGGCCGCACCTTCGGTCATGGCGCCACCCTCGGCTCGCTCCAGGGCGCGCAGGCCGAGCGGCTGTTGGTCCCGAACGCGAACCTGACCTTGCGCAGGATCCCGGCGGGGATGAGCGACGAGGTGGCGCTGTTCGCCGGCGACGTGATGGGGACGGGCTTCGGCGCCGTCACCGACGCCGGGGTCGGCGACGGCGACAGCGTTGCGGTGCTCGGGCTGGGGCCGGTCGGCCTCTGCGCCGTTCAGGCGGCGCTGGCGGCCGGCGCCGCCCAGGTGGTCGCCGTCGACACGGTTGAGGACAGGCTGAGCATGGCTGAGTCCTTCGGAGCGACTCCCGTCCACCTCACCGAGGGCGACCCCCGCGGGGCGGTGAAGGCGGCCACCGAGGGGCGAGGAGTCGACGCCGCCGTTGACGCCGTCGGTCATCCGGACGCACTCGAGCTCGCGATCCGGATGACCCGCAAGGCGGGGACCGTGGCGGTGACGGGCGTCTACGCCGAGCGGATCGAGGTCCACATGGGGCTGGTGTGGATCAAGGCGCTGACGTTGAAGACGGGGTTCGTGAACGTGATCGCCTACCTCGATCCGGTGCTGGAGAAGCTCGCGTCGGGAGCGCTCGACCCCGGGCCGCTGGTCACCCACCGGATGAATCTCGACGATGCCGCAGAGGCATACGAGCTCTACGACCGCCGCGAGGCGCTGAAGATCGTGCTGGCGCCCTAGCCGGCGCTACGACGCTAGCCGGCGTCGTCGGCCGGATATGCGAGCTGGACGTGGCTTCTCGCCACGGCGAGGAACGAGCGCTCCTCGGGGGCGCCGCCGTTCGAGGAGGAGATCTCGGCGTTGACCAGCGGGATGAACTCCAGGTCGCCCCGATTCAGGAAGTCCGACAGGCGTGAGCGATAGCCCTCACGCGGCAGCGTCAGGTCTCCGACGATTCGGTGCTTGGGTGTCTCAAGCACCACGCGCTCGACTCGAGTTTCCATGCCCATCAAGTTAGTCGGCAGGCGGCCCCGCTGCCTTTAGGCCTGCTGGCCGGCACGAAACGGACCGCGGGATGACGCCTGGTCGGCGATACTGGCCGCCTTGGCACTCGCACTCGCCGTCGGGACCACATTGCTCGGCTCGGGCTTCGCAGCGGAGAGCAGGCGCGTGGATGTCGAAACCACGCTCGGGACCGTGTCGCTGGTGGACGCCGGCGACTTCCTGATGCTCCAGCGCCACGGCCTCGATCGCTACGTCGCCCCGCACGCGATCGACCATCGAGCGAACCTGCTCGCGCTCGCCGAGCGCGGCGTCGATCGCATCCTCGCGATCTGCTCGAGCGGCTCGCTGAAGGCCGAGATCGGCGTTGGCACCCTGCTCGCCCCGCACGACTTCATCGCCCCGCAGATCGGCCTCACCCTCTACGACGACGCTCGCGGGCACGTCGTGCCGGCGCTTGACGCGCAGTGGCGAGCGACCGTGGTCGAGGCGTGGCAGGCCAGCGCCGGGCCGGAGCTCGTTGACGGGGCGGTCTATCGGCAGACGCCCGGGCCGCGCTTCGAGACCCCCGCCGAGGTGCGGATGCTCGCCGAGCACGCAGACATCATCGGGATGACCATGGCCTCGGAGTGCGTGATCGCCTGCGAGCTGGGGATCTCCTACGCGGCGATCTGCGCCGTGGACAACCTCGCCAACGGGATCGGCGATCAACCGCTGACTCAGGAGGGGTTCCGGGCCGGTGTGGCTGCGACGCGGGAGGCACTGATCCCCGCGCTCGAGGCCGTGCTGCCGAGACTGGTGTGAGACAATGGGTCTGACGGTCCAGAACGCGACCCTCGACGGTGCGGTGATCGCGCTTCGAGCCGGCGATGACGGCGAGATCGCCGCCGCCGGTGCAGACGTGCTGCCGGAGCCCGACGACGAGGTGATCGACGCCGAGGGCATGGCGCTGATCCCCGCGCTCGTCAACGGCCATACCCACGCGGCGATGACCCTGTTCCGCGGCTTCGGCGACGACATGCCGTTGATGCGATGGCTGGAGGAGAAGATCTGGCCCGCCGAGGCGAAGCTGGAGGCCGACGACGTGTACTGGGGGGCGCGCCTCGCATGCGTGGAGATGGTGCGCAGCGGGACCACCCGCTTCTGGGACATGTACTGGCATTGCGATGCGACGGCGCGGGCGGTCGAGGACGCTGGGCTCAGCGCCGTGATCGGGGCGCCGCTGATCGACGCCAACCCGGGTGGCCCGCAGCAGCTGCGCGAGTCCGCCGAGCGCAGCCTCGAGCTGCTGGCGGATGCCGGCGAGGGGATCGCGGCCGCGCTCGCTCCCCACGCGGTCTACACGGTCAGCGAGGACTCGCTGCGCTGGGTCGCGGAGCTCTCGGCCGAGCACGAGCTCCCTGTCCACATACATCTCTCAGAGACCGAGCAGGAGGTCAGCGACTGCATCGGCGAGCATGGCCGGCGCCCAGCCCACTATCTGGACAGCGTCGGGCTGCTGAGCCCGCGGGCGCTGCTCGCACACGGCGTCTGGCTCGACGACTCCGAGCTCGACCTGATCGCCGAGCGCGGAGCGACCGTGGTCACGAACCCGGTCGCGAACATGAAGCTGGCGGTGGGCGGGATCTTTCCCTACACGCGGGCGCGCTCGCGCGGGATTCCGGTTGCGCTCGGAACCGACGGCGCCGGTTCCAACAACTCGCTCGACCTGCTCGCCGACGCGAAGCACTTCGCGCTGGTCCAGAAGCACGCGGCCGCCGATCCGGCCGCCGTCACCGCCGCCGAGACGCTCTCGATCGCCACCGGGGCGCAGGCCCCGCTGCTGGGGAGCTCGGGGCGGATCGCTGCCGGCGAGCGCGCCGACTTCCTGCTCGTGCGCACGGATCTCCCGGAGCTGAACCCCGGAGATCTGACCGCGAACCTGGTCTATGCCGCCTCGGGGGCGGTGGTGGACACGACCGTGGCGGCGGGCAAGGTGCTGATGCGCGGGCGGGAGGTGGCAAACGCCGAGGAGGTCGGACTGGAGGCGCTTGCGCGAGCTCGGCGGCTGGGGTTGTGAACATGACCATCGCCGAATCCTCCGAATCAACTTGCCGCGCCCGAGTTCGGCTCAATCTCATCTGCATGAGATGAGCCCGATCGCCACACGCTGACGCGGGAGCAGAAATCCAGCGCCTGTACTCGCACGGCGGCGCAGCGACCGCCGCGCTACGGTGTTCAGAGGGTGAACAGGTCCCGCGGCGAGGACGCGGGGCCGCGACGAGGAGCCTTCCTTGCCGCAGCAGCGCAAGACACCGGGGCGCTTCGGGATCGTCGCCGCGATCGCGCTGTGCGCCGCCTTGCTGGCCGCGCCGGCGCCGGCGGGCGCAGGCACGGGCTCGGTGGGCCCGCGCGAGCCGACTCCGCTGGACGGCGACGGGATGTGGATCTGGCTGATGAGCCGCTCGGGCGGCACCCCGGCGGCGGTCGCCGAGCAGGCGAACCGCTACGGGATGGAGGTCGTGTTCGTGAAGAGCGGCGACGCGGCGAACTCGTGGAGCCAGTTCACGCCGGCGCTGGTCCGGGTCCTTCACGAAGCCGGACTGCGCGTGTGCGCATGGCAGTTCGTCTACGGCGGCGACCCGAAGGGCGAGGCGCTCGCCGGCGCGGCGGCCGTCGATGCCGGCGCCGACTGCCTGGTGATCGACGCCGAGAGCCACTACGAGGGCCGCTACGCCCAGGCCCAGAAGTACATGCAGGTCCTGCGCGACAGGGTCGGCCCCGATTACCCGCTGGCCCTGACCAGCTTCCCGTACGTGGACTATCACCCGTTGTTCCCGTACTCCGTCTTCCTCGCCCCGGGCAACGCCCAGTACAACGTCCCACAGCTGTACTGGCACACGATCGGGGTCTCCGTCAGCGCAGGTTTCGAGCACACCTACCGCTTCAACCGGCCGTACGACGCCCCGATCTACCCGCTCGGCCAGACCTATCAGGACCCTCCGCGCGCGGACGTGATCGACTTCAGGCGCCTCTCCCGCGGATATGGGGCTCGCGGACTGAGCTGGTGGTCGTGGCAGGAAACGGCCGGCAGGGAGTGGAACTGGGTGAGCAGGGCCCTGCGCCCGCGCCCCACGCAGCCGGAGGTCGGGCACGGCTACGCGATTCTGGGATCGGGGAGTGAGGGGGACCTGGTCGTGTGGGCGCAGCAGCATCTCGTCGCGGCAGGGCAGCGGATTCGCGTAGACGGGACTTATGGCTCCGGGACCGCCGCCGCCGTCCGCGCCTTTCAGACGGCGGAGGCGCTCAAGCCCACGGGCGTGATCCGCGCCGTGACCTGGCGCGCGCTGCTCGAGCACACACCGGTGGCGACGGACTGGTCGCGCAGCCGCAGCTCGCGGCGTTCGGTCGTCGCGAGGACGCCGTTCGCTGCCGGCCAGGTCCTTTCGCCGGCCCCCGAGATGGCGCCCACCCTAGGGGTGCCGTAGATCGTCTCCCCGGCAGGCGAGCGCGGCGTAGAGCTGCCGCATCGCCCTCGTCGCCGGGGGCCGCACGAAGCCGATCCGGCGAACCTCGGCGAATCCCGCCGCAAGCGGCCACGCGCGGAGCCCGGCCAGGTTGGGCAGCCACCAGTTGAAGTCGGTCGCTGCGGCGCTGAAACGCGCGGTGGGGCGGCGTGGTGAGGCCAGTGTCAGCGCGGCTGAGATCGGCTCCATCAGCCGCAGCTCACCGGCGGGCGCGAGAGCGGCGCGGATGCGCTCCAGCGCCCGCACCGGATCACGCAGATGGAGCAGGATCGCGCCGGCGAAGGCGAAGTCGACCGGACCCGATATCGCCTCCGGCGTCAGGTCGTAGACGTCGCAGACCACCCTCTCGACCTTCGATTCCAGCGCGGACGCCGCGTGGGAGAAGCCGCGTCCCAGCTCGACGTCGAGCTCGCGGGTGCGTCTGCGCAATCGCGCCCGGCTCAGCGGAGGCCACTCCGCGCTGTCGATCTCAGCGACGTCGATCGCCACCACGTCGGCGCCGCGACGTTCCATCTCGAAGGCCCAGAAGCCGTCGAAGGTGCCGACGTCGAGGGCGCGGACGCCGCTGAGATCGTCGGGCAGGAGCTTGCGCGCGGCCGCGCGGAGGTCGACCTGGCCCGGGGTGAGCACCCCGGGCGCAAGCTCGATCGTGTGGTACCAGACCGGATTCGCGCTCAGTGCGGCGCGGGCCGCGGCGGCGCGATCGCTGGTGAGCGGCCCACTGCCCAAGGGCACCGAATCGTATTCGCCGAAGCCGGGTTGTAACGGCAGCCACGGAATCGGCACTGATGGTGGAGATGAACTTCCTTTCGTTCCAAGACGGGGTATCGCAGGCAAGGACGCGGGTACGGGCGAGCGCCGCAGCCCTGGTGGCTGCGGCGCTCGTTTGCGTGCTGGCGCTGGTGGTCCCGTCCGCCGCGATGGCGACGCCGGCCGCGAGCCACGAGCTCGAGCCCGGCCACCACGCGCGCGGCTACTGGACCGAGAAGCGGCTGCGCGAGGCCGACCCGCGGCCCTTCACACCGGCGACCGAGGGCGGAACCGCGCAGGGAGGCGGTCGCTCGGGCTCGGGCGAGCCCAGCTACACCCCGCCGTCAGCGCCCACGACCGGCAGCGTGACGACGGGCAGCGGCCGGCGTTCGACGCAGGCCGGCAGCGTCGACTTCGAGGTCCTCGACTGGGACACGGCGCCGAACATCGCTCACGGCAAGGTCTTCGCTCGCGACGCGGGCGGGAGCTTCAGCTGCTCGGCCACCGTGATCACCTCGCAGACCCGCAGCATCCTGGTGACCGCGGGGCACTGCGTCAAGGAGTCATACGGCTGGGTGCGCCGATTCGTCTTCGTTCCCGCATACCACGACGGTCAGACTCCGTTCGGAGTCTGGCGAGCGAGCGAGCTCTGGGTCCCGCGCCAGTGGGCCCGCGTCGGGAACATCAACTACGACTTCGCGGTCGTCGAGCTGGCGCCGCAGAACGGGATCGCGGTGCAGGACGCGGTCGGCGGCTACGGGCTCGCGGCGAACCTGAGCCCGAACCAGTACTACCAGGCGTTTGGGTATCCGTTCAACTTCTTCCAGACCGAGCGGCTGATGGCCTGCGCGGGCCAGTACATCGGCTCCGAGCGCACCGGTTGGCGAGGTCCGCGACCGGTCGGGTTCCGGTGCGGAATGGGCCAGGGCTCGAGCGGCGGTGGCTGGATCGTCCAAGGCGGCTACGTGAACTCCCTGATGTCACACGGGCCGCCCGGCAAGGCGTTCGGGCCCTATTTCGGCAACGCGGTCGTCAACCTCGTCGCCCGGGCCGACCGGCCGTAGGGGCGCGGGGACGCGGCCTGACCGCGCGCCACAGGCACACGCCAGGCGTGAACTGGACGAGGTGGTGAATCCAGGGGGCGAAATCCTCGACCGATCGTCCGATGCGCAGGGCGAGCACAGCGCTCAACATGTGAGCGTGGAGGAAAATGACGACCCGGCCTCAAATCGTCAGCTTCGGCGGGGGCGGATTCTCGATGGAATCCGGCAACCCGTTGCTGGACGACTTCGTGCTCGACCTGACCGGGAAGGCGCGGCCGAGGGTCTGCTTCCTGCCGCAGGCCAGTGGTGACGCAGACCACTACATCGTTCGCTTCTACCGGGCGTTCGCGGAGCGCTGCGAGGCCTCCCACCTCTCCCTGTTTCGTCGCCTGCGCTCGCCCAAGGACCCGCGCGAACACCTGCTGAGCCAGGATCTGATCTACGTCGGCGGAGGCAGCATCGCGAGCCTGATGGGGGTTTGGCGCGCGCACGGGATCGACGAGATCCTGCGCGAGGCGTGGCGAAGCGGCGTCATCCTCTGCGGGCTCTCCGCCGGCTCGCTGTGCTGGTTCGCCGAGGGCGTGAGCAACTTCCATGGGCCGATCGAGCGCATCGAGGGGCTGGGCCTGCTCCCCTGGAGCAACACAGTCCACTACTCGGCCGAGCCTGAGCGCAGGGAGGCCTACCACCGTTACCTTCTGGCCGGCATGCGCCCGGGCTACGCGGCCGACGACGGCGCGGCGCTTCACTTCATCGGCACCGACGTCGCCCAGGTGGTGGCCTCGCGGCCCAACGCCCGCGCTTACAGGGTCGAGGCGCGAGAGGGACGGGTGGTGACGATCCAGCTCGGGACCAGATACCTCGGCGATCCGGACGTGATCCCGCTTGCCCCGGCGTCGGTGCGTGAGCTGGCGGTGTAAGCGAGATTGGTTCCGATGGATAAACGGCGGCTGCTCGTCATCGGTGGCCATGAGTTCTCGCGCAAGCAGGGCAATGAGGCGCTTCGCGACTACATGCTGGGCCTCACCGATGCCGAGCGGCCGCGCATCTGCCTGCTGGCGACCGCCAGCGGCGACCCCGACGATCAGATCTCTGCCTTTCGGCGCTCGCTGGGCGAGTCCGAATGCGAGGTCTCCCACGTGTCGCTGTTCCGGCTAGACGACGAGCCGAGTGCGATTCGCGAGCACGTCCTCGGCCAGGACATCATCTACGTGGGCGGCGGGAGCCTGCTGAACCTGGTCGCGATCTGGAAGGCACACGGGATCGACCGCGCTCTCGCCCGCGCATGGGAGCAGGGCGTCGTTATCGCCGGCCAGAGTGCGGGAGCGATGTGCTGGTTCGAGTTCGGGATCAGCCGCTCGCACGGCGAGGCGAAGCCGGTGAAGGGCCTCGGGTTGCTGCCCGGCAGCTTGTGCGTGCACTACCACTCGGACCCCGAGCGCCGGAGGGCGTTCCTGCACGGCGTCTCGCTGGTGTTGCCGGCGGGCTACGGGCTGGATGACCAGGCGGCGTTGCTGTTCCGAGGGGCAGAACCGGCCGAGGCAGTCAGCGGGCGCAAGGGCGCAGGCGTTTGGAGTGTGAAGCCCGACGGCGAGGGCGGGGTGGAGGAGACGGCTGTCGAAACTCGCCGCCTGGAAGATCCGCGACCCGCCATCGACGAGAGCGCAGCGGACGTTGAGGAGCTGCGCAGGGTACGGGCGTTGCGCGAGACCCGTTTGCACTAATGGCAGCAACTTCGGAGGCGTCCCGGTGCGAGCGCCAGCGCCGCCGAATCATCGATTCGATTTGAGCGCAGTCAGGCGCCGACCCACGGGCCGCAGTGTTCTCTCCACGTGAGCCCGGTCGTGCGCGACTTGCCAGTGCGTGAACCGGAGCTGCGTCAGCCCGGCGGCGGTGTGGGCTTGGTCACGGATGCGATCGGTTGTCTGCTGGACCGGATCCGCGTGAAAGCGCCCACCATCGGTTTCGACCACGAGGCCCAGGTGCGGCCAGTGAAAGTCGACCCGGTGGCCGTTGACGTACTGCCCGGTGAGCGGGACGGGGAGGCCGGCTGAGGAGCTTTCGGGTAATCCCCACCCCGGGCCGTCGCGGTGCCCGCTTTAGCACCGAGAGCAGAGAGGGCGCTGTGGTGAGGCGAAGCTTTACCGCCTTCGAGATCGCTCGTCGCTTTCGTCACTGAGCACAGCGCCGGGCCCGCAGCGGAGGACGGCTGCCATCCATATGCCCTCCTGGGTCTGATCGGGTGAGCCAACGGCGTAAACGCCGCGGTGGATTCGGTGCAGGCGGCCACGCTCGATTCGGTGCCTGATCGCCCGATCGCTCATTCCGAGCTCACGAAGATGCTCGTGAGTCACGTTGCCTCCCTCGGTGCTTCGCGCCGGCCGTAGGCCGGCGCGCACGGGTAACCGCAAGCCTGCGAGCCCTACCGCGGCAGCGTCGGCGCGAGCAGCCGGTAGGCCTTGATCCCTAACCCCAGCCGCTCGCGGTCCTCGCCGCTCGAGGGGTCCAGGCCGGTCAGCTCGCGCGCGCGTTCGAGGCGGTGGGCGACGGTGTGGCGGTGGGCGAAGACGGCTCGTGCGGTTGCGTTCATGTTGCAGTCGTTGGCCAGGTAGGCCTCCAGCGTGGCGAGCAGATCGGTGCGGTACTCGCGATCGTGCGCGACCAGCGCAGCCACCGTTTCCTCGTAGAAACTCGTCACCTCGTCGGGATTCGACGCGAGCGCCCGCAGGAGCAGCCGGTAGACGCCGCCACCGGTTCCGCCCGCGAGCTGCTCGCCGAGATCCTGATCTCGAGCAGCGATCTCCACCACCAGCTCGGCCTCGGAGATCGCCCTGGAAAGTTCGGCGGCGTCCGCGCAGTAGGCGCTGAATCCGACCGGACCGTGGCCGGCGAGTCGCTCGCCCACCTTCCGCGCGCCGCGAACAGTTGCGCCCCCTGGATCGCCCACCTCCGCTGCTGGAAGTAGCGCAAGCACAAACTGACTCCCCTCACCGTCCACTGGCTCCGCGATCGCACCCGGCCACTCGCCGGCGATCAAGGCCGCAGCCATCCGCGGCTTTGCGGAGCGCACCTCGGCTGCGAGCGCCACCGCGCCTTTCGAGAGGTCGCAACCCAGCCGGGCCGCCCTCCTTAGTGCTTCCCCGGGTTCGACGCGCGCGCCACGCAGGTCCTCGAGCAACGATCCCCGCAGGTCCTCCGCCAGCCGGTCGCGGGCGTCGGTTGCCGCCACCTCGGCGAGCGCGGCGACAGCCGCGTTGCGCAGCACCTCCTCGCGATCGAGCTTCACACCGGTCCTCGGGCGGGATCCGTTGGCGGTCAGCGCCAGCACCGCGCCGATCTGGTCGCTGCCCACGAGCACCGGCAGCTCGACCTCGACCGAAGCCGGGCGCGCGCCGGTCTGCCCGTCCACCTGTGAGGAGACGTACAGCGTCAGCTCTTCGAGCTCGGCGCCGTCGCGGGAGGCGGCGGCGAGTGCGCGGGCCGGCAGCACAATCGCCACAGGCCCGCCGATCTGCGCCGCCGCCAGCTCCGCTACGCCCTCGAGGCCATCACCCTCGAGCACCGCCGCGAGCATTCTTGCCTGAAGCTCGCGCACGGTGCCCGGGGCTCAGCAGTCCGTTCTGGAGCCTCCCCCTCAGAGAACCGGGAGGTACTTCTCCAGCTCCCAGCGGCTGACCTGGACTCGGTACTCCTCCCACTCCTCGCGCTTCAGATCCACGTAGCGATCGAAGACGTGGTCCCCGAGCGCCCTGCGGACCAGCTCGGAACCCGCCATCTCCTCGACCGCCTCGCCGAGCGTCTCCGGCAGCTGCGTGATCCCGGCCGCCTCACGCTCGTCGTGAGTGAGGTCGTAGAGGTTCCTCTCCATCGGCTCCGGGATCTCGTAGCCCTTCTCGATTCCCTCGAGGCCGGCGTGCAGCATCGCCGCGAAGGCGAGGTATGGGTTGCAGGAGGGGTCGGGGCAGCGCAGCTCGCACCGCGTCGCCTTCTCCTTGCCGGGCTGGTACATGGGAACGCGCACGAGCGCCGAGCGGTTGCGCTGCGACCAGGCGCAGTACACCGGGGCCTCGTAGCCGAGCACGAGCCGCTTGTAGCTGTTCACGTTCGGAGCGAACAGCGCACAGATCTCGCGCGCGTGCTTCAGCAGCCCGGCGATGTACGAGCGCGCCGTGTCGGAGAGGTGGTAGTGACCACCCTCCTCGAAGAACGCGTTCGACGAGCCGCTGAACAGCGACTGGTGGGTGTGCATTCCGGAGCCGTTCTCGCCGAACAGCGGCTTCGGCATGAACGTCGCGTAAACGCCGTGCAGGTGCGCGACCTCCTTGACGACGATCCGGTACGTCATCGCGTTGTCGCACATCTGGAGCCCGTCGGCGTAGCGCATGTCGATCTCGTGCTGAGAGGGGCCGACCTCGTGGTGGGTGTACTCGACCGGGATCCCGACCGCCTTCAGCGCGTTCACCGTCTCGCGCCGCAGGTCCGACGCCGCATCGAGCGTCGTCAGGTCGAAGTAGCCGCCCTTGTCCAGGATCGTCGGGATCCCATCCTCGTTCAGCTCGTCGCTGGCGAAGTAGAAGTACTCGAGCTCCGGGCCGAGGTAGAAATGGTCGAAGCCCATCTCCTCCATCCGCGCCAGTGCACGCTGCATCACGAAGCGGGGATCGCCGACGTAGGGCTCACCGCCCGGACGCAGAACGTCGCAGAACAGACGCCCGACGTTGCCCTTGCCGCTGCCGCCGTCGTCGCGCCAGGGCAGCACCGTGTAGGTGCTCGGGTCGGGCATCGCGATCATGTCCGACTCTTCGATCGCGTTAAAGCCCGTGATCGAGGAGCCGTCGAAGCCCATTCCCTGCTCGAGCGCCTCCTCCAGCTCCTCCTTGCCGACCGCGAAGCTCTTCAGCTGGCCCTGGATATCGGTGAACCAAAATCGGATGAACCCGACGCCATCCTCCTCGACGCGGCTGATGACATCCGCCGCGCTCAGTCCTTCCGTGGTTGTTGCCATCTCTTTCGTCGTCTCCCTTAATCGAAGTTGCAGGTGCGGAAGTCTTAGCGGGATGCGCCGCGCGAGGGATCCCTCCCTCGCGCGGCGCGCTCCCTCAGGCGGGTATCTCGGACTCGGAGTGCACCTGGAGCACCTCCTCGCCCTCCTCGCCGGTGCGGATCCGGATCGCTTCCTCGACGGGGAGGACGAACACCTTGCCGTCCCCGACGTCGCCGGTTCGCGCATGCTTGAGGATCGTCTCCACGACGATGCCCTTGTCCTTGTCCTCGACAACGCACTCGATCTTCAGCTTCGGTCGCACGTTGACTGTCAGGGCCGAGCCTCGGTAGGTCTCGACGATGCCCTTCTGACGCCCCGAGCCCTTGACCTCGGTGATCGACAGGGAGGGAAACCCCTTGTCGAGCAGCTCGGCCCGGATCGGCTCGAACGCTTCGTGGCGTATGTATGCCTCGATTTTCTTCATTTCGTTCACTTCCTCCTATGCGTTGGAGGACCCGTCGGCGGCCATCTGGCTCACCGCAGGGGCCGTCGCAGGGGCGGGCCTCGCAATCGGCATCCCCGTTGCAGCCGGCCCGGCCGGGTACTCCTCCGGCGGGATGAACTGCTCGGGGTAGCCGTACATGCCGTGCTCGGCGATGTCGAGCCCGGCGTCCTCTTCCTCGGGGGTCACCCGCAGCCCGATCGTGTACTTGATCAGCCCGAACACGGCGATCGAGACCACGAACACGCACGCGAACGCCACGGCCACACCGAGCGCCTGGGCGCCGAGCTGGTCGAAGCTGCCCGTGTACCACAGGCCGCCCTCGCCAACGGCGTTGAACTCCGCGAACCGCGGCGCGGTGAACAGCCCGCATGCGAGCGTTCCCCAGATGCCGGCCAGGCCGTGGGCCGAGAGCGCGCCGACTGGATCGTCGAGCACCTTCTCGATCGCCAGCACTCCGACGACCACGATCACGCCGGCGACGAGGCCGATGATCGGTGCGGCCCAGTACTCGACGTAGCCGGAAGGAGCGGTGATCGCGACCAGACCTGCGATCGCGCCGTTCCCGGCCATGCCGATGTCGATCGTCCTCCGCAGGAGGTACATCGTTCCCACGGCCGCGACCACGCCCGCCGCAGCGGCGAGGTTGGTGACGACGACGATCTCGGCGAAACGGAGGCCGATGCCGGCCGCCGGGTCACCGAACACGCCCAGCGTCGAGCCGGGGTTGAACCCGAACCAGCCGAGCCACAGGATCATCACCCCGAGGCCGACCAGCGGCATCGAGTGCCCGGGGATCGCCCTCGGCCTTCCGTCGGGGCCGTACTTGCCGCGCCGCGGGCCGAGCAGCAGCAGTGCCGCCAGCGCACCGGTCGCTCCGATCAGGTGGACCACCGTCGAACCGGCGAAGTCCTGCATCCCGATCTCGACCTGAAGCCAACCACCACCGAAGATCCAGTGGCTGATGATCGGATAGATCACAGCGGCGAAGATCACCGCGTAGATCAGGTAGGCGCCGAACTTGATCCGCTCCAGGGTCGTGCCCCAAACGATCGCCAGCGAGACGGCGCAGAACACGAACTGGAAGAACATGAACGCCGCCGGATCGACTCCGTAGGCGGCCACGAACGGGATCTGCGAGCCCGCCTGCTCCACCGTCGACCCGATGTCGAGGAAGAACCCGGAGTCACCGGCAAACCAGGACGCGCCGCCAAACGCGAGCGCGAACCCGACCGCCCAGTAGGCGAGCGAGGCGATCGAGAAGTTCGTGATCACCTTTGCCACACCGGCGCCGACGTTCTTCATCCTCGAGAAACCGACCTCGAGCAGCAGGAACCCGGCCTGCATGAACATCACCAGGATCGCGGCCACAATCAGCCACGTGTTGTTGACGCCCTCGTTGGTGTAGGCGAGCCCGTCCTTGAGGACCTGCTTCGCCTCCTTCAACTGCGTCAGCGACGCCTCGCCCGCGCCGAACGCGGCGGCGGGCAGGACAAGCAGGCCCGCGATCGCGAGCGCAAGCCCCATCCAGTACGTTCGTCTCATTCGATACGTCCTCCTTGCCCACCGGGCGCACACCCGGCGGTCGCGGTTTGCCTATCGCAGCAAGGTAGGACGGGTTGGGCCCGGGGTCTTTGTCCATATGTCGAGACTTTGGGCCCTTCCTTTGTCCTTCCGGTAGAGCCGTGCGTGGCGGTGACTGGACCACTTGTCCACCGACGCCCGCTCTAGGTTGTTGGAAATGACCATCGCCGAATCCTCCGCTTCGCGTCCGGTTCGGCTCAATCTCATCTGCATGAGATGAGCAACGAGTCTTCAGGCATGGACGGCGAGTCCACCCGCCCGCCGAGCCCCGAGGGGGCGTTCCAGTCGCCCGGCGAGGAGATCGCCGAGGCCGAGTTCGACATCGCAACCCAGAGCCTCGCCCGTCCGGCGGCCGTGATGGCGGTGGGAACCGCGCTCTCGCGGATCACCGGCCTCGGGCGGATCATCGCGCTGGCGCTCGCGCTCGGCGTCGCCGAGTCACGCCTCGCCGACTCCTACAACCTCGCCGGGACGCTGCCGTTCGTGCTCTATGAGCTGGCGCTGGGAGGAGTTCTGGCGTCGATCTTCATTCCCGTGCTTGTCCAGGAGCTGCGCACGAAGGAACATCGAGAGGCCTGGGAGTCGGTGTCGGCGCTGGTCACCGCCGCAATGGGGATGCTCGTGCTGCTGGCCCTGGTCATCGTTGTCGCGGCGCCGCTGATCATGGACTTCTTCGGCACCCGGCTCCCCGGCGGGTCCGAGGCGGCGGCGCAGGAGTCGCTGACCACCTTCCTGTTGCGGATCTTCGCGATCCAGATCGCGCTGTACGGGTTCACCGGGATCGGCGCCGGCCTCTTGAACGCGCACGGGCGCTTTGCCGTGCCGATGTTCGCGCCGATCGTCAACAACCTCGTGGTCATCTGCGGGTTTCTGCTGTTCGCCGCGCTCGTCTCCGGGGTGCCGACGCAGGAGAGCGTCGAGGCCAGCGGCTGGCAGAAGTGGCTGCTAGGCGGAGGCGCGACGCTTGGCGTGATCGCGATGGTGCTGGTCTACATCCCGTTCCTGCGCCGGCTCCCGGGGCGTCTGCGGTTGCGGGTCAGGTTCGGCCATCCCGCCGTGCGCAAGTTGGCGCAGCTGTCGGTGTGGACCGTCCTTTACGTCGGGATCAATGCGGTCGGCACCGTGATCTCGTTCTTCCTCGCGAACCAGCTCCAGGGCGGAATCGCCGCCTACGTGACCGCGTTCGCGTTCTTCCAGCTGCCGATCGGCATCGCCGCGGTCTCAATCTCGACCGCGTTGGTGCCAAAGCTCTCAGCCCATTTCGTCGACGCCGATATGACCGAGTTCCGCGCACGGCTGGCGGGCGGCCTGAAGGTGATCGCGCTGTTGATGCTGCCGGCGACCGCCGCTTACATCGTCCTCGCGGATCCGATCGTCAGCCTGCTGCTCGAGCACGGCATCGTCGAGTCCGACAGCGCCGAGCTGGTCGCGTCGACGCTCCGCTTCTTCGCGATCGGCCTGCTCCCGTTCGCGGCGTTCCAGCTGCTGATGCGCGGTTTCTACACGCGCCAGGACGCCCGCACTCCGGCGCAAATCATCTTCGTCGGCGTCGCCGTCACCATCGCACTCGACTTCGCGCTTTTCGGGGCGCTCGACGTCCGCGGCCTCGCACTCGCGCACTCGCTCGGCTTCGTCGCCGGTAGCGCGACCGCGGCGGTGCGGCTGACGCGCCAGATCGGGAGCCTGGCGGGCTACGGGGTGGCGGCAGAGACCGTCAAGGTGGCGGCTGCAGCGGTTGTGATGACCGCGGCGATGCTGGGGGCGGTCGAGCTGCTCGAAGAGCTGCTGGATGACGATTTCATCGGACTCCTCGTAGAGCTGGTGATCGCGGGCGGAATCGGGATCGCCGTGTTCTTCGCCGCCGCATGGGCGCTTCGGGTACGCGATCTGGCCGAGTTCAAGCGCCTGGTGCCGGGGCGGTGAGCGCCGGAGAAGGCATCGGAACGGCAGCACCGAGCGGGGGTCTCGCGACCGTATACCCACCGCTCGAGCCGGGTGCGTTCATGGGCGGTCGAGCGCGGGCTGCGTTCCCTTTCGACGACCCCGGGCTCGTGCCGACGCATCTAGGCCGGGGTGCGGTGTGGCTGGCGCTGCAGGCGCTTGGGCTGGGAGAAGGCAAGCGGATCGCGATGCCCGCGTATCACTGCGGCTCGGAGGTCGAGGCCGCCCATCTTGCGGGACTCGAGATCGAGTTCTATCGCGTCGACGGTGATCTTCAGGTGGACGAGGACGACATGCGCCGGGTCGCGGAGGGCTGCGATGCGACCTATTTGATCTCGCACTTCGGCTTCCCGATGCCGGAGCCGCCGCCGGGCGTGGTGATCGAGGACGCGGCGCACGGTCTGTTCTCCGCCGCGCCGGACGGCGCGCCGCTCGGGTCGCGGGGCGACGCCGCGGTCTTCTGTCCGCGCAAGTCGCTGGGTGTGCCTGACGGCGGGGCGGTGCTGGTGCGCGGAACGGAGAGCACCGCGGATCGCCCCCGGGCCGGTGGCAGGGCGATGTTGCGGTCGGTCGCGTCGCTCGCGATGGGACGCGCTGCGCTTTCTCGCTTCTCGGCGCTGAGACGGGCTGCCACCACGGCCGCGGCCCGCGCGAGCCGCGAACGCCGGGCGGCCGAGGAGGGAACGCTGACCGAGGTGGTGATCGGCGAGTGGGACCTCGAGGTCGCCGACATGGAGGCCGCCGCGCGACGTCCCACGCGGCTCACCGAGCGGATCATCCGCAGGGTCGACGCTGCGGAGATCGCGCGCGACGCGGCGCACGCAACTACGAGCTCCTGCTCGCAGGGCTCGCCGACCACGTCCCAGAGGCGTTACCGGACACTGCCGCCGGGCACCACCCCTCTCTACCTGCCCGTTATCGCGGCGGATCGGCCGCGCACGATGATCCGCCTGCTCGACGGCGGCGTTCGAGCGTTGGAGATCTGGCCTGTCCCGCATCCCCTGCTGGACCGTGAGCGCTTCGCGGAGTTGGAGCCGGCGCGTCGCGGGCTCGTCGCGCTGCCCGTTCACCAGTCGCTGCGACCCGAGCACATGGAAGCCGTGCTGGCAGCGGCCAAGCGCGCGCTCTAGGGGAGCCGTCGAATCAACACCACCGGGGTCTGCTCGTCCTCGTTGCCGGCCGGGTTGTCGGCGAGCGCGGCCTCCACCCAGCGGCGGTCGACGCCTGGCGAGGCGCCGACGACCCAGGCGCCGGTGCGGTGGTTCGCGTCGACGACAGCGACCGCCGTCCCCAGCGACTCCGAGAGCTCGGTTGCGAGCTGATCGGGCTTGCCGGGGCCGAAAACGATGTGATGGTCGTGGGGGGGGAGCGCGGCGGCGACGTCGTCGATCATCGCCGTCCCAGGGCCGGCGATCCGGTAGAACCAGCCGCGCCGGCCGAGCAGCTTCCCGGGCACCGAGGCCAGCGCACCGAGGATGACTCGCGGCCTGCCGGCCTCGAGGATCGCCCCCTGCATGCCCTCCGGGCTGTGAAGCGGGCCGATCTTGCCGACGAATCGGCACAGCGTGTGTGCGATCGGTCCCGGCGAGATCAGCTCCAGCGGGGTCAGCCGCCCCTGCCCGGCGGCCGCGGCGCTCTCGGCGAGCGTAACCACGTCGCCCGGCCGGCGCGATTCCTTCGTCGCCTCGTCGAGCAGCGGCAGCAGTCCCGTGCGGGCGCTGATCATCGGCGTCCGCACCGGAATCCTGTGCGCACCCACCTGCTGCTCGGAGACCGGCGCCATCCGCGCAGTGGTCAGGGCCTCGCTCTCGCCGAAGTGCTTCTCGCGGAGCGCGTTGATCTCCGGATTCCGAGCGTAGACCTTCGCCGCCTGCGTCCAGGTCTCGTGCGCCGCCTCGCGGTCGCCGGCGTCGAGCTGGAGCTGGCCCAGCGTTGCGTAGTCGGATGCGTAGACGAGGTAGTTCGGCGCCAGCGCGATCAGCTCGCCGAACCAGTGGATCGCCAGCTCGCGATCGCCGCCGGCCAGGGCCAGCCGCGAGAGCCGTTTGACGGCGTGGCGACGGAGCTCGTCGTCGGCGAGGCCATCCGTCTCCAAGAGCGACCAGGCCTCGTCGGCCTGGCCCGCGGCCTCGAGTGCATCCGAGAGAGACAGCACCCACCACTTCATCTCGGGCTGCCGTCGCCGGGCTTCGCGCAGCACCGCGACCGCCTCGGCGCTCTCGCCCCGGCGCCCCAACAGCTCGGCGAGCGCCGCGGAAGCAAATCGGGTGTCGGCGCGCGGCTGCGCGAGCGCCGCACGCGCGTAGCGCTCGGCGGATTCGACGTCGCGCTCGCGCGTCAGCGCCAGCCACGCCGCGAGCGAGAGCGCCTCGGGGTCGGCGACGTCGCGATCGACCTCCGGCCGCAGCAGCGCCAGCGCGCGGTCGGGGTCGCGGAGCCAAACGTTCCGGGCGCGCCAGCGCTTGTACGCGCTCACGGACGCAGCTTGGAGATCTCCTCTTGGATCCGTCCCAGAGGGGTCGCCAGCTTGTGCATCTCCTCAGCGGCCTGGGTCAGTGGCGCCGCGAGCTGCTGCAGCGCCTGCGTCACCTCGAGCAGCGGGCCGGTGACCGCCTGGATCTGCTTCGCGGCCTCGTTCATCTGCTCGGCCGCCTCCTGCATCGTCCGCATCTGGTCGAGCGTCTGGGCCGGAAGGCCGGCGAGCGCGTCGAGCTGATCCCGGATCTCGATGATCGCGTCGGTGGCGCGATTGATGTCGGGAATCAGCGTCGCCGGCGAGGTGACCGCATCGCTGATCTGCTTCGGAATCTGCGGCGGCACGTCAGGCCGGGGCGAGCTCGATCGGGATCCCGTTCAGGACGGCGTTCCCGGACAGCGGGTCCATCTCTAGCTCGTCGGCGAGGATGTTGCTGTTCACCCCGGCGTGCTCGGAGGCGACGCTCAGCTGCACGCCGTCGAGATCGTGTCCCCAGCCGTGGGGAATGCTGACCACCCCGGGCATGATCGCGTCGGTGACCTCGACCGGTACCTCGACGCTCCCCGCCCGCGAAGTCACCCTTGCCGAAGCCCCATCGTCGAGTCCCAGTCGCGACGCGTCGTCGGGGTGGACGTGCGCCGTGCAGCGGGCCGGGCCGCGGACCAGCCGCGGGATGTTGTGCATCCAGGAGTTGTTCGAGCGCAGCTGGCGGCGGCCGATCAGGACCATCTGGCCGTTCGGCGTTCGCGCCAGCACCTCCCGAAGCCGGGGAATGTCGGCGACGATCGGGTCCGGTGCAAGCTCGATCCGCCCGCTCGGCGTGCGAAGCATCTCCGGGATCCGGGGACGAAGCGGGCCGAGGTCGATTCCGTGCGGTGACTCCTCGAGCTTGGCCATCGTCAGCCCCTCGGGGTCCTCCCCGAAGCGATCCCCGTAGGGGCCGGCCCGAAGCATCAGCTCCAGCAGGCGCTCCGGTCCGCTGTAGGCGTTGATCTCCGCCAGGATCTCGTCGGCGTCGCGGCCCTCGAGGCGGTTGCCGGCCTTGCCGACCTCCCGCCGCACCAGCTCCCCGGCGACGAAGGCGTCGAGCGCCTCGATGTCGGCATCCGGGCCCTGGCCCGTTGCGACCCCCGTCAGCCGGAGCAGCGTCTGCCATTCGTCGGGGACGTCGGCGGGCGGCTCCAGGGCGGGCGGCGAGTAGTTGGCGATGTTTCGCAGCGAGAGCTGGTAGAAGGCGAGCGGGTAGTCCGAGCGCCGCAGCGGCGAGGGGCCGGGGAGGATCACGTCGGCATGGCGGGTGGTCTCGTTGACGTAGACGTCGATGCAGACCATCAGCTCGAGCGACTTCAGCGCCCTGTCCAGCCGGCCTGAGTTCGGAGTCGAGACCGCCGGGTTGCCGGCCAAAGTCACCAGCGCCTTGATCTGCCCCTCGCCCTCGGTTTCGATCTCCTCGGCCATCGCCGCCACCGGCAGCTCTCCGAAGGCCTCGTCGAGTCCGCGAACCCGGCTCTGCCAGCGTCCGAGCGAAAGCCCGCGGCCACGCCCCGGCTCGCCCGACGAGTTCGTCTGCCCCGCGGCGGCGAGCGGGAACATTGCCCCGCCCTCCCGGTCGAGGTTGCCGCTGACGACGTTTACGACGTCCACGAGCCAGCTCGCCAGGGTGCCGAACTCCTGCGTGCAGGTCCCGATCCGGCCGTACACGGCGGCGCGCTCGGCCGCGGCGATCTCGCGCGCGAGCGAGCGAATCCGCTCGGTCTCGATACCTGTCGGAGCGGCGACCGCCTCGGGGCTGAAGGGCTCGGCGAGCGAGCGCAGCTCGTCGAGGCCGTTGCAGTGGTCGGCAAGCTCGCCCAGGCTCTCGAGCCCTTCCTCGAAGATGGTGTGGACGATCGCGAACAGCAGCAGCGAGTCCATCCCTGGGCGGATGAAGAGGTGCTCGTTCGCTTCCTCTGCCGTGCGGCTGCGGCGTGGGTCGACGACGACCACCTTCCCGCCGCGCTCCTTGATCGCCCGCAGGCGCCCGCGCATGTCCGGCGCGGTCAGCAGGCTGCCGTTCGAGGCGAGCGGGTTGGCGCCGAGGATCAGCATGAAGTCGGTGCGATCGATGTCGGGGATCGGGACGCTGAGCCCGGCGCCGAACATCAGCCCGGCAGAGACCTGCTTCGGCATCTGATCGACGGTGCTGGCAGTGAAGATGTTCTTGGTCCCGAGCGCCTTCAGCAGCACACGGCCGTAGAGGACAGCCGAGAGGTTGTGGGCGGAGGGGTTTCCGACGTAGACGCCGAGTGCGTCGCGGCCGTGCTGCTCGAGGATCGGGCCGAGGCGGCGGTCGATCTCGGCGAAGGCCTCGTCCCAGCTCACCGGCTCGAAGCTTCCGTTGCGACGCAAGAGCGGCGTCCGCACCCTATCCGGGTCCTCGTCCAACTCCTTCAGGGTCGCTCCCTTCGGGCAGATGAACCCGTGGCTGAAGACGTCATCGTCGTCGCCGCGGATCGAGACGATGCGGTCGTCCTCGATCGTCAGCTCGAGGCCGCAGGTGGCCTCACACAGCGGGCACGTCGCGTACTTCGTCTCGCTCACGTCGCCAGTCAGCGTAGATCATCGAAAGCGCGGAAGCCCGCGCAGCACCCGCTTCGCAATCCCCTCGAGAGTCTGCTGGCCGTAGGAGTGGCTGGGATCGAACTCGGTGAAGATCGCCAGCGAGACCCTGTATCCGTGACGGCTCAGCAGCGCCACCTGATGATCGACGCGGCCGTCCCCCGCCCCCCATCCTCCCTTGAAGTAGAGGTGCCAGCCGGCCGGCTTCGCCTGTCCGACCCCCCAGCTCTGGGCGGGGACGATGCTGGAGAGCAGCTTGCGGGCGTAATCCCAGTGGCGGCGCGGGATGTGGTTCTCGAGGTGGTGAATGAACCGGGCCTGATCGCGCGGACTCGACCGGCTCAGTCCCCACACGGGGTTGTACTCGTACTTGCGCATCCCGGCGTCGTCAGCCAACTCCTCGATTGCGCCGGGGCCGACGATGTCTCGAATCCTGCTCGCGGCCGCGCTGTCGGAGCTGCGAATCATCGGTCCGAGCAGCTCCTTCTCCCAGCGATCGAGGCTCCTGCCGGCGACCGACGCCCGTCGCAGGTAGGTCGCCAGCAGCATCAGCTTGAACACGCTCATCATCGGGGCGGCGCCGAATGCGTTGTAGCGGGACATTCGCCCGTCGAGGCCGACGACCGCGAATGAAATCTTGCCGTCGCGGCTCTTCGCGTAGCGCTTCGCGGCCTTCACGTCGGGCTGCCAGCGCTTCGCTGCCTCGCATCGCTTGGAGCAGTCCTTCCGGAGGCCATCCGCGCCGGCACCGCCGCCCATGTCACAGCGATGAGCGCCAGCGCCGCGAGCGCCGCCACGCCCGCCGCCTCATCTCAAACGACGGCTCGGTAGTGGGAGGGATTGATCCGCCGCGTCCGGCGCCTGAACTCGAGCCACGGGCCGGGCCAGTTGTTGGTGTTCTCTCCGGCCTCGTTGATGTACCAGCTGCTGCAGCCGCCGGAAAGCCACACGCATTTGCGGCTGCGCTCCCGTATCTCCCTCTGCCACTCCGTTTGCGTCTCGGGGCGCAGGTCGATGAACCGCAGCCCGCGCTCGCGCAGGCGCTCGATCGCGTCGAGCGCGTAGTTGAACTGGCACTCGAGCGTGAACGGCACCGAGCCGGAGCCATGGTTCGTGTTCGGCCCGTACATCACGAACATGTTCGGAAAGCCGGACACCGTCGTCCCGAGGAAAGCGGTTGGAGTCTGCTTCCAGACCTCGTTCAGCTCCCGTCCGGCGAGCCCGCGAATCTCCATCGGGGCGACGAAGTTGTGCGACTGAAAGCCGGTCCCGAAGATGATCGCATCAGCCTCCCGCTCGACGCCGTCGGGACCGACGACGCCGTCCTTCGTCACCCTCTCGACGCTTCCGTTCAGGAGCTCGACGTTGTCTCGCGCCAGAGTCGGATACCAGTCGCTGGTGAACAGGATCCGCTTGCAGCCCATCCGGTAGTCGGGAGTTGCCTTTGCTCGCAGCTCGGGGTCGCTGAGCTGCTTGTCTCGTTCGCGCTTGGCGACCGCCTCGAACGGCTTCATCACCCAGTCGCGGCCGGTGAACGCGTAGGTGGCCGACTCGAAGAAGGTGAACAGGCCCAGGCGGCTGGCGCGGACGCGGATCGGAAACCGGCGGAAGAGGCGTCGCTCCCAAACCGGATAGTTGCGATCGTTCTTCGGGATCACCCACGGCGCCGAGCGCTGGTAGATCGTCAGCTTCTCGACACGGGGGGCGATCTCGGGAACGAATTGGATCGCGCTCGCCCCGGTCCCGATCACCGCGACGTTCTGACCCGTGAGATCGTGCTCGTGGTCCCACTCCGCGGAGTGGAATGCCGGCCCCTTGAAGTCGTCGAGGCCTTCGATCCGCGGAATCGCGGGCCGGGTCAGCTGCCCGCACGCGGTGACAAGGACATCGAACCCGTGGCTCTCGCCGTCGTCGGTGTTGAGCGTCCAGTATCCGAGCTCGGCGTCGAACTCGGCGGACGTGACCTCGGTTCCAAGCCGCAGGTGCGGTTCGATTCCGTACTCGCGGGTGATCTCGTCGAGATAGCTCAGGATCTCCGGGCCCGGCGCGTAGCGCTTGGACCAGTGGTGGCCGGGGGCGAACGAGAACGAGTACAGGTGCGACGGCACGTCGCAGGCCGCGCCCGGATAGGTGTTCGCCCGCCACACGCCGCCGACCCGTTCGCCGCGCTCGAAGATCGTGAAGTCGTCGATGCCGGCCTGCTTCAGCTTGATGCCGATACCGACACCGCCAAATCCGGCGCCGACGATCCCAACCGACAGTGGCCGCGAGTCTCCGTTTCGGGAGCTCATCCGAAGCACACTAGCGCGGTCGGACCGGGCGGATCCCGGCCCGAATTGAGAGTTGTGTGACGCAACTCACCGTCCACCGGTCAGTTTCATGAAACAACTCCGGTGTGGATCGGAAGTGGAAGGTTCTGGCCGTCACGGGCGTCGCCGTCTTCATGGGCTTCCTCGACGTGACCATCGTCAACGTTGCCTTCCCGGACCTCGAGCGCGACTTCTCCGACTCCTCGCGCTCGGACCTCTCCTGGGTCCTGAACGCCTACAACATCGTCTTCGCCGCGCTGCTCGTCCCGGCCGGGCGGCTGGCCGACGTGGTCGGCCGCAAGCGCATGTTCATGATCGGGATCTGGACGTTCCTGATCGCGTCGGTGCTCTGCGGCATCGCCGGCTCCGTCGAGACACTGATCGCCGCTCGGGTGCTGCAGGCGGTTGGGGGTGCGATCCTCGTGCCCACCTCCCTCGGACTGCTCCTGCCCGAGTTTCCGGCATCGCAGCGCGCGACAGCGACGGCGATCTGGACCGCGACGGGCGCTGTCGCCGCGGCGCTGGGCCCATCGCTCGGAGGGATCCTGGTCGAGAGCGGCGGCTGGCGCTGGGCCTTCTTCGTCAACATCCCGATCGGCCTCGCCGCGCTCGTGCCCGCGTCGCGGCTGCTCACGGAGATCCGCGACAAGCCGGGAGCGCGGCTGCCCGACGCCCTCGGGACGGTGCTGCTCGCGCTCAGCGTCGGCCTGATCGCGCTCGGGATCGTCCAAGGCCCCCAGTGGGGCTGGGATGACACCCGCGTGCTCGGCTCGCTCGCCGCGGGCGCGGCCTTGCTTCCGCTCGTCGTCTGGCGCTCTGCCCGCCACCCCGCTCCGGTGATCGAGCTGTCCCTGTTCCGCATGCGCTCGTTCGCGGTCGCGAACGCCGGGATGATGACCTTCTCGGCGGCCTTCTACGCGCTGTTGCTCGCGAACATCCTCTTCACGACGCAGATCTGGGGCTGGTCGATCCTCCAGGCCGGCGTTGCGGTCTCGCCGGCCCCGCTAATGGCGACGCTGAGCGCGCCGATCGGAGGGCTGCTTGCCGATCGCTTCGGCCAGCGTGTGGTGGCGCTGCCGGGAGCACTGCTGTTCGCCGCCGGGTGCCTTTTTTTCGCCTTCACGATGGACGCCACCCCCGACTGGAGCACCGAGCTGCTGCCGGGTCAGCTCCTGACTGGCACCGGTGTCGGGCTCAGCTTCGCCGCCTGGGGAAGCGCCGCCGTCGCTGAGCTGCCTTCGGCGCGATTCGCCACCGGCACAGCCGTGCTCGCCTGCCTGCGGCAGGTTGGCGCGGTGCTCGGGATATCCGTGCTGATTGCGATCCTCGAGAGTGCGTCGGCGCTCGATCCGCTCGCCGCATTCCAGGACGCCTGGACGGTGATGGCCGCGACCGCCGCCGCCGCCGGAGTGATTGCGATCGCCCTCGGAAGGGTGCGGACCGTCGAGCGAAGCTCGCTAGGCGAGCGTCGCGTCGACGCTGATTTCGACGTTGCCCTTCAGCGCTCCTGAGATCGGGCAGTTCTCGCCGGCGTCCCGCGCGGCCGCCTCGAAGGCCGCCTGGTCGATGCCGGGGACGGCGCCGTTGACGACGATGTGCGATGACTTCACTCCCTCGCCGGGAACGAAGCTCACCGTCGCCGTCGCCTCGAGCCGCTCGGGAGCGTTGCCCGCCTCCCCGAGCCCGTGCGAGAGCCCCATGCAGTAGCAGGCGGCGTGGGCTGCTGCCAGCAGCTCCTCGGGGCTCGTCGTCCCCGGGGCGCGCTCGGTGCGCCGGGCCCACGTCACCTCGACATCGGGGATCGCCCCGCTGGCAACGGAGGTGGTGCCGCTGCCGCTGGTCAGGTCTCCCTGCCAAACCGTCGTTGCGCTGCTCTCGCTTGCCATCTCGGCCTCCTCGGTCTGGGAACGGAGTGAGTATGCCGTTCAGTGGCGCGCGCGGTTTTCCACTCGCTCGCGGAGCCAGCCGCCGAATGCGGCGAACGCGATCGCGAGCACCGTGGTCAGCGCCACCAGCAAGATCGCCGGCTCGGGAATCTCCGCCTTTGCCTCTGAGCCATGGATCTCATGCGCGATCAGAATGCAGGCGCCGAAGACCGAGCCGGCGACGATCCCACGCATGGCACCGGCTCTGGCTCCGACATGATCGAAGCCGGCGCCGATGCCTCCCAGTACCCCGATCACGGAGAGGATCAGGTACACGGGCTCGTCAGTCCCGAGGAAGTAGCCGGTCAGAAGCCCGTACAGCGCCGGGACGACGACCAAGAGGCAGAACTGAATGCTCCTTGGGTGCTCCGAGAGAAGCGGCGGGAACCTCACCGGTCAGACCCTAACCGCGCCGACACGGCGGTTGAGGCTGAGCCGGGCGCCCGGGGGGCGGGCGCCCGGCTCCAGCCAAGGCGGCGGTTCTAGCCCGCCGACTCCAATGCTGCGACTGCCTGGTCGGCGGCGTCCTGGCAGACCTGGAGCGCCGTCTCGCGCGCCGTGTCGTCGCTGATGTCGTCTGCCTGCGAGGAGCACTGCTCGAATGCGTCGCGAGCCTGCTCGCAGGCCGTCTGGCCGGCGGACTCGGCAGCCGTGCCCTCGATCACGTCGATGCAGGCGTTGTAGACGTCATCCGGGGTCGACCCGGTGGTGTCTGAGCTCGTGTCATCCGAGGTGGTCTCCTCCGATGTCGTCGTCGCCCCGCTCGTCTCCTCGGTGGTTGCCGTCGTCGTCTCGTCGTCGCCACACCCGGCTGCAATCAGGCCGCAGGCCATCAGTGCCGTCAGTGCAATCAGCCAATTGCGCTTGCGCATTCAGTCTCCTCCGCTAGACATGCGGCCACTCGCCGCTCGTGAGGGCGCGATCCTAGATGAACCCCGATCGACGTGCCCCGCAAGGCGGAGCACGCTGTCGTCAGCCGATCGCATCGACGATTTCGACCGCCCCGATGCAGAACGTCTCTAGCTCCTCGCCGCTCGGCCAGCTCGCCACTGCCCTGCGGCGAGCTCATGTAGACGCACGCCTTGCGGCCTGCGGTCGAGACCCCATAGCCGCTCTGCGCGCGCGGCGTCCATCGCGGCCGGCGCGAGACCGTCGCCGAATCCGGGCACGGTGACGTCGTCGGAGTCGACCCACAGCGCCGGCAGCTCGCGCTCGCCGCTCGATCACGATCGCGTTGTAGTTGCGCTGCATGTCGACCGCGCTCGAGAACTCCAGCCAGGCGAGCTCGCCCTTCCTGGTCTGTGCCGGGCAGCCGGCCGGTGAGCACGTCGCTCGCCGTTCCCGGCAGCGGCAGGCGAATGTGGTTCGCGTGAAACTCGGCCGGGTCCTTGGGCTCCATCCCGTGCTTCTCGCCGAAGCTGGGCGACGCTCTCGTCGGGCCCTCCGGCGCCCGCCAGCTTCA
Source organism: uncultured Thermoleophilia bacterium (assembly GCA_963838095.1). Taxonomy (GTDB): domain Bacteria; phylum Actinomycetota; class Thermoleophilia; order Solirubrobacterales; family 70-9; genus CAWCGU01. Next base: position 990,083 of record CAWIPO010000006.1, read on the forward strand.
GCACCAGCCCGACCAGCCGACCGTGCTTGCGGCCCGTCGGCCCGCGCCGCGTGCGCGGCGGCGCTGTCGGGGTTCGTTCCGCCCCACGAGGTATCGGCCTCCTCCAGCACCTCATCGCGGATCCGGCTCGCAGCCCGCCCGCCGGCGCCGGCGAGCAGGTCAAGGTGCTCCTCGTCGACCTCGCCGTCGGCGCGGTGCTGGCCGCGGTACTGAGGGCACTCGCAGGTGAAGACGCCGCCGTCGAGGCGGAAGCCGAAGTCCACGGGGGTGGTCGACGGCGAGCCAGTCGATGAAGCTCGGGGGGAAGAGCTGGCGCAGCCATGCCTGGTCCTGCCCCTTTGCGACCTCGACGATGTAGCGGCGATCCAGCTCCACCGACTCGAAGCCGCCGACGTCCTCGCGCGGGCGCCCGTCGCCGGCCCAGTAGAAGAGCCCCGGCTCCAGTCCCTCGGCTCGGACCGAGAGCATCGGCAGGTAGCCGACCGACTCCGGGATCCGGCAGACCATGATCGTGTGCTGCCCGGCGATGCTTCATCCCGAAGGTGCTGCCGAACACAGCCTGGTGGCGCAGCCGCCCGGCGACTCCGCCCGGGCAGCTTGCCCGCGACCGACCAGGAGGCGAAGCGGACCGGTCCGCGCTGCTCGCGCGGCAGCGGCTGCCCGGGCCACGTCAGCTCGGGACGGACGACGAGCCCGCGCTCGGCGGCGTAGGCGCGCAGCTTCCCCTCGGTCCGCTCGAGCCCCGCGATCGCGTCGGCCTCGTCCATCGCCGCAGACTAGATGGCGTCACGCCGGCTGCGCCTTTCAGGCGGCTAGGCTGAAACCCATGGTCGTCACCACACTCGAAGCGCGGGCGCAGATCCTCGATGACCTCACCGCTGCGATCAACCAGCTCGCGCTCGCGACCGCGTGCCTCGGTGAAGCCTACGAGCAGCTGGACGAAACCACCGCCGACCGCCTCGAGGACGGCCTGTTCCGGCCGGTCCAGAAGGCATACGGGCGGGCGAAACGCACTCAGAGCCAGTTCGCCGGGCGATTCGGGCTCACGGCGCCGGCGCTTGAGTCGCCATCGCCCGGGTTGGGCTCGCAGGGTGTGAAGGTGTTCATCGGGCGGGCCGTGTCGGCCTCGGCCGAGGCCGACCACAGAATTGCCGAGCTCCAGGACTCGCTGCTGCCGATCGAAGCCGGCGACCCTGAGCTGCGCACCGGACTGGCCGAGGTTCGAGAGCTGATCGACGCGCTGCCGACCCGAGCACGCGAGTTCCTCCGGGCGCTGGGTCGGTAGATCCACAGGAGCACCATGGCGGAAACCGACCTTTCAGAGCTCAACCGCCGCATGTACGCGAAGCCCGGCGTCGCGAAGGTGTACAAATGGGAGCCGATCCTGACCCCGGGCGAGAAGGGTGCGATCGCGCGGATCGAGGAGGACATCCGGGGCGGCAAGTTGCTCGACCTGGGCGTCGGAGGCGGCAGAACAACGCCGCACCTGCTCGAGATCTCACCCGATTACATAGGCGTCGACTACTCCGCTGAGATGGTCCGGCTCGCCCGCGAGCGAACCCCGCACGCCGACATCCGCCAGATGGACGCCCGCGAGCTCTCCGCGCTCGGATCCGGCGTGTTCGATTTGGCCTTCTTTACCGGCCAGGGCATCGACTCGGTCGCCCCCGACGACAGGCTGCGCATCCTGGAAAGCGTCCACGCCGTGCTGAATCCCTCCGGTTGGTTCGTGTTCTCCAGCCACAACCTGGATGGCCCCCGAGGCGTCCGCCTGCCATGGCCGAGAATCGGCGGGGGCCTCCGCCCAACCCTCGGCGAGCTCCAGAAGTTCGCTCTGAACCTCGTCCACTATCGGCGGCTCCGGCGTCTCGAGGTGCACGGTGACGGCTACGCGATGCTGAATGACGACTCCCACAACTACAACATGCTGACGCACTACATCTCGAAGGACACGGCGTTCGCCCAGCTGAGGCAGGCGGGATTTGCGGGAGAGATCGTGTGCCTCGCGCAGGACGGCACGGAGATCTCCGGGCCGGATCGGACCAGCACCTGGCTGTATTACCTGGTCCGGAAGGCGTAAATCCGCGGGCTGGCGCTCCTATCCTGACCGGCGCAATGCCGCGTCGGTCTCGTCGCACCAGTTCACCGTCTCGGTCAGCAGGCGGACGCCAAGGGCCTGTATCTGCCGACCGCGCTCTCGCGGCGGGGCCAGGCCGCTGACCGCCTCCAGCCGATCCGCGCTCATCCGACGCAGCTCGCCGAGGTTCTTTCGCACCAGCTCGCGATCCTCCCAGTCGACCAGCATCAGCCTCAGCAGTCCCTCGTTTCGCATCCAGATCGTTGGCTCTGCCGATTCCACAAGCCAGCGCTGAAGCTCTCGCTCGCCCGAAGCGGCGAGCTTGTACTCGCGACGCCGTCGACCGCTCGACGTCACGTCCCGGCCGACGATCATGCCGGCGTCCTCGAGCCTACGCAGCTCGGGGTAGATCTGGCCGTAGCTGACCGACCAGAAGAACGAGGCTGCGAGCTCCAGGTACTTCTTGATCCGGTAGCCGGTGTTGATCCCGTCCCTGATCATCGCCAGCACCATGTACGCCGAAGGCGCCATATCCGGACTTGTGGCATCGGTCTCTTCGCTCATCAGGACAGCTCACAGAGGAGCATATGGATCGGATATTCATCTACGCTATATTCATGACAACTATATTGCCTGCGGTTCGGTACGCTGCGAAGGCACAGCGTGAGCGGGCGACAGGGAAGGAATCCATTGGCGGTCGGAGGATCGAAGGAGCGGTCGGCGATCAGGCGTGTCTTCGCGCGCCGTCGGCTGTGGCTGATCGTCTGTGTCGCGGTCGCGATCCCGCTCGCCCTTGCCGCCACCGCCACCGCCCGCGAGCGCACCCTCAAGCCGGCGAGCTATCCCGGCATGACGACCTATTCCTGCCGCACGGACGCGATTCCGATCCATCCGGGGCAGAACCTGAACTTGGCCATGCAGACGAAGACGTGCCCGAACGCTCGAAAGGTCAGCGGCCCGGGCAATGCGAGCCCGTTCGCTCCCGGCTCGACCGCCGAGGGCTTCGTCACCCGCTTCGAGCCGAGCATGGTCGAGGTGAAGCCCAACGGCAAGTCCGTCACCCCGAGCGTCTGGGACCTGCATCTCCATCACGTCGTCTGGCTTGCGCCGAACGGCGGGCCGACGTTCGCGGTGGGCGAAGAGAAGACGATCGCGACGATGCCGAAGGGCTACGGGCTGCAGGTCGGCGGCGACGCGAACTGGTTCCTCAACTACATGATCCACAGCCTCAACGCGTCCGAAGGACGGGAGGTCCGGGTCACCTGGGAGATCGACTGGGTCCCCGAGACGAGCCCGGCCGCGGCCCGCATCGATCCGGTCTACATTCAGTGGCTGGACGTGGCCGGCGCCCCGCAGCTCTACCCCGTGTTCGACGCCGAGCGCGGATTCGACCTCGACGACAACGGTCGCTACGTCTTCCCCGACGAGGTCCCGGCCGACCCCTCGCAGCCGGGCTTCGAGGAGCGCTCGAAGATCAGCGGTGAGCACACCTGGAAGCTCCAGAGGGACACGACGCTGGTCTTCGGCGCCGGCCATCTGCACCCCGGAGGGCTCAACGTCGACCTTCAGGTGGCGCGCGACGGCCCGGATGAGGGAAGCGTCGACGGAGACGATCCGTCGGAGATCAGGAAGCTGTTCCGTTCTCGCGCCCGCTACTACGAGCCCGCCGGCGCGGTGAGCTGGGACGTGAGCATGACCGCTACCCGGCGAAACTGGCGGATTGCGCTGAAGGCCGGCGACACGGTCTCGATCGACGTCACTTACGACGTCCGCAAGGCGTCGTGGTACGAGTCGATGGGGATTCTGCCGCTCGCCGTCGCCGAGGTCGCCGACCCGAAGGCCAAGGATCCGTTCGACGACGACGCCGCGGTCAGGGAGATGTACGAAGCGGGCGGAGTGCTCACCCACGGGCGGCTGCCGGAGAACATCGACGAGCCGGCCGGCGACAACCTCGGGTTGCCGGACCCGCGCGATCTGGACAGCAGCGGACCTGTGCCCGCAGGCGGAGTCGAGATCAGCAGCTTCCTCTCCTCACCCGGCGGGTTCTCCGCGCTCCGTGGTTTCCCGACCGGGCGGATGAGCCCGCCCGTGATCCAGCCCGGGGAGTCGGTCACGTTCACGAGCCAGGACGCGCTCCCGGACGAGCCCGACACCTCGCAGGCATGGCACACGATCACCTCCTGTAAGGCGCCCTGTAACCGCGGCGCGGGGATCGGCTATCCGCTCGCCGGGGGCCCGGTCAAGTTCGATTCCGGCGAGCTCGGCTTCGGCAGCTTCCTGAGCTCCGAGGTGACCGAGGGGACCAACACCTATACGACCCCACCGCTGACCGATCCCGGCACCTACACCTACTTCTGCCGGATCCACCCGTTCATGCGCGGCTCGATCCGGGTGCAGCAGTAGGCGCCCCAACCCCCGCTGGGCCGGCCTGGACGGCGGGTCCCTGTCAGCGCAATCGCCGCAGCACGGCCCTCGCCGCGTTCGCGCCTCCCATGCCGTGGGCGCCGGGCCCGGGCGGCGTCGCGGCGGAGCAGATGAACAGCCCCGGCGTCCGGCAGTAGTAGGGATTGAGGGCGAGGCGGGGCCGGATCGCGAACTGAAGCCCCGTGTTGGAGCCGGTGATGATGTCGCCGCCGACGTAGTTCGGGTTGTAGGCCTCGAACTCGGGCGCGGAGCGGGTCACGGTCTCGAGGATGCGCTCGCGGAAGCCGGGCGCGAAGCGCTCGATCTGGGCGATGATCGCCTCCGTCGCGTCTCCGTCATACCCCGCTGGGACGTGGGCGTAGGCCCACAGCGGGTGGACGTCGCCGTCGGAGCGCGATGGATCGGCCAGGTACTGCTGGCCGACGAGCACGAGCGGTCGCTCGGGCATCCGCCCGCTGTTGATCTCGGCCTCCGCATGCGCGATCTCGTCGAGGCTTCCCACCGCGTGCACGGTGCCTGCGCGGCGGCAGTTCTCGGCCGTCCAGGGCACGCCGTCCTGGATCGCGATGTCGATCTTGAACGCGCCCGGGCCGTGCCGGTAGCGCTCGAACGCCCTCGCGACGCGCGCCGGGAGGCGCTCGCCGGCGATTGCGGCGACATTCTTGGGGGCGAGGTCGAATACGACCGCATCCGCCTCGGAGACTTGATCGAGCGAATCGACGCGAACGCCGGTCTCGATCTGGCCGCCGTTGGCGGTGACGACGGACGCGAGCGCATCGGTGATCGCCCCGGATCCCCCCTTCGCCACCGGCCACCCGAACGCGTGGCAAGCGCACACCAGCGCCATCCCCACGGCTGAGCTCAGCGGGCGGTCCAGCGGAGTGAATGCGTGACCGGCGACGCCGCCGAAAAGCGCGGCCGCCTGCTCCGAGCCGAGGCGCCGCGCCAGCATCGTCGCCGGCAGCAGCGTGCGCACGCCGAACAGCGCCAGCCGCAGCGGATGCCGGGGTAGGCGGAGCACCGGCTTCGACAGGTCGTCGCGAAAGAGCTCGTCGAATCCGCCGGCCGGTCCGCCGAACACGTCCTGCCAGCGCCAGCCCTCGCCGCCGAGCCCGATCACGGTGTGATCGATCGAGTGCAGCATCGCGCCCGCGCTGCCGTCGTCGAGCGGGTGGGCGAGGTCGACTTCGGGGTATCGCCACTCGAGCCCGTGGTCTTCGAGACCGAGGGCTTCGAGGCCGGGCGAGTGCGCGGCCATCGGATGAATCGCCGAGCAGTGGTCGCTGATCAGGCCCGGCCTGATCAGCTCCGAGCTGCGGGCCCCGCCGCCGACCGTGTCGAGGGCCTCGAGAACCGTCACCTCGACTCCTGCTTTGGCGAGCGTCGCAGCGGCGCAGAGCCCGTTCGGACCCGAGCCGACGACGATCGCGGTGCTCATCGCTTCTGTACGTCTTCGACCGGGATCGTGCCCGACTCGTCAAGCCACGGCTCGCGCGATGTCATCTCCTTGACGCGCACCGTCCCCTCCTCGAAGACGCCCGTCTTGACGTCGTGCAGCCTGTAGCGCTGCTTCGGGTCGCGGAACATGTAGGTCGGCTGAGACTCGATCGTGATCACGCGGATGTCCCCCTCGTCGAGGTTCATCTGCTCCTGCACGGCCGCGAGCAGCTGCGCCCCGTGGAAGTGGCCGTCGCCAAAGTTCCAGCCCAGCAGCGGACCGGCGACGAACTCGCCCTCGAGGACGTTGTAGGCCTCGACGTCGTCCACGGCCCGCGGCAGCAACCCGTTCAGCGCCCGGCCGTGCGAGTGCATCGAGCGGAAGGCCAGTCCCTTGTACATCGTCACCTCGGCCACGTCGGCGTCGAACATGCTCGTCACCTGGGTCTTCGCGAACTTCGAGCTCTTCACGACCCCTTCGTCCACCCGGCCCTCGATGTCACCTTCCTTGCGGAACAGCCACCAGCTCGTGCACCAGTTGCCGGCGTAATAGAGCATCGCCCAGAGGAAAGAGAAGCGCTCCGGAAACAGGCGCCCGAGTGTCGGGATCACGACCCCGACGAGCGCGATCACGGCGATCAGAAGCGGGTCGTCGAGGGTCGAGAAGGGGACGTCGGAGTACTCGCCCCACAGCCAGACGATCCCGAAGATCATGAACAGGTTCCACTCCAGCGGCACCCCGAGCGGGAACGTCGAGGTGATGTGGATGTGGAAGATCAGCGCGACCACGACCGCGATCGTCGTGAAGGTGCCCCCATTGGAAACGAGCAGCAGGATCGGGAACGCGAACTCCAGAAATGTCCCCAGGTGAGCCCCCAGATGCGCCTGCCGCGAGGGCTGGAGGCTGTTCGGATGGTCCCGGTAGAGCTGCTTCTTCGCGAACTTCGACCGGTTCCAGGGGGTGTTGGAGACCATCGCCTGCACCACGTAGGTGAAGTGGTGCGACAGCTTCGAGCTGGCGGCGCCGATCCAGACGAAGAAGAGGATCAGCTGCGAGGCGACCACGAGGTTTCCGAGCGGGAACATGAAGGCGATGAACAGCGGCGCGAAGACGTCGGGGCGCAGCTGCATGAACGTGACCTTGTCGCGCAGGCCCAGCAGCAGCATGAAGCCGAGCGCGACAGCGACCGCCCACGGCTCGAGCTGCCCGGCCTGGACATCGCCGAAGACCGCGATCGCGCCGGCGTCGGTGATCGTCTCGCCGCTCGAGAACAGCAGGTAGCCGAGGCTTCCGTACACGCCGAGCGCGAGCACGACGTCGACGATCGTCCGGCGCGAGCCCTTGGTCAGCGGCACGTGGTTCGGGAACGGGGGCAGGCGCAGGCAACCGGGCCGAAGCCAGTACAGCGGGCCGCCGATCGGCGGGTTGAACCGGAACGTCAGCGGCCCCGACCCGGACCCGATTCCGAGGAACTCCCAGAGGACGCTGAAGACGACGACCTTCTCCCAGACGATCGGTTCCGTCCACCAGTCGCTGAAGTTGGAGAGGCCGCCGAGCCCCGGCGTGGTCGCGCCGATCAGCGCCAGCCCCCCGACGGCGAAGATGAGGATCTTGATCAGGTAGATGAGGCTCAGCGCCGTCGGCGAGCCGAACCCGTTCACGGCCCAGTCCTGGGTCAGCGGCTTGATCTTCTCGAGATGTGGCTTGGTCTTCCACGTCTCGACGTCCACCGGCGGTGGTGCGGGTGTCAGGAATCCCATCGTTAGTCCCCTCTTCCTCCGGCGGCTGTGTTGCGCAACGTCAAGCTCGCGTGAACCCTAATCCGCCCGACGGGTCGGAGGCCGATCTGGCAACCTGGCCGCCGATGTCACGGCTCTCGGAGATCGGCGGTAAGCGCCTTCCGTTCCTTCGCTGGTCGGCGCTGCGGATGATCTTCGGCATGAAGCGCCTGACCACCGAGTGGCAGGTGGGGGACGGGCGGGAGCTCGCGCTCGCCGAGCACGTCGAGGCCGAAGCGCAGCTGGGTGACCTGGACGACGTGATACGCGTCGTCGACGACTTCGCGTATCACCAGAGCTTCCTGATCAACGTCGGCGACGAGAAGGGAGAGATCCTCGACGCGGCGATCCGCCGCACCGAGCCGCTGCGGCTGCTCGAGCTGGGGACCTATTGCGGCTACAGCGCGCTGCGGACCGCGCGGGTGATGCCCGAGGGGGCGCGACTGTTCTCGATCGAGTTCAACGCCGACAACGCGGCGATCGCGCGCCGGATCTGGGACCACGCCGGGATCGGCGATGAGGTGACGGTTGTCGTCGGGACGCTCGGCGACGACGGTGCGACGGTTTCAAAGCTCGAATCCGAGCATGGCTTCGCCGCCGGCTCGCTGGACTTCGTCTTCATCGACCACGACAAGTCCGCGTACGTGCCCGACCTGAAGCTGATCCTCGAAAAGGGATGGCTGCATCCGGGCTCGGTAGTGGTCGCCGACAACATCAGGAACCCGGGCGTGCCCGATTACCGCGAGCTGATGCAAGCCGAGGAAGGCCGCGCATGGAAGACGAAGGAGCACGAGGCCCATGTCGAGTACCAGTCGCTGTTCAAGGACCTGGTGCTCGAGTCGGAGTACGTGGGACTCAGTCGTAGTTCTGAATCATCCGCACGTTGAGCCAGAGCATCACCGCGCCCAGGATGGCGACCACCGCGAACCCGGGCCAGACCTCCCCCCAGTCGATGTCGACGAGGATCAGCGACCGCATTGCCTCCATCAGGTAGGTGACGGGGTTCAGCGTCGCGGCGACCTCCATCGGCTCCGTCAAGAGGTCACGGGGGACAAAGTTCGGCGTCAGGAACAGCAGCGGGAAGAAGATCAGCCCGCCCGAGTTCGTCGCCGCCGCGCTGCGTGTCTTCAAGGCGATCAGCTGCATGAAGCCGGCGTAGACGACGCCCCACAGTGCGGTCAGCGCGACGAGCAGGACGAAGCCCAGCGGACCGCTCGCGATCGATACCCCAAAGGGCAGCGCGATCAGGAGAATCACCGACGCGATCACGACGCACTTGGCGCCCTCCGCGACGAGACGGCCGAGCACCATCGAGTAACGCGGGATTGGGATCGACCGCAGCTTGTCGAAATAGCCGCTCTCGATCTCCTCGACGAGGAACAGCGCGGCCATGCCGAACGAGGCCGCCAGCAGGAGAGTGATCGGCAGCTGGAAGGCGCCGTACCCCTGGCCCTCGAGAAAGCCGGTCGACTCCGACGGGAAGATGTCCGCCGCCTGGCCCGTGTTGACGACCAGGAAGAAGACCGGAATGAACATGGTCATGAACAGTGCGTCGGGTTGCCGGACGGCCTCGCGAAGCGAGCGCCTGCCCAGTGCCAGGGTGGCGCTCACTACGCGCCTACCTCCTGGACCTCGCCCGCCGCGCGGTCGCGGGTGCGGCCCGTCGCGTCCAGGAACACGTCGTCCAGCGTGGGCTCCTCGTCGCCGCCGCGACGCTCGCGCAGCTGGGCCTTGAGCTCCTCGGGCGTCCCTTCGCGCACGATGCGCCCATCGTCGATGATCGCGATCCGGTCGCAGAGCTGGTCAGCCTCCTCGAGGTATTGCGTCGTCAGGAACACGGTCGTGCCGTGCCTGTTGATCCGGCGCAGCTCCTCCCAGACAGTCAGCCGGCTCGCCGGGTCCAGGCCCGTGGTCGGCTCGTCCAGGAACAGGACCTCAGGCTCGTGCACGAGCGCCGCGGCCAGGTCGAGCCGGCGCTGCATGCCGCCGGAGTAGCCCTTGATCACCCGGTCGGCAGCATCCTCGATCTCGACCAGCGCCAGAAGCTCCTGTGCCCGCGCCGTGGCGCCGGCCGCGTCGAGCCCGAACAGCTGCCCGTGCAGGGTCAGCAGCTCGCGGCCAGTCTGGCGGGGGTCGAGGCCCGCCTCCTGGAGCGCGACGCCGATCCGGCTCCGAACTTCGTCCGGGTCGCGGGCGACGTCAACCCCCGCAACCTCCGCGTGGCCGGACGTGATCGACAGCAGCGTCGTCAGCATGCGCACGGTCGTCGACTTCCCGGCCCCGTTCGGGCCCAGGAAGCCGAAGATCTCGCCGGTGCGGACCTCCAGGTCGACGCCACGGACGGCCTCGACCGTTCCGTCGCGCCCCGTGTAGTTCTTGACAAGCCCCCTGGCCAGCACGGCCGGGCTCCCGGCTCCATTCATCCTCGCTCCATTTGAGGTCACGTTACTCAGACCGCGGAAGTCTGCTGAACTCATCGCAGGCGGCCCAATAGGATTCGAAGTCGATTTCACGAAGAGCCAAGGAGGGCTGCACGAATGCAAAACCGGCACCAGGCGCTCGCGCGCCCGATAGTCGTACTCATCGCCGCTGCGCTGTTGGCGCTCGCAGGTATCGCCGCCTGGCTTGGTTCGGCGCGCATGGCCTCGGGCTCCGATGGCAGGGCAGACGGCAAGGACTTCAGCGCGAAGCCCTACGAGGGGCCGAAGATCAAGACGCCGAACGCCGATCGCTGTGACTTCCTCGACACCAGCGTCTGCCTGCATCCGTTCCCCAACGACTTCTTCACCCGCGAGGACAGCAGTTCCGAGACCGGCCTTCGCATCGACCTCGAGCGCGAGTCGATGCCGCGAAACGTGGCCGGGGACCCGATCGACCCCACCGACCTGAACCGCAACGACGGGTTCAGCCCCGGCCAGCCGATCGTTCTGCACATCGACGGGCTCGAGACCCAGCGCGCCTTCGAGCGCAGCGGGATCGTCGGGATCGGGGACACGCGCGACTACAGCCGCAAGGGCCAGCCGGTGGTGGTGATCAACGCCGAAACCGGCGAGCGCCACCCGATCTTCGCGGAGCTGGATGCGAACGCGATCCGCGACCAGGACCGCAACCTGATCATCCGGCCTCTGGTGAACTTCGACGAGGGCACCCGCTACGTCGTCGCCCTACGGCACCTGCGCAACAAGCAGGGCAAGGCGATCGAGGCGCCTGCCGCGTTCCGTGTCTACCGCGAGAACCTGATCACCGACCAGCGCGCGATCGAGTCTCGCCGGCCGCACATGGAACGTGCCGTGTTCGGCGTGCTAGATGAGGCCGGAATCCCTCGCGGCAGCCTCTACATGGCCTGGGATTTCACGGTCGCCAGTGCCGAGAACATTGCCGGCCGTGTGCTCGCGATGCGCGACGACGCCTTCGCCCGCCTCGGTGATACCAACCTCGCCGACCTGACCGTGCAGGGGAGCTCTCCGGCATTCACGATCGAGAGCACGGAGGTGAACCCGGAGCCGCAGGTGCTGCGAAGGGTCGAGGGCACGCTGCGCGATGTGCCCTGCTACCTGAACCAGGACGGGTGCCCGCCGGGGGCGAGTTTCGACTTCGCCTCAAGCAACGCGACCGAGCCCACATTCCATCCAGAGTTCACGACTGACGTGCCCTTCACCTGCACGATTCCCGCCTCGGTCGCCGTAGGCAGCAATGTCACGCCGGCACGGCCGGTGCTCTACGGCCACGGCCTGCTCGGCAACCACGAGCAGGCGGCGAGCAGCTACGTCGTCGATTTCGGCGACAACCACAACATCGTCCACTGTGCCGTCGATTGGGCCGGATTCTCGGAGGAGGACATCGGGCCGGTGATCCTGCCTGCGCTCTCCGACCTCTCGAAGCTGAGCGCCGGCTTCGACCGCATGCAGCAGGGCTTCGTGAACGCGTTGCTGATGGGGCGGGCGATGATCCACCCGGACGGGCTCGTCAGCGATCCGGCGTTCAACGTCGATGCCGGCAGCGGGCCCGAGCCGGTGATCGACACCGCGAGGCTGTTCTTCTACGGCAACAGCCAGGGAGGGATCATGGGCGGCGCGCTGACGGCGCTCGCGCCCGACTTCGAGCGCTCGGTGCTCGGCGTGCCGGGGATGAACTACTCGACGCTTCTCCAGCGCAGCGTCGACTTCGATCAGTACTCGGAGCTGCCCGAGATCGGCCTTTACGACAACTACCCGGATCAGCTCGAGTTCCCCCTCGGTCTCGCGCTGATCCAGATGCTCTGGGACCGGGGCGAGGCCAACGGATATGCGCACCACATGACCGACGACCCCTATCCGAACACGCCGCCGCATCAGGTGCTGCTCCATCCGGCGGTCGGCGACCATCAGGTGAGCACGCTGACGGCGGAGATAGAGGCGCGCACGATTGGCGCCCGGCGCCTCGCACCGACGCTTGACGACGGGCGGCACTGGGATCAGGATCCGTTCAAGGGAATTCCCGTGATCCGCAACTTCCCGTTTACGGGCTCAGCGCTCGTCGAGTGGGACGGCGGCCCGGTGGGATTCAGCGGCACCCGAGGCGGCGGCTCCGCCGTGCCCCCGGAGGAGAACCTGCCGCCGCGCCCGGAGGATGGCTATGGCGCCGACCCGCATTCCTATCCGCGCTGGAGTCCCGAGGCACAGGCCCAGATGTCGGCCTTCCTGCTCCCCGGTGGAGCGATCATTGGCGGCTGCGCCGCGGGAGCGCCCTGCTACTCGAACGGATTCGCCGGGCCCTGACGGCGGCCCAAGCATTCAACTGACCGCTGTAGGGACCTGCGATGCACATGAGCCAGTCGCGGCGCGCTGACCTACCCGGGGTCGAGGCGTCCGAGGAGCTGACTCCCGCGGAGCTGCGCCTTGCGACCCGCAACCATGGTCTCCCGTTGGAGGCGCTCGCCTTCGACATCACGCCCGAAGGGCTGCACTACCTGCTGATCCACTACGACATCCCGGGCGTCGACCCGGACGTTTGGCGTCTCACCGTTGGCGGTCGTGTGGGACGCGAGCTGTCGCTCTCGCTCGAGGATCTGCGTTCCCGGCCGGCAAAGACGCTGGCGGTGACCATCGAGTGCGCCGGCAACGGCCGCGCCCACCTCTCGCCGCGACCGCTGAGCCAGCCGTGGCTGCTGGAGGCGGTTGGAACGGCCGAGTGGACCGGGACGCCCCTTCGCGGCGTGCTCGAGGACGCGGGGCTCGGCGACGAGGCGGTCGAAGTGCTGTTCAGTGGGCTCGATCGCGGCGTCGAGGGAGGCGAGGTGCAGTGCTTCGAGCGCAGCCTGCGGGTTGACGACGCACTGCGCGACGAGGTTCTGCTCGCATACGAAATGAACGGCCGCCCGTTGCCGCCGCAGCACGGCTTTCCGCTGCGCCTTGTCGTCCCCGGCTGGTACGGAATGGCGAGCGTCAAGTGGCTCGAGCGCATCACCGTGCTCGACGCGCCGTTCGAGGGCTACCAGCAGGCTCGCGGCTACCGGATGCGCCAGGAGCCCGATGAGGAGGGAACGCCGCTCTCGAGGATGCAGCCGCGATCGCTGATGATCCCTCCCGGAATCCCTGACTTCGCCACCCGCGAGCGCATGCTCGCGCTCGGTTCCACGACCGTGCGCGGGCGCGCGTGGTCCGGCTTCGGCCCCGTGGAGCGCGTCGAGGTGAGCATCGACGGCGCCTCGTGGGACGACGCCCAGCTCGGCCCCCAGCCGTCGCCTTGGGCGTGGCGCTCATGGCAGTGGGACTGGGAGCCCACCGAGCCTGGGGTGTACGAGCTCCGGTGCCGCGCCACTGACAGCGCGGGCAACACGCAGCCGCTCGAGGCGCCTTGGAACCTCGGCGGCTACGCGAACAACCAGGTTCAAGCGGTTCCGGTCGTCGTGGCCGTAAGCACGCCCTAGGGGAACCGCTCCGGATAGAGGAGTTGGGCGATCTGGACCGTGGCCTCGTCGGAGTGGCCGAGCTCATTCGCAGCCAGGTTCGTCCACACGACGATCGTCGCGCCGGTTTCCGGGAGGTACAGGACGGTGTTGCTGTAGCCGAAGACAGCCCCGTTGTGACCCAGGAATCCCTGGATCGAGAACATTCCGAGGCCGTACTTGAGCTCGATCGGCTGCGTCTCTATGACCACATTGGGCAGCCGCGCCTTCTGGGTCCGGGCCTTGAGCAACGGCACGCCCGTACCGAGCGCCTTGGCCCACACCCGCAGGTCATCGAGCGTCGAGGTCATCGCGCCGGCCGCCCACGGAACCTCGGGGTTCGAGCGCGTGTAATCGAGCAGCGCGCCCGGCTCACCCGTGTAGCCGTGCGCGAACGGGTCACGCATCCCGGGGCGGGTCGGGAAGCGGGTATCGAACATTCCGAGTCGGTTGAGGATCCTCCGCTGAATCACGACCTCGAGCCGCGTTCCGGTCAGCTTCTCGATGATCAAGCCGGCGAGGTAGCAGTTGGTCTCCGAATAGTGGAAGCCGTCGCCCGGCGGGAAGTAGGGCGGGTTGGGGCGTTGCTCACCTCGGCACCGGCACCAGACGCCGCGAGAAGAGACGCGACGCAGGCACTTGCAATGGACGCCCTAACAATGGCCGTTCATGCTTCACCGCCGATCAGCGGACGCACGCCTGTCGCCAGGCGCTCGATCTGATGCGGCTCATCTCCGAGCGGCCAGAAGAGGACCCGCTCGCAACCGACTGCGGCATAGCGGGAGAGCAGCTCCGCGCAATGCTCGGCCGAACCGATGCAGATGCCGGATCGGAGGTCGTCGGGATCGCGCTTGAGCACCGGCGCGAGCACCTCGGTCAGCATCCGGTCGGCCTCCACGGGATCCTCGGTAACCCAGGTCCACATGGTCACCAGCGAGTTCGGGAATCGCTCCCCGCCGCGGCCGCGCTTGTCCAGCTCTCTGCCGAGGAGCTCGCGGGCGGCCGCGAACATCTCGGGGGTCGTGTTGTAGGCGGAGGCGAGCCAACCGTCCGCGAGCCGGGCAACCCGGCGCAGGCCGGGCTCCGAGCCCCAGCTGCCGATCCACAGCGGGACGCCGCCGTCACGCCGCGGCGGCGGTACGAGCGGCGCCGGGGGAACGGGGTAGAAGCCGCTGTCCCGTTCCGGCGCGGGCTCGCCCCGGAGCAGCGTTCGCAGGACGCGCACGGCGTCCTCGAACCGCGGCCAGCGTTCGCCGAACGGCATTCCGATCGCCTTGAAGTCGAGCTCTGACGAACCCGGCCCGACGCCGGCGATCAGGCGGCCATCGGAGAGGATGTCGAGCGCCGCGATTGCCTTCGCCAGCGGCGTCGGGCCGCGCAACGATGCGAGCGAGATCGTGGTGGCAAGCGTCATCTCCCCGGAACGCTCGATGACCGCGGCCAGCGCTGTAAGACCGTCGAGCCATGGTGTCGAGAAGAGGAAGTGGTCGTTGACGGAAATCGTGTCGAAGCCGTGATCCCGCGCCGCGTCGACCGTCGCCTGTAGCCGGGTGAGCGACTGCCCCTCGCCCTGCCACTCCATCAGCGGCAGATGCACTCCCACCTCCATTGCGGCCATGCTCTCACATAGGGTCTAACGACCTGCACCGCCAACGAGACAGGAGCCTGCCCTCGGCGTGATCGCCGGTCTTGGCCTCGCACTCGCTTCGGCCGTCGCGACGAGCGTTAGCTTCTTGCTCAAGCACCGCGGCGCCGTCCTCGCTCCGGCTGTCCAAGCTCGTCACCCGCTGCGCAGCGCGGTCGGCCTCTTTCGCTCGCGTTGGTTCGCGCTCGGCTGGGGGGTCGCCGTCGCCGCCTGGGGACTGCACGTCGGCGCCCTCGCCCTCGCGCCGCTTTCCATAGTGCAGGCGGTTCTGTCGGGCGGACTGGTCTTCCTCGCCGTCTTCGCCGAGCGCTTCTTCGGCTTTCAACTCGGACGCCGTCAGTGGATCGGTGTGATCGTCACGGCAATCGGGCTCGTGGTCATTGGGCTGACCTCGGAGTCGGGCGACGGAGAGCCCCGGCACTACGCGGTGGCGGCCCTGATCGCGATCGAGTGCGGCGGGCTCGTTTTCTGTCTCGCGATCGCCTCGGCCTCGACCCATCGCCGCATCCTGCCCGCAGCCCAAGGCCTGATCCTCGGCGCCGTCGCCGGCGCGCTCTTCGGCGTCTCCGACATCGCGATCAAGTTCCTGGTCGATGACACGGCCAGCGGGGTGCTCGAGCTGATCAGCCCCTGGACCGCGGCGGCTTTGATCGCCTCGGTGGTTGCCTTCTATGCCTCGGCGCGGGCGTTGCAGATCGGCCCCGGCGTCGAGGTCATCGCCTTCACCTCGGTCGCGGCCAACCTCGTGGCAATCGTTGGCGGCATCCTTGTCTTTCGCGATTCGATCGGCTCGGGAACCCTGGAGATCGCCGCACGGCTGCTCGCGTTCTGCCTCGTGATCGTCGGGGCGGCTTTGATCCCCGGCCCGGTCCGGGCCACCAACACATCTGGTAGGTAGCCCGGTGCGGCAAGGGCGGTGTGGCCGAGACACCAAGAACGCGACTGACCCCACGGTCGATCCCGTTTGCCTCGGAGTGAGTTGCCTCGCCGCGCTACTCGCGTGTCGGCGTGAGATCGCTCCTCAGCCAGAACTGTTGGCCGCAGGGCCAGCTTCAACAAGCTTACTCCGTCGCATCTGGGTACGCGAGCGAGTTTCGCTAGTCGTTTCGCTCGACCTCCTGCCGCCGACAATCTTGCTGTGGGATTGTGCGAGAAGGAGCACAGGTACGTGCATACCCCCCTCCAACAAGCAATCAGGCATGCCGAGATGGGCGCGGCTGGTTTCGAACCAGCGACCTCTCGCGTGTGAAGCGAGTTCGGGGGTCGAGGTGCGGCAAGCGGGGAGGAACAGCGGGAATCCCTGCAACGGTTCGGTTTCTGCCAGTCGAGTGCTCTCGGACGACGCTTCGTTTGGCCACAGCTTGCCGTTGTTTTGTTCGGTGAGGGTTCGGTGACGAACGTGGTCTCCGGGCCGAGAAGCTCGCGTGCATGGTGGAGCCGGTTCCACGGCCTAGCTGTGCGCCTCAGGCGTCGTAGTCGACGGTGACGGTTGGGCTGGTGGGGTGTGACTGGCACGTGAGCACGAAGCCGGCTTCCAACTCGGCCTTGCCGAGCGCGAAGTTGTGATCCATCTCGACGGTGCCGTCGACGAGCTTCGCGCGGCAGGTCCCGCAGGCCCCTCCCATGCACGCGTACGGCGCGTCCGGGCGCGCCTGGAGCGCCGCCTCGAGGATCGAGTCGCCGGGATTGAGCTCGACTGCCTCCTGGCGACCCGAGAGCGTGAACGTCACCTGCGCAGCCTGCGCATGCGCCGGCGCCGGCTTCTCGCCGTTCTGGTCGTAGCCGTAGAAGAGCTCGAGGTGGATGTGCTCGGGCTCGACTCGGTGCTCGACCAGCGTGTCGCGGACAGTGCTCACCAGCTCGATCGGCCCGCACAGGAACCATTCGTCGACGCTCTCGGGAGCGAGCGTGTCGCCCAGCCAGCCCTCGAAGCTTCTCGCGGTCGATGCGGCCGCTCAGCTCGGGAACGTGCGACGGGTCGCGCGAGAGCACGTGGAGGATCTCGAGCCGGTCGGCGTAGCGCGATTCGAGCTCGTCGAGCTCGTCGCGGAACATGGTCGTCTCCTTCGTGCGGTTGCCGTAGATCAGCGTGAACCGGCTCTCGGTCTCGATCTCGAGCGTCGTCTGCAGCATCGAGAGGATCGGCGTGATCCCGCTGCCGACGACGATCGCGACGTAGTGCTTGTTGTTGAGCGGGTGAAGCGGGGTGCAAAAGCGGCCCGTCGGCGTCATCAGCTCGAGCACGTCGCCGGCCTCGAGCTGCTCGCAGACGAAGGTCGAGAAGGCGCCGCCGGGGATGTGCTTGACCGCGATCCGCAGCATCGCGCGGGTCGCGGGCGCGCAGATCGAGTAGTTGCGCCGCACCCCCTCGCCGCCGAGGTCGGTGCGGACTGTGACGTGCTGCCCGGGCTCGAAGCGAAACTCGTCGCGCAACTCCTCGGGCACAGCGAAGGTGACCAGCGTGCTGTCGTCGGTGATCGGGTCGACCGAGGCGACGGGCATGCGGTGGAAGACCGCATGGGGCGCGCTCGAGCCACTCGGCATCCGCACCGGGAGGACCTTGAGCAGCTTGCTGTTGAGCTGCTTCCACTCGCGGAACTCCTCCGGGTCGAGTGACTTCCCGAACGCGGTCGAGATCGCCGCGTCGCGCTCCAGATAGGCCTCCTCGTTTCGCCGCCAGGTCTTCAGGTAGCGGTAGAAGGGGATCGAGGGATGCAGGTGATGGACGAGGTGGTAGTTCTGGGAGAGCATCAGCGGGGTGAACAGCCACTCCATGCCGACCCGGTTGCGGGTCGCGCGGTAGCGGTTCTCGCTCTGCGTCTCATCGAGCCCGTGGTGGGGCAGCCAGTCGAACCACCAGGCGAGCGCGAACATCGCGATCCGCGCTGGGATCAGGTAGACGATCGCGAGCAGCCAGGAAGTTGCCGGTGGCCACCGCTGCCGCGATCACCGCAACCGTGAGGGCGATCAGCGCTCCGGTCTCGATCAGCTCGGCCTTCGGCCGGCGCTTCAGGTTGCGCACGTAGAAGACCACGTAGGGGACGTCCATCAACGCGAACCGGACGGGCAGCTGCCACCACGGTCCGTGGCTGGCGAAGTGGTCGGGATCGTCTTCGTCGTCGTTGGTGTGGCGGTGGTGCTCGATGTGGATGAACCCGAACGCCGGGAACGACAGCAGCGGCGAGACGAACAGCATCGCGACACGGCCGAAGACGCCGTTGACCCAGCGGTGCGAGCTGATCGAGTAGTGCGAGGCGTCGTGCAGCACCGTGAACATCGCGAAGATCGCGATCGCGTTCATGGCGATCGTCGCCGCGAGCGGCAGGTGCTCGCCCAGCGCCGCCCACGTGCTCCGGCGGCGAACAGCGCGAGCGCCCCCGTCGAAGATCCCGACGATCGGCCACGACAGCGTGGGGACGGGCTCGCCGGGATCGGGGAGCGCGTGCCGCGAGGACGGCATCGGCGCGGGTGCGGGCGTATCGATTGCGGCTTGGGTGCTCATCGGAGAGCTCCTTGTCGAGCTATCCTGCGCTCGCTCTCGCGTCGGGGACACAGTGTGTGCGTAGAGTACACGAATGTTCGCTACTTGTCAAGCCCGTTCTGATCGGGTATGCTTCTGTCCGATGGCCGTTTCGACGCCATACGCGATCAGCGCCCTGCCCGGCGTGCCCGAGGCATCGGCCGACGGCGTTCTGGTCGCGTCACCGCGCGGGCGGATGCTCGACGCGATGACGGCGACCGTCGCCGAGCGCGGCTATGCCGCGACAAGCATCGCCGAGGTGATCAAGCGGGCGCACGCCTCGCGCAGCACCTTCTACGAGCAGTTCGCCGACAAGGAGGACTGCTACCTCGCGGCCTATCAGCTCGCCAGCAACTACGTCGCCACGCAGATCGCTACGGCCGCGCAGTCCAGCCCCCCCAACCTCGCCGACCGCCTGGCTCAGATCTACGAGACCTTCCTCGACGAGCTGGCGCGCATTCCGCTCGCGGCCCGCGCGTTCCTCGTCGAGATACGTGCTGCCGGCGCGCCCAGCCAGCAACACCGCCGCGCCGTCAACGATCAGTTCGCAGAGCTGCTGCGTGGTCCCGGGCAGCGACGACGATCCGCTGATGAGAATCGCGGCCATCGCCGCATCCGAGGAGATCGTCGTCCGCGAGATCACCGACAACGGAGCCGAGAGCCTGCCACGACTCGCCGCCCCGCTCACCCGCCTCGCTATGCGGATCCTTACCCCTGACGCAGGGCCGCGTCGCTAACCGGATTCGAAATCCGATCCATACAGCCCCAGCTTCAAGGTTCGAAAACCGTCTCATCGTCCCGGTTGCCTTGAGAAATGCGGCAACCCGCGACCTGACGCGATCAAGATCGGCGAACGATGTTCGGTGAGAGTTCGGTGGCCACGCACGCTGACCTCTCGCGCAAGCGCGAGCGCTCATCCCTCCAGCCGACGCTCTGGCTCTACAGAGCCATGGGCGCGGCGGGTTTCGAACCTGCGACCTCTCAGACACGCAACGACCGCCCGAGCCGCTTGGGCCTATGGTTCGAGCCAACGACCGGCGACGGCCTCCGCGCTCTGCCGGCTACGCCGGTGGCCTGTGACGGTCTCGATGAAGTGGTCGCGGTCAAGTGCCAGCAACCGCGTCTCGCGAGTGGCGCGGACCGTGGCCGTCCGGGGCACGTCCCGAAGCAGGGCGATCTCCCCGAAACACTCGCCTTCGCCCTGGGTGCGCTTGAAGACATCGTGTTCGATCACCTCGACCTCCCCGCGATCGATCAGATAGAAGCGGTCTCCGGGCTCGCCTTCGGTGATCACCTCCTGCCCCGGCTGGGTATCGACCGCGACCAGGGAGCGGCACACGCCTTCGAGGGCGTCAACGGGAAGGGGGGCGAAGATCGATGTCCCGCGCAGAAGGCTGTAGTTGCGCTCGGAGACCGGAGCGCCGATCTCGAACTTGCGCAGCGATCGCCAGCGCAGCAATGCAAGCGCTGGCAGCAGCGCCCCGAGCGCCAGCAGGGCTCCGCGCACGCCGATCGCGGCAACCAGCGCCGGTGCGGCGATCGCTCCTAGGGCCGCCGCGCCCAAACGGCTCGTTTCCAGAAACCCGATCACGCGAGCCAGCGTTTCGTCCGAGCCGAGGCGCTGGAGGAGCGTCCTCGCGGCCACCTCGACGAAGCTGTACCCGAACCCCATCAGGAGGAAGGAGAGGTAGGCGGCGAGTACCGCGGGCCAGGCGCCGGGGAGCGCGAGGCCTGCCCCGGTGATCAGGCAGCCGACAGAGAGCCCCGTCGCGAGGTTGCCCCGGTCCAGGAGCACCGCCAGCCCTGCGCCCGCGATCAATGCGCCGATCCCCCAGGCGGCATTGATCCAGCCGACGTTGCCCTCGCTGATCCCGAGTAGGTCGAGGGTGACCACCACGACCATGACGTCGGCCGCGCCCTCGACGAAGACCAAGAGGCTGAGCGCAATGCCGACCAGGCGCAGTTTGGGCTCGGCCACCAACACTCTGAAGCCCACCGCCGTCTGGCGCAGCACCCCGGAAGGACCTGCCTCCTCTTCATAGGAAGGCCGCTCGTCCCCGGCAAGAGTTGAGAGGACCACGGCGGTGACGAGGCCGGCGACCGCGGCGGCGGCGAAGGCGGCATCCGGGCTGGCCACGGCCAAGAGTGCTCCTGCGACGAGGGACGCGGCGAGAAAGCCCAGGCTGTCCATCTGATTGCGGGTGACGTTGGCCGCCGAGAGCTCCTGGGGGGTGCGAGCGGCCAGCGGCAGCAGAGCTCCCTCGGCCGGCACGTAGGGAGTGGAGGCAACGGTGAAGAAGCCGGCGAGCCCGTAGACGACCCAGGCCGGAGAATCCGCCGCTGCCGCGACCGCCGCCGCGGCGATGGCGAGACCGCTGAGCAGCGCGCTCAGCATCAGCACGAGGCGCCGGGACCACCGGTCCCCGAGCAGCCCGGCGAACGGCGAAGCCAGCGCGCCAGGGAGCAGGCGGACGACGGCGGCGATGCCGACGGCCGTAGCTCCGCCATCTCGGAAGGCGTAGACGCCGAGGGCGATGGCGAACGCCCAGGTGGTGAACGTCATCCCCGCCCAGCCGACGCTCAACCGGGCGAGAGACGGATTGCTGAAGACCGCCGCCAGCGATCCCAGCGAGGTCCGAAGCTGGCGCAGAGTCCGGCTCATCGCGTAGGAGCGTCCCAGACGCGGTCAGGCGTGTGGCGCGAGCGCGAACAGCCGCCACTCGTCGGGAACTCCCTTGAGGGTGTGCATGCCGCGTTCCTCGAACTCGAGGCCGGAGCCGACGACGAGGTCCTTGACGGTGGACGAAACGAGCACCTCGCCGCCGCCGGCGAGGGCCCCGACCCGCGCGCCGATCGCGACCGCGATCCCTGAGGCGCCGTCCGCGGTCAATTGGATCTCACCCGTGTGGAGGCCTGCCCGCACTTCCACGCCAAGTCCGCTCATCGAGGTGCAGATCGCCGACGCGCACCGGACTGCGCGTGCCGGACCGTCGAACAGTGCGAAGAAGCCGTCCCCGGCAGTGTCCATCTCGCGCCCCCGGTAGCGCCCCAGCTGAGCGCGGATCAGACGATCGTGGCGTTCCTGAAGGTCGCGCCAGCGACGATCGCCCAAGGTCGCCGCCTGCGCCGTGGAGTCGACCATGTCAGTGAACATGATCGTGGACAGCACCCGGTCGAACGACTCCTCCTGCTCCTCCTGGACCTCGCCCAGGAACTCCCTGATCTGGTCGATGACCGCGTCTTGGTCTCCGGCCCAGGGAAAATGGTCCCCGCCTGGGAGTTCGACATAGCGGGCGTTGGGAATCTGTTCCGCCATGTAGCGGCCCGAGCCCACATCCTCGATCACGTCCTCCTCGCGGTGGAGGATCAGCGTGGGCACGCTGATCGCCGGCAGCAGCTGGCGGATGTCCATTTCACGCATGAGGTTGTCCATTGCGTAGACGGAGCTCGGGCTCGCGGAAAGCCTCTGGAACCGTCCCCACCACGCGATCATGCGCTCGTCACCAGCCAAGCTCGGGTTGTATTGCGCGAGGGACTCCCGGGCGTACTCGGGTGTTCCCCATCGGGCCCGGATGGTGGCGAGATATTCCTGCCACTCCTCCTCCGACCACTGCCACGGATAATCCGCGTCCTGCTTGCCCCGGGCAGTGGCGCCGTGCAGGATCAGGCCCGCGGTCCTGTCGGGGCGCGCCGAGGCGTACATCGCCGAGAGCGCGCCGGAGTCGGATACCCCGAAGGGCACGACTCGCTCGGAACCGACTGCGTCCAGCACGGCCGTGAAGTCATCGACCAGATCCTCGAGCGGAGGCAGATCACTCGGGGAGACGCGGTCAGAGACGCCGCATCCGCGCCGGTCGACCACGATCAGGCGCGCGAACGATGCCAGGCCGCGGAGGAACCGCGCGTAGTGCTGGTTGTCCCAGATCGCCTCGAGGTTGCTGAACGAGGAGAGGTACGCCACATCCACCGGGCCGTCTCCGACAACCGCATAGCCGATTGCGACATCCCTATTCGTCGCGTAATGGATCTCAGGCGTCATCGAGCCGTCCTTGTCCTTGTCGCCCCTTCCACCCTATGCGACCCTGCGAGGCGTGGCGCTCTCCGGGATCCCGTTTGAAGAGTGGGCGCGGCTGGTTTCGAACCAGCGACCTCTCGCGTGTGAAGCGAGCGCTCTCCCACTGAGCTACGCGCCCGGCGCGCTGATCATACGAGCCAACGGGTCGTCAGCCGAGCGGGCGGTAGGTGCCGCGTAGGCGGTCGATGTCGTCCTTCGCCTCGGCGAGTCCCATGCCAGTCACCTCGCGGTGGTGCTTGATCGCCTGGATCTCGTTGCCCTCTTGGAGCAGGCGGATGGTCTCCTCGTCGGGCTCGAACCGCGCGGCTTCGTCGAAGGCGGGCTCGGCCTGACCGAGGCGGGAGTAGAGGTCGGACACCTTGCGCTCGAGCATCGCGATCCGATGACTCAGCTCCAGAAGATCGGCATCGTCCACCGCACGAGTATCGCGCAACTGATGCCAGGCATTGATTGTTAAGAACCTGTCAGTACCTGCTCACGTGGCGCAAATTCTCGCTAGAGTGCCGCGCCGAACATGACCTGCCGAATCTCCGCCGCCCTTGGCCGCGGAGGGCGGGGGACCCACTCGGGAGGCGACGTTGCCTCCCAGGGGCGAATCGAGCCCATCGGCTCGTAGCGCCGCTCTTTCGGCGCGAGCCCGTCAGCTAACCCCGGAGGCCAAAGAAAGAGAGGAAGTCGACGTGGGCTTGCATGAAAGCCGTCCGCAGAACCGCACCCCCAAGCTGGCCGCCGCCGCGTTCGCCGCGCTGGCCGGGCTCGCTCCAGGGCTCGCGATCGCAGCCATGGGTGACGAGCAGGCGAAGGGGCCGAAGCTGAGGCAGATCACCTGCCTGACCGAATGTTCCGCGGACGGCGCTGCCTCGATCGGATCCAGCATCGAGCTTGCAGGCAAGCGCCTCGAGGCCGTGAAGAAGGTCAAGTTCAGCGCCGTCGACGGCGGCCGGGTGGGCGCGAAGCCCGACGGCGTCTCGTACGACGCTGTCGAGGTGACCGTTCCCGAGGAGGCGACCAGCGGCGAGGTCCGTGTGATCGACACCTCGCGGCAAAAGGCGATCTCGCCGGTCGAGCTGGAGATCGCCGACGCGCCTTCCGAGGGGAATCCGGGCCAGCCCGATCCCACCGATCCCCCGAGCGACCCGGGCACGGGCGAGATCACGATCGATCCCGACAAGGGCTTCTTCGCCGGGCGCCGGCAGATCAGCGTCCAGATCTCCTCGCGCCAGGACATCTCGGGCTCGAGCGCCGAGGTCGTTTCCGCCTCCAGCGGCGAGGTCGTGGCGACGTTGCCGATCGAGGCCGGGGCCACGAGCTTGACCTGGGACGGCAAGACCGACGACGGCGAGGCCGCCGAGAACGGCGAGTACGAGCTGCGAATAGGTTCGGCTTCAGCCCCCTTCGAGCAGTACAACCACATGTTTCCGGTTCGCGGCAAGCACACCTTTGGCGACGGCCTCGGCGCAGGCCGCGACCATCAGGGACAAGACATCCTCGCCGAGTGCGGCAAGCGCATCCGAGCCGCGCGCGCCGGCAAGGTGACGACGGTTGGTTTCGACGGAGGCGGCGGCAACTACGTCGTCATCGATGGCAAGAAGACCGACGTCAGCTACGTCTACATGCACCTCCAGGACAGCCCGGAAGTCTCTGAGGGCGAGCGCGTGAAGACCGGTGAGAAGCTCGGCCGCGTCGGGGACACCGGCAACGCCTCCACATGCCACCTGCACTTCGAGATGTGGCACGGTGCGCAGGGCGGCGAGTTGAAGGATCCGTCGCCGCCGCTGAAGGAGTGGGACGAGTGGTCCTAGGCGGCAGTTGACGCCGCATCCTCAACCGGCGCTTGTGCGACGGCGCTAGGATGGTCCGTGGACCGTGCTAGGTGGGGAATTAGCGGTGCCCTGCACCTGCAATCCGCTCTAGCAGGACCGAATCCCGTCCGAGGGACGTGGCCTTCGGGGCCAGTACGCCGCGGGCGGCGTTGACGGTCAGGTTCCGCGCAATGTCGGCCCGTGAATCAGGTCAGGTCCGGAAGGAAGCAGCCTTAAGCGTCAGCCGGTATGTGCCGCGGTCAAGCCTGACCCGAGCCAGCCACGGCGGGCACGCCCGGAGATCTGTTTCGACGGCGGGGCGCACGGTCCACTTCTTTATGCGCGCTCCGAGCTCTCGAAGGAGACTTGAAGCAGGCACTTCGGGTCGCCCAGCTTCATGCACGACTGCTGGGTGATCGAGACGCCCTCGCCGTAGTGGTCGCCCGCGCCCTCGATCAGCCCCTCGGCGAAAGCACACATCTTCCGCGGCGAGTCGTAGCCCAGGATGAGCGCTTCGTGCGAGGAGGTGTCGAAATCGATCCACGGGACGACGGCGCCGGGGAAGAGCACCCGTACCTTCGGGTGGATGACCTCGTTGAGCGTCTGCAGGAACGACCGCGTGGTCGTGTGCGGTTCGAAGAACTCGGGATATCGCTGGGCGAAGATCGGCATCGCGCTGCGGCCGATCCAGCGGACCACGTCATCGGCCGGGATCGCGAGCTTGGAGGCGGCGGCGTCGACCAGCTCCACGAGCTGCCCGTCCGGGTAGGTGTCGAGCGCGGAGTAGTCGCCGTCGAGGCCCGCGGCGTCGAGAAGCTCGCGCCAGACGTCCTCGCCGTGCTCGCGCGAAACGATCTCCCCGGTCAGGTTGAAGATGATCCCTTTCACCGGCCTACCCCAAGCACGACTCGACTATAAGCGCTCGCTCAGCGCGGGCATGACCGCGCCGGTGTGGGATCTACTTGGCGCTGATGCCGCCGCCGGCCGCGCCGGACCCGGAGTCGCTGGAGACGCCGCCGTCGGGCGGATCGTTGTTGCCTCCGCCGCCAGCCCCGCCTCCGCCGCCGGAACCACCGCCACCGCCACCGTTCCCGCCACCCGCGCCGCCGCCCGCACCACTGCCGTCAACAGGCTCGCCGCCACCGCCACCGCCACCACCACCGCTGCCGACCGGCTCGGGGCAGGTGCGCGTGTAGACGATCCGCGCCGGCTTGCCGTACTTGGCGTCGGAGTGGCTCCAGGAGAGATGCAGGTGGTGTCCGCGCCCGTGGCCGGAGTCGCCGTCGTAGCCGACCCAGCGGAACGGTTGCACCGGGCTGTCCTGCTTAGGCTCGGCCCACAGCGCGAGCCTGTCGATCACCTTCCAGCTGCCGCCCGCGGCCTTGTTCGGAACGATGTCCAGGGCGAGGCCCAGCGGGTGCTCACCCTTGGCGGAGTGGACGGGGTCGAGCGAGAAACCGTCGGTGACGAAGATGTTGTACCGGCGAACGAGCCATTTGACGTCCGGCAGCAGCCGGCGATCGATGCGCTCGCCGGGGAAGCCCGGAATCGGCACGAACTTCCCGCCGCCCACTGTCTGGCACAAGGTCGGGCCCAGCTGCTCGACCCGCATCGACGCGGGGGCTGCCGGAGCGAGGATCGCGGCGGCACAGACGGTGGCGATTGCCGCAACCAGGGTGAGGCGGAGAGCCGAACGGGGCGATGGGGAGGCCTGGAGGATCAAGGGAGTATGACGGTTTGGTTAGCGTAATGTGAGGGTAGGTGGAAAAGAGGGGTTTTGCGGGTTACGTCGAATCGGCGACTTGTCTAGGGATCGGCAGGTTCCCAGCTCGACTCAACCCTGGGCGCAAGGTTGCCGTCAGCCGCAGCGCGCGAAAAGGACCCAGGATGCGTTCTGGGCGTCCGGCTCGAAGCCGGGCGGCACAGGGGCTGTGAGCTCCCCCGGGTCGTTGGGATCGAGCGTGAAGTTTTTCTCCACCAGCGGCGTCGCCGGGTCGAGGAAGTACCCGCCGTCCGGCTCGACCCGCAACAGCTCACCCTTGCTTTCGCGCACTGCGGCGACGATCTCGGACGGCCGGCGGTCGAGCCACAGTGCCAGCAGCGGTACCGGGCGGTGGTTCGGGACCGTGACTTCAAGGCAGTCGACCCCGGTGTCCTCGGCATCGTCCGCGCCGTCCGCCTCGGACCCGTACGCGCCCGCGAACTCGCCCGAGTCGGCCAGCGCCTTGAGGTCGTCCCGGATCTGCTCTTGGATCGCGATCGAGTCCTGGAGGTTTGCCAGCCGGGTGTACTGAGAGGTGCCGAGGACACCGGCCGAGAACACGACCGCGAGCGCGACGACGAAGGCAGCGAACGCGATCCACCGCGGCCGCCACGGATCCTCGCGCTCCAGCTCCAGCCAGCCGAAGATCCCGGCGCCGCAGAAGATCGCCAGGAAGGTCGCCGCAAGCAGCGCGTAGCGGGTGATCACGGCCAGCCCCGCGATCGCGAGCACGCCGAAGGCGGCGGCCGCGAGCACCCCGGCCGCGACCCCGAGCGCGCTTCGCCGTCGCAGCAGCATCAGGCACAGAACCCCTCCCCCCGCCGCACCCACCAGCACCGGCTCGCGCAGGATCTCGCCGAGGCGGCGGGGGAAGAAGCGAATGAAGTCCCACAGGCCGGTGTCGCGGGCCAGCGTCTCGACCGTCTCGCGGGTGCCGGTCAGCGAGTAGAGGGGATCGCCGGCGAAGGCGACGTCGTACAGCACCCACAGCACCGGCGCCGCAGCCGCCAGGGCGACGAGGCCGAGGAATCGCGGCTGGCGAGCCGCGTACGCGAGCGGGTAGAGAACCCGTCGCACCTTGTCCTCGCGGGTGGGCGCGACCACCTGCACCAGCCCGCTGCGGGAGTTGTGGGCGGCCTTCAGCAGCTCCAGCTTCCCGGGGGCGAAGCGGGTGTAGGCGAGATACAGCACGTACGCGGCCGAGAACAGCCACGCCTCGGGTCGCAGCAGACCGGCGAGAGCGAGCAGGAGCAGCACCGGCCAGCCCGCGCGCGGGCGCTTGGTCTCGACCACCAGGGCCGCGAGCACGAGGGCGATGTACGGAATGTCGACGTAGGCGCGGACGCCGTTGGAGAGCATCGGCTCGCGGGTGATGACGATCGCCGCCGCCACCAAGCCGGACGGGGCGTTGAACCACAGCTCGCCGAGCCGGTAGCAGAGGTACGCGACAGCGGCGAGCGAGGCGTAGGCGATCGCGACCGTGATCGGCTCGGCCGTGTCGCCGAAGGGGGCGAGCACCACGCCGAGCGCGGTCGCCAGGGGGTGGGGAGTGGGGGGGATCGGAGCTCCGTAGTCGGGCTCTAGCCCGTGGAAGATCTCGTTCCCCCACAGCAGCGCGTAGAAGGTGTCGTAGTTGGCGAATCCGTGCCCGAACGCGAGCCACAGCGCCAGCCCGCCGCCGCAGATCCAGAGCAAGGGCACGAGAAATCCCGGCAACGAGGAGAGGCGCTCGCGCATCGCGCGGAGAGGCTAGAGCTTGGCGCGGAAAGTCAGCGGGGGGCCGCCAGGACGGCGGCTAGACTGGCCCACCCGTGTCCGAAACCTCGCTCTACCGCCGCCACCGCCCCCAGTCGTTCGACGAGGTGGTCGGCCAGGAGCACATCGTCCGCACATTGCGAAACGCGGTCGAGCGCGACCGGGTCCACCACGCGTACCTGTTCGTCGGCTCGCGCGGGACGGGTAAGACCTCGATGGCGAAGATCCTCGCCCGCTCGCTGAACTGCGTCAACGGCCCGACCGTGACGCCGTGCGGAGAGTGCGAGTCGTGCACCACCATCGCCGCCGGCACCTCGCTCGACGTGATCGAGATGGACGCCGCCTCGAACCGCTCGGTCGACGACATCCGCGAGCTGCGCGACCGGGTTGGGTTCATGCCCGCGGGGGGTCACTGGAAGGTCTACATCCTCGACGAGGCGCACATGCTCACTCGCGAGGCGTGGAACGCATTCCTGAAGACGCTCGAAGAGCCGCCCCCCAACACCGCCTTCGTGCTCGCGACCACCGAGCCGCACAAGGTGATGCCGACGATCGCCGACCGCTGCCAGCGCTTCGACTTCCAGCGACCCTCGCTGGAGCAGATAAGCGCGGTCGTCAAGCGCGTGGCGGCCGAGGAGGAGATCGTGATCGCCGACGAGGCCGTGGCCGCGATCGCCCGCGGCGCAACCGGGAGCTTCCGCGACGCGCTGGCGACGCTTGACCAGCTGCTGGCCTACTGCGGGCACGAGATCGAGGCCGAGGACGCGCTGGCGGTGCTCGGGGTGGCCGACGCCGAGCTGGTGCTGGCGGCCGCGGACGCGATCGCGAACGAGGACGGCCGCGCCGCGCTCGAGGTCACCGGGCGCCTGGTCGCCTCCGGACGTGACGTCGTCCAGTTCGGGCGCGACCTCGTTGCGCACCTGCGCCAGCTGCTGGTCGTCAGGGCGGCGGGAGAGATTCCGGCGGGAATCGCGCTCGTGGTGCCCGACACGGCGGCGGTGAGCGAGCAGGCCGGGCGGATCGCCGATGTCGCGATCGTGCGCTCGATAGACGTCCTCAGCGCGGCGCTGGGCGAGATCCGCGAAGGGGACGAGCCGGCGATGACGATCGAGGTTGCACTGCTTCGCTGCGCGCGGCCGCAGGTGGATCCCTCCCAGCAGGCACTGGCCGAGCGGCTGGAACGGCTGGAGCGGGGAATGGCTGCGGGCGGAGGGGAGCCGGGGATCACCGCCGCACCGCCGCTCAAGGAAGCGGGCGAGCGCGCCGCCGAGGCCGATGACCCGGCGCCCAAGTCGGAGGCGGCGGCGCAGGAGAGCCCCGATAAGGGCGAGGAGACCGGGCCGGCTGCGGCTGCCGCGGGTGTCGCCCAGGCCGCCGCCACCGTTGCGCAGGCGATCGACCTCGAACGGATCGCGGAGCTGTGGCCGGCTGTGGTCGACCAGGTGCGCCAGTCCGGCTCGGCGCTCCTGTCCTCGATCTACGAGGTGGCGCGGCCGATCGGGCTCGACCCGGAGGACTCGGTGCTCAAGGTGGGCTTTCCTCCGTCCGCCTCCTTCAACAAGCGCAAGGCGGAGTCGCCGCCCAACCGCGAGCGCTTCTCCGACGCGCTGCGGACTGTGCTCGGCGAGCGCCTGCGCCCCGTCTACGTGCTGCTCGACCCGAGCGAGGAGGAGCCTGCGACCGAGCCGGAGCTGTCCGAGGACGAGATGATCGAGCAGTTCAAGACAGGCTTTGGGGCAGAGGAGATCGAGGAGGAGAGCGCATGATGGCCCGTGGCGGAGGGCGCCCGATGCCGGGAGGCCAGGGCCCCGGAGGCATGGATCTGGGCTCGATGATGAAGCAGCTTCAGCAGGTGCAGGCGGAGATGGCCGAGGCGCAGGAGAAGCTGAAGGATGAGATCGTCGAGGCGAGCGCGGGCGGGGGGATGGTGAAGGTGAAGATGAGCGGCGACCTGCGGCTGCTGGAGATCAAGATCAACCCCGAGGCAATCGATCCCGAGGACGCCGAGGTGCTCGAGGACATGGTCACCGCGGCGGTGAACGAAGCGCTCCGCTCTGCCCAGGAGCTCGCGTCGAGCCGGATCGGCGGCGCCGCCGGGCTCGGCGGGCTCGGCCTGCCCGGGATGTAGCCGGCACAGCCGCGAGTTGAACGTGCAACCCGGCGCGATCCAACGCCTGATCGGCGAACTGGCGAAGCTGCCCGGTATCGGACAGCGGACCGCCCAGCGGCTCGCCTTCCACATCCTCCGTGAGCAGGACGACGACGCATTCGCCCTCGCCGACGCGATTCGGGAGGTCAAGGAGAAGGTCGGCCTGTGCGAGGTCTGCTTCAACCTCGCCGAAGGGCCGCGGTGCCGGATCTGCGCCGACCAGCAGCGCGATCAGACGCTGATCTGCGTCGTCGAGGAGCCCGCCGACGTGATCCCCGTCGAGCGCACGCACGAGTTCCGCGGCCTCTACCACGTGCTCGGGGGAGCGCTGTCGCCGATCGACGGCGTCGACCCCGACGACCTCAAGATCGCCGAGCTTGTGCGGAGGGTAGAGGAGGGGGAGGTGGCCGAGGTCGTGTTGGCGACGAACCCGACGACCACGGGAGAGGCGACCGCGCTGCACATCGCCGCGCTGCTTCGCGGGCAGGTGAAGGTCACACGCCTGGCAAGCGGCCTGCCCGTGGGCGCCGACCTCGAGCACGCCGATGAGGTCACCCTCGGGCGAGCGCTGGCGGGCCGGCGCGCGGTCGACGGTTAGGCGGTCGCGCCTGCCGGAGTACGCGAGCGCAACTCGTCCAGCCTGGGCAGCAGTTCGCGCTCGGCGAATTGGAGGAAGCCCTCCTGGTCGGGACCGACCTGGTGGAAGTAGACGTGGTCATACCCCGCGTCGATGAACTCCTTGATCGCATCGACATGACGGTCGGGGTCGGGGCCGCACACCACCGATTCGGCCACGTCCTCGGGAGTCGCGTTCTCCGTCGCCTGCTCGAAGTGCGACGGGAGCGGCAGCTCCCAGGGGAGCGAGCCCGACACTGCGGCGTTCGGCCACCACTCGTGGGCGGTCCGCATCGCCTCGTTCTCGCTCTCTGCCCAGCAGACATGGACCTGTCCGAACCGCGGCTTTCCCTCACCCCCCGCCCGCTCGAACTGTTCGATCACTTCGCGATCCGGCACGAGCCCGAACAAGCCGTCCCCGATCTCGCCGGCGATCCGGGTCGCCCTCTCACCCGCGGTGGCGACGATGATCGGGGGAGGCTCGTCCGGGAGCGAGTAGATGCGTGCGTTCTCGACGGTGTAGTGCTCGCCGTTGTGGCTCGTCAGGCCGCCCGCCCAGAGCTTTCGGATCACCTCCACAGCCTCGATCATCCGCTGCTGGCGGATCGGGGTCGGCGGCCAGTGCTCGCCGGTGATGTGCTCGTTCAGGTTCTCTCCGCTCCCGATCCCGAGCCAGAAGCGACCCTCGAGCATGATCGCCGCCGTTGCCGCAGCTTGGGCGACTATTACGGGATGGATCCGCGTGGTCGGGCAGGTGACGCCGGTGCCGACCCGGATCCGGTCGGTCGCCTGCGCAATGCCGCCGAGAACCGCCCAGACGAAGGGGCTGTTGCCCTGGCGCTCCACCCAGGGGTGGTAATGGTCGGAGATGGAGGCAAAGTCGAACCCCACCTCCTCGGCCCGCTTGGCGAACCCGACCAGATCGCGGGGGCCGAACTCCTCGCTCGAGAGCGTGTAGCCGAACGCGGTCACTCCGTTTGGCTACCCAGCGCCTTGGCGACTAAGCGGAACTAGCTGCCGGGCCGGGCTCGGGGGATCCGGAAGAAGCCCTGAATCCGGGCGGCGAAGAGGAGATCTCCTTTGACCCGCAGCCTGCGCCGCATCAGCAGTCGTCCCGGGTCGGCGTTGGCGGTCGCAACCTGGATGAAGTCGAGCGCCCCCAGCGTCAGCGTCACGCGCGGCTCCAGGCCAAGGTCCTTGCCGGTCTCGCATTTGCCGTCCTTGAGGACCACGAACCAGCGGTCGTGGCCGCCGTCCTCACGGTCGCCGATCTTCCATTGGATGACGCCGCGGGCCTGCCTGCCCTTGTCGCTCAGCTGCTCGGGGAAGCGGCGGAAGATCTCCGAGAGCAGCGTGTCGCGATTCACGCGCAACCCTTCCCGAAGGGCATCCGCGGGCATCTCGCGGATCATCCGCGCAAGCGTCGTGGTGTCGAACTCGACGGCCGTGTCCGAACGCTATCGCGGCCGGCTCCGTTCAAGAGCCGGCCGCGATCATCGGCGGAGTCAGCGTGGGTACGTCCGGTACCTGTCGCCGTCGTCGACGACAGTCGTCCGGCGACGCTC
Source organism: uncultured Thermoleophilia bacterium (assembly GCA_963838095.1). Lineage (GTDB taxonomy): Bacteria > Actinomycetota > Thermoleophilia > Solirubrobacterales > 70-9 > CAWCGU01. The sequence goes on from CAWIPO010000006.1 coordinate 1,022,614, forward strand.
CGCCCACAGCTGGAAGGGCGCTGCGAGCAGCCCGAGGACTGCAATCACCGCGCCGGCCGCCATCAGGATCAGGCCCAGCGTGCTTTCTTCGATTCCGGCGATGTTCACGTTCAGCGCGAAGTAGATGATCGCGCCGATGACGAAGAGGAAGATTCCTCCACCGATCATTTGCGACCTCCTTTAGAAACGTCCCTGTCTTTCCCCTGGATACCCGGCTCGGGGTCCGCTACACGGACTTCCGGCTTCAGGCTTCGCTGAGCCCGATCCGCGCGTGCAGGCGGCGCAGGGGGCGCGGCGCCCACCAGTTCCACTTCCCGAGCAGGCGCATCAGCGACGGCACCAAGAGGGCACGGATGATGGTGGCGTCGATCAGCACGCCAAGCGCGACGCCGAGGAAGTTCTCCTTGATGAAGATCATCTCTGAGGTGACGAAGGCGCCGACGGCGACGGCGAACAGCAGCGCCGCGGCGGTGACGATGCGCCCGGTGCGCTCCAGCCCGATCGCGATCGCCTCGTTGTCGGATGCGCCTGCGTCGCGCGCCTCCTTGATCCGGGAGAGCAGGAAGACGCCGTAGTCGGTCGAGAGGCCGAAGACCATCGCGAACAGCAGCAGCGGCATCGTCGTCTCAAGCGCGCCCACGCTCTCGTATCCGAGGATGCTCTCGAAGCGGCCGTCCTGGAAGACGAGCACGAGGATTCCGAACACCGCGCTCAACCCGAGCAGGTTCATCACGAGTTGCTTCAGCGGCAATATCACCGAGCCGGTCATCAGGAAGAGGATCAGGAAGGTCGCCGTGCAGACGATCGCCAGCATCAGCGGGAGGTGCTCGACGAGGCTGTCCTGGAAGTCGACGAATCCGGCGGTGAACCCGGTCACCAGCGTTCCCGGGATCCCCGTGCGCCTGCGACGAGGTCTCGGCTGGTGTCGCTCAGCGGCGGGCCGGTGGAGACGACTTCGACCACCCAGCTGTCTGCGTCGAGCCGCTGGGGCGGCAGCACGTCCGCTGCGCCGGGCAGCTCGGCCGCCTCGCTCGCTAGTGACGCGCCTCGGCGGCGTCACCCGACACGAAGAGCTGCACCGGCGTGTCGTGGTAGGGGGGGAACTCCTCGCGGAGGGCGTCATCGACCTGGTGAGCGCTCGCTTCAGCAGGGAGCACCTGCGGGTCGACCCAGGTGAACGCGACGCGGAAGAATGGGATCCCGAGCACGATCAGGATCGCGGCGCTGGCGACGGCGATTTGCACCGGACGGCGCATCACCAGCTGCGAGAGCCGGTACCAGAAGCCCTCGGTCGCAGGGCGCGCTTCGGCCTCCGCGCGGCGCTGGAGGAAGCCGGGGGCCAGGGCGTTCACCCGCTCGCCGAGCATGGCGAGGACGGCCGGCAGGACGAGAAGCGAGATCGCCGCCGCGATCAGCGCCACCAGTGCGCCGCCGAGTCCCATCGAGTAGAGGAAGCGCTGCGGGAAGATGGTCAGCGAGGCCATCGCGGCGGCGACCGTGAGGGAGGAGTAGAGGACGGTGCGACCGGAGGTGTTCATCGTCCGGGTCATCGCCTCGAGCCCGGGACCCGACTTCGCGATCTCCTCGCGGTAGCGGGAGACCATGAACAGGCTGTAGTCGATCGCCAGCCCGAGGCCGAGCCCGGTCGTGATGTTGAGGGAGAAGATCGAGACCGAGAGGAACTCGCTGACCACGGTCAGCATCAGGAACGTGCTGACGATCGCGAGCCCACCGACCAGCAGCGGCAGAGACGCCGCGACGAGGCTGCGGAAGAAGAGCAGGGAGAGGAGGAAGAGCAGCGGGAACACCAGGAGCTCGGCGCGCTGCAGGTCCTCCTCGGTCTGTTCATTGACCTGCTGCTGGGCGACCGCCGATCCGCCCACCAGCGCCCCGGGCTCGTCCTCCATCAGGCCGACGATGCGCTCGCCCGCCTCCTGCTCGCCGTCGTCGTCGGTCGGCGTCAGCCCGACGGCGAGGTAGGTGGCGGTTCCGTCCTCGGAGACGAAGGCCTTCGAACCGGTGTCGGCGAAGCCGGTGACCGAGGCGACGTCCGGGTCTTCCCGGATCTCGTCGGCGACCGCATCGACCCGAGCGCGCCCGTCGCGGCTGGCGACGTCGACGTCGCGAACGAGCACGACTACCGCCGGCGGCCGGTAGCCGGCCGCCTCGAGCCGGTTTTCGGCCTGCACTGCTTCGGTGTCGGGATCGTCTGCGCCGTACGGGTCGAGCTTGTCGGCGACGCCGGAGCCGAGCGCGCCGGCGGCGACGAAGAAGACGACGGCGCACGATCACGATCAGCTTGCGGCGCCGTTGCGCGAGCGAGGCGAGGAAGTCGAACATCAGGCGCTCTCCCACCTCGGCCGTTCGCGAGATCACCAGCTGCGTCGGCGCAGTAGCGCGCGGACCACTCGTTCAACCCGATGCCGTAGCGCAGGACCATCAGCTGGTACGGGTTGCCGGCCGCGATCACGCGCGGCTCCAGCTCGCGCAGCCTCTCCGCTTTCGCCGAGTGCTCCTCGGCCTTTGCCGTCATCAGCTCGGCGGCCGTCGACTCCGTGACGGCAGAATCGGTGCCGGCCTTGCCGGAGGAGCGGGCGAAGAACAGCTTCAGCAGCTTCTCGTCGCGGAGCTCGCAATCCGCGGCCGGCGTCGCCAGCCAGCGCTTCAGCTCGCGGCGGCCGGCGGCGGTGATCCTGTGGCGGGACCGCTGGCGCGCCCCGGCGTCGTCACGCTCGGACTCGACCAGGCCGGCGTCGCGCAGGCGGCGAAGCTCGGGATAGATCTGCCCGTAGCTGGCGGCCCAGAAGAACCGAGTCGAGTTGTCGACCGCCTGCTTGATCTCATATCCGGTCCGCGGCTCGGCGTCGAGGAGCCCGAGGATCACATAGGCGGTGGAGCTGAGGTCGGCGGAGTCCGAGCGAGCCATATATCGGCACGATAGATACCCGAGTCGAACGCGTCTGTGAACGTGATCACAGTCGCGGTCTGCGAACTACAACGACAGCAGCGAGAGCAAATCGGCGAGAAGCGCGGCGCGGTTGCGCTGAAGCTCTCGCCACGTCACCCTGACCACGCGCCAGCCGAGCACGGCCAACTCACGATCTCGAACGCGGTCCGACTCGAACGTTTCGGGCGACGAGTGCCACGCGTGACTGTCGAGCTCGACGATCAGTCGCTGGGCCCTGAAGAGCGCATCGGCGCGGATCCAACGCCCGCCGATCTGGAGGTGCACCTGGGTCTCGGGGCGAGGCAGGCCGGATTCGGCGCAGAAGTCGAGGAACGCCTCCTCGAGAGCGCTGTCTGTGACGTCCTCGCCGAAGCTCGCCTCGGCGAGGATCGCCTTGATCGTCGCGACTCCGCGGCGGCGCGGGTAGCGCTCCACCAAATCGGGCAGCGAGAGGCGGTCATACAGGCGCTTGCCCTCGACTTCGTGCATCGCCTGCTCCACCTGGCGCCTGGGAAGCACGGCGGCGAGGTCGAGGATCGTGCGTGGGACGGTGGTGACGAGGGATCCCGTCCTCGACGGTGACCTCGTCGAACGGCAGCACCGAGAGATGGAGCTTCAGGCCCTTGCGGGGGCGAAGCTGGCGCGGCGCTGTGACCTCGACTCGGCGGTCATGGCGGACCCCCCAGTGTGCGCCGGCGCTTCGATGGCTGAGCACGGCGCCTGGCCCGCAGCTGAACACCGCTGCTAGCCAGCGTCCCTCGATCGGCACGTTGCGGGTACCGACGCTGTATGCGCCCGGAAACAGGCGATACAGGCGGCCGCACCTCAGCCTGTGCTCGATCGCGCCCCTGCCGAGCCCCATATCCAGCAGTTGCTGGTGCGAAACGACCCCGTGCTGGCCGTCCGCAAGCACGGCGATCGCCCGATCAATCTGGCGAGACTTACGTTTTGCATCTATTTCATGCAAATCGTCAATGTCGTCGGCGGACACGCTCCATAGAAGCCCGCGGCGCCCCGTCCCGCCCCCAACTCCCTCCCTCGGTGCTCCAAACGTGTGCCTGGCCGGGCGCATGGAGAGACGCAACCGTCGGCCTCGCACCCACCCCTATCCTCACCCCCATGAACGACCTCGTCGTAATGAAGTTCGGCGGCACCTCTGTCGCCGGCGCCGAGGACATCAAGCGGGCCGCGGGGCGGATAGTCGCGGCGCGTGAGAACGGGAAGCGGGTTGTGGCGGTGCTGTCGGCTCGCGGGAAGACGACCGACCAGCTGCTCGAGATGGCGCGCGAGGTTTCGCCCACCCCGACCGCGCGGGAGATGGACATGCTGTTGTCGACCGGCGAGCGGATCTCGTGCGCGCTCTGCGCGATGGCGATCCACGACCTCGGGCACAACGCGATCTCGCTCACCGGCTCGCAGGCGGGAATCGTCACCGACACCTCGCACACGAAGGCGCGCATCCTCGATGTTCGCGCCGACCGCATACGCGATGGGCTGGAGAGCGACAACGTCGTCCTCGTGGCCGGATTTCAAGGCGTTTCGACCGCGAAGGACGTGACCACACTCGGCCGCGGCGGATCCGACACCACCGCCGTCGCCCTCGCCGCGGCGCTTGGCGCAGAGGTGTGCGAGATCTACACCGATGTCGCCGGCGTCTACTCCGCCGACCCGCGAATCGTGCCCGAGGCGCGCAAGCTGCCGATGGTCTCCTTCGAGGAGATGCTCGAGATGGCGGCGTCGGGGGCGGGAGTGCTGCAGCTGCGTTCGGTGGAGTACGCCCGCAGCCACGATGTCCGCATCCACTGCCGCGGCTCGTTCGAGGACGGCCCAGGTACCCTCGTGCTCGCCGAGGAGGACACCATCGAGAGGCCATTCGTCACCGCAGTCACGCACTCCGACAAGGAGTCGCGAGTCACCCTCACGGGCGTGAGGGACGAGCCCGGTATCGCCGGCCGAATCTTCACGGCGCTGGCCGATGCGAACGTCAACGTCGACATGATCATCCAGAACGAGCCTGTCTCCGAGGAGCACGGCGCGGACCTCTCGTTCACGGTCGAGCGTGACGACATGGAGACCGCGGTCGCTGCCCTCAAGGAGCTGAACGTCGGCGATCAGGTGCTCACCGACGAGCGGATCGGAAAGGTGTCGATCATCGGCGCCGGGATGCGCTCCCACCCCGGCGTCGCCGCCAAGGTCTTCCGCACCCTGGGAGACAACGGAATCAACATCGAGATGATCCAGACCTCACCGATCAAGATCTCCTGCGTGATCGCGGCCGACGAGGTGCCGAATGCGGTGCAGGCGCTGCACGCGGCGTTCGAGCTCGGGGTCGAAGAGGCCGCTCAGACGGCCTCCTCGTAACGCTCCGCAATACTGATCCGATGAGCGAGAGCCGGAACTACCGAGTCGGAGTCCTCGGGGCGACGGGTGCCGTCGGCTCGACGATCGTCGAGGTGCTCGCCGAGCGCGACTTCCCGGTTGGGGAGCTGGTGCCGTTCGCATCCGAGCGCTCGGCCGGCCGCCGCATCGCCTTCAACGGCTCCGAGGCCGAATGCCGGCCGCTCAGCGAGGAGTCGATCTCGGGCCTCGACCTCGTGATCTCCTCAGCAGGCGGCGCAATCAGCGCAGAGTGGGCGCCGCGGCTGGTCGAAGCCGGCGCGGTGGTGGTCGACAACACCAGCTACTGGCGCATGCACGATGACGTCCCGCTGGTGATCTCCGAGGTGAACCCCGAAGCGCTCGATTCCCACAACGGCATCGTCGCCAACCCGAACTGCTCGACGATGCAGATGGTGGTGGCGCTGAAGCCGATCTGGGACGCAGTCGGGATTGAGCGCGTCGTCGTTTCCACCTACCAGTCCGTGTCGGGCACGGGACAGAAGGCAATCGACGAGCTGCACGCGCAGGCTCGAGCCGTTCTCGACGGTGCCGAGGCGGTCGCCGAGGTGTACCCGCACCCGATCGCGTTCAACGTCCTCCCGCAGGTCGAGACGTTCAAGGACGGCGACGACTACACCACCGAGGAGCGAAAGATGATGGCCGAGACCCGCAAGATCCTCGGCGCCGGCAAGGAGCTCGGCATCTCGGCCACATGCGTGCGGGTGCCGGTTCTCGTCGGACACTCGGAGTCGATCAATGTGCAGACGCGACAGTCCCTCTCGCCGGAGGAGTGCCGCGCGCTGCTCTCCGCTTCACCCGGCATCGTCGTCGCCGACAATCCGGCCGAGGGCGTCTATCCGCTGGCAACGGCCGCCGCCGGGCGCGACGAGGTCCTGGTCGGGCGGATCAGGCGCGATCCTTCGCACGACCGCTGTCTCAACCTCTGGGTCGTGGGCGACAACCTCCGCAAGGGCGCTGCCACCAATGCGGTGCAGGTCGCCGAGCTTCTCGACGAGCGCGGTCTGATCCGGGCTCCGAGCAAGCCGATCGCTGCGTAACTTCCCCGTCCATGATCTCGATGCTCGCCTCCGCGGCGCTGATCAGCGCGGCCTCACTCGCCGTCGGTGGAGCGATCGCCGCGATCTGCGGGTGGGGGGAGAGTCGGGGCGCCGCAGCCACCGGGCGGACCACCGGCGGCTGGTCGTGGCTGTCGGGAGCGATCGGGCTCGCGACCCTGCTCGCCGTCGCCGGAGTGGCCGCGCGGCTTCCAGGGCACGCGATCACGGCCGCGGTGGCTGTTGGGGTAGTCACCGTCGCCGCGCTCGCCTATCTGGTCTGGTCGGGCGTCGGCTGGCGCGGGCCGGTGGGGGCGATGGTCCCGGCGCTGATCGCCGCCGCCGCGGCTGCGCTGCCGTTCATCGTCAACGACCGCGTCGGGATCCTCGGGGTGGGGCTGGTCAACGACGACATGGCCTCGCACCTGCTCGTCGCCGACTGGGTGCAGAACCGAACGGAGCCGGTGCCGAGCCTGGTCGACGGCGGCTATCCGCTCGGCCCGCACTCGCTTGTCGCCGCGCTTGCCGAAGCCCTCGGCGCCGATCCCGTGAACGTGTTCGCGGGCCTGACGCTGGCGATCGCCGCACTCGGTGCGATCACGGCGCTCGCGGTGCTTCGCGATCTCTCCGCGGCGCGGCGCACGGTTGGCGCCGTGATCGCCGCGCTTCCATACCTCGGCGCCGCATATCTCGCGCAGGGGGCGTTCAAGGAGCCGCTTCAGGCGCTGCTCGTGATCGGCTTCGCGCTCGGGATCCGGGAGCTCACCTCGCGGGAAATCACAAGCTCCAGAGCACTCGCCGTGCGCGCGATGCCGCTGGCGCTGATTGCCGCCGGTTCGGTCTTCAACTACAGCTTCCCCGGCCTGCTGTGGCTCGCGGCCACCGCGGTCGGCGTCTGGCTGCTCAGCGGTGCGCCCGTGCGGTCCCTGCGCCCGGTGCTGCCGGTGATCGCGATCGTGCTCGCGGTCGGGGCGGTGCTGACGGCGCCGGAGTGGGGGCGGATCCTGGAGTTCGCCGACTTCCGGGCCTTCGAGCGCTCGGGCTCCCAGACGCTCGGCAACCTGCGTCAGTCGATCTCGCCGCTGGAGGCGTTCGGCGTCTGGCCGTCGGGGGAGTTCAGGGCCTCCCCCGGCTCCGGGGCCCTGCCCGCGCTTGCCTTCTATCTCGGCGCCCTTCTCGGCGCGGTGGCGCTCGGGCTCGGGTTGTGGCGAGGTTGGCTCGAGCGTCGCCCCGAGCTCCCATCGGCGCTCGCAGGGGCGCTCGTGATCTACGTCGGCGCCGTCGTCGTGGGGACGCCCTACACGAGTGCGAAGGCGCTGGCGATCGCCGCCCCCGTGGCGATGCTGATCGCGCTTTGGGGAGTGCTTTCGAGCAAGTGGCTGCCGCGCGCGGAGGACTCGCGCATGCCGTTTTTGTTCGGCTCGCACCTGCCCCTGTCCCGAGGCCGGCTGTCGATCGGACTCACGGCGCTCGGGGCCGTCTTCATGCTCGCGGCGGCGGTCTCGAGTGTGCTGGCGTTGCGGCAGGGCCCGGTATCGCCCGGCGTTCACGCCGGGGAGCTGAACGAGATCCGCAGGATCGTCGAGGGCGGGAGGGTCCTGTTCCTCGGCCGCGACGACTTCATCGCCTGGGAGCTGCGCGGCTCGACTGTCGACACCCCGATACAGAACTTCTACAACGTCGGTCAGCCGCCCACGCGCTTCCGGCCGAAGCCGGGGGAGGAGAAGTTCGACTTCGACGCGGTCCCGTACGGGATCCTCGATCGTTATCGGTTCGTGCTCACCTCGAGTACCGCCTACGCAAGCGAGCCCCCCGGCAACTTCACCGAGGTCGCGCGCACACCCTCGTTCGTCCTCTACAAGCGCCGCGGGCCGACGACCCCGCGCGAGACGCTGCACGAAGGGGCCGCTCCGGGCGCGATTCTGAGCTGCGAGGGGGGAGCCCGTGGTCGCCGCGAGCTGGTCGGCGTCCCCGATGGCGCGACGCTTGCGGCGATCTGGCCCCGGCCGCCGGTCGAGGGGAGCGAGCGCCACTGGGAGCCGTCGGCGACTGCCACCGCCGGCGAGCAGCCGAGCCAATCGATCCGCCTTACGCCCGGCCGCTGGGAGGTCTCCCTCGCCTACGACAGCCCCCGTCCGCTGACGATCCGCGCCTCCGGCGAGGGACTGGCCGACGATTCGACGCTGTTGCTGCCGGCGAATCTCGACTTCCGCGGGCCGACGCCGCCGTTCCCGGCGGGGGAGCTGGACGTTGAGCGCCCGGGCCCGGTGACGCTGGAGGTCCAGCTCGCGGAGGCTCCGCTCGCCGCCAGGCTGTTGGGCGCCGAGGGCGAGACGCATCTGCGCTCGGTGTTCGCGACCCCGCTCGGCGAGATCGAGCATCTGCCGCCGGGCAAGGCCTGTGACGCCTACGTCGACTGGCTCCGGGTGGTGGACTAACGGTTGGACCTCTCCTTCGGCGAGTCGCTGCTGATCGTCGGGCTGCTGCTCACCGTTGCGGCCGCTCTCTCGGGAGTGATGCGCGGCACCGTGCTCTCGATCTCGATCCTCGGAGTGGCGCTGGGGATGGCCCTCGCGCTCACCGACGTCGTCTCGGTGGACGTCTCCGACAACGGGGTCGTGCACCTCGTCGAGCTTGCCCTGATCCTGACCCTGTTCTCCGACGGGATGTACGTCGAGCGCGAGCTGCTGGGACGACACTGGGGACCGCCTGCGCGCGCGCTCGCGATCGCGATGCCGGTGACGATGGGGCTGCTTGCGGTCGGCGCCAAGCTGGTGTTCCCCGAGCTCGAGTGGGCCGAGGCGTTCCTGCTCGCCGCGATCCTCTCGCCGACCGACCCGGTGGTCACCTCCTCGGTCGTGACCTCACAGCGCGTGCCGGCAGAGGTGCGGCACACCCTGAACCTCGAATCGGGGCTGAACGACGGGCTCGCGTTGCCGTTCGTTCTCTTCTTCCTCGTCCTCGCGGTCCCAGGTGGCGACGCAGGTCAGGAGGCAATCGAGCTGCTCGGCGAGGCCGGCTTCGGCGCCGTGATCGGGATCGCGCTCGGATTTCTCGGCGGGCGCCTTCACAACCGCGTTCCCGGCGGCCTCACATCCCGCTACGAAGGCATCTACGCGATCGGCTTCGGCCTCGCCGCCTTCGGCCTCGCCGACGTCACCTTCGGCAACGGCCTGATCGCCGCCTTCGTCGCCGGAATCGTGCTTGGGGCGACCGAGCACGATGTCCCCGACAGCTTCATCGACTTCAGCGAGAACGTGAGCGCGATATTCCAGGTCCTCACCTTCTTCGTCTTCGGCGCCCTGATCGTCTCGATCGGCTATGGCGGCGAGCTGATACCTCTCCTGGCCTTCATCCCCTTCGCCCTGCTCGTCGCCCGCCCGGTCGCCGTCCTCGGGGCGCTCGCCGGCACCGGCCTTCCCCGGCCCCACAAGGCGTTCATCGCCTGGTTCGGCCCGAAGGGCGTCGCCTCGATGCTCTTCGCCCTCTTCATCGTCGACCAGGGCGTGGCGGACGGGTCGCTGATCTTCGACGTCGCGGCGTTCGTGATCCTCGCCTCGATCATCGCGCATGGGCTGACCGACACGGTTGGCGCGCGCTGGATCGAGCGCCGGATGAAAAAGGAGGAGCCGCCCCCGACGGGCGAGCCGGAGGTTCCGGGAAGCCTGCTCTGAGCTCAGGCGCGCCTGCAGCTTGACTCCTCGCCCTGAGGGTAGGATGCTCGGCATGTCTCGGTCTCGAGGGGTCCGCGCTGTCGCGGTCGTGGTGCTGGCCGCGGGTGTCTGGGGAGGTTGCGGCGGAGACGACGAGGGAGACGTCCCCGAGCCCGCCAGCGCCGAGGAGGCGGTGAGCACGTTCCTCGACGAGGTGAAGGCCCAAGACACGGTCGGGGCGTGCTCGGTGATCACCGAGGAGGCCCAGGAGGCCTTCGCCGAACGGCTCGGTCAGACCCAGACCTCCACGGAGCTGACGAGCACGATCTGCGTCGAGAACCTCGGCACCGCGGAGGAAGAGATCTCTGCGCTCGAGTACGACCCGGAGTTCACGGTCGGGGAGGTGATCCAGGAGAGTGATTTCGGGCTCGATACAGTCGGAACCACCCCGGTCGAGGTCGAGGTGACCCTCGGCGAGCAGACCAGCGATTTCCGGTTCCTGGTGCGCGAAGAGCCCGAAGAGGGCTGGACGATCATTTTGCTCGACGAATAGACGCTGTAGCGACCGCTAGACCCTGCGTCGAGCTTGACCCGGTTGACGGCCGGGGGTATCGTCATGGGCAGGGAGAGTCTGGATGATTGGACGGATTGCCTTAGCCGCTTTGCTCTTGGCGGCGCTCTATGGATTGGGCGCCGGTGAGTCCGCCGGGGCTCCGATCCCCCCTCAGATCAATGCCAATCTCAACGACGACTGCATCGAGGGCTTCTTCTGGCCTTCCAACCAATCGGTCAGCGTCACGGTCACGGATCCTGGTGGCGACGTCGTGCTCTCGAAGAACGTCTCCACCGACGGGGACGGCCACTTCACCGTGAACCCCGTCGGGCAGCTGTGCGACGTACCTTTCGATCTCGAGCCCCGCTGGAAGATCACCGCCTCCGACGACACCACAGCGAAGGTCCTCGTGCTTGCCGACGTCACCTTCGACGACCTCAATCCCGACACCGACAGGGCCGCCGGTACCGCGCCGCCCGGTGATCTGTTCATCGGCATCTTCGACCAGGGGAACGGAGAAGTGGATATCCAGAACCACCCCGGCGGCAGCTGGTCCGTCGACATCGGCTCACGCGGCGGGGACGTGCAGGTCGGATCGGGCGGCGACGTCTTCTCCTGGGATGCCGACAAGGATGCGACCGTGGCCGATCGTTTTGTCACGGCGGTGAGCCTCGAAGCAGGCGCCCCGAAGAGTCGCGCGACCGTCGTTGAGTCCGGTGAGAAGGTCCTCCTGTCGGGCAGGCTCGATGCCGGGGATACGGCCTGCGTTCGGCGGCAGCGTGTGAGCCTGGTTAAGGTTGGCGGCAGACGGCGTGAGGCTCTGGAGTCGGATCGCACCGACGGTCAAGGGATCTACTCGTTCATCCGGAGGGTGAAGAGAACCACCTCGTTCCGGGTCAAATACGCGGGAGGCAAGCGGTGCCAGCGCGCCGCCTCGCGCGTCAAGACCGTCCGCGTCGCCGGTTCCTGAGACACCAACCGACGGCGCTGGATCGTTCTAGGCCGTCGCTGCTGCGGCTAGCCGCTCCTCGACCCACTCGGTCGAGGCGATGTGCTTCGACATCCCCAGCTGCGCCGGCTCGAAGCCGAGCGCGAGGCCGACGAGCTGCGGGAGGTGCAGGACGGCGAGGCCGAGCTCGCGGCCGGTGACCTTTGCCGCCTCCGGCTGCTGCATGTCGAGGTTCAGGTGGCACAGCGGGCACGGGGTGACGAGGCAGTCGGCGCCCTGGTCGAGGGCGTCGCCGACGTGGGTGCCGGCCTGGCGCAGCGAGGTCTCGCGGTTCATCGTGATCACGGGGAAGCCGCAGCATTTGCGGGCGCCGTCGTATTCGACCACCTCGCCGCCGAGGGCCTCGATCACCTTCTCCAGGTAGAGGTCACGCTCGGGGTGCTCGTCGTAGCCGAGCCGGTGCTTCGGCCGGATCACGTAGCAGCCGTAGAAGGGGCCGACCCGCAGCCCGGCCAGCGGCCGCTTCACCTTCTCGGCCAGCGCCCCGAGCCCGTACTCCTCGACCAGGATCCAGAGGAAGTTCTTGTTCGTCCACCCCTCCCTGCCCTTCACGTACTCCAGCCCCTCGCCGGCCAGCACCTCGTTGATGTGGGCGCGGTAGGCGGAGTCGGCGTCGAGTCGTTGCTGGCATTCCGACTGCGCGCCCTGGCAGGTCGAGCAGATGTTCATCATCGCCAGGCCGGTGTCCTGGGCGAGCGCGAAAGTGCGCGCGTTCAGCGTGTCCGCCAGCTCCTGGTTGTGCTCGGCGATCACCCCGGCGCCGCAGCAGTTGGCGCGGTCGAGCGTGACCAGCTCGATTCCGAGCTCCTCGGCGACCAGGGCCATCGAGCCGTGAAGCTCGGGCGTAAACCCTCGCGAAACGCATCCCGGCCAATACGCAAGCTTCATCCGCTGTCTCCGATGTCGGGCTCAGGCTCGATCGCGGCTTCCGGCACACCCTCCGGGGTGCCCTCGATCTCCGGTTCCTCGCCCAAGATGTAGAGGTTGAGCTCCTGAGCGTGCTTCTCGGCGTGCTCGTAGATTCGCTTCACCTGTTCCTGGGCATCCCCCGGCAGCTGGGGATGCACGCCCGGGATCAGCTTGCTCAGCGAGCGCATCTTTCCCGTGCGGATGCCGCGCACGGCCGTCGGAATCGATCCGATCAGGCCACCGATCCGCTTCGGCGTCGGCATCAGCTTGCCCTTGGCGCCCGGAGCGTAGGACTCCTGCAGCAGCAGCGACTCGTCGAGCGTCCCCTTCTTCTCGATGATCTTCACGAACGCCGCCTCGTGGCTGTGGCCGTTGTTCTGGTCCTCGATTCCCTCGTCTTGCGTGGCGCGACGGCGCAGTCGCATGATCTGGTCCATCGGCGCCACGCCCTTGGGGCAGGCGTCGATGCACGAGAAGCAGTGGGTGCAGTCGTAGATGCCGTGGGGGTCCTGCGCGAGGTCGTGGAGGCGCTCGGTGGTCTGCGCGTCGCGGGGATCGCCGACGAAGCGGTAGGCCTTCGCCAGCGCCGCGGGGCCGATGAACTCGGGGTCGGCCTCCATTGAGAGACACGCCGACACGCACGCCCCGCACTGGATGCAGGCCATCGACTGAGTGACGTCGATCATCGACTCGGGGGGGACGATGTACTCACGCTCGGGCGGGTCTCCCTCGGGCAGGAGCCACGGGGTGACGCGCCTGATCTTCGTCCAGTGGGTCGACTCCATGTCGGTGACCAGGTCCTTGATCACCGGCATGTTTCCCATCGGCTCGACCGTGATCGGCTCCGAGCCGGGGCGCAGGCTGCGCTCGGGGACCGAGCCCCCGCGACCGCGGTTGGCCTCGGCGTGGGCATCGCCGAGCTGGGTCTTGCAGGCGAGCGTCGACTGGCCGTTGATCTTCACCCCGCACGAGCCGCAGATCGCCGCCCGGCACGAGCAGCGCACCGACAGCGAGCCGTCCTGTGCGTCGCGGGCCTGAAGCAGCCCGTCGAGCACCGACAGCGTCGGGTCGAGGTCGACCTTGAAGTTCTCCCAGTAGGGGCCGGCGCCGTCGCCGGGCTTGTACCGGCGGACCTTGAGCTCGTAGGCGGCCATCAGCTCAAACCTAGTAGGTCCGCTCCTGCGGCTCCCACTGGGTCATCGTCACCTCCGAGTAGGAGATCTCCGGGCCGTCCCCGTTCAGGGTGAGGTCGATGTGCTTCAGCCAGTCGGGGTCGTTGCGCTCCGGGAAGTCGGTGCGGAACTGGGCGCCGCGGCTCTCGGTCCGGTGCAGCGCGGCGACGCAGGTCGCCTCGGCGTTGTCGAGCATGAACCCGAGCTCGATCGCACCGAGCACGTCCTGGTTGAAGACCGTGCCGCGGTCATCGATGTAGCAGCTGCCGGCTTCCTCCTGCAGCCGCTTCACCGTCTCGAGCGCCGCCTGGATTCCCTCCTGGTCCCTGAAGACCGCCACGTGGCGATCCATCGTCGCTCCAAGCTCCTTGCGGATCTCCGAGACCCGCCTGCCCGATCCCCGCTCGCGGGAGATGATCTCGGCGATCCGTTGCTCCTCGCCGGCGAGGGTGGCGCGGGAGGCAACACCGGGATCGACCTGCTTCCCGCGCTCCGCCGCATGCTCGCCGGAGCGACGGCCGAAGATCAGCGTGTCGAGCAGCGAGTTGGCGCCGAGGCGGTTGCCGCCGTGGACGGAGACGCAGGCGACCTCTCCCGCTGCGTACAGCCCCGGGATGTCGGTGGCCCCGTTCGTGTCGGTCTTGACGCCGCCCATCATGTAGTGGTTGCCGGGCTTGATGTGGATCGGCTCGCGGGTGATGTCGACGCCGGCGAAGTCGCGCCCGACGAGCACGATCTCGCGCAGCGCCTCGTGGATGCGCTTGCGCGGGACGACGGTGATGTCGAGCGCCACCGTGCCGTCGGGAAAGCCACGGCCCTCCTGGATCTCGGTCTGCTCGGCCCGGGAGACGACGTCACGCGATGCGAGCTCCATCTTGTTGGGCGCGTATCGCTCCATGAAGCGCTCGCCCTGGGCATTGAGCAGGTGCGCGCCCTCGCCGCGTGCGCCCTCGGTGATCAGGAAGCCCTTGCCGGCAAGGGTCGTCGGGTGGTACTGCACCATCTCCATGTCCATCAGCGTCGCGCCCGCCCGGTAGGCCATCGCGATCCCGTCGCCGGTGCAGATCAGCGCGTTGGTGGTCGGCTGCCAAACCTGGCCGTTGCCGCCGGTGGCGAGGATCACCGACTTCGCCTCGAACAGCTCCATCGAGCCGTCACGGATGTTGCGGGTCACCACCCCCACGCACTTGCCCTCGTCGTCGAGTGCGAGCGCGGTGGTGAACCACTCCTCGTAGCGGGCGACGAGCGCTGAGTGCTTCATCAGCTGCTCATACAGCACGTGCATGATCGCCTGGCCGGTGATGTCGGCGACGTAGTAAGTGCGCGCCTGCGACGCGCCGCCGAAGGCGCGGACCCCGAGCGCTCCCTCCTCGTTGCGGTGAAACGTGACCCCGATGTGCTCGAGGTGGAGCAGCTCGTGGGGCGCCTCCCGGCACATGATCTCGATCGCGTCCTGATCGCCGAGGTAGTCCGACCCCTTGACGGTGTCGAACGCGTGCGACTCCCAGGAATCACCCTCCTGGAGCGCGGCGTTGATCCCGCCCTGGGCGGCGTTGGAGTGCGAGCGCACCGGGTGGACCTTGCTGATGATCCCGACCGAAACGCCGTGCTCGGCGGCAGCGAGCGCGGCCCGCTGTCCGGCGAGCCCTGCCCCGATGACTAGTACGTCGTGCTGCGGCACGGCGCGGGATTCTATGGAGGCGCCGGTCTTGTGGCCTCGCGCGCTCCCGAACAGGCGCCTACTGCGGCTCCATCTGCCCCCGGCGGCGCTTCAGCTTCTGGATCATCGCCAGGCGGTAGTCACGGTTCAGCTCGCCGATCACCTTGATCGAAACCTTCGCAGGGCAGACGCGCTGGCATTCGCCGAAGTTGGTGCAGCCGCCGAAGCCCTCGTCGTCGTGCTGGCGGACCATCGCTCGGGTGCGGTGGTAGCGCTCTGGCTCGCCCTGCGGTAGCACGTTCAGGTGCGTGACCTTGGCGCCGGTGAACAGCATCGCGGCGCCGTTGGGGCAGGCGGCGACGCAGGCCCCGCATCCGATGCAGATCGCGGCGTCGAGCGCCGCCTGCTGCGTCTCGGGATGGATCGGGTTGGAGTTCGGCTCGGGCTTCGGGCCGGCGCCGACGGAGATGTAGCCGCCGGCCTGGATGATCCGGTCGAACGCGGAGCGGTTCACGATCAGGTCTCGCAGCACCGGGAAAGCCGAGCTTCGGAAGGGCTCGACCGTGATCTCCGAGCCATCATCGAACTGGCGCATGAACACCTGGCAGGAGGTCGCCCGGCCGGGGCCGTGCGGGATGCCGTTGATCGTCAGCGAGCACATGCCGCAGATTCCCTCCCGGCAGTCGGAGTCGAATGCGATCGGCGTCGCCCCGTCCGAAAGCAGGCGCTCGTTGAGGACATCGAGCATCTCGAGGAACGACGCCTCGCCGTCGATGTCGGCGACCTCGAAGCGCTCGAATCGCCCCTCGGCCGAGGAGTTCTCCTGTCGCCACACACGAAGCGAGAAGTTCACTTGTACGACCTCGCCACCGGCTTCAGCGCCTCGAACTCCAGCGGCTCGATGTTGCGGACCGGCTCCTCTCCCTCTCCCCGGTGCTCCCACACGGCGACGTGCGAAAAGCGCTCATCGTCGCGGATGGGCTCGCCCTCCTCGGTCTGGTACTCCTCGCGCAGGTGGCAACCGCAGGACTCCTCGCGCTCGAGCGCGTCGCGGCACATCAGCTCCGCGAGCTCGAGGAAGTCGGCCACCCGCCCTGCGTATTCGAGCGCCTGGTTGATCTCCATCGAGCCGTCGCTCACCCTCAGGTCGCGCCAGTACTCATCGCGCAGATCGCGGATCCGATCGATCGCATCACGAAGGCCCGCGGCTTCGCGCGTGATCCCGCAGCGGTCGAGCATCAGCTCGCCGAGGCGGCGATGGAAGACGGTCGGGGGAGTGGTGCCGCCGACGTCGAGCAGGCCCGCGATCCGTTCGCGAACCCTCTCCTCGGCCGCGTCGAATGAGGGGTGGGTGGGCTCGGGGTGATCGGTGACCTCGGCGACGTAGTCGGTGACGCAGTGAGGGGCGATGAAGTAACCGTCGGCGAGGCACTGCATCATCGCGCTGGCGCCGAGTCGGTTCGCCCCGTGGTCGGAGAAGTTCGCTTCGCCGATCGCGAACAGGCCCGGGATCGTCGTCTGCAGCCCGTAGTCGACCCACAGCCCGCCCATCGAGTAGTGCGGCGCGGGGTAGATCTGCATCGGCACCTCCCACGGGCTCTCGCCGGTGATCCGCTCGTACAGCTCGAAGAGGTTGCCGTAGCGCGCCGCGATCGTCGGCTGTCCTTTGTCCAGAATTGCGTCGCGGAAGTCCATGTAGACGGCGCGGCCGGTCGCCCCGACGCCGAGCCCCTCGTCGCAGACGATCTTCGCCGCGCGGGAGGCGACGTCGCGGGGGACGAGGTTCCCGTAGCGCGGATAGCGCTCCTCGAGGAAGTAGTAGCGCTCGTCCTCAGGGATGTCGTGCGGGCCGCGGTCATCGCCCTTGCTTCGCGGCACCCACACCCGGCCGTCGTTTCGCAGCGACTCGCTCATCAGGGTCAGCTTCGACTGGTACTCGCCCGACTGGGGGATGCAGGTCGGGTGGATCTGGGTGAAGCAGGGATTGGCGAACCCGGCGCCGTGCTTGTGCGCGCGCCAGGTCGCGGTGACGTTGCAGCCGACCGCGTTGGTGGAGAGGTAATAGACGTTGCAGTAGCCGCCGGTGGCGAGCACGACGGCGTCGGCTGCGTGGCGGGTGATCTCGCCACTGACGAGGTCGCGGGCGATGATCCCGCGCGCGCGGCCCTCCTGGAGCACGATGTCCAGCATCTCGTGCCGGGAGTGAACGCGGGCGTGGCCCTCGGCGACCTCCTTCTGCAGCGCCTGGTATGCGCCGAGCAGCAGCTGCTGCCCGGTCTGGCCGCGGCAGTAGAAGGTGCGCTCGACCTGCACGCCGCCGAACGAGCGCGTCGCCAGAAGGCCGCCGTACTCGCGGTTGAACGGCACGCCTTGCGCGACCGCCTGATCGATGATGTTCGTCGAGAGGTCCGCGAGCCGCCACACGTTTGCCTCGCGGGCGCGGAAGTCGCCGCCCTTGATCGTGTCGGTGAACAGCCGGTGGACCGTGTCGCCCTCGTTGGCGTAGTCCTTTGTCGCGTTGATCCCGCCCTGCGCCGCGATCGAGTGCGCGCGCCGGGACGAGTCCTGGTAGCAGAAGGCGTCGACCGAGTAGCCCATGCCGGCGAGCGTCGCGGCGGCACTCCCCCCGGCAAGGCCGGTGCCGACGACGATGATCTTGTAGTCGCTGCGCTGGCGAGGCCCGACGAGGCGGTGGCGGTCGAGCCAGCCCGTCCAGCGCTCGTCGAGCGGCCCCTCCGGTGCTCCGGCTTCGAGCTTCATCGCCTCATGCACCCGGCTTCGGCAGCGCGTCGGTCCAGAAGAGCAGCGGCACGAGGGCGAAGCCGACCGCCGCCGCGATGGCGATGAAGGCCGCCGTGCGGCGGAACGTGGCGTTGCGGTTCGGTTTGTCCCAGCCCATGGTCTGGATCCCGCTCCATATTCCGTGGTAGAGGTGCGTCCCGATCAGCACGGACGCGGCGACGTAGATGAGCACGAAGTACCACTCGTGGAAGGCGTCGTAGAGGTTCGCGTACACCTCCCCCGCGACCACCGGCGTCACATCGATCGTCCCGGTCGTGAACTGGAGGATGTGAAAGACGACGAAGGCGAGCAACAGGAGCCCGGAGAGCAGCATCGTCCGCGCCGCCAGCGAGCGGCCGAGCCGCTTGGCCTCGCGGTGGCCAGCCGGGCGAGCTCCGCGGTTTCGCAGGTAGAGCTGGGTGATCGCGGTCACGTGCAGGACCAGCGCGGCGACCAGCACCACCCTGATCGTCCACAGCAGTCCCTCGCGCGGTATCGCGGGTCTCCCCACCGTGCGCAGCCATTCCGCGTACGTGTCGATCGCCGGGGCGGCTCCGCCTCCCTGAATCGCCTTCAGGTTGCCGAGCACGTGCAGGATCACGTAGAGCGCGAGGATCGCGCCGGTAACCGCGACGACCACCTTCTTGCCGATCGTCGAGCGCCACCACTCGCGCCCCCACGCTGCGCGCCCCATCGCCTCGATTTCCGAGCCGGGCCGCGACGCCGGCCCCTCGGTCGCGCGCGGCTTGCCGGGTACGGTGCTGGGCGCTCCGGCCACGGCGCGATCCTATCCGCCGCTGGTTACGTCTCGCCGGTGGGGCGCTCACGCTCCCCGACGACGGCGCTGCGCAGCGCGCGCCCCACCTGCTCGGCGGTGACGATCCCGCGCAGGCGGCCATCGCCGTCCACTGCGGCCAGCGCGCCCACCCTGCGCAGAGCCTCGTTTCCGAGCACAGTCTCGAGCGGTGCCTCGGCGAGGACGCGGAGGGCGGGGGAGTCGCGCTCCTCGATCACGTCCCCGACGCGCGAGGTATCCCTGCTGGGCTCGGGCACCGCGTCGGCCGCGGCAAGGCGGATCAGGCCGAGGAACCGCTGCGCCGCGTCAACGACCGGGAACCACGGCCAGCGGTAGCGGAGGAAGTACTCGTCGAGCGCCCGCTCGACGCTCAGCTCCTCCGGGATCGCGACGGGATCGGGATCCATCACATCGGCGACCCGGAGGTGCTCGATCCGCGTCGAGAGCTCGGTCTGCACGACCGCCGAGCGCGCCGACTGCAGGAGCAGGAATCCGAGCACCCCCATCCAGATGCCACCGATCACGTCGCCCTGGATCAACCACACGACCCCGAGCGCCATCAGCGCGTAGGAGAACCCTTGGCCCAGCCCGGCCGCGACGCGGGTTGCTCGGCCACGGTCGCCGGTACGCCACCAGGCGATTGCCCGCGCGACCCGCCCGCCGTCGAGCGGGAACGCCGGGATCAGGTTGAAGATCAGGACCAGGGCGTTGATCGATGCGAGCCAGGCGACCATCGCCAGCGGGCCGGAGACGTCGGCGCCGGGCTCGAAGCGCATCACCTCCCAGAAGCCGTCGCCGGCGGCGAGGAGGCCGATCCCCGTGCAGACGAGCGCGATCACAAGCGTCACCAACGGTCCCGCGATCGCGACCTTGAACTCGGTTGAGGGCGAGTCGGAGTCCCGCGACATCCGCGCGACGCCGCCGAACAGCCACAGCGTGATGTCGGATATCCCGATTCCGTTGCGGATCGCGACGAATGCGTGGCCGAGCTCGTGCAGGAGGATCGAGGCGAAGAACAGCAGCGCGCTGGCGACCGCCAGCAGGTAGGGCTCGATATCGGAGGCCGATGGGCCGAGGACGTCCTCGCGGTAGAACTCCGACAGCCACACGATCACGAGCAGCAGGACCAGGAACCAGGAGTAGTCGAGCCCAATCCTGATCCCGCGCAGACGGAAGAGGGTCAGCGCCCCGCGTGCGGGCATCCAGCCATGTTAGGTAGTTAGCCTTCCGGGCCGATGACATCCACCGCCAAGACCACGCCGCACCTGGACACGGGATGGCTGCGGGGCCACGTCGAGGAGCTCTCGGCGATCCATCGCCCCAGCGCCTCGCCCGGGGAGCGCCAGGCGGCCGAGTGGCTGGTCGCGCGCCTCGGCGAGGAGGAAGTCGAGGCTCGGATCGAGGTCGAGGACGGGCACGGCGGCTACTGGTGGCCGCTGGGAGTGGCCAACGCTGTGGGCGCACTCGGCGGTGTCGCCGCAGGCAGGGGGCATCGCCTGACCGGGGCGGTGCTCGGGGCGGCGGCCGCGGCGGCGGCGCTTGACGAGCTGCCGCCGCGAGGGTTCCGGCTCCGAAAGCTCCTGCAGCGGCGTGACATGCACAACGTCGTCGCGGAGCTGGGCCGCCCCGATGCCGAGCGCACGGTGGTCCTCGTCGCCCACCACGACGCCGCGCACTCCGGGCTCGTCTTCCATCCGGCGATCCCCGAGGTGGCCGATCGCCTCGGCTTCATCGAGAAGAACAACACCAGCCCGGGTCTGATGTGGCCGCTCGTCGGGGGATCGGCGGCGGTGGCCGCCGGCGCGGTCACCGGGAGCCGTCTGCTGAGGCGGCTGGGCACGACCGTGTGCGTCGGGTCAGTGTTGGCGATGGCCGAAATCGGCGCCCGCGAAGCGGTGCCGGGCGCAAACGACAACGCCACCGGGGTCGCCGTCCTGCTTGCCATCGCGAGGGCACTGCGAGAACAGCCGACGAGCTCGGTACGCGTACTGCTCGTCTCGACCTCCGAGGAGGCGCTGTGCGAGGGGATGAAGGCTTTTTGCGACCGGCATTTCCCCGAGCTCCCGGTCGATTCCACGTTCTTCCTCGCGGTCGACACGGTCGGCTCGCCGCATCTGCTCGTGCTGCGAGGAGAGGGGATGGCGGGGCTGGTCGAGTATCCGCGTGAGTCGCTCGAGCTGCTCGACGGTCTGGCCGAGGAGCTCGGAATAGAGCTCTTTCCCAACCTGCGGCTGCGCAACGCGACCGACGGCGTCTTCCCGCTCAACGCCGGTTATCAGTGCGCATCGCTGAACTCCGTCACCGACCTCAAGCAGCCGGCCAACTACCACTGGCCGACGGACACGGCGGATCGAGTGAACTACGACAGCGTCGCCGATGCGGTGCGGTTGGTGGAGGCGGTGGTTAGGCGGTTGGACCAGCGCTGGCTGTAGCTCACACAGTCGGGCGGTGGCGCTCGATGATGCGCTTGTAGTCCATTCCCGCGGGCAGGGTGCCGAACGCTCGGCCCCAGTCGCCGTCCAGTCGCGAGGCGCAGAACGCGTCAGCCGCTGCCTCGTCCCCAAATCGCACGAGCAGGGAACCCTGGAGGACCAGCGCCATGCGCTCGACCACCCGTCTTGCCCTGCTCTCGATGCTCTCGAGATCACTGAGCTCGCCTCGCAGCGAGCCCACCGCCGAGTCGAGGCGAGCGTCCGCGCCACTCGCCTCATCCACCTCACCGAAGAACGCCTCCAGCGCCTGCGGTGTGCGCGCCATCGCCCGCAGCACGTCCAGGCACTGGACGTTTCCCGACCCCTCCCAGATCGAGGCGAGCGGAGAGTTCCGGTACAGGCGGGGCATGCCGGACTCCTCGACGAAGCCGTTGCCGCCATGGCACTCAAGCGCCTCGACCGAGTGCGAGGGGCCGCGCTTGCAGATCCAGTACTTGAGCACTGCGTTGGCGATCCGCTTGAACTGGGTCGCCTGCTCATCTCCCGCGATCGATTCGTCGTAGGCGCGGGCGAGCCGCAGCGACGAGATCGTCGCCGCCTCGGATTCGACCGCGAGGTCGGCGAGCACGTTCTGCATCAGCGGCGCGTCGGCGAGCGTCGTGCCGAACGCGGCGCGGTGGCTGGTGTGGTGGATCGCCGCTGCGGTTCCCGCCCGCATCCCGGCCGCCGAGCCCAGGGCACAGTCGAGGCGGGTGTGGTTGACCATCTCGATGATCGTCCGCACGCCGGCGCCCTCATCGCCGACCAGCCGCGCCCACGCGCCGCGGAACTCGACCTCCGACGAAGCGTTTGAGCGATCGCCGAGCTTGTCCTTCAGCCGCTGCAGGTGGATCCGGTTGCGCTCGCCGTCGGGCGTGAAGCGGGGCATCAGGAAGCACGAGATGCCGCCCTCGGCCTGCGCGAGGACCAGGAACGCGTCGCACATCGGGGCGGAGAAGAACCACTTGTGCCCGTTGATCTCGTACTCCGGCGCCCGCTCCGCCACCGTTCAGCGGCCGCGCCGTCGTCGTGTTTGCGCGCACGTCCGAGCCGCCCTGCTTCTCCGTCATCCCCATCCCGCACAGCGCGCCCTTCTTGTCGGGCGCCGGGACGAGCCGCTCGCCGTCGTATTCGAGCGACAGGAATCGTGGCTCCCACTCCGCGGCGATCTCGGGCTGGCGCCGGATCGCCGGGATCACCGAGTAGGTCATCGAGATCGGGCACATGGGGCCCGAGTCGACCTGCTCATAGATCATCGTCAGCGCGCCGCGGGCGACGTGCGCCCCGGGCTGCGGCTCGCGCCACGGCAGCGCCGCGAGCCCGTGCGAGACCCCGAGCCGCATCAGCTCGTGCCAGGAAGGGTGGAAGGAGACCTCGTCGATGCGGTTCCCGAAGCGGTCGTGGGTGCGCAGCTGCGGCCGGTTCTCGTTCGCCTCGACCCCGCGGCGGATCGTGTCCGCGCGGCCGCAGATCGCCCCCAGCTCGCTCGCCTGTCCAGCGGCCCAATCGGCGCCCTCGCGATTCAGCGCCTCGACCAGCACGCGGTCGGACTCGAAGACGTTGTAGCCCTCCAGCGGCGTCGCCTGGTTGAAGACCTCGTGGGTGGCTGCGCCTGACCTCTCAACGACGGACATGTGCGGGTTCCTTTCCGGTCACGGATCGAATGCAGAAGTCCCGGAGCCAGCTTACGAGCTGTTCCGGGTCGCGGAGTGAAGCGGTGGGGGAGAGGGGGCCGACGAGCGACTCGGCTGCCGCACCTACAAGTGCGGCGGCGGTGAAGTCGGCGTCCTGCCGCGGTAGCTCGCCGCGCTCGACGCCCTCCGCGATCACCGCGGCAGCCCCGTCGCGATAGGCGCGGCGAAACGCGAGCCGCTCGGCCTCGATGATCGGATCCACGGGCTCTGCGATCAGGGCGTAAGCCAGTCGCGGCGCTCTCATTGCGCGGCGGGCGAAGGTCTCGAACGCGTCGGCGATCCGCTCGGCGGCGGGCCGCCGCGAGCCGGCGTCGGCCGCCGCCACCAGCGCGTCGACCTCACCCTGGGACACGCGGCGAAAGACCTCGGCGAAGAGCTCGGCCTTCGACCCGAAGTGACGGTATACCGACCCAGTCGCAACCCCGGCGCGATCGGCGACGGCCGCCACCCGGGCCTCCGCGTATCCCCCGTGCGCGATCAGCTCGCGCGCCGCGGAGACGATCCGCTCGCGGGTCTCGAGCCGGCGGGCTTCGGTGCGCGGGGTGGGTCGGTAGGCCACCAAAGAAGTGAATCACAATTCAGTTCTTGGGTCAAGGGGTCGGCGTCGTTGGACTCTGAATGCGGGATTCGATCCGATCCGAGGCGCACACTTGTTCGATGCCAGGCAGGGATCTGATCCAGCAGTCCTACCGTTACGAGCTCGCCCCGACAGCGGAGCAGGCGAGGTTGCTGGGCTCGTTCACCGGCGCGTCTCGGTTCTGGTTCAACCGCGGGCTGGCGCTGGTCAAGCAGCGCCTCGACCAGCGCGCGGCTGGCGATAAGAGCGTCGACGTCCCCTGGTCCTACAAGTCCTTATGTTCCTTCGTTGCGCCGCTGAAGGACGAGATCTGCCCGTGGCGGTGCGAGGTTGTGGTCGGCAGTCAGCAGGCGGGACTGGAGGCGCTTGGGAAGGCGCTGCAGAACTTCAGCCGCGGTCGACGGGAAGGCCGGCCGGTCGGGTTCCCTCGCTACCGCGCCAAGGGGCGCTGCACCGAGTCGGTGATCTTCCAGCGCCCGCGGATCCCGAACAACCGCCGCGTCGTTCTCGACCGCCGGATCGGTCCGATCCGTTCCAAAGAGCGGCTGGTGAAGCTGACGCGGCTGCTGGAACGAGATCCGCGGGCACGGATCATCCGCTCCACGGTCTCTCGCCGCGGCGATCACTGGTACATCGCCTTCTCGGTCGAGCGCTCGCCGAAGCAGCGCCGGGCACAAAGGCCGCGCTCGGTCGTCGGAATCGACCTCGGGATCGCTTCCCTGGCGACGCTCTCGACTGGCGAGAAAGTCCATGGCGCGAAGCCACTCTCAAGGTCGCTCCGCGCCCTGCGGCTCGGCCAGCGCTCGCTCGATCGCCAGCGACGCACCAACAACCCCGGCAACTACCTCCCCGACGGCCGTGTCAGGTCTGGGCCGAAGAGCTGGAAGCGCTCACGCCGCCAGCTTCGAAACGAAGCCCGTATCCGCCGTCTGCACGAGCGCGTGGCGAACCTACGCCGAGAGCAGACGCACCAGCTCACGACCGCGATCACACGCGAGCACGGGATCATCGGCGTCGAGTCACTGAACGTTGCCGGGATGATCAGGAACCGCCGACTCGCGCGCCAGATCTCAGACGCCGGTTGGGGCTTGATCCTTACCCAGTTTCGTTACAAGGCGGCCTGGGCGAACGGAGTTCTGGTCGCCGCCGACACTTACTACCCCTCATCGAAGACCTGCTCTGCCTGCGGGACGGCGAAAGCCAAGCTGTCTCTCTCGCAGCGCGTCTTCATCTGCGAACAGTGCGGGTTCGTTCTCGACCGCGACGTGAACGCCGCCCGCAACCTGGCGAAGCTTGCGCTTCGCGAAGCGCAGTCCGAGGGAATCTCAAATCCATACCTCGCCCCCACCGAAGGGGAGAGGCTAAACGCGCGGGGAGCAACCGACCCGGCGAGCGGCTCTCACCGAGAGCCGCTCAGAAGGGCGACCGCTGAGAACCGCGAAGGCTCACACAAGGGATCGCCACGTTCGCGTGGCGGTTCGGAGTCGACCCGGCCTCGTGAGAGGCCGGCTCTCGCGCTCGGTTCAGGTTGATATATGGCCCAACGAGAAGCGAGAGGGGGCTTCTTCAACGTCTCCCACGATCGGCGAGCGCGTGAGCTGCTTCTCGCTGCGCGGCGCGGGCGAGGTCTTCGGCGTCGGCTCCCGCTACCTCGACTCCGACCCCTCCTGCACCCCGTTCGCGTCCGACGCCGCCCGTCCTCACGGTGCCGATCTGCCTTAGGGTCAGGCCATGGAGAAAATCAAGGTCGCCAACCCCGTCGTCGAGCTCGACGGCGACGAGATGACGCGGATCATCTGGGCGTTCATCAAGGAGCAGCTGATCCTTCCCTACCTCGACGTCCAGCTCGAGTATTTCGACCTCGGGATCGAGAGCCGCGACGCGACCGAGGACCAGATCACCGTCGACGCCGCAAACGCGATCAAGCAGCACGGGGTCGGCGTCAAGTGCGCGACGATCACCCCGGACGAGGCGCGCGTGGAGGAGTTCGGGCTGAAGCAGATGTACCGCTCCCCAAACGGGACGATCCGGAACATCCTCGGCGGCGTGATCTTCCGGGAGCCGATCGTGATCTCGAACATCCCGCGGCTGGTGCCGGGCTGGACGAAGCCGATCGTGATCGGCCGCCACGCTTTCGGCGACCAGTACCGCGCCACCGACACGCTGATTCCCGGCGATGGGAAGCTGACGCTCAGCTTCCAGCCCAACGACGGCTCAGAACCGATCGAGCTCGAGGTCTTCGACTTCCCCGAGGGCGGCGGCGTGGCGATGGCGATGTACAACCTCGACGCCTCGATCCGCGACTTCGCCCGCGCCTCGCTTCGGTACGGGCTCGAGCGCGGCTTCCCGGTCTACATGTCGACGAAGAACACGATCCTGAAGACCTACGACGGGCGCTTCAAGGACCTCTTCCAGGAGGTGTTCGACTCCGAGTTCAAGGCCGACTTCGACGCCCAGGGCCTCACCTACGAGCACCGCCTGATCGACGACATGGTCGCGGCGGCGCTGAAGTGGGAGGGCGGCTACGTGTGGGCGTGCAAGAACTACGACGGCGACGTCCAGTCCGACACCGTCGCGCAGGGGTTCGGGTCGCTGGGGCTGATGACCAGCGTCCTGATGGCGCCCGACGGGAAGACGGTCGAGGCCGAGGCCGCGCACGGCACCGTCACCCGCCATTACCGCCAGCACCAGGAGGGCAAGCCCACCTCGACCAACCCGATCGCCTCGATCTTCGCCTGGACCCGCGCCCTGGCCGCCAGGGGACGCATGGACGAGACGCCGGAGGTGACGGAGTTCGCCACAACGCTTGAGCGGGTCTGCGTGGAGACGGTGGAGAGCGGGAAGATGACGAAGGACCTGGCGCTGCTGGTCGGGGCCGACCAGGAGTGGCAGACCACCCAGGAGTTCCTCGCGTCGATAGACGAAAACCTTCAGAAGGAGATGAGCGTTGAGTAATCCAGTCACCGTCACGGTCACCGGCGCCGCCGGGCAGATCGGCTACGCGCTGCTGTTCCGCGTCGCCAGCGGCCAGATGCTCGGGGATGACACCCCGGTGCGGCTGAGGCTGCTCGAGATCCCCGAAGCGGTGAAAGCCGCAGAGGGCACCGCGATGGAGCTGGAGGACTGCGCGTTCCCGCTGCTCGCCGGGATCGACATCACCGACGATCCCAAGCGCGCCTTCGACGGCGCAAACGTGGGGCTGCTCGTCGGCGCGCGCCCGCGGGGACCGGGCATGGAGCGATCGGACCTGCTCGAGGCGAACGGCGCGATCTTCAAGCCGCAGGGAGAGGCGATCAACTCCGGCGCCGCTGACGACATCAAGGTGCTGGTAGTCGGCAACCCGGCGAACACCAACGCTCTGATCGCGATGTCGAACGCTCCCGACGTGCCGCGGGGGCGCTTCACGGCGATGGTGCGGCTGGACCACAACCGCGCGATCGCTCAGCTTGCGAACAAGCTCGCCGTGCCGGTCACCGCGGTCAAGAAGATGACGATTTGGGGGAACCACTCCACGACTCAGTACCCCGACCTCGTCCACGCGGAGGTGAACGGGCAATCGGCGTGGGACGCGGTCGACGACGAAGCTTGGATCGCCGACCAGTTCATCCCTACCGTCGCGAAACGCGGCGCGGCAATTATCGAGGCACGCGGCGCGTCCAGTGCTGCGTCGGCCGCGAGCGCGGCGACCGATCACATCCACGACTGGGTGCTCGGCACGACCGAAGGCGACTGGGTCTCGATGGCGATCCCCTCAGACGGGTCCTATGACGTGTCGGAGGGACTGATCTCAGGCTTTCCCGTCACCTGCGCGGGTGGCGAGTACGAGGTTGTTCAGGGTCTCGAGATCGATGACTTCTCCCGCCAGCGAATCGATGCCAGCGCCGCCGAGCTCACCGAGGAGCGCGAGGCCGTCGAAGGCCTCGGGCTCCTGTAGGCGTTCCTCGGCAGGCGCTGTGGCGCTGACCGGATCTAGGGCTCAGCCGGCGGCCGTGTAGGCCCGGCCCTTCTTCGAGACCGTCCCGTCCTTCTCCAGATCGCTCATCACCCGGTACACATAGTTCGGAGCGATCCCCATCTTCTTCGCAATCTCGCCCGCCGAGATGCCCGGGTTGCTCTTCACGAGTTTCATCGCCTGATCCGCCCGTGTGCCGCCTCGGCGCCGCCGCGTCGACGTCTTTCGGCTGCTCGAGCCGCGTGGGCGGCCGGGGCGACGGCGGCCGACCCTCCCACCTGTGAGGTCGGAAAGAGCCCGCTCCAATCGCGCCCGCTCGTCATCGAGCTCCTTGATCCGAGTCTCGAGCAACTTCCGTGCCTGGTCGAGGACGTTTCCACTTGCTGCCATTTTCTCGCGCCCCTTTCGCTCCGCACTTCCTGTGCCGGAGTTTTCAGTGTTCAGTGTTCAGTCAGGAACCCTGCTGCACATAGATACTACGCACACTGCACTTTTTGGAGACGTCAGTAGTGGTGCGCTAGGTCTCAGTGCGGTTGGTGTTGCGGCGCCTCGGAAGGGTTCCGAACACGACGTCCCAGATTGGCGAGGAGACGCCGAATCCGTAGCGATGATCCTGGAAGTGGTGGCGCATGTGCGCTTCCCGGAGGCGTTTTCCGAGCTGGGATCGCGGCACGTAATGGTGCAGGTAGTAGTGGGTGTAGTCGTAGGTCAGATAACCGAGCAGAAAGCCCGCAAACAGTGGGAAGCCGGTAGTGGTTCCCGCGATCAGCAGGAACGCCGCGCCGAAGAGCGCCGCCAGCGGGATGCTGGCCCCCGGCGGCATCACCAGCCGCAGCTTGTCGTTCGGGTGGTCGTGGTGGACACCGTGGATGACGAAGTGCATCCGCCGCCCCCACTTGTTGTCCGGCTCCCAGTGGAAGAACTTTCGGTGCAGCCAGTACTCGGTCAGCGTCCACAGCGCAAGACCGCCGATGACCAGGAGCACGATCGACGCGACGCCCAGCCCGTCGTCGGCCGCGAGCCAGCAGAGCACGCCGACGACCGGCAGGTAGATGATCGCCGGCACCGACGGATGCACGCGTGAGAAGAAGTCCAGGAAGCGGCTCTCGAACAGCGGCGGCGAGGCGCTCAGACGCGCTGTGCGCTCGTGTGCCATGGCCCAAATTCTAGTGGCTTGGTTGGTCCGTCCGGAAGATGCGGGGATTGTGCGAATCGCGGACTTGTGAATAAGTTGCGATTTGCGAGATACGCCCCGCGAGGCCTTCGCGCCGCTGCAATAGTGGCCGGCGGGAGTAGAGAACACCGCCGAAAGGGGCAAGCAGAGTGAGCGAGATCAGCGGCACGAGAGGAGACCCGGACAGGGGAGCGTCGGGACCTGCGGGGCGGCCCCGCCGGTCCCGGCAGGGGGTTTCCTGCGAGCAGTGCTACTTCGGCTGTCGCGGGCTCTGCGCGCTGAAGCTCGGCGGCCCGTGCTCCACGTTTCGGCCGAACCGACCGGAAGGCCTCTGTGCCGCCGGTGCAGCCCACGCTTCTGGTCCGAGAGCCGGCGCTCGGCCCGTAGCGGAGCCTTCCGCTCCGCGGCAGCAGCCCCGGCGGCTGCCGGGAACGTTCGATGCCCTCGCCGCTACGAGGTCGCATCGACGCGAAATAGTCTTGGAGGTCCATGGATATTTCGAAGCTCGATCAGCTGGTCTTCCACCCCTGGGTGGCGCAGACCCCGCGAAACGTCCCGGCATTCGTCAGCGGCGAAGGCAGCTTCCTCGTCGATCACACCGGACGGCGTTACCTCGACTTCAGCTCGCAACTGGTGTTCACGAACGTGGGGCACCAGCATCCCAGGGTCGTCTCCGCGATCAAGGAACAGGCTGACCGTCTGTGCACTCTCGCCCCGATCTGGGCGAGCGACGTACGCGGTGAGGCGGCGAAGATGATCGTCGACGTCGCCCCGGCCGGGTTGAACCACGTGATGTTCACCAACGGCGGCACGGAGGCGATCGAGCACGCCACCCGGATGGCGCGTGTTCACACCGGGCGCCCGAAGCTGCTCGCGGCGTACCGCTCCTACCACGGGGCGACGACCACCTCGATGCATCTCACCGGCGATCATCGCCGCTGGGCCACGGACACCGGCGCCGCCGGCGTCGTTCACTTCTTCGGCCCGTACCTGTACCGCTCAGCGTTCGACTCTTCGACGCCAAGCGAGGAGTGCGAACGGGCGCTCGCGCACCTCGAGCACGTGATCGAGCTCGAGGGTCCGTCCACGATCGCCGCGCTGGTTCTCGAGTCGGTGATCGGCGGGTCGGGCGTCATCCCGCCTCCGCCCGGCTACCTCGAAGGGGTCCGGGAGCTATGCACAGAGCACGGGATCGTGTACATCGCCGACGAGGTATTGGTCGGCTTCGGCCGTACGGGCGAGTGGTTCGGCGTCGACCACGCTCGGGTTTCGCCGGATCTGATGGCGTTCGCCAAGGGCGTGAACTCAGGGTATGTGCCGCTCGGCGGCGTCCTCGTGGGCGACCCGATCTACGACACCTTCGTGGAGCGGCCCTACCCCGGTGGGCTGACATATGCGGGGCATCCCCTCGCCTGTGCCGCGGCGGTCGGCACGCTGGGGGCGATGCACGACGAGGGCCTGGTCGCCTCGGCGGCGCGGCTTGGCAGGGACGTCCTCGGACCGGGCCTGCGCGCGCTGGCTGAGCAGCACCCGTCGGTGGGTGAGGTGCGGGGCATCGGCGCGTTGTGGACGCTGGAGCTCGTCCGGGACCGCAAGACGCGGGAACCGCTGGTGCCGTACGCGGCGAGCCGGCCCCGCAGCCGCGCCGATGGCGGCGCTCGGCGCGGCGTGCCTGGAGCGCGGGCTGATCATTTTCGTATTCGGCAACCGCATCAACGTCGCTCCCCCGCTGAACCTGAGCGACGCCGAGGCAGCGGACGGGCTGGCGATCCTGGACGAGGTGCTATCGGTCGCAGACGGCTAAGGGCCCAAGCTCGGCCGTAGCACGTCGCAACTGCAGCCGGACCTGCGCCGCGCGGCGCATCTGCGGGTAGGGTCCGCTAGTGACGATGCGCATCACCGTGCTCGGCAAGTCGCCCTCGTGGCAGGACGCAGGCGGCGCTTGTAGCGGCTACCTGATCGAGGAAGGCGAAACGGCGCTGCTGCTGGACTGCGGAAACGGGGTCTTCTCGAAGCTGCGCATGTATCGCGACTACACCGACGTCGACCACGTCCTGATCTCGCACCTGCACGCGGACCATTTCCTCGACCTGATCCCGTACTCGTACGCGCTCACGTACGCGCCGCGCCAGCAGCCCGTGCCCGTGGACCGCTGGCCGGGCACCGACAATCCGGCCCGCCCGGTGCTCCACGCGCCGCCCGGCGCGACGAAGACGCTGCGGCGGGTGGTCGGGGCATGGGGGAACGAGGATCTGGTGGAGAACGCCTTCACCCTGCGCGAGTACGACCCGGGAACGCCGCTCGAGCTCGGCAGCCTGCGCGTGAGCTTTCACGCCGTGCCGCATTTCACCGAGACCTTCGCGATCGACTTTCGCTCCGCGAACGGTGGCGGGCGGTTCACCTACGGTGCCGATTGCCGGCCCGGTCCGCAGCTGATCGACGCCGCACGCGACACCGACCTGCTGATCGTCGAGGCAACGCTTCCGCGGCCGGAGCGAAGCGGCGAGCGCGGTCACCTGACGCCCGCGGAAGCCGGCGACCACGCCCGTCGCGCCGGCGCCCACCGGGTGGTGCTGACG
Organism: uncultured Thermoleophilia bacterium; assembly: GCA_963838095.1. Lineage (GTDB taxonomy): Bacteria > Actinomycetota > Thermoleophilia > Solirubrobacterales > 70-9 > CAWCGU01. Next base: position 1,053,975 of record CAWIPO010000006.1, read on the forward strand.
CACATATCCGACGAGCTCGACCAGCTCTGGGCGCGCGACCAAGGCAGCGAAGCGTTCGGCGCCCGGGTGGAAGTCGCCCGCGAGGGCGCGGTTTACGAGGTCTAGAACCTTCTCCTCCCGGAGTGCGCAGCTAAGCTGAGGCCGTGGCCCAGCGTCGCGACCCTTTTGCCAATTTCGACCGCATGCGGCGGGAGATAGACGAGCTCTTCGGCGACCTCTGGCAGCGCTCGCCGTTGACGCAGCGCCAGGCCAGCGGCTTCTCGCCGCGGGTCGATGTGTACTACTGCGGCGATCCGCCGAAGGCGATCGTCAAGGTCGATCTCGCCGGAGTTGCGCTGGACGCGATCAGCCTCGAGATCTCGGGGCGAACGATGGTGATCTCGGGCGAACGGCCGGTTCGCGAGATCGAGGGGCGCGTCTACCAGCAGGTCGAGATCGCCACCGGGCACTTCAGGCGGATCGTCGAGTTGAACGCCGACGTCGATCCCGAGCAGGCGAAGGCGACCTACGAGGACGGGGTGCTGCGGATCGAGCTTCCATTGCAGCGCACGGAGGAGAACGCGACCCGGGTCCGGATCGAGCGCTCGGGCGCCGAGGAGTAACCGAGGGGCCACTGGTGGCGGGGGACCCACTCGATCTGACTGACGATCCGCTCGGGTTCGAGAGCGAAGGGAGCGGCGGGAATCCAGATCGTCGAATCGGCCGATGTCGATCAGGCGATTCGCGACAGCCAGGAGCGTCCGCTGCCGTCGGCGCTCCCCGTGCTGCCTTTGCGGGAGATGGTCACCTACCCGGACACGCTGACGCCGCTTGCGGTGGGCCAGGAGCGCTCGATCAAGCTCGTCAACGACGTCCTCTCCGGCGAGCGCACGCTGGTGATGGCGGCCTCCAAGGACGGCGAGCTCGAGGAGCCCGGGCCCGATGACCTCTACGAGGTCGGGGTCGCGGGTGTCGTGGTGCGGATGCTGAAGGTGCCCGACGGCACGATCCGGATCCTCGTCCAGGGGATGCAGCGCGTGCGCCTGACCGAGTTCATCTCCGAGCGCCCGTACCTGGTCGCAAGGATCGAGGAGATGGCTGACGTGGTCGAGTCCTCGCAGGAGCTCGAAGCGCTGACCCGCAACGTTCAGCGCACGTTCTCGGAGATCATCGAGCAGATTCCCTATCTCCCCGAGGAGCTCCAGCTCGCGGTCACGAACGTCGACGATCCATCGGCGCTCTCGCACCTGATCGCGGGTGCGCTCCGGATCGCGACCTCGGAGAAGCAGGAGCTCCTGGAGGAGGTCGACGTCACCAAGCGCCTGCGGCGCCTGTCGGAGATCCTCGCGCGAGAGCTGGAGGTGATCCAGCTCGGCAGCCAGATCCAGTCGGAGGTCCAGGAGGGACTCGAGAAGGGACAGCGCGAGTACTACCTGCGCGAGCAGCTGAAGGCGATACAGCGTGAGCTCGGCGAAGCGGACGAGCAGCAGGCCGAGGTCAACGAGCTACGTGAGCGAATCGAGGGCGCGAACCTGCCGGAGCACGCCCTGAAGGCGGCCGAGCGCGAGCTCGGCCGGCTGGAGCGGCTGCCGTCGGCGGCCGCCGAATACGGCGTCATCCGCACCTATCTCGAGTGGATGGTCGAGCTTCCGTGGTCGAGCCGCACCGAGGACAACCTCGACATCGAGCACGCGCGAGAGGTCCTCGACGAGGACCACTACGACCTCGAGAAGGTCAAGGACCGGATCCTCGAGTACCTCGCCGTCCGCAAGCTACGGCCTGATTCGCGCGGGCCGATCCTCTGCTTCGTCGGCCCGCCCGGCGTCGGCAAGACCAGCCTCGGCCGGTCGATCGGCCGCGCACTCGGGCGCGAGTTCGAGCGCATCTCGGTCGGCGGCGTCCGCGACGAGGCGGAGATCCGCGGCCACCGCCGCACCTACATCGGCGCGATGCCCGGAACGATCATCCGCGCGCTCCGCGATGCCGGCACGCGCAACCCGGTGTTCATGATCGACGAGATCGACAAGATGGGCGCCGACTTCCGGGGCGATCCCGCCAGCGCCATGCTCGAGGTTCTCGATCCGGCGCAGAACGACAGCTTCCGCGACCACTACCTCGACCTCGAGTTCGACCTCTCCGACGTGATGTTCATCGCCACGGCGAACATGCTGGAGCCGATTCCGCCGCCGCTGCTCGACCGGATGGAGATCATCCAGCTCTCCGGATACACCGTCGACGAGAAGCTCCACATCGCAAAGCGTTACCTCGTCCCGCGCCAGATCGAGGAGAACGGCCTCAAGCCCTCCCGGATCTCGTTCTCCGACGCCGCCCTGAAGGCGATCATCGAGGAGTACACGCGAGAGGCCGGGGTCCGAAACCTCGAGCGCGAGATCGGGACGGTGTCTCGCAAGATCGCGCGCGAGGTCGCCGAGGACCGCGTCGACGGCAAGGTGTCCATGTCGGCCAAGCGGGTGCGGGAGCTGCTCGGCAAGCAGCGGGTGTTCGCGGAGGTTCGCCGGCGAACGAAGATCCCCGGCGTCTCGACCGCGCTCGCGTGGACGCCCACGGGCGGGGACGTGCTGTTCGTGGAAGCGAGCTCGATGCCGGGGTCCGGGCACCTGACCTTGACCGGGCTTCTCGGCGACGCGATGCGGGAATCGGCGCAGGCAGCCTTGACCTATGTGCGCGCCCACGTCGCGAAGATCGCCCCGGATCTGCCCGAGGACTGGTTCGCCAAGCACGACGTCCACGTGCACGTGCCGGCGGGCGCAGTCCCGAAGGACGGCCCGTCGGCCGGGATCGCGATCACCACCGCGCTCGCCTCGCTCGTGTCCGCTCGCCCCGTCCACAGCGACATCGCGATGACCGGCGAGGTGACGCTGACCGGACAGGTGCTGCCGATCGGCGGCCTGAAGGAGAAGGCGCTTGCCGCCCAGCGCGCCGGGATCAAGACCGTGATCGTGCCCTCACGAAACGAGGGCGACGTCGCCGAGATCCCCGAGCACGAGCGCGGCGACCTCGAGTTCGTCTCCGTGGACGACGTTTCGAAGGTGCTGGAGCACGCACTGTCGTAGTGGACAGCCACCCGCTGCCAGCGTGCCCGGTATATGCTGCAAAGCGCCAGTTTGAGACTTGATCTAGGAGAGGTGTGATGGCGCAGAGAAGCAAGCGGGCAAAGACGTCGGCGCAGAAGGCCAGCGAGGCGGCCGCTGCGCTTCGCGAAAACCCCTATGTGCAGCGGCTGATCGAGGACGAAGAGCTTCGGACCGACCTCCGGGAGGCATACGACTCGGCGCGCAACGCGTACGGGCGGATGTCGAACGGCAAGGGCCCCGCGAAGGCGCTGATGGACGACAAGAAAGTTCAGCGCGAGCTTCGCCAGGCCGCCGAGTCGCTGCGCGACGCCTCCGACCGCCTGCGCGGCAAGCGCCAGGGCGGCGGCGGCACGCTGAGGAAGCTGTTCGTGTTCGGGATCATCGGCGCGATCGCGGTCCTGATCCTCAGCGAGGGCGCGCGCAAGGCGCTGCTCGACCGACTCTTCGGCCCCGAGGAGGAGTTCGAGTACACCTCGACGACGACGGTCACCTCGGAGCCTGCGGCCCAGACGGCTTCGTAGCGCCTGCCTGGGCAGCATCCCAGTCGCGGACCCCGCCCTTCGCAACGTCCCGAAAGGGCGCCGTTTGCGCGCTAGCGCCCACGTGCTCGTCCCCCGTCTAGGGCCTTAACACGCTCGGTTATCTCTGCCGATGGGTTATCGCTGCCGATGGTGAAGCAACGGGATCGCGATGAGTTCGCCGGCGTCTACGAGGATCACGTCTGGTCCGTGTACGGCTTCATCCACTACCGCGTGGGCTCCCAGGTGGACGCCGAGGACCTCACCCAGGAGACCTTCGAGCGCGCGCTCAAGGCCTGGGGTCGCTTCGACGAGAGCAGGGCCAGCGTCCGCACGTGGCTGATGGCGATCGCGCGCAACCTGGTGATCGACAGCTCTCGCCGCGAGGGCTCGAGGGTCGAGCAGCCCTTCACCGAGGAGCTCGCAGCCGGGAGACACGATTCGGCGGTGAGTGGCGATGAACTCGAGCTGGGGGTCTCGGTCGAGCTCGCGAACGCGCTGACAGCACTTGGCGAGCGCGAACGGGAGATCATTGCCCTTCGGTACGGCGGCGACCTGAAGGGAGCCGAAATCGCCGAGCTCACCGGCCTTACCCTCGCCAACGTCCAGCAGATCCTCTCGCGCTCACTGCGGAAGCTGCGCGACGAGCTCAGTCCCGCGCGGCGGACCGAAGACTCCGAGCAACCGGCTTCACCCGGCGGCGAGGGGTCCGACGCCGGCGACGCCAATCACGGCGACGGCCAGTAGGGCCGCACCCGGAGTGCCGTAGGCGAAGATCAGCAGCCGCGCCCGCGACTCGATCGGCCGGCCGAGCAGCTGACGCCCGAGCTCGCTCCGAAATGCGGCGCGCGGAACGGGTCGCTCTCGCGCGAGCCGCTCCGCGACGGGGCGCAACTCCACTCCCACCTGGTCGTCCGGGGCCGGGTCGTGATCTGCAAAGTGGTCAGTCATCGCTTCGCTACTCAGTTTGGTCGGTGAACAAGGTGGATCGCGGGTTGAGCGACTCGGCTCTGCTGTAGGCGTCCACCGCGCCGCTCGCGTTTCCGCGCTGCGCCTCTATCCGCGACAGGATCAACCAGTTGCGCCAGTTCGTTGGCTCCTTCTCCGTAGCGTCGAGCGCAGAGGAAGCCGCCTCGTCCAGAGTCCCGAGCCGCTCCAGCACCAGTGCCTCCTGCAGGCTTGCCGCCGCCGACCACGGTTGCAGGTCTTGAGCCTTGCGCGCCGAGTCGAGGGCCGCCTCCAACTGACCTCCTCTGAAATCATCCCGACTGTCGCTGAGCGCGTAGAGCGCGATCAGCGAGGTCGAGAGCAGTGCCAGTGCGGGGACCGCGAGTACCGCCAATGTCAGCCGCGGCAGCTTCGTGCTTGGTCGCGCGGAGCCGCCCTCACGCCGGTCTGGCTCAACGGCAGGTTCTCGGGCAAGGATCGCTGCACCGACGAGCAGGACCGTCACCGGAATCACGGTCAACTCCCATGCCCAGTCGAGGGCAGCGGCGACGGCAAATGCGGCCGCGGCGGCGACCGCAGCCGCCAGGTACGCGCGATCCTCACCGGCGGCACGCAGCACCCGGGAGACGCCGAATGCGATCACCCCCCCAATCAGCGCGATGATCAGCCCGAAACCGATGATCCCGAGCTCGGCGTAGGCCTCGAGATAGAGCGAGTGCGCGTCGCGAACGAACGCGGGGATTGTGGCCTCGCTCGCCCACCAGTACTCGTACGTGCCCGACCCGATCCCGGTGAGGGGCGCGCTGTCGCCTGCGTCGAGCGCCGCTTGCCACTGCTGATAGCGGCCCGTGCCCCCGGCGCTGTCGAAGCGTTCCACACCGGCGCCGATGTACGACGGATCCTTGAACTCGCTCCAGCGGTCGGAGATCTCCGAGGGAGCCCCGGCAGCCAGCGCGGCGACCGCGGCCACAACCGTAGCCGTGGCGAACAACGCGGTCGTCGTGCTGCGCGACACGCTGACGCGCGGGCCGACTCCGTGCCGTGCCGCGAGCCCGATCGCAACCCGGACCAGGGCGACACCGCCGCAGACGACGAGCACCACCGCAAGCATCTCGTCCCCCTGCTGGTTGGCAAGGGCTCCGAGCGCGCCGTCCTCCAACGCGTCTCTCTGGGTGGCGGCGGAGATCAACAGGACGCTGCCCGCGGCCCCGAGCGCAAGGGTGGGCAGAAGCGCCAAGCGCGCGGGGTGCAGCAGAATCAGCGCGAGCAAGGCCACGGCGATCTCCAGCGCTCCGCCGCGGGAGAACGTGTAGAACGCGGTCAGGGTCAGAACCGGCACCGCCGCGGCGGCAAGCGCCTGGGTGAGCAGACGGCGCGAGTGGGTCGCGATTACGAGCAGGAGCGGTATCCCGAGCGCCATCAGGGCGGCGAGCCCGTTCCAATAGTTCAGCGGGTAGTTGAGCCTGCCCTCGGCGCCGGTCAGGAATTTGGGCGGGTTGTCGGGGGGAAACCAGTCCGGGTGCAGCCTCGACAGCAGCGCGAGCAGGCCGACGAAGGCGATCGCGGCGGCGACGGCGCTAACCGTTCGCCGCAGGCCGTCTCGTCCCTGAACCGCGATTGCGAGGGCGAGAATCCCGAGCAGGGTGGCCACCCGCGCGACCTCCTCGACGCTGCGCTCGCTGCTCTCGGACCAGCTGATCCCCAGCGCCGTCCAGCCGGCGTACGCGGCGAGCAGGCCGAGCGCGGCCCACGCGGGCCGGCCAAAGCGCCTCACCGGAAGGAAGCCGACGATCGCACCCAGCAGCAGAACCCACCAGACCGCGATCCCCAGCTCGCTGCGCACGACCAGGTCGTAGCCGCCGCCCGAAGCGCGAGGTAGAGAACGAGCACAAACGGCAGCACCACGGTCCCGAGCAACGGGCCCAGGTATCTGACGAGCGCGCGTGGGCTGCTCGTGGCAGCATCGCGCCATCCGCGGACGGGAAGCTCCTCGTAGACCGCGGGAGTGGGCACGTCCATACGGATTCCAATACGCGTCAGGCGCTCAATTACTGACGTTTGGGCCCGAAATCGCGTGCGGGTCTGTCAGTTTTCCGTACCCCGGTGCGTATCAGTATCCATGCGCAGGACCTTTTCGGCAACGCTCGCGATCGTCTTCGTGCTCGCCTTCCCGGCTGCGACAACCGCTGGAGCCGCCGACTCCTCGCTCGACCAATATGTCGAAAGCATCCCGGGTGGGGGAGGGAATCAGCCGTCCACAGACGCAGGCGGCGATTCGTCGCAAGGCAGCGGCGGTGGCGGCGATTCGTCGCAGGGCAGCGGCGGGAGCGGCAGTTCGTCGGAAGGCGGCGGCGGGAGCGCGCTTCCATCTGAGGTAGCCGATGAGATCGAGGCCGCGGGCCCGGAGGGCGATGAGGTCGTGGGCTTCACCGAGAACACGGCGCCGGGGGATGAGGGGGAAAATGCGGACGGCTCGGAGAGCGGGGGCGGCGGCGGGGGCGGCAACGAAGAAGCCGCCGACGACGAGGCAAGGGACAACGATGGCGGCGCCGGTGAGAGCGCGAACACCGGGGTGGCCGCCGCGGCAGAATTGGCTGCGGATACCGCTTCCGGCACGAGCATCGTTCTGCCGATCATCCTCGCCGCCACGTTGCTGGTTGCGGCAATCGTCGGCCTGACGCGCCTCCGAGCCCGCCGCGCGAAGCAGTAGATGAGCTGCTCCCGGGGCGGCCCGGCCCGCGTCGGCCGGGCGCGGATGCTCGGCGTCGTCTGCTTGGCGAGCCTG
>CAWIPO010000007.1:0-543578 GCA_963838095.1 uncultured Thermoleophilia bacterium
CCGCCTCACATTCACGCCCGATATGCCGAATTTGACGCGAAGATTGCGATCGAGGACGGTGCCGTGATCGCTGGTGCGCTGCCTAGCCGTGCGCAACGGCTCGTGGGAGAATGGGCTCGCAAGCACCGATCTGAGCTCGAGGCCAACTGGAGACGTGCTCGACTGCGCCGCGAACTAAAGCCGATCGATCCGTTGCGATGACAGAGCTGAACAAAGTGTCCGACGTGGAACCCCTGGAGGGGTATTGGATTCGCGTTACGTTCGCCGACGGAGCGGTGAAGGAGATTGACCTCAGTGAGGTAGTGGCCCGAGGTGGCGTCTTTGCGCCCATTCGGGATCGCCGGGAGGTGTTCGAGCAGGTTCGGGTGAATCCTGAAAGCCGGACCGTGGAGTTCCCGGGGGAAGTCGATCTCGATCCCGATGTTCTGTATGGCCCGTTTCAGCCGGCCTCCGGGGTTCGGATCACGCGGCGGACGGTTCGCGAACCGCAAGCGGGCAAGGCCGGGTAGCGCCTACACCCCGCCGATAGCCATCTCGCCGATCAGCACCGCCGGGGTCTTCACAGATCCTCCGAAGGGGACCCAGCGGGGCTCGCTGGCGGTGGCGCGGACGGCCATCAGCATCGACTTCAGGTCGGAGGCGATCGTGAACTCGCTCACAGGCTCGCCGAGGGCTCCGGCCTCGATCAGGCGGCCTGAGGCGCCGACGGAGAACTGGCCGCTGACCGGGTTGACGCCGGAGTGAAGGCCGGCGACGTCGGTGATGAAGACGCCCGCGCCGGCCTCGGTCAGGAGGTCTTCGAAGTCCAGGTCGCCGGTGGCGATGACGAGGTTCGAGGTCGAGGCCGAGGGGGCGCTTCGGTAGCCGGCGCGGGCGGCGTTGCCGGTGGAGCGCGCGTCGCCGCCCTCGCGGCGTGCGGTGTAGGAGTCGTGCAGGTAGGTCTTCAGCTCTCCTGAGTCGATCAGCGGCGTGCGCGCCCGCGGCGTTCCCTCACCGTCCACCGGCGCGGAGGCGAAGCCCTCGGGGTCGATGCCGTCATCGTGGAGGGTGAGCGCCGGGGCGGCGATCGGCTCGCCGAGCATGCCGGCGAAGGGGGAGCGGCCGCGCTGGACGGCGTCGGCGCACAGCGTTCCGCCGATGAAGCCGAAGAAGCTGGCGGCGACGATCGGGTCGAGCACCACCTGGGTGTGCATCGACTTCGGCTTGATCGCTCCCAGCAGCGAGGTTGCGCGCTCGGCGGCCTCGCGGCCGATCTCCTCGGCGTCGAGCGCCGCCGGGGCGCGGCCGAGGCCGACGCCGAGGCCGGTCTCCCGGTCCTCGTCGTCGCCGGCGATCGCTTGTAGATACGCGTAGCAGGTGGTCGCCTCGTAGGAGCCCTCGAGGCCGCTGGAGGAGACGATCGCGACCCGGCCCTCCTCGTCGGCGTAGACGGTCTGCTCTATCTGGGCGACGCGCTTGTCGGTGTCCCGGCACGCGGCCTCGATCTGCTGTGCCAGCGCCACCTTGTCGGCTGTCGATGTGGCGCCCATCGCGGGGTCGAAGAGGCCGTCGATCTGCGGAACCTCGCCGTCGCTCGCCGGCACCGCCGCGAACTCGTCGGCGTCGGAGACGCGCGCCGCCTCGACCGCGTCGGCGGCGATCGCGCGCAGGCCTCCTCGCTGAGGTCGCTGCCGAACGCGTAGCCCGTGCGGCCGTCGATCCAGGCGCGGACGCCGACGCCGCGCTCGCCCGCCTCGCTCAGGCTCTCGACCTCGCCCTCGAAGACGCGGATCTCGCGACCGGTCGAGTCCTCGGCGAACGCCTCGGCGTCGCCGGCGCCGGCGTCCATCGCCGCCTCGAGGGCGAGGCGCGCGAGATCTGGGAGCTCGGATGCCGTCAACCGACCGCCGTCCCCCCACCGTCAGCTCCTTGATGCGGACGTGGCCCTGGCCGGTGCCGACGGGGACGCGCTGGCCGTCCTTGCCGCAGAAGCCGGTCTTCATCTCGAAGTCGGAGGCGACGGCGTCGATTGCCGCCAGCGCGTTCAGGCAGTTGCCGATCAGGGTCGCCTCGCGGCAGGGGCTGGTCACCTTGCCGTCCTCGATCAGATAGCCCTCGCTGACGCCGAAGACGAAGTCGCCGGTCGCGGGGTCGACCTGGCCGCCGCCGAAGGAGACGGCGTAGAAGCCGCGCTCGATCTCGGCGATCAGCTCATCGGGGGTGGCTTCGCCGGGGGCGATGAAGGTGTTGGTCATCCGCGGGATCGGCAGGTGGCGGAAGCTCTCGCGGCGGCCGTTGCCGGTCGGCTCGGCGCCGTCCTTGCGGGCGCGGGTGAGGTCGTAGAGGTAGGAGGTGACCTTGCCCCCCTCGATCACCGTCGTCCTCTGGGTGGGGACGCCCTCGTCGTCGATCGCGTTCGTCCCCCACTCGCCCGGGAGGCGGCCGTCGTCGTATGCGGTCAGGTGCGGCTCGGCGACCTGCTCGCCGAGCTTGCCCGCGTACACCGACGCGCCCTTCTGGACGGCGTCGGCCTCGAGCCCGTGGCCGGTCATCTCGTGGAAGAGGACGCCGCCGAAACCGCCGCCGACAACGACCGGGAGCGAGCCCGCGGGGGCCGGCTTCGCGTCGAGCAGGGTGAGCGCCTTTCGCGCCGCATCGGCGGCGACCCGCTCGGCGGCTCCGCCGGAGACAGCTCGAAGCCGCGGTGGCCGCCGAGGGTCTCGAAGCCGGTGACGACGACGTCTCCGCGGCGGGCCACCGCCTGCGCGCCGAGCCGCACGCGGGTGCGGTCGTCGGTGGCGTGCAGGCCCTCGGAGTTTGCGACCTGAACGCGGCGGCGGCCGTCGGAGTAGGAGGCCATCACCTGGTCGATCTCGGCGCCGGCGGCGCGGGCGGTCTCGTCGCAGGCGCGCAGCAGGTCGGCCTTCTGCGCCGCGGGCACGTCGGCGGGGTCGACGTCGATCTCCTGAAGCTCGGGCGGCTCGGCGGCGCGCAGCGGCTGCGGCTCGGTGCGCCCGGCGCTGAGCGCCGCGGCGACCGCGTCGGCGGCGCGGTCGAGGTCGGCCTCGGCGAGCCCGTCGACGTGAGAGAAGTACGTCGTCTCGCCGCTGATCAGGCGCACGCCGGCGCCCTGCTCGCTGCCGCGCTGCGCGCGCTCGACCCGCGACTCGTCGATCGAGAGCGAGAAGGCGGAGCGGCGCTCGCAGTAAGATCTCCGCGAAGTCGCCGCCACGCTCGAGCGCGCGAGCGATCACTCGCTCGGCGAGTTGCGGCTCGATCAGCGCCGGCTCGGCCATCACTCGGGGGCCGGCTCCCTCGCCGCCTCGATCAACTGCGCTGCCGCGCGGAAAAGCGCCCTGCCCTGCTCGCTGTCGGCGTCGAGCGCGATGCTGCGCCCGCCCGGGGCGGTTACCCGAGCGAACGGCTTGCGGACGATCCGGCGCCGGCGCAGGTAGGCGTTCGCCTCGTCGGCGTAGCCGCTGACGCGGTCGAGGATGAGCCGGTGCGGCTTCGGCGGCATCAGTCCCCAGCTCCCGCCCGGCGGTCGGTGACCTCGCCGTTCCCGGCCAAGTCTCGGAGGATCGTGCGCATGTCGAAGAGGACGAGCGAGGCCAGCGCGAAGCGGTCGGTGACGGCGACCATCGTCAGCCCATCGTGACGAACCGCGAACGCCTCTCCGTCCTCGGTGCCGACGTGGACCTGCTCGGCCGGCTCCTCCGCGGCGGCGTCGGCGGCTTCGAGAAGAGCCGGAGGCGGCGGCAGCCCAGCCGTCGCCGTCGCCGCTCGCGGCGAGCAGCTTGCCGCCGGCACCGAGCAGCGCGCAGCCGCGGAGGTCGGGCGAGAGCTCCTCGAGGTGCGCGACCGCGAACTCCGCCTGCTCGCGGCCGATCTTCGGCGTCGCCGCGGACCGTTCTGGCTTCGATCTGGCCACTGCCCCAATATATGGGGCGACCGTGTCCGTCTCCCGCGCCTCCTGGATCACCATCGTCGTCCTCTGCGCGATCGCCGTCGTGCTGCTGGCCCTGAACGGCTACACCGGCTACTCGATCGTCGCCGGGGCCGTGGGGCTGTCGGCGGCGGTGAACCTGCTGCTGAAGTAGCGGCCCGGCTCAATCGACCCGGCCGCAGCGCGCGTCGCGCGGGACTCGGCCTCGGCGGGACGCGTGAGGCCTCGGGCTCGACGTGGATCAGCACGTCCGACTCGGGGAGCGAGCGCTCGATCGATGCGGTGAGGGAGTGGGCCAGCGAGTGCGCGCGCTCCAGCGTCGTCCCAGAGCGAAACTGGACGTGGAGGTCGATGTAGTGGGCCTCGCCGCTGTGGCGGGCGCGGAGCTTGTGGTAGCCGACGACCTCGTCGGTGCGCGCGGCGGCGATCGCCTTCTCGATCAGGTCCAGCTCGTCGGGCGGCAGCGCCTCGTCGACGAGCACCCGCGAGGAGCGGCTGAGGATCCGGATCCCTGACCAGACGATCGCGGCGGCGACGACCAGCGCCGCGATCGCGTCGAAGGCCGGTTCGCCGGTGATCTCGATCAGCGCCAGGCCGACGAGGACGCCGATCGACGTCAGCGCGTCGGCGTGCAGGTGCGCGGCGTCGCCCTCGAGCGCGGGTGAGCGGAGCTCGCGGGCGCGGCGGACGAGAAACGCCGAGACCGCGAGATTGACGGCGATCGAGAACGCGATCACCACGATCCCGACTCCGAGGAACTCGACATCGCTTCCGCTGGCCAGCCTGCGGGTGGCCTCATAGATGATGATCCCGGCGCCGACCAGGATCAGCATCCCCTCGATCGCGGCGGCGAGGTTCTCGATCCGCTGGTGGCCGTAGGGGTGCTCCCGGTCGACCGGCTCGTCGGCCTTCCGCACCGAGATCAGCGCGATCACCGACGCGATCAGGTCGATCCCGGAGTGGACCGCCTCGGTGATGATCGCGATCGAGCCGGTGATCGCCCCGGCGACGATCTTCAGCGCGATCAGGATCAGGTTGGAGACGACCGAGAGCGTCGCCGCCCCGGCCTTCGTCCGGATCACTTCGCCGTCACCCCCAGGTGGGCGGCGAGCGCGCGGGCGGCGCGACCGCGGTGGCTGATCGCGTGCTTCTCGGCGGGCGGCAGCTCGGCCATCGTGCGCTCATCGCCGGGGCCGGTGTCGAGCGGGATGAACGCGGGGTCGTATCCGAACCCGCCGTTGCCGCGCGGCCGCGGTGCCAGCGTGCCCTCGCAACGGCCCTCGAACAGGTGCTCCTTGCCGGCGGAGTCGAGATAGGCGATCACACACACGTACGCCAGAGCGCGGTCATCGGCGCCCTCGAGCTCCTCGATCAGCAGCGTCAGGTTCTGCTCGTCGCTTGCATCCGGGCCGGCGAAGCGAGCGGAGTGCACTCCCGGCCGCCCGCCGAGGGCGGCGGCGACGATCCCGGAGTCGTCGGCGATCGCCGGCTCGCCGGTCGCCTCGTGGGCGGCGCGGGCTTTGAGCAGCGCGTTGCCTTCGAAGCTGTCGGCGCTTTCGGGGGGCAGCTCGATCGAGGTAGGCAGGGGAACCAGCTCGATCCCGTCGAGGATCTCTCCCAGCTCGCGCAGCTTGTGCTCGTTGCGCGTCGCGAGCACGATCGGGCGCCCGCTCGCGCCGTTCGCCGCCTCCATCAGCCCAAGCTGTCGCCGAGCGCCGCAGCCTGGGCAGAGCGAAGCTCGGCGGTCGCCGCCTCCGCCAGCCCCAGCAAGTCGTCGAGCGAGGCGCGCGAGAGCGGCGTCCGCTCGGCGGTCGCCTGCACCTCGACCAGCTCGCCGGCGCCGGTGATGACGACGTTGGCGTCAACCTCGGCGGTCGAGTCCTCGGAGTAGTCGAGGTCGCAGAGCGCCACCCCGTCGACCATCCCGACGCTGATCGCCGCCACCGAGCCGGTGAACGGAAGCCGCTCCAGCTCGCCCGCATCCACGAGCGTCTGCGCCGCAAGCGAGAGCGCGACGAAGCCGCCGGTAATCGAGGCGCAGCGCGTGCCGCCGTCGGCCTGGAGCACGTCGCAGTCGACGTACACGGCGCGCTCGCCGAGTGCCTCGAGGTCGCAGACCGCGCGCAGCGAGCGCCCGATCAGCCGCTGGATCTCGACCCCGCGCCCGTCCTGGCGCCCCTTCTTCACGTCGCGCTCCTTGCGCTCGCCGGTCGAGGCCGGCAGCATCGCGTACTCGGCGGTCACCCAGCCGCGCCCCTTGCCCTCGAGCCAGCGAGGCACGCCGTCCGAAACCGATGCGGTGCAGATGACCCGCGTCTCGCCCTGCGAGTAGAGCGCCGAGCCGGTGGCGGTGCGTACGAACCCGGGCTCGATCTCGACCGGGCGCAGGTCGCCGGGCGCGCGGTCGTAGCTGCGGGTGGGAGGCATCGGCCGCAGTCTCGCAGCCGGGTGCGTCACGTTGTCAGGCGGCAGGACCTGCTGAGCGTCAGGGAGTCGTCGTGCTGTTCACAAACGGCTCGTACTCGCGGCACGGCTCACCGCGCAGACCCGGACATGGCGGCAGTCCGGTCGGCGGGCTGACCCCCGGCACCTCCGGGAGGACGAGGCGCGAAAGCATGCCGTCGCCGTAACCGATCGATACGGTCGCTTGTGCCTTGGGTCGCGTTTCGCCGAAGGACCAGATCGGCTGGTCGCCGTTCGGGGCGCTGATCCTGACGCGGATGCGGGAGCCCGCGCGATAGACGTGCCCCTCGTAGTAGAGCGGGATCGTGACCTTGACGAAGCGGTCGCGCGGCAGCGGCGAGATGTCGGACTGCCGGAGGCTGAGGACGGGCTCGAGCGGCGTGCTCTTGCGCTTGTCGAGCTTGCGCATGTTCCCGCGCACCCAACCGCCCTGCACAAAGGTCTCCATGCCGTCAGGCCGGACCTCGCTGATCGTGGCCTGGAGGTCGACGTTCCGCCTCGAGGAGCGAACCCAGACATGCGCTGCGCCGGCGCCGATAACGGTCGTGGTGTCGCTCAGCGGGGCCGTGACGTAGGCGACCGCGCTGCCGGCGGGGTCCTGCGTCCACTCGTACGGCGGCGTCGCGGTCCACAGGCCGTTCTCGCCGGCGCCCGTGTCGCCGCTGAAGTCGGTCAGCGGCCGGGCGTCGGCATCCCAGGTGAACTCATCGGCACCCGCACTGTCGGGCGCCGTGTCGTCGAGCGCGCCATCGGGTCGCGAGATACCAGGAGCGGCCGGAGGTGCCGGGGATGGGGAAGCTCTGGAAGGACTGCTCGAAGCCGGGATACGGCTCGCCGGGATTCGAACCGCCGGCACCGTTGTCGAACAGGATCCGGATCGGCTTCAGCTCCTCGAACGCGGCCAGCGCGCCGTCGTAAGTCGGCTGCTGCTGGATCGGGTCGGGCGGCAGCGTCAAGTTTTCGATCCCGAACGCCGCCTGGAAGACAACCGGCGCACTGGCCTGAATCAGCGCCGAGTTCGTGATCGGCGCCTGCCGGGCGACATAGAGCTGGAGGAAGTCGTACAGGCGGTTGAACGTCTCCGGGGCGAGCGAGTCGACGTGGGTGCCGTTCGTGAACGTGAACCACTTCTTGTCCGTGCCGGTCATGCGCTCGGCCAGGGTCGGGCAGTGGCCGCCCGTCTGCTCGTCGGTGAACTGGCAGGCCATGAACACGGGCACGTCGATCTTGTCGACAAACGTGATCGGGGAGAGCGGGTCGGCAACCCTGGGCCGGTAGTGATCGTTGCGGCGGATCTTGCCCATCAGGTCGGCAGCCTCTCCGTGCATGGCCTGGTTCTCCTCGCAGGTCTGATCGCCCTCCTGGATCCGCTCGTAAGCCCACTCCTGCCCCGTCTCGGGCCCCGCCGGCAGTGCCTCGTGCTGGCGCTCCTCGGCCCAGGCAACGGCGAAGCCCGTGTTCAGGACGCCGCCGGGGTAAAGCGTCGTCTGCGTGGCATCGATCACCGACAGCGGTGAGATCGCGGCCAGGCTCGGCGGGTGGGTCTGGGCGGTGAAGAGCTGGCTGATGCCGCCGTAGGAGATGCCCATCATCCCGACCTTGCTGTGCGAAACCCAGGGCTGGCGGGCGACGGTCTCGACGATGTCGTAGCCGTCGAGGCTCTGAAGCGGCTCGAAGAAGTCGAACGCGCCGCCCGGAGCACCCCGTGCCGCGCATGTTCACGTCGACCACCGCGAACCCCATCAGGTTCGCGATCGCGGCGATCCCGCTCTGCGGGCCGGACGGTCTTGCGTACCCGTAGCCCGAGTACTCGATCAGCGTCGGATACTGCCCGCCCGGCGGTGGCGGCGGAGGGT
This sequence comes from uncultured Thermoleophilia bacterium, assembly GCA_963838095.1. Classification (GTDB taxonomy): domain Bacteria; phylum Actinomycetota; class Thermoleophilia; order Solirubrobacterales; family 70-9; genus CAWCGU01. The sequence continues at coordinate 8,245 of CAWIPO010000007.1, forward strand.
CGACGCCAAGCGCGTTCGAGACGTCCTGCGGCGGGTGCACGGAGTAGGCAAGCTTCGTGCCGTCGCGGGTGGTCAGGTAGCCGTAGCCGTCGGAGGGGATCGACTGCTCGTAGACGTCCGTGCTCGGCGGCTTCGATCGCCTCGACAGCACCGTCAGCGGCGCCGACTTCTTGCCCGCTCTTCGAAAGGCGTACGCGGTACCCGGATCCCGGCTCGACCTTGCGGAACAGCAGGCCGCCCGAGCTCGTTGGCCCGCTTTGTCGCGACCGTATCTCCCCTGCGATCAAGGAGCGACATCCGAGCGCCCGGATCGAGGCCGGTCACGTAGACCTGCTCGACGCTGCCGTGGGCGCTGAAGGAAGCCTCGGCCGCGCCCGCTCCACCCACGAACGCAAACCCGAGCACCGCCGCGCCCACGAGAAGACGGGCACTCCGGATCATCGAGCCCACTCAACCAGATCCGGGAGGCGCGTGTCGCAGTTCCGGAGTCGGAAGGGTCGCCTGATCAGGCGGCCAGCGAGTCGACCGCGGCCTCATCGGCGGGATCGATTCGCTCGAGGCCGGGGACGTCGTCGAAAGCACGGTCGGTGGCCAGGATCGCGTTGATGCCGCGCCCAAGCGCGACGGCGGCAAAGACTGCGTCACGAGCGGACAGCGAAGGATGATCGCGGTACAGCTCGAGTCCCTCCAGCACGTCCTCAGGACGCAACTCGTGCAGCGCGCAGAGGCGGGCGACTCCCGTGGCAGCTTCAACAGCCGCCTCGCGATCGCCGGTCTTCCTGAATCGCTGGTGCGCCAGTTCCTGAACCAGATCGACGCTTGCCTCCCCCCACAGCTCCCTCGCACGCGCTCGCTCGAGTATGCGCCTACAGGGCCGCTGGTAATGGTGCTGCTCGCCGAGCGCGTACGAGAACACCGATGTGTCGTAGAGGAAGCGCCTCATCGAGAGTCCTCGGGCGGCTTGTACATCTCCCGAGGGCCTCTTGCCCCCCCGTAGAGCTCGTCAAGCATCTGCTCCTTCTGAATCTCCCAATCGGGTTCGCGACCTTCACCGAGAGGGGATGCCAGAGCGAGTAGACGCCTTCCCGCCTCCGCCGCTTCGGCGCGGGTCGGGTGCCGGGGCAAAGCCTGATCGATCGCCCTTCTGACGATCTCGCCCACGGAGACACCTGTGCGCGCCGACTCCTCGCGCAATCGCCGATCGCGCTCTTCGTCGACCATCACCTGTAGCCGTCGATCAAGTATGAGCATAATTTAGCATGTGCAAGCTTGAGCAATGGCGACGCCGGCGGCCCCGGCCGCTCATCTCCCGCGTGCTTCCGCGGGATCGCGGCGGCCGGGGCCGTGTGGAGCGCTGCAGCGTCAGTTGTTGAACGTGATCGCGTTCACCGCCGACTTGATCTTGGTCACGATCAGCTCGGCGAGCTCGGTTCCCTGGGTGCCGTTGAACCCCTTCATCGCCGCCACCATCCCGACCATCAGCAGGCTGACCAGCAGGATCAGGCCGACGTATTCGACAGTGCCCTGGCCGCGCTCGGACGCCAACCGGCGGGTGCCGCGCTCGAGCAGCGCCAGGATCGCTCGGATCCTGATGTCCACGTAGTTGACCAGTGCGTTCATTCGCCCTCCGTTCGCTCGTTTGCAGTTGCCGAGCGAGCGTGGCGGCGATCGCGTAACCGATCAAGGCGCGAATGCGCAGACTTGCGCGCGGCTTTGAGTCAAGTTGCGCGCCGGTGGCTTTCCCGCATGCGCACGAACGGCCGGTGGCGGCGCACCGCGGCACAGTGGCATTGGTCCCACGGCACCCCCGAGACGCTCGCTTCCGCATGCGATTGCGAGAGCGCCTGACGCGTTTGCAACCGCGCTTCCTGGTCGTCCTTTCCGAGAGCGTCGTCGCATCGCTCCGAGATGCCTGCTTCAAAGAGAAAGCGGTTATACGTCTCGCAACGCATGGGGAGCAGTTACGGCAGCCTGCGTGCTGAACACTTTCGCCCTTCGCGCGAAGGAGGAGCCCGGCATTTGGTCGGTAGTCTTCGCGCCGAGATGAGGGACGGTAGCTGCGTCAAGTGCGGACAAGACACCGTTCGCCAGCTCACCGGGGGTATCTATCGCGGCCAGAAGACCGCCCTCTATATCCGCGGCGGCGGCATGGTCACCACCGCTTCCAGCTACGAGACCTTTCTCTGCTCCAGCTGCGGCTACTACGAGGATTACGTCACCGACGTCGACGCGCTCCAGCAAGTCGCCGACGGAGATGGCGGCTGGGCCCGGCCGCAATAGCCGCAATCTCGATCCCGGTTCGCGAAGGTGCATCGGGACCGAGCACGGCCTGGTTGAAGCTCAAGGCTGCAGGGCCTCCCTGCGGCAGGCGTGTACTCCTACCCCAACGTCGTCGCCATCGACCGCCGCAGCACGAGTCAACGGATTGATTCGATAGCGCGGTCCCGAGGCACTGTGATCGCTGCGTCCAACGGAGATCGCTCCCGCTCTGGACGACGAGCGGCTACGGCGCCTTCAGCGGAACGGGCGCGTGCGCAACACATGGAGGGCAGGCGCGAGCAGTCCCTGCCGCGCACTTCCGCTCTCGCGCGGAGCAGCAGCGTGCGACGCCGCGCCGAGGTGCTGCTCGCGCTGACGCGGCTTGTGGTCTGTCGTCAACCGCGCTGGCAGGGCATGCGGTCGACGTGGTTTGTGCTCACGCCGTCCGCCCAGGTGAGGCGAACTTTGAACCTCCAGACGCCGCTGTCTGGGCAGACCCGCGGAGTGCGGGTGTGTCTGAGCCAGCTGGCGGCCATGAGCATCAATCCCGCTTGGGCTCCGTGGATTGGGGAGTAGGGTGATGCAGGTTTGATTGTGAGCGGGAGAACCTCAGGCACGATCGTTGCCACGCTGGCGGCTCTGGCGCTAATCGCGACGCCCGCCGCCCAGGCAGCGCCCCCCGCGAATGACCAGGCGAGCGGTGCCGAGCTCGTGCCTGGCAGTTCATTCCCGGTCCTGTCGAGCACGGTCGCCGACATCTCCGATGCGACGACAACCGGCGACCCGCCGGTGCCCAGTTGCCAGCCGAACGTCTCGCGCAGCATCTGGTTCAAGATCACGCCGGACCAGACCGCGCCCTACCGGATCTGGGCCGCCGCCGAGGGAGGGCTGACCGCGACGACCGTGGACGACACCGTGCTGGCCGTCTACACATCCGCAGGTGGGGCCGCCGGGCCTTTCACCGAGGTTCCCACCAGCCCCGCCGCCGGCACCGACGGCTGCGACGACGACGGGGCCACGACAGAGGATCTGCAGGCGAGGATCAACTCGACGCGGCTCACCGCCGGGACCGAGTATTGGATCGTGGTCTGGAAGTTCGGCGCGAGCGCGCCCACCGCGGGCAACACCGCGGTGCAGATCAGGATCGACCGGATCTTCAACGACACGGCGGCTGACGCCGAGCTGATCCCAGGCAACAGCTTCCCGGTCCTCTCGAGCACGGTCGCCAACATCACCAATGCGACGACAACCGGCGACCCGCCGGTGCCCAGCTGCCAGTCGAGCGTCTCGCGCAGCATGTGGTTCAAGTTCACGCCGGACCAGACCACGCCCTACCGGATCTGGGCCGCCGCCGAGGGGCCGACCGCGACGACCGTGGACGACACGGTGATGGCCGTCTACACCTCCGCAGGGGGGGCCGCTGGGCCCTTCACCGAGCTTCCCACCAACGTCGGCGCCGGCACCGACGGCTGCGACGACGACTCGGCCACGACAGAGGCTCTGCAGTCGAGGATCAACTCGACGCAGCTCAACGCCGGGACCGAGTATTGGATCGTGGTCTGGAAGTTCGGCGCGACGGCGCCCACCGTAGGCAATACCACGGTGCAGATCAGGATCGACCGCGACACCGATCTCGACGGCAGTTTCGACGGCAGCGACAACTGCCCTGCCCTCGCCAACCCCGGCCAAGCCAACAACGATGGCGACGCCCAGGGCGACGCCTGCGACCCCGACGACGACAACGACGGCGTCGAGGACACCTCCGACAGCTGCGCTACCGGCGCTGCCGCGGGCCTCGACACCGACGGTGATGGCTGCAAGGACACTGGTGAGGATTCAGACGACGACAACGACGGCGTGGCTGACGGCGTCGACAACTGCGCTACCGGTGCCGCGGCGGGCCTCGACACGGACGGTGACGGCTGCAAGGACGCCGGCGAGGATACGGACGACGACAACGACGGCGCCCTGAACGGCCAGGACAACTGCCAGCTGACGGCTAACCTCGACCAGGCAGACGTCGACGCCGACGGCATCGGCAATCTCTGCGATTCCACCGACAACAGGCCCCCCACACCGGTCGCTACCTGCACGGTGCCAAAGATCGAGCGGGGAACAACGCTTCGGCGCACGAAGCGGAAGCTCAACAAGGCCGGGTGCACATCCGGTGAGGTAACGCGAGTTCACTCCAGGAGGGTTCCCCGCGGGAAGCTGATCCGGCTGAAGGCAAAGCCCGGAACCCTGCTAGCGGCCGGCGCCGCCGTCGACATCGTCGTCAGCTCAGGCCCCCGCTAAGCGCCACCGAGCCAGTAGGGCCGGCTGAGCGACTGAGGCGTCCCTTCGAGGCCTGAATCTGGCCCGAGACAATCGGCCACATGGCGATCCGCGCGCGTTCTGCTTCCCATGCGGGGGAGCAGCGAGCAACTTCATCTCAGCCAGTGCCCCGGTCGCGTGTCAGCGACACCGGCGCCGCAGTCGCCTATCGCGTGGAGCGGAAGCGCGGCATCCTCCCGCGGCGTCGAAGTAACGCCCCCTAGGTGAAGGGCCTGTTCAGCGCATTTAGTCGCTGCGCCCCAAGGCTGCCAGTTCCTCCGATAGCGCTTTCACGCGATTGCAGAAGTGCGATGCGCTCCACGCGAGACGCCTCCTGCTCGTCCCAATCGGCGACGAGATTCGCCACGAGGGTGACTGCTGCTCGCCAGGGAACGCGACACGGTGTTGCTGTCCATGCTCATCCGCCCTGGGGCCGCCCCATCGCGCAGACCGCGGGGACCGGGTGCAGGTCCTCCACAAGCACCCTGTCGACGGAGAATCCGCCCTCGCGTAGCCGGTCGGCCAGCTCGTTCCCGAGGTCCCGGGCTCGCTCCGGCGCGGAGTGGCGCGCGTCCCAGAAGATGTAGACGGCCCCATCCCGCGCGAGGTGCTCGCGGACGGCACCGAGGGCCGCCTCCGGCTGCAGCCAGAAGGGAGCGACGTTGAAGGCGAAGACCTTGTCGAAGCGCCGATCGCCGAGATCCGCGTCCTCCAGCGCGAAAGCCTCGAGCACAGCCCTGCCCGCGTCGATGTGCTCGCGGTTCCTCCGCGTGGCCATCTCGATCATCTTGGGTGAACGGTCGATCGCCGTGATCGTTCCCGTCGTCAGCCTCTCGCAGACCAGGGAGACCGCAACGCCGTGGCCGCAGCCGACCTCGAGCAGGCGGTCGGCCGGGCGGACCTCCAGAGTGTCGACCGCCCAGACGAACCGCTCCGATGCCTTGCCCGCCATGCCCGAGCAATAGCATCACGCGCCCGTGAAGCCCATGCTGATCTACTCGCTGAGCCTCTCGGTGGACGGCTTTATTGCCGACCGCGACGGCGCGTGTCTGCGCGATGTGGAAACGAAACTGCGCACCCGCTCCTCGCGCGAAGAAGCAGCAACTGCTCGCTGACCGCTCGCTCCAGCGCCGCGAGCTGCGTCCTCGGCGCAGCCAACCCGGGTGCCGTCACTGTCGTACCGTGTCGACCATGGATCAGATCAGGTTCAGGACGACAATCGACGGCGAATACCTGGCCACCTTCGATGGCGCGGTACTGGATCTATTCGGCGCGGACGTTCCCGGAGCGGGGGCGAATGAGCGGTTCCACCGCGACCTGATGACGATCACCATTGACGAGCCCGACCGCAAGGGCACCCGCAAGCTTGTGATCTACGCCGGAGTGGGTCCGGGTCGGAAGGTGCCGAGTCGCTACCTCCTTATCGGCGAGCAGGATCGCGCCGTGATCGACTTCTTCGAGCGCGTCCGCGCCGCGCTACCGACGACCTGACGTTCGCCGCGCCACGCTGATCTCATTCGATGGTCGTTAGGGACGACGTCGGCGGGGTCGTGCCGCGCTTCTCCTTCGCGCGAAAAGCGACATCCTCCCCGTGATGTCGGGGTAGCGCCCCTAGGTGAAGCGCCTGTTGAACGGAATCAGGGACTGTGCAGGAGCACCCGCTACCCGCTAATCGGGGAGCGCCCTACTCGCTCAGCCCGGCAGCTTCAAGGGCCTCGGCCTCGCTCACGAAAACCCGCCACCAGATGGCCTTCTTGTTGCGCCACTCGGTGACCTGCCAGGACGTGTGCTCCATGGACGCGCCGCTCCCCTTGCCATGACCGCGAAGGCGATAGCGCGCAACTGTGACGTCTCCAAGGTCTCGTACCTCGTCGATCTCCGTGCTGAAGTCGGGAGAGACGCCGAGCAGTCCTTCCCACCAGCTCCGGATTCCTTCGTGGCCGTGGTAGGGGCTGCCGCCTTCCAGCTCCAGGATGCGCGAGAAGAACTCCATGTCCGGGTCGCAGAGTTCGAGGAAGGCATCGAGGTCGCGCCGGTTGAAGGCGTCAACGGCTCGGTGTACGAGTTCGACGTTCTCCCCCGACATCGCCTACTCCCGCAGCCCGGCGGCTTCGAGGGCTTCGCTCTCGCTGGCACAGATGTACCACCAGGTCATCTTGCCCGCCCGCCATCCCACCTCGGCGTGGTTGAGCGCGACGAAGGCATCGAGGTCGCGCCGGTTGAAGGCATCGTTCACCTGATGGAGCAGCTCGACGTTCTCCTGCGACATCGCCTACTCGCTCAGCCCGGCGGCTTCGAGGGCGTCCTTGGGGTCGAGATAGGTCCGAACGCGAATTCCTTTGCCGTTCTTGAAGTCAGCCACATAGCCGAGAGGTGACTCGGTTTGAACTCCGCTCGCTTTGCCACGCGTGCGGAGGAGGCCGATCGCGACGATCCGATCGCCAAGGTCGCGGATGTCGGTGAACTCAACGTGGATTTCTGCGAGCGTTTCGTCCACCTCGCGAAGCAACTCTCGCACCCCGTCGTGCCCTCGATACACCGTCGCTTCCCCGCCGAGCATTACCAGCAGTGCCGGGTACCACTCCACCTCCGGGTCGAGGCCCTCCAGCAGCGTCTCAGCGTCTCGGCGGTTGTAAGCGTCGGCCCCCCGCTTGAAAAGTTCGACGTTCTCCTGCGACATCGCCCGCGCAGTATCTCGCGTAGCGCCGGGGCTAGAGTGCCCGCACTAAGGCCATATGGACACCCCCATGCGTGGGCGTCGGGCAGGGGCCGAGTGAGCAGGTAACGCCCCTAGGTGAAGGGCCCTGTTCAGCCCATTTAGTCGCTGCCCACCCGGCCTGCCCGTCACTGGGTTCGCCGCCGGCCGGTCGTCGGCTCGCGTTGCACGGGCGACGGAAACCGGGCTCAGGGAAGCGGGTGGGACTGTGCCAGCGGCGGGCCGAGGACCGTCATGCCCGCGTCCTCCGCGAGCGCCGTGAAGGCCTCCCGCACAGCCGATCCCTCGCCGGCCACCTCCGCGAAGCGCTCGAAGAATCGCTCCATCCCCGGCGATGCGGGGGTGAAGACGAAGAGCATGTGGGCCTTGCCCTCGCTCACGTTCTGCCAGCTGTGGGGTGTATCCCGCGGGACGAACGCGAACGAGCCCGGCGCCATGTCCATGACCTCATCTTCGATCCGTAGGCGAAACGCTCCGTCGACGAAGTACATGACCTCGTCCTCGTTCGCGTGCTTGTGAAAGGGCGGACCCTCCCCGGGCATCGTGACGCTCTCGCAGGCCGTCAGCGCCCCACCGGTCTCCTCACCACGAGCCTTGATCTCGAGCGGCCCCCCCGTCGCAACCGGATTACGCAGCGAGTCGCCCTCTCCCCGCCCCGCGTGGATGGGTCGGGCGTCGCCGCTCATGGCCTCTCCATGCGGGTGTCGGGACCCGGGTTGTCGGCGTGGCGGTGGACGATCTTCCAGGCGTCATCCTCGCGCCGGTAGATGTGCGTCACGCGAACCAACACTGGCGCCACGGGGCGCCCGGCGATCGATCCGTTGAAGCGCTCGAAGCCCAGGGTGTAGGCCATGTCTCCATCCACCCCGACGACCTCGACGTCGAAGTGGAAGTCGCTGACGTCGGAAAACCGCGACGCGACCCATGTAAACGTCTCGCTCAGCTTGTCCCACCCGGACTGGGACATGCCGATCGCGCCGAAGAGTGTCACCTCGCCGTGCTCCTCATTTCCCATCAGACCTCCCTCGGTCGCGTCCGCGGTCCGCGATCCGGCCGCGCGAGCCAAGTCTCTCACGGGCCGAGTAGGGCCGGCGAGGCGGCGGTCAGCTCGTGGCGCCGAGCGCCGTCCGCAGAGCAGCGATGTCGTCCGCCCCGAAGACGACGCGGTTCTGCGTTGCGACGTAGACGAGATCGAGGTTCACTCCGGCCTTGGCGATCTTGCGGGTCAGGTCCGCCAGCACGCCGGGGCGATCCTCGACGTCGATCACGACCACTTCGCGCTCGCGGCTGACCGCGACGTGGGAAATCGCCAGCGCATGCTTCACGGCCTCGGCATGCGGGACGAGTATGTGAAGCTCGGCCCGCTCGCCCGGCCCGACACACGTGGCGGCTGCGATGTTCACGCCGGCATCGCTGATCGCCGCCGCCACCCGTGACAGCGCCCCCGGGGTGTTCTCGATGTCGATGACCAGGTCGACTGCCATGCGTCCGTGCGCGGTCAGCCTACTCCGGCGACGGCCCCAGGGCAACCGGCGCACCAAGCCCCCCGCGTGTGTATAACCGTTCGGCGATCGGGGGTGGCACCGCCACACCCGGGGGGCAACGAAAGCGATATCGGTGCGCGGCGTAGACGAGGCTCATCCGTCCGCGCGCCGCGGACAAGGAGGTCCGGGGAATGGTTCGTGCAAAGGAGTGCATCTTGGGGTGTCTCGTGGTCCTTGCGGCGGTGCTCACGTCGCTCAGCACCGTCAGTGCGGCAAGTGCGGCGAACTCCTTCGGCTCGGACATGTTCGGCATCTCTGCCGGCGGAGCGATCCAGGGTGAGGACGCGACGACGCTGGCCCGCGACCTGGACGCGATGGAGGCCGTCGGCTCGCAGTGGATCCGGATCGACATCAGCTGGGCCCAGATCCAGGCCGGCGGTCCGAACAGCTACAACTGGAGTGCGACCGACCGCCTCGTCCAGGGCGCCACAGCGCGCGGGATGAAGGTCCTGGGCGTGATCGAGTACACCCCGAGCTGGGCGCGGCCCCCCGGCACCTCCGCCACCTTCGGCCCCGACCCAGTGACCTACGCGACCTTTGCGTCGCAAGGCTGCCGAGCACTACGCGCCGATGGGCGTGCACGCCTACGAGATCTGGAACGAGCCCAACATCTCCGCGTTCTGGACCCCGAAGCCGAACCCCGCCCATTACTCCCTGCTGCTGCGGGCCGCATATCCGGCGATCAAGAGCGCCGACCCGCAGGCCACCGTGCTGCTCCGGCGGCACCGCTCCGGCGGCCACCAACGGCACCAACTACTGGCCCACCGACTGGCTCTCGGCGATCTACGACAACGGCGCCGGCGGCTACTTCGACGCGGTCTCCCACCATCCCTACTGCTTCCCCGCGACTCCGGGCGATCCCGAGAACTGGAGCGCCTGGTATCTGATGTACGCATCGCAGGAGACGTTCACGTACCCCGAGGACCCCTGGGGCGGTCTGCTCGACTTGATCTCCCCCCACTCCAGGTGGGGCGGCCCCAGCATGCGCTCGGTGATGCAGGCCAACGGCGACGGCGCGAAGAAGATCTGGGGGACCGAGTTCGGAGCCCCCACCAACGGGCCGAACGGCGTCAGCGAACAAGCTCAGGCGCAGGCAATCACGAAGGCGTACGCGCTGTGGAAGACCTACGACTGGGCCGGGCCGCTGTTCACATACCAGATGCGCGACTACGGCACCGACCCGAGCAACCGCGAGAACTTCTTCGGGCTGCTTCGGCACAACTTCTCACAGAAGCCGGCGTACGGGGCCTATCGGGCCGCCGCTGAGGGCGCCGGTGCGGGAGCTACCGACCATGCGGCAAGCAGCTCCCCCGGTCAGGAGAACTTGAGTCGCCTCGACGGAGACCACCAGCGCCGCCCATGGACGACGGACACCACAACCACTGCGCCGCAGATATCAAAGAGTCCCCGCCGAAGCCGTGCCGGCGGAACGCCGAAGACCACGCTGCGCGCAACGGTCAACGGCGCCGCAGGAGGAATCGGACTGATCGAGGTTCAGGTCCGGCGCGATCGCGAGTGGGCCACGTACCGCATAGCTCGAGATGAGGTGGACTCGAGCGGGACGTTCGCTGTACGGCTGGCGCTGAACCCGGGCGAGCGCTACCGAGCACGGGCCGGCTACCTGGGCTCGAAGGACGCCTCCGCGTCAGCTTCCCGCTACGTGCGCTTCACGCTTTAGCTTCCACAGCACCTGGGGTGAAGCTGACCGGCAGCGAGGTGAGCGAGTTCGCCCACGTCGACTCGAGGCGCTTCAGCTCGCCCGCCCGCTCGATAACCGGCAGCCGCCGGGTCAGCTCCTCGAACAGCACCCGCAGCTCGAGCTTCGCGAGCCCGGCGCCGAGGCAGAAGTGGCGCCCTCCCCCGCCGAAGGCCTTGTGCGCGTGCTCGGCGCGGGCGATGTCGAAGCGCTGCGGGTCCTCGTAGACGGCCTCGTCGCGGGAGGCCGACGTGTACCACATCATCACCTTGTCGCCCTCGGCGATCGCGTGGCCGTCGATCTCCGTGTCGGTGGTCGCTGTGCGGCAGAAGTAGTTGACGACCGACGTGAAGCGGAGGACCTCCTCGACCGCCTGCTCGATCAGCGCCGGGTCGTCGCGCAGGGCCTTCCACTGCTCGGGGTGCTCGAGCAGTGCCAGCATCCCGCTGGAGGCGGTGTTCCTAGTCGTGTCGTTGCCGGCGAAGACGAGGAGGCCGAAGAAGACGAGGATCTCGGTGTCGTCGAGGCGCTCGCCGTCGACCTCCGCCTCGCGCAACCGCGTCACCAGGCTCTCTCCCCCGGCCTCGGTCTGGCGCTCGATCTGCCCCTGCAGGTAGCCGGCCATCTCGACGAACGTCTGCGCCGCGGCGGCCGGCTCGGGCGAGCGCTGGGCCTCCTCGATCTGCTCGGTCCAGTCGTAGAGCTGCGGCAGGTCGTCGTCGGGAAGGCCGAGCAGCTCCGCGAGGACGCCGAGCGGGACGGGAACGGCGATATCGGCGACGAAGTCGCACGAGCCCTGCTCGATCACCGCGTCGATGACCCTGTTGATCCGCGCCCGCACGGAGTCCTCGAACCCGCGAACGGTGTGCGGGGTGAACGCGCTCTGGAGGATCTTGCGGTACTTCGTGTGCTCGGGCGGGTCCTTGAACAGCAGCAGGTTGCGGTTCATCTCGAGCGGGGTGACCTGGTCGGGGTTGAGGAAGATCCCGGCCCGGTACGACGAGAAGGTGTCGGTGTCGCGGCTGACGGCGGAGACGTCGGAATGCCGCGTCAGCGACCAGAAGCCGCTGCCGTCGGGGAGCTCGTTCCAGCGCACGGGATCCTCGGCGCGCATGCGCGCGAAGAGGTCGTGTGGCGGTCCGTCAGCGAACCACGCCGGGTCCATCAAGTCCACGGACGCGAGTTCGACCTGGTCGACATTTGTGGTGGTCGCGCTCATTCCGCTCGGAGTATTTAATCAGCTGATCAAATATTCTGTCAGTCGGGCAAATCGGGCGGCAGAGGCAGCTCCTGCGGCGAGACCGCTTCTTCGGCATCCCAGTCGGGATACGCCATCCCGTCGCGCCCGTTGTGCTCCTCGGCGCCGCCGAGCGCGAGCACGACCACTCGCCCGGGACCGCGATTTACGAGCTGCCGCCGAAGCTCGGGCCCCACCCGGATCAGCTCACCGCGCTCGAGCAGCTGCTTCTCGCCCTCGACCAGCAGCGTCAGCGTCCCTTCGAGCACCAGGTAGACCTCCTCCTGGCGCTCGTGGCGGTGGATGCGACCGCGCTGCCGGGGCGCGAGCACGATCTGGTTGAGGCCGAATGTCGTCACCCCGAGCTTGCGCCTCAGGGGAACGAAGCGCTCGTCCGCTTCATCTGCGAGCGACGTGCGCGAGGTGCCGGACTCCATGGCCGGAGCGTAACCGCGTTCGAGAAGTCGCCGCCTCGATGCCTGTCGTAAAGTCCCGCCACGTGACAGGACGCCGTTCGTGGATACGAGGACGAGGCAAGGCTGAGGAGGCAGAACAGCCTCCGGACGTCGATTACGGCCCCCTGGAAGAGCCTGGGCCCAGCCCCGGCCGTGGGGACACGGAAGAGCGGATCGCGGTCGCGGCAACCACCGCAACCCACACCGCCGAGGCCCACGCAATGGAGGAGATACTCGCGCTCGAGGAAGACTTCGAACGCGCGCGGGAGGAGTCCGAAACCGCGCTCGTGGAGCTGGAGAAGCGGGTGCAGGAGGCGGAGCGGCGGGCCGAGGAGGCCGACGCCCGCGCTCGCGCGGCCGAACAGGGGCAGACGGACACGGAGGGATCTGCCAAGGAGGCAGCCGCCGAGTGGCTGCGAGGCCAGGTGCGACAGATCCAGCGCGACACGCGGCGTGAAACCGAGGAAGAGCTGAGAGCGCTACGGCGCGAGTCCGACGAGCGGGTGCGCGCCGCGCGGAAGGAGTCGCGCGGCCGGCGCGGGAAGCAGGAGGAAGGTCCCGAAGCCGCCTCAGGCGAGGCGCTCGCCGAGCAGGAAACCGCGCTCTCCGCCACTCAAGCCGAGCTGGAGCGGACCCGTCAGGACATCGAGAGCCGCGAGCAGGCGCTCGCCGAGCGCGAGCGCACCCTGCTCTCCGGCGCCAGCGACCTCAGCGTCGCCGAGCTGGCCGAGGAGCGCGACTCGGCCAAGATCGAGCTCGAGCGCTCGCTCGCCCAGCTTCAGGAGGCCGAGTCACGCGCGACGGCGGCGAAGCTGGCGCAGAGCGACGCCGAGCGACGCATGCGCGAGGAGTCGGAGCGGCGGGTTCGCGAGGAGACGGAGACGCTGCGAAGCGAGCTCGAGCAGCTGCGCGCCGACGTCGACGAGCGCGTACGCGAAACCGAGGAGCGGGTTCGCGCCGAGGCCGAGGAGCACGCCCGTGCCGAGGCCGACGAGCGCGCCCGAGTCGCCACCGAAGCCGCCCGGCGCGAGCTCGAGGAGAGGGCGCTGCAGTCCGCCGAGACCACGCGCGCCGAGATCGAGGAGCAGGCGCGGCGCGAGGTAGGTGAGTCGTCGGTGGCCGAGATCGCGCGCATCCGCGACGAATCGGCCGAGCGCACCCAGCGCGAGGTGGACGCCGTCCGCGCGGGCGCCGAGGAGCGCTTCACCGCGCAGCTTCGGTCGCTGGAGGCGGAGCTGGAGTCCGAGCGCGAGGCCCGCACGAGGCTGATCGAGACCTCCGAGAGACGGCTCCAGGAAATCGAGACTCGCGCCGTCGCCGCAAGCGAGCGGGTCGACACCGCGGAGCAGGAGCTGAAAGGCGAGGCCGAGCGCCTGCGGAGCGAGGCGGAGGCACAGGTCAAGTCCGAGGCCGAGCGCGCGGAGAAGGAGGCGACCGAGCGGGCCGACGCCCGCGTGAAGGAGCGCGAGCAGGAGCTCGAGCAACTGAAGGCCGAAACGGAGGCCGCGCGTGCCGAAACCGAGCGCGCGCTGACCGAGGCGAAAGAGCAGGCGCGCGCCGAAGTCCAGGGGCTCGAGAGCAGGATCGGGGAGATGCAGACCGAGCATGCGAGCGCGATCGAGGCCACCAGGCTGGAGGCCGAGAAGCGCGCCGAGGGCGAGGCGTCTTCGCTCGAGGACGCGCTGAACGCGGCCCGCACGGAGCAGTCATCCGCGGTAGCCGACGCAGAGCGTCGCGTCCAGGATGCCGAGGAGAGGGCGCGGCGCACCGAGGAGGAGGCGTCGGCGACCGTAATGCAGGCGAGAAGCGCCTCGGCCGCATGGGTCCAGGAACAGGCGAAGCTGCTGCGCCGGGAAGGCGAGCGCGGCTCGAAGCAGCAGGTGCGCGAGGCCGTGCAGACGGCCGAGCAACGCGCCGCCGCCGAGACCGAGCGCCAGCTCCAGATACAGTCCGAGAAGTTGAAGCAAGAAGCCGACGCACAGCGGACCTCCGAAGTTGCCGAGGCGCGCCGGACGCTCGACCAAGAGCACCAGGCCGCCCTGCGCCATGTGCAGGAGCAGGCGCAGGCCGAACGGGCGAAGCTGGAGGACGAGCTCGCGGCACTGAGCCGCCAGCTCGAGGAGGCTCAGGCCAGCGCCGCGGGTGCCGAGCGCCGGATGATGGAGGCCGAGACACTGGCGAAAGAGCAGGCCGGCCAAGAGCAAGAGCTGCGCTTCCAGGACATCGAGGGGAGGCTGGGCGACGTCACCACGCAGGCGAGCGAGGCCGAGACTCGCGCCGCGGAGGTCTCTGTGGGAGAAGGCGAGCCCGAGATGGCGCCCGAGCCGCAGGCGGAGCCCGAGCCCGAGCCAGAACTCGAGCCGGAGCCAGAGCCTGAGCCCGAGCCCGAAGTGGAGCCGGAGGCAGAGGTGGAGCGCGAGCCCGAAGTGGAGGCAGTGGAGCCCGAGCCCGAGCTCGAGACATATGACGAGGAGAAGTGGACGCTGGAGCCGATTCTGGAGCCCGAGCCGCAGGCGGAACTCGAGCCGGAGCCGGAACTCGAGCCCGAGCCCGAGCCCGAACCGAAACCTCCGCGCCGATCGCTGCGTTCGCGCCTGTTCCCGCCAAGCCAGAAGCAGGAACCCGAACCCGAGCCTGTGTTTGAGGCCGAGCCGGGGCCCGCGCTCGAGCCCGACCTGGGGCCGGAGCCGCCGCCCGAGCCTGTACTGGAGCCGGAACCCGAGCCGGTGTCAGAGGTGGAGCCGTTGCCGGAACCCGTGCCCGAGCCCGAACCTGAGCCCGTGCCAGAGCCGGCGCCGGAGCCGATTCCGGAGCCGATTCCCGAGCCGGTGCCGGAGCCGATTCCCGAACCGGTGCCGGAGCCGATTCCCGAACCGGTGCCGGTGCCGGAGCCGATGCCACCTCCGGTGGCAGAACCCCTGCCGGCGCCCGAGCCGGAGCCCGTCGCCTACGCCGAGGAAGGATTGGTCAGCCTCAACGCCGGGACCTTCGAGGAGTACCGCGCGCTCGGGATGTCGGTGACCCAGGCGAAGCGGGTGATCAAGTACCGGCAGAGGCTGGAGGGCTACACGACCGTCGAACAGCTCGATGCGGTCCCCGGCTTCCCAAAGGACTTCCTGGCCGACCTGAAGACGAAGCTGACGCCCTGATCAAAGCGCCGGCCAGTGCCGGCGAACGTATTCCAGGTAGGGAGCGGCCGGGTGGGCTGCCACAGGCGCCGCTTCCGCATCCCCCGAAAGCGCCTCGAGCGTGGCCACGACAGACCCCGCGAGCGCGTCCAGGTCGTAGCCACCCTCGAGGCAAATCAGCAGCGGCGCGCCCACAGCGGCGGCCGCGGCGATCACGCTCGACGCCATCCGCCCGAATGCGGCCTCGTCGAGCATGCATTCGGCGAGCGGGTCGGCGCGGTGGGCGTCGTAGCCGGCCGAGATCGCGACGAGGCCCGGCTCCACATCGGCGATCAGCGGCACCACCACGTGCTGAACGAGGGCTTCGAACAGCTCCGGGCCGCTGCCCGGCGGCACCGGCATGTTCACCGTCCACCCCTCTCCCTCCCCGCTCCCGACCTCGCCTGCCGAGCCCGTTCCCGGATAGAGCGGGCTCTGGTGGATGCTCGCGTACAGGACCTCACCGGAGGCATCAAATGTCTCCGCGGTCCCGTTGCCGTGATGGACGTCCCAGTCGAGCACCAGCACCCGCCCCACTCCCAGCTCGGCGAGCGCATGGCTGGCTGCGACGGCGACGTTGTTGAACAGGCAGAAGCCCATCGCCCGCGCTCGCTCGGCGTGGTGGCCCGGCGGGCGCATCCCGCAAAAGCCGAAGTCGTAGTGGCCCTCGACCAGCTGCTCGGCGGCCCAGACCGCCCCACCGGCCGCGTGCAGGGCGGCGTCATAGCTCTGCTCGGACGCGACGGTGTCCATGTCGATCATCCCGCCGCCCCGTGAGCTGAGCTCGGCAATCGAGAGCACGTGCTCGGGGGTGTGGACCCTCAGCAGCTGCTCGCGTTCCGCGGCCGGTGCTTCGGCGCGCTCGATTCCGAGCCAATCGCGCTCGCCGAGCGCAGCCTCGATCGCGCGGATGCGGGCCGGGTTCTCGGGATGGGAGCCGGTCTCGTGCCGGAGCGAGAGCGGGTGATGGACGTATACGCCTCTCGCCACGCAGGTACGGTAACGGCGCTTGTCAATTGAGGGCAGAAGAACGGCCGATGTGGCAGTCGTCGGCGCCGGGGCGGCCGGGCTGCATGTGGCGCTCGACGCGGCGGAGCGCGGCGGCAGGGTCTGCCTGATCTCGCGCAAGCCGCTGAGCGAGAGCTCCAGCTTCTGGGCGCAGGGCGGGCTCGCCGCCGCGCTCGCCGCGGGCGATTCTCCCGAGCGCCACGCGGTGGACACGCTGAATGCCGGGCGCGGAGCCTGCCGCTCCGAGGCGGTCGACACACTCACCCGCGAGGCCGCCGCCGCCGTGGAGGTGCTGCAGAGGCGCGGCGTCGAGTTCGACAAGGGCGCGGACGGGGAACTGGAGCTGGGACTGGAAGGAGGGCACAGCGCGCGCAGAATCGTGCACTCGGGCGGGGCGGAGACCGGGCGCGCGATCACCAGCCGGCTGGCCGAGCTGGCGGACGCCGACGAGCGGATCGAGGTGCTGGAGCGCACTTCGGCGCTGTCGCTGTGGAGCGACGGCGGCGAATGTGCCGGCGTGATCACCGATTCAGGGACGGTGGAGGCGGCCGCGACCGTGCTGGCCACGGGGGGTGGCGCGGCTCTGTGGCAACGGACCACCAATCCGTGGGGAGCGATCGGGGCCGGGGCGGTGATTGCGGCCGCCGCCGGAGCCTCGCTCGCCGACCTCGAGTTCTGTCAGTTCCACCCAACCGCGCTCCACCTCCCCGGCACCGAGCACGACGGCAAGCTGATCACCGAGGCGGTGCGCGGAGAGGGGGCGGCGCTGCTCGACTCGTCCCGGCGGCGCTTCACCGACGAGCTGGCCCCGCGCGATCAGGTCACCGCGGCGATTCTCGACCAGATGGACGCCGACGACAGCGAGCACGCGTGGCTGGACATGCGGGAGCTGCCTGCCGGCGCCTTTCCCAGCGTGGTCGCCTCGGTGAAGGCGGCGGGGCTGGATCCGGCCGGGGAGCTGATCCCGGTCGCACCCGCGGCGCACTACCTCGTCGGCGGCATCGTCACCGACCTCGAGGGCCGCAGCAACGTCTCGCGCCTGTACGCGGTCGGCGAGTGTGCGTGCACGGGGGTCCACGGCGCCAACCGGCTGGCCTCGAACTCGCTCAGCGAGTGCTTCGTCTTCGGCTCGCGCGCGGCGGCCGCGGCGCTCGGTGAGCCGCCAATGCGGGCAGCGCTGCCGGCGACGCCCGAATGGCGATTCGATCCGCCGATCGAAGCCACTCGTGAGGCCGTCTGGCGGTTGGCAGGACCGCGCCGCGACGAGGCATCCCTTTGGCACCTGCTCGACGACCCCTATCCGCTCGCCCGCCTGATCGCCCTCGCGGCGCTGATGCGCGAGGAATCGCGCGGAACCCACCGGCGAACCGACTTCCCGCGGCAGAATTCCACCCTCGACCGGGTGCATTTTCTGCACAACGCGAAGGGAGAGACCCTCCGCGACGTCTGGTGAGCTGGGGGAGCACCTGCCCGCTTCTCGGCTCTCGGCTGCCGGATAGCACCCTGAAACCCCCCGAAAAGGTGAGCTAACTCACCCATCTTGGGGGTGTCTTAATATCTCCTTAATACTTTGCCGTTTGGGATTCATGGGGCGCTGGGATACTCGCGCCTCGCTCTCAGGGAACGGCAAGGACGGCCCGGGAGCCGACAAGGAATACAAGGAGGTAAGAGGTTCATGTACAGGTTCAGCCGCTCGATTTACCGCGAACTTGCACCCCGGGTGATCGAAGACCCGGAAGAGGTCACCGGTTGCGCCAGCAAGCAGGTGCTGCTGGATGCCTGCGAGAGCACGATGTACCGGCTCGCAACCGACCGTCGCTACTTCGCTCGTCCGACGCGGTCGCTGTTCACACAGGTCCGCTCGCGTTTCTCGATGTGCGACCAGTTGCTGGTCTACACCGTGATCGAGCGCAACGTGAACCTCGCAATCGAGCACCTGGAGCAGCTTCCCGCCGATGGCTCGCTCGGTGGGGTGCCGCCGGAGTGCCAGGCGCACACCCGTCGGGGCACGCCCTGCCAGCGCCAGCCGCTGCCGGGTCGCGACTACTGCCCCTCGCACAAGCATCTCGAGGAGGTCTTCGAGGCGGTCGAGGACATCGATCTTAATCGCGGCGCAGCCGAGGGGATAGGCGCCGCGGCCTAGCGAGTCACGGCAAACGCAAACGATGGGGAGCAGGGCCCGGTCACCGAGGGGGGTGGCCGGGCCCGCCGCGCTGAAGGGGGCGGACGCGAGAAATCGGGAAGACTCACCGCATGCTGCTGGGCGTCGACGTCGGCGGGACCTTTACCGACGCCGTGCTGTACGACGGCACCCGGATCCATACGGCAAAGGTTGCGTCCACTCCTGACGACCAATCCCGGGGGGTGATCGATGCCACCCTCTCGGTGCTCGAGGGCGCTGGGTCCACCCCGCGCGACGTCAAGACCTTCGCCCACGGGATGACTGTCGGCACGAACGCGCTGCTCGAAGAGCGTGGCGCCCGCACCGCGCTGCTCGCGACCGAGGGCTTCACCGACCTGCTCGAGATCGGGCGCCAGAACCGTCCCCGGCTCTACCACCTGTGCGCGCCGAAGCCGGCGCCGCTGGCGCCGCCGGAGCTCTCATTCGGCGTGTCTGAGCGGATTGCACCCGGCGGCGTCGTGAAGGCGCTCGAGGCCGAATCGGTCGACGAGGCCGTTCGGGCGGTCGTCGAGTCGGGAGCCGAGTCGGTGGCGATCTGCCTGCTGTTCTCGTATCTGGAGCCTGCCCACGAGGCCCGGCTCGCCGGGGCGCTTCGCGAGCGCCTGCCGGAAGTGCACGTCTCGGCCTCGCACGAGGTGCTTGCTGAGTTCCGCGAGTACGAGCGCTGCTCGACCACCGTCGTTGACGCGTACCTCTCCCCCCTCCTCGACCGATATCTGTCCCACCTCGCCCAGCGCTGCAGCGAGCAGGAGCTTCCGGAACCGGTGATCATGCGCTCCTCCGGCGGCGTCGCACCGCTGTCGGAGGCGGCGCGCTCGGGGGCCTGGAGCGTGCTCTCGGGCCCCGCGGGCGGCGCGGTCGCCGCCGCGCTGCTGGCACGGGTCTCGGGCGACGGCAACGCCGTCGGGCTCGACATGGGCGGCACTTCCTGCGACGTGTGCGTGGTCGAGAACGGCGAGGTCCGGCGCACCGACTCGCGCACGGTCGGCGGCAGGGTGCTGCAGCTGCCGATGGTCGACGTGCACACCGTCGGCGCCGGCGGCGGCTCCGTGGCTTGGCGCGACGAGGGCGGGGCGCTGCGGGTCGGCCCGCGCTCGGCGGGGGCGGAGCCGGGGCCGGCGTGCTACGGCCACGGCGGGGTGGAGCCGACCGTGACCGACGCCAACCTGCTGCTCGGCTACCTGCCGGCCGACGCCGGCCTCGCCGGGGGTATGCCCCTCGATGTCGAGCAGGCACGCGCCGCCGTAGTGGGGCTCGGCGACCGCCTCGGGCTGGATGAGCTTGCGTGCGCGGAGGGCATCGTCCGGGTCGCCAACCAGGAGATGACCAGGGCGCTGCGGGTTATGACCGTTGAGCGCGGAGTCGACCCGCGCCCGTTTGCGCTGCTGCCGTTCGGCGGCGCCGGCCCCATGCACGCCGCCGCACTCGCCGGCGAGCTGGGCATGGACCGGATCCTGTGCCCGCGGGCAAGCGGGGTGCTGTCCGCGCTCGGCCTTGCGAGCACCGAGCGACGCCGCGACGCGGCCCGGACGGTGTTGCTCGCCGCCGAGGAGCTGACGCGGGAGCGGATCGCCGCCGAGGTGGAGGCGCTGCGGGCATCGATCGCCGCCGGGATCGAGGAGGCGGAATTGACCGTGCGCTACGAGCTCCGCTACCGCGGCCAGGCCTTCGAGCTGCCGGTGGCCGGCTCGCCCGAGCCGGAGCCGGCGGAGCTCTCGGAGCGCTTCGCCACCGAGCACGAGCGCCGCTACGGCTATCGCGACCCCGGCGCACCCGTCGACCTGGTCACGATCCGGATCGCGCTGACGATTCCCGGCCCCCGGCTGGAGCCGGCCGCGGCCGGCGGGGGCGAGATCACCGAGTCGAGGCGGAACGCCCGCTTCGACGGCGAGTGGACGGCGGCAGCCGTGGTCCGCGGCGAGCCCGTGGCCGGGTACGAAGCTCGCGGCCCGTGCATCTTCGAGCTCCCCGAGGCGACGCTGGTGCTGCCGCCGGGATGGGGGGCGCGGGTGGACGCGGGCGGCACGATCGACGCGAGGCGAGCGTGATGGCATCGAGCGCCGGGGCATCGCGGCTCGATCCGGTGACTCTCCAGGTCTTGATCGGGGGCCTGCGGGCGGCGAGCGAGGAGATGGGCGCGGTACTGATCCGCTCGGCACACTCGGCGAACATCAAGGAGCGCCGCGACTGCTCGACGGCGCTGTTCAACTCCGAGGCCGAGCTGGTGATGCAGGCAGAGCACATACCGGTCCACCTGGGCTCGATGCCCCATGCCGTGCGCGCCGTGGTCGATCGGGAGCAGCGGCCCGGTGAGAGCTGGATCCTCAACGATCCCTTCCGCGGCGGCACCCACCTCCCTGACATCACCCTGATCACCCCGATCTTCGATCGCGACGAGCTGCTCGGCTTCGCCGCCAGCCGCGCCCACCACGCCGACATCGGCGGCCCGACCCCCGGAGGGATGCCCGCCGACTCCGTGCGCCTGGAGGACGAGGGCGTCGTGATCGCGCCCACGCGTGCCTCCGACGACGCGCTCAGGGCGCTCGCGCGGCAGATGCGAAACCCCGATCAGCGCCTGGCCGACCTGCGCGCCCAGCGGGCGGCGAACCTGGTCGGCGAGCGCCGGCTGGTGGAGTTGGGCGAGCGCCACGGCCCGGAGCTGCTGCGCGAGGGAATGTCCGAGATCCTCGACTACGCCGAACGGCGTACGCGGGCGGCGCTCGCCAGGCTCCCGGACGGCACCTACCAGGCGAGCGACGTGCTCGAGGGAGACTCGGAGATCACGCTGCGCTGCGCGGCGACGCTGGAAGGGGAGGACCTCGTGCTCGACTTCTCCGGCAGCGCCGACCAGGTCCACGGCAACCTCAACTGCCCTCTCGCCGTCACCGAGTCGGCCGCCGTCTTCGCCGTCCGCGTGCTGGTCGACCCGGACGCGCCACCGTGCGCGGGCGCGCACCGCCCGATCGAGGTCCGGGCCCCGCTGGGCAGCCTGCTGAACGCACGCCCGGGCGCCGCGGTGGTCGCCGGCAACGTCGAGACGTCCAGCCGTGTCGCCGACCTGGTGATCTCGGCACTCGCGGGGGCCACAGAGGCTCCGGCGCAGGGTCAGGGAACGATGAACAACCTCACGCTCGCCGCCGAGGGATTCACCTACTACGAGACGGTCGGCGGTGGGCAGGGCGCGTGCCCGGACGCGGACGGCCCCAGCGCCATCCACGTGGCGATGTCGAACACGCTCAACACCCCGGTCGAGGCGCTCGAGACCGAGTTCCCACTGCGAGTGCGGGAGCTGTCGGTGCGGCGCGGCTCGGGAGGCGGCGGAGCCCGGCGCGGCGGCGACGGGATCGTGCGTGAGATCGAGGCGCTGGAGCCGATGGCGTTCTCGCTGATCACCGAGCGCCGCAGCCAGCCACCGCGCGGCCGCGACGGCGGCGAGGACGGCGCGACGGGGCGAAACCTCCTGAACGGCGACGATCTGCCGTCAAAATGCATGGGGGAGCTGCAAGCCGGCGATCGCCTGCGGATCGAGACGCCGGGCGGAGGCGGACACGGCGCGGCGTGAACCAGGCGCGATACCCGCCTTGGGTTCCTGAATCTTCACCCCCGGATTTGGGACAACGCCTACAAATTTGGAATTCGGGCACACACCGTCTACAATCCGCGACTCCGTAAGGGCTCAAACGCCTCCGTAGGGCGGCAAACACGCCCTGCAACCCCCCAGCCCCCCGTAAGCGACTCGAAAGCCAATACCTATGCCTATCGCGTTCAAGGAATGGGCCGTCACAGTGCGCGCGCTGTCTGAAGGTGAGCAGCTGCTCACCCTGCGCAAGGGCGGCATCAGCGAGGACAACAAGCACTTCGAGCTCGAGCACGAGCGCTTTTTCCTCTACCCGACCTTCGACCACCAGCGAAACGACCTCGTGCGTGAATCGCACCACCCCGAGCTGCGGCGCGCCCTCGAGGAGGGCGTGTGGCCCGACGAGGAGCCGCCGCCGAGGGCACTGCTCCGCGACGGCGGGATCGCGCAGCCCGACCGGGTAAGGATCCGTGCCTGGGCCGAGGTCGCCGACCACTTCGAGACCGACGACCCGCAGATCGTCCACGGCCTCTCGCCCTTCCACGTCTGGACCCAGGACTACGCAGCCAAGCGCCTGCGCTGGAAGCCTCGCCACCCGCTGCACGTGCTCGTGCTGCGCGTGCACAGGATTCCGCGCCCGGTGACGGTGCGCGTCCGCGACGAGTACCACGGCTGCCGAAGCTGGGTCGAGATCGACCGCGAGCTGCCCTTCGAGGGCACGCCGGTGATGGCGGAGGAGGAGTTCGTCCGCGCCGCGGCCGAGATCCGCACCGCCGTCGCCCAGGCCGAGCCGGTCCCCGCCTGAAGCCGGCAGCTGAGCTGATCGCAAGCGCCCGGCGGGCGCTCGTGCTCGGGATCGGCGGGGGCGGCGACGTGGTCGGCGCGCTCGCGGTCGGCCGCTATTGCGAGTCGCTCGGGTACCCCGTTCGAGCTCGGCGGGGTCGCCTGGGAGCGCTTCGCCGTCGATCCGTACCCGGGACCGCGGCCGATCGAGCAGATTCGAGGCGGTCGGCGGCTGGCCGAAGCCGCCGTGCTCGCCGATTCGGCGACGGGCACCGAGGATGGATTGACGTTCAGCGAAGCGAGGATGTCTGGGTTCTTCGGTCGGCCGACGGTTCTTCTGGACGTCACCCAGGGTGCAGCAGCGCTGGCCGACGGTATCGTCGCCGCGGCCGGCGAATTGGACTGCGACCTCGTCGTGTACGTCGACGTCGGCGGGGACGTCCTCGCCCACGGGCACGAGCCCGAGCTGGCGAGCCCGCTGTGCGACGCGATCCTCCTCGCCGCCGCCGTTCGGGCTTCTGAGGAGGTGCCCGCCCTCGGCGCCGTGTTCGGTCCCGGCTGCGACGGCGAGCTGACCCAGACCGAGGTGCTGGAGCGAATCGCGGGGCTGGCACGCGACGGGGGCTGGCTGGGAGCCTGGGCGCTCACGGGGGAGATCGCGGACGAGCTGCAGCTCGCGGCCGAGGTCGTGCCCACCGAAGCCAGCCTGCAGGCGGCCCGCTGCGCGCAGGGGGAGAGCGGGCGCGCGCCGATCCGCGACGGGCGCAGGCACGTGGACCTGGGCCCGATCGGCGCGCTGACCTTCTTCTTCGACCCCCTGATCGCGGTTGACGGTGAGGCGCCGCTGGCCAAGGTGGTCGCGGACGCACCGGATCTGGACAGCGCCCGGGATCTACTTGATGGCCTCGGGGTGCGCAGCGAGCTGGACTATGAGCGGCGGAGGTACTCGACCAGCGCGCCGAGGGACGACTAGCACCGAGAGGGGCAGATCCGCAGCGTTTGCGAGTTATTGCCGGTATGCGGCAATAAGTCGCAAGGGCCGGTATGTTCCGTGCGCAGGGGCACCATGGGGCACAACGGAGACAAGCGGCGGCGAATTCCCCTTCTCTCGGTGCTTGCCGTTGCGACCCTCGCCGCGCTCCCGACCGCCGCTGCAGCCGCCCCGACCCCCTACGCCTATGGCGAGAACGACGCCGGCGGCTTCCGCAACGTCCTTCCTCCCGGCCAGGGCCAGAACGTGAACGCGTTTGACTCGGCGGGGTTCCTCTCCTCGGGCGCGCGTCCTCCCCACGACCAGGACCAGCTCGACATGTACGAGGACCTGGTGTACGAAGTGCCGGGGCTACAGGCGTCCCAGCTCGGCGACTTCTTCAAGGACGCGAGCTTCGGCGTTCCGGCGGCCGAGGTGGAGCGCACCTACAGCCCCAGAGCCGACGTGACGATCGTCCGCGACGAGTTCGGCGTCCCGCACATCTACGGCCAGGATCGAAACGGCGCCATGTTCGGCGCCGGCTACGTGGCCGCCGAGGACCGGCTCTTCTTCATGGACGTCCTGCGCCACGCAGGCCGCGCCGAGCTCTCATCGTTCGCCGGCGGCGCGAACACCAGCATGGACGAGAGCGTCTGGGCCGACACCCCTTACAACGAGAGCGACCTCCAGCTCCAGTTCGACCTCGCCGACGAGGTTTACGGCCGGGTCGGGACCCAGCTCCAGAACGACTCGCTCCAGTACGTCGCCGGGATCAACCGCTACATCGACGAGGCCAGGCTCGACCCGACGAAGATGCCGGTCGAGTACGCGGCGATCGACCAGCCGCAGGGACCAGACACGTGGCAGATCACCGACGTGATCTCGACGGCCGCGCTGGTCGCCGGGATCTTCGGCAAGGGGGGAGGGAACGAGGTCGGCTCGGCCCTCGTCCTGGAGGAGGCGCAGAAGCGCTTCGGGACTCGCGAGGGGCAGCAGGTGTGGGCCGACTTCCGCTCCGCCGAGGATCCCGAGGCACCTTCAACCGTCCGCGGACGCCGGTTCCCATACCAGACCGTCCCCGAGAACACGCCCGGGTTGGCCCTGCCCGACCCGGGGACCGTGCAGCCGGAGCCTACCGAGGTCGGAGGCGCCGGCGGGGCCTCGACATCCGACACCGGGGAGACGTCAGGGAGCGGCATCGTCGACGGAATCCTGTCGGGGCTGGCGGCGCTGAACAGCGGCTCGAACGCCCTGCTCGTTTCCGGGCGCGAATCCGAGAGCGGGACGCCGATCGCTGTGTTTGGCCCGCAGGTCTCCTACTTCGCGCCCCAGATCCTGCTCGAGCAGTCGATCCACGCCCCGGCCAGCGCCGCGGGTCCCGCGATCGACGCCCGCGGCGCCTCGTTCCCGGGCACGAACGTGGTCGTCCAGCTCGGCCACGGCCGCGACTACGCATGGAGCGCGACCTCCTCGGGCCAGGACATCGTCGACACGTTTGCGGTCCCGCTGTGCGAGCCGGGAGGCGGCAGCCCGAGCATGGACTCGATGCACTTCCGCTACCAGGGCCGCTGCCAGCCGTTCGAGGTCCTCACACGCACCAACAGCTGGGTGCCGACAGCAGCCGACCAGACCGAACCCGGCTCGCAGACGCTGCGCGCCCTGCGGACGCCGGTCGGGATCGTCACCCACCGGGCCGAGATCGGCGGCAAGCCCTACGCCTACACCCGGCTGCGCGTGACCTACTTTCACGAGGTCGACTCAGCGATCGGGTTCGCGGCCTTCAACACTCCGGGTCAGATGGACACCCCGCGCGAGTTCTTCGACGCCGCGTGCGACATCGACTACACCTTCAACTGGTTCTACATCAACGACGAGCAGATCGCGTACTTCAACTCCGGCGCCAACCCGGTCCGCTCGAGGCTCACCGACCCGAACTTCCCGGCGTTCGCCAAGAAGCGCTTCATCTGGCGCGACTACGAGACCGAGCTTCACTTCGAGGACCGGATCCCGTGCAGCAAGCGCCCCCAGGTGGTCGACCAGAACTACCTCACGAGCTGGAACAACAAGCAGGCCCCCGGCTACCGCGCCTCCGACGACCGCTTCAACTGGCAGTCACTCGACCGCGTGCTGCCCCTGAACGACCGCATCGAGGCCGGGATCCGAGGATCGCGGAAGATGAACCTGACCGAGCTGGTCACGGCGATGGAGGACGCGGGGACGGTCGACCTGCGCGGCGCCTACATCCTCCCGTGGGTGCTGAAGGTGCTGCGAACCGGGCGGATCGCAGACCAGGACCTGCGCGCCGCGGTGAAGGAGCTGTCGAAATGGATCCGCTCGGGCGCGCACCGGAGAGATCGCAACGGCGACGGCACCTATGAGAACGCACGCGCGGTGCAGATCATGGACGCCTGGTGGCCCCTGCTGGTCAGGGCGCAGTTCATGCCCACGCTCGGGAGGGACCTGTTCGACTCGATCGTGCGCATGGTCGGCCTGGTCGACGACCCCGGCGGCGACGACCCGAACCAGGGGTCATCCTTCGACGACGGTTGGTGGTACGTGCAGAAGGACCTGAGGTCGCTGCTCGGCGAGCCCGTGCGGGGCAAGTACTCGCGCGTCTACTGCGGCGGCGGCAAGCTCCGGCAGTGCCGCCGGGCGCTGGTCGGCTCGCTCGCGGACGCCCTACAGGTGGACTACGCCGAGCTCTATCCGGCGAGCTGCCCTCAGGGCGACGCGCAGTGGTGCAACGACGCGGTCGAGCACCGGGCGCTGGGGCTGATCACCCAGCCCTCGATCCACTGGATCAACCGCCCAACGTTCCAGCAGATCGTCGAAATCGGGGAATAGCGGCCACATAGACTCGCGGGATCGCCTGGGTCGAGACCGAGAGCCTGAGCTTCACGGCGCGCCACGACAGCGCCGACGCAGCCGCTGCGCAGCGCACGCTCGACGACCTCGAGGACCTTCGCCTGCGCCTCGAGGAGCGATTCGACGAGGCGCCTGGGGAGATCACGGTGGTGATCCATCCCAACCCCGCGTGGCTGGCGGCGGCGCATCCGTTCCTCCCGGCGGCGCGCTGGGCCGCCGCGCCGGCGGGGCGGCGCTACCTCGCCGGATGGGCGATGGCGACCGAGCTGCACGTCCTGAACGACTTCCACGCAGACCGGCTCGCCGCCGGCGAGGACTCGCAAAGGGCGCTGCGCGGGACGGCCGAACGGCTCTACGTCCAGGTCGTGCTGGGGGCGAACAACCGCAGCCTGCCGCCCCCGTGGGGGCCGCGCCGGTTCACGCGCTACCTGCGCTGGGCGTGGCTGGTGGAGGGCTCCGGCCAGTACTTCGCCGGGCAGGTGCCGCTGTTCCGGGCGGCGGTGATCAGTCGGATGCGGGAGGGCAAGTCGCCCCGCTTCCCTCCCTCAGCGCGCGACGCGATCATTCTCGGAGGGACCGTCTTCGACCTGCTCTCGGACCAGGTCGGGCAGAGCGCCTGCGAGCTACTCGTATCGCGCCTGAACAAGCGCGGGGCGGCGGGCAACCTGGAGCTGGCGTTCGACGCGCCGATGGCGGAGATCGAAAGCGCCTGGCGTCGCTACCTGCGCGAGATCTCCGTGCGCCGCTCCGAGGAGCTGGAGCCGCCGGAGGAGCTGTTCGAGATTCCTCGCGGCGACTAGCGCTAGGTGGCCGCCTGGTAGAGCAGCCATACGATCAGGAAGGCGACCAGGACCGCGATCAGGAAGTAGGCGAACAGCCGCGCCGGACTGGCTCCCGCGCTCGCCAGCGGCGACGGGTCCGGGATCTCGCCGGGGGTCCCTGAAAGCAGCTCGCGCGCGACCTCGGCCGCCGAGGACGGAACCAGGACGTCGCGCGGGCCGGCGGCGAGGAAGTCGGGAACGTCGAAGCCGCCGGTGCGCTTGAGGATGCTGGGGATTCCCTCCTCGAGCAGGATCCCCTGCATCAATTCCGACTCGGCCTGGTTTCGGCCAGTGCCGGCCCGGACCAGGTCCCCGCGCGCGTACTGCGGCTTGATCTTCCGCGCGCGCTCGTGCGCGTCGGTTATCGGCTCCTCCTCGGAGCTGCCGACGTAGACGAGCGGCATCCCGCACTTGCGGCAGAAGCGCTCGTCGAGCGAGTGCCGCGCGGCGCAGCGCGGACAGGCGAGGGGCTCGCTCTGCGTGCTCATGAAACTTCGAGCTCGACCTCGTTGACCTGTCCGTCCCGAATCTCGAACGCGCGCACGAACGGCTCGTCGGGGTCGGCCAAGGAGCAGATCAGATACAGCGGGTCGGGCCAGTTGACGGCGAGGTTGATGTCGGTCTGGGACGGGTAGGCCTCGCTGGCGGTGTGCGAGTGGTAAATCGCGGCGATCTCCTCACCGCGCTCCTCGATGTCCATCGTGATCCGGAACTGGTCGCTCGGATGGATCTCGTAGCGCAGCGGGCTCGCGAAAGCGTTTCGCGCACGCTCCACCGAGGTTGCGACCCCGTCGCGGCCGGCGACCATGCCGCAGCACTCGTTTGGTGCCTCCTCTTGGGAATGGGTAATGATCTCGTTGAGGAGTTGCTTCGAGATCCGCATCGTGCCCGAGGCTAGCAGCGGGCCTTCCTCCGATCGGCAGCGGCTACGTGGCTAGCTGTGTCACTTGACTAGATCACTTGGCAGTGCTAGTGTGTCTGTCTAATGACACAGTTGGCCGCCACGCTGGAGCTGGAGCAGACGATCGATCGCGACGCAGAGTTGCCGGTCGGGGTTCAGCTTCTGTGGCGGATGCGGGGCCTGATCCGGGGTGGCAGCCTCGCCCCCGGGGAGAAGCTGCCGAGCGTTCGCGAGCTGGCCCAGCGCTGCGAGGTGAACGTGAACACGATCCGCAGCGCCTATGCGCGGCTCGAGAACGAAGGACTGATCGTGATGCGCCAGGGCTCGGGGACGTTCGTCGCCGACGAGGTGCCGGTCCGGCCCGCCCTCGACCGCCTCGCGGCCGAGGCGATCGCCGAGGCGCACTCCGCCGGCGTCGACGCACACGAGCTGGCGAGCGCGATCTATCTGGCCGCGCCCCCGCCCCAGGAGCCATCGGCCCCGGTCCCGCCGTCGCTGCCGGATGTGGACGAGGGCCTCAGCGACAGCCTCCACGCGCGCCGGGAGCTGCGGCGGCAGATCGCACGGCTCGAGGCGCGGCTCGCCTCCTACGCCGACCCCGCGCCGAAGGACGCGGTCCTCCCCAACCCCGCGCCGCGGCAAGCGGCCACGATGCCGCGGGTCGCGACCCTCGCCGAGCTCGAGCAGGTACGCGACCACCTGCTGGACGAGCTGAAGCGGGCAGGGGCGAAGGTCGAGCGCAAGGGCCGGCGCGAGAGAAAGGCGCGGCAGCGGGTCGAGCAGATGGTCTCGGCGCCCGAACGGCACAAGTGGGAGTGGGTTTCGAGCGAAGAGACCGGCGATCGCGGCTGCAAGGAGTGGCGGGTCGTGCCTCGCTTCGGCCCTGTCGGCGCCGCGATGGGCTGGTGGCGGATCAAGGTCTCCGGAGGCTGCCCGTTAGCCGGGCGGCTGACGGCCGCATGAACACGTAGATGGTCAGAGCCGTCGCAGATAGGGCGTTCCTTCCCGCCAAGTCGGTCTTCGAGCAGGTGGGGAACATGATGATCCTCACCGGCAAGACGCTGGTCGCCGCCGTGCGCCCGCCCTACCCCTACGGGGGCGAGTTCATCTCCCAGTTCCTCTTCGCCCTGCAGCTGTGCTGGTTCCCGATGCTGATCAGCACGCTCGCCTTCGGCTTCGGAGCGCCCGGGCTTCAGGCGGCGAACTTCCTCACCCTCTTCGGAGCGCTCGATCGCCTCGGCGGCTTCTTCATCCTCGCCTCGGTCCGCGAGTTCGCCCCGTTCGTGACCGCGGTCGTCGTCGCCGGCGTCGCCGGGACCGCGATCACCGCCGATCTCGGGGCGCGAAAGATCCGCGAGGAGCTGGACGCACTGCAGGTGCTCGGCGTCGACCCGATCAAGAACCTCGTCGTCCCCCGCTTCCTCGCCCTGATGATCCTCACCGGCCTGCTCGACATCTACGCCTTGATCTTCGGGATCGTCGGCGGGATCTTCGCCGAGATCCTCTACGACGCCCCGCTCGGAGGCTTCTTCGCGACCCTGTTCAACAACGCCTCGGTCACCGACCTCTGGGGGTCGGTGCTCAAGTGCACCCTGTTCGGGGCGATCATCGCGATCGTCTGCTCCTACTTCGGGATGAATGCGTCCGGAGGCGCGGAGGGGGTGGGCCGGGCCGTCAACCAGGGGGTGGTCGTCGCCTTCCTCGGCGTCTTTGCCTTCAACTACGTCTTCACCCAGACCCTGCTCGCGACGAACCCCGACCTGTCGGTGATCAAATGATCGCGCTCGTGCTCTCGACGCCACCCGTGCGCCCTGAGGTCGCCTGCTGATGGGTTGGCTCGCGGTTCCCAGGGAGTGGTTTGCCTCCCTCGGCCTGATCTCGCGCTTTGGCGGGCGCGTTATCGGCGATCGTCTACTACCGGGCGGGTCTTCACCTTCTTCGGGGAGTCGCTTGCGCCAGGCGGGGATCCTGATCGTCGG
This sequence comes from uncultured Thermoleophilia bacterium, assembly GCA_963838095.1. Classification (GTDB taxonomy): domain Bacteria; phylum Actinomycetota; class Thermoleophilia; order Solirubrobacterales; family 70-9; genus CAWCGU01. The sequence continues at coordinate 38,718 of CAWIPO010000007.1, forward strand.
CTCGACGATCGTGATCTGGGGGCTTGTCTTCACGCTCGGGCTCACCTGCGGGATCGAGGGCGCATACCTGACCCGGGCCCAGGGCGCACCGGCCTTCGCGGGTGCGTTCTCGGCCTGGTGCGACCTGCGCGAAATCGCCCCATACGCGTTCGGTTACATGATGGCCGCCAAGGTCGGAACCGGGATCGTCGCCGAGCTCGGCTCGATGCGGATCTCGGACGAGATCGACGCGCTCGAAGTGATGGGCGTAAACCCGATGATCTTCCTCGGTGGCACACGGCTGCTCGCCGCCTGGCTGACGCTCCCCTTCATCTACGTCGGCGCGATCGGGGTCATGTACTTCGCCAGCTACATCGCCGTCGTCGACCAGATCGGCGAGGTCTCCTCCGGCGGGTACTTCCTGATCTTCTGGATGTTCCAGAACCCACCCGATCTCCTGTTCAGCGTGATCAAGGCGATGTTCATGGCGACCGCGATCGTGCTCGTCGGCCTCTATTACGGCTACACGGCGAAGGGCGGACCGGTTGGAGTAGGGACGGCGACCGCGAAGTCGATGCTGGTGAACGTGATCCTGATCCACCTGATCGGCATGCTCGGCACGCTGATCTTCTGGGGAGCGAACCCGAGAGCCCCGATCGGGGGATGAATGCACTTGCCTGACCGGAGAGCTCGAGCACAGGTGGAGTTGGTTCCCACCAAGCTATGGCGAGCGTTGGCGATCACGCTCGTAGCGCTGCCGCTGACGTGGATGCTGATCTACGGGGCCTCGCTGCTGCAGGCCGGTGTCGCCGTCATCCTCGCCTCCGCGTGCATCCTCCTCAGCGCCGGGGTGGCGTGGGCGCACGGGCGGAGGGGCTAGCGTGGAGGCCTCGATGCGAACCGCGCCCATCCCCCACTCCGCCCGCGGTCGTGATCGCCTCGCAGCCGGATTCCTGCTCGCGCTGATGGCGGTCGGGAGCCTGGTGCTGTGGATCGGCGTCCCGGTGGGGTGCCTGTACGCAGCCTCACAGATCGTCGAGTCGCAGGCGAACCACTACGTCGTCGGGCTGCCCCTGACCCTGATCGGGATGCTCCTCTTCGGCACCGGCCTGTTCTGGCTCAACCGCCTGTACATGCGGATCACGGTCCCGTGGCTGCTGAAGGAGGCCGAGGAGGACGACGAAGAGTTCCCGCGCCCCCTGCGCGGCCCACTCGAGCCGATGCTCGTCGGTTCGATGGTGATCGCGCTCGTCACCCTGCTGGTGTGGTTCTTCTTCTTCGCCGAGAACCCCGGCCCGGGCGGCTTCATCTAACAATGGCGGCGGTGCCGTCGATGCCGCCGAAGATCCGGCTTCCGGCGGCGCTGCAGACGCTTGCGGCGCTTCGCTGGGGCGATCAGTTCGGCGCCTATCTGCAGCGCGGGCCGGCGATTCGGACGATGAAGATCATCGGAGTCGGCGAGGTTGCGATCACGTGGGACCCCGAGATCATCAAGAGGGTCTTCACCGCCGACCCCGCAATCGTCCGGGCCGCTGAAATCAACCGGCGGGTCTTGCCCCTGCTCCGCCCCCACTCCGTTATGGCATTGGACGGCGAACGGCACCTGCGCATGCGCCGACTCCTGCTCCCGTACTTCCACGGCGAGGCCCTGCAGCGCTACGTCGGGCTGTTCGAGCAGATCACCGCCGAGGAGATCGAGCGCTGGCCGATGGATGAGGAGTTCGCGATTCATCCGCGCATGCAGCGGATCACGCTGACGGCGGTGCTGCGAGCCGTGATTGGGTTGAGCGAGGGCGCGCGATTGGATCGGCTGCTTGCGGTCCTGCCACGGGTGCTGGAGGCCAACCCGATCGCCGCTCTGCTGGAGGGCCGGTTCCCGTGGATCGCCAACGGGACCGTGGGGTCGGCGCTGCCATGGATCCGCGCCCGCCGCGAGTCACAGCGGCTGATCCGCGACGAGATCGCCGGACACAGGGCCGAGCCAGAAGGGCGCGACGACATCCTCGCGTCGCTGATCACGGCGCGCGACGACGCTGGGCAAGCGCTCACCGACGAGGAGCTCGAGGATCAGCTGCTCACGCTGCTGCTCGCCGGGCACGAGACCGCGGCCAGCTCGCTCGCGTTCTGCTTCGAGCGCCTCGCGCGGCACCCTGACGCGTTGGGGAGACTGACCAAGGGACTCGACGCCGGCGAGGAGACCTACGTGAACGCGGTGATCAACGAGACGCTCCGCCTGCGCCCGCCCGTGGAGGTCATCTGGCGGATCCTCGCCGAGCCGTTCGAGCTCGGCGGGTACCTGCTTCCAGCCGGGACGATCGTCGTGCCGGGAATCCGCGCTGTGCAGGGCTTCGCGTTCGAGGACGGTGAGGAGTTCCGCCCGGAGCGTTTCATCGACGCCAAGCCCGAGCCCTACACGCTGATCCCGTTTGGAGGCGGCACTCGGCGCTGCCTGGGTGCGAGCTTCGCGACGCTGGAGATGAAGGCAGTGCTGCGGGTCGTATTGCGGGAGCTGGAGCTGGAGACCACGACGAAGCCGGACGAGCGCCGCGATCAGCTGCGGCGCTTTACGACCATCCCCGCTCACGGCGCCCGCGTTGCCTTTCGGCGGCGCGACGAGCCCTCACCAGTAGGTGGTTCCCTCGGGCCGGGGCGGCTCGCGCAGGTCGCCCGCAGCTGAGCCGAGCAGGTCGGGGTCATCGCGGCCGAGCTCCCAGAGCAGGTCGTCGAGAACAGGCGGTGAGATCTCCGCCTCTGAAGCGATTCGCTTGAAGGCATCGCGGGTGGCGGCACGGACCCGGTCGACACGCCCGGGCTCGACGAGCCCCGCACGAAGGGCCAGGCGCATCAGCACGTTGTCGGCGCAGACCTCCCAACTCTCGGGGTCGGACACACGGAGCCAGCCGCGGCGCTCGGCGATCTTCGCGAAAAGGAACGCCTTCTTCGCGAGCGGGTCGGAGTAGGCCTCATAGCGCGCCAGGAGCACGACGACCCCGCCCTCGCCGCCGAGCCACCCCTCGGACGCCGCGATCAGCCCCCCGGCGCTTCCCCCGTGGTCGCGCTCGAGCCCGCTCGCGAGGTCGCGCCACAGGCGCGCCCGCTCCTCGGGCGCACGCACCGTCTCGTCCCCGGCTCGAAAGAGCTCGGCGACCCGCCGGCCGTCCACGTCGCTGAGCGCCGCCGCCGAGAGCGTCCGCGGCCGGCGGCGCTCCTCGGCGCAGGCGAGCTCCCACATCAGCTCGCTGCCGGCGTACGGCCCGCGCCCCTCCGCCTCGTGCGCCCGCTCGTACCCCGTTGCGTGGTCGACGGCGCACAGAAAGAGCGCCGCGTCCGCGCTTGGGACGTGGGCGAAATCGGGCGGCTCGTAGGTCGCGGCCAGCTCGCGAACCGATCCGGCGACGCGTCCCACGGCCTCATCGCCGGCCGGGCCCACCGGCGAGACGCCGCTCAGCGCGCGGCGGCCCCCGGACGGCCCTCGCTGGGCTGGATCAGCGCCCAGCCCTGGCCGACGAAGCCGATTTGGAAGCTCTCCCCAGAGCCCATCCCGATCAGGCTCTTGGCCTGGATCTCGGTCCTGAGCTGCGTCTGCACTCCGCCGGACCAGGCGATTGCGGCCTGCGGGTCGGCAAACGTCGGCGCCTCACCGACATCCAGCCTGACCGGGTCGCCGTCCGAGCACAGCGCGACGAGGCCACTCCCCGAGAGGCCGATGTTGAAGAGCCCGCCCGCGAGGATGCCGGCGCTACCGCCTTTGACCCTCGTCACATCCCAGTCGATCCCATCCTGGAAGGCCAGGATGCTCTGCCCGTTGACGGTCATCGCCTCGTTCTGGAGCGAGAGGATGTGGACCTTCATCGCCCCGTTGGCGAGGAAGAGCTCGCCGGTGCCCGACGCCCTCATCAGGCGCAGCGACTCGCCCGTAGCGGCCTTCTTGACGAACCTTCCGAGGCCACCGCCCTGGTGCTCGAAGCTGACGTTGCCCTGATAGCCGACCATCGCGCCGTTGCGAGCCATCACAGTGGTCTCGGAGAGCTCCACCTTCAAGAGCTGCGGGTTCTGGCGGGTGAACGCCTCGCCGGTCTCGATCTCTGCGTACTCCTCGAACTGCTGAGCCTGATGCGCGCTGGTCGTCGCAGCGACCGCGGCGGGCGCCGCCACCGCCTGCTGTTGGGGCGCGGGCTGCGGCTGGGCCGGGGCCTGCGGCTGCGGCGCCGAGGCGGCGGGCGCGGCGGCCTGCGCGGGCGCAGTGTTGTCGGTCCAGTTGCCCCCGTCCCAGTAGCGGAGCAGGCCGGGGTTGTTCGGGTCCGGATACCAGTCCGGCGGGGGGTTGCTCATCGGAATCCGGAGCCTATCGCGCGGGCTCAGACCTCGTAGGTCGTCAGCTCGAGGCGGTGTCCGTCGGGGTCGGCGAAGTAGATCGAGTGGGCGGTGCCGTGGTCGGAAAAGGTGAACTCGATCGCGCGCTCGCCGAGCTCGGCCTGCGCGGCTTCGAAGGCGGCGCGATCGACCCTGAATGCGATGTGGTGGAAGTGGCTCGGCGCGGGCGACGCGCCGTCCTCGCCCTCAGCCGGGAACAGCGCCAGGCCGCTGGCTTCCGAGGCGACTATCCGCGGTGGGTCCCACTCCGGGTGCACGCGTTCGAGGGCAAGCACCTCGATGAAGAAGCGCTCGGAACGGTCCAGGTCGGAAACGGTGATCGCGACGTGGTCGAGACCCTGGGTGCGAAAGCCCGCCAAGCCGGCCCGACCCCCTACCACCAAACGGTGGAGTCGATGTCCTCGAGCTCGTCGACGGACTTCGTGTAGACGCCCGAGGAGAGGTACTTCCAGCCGTCGTCGGGGACGAGGAAGACGACGTTTCCGTGATCCAGCTCGCCGGCGATCCGGTCGGCGACGAAGGCGATCGCCCCCGAGGAGACTCCGGCGAACAGGCCCTCCTCGCGCAGCAGCTTCTGGGTCCAGACGATCGCGTCGCGGTTGGAGACCATGATCTTGCGGTCGAGCAGGGTGAGGTCGATGATCGGCGGGATGAAGCCGTCGTCGAGCGAGCGCAGGCCGGAAACGTCCTCGCCCTGCATCGGCTCGGCGGCGACGATCTTCGTCTGGGGGTCGTTTTCCTTCAGCCGGCGGCCGTTGCCCATCAGCGTCCCCCCCGTCCCGAGGCCGCCGACGAACGCGGCGACCTCGTCGAGCTCCTCGAGGATCTCGGGCGCGGTGCCGTCGTAGTGGGCGCGGGGGTTGGCCTCGTTCCCGTACTGGTAGGGCATGTAGTAGGAGGCATCGCCCTCCGCCATCTCGAGCGCGAGCTCGACGGCGCCGTTGGAGCCCTTGGCGCCCTCGGAGTAGACGATCTCGGCGTCCCACATCCGCAGCAGCTGGGTGCGCTCCTCGGTGACGTTGTCGGGCATCACCACCTTCAGCGGGTAGCCCTTGCGGCGGCAGATCATCGCCAGCGAGATGCCTGTGTTCCCGGAGGTCGGCTCGAGGATCGTCTGGCCGGGCGCGATCGCCCCCTCCGCCTCGGCGGCATCGATCATCGACTTCGCGACCCGGTCCTTCACGGACCCGGTCGGGTTACGCCCCTCGAGCTTGGCGAAGATGCGCACGCCCGGCTTCGGCGAGAGCCGCGGCAGCTCGACCAGAGGCGTGTGCCCGATCGCCTCGAGGACGTTCTCGAAGCGGCCGCCGCACGGCCGGTTGAGGAGGGAGTCCTCGAGCATCGCTTCAAAAAGTGTAGTCCCCACAACCCCGGTGTTGGATATGTTGGGGGCAGTCAAACCGGGGCGACGGCGGAGCCGAGCGCCCAGCCGAACGTTGGGAGCTGAGAAGAGAAGATGAGAGGAACTCGCATTTGGATGCTGCTGTCGCTTGCCGCCGTGCTCGCGATCGGGATGATCGCCGCCGGCTGTGGGGACGACGACGAGACCACCACTGGCGGCGACGGAGCAGAGGTGGAGACCCTCGAGGAGGGCGTCCTCTCGGTGGGAATTGATACGCCGTATCCGCCCTTCGACATCGGCACTGACCCGGAGGACCTTTCCGGCTACGACGTCGAGGTGATGAACGGCATCGCGGAAGAAATCGGGCTCGAGGTCGAATACACAGTCACCGGTTTCGGCACGATCTTCCGCGACACGGCCAACGGTCAGTTCGATACCGCTGCGGCGGCGTCGGACATCACCGAGGAGCGCGAGCGGGTCGTCGACTTCACCGATCCGTACTACAGAAGCACGACTGCCCTGATCGTTCCGGAGGGCTCGGACATCGCGGATGTCGATGATCTGTCGGGCGCCATCGTCGCGGTCCAGGATGGGACCAGTCAGCAGGATCTCGCGGAGGACGAGACGGACGCGGCCGAGGTCCGGGGATTCCCGCAAGCCTCCCCCGCGCTCGCCGCTCTCTTCACCGGGCAGGCCGACGCGGTGCTGATCGACCAGGCAACGGCCGTCGACGCCATCAAGGGCGAGGAGGGGTTCGAGGTCTCGGTCGTGCAGGAGATCCCGACCGACGTCTTCTTCGGCTTTGCCGTCGCTCCGACCAACGATGGACTGCGCGAGGCGATGAACGAAGCCTTGGCGACCCTGAAGGAGAACGGGACGATCACCGAGCTCTACGCCAAGTACTTCGATGGAGCCGAGCCACCCGAAGACGTGCTCACCGGGTCCAACGAGCTCCTCACCGAGTAGCCGGCCAGCCGGAAGCGGAGATCTGTAGAAGCGAAGGGGCGTCGACGGCGCCCTCGCTCGTCGTGCAGCGGATAGGTTGGGTTAACCCCTAATCGGGAGGTTTATCCATGGACTTCATCATCGACTACTACTTCAATTGGTCGATCGTCAAGGACAACTTCGACTTCGTTCTCGAAGGCTTCTTCGAGACGATCAAGTTGTCGCTGGTCAGCGGGGCACTCTCACTGCTCTGGGGACTCGTCCTCGCGGTCCTCCGGCAGCTTCCCGGCCGCGGGCTGGCCCCGGTGCGGTGGATCACCATCGCCTACATCGACGCGTTCCGCGGGATCCCGGCGCTGCTGGTCCTCTTCCTTGTGTCCGGCTTCCTGGCGTCCGCTCAGATCGACGGCCTGCTGCCGGAGTCGATCGGGCTCCCCACATGGCTCGGACAGCCGACTTGGTTCTGGTACGGCGTCATCGGGCTGACCCTCACCTACGGCGCGTACATGGCCGAGGTCTACCGGGCGGGGATCGAGGCCGTTCCGAATGGTCAGATGGAGGCGGCACGATCACTTGGAATGAGCCACGGCAAAGCGATGCGCCACGTGATCGTCCCGCAGGCGGTGCGCAAGGTGATCCCGCCCCTGCTCAACGACTTCATCGCGTTGACGAAGGACACCTCCCTCGTCTACGCCATCGGCGGGTCGGAGGTTGTTGACGCCGGCTTCGACGTCCAGTCGGACACCTTCAACGGATCTGCTCTCACCCTCGGAGCGATCTTCTTCCTCATCGTCACCATCCCGCTCGCGAGGCTGGTCGACGTGCTGATCGCCCGACAGCAGGAAAAGACCGAGCGCGGTGGCGGCGGAGGCGAGGGCATGGAGCCGGCGCCCACGCCCACCGGGATGGTCGGTACTTAGGCGATGACGACGGAGATCCAGGCAACCCCGGAAAGCGGCGCCGGCGGACAGGTGCTGCGCCTCGTCGACGTGCACAAGCGCTTCGGGCGCCTCGAGGTCCTGCGTGGCATCAACCTGGACATCGACCGCGGCGAGGTCGCTTGTGTGATCGGACCGAGTGGTTCGGGCAAGTCGACGTTGCTTCGCTGTGTCAACCTGCTGGCGCCGCCGGATTCGGGCCGGATCTTGCTCGAGGGCGAGGAGATCACCGGGCCCGGCAACGATGGGATCGATTTCGTTCGCCGCCGCGTCGGGATCGTGTTCCAGGAGTTCAACCTGTTCCCGCACAAGAACGCGTTGGAGAACGTGACCCTCGCCCAGGAGAAGGTTCTCGGGCGCAAGACCGATGAGGCGCGCTCGACGGCAAAGGCGCTGCTCGTGCGGGTGGGCCTAGAGGACAAGATGGAGGAATACCCCGACCGGCTCTCCGGCGGCCAGCAGCAACGCGTCGCGATCGCCCGGGCGCTGGCGATGGACCCGCACGTGATGCTGTTCGACGAGGTGACGAGCGCGCTCGACCCGGAGCTGATCAAGGAGGTGCTCGACGTGATCAGGGAGCTTGTCCGCGAGGGGATGACGATGCTTGTCGTCACCCACGAGATGGGCTTCGCCCGAGAGGTCGGCGATCAGGTCGTGTTCATGGACGAGGGCGTAATCGTCGAACAGGGCCCGCCGGACGACGTCCTCGGCTCGCCGCAGAACGAGCGCACCCAGCGCTTCATCGGGCGGATCCTCGAGCACTAGGACTCCGCCAGACTCGCGCGCTCGCCCGATGTGAGCAGGGCGACGGCGCCCGGCAGGGTCGCCAGCGCCAGCGCGACGACGGTCAACAGCGACAGCACCGTCGCGTCGGCGGCCGAGACGCCGACCGTGTCGAGCAGGACGATGAAGCTGCCCTCCCGGACGCCGAACCCGGCGAGGGAGATCGGGAACAGGGTGGCGACGAGGACGAGCGGGAGCACGACGGCGATCAATGCGTAGGAGAGATCCAGCTCCAGCGACCGGGCGAGCATCCAGGTGGAGGTGACGGCCACCGCCTGGAAGGCGAACCCAAGCGCCACCACGATCACGATCAGGCGCGTGTCGCGCTCGTAGCCGACCAGCGTCTCCCGGACCTCTCGTGCCCATGGTCGTATGCGCTCCGGTAGCAGCCGACCGGGGCTCCGCGTCCGGAGCGCCACCAGGACGACCGCAACTCCGACCGCCGCAGCGACGGCCGCGACGACGATCAGCAGCTCGAGGTCAGCCGGGACCTCATTCGACAGCAGTGCCGCGACCACCCCGACGACGAGCAGGCAGCCGATCGAGGAGGCCCTGTCCACGAAAACCGCGGTGATCGTGCGGGCGAGCGCGGGGCCACTGCGCGCGATCACCAGGGTCCGCGCGGCATCGCCCCCGAAGCCCGTGGGGAGGAAGTTGTTGGCGAACCCCCCGATCCAGTAGGCGCGAAAGCTCTGCCGAAGGCTGACCTCCAGTCCCGCGGCCAGCAGCAGCGTGTGCCAGCGAACGGCGCCGATCGCGAGCATCCCGGCGAGCACAGCGACACCCGCCGCGAACCAGCCCCACGAGCCATCGTCAAGCGCGTCGCCGACGGCGGCCCAGTCGAGGGTGAGCGCGATCACGCTCAGGAGTCCCACGGTGACCAATAGCCGGAAGGGAAACGAGGTCACGATCGCGGCCAGGCGGTGCACGCGGCAAGCGTACGGGTGCCTGCGGCACCAACGGCCTTCGGGATAGGCCCTAAATTTGCGGCCGATGATCTCGGTGGTGATTCCGGTGCGAAACGGCGGCGAGGACCTGCGCCGCTGCCTGGAGGCGATCGACGCGCAGCGGATCGACGACGAGGTCGAGGTGGTGGTCGTCGACTCCGCGTCGGAGGACGGCAGCCCAGAGCTCGCCCGCGCTCACGGTGCGCGCGTCGAGGAGATCGCTCTCGCCGACTTCAACCACGGCGCGACGCGCAACCTCGGTGCGGAGCTTGCGCGCGGGGACGTGCTCGTGTTCACGAGCCAGGACGCGCATGCCGAGAACGGCGACTGGCTTCGGAACCTGACGCGGCCGCTTGCCGAGGAGAACGGGACGGCGGGTGTGTACGGGCGCCAGCTCCCCCATGCCGGCGCGACGCCCCCGGAGCGTTTCTTCCTCGACTTCCTCTACGGCGACGAGTCGCGGCTGCAGCGCGCGGACGGCCCCGACGGCCTGACGATGGAGACGGTGCTGTTCTCGAACGTGAACGCGGCGATCCGGCGTGAGCACTGGGAGCGGCACCCGTTCGTCGACGACGTCGTGATGAGCGAGGACCAGGTTTGGGCCACCCAGGTGCTGCTCGAGGGCTACGCGCTTCGCTACGAGCCGACGGCGGCTGTCCGGCACTCGCACCGGTACACGATCCGGGGCGCGTTCAAGCGCTTCTTCGACTCCGGCGCGTCCGCCGATCGCGCGTACCTGCCCGGCTCGGGAGCGGCCGAGAGCGCGCTGCGCTCCCGCGCCGCGCGCTACGCGCGAGAGGAGCTGGCGTGGATGCTGCGCGAGGGACACGCGCTGTGGATCCCGTACGCGGCGGTGTACGAGCTGGCGAAATACGCGGGGCTGCGGGCGGGGACGCAGCATCGGAGGCTGCCGGCGTCGGTGAAGCGGAGGCTGAGCGCGCATCCGGCGTATTGGGGCTCCGAAGCTGATCGAAGGGACGAAAGCACCGAGAGGGGGAGGGACGCAACGGATGAGTCGACTTTTCCGGATATGGGTCGCTATGCGACCCAAAGTCGGAAAACTCGCTCGGACGGCGAACTCGTGGACTCGCCCGTGCCCTTGCAATGCGTGGCGTGCGGTGGCGAGCTGCATGCGTGGTTGGTGGCCGAACCGCAGGAGCCCACGTTGCGCAACCGGTATTTCCTCTTTCGATGCTCGACCTGCGGCACCGCAAGTACTGCGGGCAAGGTCGAGGCCGGCCTGCATGACGTCGGCGTGTATGAAGCGGAGACCCCTCGGCTCTCACCGCTGATCGAAGCCGTCCGCCGCGCCTACGAGCGCCAGCGGCTTCGAATCCTTCGGCGGGCGGTCCCGCCGCCGGCCCGGGTGCTAGATGCCGGAGCGGGTCAGGGGCGCTTCGTCGTCGCCGCACTCGAGGCGGGGTACGAGGCGAGCGGCTTCGAGCCGTCGGAGGCGGGCGTTCGAACCGCGGCATCGAGAGGGGTCGAGCTACAGCGCGCCGGCCTCGACGAGGCCGAGGTCGCGCCGCGAAGCCTGGAGGCGGTCACCGTCTCGCACGTGCTCGAGCATCTGAATGACCCGGGTGCGGCGCTGGAGCGGATCGCAACCTGGTTGCGCCCGGGCGGCGTGCTGGTCGTCGGGGTGCCGAACATCGCCAGCGACCAGGCCAAGATCGCCGGCGGCCGCTGGCTGCACCTCGACGTCCCCCGGCACCGGCATCACTTCACCGTGGACGGTCTCGCGAGGCTGCTTGCCAAGCACGGATTCGCGATCGAGGACGAGTACCACCTGCTGATCGAGCACAACCCGTTCGGGATGTGGCAGTCCTGGGCCGACCGCCTCACCTCCACCCCGGCTTACGCCTACAACCTGGTGAAGCGGAACGCGCGGCTTAACGCGCGGGACCTGCTGGCGGCGGCTGCCGTGGCGTTGCTGGCTCCGCTCGCGATCCTTGCTGAGCTAGCCGCAGGTCTCCGGCGTCGCGGAGGGACCATCGTCGTCGTTGCACGTTTGCAGTAAGGGAGGGGGTCCCTGACGTTCCGTCGGATATAGCGACGCTTCGTGCGGGACCCCCTCTGTTAGTGCTGCCGTTCGTCCCTGTCCCGCCTCCTCAGCCCCAGAATCGAGAGGAAGAACGAGCCGAACACGATCTGGATCCCGAGCACGAGCAGCGTCAGGCCGGCCACCGCCAGCTTCTCCTCGCTCAGCTCGCCGAAGCCGCGGTCGAACCAGGTGATCGCGACCACGGCGCTGATCGCGAGCCCGGCGGCCAGCACGGCAGCCGCCGAGCGAGCAGCCCGTGCTCGAGGCGCAAGCGGGCGCGCCAGCGGTCGAAGAGCGGGTCGTGCTCGCCGAGGTAGTAGGCCGCGTAGGTGCGGGCGAAGAGGCCGAACTGGATCACCTGGGCGCCGACGATCAGCAGCAGCGACGGAGGCGATCAGCGCGTGCAGGTCCACTCGCGGCCGAACAGGTCACGCCGGCGAGGACGACCAGGCCGCCGATGAGCGCCCGCGAGCGACAGCAGCGCCGCCCGGGACGACGAACAGCCACGTCGGGCTGTGGACCAGCAGGAAGCGCAGGTGGCGCCAGCCGTCGGAGAACGAGGACAGCTTCGACTCGCCCCGGCGCGGGTGGTACTCGATCTGGATCTCGCGGATGTCGAGGCCCAGCTTCGAGGCCCGGATCACCCACTCGGAGGCGAACTCCATCCCGGTCGTGCGCAGGTCGAGCGCCGGCAGCAGGTCGCGGCGGAAGGCGCGCATCCCGCAGTGCGCGTCGGAGACGCCGGTGCGGAAGAAGAGGTTCAGGAGCCCGGTGAGGATCGGGTTGCCGACGTAGCGGTGAAGCCACGGCATCGCGCCCGGCGTGGATGTTCGCCATCCGGTTGCCGATCACCATGTCGGCGCCGTCGCTCGAGCGGCTCGAGGAAGCGCGGGATCTCGGTGAAGTCGTAGGTGTCGTCGGCGTCGCCCATCAGCACGTAGTTGCCGCGGGCGGCGTCGAAGCCGGCCAGGTAGGCCGAGCCATATCCCTTGCGCGACTCGTGGACCACGCGAGCGCCCGCTCGTTCCGCCAGCTCAGGCGAGCCGTCGGTCGGAGCCGTTGTCGGCGACCACCACCTCGCCGTCGATCCCCGCTGCGCGCATCGTCTCCACGGCCTTGCGTACGACGATCTCGATCGAGTCGGCCTCGTTCAGGCACGGGATCACGACCGATATCGTCGGCTCACCGGCGTCGCGGGCAGGCTCAAGAGGGGCCTGCACGGTTGTTTCAGGACTGGCCATCGTTCTCCTCGCCAGAACGCGGCGGAGGAATCAGGGTAGCGGTGCGTCGGGCCTGCCAGGCCTCGAGCAGCGGCGTTGCGATCAGCCACGCGCCGATCGCTCCGGCGGCCACCAGCGGGCCGGTGACCGGGACCGCGTAGCGGGCGCTGTAGATCGCCGTCGCCACCGGGACCAGCATCGCCAGCAGGCTCGCGCCCAGAAGCAGGACGACGCCGGCGCGGACCTTGCCGCGGCCCAGCACCACGCCGCCGATCGCGAGCACCAACGCGAGGAACAGCAGATCGTCGCGGACGCTGAGCACGTCCTGGAGATCGCCCAGGGTCGTGATCCCGCCCTTGATCGCAAGCGGCTCGTCGGCGTAGTAGTCGTTGATCCCGGCGAGGATCCCCTCCTCGAAGCCTGGGGCGCGGCGGTCCACCTCCACCACCTCGTATCCCACCCCCGCGAAATCGGGTGCGTCGATGTTGACGAAGTAGCGGGCGAAATCCCGCCCGACGTCCTCGGCGTAGGAGAGCGGCTGGTGGGTGATCGCCTCGACCGCGAAGGCATTGAGCTCGTCGTCCCCGTTCGGCTGCTCGCCGTACAGGCGGCGCGCGGGCGACCCCGCCTCCCAGCCGTAGAAGTCCGGCCCGGGCCGCGAGTCCACCGGGGTCGCCTCGCACAGCTCCTCGGTGCCGGCCGGCGGGTCGAAGCGGGTGCAGTCGGCGAACGGCGCCGAGCGCGAGTACAGCCCCCACCCGGACGACTGCGAGAAGCCGAAGTAGCCCGTGTAGGAGTCGTTGAGAGCGAAGTAGCCGAACACCACCACCGCCGCCGCGCAGGCAGACAGGGCGGCGTTACCGAGCCGCGCGCGCCAGCCACCCGAGAGGGCGAACAGGAACCACAGCGCGAGGAAGGGAGCGAGCGGCACCGTCACGGGGCGCAGCCAGGCGCTGAGCCCGAGCAGGGCGCCGGCGGCGAGCACCCACGCCGCCCTGGTCGTCAGGCGCCGGAAAAGCGGCTTCGGCTCGTCGAGCGCGCGCACGCTCACGTAAAGGACGCCGGCGAGCGTGAGCGTGAACACGGTCTCGGGCATCAGCGCGTGCTCGAGAAAGACCTGGTCAAGCGACAGCAGCACGGAGGCGGCCGCAACCAGCGCCGCCCAGGCCGGTGCGCCGATCCGGCGTACCGTCGCGTAGAGCAACACCCCTGTGGCGATCCCGAACAGGTGCTGGAGAAAGATCGCGAAGTCGATGTCCGCCCAGATCCCGTGCAGGCCGCGGAGGAAGATCGAGTATCCGACCGCCCGAGTGGGGTCGGTGAAGAGATCGTTCGCGGCCATGTCGAGGTAGACGTATGAGTCCGCGAGATTGAGGATCGCCGGCTGATACATCGCCGACATGACGATGCGAAGGGCGATCGCGGCCAGGACGAGGATCGCGAGGGCGATCGGGATCCGGCTGATCTGCTTGGAGGCACTCACGGGCGCAAAGGATCGCAGCGAGCTGGCGGCCTACTCCCGGCCGGACCGCCGGCGGAGCTGGCGGCTCGCCTCCCGTGCTGTGCCGCCGAGACCGTCCTGACGGACGATCAACCGCCGCCGCAGCCGGCGAGCGCGACGCGTGAGCTGCCGGGCCCGTCGCAGCGCCTCCGGTGTGCGCGGGCTGGGCGGCGCATCGATGAAGCGCCGCAGCGGATCCACCACCTGCGACCAGCGCATGCTCGGCGTCAGCTCGCCGATCCGCCGTCTCGTCGCCTCGTGCTCGGACGGATCGGAGAGCAGCGCAACGATCGCCTCCGCCAGAGCGCCGGCGTCCCCGGCCGGCGCGGTCCGGCCCAGCGACTCCGCCTCGATCAGGTCGGAGAGCACGTCGCCTTCCGTGGCCACCACCGGCAGGCCCGCCCAGAGGTAGTCGAGCACCCGGGTCCGGAACGCGTACCGCGCCTCTAGATGATCGAGGTGGGCGCTGATCCCGAGGTCGGCTTCGAGCAGGTAGTTGGCGCGGGCGCGGTACGGGATCCACTCCCGGTTCAGAAACACCCGGCTGTCCTCGAGACCGCGATCGGACACGCGGCGCTCCAGCTCGGCGCTCGCCGTCATCGCCGGAAACGTGGTCTGCTCCCCCTGCGGCGGCCTCCCCGTGCCGAGGAAGAACAGCTTCAAGCCGTCGATCCGCTCCGAGGCCAGCTCGACGGCCTCGACGGCGCAGAGTGGATCGAGCCAGTCCCACACTCCCCCGCCCCAGACGATCAGCCGATCGCTCGCCGCGATCCCGGGCCACACCCCCTTCAGCACCTGCTCGGTGTGCTGCGGCGGATCGTCGGGGACGCCGAACGGGACCACGTCCAGGAAGGAGCGATAGCCCGGATCCCGGTCGTAGCGGCCCGGCTCGATCAGCCCGGCGCCCATCAGCGATCCCACCCAGAGGTCGCGCTGGCGCTCGCTGGCGCAGATCGCGAAGTCGGCGGCGGCGAGATACGCGAGCTGATCGGCCGCCTCGGCGCCCGCCTGCCGGTCGAGCTCCGTCGGCGCAAGCTCGCCATGGCGCTCGAGCACCTCGAGTGCGCGCGGGTCATACAGATCTAGTACGAGCCGCAGCGGTGTCCCGATCAGCTTCGCGAGCACGGACCCCGGCAGGTACTGGGCGATGAGCACGTCGTGGCGGCTCGCGAGCTCCGCGAACGCGGGCGTCCCGGGGTTCACCTCGGCGAGCTCCAACGTCGATCCCTCCGGGAGCGAGCTTCCGCGCGGAGCAGCGAGGGTGACGGCGTGATCGGGGGCGAGAGCCGTGGCGATCTCAAAGGCGCGAATCGCCGGGCCTGCCATCTCGTCGCCGATCCGGTCAGATGAAGTGACGAGCACGTTTGCCGGGGCCATCGGGCGAAACGTTATTGGGCGGCCTGGAAGTCCCTAACCTTCACGCCGTGGAGGGCCAGACGCTGAGCACGGCCAGCGACCCGGCTGACGATGCGGTGGAGGAGCTCGAGCGGCGTGTCGAGCGGCTCGAGCGCGCGAACGCCGAGCTGCGCCGGGCGAACGCCGCGCTGGCCCGAGAGCAGCTCGGCAAGCGCGATGCTGCGGCCGCCTCGGTGATGGTGAGGCTGCACAAGGCGGAGGCGCGAGCCGCGAAGGTGGAGAACAGCTTCAGCTACCGGATCACCGCGCCTCTACGAGTGCTGAAACCCGTCTGGCAGCCGATCGGCCCGTGGCTGCGCTCGGTGCGGGAGCGAATCCGGCTTCGACTCGGGCGCTAGTGCACTAACTCTCGCCGGAGCCGGCGATCCAGTCCATTGCTCGCTCCGCGACCCGGGCGTCCATCTCTTCGCGGATGCGCTCGTTGTCGGGGTCGCCGATTGCGCGCAGCATCGACTTGGAGCGGATCCGGTAGCGGTACAACCGCTGCGGAAGCGCGTGCCCGTAGAGGCCGGCGTCGTGGAGCTGGCGGAACAGGTACCAATCCTCGTAGCTGGGGAACTCGGGGTCGTACTCGAAACCGCGCTCGAAGAGCTCGCGGCGGAACAGCGAGACGGCGCTGCCGGCGACGTTCTGCTCTCGCACCAGAGCGCTGCGATTCCCGAGCGGCTGGTAGCCGGCGTCGACCACCAGCTTCCCGCTCTCGAGCATGTAGTTCGACCACGGGGTGACGTAGACCGCCTCGGGATCGGCCTCGAGCGCCTCGACGCAGCGCTCGACCAGCTCCGGCTCGGCGACGTCGTCGGCGTCGAACGGGAGCACGTAATCGCCCCGGGTGAGCGCGATGCCGAAATTACGGGCCTGCGGGAGCCCCGAGTTCGGCTGGGCCACGACGGTGACCGGATATCGCTCCGCGATCCGCTCGAGGACCGTGTCCTGCTCACGGAACGAGCCGTCGTTGACGACCACCACCTCCAGCTCCGGATATGTCTGCGCGCAGATAGAGGCCACCGCCTCCTCGACGTATTCGTCGAGCTCGAAGTAGGTGATCACGACGGAGACCAGCGGCTTTGATCGCTTCGGTGCACCGTCGACCGCGCCCACCGCGACTCGCCGCCTGCGGGACTCCCCGGCTAGCTCGGCAAAGCGCTTGCGGATCAGCTCGGCGTCGGTCAGCTCGGCAAGGACCGCGCGCGGGGCATCGCCGGTCAGCTCCGCGACCTGCTCGCGCGAGTCCAGAAGCCGCTCGACGACGCCGGCGAGGGAGGCGTGGTCGGTTCCGCCCGCGAGCCACCCGGAGCGGCCGGACTGCACGATCTCGGTCATGCCCCCGACGGGAGTTGCAAGCAGCGGCCGCCCCCTGTGCAGGGCCTCAAGCGCGACGTTGGGCCAGCACTCCCACAGGGAGGGCACGGCGCAGACGTCGTGCTCGTCGATCAGCGCCGGGAGCCGGTCGCGAGGCACCGCGTCGACGAAGCGGACGCGCTCGTCGCCCGCCGCGGTCAGCTCCAGCAGCCCGCGCACCGAGCTTCCCAGGGGGCCGGTCTCGGTGTCCCCCCCGAGGATCGTCAGCGCCCAATCGTCGCGCTCGAGCTCGACCAGCGCGCGCAACAGGTTGTAGATGCCCTTTCGCCTCTCCAGGCGGCCCATGTAGAGGATTCGAAGCGGCCCATCCGCTCGATCGTCGGCGCCGCCCGGGGGAGGGTCATCGTCGGGACCGAGAAAGGCGTTGCGGATCTGCACGGGTGCCGCGATGCCGGATTCCCCGTAGTAGCGGCGGTAGGTCTCGAGCACGCTGCCGCCCGGCCAGATCACGTGATCGGCGTAGCGCAGCGCATAGCGCTCCAGCTCGAACATCGCCCGGTAGCGGAAGTCCGGGTTCATGCGCCCGTCGAGGACCTGGCACATCTCCGAGCTGGTGTGCGTGTGCACGCAGACCGTGGTGTTGCGCAGCCGCGGATCGAGCGTGTGCCGGGCCTGGACCGTGACCGCGCCCTCGCCGTGGTAGTCGCCGAACTCGACCAGGTCGGGCCCGCCGTCCGGATAGACGCGGGCGAGCGTCTCGAGCACGCGGGCGCTGTAGTGGTGGAAGAACCCGTAGTAGCTGCCGGACTCGTCCGGGTGCGGCGGCGGCACGAACTCGAAATTCACGCCGGGGGGCAGGCGCTGATCGCCGGCCGCGCTCAAGCGGGAGTGCTCGGCCTCGTGCGCTCCCGTGGTCACGATCGTCACCTCCGCCACGTCCGCGAGCGCCCGCGCGGTCGAGTTGACGTAGTAGCTGATCCCCCCGCCCTCGAACGGGTAGACCTCGCGCGAAACCAGTGCGACGCGTAAATCGCTCATCATCACCGGGTGGGAAAGCTAGTGGGTGCAGCTAATTCAGCCTCCCGGCCGGGCAAGCTGGAGGTGGTGATCGTCTCCTACCGGTGCGAGTCGCTGTTGCGGCGTTGCCTGCTGTCGCTGCGCGAGTTTCCGCCCCGGGGAGGCATGACCGTGCGGGTGATCGACAACGCGTCGGGCGACGGCACGGCAGAGATGGTCGCGCGGGAGTTCCCCGAGGTCGTGCTGCGCGTGAACGAGGAGAATGTCGGATTCGCAGCGGCGACAAACATGGGGCTGCGGGCCGGGGACTCGCCCTACGCGCTGGTCCTGAACCCGGACACGGAAGTCACCGCCGGAGCGCTCGATCGTCTGCTCGAGCTGATGGATTCGCGGCCCGAGGTCGGGGTCAGCGGGCCGCGGCTGGAGCAACCCGACGGAACGTTCGACCACGCGGCGAAGCGCTCGTTTCCGACGCCGCTGGGGGCGCTCGCCCACTTCACCGGGCTCGGGCGGGCGGATCGGGCCGGGTCGCGGCTGGCCCAGTACCGGGCTCCCGGGCTGGGCGAAACCGAGGCGGGGGCGGTAGACGCCGTGAACGGAGCGTTCATGCTGATCCGGCGCTCAGCTCTTGACGAGGTCGGGTTGTTCGACGAGGGCTACTGGATGTACATGGAGGACCTGGACCTCAGCTACCGGTTCGCGCAGGCGGGCTGGTTGAGCTGGTACGAGCCCGGCGCGAAGGTCGCGCACGTGAAGAGCGGCACCGCGGGCGAGATCCGCTCGCCGCGGCTGACCTACGCCTTCCATTACGGGATGTTTCGCTTCTACCGCAAGCACTACGCGGGGAAGCGAAACCCGCTCGTCAGCGCGGCGGTCTACGCGGGCATCGCCGTCAAGCTGGGGGTGTCGCTGGTCCGGAACGCAGTGGTTGGCGGCATGCGCAGGCTAAGGGCCTGAGCGCCGGCGCCGTCGCTCGCTTGCGCTGCGCAGCGGGGCGGTGATCTTCCAGCTTCTCGAGTGCCGCAAGGACTCCAGCTCGCGGTGGGTCTCGGTGTAGAGCCGCCAAAGCTGATCGACCTTCGCCTCGAGCTCGCGCATGTAGCCGCGATGAAGCGGTGCGACCTCGAGTTGCATCCTGGCCGCCCCGGCCGCCTCCAGGCGTTCCTGATCGAAGCCGACGAGCCCGATCATGTGGTTGCAGAGGGCAGGGTCGCCGTGCTCAGGGAGCACGAACTCCCCCTCCAGCTCGCCGGGCGGGTCGGCCCTGATCAACGATCCCTCGGCGGCGAATTGATAGAGGACCAAGACCTCCTCGCCCAGCCGCCGAAGCGCCGCCAGCCCGTCCTCGTAGCCGAAGTCGGTGAGGTGGTGCGGGTTCTCCTCGGCGAGCGCGCGGCTGTTCGGGATCGAGACGATCACCTTGAGCCCCGAATCGGCGTGGCGCCGCAGCGCGGCGAGCGCCCGGTCGGGATCCGCGATGTGCTCGAGCCCCTCGAACATGACGATCGCGTCGTAGGTGCCGGTGTGGTCGCGTTCCAGGAACTCGACCGCATCCGCGACCTCGAGCTCCAGTCCCGGCCGCGACCCGAGCGCCGCCCTCGCCCGGTCGATCACGTCGCCCTGGTTGTCGACGCCGGTGACGCCGAGCGCGCCCGCGGCCAGCATCAGCTCGGATCCATAGCCGCTGCCGCAGCAGACGTCGGCGACTCGAAGCCCGTCGCACAGCGACGCCGCGAGCTCGTAGCGGTGCAGGTGCTCGCTCGCGATCAGCGAGCCCGACCCGACCTCGTCGAGGCTGAGGCGCTCGAGCGCGTCCCCGGAAGAGTCTCCCCGCGCCATCAAGCGTTCAAGTCTATGGGCGAGTCGGTTCTAAGCTGGAGGCATGGGACAGCGCTGCGCGGTAGTCGGCGGGGGCTTGCTGGGTGGGCACACCGCGGCCCAACTCGCCGCCGCGGGCCATTCGGTCAGCGTGTACAGCCGCTCGTTCAGCCACTGGCTGCGCGAGCGCCGGGCCTCGGGCCTCGAGATCGATCTCGTCGAGGGCGAGATTCCGCCGGGGAGGGGCCTGGACGCGATGCTCGGCGGCGACGCCGTCGCTGATGTCGTCTTCTGCTTCGCCGGCAACAGCACCCCGGCGCTCTCGGCTCGCGACCCGGTTGCCGCGGCGACGAACGCGTTGCTGCCGGCGCTCACGGTCCTCGACAGCGCGCATCGCGTCGGGGTGCGGCGAGTGGTGCTGGCGTCATCGGGCGGCACCGTCTACGGGCGGGTCGACAGCGGGCCGACGCCCGAGAGCCACGAGGCGCTGCCGATCTCTGCCCATGGTGTGAACGCTCTCGCGATCGAGTCCTACGCATCCTTCTACGGTCGCGTCCACGGCCTCGAAACCGTGGTCCTGCGCTACTCGAACGTGTACGGGCCCGGTGGAAGGGTGCGCGGGGATCAGGGAGTGATCGCCGCCTGGTGCGAGGCGCTGGCCCGCGAGGAGTTCCTGGTCCTGATCGGCGACGGCACGGTGGGCCGGGACTTCCTGTACGCCGCCGATGCCGCATCGGCGGCCGTGGCGGCGATGGACGTCGACCCCGGGACCTACAACATCGGCGCCGGCAGGTCCACCTCGCTGCAGGAGGTGATGGACACGCTCGCGGAGGTCTCGGGACGCGAGCCGCGAGTCGTGCAGCGAGCCGGGAGGCCGGTCGACGTCCACGACACCCACCTCGACCGCAGCCGGTTCACCGAAGGCAGCGGATGGGAGCCGACGCACTCGCTTCGCCAGGGTCTCGCCGAGACGTGGGAATGGATCAACTCGCCCGCCGCCCGCGCGGAGATCGGCGGCGCGCTACCCCGCGAGTAGCCGAGCGAGCTCGCCGAAGTCGATCACCCGCCGCGCGCCCGCCGCCACCCACTCGTCGAGCCAGCGCCCGAGCCACTCGACTCCGTTGAGGACGATGTCGCGGTCGTGAAGGGTGGCGACGACCGGGAGCCCGGTCTCGAGCAGGTGCGGGTCGGGGAATTCGAGGCCGGGGCTGGTGACGTGGGCGCTCCAGCAGAAGCGGTCGTGGTGGCGGATCGCGAGGGTCTCGGTGGCGACGAGGTCGAAGCCGGCGTCGAGGGCGAGTTCGGTGGCTCGGTCGGAGCCGGCCTGGCCGGGGAAGGTGAGGGTGCACGGGCGCGCTTCGAAATGCTGCTGAAGGACGTTTGCACCGAGGGAGATCGGATCGGCGTCTTGCGAGTTATTGCCGCTATCCGGCAATAAGTCGCAACTGAGCTCCCCAGCCTCCTCGAAGCGCTCGAATTCTCGGTACCAGGCCACGTTTCCGTAGCGGTCGGGCGCCGCGGCCCACTCGGAGTACGGCGGCCGCACGTGCGTGAACCCGTGCTGCTCGACCCCGCCCGCTCCTCCCTCTTTTAGTGCAATCAGTCCCTTCGCCTCGGCCACGTAGTCGTGAAGTTCCCCATCCCGGCTTCGGTATGTGACCAGTGGCGCCGGGTGCACGCCCCCCGGCACCCGCTCCACCACCTCCCCCCCAACCCGAAGCTCCCCCCTCTCGCCATCCCCGTCGTCGATCCACCCCGGCACGTAGCACGCCGACATCCGAGCGTCCCGTGCCTTCAGCGCCGTTGTGACCTCCCTCCACTCGGCCTCTCCCAGCTCCCGATGCGCCCATCCGCGCAGGTGCACGTTCGCGGCGCTGCCCGGATCGTCCATCCGCAGCACCAGCGACCCCTCGAGGTCGAGCGTGCCGGCATCCGGCAGCGCGTGTCGAAGCAGCCACGCGAGCAGTCCCGTGCCCGAGGACTCGGAGTCGCGGATTTCGCTCGGATCGGCGGCGAGGGTGACGATCGTCCCCGGGCCGACCTCGCGCACTACCACCAGTGGCGCCTCGCCGGCAAACGCCCAGGGCACGCAACCGTCGCCGATCCGCAGTGCGTCGCCCGAGAGCCGCAGCCGCGAGCTCCATTCGCGTGCGGGGCCGGGGCCCACCCACCGAGGCGCACCCTCGATGCTCCGCACCTCCTCGGCGACCGCGCCGGACAACCGCTGCAGAGGATGGCCCGAGGGAGCGGCGCGTGCGATCACCACGATCGGCCGGCTGGTCAGTGCCGCCTCCAAGGCCGCAACGTCGTCGGGGCCGATCGACGCCGGGTGGCGAGCGACTATCACGCACTCCGCCTGCTGCAGCAGGTCCGACGGCGGCGACCCGTGCACGAGGTCGATATTCCGCCTCTGGAAGCGGCACAGGGTCAGCCAGTCGAGCGCCTCGCGGCCCTGTGGCGGCAGCGAGCGGTCGTGAGAGCCCCAGACTCTTCGATCGGCGTCCAGCTCCCCGGGCTCGGCGATGATCGCCACGCGCGGCCGACCGCCGGGTAACGAGATGGTTTCCACCTAGCCCTCCGGACGGCGCGCGGTGAGCAGCAGGTGATCGGGGAGCTGGTAGGGCGACGGCCGCCACAGGCGGCGCTCGAAGCGGTCGAGGACCACGGCGAGGCCGTTGAGGACGAGGTACAGGGGCAGAAACGCGTAGCGGGCAAGGCCCCAGATGCCGCCGCGATGGGACATCAGCTCCTCCATTGCTCGCAGGATGCGCCCGGTCAGCGTCGCCCACGCCACCGCGTACCCGCCGACCTCCTCGACCTCCACCGCCTCCCACTCGGGTGCGAACAGCGCCGCCAGCTCCGGGCCGGTGAAGCGATGCTCGAGCTGGTCGCGGTTGTACTCCCACACCAGCGGCAGAGTCAGAACCAGGGTCCCACCCGGTCGCAGCACGCGCCGCAGCTCCGAGGCCGCCGAGCCCGGGTCGGGCAGGTAGAAGAAGCCCTCGGTGAACAGCACCGCGTCGAATGAGGCGTCGGCGAAAGGCAGGAACTCGTCGCTCGTGACGTCGGCGTGGCCGTAGTGGTTGTCGACATCGAAGCCGGTGAGCCGAGATCCGGCCGGGAGCAGATCGGCGTATGGCTTCGTCCCGCAGAACACGTCGAGCACGTCAAGCGGCCCGTCGAGGCGGCCCAGGCTGACCGCAAGATGCTGTGCAAGGCGGCGCAGGATCAGATAGTCGGGCTGCGTCGGCCTCGGGTGGCGGCGCGTGCGGCGCGCCCAGGCAAGCGTGTCGGGGGGAAGTGTGGGGCGCGGCTGCAGCGGCTCGATGATGCGTTGCTTTCTATCCTGTTCGATCAATGACCGGCCACCCGCTCGCGATCGAGGTTCGTGAGCTGCACAAGACTTTCCGGATCCCGACGGAGCGGGTGCACAGGCTCAAAGAGCGGGTCCTGCACCCCCTGAGCGCCGGCCGGTACAACGAGCTGCACGTGCTCGACGACGTCTCTTTCGACGTCGAGCGAGGCGAGTTCTTCGGCATCGTCGGCGTCAACGGCTCGGGGAAGAGCACGTTGCTGAAGTTACTGGCGAGCATCTACCGCGCCGACAGCGGCCAGATCCGGGTGGCCGGGCGTCTGACGCCTTTCATCGAGCTGGGAGTCGGCTTCAACCCCGAGCTGACCGCACACGACAACGTGCTCCTGAACGGAGTCATGCTCGGCCTGACGCCGAAAGAGGCGCGAGATCACTTCGACGAGGTGATGGACTACGCCGGCCTGCGCGAGTTCGGCGAGCTGCAGCTGAAGAACTACTCGAGCGGGATGCAGGTGAGGCTGGCCTTTGCGGTGATGCTCCAGGTCGAGTCCGACGTGCTGCTGATCGACGAGGTGCTCGCGGTCGGCGATGCGGCGTTCCAGGACAAGTGCATCGACTCGCTGCTGCGGCTGCACCGTGAGGGAAGGACGATCGTGTTCGTCACGCACGCGATGCCGCTCGTGGAGCGCTTCTGCGACCGGGCGATGCTGCTGAACCTCGGCCGGGTGGAGCGGATCGGCGAGCCGGTGAAGGTGACCAGCGGATACCTCGACGCCGGGAGGGCGAGCGGTGGGAACCTGTGGTCGTCGGCTGCAGAGCCGGATTCCGGAAAGGCCGCGGGCCGGCTGCCGGCCGAGGTGGTCGAGCTGCGACTGGAGGACGAGACGGGGCGCAGCCGGTCCTCGTTCGGCGACGCCGAGAGCCTCGAGGCGGAGGCGACGATCGAGGTTCGTGACCCGCTGGAGCAGGCGTGGGTCCACATCGAGCTGTACAACGACACCGGCACGCGGGTGGTGGGCGCCGGGTCGCGATGGATCGCCGACGGAGCCGTGCTCACCGCCGGCGAGCGGCTGCGCGTGCGGGCGCGGATCGAGAACCGGCTCGCTGCCGGCGAATACACGCTCACCTGCACGCTCGTGGTCACCGACCCGGCCACCCGGGGAACGCTGACGGTCTCGAACCCTCGCAGCCTGTCGGTGTTCGTCACCGGTCAGCGACAGGACTATGAGGGGCTGCTGTCGCTGGAGCACGAGATCGACGTGGAGCGCGAGGGCGTCAGCCCGGCCGTCCAATGAACACGATCGCCACCGCCGACCCGGGCGAGCTTCAGCAGATTCGCGGTCCCTCCGCATTCGGTGGCGGCTTCCGCCGCTTTCTGGACCTCCTGTGGCTGAATGCGATCTACGACCTGAAGCTGCGCTACGTCGGCTCGGTGCTCGGCTACCTGTGGACGCTGATCCGGCCGCTGTTGCTGTTCGCGATTCTCTATGTCGTCTTCACGGAGGTATTCCGGTTTGGCGACGTGGTCGAGAACTACGCCGTCTTCCTGTTCGTCAACCTGATGCTGTTCGAGTTCTTCGCCGAGGCGACTACGGCGGCCGTGCGCTCGGTGGTGGATCAGGAGAACATGGTCCGGAAGACCCAGTTCCCCCGGATCGTGATCCCGCTTGCCGTGGTCCTCACGTCGTCGATCACGCTCGTCCTCGACCTCGTCGTCGCTCTCGTGGTGATGCTGGTGCTCGGCGTCGATCCGCTCGCGACGTGGGTGCTGATGCCCGTGATCGTGGCGGTGCTGATCTATTTCACCGCAGGGGTGTCGCTGATTCTCTCGTCGCTGTACGTCCACCTGCGCGACCTGGAGCACATCTGGGGCGTCGCGGTTCGAGCGCTGCTGTACGCGATCCCGGTTCTGTATCCGATCAGCGAGGTGCCCGACGGACCCCTGCGCTTTGTCGTGATCGCAAACCCTCTGACACCCCTCTTCGAGCAAACCGCGGTGTGGATCACCGACCCGAACTTGGAGAATGCGGTCGAGGCCGCCGGGAGCTCGATCGCAGTCATCATCCCGCTGGTGTTGCTGGCGGCGATACCCGTGTTCGGGCTGTGGTTCTTCAACCGCCGCGCCCCGCGGGTGGCGGAGGCGCTGTAACCCGCTCGAGCCCGGAGGCGAAGCGCTCGCGAGCGGCCGCTGTACTGAATCGGCGCAGGACGTCCTCACGGCCGCGCTCGGCGAGGCGGCGTCCAAGCTCTCGATCGCCCAGCAGCGTGGACACGGCCTCGGCCAGGGCGGCCGGCTCACCGGGTGGGACCAGCAGCGCAGTCTCGCCGTCGCGCAGCACCTCGGCTACCGCCCCCGTCCTCGCGACCACGACCGGGCAGCCGGCGACGAGCGCCTCGCAGTGGACGCGGCCGAATGCCTCGGGATCGCGGCGGGGGTTGACGACGACGTCGGCCCCCGCATAGGCGTCGGCGAGGTTCGGCTGGTAGCCGATCAGGCGCACGGCGCCGTTCGAGGCGCGCTCAAGCTCCTGCAGCCTGCGGTGAAACTCGAGGTCGGGGCGGCGCGGAAACGGCTCCCCGGCGATCACGCACACGGCGTCGCCAGCCACGGACTTCATCGCCTCGATCAGATCGCCCTGGCCGCGCCGCTCGGTGATGCTGCCGGCGGCGAGGATCAGCGGCGCGCCCTTTGGGATCTCGTGGCGCTTGCGGAACACCTTGCCGTCACCGGAGCCGTACGCATCCTCGATCGGCGGGTAGGAGGTGATCACCGGGACCCCGGCGCCGGCGTATTCGCCCGCAACGGTGTTCGAGCACGCGAAGACCAGGTCGGCTCGGGTGGCAGCGGAGCGGACCAGCGCGCGGCCCGCGAGCCGGCGCGGCAGGGCGCGGCCGGTCGTCAGCAGCTCCGAGGCCTCGAGGAGAACCGGAACGCCGTGCTTTCGGGCCGCAATCTGTGCAGCGGGAAGGAGGGCGGTGGCGACGACGACGACGTCCGGGCGGAGATCGCGGATACGCGCATCGAAAGCAGCAACATCACGGCGCAATCGGCTCGCCACCGCCTGTAGCTCCACGGGGCTGCGAGGCAGGGTGAGCGCCGCGTAGTCGAGGGTGCGGACCTCGGCGAAGGGGCGGTAGAGCTCGGCGGTGGGCCCGTCGCCGGGGACGATGACGTGGAGCTCGCTGCCCTCGGCCAGCCAGCGCAATCGGTCCTCGAGCGAGCGGGCGGGGCCGCCCATCTCGGCGACGTGGAAGATGGCTAGGGCGCGAGACGGGCGGGGGTCCCTGACGTTCCGTCCCATATATGGACGTTTCGTATGGGACCCCCTCTGTCGGTGCTGTTTTTCGCTCAACCGGGACCGTCTGGCTACCCGGCGGCGGAAGGTGTACGACAGGGTCGGCGGGTTGAAGGATTCGATCAGCGCAGCCGGGAATTCGAATGTGCGCCTCCCCCCTACCCAGCCTCGTAAACGCCCCCGCACCCCTGCCGCGTTCCGATCCGAAACCAGCTGCCCCACGAGAATCACCCCGTCCCGCAGCAGCACCCCGAGCGCCCTGCGAAACGTCAGCGCCCCGTACTTGCGCAGCAGGTAGCCGCGGCCGAAGCCCATCAGGTAGTTCTTCTCGGCCGAGCCAGATCCGATCGTGCCGGAGTGCTCGTGCGTGGCCTGGGCGTCGGTCGCGAGCGCGCAGCGGTGGCCCTCCAGGCGCATTCGAAGCGCCAGGTCGACGTCCTCCCAGAAGGCGAACATCGCTTCGTCGAAGCCGCCAATCGCCAGAAACGCCTCGCGGTCGTAGGCGGCGGCGCCGCCGGTGGGGCCGAGAGGGTCGGGCACGCCGTCGTCGAGCATCCCTGCGGGCCTGCCGTTCAGATAGTCGTAGGCGAGCAGGGTTTGGTCGATGTCGATGCCCGCCGCGTCGATCAGCGAGGGGTCCCGAGCCTCGCGCAACACCCCGGCGACCATTGCGACGTCCGCATCGCGATCGATGCGCCCGGCCAGCGCCTCGACGAAGCCCGGGTCGCAGACGCAATCGTCGTTGACCAGCACCAGCACGTCTCCCGTCGCCAGCCGAGCGGCGGCGTTGACAGCTCGCGAGAAGCCGGCGTTGCGCTCCATTCGCAGCACCTCGAGGCCGGGAAACCCCTCCCCCACCCAGCCCAGACTCTCCATCACCCGCCAGACCCGGATCGCCGGATGCGTTGTCGACCACGATCGTCTGCGCCGGCGGCTCCGGGCGAAGCGAATCGAGCAGCCGTCGCAGCGGCTCGCCGCCACGCGCGGTGGGGACGATCACCGTCGCGTCGTTCATCTCAGCTTCCCCTGCCCGCTTGCGTGGGCGGTGCTAATAGGCGCCGGTGCCGCGGAGAATCGCGGGGATCGTCTGGGCGAGGATCCGCAGGTCACGAGAGAGGGAGAGGTTCTCGACGTAGTCGAGCTCGACCGCAAGCCGCTCCTGGAAATTCAGCGCCCCGCGTCCGAAAACCTGCATCGGGCCGGTCATCCCGGGCTTGACCGCGAGCCGGAATCGATGCTCGGGCCGGTAGCGCTCCACGAGCCCCATCCACTCGGGCCGCGGTCCGACGATGCTCATCTCGCCCCGGAGCACGTTGATGAGCTGCGGGAGCTCGTCGATGCTGAACCGGCGCAGGAGGCGGCCGACACGGGTCACCCGCGGGTCGCGGCGGAGCTTGAACATCGGGTCGGGCAACTCGTCGAGGGCGACCAGGTTGTCCAGCTCGTCCTCGGCATCCTCGTACATGGTGCGGAACTTGAAGATCCTGAACGGGCGCCCCTGGAGCCCGGCGCGAAGCTGACGGAAGAACACCGGCCCCTTGCTGTCAAGGCGGATCGCCAGGGCGATGAGCGGGAGGAACGGCAGCAGCAGGACCAGCATCAGCGAAGACACCGCGACGTCGAAGCCGCGCTTCAGCAGCGTGGTCGAGCGGGAGACGTCACGGGTGTCGTACTCGAGCACCGGCAGATCGGCGACCTCCGAGAGCAGCGGGGCGGCGCCGGCGCGACCGCGCAGCGGCGAGACAACGCTCAGCTTCACCTGCTCGGCGCGACAGATGCCGTTCAGCGTCCCGATCCATTCGGGGTCGATCCGTTCCGAAGCCACGATCACCCGGTCGACGTGCCCGGCCAGCTCGCGCAGCTCCTCCTCCCCCAGCTCCGCGGGCGCGGCGTCCGCGACCGCCAGGTCGGTGGCGATCTGAAGATGCATGTCGTGAAAGAGCTCGAGCTTGCGTCTCGCCGCCCACGCCAGCTCACCGTCACCAAGCACCGCGGTCACCTCAGGGGGCGTAGTGCGCCGCCACATGGCGCGGGCCAGTGCACGCAGGCTGAACGCCGCCACCGTCGCGATCGCCCATGTCCACGCGAGGTCTCCCAGGCTCATCTCGTCGATCGGCGTCACCTCCGCCAGCAGGCCGAGGCCCGCGGCGCAGATCGCCGCCCATGCGGCGATCGGGCCGAGCTCGTCGATGGTCAGATGGCGGATCGCCCGCTGGTCGCGGTCGTAAAGACCCAGCAGCTTCGCCACCACCACCCACAGCGGCAGAAAGAAGAGCGCCCAAGTGACGGAAGCCAGCGCCGGAACCGCGAGGACTGTCGCAATCGCCGCGGCGATGAAGTCGGCGGCTGCGAGCATGCGGCGGCGGCGGGTGTCTCGCCACCAGCGTTGCGTGCTCGGCCTCGCAACCGGAGCCGAGTCGGGGTCGGGCGGTGCGCCACGCAGATCGAGCGCGGTGTCCGCCGCGCGCCCAGAGACGCCGGTCAGAGGTCCGGTTGGGGAAACGCCATGCTCACTCATGCCCTGCAGACCCTCGCCCGGGCGAGGATACCCGGAAACGAGCCGGGCGATGAAGCGCGGCATTCTCACTGCTGCACCACCTCCGCCGGGGGCAGTGGCACCGGCGCAAGCTCGCTCGCGCGCCCAAAGGTCGCTTCATAGGAGGCGGCATCGCCGGCCGCGGCCTCGATCCGTGCGGCCACCAGCCACGAGCGCCAGTCGTCGGGCGCCAGGTCGACCGCTTCGCGGGCGGCCGCCCGTGCCCGTTCGATGTCACCGCGCAGCAGCTCCACCTGCGCCTCCTGCAGCGGCGGCCCCGGCGACCACGGCTGGACGGCTCCCGCATCGAGCGCATCCTGGACGGCAGCGTCATAGTCGCCTCGGCCGGCTGCCTCTCTGCTGTCGTCCAGTTTCACCTCCGTCAACAACAACACCGCCGACGCCCAAATGCTCGCCCAAGCGATTGCCATCGTCGCCACGCCGAGTGCGAACCCGTCGCCGCGTTGGACCGCCGATGTCTGCTCTCGGGTCTGGCGCTCGCCGACAGCACGAACGTGCTCGCCCTGGTCGGTGGTGAGGATCGCGGCCCCGGCGATGACGAGCACGAACACGGCCGACAGCTCCCACGTCCAGTCGAGCGCAGCCGAGAGCAACCCGGCGGCGACGAGCGCCGAGGCGGCGCACGCCTCGGCGCTGATGCTGTCGCGCAACCCGCGATAGACGGCAACCACGAGCACGGCCACGAACGCGAGCAGGAGCAGGAAGCCGACCACACCGAGCTCCGCAAGCGTCTCGATGTAGAGCGAGTGGGCGTTGCTGATCGTGCGCTCGAGGCCGCCGTTCGCGTTCCACCACAGCTCGTAGTTGCCACCGCCGATCCCGGTGAGCGGGTCGCTCGAAAACGCGTCCGCCGCCGCCTCCCAGTACTGGTAGCGGCCGCTGCCGCTGCCGCGTAGCAGCTCGCCGGCGGCGTTCGCCTCGCCGGGCTCGACCGCCGCGGGCTTTTCGGTGAATTCCTCCACCCGCTCGATCGGGTTGACCACCACGGCCACCGCGACGACCGCGACCGCGGCAATGGCGATGATCACCCGCGCGCTCGGGCGTCGCATGCGGATCGCGTCGAGGCGCGGCTCGACGACCGACCACGCGATCGCAATCGCGATCGCCACACCCACCAGCGCCGCAGCCAGCCACAGCCCCGCATCCTGGGCGCTTTCGGTGTTCAGGCCGTCCACAAGGTCGGGCTGCCCGGACGCTAGCCACGCGAGTGCCCCACCGCCGATCACGCCGAGCAAGGCGCTGCCCAGCACGCGCGAGCGCCGGCGCGGACCGAGCAGGACCAGAACGAGGACGCCGATCGCCGCCGCCGCGTAGCCGCCCCGGGACGATGCGAAGTAGATGACCAGCACCGGCACCGGTATGAAGGCGCTCGCCAGCGCCCGGAGGGGGACCGTTCTAGCCACCGCCGCGAGCCAGGCGAGCAGGACGATCAGAGCGCCCATGCAGGCACCAAGGCCGTTCCAGTAGCCGATCGGGAAGCTGAGCCGGCCCTGGTCCGAGGGGAGGGCGGCGTAGATCGCAGGGTCGTCGGTGCCGAAAGCCCCCGGGAACAGCCGCGTGGCGAGCGATGCCATGGCGACCGCAGCCAGACCGAGCGCCAGACCGGCCAACACCGGGCGCGGCCCGGCCGTTCTCGCCGCGAGCACGACCAGCGCAAACAGCCCCAGGTAGGCCGAGATCCGAACCGCCTCGGTGAACGCGCGGCCGGCGTCGCCCGCCCACAACATCGACAACGCCGTCCACACACTGAGGGCGGCCAGCATCGCCCCCGCGATCACCGCCAGCCGCGGCACCGGCTCGCCTCCGCGCCACCACCTCGCGAGGACTCCGACCCCCACAACCCACCAAATAACGATCCCGCCGGCGGCGATCAGCTCCGTCGAGAAGCCACCGTCGGCGAACGCGATCGCCGCGTAGGCGAGCGCGACTACGAGCGTCGTGCCGAGTTTGAGCATTGGTGAAACGGGTTTTCCGTGCGCAGAGCCGGGTACCCTTCCCCAGCGCATGAGGTCGGACCGAGAGTCTAGGCACCGAGTCACACGCCGCCGCCGAGCGGCTTTTTCCGCGATCGCGGCCCTCGCCGGCATCCTTGCCGCCGCGGCAGTCACCGCCGGCGCCGGCGCCAGCCCGGCCGAGGAGGAATACACCCTCGACCTGCCCTCGGCGACCAACGCCGGGGCCGGCGACTCCGAGGGCGCGAGCGGCAACGGCGACGGCGCCGACTCCCCAACATCCGACGATTCGGGCAGCGACGATTCGGGCAGCAGCTCGGAACCGGCCCCCGCGCCGTCCGATGGCGGCGAAACGAGCCCCGGCACCGAGCCCAGCGCCGGCGGCGGAAACGGCGGCGCAGGCAGTGGGCAGGGTCAGGGCGAGGACAGGAATGCGGGCTCGTCCGATGCCGGCGGAGCAGACTCCGGTTCGGCACCGGAGCCGCAAACGGTGACGGCGATCGCCTCCGACGTCGCCGGCGAGGGCGGGATCCCGCTGCTGCTCGCCGGGCTCGCGGCCGTGGCGGCGCTGGGAGTGTTCTTCGCACTCTGGCGCCGCAGGCGCGAAGGCACTTCGGGCAGCACCTCCGAGTAAGCGCCGCGGGCGCTTACGAGCGGAAGTGCTCTGAGCCGCCGGCCATCGCCGGGAGGATGACCACGGTGTCGGACTCGCCGACCGCGGTCTCGAGGCCGTTGAGCACGCGCACGTCCTCGTCGTTCAGGTAGACGTTGACGTAGCGGTTCAGCTCGCCGGTCTCCGAGAACAGCTGCCGCTCAGTGTCGGGATGCGCGTCGGCGAGTGCGCGCAGCACGGCGCCCACCGTGTCAGCGCTGACCTCGACCTGCGCCTGGCCATCGGTCGCAGAGCGCAGCACCGGCGGGACCTTCACGGTGGACATGGCGGGAGCCTATAAGGGGCTGGGCTCACGAGCCGGCATCGCGCAGAAGAGCTCGTAGTCGGTGAACTTCCCCATCTCCGACTCGGGGATCTCGGGAGCGTTCTCGCCGCAGATCGGGCAGTCGGGGTCTCGATTCACCTTCAGCTCAGTGAAGCTGGTCGCCAGCGAGTCGTAGAGCAGCAGGCGGCCGGCCAGCGGCTGGCCGATGCCGGCGACCAGCTTGATCACCTCGTTCGCCTGCAGCAGGCCCATCACTCCGGCCATCACGCCGAGCACGCCGGCGGCTCCGCAGCTGGGAGCGAGCTCGGGCGGCGGCGGGGTCGGATAGAGGCAGCGATAGCACGGCCCCTCGTATGGGATGAACGTCGACAGCTGACCCTCGAAGCCGAGGATCGACGCCGAGACCACCGGCTTTCGCAGCCTCACCGAAGCGTCGTTGAGGAGATAGCGGGTGGGGAAGTTGTCGGCGCCGTCCACGAGCACGTCGTAGTCGCCGATCACCTCGAGGATGTTCGAGGCGTCGAGCCGCGTCCGGTGCTCGACCACCTTCACGTCGGGATTAAGCGCCTCGATCGAGACCCGCGCCGATGATGTCTTCGGCACCCCGACGCGATCGGTCGTGTGAATCACCTGCCGCTGAAGGTTCGACTCGTCGACGACGTCGTCATCGACCAACCCGATGGTCCCGACCCCCGCGGCCGCCAGGTACAGCGCGGCCGGCGAGCCGAGCCCTCCGGCGCCGATCAGCAGCACCTTCGAATTCAGCAGCTTCAGCTGGCCCTCGACCCCGAACTCGGGAAGCAGCGTGTGCCGCGAGTAGCGCATTCGCTGCTCGGCGGTCATGCCCTCGGCACCGTCCACGGGCAGCTCCGCCTCGGTCCAGGCGACGATGCCGCCGCGGATCACGCCGACGTTGTCGTAGCCGAGCTCGCGCAGGGCGTCGGCCATCCGCGCCGAGCGGTTGTCGGTGCGGCAGTAGAGCAGCAGGCGCTCGGTGCTGTCGGGCGCCAGCTCGTCGATGCGGGCGATCAGCTCGTCCTGGGGGACGTGCACTGCCTCTTTCAGGTGGGCCTCATCCCACTCGTGCTGCTCGCGAACGTCGATCAGCTTCGTCCCGGCGGCGATCTCCTCGCGCGCGGCATCGAGGTCGACCATCTCGACCCGGCTCTTGATCTGCTCCATCGACTCGCCGACAGTCGCCACGCCTAAATCTCCAAATCTCTATCGGGATTCGCGCCTTACTTCAGAAAGTGTAGCGAGGCTTGCTACAGGCTGGGGCGCATCTGCCGCAGGCGGCGGACGCGCTCCTCGATCGGCGGGTGGGTCGAGAACAGGCTCGCGATCCCACGACCGCTGAACGGCTTCACGATGTAGAGCGGCTCGGCCGCCTGGTTCACCTGCATCGGGATCGCCTTGGCGCCCTCCTCCAGCCGCAACAGCGCGCTCGCAAGCGACTCGGGATTGCCGCAGATCGACGCGCCTGTGGCATCGGCCGAGTACTCGCGCTGGCGCGAGATCGCGAGCTGGATCAGCGTTGCTGCGAGCGGTGCCAGGATCAACATCGCGAGGCTGCCGACCAGCCCCAGCGGCGACTCGTCGTCGCCACCGAACCACATCAGCATGTAGGCGAGGTAGGTGATCGCACCGCCGATCGTCGCGGCGACCGACTGCACCAGCACGTCGCGGTTGCGGATGTGGGCAAGCTCGTGTGCGATCACGCCGCGAAGCTCGTCCTCGGAGAGCAGCTTCGTGATCCCGCGGGTCACCGCGACGGCCGAGTTCTTCGGACCGCGGCCGGTGGCAAAGGCATTCGGCTGATCTTGGGGGATCATGTACAGGCGCGGCATCGGCAGATCGGCGCGCGTGGTCAGCTCACGCACCATCTGATAGAGGCGCGGCGCCTCGGATTCCTCCAGCGGCTGGGCGCCGGACATCTTCAGCGCGATCTTGTCGCTGAACCAGTACGCGCCCATGTTCATCACCGCGGCGATGCCGAGGAACAGCAGAGCGGTCTGCTGTCCGCCGATCGCAAAGCCGATGACGACGAACAGGCCGGTGATGGTCGCCAGCAGGATCGTCGTCCGTACGCCGGCGGCCCAGTTGGATTTACGCGTGGTTGTCATTGCAGGCAAGAGCTCCTATGGTCAGGGTGGCGTCAGGGTTGCTACGCAAATTATGGCCAACGGGATCTCCAATCGGGCAGGGGTTTCCCCCTGTCCCGCATGAGTGCCAGCCCCCAATCGCATGTACGGCCGATCTCGCGCGCAAGCTCGCGTATGCCGATACTTAGGCCTACCGTGCGACGTCGAACGCTGCTCACCCAGGTCCTGGTGGCCAATCTGCTCCTGATCGTCGTTGCGACGTTCGCGGCGGCGTTCGCAACCAACCCCGACTTCGATCTCGGCGAGGACTCCGAAGCGGGAATCGTGCTCGGTCTCGCGATCGCCCTGAGCGTGGCGGTGAATATGTACATGCTCACCCGGCGTTTCGAGCCCCTGGAGCGCCTCGCCGACGAGATGGAGCGAGCAGACCTCAGCCGGCCCGGGTCGAACCTCGGAGCGAGCAACGGCCAGAGCGCACCCGAGGAGGTGCTCCGTCTCGAGCAGTCGTTCCGGCGCATGCTCGACCGTCTCGAGTCCGAACGCCGGCGCACCTCCAGCGCCGCGCTCGAGGCTCAGGAGCAGGAACGGGCCCGGATCGCTCGCGACCTCCACGACGAGGTCAACCAATCCCTGACCGGCCTGCTGCTGCGACTCGAAGCCGCCCGCACCCATGCGCCCCCGGAGCTCGCGAGCGAGATCGCGGAGACGAAGGCGCTCGCCAACCAGGCGATGAGCGAGCTGCTGTCGCTCGCACGGCAGCTGCGGCCGACCGCGCTCGACGACCTCGGCCTGAAGGCGGCGCTGGCCGGTCACGTCGACCAGGTCGGGCGGCAGTCGGGAATGGAAGCCACGTTCGAGTCCCTCGGCGACGCCGGCGCCCTCTCGCCCGAGGTTCAGCTCGTCGTCTACCGGGTCGCCCAGGAGGCGATCGCCAACGCCACGCGCCACTCCGGGGCCGAGCACCTCAGGGTGCGGCTGCTCAGCGACGGCGACCGAACAGAGCTCACGGTGTCCGACGACGGCCGGGGATTCAGCTTCGACGAGGCGACAAGCGGGCTCGGCATCGCCGGGATGCGGGAGCGCTCGATGCTCGTCGGCGGCGATCTGCAAATCGAGTCCCGCCCCGAGCTGGGGACGCGAGTGAGGTTGCGCGTCTGATGGCTCGCCCAAGCACCGTTACGAGAGGCTCTAAGGTCAACGCATGCGCGTCCTGATCGCCGACGACCACGGGATCGTCCGTTCCGGTGTCCGGCTGCTGCTCGAGCGGGAATCGGGAATCGAGGTGATCGGAGAGGCCTCGGACGGAGTCGAGGCGCGTGAGATGGCGATCCGCGACCACCCCGACCTCGCGATCCTCGACGTGAAGATGCCTCGCCTCACGGGCCTCCAGGCCACCCGGGAGATCCGCGAGCAGGCGCCCGACGTCGCCGTGCTGATCCTCTCGATGCACGACGACGAGCGCTATCTGTTCGAGGCGCTGAAGGCCGGCGCCTCCGGCTACGTGCTGAAGCACCAGGCCGACCAGGAGCTGATCGACGCGGTCCGGGCGATCGAGCGCGGAGAGCCCTTCCTCACACCCGAGGCCCAGCGGGCGCTGATCAAGGATGTGCTCGGGCGGGGCGCAGAGCGCACCGACGATCTGACGCCGCGAGAGGAGGAGGTCGTGAAGCTTGCGGCCGAGGCGCACACGAACAGGGAGATCGGCGAGCTGCTGCACCTCTCAGAGAAGACGGTCGAGAACCATCGCTCAAACGCGATGCGAAAGCTCGGGATGCGCGATCGCACGGAGCTCGTGCGATATGCGATCCGCCGCGGGCTGATCGAGCCTTAGAGCGATCCGGCCGTCGCCGGGGCGCCGTGGTTGTTACAATCGCAACGAACGTTCGACAACCGTTGCGAGCGTTCGACAAATGCCGTGGTTTAGACGGGATCGGCGTCGAACGGATGACGGCCACAAGGGCGCATTCTGCGCGCTGGCTCAGGGTCGAGGCGCCGGGGCGGCGCAATCACCGAGCGTGACGCTCGCGGCTGTTCGCGGCGGCGGTGATTGCGCTGAGGCTCTAACGCTGGTCTTGCCAGCCTGGGCTCGGCGCAGTCGCTGAGCCGCGACAAGGATCGACGCCAGCTGGTCGACGAAGCAGCTCCGAGCAGCGCGGCCTCGAGGTGCAGAACATCTCGCGCTGCTACACGAGAACCAGGCAGGGCAGGCAGGGTCTGGGTCTGCAAGTGGTACGCGAGGGGTCAGCGATGCCAGCGAGGCGTGCCGTACGAGTGCAGGGGCCGCGCGGTATACAACCCCGGCACCCGGCCGGTGGCAGCATCGACGAGCTGCGACAGCATCTTCGACCCGCAGATTCCGCTTCAGCCCAGCGCCGGCCCACACCCGCAGTTCGGCTACAGCGGGACGCAGTTCTACAACCTCGGCCAGACTGGTACGACCTGCTCGAGCGCAGCGGAGCCAGCGTCGTCCGCCAGGGGCTGGCCTGGAGCGCAGTGGAGCCCGCGCCGGGCCAGTACGACTGGCGGGTCTTCGACGCCGTCTACGAGAACCTGCTGCAGCGCGGGATCCGGCCGCTGTGGATCCTCACCCTCGCCCCATGCTGGGCGCAGCCATCGGGCGCCAGCTGCGCGCCGGGTGGGCTGGGGTGTGTTGCACCCCAGCGAAGCCCACTACTCCGATTTCGCGAGGTTCGCGGCCGAGGCCGCGAAGCGCTATCCCGAATCGATCGGCTTCGAGGTCTGGAACGAGGCCAACTTCGACCCCTTCTGGGGCGGCGACGCCGACCCCGACGCCTACAGCGAGATGTTCAAACGAGTCGCGTCCGCGATCGACGCGGCGAAGCCGAGCATGCCGGTGTACACCTCGGGACTCTCGCCCCATTCCAAGCCGGGCCCGGAGGCGATCCCGTACGAGGACTTCATCGAGGAGATGTACGCCAGCGGCGCCGCACACTTCGCCGACGGGGTCGCGATCGCATCCGTATCCGGGCATCGGCTACAGCGAAAATCCAGAGGACGGCGGCTACATCGAGCGGATCAGGGTGCATATGGAGCGGGTGGACCAGGTGATGCGCGCGCACGATGACGGCGACACGCCGATGATCGTCACCGAAGTGGGGGTCGCGACCGCCGGCAGCGAGGCGTACACGCCCGAGCAGCAGGCGAAGGCCCTGGTCGACATCTACCAGCTCTTCCGTCGCATCGATGGCGTCCCGATGGTGATCATCCACCGCTTCGCCGACGACAACAGCGCCACCGGCGACGAGGCGGGCTTCGGAGTCGTCAGGGGGGACGGCACCCCGAAGGACGCCTTCTGCGCGCTGGCCTACCTTCGCGAGGCGCCCGTGCTAGCCGCTACCCTCGAGCCATGAAACGCCGGCCGCTGGTCGCGGCGGCGGTGATTGCGCTGGGGCTCTCCACGCTGGTCTTCACCGGCCTCGGCTCCGCGCAGTCGCTGACCCCCGACAAGGTGAAGGCGCTGCTCGAGAAGAAGCTCGAGCAGCGCGGCCTCGACGTCAAGAACATCTCGCGCTGCTCCCCGGCGAACAGGCCGAGCGGGAGGGTGTGGGTGTGCAACTGGTACGCGAAGGGTCGCGGCCAAGGAGGCGTGCCGTACGAGTGCCGCGGCAACGCGGTGTACAGCCCCCGCACCGACAGATGGCGCATCGACAGCTGCAGGAACAGCATCGAGCCGCAGATTCCACTGCGCCCCCGGCCCGGGCCGCATCCCCAATTCGGCTACAGCGGGACGGAGTTCTACAACCTCAGCCAGCACTGGTACGGCCTGCTCGGACGCAGCGGCGCCACCGTGGTCCGGCAGGGCCTTGCCTGGAGCGCCGTCGAGCCCCGGCCGGGCGAGTTCAACTGGACCGCTTCGACGCCGTCTACCAGAAGATGCGGCAGCGCGGAATCCGCCCGCTCTGGATCCTCACCCTCGCCCCTGCTGGGCCCAACCCGACGGCGCCGACTGCCAGTCCGGGGGGTTCGGGGTGCTGCATCCGAGCGGGGGCCACTACGCCGAGTTCGCAAAGTTCGCGGCCGAGGCAGCCAAGCGCTATCCGGAGTCGGCCGGCATCGAAGTCTGGAACGAGGCCAACTTCGATCGTTTCTGGGGCGGCGAGGCGGACGTCAACGGGTACATCAGGATGTTCAAGCTGACCGCTCGCGCGATTCATGGGGCGAACCCGCAGATGCCGGTCTACACCTCGGGGCTCTCGCCGCACTCCAAGCGCAGTCCGGCGGCGATCCCATACCAGGTGTTCCTGAGGAAGATGTACCGCAAGGGAGCGGCCCAGCTCGCGGACGGGATCTCGGCGCATCCGTTCCCCAGCATCCGCTACACCTCCCATCCCAAGAGCGGCGGCTATATCGAGCGCATCCGCGTGCACATGGCGCGCATCGACGCGTCATGCGCCGCTTCAAGGACGGCAAGACCCCGATCGCCGTCACCGAGGTCGGCGTCAAGACCGCCGGCCCCGAGGCGTACACGCCCAAGCAGCAGGCGAAGGCGCTCGTTGACATCTACAGGCTGTTCCGTCGCATCCGGGGCGTGCCTATGGTCCTCATCCACAGCTTCGCCGAGACGCCCGGCGTGAGCTGGGGAGTCGTAACCGAGCAGGGCAATCCCAAGCGCGCCTACTGCCGCCTCGCAAAGCTTCGCGGGTCGTCCTGCTAAATGCCCCCGTGGAGCACCAGCCGCCCGGGACTTCGACCCTTATCCGACTCTTCAGTAGGATTTGTGGCGATGCTGTTCTCGACGAAGGCTGAATACGGCGTCCGGCTGATGATCGAGCTCGGCCGGCGCGACGGATCGGAGCCGATCGCCCTCAGCGCGATCGCGGAAGCGGAGACGCTGCCGCTCTCCTACCTCGAGCACCTGGTGGCGAAGCTTCGCGAGGCCGGGCTCGTCAACTCCACTCGCGGCGCGCACGGCGGCTACCGGCTTGCCCGGCCGGCGGAGGAGATCACGATGCTGCAGGTGGTCGAGGCCCTGGAGGGACCGATCGCGCCGATGGAGTGCTTCCACGAATCGCGCGAGGGGAGGGTGCTTTGCTCGCACGAGACCGACGGCGACCAAGCCTGCGCGACGAAGCTGCTCTGGACCAGGGTGCAGGGCGGCATCACCAGGGCGCTGGCCGGCTCGTCGGTGGCGGAGCTGGCGCAGTTCGCCGACAGGGCACAGTCGAGAAGAGACCGGTCGCCGGACAGGCTGTCTGACGCCCGGGAACCCGAGAGGAACGGAGACGAATGGCTGATCTCGAGATCACGAACCTGCACGTCAGCGCCGAGGACAAGGAGATCCTCAGGGGCCTGGACCTCGAGGTCTCGACCGGAGAGATCCACGCGCTGATGGGCCCGAACGGATCGGGCAAGTCGACGCTCGCGAACGCGATCATGGGCCACCCCGGCCTGGAGATCACCGAGGGCGAGATCCGCTTCGGCGGCGAGGACATCGGGGAGACCGACCCCGACGAGCGCTCGCGCGCCGGCCTGTTCATGGCATTCCAGTACCCGGTCGCGATCCCCGGTGTCACCGTCGCCAAGTACCTGCGGATGGTCGTCAACGCCCATCGCGACGCGCGCGGAGAAGACCAGATCAGCCTGAAGGAGTTCCGCAAGCAGGCCGAGGCGGCGATGGAGCTGACCGACATCCCGCGCGAGTTCTCCAGCCGCTACCTCAACGACGGCTTCTCGGGCGGGGAGAAGAAGCGGATGGAGATCCTGCAGCTGGCGCTGATGCGGCCGAAGCTGGCGGTGCTCGACGAGACCGACTCCGGCCTGGACATCGACGCCCTGCGGGTCGTCGCCGAGGGCGTGAACAAGTACGCCGGCCCCGACATGGGCGTCCTGATCATCACCCACTACCAGCGCATCCTGCACCTGGTGCAGCCCGACTTCGTGCACGTCATGTACGCGGGGCGGATCGTGAAGCAGGGCGGTCCGGAGCTGGTGGAGCAGCTCGAGGCGAAGGGCTACGGCTGGATCAAGGAGGAGGTGGAGGCGGCGGCCTAGCGCCGCAGCCGCCGATGGAGCCCGCAACCACAGCAAGCACACAGGCGAAACCTCCGCGGCACCATTTCCGATCGAGCGCGTGCGGGCGTCGTTCCCGGCGCTCGCGCGGGAGATCCGCGGGCTCCCGCTCGCCTACCTCGACAGCGGCGCATCCTCCCAGCGCTGCCTGGCAGCGCTCGAGGCGATGGACCGCTACGAGCGCCGCCACCACTCCAACGTCCACCGCGGCGCGCACACGATGTCGGCCGAGGCGACGGCCGCGTACGAGGGAGCGCGGGCGACGATCGCCGACCACGTCGGCGCCGCCGACAGGCGCGAGGTGATCTTCGTCCGCAACGCGACCGAGGCGATCAATCTCGTCGCGCGCTCGTGGGGCGCGGCGAACATCCGCAGCGGCGATCGGATCGTGCTCACCGAGATGGAGCACCACTCCAACATCGTTCCCTGGCAGTTGCTGGCCGAATCCGTCGGGGCGGAGATCGACTGGGTGCCGGTGATCGACGAGAGCGCACTCGACCTCGACGTCTACGCGCAGCTGCTCGAGCGCGGACCGAAGCTCGTCGCGGTCACCCACGTCTCCAACGTGCTCGGGACCGAGAACCCGATCGCCGAGATCACGCGGCGGCTCACGATGCCGGCGCGCTGGTGCTCGTCGACGGCGCCCAGGCGGCGCCGAAACTGCCGGTGAACGTCGCCGAGCTCGGAGGCGGACTTCTACGCGGTCACGCGCACAAGCTCTACGGCCCGACCGGGGTCGGGACGCTGTGGGCGCGGCTCGACCTGCTGCGGGAGATGCCGCCGTTCCTCGGCGGCGGCTCGATGATCCGCAAGGTGACGACGTCGGGGACCACCTACGCCGACCCGCCGGCGCGATTCGAGGCAGGCACGCCGGCGATCGCACCCGCGATCGGCATGGCGGCGGCGGTTCGGTGGCTGGACGGGATCGGAATGGAGTCGGTGCTCGCCCACGAGCGCGAGATCACCGCCTACGCGATCGAACGGCTCGCCGACGTTCCGGGGCTGAAGGTGTTCGGCCCGCCGCGGGGGCCCGAGCGCGTCGGGCCGGTCTCGTTCGAGCTCGAGGGAATCCACGCCCACGACGTATCGGAGATCCTCGACCGCCACGGCGTCGCGGTCCGCGCCGGCCATCACTGCGCACAGCCGCTGATGGACCGCCTCGGCGTGGCCGCGACGGCGCGCGCGAGCTTCGGCGTCTACACGACGCCGGACGAGGTCGATCAGCTGGTCGACGCCTGCACGACGCGCGCCGGGTTTTCCAGCTCGACTGAGGGACCCGAGGCCGCCTCAGCCGGCTCGTCGCTCTCCGTCGACGACCTGAAGCTCGGACTTCGCTCCCGGGCAGGAGATGCCAGGGACTACGTCGATCGCCTTCTTCACCTTGGCGAAATAGACGCCGGACTTCGCGGGTCGACGATGACCTCCCAGTTGCCGTTGCTGTCGGTCGTCGTCTCTCCGAGTGTCTTGTGCCGGCCGTTTCGCTTCTCCTTCTTCAGCTTCGCGACCCGGTCGGCCACGCAATAGTCGGTCTCGTCCGACTTCACCTTGCCGTGGAAGGGGGGCGGGCCGCTCTTGACCTTCACGGTGGTGTCGGCGACGCTGCCCGCGTGGCGCCGGTGGTGAGGATCGCGGTGGACGCGAGCGGTCACCACTGCGCTGAGGGTGATCAAGACGGTCTTGGAACGCGGTCGAGTCATGGTTGAGGAGGCCCTGCCTGAGCTCGTGGTCGCGGCCGCCGAACCTACAGCGAGCGGTCAGCGCGTGCAAGCCGATCCGGATTCCTGGGCGCGGTCGACCACTCAGCTACCTGATACGTATGGACGACCAGCTCTACCGGGAGCAGATCCTCGAGCACTACAAGCGCCCGCGCAACTTCGGCGAGCTCGACGAGGCGGACCTCGAGTTCGAGGACGTGAACCCGTTCTGCGGCGACGAGCTGAAGGTGCAGTTGAAGCTGGGGGACGACGGGCGGGTCGAGCAGGTCGCTTTCTCGGGCAAGGGCTGCGCGATCAGCCAGGCCTCCGCCTCGCTGCTCTCCGAGGAGCTGGACGGGAAGTCGGTCGAAGAACTGCTGCGGTTGGACAAGGCCTTCGTCCTCGATCTGCTCGGGATCGATATCTCCGCGACGAGGATCAAATGCGCGCTGCTGTCGCTGAAGGTGGTGAAGAGTGCCGGCCTCGGCGGCGCGGCCGAATGGGAGGAAGAGGGCGAGCCAGGAGACCCGGCTGAAGCGAGCGCTACCGCTCGTTCTGACGCCGCCGCCCGGAGCAGGCGGGCCCCCCCCCCTACGGACAGCTCGGCCAGGCGTCGTACGTGACGCTGGCGGCGACC
Source organism: uncultured Thermoleophilia bacterium (assembly GCA_963838095.1). Classification (GTDB taxonomy): domain Bacteria; phylum Actinomycetota; class Thermoleophilia; order Solirubrobacterales; family 70-9; genus CAWCGU01. The sequence goes on from CAWIPO010000007.1 coordinate 80,863, forward strand.
GCGTCCTGGACCTCCGGCGGGACCTCGGACGGCCTCACGCCGACGTACTCCTCGGGCGCGTAGTTGTCCCACGTCGACTGGTCGAACTGGTAGCCGCCGTAGTAGCCGTTGCCGGTGTCGATCGAGTAGTCGCCGCCCGACTCGCACTGGACGGTGGCAGCGGACGCATAGCCGCCTCCACCCGCTGCGATCTCCTCGATCGCACGCGCCTCGGCGAGCGCGTCGCGCAGTCGCTTGGCTTCCTCGAGCACCTCTTTGCGGGTGGGCTCGCGGACCTCGCCGTCCGGCGCGCGGACACCGTCGACGACGATGTCGGGGCCGAGCTCGCCGGAGGCGAGCTCACCGTCGGCGCGCTCGCGCAGCTTCAGGTACGCGAGCTCGAACGGGGCGAGCCCGAAGGCCTGCTGCTCGTCGGCGCCGAACAGCTGCGGCTGCATCGATTCGTCCGCCTGGCTTTGTTGTTCGATCTCGCCCTGCGCGACCGCCGGCGCCGTAACAGCGGCCAAGGCGAGCGCGACCAGGGCGACGCGCTTGGGGCGCATCCTGGTCTACCTCCTCTGGTTGCTCTCCGCCGTTGCGGCGCGAGCAGTCGGGGGGACCGGCGGCATTTGTCGGGGCCGGCCCGGCAGCACACCCATCGGGGGTGGCGCTAACCCGAGCGCAGCACCGTAGCGGCGAGGTGATGCCCCGGTGTGTGATCTCGGTCACATCTGGGCAGTGATCCCGCGGGGCCCCTCCCGCCGCGGCGCTCGCTAGAATTCCTACTTCAGAAGTAGGAATAGCGTGACCAACATGACGAGCAACGAGGTTTACGAGCAGCGAATGACAGATACCGTCAGCGTGTGCCCGGCGAGCGAGCTGGGCGAGGGCGAGATGCGCCTGGTCGAGGCCGATGACCGCCTGATCGGGGTGTTTCGCTGTGCCGACGGAAGCCTCGTCGCAATCGAGGACCGCTGCTCGCACGACGACGGCCCGCTGGCCGAGGGTGAGTTCGACGCCGAGGCCTGTACCGTTGAGTGTCCGCGGCACGGGTCGCTGTTCGACCTGCGGTCCGGGAAACCGAAGACGCTCCCCGCCTACCAACCCGTCGAGACCTTCGAGGTTCGAGAAGAGGCCGGCGAGGTAAGACTGGAGATAGACGCCTGATGGCAACGCCAGACCAGACAGTCGCCCCCGCCGAATCGGCCAAGGAGCTGACCGATGCCGAGCGCGGCCTGAAGGACATCGGCTCCGACTACAAGGAGCGCTTCGGCTTCCACGACTCCGAGACCGGCTATGCCTACAAGGCGCCGAAGGGGCTGTCACGCGAGCTGGTCGAGTCCATCTCCGAGTACAAGGACGAGCCACAGTGGATGCGGGAGTTCCGCCTGAAAGCTCTCGAGCACTACATGGCGCGCCCGACCCCGACCTGGGGCGGCAACCTCGGGCAGATCGACTTCGACGACATCCATTACTTCGTCCGCGCCTCCGAGCGCTCCGAGCGCTCCTGGGACGAGGTCCCCGACGACATCAAGAAAACCTTCGACCGGCTCGGCATCCCGGAGGCTGAGCGTAAGTTCCTTTCCGGCGTCGGCGCGCAGTACGAGAGCGAATCCGTCTACCACCAAGTGAACGAGAAGCTCGAGGCGCAGGGCGTGATCTTCACCGACATGGACACGGCGCTGCGCGAGCACGAGGACCTCGTGCGCGAGTACTGGGCGACGATCATCCCGCCCAACGACAACAAGCTCGCGGCGCTGAACTCAGCCGTGTGGTCCGGCGGCTCGTTCGTCTACGTCCCCGCCGGCGTCAAGGTCGAGATGCCGCTTCAGGCCTACTTCCGCATCAACACCGAGAACATGGGCCAGTTCGAGCGCACGCTGATCATCGCCGAGGAGGGCGCCGACGTCCACTACACCGAGGGGTGCACGGCTCCTGTCTACTCCACGGATTCCCTCCATTCCGCCGTGGTTGAGATCATGTGCAAGCCCGGATCGCGCGTCCGTTACACGACGGTCCAGAACTGGTCGACCAACGTCTACAACCTGGTCACCAAGCGAGCGGTCGCGCAGGAAGGGGCGACGATGGAGTGGGTCGACGCGAATCTCGGTTCTCGCCTGACGATGAAATATCCCTCGATCTACCTGCTCGGCCCCGAGGCGCACGGCGAGGTGCTCTCGATCGCCTTTGCGGGCAAGGGCCAGCACCAGGACGCCGGCGGGAAGATCATCCACGCGGCGCCGAAAACGACGTCGTCGATCTTCTCCAAGTCGATCTCCAAGGACGGCGGGCGGGCGACCTACCGCGGGCTGCTCGAGGTCGCCAAGGGTGCCTCCGAGGCGCGCTCGAAGGTCGTCTGCGACGCGCTGCTCTTGGACGAGGACTCGCGCTCGGACACCTACCCGACGATTCGCATCGACCAGAACGACGCCAATGTCGGACACGAGGCATCCGTCTCGAAGATCGGCGAGGAGCAACTCTTCTACCTCACCGCGCACGGCCTCGACGAGGAGGAGGCCTCGAAGATGATCGTCAACGGATTCATCGAGCCGATCATCAAGGAGCTGCCGATGGAGTACGCGGTCGAGATGAATCGCCTAATCGAGCTGCAAATGGAAGGCAGCATTGGCTGAGGGCGCCTCGGCGCCGGCGGCTACATCCGAGCCGGGCTGGTTGCAGAAGCGGCGCCGGCTGGCGAGCGGCCTCGCTCGAGAGCTTGAGCTGCCGAACCCGAAGAGCAAGGGCTGGGAGTTCACCGATCTCACCGGGCTCGACCTCGACTCGTTCGAGCCCGGGGTGGCGGGCGTCGATGGGATCTCGACGAACGGGCTCCCCGATGGCGTCACGGTGCTGTCGCTGGCCGACGCCGCGGAGCGGCTCCCCGAGCTGACCGAGTCCCGGCTCGGCTCGATCGTCCCCGCGGATGACGCCTTCGTCGCCCGCAACGACGCCGCTTGGAGCGAGGGGGCGCTGGTGCATATCGCCGCCGGCACGGCCCTGAGCGAGCCGATTCGGCTCTCGGTGGTACACCCCGGCGGCGGGGTCGCACTTCACTGGCGGACGCTGATCGTGCTCGAGGAGAACGCCGAGGCCGAGGTTTGGGAGTCCTACGGCTCCGAGGACGACGAGTCCGAGGGCCTCTTCAACGGCGTCGCCGAGGCGATCGTCGGGCCGGCGGCCCGGTTGCGCCTGGTGTGCGAGCAGGATCTCTCCGAGCGCACGTGGCTTTTCGCCACTCAGCGCGCCGAGGTGGAGCGCGACGCGTCGCTGGAATGGGTCGCGCTCGGGTTCGGCTCCGCGCGCGGCAAGACGCGGATGGAGACGCGGCTTGCCGGCCAGGGGTCCTCGGCGAAGGTGACCGGCGCTTACGCCGGCAGTGGCCGGCAGCACCTCGACTTCGACACCACCCAGGAACACGCCGCACCCCACACGAACTCCGACCTCGCCTTCCGCGGGGTGCTGACGGACCGCGCGAGCGCGGTCTGGAGCGGGATGATCCGCGTCGACCCCGGCGCCCAGCAGACCGACGCGTTTCAGGAGAGCCGCAACCTGCTGCTCTCCAACAAGGCACACGCCGACGCGATACCCGGGCTCGAGATCGAGGCAGACGACGTTCGCTGCACCCACGCCGCGGCCGTCGCCCAGGTCGACCGCGAGCAGCTGCACTATCTGCGCGCCCACGGACTGCCCCACGAGGACGCCCAGCGGCTGATCGTCGAGGGCTTTCTGGCGTCGCTCTCGGAGCGGGTCGGCGAGGGCCCGCTGCGCGAAAGGCTGACCTCAGCACTCGAACGGCGGCTCGACGAGCTGCTGAGCGCGGCGTAGCTCCTCCGAAATGGGAGATCCGTTGGGCCCCGGCGAGCTGCGAGCGCAGATGGCCGAGGTTGCGAGCGCCCACGGGCCCTGGCATTCGCACAACATCCACCTCGGCGACGGCGTCTGGACGATCAGCGATCGGGCACCGGCAGAGACCGGCCGGGTGCGGCGCTACCTGCAGCTGGTCTCGGACGCGGCTGGGTTACCTCCCTCCGAGCTCCGCGTTCTCGACCTCGCCTGCGAGGAGGGGGCGTTCGGGATCGAGATGGCGCGCGGCGGCGCGGAGGTGGTTGCGGTAGAGGGGCGCGCCGCGAACGTGGCTCGTGCACGGTTCGCCGCGCAGGCGCTCGGCCTCGATCGCTACGAGGTCCATGAGGAGGACGTGCGCAACGTAGACGCCGGGAGCTACGGCGAGTTCGACGTCGTTCTCAACATCGGGATCCTGTACCACCTCGACCAGCCGGCGGTGTTCGAGCTGCTCGAGAACCTCGCCCTCATGTGCCGCCGCGTGATGATGCTCTCGACGCATCACAGCCGCTTCGCCGAGCGGACCGTCGAGTGGGGTGGCCGCAGGTACGCGGGCAGCTATGTCGTCGAGCACCGGCCCGATGCCGATCCCAATACCAGGCTGCGGAATCTGCGCGCCTCGCTCGACAACACCAGGAGCTTCTGGCTCACCCGGCCGTCCCTCTACAACCTGCTCGCGGACGTCGGCTTCAGCTCCGTGGCCGAGCTGCGGATGCCGAGGCATCGTGTCGGAGAGCAGCCCGGCAACATCGTCAACCTGCTCGCCTTCCGGGGGCAGCGATTCGACGTTCCGAGATCGCAGCGCCCACTCGAGGATCCCGCGGCGCGCTGGCCCGAGCGCGAGCCGCGAAACCTGTTCGGCGCGCAGACGATCCCCGGCCGGATCCGCGACCGGCTGCGGCACAACGCAGCGCTAACGACTATCTACCGGCGACTGGCCAGGCTGCGCGTCCGGAACTGAGCGGCGCTGCCGGATCAGGCTGGTGATGATCGCGATTCCGACCACGATCACGGGAAGCAGGTAGAGGATCCACATCGCCCAGTGGCCCGGATGTGCGAGCACGATCACCGTCTCAGCCTCCGCATCTCCGGCGAGTATGGCAGCCAGTCGGGCCGCGATCGAATAGCGGCTACTCGTTGGCCTGCGAGAGCAGGAACAGGCCGAGGCAGGTGAACCCGACCATCAGGCCCAGCATCCAGTACTGCGATCTCGCCGCGAGCTTGGCGTCGCCGTAGAGCGAGATCGCGCGGTCATGCCCGAGCGCAAGCGCGACCATGTGCCCGACGACGAGCGCCCCGACCTGGACGTACCAGATCGCCTCCGCTCCGATCAACCCGTAGTCGATCTGGGTGGAGGCGGTTCCGAAGATGTCGGACCCGTCCCCCAGCGGGTCGGAGAGCAGGTAGGAGAACTGCGCCTGGCCCTGGAAGATGAGGAGGCTGAAGTAGTGCGCGACCAGATAGGCGAGCGCGATCGGGACGAACGCGTGCCCGAACTTCTGTGCCAGATCGGTGACGGTGTAGCGATCGCTCACCGTCCGCATCCCCCGCAGGCCGAGCCAGAAGATCAGCGACACGAACGCGATCGTCAGCGCCATGAACAGGGTCCCGGTCAGCCGCAGCGCGAAGCTGGGGTCGAGCCCGCGGTCGAGCAGCCACTGGAACGTGTCCGCGATCGGGTCCTTCAGCGCCCCCTCCGAGGCGCCGTCGTAGGTGGTGCCGCCAATCGTCACCAGCACCAACGCGACCGACCCGCGCTCGGAGATCCAGTCGGAGAGCCCGGAGAGGAACCGGCGCACTCCCAATCGCCCCTCTCGGACCTCGAGCGGCGAGATCCGCGAGAACATCTCCATATAGACCGAGAACGTCTCGCCCTTTCTGATCCAGGCCTCGGTCCCGTACGCCGCCATCAGAGCGAAGGTGAGCCCGGAGTAGACGAGGATCGCAATCGAGACGCTGTGCGGGGTGAGCCCCGGGGTGACCCCACCGCTCGCGAGCGCGTATACGAGCTCCAGCCACAGGAAGCCCACCAGGCCGATCACCGCCGGCCAGCGCCCGAGCCGCTCGGGATAGCTCGCGTGCGGCGCCGGCTGCCCGGCGATCAGGCGGAACGCCGAGCCGGCCACCCGACCGATCGCACGCCACGGGTTGAAGGCGCGAAACACGTTCCCGAACAGGACGCTCAGCATCACCATCCCGAGCCAGAAGGTGACGTAGACGAACGTGAGCGTGAAATTGCGATCGGGGGCATCCGTCCCCTCGATCCCCGAGTAGACGGCGAACGCGAGCAGGAACACGCCTACGGCCCCCGCCAGCGCCTCGGTTACCGGGTTCACCAGCGCCGCCGACAGCCAGCCCGGCGCGGAGCGCCAGTTGCGCTCCTGAAGCAGCGGCCGTTGCCAGGCGACGGTGAGCGCGACGAAGGTGACGATCAGGACCAGCGACGCGCCCCAGGCGAACAGCCACTCCGGGATCGGCAGGTCCGAGCGGGTCACGAACCCGTGCGCTCCGGCCTGCTGCGGATAAAGCAGCCCGACCGCGACCGCCGTCGCCGCTGCCGTCGCGATCAGCGCGGCGAGACCGGCTCGGCGATGAATCACCCTGGGTTGACCTCGAGCTCGGCGATCTGGACGTCGCCGGCGGGATCCAGGTGCGCCTCGATCTCGAACACGCCTTCGAGCTCTGCCGGGAAGCTGATCTGCTTCTTCTTGCCGGCGGTGACGTCAAAGTAGAGGTCGTAGGTGTGCACGTGGATCTCGGTGGTCACGTCCGAGAGCACGTCGAACACAACCTCCTCGCCCGACTTCGCCGAAAGCTCGGCGACCCCGCCCTTCGGCTCGGTGCCGACCAGCTCGATCAGCGGAAGCTCCGGCTCCGGCTTGGGCTCGGGCTTGAGGTCTTCCTGCCCGTCGTCGCCGGAGCCCGTGGTCGTGGTCTCCGTTGCGACGCTAGTCGTCGTCGACTCCTCGTCATCGCCGCTGAGAACGATGAACAGGACCACGACTGCGGCCACCGAGATCAACAGCACGGCGACCCTCGCACGATTCGATTGCATCGGGAGATTCTATGGGCCGTCCGGCTCCGGATCGGCCGCGGGACGGGTGGCAGGCGCCTGGTTGCCCTCGATCGCCGGGGCATCGATCGTGTCGTCGCCGCCGAGAAACACGAACAGGATCACGATCGTTATCCCCAGCACGAGCCCGAGCAGCAAACCGATCGCTCTGTCGCCGCGGCTCATCGTCCGCGCCGCGGGTGCGCCGCCGCTTCCGTCCTCCGCCTATCCGCCGTTGCCGATTCCGTCGAGCAGGCGCCAGTTGCCCTCGAAGGCGGATTCTGCGGCGGCGACGAGTGAATCCTCGTCGGCGTCGCCGGCCTGCTTCTCGAGCAACTCACGCGCCTCGGCGGCGTGCTCGGCGTCGCGACCCTCATGGATCTGGAAGTAGGCGGTGCCCGTTCCCTCGACGATTCCGTAGCGCTGAATCAAGCCCTCGCGCTTGATCCGGGAGATCTGCGGCTGACCGCTCTCGATCGCGTACAGGCGGGCGACGATCTCGAGGATCCCGTCGGGGCGCGTCCAGGCGGCCACACATTCATCGGTCTCCGGCGTTGCGGCGGCACCTCGGTCGCCACCGACCGCGTCCACGAACCCATCCCAGAGCTCGATGTGGGCAGCCTCCTCGCGGGCATGGCTTCGGAGCTCGAGATTGTCCGGCTGGGTTTCGGCAAGGGTGTCTGTCATCGTCGCAAGCGCCTCCACAGCGTGGCGGTACTGGCCTGCGTACTCGGCCAGCTCCGAGCGCGTCAGCGTTCCCTCGCTCCAGCGCTGGTAGAACGGGTGCTCGAGGACGTTCCGCCTCGCGCGCGCCTGCTCGATCCGGTCCCAGAGACTGCTTCTCACAACTCCTCCTCTTGCTTCATTGACGCCCAGGTCGATGTGATCAAGGGCTACAGCGAGAATACCCGTCGGTGCACCCGGAGACGACAGACATCGCGGTTCCGCCGTTCGCGCCCGACACCGAGTGGGTGAACGGCGAGCCGAAAGCCGTGGAGCGGCTGTGCACCGAGGGCCCGGTGCTCGTCCATTTCATCTGCGCGGGCGACCTCAGCAGCGTCCGCACCCTCCCCTATCTGCGCGCGTGGCACGAGCGCTACGGGTCGCACTCGCTCACGGTGCTGGGCGTGAACACACCCCGTTTCCCGTACACCGCCGAGCGCGACAAGCTCGCCGCCGCCCTCTCCCGCCTCGAGGTCACGTTTCCGGTCGCGCTCGATGCGCGGCGGGCGATCTGGAGGGACTACGGAAGCTACGGCTGGCCGTCCCTGTTCCTCTGGGGGCTCGGCGGTGCGCTGCGCTGGTACCACTTCGGCGAAGGCGAGTACGCGGCGACCGAGGAGGCGATCCAGGAGCTGCTGCGCGAGGCCGACGCGCTCGCCGGCCTACCGTCGCCGCTGGCGCCGGTGCGACCCAGCGACGCCCCCGGAGCGAGGGTGATGCCGCCGACGTCGGAGGTCCTTCCGGGGGGGTCGCCGGAGGAGCCGTGGACGGCGGAGAGCGAGAACGAGGTGCTGGAGGTGGCCTACGAGGCCGGGGGGGTTGCGGTGAGCGTGGACGGGGTGGGGATGCTCGCGGTTTCGATTGACGGCAGCGCCGAGAGGGAGTTTGACGTCGGCGCTCCAGGGATCTACGAGCTGGCGAGCCACGCCCGGCACGAAGCGCACACCCTCACCCTTCGCGCCGCGCCGAGCCTACGCATCCACGCAATCACCTTCGCCGCGGGCCTTCCCTAAACGAGGTCAGATGCCTTGGCTATACTGCCGCGATCTCGCTTGAGGAGGCGGCGATCGGTTCGTGCGCGATGTGCCGTTTCCCAGCGTTTCCCCAGGTCACCTCGGGGCGAGCGCAACTGTCAGGGAAACGGCGTGTTCGAACTGCTGATCCCCATCTCGCCCACAAGCAAAGTTCGCTCGCAGCTCTCCCCGCCAACCTAGAGGAGCCCTCCAAGACGATGCAGCGGCCCAGCAAGCGACCCAACATGGCAGTCGCAGCAGCGCTGTCCGTGCTCGCGATCGGCGCTCTCGCGCTCGCGCCGGCGGCCTTCGGGCAGGGCCCGGCCGTCGAGGAATACAACCTAGACCTGCCCGACCCGACCGGCGAGAGCTCCGGTGCCGGAGGAGGCTCGGGCGGGAGCGGCAACGGCGGTGGCACGTCTGATGGCTCGACCTCCACCCCCGCACCCTCGGCCACCGACACCTCCACTGGAGGAGGCGGCTCGAACTCGTCCGGCGACGGTGGCGAAGGGTCCGGAGCCGGCGGGCAAGGCGGCGATCGCTCCGAGCAGCGATCCGGCAAGCAGGCCGAGACGACAGACGTCTACACGTCCACTCCCACGTCGACGCCGGCCCCCTCCGACAGCTCCGAGGGCAACGGATCGCTCGGGGTGCCGATGTTGATCGCAGGCCTCGTCGTGATCGCCGGCGCGGCGGCAGTCTTCTTCCAGCGGCGCCGGCGTACCGATCGACTCGGCCCCCTCTCACCCGACCCAGGCAATCCGTAAAAGGGGGCCGGGGCGTGGTGCGCGGGGTGCTCGTATCGACCGCGGTGCTGGCGGGCGCGCTCGCGGCCACCGCACCGGCCGCCGTCGCCGATCAGGGCTACGGCTTCTTCGGGGTGATCCCGCAGGCGCCGCTCAGCAGCGATGACATCCCCCTGCTTGTCGAAGCCAACCCGGGATCGATGCGGATCGGGATCTCATGGTCCCAGGTGCAGGGGGGTCCGGGACGGTGCGGGCCGGGGGCGTTCAACCCGGGCCCGGACATCTCGAACAACAACTGCGACTGGGGCCCAATCGACCAAATGGTGACGATCGCCGCAGAGGCGGGACTGAGGACGATTCCCTACGTATACGCGCCCCCGACCTGGACCAAGAGCTACGCCCAGGTCGGCTCCTCGGACAAACCCGCCGTGCCGCCGATCTACGCCGCCTCGGACAGGGCCGCCTGGAAGGAGTTTGTCGCCGCGGCCGTCGATCGGTACGGGCCCGGAGGCCAGTTCTGGCAGACGTTCGCCGGCCGCGACCTTCCCGCAACGGTGTTCCAGATCTGGAACGAGCCCAGCTCGCCGGCATATTTCTCTCCGCGCCCGGACGTGGGGAAGTTTGCGCAGGTCCTGAAGCTGGCCTCCTCGGCCGTCAAGCAGGCAAACAGCAGCGTCCAGGTCGGGCTCCCTGGCGTCTTCTACAGCCCACGCAAGGTCGGCGGGGGCATCCTGATGCCCGATTGGTACAGGCAGCTCTACGACGTGCCGGGGATCAGGCGTCACTTCGACTACGCCGCGGTCCACCCGTACGGGCGCAAGGTCGACGACGTCGAGTTTCAGGTTCGGGCGCTGCGCGAGATCATGGACAAGGCTGGAGATCGGAACACCAAGATCATCGTCAGCGAGCTCGGCTGGGGATCAGACGGGCCGAAGGGCCACACGATGACCAGCACGATCAAGGGCCAGGCGAGGCTGATGAAGAAGGCCTTCAATCTGCTGCTCGATCATCGTGCGGGGTGGGGCATCTTCGGCGTCAACTGGTACTCGTGGCGCGACCTGCCCGAGGACCAGGCGATCTGCCCCGCCTGCCCCTGGACCGGCCTCTTGAAGATTGGCGGTCAGCAGAAGCCGGCCTTCAACGCGTTCAAGAGCTTCACGCACTGATGCACCGATGAGCACTATGCTTCCGACGCAGCGGGACGGTTTAAATCCGCCAGGACGGGCAACTTTGATCGACGCGAGGGGTTAGTGATGGCGATGAAGCAGACAATGATCGGTTCTCGCTCCCGGATCGGAGCATTCGCGCTCGCCTTCATGGCGCTCCTCGCCGTGCTCGCGACCACGCTGATCGGCCCCGCCGACGGCAGCGAGCAGCGAAGCCCGAGGTCGAAGGCAGGGGCGAAGCTGTTCGGGATCGCGTCGCAGGGCCCTTTCAATCAGGCGATTGATCTGCCGGCGATGAGGGAGGCGAACGTCGCGAACGTACGCACATTGATGGTCCCCTACCTGATGCAGGGCGATTCCGGGACCTGCACCGCCCAGGGGGGAGCCTGCGACTGGACCGAGCCCGACAACTGGATCGGCGCCGCCGCTGCGTCGGGTGCCATAGCGATCCCGTTCATCGTCACCTCCCAAGCTTCGAACCCGTTCACGCCGCCGTTGTCGGGCGGCCTGCTGACGAAATGGAGGGAGTACCTGACCGCTGCCGTGCAGCGTTACGGTCCCGGCGGGGCCTACTGGAACGGGCCCTTCCAGTCTCAGTTCCCCGGCGGGAACCCGAAGCCGGTCAACGTGTGGCAGATCTGGAACGAGCCCGGCTCGCCCACCTACTTCGCCCCGAAGCCGAGCGTTTCCAAGTACGCAAAGCTGCTGAAGCTCTCGGCCGACATCATCCACCAGGTCGACAACAAGGCGAAGATCATGCTCGCGGGGCTGTTCGCGAGCCCGGACAAGGGAGCGGTCCGGGGGCGGATCGTGGCCGTCAAGTTCCTCGAGAAGCTGTACAAGATCAACGGCGCCAAGCAGGCGTTCGACATCGCCGCGGTGCACCCATATTCGCGCTCCGTCAGCGGCGTGATCAAGGTCATCGAAGAAATTCGTGAGGTGATGGCCAAGAATGGGGACGGGCGCAAGAAGCTGGCGGTGAGCGAGCTGGGCTGGTCGTCGAACAAGCCCAACGGCAGCATCCTGGCCAAGGGGACAAAGGGGCAGACCAACGCTTTGAAGGGCGCCTTCAAGAAGCTCCTCGCCGGGCGGTCGAAGTTCAAGCTCCACAGCGTCAGCTGGTTCTGCCTTCGCGACATCGACCCCGCCGGACCGGAGCAATCGTGCCCCAACTGTCCCTACGCGGGGCTGCTGAAGCTGGGCGGGGGTCCGAAGCCCTCGTTCAACGCCTTCAAGTCGTTCACCCGCTGACACCGGCTTCACCTTCCTAGACTGCCCCCCGTGTCAGTCACGCACGCGTCCGCCGCGGCAAGGCTAAACGTCCCCTGGTTCGAGTCCCCCTTCTTCGAGCGCGAGCTGGAAGGCTCGCAGCTGGATGAGGAGACCCGGGCGATGGTTCGCTCCTTCGCGGAGCGCGGATACGTCGTCCTCGACCTCGAGCCGGCCGGGTTCGACCGCCTGGCAGACGAAATCGTCGCCTCCCTGGAGGATGAGCATCGCGAGGTCGGCAACCGCGTCCAGGACGCGTGGAAGTTCGTACCGGCCGTCCGCCGGCTGGCGACCGATGAGACCGTCCAGGGTGCGCTGCGGGCGCTGTACGGACGCCGGCCCGTTCCCTTCCAGACGCTCAACTTCGAACGCGGGACCGAGCAGGAGACGCACAGCGACCTCGTTCACTTCAACTCCTTCCCGCAGCGGTTCATGGCCGGGGTCTGGGTCGCGCTGGAGGACGTGCGGCCGGAGAGCGGGCCGCTGCACTACTACCCCGGCAGCCACCGCCTGCCGGTCTATGAGCCGCACGACATCGGCCTCAGCGGCAGCTCGGCCTCCAATCGCGACGAGCAGTACCGCATCTACGAGGCGTTCGTGCGCGAGCTGCTCGAGCAGTCGGGGCTGCCGCGCGAGCGGGTGGCGCTGAAACGCGGGCAGGCGCTGATCTGGGCCTCGAACCTGATGCACGGGGGCGATCCGATCACCGACCCGGAGAGCACCCGCCGCTCGCAGGTCACACACAACTACTTCGAGGGCTGCCGCTACTACACGCCGCTTTACTCAGACCCCCCGCTCGGCCGCTATCACTGGCGCCGGGTGGTCGACGTCGGCTCGGGCAAGGAGCAGCCGCACGTCTATCAGGACCGCGAGGCCCGAATTCCGCTGTCGGTCCGGACACGGTCCGTGGTCGAGCAAGGCCTCCGCGGCAGCCCCGCAGGCCGGGCTGCGATCCGCCGCATCAGGCGGATGCTGGGCCGGACGACCTGAGCGCCTGAGCGTCAGCCCCGCGCGAGGGCGAGCTCGTCCCGGATCTCCTTCGGGAGCATGAAGCGCACGTCCTCGTCGACGGCCCGAAGCTCGGAGACATCCTCGGCGCCACGCTCGCGGAAGAAGTCAACGAGCGCTTCGACGAGCAGCTCCGGAGCGCTTGCCCCGGATGTGATCCCGACCGTCTCCACGCCCTCGAGCCACTGCTCGCGCACCTGGGAGGCGTTGTCCAGCAGGTGCGAGTCGGCGCCGTGCTCGCGCGCCACCTCCACCAGCCGGTTCGAGTTCGAGGAGTTGCGCGAGCCGATCACCAGCACCAGCTCGCACTCGCGCGCCAGCTCCTTCACGGCGAGCTGGCGGTTCGTGGTCGCGTAACAGATGTCGTCGGACTTCGGCCCGACGACGTTCGGGAATCGCTCCCGCAGGCGGTTGATGAGCGCGGTTGTCTCGTCGACCGAGAGCGTCGTCTGTGTGATGTACGCGATCCGATCGGGGTCGTCGACCTCGAGGGTGTCGACATCCTCCGCGGTCTGGACGAGGACGATGTTCTCGGGCGCCTCGCCCGTCGTCCCCTCGACCTCCTCGTGCCCCTCGTGCCCGATCAGGACGATCGTGTAGCCCTGCTCGGCGAACTTGCGAGCCTCGACGTGGACCTTGGTCACCAGGGGGCAGGTGGCGTCGATCGTGTGCAGCTTCCTCGCGGCGGCGTTCTCGTGCACGGTCGGCGCGACGCCGTGGGCGGAGAAGACGACCAGCTTCCCCTCAGGGACCTCGGTCTCCTCCTCGACGAAGATCGCGCCGCGCTTCGAGAGCTCCTGGACCACGTGCTTGTTGTGGACGATCTCCTTGCGCACGTAGACGGGCGGGCCGTAGAGGTCGAGCGCGTGCTCGACCGCCTGCACGGCGCGATCGACCCCGGCGCAGTAGCCGCGCGGGGCAGCGAGGAGGACCCGCTTCGGGCCCTTCACGGGAGCGGCGGCAGGCATCGCATACAGGGTACCCGCCGGTGTCGAAATGCCGGCTGGCTCAGCGTCAGCGGCTAGATTTAGGGTCGTGGCGGGGATCCACAAGAGAGCGACGGCGCTCGCCGCGTGCGTGCTCGTCGCATTCGCGGTCGCGTCGATTCCGGCCCAGGGCTCGGTCCCGCCGACCCGCTGCGGGAAGATCGAGGTCGAGGGCAAGGGGTACAAGGTCAGCGCGCACAAGGTCGACTGCGACTTCGCCGTCAGGTGGTCGAAGCACTTCCTCAAGCGCGGCCACTCCCCGAACGGCTGGTCCTGCACCCGCTACTCACCCCAGGAGTCCAGCATCGCCTTCAGCTGCCGCAAGGGCGGCAAGGACTACTACGCCGTCCGGAAGTGAGCCGTGCGCCGCGCGCGCACGCCGGTGGCCGCCTCAATTGCGGCCGCGTTGGTCGCCACGGTTCTGGCAGCCGGCTGCGGTGACGACGCGGGCCAAGCCTCTTCGGCCCTCGTCGACTCGGAGCTGAAGACGCCGCCGATCAACACGCTCGAATTCGGCGCCGGAGGCGACGAGCTGCTGCTGACGACGAATCGCGGCTTCTACCGGATCGCCGACGGGGAGGCGACGCCCCAGGAGGCCGCTGTCAGCACCCCCGACGGACGCTCCCCGGTGGGGACGTTTCTCGTCATCGAAACGGCCGACGGCGAGGTGCTGCTCGGCTCCGGGCATCCGGACGAGAAGCGCAAGGTGGCCCCGTTCCTGGGCCTGATCCGCTCCGAGGACGGCGGCGAGAGCTGGCAATCCGTGTCCCGGTACGGAATCGCCGACCTGCACGTGATCAGACCCGCGCACGGCATGCTCTACGCGTACGACGCCGTGATTCCCGCGCTGCTGGTCAGCTCCGACGACGGCAAGACCTGGGAGGAGAAGACGTCGCCCCCGGGGCTGGCGATCGACTTCGTCGTCGATCCCGATGACCCCGATCAGCTGCTGGCCTCCACCGACAAGGAGATCTTCCATTCCACCGACCGCGGCGAGACCTGGTCGGAGACGACGAGCGCGTCGAAGGCGAGGCTCGACTGGCCCGAGCCGGGCGCGCTTTACCGCGCCGACGATGACGGGCTCGTCTATCTGAGCAGCGACGCGGGCGGCACCTGGGAGCCGGTCGGGCACATCGACGGAGAGCCATGGAAGCTCGTCAGCGGCCCGGACGGCGCGCTGTACGCGGCGCTCGCCGACGCCACGATCGTCCGCTCCAGCGACGGGGGAAGCTCCTGGGAGGAGTACTTCACGCCGTGACGAGGGTTGTACCTGCCGTGGGTCCAGGATCGGCCATCGTCGCCTCTCTCGCCGTCGCTCTCGCCGTCGCCCCCGGCGCGTGGGCGCATGGGGTCGTCGTCCGCGATGGAGACGCCCTCCTCTACAGCGCCAACGACCCGGGGGTCGGCGCCGTGGTGGAGATGACCTCCCCCGAGCCGGGCGTCGTCCAGATCGTCGATCGCACATCGCCCGGCGGTTTCGCGTGGGGCCCGTGCCTGCCGATCACCCCGCGGAAGGCGCGCTGCGAGCTGCGGGGGATCGAGCGGATCGTGATCGAGGTCTTCGACGGCGACGACTCCATCACGGTCAAGGCGGCGACACGGGTGCAGGTGCGCGCCGGGACCGGCGACGACCGGGTCGTGGGCGGATACGGCGACGACACGCTGTCTGGAGAATCCGGCGCCGACGTGCTGATCGGCGGTGAGGGCGCCGACACGGTGGCGGGGGGCGATGGCGACGACAGCCTGCGCCTGCGGGACGGGGTGGCGGATCCGCTCTCTTGCGGCGGCGGGGCCGACACGGTGAGCGCCGACGAAAGCGACCGTCTGGACGAGGCGGCGACAGTGGAGTGCGAGAACGTGACGGCGGCGGCTCCGGCTGTGGATTCACAGCCACCGGGGATCGACCTCGAGCTGTCACGTCGTGCCTCTCTGCGACGGTCCCGGGTGCTCCCGGTGGATGCGTCGATCAGCGAGCCGGGCGAGATCATGCTCGGCGGCCGCGTCCTGATCGACGGCGACGCGGTGGGCGGTCTGCGTGAGGATTCAGCCCAGCCGGACGCCCCCGGGCAGACATGGACGCTGCGGCCGAGGCTCTCGCGGGCGCTGTTCCGGAACGCGAAGCGGGCACTGAGCAACGGGGATCGGGTGGTTCTGGCCTTGCTCTCCACCGCGGTCGACGAAGCCGGGAATAGGGATACCGAGCACGCTCGCATCAGGCTGACGCCGGGCTAGCCTCCAATGCGGATGAACGCCCGCCATATGATCGTCGCAGCGGCCTGCGCAGCCATCGCGCCCGTGGTGCTGCCGATTTCCGGCTCTGCACACCCGGGCCACGGCAGCGCCCCCGTTGACATCTCCCTGCAGGCGTACGCGCCGGCGAACGTCTCGATCATCGTCGGCGACACGGTCGTCTGGACCTGGAAGGGACCGGACACCGACCACTCGGTGACGGCCGACCCCGGCCAGAAGGAGCGCTTCGACTCGGATCCCGGCGGTGCACCCAGCCACGCGGTCGGCCAAACCTTCCTCCACACCTTCACCGAGACCGGCACGTTCGGCTATTCCTGCTCGGTCCATCCGGAGATGCGCGGGGTCGTGGAGGTCCGGGATCCGTACCGGCCGCTGCTGTACGCGCTGTCGGTGAAGCCGAGCTCTGTGTGCACTGGTCGCGACTGCGTGCAGGCGAAGCTCCGCGTGACATCGAACGAGCCGGCCACCCTCAAAGGTCAGATCGAACGCCGCAAGGGCAACAGCTGGAAGCGGGTGCAGGCACTCCCGAAGACGGAGCTGGTGGCGGCACAGAACACCGTCGTGCTGCCGACCCGCGGGCTTGACCCGGGCAGGCACCGGGTGCTCGTCAGAGCCCGCGACGGGGCCGGCAACTCCTCTCGCGAGCTGAAGGTCGGTTTCGTCGTCCGCGAGGACTGAGTCGAGAAGACGGTACGGCTAGGGAATGCGCGGAATCGCGCGCACCGACGCCTCTCCGACCAGGTCGAGGCTGCTCGCGCAGACCTTGTCGAGAGTGTCCTCGGGCGTGTGCCACCACTCGCCCGGCGTGGGCCCGGGGCCGAACGTGAAATCGATCAGATCGACCGCGGCGATGCCGGCCTCGAGGAACGGGACGTGGTCGTCATCGATCGGTGGAGCGTTTCCCTCGAACGGCGCCGGATCGCCAGCGATCTCGTCCGCGCCTTCCGCGAACAGCCCGTAGAGGCCGGAGTCGGAGTTCGCCTCCAGCGGGATCTGGAGCTCGCAGTCGCCGACCATGTCGTAGAGGACCATCGCGTGGATCTGCCCGATCGGCGGCGAGCCGTGGCGCTGGTCGGCCTTCGCGTAGCGCACGTACTGCTGCGAGCCTCGCGTTCCATCCTCCCCGAAGGGCTTGTCCCCCCGTGCCTCCTCGGCGTCGAAGAGGGCGATGTGAAGCGACGGTCCCTCCATCCTGTCCGGCAGCGCACGCGCGAGCTCGAGCACGACTGCCACCCCTGAAGCCCCGTCGTTGGCCCCCTCGAACTTGGGCGAAATCGCGTTCTTGGTGTCGTGGTGTGCCCCGATCACGATCGCCCCCGGCTCGTTTCCCGGGATCACGCCGATCACGTTCCGGTGCGGGCGCTGGATCCGCACCCGCTCGACGCCGGCGGCCTCGAGGCGGTCGGCGAGGAACTTGGTCATCTCCCGATTCGCCTTCGAGCCCGCCGGCCGAGGTCCGAAGCGGACCTGCGCCTTCAGATCCCTGAGCGCGCTCTCAGCGTTGAAGCGATCGCCGGGTTGGCCGACACCGGTGGGCGCGCCCTCGGCCGCACCATCGCCTCCGCACGCAAGCGCCCCGAGCCCCACCACGGCGGCAACCGCCGCCGCCGCCGACAGCCTCAAGACCAACTCGCTTGTCGTGCTGCGCCGAACAATCAGAGATTCTGCTCCCGCTCTAACTCCGTTCCCGCTATCGCCGGTGTGAGGGTAGCGGCGGGCGGGCGGCGATCGTGCCGCCCGCCCGCATACCCGACGCCTACTGCTTCTTTCTCAGCAGGCTCACAGCGCCGAGCAGGGCGCCGATACCGCCGAGCACCAGCGCGGCGATCCCGAGGCCCTTGGAGGCGAAGTCGTCGTCGCCCTCCTCGGTCTCCTCCTCCGCGCCCTCGTCCTCCTCGGCGGGAGCGGCCTCGTCGGTCGTCTCCGCGTGCTCACCTTCGGCCGCCGCGGCGGTGAGGGTCACGGCCGGCGCCGGCTCTTCCAGATCCTCCTCGGTCTCGCCTTCGGCCGGGATCTGGATCCAGCGAGTCTCCCCCTTCTCGCACTTCTGAATCGTGGGGAAGTAGAGGGTCTCACCCTCCTCGGCCGGCAGCTTCAGCTCGGCGCCGAAGCTCAGGAACTGGTCGTCCGGGATCGGCTCCGCGTCGGCCACGGTCCAGGTGACCTCGCTGACGCCCTCGGTGATGGTCTCGCCGAAGAGCTCGACCTCGTCCTTGGGCCCCTCCTTCGTGGAAACCTCCCAACCGGGCACCGCCTCGGGCGTCACGGCGGGCACGGACTTCGGGAACTGCACCGTGATGCTCGTCGTCGGCGAGCCGTCGCACCCGTGCGGGACGATCCAATCGAGGATCGGGTACCCGTCCGCGGGTGACTCGGTCTGCTCCACGAACACGTGTCCCTGTGCGGTGGCCGGAACCGTGAGCACCAAAAGCGCCGCCGCAGCCGCGGCCAGTCGTCCTGTTCTCATGCGTCCTCCTTTTTCCCCGGTTTGGGGGTTTGTTTGGTTTCACGTCTCATCCGATCGGGACCTCCACGCTCGCCCGGGCCTCCTCGAACCGCGAGACGCGCATCTGGACCAGCACCGTCCATTCACCCTCCACCCCGAAGGGCGCCGATGGGGTGACGTAGTGGCCCGGACCGGAGTGCTCCAGGTCGACCTGAATCGGTCCGATGTCCTTGTCTGCGAGCTCGAGCTGGACCCGAAAGTCCCTCGCGGCCCTGTATTGCGACCCGTCCTCGGCGTCGAAGAGATACAGGTGCATCTCGTTGCTGCCGGGCTCGGCGGGGTCGACCGTGTAGTCGAGGGTCGCCGGCCCAAGCTCGGTCGAACCCGACACCGGGCCCTGGCCCGCTTCACTGGGCGGCGGATAGCTGACCAGCGCCGCTGCGACGCCGAGCACGACCACGATCAGCCCGACCTCGGCACGCATCGTGCGGCGGAAGAGAACGCCCGTGTGGCCGGGTGACTCGCCGCCGTCCGCAGCCCTGCGAAGCGCGGGCAGCAGGCGCTGGCGGTTCACGGCACCGAGCGCTACGAGCGCCAACAGCAGGGCGATCTTGATCAGCACCGCGCGGCCGAACGCGGTCTCGGTCAGACCGGACAGCGGATCGATGTAGACGAGCGCCTGGATGACGCCGGTCGCCGCGAGCGCGAGCACGCAGCCGAGCGCCAGCGGAGAGAACCGCATCAAGACCGCGGCCAGGAGCCGGGTTCGCTGCGGCGGCTCCAGCAGCCGCGTCGCGGAGGGAACCGCCAGCAAGAGCAGCGCAAGCCCGCCTAACCACATGCTCATCGAGGCGACATGGATCGCATTCGACGCCACCAGCAGCCAGCCCGGGTCCTGGGTGGAAGCGTGCCCCGAGAGTGCCGGGGCGATGACGAGGAAGGCGGCCGGCAACACCGCTGCCCGGATCGGGCCTCGAAGCAGGATCAGCGCTCCAAGCAGCACCCAGGCCAGCGCCCGCAGCGCCGCGATGGTGCCGTAGCGCGTGTCGAGGACGTCGCCGACGGTCGCCGGGTCGAGGGCGTCCCAGAAGCTCGTGCCGGCGGCGGTGGCGCCCTGGAGGACGATCGTCGCCAGGGCGCTGAAGAGCCCGGCGGCGGCGGTCAGGAGCAACGTGCGCGCCCGGGCCGAGAACGCCTCGTCGGAGTTGCTCCATCCCTCTCCGCGGTCCCGCACCCTCGAGAGCGCCGGTCCCCAGATCAAGATCAGGAATGCGATCGTCCCGACCGCGAGCCCGGTCGCGATGTAGCCAAGCCAGCGCGCGGCCCAGAATGCGGTCGAGGTGACCTTGCCGGTGTCGGTTCCCTCGAGCAGCTCGGAGACCGTCGCGGCCGGCCCGGCGGCGGTCTCGCCGACCGTGAACAGCATCCCTCCCGAGACGGGATGGGAATCGGCCGAGATCACCCGGTAGGTGGCGGTGTAGACACCATCGGGGAGGCCGCCCTCGGGAGCCGTTGCCACTGCCTCGCTGCTCCCATCGGGCCGCGTCAGCTCGCCGGTCGGAATCTGCCCCCCTTCGGCGTCGTAGAGCCTGATCGCTCCGAAGCTCGCCTCCACGGGCTCGTTGAAGAAGAACGCGATCTCGGCGGGCGCCGAATCGAGCTCGGCGCCGCGCTCGGGGGAGGTGCGCTCCAGCAGCGCGTGCGCCGCGGCGCCGGATGGCGCGATCGCGAATGCGGCCAGCGCCGCAAGCAGGGCGAAACCGGTGCGGAAGATCACCAGGCCTCTTTCGCCTCCCCGTCATTGCGGTCCGGCCCGGGGCTTCGCCGGCGCCGGCGGACGAGGACGACGGTCGCAAGGGTCAGCAGCGCCACAGCCGCGAGGGCGATGAAGGGCGCCAGCGGGAATCCGTCGTCGTCGCCGACCCAGTAGAGGGTGCCGTTGAGCTTGGTGTCGGTCGACCCCACCCGGAGCGGGATCGCGTAGTCGAACACCTTCGTGCGCAGGCTCTCGTCGCTCACCTGAGGCGGCGTGCCGCTGCCCATGTAATGGGAGCGGTGGTCGTGCCAGGTGTACTGGCCGCTTTCGTCGACGAGCTGCCAATCGGGGGGCGCGTCGGGATCGGCGCTGTCGGGCACCGACGCCTCGGCAAAGCGGTCCTGGTTCAGGTAGAAGCTCGGCGAGCGCTCGTTGACCTCCACGGTTCCGTCGGGGCTGATCCGCACGTAGGGCTCGCTCTGGTAGCCCTCGACGACCACCGTCGCCCCGCTGTCGTTTCGAAGCAGCAGGCTGTCGTCGAAGTTCAGGACCTCGACCTCGACGCCTGGGGCCGGCGGGTCGAGCCCTGTGATCTCGGATCTGAAGTTGGGGTTGCCCTCGTGGGCGAGGGCGGATGCCGGCAGTGCTGCTGCCACGGCGAAAACCGCGACGAGCAGGCAGCCGGCAAGCGTTGGCGCACGCATGCGACTCCTTTGATTGCGGGCGCACGCCCGCTATCGCGGACGCGTGCCTAGGTCAGGGAAAGGGCGAGCGGCGGCGGGCGCTTGGCGAGCGCTGTGGCGATCAGCGAACCGCCGCGGGGAAGAACGAGCCGAGCGTCTTCCAGCCTTGGCGCCGGGGGCTGGGTGACTCGCAGTCGCGGTCGCGCGCTGCGGCTCAGCCGGGCGCGGGCGGATTCGAGCCTCTTCTCGCCGAGGTAGCGCCCGAACGCCAGCGGAAGCACGAGCAGGAGCGCCGGCGCCATGAACAGCAGCGCCTCGTGCGAGCCGATCGCGGCCAGGGTCAGCGACCAGAGGGCGGTCAACGCCAGGAATGCGCCGGCGAGGCGCTGGTCGGACGTCGGCATGGGCGAAATGTAGCCGACTTCAGGCATCCAAACGCCACTGAAAGCGGCCCGCGGCTTGTAGGGTTGGCGCATGGCCCAGGAGCACATGGACAGGCTGACGTCTGTCGACGCCTCGTTCCTGACGAACGAGAAGGACGCCGCGCACATGCACGTCGGCGGGATCCTGATCTTCGAGGGGCCGCCGCCCGGCTATGAGGACCTGCTGGAGCACGTGAGCTCGCGCCTGCGGCTGGTGCCTCGCTTCCGCCAGCGGCTCGCCTTCCCGCCGCTGCAAACCGGGCGGCCGTTCTGGGTCGACGATCCGTCGTTCAACCTCGAGTACCACGTCCGCCACTCGGCGCTGCCGTCCCCCGGGTCCGACGAGCAGCTGCTGAACATGGCGGGGCGCGTGTTCTCGCAGCGCCTGGACCGCTCGAAGCCGTTGTGGGAGCTGTGGCTCGTGCAGGGGATGAAGCGCAAGCGCTTCGCGTTGATCAGCAAGACCCACCACGCGCTGGTGGACGGGGTCTCGGGCGTGGACATCGCCACCGTGCTTTTCGACTTCAAGCCGGTTCCCGAGCCTGCAGAGCTGGACCACAGCTGGGTCGCCCACCCCGAGCCGTCTTCGGCTTCGCTGGTGGCGAAGAGCGTCGAAGGGCTGCTGTCGACGCCGCTGCGCGTGGCGCGCCGGGCGGAGGCGGCGGTGCGACACCCGCGCCCCGCGATCCGGCAGGTGACCGAGTCCGCCGAGGCCGTCGGCGAGGTCGCATGGAACCTCGCCAACCCGGCGCCCGACGTGCCCATGAACACGCCGATCGGCTCGCATCGGCGGTTCCAGTGGGTGCGCGGCGAGCTGGCCGACCTGAAGCGGATCAAGAGGGCGCTCGGCGGCACCGTCAACGACGTGGTGCTCACGGTCGTCGCCGGGGCCCTGCGACGCTGGCTTCACTCGCGAGGAGTTCGCACGGAGGGGCTCGAGCTGCGCGCCCTGGTGCCGGTTTCGATTCGCGCCGAGGACCAGCACGGAAAGCTCGGCAACCAGATCGCCGCGATGCGCGGCCCGCTGCCCGTGTACATCGCCGATCCGGTGCGGCGCCTCGAGGAGGTCCGCAAGCAGATGGGGTACGTGAAGTCGTCGAAGCAGGCGCTCGGCGCCGAGGTGATCTCGCGCTTCAACGACTTCGCGCCGCCGACGCTGCTCGCCCAGGCGTCGCGGCTGAACTTCTCCACTCGGCTGTTCAACTTGATCGTCACGAACGTGCCGGGGCCGCAAGTGCCGCTGTACGTGCTCGGGCGCGAGCTCCAGGACATCTTCCCGGTTGCGTTCCTGCCCGAGAACCACGCGCTGGCGATCGCGATCATGTCCTACAACGGCGGCATCGACTACGGCCTGCTGGCCGACTACGACGCGATGCCCGACCTGGACGAGATCGCGAAGGGGATCGAGGAGGCGACCGCCGAGCTGCTGGCGGAGGCCGAGCGTGCCGAGGCCGAGAGCGAGCTAGAGGAAGTCTCGGTCTCGTGAGCGACCCGACGGCCGGGGCGGCCGGGGGTGCCGGAGAAGAGCCGCCGCCGACCCCTTTCCGTTACCACCTCGAGCTCACCCCGGCGCAGCTGAAGATCACCCACACCGCCCTGCATTCGCTGCTCGACGATCTCGGTCACGACGAGCGCGAAGTGCTCGAAATCGTCCGTGAGGTGCTCGCAAAGCTGCCCGACGAGCACGCGATCCGGGCGATCCGGATCGAGGGCGAAAGTGCCCGTGATGCCGGTGAGCGTGGCGCCGGCGAGGAGAGCGACGGGCCACCGGACTCGGCCGCCTGATCCCGTAGGCCCCGCGCGGCGCCTCTCCCCTCCTCACTACTCTCCCCCGCTTGCCCACCTCCGTCCTGATCGGTCTGCTGCTGGCGCTCGCGACCGCGTTCTGTTCGGTGGTCGGCTTTCTGTACAAGCACCGCGGTGCCGTGGAGTCGCCCCCGGTCGAGATGCGACGCCCGGTTCGGACCTCGCTGGCGTTGTTTCGCTCTCGCGCCTACGTCGCGGGGATCCTTATCGCCACGCTGTCCTGGGGGTTTCACGTCGGAGCGCTGGCGCTGGCGCCGATCTCGATTGTGCAGTCGGTGATCGCGGGCGGGCTGGTGTTGCTGACCGTGACCGCCGACCAGCTCTTCGCGCACGAGGTCACGCGGCGCGAGTGGATCGGCGTCAGCCTGGCCGCGCTGGGGCTCGCCTTTCTGGCCGCGACGCTGGAGGGCACGGCCGAGGAGGCCCACTCGGACTACGAAGTCGCTCGGCTCGTCACGTACCTGCTGGTGTGCACCGCGGCCGCAGTCGCGGTCGCCGTCGCGGCGTCGCGCTCCAAGTTGCGGATGGGTGTTCTGTTCGGCGCCTCCGCAGGCCTCTTCTGGGCGACCTCGGACACGGCGATCAAGGCGCTGTCGGGGGAGCTGGGCGACAGCGGAGCGGCGGTGATCGTGGACCCGCTGGCCGCCGTGATCGCGCTCGCCTCCTTCGCAGGCCTCGTGGTCTCCGCGCGCAGCCTTCAGACCGGCAAGGCCGTCCCGGTGATCGCCGTCACCAGCGTGGCCGCAAACGCGCTCACGATCGCCGCCGGCCCGATCGTCTTCCAGGAGCCGATGCCGGACGACCCGCTCGGAGTGATCGTGCGCCTATCCGCGTTCGTGCTGGTGATCGGCGCCGCCGCTCTGACACCCGCGCCGGTAAAGGCCGCGCACCTGGAAGCGGCGTGACGGCGCCTAGCCCAGGCGCGTCAGCACCTGTTGCGCGTGGGGGCCGTATAGCGGGCTGAAACTCGGGTTCTGCGCGACTAGCCTGCCGAGCAAGTTGCCGCGCATGCGCGAGCCGGCCGTCGGCGCGAGCGATCAGGCCGGCGTGGTAGAGGAACTCGGGATCGCGTGAGCCCAGCCTCATCGCCTCGGCGGAAATGCGGGATGCGGCCTCCACCCGGCCCGCTTGCAGCAGTGCAAACGAGTAGGCGTCCGCCGCCGACACGCTCGGCGCGGTGCGCCAGGCGCGGCGGCCGAGCTCGACGGCGCGAACCGGATCGCCGTGCTCGGCGAAGGACAGCGTCACACCCGCGTCCGCGTTCGAGCCGTTCCTGAGCAAGCCTTCCTCGATCGCCGCGGCGGCGGCGTAGTGGCGTCGTGCCGCGGCCAGGCGCCCGGCGGCCTCCTCCACCTCACCCAGCTCGGTCAGCGTGTCGGGTGAGCGCGGCTGGCCGAGCTGCTCGCGAAGCTCGGCGATCGCCGCGCCGTATTCGCCGCTGCCGGCGGCCAGCAGCGCGATGCCGACGCGTGCGGGGCCGAAGGCCGGATCGATGGCGAGAGCGTCGCGATAGGCGCTCTCGGCGGCGCCGTAGCGCCCCCGGCTCGCCTCGAGGTCGCCGAGCAGCGAGCGCACGTAGGCCGAGCCCTCGATGGTTCCGGCGCCGGCCGAGATCGCGAAGCGGAGCGCCTGCGCCGCACCCGCGAGGTCGCCGTGGAGCTCCCGGTAGTAGGAGACGCGGGTGTAGGAGGCGAGGTTCGGCTTCAGCGCCACCATCCGCTCGAGGGCGCGGCCCGCGGCGCCGTAGCGCCCGGTCTCGATCAGGCCGTCGACCAGGGACGGGTACGCGATCAGCGCATCGGGGTCGATGCGATGGGCCTGCTGCGCCAGGGCGAGCCCGCCATCGAAGTCATGCCGCGAGAGCGCCAGCGTCGCCTTCCCGGAGAGCGCGCCGATGCTGGCGGGGTCGGCGGCGAGCGCGCTGTCATACGCGCGCTCTGCGCGGGCCAGATACGCCGGGTCGCCGGTCTCGCGCGCCTGCTGGTAAAGGGCGTCTCCCTGCGCGACGAGCGGGTCGGCGGCGGAGTCGAGCGTCACCTCGCCGGCGCCGCCCGCGGGCGCGGCGGGGCCGTTGACGAGCGCAAAGATGGTGACGGCGGCCGCGAAGGCGAGCGCGGTCAGACCGAGCTTCAGCGCCAGTGGGGGAAGAGCGAACGGGTTGGCGGTCATCTCAAGGTCTCCTGTTCGAATCGGGTTGCTCGGGTGCGGTTCGACTTGCCGCTCCGACCCGCGGGGAGCGCGGCTCTCGCCGCGCTCCCCAGCGAATCGAATTCGGCTATGGGCCTCCGGCAGGGGTCGGAGGATGAGCCGGCTGGACGACCTGGCCCGGGTTGGAGTCGAACCCGGAATCCGGAGATGCCAGGTACGGGAACGTGGGCAGGAACGGCTTGTCGTTGTTGTCCACGCCGTCCCCGAGGGGCACCGGGTTGTCGACCAGGATCCCCGCGACCACCTGGAGCTCGATGTCGACCACGTCGTCGGTGGGCCGGCGGCCGTTCGGGAAACCGGCGTTGTCTCCGCCGATCACGCCGTAGCGACTCCCGTTGACTGCGGGTGCCACACCCAGGTTTAGCTTCAGGGTGTCCACCGGAGTGCCGGCGAACTTGCCCTTGTGCTCGTTCAACCCGGGGATCCCCTGGAGCAGCGCCTGGACGATGTCCGTGCGGTCGGTCTCCGGCGCCTTGACGTCGAACAGCGCGTTCAGCACCGCCGCCAGCTCCGGCTGGACGACGAACTGGCCATACAGCTCGGCGTCCCGATCCGGGGTCGTGCGGTTGAACTTGTCCTTCATCCCGAGCGGGATCACGACCTCGTTGATCAGCGGGTTTCCGAGCCGTGAGACCTGGACCCACTTGTTCTTCTTGTTGCCGACCTTCTCAGGCGAGCCGCCCGAGTAGTTGGCGTTCGTGACCTCGAGCCTGCGCCGCTCGGTTGTGGACCAGACTCCGACCACGGCATTGCCCGCGTCGGCGGAGGCAACCGGCTTGCCGTTCTTGGTCACCTGCTCCTCCGGGATCTGCATCACGGTGGACGAGGTCCAGTAGCCCGAGAGGTCGTCTCGGCCCTGACCCTCGTTGCCGGTCCCGACGCGAACGTTGATCGCGTCGAACGTGGCGCCCAGATCGACGAAGAACGGATCGTCGCGGGCGCCTACGAACAGCTTCGTGCCGTCGCCGAGCGTCTTTGTCGCTCCGGCCTCGAAGTTGGCGTAGTTGGGGAACGTCTTCGGCCCGATGTTGGGCGGCGCGACCAGACCGTTGTTGAGCACCTTCTCGGTGTCGGTCAGCTCACCCTGGTTGTCGTACTCCTCGCGCACGAGGTCGTATGTCTGAATCACGTTCAGCCCGGGGTCGTTGAAGCCCTGGGTTCCCGGTCCCGCATACAGGAACGAGTTCGGGTTCCGGATCTCGGTGTCGAACGTGAACCGGTACTTGATGTCGGCAACGCCGTCGCCGTCGTTGTCGATGTTGTTGTAGTACCGGGCCCGATCGTCGAAGCGGAAGAAGTTCGGGCCGTTCGCCGGGACCTGCCCGGGAATCCAGTTCGATGCGATCGTGATCGCATCCTCCGCTCCCGGCGCCGTCCAGGCGTAGACGTCGGTGTTGTCGGCAGCGGGATCGAGCATGATGTTCGGGGCCTCGCGGTGGCTCGAGCTGATCGCGAGCGAGGCGGCGACCGCCATCGCCGCGGTGATTGCGGCCAGCAGCAGCGGCCACGGCAGGGGCTTACGCGTGCGTGCGTTATTCATCGCCGGTCCTTTCCGGTCGTGATGGATGGATCTGGGCGCCGGGGAGGCCTCGCCATTGAGATCTGGGGACGAGGTCGCCGCCTTTGCCTCTCAGCCCCTCTCTACGCCGGCAGGACGGACCTGGATCAACGGTCTGCACGCCGACCGTTCGCCGGTCGGCTGACTGCGATCAGATCATCGGCCTCGCGCTACCGCTCGATAGGCCCTGAACGCCGGCTTCTTCGAGAAGTCGTGCCGGAGCAGCCCGAACCAATGCTCCGACGTCGACGCGTCGGTGCCGTAGTCGCGGACCTCGTAGGTGAACAGCGGGCCGGCCCAGTTGTACTTCTCCCACCGCGAATAGCCCTCCCTGATCGTTTGGGCCTGAGCAGTCCCACCGATCCCGACGGGCCCTCCGCTGGGGGCACCGAACTCGGTCCCCCAGATCTTCTTCTCCCCGTCGCCGTTGGCGATCATCACCGCGCGCATGCTGCGGCCGCCTCCTTCGCCGCCAGTGGTGGCGGTGTACCGGTCGTGCGAGCCGTACATCAGGTACCAGGCGCTCGATCCAACGCGCTGGCCGGGTCTTGTCGGGAAACAGTACGGGTGATTGGCCACCGCGTCGAAGTAGCCGCCGCCGCCGTTGGCGTAGATCTGTAGCAGCCAATCGGTGGGCCAGTAGGTGGTGCCGTCGCTGAACGCGGGGGCAGTGCCGCCCGTGAGCACCGTCGCCTTCGGGTCGGCTTGCTTGATCGCCGGATACGCCGCCCGCAACAGGCGGGTGTAATGGGCGGGGTCCGGCCTCGGGGTCCAGAACCCTGGGATGTTGGGCTCGTTCCAGACCTCATAGGCGTGGACGCCCAGCGCCGAATAATGCGCGGCCGCCTTGCGCGCGAAGTTTGCGTAGGTCGCGGGGTCAGGGCCGTGCGTGGGCGGGGTGCCGGGCGGCCTCGCCCACCTTGGCGTGTACTCGATCACGCCCAGGACCTTGATCCCACGGGCGGTGGCCCCCTTGACGACCTTGTCGACCGGCCCCCACTCGTAGCGCGTGGGCCCGTGGTCCTGGATCTGGGCCCAGTTGATGTCCATGCGAAGCCAGCGCGCTCCCGCGGCCTCGATCGCGTCGAGCTCCTTCTTCAGGGCCATCGAGCCCAGGCCCGCAATGTCGCCGCCCACGGAGATGCCGAAGATGTTCCGACCGTTGGAGCTCCCCTTCTCGGCGGCTGAGCTCACACTGGTCCCGGCCAGGGCGAGGATGGCAGCGACGCCCGCGACGGCGGGCAACCGAAGCAGGGACGGGTGCGCGGACGCCCGCGCGCGCATGGAACGGGATTTGCTGCGGATTCGTGTGAGCACGTTGATCGTCGTCATGTCGCGTATCGGCACGTTCGGCCCGATGGGTTAGAACCGCCCAGACTTCAAGGTGCGCCCCTTCGCCGCGACAAGGGAGCACTATAAGCAACGTGTGAGCCTGCTCACGTTGGTCGCGCTGGCCGAGACTCGCCGCCCGGATGGCGACCGCAGCAAAGAGCTTGCGCCAGGCTCGTCCTCGGTCACCAGACCCCGACGCAAGCGCTAGGGGTCTGCTCGCAATCAGCTTCGCCGCCCAGGCACTCCACGAGCTGACGGGATTCGGTGGCTCCGGGATCGACAGCTTCTTCAACCGGGTAGTCGTGGCGGCCCGAGCCGGTCACGCTGCGTCCAGAACGCTGAGGGCTGCTTTCCCCCGGCGGCAGCTGGGCTTGGAAGCGGTCAGCCTGTGACGTCCTGGCCTATCGAGCGCCGCCACAATCGTTGCCTGGCCCAGGCGGTTGCTGCGCACGGGGCGATGGCCCTGGAGGCGAATGGCGGCGCCCGCAATGCAGCGTGGATCGCTCGAGCTGAGCTCTACACGGATTCGTTCCCGTTCTCCGGCGCGCACCTTGGCAGGTGTGAGCTGGACGCGGATCCGAGCGCGCTTGCATGGTGTCGTGTCGGAAACGCTGTAGCTGGAGCCCGTCGTGACGGTGTAGTCGAGCGTCGACTTCCATTCTCCGCTCGCCGGGCAGCGGGACGGCGTTGTGACGAACGCGGGCGTGGTGGCGCTGAACGCGCTGCTCCCGGTTGCGGTCGCGGGGGTCCCGTAGTAGGTCCACGCGAACTCCCGCTCAGTGATCCCGGGGACCACGGCCGGATGCAGAACCATCGTATTTCGGCCCTCGAATCTGGCGCGATCGACCGCCGCCACGACCTCCGTCCCGGGGAACGTGAACACTTCGATGATCGCGTCGCCGGCGTTGAACAGCGTCGCATCGAGGACGAACGGATCCGAGGTCGGACCCGTGCTCTCGACAGATCCGAAGCCGCGAGCCACAATGCTCTCGACCGGACACGCCGACCTGCCCTGCTGGCTGATCTCGTCATCGCTCGCGCTGCATGCGGGCACCGCAGAGGTGTCGAAGACCGTGCCCGGAGGCGCTTGGATCCTCACCTCGGTCAAGGCCGGAGGCTTAGATTCGGGATCGTCCGGGTTCTCCGGGTCGTTGTAGAGGATGTGGAGCGCGGCATCAGCCGAGGAGTTCGGTGCCGTCGAGCTGAAGTCGAAGGAGAACTCCGCCGGTGCCGAGGCGCCACTCGCCGGAACGGCAGCGACGCTCGCCGCGAGCATGGTGGCCGACAGGGCAATGACCAGCCGCCGGCGCGTCTCTCGAAGCCTCGCCGCGATCTGGGTCTCACAAATGAAATGGTTCATAGTTCCCTCAGCCGCTCTTCTCCGTAGTAGATACCGTAGGACATACGGTATAACCGATAACGCGTCGAGAGTCAAGCGAGAACCATCGAAGCCAGCGCCGAACCCCAGCGACGACGTGGGCGAAGACCCGGATTGTCGCGCGAGCAGATCGCGGAAGCCGCGCTCGAGCTAGTCGACCGCGAAGGGCTCGACGCGCTGACGATGCAGCGTCTCGCCGAGCAGCTCGGCATCGGCACGATGACCGTGTACGGGTACTTCCGCAGCAAGGACGAGCTGCTTGACGCGATCGTCGACGCAGCCGTCGGCGACGCACAGCTGCCGGCGAGAACCGGCCCCTGGCGGGAGCAGCTGAGCGAGCTCGTCCACTTCGCCCACCAACGGCTGGTCGCGCATCCCGCGCTCGTGGCGCTCCGTCTCAGAGGGCCCGTGCTACGTCCCGAAGCGCTGCGCTTTGGCGAAGCGGTTCTGGACATTCTTTACGACGCGGGGTTCGAAAGCGCTGAGGCCGCACTGTCCTTCCGATTGCTGTTCACCTACCTGCTCGGATACGCGGCCCTGAGCCCCTCTGACACCACCGAGGAACAGCGACGTCAGGCCGCCGCAGCGATTGCGCAACTGCCAGAAGACATGTACCCGAACCTCAAGCGCGCTGCGGACGAAGCGAGCAGGGCGATGGCCGGCGAGGAAGCATTTGCCTTCGGGCTCGAGCGGATTCTCGACGGACTCGAAAAGCTCCACCCCGCCGTTACATGAGCCTCGCGGTTCGCGCCGGAAAAGCGATGGACAAGGTCTATCTTCGCCTCCGTGATCCCGCGGCGTTCGAGGTCACGTCCGGCGAGCCGGGGAACTTCGACTCATTGCGCGGGCGCAAGTACGCGCTCATTGTGACCTTCCGCCGCAACGGGAAGGCGGTCCCCACCCCGACTTGGTTCGGCCTCGACGAGGACGGCACGGTCTACACCTACACGTTCGCCGACGCAGGCAAGGTCAAGCGTTTACGCAACAACCCTCGGGCCCTAATGGTGCCTTGCACGATCCGAGGCAAACCGCTCGGTCAGGCGACTGAGGGCCGAGCACGCGTACTACCACGCGAGGAGTGGGATCGCGCCGAGCGGGCGATTCAGGCCAACTACGGTCTCGGCCGGCGTATCTCCACGATCCCCTGGCGTGGCGACCAAGAGGAGGCGATGACTTACCTCGAGATCACCCCGCAGCCGGGCTGAGCCGACGCTGCGAAATCAGTATCCGAGTGCGAACTTTGCGTCCTCGGACATCATCACTGGCGCGGCGATGTCGGCGCGTGTCGGCGGGTGTCGGGAAAAACGCGATTTGCTGCGTGTTCGTGCTCGCATGCTCGTCGGCATGATGTCGCATATCGACGCGTTCGGCCTGATGCGTTAGAACCGCGTCAGAACGACGGAGTCCGTCGATGCGTGATCGAGCGCTCAGGCGTCGATCAGCGCCGCTGCCCTCGCGGTCGCCTCCGCGTGCAATCGAGCCCGGCTTGTCGCTTTTCGTCTCTATGAAGAAGGGCCGGCTGTCAAGTTGCGGTCGGTAGTTCGGGGTCGACCTCCTCTCGCGGGTCGTGGTTTTGGAGCGACGCTCATGTCTCTATGGCCTCCTCGTCGGGAGGATCAGGCGAAATCGGATGTTCGCTCGCGGGCGCAAGTCCAAAAAGGGCGGTCAGGCCGCCAGACGAAAAGCGGCGCCTCGAGGAGCGAACTTCTCCTTGCGGGAAAGCATGTGCCAGATCGCGTGCGCGAGCCGGCGGGCGATGTCGACCTGGGCGACCTTGGCGCCGCGCTGCTTGCCTAACCGGCGTTTGGTGCGCTGGTAGCGCTCGGAGTAGGCGGGGTGTCGGAGCGCGTGCATCGTCGCCTCGAGCAAGGCCCAGCGCAGGTAGGTGGGACCGTGCTTGGTCAAGGGACCGCGGCGATCCTTCTCGCCCGGACTGGTTGACGCGCGGACACAGGCCGGTGTAGCCGGCAAGCTTTTGCGGCGAGGAGAAGCGCTCGATCTCGCCGATCTCGGCGGCGATCGTGAACGCCAAGACCCAGCGGATCCCGGGAACGCTGATCAGCAGCGGGATGTAGGGGTGATCGGCGTGACCCTCGCGCAGGCGCCGGTTGACGGCGTCGATCTGGCGCTCGAGGTCGTCGATCAGCTGCACCGAAGCGGTGACGTTGCCGCGCCAGGGCTCGGGCACCTCAAGTCGCGCGAGCAGCTCACGGCCCTCGACCCCGAAGAGATCGGTGACCGGGCAGGCGCTGGCCGAAGTTGATCAGCGTCGAGTGCACGCGGCACTTGAGCGCCGACTTGTGCTTGACCAGGTGGAGGCGGAAGCGGGCGAGCTCGCGCTCCTCGCGCACCCTCGGGTCGGGCAGCCAGATCGCCGGCACCAGGTCGCGGTGGCTGAGAGCACCGCCAACACCTTCGAGTCGATCTTGTCGGTCTTGCAGGCAAGCGGCGCCAGGCCCTTCACCTTCTGCGCGTCGGCGATCTCGACGTCCCAGCCCTCGGCCTCGAGCGTGTCGTGGACGATTCGGGCGCCGGTCATCGACTCGACGACGGCGCAGACGGCCTCTCGGTGCACCTCTTCGATGCGACGGGCGAGCGTTCGCAGCGAGTCGACGTCGGGCGGAACGGCGAGCTGGTCGAGATGCTCTCCGTTATCGGAGAGCAGGCAGATATCGAGCTTCTTGCGACTTAGGTCGAGTCCAGCGTGCAACATGTCGGGCGGGCCTCCTCGGTGCTCGTTTTTCGGGACACGACAAGCGTGTCACCGAAGGGGGCCCTTCTTCATGGCAGTCCAAAGCGGGAGCGCCCTATGTGAGCGTCTAGGCAGTGGACCGAGATGCCCGACCCGCTGGCGTAGCAGCCGGAGTAGAACCCGAGGCCCCACGCGAACAGAGTCACCCTCGCCTGCCCGGCGCGGAGTAGTCTCCCGCTCAACCGTTCAAGGAGGAATGGATGGGGCGCACGCGGATCGCTGTACTGGTCGCGGTCGTGGCCACCCTCGCGGGCTGCGGAGGCGACGACGCTGGGGGCGATTCCGACGAGCTCGGCTCGATGACATGCGCGCAGATGATCGACGAGCAAGAGCGATTCAGCCAGACGCTCGAGGGAGACCTGCTTGACCTGGCCATGTACCGCTACGTCGCCGCGCAGGCCGACGTGCCGGCTGAGAGCCTGATTCCACCCGAGGAGAACGAGGGCTGGATGACCTGGTTCATCTATTACTGCACCCAGGATGACCCCTCACGGACAGCCGAGGAAGCCTTCGCGCGCGCCGAGGAGGTCGTCGAAGAGTCTGGTGGTCCGGCCGCCGCCGAGGAGCGATACGAGAGAGTGAGCAATTTGGAGGAGCCGCCTCCGCCGTGAGCTCCCAATTCACCATCGCCACCGTTCGTCGTCTGACTTCGACGCTCGCGGTGGCTCGGCGTCCTGTGCTTACGAAAGATTAGCTCCGGCTGCGAACGGCTGGCGAACTTGCCCTAGATACTGCCCGCGACGTGGGACGCCGCCTACTCCGCGACCACCCGCTTCGGTCAGCCGCGGGCCGTTCCGCCAGCCCGAGAGAGACGCCGGGGGGCGCCCTACTCGCTCAGCCCGGCGGCTTCGAGGGCTTCCTCCCGGTCGGAGTACATGTCCATCCGCGCCTGCTTGCCGCCGCGAAACGTCCAGACCTGCGCGAAGGACATTTCGACGGGCATCCCGGCCTCCTTCGAGCGTCCGTGTTGGCGCACGAGAACGACGACCTTGTCTCCCGCGTCACGAAGGGCATCGACCTCGAGCTCCCAGTCGTCCCAGGCGCTGGTCCACTCGACGAGGAAGCGCTGCGCCCCGGCGGCGCCCTCGTAGGTCTGCTGCTCGGGCCAGCCGTGGAAGTTCGACATGTCCCAGACGAAGTCGTCCGTGGCGAGGTCCGCCACGAACTCGCCGGTGGCCGCAAATCGCTCGTAGCCCCGTCGGACGATCTCCACGTTCTCCTGCGACATCGCCCGCGCAGTATCTCGCGCCAACGAAGGTGCCGCTTTCCATGCAAAGCGACAAGCCGGCGCCCCCGGCATCGCGTCCTCGCCGTCGATCAAGGGCGGTGCTCGTCGCAGACGCCGGGACGTGCAGCGTGTCGCCGAGGTTCACCGTCGCTTGAGCGAAGCGCTGCTCCCGCCACAGATCACGCCGGCGATCGACGGCCGTTAGAACATCGTTAGAACACGTCGATTTTTGGGCGGCTCGGTGCGAGCGAAAACCGCATGATCATGCGGTTTAGTAGCCCAGCGCGAACTTCGCGTCCTCGGACATCATCTCCGGGGACCATGGCGGCTCGAAGACCATCTTCGAGTACACGCCGTCGACGCCGTCCAGGTCGCCCACGAACTCCTTGATCTGCTCGGAGACCTGGGGGCCGATCGGGCAGGCCGGGGTGGTGAGGCTGAAGGTGACATGGACATCGCTTCCCTCGAACTCGACGTCGTAGATCAAGCCCAGGGAAACGAAGTCGAGCCCGAGCTCGGGATCGATCACTTCCTCCAGCGCTTCGAGGACCTCGTCTTCGGTAGGCATCACTTAGATCGTAGAGAACCGCCGCGGCTACGCTTCGAGCGTGGCGTTTTTGCTCGTTTTCCTCTTCATCGCGGTCCCCCTGGTCGAGCTTTACGTGATCATCCAGGTCGGCGGGGCGATCGGCGTGCTGCCGACGATCGCGCTGCTCCTCCTGGACAGCATCCTCGGCGCGATGCTGTGGCGAGCCCAGGGGCGCGCGGCCTGGCTGCGGTTCAACAGCGCGCTCGCCGAGCGCCGGGTTCCCGCCCGCGAGGTCTTCGACGGAGCGATGATCATCTTCGGGGGCGCGCTGCTCTTGACCCCCGGGTTCATCACCGACATCTTCGGGCTCGCGCTGCTGATCCCGCCCACCCGGGCGCTGATCCGGCGCGGCCTGACCTGGCTGTTCCTGCGGCGGACCGTGGGCACCGCCGGAGCGTTCTTCTGGACCGTGGGCCGGCCCGGCGGGCCGAGGAGCGGTCCCCCTCCCGGTGCCAACGGCGGATCGCCTACGCCGCAGCCCGGGGCGGGCTACGACTACGAGGGCACCGCGCACGAGATCGGCGAGCCGCCGCCGCTTCCCGGGGGACCCCCGGATGAGTGAGCTGGTCGCGATCGAGTTCAGCAGCCCCGAGGGCGAAACGCTGCGCTTCGAGTGGGACGAGGAGGTCCTCTCCGGCCTGGACGCCGCGATCGAGAGCCCGGAGCCGTCGTGGCGGCTTGTCGGCGAGATCGATTGGGACGAAATCGAGGCGATCCGCGTGATCTCGGGCCGCTTCGAGGACGAGGGCACGCTCGCGGTTGCCGCGATTCGCCCCGCCGGTGCCGCCGGTCACGGCGCGGAGGTGGCCACGGGCGTGCTGGAGCGCCGACGGCGAGCTCGAGTCGCTGCCGAGGGCGCTGATCTCCACCGAATACGAGCCCGACGGGAAACCGCGCCGGATCGGGCTCGAGCTCGAGAAGGAAGGCGAGCGGTTGCCGATGCGCGTCGCCGGCGATGTCACCGGCAGCTCGGAGCGCGTTGACGGCGGCGTCCGGCGCCTGCGCTCGCTCCTCGACCTGCGCAGCGCCGGGACGGCCGGCACCGGCGTGTACGAGCAGCTCACTCCGGCCTAGGTGGTGACTTGATGTTCGATCTGGCCGATGCCGGGTAGCAACGCCTCCGTGCCGATTACAACCGTGATCTCCGACTTCGGCGGCGTCCTGACGACGCCGCTCCTGCATTCGTTCATTGCGTTTCAGGACGAGACAGGGATCTCATCTGAGGCGCTCGGCAACGCGATGCAGCGGATATCCGAGCGCGAGGGGGCGCATCCGCTGTTCACGCTCGAGAAGGGCGAGATGACCGAGGAGCGCTTCATCGAGCTGCTTCGCGACGGGCTCGAGCCCGAGCTCGGGCATCGCCCTGAGATGCATCGCTTCCGCGAGATCTACTTCGACGCGCTCGACCCGAACGAGCCGATGATCGAGCAGATGTGGCGGCTGAAGCACCGCGGGATGCGAATGGCGCTGCTGACCAACAACGTCCGCGAATGGGAGCCCTTCTGGCGCTCGATGCTGCCGGTGGACGAGATCTTCGAGCTGATCGTCGACTCGGGATTCGTCGGGATGCGTAAGCCGGAGCCCGAGATCTACAAGCTGACGCTGGAGCGCCTCGGCAACGGGCTGACGGCGGCTGAGTGCATGTTCATCGACGACATCGAGCACAACTGCGACGCCGCCCGCGAGCTGGGAATGACGGCGATCCACTTCCGCGACAACGAGCAGGCAATCGCAGAGATCGAGGCTGTACTAGGCGAGTAGCTGCTTGCAGCGCTCTCGGGCTCTCAGTTGTCCCAGCCCAATCTGTCCCAGACGTAAAGCTCCATCGCCTCGGCGGCTAGCTCCATCAGCCTCGGGCCGGAGAGCCATTCCAGCACCGTCTCCAGCGCCCGCTCCTCGGTGACGCCGCGGTCGATCGCCTCCTCGCCGCGGAAGCCGGCCGCCAGCTTCAGCGCCTCGCGGCGGTGCTCGCCGAGCGCGGAGAAGGAGCCGATCAGAAAATCGCGGTTGGGGATGGGGGCGCCGCCGAGCTCCATCGAGGCATGCCAGGCGGCGAGCATCGAGATGTCATGCTCGTCGAGCTCGGCGATCGCCTTCGCGTAGTGTGACTCGAGCTCGTCGTCCGGAATCTCGTCCACCCACGCGCGCACCGCCTCGCCGAGAAGCTGGCGGCGGGCCTCACGGCCGACCGTGTCGGCGACGACTCTGATCGCGTCGGCCGGGTCTATGAAGCACAGGGACACGCGGCAAAGATAGACGCGCCCCCCGACGCCAAAAGCGGGCCGCAAGGACGCAAACAGCGGCGTCAGGCTGGCGCCCGCTGCTCGACCTATTCTGGGTACATGCTGTCCTCGAAGCCGATTCGAGCCGATCGGGGGGCTCCTTGCCCCTTTCGCTGATCGTCGGACCGCCGAACTCCGGTCGCGCGGGTGCGCTGCTGGAGCGGTTCCTGGGCAGCGCCGGCCAGGACCCGGTGCTCGTAGTTCCGACGCGAGACGACCTCGTGCGCTTCGAGCGCGATCTCTGCTCACCCCGACTCGACGGGCGCGGCGGCGCCCTGCTGGGCGGCGCGGTGATGACATTCGAGAGGCTGTTCTCCACCGTCGCCCGCTCCAGCGGAGCCCCCTCCCCCAGCCCGCTGACCCCGATTCAGCGCCTGCAGCTGATCAGGCTGGCGGTCGATGCGGCGCAGCTGCGCGCGCTCTCTGCATCCGCCCGCTCGCGCGGCTTCGCGCCCGCCGTGGAGCGGCTGCTGGGCGAGCTTCAGGCGGCGGCGATCGATCCGACGGCCCTCAGCGACGGCGGCGGCCAGGCCGAGACCGAGCTGGCCGAGATCTACGATCGCTATCTGGGGAGCTGTCGCGAGATCGGCGCGGCTGACCAGCACAGCCGCGCGGCCGCAACCACGGCCGCCTTGCGCCGCGCTCCCGACACCTGGGCGAGGCGTCCGGTGTTCCTGTACGGGTTCGACGACCTCACCCCCGAGCAGCTGGAGTTGATCGACGCGCTCGCGCTGGCCGCGGAGGTCACGGTCGCAGTCACCTTCGAGGACCGCGCCGCGCTGACGGCCCGCTCGCTGCTGCTGGGACAGCTCAGGGACGGGCTTCGCGGCCGGATCGCCGAGGAGCTGGAGGCGGACGACGCGTACACCGAGAGCAGGACCCTCGCGCATCTCGACCGGCACCTGTTCGAGCCGGGAGCGCCCCGGATCGAGCCGGACGCGGGGCTCGAGCTGCTCGAGGCGGCGGGCTCGAGAGCGGAGGCGGAGCAGATCGGAGGCCGGATCGCCCATCTGATCGCCGACGGTGTCCTGCCCGACGAGATCGCCGTGGTGCTCCGCCACCCCGACGCCGACGGCCCGCTGTTCGACGCCGTCCTCACCTCGCTCGCGATACCGGTTGCGACCGAGGCGTCGGTGCCGCTGCCGCGAACGTGCGTCGGCCAATCGCTCGCGGCGCTTCTTCGCAGCGGCTCGGACGGGGGCAGCGCCGAGGACGTGCTCGCATTCCTTCGCGCGCCCGGCGGGTTCGGCCCGGAGAGCGTGGACTGGCTGGAGCGCGCGCTCGTGCGCGGGCGGGCGCGCAGCGCCGAGGAGGCGCTGCAGGAGTGGGAGCAACGCGGCCGGCGCCGCCCGTGGGAGCTCGAGGCGGTGCGTGGCGACGGGGCGGCTGGCGAGCGGCTGCTGGCTCTCAGCCGGGTGGCGGCGTCGCTCGGCGAGCGTCCCCTGCGGGGCCTCGCCGCCACGCCGGAAGGGCCGGCAGCGCTGGAACTGCGGGCCGCTCACGCAGCTCGGAGCGCGTTCGAGGAGCTTGCGGCCCTGGGCGAGCTCGCTCCCGAGCCGCGCGGCGCTCTGGCGGCCCTGGACGACGTCGCGGTGCCGCTGTGGAGCGGGCCGGTCGAGGGGCGGGTGCGAATCGTGAGCCCGTACCGCGTCAGGGCGGGTCGCGCCCGCCATCTCTTCGTGTCGTCGCTTCAGGACGGCCAGTTCCCCTCCCCGAGTGGTGCCGAGTCGCTGCTCGACGACGAGCGCCGCGAGGAGCTCGGCCTGCCGGCGCGGAGGGCTCCTCTCGATGAGGAGCGCTACCTGTTTCACGCCTGCATCTCGCGGCCGACCGATCGCCTCTACCTCAGCACCCGCGCCTGCGACGAGGAGGGCCTGGCGGCGGTGACGTCCCCGTTCCTCGACGACGTCCGAGACCTGCTCGCTCCCGCGCCCGATGCCGAAGGCTCCGACTCGGTGCGGGAGTCGCTCACCCGCCGCCGCGGCCTCGATTCGGTCGTATTCAGTCCCGAAGACGCAGCGACCGAAGCCGAGCTGCGGCGGGCCCTGGCGGCGCTGCCCGCGGCCAGCGCGCCGGCGTGGCTCGAGGCCGCCGCCGTGCCCGCGGCGCTCGCGGCGCCCGCGCTCGATGCGGTGGAAGGAGCACGCGGCCGTGCCTCGGTGCTCCCAGGACCGCTGCGGGCGCCGGGGGTGATCGAGGAGCTCTCCGAGCGCCGGCTGTACGGCGCATCGACGCTGGAGGAATACGTCGGCTGTCCCTACAGGTGGTTCGTGCAGCACGAGCTGCGGCCGCAGAGCGTGCAGCCGAAGCCCGACCCGCTTACCCAGGGAGGAATCGTCCACACGGCCCTGGAGCGCCTATACAGGGAGCGACCCGGCGACACCCCGCTTCCCCGGGCCGAGAACGTCGACGCCTGGACGCGGCGAGCCGTGGAGCTGATCACGGAAATTGCGGCTGAGCAGGGAATAAGCGCCGAGCGAGGCGGGGGGTCGCGCGTGTCGGTGGCGCGGATGGTGGCGCTCGCGCAGCGGTTTGTGCGGCGCCAAGCGGCGACGGTGAGCCCGCTGACACCCGATCCGGAGCTGCTGGAGGCGTCGTTCGGCACCGAGGACGCGAAACGGCCTGCGCTGCGGATCGGCGACTTCGAGCTCCGGGGCATGATCGATCGCATCGACGTCTCCGACGGCCCGACCCGCAGCGCTCTGGTCCAGGACTACAAGCTGGGGCGAAGGGTCACCGCCGCGGCGAAGCTCGAGGAGCGGGGCAAGCTGCAGCTGCAGCTGTACACGGTCGCGGCGCGAGAGCTGTGGGGCCTGGAGCCGATCGGCGCCGTCTACCACCCGCTGGGAGCGCGCGGTGAGAAGGAAGCCCGTGCGCGGGGGCTGCTGGCGCGCGACGAGCGCGAAGGGCTGCTCGCGGGCGGCGATTACGTCCACACCGACTTCGTCGAGCGAGCCGACTTCGACGCGGCGCTCGAGCGGGCCGAGGAGCGCGCGGCCGAGATCGTCGCGGCGATGCGTGCCGGAGAGGTTCGGAGGCGGCCGCTCGACGGCAAGTGCCCGACCTACTGCACGTTCCAGCCGATCTGCCGCAAGGAGCGCGCCGCCAGCCTGGAGCCAGAGCTCGACGAGGATGAGCAGTGAGCGCTCGCACGCCGGAGCAGCAGCGGGCGATCGAGCGCCGCGACCGCGGCGTCTTCCTCGAGGCCGGCGCCGGAACCGGCAAGACCCAGGTGCTGGTCGGCCGCTACTGCGACGCCGTCAGCGAGGACGACGTCCCCACCGACGCGATCCTCGCGTTCACGTTCACCGAGCGCGCCGCGGGCGAGCTGCGCTCCCGGATCCGGGCCGAGC
Source organism: uncultured Thermoleophilia bacterium (assembly GCA_963838095.1). Classification (GTDB taxonomy): domain Bacteria; phylum Actinomycetota; class Thermoleophilia; order Solirubrobacterales; family 70-9; genus CAWCGU01. The sequence continues at coordinate 120,691 of CAWIPO010000007.1, forward strand.
TGCTGGCGCGCTCGCGAGCGGCCGACGCGGGAGGCGACCGCGAGCGCGCCGCGGAGCTCGCGCTGCGGGCACGCGACTCCGAGCGGGCGTGGATCTCGACGATCCACGCGTTCTGCCGCCGGCTGCTGGCGACGCAGCCGCTCGCCGCCGGGATCGATCCCCGCTTCCGCGTCCTCGACGCGGCCGAGGCGGGCAGGCTGGCGGACCGCGCGTTCGACGACGCGCTCGAGGAGCTGACGCTGGAGCGGGAGGCCGCGACCCTGATCGCCGCCGGATTTCAGATCCCGCGCCTGCGCGGGCTCGTCCGCAGCGCCTACGACGGGTTCCGAGGCCAGGCGATCGCCGACCCGCGGCTTCCGCCCGCGCTTTCCCCGCCGCCCGGGGATGGCGAGGAGCCCGCTCACACCGAGCTCGAGCTGGAGGAGATCCGCTCTGGGTACGAGGCGATCCGAGAGCTCTTCGAGGGCTTCGGGCGGCACTACGCGGCGCTGAAGGCGCAGCGCTCCGGACTCGATTTCGAGGACCTGCAGCTGCGCGCGCTCGACCTGCTTCGCTCCAACCCGGGTGCTCGCAGCCTGTGGAGCGGGCGCTTCGAGCACGTCCTCGTGGACGAGTTCCAGGACACCAATCGCCTCCAGGTGGCGCTGATCCGGGAGCTGCAGGGGCCGGAGACGAAGCTGTTCGTGGTCGGCGACGAGCTGCAGTCGATCTACGGCTTCCGCCACGCCGACATCGACGCGTTCCGAGACGAGCGCGCGCTCGCCGCGGATGCCGACGGGCGCGAGGTGCTGGCGCTGAGCGGGAGCTTTCGCTCCGACCCCGACGTCGTCGGCGGCGTGAACGCGATCGGAGAGCGACTGATCGCCGGCTACAGCCCACTGTCGGCCGGCCGGATTCGGGAATCGGAGCCGGCCGGCGACGGCTCGCGGGTGGAGCTGCTGCTGACCGCGTCGAAGGGGTGGGACACAGACGAGATCGATCTCCCCACTGCGTCGGAGAGCGGTCCCGCCCACGTCGCCGAAGCGCGGGCGCTGGCCGCTCGGCTGGCGGAGCTGGTGGCGGCGGGAGCTGACAGGGGCGAGATCGTCGTGCTGATCCGCGCCTTCACGCACGTGGCGGCGTTCGAGGAGGCGCTGACCCTCGCGGGCCTGCGGCCGCACATCCTCGGCGGCCGCGGTTACTGGTCCCACCAGCAGGTCGAGGACGTGATCTGCCTGCTCTCCGCCGTCGCCAACCCGCTCGACGACGAGCCGCTGCTGGGCGCGCTCTCCTCTCCCGCCTGCGGGGTCAGCGCCGACGCCCTCTGGCTCCTGCGCCGGCTTGCCGGGAAGGGGATGCACATCTGGCCGGCGCTCGCGCGCCACTTCGGTGACGAAGGAACCGCCGAGCCGGGGACGCCCGAGCCGCAGCCGAACGGGACGGCACCGGCGGTGGGCGAGCAGGGCTCGCTGCTGGACCTGCTCGAGGAAGACGAGGAGGCCGAGCGTGAAGGCGCGTACCTGCCCCAGTTCGATCAGCCCGACCGCGCTCGCCTGCAGAGGTTTCATCACACGCTTGTCGGCGTACGAGCGGTGGCGCCGCTGCTGCCGCTGGAGGAGCTGTGCGACCGGGTCGTGCGCGAATTCGAGTACGACCTCGCAACCCTCACCCGCGATCGGGGCAGGCAGCGGATGGCGAACGTCCGCAAGTTGATGCGGCTGGCGCGCGAGTTCGAGTCCCGCGAGGGACGCGACCTGCGCCGCTTCCTCGACTATGCGGCCTCGCGCGCCGCCGCGGCCGACGCCGAGGGCCAGGCCGCCACCGAGGCGGAGGGAATCGACGGCGTCCGGGTGATGACCGTCCACGCCGCCAAGGGCCTCGAGTTCCCCGTCGTCGCGGTCGCCGACCTCGGCCGCGACCTCCTGGTGGGGGGCCTGCAGGCAGACGTGCGGGTCGGGAGGGTCGAGGTGGAGACCGACACGCCGCAGGTCGGGCTGCGACTCGTGCGCCCCGGGGAGGATGCGGTGACGCTGGGCGAGCTGTCGGAGCTGGCTGACCGCGACGCGGCGGCCGGCTCGGAGGAATCGCTTCGGCTCGCGCACGTGGCCTTCAGCCGCGCCCGGGAGCGCCTGATCCTGAGCGGCGTGTTCGCCGAGAAGCATCTCGCCCGGCCCGAGCAGCACACCCACGGCGCGTCGGTGATCGCGCGCCTGCTCCCCGAACTGGGAGTCAGGGGCGAGGACGGCCAGGCAATCGCGATCCCCGCTCCCGCGGCAAGGGAGGGGCTGGACGCCGAGTTCGAGCCGGCCGAGATCCGGGTCCGGGTGATCGAGCCCTCCTCCGAGCGCGCCCAGGAGCTGAAGCTGGGGCGGACCGCCGACGACGCCGCCGATCCGCTCCCGCCTGCGCTCTCGCCCCCCCTGGCCGAGCTGCGCCCGCCTGCGGGAGCGCTGCCGCTGCGCCCGCTGTCGTACTCCGCGCTCTCCGACTACTCGCGCTGCGGCTATCGCTTCTACGTCGAGCGGGTGCTGGGAATCCGATTGGGGGATGCCGACGGAATCGCCGCCGCGAACGGATCGCTCCAGTCCCCGCGGGAGCGACGGCTCGGCTTCGGCAACGCCGTCCACAGCCTGCTCGAATGGAGCGCGCGCAATCGCTGGGCGGCGCCGGGCGTGGAGCGATGCGCGGCGGCGTTCGCCGACGAGGGGCTGGAGGCCGCAGACGAGGAGATCGAGCGAGCACTGGCGATGGTCGAGCGCTGGCATGAGAGCGAGCTGCGCATCTCGCTCGATCGACCACTCGCAAGCGCTCATCCCGAGGCCGCCTTCCTGCTCGAGCTTGGCGGGACCGTGATCCGCGGCCAGATGGACCTGCTGGTCGAGGTCCCCGGGGAGGGGCCGCTGGTGGTCGACTACAAGACCGACGCGCTTAGAGGCGGCGACCCGGCCGAGAGGATGGCGACGTACGAGACCCAGCGCGACCTCTACGCGCTGGCCGCAAGCGAGGGTGTCGCCAGGCGCGACGGCGAGGCACCGGCGGTCCGGACCGCGTACGCCTTCCTCGACTCTCCGGGGCCGGCGCTGGATCGCGTCTACGACTCCGAGGCGCTGGCGCAGGCTCGCGCACGCCTCGAAACGCTGGTCGCCGGCATCCGCACCGGCTCCTTCGACGTCAGCCCGGCGCCGCATCGCGGGCTCTGCCTGGAGTGCCCGGCGCGGGAGCGCCTCTGCAGCCACCCGAAGGAGGTGACGCTGGCCGAGGCGCCCCCTTCTCCGGCGCCGGCCTGATGGCTCGCATCGCCGTCTTCGGATACGCATCGCTAGTCAGCCCCGAGAGCGCCGCCCGCACCCTCGGTCGCCCGCTGCCGCGCGAGCCGGAGCTGGCGCAGCTGCCGGGCTGGCGGCGGCGGTGGTCGCTGGCGCGTGAGAACGAGAAGGTCGAGAAGACGTTCGCGAGAGCGGACGGATCGATCCCGAAATATGTGCTGGGGCTCAACCTCGAAAGCACCGAGGGAGGGGGTATTGGCGCTTTCTCTCCGCATACCGAAGAAAAGTCGCCAATCGGCGCTAACGGGGTGCTGATCGAGGTGACGGAGGAGGAACTGGCGCGCCTTGACGTGCGAGAGATGCGGTACGACCGCACCGAGGTCTCCGCCGGTGTCCATCCTCTCGATGCTTCTGTTTCGTCCCTCCGCTACGACCGGATAGTCACCTACACCGCCAAGCCCGCCCACTACGCCCCGGCCCCGCCGCCGGACGCGGTCGTCCTCAGCTCATACGCGGCCATGGTCGAAGCCGCCTTCGCCGCCCTGGGCGAGCAACAGCTCCAGCACTACCGCGACACCACCGATCCTCCCCCCGTCGAGGTAGTCGCAGCGACCCTGATCCGCGACCACATCCCGCCCGGCAACCCGCGCGAGTGGTGAGTGTGCCGGTCGTCACACACGCCAGCCGGTATCAGGCGGTAGCTTCACCGTGAGGAGAACCTTGCGCTCGCAGCTTCCCCCAGGCCCACGTCTGCCGCCCGCCATCCAGACGATGGCGTGGTGGACGCGGCCGAACGCGTGGGCCGAGCGCAACCGGGCGCGGTACGGCAAGCGGCACACGATCCGGCTGTCGATCACCCCGCCGTTCGTGATCCTCACGGAGCCGGATCAGATCCAGGAGCTCTTCGCCGCGCCCCCCGACGTCCTGCACCCCGGCGAAGGGGCGAAGATCCTCGCCCCGATAGTCGGGGAGCACTCGGTGATCCTGCTCGATGGGCGGCCCCATCTCGAGCAGCGCAAGCTGATGCTGCCGGCATTCCACGGCGAGCGAATGCAGCGCCTGAACGCGCTGATGGAGGAGGTCACCGAGCGCGAGGTGGCCGGCTGGCCCAGAGGCCGTGCCGTTGAGCTGCACGCACACCTCCAGGCGCTCACGCTCGAGGTGATCCTGCGCGCCGTGTTCGGGCTCGACGCCGGACAGCGCCTCGACCGCCTGCGCGCGTTGCTGGGAGAGCTGCTGGCGTTCGCGAACAAGTTCTACTCGCTGCTCGAGCCCGAGCGGTTCGAGCGGTTCTTCGCGCCGGCGGCGCGGTTCATCCGCCTGCGCGGCGAAGCGGATGCGCTGATCTACGAGCTGATCGACGAGCGCCGCCGCGACGAAGCCGAGCGCGACGACGTGCTCGCGATGCTGCTCGCCGCCCGTCACGAGGACGACTCGCCGATGAGCGATCAGGAGCTGCGCGACGAGCTGATGACGTTGCTGGTGGCAGGCCACGAGACGACCGCGTCCGAGCTCGCTTGGGCGTTCGAGGCGATCGCCCGCGAGCCGGTCGTCCACGACCGGCTGCTCGAGGAGATCGACTCAGGCGCCGACGATGCGTACCTGACCGCGACCATCAACGAGACCCTACGCCGCCGCCCTGTGCTGCAAAACGCCGAGCCGCGCCTGGTCAAGGAGCCCTTCGAGCTCGGCGGCTGGACCTACCCGGCGGGAGTCAGCCTGGTCGCGAGCGCTTATCTCCTGCACCACGATCCCGACATCTACCCCGACCCGTATGCGTTCCGTCCCGAGCGCTTCTTGGACAGCAAGCCCGGCACCTACACGTGGATTCCGTTTGGCGGTGGACGGCGGCGCTGCATCGGCGCCAGCTTCGCGATTCAGGAGATGAAGATCGTGCTGCGCAGCGTGCTCTCCGCAAATCGCGTCGAGCCCGCCGTCGACTCGCCCGAGCTGAGCCGCCGCCGCAACATCACGGTCAGTCCGAAACACGGCGCCCGTACGGTGCTGCGCGCGCGCCAGCCGGTCCCCCAGTCGCCGGACCGAGTCGCCGTCAGCGCCTGATCAGGCCGTTTCGCTCCAGCGCTTCGCCCAGTTGCGAAGCTCGCGGATTGCCGCCTGGAGATCGCGCCCCTTGTCGGTGAGCGAGTAGGAGACGCGGGCCGGGGCGCCGGCGTGCACCGAGCGCTCCACCAGGCCTTCGGCCTCCAGCTCGCGCAGGCGCGACGAGAGGAGGCGATCGGAAACCCCGGGAATGGCGGCCGAGAGCTCGGCGAAGTAGTGCTCGCCCTCGCACAGGCTGAACAGGATCGCGCCCGTCCAGCGCTTGCCGACCATCTCCACCGCCTCGTGGAAGTCCGGGCATACCTTTGACGTCGCCCGCACGGCGGTCTGAGACGTCTCTCCCACGGCCCTTTGAGGTTACAGATGCGAATTGCTCGGGCCGCGGGTTCATCACGCAGCACAGGGGCCGGTGTCCACCGGGCCGCCTGCCCGCTCGAGCGCTCGCGCCACCCGGGAATTCGGCACGCCGAGACCGCTCGGGGGCCCATTGGCCCCGACGGTGGCGGCGAAGACGGTGGTCAGCACCCGGCCTGCGGTGTCGACGACGGGTCCGCCCGAGTTCCCGGGCCGCACCTCGCCGCGAAACGGCGTCATCTCGCGGCGGATCGGCCCGGCCCCGTAGGAGTCCTCGCTGGTCACCTCGACCGTCTCGCCGAGCCGAGCGGGATCGATCGACAGCGGGCCGTTCTCGGGGTAGCCGACGATCGCACCCGCGGTCCCCGACTCGGTCTCGGGAGAGAGCGAGATCGGAGCGGCGTCGAGGCCGTCGACCCGCAGGACCGCGAGATCGTTCGCGGGCTCGTAGTGAACGGCGACGGCGTCGAGCTCCGACCCGTTCTCGAGCTGGATGAAGGTGTCGTCCTGGCCGGCGACGACGTGGGCGTTGGTGACCACGACGCCGGGCGCAGCGACCCACCCCGACCCCTCCACCCCGAGACCGCAGGCCGTTCCGAGGATCCTGACCACCGATCCCGCCGCAGCCTCGACGTCGGGGTCCGAGGCGGCGCCTCGATCGGGCGCCTTCACGCGCGCCTCCGGCCCGCTCAGCTCGGGCCGCGGGTCGACGCGGTTGAGGACGTTGAGGATCGGGCCGCTCGGCGGAAGCGTCTCGTTCAGCGCGCTGAGGATGTGCGATCGCTGCACCGCCTCCCGGACTCCTCCGAGGCCGGGTGTGTTCAGGGCGACGATGCCGAGCACCCACGCCACCAGGAGCGCGAGCGCCGCCATCAGCGCCGCACCTCCTGCTCCATCGACGACCGAGAGCACCCGGGTGCGTATCAGCCTCACCCGGAGCTCAACCCCCACCCACTCGGCGAGCGCCGCCACCACCGAGCCGAGCAGAAGACCACCCGCGAGCGCGGTCAGGCCCGCGTACGGCGAGTCCGCTCCCCCCTCCAGCAGCTCCGGGCCGAGGCGCGCGCCGGCGATCGCCCCGAGCACGAATCCGGCCAGCGTGATCGCCCCGACCACCAACCCGTGCTGATAGCCGCGGATCGCCATCGCGACGGCGGCGAGAACGATCAGCAGGTCGATGAGCGTCATTCGGCTGTCACAGGGAGGGAAATCGCACGCTATCCGGCCCGCACTGGCTACCGTGTCGTGCTTGAGCTCGACGGACCGTGCCCTCAGACGCAAGCGGCAGCAAACGCGCCGCCGGATCACGCGCGCGCTGCCCGTGGCCGTGCTCGCCGCGCTCGCCTTCGCCGCGGGAGCCTTCGTGGCCAGCGGCTCGCCCGAGCGCGACGCCGCCGAGCGCTTCACGTCCGCTTGGGAGGCGGGTGACTACGAGGCGATGCACGCCGAGCTGACCGCGGATGCTGCGGCCAGCTATCCGGTGGAGGAGTTCACCAACGCCTACGAGCGCGCCGCCGCGACCGCGACCGCCACCGCGGTTGAGATCGAAGGCCTCGACGGGCCGCGGAGCGAGGATGGCTCCGACGGTGGTGACGGCGACCGCTGCGGCGACCACGACCGTCTTCGGCGAGGTCCCGGGCGAGGTCGCAATTCCGGTCGCCGACGGCGCGATCGTCTGGGAGCCGCACCTCGTGTTCCCCGGCCTTCTGCCCGGCGAGAAGCTGGAGCGCCGGACCGTGGCTCCGAAGCGTGCGCCGATCCTGGCCCGCGACGGGACAGCATTGGCGGAAGGCCCCTCGTCGGCGCGGTCGCTGCCGTTGAGCGCCGGCGCGGACGTGACCGGGGCGATCGGGACCCCGAAACGCGAACAGGCCGAGGCGCTGGAGGCCGCCGGGTTCCCCGCCGGCACGTTGGTCGGTGAGACCGGTCTCGAGCAAGCGTTCAACGAACGCCTGATGGGCACTCCCGGCGGCGAGCTGCTCGCAGTCGGGGAGGGCGAGCCGCGTGTGCTGGCCGAGAGCGAGCCGGTAAAGGCGGAGCCGCTGAAGACCACCATCGACCCGACGCTGCAGTCGGCGGCCGTTGCCGAGCTCGGAGGGCTGTTCGGGGGCGTGGCGGTGCTCGACGCGACCAGCGGCGAGGTGCGGGCGCTCGCCGGCCTTGCGTATTCATCCCCGCAGCCTCCCGGGTCGACATTCAAGATCATCACCACGGTCGCCGCGCTCGAGGACGACCTCGTGAAGCTGACGGACGAGTTCCCGGTCGTCAGCTCGACGATCGTCGGCGGACGCTCCGTCTCAAACGCCGGCGGCGAGCTCTGCGGCGGCACGTTCGTGGAGTCGTTTGCGCACTCGTGCAACACGGTGTTCGGGCCGCTGGGCGAGAAGGTGGGCGGGAAGAGGCTTGTCGAGGAGTCCGAGGAGTTCGGCTTCAACCAGCCACCTGCGCTGTTCGACGAGGAGGCGACGGAGATCGTCAATCCTCCCGAGAGCGTGATCCCCGAGGACCTGCCGGAGGCCGAGGTCGGAGTCAGCGCGATCGGACAGGGCATGGTCCTGGCCTCGCCGCTCGAGCTGGCGTCGATCTCGCAGACGATCGCCTCGGGAGGGCTGCGCCAGCCGACCCCGATGGTGACCGAGCCGGAGCTGCAGCCGGACGCGGAGCCGGTTCGCGTCACAAACGAGGAGATCGCGTCGACGGTGAGGGACCTGATGATCCAGGTCGTGGAGAACGGGACCGGTGAGAGCGCCGCCCTCCCCGACATCCAGGTGGCCGGAAAGACCGGCACCGCCGAGACCGGGATCGAGGGCGCCGACCACGCCTGGTTCACGGCGTTCGCGCCAGCCGGCAATCCGAAGCTGGCGGTGGCGGTGATGATCGTCAACGCCGGCGCGCCCGGGGGAACCGTCGCAGCGCCGATCGCCCGAGACGTGCTCGCCGCGGGCCTTTACAACTAGAGGTCCAGCTAGAGGTCCAGCTCGATCAAGCCGGTTTCGCCGTCGGGGCCCGGTATCTCGAGGTCCACCGGGCGGTTCTCGGTCACGAAACCGTCGACTGCGAACAGGATCAGGCCACCCTTGACGGGCCCGCTCGCTGCCGCGGTATCGAGCGGGGGCAGCTGGCCATCAGCCGGGATCTCGGCGTCCAGGGAGAGAGCGAAGGGGCTCTCGCTCTCGAGCGGCTCGTAGACGTTCCCCCTGGTGTCGATGATCTCCATCGGCCCCGCCACCGGCTCCGGCTCGGAGCCTTCGTTCTCGATCAGCATGAACACGCCGAGGTACTGCTGCCCTCCCTCCAGCGGAGGCTGCCCGACCAGGTACTCGGCGTCCTCGGCGTCGTCGGGATTCAGGAAGCGGGTGAGCTGAACGGTGTAGGAGACCTCTCCCAGCTCGAGCGGCTCGCCCTCGATCACCTCCAGCTCGGCTTCCTCGTCGCCGCAGCCCGCGGCGAGCGGCAGCGCGCACGCGAGCACGGCGATGGCGATCAGCACGGCTTTCATCGGCGCCAGCATATTCAGAGCCCAACCCGCCGCTCAGGTCGGAATGCGGCTGGCGCCCGCAACAACCGCCGGCTCAACGTCGCCACCGGTCCTCGGCGAGGTCGCTTCAGGCGCGCCAGCGCGCGCTTCCATTGGCGCCGGTACCAGCCCGCGACGCCCAGGTGTTCCCGGATCCGGTCCTGGGGGTGGCCGGGCTCCGTCCAGAAGGTGACGGAGACCTCGGTTGCCTCCCCGGGACCGGCGGCGAGCTCCCAGACGGTGACGATCGGGATCCGGTCGAGCCGTCCTCCGCGTCCGCGCTCGAAGATCCGATGTGGCGGCTCCACCTCGGTGATCAGCGATTCCATCCACAGCGGCATGAAGCGCGCGTCGACGCGGAACCGGGCCGCGGCGCCGACCCCCTTGGACTCGATCCGCTCGAGGTGGAACGGGTGCTGAAAGTGGTCGCAGAACGCCGGGCGCTGCGCGAGATCCGAGAGCAGGTCAAAGACCCGCTCGCGGGGAGCGTCAATCGTCGTCTCTGCCCGCACCGGTCGCATCGCGCGGCGATTCTATTCCGCGCCCCGCACGACAGCCCCGCTTGCAGGAGCCCCGGGGAAACCGGCGAAGAGATCGGTCGAGGTGGAAGCAGGCACGCTACGTTGCGGCGGATGCACCCGCACTCCTCTCGTCGGGGAGTGGGCGACGCTGCACGCCGGTCGCGGCCGCAGGCCACACCCGTCCTGGCTCTGCGATCTCTGCGAGGGGGACGCAAAGGTGAGCGCCCGCTTCGGCGAGCCCGTTCGGCGAGAGCGGCTGCACCCTCCCGGCGCATCGCAAGTGCGACGCGTGGCCTAGCTCCGAGACCCTAGGTGCCAGCCCGCAGATCGACTCAGGGTCAGCAACCCGCGCAAATTGCGGCGTCGCCTGGCAGCGCGCGCCCATCAAAGGCCGCATTTAGAGCGTATTATCGAACTATCCAGGCCCAGGTAGAAACCTATTCTGCGGGCCGGGTCGTTGGAGCCGGCTCATACGTGTGCCGGGGGTGCGGCTGCCGCGTGGCGCTGGAAGCGCTCGACGAGGTTCCCGAGTGCCCCACCTGCGGCGGCGTGGCGTTCCGCCGTGCATCCCTGTTCGACGCCACCCTATTCGGCCCGCGGCCGGGCTCTGCACCCGACGAGCGAACGCTCGACCACCCTGTCCTCGAGCCGGAAGGCGAGCATCCAGACTGGCTCGCAAAAGTCCGGTCGGAGCTCTCCGACCCCGGCAGCTTCATCGCCTTTCTCGACGACGACGAGCCGCATGTGGTGAAGCTGACGCAGGGCTGGTCCCGGATCGGCCGCAGCGCCACCGCCGACATCCGCTTCGACGACCCCACGGTCTCCCGCCGGCACGCGCAGATGGTCAAGGCCCCGGAGGGCATCCGCGTCCTCGACGACCGCAGCCTGAACGGCATCTACGTCAACGGCGAGCGCGTCGAGTGGTCAAAGCTCGACGACGGCGACGAGATAGCGATCGGCCGCTACCAGCTGCACCTGGTCGAGCGCTAGCTCAACTCTTCAGCTTCGCGGCGTCCACGCTCGCGCAAGCGCTTTGCGCAGGATGTTTGGTGCGATCAGTTGAGCCTCGCGGCGCTGCTGTGCTCCGCCAGGGCCGTTCCAGTGACGAACTTCTGCACTCTGCGTCCGAGGGGTGGACGCGGATTGCGAAAGTTCGGTAGCTACTCCGTCGAAATGCTTGGGTCGGCCTGCACTTTGTGCGGGACGATCATCAGGAAGTTCTCGAGTGGCTTTACGGCCAGGGCGACCATGCGCTCGGCCTCCTCGTACTGGTCGGTGGCGCGGAGCTCGGCGGCGTAGTGGTCGAGGAGGTCCTCGATGTCGAGCATGCCCTCGGCGTCGATTTCGAGCAGCTCCACCTTTGCGCCCTCTCCGAGGCGGCGCTCGATGGCCTCGCGGTCGAGGTTCCATTCCGGGTTGATGCGGCAGTAGACGCGGCCGCCCGACATCCCCGCGCATGCCCATGGGCCGAGGTCGCCGAGGACCACCGCGCGGCCCGAGGTCATGTACTCGAACGCGAACCCCTTGGCGTTGGCGCGGTCGACGATCAGTCCACGTGAGTCGTCAAGCGGTTCGGCGGGCTCGCCGCCGAGGACGACGTCGGCCCCCGAGAGGCGGATGCAGAAGCGTGAATCGGCTGAGCCCTGGACGAACAGTCTGCCGCGCTGGGCGCCGTACGCGAACGACTTGCCGACGGAGCCGTTGACCCGCGTTCCGTCGCGGTTCTTCCCCTTCATCACGGAAACGGTGCCGCCGAGCATCGTCTTGCCGACCCCGTCCTGGGCGCCGCCCTCCACCCGGATCACGACCCCGTAGGCGTTGAAGGCGCCGAAGCCCTGGCCGGCGACGGAGCCGCCGTTGAAGCTCAGCTCGGCCATCACGTCGTCGCTGCCCTCGGCCAAGTCCCCGTAGATGCGGCCGCGGGCGATCGCGCCCGAGAGCTCGGTGCCGAGCACGCGGTCGTTGGCGTCGGTGCGGCGGGGGAACTCCTGCGTCACAACCGTCCCCGAGCACACCTCGTCGGCGAGCGAGGCGATCTGCGCCGACGCCTGCTTTGGCTGCATCCGGATCGGGCGGGCGACCACCAGGCCGGCCTCGGCGCGGGCCTCGGCCATCACCTCCTCGGTGACCGGAAGGTCGATCGGCTCCAGGTCGAGGTACTCCTCGAGCGGCATGATCAGCTCGGCCAGGTCGATGCGGTCCGCATGCGCGACCTGCTCGAGCAGGTCGTAGCGACCGACCAGGTCCTGGGCGCGCTCGTAGCCGAGCCCCGCAACCACCTGCTTCACCTCTTCTCCCATCGACTCGAAGAAGCGGGCGCAGTTCTCCGCCGCGGTCGAGACGTTCTGGGGGGTGAACTTCTTCAGCCCGTGCTCGGTCGCCTGCTCGGTGGTCTCGATCTGGGTCGCGATCCCGACGTGGCAGGTGTCGAGCTGGCAGCCGCGGCAGATCGTGCATCCGAGCGAGACCATCGCCAGGGTGCCGAAGGCGATCCGGTTCGCCCCCATGCACAGCAGCTTCACGACGTCGTGGGCGTGGCGGTACCCGCCGTCGGCCCAGATCTCGACCCGGTTGCGGATCCCGGCCTCCATCAGCGCCCGGTGGACGAGTCGCGTGCCGATGTCGGAGGGCAGCCCGACGTGGCGGAGGGCGTGCTGGCGCGCGGCACCGGTACCACCCTCGAATCCGGAGAGGGTGATGATGTCGGCGCCCGCCTTCGCAATCCCGAGCCCGATCGTGCCGACGTTCGGCACCACCGGAACCTTCACGGACACGCGCACGTCTGGGTTCACGGTCTTCAGCTCGTCGATCAGCTCCGCCAGATCCTCGATCGAGTACAGGTCGTGGTTGTTCGAGGGCGAGATCAGGTCGGTGCCGGGGGTCGCGTTGCGCGCCGCGGCCACCTTCTCGGAGACCTTCTTGCCCGGCAGGTGGCCTCCCTCGCCGGGCTTGGCGCCCTGGCCGATCTTGATCTCGGCGACGTACGAGGCGTTCAGCATCTCCGCGGAGACGCCGAAGCGACCCGACGCGACCTGCTGCCCGCGCCACTTGCGGTACCGGCCGTACATGTCCTGGATCTCGCCGCCCTCGCCGTTGATGCAGAGGATGTTGATCTGCTTCGCCGCCTCCGGATAGGCGCGGAAAGCCGGCTCGGACTGCGAGCCGAAGCTCATCGAGGAAATCACCAGCGGGTAGGAGTGATGGCCGACCGACACGTCCACCCCAGAGGGGTCGACGGGCTCACGGTCGCCCTTGAGCCCCATGATGTGGCGCATCGAGATCGGGTTCTCGGCCTCGAGCGCGCGCACCTTCTCGGAGTACTCCTCGTAGCCTCCCTGGCCGTTCGCGGCCGCGATCGCGGCCTTGTAGACCTTGGGGTAGAAGCGGAAGGTCTTCGCCGGCTTCGCCGAGTCGTCCTCGCCGCCCAGCACGTTGTGGCGGACATCGGTGTCGGCATCGAGCTCGGCGAAACCGACGCCGCCCGATTCGGATGCGGCGAACGTCTCGCACTGGAGGATCTCCGCCAGTTCCGGCTTGACGCCGATCGAGGAGAACTGCCGCGCGTAGCCACGGGTCTCGTGGATGCCGATGGTCGAGATCACCTTCTCGATTCCCTTGCGCAGCGCCGAGCAGATGTGGTCGACGTCCTGCTTGTAGTCGTCGACGCAGATCACCTCGAGCATCACGTACGGGCAGACCCCGTTGGCGCCGAGGCCGAGCGCGAGGACGACGTCGTGGACGTTGCGGATCGCGGCCGAGCGCAGCACCAGCGAGCAGCGCCGGCGCAGGTTCTCCTCCCCCGCCTGGACGCGGAACTGCTTCAGAGCCTGGTCAACCGCCGAGGTCGCGAGGTGCGGATCGAGGTAGCGGCGATCGCCGTCGTAGACGATGCGGTCGGTCAGCACCACGAGCTCGGCGCCCTCGCGGACTTTCTTCACCGCCTCCTGCTTGATGCGCTCGATCGCCCCTTGCGTCGTCTCGGATTCGAGCAGCGAGATGTCCAGCGCCGCGGCGCGGTCGCGGAACTGCTCCCACAGGTCCTCGAGCAGGTAGGTCTCGTGGGCGCGGGCGATCTTGCGGTAGGTCTCGTCCGAAAGCGGCGCCATCTCGTCATGGCCGCCGAGAATGATCGGGAACGCCGTCTCGACGGTGGCGGTGTCGGTGGCGGGATCGTGCAGCGAGGGCCGCCGGCCGAAGACCGCCCGGGTGGAGAAGTGCTCGATCTCGCGCTCGCGGTCGATCGCCGGGTTGGTGACCACCGCAACCGTCTCCTTGAAGTAGTCGGCGAGGTTCTGGCGCTCGGGTGAGAGCGCGGCGAGCGGGCCGTCATAGCCGAGCGAGCCGATCGGCTCGGCGCCGTTCGAGGCCATCTGCTGCACGAGCTTCACGTCGTCGCGCTGCCAGCCGAAGCCCGCGAGGACGCGATCGGGGACCTTGACGGGCTCTGACGGGCCGGCGCTGGTGTAGCCGGGGATTTCCTCACCCTCCAGCGGTCCCCCGGTTTCAAGCGCCCGCTCGTACGGTGCCGCCTGGTCGGTGCCGGTTCGCCCCAGCCACCGCCGGGCCACCTCGCGCACCACCTCCTCGTGCTCCCACAGGCGCGAGCCGCGGGCACCGCGATCGATGGTGACCATGAACTTCTCCCCCGGCCCGAGCGGCTTCGGCTCGGAGACCATCTGCTCGCAGGAGACGACGCCCGGCTCGGAGCTGAAGATGAAGTCGTCCGGCGTCTCCAGCTTCCACAGCGGGCGCAGGCCGAGGGCGTCAGCCGAGAACACGCACTCGTCTTCGCTCTGCGCGATCAGCGCCACCGGGCCCTGTGCGAAGGGACCCATCGTCTGGCGGAGGTACATGTAGAAGCCGCGCAGATCCTCTGGCAGCGCCGCAATCTCGTCGACGATCGGCGGCACCACCGCCTCCATCGCCTCTGCGAGCGAGAGCCCCTGCACGCGGATCAGCGTGTCGACCGTGCGGTTCAGATCCTGGGAGTCCGAGCCTCCGGGCTCGATCGGGACCTCGAGCATCCGCGCCTCCTGGCGCAGCTGCTCGATGGTGTTGATCTCGCCGTTGTGGCCGAGGACCGAGAACGGCTGCACGCGCTTGAACGACGGCCAGGTGTTGGTCGAGTAGCGGTTGTGGCCGAGGGCGGTGACGGTCTCGAAACGCTGGTCGGCGAGGTCGGTGTAGTAGTCGCCCAGCACCTTTGGAGCGCCCATCACCTTGTAGACGCAGGTGGCGTGCGAGAACGACGGGATGTGCACGCCGAGCTCGCGTTCGAGCTCGACCATCAAGTCGAAGAGGACGCGAGCCCGCCGCTTCGTGTCTGCGACGAGCCCGGCAACCTGCCAGAAATGCGGCTCCTCCTCGCGCGCGGTCGGCCCCAGCGCGGCTGAGCTCACCGCCGCCAGGCGCTCGGCGAGGATCCGAAAGCCGCCGCGGCCGAGGATCTCGCGCGCGTCGTGCTGCACCCGGTCGAGGTCCTGGGAGCGCTCGACGAACACGTGCGCGACCGCGAAGGCGTCGTCAAGCGCCAGCGCCGGGTTGTGGCCGCCGACGCGGATCTCCTCCGCCCAGATCTTGCGCGGGATGTCGACCAGGAGGCCGCAGCCGTCGCCCTCGCCGTCGACGTTGCCGGCGCGGTGAAGCATCTTCTGGAGGTTTGCGAGCGCGAGGTCGACCGGCTCGCGGCTCGGCGTCGCGTCCTTGCGGACGGACGCGTAGATCGCGCACGCGTCACGATCCTCGACGCTCGGCGGCGAGACACGCGGGCGCCAAGGGAGCTCGGGTGAGTACCGGCGCGGTGAGCTGTCCTTCATTTTTCCTCCCGGTTTCCGCGCCTTCTTCGAGCGGGCGCGCGACGGGCTTCATGCTCTCGCCGGCGACCCACAACCGGCGAGCAGCACCTGGGGGCGAAGCGGAATTATATAGTCGCGGGCATCGCCACGACGATCGCAATCCTCTCTCAAAAGGGTGGGACCGGTAAGACCACGACCACCCGCACCCTCGCCGATGTGTTCACCAAGATCGGAATCGACACGCTGGCGGTGGACGCCGATCCGCAGGGCAATCTCTCGGACTACTTCGACGCCGATCCCGAGGCGACGCCGACGCTCGGCGACGTGCTCGCGGGGCAGGCCAAGGCAGTCGACGCCGTCCACGTCAACGGGCGTGTGATCCCGGCCAACCTCGGGCTTGCGGAGTCCGAGCTGCTGCTGGCGGGAAAGATGGGGCGCGAGCTGACGCTGCGAAACGCGCTCCGGGAGCTCAAGCGCGAGCGCGAAATGATCCTGATCGACTGCCCGCCGACGCTGGGGCTGCTGACCGTCAACTCGGTGGTGGCCGCCGACTACGCGATCCTCACCGCCGAGGCGCAGTACTTCTCGCTGCAGGGCATCGAGCAGGCGATGGAGGTGATCGGCCTCGCCCGGGAGACGCTGAACCCGGAGCTGGAGCTGCTCGGGGTCGTGCTGAACATCGCCAACATGCGCACCAACCACGCTCGCCAGACCCGCGAGATACTCGCCGAGGAGTTCGACGGCAAGCTGTTCGACGCGATCATCCGCCAATCGATCGCCTACGCCGAATCGGCCGAGCGCGCGATCCCGATCCTCGACTATCGGCCCGACCGGGGGGTCGACTACCTCCGGCTCGCCAGGGAGATCCTGCTCAGGCTGGGGATGGAATCGCGCGCGGCCGAGGTGCGCGGCCTCGAGAGCGCCATCGCCGGATAGGGCTGATGTTCACGTTCAGATTCGAACACTGAGGAGGAGGAACCCCGGCAATGCGCAACTACACGGTTCTCGAGGGCGAGGACGCGGTCGACTTCATGTCCCAGTATCCGGGCTACGGCCAGATGCTGTCCTACACCCAGGGGCTGGGAGCGGAGCAGGTGGCGCTGACCCTGCGCCGGATGCCGCCGGGAACGGGCGGCAAGGGTTCCTACGGCCATCGGCACAAGACACAGGAAGAGCTGGTCCTGGTCGTCGACGGGGTACTCCAGGTGAAGGTCGACGACGACGTGATGGAGCTGGGCGCGGGGACGGCGATCCGCTTCGGCCCGGAAGCCGTCCGCTCGGTGCACAACGACGGCCCCGGCGAGACGACGATCATTCTCGTCTCGGTGCGGATCGACGACGCGCAGGGAGACACCGAGCAGATCCCGGACTTCTGGCCCGAGGATTAGCCGCGGCGGCCTATTCGCCGGCGGTGTTCCTATCAAGCTGCGCGAGCACGCCCTCGCAGCTGCGGACGACTACACGCGCCGCCTCCGAGACGGCCAGTGAGCTCAGCGGGCTCTCGGCTCGCTGCTGCCAGCGCTCGATCGCGGCCATGCCCACCTGCCGCAGCTCATCGACGTCGGCATCTTCGGTCAGGCCGAGACGGGCCGCGGGGGTGCCGCCGGTGCCGCCGAGGAGGCGCTCCACCTCGTCGGTCTCCTCGGGCCTGAGGCGGACCTCGCCGGAGCGGATCCGCTTCAGCAGGCCGAGCTCGGCTATCTCGTGCGCCGAGGCATGGATGCGCTCGACCTCTGCGGCCGCGAAGTCGGCCTCCTGCGAGGGAGTCTTGCGCCCCACCTCCTGAAGCTCGTCGAGCGAACGCCGATCGCTCAGCACCTCATCGGGGACGGGAAGCTCGAAGATCTCGACCAGCTCCTCCTTCTCCGGCGGGGTCTGGATGGCCGACCGCGCCTTCGCGAGATCGGACGGCGTCACTTCTCCCGTCTGCATCTTCGCCGGGCCTGCGTGCCGCTCGGCCGCCGCGCTCAGGGCCCCTCCCACCATCAGCAGCGTCTGGCTGCGAGCGAGCCAGCCTTGTCCGAAGGACTCGCCGGCGGCCTCGGCGAGGGCGACCCCAAACGCTTCCGCGCTGACGTAGCGGTCGCTCGGCGATTTGGCCAGAGCCTTCATCACCACCTCGGCCACAGGCTCGGCGACCTCGGGCGCCGCTTCCGAGAGGGTTGTCGGATCCTGGTGCACGCGCTGGTAGAGGACGACCATCGGCGACTCGGCCGCGCCCGGAAAGGGCAGCGTGCCGGAGAGAAACTCGTACAGCGTGACACCCAGGGCGTAGACGTCCGTAGTCGGGCCGACGGGCTCGCCCAGCGCCTGTTCGGGCGCCATGTAGGACGGCGTCCCCAGGACCTGCCCGGCCCGCGTCGCCATCGTCATCCCGCCGTCCAGGACCTTGGCGATCCCGAAGTCGCCCACCTTCATCACGCCCTCGGAAGAGAAGAGGAGGTTCTCTGGCTTCACGTCGCGGTGCAGGATCCCGCGCCCGTGTGCGTGCTGGAGCGCTGACGAGGCGGCGAGGCCGAGCGCGCAGGTCGTCTCCTGGGTCAGGCCCGCCCTCGAGAAGCGCTGCCAGGTGCTGCCGCCCGAGAGCTTTTCCATCACCAACAGGCACATTCCCTTGTGCTCGACGAAGTCGTGGACCGGGACGATGTGCGGGTGGTCGAGCGAGGCGAGCATCCTCGCCTCGACCAGGAAGCGCGCTCGTACCTGCGGGTCGGCGGCGAAGCCCTCGGGGAGCCGCTTGATCGCCACCTCTCGCCTCAGCTGGCGGTGCCTGCCCTCGAGCACCAGGCCGAACCCCCCGCGCCCGATCTCGCCCCCCACCTCGTAGGAGGGGAGCATCTCCTGCACGCGTTCGAGGTCGGGGCTGGTCGTCATTCGATCACCCGCTCAGCGGCGCTCGCCGGAGCTACTTGTTGCCGCCAGACTCGCCCACCGTGAAACCCAGCGCCTCCACCTCCGACGTGGAGGCGGAGTGGCCGGGCTGCGTGGCCCCGCCGATCACGTAGACGGACGTGCCCAACCGGGCGACGCCGGCGCCGTGGCGGGCGGTGGGCAGGTCTGGGAGCGCCGCCCACTCCTCATCAGAAATCGAATACCCCTCGACGGCACCGAGCACGCCGGTCGGCTCCTCGCCTCCGGCCACGACCAGCAGCTCGCCCTTGATCACCGCCGCCCCCCCGAGGCTTCCGCGCGCGGTCGGCATCGGCGGGAGCTGCTCCCAGGAGTCGCTTGCCGGGTCATAGCGCTCCAGCACGGCCAGGTTCGCGTCGGAGGAGAGCTCGCGGCCGCCGATCGCATAGGCGAAGCGCCCGTCTGAGGCACCCGCGAGATGCTCGCGCGGGCTCGGGATCGGAGCCCCCGAGCGCCAGCTCTCGCCGTCGAAGACCTCCGTGCTCTGAACCAGCTCCCCGGTCGCATCCTGCCCGCCCATCACCACGATCTCGCTGCCCACCACCGCGGCGGCACCGGCGGCTCGGGGCTCGGGAAGCGGCGGCAGCTCCTCCCAGGCGTTGTCGCGAAGCACGTAGACGTCGGCGGACGTGTTCGCAACGAGGTCCTCGCCCTCGGGCCACCAGCCGCCGATCACCACCAGCTCTCCGCGATACGCCACCGCCATCGCGTGGTGGAGCGGAAGCGGAAGCTCCGGCCCGGTCGTCCACTGGTTGATCTCGTTGTCGAAGATCTCGACCTTGGTCGAGGCGCCGCTCTCGGTGAGCCCACCGAGGACGTAGATCTGCCCGTGAACGGCGGTTGCCGCGACCTGCTGCCGGGGGCTCGGCAGGTCGGTTACCGCACCCCATTCGCCGGGCGTCAGCGAGCCGGCAAACGTTGCGGTGGTGGTCGGCTCAGTCTGCGTCGACGTGCCTGCAACCGTCTCGTCATCGTCGCCTCCGCCCCCGGCGACCAGCAGGATGACGACGGCGATTGCCGCCACAGCGGCCAGCGCCCCGCCGATCAACAGCCCCCGGCGACGGCCGTAAGCGGGCTTCCCTGGCTGCTGAGTGGGCTCGGTGTCTGCCATCGCGGCAGCGCGGGTCGGAGGGGCGCCTCCGTCCCCACCTCCATCGCTGGCTGCAGTCGTGTCCTTGGCCGTGAGGACCGTGGGCGGTATCGCGTCGGCAGCGACGGGTTCGACCACGGTGGCCGCCTTCAGCGCCGCGCCGGCGGCGATCCCGGCGCCGAAAGCGACGGAGTGCTTGGGATGCACGTCAACCGCAACCGGCCGGCCGAGCTCGGCCGAGACCATCTGGGCGACCAGCGGAATCCTCGAGGAGCCGCCGACCAGGAGCACCTTCCTCACATCGGCGGGATCGACCCCGGCTCCCTCGAGTGCCCGCCGCAACGCCCGCGTCGTCTCGGAGAGCGGGGTTTGGATCATGGACTCGAACTGGGATCGAGTCACGACCACGTTTGACTGCACGTCGGGGAAGAGGACGGAGACGGTGACCTCGGTATCGGTGGAGAGCGCCTCCTTGGCGTCGATGCACTCGCGGCGCAGGTGGGCGGCGGCGGCGATCACACCCGGTGGCGCCGGGTCGGGGATGGACACGCCGCCGTCGGCGGAGCGGAGCACGTGGTCGAAGACGGCCTCGTCGAAGTCGATTCCGCCCAGGCGCTCGATTCCCTCGGGCCGGCCGAGCAGCTCGAAGCCGGTCGCAGTCTTTCGAAGCGCGCAGGCGTCGAACGTGCCCCCGCCGAGGTCGTACACGGCAACGATGTCGCCGACCTCGAGGCGCTCGGTCGACGAATAGTGGATCGCGGCCGCCTCGGGCTCCGAGAGAGTGGTGACCGGGACGTCGAGGCCGGCGATCTTGATCGCCTGGTCGAGCAGGTCCTTCTTGTACGGGCCCCAGTTGGCGGGGTGGCTGATCCCGATCGCCTCCGGCTTCTCTCCCTCCTGCTCGGACACCCGGTGCACCGTCCACTGAAGCAGGCGCGCGAACAGCGCCTCTGCCGAGACGGGAACGCCGCCGACCAGGATCGGCGTCTGATCGCCCAGCCGCCGCTTGAATCCGCGCGCGACCCGTCCCGGCTCGCTGGCCGCCCTCCGGATCGCGCCCTCTCCGACCAACACGGCACCGCCGTCGCCAATGAAGACAACGGACGGGATCGCGGCCGAGTGGTCGCCGAGGGGGAAGATCTCGATGCGCCCGTCACGCGCGACGGCCGCGGCGGTGAACGTTGTCCCGACATCGATCCCTAGCTGGTAACTCATGCGAGTGGGGAGGATATTAGGCTGCACCCTGATGGGCGAGAACGACTCCGCCGCTGCGCTGGAAGCTGCAATCGGACGCTACAACGAGGCGTGGAACGGCCACGACCTCGGCGCGATCATGTCGATGCACGCGGCGGACATGGTCTTCCACAACCACACCGCCGGCGAGAGCGCCGAGGGCGAGGCGGTACGCGGCCACATCGGCTCGATCTTCGAGACCTGGCCCGACATCGCCTTCTCGACCCGCCGCCTCTACGTTCGCGATGGGCTGGTGGTCCAGGAATGGACCGCCACCGCGACGCACAGGAGCACCATGCGCCGCGGCGACCTGGTCGCCGAGCCGACCGGGAAGACAATCGAGTGGGACGGCCTCGACGTGATCCCGTTCGAGGACGGGCTCGTCAAGCGCAAGGACGTTTACTCGGACTCGGTCTCGATCCTGCGCCAGCTCGGTCTGCTGGACTGAGCTCTCTGTCTACGAGCAGCACCAGCCCTCAACTAGGGGGAACGCCGGCGGGCGGGTGCCGCCGGGGTCGAACTCGCGGGAGATGCCGTCAATGGCCGTGATCCGGCCGCCACCGCGCTCGTCGCCGATCGAGAGGAAGAGCCATTGGTCGGCGCTTTGCCACGGGACCAGCAGCCAGCGCCCGTCCGGCGAGAACGCCACAGGCCCGAATCGGCCGGGTCCGGCGAACAGCTCGCTGACCGGTCCCTTTCCCGCCCCCTCTACCAGCTCAACCTCGCTGCGCTCGCGCCCATCCGGGCCGCGGTGGGTGGCGACCAGCGCGTAGCTGGTGCCAAGCGGCGAGGCGGCCACCGATGTCAGTCGACCCTCGGTTGGAGCCGGGAGCTCGGCGATGAACCCAAACCTGTCGAACAGGCGCAGGCTGTTGCGCTGAAGCGCGAACAGGATCGTCCCCTCTGCCGACCACTCGAGCTCGGTCGGGACGGGGCCCGGGTCCGAGCGCCATTCGATCTCGCCCGAGTCGGCGTCGATGAGAGCGACGCGACCGTCCGGATCCGAGAATGCGAGCAGGTGGGTTCCCACCCCGGTCGGGCTCGCCTGCAGATCGGCGTCGCTGCTGGGCCTCCAGGCGGGCGCGACGTCGGCGACTCGGTCCACCAGCTGCGTGTCGGCCGAACCGTCGCCGGTGACGACTCGCAGCGCGCTCCCGCTCCGATACGCGATCCGGTAGCCGCTCGGCGCCCAGCGAGGATCGCTGACGGGCTCCTCCGAGCCCAGCGACCAACGGACCTCTCCGGTCGGCGTCACTGCCGTCAGCTCACGGCCGCGAGCAGCGATCACGAAGAGGCCGTTCGGGGACCACGACGCCTGCTCGTAGGCCCCGAGCAGCCGCTTGGATCCATCTGCGTGGACAACCCACGGTCCCTGCTCAGACGTGACGAGCAGGCTTCCCGGGGCCGGGAGGCCGGTGAGGGCGGGCTCCGTGTTCCTGACGCCAGGGTCGACGAGATCGTCGATCCACTCGCCGACCTTCGCGCCCGCCGGCGAGAACCCGATCGCGAGCGCCAGGGCGCCGGCCGCCAGCGCCACCACCACCCGCCGAGCGCTGGGCAGGTGCGCAGGGGTGGGGCGCTCGGCGTACGCGGCCTGGACGACCCGCCAGCTTCGCTGCTCGGCTTCGCGCGCTCCGTCGATCGGAGCGGCGCGCAGCAGCGATCGCAGCCGGTCCTCGTTCACGTCAGATCCTCCTCGGGCAGGCGCGTGCGGAGTTGGTCCAAGCCCCTGCGAAGCCGGGAGTTCACAGTCCCGCGCGGCAGCTCGAGCAGCGATGCGATCTCGCCTGGCGTGTACTCGAGCAGGTAGCGCAAAACGACGACGGTGCGATGCTCGGGCGAGAGCGCGGACAGCGCTGCCACGATCTGATCCGATTCGAGGCCTTGCTGCGGATCCGGTGCGGCCGGCGCATCGGGCGGAAGGCCCGCGACCTCCCGCCGCAGCGAGCGAGCACGAGTCCAGTCGATCGCGCGATTGACGACGATCCGGTGCAGCCAGGGCGCAAACGGGCGGCGCCAGTCGAAGCGATCCAGAACGCGGATCGCGGCGAGAAACGCCTCCTGGGCGATGTCCTCGGCGGCGGCTGCGTCGTGCACGATGAGATAGGCGGCACGATGGGCGCGGGGCCAGTGGCGCCGGAAGAGGACCTCCAGCGCCTCCTCCGACCCCGACCGGGCGTCGCGGATCAGCCTGCGCTCGCTGCGGCGCTGCTCGGCTTCAGCGTCGATCGCACCCGGGTCGAGTGCGGGCGTCCACGTTTGCTCGCTCATCCCAACCCAGGATTGTCTAGCCACAGCCAGGACCACCCTGATGAATACGAGCGGCGTGGGCTGAAAGGTCCATGGACCTCTGGGCGGATCCGAGACGTATTTCGCGTAGCGACCACGCCAAGGAGGACTGATGAAGAAGCTTGCGCTCGCGATCATGCTCGGCGCCTCGGCGCTTGCCGTCAGCGGCCCGGTTTCCGCTGCGGCGGCCGACGGACTGCCCATTCTCGGCGTGGAGGGTGCGCCGGGCGGTGTTCCCAGTTTCGACGGCGACACGCGCTACCAAACGATCGCCGTACCTTCGCCCGCGCGGGCGCGGACGGTGGTCGCCCAGGTCGATCGCGACCAGGGAGTCAGCCGCACGAAGATCCTGCCGGGGACCTTCGGCGTGCCGGTGGTCGCGATGGATGGCTCGCCTGCGGGCATCTCAGCAGATGGAAGCACGCTGGTACTGATCGAGCCACGGCGGAGCTTTCCACGCGAGCGCACACAACTCGCGGTCCTCGAAGCCGAGTCGATGCGACTGGAGGAGCTGCTGACGCTGCGAGGCGACTTCAGCTTCGACGCGCTGTCGCCGGACGGATCCACGATGTACCTGATCGAGTATCCGGAGCCGCGCGATCCGACTAGCTACCTCGTTCGCGTGTACGACCTCGAGTCGTCGCGCTTGCTCCCCGACCCAATCGTTGACCCGGAGGAGTCACCCGACGAAATGCGTGGGTACGCGCTGTCGCGCGCGACGAGCGCCGACGGTCGCTGGGCGTACACCCTCTACGACGGCGGCGGCGCGCACCCGTTCATCCACGCACTCGACACCCAGGATGGCGCGGCTCACTGCATCGACCTCCCGACCACGCTGTCAGTGCGCGAGATATTCAAAGCCGACCTCGTGCTGCCGGACGGCGGAGCGAAGCTCGACGTGGTCGGCAAGTCGGGGACGCTGGCGTCAGTGGACACGCAGACCTTCGAGGTCAGCGAGCCGGCGTCGGCGGCGCCGCCGACGGACGGCGGCAGTTCTTGGGGATGGATCGCGGCGCTCGCCGCCGCTCTGCTCGCGATCGGCGCTGCGGCAGTGGGTGCTATCCGGCGCCGGAGCGGGCCCGATGGAGCCGCTCTAGAGCTCGGGGACGTCGGCCCCGAGGGGAGTGAAGGGGACACGGCGGATCTCGGCCCAGTCGCCGTAGTGGTCGGTGAGCGCGGCCGAGACCTTGCCGGTGTCCTGCCAGAAGCTCCAGACGAGAACGGTGGGGCCGGCCCCGGAGATGCTGGCGCCGATGGCGCCCAGCCTGGGAGCGTGGGCGACGACCTCCATCGAGCGCGGGTATAGGGAGGTTCGGGCGGGCTGGTGCAGGCGGTCGGCGAGGCCGGCGGCGATCAGGGCGAGATCGGAGCGCTCTATCCCGAGCGCGAGCTGCGCGGCCGCGGCGACATTGGCGACCGCGTCGGCCAACGGCACCTCCGCCGCCAGCGCCGCCCTCGCCTCGCCGGTGGGAACCCGCTCGCCACGCGGGAGCACGAGCAGCGCCTCGACGCCCTCCGGCGGTTCAAGCCGCGTCACCCGTGGCCCGGTGTCCGACGGCGCGCAGAGGACAAAGCCCCCGTGCAGGACCGCGGCCACGTTGTCGGCGTGGCCTTCGATCTCCGCCGCCAGCGCCAGCAGCGCCTCGCGGTCCAGGTCGAGCTCGAAGAGGTGATCCGCGGCCATCAGCCCGCCAACGATCGCGGCGGCGCTCGAGCCGAGCCCGGCGGCGAGGGGAATCTCGCTGCGGATCTCGAACCGCAGCCCGTCGGCGGGGTGAAGGCGCTCGAAGGCGCTGACGATCAGGTTCGAGCGGTCCTCGGGCACGTCGAGGCCGCCGGCGTCGACCGAGAACTCCCCGTCCTCGGTCACCTCGAGCTCGAGGTAAAGCGAGAGTGCGGCCGCGAAGACGTCGAAGCCGGAGCCCAGGTTCGCCGAGCTCGCCGGCACCCGGACCAGGCGGCGACGCTGGGTCATGCCGGCCTCATCGCGGCTATTCCTTCCATTTGATCGAGCAGCCGACGGGGTTTGTGGCGGCAAGCTCGGGCTCGCGGCCCTCGAGGATCGCGTCCAGGGCGTCGCGCAGCCACGCTGCTCCCTGCGAGGGGTCCTGGTGGTCCGCGTCGGGGGCGCCCTCATAGCGGACGACGCCGTCCGCGTCGAGCACGTACACATGCGGGGTGGTTTGCGCGTTCCAGGCCCGCGCCGCCTCCTGGCTCGCGTCGTGCAGGTACGGGAACGGCCACCCGCCGTCGGCCTCGACCCGTTCGCGCATCGCCTCGAGCGAGTCGCGCGGATAGCGCTCGGCGTCGTTCGAGTTGACGGCGAAGAAAGCGACCCCGCGGTCGGCGTAGTCGCGCGCGGCGTCGACCGTCCGGTCGTGCCAGGCGAGCGCGTACGGACAGTGGTTGCAGGTCCAGATCACGACCGTGGCCGGCGCCTCCGCGAGCGGGCAGGCCGTGCCGGGTACCGGCCGTGTCCTCGAGATCCAGGCCAGGCGCGAGCTGGCCCACCTTCGTCGCCGTTCCGGTTCCCATTTCTCAGCCTTCCTTTCTGGTCGCTGCGGTGTAGAGCGTCTCTGATGTCCGCTGGATCGGGGAGTGCCGAGATGCGGCCGTCGCGCAGCTTGTAGACCCTGCATGTGAGCCCGGCCGGTTCATCGCCCGGATCCTGGATGTCGCGACCCCCGATACGGATGGTCGGTGAGCCTACGAACTCCTCGTCCTCCGCGTCGGCGTCCGTGGCCACCTCGCGAACTTCAACCGCGGCGGGGTCGAGCCCAAGCGCGTCCATCTCGACGCGTAGCTCCGACAGCGCCTGCTCCCAGGAAGGGCAGCCCTGCCACCAGAGCATTTCGACTTTCGGGACACTGCGGAGCATCCCACCAAGGCTAGTCGGGGC
The DNA here is from genome assembly GCA_963838095.1 of uncultured Thermoleophilia bacterium. Lineage (GTDB taxonomy): Bacteria > Actinomycetota > Thermoleophilia > Solirubrobacterales > 70-9 > CAWCGU01. The sequence continues at coordinate 146,605 of CAWIPO010000007.1, forward strand.
CAATCGCGTCTAGCCGACCACTCCGTGGCCGACCATCGCCCCGTCCGGGACATCGGTGCCGGCGAGCACCACGGCCTCGCGCAGGCTGGCTCCCTCACCGACGCGGCAGCCGTCGCCCAGCAGGAGCGGACCGTGCAGCCAGGCGCCGGAGCCGATCTCCACGCCCTCGCCGATCAGTGCCGGGCCGGTGAGGTCGATCCCGTTGGACGGCTCCCAGCCGGCCGGGGCGAGGATCCCCTCCCCCACCTCGACCGCCTCGGTTCGCACCTTCACCTTCCCGGAGAGTGCGTCGAAGTTCCCGCGCAGCAGCTCGTGGAGGTTGCCGACGTCGTTCCAGTAGGCATCGATCTCGTGAACGTAGAAGGGCACATCGGCGTCAAGCAGCGCCGGAAAAACGTCCATCGCGAAGTCCACGACCGGTTGCGCGGGGAAGTGGTCGAAGATCTCGGGCCGGAGCATGTAGATCATGCAGTTGGCGAGATCGGATAGCGCCTCGGCCGCCGGCGGCTTCTCCTGGAAGCCCTGGACGCGGCCGTCGGAGTCGTGGATCACGACCCCGTACTCGCTCGTTTTGCTCACCCGCTTGACGGCGAGCGTCGCGATCCCGTCGTGGGAGTCGTGAATGCGGCGCATCGCCGTCAGGTCGATGTCGGTGAGCGCATCGCCCGCGATCACGAAGAAGTCGCCGTCGGCGGTGAGGAAGTCGGCGACCTCGCGCACCCCGCCCGCAGTCCCGAGCAGCTCGGGCTCGTGGTTGTAGGCGAGCTCGACGCCGAAAGCCGAGCCGTCGCCGAAGTGGCCGGAGATCTGTTCCCCGAGGTGTGAGAGGTTCGAGACGAGCTGCGTCATCCCGTGCTCGCGCAAGCGCTCGACGATGTGCTCCATGATCGGCCGGTTGAGCACGGGCGCCAGCGGCTTGGGCAGCTTCTGCGTCAGCGGGCGCAGACGCTTGCCCACGCCGGCCGCCATAACCATCGCTCTCATGGGTGCACCCGTGTCGCTCATGCGGGCGCAAGGCTATATTGACTCGCCGATCAACTAGATAAGCAGGAGAGAACTTGGAAACCAGCACGATCACCGCAGACGAGTTCAAGGTCGCCGATCTCGGGCTTGCCGAGTTTGGGCGCAAGGAGATCAGTCTCGCCGAGCACGAGATGCCCGGCCTGATGCGCACGCGCGAGGAGTTTGCCTCGGCGCAGCCGCTCGCCGGCGCCCGGATCACCGGCTCTCTCCACATGACCGTGCAGACCGCGGTCCTGATCGAGACGCTGGTCGCGCTCGGCGCGAAGGTGCGCTGGGCGTCGTGCAACATCTTCTCGACCCAGGACCACGCCGCGGCCGCGATCGCCGCCGCCGGAATCCCCGTCTTCGCCTGGAAGGGCGAGACGCTGGAGGAGTACTGGTGGTGCACCGAGCAGGCGCTCTCCTGGCAGACAAGCACAGCTGTGGGCGAAGGGCCGAACATGATCCTCGACGACGGCGGCGACGCAACGCTGCTGGTCCACAAGGGTGTGGAGTTCGAGAGAGTCGGCGCCGTCCCCGACCCCGCTTCGGCGGAGTCGGAGGAATTTCGCGTCGTCCTCGAGACGCTGAAGCGCTCGCTGGAAGAGGACAACCAGCGCTTCACCCGCATGGCCGCCGGGATCATGGGCGTGACCGAGGAGACGACGACCGGCGTGCTGCGCCTGTACCAGTACGGGGAGACCGGCGACCTGCTGTTTCCCGCGATCAACGTCAACGACTCGGTGACGAAGTCGAAGTTCGACAACCTCTACGGCTGCCGGCACTCGCTTGTCGACGGAATCAACCGCGGCACCGACGTGATGATCGGCGGCAAGGTCGCGGTGATCTGCGGCTTCGGCGACGTCGGCAAGGGCTGCGCGCAGTCGCTCGCCGGACAGGGCGCGCGCGTGATCGTCACCGAGATCGACCCGATCTGCGCGCTGCAGGCGGCGATGCAGGGCTACGAGGTGCGAACGCTCGACGAGGTCGTCGAGACGGCCGACATATTCGTCACCGCGACCGGGAACAAGGACGTGATCACGGCCGGCGACATGGCGCGGATGAAGCACCAGGCGATCGTCGGCAACATCGGCCACTTCGACAACGAAATCGACATCGTGGGGCTCACGGGCACGCCGGGAATCGAGCGCATCAACGTGAAGCCGCAGGTCGACGAGTGGGTCTTCCCCGACGGCCACGCAATCATCGTGCTCTCGGAGGGCCGGCTTCTGAACCTCGGCAACGCAACCGGCCATCCCTCTTTCGTGATGTCGAACTCGTTCACTAACCAGACGATCGCCCAGATCGAGCTGTACTCCAAGAACGACGAGTACGAGAAGCGCGTGTACGTCCTCCCCAAGCACCTGGACGAGAAGGTCGCGCGGCTGCACCTCGACGCGCTCGGGGTCAGCCTGACGGAGCTCAGCTCCCGAGCAGGCGGCCTACATCGGCGTCCCGGTCGAGGGGCCGTACAAGTCGGACCACTACCGCTACTGAGGCGTCGAGTGTCGACGGTCGACGAGCGAGCCCAGATCGCGGTCCGCGTCGCCGTGCCCGATGACGCCCCGGTTGTGGCGCGGCTCCTGCACGACTTCAACGCCGAGTTCGACGACGAGACTCCGGGAGTCGCCGTTCTCAGCGATCGGGTCCGGAGATTCATCGCCGACGGCGAGATGACGGTGCTGCTCGGCGGCGACGGGCCCGACGGCTTCGTCCAACTCCGCTATCGCCCCTCGCTGATCACCGGTGCGCTCGACGCATATCTGGAGGAGCTGTACGTCGTCCCCGACTTGCGCGGGAGGGGCATCGGCCGCGCGCTGCTGGAAGCGGCGATGGGGACCGCTCGAGAGGCCGGTGCGAGGCGCATGGACCTCGGAACGAGCGACGACGACGCAGCCGCCCGCGCCCTGTACGAGAGCGCGGGGTTCACGAACCGCGAGGGCAACCCGGACGGGCCGGTGATGTACGTCTACGAACGCGAACTGTAGGTCGGCGGCGGATGGGCAATCATGAACGACGCTGCGCGAAGAGATCACCGCGTCCGACCTGATGTCGCGGATGACCTACGCGCTGCGCTCCGGCCTGCCCGTTCGCGACTACCGGGCCGAGGTCGCATTGAGCGACGGCGACGCCGGCGGCACCCGGATCGAATGGTTCGCGGAGTTCGACGGCACGCTTCCGGGCAGCGGAGCGGCGATGAAGCTGATGCTCGGCCGCGCGATCCCCGACATCGCACGCCGCGTCGCGCGCGAGGCGGAGCGCCGCGAGCAGAGCGGGTGACGGACGCAAGGGTTAAGCCGCTCCTGCCTTGCATGGAAAGCGGGCATTTCGCGCGCTGCCTAGGCTGCCCCGATGGCTCGTCCGATCCGAGATCGCGCGTCTGAGTATCTGCGGGACGAGCAAGTTGGGGGATTCGCCCTCCTGGCCGCGGCCGCGCTGGCGCTTGTCTGGGCCAATGTCGGTGGCCTGAGCGGCTACGAGTCATTCTGGGCGACCGACTTGCGGCTCGGCATCGGAGACGCCTCGATCACCGAGGACTTCGGCCACTGGGTCAACGACGGTCTCATGGCCGTCTTCTTCTTCCTCATCACGCTGGAGGTCAAGAGGGAGATCCTTCGCGGCGAGCTGCGAAATCCGAAGGCCGCCGCCCTGCCGATCCTGGCGGCGCTCGGAGGGGTCGTCGTCCCGGTGCTCGTCTATCTCGCTGTCGCGGGAGGGGGCGAGCCGGCCGAGGGTTGGGGTATCCCGATGGCCACCGACGCCGCTTTCGCGATCGCCGTGCTCGCGGTTCTCGGAGACAGGGTGCCCGCGGGGGCGAAGCTCTTCCTGGTCACGCTCGCGGTCGTCGACGACGTCGCTGCGATCTGCGTGATCGCGGTCGCGTTCACCTCCGACCTTGCTCCTGGCTGGCTGGTCCTGGCGGGCATCGGCCTTGCGGCCGTTGCGGCCCTGTTTCGCGCGGGCATCCTTCGATGGTGGATCTTCATCGTGCCGATTCTCGTCGTGTGGGTGGCGACGTTCGAGTCGGGGATCCACGCCACGCTCGCGGGGGTGGCGCTGGCCTTGATGGTGCCCGCCGACCCGGTGCGCGGGCGCAACGTCCTGGAAGAGCTAGAGCACCGAATACATCCCTTCTCGAGCTTCGTCGTCCTTCCCCTCTTCGCGCTGGCTAACGCCGGAATCGCGCTCGGCGGCGACTCGCTGGACAACCCGGACGCTCAGCGCGTCGCTCTGGCGGTGGCGGTCGGGCTGGTGATCGGCAAGTTCATAGGTGTTGCCGCCGCATCGCTCGCCGCGCTCAAGCTCCGGATCGGACGGCTGCCAGAGGGCGTCGACCGCCGCTCGTTGCTGGGGCTCGCGGCGTTGGCCGGAATCGGCTTCACGGTCTCGCTCTTCATCGCACCGCTTGCCTTTGCCGAGACAACCTTGCTCTACGCAGCGAAGACCGGCGTCTTTATTGGATCGGCCGTGGCGGCGATTATCGGCATCGCGGTGCTTGCTCCCGGCGGACGCCACGATTCGCACGATCAGTCGGCATAGCCGCTTTGGGCGACGAGCAGAAGCGACTGACCAGCGTTCCGCGGAACGCGATTTCGCACGGATTCCGCGCTGGAGAGTCACGAATGTGGCGCCGAGAGCCCCGCTGATCGCTCTCAGCCGGAAGACTGCGGCTCGGCGCGGCTGGCGACTGCGGCGGCCCAGGAGCGCTCGACCCGCTCGCGCTCGTCACCGAGCCCAACCATCAGGTTGATTGCCAGCGGGACCATCACCTCCTGCATCGCTCGACCGAAGTCCCCGATGAAGCCGCCGATTGCCAGCAGGAGGAACCCGTGGGTGACGCTCAGTATCTGCGTCGCCGCCACCGTCGCGTCTTGAGGGTGAAACCGGCCGCCCTCGATCACGCGCTCCACACTCCGGAGCAAGACGGAGAGCGCGTCCACCCCTTCGGCCATCGTCCAGGTGGCGCCGGCCGCCTCAGCCTCGGACGAAAACCCCCGCAGCCGCGCGCTGTCTGAAAGGCCGAACATCAGTCGGTACAGCTGCGGGTGCTGGAAGGCGAACTCGCCGTAGGCGATGCCGCCGGCGAGCAGGTCTCGCATCGGGTCGTCCGTATCCGGCGTGGTGTCGCGCACGTACGCACCAAAGCGAACGAGGCCTTCGCGAACCATCTCGTCCACCAGGCCGGACATGCCTCCGAAATGCGTGTACAGAGCCATCGTGGACATGCCGATCTCGGCGGTGACCTTTCGCGCCTGGAGTGCGCTCGGACCCTGCTCCTCGAGCACTCGAAAAGCGGCTGCGAGAAGCCGATCGCGCGGAACAATCGCCTCGTCAGCTCTCATTGCGCTTGACATCTTCTCATAACACCGTTATGGTTCTGCATAACATCGTTATCGACTCCGCGCCTGCGGAAGAGGAGGTCCGGATGAGCACAGACGGATTGAGCAGACTGGTGACTGGGGCCGGGGGAGCGCTCTTGATTGCCTCCCTGTTCTTGCCATGGGCGGAGGTCCACGGCTCGACCGTGACAGGCTGGGAGCTGTGGACGACGGCGGACGTCCTGTTCGTGCTCACTGGAGGGGTGGCGATCGCCGTCGCGGTGACCGGAGGCCGCTACGGGCTGTTCCGCCCAGATCTGTCCCTTCGCGGTGCGGCCGACCTACTGGGCATCGCATCGACGCTGCTGATCGGCTGGCTGATCCTCTTCGATTTCCCGCCGGACGCCGGATATGAGCCGGGGACATTCCTGGCCTTGCTGCTGGCGTTCGCAATCTCCTGCGGCGCCGCCGACTGGAGTGTGGTTCGCGGAGCACCGATGTTTCCCGCGCTCCGGGACGAAAGCCGCTGACACCCCACGCTCGCACCGGCTGGGGATTAACGTGGAGTCAGGGCCCAGTCGGTGTTGTGGTTGTTTCGCCAAGGAGCGTGGATGAGTCGCCGGATGTGGGAGCCGTTTCGGCGCATGACGTAGAGGTCCGCCAGAGGCGCGACTCCGCAATGGCGCGAGAAGACGATCTTGCGCCCGTTGGGCGACCAGTTGCCGTCGTAGGAGTTCCCGGGAAGATCCGTTAGCCGTCGCCGGTCCGTGCCGTCGGACCGAATCGTGAACAGCTCTGCCCCGCTGCGCGGTTGACCGCAGCTCCCAAAGAAGCAGTAGGTATCGAAGAGCAGTCGTCGACCGTCCGGTGACCAGTCGGGCTCGGCGCCGGCGCCCGGCCACTTCCTCGGCATCTTGCGGATCCGGGTCGGCTCGCCCCCATCGGGATCGATCGTGTAGATCGCCGATGCGTGCACCGGCTTGATCGTGTTGTTGGAACGCATGAACGCGATCGTCTCGCCATCCGGGGACCAGGAGGGGGTGTGATCCTCGGTCCCCGAGTTCGGCGTCAGCTGGGTCAGCCGGCGGACGTTCGACCCGTCGGCGTCCATGATGAATAGGCCGACGATCGGAGGCGGCCCGTTCCGCGGGACCGGGCCGATCGCCCGCCCGAACGCAATCTGTTGCCCGTCCGGCGACCAGTCGGGCTCTCCATTGCCGAGGCAAGCTCTCGTGCAGCTGGTCCTTGTCAGGTTGCGAACGCCGCCGCCGTCGATCTCCGCGACGAGGACGTCCGTGCGCTTGCTGCGCCTGCCGATGTTAAAGACGCGTCGAAAAGCAACTTGCGAGCCGTCCGGCGACACGGCCGGCTGCCCGTCGGCCCCTCTTGCCGGCGGGTCCGTGATCGCGCGCAGACCCGAGCCGTCGGGGTTGATCGTGTAGATCCGAAAGGTCCCGAGCCGGGGATCAAACCGCTCGAAGACGATGCGCGTCGCGGACTTGCTGGTTGCGGCAGTCGCGACTCCGCTGCCTGGTACCGCAGAAGGGAGCGTCGCGAGCGCTGCAAGCGCCATCGCGGCGGCCACACGATACGCAATGTCCGCTGATGACTTGCGGCGCACGATGCCGATGCTACCGCCGGGCGCCCACACCGATTCCCCTCATCGCTTCTCCCCTACTCGTAGGAGATCGCCCGTATTACATCGAGTCTGGCGGCGCGGCGCGCCGGCATGATCGCGGCGATCAGCCCGAGCACCAACCCGGCGGCGGTGACCGCGACCATCGTCGATACCGGAGGTCGGTACTCGACTCCCGGGATTCCGGATGACAAGCCCTGCAACAGCGCATAGCCCATGCCGGCGCCGACGGCGACCCCGAGCAGCGCGCCGATCAATCCGATCACGAGGCTCTCGTTCGCGACCTGGCGCCGGACCTGCCAGCGCGAGGAGCCGAGCGCGCGAAGGACTCCGATTTCGCGCGTTCGCTCCAGCACCGACATCGAGAGCGTGTTGATGATCCCGAACAGGCTGGCGAAGATCGCGACGCCGACAATCGCGTAGAAGATCCCGAACTGCTCGTTTACCTGGGCCTCGACCTCGGACTTGAGCTCCTCGTTGGAGAGCACTGCCAGGTTCGGATAGTGCCTGCGGACGATCTGCGTGACCGCCCGTTCGAGCTCGTCGCGGTCCTCGTCAGAGGTCGCCTTCAGCGCCAGCTCGGAGTCGGCGCTGACTCCATAGACCTCGTCAATGGTCTGCAGCGACATCCCCACCGTCTGGCCGGCGTAGACCACGGTTTCGACTATCCCGGCCACCTCGGTGCGCTCGCGTCCCGACGGGCCCGAGAGCGTGATCGGATCGCCGGGCTCGAGCCCGGTCTCGTCGGCGTAGCCCTTGCCGATCGTCACCTCTCCCTTCTCGAGCTGCCTGAACACGCGCTCCCGCGAGCCGCTCCCCGAGATCTCGGTCTCGTCGACGGCGATGTACTGAGACGGGTTGAACGCGAACAGCAGACCGTCGCTGCCGCGCTCCCCCTTCGGTCCCGGGAGGTTCGGCGAGTAGACGATCCGCTCTCGGGCGACCACCTCGGCCTCGGGGATCTTTGCCAGCCGGTCGCGGAGCTCGTTGGCGATCGTCTGCTGCGGTCCCTCTCCCGGGGCGAAGCCGTTGGGCTGCACAGTCAGGTCGCGGGCGAAGCTGCGGTCGAACTCCTCCTCGATCGACTTCAGGAAGCTGCTGCCGAGGCTGTTGACTGCGACGACGAGCGCGAGGCCGATCATCAGCCCGGTCGCCGTCGCCGCGGTTCGAGACGGATCTGAGCGCACCGAGTCGGCGGCGAGGCGTCCTGTCACGGGCGAGATCCGCCGCAGCGGCCACGCGAGAAGCCTCACGGCGGGGACGATCACGAACGGAGCCACCAGAGCGATGCCGAAGAAGACCGCGAACGTGCCGCCCATGCCCGCGATGGCGACGATCGTGGTCGTCTCGTCGGCGGCGCCGAGCCAGAACGCGCCCCCCAGCCCCGCGACGATCAGGACCACGCCGAGCAGCGCCCGCCGCGCCCGCGGGCGGCGCCGCAGCCCCTCGCCGCCGAGCACCGCCCGAATCGGCGAGGTGCGTCCCGCCCGGCGCGCCGGGTACAGCGCACCGAGGACGGCCGTCACCAGACCGGTCGCGATCGCGGCGATGAAGGCTGCGGGCGTCACCACCAGCTCCCCGACGGGGAAGTCGAGTCCGTCGCGCATCAGCTTCACAAGACCCAGAGCGAGCAGAACTCCGAGCCCGATTCCGAGCACCGCGCCGACGATACCCAGGGCGAGTGCCTCGCGCAACACCGACCCGACCACCATTCCGCGCGTGGCGCCGAGCGTGCGCAGCATCCCGATCTCCCTGATCCGCTGGAAGACGGTCATGTTGAAGGAGTTGAAGATCAGAAAGCCACCGACGAACAGCGCCATCGCGGCGAAGAAGTAGAGGATCACGTCGAAGGCCTGGAGCTGCTCCTCGATTTCATCGCTCTTGGCGTCGGGGGTGAGTACGCGGATTCCCTTGCCGAGCCGATCCCGCAGCCGTTCTTGGACGCCGGAGATCGCTTCCTCGCCGCCGGAAACAACGACGCCGACCTCCTCGAACCCGTGCCGCTCGTCCATCACCCGCCGTGCCGATTCGATCGGCATCACAGCGAAGCCCTGGCCGCCGAACTCGAGCCCGGTAGAGAATTGGAAGAGCCCCACGACCTCGAAGCGGCGCTCGCCGGCAGGGGTGGCGAGCCTCACCCGCTCTCCGACCTCGATCTCGTTCGCGTCGGCCCAGCTCTCCTGGAGCGAGATCTCCAATCCCCGGCGGGGCCGCCGGCCGGCGACGGTCTGCGAATCGGTGAGGTTGCGCCCCTCGAGGTCCTCGCCGGCGACGTTCACCTGCGCTCCCTGGTCGGGAGCCTCCCCGTAGTTCTCCCGCCCGTCGCCTTCGAGCAGCGTGAAAGTGCTGATGATCCGTCCCTGCGCCCGCTCGACCCCCGGCGTGTGCTCCACCTGGCGCAGCGCCCTGTCCTTCAGCGCCGTCGATTCGGTGCCCGAGACGAGTAGATCCGTCTTCCCGTAGACGGATTCGAAGAGGTTGCTGAACGTGCGGTCGATCGTCGCCGTCAGCAGCAGGACTCCGAGGATCATCCCGACGCCGAGAACGATCCCGGCCGCGGTCAGCAGCGCACGCATGCGGCGCGCGCGAACCTGCTTAAGCGCCAGGGAGTTGAAGCTGCGCATCGATTGCTTCCCCCGGCACTTCGCCGGCCAGCCGGCCGTCCCGCATGAAAAGCACCCGCCCCGCCGTCGAGGCCACCTTCGGGTCGTGGGTGACCATCACGATCGTGTGGCCATCGGAGCGGTTCAGCTCGGAAAGCAGCGCGAGAATCTCGGCGCTGGAATGCGAGTCGAGGTTTCCGGTCGGCTCGTCGGCCAGCACCAGCTCGGGCTCGAGCAGCAGCGCCCGGGCGATCGACACCCGCTGCTGCTCGCCGCCGGAGAGCTCCGAGGGCAGGTGGGTGGTGCGGGCACCGAGGCCGACGCGGGCGAGCAGCTCTGAGGCGCGTGCACGGGTGACCGGGTCGCGCCGGCCGGCGATCAGCGCCGGCAGGATCACGTTCTCCTCGGCGCTCAGCGCGGGGAGCAGGTTGAAGAACTGGAACACGAATCCGATCGTGTCGCGGCGGACCAGCGTCAGCTGCTTGTCGTCGAGCCCCTCGTAACGGCGGCCGGCGAGCGAGATCGAGCCGCCGCTCGGGGTCTCGAGCGCTCCAAGCAGGTGCAGCAGCGTGCTCTTGCCGGAGCCGGAGGGACCCATGATCGCCACCATCTCGCCGCGAGCGATGGTCAGGGTGACTCCGTCGAGCGCTCGGACGGCGGTCGCGCCCTCGCCGTAGACCATGGTCAGGTCCTGAGTCTCAACAGCGGCCGGACCGCTGGCGACGGGCTCGTGATCTGTGACTTCGATGCCCAATGGAAGGCCTCTACGGGCGGCCCAGCTCGCTCTTCAGCCGCTCGATCACCTCGACGGGCGTGGGGTCGACGCCTCGCAGGGCGGCGAGCTGAAGCGAGAACAGATCTCCGAGCGCCACAGCGTGCAGAAGCCGCGCCGTACGCGTCTCACCCTCCGTCTCCACGAGGTGGACGCCGGCGGCGTGGGGCTCGATCAGCTTCGCGGTGAGCTCGATCCGGGCGCGCTCCCTGGGATGGCTGTCGCGGTCGCAGAGGAAGATGGCGCTGAGCCTCGGGGCGTCGGCGGCCGCAGGGTCCACCCCGTCCCAGCCGACGATCTCGTTGTGGTCGAGCTCGGGAAGGCGGTTGGCGAACGCGTGCCATTTGGCGTTCTCGTTCACCTGCGTCTTCCAGCGGTAGGCGACCGCGGCGGTGAGGTCGACTCCGTAGATCAGCGGGATCGAGCCCTCGATCGCGGCGGCAAGCTCGCCGGAACGCTCGATCCGCGATCGCTGATCGGCCTCGAGCTCCACCGCGGCGGCATCGATCTCGGTTCGGATGCCCGGGGCTGCGCCGCACCATGCCGCCGCCTCGGCGGCGACGGCGACCATGTAACCGACCGCTGCGCGCGGCTGCAGACCCGCCGGGAGGCCGATCACGGGGACACCGTCGCGCCGAGCGGCCTCGGCGAGTGAACCGCCCGTCGTCGCCACGATCGTGTTCGCGCCCAGCGCCTGCGAGGCCTCGTAGCAGGCGAGGGTCTCCTCGGTCTCTCCCGAGTAGCTGCAGCAGAGGACGGCGCGGTCGGCGGGAACCCATGTCGGCAGCTCGTAGCCGCGCAGCGCCCACATGGGCCTGGTCAGGCGATCGCCGAGCGCCGCCGCAGCCAGCTCGGCGCCGATCGCCGAGCCGCCCATGCCGCAAACGGACAGGCCGCTCGACTCGACACTGGTCAGCGCGGCGGACTCCACCCGCCAGAGCGCGTCCCGGAGGTGCTCGGGAAGTGCGAGCGCCGCGTCGAGCTGGTTTCCGCTGTCCACTTCCCTCAGCGCTGCGAGGGAATCGCTCGCCTCCGCCTCCACCTCAGGCCACCAGCTCCGCCGGGGCCACGCGCGTTCCGGGCTCCAGCTTCACCCCGGCGCCGATTCGCGCGCCGGCACCGATCACGCAGCCGTCTGCAACCGCCGCCTCCTCGCCGATCTCAACGCCCGCGGCGAGGATCGAGCCGCGCACCTGCGAGCCCCGGCCCAACCGACAGTCGCGCTGGAGAGCGGTCCCGGCAACGACGGCCTCCTCGCCGAGCTCGCACGCGGGGCCGAGCACCGCCCGGTCACCGACCTCAGAGCCTGCTGCGACCGCGCTGGGCGCCTGGATCAGAACCGATTCGCCGATCCGCGCCTCGGGATCGATGCTGGCCCCCTCCTCGAGGATCCTGTTGCGCTCGTCCAGCATCCGCCCGGGCTCGGTCTCGACCCGGCGCTCGAGGATGTCCCAGCTCGCCTGGAGGAAACGCTCTGGAGTCCCGATGTCCATCCAGTAGCCCTCGAGGCGGCGGCTGTAGAGCCCGTGCCCGACGAGCTGCGGGAACACCTCTCGCTCGATCGAGACCGAGCGTCCCTCCGGGATCAGCTCCAACACCGAGCGCTCGAGCACATATGCCCCGGCGCTGATCTCGTCGGTGTCGATCTCCGTAGGGTCCGGCTTCTCGAGAAACTCGACGATCTCGCCGTCCTCCCGGCGCCGCACGAGCCCATAGGCGGTTGGGTCCTCGACCGGGTAGAGCGCCAGCGTCGCCCTCGCATCCGCCTCATCGTGCCTGGCGATCAGCGCTCCCAGATCGAGATCGGTGAGCACGTCGCCGTTCAGTGCCAGAAAGCGATCATCGAGAAGCTCTTCAGCGAATTTGATCGCGCCCGCCGTGCCCAGCGGCTCGGGCTCCTCGACGTAGCGGAGCCGAGCGCCGCCGGCCTCGTCCTCGCCCAGCACCTCCCGCAAGCCCTTCGACATGAAGCCGCAGGCCATGACGATGTCGTCGACGCCGTGGCGCACGAGCCAGTCGACCATGTAGCGCATGAACGGCCGGTCGACGAGCGGCAGCGCCGGTTTCGGCATGGTCAGCGTAAGCGGCCGCAGCCGCGTCCCCTCTCCGCCGACCAAGATCAGGGCCTGCATGCGCCGGAGCCTAGTGCGGAGGGCGAGACTGACGTTTTGCAGCTATCTCATGCATTCGTCAGTCTCGTTCGTGCGCGCTCCCGGCCTATCCCCTCATAGGTGAAGCCCGCCCCCCGCATCGCCGCGGGATCGAGGAAGTTGCGCCCGTCGATCAGCACCGGCTGCGCCATCCGGCCCGCCAGCGCCTTCCAGTCGAGCTCCGCGAACTCGGGCCACTCGGTGACGAGAACGGCCGCGTCGGCGCCCTCGAGTGCTTCCTCCGCTGATCTGCTGAGCTCTACTGTCGGCAGCAGCTCGCGGGCGCGCTGCTCCGCGACAGGGTCATAGCCTCGCACGGTCGCGCCCTCCCCCTCAAGCCGCGCCGCCAGCACGAGGCTCGACGCCTCGCGCATGTCGTCGGTCTCCGGCTTGAAGGCGAGGCCTAGCAGAGCGACGGTTTTGTCGACCAACGAGCCGAGATGCTTCTCGAGCTTGGCGATCACCCGCCGCTTCTGAAGCTCGTTCACCTCGATTACGGCGGTTAGAAGTTGGAAGTGATAGCCGGAGTTGCCCGCCAGGTTCTTGAGCGAACTCACATCCTTGCCAAAACATGACCCGCCGTAGCCGATCCCCGCCTTCAAGAAAGACGGGCCGATACGGTCATCGAGCCCCATCCCTCGCGCAACCTCGGCTACGTCGGCGCCGACCTCCTCGCTGACGTTGGCGATCTCGTTGATGAACGAGATCTTGGTGGCGAGGAATGCGTTCGAGGCGAGCTTGATCATCTCGGCGCTGGCCACGTCGGTGCGGACTAGCTCGCCGCCGAGCGGCTCGTACAGCTGCTGGACCGCGTCGGCTGCCCATTCGTCGCCGGCGTCGGCGCCGATCACGACGCGGTCGGGGTGCATGAAATCGTCGACGGCGGTGCCCTCCTTGAGGAACTCCGGGCAGGAGACATAGGCGACTTCGGGGAGGTCGCGCTTGATCGCGCGGCCGGTGCCCGAGGGGACGGTGCTCTTCATCACCAGCGCGTGCTCGCCGCCGGGGACGAGCTTCTCAACCACCGAGCGCACCCGGGAGAGGTCGGCGTCGCCGGAGTACGTGGGGGGCGTGTCGACGCAGCAGAAGAGCAGCCGGGCGGCGTCCATCGCGTCGGCGATCTCGGTCGTGAAGTGAAGTCGCTCGCTGTTTCGCGCCACCAGCTCCGAGAGGCCCGGCTCGTGCATCGGCATCTCGCCGCGGCGAAGCGACTCGACCTTGGCTTCGTCGACGTCAACCGCCCAGACCTCGTGCCCCACCTCGGCGAAGCAGGCCGCGGTTACGAGCCCGACCCAGCCGACGCCGACTACGCCGATCGGCTGATTGGCAGCGGCGCGGTCGGCCACTGGCTCTTAAGGGACCTCCGTCAGCGAGGTGGCGATGCCGAGCATCTCGGGCTCGCTGAGCGAGCGGGTGAGCGTGTTGCTGACCCAGTAGGAGGCATCGTCCGTCTTCCAGCCGACCACCCCAAGCTTGCCGCCGTCGTAGAAGAGCAGGAAGTTGCGGCCGTCGATCGATCGCACCTCGCTGGGGTTATCGAGTATCGGCGGGTGCTTCCACTTCGTCCCCATGACGCCGAAGTACTCGTCGACGCCATAGGGCCCGAAGCGGTTGAAGACGAGCTTGTACGCACCGTACGTGACGTTGTCGGGTGCATCGACGCCGTAGGCGTGGGAATCGTCGTCGTACTCGGACCCGGCAGGGAGCTGGGTCGGGGCGTAGACGGGGAAGTGGACCTCCTTCGCGAACTCGCCGCCGTAGAGCTGCGCCGAGTCGGAGGTGTCGATCATCTCCGGGCTACCGCCGCCTCCGCCGTCGCCGGATCCCCCGTCCGAGCCGCCTCCCTCGCCGGAGGGTTCGGCGTCGGGCGCCGGCTCGTCCTCGCCGAGGAACTTCTCGATCGCGGTCTGTAGCTGCTGGTTCGAGGTCGTCACGTACGTCGAGGTCGCGTCGCCGATATCACCGTGGAACTCGACCTTTTGGACCTCGGCGTCGGAGAGATCGACGAACAGCTTCAGGAGCGTGATCAGCTCCCCCGCCTCGTCGATGTCGGAGGTGGTGTAGTCGGTGAAGATCTTCAGGTAGTCGTCTCGCTTGGTGACGAACAGCTCCCCCGGCGGGATCTTTGCCCGGGCCTCGCGCAGGAAGTCCTGCTGGCGGGCGCCGCGGACGATGTCGTTGTCCTCGTGCCGGTAGCGCACGTAGGCGAGCGCGTCGGGGCCGCACAGGCGCTGGTATCCGGGATCGATGTCGATCTCCGAGTACTGCTCCGTGCCGAAGTCGTTGACGTGGTAGTAGTCGCGATCGACGTCGATGTAGACGCAGTCGATCGCGTCCACCGCGGTCGCGAACCCCGTGAAATCGACGTTGACGAGGTGATGAATCTCGAGGCCGGTTAGCTCCTGGACCGTCTGCAGGGTCAACTTCGGGCCGCCGTACGAATACGCCGCGTTCAGCCGGTCGACTCCATAACCTTCAATGTTGACTTGGAGGTCGCGCGGCAGCGACATCAGCGAGATCAAGTTGCGCTCGTCGTCGAGGTGCAGCAGCATCGTCGTATCCGATCGACCCGACTCCTCCCCCGCCCGGATGTCCGAGCCCAGGATCAGGATCGTCTGCGGCTGGCCACCGTCGACGTTCGAGAGCCTGTCCTCGACCTCGGGCAGGCCACCGAGCTCATCGGCGATCGCCGTGAACTTCAGCACGCCCGAAATTGCCGTCGCCGCAGCCATCGAGACGACGATCACCATCGCGGCCGCCAGAAAGCGCGCCACCAGCTTCGGCTTCGGCGGCTTGGTGTCATCGCCGTCGCCGAGCGCCTCGAGCACCGCCGGTGAGACCGACATGCCCGGGGGGATGCCGCCCTCGGCGGGCGTCAGGCCCGGTGGGGGTGCGGCAGGCCGGGCGCTCGCGGCGCGGACGGCGGGCATCTGCTCGGTGTCGCCGCGCCGTGGCTTGCCCTCCGGTACCGCCGCCTCCGACTCCTCGGTGACCGGCTTCTCGGCCTCAGCGCCGGGCACGTCGCCCTCGGCGGCGACGGCCTCGGTCTCCTCGGTGACGGGCTTGTCGGTGACCTGCTCCTCGGCACCCGTGCGCGCTCCGGCCCAGGTCGCGGCGGGCGGGCCGGCGTCGTCCTCCTCGACGAGCTCGTCGGCTTCCTCGCCCTCGTAGACCTCCTGGTCGAACTCCTCGTCCTCGTCCTCGTAGAGGTCCTCGCCCACCTCCTCGGCCTCGTACTCGCCGTCGAGATCACTAACTGATGCCGCCTCCTCTGCTTCGCGTCCGGGGGCGGCGTCGTCCTCGTCGTCGGTGTGCTCGTCGTCGATGTGTGGGGGGCTCATGACGCCAGCCGCTCCGGAAGTCCTCGAATGAAGTCGGTGAGCGTGAGCCGGTAGCTCGCCAGCGAGGTCACCGACACCCACTCCTCGGGGCCGTGATGACCCTCGCCGACCGGGCCGAACTCAACGGCCGGGATTCCCACCCGGAGGAAGGAGACCGCGTCGGAGGCGCCATCGCGACCGACGCTCATCACCTCGCGACCGTGATGGGGAGCCGCCGCCTCGCACAACGCGACGACGTATGGCGATGTGGGCTCCACCATGGCGGGGGGACGTTGAAAGGTAGAAACCACGCGCACGTCCTCCAGCTCAGCGATCGCCGCCAGGATCGCCTGCGGATCCTGTTCTGGCAGGTAGCGGATGTCGACATCGATGACGCATGCGTCCGGGACCTTGTTCAGGGCGTCCCCGCCCCAGATCCGCCCGAGGTTGATCGATGGGCGGTCGAAGAGCTCAGAGCTCCTGCGGGTGAAAGGTAGCGACTCGATCGCGCGGAATACGCCCAGCGACTTCAGGATCGCATTGTCGCCCAGCCACGGCGTCGCCCCGTGCGCGGCACGGCCGCTGACCTCCAGCCGCACGGCCAGAACGCCCTTTGCCTGGACTCCGATGTGCATGTCTGTGGGCTCTCCGGTGATCGCGAAGTCTCCGGTGAAGCCCTCTTCCACGAGCCGGTCGCTGCCCCTGCGCTCATCCTCCTCGGATTCCTCGTCGGGCACAACACCCAGTCGCACCCGCACCCGCCGCTCGTCACGAAGGTCGTGGAGCGAGAGCATCATCGCGGCCAGCGCTCCCTTCATGTCGTACGCGCCGCGCCCGTAGAGGCGATCGCCGTCGGTGCGGGCCTCGAACTGCTCACGGTGGCCCGGGACGACGTCGAGATGCCCGTGCAGGAGCACGGTGGGCCCGTCCGCGGGGCCGACCTCCGAGTAGGTGACGGGCAGGCCGCGGCAGTCGATCTGGCGCGCCTCGATACCGCGCGCCTCCAGCCAGCCCTTGACGAAGCCGGCGGCCAGCTTCACCTCGTCCGGCTGGGAGGTGTCATATGCGATCAGCTGTTCGGCTAGGTCCTGCTCTTGCATTGCGCTGAGGCTACCCAGTGGCGGGACGGCTCAGCCACAGGGCTGGGCGCCAGCAGGCACGTCCCTGCCTGGCAGGCCCTGACAGGTTCGCAACGCGTCCAAGAGCCCCGCAAGCTCCGCCCGGCGCTGCGCCAGCCGACCGCTGTCGGCGAGGTTCTGGAGCTGCTCCGGGTCCTGGACGAGGTCGTAGTACTCGACCACGTCGGCCGGTGCGCAGCCGCCGGTCAGGCGGTCGCGCACCTCGGTGTAGTGGACGTAGAAGTCACGCCTCGTCCGCACCCCGAGGTAGCTGCACGGGAGCCTCTGCTCGCCCGCCTCGGTGGTCTCGTGCAGCTCGATCAGGATCGCTCGCTCCTCGGGCCATGACGGCCCGCGGCCGGTCATCAACGGCAGCAGCGAGCGTCCGTCGAGCAGCCGGCACTCGCCTTCGACACAGGGCTGGGCCCGAGCGAGATCGAGGATCGTCGGGGCGAGATCGATGTTCGCCACCAGCTCCGAGACGCTGCCGTGCTCCCGGCCGCCTCCCAGCATCCGCTCGGGCATCCGAATCAGCAGCGGCACCCTGATGCTCTCCTCGTAGGGGAAGGACTTTCCGCCGGGAAGCCGATGCTCGCCGTGGAATGTGCCGTTGTCGGAGGTGAAGATGAAGACGGTGTTGTCCAGCTCGCCGGCCTCCCGAAACGCGTCGTAGATTCGCTTCACCCCGCGATCGACCTCCCGCAGGGCCGCCAGCCCGCAGCGGTACGCCCGCACCGTCTTCGCACGCTTGTCCTCGAGCTGAGTGGCGCTGCGGATGAACCCCGGCTTGTCGCCGATGTCGCGCTCGCCGATCGAGCGCTTGTCCGGGAGCGGCTCTCCCGAAAAACGGTGGCTGTCGCGCGGCGCCGGGATCACGGACCCGTCGCAGTAGCTGTCGCGATTGAAGGCGCGCTCCTTGTGCGGCGCCACGTAGGCGACGGAGAGAAACATCGGGCCCTCATCGGCGACGTTCGCGCGCACATAGTCGACCGCCCCGCGAGTGAACACGGTTGTCGAGTAATTGCTCGGCCTGTGTCCGTAGTGCGCCGTCTCCCCGTCGTAGGCGATCGTGTAGTCGAAATAGCGCACGCCGGTCATCACCGCCCACCCGTCCCATCCCGGCGCAGGGTCGGACGTCCTGTCGACCTCCTCCCCACGCCCGTAGTCCTTCAGGAAACGGCCCACGTGCGCGGTCGTGTAGCCCGCCTCCCGGAGCCAGCTCGGAAGCACGTTCGCCGAATCCCGCAGCTCCGGATAGGCGTCGGAGTTCGAGAGCACGCCGTTGTTGTGCCCGTACTGACCGGTCAAGAACGTCGCCCGGGAAGGGCAGCACTGCGGTGTCGTCACGACAGCCTCGGTGAAGTCCGTGCCGCCCCGCTTCAGCAGTCGCGCCGTGCGCGGCATCGTGCGCCGGTTCACCGTCCCGGCATTCTGGTCGTCGGTCATGATCACGACGATGTTCGGGGCGGCGGGGTCTGCGACCGGCTGCGCGGGCTCGGCCGCCGACAGCGCGAACCCCAACGCCACGGCCAGCGCAACCACCGCCACAGCCACGATCGGCGATCGCTTTGCGGCCATGGCCGCGGGACGCTACAGCACTAGTTCAGGGGCTTGTGACACGTGCCAGTACACGGCCTGCGAGAGGCATGTGCTGCGAGCGCCACACGTGTCGCTGGTCGAAAGGCCAGGCGTAGACAGGGTTGCCGTCGCGAATCAGCTCGAGCAGACGCGGTTCGGTGAGCTCCTCGGCGGACCACTCGTATAGCCGCTGCGCCCGCGGAGCGATCACCGCATAGTCGAGCATCCGGCCTAGACGTTGCTCATCGGCGATATAGCGCTCGACGTCGCGGTCGAGCGGATAGCGATCCGGGAGCACGCGTCTGAGCGAGAGGAACACCCCTGTCATCCCGAGCCGCGGATCGCCCACGAGGCGGCCGAGCGGAGCCAGCCGCCCCAGCGCCAGACGCGGCGCTGCGACGAGTGCGTGTGCGTACAGCACGCGCGCCAGTGCGACGTTCATGAAGAAGCGCTCCGGTGCGCTCTCCGCTTCGGCGAGCCCCCGGTGTTCCAGGTAGCCGCCCACAATGCTCGCGTTGTGTGCTCGGTACCAGTTGCGCCCCGTCGGTCTGGCGCCGAACTCCAGCCAGAGCCGCACGGTTTCCGAGGACGGGGCTCCGGCCAGGCCACCGAGTAGTGCGATGGTTTCGCACCCATCCCGCAGCAGTCGCTCGTTGACCGCCCGCCACCACGTGCTGCCGGGCGGTGACGCGTCGAGCGGATCGAGCACGCCGCGGCGCGCCTGCCATCGCATGAACGACAACGCCGCCCGCCGGAACGGCAGGTGTCGCGGCGCGTGGCCCGTCGGCCCGTGAAACACCCGCGCCATCAACGCGAGGCGCGCCGCAGGATCGTCGCGCACGGCCGCGACCTGCGCCTCAGCCCGAACGAGCGCGCCTGCTTGCTGGGGGTGTGGGCTAACCGGACTCGGCGATCTGAAGGAAGGCTTCCGCGCGGCGTTTCTGGCGGTCGGCGCTCTCGTAGGCGGCGGTTCCCTCCTCCGCCTCGCCGAGCGCCCGTTCGGCCTCGTCGAGCTGCTCTCGCAGGCGGCCTGGATCGAGCTGGTCGGGCGGGGTTGCCTCGCCGACCAGGACTGTCGCCCTGTTGGCGAACACCTCGAGGTAGCCCTCGGCGGTGGCGTAGCGCTCGATCTCGTCCTCCGAGTGGTGCAGGCGCAGCTCCGACGGGACCAGGCGAGCCAGCACCGGAACGTGGTTGGCGAGGATCCCCACCTCGCCGACCGTGGTGCGAGCCGAGAGCTGGACGAGGTCGCCGCTGAAGACCGGGCCCTCGGGCGTCAGCACCTCGACGCGGAGCTTGTGCTCAGGGTCCGCCACCTACGATTCGTCCCCCTCGCCCTTCTCCTCGTCCTCCTCGCCCTTCTCCTCGGCCTCGTCGCCCTCACGGTCGGCGGCAGCTGTCTCGTCCTCCTTCGCGCCGCGCGACTCCTCGACGACCTGGTCGATGCCGCCCTTCATGTAGAAGGCGCGCTCGGGGACCTCGTCGAGGTTGCCGTCGACGATCTCCCTGAAGCCGGCGATGGTGTCGGCGACCTGTACGTACTCACCCGAGCGGCCCGTGAACGCCTCGGCGACGAAGAACGGCTGCGAGAGGAAGCGCTCGATCTTGCGCGCCCGGTTGACGATCAGCTTGTCCTCGTCGGCGAGCTCGTCGATTCCGAGGATCGCGATGATGTCCTGCAGCTCCTTGTAGCGCTGCAGCACCTCCTGGACCTGAGTAGCGGTGCGGTAGTGCTCCTCGCCGAGGATGTCCGGCTTCAGGATCGTCGAGGTCGAGTCGAGCGGGTCCACCGCCGGGTAGATCCCCTTCTCCGAGATCCCCCGCGAGAGAACCGTGGTCGCGTTCAGGTGCGCGAACACCGACGCCGGCGCCGGATCGGTGAGGTCGTCGGCGGGGACGTAGATCGCCTGCACCGAGGTGACCGAGCCCTGCTGCGTCGACGTGATCCGCTCCTGCAGCTCGCCCATCTCGGTCTCCAGCGTCGGCTGGTAGCCGACCGCCGAGGGCATCCGCCCGAGCAGCGCCGAGACCTCCGAGCCCGCCTGGACGAAGCGGAAGATGTTGTCGATGAACAGGAGCACGTCCTTGCCGCCTTCCTCACGGAAGTACTCGGCCATCGTCAGGCCGGAGAGGGCAACGCGAAGGCGGGCGCCGGGAGGCTCGTTCATCTGCCCGAAGACGAGCATCGTGCGATCGATCACCCCGGATTCCTTCATTTCCAGCCAGAGGTCGTTCCCCTCGCGCGAGCGCTCGCCGACTCCGCAGAACGCCGACAGGCCCTCGTGCTCCTCGGCGATGTTGCGGATCAGCTCCTGGATCAGCACGGTCTTGCCGACGCCGGCGCCGCCGAAGAGGCCGACCTTGCCGCCCTTGGCGTAGGGGGCGAGCAGGTCGACGACCTTGATCCCGGTCTCGAGGATCTCCTGTGAAGGCGTCAGGTCCTCGACGTCGGGCGCGCGGCGGTGAATCGGCCACCGCTCCTTGACATCAACGGGCCCGCCCTCGTCGATCACATCGCCGAGCAGGTTGAAGATCCGCCCCAGCGTCGCCTCACCGACCGGGACCGTGATCGGCGCCCCGGTGTCGACGACCTCGTCGCCGCGCTTGAGGCCGTCGGTGGAGTCCATCGCGACTGCCTTGATGCGCTCGTCGCCGAGGTGCTGCTGGACCTCCAGCACCAGCTCGCTGGCCTCGTCGGGGTCGCGCTCCTCGGCGCCGTACTCCATCTGGACCTTCAGGGCCGAATAGATCTCGGGGAGGTGGTCGGGGAAGACGACGTCGACGACGACGCCGGTGACCTGTTCGACCCGGCCAATGTTGCCGTTGCTTGGCGAGCTTCCGTTTGTCTCAGGCATTTGTCTCCTTGATCAGCCGAGCGCTTCGGCGCCGGCAACGACTTCCAAGATCTCCTGCGTGATCTCCGCCTGACGGACGCGGTTCATCTCCAGCGTCAGGTCGCTGATCATTTCGTTCGCGTTCTCGGCCGCGTTTCGCATCGCCGTCATCCGCGAGCCGTGCTCGGACGCCGTCGACTCGAGCAGCGCGCGGAAGATCGACAGGTCGACGTAGTCCTGGAACAGCTGCGGCAGCAACTCCTCCGGATCCGGCTCGTACACCCACAGCGCCTTGCTGTGCGCCTCGGCGAGCTCCGGATCCACCGGCTGCTCGGGCTCGGGGATCCCCTCACCGTAGACCTCCGCCTCCTGCAGCGGCAGCAGAGTCTGCCGGCGTACGTATTGGGTCAGCGGCGAGACGTAGCGGTTGTAGATCAGCTCGACGCGGTCGAAGTCCTCGTCGATGTAGGAAGACGTGAGGTCGGCACCGATCTCGCGCGCGTTGGCGAACGCGGGCCGGTCGGTGAAGCCGACGTAGGAGGCGGTTACCGGCTCGCCCCGGAACTGCATCGTCGAGTTGCCGCGCCGGCCGACGAGCGCGAAGGTCACGTTCGCGCCCTCGCGCGTCAACTCCCGCTTAGCTCGACGCCTGCGCGGATGATCTGGGTGTTGAACGACCCCGCCAGGCCGCGGTCGCCGGTGACGAGCAGGATCCCGATGTTCTTCACCTGCTCGCGCTCCTCGAGCAGGGCGATCTTCGGCATCGTCCCCGCCGCCTCGGAGACCTTGCGGGTCATCTTCCTGATCGCCTGCGCGTACGGACGCAGGTGAGCGATCCGCTCCTCGGCGCGGCGCAGCCGCGCCGCCGCGACCATCTCCATCGCCCGGGTGATCTTGTGGATGTTCTTGACCGAAGCGATCCGGCCTTTGACTTCCTTGCGGGTGGCTATGCCGGGACCTCCTCGCGCTCCTCAGCACATCGGCGTCGGTTTCCTCCTCAGCCTCGGTGCGCGCCGGCTTCGCCCGCTCGGCCTCGGACTTCACGCGGTCGGACTCGCCCTCCTCCAGCGGGTTCCCCTCCTCGTCGAAGTCGGGGCCGAAGTCGTCGATCATCTCGCCGATCGCATTGCCCAGCTTCTCCAGCTCCTCGTCGGAGATCTCCCCGTCTCGTTCATCTGCTTCATCAGCTCCGCCTGCTCGCTGTGCAGGCGCCCGAGCAGGTCGGCGAGGAAATCGCCCACCCGATCGACCTTGATCCGGTCGAGATAGCCGCCGGTGCCGGCGTAGATCGAGGCGACCTGGTCGGCGACCGAAAGCGGGCTGCGCTCGTTCTGGTTCAGCGCCACCACCAGGCGCTCGCCGCGGGCGAGGGTCTGCTGGGTCTCGGGGTCGAGCTCGGAGCCGAACTGCGCGAACGCCTCCAGCTCGCGGTACTGGGAGAGGTCGAGGCGCAGCTTCCCGGCGACCTTCTTCATCGCCTTCGTCTGCGCATTGCCGCCCACGCGCGAGACCGAGATCCCGACGTTGATCGCCGGCCTCACGCCCGAGAAGAACAGATCCGACTCGAGGAAGATCTGGCCGTCGGTGATCGAGATCACGTTCGTCGGGATATACGCGGAGACGTCGCCGGCCTGGGTCTCGATGATCGGCAGCGCCGTCAGCGAGCCCGCGCCGAGCTCGTCGTTCAGCTTCACCGCCCGCTCCAGCAGCCGCGAGTGCAGGTAGAAGACGTCGCCCGGATACGCCTCGCGGCCCGGCGGGCGCCGCAGCAGCAGCGACATCTGGCGGTAGGCGTATGCGTGCTTGGTGAGGTCGTCGTAGATGCAGAGGGCATGCTTTCCGTTGTAGAGGAAGTGCTCGCCCATCGCGCACCCCGCATAGGGCGCCATGTACTTGATCGGCGCCGCCTCGTCGGCGGGCGCGGCGACGATGATCGTGTTGTCCATCGCCCCGGCCTCCTCGAGCGTCTCCTTGAACTGAACCACGGTGGAGAGCCGCTGGCCGATCGCGACGTAGATGCAGATCATGTCCTGATCCTTGTTGTTGATGATCGCGTCGACCGCGACCGCGGTCTTCCCCGTCTGGCGGTCGCCGATGATCAGCTCGCGCTGGCCGCGGCCGATCGGGATCATCGAGTCGATCGCCTTCAGCCCCGTCTGCATCGGCTCCTTCACCGGCTGGCGGTTGACGACGCCCGGCGCCTTGAACTCGGCGGGGCGAGTCTCGGTGGTGTTGATGTCGCCCTTGCCGTCGAGCGGGCGACCGAGGGGGTCGACCAGACGGCCGAGAAGCTCGTCGCCCACCGGGATCTCGAGCAGGCGGCCGGTGCGCTTCACGGTGTCGCCCTCGACGATCTTGTCCCACTCGCCGAACAGCACCGCGCCGACGTTGTCGGCGTCGAGGTTCAGCGCCAGGCCGGTGACCTCGTGCGGAAGCTCGAGCATCTCCAGCGACATGCAGTTGTCGAGCCCGTGAACGCGGGCGATGCCGTCCGCGATCGAGAGCACGGTCCCGACCTCGGAGAGGTCGGCGGCGTCGGCCTCGAGGCCCTCGATCCGTGCTCGCAGGATCTGGGTTATCTCATCGGGCTTGATCTCCATTTAGTTGTGCTCTCCCATGTCGTCTTTGTTGAGCGTTTTCAAGTCTTGTCTGGACCGCGTGGCGCCTAAGCGGGGCGCGCGATCTCCCTTCTCATCTTCTCGAGCCTGTTACGCAGGCTTGCGTCGAGGACCATGTTGCCCACCCGCAGCACGAGGCCGCCGAGGATGTTCTCGTCGACCGCCGAGTGCAACTCGACGTTCTGGCCGGTCTGGCGCTCGATCTCCTCGCCAACGCGCTCGACAACCGACGGGTCGAGCTCAACGGCGCTGGTGACGGTGACGTCGAGGCGCTTGTTGTGCTTCGCGTACAGGTCGTCGAACGTCTGGCGGATGCGGAATATCGCGGGCATCCGGTGCTTCTCGGCGAGCAGCTCGAGGAAGTTGACGAGCTCGGGCTCGGCGCCCTCGATCGCGCGAGCGATCCCATCGCGCTTCTCCGCCGAGGAGAAGTAGGGGCTGAAGAAGAACACCTGCAGGTCGCGGTTGCGATCGATCGCGTCGGTGAACTGGCCGAGCTGCTCGTGGATCTCGTCCAGCTTCTCCTTGTCGAGGGCAGCCTCGAACAGAGCGTCGCCATATACGCGTGCGATCTCATCCACTACTGCTCGCGCCCCTCCGTTGCCGGCCAGCGCCGAGAAGTCGACCTCCGCCAGCGCCTCCTCGACGAGCCGCTTCTGGTCCTCGCCGGAGAGGGACTTGCGGGTCACCTTCTCGGTCGCGAGCACCGTCAGGTCGGCGACCTCCTTGCGGATCTGCTCCAGTGAGCGCCTGGTCTCGGCTTCGATGTCCTTGCGCGCCGCCCCGACCAGCTCCTCGCGTTTGGCCTTGCCCTCATCGGCGGCTTCGAGCTTCAGGTTCTCCGACGCCTTGCGAGCGCGGGCGACGATGTCGTCGGCCTGCTCGCGCGCCTCCTTCAACCGCTGGCGGTACTCGGCGAGCAGCTCGTCGGCCTCCTGGCGGGTCTTCTCCGAGGCCTCGATGTTCTCGCGGATCGCGTTTGCGCGCTTCTCCAGTGCGTCGGCGATCCGCGGCAGTGCCGCGCGCTTGAGCACGAAATACGTGATGCCGAATGCGATCAGCGTCCAGATCATCAGCCCGAGCCCGGGTGAGACCAGGAAGCTGCCGCCCTCCTCCTCTCCGCCGTGAGTCTCCTGTGCGAAGACGAGCAGCGAGCCTATGTCGCCGAGGAAATCCACTTCGACCTAGAGGAAGAAAGCGATCAGGCCGAAGATGAAGGTGTAGAAGGCGACTGCCTCGGTGAGCGCGAAGCCGAGCCAGCGGATCGACTGAAGCTCGTCCTTCATCTCCGGCTGGCGGGCAACGGACTCGATCTCAGCGCCGAAGATGATCCCGATCCCGATCCCGGCGCCGATCGAGCCCAGTCCGGCGCCGATGCCGAGCGCGATCGACTTCAGCCCGTCGTCGGTCACGCCCTGGACGGCCTCCTGCGCGAGCGGTAGCAAAGCATCCATTTGATTACTCCTTTTCCTAGTGACTCTCGGCGGTGGCGCCGCCAATATAGATCGCGGTCAGTGTCGAGAAGATGAACGCCTGGAGCGTCGCCACCAGGCCGATTTCGAAGATGAAGAAGGCGAAGGCCATCGGCAGGGTGACGGCACCGAGCGCCGCGAGGCCGAGCAGCACCGCCAGCCCACCCGCCATGAACAGGATCAGCAGGTGGCCGGCGAGGATGTTCGCGAAAAGTCGCACGGCGAGCGAGATCACCCGCACGAGATGCGAGATCACCTCGATCACGAAGATCAGGCCCCGGCCGACGATGTTCATCGACTCCAGCCCCGGCGGCAGCCAGCTCGCGAAATACTTGATCAGGCCCTTGGCCCGCACGCCCTCGACGTGGTACGAGATCACCGAGACGATGGAGAGCACGAGCGGGATCGAGATGTTCGCGGTGGCGGCGTAGATCGCGAACGAGGGGATCTCGAGCCCGAAGAGGTCGAAGGTGTGCTCGGTGTTGGTCGGCAGCGGCAGGTAGCCGATTATGTTCGAGAACCAGATGAAGAAAAAGAGCGTCGCCAGGTAAGGGAACCACTTCCGGGCCAGCCGCTCTTCGGGGATGTTGCCGCTGATGTTGTTGCGCGTCAGGTCGTAAGCGACCTCAACCGCCATCTGGGTCTTGTTCGGCTCCCGCTGCATGCGGTTGGCGATCATCGTCATCACGATGATCGTCAGCGCACTGGCGATGGCCAGGTACATCACCGCCTTGTTGATGCTCATGTCGGCGAAGCCGAGGTCGAGCGAGATCCACGGTTCCAGCCGGAACTCGTTCTGCGGCTGGAACTCCTCGTTCTTGCCGTCGCTGCCGAAGACGACGCCGAGAGCGATCACGATCAAGAAGTAGAGCCCGACGGCGAGCCAGATCTTCGCCTTGCGGCTCATCCGCTCGCCTCCGGCTCGGAGAGCGCGCGAGCGATCGCCTCGCCGGCGAGATCGGCGGTCACCAGGACGGCGGCAAGGACGGCGGCGGCCAGCCCCGCATCCTCATCGCCGATCAGCCCGACGAGCAGGATCGCCGCGGTGAGGATCCAAAGCCGCGCCACCATCGAGCCCCCGACGAGCCCGAGCGCGCTCGTGCGGCGATCGGTGCGCGCAAGCCTCGCCTGGACGGCGCGCTGAAGCAGGGCCTGGGCAATCCAGGCGACGGCCGCGGCGGCGTAGCCGAGCAGCGGCAGGTCTGCGAGCACGAAGACCGGCAGCGCCACCGCGAGCACGACGAGGTCGAGGTTGCGCATCACGCTCGCCGCCCGGCCACCGGTCGCCTGGCTAGAGGGTTCTAAAGCGAGCGTAGACAAGGACAAGCCCCACGACGACGCCCGCGAACAGTCCGATCAGCCCCACCACCACTTCCAGCCCGACCAGCGAACCGAGCCCGAAGCCCGCAGCCGCACACCCGACCATCGACCCGATCACCAGCCCGCCGGCCGCGACCGCATCCGCCCTCGTAGGAGAACCCTTGCTGCTCGTCTGGGGTGTCTGAGTCGTCGAGTTCCAAACGCGTCGTGCGGGGCCAGAGACAGAAATGGCCGCATCGGCGAAAGTAATCCGAGCGGGCCAGGGCGAATATATCCGAACGACGCCGATCGCCGCCGCTGCCGGAGGGTCAGGCGGGGCCCGTGGTCCCGCCCGCGAGTTGGGACCAGAAGCGGACCAATTCCGCTTCGCAGCGAATTCCGGCCTCGAGCGCCAACCGCTGGCCGCTGGGCATGTCCGGATAGTCGGCGGCGAGCTTCTCGTAGGCGCCCAGCTGCTCACGGTGGCCCGCGAGCTGTACCTCCGCCAGCTGCTTCGGATCGGCGTCGAAGAAGAGCTTGATCAGTCCCACATCCCTGAGCTCGAGCGACTCGTAGCGCGGCTGCTCGCGCCACTCGTCCAGGGCCCGTTCACCGGGGGAGGCGAGGCGGTAGATGCGCCTTCGCCTGCCCCTCTGCTCACGGCGCTCCTCCAGCAGCCCGGCCTGCGCCAACCGGGCGCATTCCGAGTAGACCTGCGTGTGCGGCACCGACCAGAAGTGGAAGACGCTGATCTCAGCGAAGCGCTTCAGGTCGTACGGAGTTGCCGGTTGGCAGGCTTCCACCAGGCCGAGGACCACGTACGAGGTGTCGGTGAGCCTGACCTGCTCGCGCTCGATGCTCGTTTCGGGGGTTGACATGGGCACAAGATAGCGCTACAGTCCGAACGATTCAACTCGAATGATGTAGGAGGAACCATGGCAAGTGTCGAGACCGCAGCCCCCGCCCTCTCCGCCGCCGGAGGATTCAACTCTCTGACGGACGAGATCTCCGTCGGCGAGCTCCCCCTCACCGGGCAGCTGCCGCCGTGGCTTCACGGCTCGTTGCTGCGCACCGGGCCCGCGAACTGGGAGGTCGGCTCGCGCAGCCTCAGCCACTGGTTCGACGGCGAGGCGATGCTGCACCGCTTCGCGATCGGCGAAGGGAAGGTCTCCTACGCGAACAAGTTCCTGAACGGGCGGGCACACCGCGCCAACCGCGAGCGCGGAGAGATCTCCTACGCCGAGTTCGCCACCGATCCGTGCCGCTCGCTGTTCAAGCGCGCCGCCACGCTCTTCAACCCGAAGGGTGGCCTCAGCGACAACTGCAACGTCAACCTCACCCGGCTCGGCGAGCGCTTCATCGCGATGACGGAGACGCCGATCCCGGTCCAGTTCGATCCCGAGACGCTCGAGGCAGCGGGAGTCGCCTACGAGCCGCCCGGAGAGCTGACGACCGCGCACCCGCACATGGACCGCGAAAGCCGCGGGATGCTGAACTATGCCGCCAAGCTCGGGCCCCGAAGCTCCTACCGCTTCTTCCATCTCCGCCCCGACGCTCGGGCGCCCGAGCTGATCGGCTCGATCCCGACGCGAGAGCCGGCGTACATGCACTCGTTCGGGCTCACCGAGCGCTGGCTGATCCTCGCCGAGTACCCGCTCGTGGTCAACCCGCTGCGGCTGGCGCTGTCGGGCAGGCCCTACATCGAGAACTACCGCTGGAAGCCCGAGCGCGGCACCCGGTTCACGCTCGTCGACCGCTCCAGCGGCGACACCCTGGGGCCGTTCGAGTGCGAGACCCGCTTCGGCTTCCACCACGTCAACGCGTACGAGGACGGCGACGAGATCGTCGCCGACATCTGCACCTTCGCCGACGCGGGGATCATCGAAGCCCTGTACATGGACCGGCTGCGGGCCGGAAAGCGCCCGCCCTGGGCGCACCTGGAGCGGTTCCGGCTCTCGCCGAAGTCCGGAACGGTCGAGGTCGAGCGCCTGATCGAAGAGCCGTTCGAGCTGCCGCGGATCAATTACGGCCGCTGCAACGAGCGCCCGTACCGCTACGCATGGGGAACCGGAATCGGCGACTCAGAGTGGATCGACCGCATCGTCAAGGCCGACGTGGTCGATCGCCGAGCCGAGGTCTGGGCGGAAGACGGCTGCTACCCCGGGGAGCCGGTGTTCGTCGCCGAGCCCGGCGCGGAGGCCGAGGACGCCGGCGCCCTGCTGTCGGTCGTCTTCGACGCCGGCCGCCAGACCTCGTTCATGCTCGTGCTCGATGCGGCCACGCTCGAGGAGCGCGCCCGCGCCGAGGTCCCCCACCACGTCCCGTTCGGCTTCCACGGCCAGTACGCCGCGGGGGTCTAGTCACGAACGGCAGCACCGAGGGAGAGGAAACGGCCGCTCAGAGGAGGGGCGCCTTGACCAGGCGCAGGCGAATGTCCAGCGCCGTCTGGGCAGCCTGAAGCTGCGGGGCGAAGCGGGTGATGCCGACGACGCCGAATCCGGCGGGGCCCTCGTGGTAGCCGAGGGTGACCAGCACGCCGACCGCCCTGCCGTCCTCGGTTGTGACGCCGCTGCCGGAGTCGCCCGGGGCGATCGGGCCCTGCGCGTGGACGAGATCGGGGTCCGGCATCCCGAAAGCGGTGAGGCTGCGGGCGGGCGACGCTTGGCCGATCAGCGCCCCGTTGCCGTAGAAGTTGAGCGTGGTGGTTTCATCGGTGATGTCGGAGTTGATGCCCGTGGGACCGCCGAACCTGCACATCTGCGGGTTCGGTGTCACGGACTTGCGGAGGCGGATCAGCGAGAAGTCCTTCGGATCGTCGAGGACCGCGTAGGCGAACTTGCCGATCCGGTTTCCGTCCGGGTCTTCGGCGGTGGGAGCTCCGGCGGGCCGGTAGGTGTGCTCGCCACTGATCTCCTCGTCGGGGCTCTCGCCGGGCACACAGTGCCCCGCCGTCCCGGCGTAGGTGCGGCGGTCGGAGCCGCGCCAGACGAAGTTGAGCGTGCAGGAGCCGGCCTTGGTCACGACCTCGGCGCCCGGACGGACCCCGGTGCAGGCCGCCGTCGCGGCAGCGGCAAGCCCCGCCACCGCCGCAATCACAAGGAAGGTGGCGAAGATGGCCGTGACTGCGCGCCGGCTCGTCCCCACAGCGGCAATGCTGCCACAACCGGGCTATCGCGGCGTCAGCGGCCCGGGGGCGGAACGGCGCCGAATTCGCCCGTGTCCGGGTCAAGGTCCGCGAACTCGCCCGTCTCCGGGTCGACCGCCGCGAAGCTGCCCGTCTCGAGCTCGTGGGCGACGCCGCGGTCGACCTCCTCCGGCGACGCCGGGCCGCCGGCGAGGCCCGTGAGCTGGCGCTGGCGGAAGCGGCGCAGCTTCAGGATCTCCAGCGCGATCAGCAGATAGACGCTCGCCGCGGCCGCGGTGACGAGGAAGATCGACATC
This sequence comes from uncultured Thermoleophilia bacterium, assembly GCA_963838095.1. GTDB lineage: Bacteria > Actinomycetota > Thermoleophilia > Solirubrobacterales > 70-9 > CAWCGU01. Next base: position 176,767 of record CAWIPO010000007.1, read on the forward strand.
ACCACCGTCCACAGGGCGTCGAAGTTGCCGTGATCGTCGCTGTAGGGCACGAAGCGAAGCGCGAGCGCGAGCGCGGCCATCGCCAGCGCCCAGCCGTACATGTACACGAGCGTGCGTCGTTGCGAGAAGCCGATGTTGGCCATCCGATGGTGAAAGTGCCAGCGGTCCGCCTTGTAAACGGGACGCCCGTACTTGAGCCGCTTCGCGACCACGAAGCCCGTATCGAGAATCGGCAGCGCAAGCACCAGGAGCGGGAACAGCAGGGCCACGATCGCGTTCGTCTTCAAAGCCCCCTGCACCGCGACGGCGGCGAGCAGGTAGCCGAGCAGGTTGGAGCCGCTGTCCCCCATGAAGGTCGAGGCGGGAGGGAAGCCGTGTCGCAGGAAGCCGAGCGCCGAGCCGCTGGTGAGCGCCGCGAGCACTCCCGCAGCGAAGCGATCCAGAGACAGGGCGATCACCCCGAGTGTCGCTGCCGAGATCGCGCACACACCGGCCGCAAGCCCGTCGACGCCGTCGATCAGGTTGACCACGTTGATCACCGCCACGAACCCGATCACGGTGAGCACGAAGCCGAGATCCACCTCGCCCACGAGCGGAAGCTCGAAGAGATCGACCTTCCCCGGCTCGACCCGGCCGATGAAGGGCAGGGTGAAGTTTCCGACCTTCACGCCCGCCGCAACGGGGATCACAGAGGCGATGGTCTGGCCGAGCAGCTTCAGCCCGGCCGGAAGGTCCGTCACGTCGTCGATCGCGCCCACCGCCGTGATCACGAGTGCGCCGGCGAGGATCGCCCTGTACTGCGGCTCCCAGGGAAGGAACAGCACCCCGGCGACGAGCACGCCGGCGAGGATCCCGAGGCCGCCCAGGGCGGGGGTCGGCAGCTCGTGAATGCTGCGCTCGCCGGGGTAGTCGATCGCGCCGACGCGACGCGCGAGCCGGTCGGTGAACGGGACCACGAGCCAGGCCAGCAGCCCCGCGACTGTGAACGCCAGCAGGGCGTCGAGAACGTCGGGCGGGGTGTCGTCGCCGATCAGCACGTCAGTCGGTCATCGTTGGGTCAGCGCTTCGGGGACCCGCGCGTAGCGCTCGTGCCAGAGGGTGAACGCGAGCAGCCCCCAGATCTGGCGGCTGTAGTCCTCTCGGCGGGCGACGTGGCCGTCGAGCAGGCGCTCGACGGCCTCGGAGCGGAAGTACCCCTGGCGCTTCAGCGTCTCCGGTGAGAGCACGTCTCGGGCAAACGGCTCCATCGGGCCTCGCAGCCAGGCGGCGACGGGGATCGAGAAGCCGTGCTTGCGACCATGGACGATCGCGCGCGGCAGCAGCGGCGCGAGGGCGCGGCGAAGCAGCACCTTCTTGCGAAGCCCGCGGACCTTGTGCCTCGTAGGCAGCGCGAAGGCGAAATCGGCCACCGCCGGGTCGAGGAACGGGACGCGGGTTTCGAGCGAGTGGGCCATGCTCGCGCGGTCGGTCTTGACCAGCAGGTCGTCGACCAGGTAGATCCCCAGATCGACGTCCTGCAGTCTTGCCAGGGCCTCGGCGTCGGCCGTTTTCGCGTAGCGCTCGCGGTACGGCTCGAGCGGGTCACTCCCGTGCCCTCCCGCGCACAGCAGTTCCTCCCGCGCGGCCGGCGAGAAGATCTCCTTCCAGCCGTGGTGGCGCTCGAGCGGCGGCAGGTGGGCGGCGCGGACGAACCTCTTCGCCCGGTAGTCGAAGCTGACCTTCCTCGACGAGCTCGGCAGCAGCTCGACGAGGGGGCGCGCCGGCCTGGCGAGGAAGCCCAGTCGCGGCGCCAGCATGTCGGCGACGTAGGTCTGGTAGCCGCCGAACAGCTCGTCTCCCCCCTCGCCTGAGAGGGCGACCTTGACCTCCCCGGCGGCGAGCTGGGAGACGAGATAGGTCGGCAGCGCGGACGAGTCGCCGAAGGGCTCGTCGAAGGCCTCGACGATCTGCGGAAGCAGCTCGACCGCGTCGGGCCGCACGACCAGCTCGTGATGGTCGGTGCCGTAGCGCTCTGCGATCAGGCGAGCCCGCTCCAACTCGTCGAACGAGCTCTCCTCGAAGCCGATCGAGAACGTCCGCAGGCGCTCCCCGCTCTCCATCGCGGCGAACGCCGCCAGCGCCGAGGAGTCGAGCCCGCCGGAGAGGAGCACGCCGACCGGCACGTCGGAGACCAGATGGGCGCGGACCGAATCGCGCAGGCGCTCGCGCAGCTCCGCTTCGAGCTGCTCCCCGGGCTCCCGCCGCAGCCGATCGGCCGGCGCGGGCCGCAGCTCGGCGTATCCGGAGACGGCGACCGTGCCCGCCTCCCAGACGAGCAGGTGAGCGGCCGGCAGCTTGCGAACATCGCGGAAGATCGTCAGCGGCGCGGGGATCGAGTTGAAGGCGAGAAAGGCGTGCAGCGCGTCGATGTCCAGGTCCCGCGACAGCCCGGGATCGCGAAGCAGCGCCTTCAGCTCGGAGGCGAACGACAGCCGGCCGCCGGCCTGCGCGTAGTACAGGGGCTTGATCCCGAAGCGGTCGCGGGCGAGCACGAGCCGCCCGCGCTTCGAGTCCCACAGGGCCAGCGCGAACATTCCCCGCAGCTCGTGCACGAACTCGAGCCCCCGCTCCTCGTAGAGGTGCACCAGGACCTCGGTGTCGCCCTGCGTGCGGAAGCTGTGACCCTGGCGCTCCAGGCGACGGCGCAGCTCGCGGTAGTTGTAGATCTCCCCGTTCTGGACAACGTGGATCGAGCCGTCCTCGTTGGCGATCGGCTGGTCGCCGTGCTCCAGGTCGATGATCGAGAGGCGTCGCGCCCCGAGCCCGACCGGGCCGTCGATCACCACGCCCTCGCTGTCGGGCCCGCGATGGACCATGGCCTCGTTCATTGCCGCGAGCAGCAATGGATCCGGCGGGGAAGCGGCCTCGGCGACCGCCAGCCCGCAAATGCCGCACATGGGCGGGCAGTTTAGGGTCAGGGTTGGAGGGACCCCCGGCCGGCGTCAGGCGCGCGGCGTCGAGCCCCCCGCCGCATGACGGTCGCCGCTGAGCGCGTGGCGCGCTGTGATCCCGATCACCGTCAGATACAGGGACGGCGAGCGATCCGCGATGTACTCGAGGTCGTGAGCGAGCTTGAAGGCCCACGAGTCCTCGCGCGTGACGCGGGTCTGCGCCAGGCCCGTGACGCCGGGACGCACCACCAGGCGCTGCCAGTACTGCGGCATCGCGTCGCTGATCTCCTGGAAGAAGGCGGGACGGATCGGCCTCGGGCCGACGATGCTCATGTCCCCTCGGAGGACGTTCAAGAGCTGGGGGAGCTCGTCGAGATAGGCGGCGCGCAGCAAACGGCCGATCGCCGTCATCTCCTCGACGGTTCGCGTCGTCAATTCCTCGCCGTAGAGATTGCCGAGCCGGCCCTCGGCGCCGCTGCGCAGGGTTCGGAACTTGTACATCGCGAACACGCGGCCGAAACGGCCGACCCTCGCCCCCCGGTACAGGACCGGCGACCCCGACAGCACCCTGATCGACACGACGATCAGCACGAGCAGCGGCGATACCACGGCGAGAGCCACGCCCGAGAGGCCGATGTCGAGTGCCCTCAGCAGCGTGTCGCTTCGCCGCCGCTCGAACGCGTGCGGCATGTGCTGGTAGCGCTCGGCGAGCGAGCCGTCGGGCGGATGGCCCACGCCGGTGCTCATCCCAAGGTGCCGAGGATGAGATCGACCAGGTAGCCGGGGTCGCGGCGGACGCGGGCATCGCCTGGAGCGTCCTTCTTGCGCAACTCCAGCGCGCGGGGGTCGGTGAGCGGCCTCAAGCGGCCCTCTCGGATCAGCCACTCGTCGACGCCGCCCAGCCTGCCGCCGTAGGTGGTGTAAACGGGAGTCCCGAGCGCGACGGCCTCACGGTTCATCGTCCCCCCGGCGGAGACGACGAGATCGGCGAGAGCGACCAGGCTCTGCGCCTCCACCGCCCGCTCCGGGACGATCACCGAGGGAAGGGCCAGGCTCTTGACGTAGTCGCGTTGGGTCGGCGTGCGCGGAAGCACCGCCGCGTGAACATTCTCGTCGGTGCCGAGCTGTGCCAGCACCTGCGGGAAGAGCGGGTTCGACTTGCGGTGATAGAGGGAGATGTCGGGGGGAGGCCGGACGATCACGATCACCCGGCTGGTGTCGAGACCGAGCTTCTCGAGCGCCTCCGGGTCGGGCTCGAAATCCGACAGGTAGTACTCCTCCTTCAGCCCCGGATAGCGGAACAGCTTCTCTGGGCCGACGCCGAACTTCCGCAGTCGTTGCGGCGGCACGGCCTCCGGGAAGATCACCCGGCGGGCGAGCCGGCAGCCGACGTGATGCTGGGTGACCGCGAATTCGTAGTCGTGCATGTTCGCCTCGGGGATGCCGAGCTCGCGGGCCGCAAGGGCGAGATCGTTGGACCCGTGCGCAACGGCGAGATCGAAGCCCCGCCCCTTCCCGAAACGGCGCATCGCCGTGCTCCGCTCCACCAGGCGCAGGAACTTGCGTGTTCGCGAAGCTCCCCCGTGCTGCCCGATGCTCGTGTGCTCGATCCCGTGCAGCTCGAGCAGCTCCAGCGTCTGCGCGTACTCGCGCGCGGTGACCTCGACCTCGTGACCCTGGGCTCGCAGACGCTCGATGATCGGGCGCAGCACGAGGACGTGCGCCGAACCGGTCATGTCCACCCAGATCCTCATCCCGGCACGCTCGGCACCTTAGCCACTGCCTACTCGCCGTCCAGAATCGCGCGGTAGGCGACGATCGCCCGCTCCGCCATCCGGTCGGCCGAGAACGCCTGCGCGCGCCGATCGCCGCGCACGCGCGGATCCTCCGCGTCGATGTGCCGGCGGGCGAGCGCCGCCCAGCGCTCGGCGTCGAACGGCGCGCACAGGCAACCGTCGATGCCGGCGAGCAGCGCCGGCGCCACCCCCACCGGCGTCGAGAGCACCGGCACGCCGCAGGCAAGCGCCTCGACCACCGGCAGGCCGAAGCCCTCGTTCTCCGAGGTGACGAGCACAGCGCTGGCGGCGTTGATCATCGCCGCGATCGACTCCGGTTCGGCCCTCCCGGCCGTGAGCAGCTCGGCGCCGGCGCGGAGCGCCACCTCGGCGGCGCGATCGTGGCGCTTCACGGCGCGCTCCGGGATCGGCGAGGAAGAGCAGATAGCGCCCGCCCTCGTCGAGCCCGAGCTCTCGCCGCGCATCGGGCCTCGCCTGCGGCTTGAACCTGGACAGGTCTGCGCCCACTGGGAGCACCGCCGAGCGTCCGGGCGGTCGTGGTAGCGCGGGGCGACCGCCCTCGGGGGCGAAGATCGCGCGGGATGCGCCTGCGACCAGATCGATCCGCCGCACGAGCCGGCGCGAGAGCGCGCCGGTGGCCGGGTGGCGGACATCGGTGCCGTGGAAGGTGACCACGAGCGGCTCCGCTCCGGCGATCTTCGCGCACCAGCCGGTGAGGCCAAAGTGTGCGTGCACGACGTCAAAGCGCCCCGCTCGCAGCCGCGCGCGAACGCCACGCACCGCGGCGACCCGGCCGCGCTGCCCGGGGGGAAACGAAGCGTGGTCCACGTCCGCCCCGCAGCGCCGCAGCGCCTCGACCTGGTGGCGGACGAAGCTTCCGCGCTGCGGCGTGGAGGCGTCCGGCCGCATGTTGTCAACGACGAGGACGCGCATCGGCGCCGGACACTATGGCGCTGCGCCGACGAGCGATGCTCAAACGGCGGCTGCGGAGAGCTGGGGATAGAGCGGGTAGCGCTCCATCAGCGCCCGGGTGCGTTCCAGCAGCGAGTCGCGCTCGGACTCGAATCGGTCCGAGAGCGCAACCGCTGTCACCTGCGCGATCTCGCGCATGTCGTCCTCGACAAGGCCGCGGGTCGTCAGCGCCGGGGTGCCGATGCGCAGCCCCGACGCACGCATCGGCGGCCGCGGGTCGAACGGGATCGCGTTTCGGTTCACGGTCACGCCCACCTCCTCCAGCCGCTCTTCGGCCTCCTTGCCGTCGAGTCCGTCCTGGCCGAGGTCGACCAGCACAAGGTGGACGTCGGTGCCGCCGGTGAGAACGTCCACCCCATTCTCGATCAGACCGGCGGCGAAGGCCTGCGCATTGGCGATCGTCTGCCGCTGGCGGGCGCGGAACTCCTCCGACTGCGCGATCCGCAGGGCGACGGCCTTCGCGGCGATCACGTGCATCAGCGGGCCTCCCTGCTGCCCCGGGAACACGGCGCGGTTGATGTCCGCGGCGAGCTCCTCGCGGCAGAGGATCATCCCGCTGCGCGGGCCGCACAGCGTCTTGTGGATCGTCGTCGTGACGACGTCGGCGTTCTCGACCGGGTTCGGGTGCTCGCCGGCGGCGACGAGGCCTGCGAAGTGCGCCATGTCGACCATCAACAGGGCCCCGACCGAGTCGGCGATCTCCTGGAAGGCGCCGAAGTCGAGCTGGCGGGGGTAGGCGGACCAGCCGGCGACGATCAGCTTCGGCTTGTGCTCCTCGGCGAGGCTTGCGACCTCGTCCATGTCGCAGCGGTGGTCCTCGCGGCGGACGTGGTAGGCGACCACGTTGTAGAGCTTCCCCGAGACGTTCAGCTTCATCCCGTGGGTGAGGTGGCCGCCGTGGTCGAGCGCCATCCCCATGATCGTGTCGCCGGGCTCCAAGAGCGCCATATAGGCGGCGTTGTTGGCCTGGGCGCCCGAGTGCGGCTGGACGTTCGCGTGGTCAGCGCCGAAGATCGCCTTGGCGCGGTCGATCGCGAGCTGCTCGGCGACGTCGACCTCCTCGCAGCCGCCGTAGTAGCGCTTTCCGGGATAGCCCTCTGCGTACTTGTTGGTCAGCACCGAGCCGGCGGCGTCCAACACCGCCTGGGGAACGAAGTTCTCAGAGGCGATCATCTCCAGCGTCGACTGCTGGCGGGCGAGCTCGCGCTCGAGCACGCGGGCGATGTCGGGATCGACGTCTGCGAGCGGCGCGGTCTGGAAGTCGTCGGGAAGTTGGGTCATGACAGCAAGGTTGACAGACGGTCTGACGGAACCGCGCCCTCCCGGAGGATCCGCCATTCGCCGGAGGTGTCGATCGCCGTCAGATCCACAACCGTCGACGGCTCACCGCCGAGCTCGCCGCCGTCGATCGCGACGTCGACCCGCTCCAGGAGCTCGTGATCGATCCCCTCGAACGCGGCCGATGCCGGCTCGCCGCTGGGGTTGGCACTGGTCTGGAAGATCGGTACCGACATGCCTGCGAGCAGGCCCTCAATGAGGCGGATTCCGAGCCGCTCAGGATCGTCCCCGCAGGCGAGCGGGTAGCGGTGCTCAGCGTTGGCGACCACCAGCGTCACCGGCCCCGGAAGCAGCGCCCCGACTGCATCCCGGGTTCGGGGTCCGAGCGAGGAGACCAGCTCGCGCATGATCAGCGGCGAGAAATACATCACCGCGGAGGGCTTGCCCTCGTCGCGGCCCTTCAGCGCCTGGATGCGCCCGATCGCAGCCGCGTTCAGCGGGTCGCAGGCGAGGCCGTAGAGGGTGTCGGCGGGAAAGATCGCGACGCCTCCGCCGGTGACGCAATGCTCGAGCGCGCTTCGCGCCCGATCGGCGCCGTGGCGCTCGATCGAGACCAGCTCGCTCATGCGACGCCCACGACGACCCGCTCGATGCCGGCGAGGTCGCGGCGACGCTCGGTGATCCAGAAGCCGGTTTCCTTGACGAGCGCGTCGACGGCGCCGGCCTGCCCCTCCCCCACCTCCAGCGCGATCGCCTTGCAGGCGGGCCCGGCGTCGAGAAGCGAGCGAATCGCCTCCAGTCCGTCCGGGCCCGCGACCAGCGCCTCGCGGGGCTCGTAGCGGGCGATCTCCGGCTGCAGCGCGTCCCACTCGTCCTCGCGCACGTAGGGGAGGTTGGCGACGATCAGGTCGAAGCGCCTGCCGGCGGGCAGCGTGCCGATCTCCCAGGTGACGCGACCCGTGAGCCCCACGTGGCCCGCGTTGGCGGCGGCTACGCCCAGCGCCGCCGGTGAGGTATCGGTGGCCATCACCGACGCCTCGGGGAGCTCGTCGGCGATCGCCAGCGCGACCGCCCCCGAACCGGTGCCGACGTCGAGGACGCTCTCGGGCCGCAGCCCGAGCGCCACCTCGACCAGGATCTCCGATTCGGGCCGCGGGATCAGGACGCGCGGGTCGACCTGCAGATCGAGGCGGCGAAACGCCTTCCGGCCGAGGATGTAGGCCACGGGCTCACGCTGGATCCGGCGGCGCACCATCGCCCCGAAGGCGCGAGCGGCTGCGGGCTCGACCCCCGCCTCCGGTTCGGATGCGAGGCGGGCCCGGTCAAGGCCAGTGGCCTCCGCCAGCAGCAGCTCGGCGTCGAGGCGAGGAGATTCGACCCCCGCAGCTTCGAGGGCGTCAACTGCTGCGCTGAGCGCGTCGGAAACCGTCGAAGTCTCAGTCGGCGGCAGCCTGGGCCTCCAGCCGCGCGCGCTTCTCGTCGGCGGCGAGTGCGTCGGTGAACTCGCTCAGACCGCCCGCGAGCACGCCGTCGAGGTTGTGCGAGGTGTGCTTGATCCGGTGGTCGGTGACGCGGCCCTGGGGGTAGTTGTAGGTGCGGATCTTCTCCGAGCGCTCACCGCTTCCGACCTGCGCCTTTCGCTCCGAGGCGATCTCGGCCTGCTGCTCGGCGATCGCCTGCTCGAGCAGGCGCGCGCGCAGCACCCGCATCGCCTTCTCGCGGTTCTGCAGCTGCGACTTCTCGTCCTGCATCGAGACGACGATCCCGGTGGGGACGTGGGTGATCCGCACCGCGGAGTCGGTGGTGTTAACCGACTGGCCGCCTGGCCCCGAGGAGCGATATACGTCGATTTGCAGGTCATTCTGATCGACGGCGACGTCCACCTCCTCCGCCTCGGGAAGCACGGCGACGGTGGCGGTTGAGGTGTGGATCCGGCCCTGGGACTCGGTCTTCGGGACCCGCTGCACTCGGTGCGTGCCGCCCTCGTACTTGTAGATCGAGTAGGCGCCGTCGCCCTTGACCGCGAAGGTGGCCTCCTTGAACCCGCCCACCTCGGCAGGTGAGAGCGAGATGTCCTCGGTGGCAAAGCCGCGCCCCTCGGCGTAGCGGGTGAGCATCTTGTAGAGGTCGCCGGCGAAGAGCGCCGCCTCGTCCCCCCCGGTCCCGGCCCGGATCTCGACGAGCACGTTCTTGTCGTCGTTGGGGTCGCGCTCGACCATCGCCAGGCGGATTTCCTCCTCGAGCTGCTCGAGGCGACCCGGCGCGTCGGCGACGAGCGCCCGCAACTCGGCGTCGTCGCCGTCCTCGGCCAGCAGCTCGCGCGCACCCTCGAGGTCGTCTCGCAGCGTCAGGTACTCGCGCGCCAGAGCGTGCGCGGGCTCGAGCTCGCGATAGGCGCGGCCGACCTCGGCATAGCGCTCGCGATCGGCGATCACCTCCGGGTCCGACATCTCGCGCTCGAGCCCGCCGAAGCGCGACTCGATCTGCTCCACGAGCTGCTCGATCATGGCCCTAGTGTGACGCCCGCGCCGGGCTAGCTTCGCGGCAGGCGGCAGATCGTTCCGAGCTCGGGAGGCGGTGCGCCGGAGGTGTCCGAGAAGGACTCTCCCACGGAGGCCGACGCGGTTGCTGCCGGATCAATCGGGGTCAGCTCGTCGTACTGGTACCCGAGCGGGGCCGGGTCGAGCATGTCGGCCGGGGTCACGTCCACCCCGAAGGTCTTGTACGGGACCATCCGGTTGTTCAGGTTCTGGCCCGGCCGGGGCCAGCCGCCGGTTGGATCGTAGACGCGGCCGTTGATCGCCATCCACGACTCCCACAGGCGGTCGATGTTCGCGTGGTGCAGCCAGAAGATCGGGTCGTTCGGCGACGTGTTCAGGGTCATCGTCCCGGTCTGCTGGTTCTTGCCCTTGCCGTAGAGGCCGCCAACCCAGAGGTGGACAGAGTTGTGCATCGCCGACGGCTCATGCACGCCGATCCCCGTCAGCGGCCCGAAGAGCCCGTTCTCGCAGTCCTCGCCGATCTTCCCTCTCCAGCCCTCGAGGTTGTTGCGGAAGCTCTGGGCGGGATTCGCCTCGTCATCGAACGGGACGGTGTCGTAGACGGGGCGAGTGAGCGCCTGCTGCACGTCCTCGGCGGTCGGAAGCTGAGGGATGTCGGGAAAGCTCCCGATCCGGCGCGTCAGGTAGCGCTCCGGGTTCGGGTCGCTCACCCTCTGGTCGAGCACGTTCAGGCGCCACTCGCCCTTCTCGAAGCGGCCGGAGGTGACCGCGTATTCCTGTGCGGGATTCCCGTTCCCGCCCATCAGGTCCTTGCGGAAGAGCCCGTTGGTGCTGGCCGGGTCGGTCCAGTCCCAGTAGGGCAGCACGATCGGGGTGTCGCTGACCTCGTTCAGCGCCTGCTCGAACATCAGCAGGTACTGCCGGTGCCATGGCAGGAAGTTGGCTCCCATGTGGGCGGACTGGCGGCGGCCGCAGAAGAACACGTCGCGGTGCCACTTCACGAACATGTCGTAGTAGCTGTAGCTCTCGTACCCCTCGATCGGCGCCGGCGTCTCCTTCAGCGCGAGGATCGCGTCGACGAGCGCAACGCGCTGCTCGTGCGAGAGGTCGGCGACGTTCGGGCGCACCGCGAGCCCGTTCTGCATCGGCAGCCGCCCGGAGCCGCCCTCGGCCTCCGGCCCGGCGAATGTGATGCCGACGACCACCGTCGCCGCCATCGCGAGTGCGAATACACGCGCCCCGGGAACTCTGGCGACAGTGCCTCCCTGCATCCATCTGCGACCCTACCAGCGGATCGTGCGGATGCCCAGACGACCTTTGTCGATTGCACTGCTTGTCCCGGCCGGGCTGGTGCTGGGCGTGGTCGGCCTGCAGCAGGCCGGCCAAGCGGCGTCGAGCTGCTTCGGCGATGCGGCGACGATGGTCGGCACCGCCGGCGCCGACAACATCCAGGGCACCCAGGGCAGCGACGTGATCGTGACCGGCGGGGGTGACGACACGGTCGCCGCGGGCGACGGCGTCGACCGCGTCTGCTCCGGGGACGGGGATGACACCGTCGACACCGGCAACGAGGACGACTTCCTCGACGGCGGGGACGGGGACGACGAGCTGCACGGCTACAACGACGGCGACAAGATTCTCGGCGGGGACGGCGACGACTTCCTCGACGGCCGCCGCGGCGAGGCCGGCGACGTGCTGATCGGCGGCGCGGGCAACGACCGCCAGCTCGGCGGCGAGCGCTCGGTGGGGGGCGGCGGCAACGACAGGATCAACGGCACGGGGTACACGAACGACTCCAACGTCGATCTGCTCGACGGCGGTGGCGGCGACGACCGCATCAGCGGCGATCAGAGTGGTCACGGCGACGACCGCATCCGTGCCGGCTCAGGCGACGACCAGGTCAAGGGCGGGGACGGCGACGACGACATCGACGGCGGTCCGGGAAACGACCGCTGTGATCAGGGATCCGGCAGCGGCGACGTCGTCAACTGCGAGAGCTGAGCGCTAGGCGCTCGCCAAGCGGCGCTCCACCGACTCCGAATAGGCCTTCGTCCGGTAGTGCAGGATCGGGTCGTTCGACATCTCGATTCCGTCGGTGACCTTGACCGGATCGAACACCAGCAATCCCTCCTCGCTCGTCACCTCGGTGAGCTCGATGATGCCCGCCGTCACTCGCTCACGCTCGTCCGGCCAGACGGAGGTCGGGTCGTCGACATCGTCGCCGTCGGCGGCGATCTGAAGCTCGAGCTTCATGTGCGCCGGCCCTTTTGCGAGCCGCTGCGCGATCTCCTCCTGCAGGTACTCCTTGCCCAGCTTCTTCGCGTCGCCGGGGGACATTCTCGGCTCGCTCGCCTCAGGGACGAGGGTGTAGCGCACCCAGCGCTCGCCGCCGGCGGCGTCGATCCACTTGAAGGCGTGGATCGCGTAGTACGGAACCGTCACGTAGCTTGTCGGTGGGTTGAGGGTTGCGAGATTGGGGCGCAGGGACGGCACTGCCCCGGGATGCGTGAGCAGGAACAGCGGCAGCTTCCAGGCTCGCGACGGCCCCTCGACGTTTGCCTTCACCAGTGCGATGAACTCGTCCGGGGTGCGGACCGGGAAGCGAGGCGCGGTTTGGGCGACGATGTCGGTGCGCTCGCCGTCGGGAAGCTCGAAGCCGACGGCAAAGCCGCGAACGTCGGGCGCGTAGTCGGATCTGGCAGGATCGCCGGACCCGTTTGACAGCCGCGCGAGCACCGGAACGGGATCGCCCTGCATGTGCGCGGCGCGGGTCAGCTTCGCGGCCTCGGGGGAAGCGGTGAAGGTTCCGCGGCACAGGGTCCCCTTGGCGTGCAGCGCGCGGTGTCCGGGGTGGACGCCGAAGCGCTCATTGATCGCGTCGACCGCCTCTTTCGGCGAGATCATGGGGTAACCCTAACGGGACCTAACAAGCTAGGCGACGATCTCGATGTGCTCTTCCTTCGCCTCTTCCGCCGGGCTCTCGACCGCGAGCACGGCCTGAAGAGCGGCGATCGAGACGGCGAGCTGGTCGCGGTCGGGCTCGCGGGTGGTCAGGTTCTGGAGCATCAGCCCGGGCCACATCAGGGTCCGCACCCAGCGCTTGCGACGGTTCTTGCCCGCCCACTTGATCACCTCGTAGGAGAGGCCGGCGATCAGCGGGATGCCGAGGATTCGCGAAGCGAGCAGCCAGTACCACTCGGGCAGACCGATCGGGGCGAAGACGAAGATCGCAAGCACCATCACGATCAGCAGGAAGCTGGTGCCGCAGCGGGGGTGCAGGCGCGAATAGGTCTCGGCGCGCTCGGGCGTCAGCTCGTCGCCGGCCTCGTAACACGAGATCACCTTGTGCTCGGCGCCGTGGTACTCGAACACCCGGCGAAGGTCGGGGAGGCGGCTGATCAGGACGATGTAGCCGATGAAGATCGCGGTTCGCAGGACTCCCTCGACGAGCCAGAACAGCAGCGCCGAGCCGAGCTCGTCCTTGATCAGGCTGGTGGCGCCGACCGGGATCACGAAGAAGAGCACGATCGCGAGCACCAGCGAGAGCGCGATCGTCAGCCCCCAGGTGAAGCCGCCGATCGGCTCGGCGTCCTCTTCCTCGGCGAGCTGGGCGTTGGCGGAGAAACCGAGTGCCTTGAAGCCGATCTTCAGCGACTCCCCCAGCGCGATGACGCCGCGAATCACCGGCAGGCGAAGGATCCGATGGCGCTTGGCCCAGGAGACGATCGGCTCCGAGGTGACCTCGATCTCGCCGAGGGCGTCCTCGGGGGCGTCCTCCGGGAGGGGCTTTCGCACGGCCACCGCCCAGGTCGAGACGCCCCGCATCATCACCCCCTCCAGAACCGCCTGGCCGCCGAGTGGCGCGTCGGTGCTGGCAACCGGTTTGCCGTCCGGCATCCGGGTGACGTCGAGCGTCGGCGCCCTAGTGCCGAGGCCGTCGTCGTTCGAGTCCGTCATCCCCTATTGATCGGCATCCGTGGTCCCAACCACGAGCCAGAGGTCAGCCGCGGCTGCGCTTGGCGGCGCGGCGCTTGAAGCGCTCGACGCGGCCGCCCGTGTCGACCAGCTTCTGCTTGCCCGTGTAGAACGGGTGGCAGTTCGAGCAGATCTCGACGTGCAGCTCAGGCTTGGTGGAGCGCGTATAGAACTCGTTCCCGCACGCGCAGCGCACGTGGGAGAGCACGTACTCGGGATGGATGTCGGTCTTCATCGCCCAATCGATGTTAGCGACGGGGGTCAGACCTCTTGGTACAGAGGGCCGTCGCCGCCCTCGGGCGGGGTGAGGCGGCCGCCTTTGGCGGTGATCGCGCCGCACTGGACGCAGTTTGAGGGGGTGATGTTCACGTCGACCACCGCGGCGCCGTTCTCCAGCTGCTCATCTGGGATCTCGTACACCTGCGCGGGGCACATCGACACCCATGTCTGCGCGACCTCGCGCGGCACGTGGCGCTGCACGCGGATGTGGTTCGGAGCGTCGTCGCGGGTGGCGTTCCCGGAGGCGAACACCGACGAGAGCTTGTCGAAGATGTACTTGCCGTCGGGCTTCGGATAGCGCTCTGCGGCGCCACCGTCCTCCATCGGCTCCTCGGCGTCGGGCTCGGCCTTCCACTGCCCGTTCGGGAAGTGGCCCTGGGTCGCGACCATCGTGCCCGCGATTACGCCGCCGGGCACGAACCCCTTGCCGAGCGCCTGGCGCATGTTGCGCGAGCGGTACATGTCCTGGCCGATCACGCTGTTCAGGACCTTCTCGTGGTAGGCCTCGAAGTTCACCGACTCGGGGTCCTTCTTCAGCGCCTCCACGATCGCCTCGGCGGCGTACATCCCTGCGTGCATCGCATAGTGCACGCCCTTGAGCTCGGGGATGTTGACCATGCCGGCGCCGTCGCCACACATCACCATCCCCGGCACCGCCAGGCGGCTGGGCATCGCCCAGTAGCCGCCGGAGGGAATCGTCTTCGCGCCCCAGGCGACGCGCTTGCCGCCCTCGAGCATCTTCTTGATGAAGGGATGCATCTTCAGCTGCTGCAGGGCGTCGTGGACCGAGAACGTGGCGTCGGTGTAGTCCAGGCCAACCACCAGGCCGATGCACATCTTGTCCTCGCCCATCGGGTAGATGAAGCTGCCGCCGACCTCGTTCCACTTCGCCCGCTTTCGCAGCGGCCAGCCCATCGTGTGGATCACCTTGTCGAGCGGTTGCGGGACCTCCCACACCTCCTTCACGCCCAGCTCCCAGCGCTGCGCCTGCGCGCCCTCGAGCTCGAAGTAGTCGATCGCGGCGCCCGTCAGGTGCCCCTGTGTGCCTTCGGCCAGCACCGTCGCGCGCGCGATCACGTCCGAGCCGGGCTCGAAGTTCGACAGCTCCTCGCCGTCGCGCCCGCGCCCCTTGTCGCCGGAGCGCACGCCCTTGACGATCCGGTCCTCGACCAGCAGCTTGTCGGCCGCCGTCTCGCTCAGCAGGTACACGCCGGCCTCCTCGGCCTTCTCGCCCAGGAACCGCCCGAGCTTCGCGACCGAGGTCACGTAGTTGCCGTGGTTGCGGAAGTTCGGCGGCATCGGCTTCAAAGGCAGAGCGGCGCCCTTGGTGAGCAGGTAGACGGCGTCCTTCGTCACCTCCTGATAAACGGGCCAGTCGGACGGGTCCAGGTCCGGGAACAGCTCGCGCATCGCCGACGGGCGCATGTTCGCCCCAGAGAGCAGGTGCGCCCCCGCCGTCTTCCCCTTCTCGATCACAGCCACCGGGACCTCGCCGAGCTGTTCTGTCAGCTTCGGCTCGTCCTCGAGCAGCTGCATGATCCGGATCGCGCAGGCGAGGCCCGCGGGGCCGGCGCCGACGATCGCGACGCCGACCTCGATCCGGTCGTCTTCGGGATCGGTGGGCGGGCCGATGAACTCGTCGGCCGCGTTTACCGGCGGCGGGTACTCCGCCGGCTTGACGGCGGTCATCGCGCCCCTAGCCGCCCTTCTTCGCCTTCACGGCCTCGGTCAGCTTCGGGAGGATCTTGTGCAGGTCGCCGACCACGCCGAAGTCGCAGAACTCGAAGATCGGTGCGTTCTGGTCCTTGTTGATGGCCATGATGTTCTCCGAGTTCTGCATCCCGACCTTGTGCTGGATCGCGCCCGAGATGCCGGCGGCCAGGTACAGCTTCGGCGCCACCGTCTTCCCGGTCTGGCCGATCTGTGTCGAGTACGGGTACCAGCCCGCGTCGACGACCGCGCGGGTCGCGGCAACGGCGCCGCCCATCGCCTGGGCGAGCTCCTCGGCGAGCTTGAAGTTCGCGGCCTCGCCGAGCCCGCGTCCTCCACCGACGAGGATGTCGGCGCCCTCGATGTCGACCTCCTCGCCGCGCTGCTCGCCGCGAGTGACCATCTTCGCCTTCGTCGACCAATCCGAGAGCTCGACGTCGACGTCCACGACCTCGGCCGTGCCCCCCGACTCCTTCACGTCGAACGCGTTCAGGCGCCCGATGATGATCCCGGGCTCGCCGACGTAGCCGACGTCGACGATCGCTGAGTCCTGCAGCACCGGCCGCTCGGCGATCAGCTTCCCGCCGTCGACCTTCACAGCGGTGACCTCCATCGTCACGCCTGCGTTCAGGCGCGCGGTCAGGCCGGCGCCGATCTCGAAGCCGAGCAGTCCGCCGCCGAAGAGCGCGTAGGAGATGTCGTTCTCGGTTATCACCTTCGCCATCGCGTCGACGATCGGCTGCGCGAGCCCCTCGGGCACGCCCTTCGCCCGATAGACCTTGCTTGCGCCGTAGGCGCCGAGCCCGGCCGCGGCGTCGTCGGAGACGTCGCCGACCACGATCGCCGCTGCCTCGGTGCCGAGCTCGCCCGCCAGCCGTGCGGCTTCCGAGATCGCGCCCTGCGAGTTCTTGTTGAAATTGCCCTCGTCGTCGTGGAGGGCGTAGACCAGGATGCCGGCCATCTAGATCAGCTTCCTTTCCTCGAGCCAGGCGACGATCTTCTCGACCGTCTCGTTGGTGTCCTCGTCCTCGATGATCTCTCCGGCCTCCTTCTGCGGCGGCGGATTGATCGACAGGACCTCGGTGCGCTTGCCGGCGTCGCCGACCCTGTCGGCCTCGATTCCGACATCGCCCGTGGACTTGGTGTCGAGCGGCTTCTTCTTCGCGCCCATGATCGCCTTCAGCGACGGGTAGCGCGGCTCGTTGATCGCATCGCCGACGCTGATCACGGCGGGAAGCTCGACCTCGACCGTGTCGTAGCCGTACTCGGCCTGGCGCTCGCAGGTGAGCGAGCCGCCGGCGACGTCCATCTTGATCACCTGGGTCAGCGAGGGCATCTTCAGGTGGTCGGCGACGACCGCGCCGATCGTGTAGCACTCGCCGTCGTCGGACTGCTGGCCCAGCAGGACCAGATCGGGCTGCTCGGACTCCAGCACCTTGGCGAGCGCGTAGCCGGTGGTGCAGACGTCGGAGTTCTCGAGCGCGGAGTCGGTGAGGTGAACGGAGCGATCGGCGCCGAGCGCCACCGCCTTGTGCAGCGCACGCACAGCGCTCTCGGGCCCCATCGTCACCGCGACGATCTCCTCGACCTCGGCGTTGCCGCCCTCCCGGACCTGCATCGCCGCCTCGAGGGCGTGGGTGTCGAACGGGTTCAGGTTCTTCTCTCCGGATCGATCGAGGCGCTTGCTGCCGGAATCGATCCGCTTTTGGACCGCCGCGTCAGGAACCTCCTTGACGAGGCAACAGATCTTCAACTGAGTGCCCTCCTTTGAGCGCGGTAGGGGTACCAGCGGCGCGGGATAATATCGGGTCGAACAAGCGATTGACTGACTGGTCAATCAATTTCCGACCGGAGTGCGTGGAACCGAGGGCGGGTAGTGTCGCGCCGCAGTGCGTACGAGCTACGCAAACGTGATGTCGACGATCGCCGTGTTCGTCGCTCTTTCGGCGGGCGCCTACGCCGCGGTCAAGATCGACACCAAAGACCTCAGGGTGGGAGCCGTGACCGCGACGAAGCTCGCGAACGACGCCGTCCGGACGAGGAAGATCCGCGACCGCGCGGTGACGCCCGAGAAGCTCGCGGACCTCGAAGCCGTCCGCCTCGTCGGCGAAGCCGGGGAGCCGCCGTTCGGCGCCGGATACACGAACTTCGGCGGCGCGTTCACCCCGGTCGGGTTCTACAAGGACGGCTTCGGCGTCGTCCACCTTCAGGGCCTGGCCGCGGGGCCGGCCGCGGGCACGGTGTTCACGCTCCCGGAGGGCTACCGGCCGGCGGGGATCGTCTACGACAACATCGCCACCGGATCCCCGAGCACGAGCGGCGCCAACTGGGTCGGCAGGCTGTCGATCGACACCGACGGCAACGTGATCGCGTTCGACGGCGGTAGCGGCTACCTCTCGCTGGAGGACATCTCGTTCCGCGCAGCAGATGGGGCTGCCGCACCTGCGTCGGTGAACGAGGATGCGGACGGCGGGTGCCCCGCCATCGACCCCGCCTGCTGAGGCTAGCCCCGCCCCGCCACCGCCCCGCGCACGAACTCGACGATGTCGTCCGTGGTGGCGCCGGGGGTGAACACCTCGGCCACGCCGAGCTTCTTCAGCTCCGGGATGTCGTCGGCGGGGATCGTGCCGCCGACGGTGACGACGACGTCCTCCACCCCCTGGTCGCGCAGGACCTTGACGACGCGGGGGACGAGCGTCATGTGGGCACCGGAGAGGATCGAGAGGCCGACAGCGTCGGCGTCCTCCTGAATCACGGTCTCGGCGATCTGCTCCGGGGTCTGGTGAAGGCCCGTGTAGATCACCTCCATCCCGGCGTCGCGCAGCGCCCGGGCGATGATCTTCGCGCCGCGGTCGTGCCCGTCGAGCCCAGGCTTGGCGACCACGACGCGGATCTTTCGCTCCGACCCGCCGGCCTGCGCGTTCTCGGTCGCGGCTTCCACGCCCGGAAGCCTAGTGGGGTGGCGCGAAATCGCCCGCAGCTTGATTTCGTCGGGTTCCTGGGATACCGTGCGGTCGAGGGCAATTCGGGTACCTACTACGGAGGAGGGTGGAATGAATTCCACTGAGCGCAGACGTTTCTCGAGCGCTCACGTCATGTCAGCAGCGGCGCTGTTCATCGCGCTGGGCGGCGTGGCCTGGGCAGGCGTCAACATTGCGAACAAGAGCATCGGTGCGAAGAAGCTCAAGGACAACGCGGCCAACAGCCGGGTGATCAAGGACGACGCTGTCCGGAACCAGGAGCTGGCCGACGCGTCGGTGGGGACGGCGAATCTCATCGACAACGCGGTCACGGGCGCGAAGGCGGATGAGTCGACCTTCGGCCAGGTGCCGTCGGCGGCCACCGCTGACACGGCGACGAACGCGACGAACGCGACGAACGCCGAGAACGCGAACGAGGCTGCCCACGCCGCGGATGCGGATCACGCTGACCAGGCAGATAACTCGGATCGCGTCAACGGCGTCAACATCGAAGGGATCCGCTACCGGGCCAACGCAGGTGGTGCGAATTCGACGGTGATCAACGAGGGTGGCGTCACAGTCACCGCCAGTTGTGATGCTGGGGGCGACGTGGAGCTCGTCGCCGAGTCCCAGGTCGACCAGTCGATTATCCAGTCGTACTCGATCGACCTGGCCGCGAGCGCCATCGACAATGTCGTCAACGACGACGATTTCGATGACACGCAGACGTTTGATCTCGTCAACGCCGACGACAACGATCAGAACGTGACGATGCAGTTCTCGAAGCCGACGACTGGGCCGATCTTCTTCCAGAACTCGAGCAGTGCTGTGACGATGAACGTCCAGGTCGACAACAACATGGCCAATGATTTCGATTGCATCGTCACCGGGAACTTCCTGCGTGCAGGCGGTACCGGCGGCATCATCATCATCGGCCCGTAGCCCGAACCGGGCAAGGCCCGAGACTCAACGACTGATCGACGGGGCGGCTTCGGCCGCCCCGTCGCTTGCGTCAAAGGCCGCGGCGGCGCTTCGCGGTAATCGTCGCGGTCATCTCGGCGCTGTTCCCGGCCGCATCGGTGCCCTCCACCCGGAGCAACGCGCGCACGGGGCGATCGTCGTGCAGTGCACCCTGGACCCGCTCGCGAAGGCGGCGACCCAGCTCGAAATCGAAGCGCGCCGGAGCATCGGGCGAGGCTGCGCTGCGGCCTGGCCCGAGCGCGCGCACGCGAGCACCCGGCCGGCCGAGATCGAGCTCGGCGCTCGCCTCGATCGCCGCCAACTCATCCGAGCGCACGCAGCCGCGAATCGCCCCCGAAGCCAGCACGGGCTGGCGAGCGGCGCCGCACCACGTGAGCACCGGGGGGTTGGCGTCGGGGTTCGGGGTCGGCGGTGCGGACGGACAGGCACCCTGCGTCGTCGCGTCGGTGGAGCAGGCGTCCTGGGTCTCGTCCCCGTACCCGTCGCCGTCGGCATCGGTCTCCACGTCCGCGGCGAAGGCGAGCAGGTTGTACTCGGTGGCGCACTCCATTCCGTTGCCCGCTCCGCCGGGGGGCGGCGCGGGCGAGATGATCTCGCAGTTGCCGGCGCCGTCACCGCCATTGACGGCGAAAGCAACGCATTGGTCGGGGACAACGCACTGACCGGGGATCTGCACAGCGATCGCCTGGCCTTGCGCGATCGGCAGCCGTGTAGCCTGCGCGATCGTCCTCGGGGTGCCGAATGAAGGCAGCGGGATCGGAGCGTCCTGCGCCCCCCAGGGAAGCGGGTCCGCCACCGGGCCGATCAGCCGCGGGATTACGCTCTGGCCGCTCCCAAACACCGCGGCCATGCGCATTCGCCACTCCACCACGACGCCGTCAAATGGTGCGATCGTCGTATGCCCGAGCGGCGCAGTGGCCTGCCACATCCCGCAGTCGGGGAGGCTGCAGGCGTAGTTGCTGTCGGCCGCCGCGAAATCCGCTTCGGTCGCGCCAAGCGTTACGGAGGCCCCCGCCGGCTGCGCCCCAAACGCAAGCAGCGCCGTCGCCGCCGCCAGCATCGCTCTCCCAGCTGCCCACCAGCGCATGGCGAAATGCTAGTCGGCGATCGGCTGTTCGTCGTCCCGGGAAGCCTAGGACTTTGCTCAACAGGGGCCGAACAGCACGCCCGCGCCGATCAGGAGATCGAGAGCACCGAGCAGCGTGACGAGAGCGGCCAGCCCGAGCTGGACAGTCCTGACCTCTGCCTGGACCGGCGACGAGGGGCGCAGCGCCACGCGCCAGGTGAGCGCCGCAAGCCCCAGGCAAACAATCCCGGCCAGCACCTTGAAGAGGTCGGTGTAGCTGCAGCTCGTAACCGCACCGTCGACAACGGTCCTCGTCTCCGTGCTGAAAGTGATCAGCAGCCCGAGGAGCCCGACGATGACGCCGACCTTTGCCGCCAGATGGATCTCCGCCCAGGCGCGTGAGAGCGACATTCGTTCCGGCGCCGAGATCGGAGCGGCCTCGGAGGGGCTGCGGCCCGCACTCAGGGGGCTGGCATCCGAGGCTTGGGCGCCGCTGGCCTGCGCCGCGCTGACGTTCTGCGGGTGATGGCAGGCGGCGAGGTGGCCGTTGCCGTAGTCGGCCAGCGGCGGCTCGACCGTGGAGCAGATCTCCGTCGCCCAGGGGCAGCGGGTGTGGAAGCGGCAGCCCGGCGGCGGCGCGGCGGCGCTGGGGACGTCGCCTTCGAGCACGAGCGGCTCGCGCGCAGCGTTTGCCTTCGGGTCCGGGATCGGCACCGCGGAGAGCAGGGCGACGCTGTATGGGTGTATCGGCTCGGCGTAGAGCTCCGACGCGGCCGCCACCTCGACCAGCTTGCCCAGATACATGACGGCGATGCGATCGGAGACGTGGCGCACCACGCCCAGGTCGTGGGCGACGATCACGTAGGTGAGGCCGTACTCCTCCTGGAGGTCCTCGAGCAGGTTGATGATCTGCGCCTGGATCGAGACGTCCAGGGCCGACACCGGCTCGTCGGCGATGATCAGCTTCGGCTGCAGCGCCAGCGCGCGGGCGATCCCGATCCGCTGCCGCTGGCCGCCCGAGAACTCGTGCGGGTAGCGGTTGTAGTGCTCCGGGCTCAGTCCGACCCGGGCGAGCAGATCCTGGACCTGGGCTTTGAGCTCCTCGCCGGAGGCAACGCCGTGCAGCGACAGCGGGTCGGCGACGATCTGGCCGACCCGCTTTCGCGGGTTCAGCGACGCGTACGGATCCTGGAAGATCATCTGGATCTCGCGCCGCAGCCGGCGCAGCTCCTTGCTCCCCAAGCCGCTGATCTCGGTGCCCTCGAACTTCACCGACCCATCGGTCGGCTCCAGCAGGCGCAGGACCGTGCGGCAAAGCGTGGACTTGCCGCACCCCGATTCGCCCACCAGGCCCAGTGTCTCACCGCTCTGGACGCTCAGGGTGACGTCGTCCACCGCCCGCACGCTCCCCACCTCGCGATCGATCAGCACGCCGGTCTTGATCGGGAAGTGCTTGACGAGGTGGCTGACCTCCAGAAGCATGCCGTTCTCCGGCACGTCAGACCATCTCCTTCACCGGCAACCCGATCCTTCCGTCGACCACTCGCCGCTCGCGCTTCACGGCGGGCTCGAGCCAGCAGCGGTCGCAGTGTCCGGGAGCCTCGGGGAGTCGCGCCTCGAGCGGCGGCACCTCGCCGCAGCGCTCGAACTCATGCGGGCAGCGGGGGCGGAAATGACACCCGGCCGGGGGCGCGAGCAGCGACGGAGGCTGGCCCGGGATCTGGGGAAGGCGCTCGGGCGGCGGCTGATCGAGGCGCATCAGCGAGCCGAGCAGGCCCCAGGTGTACGGATGCTGGGGGTCGTAGAAGATCTCGTCCAGCGTCCCCTCCTCGACCACACGCCCCGCGTACATCACCAGCACGCGGTCGGCGACCTCGGCGACGACGCCGAGATCGTGCGTGATCAGGATCACCGCCAGCCCGTAGTCGCGGTTGAGCTGCTCGAGAAGGCGCAGGATCTGCGCCTGGATCGTGACGTCCAACGCGGTGCTCGGCTCGTCGGCGATCAGCACCTCGGGCTCCATCGAGAGCGCCATCGCGATCATCGCCCGCTGGCGCATCCCTCCCGAGAACTGATGCGGATAGTCGCGGGCGCGCTCCTCGGCGTGCGGGATCCCAACAGAGCTCAGCATCTGCGCCGCCTTTTCCTGCGCGGCCTCCTTGGAGAGATCGGAGTGCACCTGGATCTGCTCGGCGATCTGATCGCCGATCCGGTACACCGGGTTGAACGAGGTCATCGGGTCCTGGAAGACCATCGCGATGCGATCGCCGCGCACGCTCTGCAGCGCCTCGTCGCTGGCGGTCGCCAGCTCTGTGCCGTCAAACCGAATCGAGCCTTCAATCGTCGTATTCGGTGCTCGTGTCAGCCCCATCACCGTCTGCGCGGTGACGCTCTTCCCGCACCCCGACTCGCCGACAATCGCGACGACCTCGCCCGGCTCGACCGAGAACGAGACGCCGTCGACCGCGGTGACGGTGCCGTCCTCGGTGTCGAAGCGCACCCGCAGGTCATTGACGTGGAGCAGGCTGTTCGTCATTCGTAGCGCACTCTCGGATCGAGATAGGCGTAGACGATGTCGACGATCAGGTTGAAGAGGATGATGAAGAAAGCGCCGAACAGCACGACGCCCTGAATCACCGGCAGATCCGAGGAGTCGATCGCGCTGAACACGAGGCGGCCGACACCGGGGATGTTGAAGACGGTCTCGGTGAGGATCGCGTTGCCGGCGATCAGGATCCCGATGTCGAGCCCGAGCAGGGTGATGATCGGGGTGATCGCGGTCCTCACCCCATGGCGGCGGATCACCTGGCTTTCCGGGAGCCCCTTCGCGCGCGCGGTCCGAATGTAGTCCTTGTCCATCACCTCGATCAGGCTCGAGCGCATGTAGCGCGCGTAGATCGCCGCCGAGGCGGCGGCTAGCACGCACCAGGGCAGGACGAGGGCGAACGCCCAGTCCGCTGGGCCATCGGAAAACGGCACGTAGCTCCCGATGCCGGGGAAGATCGGGAACTGGCCGACGTCCTGTGCGAACAGGTACAACGCCACCAGCCCGAGCCAGAACACGGGCGCGGAGATGAAGACAAGGGTCGTCACCATCGTCGTGCGGTCGAGCAGCGAACGGCTGCGGATCGCGGAGATGATGCCCGTCGGGATCCCGATCACAAGCCACAGAATCGAGGCACCGGCGACCAGAGAGATCGTCGCCGGGAGGCGGTCGAGCACCAGCTCGCCGACCGGTGCGTTCGAGTAGTAGCTGTAGCCGAAGTCGAAGTGCAGGACGATGTTCGTGATGTAGATCCAGTACTGCTCGTAGATCGGCTTGTCGAGCCCAAGGACCTGACGGATCTGCTCGATCTCGCCGGGATCCCGACTGCGCCCGGCGCGGATCGCGGCCGGGTCGCCGGACGGGAAGACGTAGAAGATCACGAAGACGACCGCGCTCGTGATGAACAGCATCGCGACGCCCCAGAGGACGCGGCGTGTGATGTAGCGCAGCATCTTGAGAGAGCGGCCCGGCCCCGCCGCGCCGGAGTTGCTCCGGGCGGCGGGGCCTTCGCTCGCTAGTTACCTGTGGCTCACCCCTGGTCGACCGAGGTGAACGACATGTCCCAGGTGCCGTTGAACAGGTTGATCACCCCGTTCACGTTCGCCGACCGGATGTTCGGCTGCGTGTCCCACAGGATGGGGATGACCGGCGCCTGCTCCATCACCATCGTGTCTATCTCGCCCCACGCCACGGCCCGCTCCTCAGGATCTGTGAGCAGGTTGGCGTCGACCATCGCCTCGTTGATCTCGGGGACGTCGAGCTGCGAGTAGTTGTAGTTGGCCTTCGGGATGATCGCGTCGCCGCTGAAGTTCGGCGGCATCACCGCCTGACCGTCGTTGAAGTCCTCCAGCCACCCGACGGTGGGACAGATCGCGACCTCGGCCGCGGGCACCTGGCAGAACCTCGTGTACATGACATTGGCGCCGACCTCCCGGGCCTCGACGTTGAAGCCGAGCCCCTCGAAGAGGTCGATCGCGACCTCGGTGACGCGCTTGTCGACGCCCGCGTTCTCGCCGACCAGCAGCACTTCCTCGTTGCCCTCGTACTGCCCGCTCTCGTAGCCGGCCTTGCGCATGTACTCGGCCGCGAGCTCAGGATCGCCCTGCGGGTTTGCGAGATAGTCGAGCCCGGTTCCCTCGTAGCCTCCGGCCTCCTCGAACCCCGGAATGCCGGGGTAGATGAAGTGGGTGGCGATGTCACCCACCAGCTCGCCACCCCGGGCGAGGCGGAACGCCTCGCGGTCGGCGGCGGCGATAACCGCCTTGCGGACGTTGATGTCGTCGAACGGCGGGATCGTCGTGTTCATCGCGACGAACCGGTTGCCGGAGCCCGGCACGGTCGTCAGCTGGTCCGGGTAATCGGTGGCCGCGAGCTCGATCGTCGCCGGCTCGGGCAGGATGTCGCCTTGCACCTGCGACTCGCCCCCGAGGATCTTCCGCGAGGCCGAGGCGACGTCCGTGAATCCCTCACGCACGATGATCTCATCCACGTACGCCGGCCGGTAGTCGGTCTCCGGATCCCAGTTGGGATTGCGCACGAGGCGGATCTCGTTGTTGGGCTCCCATCCGGTGAGCTCGCCCTCGGCGTTGTTCTCGACCATGTAGGGACCCGTCGCGACCGCGTGCTCGCCGTACGTCGACGGGCTCTCGGCGTCGAACTCCTGCGCGTACTCCTCCGGCACCGGCGAGCTCATCGGCAGCGACAGCGCCTGCACGACTGGCGCCGCGGTCGCCTCGTCGAGCTCGATCACCAGCGTGCGGTCATCTGGGGCCTGGACTCCCTCGATGTCGGGGGCGACGGTCGGGTCGTCCTCACCCTGCGCGGTCGCGTCCTCCCAGCCGACGATGTCGTACAGGTAGGTCGGCGCGTACCCGTTGGCAACCCCCGGAAGCAGGGTGCGCTCGATCGCGTACTTGATGTCCGCCGCGGTCACCTCCCGGTCCACGGGCGGCCCGAAGTTGATCCCCTCCCGGATCGCGATAGGTGATGGTCAGGCCGTCCTCTGAGATCTCGGGCTGCTCCTCGGCGACGTCGGGCTGTGGCTCGAGGGTCTCGTCGGGCGGCCAGGAGAGCAGCTGCCGGTGCATCGTGTAGCCGACCACCTGGTAGCTGAACTGGTAGTACATCGCCCCTGGATCCATGTAGTCGACGTCCCCTGAGGCGATCACCTCGATGGTGCCACCCTCCTGAGCGTCGTCTGGCGCCTCCGTGACAGGCGCGAAGTCCTCCGTGGACACATCGCCCCCGCCGTCCCCGTCGTCGTCGTCGCCGCAGGCCACGGCTCCGAGCGAGAGGGAGGCGAGCGCGAGCGCGAGCGCGAGAAGCCTCAAGACACTTCGCATCGTTGGTCCTTTCGGTTGGGATAACTGGCGTGAAGATCTGAAGTCATTTCCTGGTCCGTTTCGCCCTCGGATGCAGCGCGTCCTGCATCGCATCGCCGACCAGGTTGAAAGCCAGCACCGTGAAAAGCAGCGCCAGCCCCGGGAAGAGCATGTACCACCACGCGGTGTCGAAATTCGACGTCGCTTCGGAGATCATCTGTCCCCAGCTCGCGGTCGGCGGCTCGACCCCAACTCCGAGAAACGAGAGCGCCGCCTCGTACAGGATCACCTGCGGGATCAGCACGGACGCGTAGACGATGATCGGGGCGGCAAGGTTGGGCAGGATCTCGCGAAAGATGATCCTGGGCTCGGATGCGCCTTGCGCTCGCGCCGCCTCGACGAACTCCTTCTCCCGCAGCGAAAGCGTCTCGCCGCGCACGATCCGGGCAATGAAGGTCCAGCTCGTGAACGAGATCACGAAGATCACGACCGGCACGCCGGGCTGAATCAGGCCGCCGAAGCAACCGCCGCCCACCGAGCAGGTCGCCGCGAGGCCGATCGCGAGCAGCAGGTATGGGATCGCAAGCAGGACGTCGACCGTGCGCGAGATGATCGTGTCCACCCAGCCGCGGAAATAGCCGGCGAGCATGCCGGTGATCACTCCTCCGAGCACGGCGAGAGTGGTCGCCGCGACGGCGACTATCAGCGAGACCCTGGCCCCGTACAGCGTGCGGCTGAAGACGTCGCGCCCGAGGTCGTCGACGCCGAACCAATGCTCCGCGCTGGGACCCGACGGATTGCCGAAGATGTTCAGCGTGTCGCTGTCTTGAAGATTCGGGTCGGGGGCCCCGAGGAGCTTGATGATCAGCGGGGCGAAGATCGCGCTCAGGACCAAGAGGACGAGGAAGACCAGTGACGCCATCGCCAAGCGGTCCTCGCGAAAGCGGTCCCTGAACGCCTGCCAAGGGGTGCGAGCGGCGACCTCGGCCAGCCCGAGGTCGGCGATGCTGGGCGCGACACCGACCGCCCTGGCCTGCTCTCGGACGTCGCCCGCTTCGATCGGCTAGCTCCCTCGGGAAGCGTTCCGGGCCGGATCGCGCTGTCTTATCTCCATTTGCCCCGGGCGGGATCACTGAAATGCCCTTGACAGACATTATCCCCCTGGCGGGAGATTGCGAAACGTCGCGCCTGCGTGACGGGCGAGCTCTGTCGCCGGGTTCACGCCCGCGGAGACGCGGCGCTCAGAAGATCGGCGACTCGCGGTAGGTGCCGAAAACCCCCTGCAGCGCCTCGATCATCTCGCCTTCGGTCGCTCGGGCACGGGCGCAGTCGAGCAGCAGCGGCATCAGGTTGCGGTCGGTGGCCGCGGCTGCCTTCAGCTCCGTCAGCGTTCGCTCGACCTCGGCGGCCTCGCGGCGAGCGCGGGTCGCCTGCACCCGCCCTACCTGCTTTCGCTCCATCGCCGGGTCGATGCGCAGGATCGGGATCTCGTCCTCGTCGTCGACGCGATAGTCGTTGACGCCGACGATCTTCCGCTGGCCGGCGTCGACCTCGCGCTGGAAGCGGAACGACGCATCGGCGATCTCGCGCTGCGGGAAGCTCTGCTTGATCGCCTCGACCATCCCGCCGAGCTCGTCGATGCGGGCGAAGTAGCGGTAGGCGGCCTGCTCCATCTCGTCGGTCAGCTTCTCGACGAAGTAGGAGCCGCCGAGCGGGTCGATGGTGTTGGCGACGCCGGTCTCGTGCGCGATCACCTGCTGGGTGCGAAGCGCCACTCGCACCGCCTGCTCGGTGGGCAGCGCGAGCGCCTCGTCGTAGGAGTTGGTGTGCAGCGACTGGGTGCCTCCCAGCACGGCGGCGAGCGCCTCGAGCGCGGTGCGGACGATGTTGTTCAGCGGCTGCTGGGCCGTCAGCGAGACGCCCGCGGTCTGCGTGTGGAAGCGCATCCGCAGCGATTCGTCGCGCTTCGCGCCGTACCGCTCGCGCATCTCGCGCGCCCAGATCCGGCGCGCGGCGCGGTACTTGGCGATCTCCTCGAAGAAGTCGATGTGGGCGTTGAAGAAGAACGAGAGCCGTGGCGCGAAGTCGTCGACGTCGAGCCCGCGCTCGATCGCCTGCTCGACGTAGGTGAAGCCGTCCTTGAGCGTGAACGCCAGCTCCTGCTGCGCCGTCGAGCCCGCCTCGCGGATGTGGTAGCCGGAAATCGAGATCGGGTGCCAGCGCGGCATCTCGGCCGAGCACCACTCGATCATGTCGGTGACCAGCCGCATCGCCGGCTCGATCGGGAAGCACCACTCCTTCTGGGCGATGTACTCCTTCAGGATGTCGGTCTGGATCGTGCCCCCGAGGCGCTCGGGCGGTATCCCCTGCTCCTCGGCGGTGCAAACGTAGAAGGCGAGCAGGATCGCCGCCGGGGCATTGATCGTCATCGACGTCGTCACCTCGCCAAGGTCGATCCCGCCGTACAGGGTCTCCATGTCGTCGAGGGTGTCGACGGCTACGCCCTCCACCCCGACCTCGCCGAGGCTGCGGGCGTGGTCGGAGTCGAGGCCCATCAGCGTCGGCATGTCGAAGGCGGTCGAGAGCCCCGTCTGGCCGTGGTCGAGCAGGTAGTGGAAGCGCTCGTTGGTCTCCTCGACGGTGCCGAAGCCGGCGAACTGGCGCATCGTCCACAGGCGGCCGCGGTACATCGACGGGTAGACGCCGCGCGTGTACGGGAACTCGCCCGGGAAGCCGAGGTCGCGCTCCGGGTCGAAGCCGGCGAGGTCCTCGTCGGTGTAGAGCGGCTCGATCTCCTCTCCCGAGATCGTGCTGAACAGCGCGTCGCGCTCGGGCTTGGCCGAGTAGGCGCCGTCGCGCCACTCGTGCGCGCGCCTGCGCGATCCGGGCTCGATCGCCATGCGGGAAGAATAGGCGGAGCGCTGTCGGTCCCCATTAGATTCCGCCGATGCGCTTTGCAGAGCTCGTCCTAGAGCATTCACGGCGGGGCGGGGCGAGGCCTCGGTGCGGCTTCGCCATCCCGATGCCGCCGGCCGACAGCGGTCGCGAGAGCGGGCTTGAGCTAACGACCTCGACCCGGCCCTGCACGTGCAGACGTCGATCATGCGCGCTGCTTGATCAGCCGCCTACCGCGCCCACAGCCGCCGAGCCGGGCGTTTCGGGCGCCGGCGCACTGCCAGAGCCCTGCCGCTGCCACCGACCGCGGCGGCGACCAGCATCGCCGCGGCGATCGTCAGCCGGCGGCCGAGCTTCTCGAAGCGCATCACCCGCCAGCCCTCCTGCTTGGCCGTCGTCAGCAGGGCGGGATCGGGGTTGACCACCACCGGGTTGCCGACGGCCCCGAGCATCGGCAGGTCCGACGCCGAGTCCGAGTAGGCGTACGAGGCCGCGAGGTCGATGTCGTGCTCGGCGGCGTATTGGCGCATCGCCTCCACTTTGCCCTCGCCGTACATGAACGGGCCGTCCAGCTCGCCGCTGAGGCGCCCATCGCCGTCCACGGCGTAGGCGGTTCCGATCCCGCCCTCCATCCCCAGAACCTGGGCGAGCATCTTCACCAGCTCGTTACCTGCCGCGCTGACGATGAACGTGGGGCGGCCGGCGTCCTGGTGCTCGTAGACCTCGGCGAGCATCTGCGGATATATCCGCGGCAGGATGCCCGCCAGCAGCTCTGGCGCCATCCGGGCGATGTCCCGCCCGGGTACGCCGCTGAGCAGCTCCTTGACCTCGTCCAGCAGCACGCCGGCCTGCTCGTCCGTGTGGCCGCGCAGCCGGTATTGGAGGTGGGTGAGCCCCCAGCGAGCGAGCGTCCCGCGGCTGACGAGGCCGCCGCGATACGCGGCACGGCCAAAGTGCATGCCGCTGGACCCCGCCATCAGGGTCTTGTCGAGGTCGAAAAACGCCGCAGCGCGCGGCATCTGCTTATGCGCCGTTGACTTCGATCACGATCGCGTCGCCCTGGCCGCCGCCTGAGCAGATCGCGGCGCAGCCGAGGCCGCCGCCGCGGCGGCGCAGCTCGTGCACCAGGGCGCCGACGATGCGCGCGCCGGAGGCGCCGATCGGGTGTCCGAGGGCGATCGCGCCGCCGTTGACGTTCACGTTCTCGTCGTCGATCCCGAGCATCCGCAGAGAGTTGATCGCCACGGAGGCGAAGGCCTCGTTGATCTCCCACAGGTCCACGTCCTCGGGGGACTTGCCGATCTTCTCGAGCGCCTGCTTTGCCGCCAGCGCCGGCGTCTTCGCGAGGTAGGGGAAGTCGTCGGCGACCGTCCCGTAGGAGAGCACCTTTGCGATCGGGTCCCGGCCGTTGGCCTTTGCCCATTCCTCGGAGGCGACGATGGCCGCGCCGGCGCCATCGTTGACGCCGGGAGCGTTCCCGGCCGTGTGGGTGGCGTCCTCGCCTCCGACCGCCTTCAGGCCGGCGAGAGTCTCCACGGTCGTATCGGGGCGGATCGCCTCGTCGGCCGCGACTTCGGTGTCGCCCTTTCGGCCCTTGACGGTGACGGCCACGATCTCCTCGGCCAGCAGGCCCTCTTCGGTCGCCTTCGCGGCGAGCTGGTGCGATCGCGCGGCGAAGCGGTCCATGTCGGCGCGCGTGATCTCGAGCTCGTTCGAGACCTCGCTGGCCTCGTTGATCATCTGCTTGTCCGTGAACGGGTTCGTGAGCCCGTCGTGCGTCATCGAGTCGATCGCCTGCACGTCGCCCATCCGGAAGCCGAAGCGCGCTCCGGGAAGCAGGTACGGCGCCTGGCTCATCGACTCCATGCCGCCGGCAACGGCGATCTCCACGTCCCCCGCGCGCACACCCTGGTCGAGGAGCCCGATCGTGCGCATCCCCGACGCGCACACCTTGTTGATCGTCTCCGAGGGGACCTCGCGCGGGATTCCGGCCTTGATCTGAGCCTGGCGGCTGGGGATTTGGCCCTGGCCCGCCTGCAGCACCTGGCCGAACGCGACCTGCTGCACCTGCTCGGGATCGACGCCCGAGCGCTCGAGCGCGGCGGCGATCGCGGTCCCGCCGAGGTCGGTGGCGTCGAGCGACGACAGCCCGCCGCCCATCTTTCCGAACGGGGTGCGGGCGGTGCCGAGAATCACGGTCTGGGACATCTAAATGGGCCTCTCAGTCGTCGGTCGGGGGGGCGGCGAATGCTAGTGAACCGATTTCGGCTACAACAAGGCCTATGCAGGTCCAGGTGCTCGGTACCGAACCCGCCACCTCCGATGCCGATCTCGTCTGCGTGGGGCTGTTCGAGGACGAGGGGCTCGGGGCGCCGTTTGCCGATGCCCCCGGCGCCGATGACGCCCGCGCCGGATTCAAGAAGCTCGCCCTGCTGCACCCTGGAAAGCCGAGTCACGTACTCGTGGTCGGGCTCGGCAAGCGCGACGAGCTCGATCCCGAGCGCGCTCGGGTCGCCGCCGCCCTCGCCGCCGGCGAGGCGAAGCGGCCTGGAGGCGCACTCGATCGCCTGGGCGCTGCCGGACGGCGAGCAGCCCGAAGCGATCGCCGCCGCTCTCGTCGAGGGGACCGTGCTCGCGTGCTATCGCTTCGACCGCTTCCGCTCCAGCGAGGACGACGAGGACTCCCCGAAGCCGGCGGTGGAGCAGATCCAGATCCTCGATCCCGCGGACACGGCCGGGCTGGGCGAGGTCGTCGAGATGGCCCTCGTCACCAGCGAAGCGGCCAACCGCGCCCGCGAGCTCCAGAACCTGCCTTCCAACGTGGCGACCCCGACCTTCCTCGCCGATCGCGCGGCGGAGATCGCGAAGGCCCACGACGCCTGCTCGCTCGAGGTGCTGGATCGACCCGACATGGACCGGCTCGGGATGGGCGGGCTGCTTGCGGTCTCCGCCGGGACCGAGGAGCCCCCGAAACTGATCGTGCTGCGATATTCCGGCGGCGGTAGCGGCGGCACGATCGGCCTGGTCGGCAA
Organism: uncultured Thermoleophilia bacterium; assembly: GCA_963838095.1. GTDB lineage: Bacteria > Actinomycetota > Thermoleophilia > Solirubrobacterales > 70-9 > CAWCGU01. The sequence continues at coordinate 208,509 of CAWIPO010000007.1, forward strand.
GGCCGTCACCTTCGACTCCGGCGGGATCTCGATCAAGCCGTCGGCGGGCATGCACGAGATGAAGATGGACATGTCGGGCGGCGCGGCGGTGATCGAGGCCGTGGACGCGATCGCCACGCTCGGGCTCGCCGTGGATTTGATCGGGGTGATCCCCGCGACGGAGAACATGCCCTCGGGGACGGCGGTGAAGCCCGGGGACATCATCACCCAACACGGCGGCAAGACGGTCGAGATCACCAACACCGACGCCGAGGGGCGCCTGATTCTCGCCGACGCGCTCAGCTACGCCGTCGAGCTCGGCGCCGAGCGGATGGTGGATCTGGCGACGCTGACCGGCGCCGTGCTGATCGCTCTCGGCTCCACCTACGCGGCACTGATCTCCAACGACGACGACTGGGCCGAGCAGGTCCGGGACGCCGGCGAGGCCAGCGGAGAGCTCGCCTGGCGGCTGCCGCTCCATCCCGAGTACAAGGAGCTGACCAAGGGCTCGGTCAGCGACCTGGTCAACGCGTCCTCCAAGCGCAAGGCGGGAACGATCTACGCCGCCTCCTTCCTGGAGGAGTTCGTCGACGGGAAGCCGTGGGTTCATCTCGATATCGCCGGCACGGCCTGGGACGTCGGGCGCCCATACGTCGGCAAGGGAGCGACGGGCTTCGGGGTGCGGCTATTGGTCGCGCTGGCTCGCGATCTCTCCGCCTAACAAAACGCCGCCTCCTCTGCTCCCGCAAGCCGCGCACCCAGAATCACTGGAGATCTGCGCGGCTTGCTCCCGCGTCCGGGGGCGGCTACTCGCCGAGAATCATGCACGTGGACGTGCCGTGAGCCAGCAGCTTGCCGCTGTCGGCGGCCACCAGCCGGCCCTGAGCGGTCGCCTGGCTGCGTCCGCGATGCAGGACCTCGGCCTCACAGCGGACCGCACCGGTCTCGGCCGTGATCGGGCGAACGAGCTTGATCTCGAGGGTCTGCGTTCCGTAGCCGACCCCGGCGGGGAGCGTGGAGTGCACCGCGCAGCCCATCGCCGAGTCGAGGATGGTCGCGGCGTAGCCGCCGTGGACCGTTCCCATCGGGTTGTAGTGCTCTTCGGCGGGGAAGCCCTCGAAGACCGCATGCCCGGGCTCCACCGAGACCGGCTGCAGCCGCATCAGCACGCCCATCGGCGGTGGCGGCAGCCCACCGCCGGCGATCGCCTCCAGGTACTCGATCCCCGACATCTCCGCGCCCGCCGCCGCGGTCGGCGCCGGGTCCTGCCACACGACCTCGCGGCGGTGCGTGCTCTCGGGGCTGCGCTCGGCGAAAGCGAGCGCCGACTCGACGGCCGCGCTCACGATCGTCCTGCGGGGGCGGCGGCCGGATACCGGAGGTCGGCGAGGATCTCCTCCTCGGTGATCTCGATCCGCAGCGGCGCCAGCTTCAGCTGATCGCCGGCCTGCGTCCGCTGCGGTCTCGGCTGCTTCTTCGTGATCTCGACCGTCATCTCGACCCTCCTAGTGAGACAAGTTGCTTGACGAAACGCACGCTACCACAGTTAGTTGCATGACACAACCGACTGTGCAACAATCACACAAGTGCTAGGACGGGACTACGACCAGGAATGCTCGATCGCGCGCTCCCTGGAGCTGCTGGGAGAGCGCTGGACGCTGCTCGTGATCCGCGACGTGTTCAACGGCAAGCGCCGCTTCGAGCAGATCCAGCAGAACCTCGGGGTCGCTCGCAACGTGCTCACCAACCGCCTCGAGCGGCTCGTCGAGGAGGAGATCTTCGAGCGCCGGCCCTACCAGGAGCGTCCCCCCCGCTATGAGTACTTCCTCACCGAGAAGGGAATCGACCTGTGGCCGACGATGGTGTCGCTGATGGCCTGGGGCGACAAGCATCTCGCCGGTCGCGACGGCCCGCCGGTGATGATCGTCCACAAGCGCTGCGGCGGCTTGGTCAACGACCGCAGGATCTGCGGGCGCTGCGGCGAGCTCCTCGAAGCGCGTGACGCGCGAGCCGTGCTTGGCCCCGGCGCTCCCGAGGATTGGCCGGGCGAGCGCTACGCGGAGCAAATCGCGGTTGCCGCGAGCTGACGCTCGCTCCCTTCGCGGTTCGTCCACAATTCGCGGCGATGAACTTCGAGCTCAGCGACGAGCAGCGTCTGCTGCGGGACACGGTGCGCGATTTCGCCCGCCGGGAGATCGCGCCGGTGGCCGAGGAGCTCGACCGCACCAAGAGCTTCCCCTACGACCTCGTCGCGCGGATGGGCGAGCTGGGGCTTATGGGGATCCCGTTCCCCGAGGAGTACGGCGGCGGCGGAGCGGACACGCTCTCCTACGCGCTCACGGTCGAGGAGCTGGCCCGGATCGACTCATCCGTGTGCATCACCCTCGCGGCCCATACCTCGCTGGGGACGATGCCGATCCACATGTGGGGAACCGCCGAGCAGAAGGACGAGTGGATGCCCGAACTCTGCGCCGGGCGCCGGCTGGCCTCCTTCGGGCTCACCGAGCCGGATGCGGGTTCCGACGCCGGCGCGACCCGCACGCGGGCGACGCTGGAGGACGGCGAGTGGGTGATCAACGGCGCGAAGCAGTTCATCACCAACTCCGGCACCGAGATCTCCGGCTGCGTGACGATCACCGCCGTCACGGGGGACGGGAACGGCAAGCGCGAGATCTCGAACCTGATCGTCCCCAACGGCACCCCGGGTTACGAGCCCGGCGAGCCCTACAGAAAGATGGGCTGGAACGCGTCCGACACGCGACCACTCAGCTTCGAGGACTGCCGCGTTCCCGAGTCGGCGCTGCTGGGCCGGCGCGGCGACGGCTTCAAGCAGTTCATGCAGATCCTCGACGGCGGACGGATCGGGGTCGCGGCGATGGGCGTCGGCCTCGCCCAAGGCGCGCTGGACGAGGCGCTGTCCTACGCCAAGGAGCGGCGGGCGTTCGGGCAGCCGATCTCGAAGTTCCAGACGATCCAGGCGAAGATCGCCGACCTATCGGCCGAGATCGAGGCCGCACGGCTTCTGACCTACAAGGCGGCGATCCTGAAGGACCGGGGCGAGCCGTTCACGCTCACCGCGGCCCAGGCGAAGCTGAAGACCGGCCGACTCGCGGTGAAGGCCACCGAGGAGGCCGTGCAGATCCACGGTGGCTACGGCTACATCGAGGAGTACCCGGTCTGCCGCTTCTACCGAGACGCGAAGGTCCTGACCATCGGCGAGGGGACCGACGAGGTCCAGCAGATGGTGATCGCGCGGCAGCTGGGGTGCTGACGGATTTCAGTTTCGCCTGTGACGGAGGATCTTCTTGCGAAGGGGTGATGGAACGGCCGCCAGCATGCGGCGCGCGATGCGGCCACCCCGGGCCTGCTGAGGGCTGGGCTCGACCTTGGTGTCCTCGCTCCACCTCACACGGTCATCCCCCAGCTGCGGGGCCGACAGAGCCGAACCGTGCTCCTCCCCTTTCAGTGCAAGAAGCACGGTCCGGTCCCATCCCGCATAGGTCACGGGCACGACAAGCTCATAGACCGACGTGAACCCCGCATCCCCCAACAAGTTGAACAGCGACGGCTTCGTCAACCACGCACTCGCAACGTTGTCGAGAGACGAACCCGCCGCGCGCTCCCTCTCCTCGGCGCTATCCGTTGGATCGTGCTCGCGAATCGAGATCCCGGAGTAGGTCGATCCCTCGTAGTTCCACGTCTCCTCCGCCCGAAGCGCGTAGTGCGTATCGATGATCGCCGCCCTCCCGGCAAGCCCGTGGAACGCGTGCACGAACTCGAACACGTCCGGGGCGTCGAGGTGGTAGAGGATCCCGAGCGCGAGCACGAGATCGAACTGCTTTCCATCGGCGTTGAATTCGCGCACGTCGCCCTGCCTGAACTCGACGTTCTCGAGCCCGATGGCCTCGGCGGCGAAAGCGGCGCGGGCGACGTGTCCCTGCCTACCGTCGACGCCGAGCACCTTCGCGCCCTGGCGAGCGAACTCGATCGCGAAAAGGCCCTCCATGCAGGCGAGGTCGAGGATCGTGCGGTCCTCGATCCCTCCGAGTACGTCCGACGCCACCTGAAGCAGCGGCCGCAGACGGGTCTCCTGCCCGACCACCCGCCCACCGATCGTGAAAACCCCGTGGCCGAGATAGATGTTGTGCGCGCTCCAGGGGCCGAACTCCGCGATCAGCTCCTGCTTGCGGCGCTCGAGCGCTGCTGCCGCGTCAGTGCCCACGAGCGACAAATCTACTCATCGGTCGGATGGCGAAGTTCCCGCAGATTCCGGGTTCTTGGCGAGCGCTCTTCAGCTGCCCGGCCACGCCGCGGCATATGCTCGCCGCCTGGGAGTTGCCTGGGATGGAGAGGATCCGGAATAAGACGCGACAGCGGGCAGAGCTCGCTCGGGCGCTCGATGTGGCCCTCAGCGGCTGCGACCAGTGGACAGTCGTGAAGCCGACGCAACGCGCGGTGTCCGTCCCGTCCGATTGCGATCCGGTCGCGCTCTACGCGGATCTTGGCAGCGCCGTCTGGGAGCCCTCGGGGCGCCCGGCGACGTCCGCCGGCCGGCCCTGATCCTGCGGGATCCGGAAGTACGCGAGCAGCTCCAGCTCCTGCTCGCGGCTCAGCGCCGCGCCTGACTCCACTCTCGGCGCCTCTCTGAGCGTCTCGCGGTCGTACGGCACCCACACCCGGCCGATGCCCGCCGCGGCGAGCGCCGAGGGGACGACGGAGTAGTGCCCGAAGCGGCCCATGCGCACCAGCAGCCACGCTGATTCACCGCTCTCGGCGTCGGCGATCACGCCCTCAATCCGGCCGACGCTGTCGCCACTGAACCCGTCGAGCTTCCATCCCGACCAGGACAGTGCCTCTTCGAGGCTGGGAGCCTCGGTTGTCACCGCCTCGCCCACGAGGACCGGGACAGCGGGCGCCTCGGCGTACTGCTCGGGCTCATCCACCGCGGCCGGCGCGGCTTCCTGCTCCTGCTCTGTCACGGGGTCATTCATTGGGGCCTTGTTCTAGCAGCTTGCGCGCCGCGCTCGCCGGGTCAAGCTCCCGGCGGACGACGGCGTCGAGCAGCTCGGCGACCCTCGGGTCCTCGAGCGCGCGCGCCTCGAGGTCGCGACGCAGCTTCACCGCCGCCAGCCCGAGCACCTCGTTGCGGAGGTTTCGCGCCCGGCGCTGCTCGAGCATTCCCTCGGCTTCGATGTGACTGCGATGCTCGGTGATCGCCTCCAGCAGCTCCGCCACCCCCTCCCCGCGCGCCGCCTCGGTGCGCAGGACGGGAATCTGCCAGCCCTCGGTGGGCCCCAGCGAGAGCACGTTCTTGATCTCGCGCACCATCGTCTCGGTCAGCGGGTGATCGGCCTTGTTGACCACGATCACGTCGGGTATCTCCATCACCCCGGCCTTCAGCGCCTGGATCGAATCCCCCGACCCCGGCATCAGGACGAGGACGACGGTGTCGGCATGGTCGACGATGTCGATCTCGGCCTGGCCGACCCCGACGGTCTCGATCAGCACATCCTCCTTCCCCGCCGCATCCATCAGCAGCGCCGCCTGCAAGGCCGACTCCGAGAGCCCGCCGAGGGCTCCGCGGGAGGCCATCGAGCGAATGAAGACGCCCGCATCGAGGAAATGATCGGAAAGGCGAATCCGGTCCCCCAGCAGGGCGCCGCGGGTGAACGGGCTCGAGGGGTCAATCGACAGCACCCCGATCTCGCGCCCGGCGTCGCGTAGCTGCTTCGTCAAGGCGCCGATCAGGGTGCTCTTGCCGACGCCGGGGGGACCCGTGATCCCGAGGATGCGGGCTTCGCCGGTGCGGGGAAAGACCTCGCGCACCAGCTTCCAGCCGGCCTCGTCGCCGTTCTCGATCAGCGTGATCGCCCGCGCGAGCGCGCGCTTGTCGCCGGCGAGCAGGCGCTCGGCGAGGGGCGCGTCGCGGAGATCGCTGCCGTCGGAGGCCTTCGTCGTCATCTCATGCAGATGAGATTGAGCCGAACCGGACGCGAAGCGGAGGATTCGGCGATGGTCATGTTCGGCTGAGTCTAGATTGCGGCGGTGCGCCAAATTCGCTTCCTCAGATTCGCCCGCCACCACGGGATGCTGAACACGAGCTACGCGCGGTTGCTGTTCCGCTACTGCTGGCGGCGAGTGCTCACATCCTCCGGCTGGCGCTGGAGCACAGACGGGCCGGTGTTCTTCGGCAAGCGCCTGGAGATCCAGATCTCCAAACGTGGATCTGTCCGCTTCGGCCGCTTCGTCTGGATCGGCGACGGGACCAAGATCCGCTGCCACGAGGGCGAGGTGGTGATCGGCCAGAAGACGGTGATGGGACAGGAGTGCACGATCTCGGCTTACCGGCACGTGCGGATCGGAGAGCAGTGCGTGATCGCCGACCGTGCGATGTTCATCGACTTCGACCATGGCGTGGTCGAGGTCGAGCGCCCGATCCGCCATCAGGGGATCTACATGCGCGACGTCGACGTCGGCTCCAACGTCTGGGTCGGCTACGGCGCCTGCATCCTGCGGGGGGTGAAAGTCGGCGACAACTCGATCATCGGCACCAACTCGGTGGTGACGAAGGACGTGCCCGCCAACGCGGTCGTCGGCGGAGTGCCGGCAAAGGTGATCCGGATGCGAGAGGCTCCGAAAGACCTGCGCTGGCCCCACCCGGTGGAGCCGCCTCCGGCTAGCGACGAGGCCTGACGACGAACCTGCGCCGGGCTGCGCTGGGATCCAGGTTCTGAGCGAGATCGTTGGCCCGCACACAGCCGTTCCCACGGTGCGGGTCGACGGCGATGCGTACGGGATGACGGTGGCGGACTTCGACGTGGACGGCGACCAGGACGCGATGACCGTCAACTACGGCATCCGCGGCGACTTCCCAACCACCGGCCGATTCCCATCCTCGGTGCGCCGCTCCAGCCGACTTGTGGATTCGGCGCCTATCGCCGCACGCCGGCCAGCTGCGCGTAGATCTCGGCCGTCTGCTCGGCGACGTCGCCCCAGTCGAAGCTCTGCACGTGCTCGGCGGCCTCGGCGACCAGGCGATCTCGAAGCTCGGCGTCGGTGAGCAGGCGCTCGAGGGCCTTTCCGAGCGAGACCGGGTCGCGGTCGCGGAAGCGCAGGCCGACGTCCTCGTTCGGGACCACCTCACGCAGGCCGCCGGTGTCGGCGACGATGCAAGGGCAGCCCGAGGCCATCGCCTCGAGCGCGACGAGCCCGAAGGGCTCGTAAATCGAGGGCACGACGCAGACGTCCGCGATCCGGTAGAGCGAGTGCAGGACGTCGTCGCCGATCCAGCCGAGAAACGTGCCGTGGTCCATCAGGCCAAGCTCCTGCGCCTGGCTGCGCAGCTCCTGCTCGTGGGTGCCGGAACCGGCGACCAGGAACCTGGTCCCGGGCAGGCGCTGGATCAGCTCCGGCATCGCCTCGAGCGCGATCTGGAAGCCCTTCTCGTACACGAGCCGACCGATCAGCAGCACGAGGCGCTCGTCGGGTGCGGCGAACTCCGAGCGCAGCCGCTGCAGCTCGGCGGCGTCGGGGGTGACGAGGTCCTCGGGATCGATCCCGTTCGGGATCACCGCCACCTTCTCCTCCTCGACCCCGAAGATGTCGGCGATCTGCTCGCGCATGTAGTACGAGCAGGCGATCACCTGATCAGAGCGGTTGGTGACCCAGCGCTCGACCCCGTGGATGTAGGACTGCGGGTGCTTGTCGACCCAGCCCTGATGGCGGCCGTGCTCGGTGGCGTGGATCGTCGTCACCAAAGGGGCCGAGAAGCGCCGCGCGAGGTGGTCACACGCATTTGCGACCAGCCAGTCGTGGCCGTGCACCAGGTCGAACTCGAAGCGGTCGCCGATCTCCACGCCGGCGGCCAGCATGTCGAGGTTCATGCGCTCGACCCAGGCGACGAACTCGCCGAGGTCGCGGGGACGGCTGGGCTCGACGACGCGGTGGATCTGCACTCCCGCCACCGTCTCCTCCTCGGGGGACTCCTCCCTGCCACGGGTGAGGACGTGCACCTCGGTTCCGCGCTGGGCCAGCTCCTCGGCCAGCTTGCGGACGTGGCGCGCGAGCCCGCCTTCGATCAGCGGCGGGTACTCCCAGCTGAGGATCAGTACGCGAGTCAAGGTCTTCCGTGCGGCGCCGAAGGCCCCTCATCCAGCAACGGCGAGAGGCTCATATCCGGCGCGAGGTTGCGCATTCGCGGGTCGGGCGGTCGGCGGGAGTCTATGGCCTCGAGCAATGCCTGAGAGTGCTCGACAGCGCGCCGGAAAGCGTATTCCCCCGCCTGCCCGCGGGAATCGAGGAACGCCCAATCGCTTGATTGCGCCGCGAGCAGCTCTCGCGCCGCACGCTCGGCGCGCTCGCGGTCGAGGCGGCCGTTGCCGAGCGCCCGCAGCAGGCGCAGCTCGAGCCTGCGCGCGGCCCAGGCCAGGTCGGCGACCTGCGGCGCGTCCCAGGTGCTGAGGTCCTTGCGCTCTCCCCAGCTCGAGGGGTACAGCACCCTGGGCTCCGCCGCGTGCTCGGCAAGCGCCTGCGGCAACGTCAGCAGGCGCACTCCGTGCTCGCCGCAGCGATCGAGCACCGCCTCCAGCCACGCCGGGCCCTCGCTCCACCACGCTCCCAGGAGCTCGGTGTCGATCGCGAACACCACCAGCCCGGGACGGCCGCGCCCGCCGGCGAATGCGCTCAATGCCTCCTCCACCCGGTCCACGAACTCCACCGCGTGCCGGCGGGCGGTCTGCGCGGCCGCCTCCGGGTCGTACGCGTCGCCGCCGACCGCCCACAACCTGATTCCCGCCAGCGACTGGCGGTGGTACTCCTGATAGGCGGGGTGTGACGGATACCCCCTCTGCCCCCATACGAGCTCGATCGTCGGCCAGTGGATCGTGAAGGCGACGAGGCCGTCCCCTGCCTGCGCGGGCACCAGCGCTTCGAGCCCGGCTTCGTAGCGGCTCTGATCGAGGCAGAAGAACTCAAGCCCGGCTTCGGCAAGCAAAGCCTCCAAGCCGGGCTCGTACGCGCACTCCGGAAGCCAGAACCCGGTCGCGGGGCCGAACCTGCGCCTGTGGGAGCGGAGGCCGGCGTCGATCTGCAGGCGGCGCCCCGGCGCGGTAGCGATCAGCGGCATCACCGCGTGGGTGGCGCACGAAGGGATCAGCGCGACATCGCGCTCGCGGGCCGCCGTTTTGAAGAGCTCGAGCGGGTCGTCGACGGCATCGAGCCGCTCGAGCACGCCCCGGTAGCGGTCGGCCTCCGCGAGCGCCGCGCCGCGAAGCGGCCCCTCGAGCGCATCGGCGTCGCCCTGGGCGCTTCCGAGCCGGAAGGAGCGGACGAACTCGCGCAGGCGCCCGCCGACGCCGTCGGCCTCGAGCTGGTCGGCGAGCACCGGAGTCACCGTCATCGTCAGCGAGTGCGCGACATCGAGGACGGGAACGTAGGAGCGGGCGACGGCGTCGAACAGCCACTCCTCGCCGAAGGGATAGGTGCCGAAGCCCTCGACGTAAGGCATGTGCGAGTGCAACACGATGGCCAGGTCGCCCGCCACTCGCCCGCATCTCCGGGCTCAGACATGGCAGATCGCGAGGAAGTCGAGGGCTCGATCCAGGCTCCGGTCGGAGAGGCGGAAGTCGGCCGCCGTGATCGCCGGCACGAAGCGGTCGTAGAACGGCCTCGTCAATCCGAGCGCGGGGTGGATCCTGTCCCAGCCCAGCTTCAGCGCGATCTCGTGCGCGCGCAGGCGGCGGGCGTGGAAGACGCCGAGGATCTCGACCCGGCTGAAAGCCGGCTCCAGCAGCGCCCGGTACTCCTCGAGCGTGTACTCGCGCAGGTGCCAGGGGTTGTCGGACTTCTCTGCGCCCGGGGGCGCGAGCGTCAGCCTGTTGGGAGTCGAGACGTAGCTGACCGGCGCCGCGCGCGCGAATCCGTCCAGCAGCCGCCCTGGCTCCTCTACGTGCTCGATCGTCTGGAGGAAGACGATCGCATCACGGGGCTCGTCGAACTCCTCGACCAGCGCGCGCCGAAATCTCAGGTTCGCATGCCGGTAGCGCAGTGAGGCGTGCTCGTACGCCTCGGGGTTGGCATCGACGCCGATCACGTCAGCGGCTCGCGCGGCGAGCACGTCCGAGCCGTAGCCCTCCCCGCAGGCGAGGTCCACCACCCGCTTCCCGGCGCAGCGCGCCGCGATCCACTCGTAGACGGCGAGGTGGCGCCGATACCAGTAGTTCTCCTCGGGGACGTCGGGGAGCGTGCGCTCGCCCGTCAACTCGAGCGGAGGAACGCCGACCGGTTGGCCTTGCTGGACGTGTTTCACAGCGTTGAACGTATCCTCCCGCGCGATGCCCGCACGGCCCGGGGAAGCGCCCGAGCGGATCAGGGAGGCAAACGTCCTCTACCACGACGCGGCCGCTGCCGAGTACGACTCCAAGTGGGGGATCGACTTCGGCGGCGTCGGCCACGACCAGGTTCGGGCGAAGATGACGATGGCTCTCGGCGACTGGCCGGACGGGCTGGAGGACGCGCTCGAGGTCGGCGCCGGCACCGGCTACTTCGGCCTCAACCTGCTCCGGCTCGGCCTCTTCGAGAGCCTGATCTCGACGGACATCTCGCCGGGGATGCTCGAGCAGCTACAAGCGACGGCCGAGCGCCTGGGAATCGAGGCGGACACGGTCTGCACCGACGCCGAGGAGCTCCCGTTCGCGGATGAGAGCTTCGACCTCGTCTTCGGCCACGCCGTCCTGCACCACATCCCGAACCTGCCGCGGGCGCTGGCGGAGTTCAAGCGCGTGCTGCGGCCGGGCGGCGCGATCGCATTTTGCGGCGAGCCCTCCAGCTACGGCGACCTGCTCGCCTCGGTGCCGAAACAGACCGCGCTGGCAATCGCGCCCCTGTGGCGTGCCGCGGTGGGAGCAACGGCGCTGAAGCTGGATCCGGCCGACGCCGCCGATGGACACCAGCACGAGTCGGAGGTGGATGTCCACGCCTTCGCGCCGGCGAGGCTGCGCGAGATGCTCGAGGTGGCCGGGTTCGCCGGGGTCAGGCTGCGCGGCGAGGAGCTGCTCGCCAACGCCTACGGGTGGTGGCTTCGATCCCTGGAGGCGACCGCCGAGCCCAACAGCGTCCCGATGCGCTGGCGAAGCTTCGCCTTCCGCAGCTACATCACGCTCCAGCGCCTGGACCGAGCGGTGCTGGAACCGCGCCTGCCACCGGCGCTGTTCTACAACCTGGTGCTGTCGGCGCGCAAGCCTGGGTAGCGGGCGACCTACCCGAATGTGAACGCGTAGCCGGAAACCCCCGGCGCGAACTCCAGCGTCAGCGTGTGCCGGCCGGCGTCGGGCAGCTCCACGAGCCGGTACAACCGCTGGTCGGAGACCGTGGCGGCGCCCGCCCGGACGTCCTCGCCGGCGACCTCGTCGGGGATCGGCTCGCCATCCAAGAGCACCGTCACGTCGCGACTGCCCTTCGCGCCCATCACGCAGAAGACACGCCGCGCCTGGAAGTTGAGGCTGATGGCGGCGCCGTCGACGGCCGTCGCGTGCTCGCCGGTGATCTCCCAGGTGCCCGAGTAGGCGAACTGGTTCAGGCCGAGGGCGTCCGGGTCCAGCTCGCCGAAATCCTTCACGCCTGGGACGATCGGCCCGTTGACGAATCCCGCCGCGCGCAGCGAGCCGAAGTAGGTCTCGGGGGTGCGCGTGCCCGGGTCGGCGCTCTCGGCGCTTGCCTGCGCTTGCGGGCCGAGCTCGGTGTTGCCCGCCTCCGCGAGCAGTGAGCGGATCGCCAGCTCGGTTGCCTCGTATTCGCCCTCGCCGAAGTGCGCGTAGCGGACGTAGCCGTCGGCGTCGATCAGGTACTTCGCCGGCCAGTACTGGTTGCCGAACGCGTCCCAGGTGCCGTAGTCGTTGTCCTGCACGACCGGATAGGAAATGTCGTAGTCGGAGATCGCTCCCTCGACGTTGCCGGCGTCGCGCTCGAAGGCGAACTCCGGGGTGTGGACGCCGAGGATCGTCAGGCCGTCGTCGGCGTATTCCTCGTGCCACGCCCGCAGGTAGGGAAGCGTGCGGATGCAGTTGATGCAGGTGTAGGTCCAGAAGTCGATCAACGTCACCCGACCTTCGGCGCGCTGGTCGGCGAAGCTGAACGGCTCGGAGTTGAACCACTCGCCGCCGGGCACGATCTCGGGAGCGGGCCCGAGCACCGGAAGCTCGATCCCTTGCTCGGCTTCCGCCGCTCCCCCCTCGGTGGCGCCGCCATGAGGGCTAGCCGAGATCTCGTCGAGTCGCTCGCTGACCACCACGGACTCCTCGAGCGGGGCGGCGGGGTTGCGAAGGAAGGCCGGCAGGTTCTCGGCGATCGAGCGCTGAAAGCGAAGGTCGAGGTCGGCGAGCATCGCCACCGCCACCGCGACCATCACGACCCCGAGCGCGACCTGGATTCGCGCCTGCACCGGCTTCAGGCGGTCGGCCAGCTTGCGCCCGCCGAGGATCAGCGCGTAGATGACGAGCGCCGATCCGGCTGCGTAGGCGAGCGCGACCACCAGCTTGCCGGCGGTGAAGTCCTGGGCCGCCGAGGCGGTGACGACGCCGGCGAGAATCGGCCCGGCGCAGGGCGCGTACACGATCCCGAGGCTGGCGCCGACCAGCAGCCCCGTCCCGAAGCCGTCCCCTCGGCGGTTTTGGGTGGCGGGCACGATCCGGCTTATCCAGGCCTCGATCCGGTCGGCGAGCGGCGGGACGATCAAGGTGATCCCGAAAACGAGCAGGACGACAATCGCGATCGTGCGAACGAGATCGTCGGGAAGTCCGAGGGCATCGATCACGTAGACCAGGCCGACAATCGCAAACGTGAACGTTGCCGCGAGCCCGATCACCACCCCCAGAGGTCGCTTGCGCCCACCGGTCACTCCGGCGGACAGCACCGCCGGCAGGATCGGCAGCACGCACGGCGAGAGCGCCGTGCCGGCACCGGCGATGAAAGCGAACACAGCCAGTAGAGCCACGGGAAGAGGCTCCCAGGAGCGGCTTAAGCGCGCTTAACCGGTCCGGTCGCCCGGGAATTTCGGCGAGACTGCCGATGTGCGCTCCCTCGAAGCCGATGTCGCCGTGGTCGGTGCCGGCCTGGCCGGGCTCACTGCCGCGCGCGCCATCGTCGCCGCGGGGCGAGAGCCCATCGTCCTCGAAGCCCGCGACCGAGTCGGCGGGCGGACGCTGAACGCTGACATCGGCGACGGGAAGGTGGTCGAGATCGGCGGCCAGTGGGTCGGGCCGACGCAGGACCGGATCGCCGCTCTGGCGGGCGACCTTGGCGTCGAGACTTTTCCGACCTACGCCGAGGGGGCAAACGTGCTGCGCATCGATGATCGCAGCCGCCAGTACTCCGGGACGATTCCTCGCCTCAACCCACTGGCCCTGATCGACGTGGCACGCGCGCTCCGCAAGCTGAACCGGCTATCGCGGGACATCGACCCACACGCGCCCTGGGAAACCACGGACGCAGCCAAGCTCGACGCCGTCAGTCTCGGCGCTTGGGTCGATCGCACGATGTGGAGCTCGACGGCGAAGCGCCTGATGCGAATCGCCGTGCGCACGATCTGGGGGGCCGAGCCGGAGGAGCTGTCGATGCTCCATGTCGGCTTCTACTTGCGCGCGGGGGGCAGCTTCGAGCTGATCGCGGACGTGGAAGGCGGCGCGCAGCAAGACCGCTTCGTCGGCGGCTCGCAGCTGGTCTCGATTCGCGCCGCGGAGGAGCTGGGAGATCGGGTCCTGCTGAGCGCACCGGTTCGCCGCATTGAGCACCGAGCCGACGGCGTGGTGGTTCATGCCGGCGGTGGCGTCGAGGCGCGCTGCCGGCGAGCGATCATCGCCGTGCCACCCGCGCTCGCCGCCGGGATTGAGTTCGCGCCCGACCTGCCACCAGATCGCAAGCAGATCTCGCAGCGAATGCCGCCCGGCTCAATGGTGAAGACGACCGCGGTCTATGAGCGGCCATTCTGGCGGGACGATGGGCTTTCGGGTGAAGGGGTGAACGAGCAGGGACCGGTCGTCGCGACATTCGACAACTCGCCTCCCGAGGGCTCGCCAGGCGTCCTGGTCGGCTTTGTAGGCGGCCGTGACGCGCGCGAGTTCGCGAAACTCGGAAAGTCCGAGCGCCGCCAGGCCGCGCTCGGCTGCTTCGAGGCTCTGTTCGGGCCCAAGGCGCGCGCAGCCGAGCAGTACATCGAGCAGGACTGGTCGGCGGAGCAGTGGAGCGGCGGCGGCCCCGTTGCGAATTTCGCCACAGGCGGCTGGACCGCGGTCGGCGCCGCGTTGCGCGAGCCGGTCGGCCCCTTGCACTGGGCGGGCACCGAAACCGCGACCAAATGGTGCGGCTACATGGACGGCGCCGTTCAATCCGGAGAGCGCGCAGCGGCAGAGGTGCTGTCGGCGATCTGACGGCAGCGATACAGCTTCACCTCACCCCGCACCCCCTTCACCCTCCGGGCGCCGGCGAACGACCAGGTGTAGCCGTCGGCCGCGCTCTCCATCGTCTGCTCGTCGCACAGGACGCTGCCCGGCCTCGCGATGTCCGTTATCCGGCTGGCGAGGTTGACCGGATGTCCGTACCAGTCCCCCGCCCGCGGCAGCGCCGGGCCGCTGCCGACGCCGACCCGAAGCTGCGGGAAGCCCTCCTCGGCGTCGGCGGTTGCAACGAGCTCCAGGGCCGCGTCGAGTAGTGGCTCGTTCTGGCGGGCCACCAGCATCGCCGCGTCCCCGAGCATCTTCACCAGCCGCACCGGGGTGTGGGCGACGTCGGTGGCCAGCTCGGTCAGGCGGCCGGTGATCGCCCCAAGCTCCTCGGGCGCCACCCGTTCGCCGAGCTTGGTGAACCCGACGAGATCCGCGAAGCAGACGCAGATCTCCTCAGCTCCAACCGAGCGCCCGAACTCGAGCGCTTCGTCGGTGACCAGGTCGCGCCGGATCTGGTCGCGGAGGTGAAGCCGGTACAGGTACGCGAGCGACTCGGCCATCACCGGCGTCATTCCTCGCGCGACCTCTGCCAGCCGCCGTCCCAAGTCGTATTCGGTGTCGCCCGGCTGGAGGAACGACTGCACGACCGAGCGCCGGGTCGCCGCCGCCAGCGTTGACATCGACATCCCGAGCACGCGGCCGATCTCGTGGATCTGCTCGTCTGGCATGCCGGCCGCCCGCAACGCCGCAAGCCTTTGCGCGGCGTCGACGTCGGCATCCGTGAAAGCCGCCTCCTCGGCTTCCGGGACCGAGACCCCGTTGGCGCGAAACTGGCGCTCGAGGAAGTCGCGGTCGAGCCCGCCGAGCTCGGCCACCTCAGCGAGGGTGTGGCGGGGCCCGCCCCCCTCGAGCTCGCGCTCGACCGGCAGCAGCGCCAGGCGCTGCTCCTCGACGGCGCAGCGCAGCTCCTGCAGCGAGACGCCTCCATCGGCCAGCTCCTGGAGCAGCCTCAAGCGCCCCTCGCGTGCCTTGCCCGCGGTGCCCTCGAGCAGCCCCTCAGCCTCGAAATCGATCGCCACGGCACGATTGTCCGTGAAACAACCCGGCTGGGCATGCCCAAGCTGCATGCCGTGATAGACAACGGCCGCCGATGGCCTTGCAATACCTCGCTTTGCTGCGCGGGATCAACGTCGGTGGCAAGAACGTCGTGAAGATGGCCGACCTACGCGCGGCGGTCGAGTCGATGGGGTTCGCCGACGTCGCGACCTACATCGCGAGCGGGAACGTGCTGTTCCGGGCTCCGAGGCAGAGGCGCGAGGAGCTGGCGGCCCGGATCGAGTCGGAGCTGACCCAGGGCTTCGGCATCGAGTTGAAGGTCGTGCTGCTGACCGAGGCACACCTGAAGGACGTGGTCGAGAGCGCCCCCCGCGGGTTCGGCGGGGACTCGCACCTGTGGGACGTGGTCTTCGTGCGGAAGCCGCTGACCGCAAAGAAGGCGTTTGGCGTGGTCGAGATCCGGGAGGGCGTCGACCGCGCCTGGCCGGGCAAGGGCGTCCTCTACTTCTCGCGGCTCGCCGCGAAGGCCACGAGCAGCCGGCTGAACAAGGTCGCCTCGCTGCCCGAGTACCAGAACATGACCATCCGCAGTTGGAGCACGACGACGAAGCTGCTGGCCCTGATTGAGTCGAGAGTCGACCGGCGGAAGCTGAAGCGCGAAACCTGATTCGCTCGCCGTCGCCATCTCCAGCGTTACGATCGCGGCATGATCGCCGGGGCGCACACGATCATCTTCGCCGAGGACGCCGAGAGAGCCCGGACGTTCATTCGCGACGTGTTGGGGTTCGAGGGAGTCGATGCGGGCGATGGCTGGCTGATCTTCGCCCTACCGCCGGGTGAGATCGCTGTCCACCCCGGGTCGGGCTGGGGCCGCGGACCGGGGCATCACGTCCTGTTCTTCATGTGCCACGACATCGAACAGACCGTCCAGGAACTCAAGGGCAAGGGCGTCGAGTTCGTATCGCCGATCGAGGACGAGGGCTGGGGCCGGATCGCTCAATTCAAGATCCCAGGTGCGGGCGAAATCGGCCTCTATGAACCCAGCCATCCGAGCCCGCTCGGAGAGTTCGCGCAGAGCGCCTGAAGCTCCGCTCCGGCGCCCTTTTCTTCCCGGATCTCGCGCTGGTGATCGCGGTTGGCCTCGGGCTGGCCGCCGGCGCCCTGCTGCGCTCACAGAGATCGAGGTCCCGCTCAGCGCGGGCTATGGTTGACGGCCCACCCCGCTACGCGTCTCGGACGGGCTCGTAGATGAGGAGGGCGAGGTCGTCGACGGTGCGGGTCTCGACGAGGCGCACGGGCTTCTGGTCGCTGGTCTCGGCGAAGAGGCGCTCGCCGGCCCCGAGCACGACCGGGTAGATCATCAGCCGCAGCTCATCGACCAGGTCGTGCTCGATCAGCGTCCGCGCGAGCTGGATGCTGCCGGGGACGATGATTTCCCCGTCCAGATCCTGCTTCAGCTTTGAGACCTCGTTCACCACGTCGCCCTTCAGTACCGTCGAGTTGCTCCAGTCGGGATCCTCGAGGGTGGAGGAGACGACGTACTTGGGCATGCCGTTCAACCTGTCCGCCAACTCGCCGCTCCGTGATGGCCACCGCGCGGCGAGGAACTCGTAGGTTCGCCGACCGAACAGCTGGGCCTCGGCGCCCAGCGCCTCGTCGAGCAGGACCTTTGCCGCCCCTTCGCGACCCCGGTCGCCGACACGACCGACCCAGCCGCCGCGCCCGAAGCCTTCCGCACCGGCCGGGTCCTCGATAACCCCGTCGAGCGAGACGTTCTCGCTGATGACGATCGTTCCCATTTTCGGCTCCCTTAGCCCGAGCTCTTCGTTTGCCCCGCGGCGCGGCCACGCTCGACCTGGACGGCCATCGCTTCGGCAGCCTCCGAGCCGGCTGGCGCGTCGTACTCGTCGTGGCGCCTGATCCACACGTTGGCCGGGCTCTGCGGGTAGCCCTCGGGCGAGTCCTCCCAATCCTCCTGGCGTCCGAGCGCGGTGATGTCGAGGTAGGCCCAGAGGCCGCCCAGCGCCTCGTCGCCGCGGCCGTCGACGAAGTACGTGCGGAAGATCCCATCGTCGTCGTCGCGGTAGAAGACATTGGTTCCGTGCCACTCGCCGACGTCGAAGTCGGCGTCGAAGTCGTCGGTCAGCGTGTACCAGGGGATCACTTCCCAGCCCATCCGCGCCTTCCAGCGCTCGATGTCCGGCTGCGGGGCACGCGAGACGATCGCGATCGTGGTGTCGCGAGCGTTCAGATGGGCGGGGTGGGTGATCTGATCGGCGATCCACGAGCAGCCGGGGCACCCGCCCTCGGGCCAGCCGTGGACGCCCGGCTCGAAGAAGAAGCGGTAGACGATCAGCTGGCGGCGTCCCTCGAACAGATCGACCAGGCTCGCGAGGCCGTTCGGGCCCTCGAACTCATATTCCTGCTCGACGGCGAGCCAGGGCATCCGGCGGCGTTCTGCGGCCAAGGCGTCGCGGGCGTGGGTCAGTTCCTTCTCCTTCACGAGCATTTCCTCGCGCGCGGCCTTCCACTCCTGCGTGGACACGATCGGGGGCGTTTGCATCTTTCGATCTCCTTTGTGGTCTTTCGCCTGTCGTTATTGGTTGAGACACCGTCCGCGGAAAAAACGGACCGCTCGTCATGGACGAAGCGTCCGCGGGAGCCCGAAATGCCGGAAGACGGCGGTGTCGGCGAACCAGGTGATCCCGGCGACCGCGTCCCGTTCGAGCGTCAGCACGATCAGTCCGTAGGGGCGGGCGATCGCCGCGTGCGCGTCCGGCAGGTAGCAGCCGAACGCCGGCTGGGTGTTGGCCCGGGTGGGCACGACGCGCAGCGGCGAGCCGCGGAGCTTCTCTCGGTAGCGCAGGAAGGCGCCGATTGCCTCGTGTCCCTGGTACTCGAGCGGCAGGGGCGGCATTGTGAGCAGGGCGTCGTCGGTGAGCAGGGCCACGATCTCGCCGATGTCCCCCCGTTCGACGGCATCGGCAAAACGCCCGACGATCTGGCGCTCGATCGCCGAATTCGGCCGCGGAGCCCGCTCGCGATCCGCGGCCGGCAGCCCTTCTCGCAGCGTCGCCCGGGCCCGTTGCAGGGCGTTCTTGACTGAGGCCTCGCTCGTGTCCAGCATCTCGGCGGCCTCGGCGGTGCGGAAGCCAAGCACGTCGCGCAGCACGAGCGCCGCCCGCTGGCCGGGCGGCAGCTGCTGGAGGGCCACGATGAACGCCAGCTCGATCGACTCCCTGGCCTCGTAGCGCGCTTCCGGCCCCGCCTCCTCGGGGATGTCTGCGAGCAGGACGTCGGGGTAGGGCTCGAGCCAGATCGGCTCGAACCGGCCTGTGGGCTCAGGGGTGCGTTCATGCTGCATGGCTGGGGCCTCCCTTGGACGGCGCGAGCTGGCCCGCAGCGCGTTCAGGCAGCGGTTGGTCGCGATCCGGTACAGCCAGGCGCGCACCGATGCGCGGCCCTCGAACGACTCGAGGCTCCGCCAGGCCGCCAGCAACGTCTCCTGCACGAGGTCCTCGGCGTCCTGCACCGAGCCGACGATGCGGTAGCAGTGCAGCTGCAGCTCGCGCCGGTATGGCTCTGTGAGCTGGCGAAACGCGTCCTCGTCGCCGGCTCGCGCCCGCGCGAGCGTGGCCTGGCTTAGCGCGTCGCCCGGCAAGGGCACCACGCATCGGCTTGTCCGGTCGGGCTCATCACCACTAATGACACCAGCTCGTCCCGGAATGGACCGGCCGTCCCGCTCTGGTACCGGCAAGACGGACCCACCGGACCGGATGCCCCTTCAGGCGTAAGCCACCGCCCCGCCGCGGCGGGGGTCGCCGCCGCCGCTGAGCTCGCCGGTCGCGGGGTCGCGGGTGACCGCGTGGACGCCACCGAAGAAGACGTTGCGATCGGGCCAGCGAACGACCTCGTAGCTATCGGCGAGGCGTTCGAGCGCGGGCTCATGAATCCCGGGCTCGGCGTTCAACGTCCGTCCTTCGAGGTGCATGCGCGCGGCCTCGACCGCCTCTTCGGCCACCAGCCCCTCGTCGAGCATCCTGATGATCACCTGCAGGATCGCGGAACGGATGCGGTTGGAGCCGCCGCTGCCGAGGCCGGCGACGAGGCGACCGTCGTCGTCGAGGATCATGGTCGGGGACATCATCGACGGGAGCCGCACTCCCGGAGGGTGCCGGTGGAACCCGAGCGGGTTCAGGTCCTCCTCGCCGAGCATGTTGTTGACGTGGACGCCGGTGCCCGGGACGATCAACCCCGAGCCGGTGCCGTTCGAGCAGGTGACGCTGGCACAGCGGCCGGCGGCATCCACCGCCGTGATGTGGGTGGTGGAACCGAGGCGGTTGGCCGCAAGGAAGCGCTCGGCGAAGCCCTCCTCGTAGAGCCCGGCGAGAAACTCCACCGTTCGCGCGGACTGGGCGGCATCCATCGCCGCGGCGATGTCCTCCACCTCGCACGCGCCTCGGCGGTCGAGGAACTCCAGCGCGTAGGCGATCAGCACGCCTCCGGGCGAAGGCGGCGGATTCGTCAGCACCTGGTGGCCGTGGAAGCGGGCGCGCACGGGCTCGCGCAGGATCGGCTCGTAGGCGGCCATGTCCTCGGCGGTGAGCGTCCCGCCGCGCTCGAGCACCCAGCTCACGATCGCACTGGCCACATTCCCGCGATAGAACGGAGCAGACCCCTCGGCCGCGAAGCGCTCCAGCCCCTCGGCCAGCTCCCCGAAGGTGAACGTGTCTCCCTCCCCGAGGATCTCGCCATCGGGCGCATACAGAGCCGCACCCTCTTCGGTGTGCGTGAGGATCGGCGCCAGGATCTTGAAGAAATACGCCTGCCGCGCGGTCACCTCGACCCCCTCGCGGGCGGCCCCGACCGCGGGGCCGACCAGCTTCGAGATCGGCATCGTTCCGAACTGCTCCAGTGCCCGCTCCAGGCCCGCCGGAGTTCCGGGCACGCCGCAGGAGGCGGCGCCGATGTGAAACACCTGCGGCTCGGTGCCGGCGGTGAAGTAGACCGGGATCGGCACCAGCTCCGAGCTTCGCTCGGCGCCGCCGCGGCCCGGCGTCTCGACGAAGAAGTCGATCAGCGCGTCGATCCCCTCCTCAGGCAGGTGGACGAGCATGTACCCGCCCGCGCCGAGACCCGTGAGCGGGCTCTCGGTTGCGAACGAGGTCATCACCGCCGCTACAGCGGCGTCAACGGCGTTGCCTCCCTCCCGCAGCACCCCCGCGCCGGCCTCCGCGGTCAGCGGATGCCCCGCCGCCACTGCTCCACGCGAGCTCATGGCGCCAGCCTACGCCGGGCTGCGGCTCTTACTTGCCGGGGAGGAACTCGGGAACGTCGATCGCCATGTCGCGCGGGCGTCCCTCGAGGCTCGGGGTGCCGGCTCCGGGCTCGCGATCGCGCGTCTTGCGCGCCGATGGCCTGACGACATCGCGCTGGAGGCCGCGAGAGGTTCCGTCCTGGCGGCGGCCGTGGGCGTCGAACCGGGTGGCGATAACGGTCACCCAGACCTGCTCGGTCAGGTCCTCGTCGATGTTTGCTCCGAAGATGATGTTGGCGTCGGGGTGCGCCGCCTCCTGGACGACGCGGGCGGCCTCGGAGACCTCGACCAGAGAGAGGTCCGGTCCGCCGGTGATCGACAGCAGGATCGAGCGCGCGCCCTCGACCGACGTCTCGAGCAGCGGTGACGACACCGCCCGCTCCGCCGCGTAGATGGCCCGGTTGTCACCTGACCCCATGCCGATCCCAAGCAGCGCCTGGCCGGCGTCTCGCATGGTCGTGCGGACATCGGCGAAGTCGAGGTTGATCAGGCCGGGGAGCGTCACCAGCTCCGAGATCCCCTGCACACCCTGGCGGAGGACGTCGTCGGCGACACGGAATGCCTCGACCATCGTCGTGTTGCGCGCGAGGACGCTGAGCAGCCTCTCGTTTGGGATCACGATCAGGGTGTCGACCTCGTCGGCCAGCGCCGCCACCCCGGCGTCAGCCTGCTTTGCGCGCAGCGTGCCCTCGAAGCTGAACGGCCTGGTGACGATCCCGACGGTGAGGGCGCCGTTCTCCCGCGCCAGCCTCGCCAGGACCGGGGCGGCGCCGGTGCCGGTGCCGCCACCCGTTCCCGCGGTGATGAAGACGAGGTCCGCGCCCTTCAGCAGTCGCTTGATCCGGTCCTGCTCCTCGAAAGCGGCCTGAAAGCCGATCTTGGGGTCCGACCCCGAGCCCAGGCCGCGCGTCAGACCGGCGCCGATGTGGACGGTGACGTCGGCCATCGTCTGCTGCAACGACTGCAGGTCGGTATTCACGGCAAGGAACTCGACTCCGGGAATGTGCGCCTCGACCATCCTGTTGACCGCGTTCACGCCCGCCCCGCCGACGCCCACGACGCGGATCACCGGGGTGTGGACCGTCGGATTCACCCGCGGGCGCTGAGCGCCCTCGTCGCGGCCGTAGCGGGGCCCTTCGGGCTCGTCAGGGCCGTCGCTGAAGATCGTCCTCAACCGCTCCCTGGGCTCGGGGCGGGGCTCGGTCGGGGTCGGCACGACCGTGGTCTCGGACTCCTCGCGCCGGTAGACGCTGACGTCATCTCGCACCGGAGGATCGAGCGCAGCCGGATCGGACGGCGGACGGGTTTCAGCGATCCGAGTCGGCGCCGGTTCCTCCTCCTCGATGTCGAAGACCGCCGGGGCCGAATCGGAGGCCGGCTCGCCGGGGACGTCGCCGGGGCTCAGGACCTCGGTTTCGTAGTCGGTTGCGCCGACCGGGCGGAAGTCCTGCGTCGGCGGGTCCTCCGCGCCACGTTTGGGCACGTCGTCCTCCGCGGGCTCGTCCTCGGAGCGGCTGGTGGAGCGGAACAGGTCTGCGAGGGGACCCTCGCGCATGCTGGCGCGCTTGTTACGACGAGCCATTTGTCAGTACCTCTTCGGCAAGCTCGCGGTAGTAACGGGCGGCATTGCTGTTCGGATCGTACTTCAGGACGGAGCTGCCCCTCACCGGCGCCTCGGCGAATTTGACGGCTTTTCGGATCCGGGACTTGAAGACCAGCTCTCCGAAGTTCTCCTCGAGGATCTCGACCGCCTCCTTCGCGTGCACTGTGCGCGAATCGAGCATTGTCGGCAGGATGCCCTCGATGTCGACGTCCGGGTTCAAGTTCTCCCGGATCATCTCCAGCGTGTTCTGCAGCTGCACCAGCCCGCGCATCGAGAGGTACTCGCATTGCACCGGCACGATCACCTTGTCCGAGGCCGTGAGCGCGTTGATGGTCAGCAGCCCGAGGCTCGGTGGCGTGTCGATGCAGATGAAGTCGTAGTCGTCCTTTATCGGCTTCAGCGCCTTCTCGAGTGAGCGCTCGCGCCCGATCATCGCGCTCATCGCGATCTCGGCGCCGGCAAGGTCGATCGACGAAACGGCGATATCGATCTCCCGCGTCTGGATGATCTCGCGGATCGGCATCTTCTCCACGAGGACGTCGTACATCGAGCGCTCCACCTTGTCGGGGTCGATGCCCTGGCTCATGGTCAGGTTCCCCTGCGGGTCGAGGTCGATGCAGAGCACGTCGTGCCCGGACTCGGCGAACGCGACCGCCAGGTTCAGGGTCGTCGTCGTCTTTGCGACCCCGCCCTTCTGGTTAGCGAACGAGATCACCTTGGCGCGGGCGGTCTCCGGCTCGCCCGGGTCCTCGGCACCCATCGGGACGCCCTTTCGCACCGGCGCGAGCGCGTCCTCGAAGCTGATCCGGTCATCGTCGGAGAGCTGCGGCGCGGGCTCAGGCTCGGCCTTGACAGACACCGACGGGTTCTCCTGCGTCTTCTGCGTCTTCTCCTTGACCCGCGTCTTCTCCTTGACCTTCTCGACCCGCTCCAAGACCTTCTCGATCGGCTCCTCCTCGAGCTTCTCGAGCTTGATCTCCGTCGCGTCGGGCTCGGGGGGACTCAGGGACGCATCGCTCCCGTTGGTGCTCGGCTGCTCGGGCGGGGTGGTATCGGCGGTCATTGGCTTCGGCTCCTCCGCAACCGGCGACACCGGGCGATCACGCTCGGGCGCAGGCTTGGGGTCGCGGGTTCGATTGAAGAGACCCATTGCTCGCGTGTATTCGCACGAGTAGGCAGGTTTCCTTCCGCGCGCTGCGCTTGGCAGCCCGGGTGCAATCCGGCATGTGGCGGCCTCGTGCACGCTAACTGGAAGAATCGCGCCTGTGCCTGACCTGCTGAAGAAGCGTCTCGTCTTCGTCACCGGCAAGGGCGGGGTCGGCAAGTCGACCGTCGCGATCGCGATCGGTCTCGCCGCCGCGCGCCGGGGAAAGCGCACGATCGTCTGCGAGGTGGCCGCCCAGGAGCACACCTCGAAGGTCCTCCACAAGGCCGAGATCGGCTTTCACGAGGTCGAGGTCGAGGAGAACCTGTGGGCGATGTCGATCGACCCCGACGAGGCGATGCGCGAGTACGTCCTGCTGCAACTGAAGGTGAAGGCGATGCGCGACATGCTGTTCCGCTCCAAGATCTTCACCTACCTGGCCGCGGCGACGCCGGGGTTGAAGGAGCTGGTGACGATCGGGAAGATCTGGGAGCTGGCCCAGCCGAACCGAAAGGTGAAGGACGGACACAAGTACGACCTGGTGGTGGTCGACGCACCCGCCACCGGCCACGGAATCGGCTTCCTGCAGACGCCACGCACCTTTGCGCGCATCGCCCGCGTGGGACCGATCCGCGCGCAGGCCGAGACCCTCGACACGTTCATCTGCAACCACCGCAAGACCGGAGTCGCGATCGTCGCCCTGCCCGAGGAGATGCCCGTGAACGAGTCGGCGATGCTGGAGGAGGAGCTCGGCGAGGAGATCGGCGTCTCGGTCGATCACGTGTTCATGAACGGCCTCTATCCCGAGCGCTTCTCGGACGCCGAGGCGGAACGGCTGCTCGACGCCGAGCGGGGGCTGTCAGGCAACGGATCGAACGGCAACGAGGCCCTGGCCGCGATCCGGGCCTCGATCGGGCAGCATCGCCGCGCGGGCGTGCAGCGCCGGCAGCTGGCGCGGCTGCGCGAGCTGGTGACGGCGCCGGTGAGCACGCTCCCGTTCGTCTTCAAGCCCGATCTGGGGCTTGCGGAGATCGAGGAGATGGCGGAGTTGCTCGAATGAATACCGCCGGCCAGCCCAGCGTCGAGGCGGTCCTCGAGCGGAAGAAGGTCTGCATCTGCGCAGGCTCCGGGGGCGTCGGCAAGACAACGACCTCTGCGGCGATAGCGGCCGGGATGGCGGCGCGGGGCCACAAGGTTGCGGTGTTGACCATCGACCCGGCGAAGCGGCTCGCGGATTCGCTCGGGCTGCCGGAGCTGGGCAACGTCGAGCAGCAGGTCGACCCGGCCCTGTTCTCCGAGCTCGGCGTGGACACGGGCGGCGGCGAGCTGTGGGCGATGCAGCTCGACGCGAAGGCGACCTTCGACGACGTGGTTCGAAATCACGCCCCCGACGCGGAGACCCGCGATCGCATCCTCCAGAACCGGATCTACGAGCAGATCTCGAACGCGCTGGCCGGCTCGCAGGAGTACATGGCGATGGAGAAGCTGTTCGAGATCCACGCCGAGGGCCGCTACGACCTTCTCGTGCTCGACACGCCGCCGAGCCGCAACGCGCTCGACTTCCTCGACGCCCCGCGGCGGCTGACGCAGTTCATCGAGGGACGAGCCCTCCAGGTGTTCATGAAGCCGGCGGGGTTCGGGATGAAGGTCTTCGGCCGCGGCACCTCGGTGGGGCTCTCGGTGCTGAAGCGAGTGACCGGGATGGAGCTGCTCGAGGACCTGCAGGAGTTCTTCCAGGCGATGTCGGGAATGGCCGGGGGGTTCCGCGAGAGGGCGCGGCGGGTGAACGAGCTGCTTGGAAGCAGGGAGACGGCCTTCCTCGTCGTCTGCGGCCCGCAGGGAGAGCCGACGGAGGAGGCCGTGTACTTCCACCGCAAGCTTGTCGAGGCGAAGCTCCCGTTCGGCGCAGTGATCGTGAACAAGGTGCACCCGATGCCCGAGGCGAAGCCCGACGAGCACCTGGCGGAGGCGGTCGCCGAGGCCTTGAGCGAAGACGCGGAGCCCGGGTCGGACCCTGAAAGCCTCACCGATCGGGTGCTGACCACGTTCTCCGAGTACCGCACGCTAGCCGTGCGGGACGCGAAGAACATCAAGCGCCTGGCGACCGAGATGAAGGCGCGTCGCGTGATCTGCGTGCCCTATCTCGACGAGGACGTGCACGACCTCGCGGGGCTGCTGGAGCTCGACCGCTACCTGTTCCAGGGTGAGCCGGCGCGCGAGGCGCTGACGGCGAGCTGAGCTACGGGCGAGTCGTTACTCGTCCGCGACCGCGTCCTGGCTGCGGTCGTAGTCGAGCTCCCCGACCGACCAGTCGACCGTGTCAGGGACGGGGAACAGCGTCGAGACGCGCTGGCGCATCGCCTCGCGCTCCTCGGGACGGTGGTCGAGCAGCCGCATCGCCGGGCCGCGCTCAGGGAAGCTGAGCGTGGTATCCGGCATTCCGGTCTCGGCCAGCCAATCGCTCTGTTGCGCCTGCTTCCTATCCACCATGGGCTCCTCTGTTTGCCACAGGGACTCGGTCTCCTTCATGGTCTCGGCCCGATCGGACGGCTCGCCGGTGGCCGGCGGTGGCGGCACGGCTGTGAGCTCGGCCGGCTCCTCAGGCGGCTCTTCCGACGTCGGGATGAAGGGCGTCCAGCCATCCTCATGCCGGGGTGACTCAGTCGGCTCAGGCGTGGGGTCCGGCGGCTGCTCGAGCTCGTGCAGCCGGTCGAGCTCGAGTTGCTGCTCGCGCTCGGGCTGCTCGGCGCGCCTGATCTCCGAGTGCTCGGCGACCTGCTCCTCAACAGCCTCGATCTCGAACTCGTCGACATCGGTGACGGGTGTCCCCGGCTCCCACTCCTCGGTGCCGCCACGATGCATCGCGTCGCCTTCACCGGCCGCCAGCCCGTCGCCGAGAAGCACCTCGTCGGCGGCGGCGCGGAGGTCGGTGCCGAGATGGCCGTGGACGGCATCGCGAAGAATCGCCCTCGAGCAGGTCCTCGATCTCGCCGGCGATCTCGACCGGCGAGCGCTCGTCGCCGCCGGGAGCGGGGTCGCCGCTCCACAGCTCACGCTCGAGGTCAAGGGCGCGCTCGACCGTGCGCTTGACGGCGTCACGTTCCTCGGGCGGGGCGCAAAGAGCCGCGACCCGCATCGGCATTCCCGTCATCGCCGGGCCGTCGCCCTCGAGCAGGAAGCGCAGCGCCAGCAGATGGTCGTTCATCGCCTCGAGCGGGGCGCTTCGCTCCAGCCCGGCTTCGAAGCGGGAGATCGCACGCCCGAGCGCGGTCGCGCGGGTGGGTCGGCGCTCGGCGCCGCGGGCGAAGACGGAAAGCTCGGCAAGCTCGGAGTCGGCGAGACGGTAGCCGCCCGGGCGCGGGCGACCGGCGCCGGTGGCGATCCGTCGCCAGCGGCCGCCGCCGGTGCGCGTGTAGCCGTGCGGCGCCAGCCCGACTCCGCCCGGCTTGAACAGGCGAAGCGCGGTGATCGCACGGTGGAAGCGTGCGGCGATCGGAGCGGTCGAGACGATGTCTGAATCCTCTGGCGCTTCCAGGTCGCCAACCGAGCACCGAGCGTGAGCGAGGAACTGCGGCTCCCACTCCGCTCGGCCGCTGCCGGCGCTGTCGCCGGCCTCGGGCGGCGCCTCGACGACGTCGGTGCGGGCAACGGCGACGCTCGTCAGATCGAGGCGGCTGACGGACATCTGCAGGCCGATCAGCGGAACGACCACCTCGACCTCGTAGTCGCCGGGGTCCTCGGAGTGCTCGAACTCGCTCAGCGCCGCCTCCAGCCTGCTCGGCTCGAGCGAGAAGTCGGTGCTGCCGTGCCACAGGCGGCAGAGGAAGGCGATCAGCGCGTCTTCGGCCTGGCGCCCGGGCACCACGGACGTATCCAGCCCGAGCGTCTCGAGGTACGGGGTGGCGAGCTCGGCCGAGACGATTGCCGACTTCGCGGGGCCATAAGCGCTGAGCGAGGCGACCAGCGGTGCCTGATCGTGGATGAAGCGCTCGGTCAGCGGCTGGTAGTGGCAGAAGGGAGAGTTCTCGTCGGGCTCGCGGACCTCATAGGGAATCTCGCGCCCGGAGCGGACTTGCTCGCGGAAGCGCTCGCCGGCCTCCTCCGCGAGGTCGCGCAATGCTTCTCTGGCGACCAGATCGCGCATGAGGGTCGGTTTCTTCCGTGCGTGACGCGCTCCTGCAGTGCAAGCGGGATTGCAGAAACGGCTACAACGTCCCACACACCGACATGGACGGGGGTATGCGGGGCGGTGTGGCGGGAGAGCTACGCCGCGGCGCTGGCGGGCTCTCGCGGCTTCTCTGGGCGGCCGTTGGGGAGCCATTGACGGCCGTAGCTGCGCATGTCCTCGATCAGCGGCACCAGCGCCCGGCCCTTGTCGGTGAGCGCGTACTCGACCCGAGGCGGGACCTCGGGGTAGGTCTGGCGCTCGATCACGCCGTACTCCTCGAGCGCGCGCAGGCGCAGCGACAGGGTCCGCGGGCTGATTCCCTCCAGCGAGCGTTCGAGCTCGCAGAAGCGCCGACTCTCATCCGCGAGGTCGCGAATTACGAGGAGAGTCCACTTCCCGGAGATGATCTCCGCAGTTCGACAGACGGGGCAATCTAGGTCGGCCATCTCGTCACCGCGGGCAAGCAGGGAGGGACGATTTGCATGAGGCTCTCCCAGCGCCCGCACCAGCGAGTCTAGCGCAATGCTTTACGAACTGAAGTGGCTTGGGGGAACGCTCGAAGGCGGCGCTGCACTGCTTGGAGGGCCCCCGATGCTCGGGGTGGATGCACCCCCGTTGTGAGCGCTGCCGGCGATCGCCGGCTCGGCCGGGGCGGGGGAATCGTCCTCCTCCGGCGGCTGCTCGTCGAGCTGCTCGATCCCACTCGCGCGGCGACCCTGAGCGGCGAGCATCAGCTTGAAGTCGTGCGGGCTCGACGCCGTCTGCATCGCCACTCCCTCGTCGACGATGCCCGCGGTGACGGCCTTCAGCAGCGCCTGGTCGAAGGTCTGCATCCCGTAGTAGCCGCCCTCGGAGATCACCTCTGTGATCTTTCCCGTCTCCTGCGGGTTCAGGATCAGGTCCTGGATCCGGCCGGTGACGACCATGATCTCGGCGGCGGCGACGCGGCCAGGCCGGTCGGCGCGAGGAATCAGCCGCTGCGACACCGCCGCCCTCATCGTCGAGGCCAGCATCACCCGCGCCTGCTGCTGCAGGTGCGGGGGGAAGAAATCGATGATCCGGTTGATCGTCTCCGAGGCGTCCAGGGTGTGAAGCGTCGAGAGCACCAAATGTCCGGTCTCGGCGGCCGAGAGGGCCGTCCGCACGGTCTCCTCGTCACGCATCTCCCCGATCAGGATCACGTCCGGGTCCTGGCGCAACACCCGCCGCATCGCGCGACCGAAGCTCTTCGTGTCCGACCCCACCTCGCGCT
The DNA here is from genome assembly GCA_963838095.1 of uncultured Thermoleophilia bacterium. GTDB lineage: Bacteria > Actinomycetota > Thermoleophilia > Solirubrobacterales > 70-9 > CAWCGU01. The sequence goes on from CAWIPO010000007.1 coordinate 237,463, forward strand.
GGTTGATGATCGAGTGCTTGTCGCGGTGCAGGTATTCGATCGGGTCCTCGAGCGTGACGACGTGGCGCGCTCGGGTCGAGTTGATGTGGTCGATCATCGCCGCCAGGGTGGTGGACTTCCCCGACCCGGTGGTCCCGGTGAGAAGGATGATCCCGCGCGGCTCCTCGGCGATCTTGCGGATCACCTCGGGCAGCCCGAGGTCGTCGATGGTCCGCACCTGGAACGGGATCGCGCGGCAGGCGATGCTGACATCGCCGCGCTGGCGGAACGCGTTGACGCGAAAGCGGGAGAGGCCGGGGACGGCGTAGGCGAAGTCGACCTCGCCTTCCTCCTTGAACTCCTGATGCAGGTGGGGCGGCAGGTCCCGCAGCAGGTGCGCGAGCGCGGACTCGGTGTCCTCAGAGTTCAGGACCTCAGATCCGTCTACAGGGGCCAACTCGCCATGGATGCGCGCGATCGGCGGCGAGGGCACCTTGATGTGCAGGTCGGAGCCCTCGCGCTCGACCACGTAGCGCAGCGCTGCGTCGATGTCGAACATCACCCACCCATCGGCGCCTGGGGGCGATCCTTGAGCAGGCGTCTAGCAGCCGGACGGACGCCTGTCGGTGCGCTCGTCGATGACCGCGAGCTCGATGCACGCCTCGTCGCCGTCGCAGTCGACGCCGCCGGTGATCTCGAAGCTGGTGCGAGTGCGGCAGCGATCGCCGCTGACCTGCATCCGGGAGCGAATCGTGGCTTCGTTCTCCGCCCGGCCACTACAGCTGAGGACGTCGCCGTCGGGGCCCAGCTCGCAGCGCATCTCCTGCCCGGGGTCGCCCTGCGGATCTCCCCCTCCACCTCTCCCCGCTGCCGCGCGGCAAGGATGCGGCGATCGGGATCGACCACCACCTGGAAGGGCTCGAAGCTGCAGCGTCACTTCGAAGATCAGCTGGCGCCGCCTCTCCCCCGCCGCTGTCGTCGCGCTGCAGGAGTCGGCGCTCGGTCCGGAGGGCTGGCCCGGCGACGGGGTCGAGCTCACCGGCTCGTCGGGCCCCGCCGGCGCGTCGCCTCTGGCAATCGCAAACAAGGCCACGAAGGCCAAAGTCGAGACAGCGGCAACGATCCAGCGCCTCATCACCAAGTACTACGTTCCACGCAGCAAGACGTCACAAACCTCCGGACTACGCCCGCTCTACTTGGGGGGAGCCGGCGGGGACGCGGAAGCGGGCGATCTCCGAGACCGGGGAGCCGTCCTCGAGCGCCGTCTGGGGCGCCTTGTACTCGCAGATCGCCTCGTCGGGGCCGAGCGCGATCACGCCGTAGCCGCGCTTGTCGAAGTCGGCGTAGATCATGTGCGGGTTGTTGGCGAAAATCAGGTTCTCCAGGTTCTCGACCCCTGGTGCGTTGCCCAGGGTCTCCTTGACGCCGAGCGAGAGATCGAGCCGCCGACGAACTCGACTCCGGCAGGGGTGCCGTCGATGCGGCCCGTGGTGGTCGTCTGGCCCGCGAAGAAGGTGTGGATGTCCCCGGTCAGCGCGACCACGTTGTTGATCCCCCCGTCGAGCACGTGCTGCATCAGCTCGGCCCGCTCGGCGCCGTAGCCGTCCCAGGAGTCGACGATGACGGGCTGACCTGGGGCTAGGTCGAAGGCCATCAGCATGAACTGGTTGCCGAGCAGCTTCCACTTCGCCCGCGAGGCGGCCAGGCCGGCCTTCAGCCAGCGCTTCTGCTCGCCGCCGAGGACTTGCGGGCGGGGTCGCTCGATCCGCGCAGGGAGTGAAAAAGGCGTCGCCGCAGGGCTGCGGGTCGCGGTACTGGCGCTGGTCGAGCAGGAACAGGTCGCACAGGCCGCCAACCCGTGCGCGGCCGTAGGTCCGCGAGGGGTCGTCGCGACGGCGCAACGCGGCATCGCCTCGAAGAAGGCCTCGTATCCGTTCCGGCGGCGGGCGTTGATCGAGACGCGGCGAGGTGCGCCGGAGTTGGTCATGCCCTCCTCAGCGGCCGAGCTGGGGGCAGTCCCGGCGTAGTTGTCCTCGACCTCGTGGTCGTCCCAGATCGAGACGAAGGGGTGGATGGCGTGCATCTCCTGGAGGTTCGGGTCGGACTGGTAGAGGCGGTACTTCTGGCGGTACTCGCGCAGCAGCTGCGCGTCGCTGTCGCCGTTGTCCCCGGTGTCGTCCGTGCGCGGTCCCTCGTAGGTGGCGTCCTCGTAGATGTAGTCGCCCAGGCAGACGACGAGGTCGAGGTCGCGCTCGGCGGCGAGACCGGTGTGGGCGTTGTAGTAGCCGGCCTGCCAGTTCTGGCAGCTGAAGAAGCCGATCCTCACTGGCTGCATCGAGTCCGGGGGGCGTGCGGTGCGGAAGCGCCCGACGCGCGAGGACTCGCGGTCGTCGCCAGTGAAGAACCGGTAGTGGTAGGTGCGACCCGGCTCCAGCCGCTTCACCGTGACGCGGGCCGTGAAGTCCTGGTTCTTGGCGGCCACCGCGGCGCCCTGGTCGACGACCCGCCTGAAGCCGGGGTCGCGGGCGACCTCCCAGTGGATGCGGGAGCTGCGATCGAGGCCGTCCACGCGGGTCCAGAGCACGATGCCGCGCGGCGTCGGGAAACCCGAGGCGACGCCCCACGGAAACTCGCCCTCGCGAGCGACGGGGTGGCGCGCGGCACGCGCGATCGCGCCGTGGTTCAGCAGCCGGCCCGGCAGCGCCAGCCCAGCGGCCGCGGCGGCTCCGGCTCCGAGGAGCCGGCGGCGACTGATCCCCTCGCGTGCCGCGGGCGACACTAAGGGCCCTAAGCGACTTCGCGCAGCTTCTGCGCCTCGGCGAGGCTCTGCAGCTTCTTCAGCGACTGGTTCTCGATCTGGCGGATGCGCTCGCGGGTGACGTTGAACGTCCGCCCGACCTCGTCGAGCGTCCGCGGGTGCTCGCCGCCGAGCCCGTAGCGCAGCTCCAGCACGCGCCGCTCGCGGTAGGAGAGATTCTCCAGCGCTTCGCGCAGCGCCTCCTTGGTGAGGATGTCGACGGCGCGGTCGTACGGCGACTCCGCCTTCTCGTCGGCGATGAACTGGCCGAACTCCGACTCCTCCTCGTCGCCGACCGGCTTCTCCAGCGAAACGGGAGCCTGCGCCGAGCGCTTGATCTGGTCGACCTCCTCGGGCTCGATCCCGGTCACCTCGGCGATCTCGTCGGGGGTCGGCTCACGACCCAGCTCGGTGACCAGCTTTCGCTCGGCGCGGCCGATCTTGTTCAGCTTCTCGACCACGTGCACGGGGATCCGGATCGTTCGGGCCTTGTCGGCGAGCGCGCGGGCGATCGCCTGGCGGATCCACCAGGTGGCGTAGGTGGAGAACTTGAAGCCCTTGCGGTAGTCGAACTTCTCGGCTGCGCGGACTAGGCCGAGCGTTCCTTCCTGGATCAGGTCGAGGAAGGGAAGGCCCTGGTTGCGGTAGTTCTTCGCGATCGAGACGACGAGGCGGAGGTTGGACTCGACCATCTTCTGCTTCGCGTCGAGGTCGCCGCGCTCGATCCGCTTCGCGAGGTCGACCTCTTCCTGCGCGGTCAGCAGCCGGACCTTGCCGATGTCCTTGAGGAACAGCTGCAGCGAGTCGGTCGTCATGTCCGGCTTCAGGTCGAGCGTCGTCGCCTTCGCTCGACGGCGGCCGCGCTTGCCGTCCTCGGGGTCGGGAGCCGGCGAGTCGGGGGTGTCCTTGTCCTCGACCAGCTCGATGCCGGTCTTCTCGATGTGCTGGTAGAGCTCCTCGATGTCGGACTCGTCGACGTCCACCTCGGAGACGGCCGATGCGATCTCGCCGTAGCTGAGGACGCCGACCTGCTGGCCCCTGGTCAGCAGCCCCTTGACCTCTTCAAGCTCTTGCAGCTCCGTCAGTAGCATTCGACTCCCGTCTGTGCCTTTGTCGGTTGCTTGGTCATTACCCGTAAACGGCCTCTGGACGCGAGAAGAACGCGGACCGGCTGCTGGATCCGCGCCCCGGGGCGCTGCTGGGACGATCCCAGCTCGATGGGCCACAAAAACCCGTTCGCATGGTAGAAGCTTTACTTTCTGAAGTCAAGGTCTGCAAGCCGAGATTCGGCCGATCCTGGCCCAAGAACACGTTCTCGGCGCCCAGGTTACGCACTGGTCGAGTACGAATTTAGCTGCCCGTCCGAGGGAAGATGTCCAATTGACACCTCAGCGCCCGTCCGTGAGACTGCATCCGCAATGAATGGCCTCTTCGAAAGCAACTCGGAATCGCAAGCGGGTGACTCGTCCCAGCCCGACTCCGGCGTCCTCGGCCGCCTGCCTCGGACCCGCCCGAGCAAGCGCAGCCCGCGTCGGGCCGACGCGGCTGCACGGGAGGCGCGCCAGGCAAGAGCGGCGGCATCCGCCGCCTCCGCCGGACCAGCGGCCTCCGGGGCTAAGGCCCCACGGCCCGCTGATCAGGGCACGGAGCGCGGGGCGCTCGAGGAGGTCGCCAGGGCCGGGTTCGGGCTCGCGGTCGGGGTGGCGGAAGTCGGCTTCCGGGTTGCCGGGGGCGCGCTCGGGGCGATCAGGAACGCCGGCCGGAGGTGAGCACCGAGCCCGGGGCGACCGTTCGAATCCCGGTCGCCCGCCCGCAAGCAGAGTCCCGGGACCTCTACATCCGCATGGGCCGCGGCCTGCGGACCTGGCTGCGGGCGTTCTGGATACGCGCCTACCGCGAGGGGATCACCGGCCTCGCCGGAATGGTCGCCTACAACCTGCTGCTCGCCTTGTTCCCGTTCGCGCTGCTGGTGCTGTTCATCTTCGGACAGGTGCTGCAGAGCACCGACATCGAGCAGAGCGTGCTGCTCGACCTGCAGCGCATCTTCCCCGCGGTTGAGCTGAACACGCTCCAGAACGCGCTCGACCAGATCCAGCAGCGCTCGACCACGATCGGCGTCGCCGCGGCGATCGGCGCGATCTGGATCGGGACCTCGTTTTGGGGGGCGATGGACACGGCCTTCTGCCGCATCTACCACGTCGAGTGCCGCGGCTGGGTGGAGCAGAAGCGCTTCGCGCTCGGGATGCTCGTCGTGACGATGATGTTCCTCGCGGCGACGGTCGTGATCCCGGCGCTCGAGGGAGCGATCTACGCCAGCGCCGACGACCTCCCGTTCGGGCTCTCCGACCTCGGCTTCGTCGACAACCTGCTGCTGCTGGCCGGTGCGCTCGGGATCACCTTCGTGATCGCCTGCGCGATCTACTACCTGGTGCCGAAGGGGCACATGCCATGGCGCGCCATCTGGGGCGGGGCGCTGTTCGTCACAGTCGCCGCCGGGATCGCCAACTGGCTCTTCCCCTTCTACCTGGTCGAGGTCGCGACGGTTGAGCAGCTGGGAGGCGCGATCGGCTTCATCCTCATCGCCCTGATCTGGTTCTACGCCCTCAGCCTGGCGCTGCTCGCCGGCGCGGTGATCAACGCCCTGCGCTACGAGCTGCACGAAACGGGGACGCTCGCGGAGGGGTTCAGGGCGATTGCGCCAGAGGCGAAGCCTGAGGACTGATTATCCGTACCGCTCGCCGACGACCTCGCGCAGCTTCGGGCGGTCGTGGCGAGCCTTGACCTGGCGCACGGTGCCGGAGCGTGAGCGCATCACGAGCGAATCGGTCGTCGCGTGGCCGTCGGAGAGATAGCGAACACCCTCGAGCAGGTCCCCGTCTGTGACGCCGGTGGCGGCGAAGAACACATCTGAGCCGCTGACCAGGTCGTCGGCGGTCAACACGCGGTCGAGGTCGTATCCCGCGTCGATCGCCGCGGTGCGCTCCTCGTCGTTTCGCGGCCACAGGCGCCCAAGGATCTGCCCGTTCAGGCTCTTGATCGCCGACGCCGCGAGAACGCCCTCGGGAGTGCCTCCGATTCCCCACAGCAGGTCGATGCCGGTGCCAGGGCTAACGGCCGCCATCGCCCCGGCGACGTCGCCGTCGCTGATGAATTGGATTCGCGCGCCGACCTCCCGCAGCTCGGCCACCGCCTCCTCGTGCCGCGGGCGGTCGAGCATGATCACCGTGACGTCTTCGGTGCCGACCCTGCGGTGCTCGGCCACCCGCTTCACAACTTCCGTGAGCGGCTCGGTGAGGCTGAGGCAGTCGGCGATCTCGGGGCCGCCGGCGAGCTTCTCCATGTATACGCAGGGGCCGGGATCGAACATCGTTCCGCGCTCGGACAGAGCGATCACCGCCAGCGCCCGCGCCTGCCCGCGCGCCGTCAGCGTCGTCCCCTCCAGTGGATCAACCGCGATATCGACCTGCGGGGGGCTGCCATCACCGATCTGCTCGCCGTTGTAGAGCATCGGCGCCTCGTCCTTCTCGCCCTCGCCGATGACGACGATGCCGTCCATCGGCACGGTTTCGAGCATCAGGCGCATCGCGTCCACCGCCGCCTGGTCGGCAAGCTCCTTCTCCCCACGTCCGACCCAGCGTCCTGCGGCAAGCGCCGCCGCTTCGGTAACGCGCACGAGCTCCATCGCGAGGTTGCGATCCGGTTTTGAGCCCGAGCGCAGGTCGTGCGAGATCACGCCCATGCTGCGCCGCGCGCTCTTCGTGGGCGTCGCTCAAGTCAGACGGTACCCGGCGCTTTTCGCGCCTTCTTGCCGCCCGACTCCATCGAGCGCATGAAGGCCGACACCGCCATTCCGAGCCCCGCGAGCAGAGCGACGAAGTACCCCCACTCGAGCGAGATCCCGAACTCGACGTCGGCGCCGCCCGAGGGCCTGTCGATGATCCCGTTGTAGACGATCAGCGTCAGCGCGGAGAAGGCACCCACCATCGTCAGCTCCCCGGGTGCCCAGGCGAGCTTGTGCCCGCGGACGAGGATCCAAGCGAGGATCAGCGGGGCGGCAGTGCCGAGCAGCAGAATCCAGCGCAGGATCGGGAACGTCTCCCAGCCGGTGCAGGAGAACTCGCCCTCGCCGCACAGCCAGGCGTCCTGGGCGTAGCGCTCCGGCGTGTCGGTGAGCGAGTACCACGGCAGCAGGAAAAGCGAGATCAGCGCGATCACCGCGCAGACGACGCCAACGACCTCCAACCTCCCGATCCTGGAGAAGTCCATCGCGTTGACCCTATCCGACCGACCAGCGCTCGCGCCACCCCCTGCACCAAATAGGGTCACGCGCAATGGCTAGCCGCTGGGGCCTGACGCTTCCGCTCCCGGGAATGCCGCTGCGCGAGCAGGGGGATCTCGTTCGCCGAGCCGAGGCGGCCGGCTACACCGACCTTTGGAGCGGCGAGACCAACGGCCCCGACGGCTTCACTCCCCTGACCCTGGCGGCGGCGTGGACCGAGAGCGTGCGACTGGGTACAGGCGTCGTCGGCGTCTACACCCGCGGCCGGGCGCTGCTGGCGCAGGAGGCGGCCGCGGTCGCGGACGCCTCGGGAGGCCGCTTCGCGCTCGGGATCGGCTCCTCGTCGGATCGGATCGTCGAGGGGTGGAACGGGATCCCGCTCGACCGCCCGCTGGAGAGGATCTCGGAGACGATCGACTTCCTGCGTCCCGTGCTCGCCGGCGAGCGCTCATCCGAGGGCGGCTTCAAGCTGGAGCAGCCGCCGCCGGCGCCGGTCCCGATTGTCCTCGCGGCGCTGCGAGGGAAGATGCTCCAGCTCGCGGTCGAAAAGGGGGACGGCGCGTTCACCAACTTCCTCCCGCTTTCCGGATTGCCGCAGGTGACCGAGGCGATCGAGGGAGCGGGCGATGAGTTCGAGCTCCTGTGCCGGTTCTTCTGCATCCCCGGCGAGCGCGAGCAGGTCGAGCCGCTTGCTCGGTTCATGTTCTCCAGCTACGTCACGGTGCCGTTCTACGAGGCCTTCTTCCGCTGGCTCGGCCACGGGCCGGCGATCGACGAGATGGTCGAGGCGTGGGCGGCAAAGGACCGCCAGCGCGCCGCCGAGGTCGCGCCGTGGGAGCTGATCGAGGACACGTTCGTCCTCGGGACGCCGGAGCAGATGCGCGAGCGCCTGGACCGCTATGTCGAGGGCGGGATCACGCTCCCCGTGCTCACCCCGGTGACTCTGCCGGACGCGATCGGCGGCTTGATCGAGGCGCTGGCGCCGTAGGCGGCCTTTCTACGCGGCCTTGGCGATCAGCTCCGCCACCATCGCGACGACCACCTCCGGCTCGTCTCCGAGCTGCAACCAGGTGGTGCGCGGGCAGCGGATGCCCATCAGGGTCAGCTGCTGGTCTCGGCGCCGGTCGCGCTCGAAGGCGAACGGGGTCATGTGGGTCTGCTTGCCGTCGGTCTCGAGGATCAGGCGCTGCTCTGGCCAGTGGAAGTCGGGTTTGATCGTGATCCCGTTCGGGAGCTTCAGGGGCTTGTTGACGAGGGGCTCGGGGAGGCCCGCCTCGGTGAGCATGCGGATGAAGCGGCGTTCTAGCTTTGACTTCGTTTCTCTCGAGATCGGGTTGTAGGCACGAACGGCGGCACTGAGAGAGGGGGCTCCCTTGCGGCCTTGGGAGCGGGCCAGGACGTCCCTGATCTCTTCGAGGTCGAGGACTCGCGGCGATTGCCGCCTGTTCGACGGCTTCGTTGAGCTCCGCTTGGCTCGCCTGCTCGGCGAAGTCGAGCAGCGTGCGGGCGACGGTGGTCACCGGGATGCCGTCCTTGACGGTGACGTCGCGATGCAGCAGGGTGGTGGTGGCGTGGGCCTTGATCCCCTTGCGCGATCGCGCCGATTTGCCCGGGAGGCTGACGTGAACCGGGCCAGGTCGCCGAGGGAGAAGCTTGTGGTACTCAATCCCGAGCGGTGCGAGAGAGCGGCGTGGCCATAGGCGAGGATCCCTTCTATCCAGTCGCTGTGCGGCGTGCGGGCGGCGTGGCCGACGGCGTAGACACCACGCAATCGAGACACCAGGCGCCCGGATTGGACGCGGCTGCGCACTGCGCTTGCGCTCAGCCCTAACTCGCGGAGCTGGTCCAGCGAGATCCTGCCGTACTGGTGAGCGGCCAGGCGTGCGATCGCCAGATCGACCGGAGGATCGGCACGTTCCGTCCGATATATGGACGCTTCGTGCGGGACCCCCGGCATGCGGCCGATGATGGCGCTGAAGTTGTGCCCTGTTAGTGCTCGTTCGTGTCTAGAGCTGCGCTGAAATGAGCTAAACCGCGCGCGCGAGGCTGAGTGCGTAGAGCTCGTCGGGGTCGGTCCACCACTCGACCAGCTCGAGGCCGGCGGCGGCGTAGCTGCGCTCGAGTCGCTCGCGGGTGAACTTGGTCGAGATCTCGGTCCGCATCTCTTCGTTGCGGGCGAAGTGGACGCGCATGTCCAGCGCGGGGATGTCGATGAACTGCTCGGTCAGCGAGCGCAGGCGGATGTCGATCCAGGAGTTGTCGGGGTCGAAGAAGGCGACGTGCTCGAAGGCGTCGGGGTCGAACTCGGCGCCGAGCTCGTTGTTGAGGACGTGGAGGACGTTCTTGTTGAACTCGGCGGTGACCCCGGTCGAGTCGTTGTAGGCGGCCTCGAGGACGGCGTGCTCCTTCACCAGGTCGGTGCCGAGCAGGAAGCGGTCACCCGGGTACATCAAGGTTGCGATCCGGGCCAGGAAGGAGCGCCGCGGCGCCGGGCGGAAGTTGCCGATCGTGCCGCCGAGGAAGGCGATCAGCGCGCCCTCCTCGCGCGGAACGCGCTCGAGGTGGGTCTCGTAGTCGCAGACGATGCCATGCACCCGCAGGCCCTCGTATTCGTCGACCAGCTCCACGGCGGCGCGGCGGGTGATCTCCTCCGAGATGTCCACCGGTACGTAGGTCTCCAGCGTTCCCGCCCCGCGCATCGCACCGAGCAGGCAGCGTGTCTTGGCCGCCGCACCGGAACCGAGCTCGATCAGCGTCCTGGCCCCCGCCTGGCCTGCGCCGGCGGCCGCGACGATCGCGGGCGCTCGGGCGTCGAGGATCGAGCGCTCCGCCCGGGTCGGGTAGTACTCGGGAAGCTCGGTGATCGCCTCGAACAGCGCCGAGCCGCGCTCGTCGTAGAAGTACTTCGGGGGAATCTCCTTGAACGGGCAGGAGAGCCCCTCGCGGATGTCCTCGGCCATGCCGGCGTATGCGCCTCCCTGCGGGAGGTGGACCTCGACCGTGATCTGCTCCGTGGCGGTGCCGGCTTCCATCACTCCTCCCTTACGCAACGAATCCCGGAAAAGATCTGTCGGCGGTCCGGGTTGTCCCAGTTGCGGAAGCTGGTCCGGATGACGCTGCGTCGCGATGCCCACGCACCACCGCGCAGTACCCGGTAGCCGTGGCCGAAAAACTCCTCGGAGTACTCGCGATAGGGGAAGGCCTCAAACCCCGGGTAGCCGTCGAACTCTGTGGAGGTCCATTCCCAGACGTCGCCGAGCATCTGCACCGCGCCGCACTCCGAAGGTGCGTCTCCGTACGCGCCGGCGGGCGCGCACCCGAACGCGAGCAGATCGAGGTTCGCACGCTCCCGATCCGCGCCGGCCGCCGCCGCTTCCCACTCGAATTCGGTCGGCAGGCGCTTTCCGGCCCAGCGCGCGAACGCCTCGGCCTGGTGGAAGTCCACATGTATGACGGGTAACGCCGGGTCGACCTCCTGCGTGAGGCCCATCGCGGTCCGAACCCATCCCCCCTCCCCGTCGCGCTCCCAGTACATCGGAGGCTCGGAGCCGGTCTCCTCGACGAAGGCGGCAAAGGCGGCGTTCGCGACCGGTGTGCGGTCGATCCGGAACGGCTCGAGCTCGATCGTGTGCCGGGGGCGCTCGTTGTCGTAGGCGAACCCGCCCGCCGGCGCTCCGACCTCGTGCTCGCCGCCCTCCACCGCCACCATCTCCGGCCCCTCCGAGACCGGCTCGGCGCCGGGCGCAGAATCGCGCCCAACCGGGTCGTAGGACTCGACCATCTGCAGCAGCTGCAGCATCGTCTCGTTGTGCTGGTGCTCGTGAGCCAGGATCAGCTCGTAGACGAACCCGTCCCTGAGCAGCGGCTCGTCGGAACGCAGGTCGATGGTGTCGAGCACCTCGAGGGTGCGCTTGCGGACCTGATCCAGATAGCTCAGGCACTCCTCACCGCGAAGGATCGGCAGCTCGTTGCGGGTCGCGCGCGGGTTCTCGATTGCGTCATAGAAGCGGCCAAGGTCGCCGTCGAGCGGCTCGCGACCCCCGATCTCCTGCACCAGCCACAGCTCCTCGAAGTTGCCGATGTGGCCGATGTCCCAGATCAGCGGGCTCAACAGCGGGTTGTAGACGCGGTTCAGCTGCGCTTCGCTGAGCGGCTCGATCAGCTGAAGCGTCCGCCGACGCGCCTCCTCGAGGCGGGCCCCGATCTCCTGCTTGGACGGTCTGATAGTGAGGGCCACCGGAGCGGCGATCTCGAAACCCTAGCTAGTGGGCACCCTCGGCCGGTGATCGACTCGTAGGCGGACCTGTAGGCTGCCGCGCCGATGCGGATCGAGGGCACCAGCGCACTGATCGCGGGCGGGGCTTCCGGGCTCGGGGAGGCCACGAGCCGAGCGCTTCACGAGGCCGGCGCGAGCGTCGTGATCGCCGACCTGAACGCGGAGAAGGGAGAGGCGCTCGCCGCCGAGCTTGGCGAGCGGGCCAGGTTCGTGGAGGCGAACGTGACCGACGAGGACGCCGTTGGCAGCGCGGTCGCGGCCGCCGCCGAGGGCGCCGGCGGGCTGCGGATCTCCGTCTGCTGCGCGGGGATCGGCTGGGCGCAGCGCACGACCGCGAAGCAGGGAGCGCATGACCTGCAGATCTTTCGCAATGTGATCGAGGTGAACCTGATCGGCACCTTCAACGTCCTCCGCCTGGCGGCGACGGCGATGAACGAAAACGAGCCGGACGAGGGCGGCGCGCGCGGAGTCTGCGTCAACACCGCCTCGATCGCGGCCTTCGACGGACAGATCGGCCAGGTCGCCTACTCGGCGTCCAAAGGCGGGATCGTCGGGCTGACGCTCCCGGCCGCACGCGATCTAGCGAGCCGCGGCATCCGCGTCGTCACGATCGCGCCGGGGACGTTCGACACGCCGCTGCTGGCCGCGCTGCCGCAGGAGAACCGCGACGAGCTCGGCGCCGCGATCCCGTTCCCGAGCCGGCTCGGCGACCCCGTCGAGTTCGCCGCCCTCGCCCGGCACATCGTCGAGAACCCGATGCTGAACGGCGAGACGATCCGCCTCGACGGCGCGCTGCGGATGCCGCCGAAGTAGGGGTCACGTGCCCTCGGCTTCCGGGTCTTCGAATACGTCCTTCAACCACGGCGGGGTGACCGCGAAGCTGACCCCCGAGTCCTCGTCTGTGAGCGATTCGATCGGGATCAGGACCACGCTCGAGGCGGGGGTCCAGCGGATCGGTTGCTCGTCGGAGCCGGTCGCGGCGTTGCCCGCGTGGCTTCCCTCGGAGACGAAGAGGCTGAATGTCGACGGGCCCCAGCCGCCGCGCTCGCGCAGCCCGATGCCCTCGGTGACGTCCTTGATCGGCTCCATCCCGGCGTCGGAGCCCCAGTTGGCGACGCTCTGCTCGTAGTTGTAGCCGTGGTGAGAGCTGGCTCGGGCGTAGGTTCCGTCGGGGCCGATGCGGACGCCGTAGCTCTCCCAGTCGTCCTCGTGGTAGCCCGTGTCACCGGGGAGCTCCTCGAGGGTCGAGGAGTCCGGGTAGTAGAAGTAGTACTGGAGGTAGAGGTTCCCCTCCCGCTCGCCGGAGCAGTCGCTGCCCGCCTCCAGCGTCGCTGCGATCGCCTCGGGACGGCAGTCGATCACGTGCACGAACCCGACCACTGGCAGGCCGGAATTCGTGCGGGCGATGGCGCCCGACTCGGGGCCGAGCGAGCACTCGACCTCGCGGCAGTCACGAAAGTCGACTGGAAGCTCGTCCTCGCCGGGCTCGTAGATCAGCTCCGGGGTGTGTGCGGACAAGAGCCCGGCCAGCTCGGAGCCGTACTCGGCAACCATCAGCGACTCCGAGCCGCAGCCGCCTTCGAGCCCAACCGCGCAGGCGATGCGGCCGGCGATCGCGCGCGCGAGCTCGGTCCCGGGCAGCCGGGCGCCGGCGAGCGCCGCCGTCGCCATCACCAGCAGCGCGACCAGCAGCAACAGCGCCACCCACTCGATTGTCGACTGTCCGCGCTGTCCCCGCGCCACACCCCGACGCTAGGAGCGGGCAGCGCGCGCGTGGCGCGCAGAAGGTCAGGAATCAGTGACTGCTATGCGCCGGCTTCGGCGCTCGGACGCGAACGCGAGGTCTCGCCCTCGGCGAGGCGGCCGTCGCGGCCGACGTAACCGTCCTTGCCACCGGCGACGAGGAGCACGGCGTCGTCCGTGTCGCTGGTGTTGCGCACCATCCGCACGGTGGCGGCATCGACCCTGGCGACGCTGCCCGGGCCCATGACATGGCTCTCCTCCCCGTCGTTGAAATACATCTCGACCTCGCCGCTGTGGACGAAGTACGTCTCCTCCTGCTCGTCGTGGAAGTGGCGCCCGGTCTCGTAGGAGGGCGGGAGCACGATCGCGTTAATCCCGAACGCGGTCACCCCCATCCCCTTGCGGATCTTGCGGAAGCCGTAGCGATCGCCGAGGTCGTCGATGTGCGCGACGGCGAAGCCGTCGCCTCTGATCACATCCGGGAACTCGGAGTCGTCCACGGCGCTGATCCTAGGTGAATACCGCCGAATCCTCGCTTCGCGTCCGGTTCGGCTCGATCTCCTCTGCAGGAGATGTTCGCCTCCGTTCGGCGGGTAGAGTCGCCTCGTGGCCGAACCTCGGATCCCGGAGCAGCCCACCAAGCCGAGCTCGAACTGGAAGCTGTGGGCGGTTGGGATCGCGATCTTCCTGCTCGCGATCCTGGTCGTCCAAAACGCGCAGAAGGTCCCGATCGACTTCCTCTTCGTCGACGTCGAGACCCCGCTGATCTTCGCGCTCCTGATCGCCGGGATCCTCGGCTTCCTGATCGGCTGGCTGTTGCCGATCGTGCGCCGCGACCGCAAGCGTTCTTCCGAGGAATGAGCCCGGCCCGGCCCGAGCGCGGCTACAGCTCGTTGACCTCGCCCGCGATGTCGGCGGCCGCCTGCTTCGCGTCGGCGAACAGCATCGACGTGTTCGGCTCGTAGAAGAGGTCGTTGTCGATCCCGGCGAAGCCGGGGCTGAGCGAGCGCTTGATCACGATCACCTGCTGGGCCTCCGAGACCTCGATGATCGGCATCCCGGCGATCGGTGAGTCCGGGTCGTTCTTGGCTGCCGGGTTGGTGACGTCGTTGGCGCCGATGACGACCGCGACGTCGGTGCGCGGCAGCTCGGGGTTGATGTCGTCCATCTCCCGCAGCTGCTCGTAGGGGACGTCGGCATCCGCCAGCAGGACGTTCATGTGCCCGGGCATCCGGCCCGCGACGGGGTGGATCGCGTAGTTGACCGTTACCCCGCGCTTCTCCAGCGTGTCCGCCAGCTCCTTGACCGCGTGCTGTGCCTGCGCAACCGCGAGCCCGTAGCCGGGGACGAACACGACCGAATCGGCATAGGCGAGCGCGATCGCGGCGTCCTGGGCGCCGATCGAGCGGTGGGGGCGCTCCTCGCCCGTTCCGACCCCGGCCGCCGGCGCGCCCCCGAAGCCGGCGAAGAGGACGTTGGCGACGGAGCGGTTCATCGCCTTTGCCATCTCCATCGTCAGGATCGTTCCCGAGGAGCCGACGAGCGTCCCGGCGACGATCAACGCGACGTTGTCGAGCGCAAAGCCGGCGGCCGCCGCCGAGAGCCCGGTGAACGCGTTCAGGATCGAGATCACCACCGGCATGTCGGCGCCGCCGATCGGCAGCACAACGAGATTGCCGAGCACTCCCGCCGCGATCAGGATCGCAATGAAGACCATTTGCGAGGGGTCGTCGTTGTTCGCGCAGATGGCTATGCAGCCGGCGAGGATCCCGATCAAGAGCAGCGCGTTGATCACCTGCTGGCCGGGGATCGCCAGCGGGCGTGTCGGGATCAGGTCCTGAAGCTTCGCGAAGGCGATGTTCGAGCCCCAGAAGGAGACCGAGCCGACGACCGTCGAGAACAGGATCGGGACCAGGGTCTCGAGCGGGATCTCGGCCAGCAGACCATGGTCGATCTCGCTCAGCCCGTGACGGAACTCCGACCACGAGATCAGCGCCACCGCGCCGCCGCCGACGCCGTTGTAGAGCGCCACCATCTGCGGCATCTGGGTCATCTGGACGCGCAGCGAGGCAACGATGCCGACCGTGGCCCCGATCGCCAGGCCGAGGAACAGCAGGCCCCAGTTGCCGATCCCGTCGAGCAGCAGCGTGGTGACCACGGCGATCGCCATCCCGGCGGCGGCGATCAGGTTGCCCTGCTTCGCGGTCGTCGGATGCGTTCCCCGGCGAACCCCGATGATGAACATCGAGAAGGAGACGATGTAGAGGATCGTTGCGACGTCGCCGCCGGGTTCCAACACGGCGACGATGCTCATGGCGCTTTCTCCTCGGCCTCCGGTTTCGGCTTCGGCTTCCTCGTGAACATGCCGAGCATGCGGTCGGTGACCATGAAGCCGCCGACGATGTTGATTGCGCCGAATGCGATCGCGATCGTTCCGATCACGTACTCGAGGCTGTCGTCGGCGTAGCCGATGACGATCAGCCCGCCGAGCATCACGATCCCGTGGATCGCGTTGGTCTGCGACATCAGCGGCGTGTGCAGGGTCGTCGGCACTTTCGAGATCACCTCGAAGCCGACAAATGCGGCGAGGACGAAGATCGTGATCTCGGTGATCAGGTCCATTACGCCGCCGCGACCTCCTTCGCGCGTTCGTTCTTGATCTCGCCCTCGTGGGTGATGCAGGCGCCCGCCACGACCTCGTCCTCGAAGTCGAGCTTCAGCTCTCCCTCCTCGGTGACCATCAGCTCGAGCAGGTTCTCGATGTTCTTTGCGTAGAGCTGTGAGGCGTCGGCGGGCAGCTCGCTCGCCAGGTTCGGAGGCGCGGTCACCCTGACGCCGCCCTCGACCACCGTCTCACCCAGCTTCGAGAGCTCGCAGTTCCCGCCGGACTCGCCGGCGAGGTCGACGATCAGCGAGCCGGGCGCCATCGCCCGCACCGCTTCCGCCGTGATCAGCAGCGGCGCGGGGCGTCCCGGGATCAGGGCGGTGGTGATGATCACGTCCTGCTTGGCCGCGTTCTCGGTCAGCGCCTGGCGCACCTGCTCGTTCTCCTCCTCCGTCAGCGGTCGCGCGTAGCCGCCCTCGCCCTCGGCGTCGGGAATGAAATCGAGCTCGAGCGGGCGTCCGCCGAGACTGGCGATCTGCTCCCAGGCCGCACGGCGGATGTCGAAGCCGGTGACTATCGCGCCCAGGCGCTTCGCGGTCGCGATCGCCTGCAGCCCCGCGACGCCGGCGCCGAGCACCAGCACCTTGGCCGGCTTCACGGTTCCCGCCGCCGTGGTCATCATCGGGAAGAAGCGCCCCGACTCGCGCGCGGCAACCAGCGCCGACACGTAGCCGGCGACGTTCGCCTGCGAGGAGAGCGCGTCCATCGCCTGGGCGCGGGTGATGCGCGGTATCGCTTCCATCGCGAAGCTTGTCACCCCGGCGTCGGCGAGCGCCCTGGTGGTCTCGCCGGAGGTGAGCGGGCTGAGGAACCCGATCAGAAGCTGCCCCGAGCGCAGCCGGCCGATCTCCTCGGCGCTCGGAACCGCCACCCGGAGGACGACGTCCGCGCCCCACGCGTCTTCCGCGGAGCCGACGCTGGCGCCCGCCTCCTCGTAGCTCGGAGTCGGGGTGCCCGGCCTGCTCGCCGGCGCCGGACTCGATGACGACATCGAGCTTGCGCTCGACCAGGCCTCGCACGACATCAGGGACGAGCGCGACGCGTCGCTCGCCTTCGGCGGTTTCCTTGGGCGCCCCGAGCCGCATAGCGCGGGCGGGAGACTACTGTCCTGGAGAGCAATGCAGTCAGGCGCCTCAGACCCCAAGAGCGCAGCAGGGCCGCGCCCGGAAACCGCTTCCGAGCTCAAGGCCCAGATCGAGGTCGAGCGGGAAGGCGACCCGTTCCTCGCCTACCGGGACGGTGGGGGCGTGCACCGGCTGGTGCGGATCTCCGACGACGTCTCGGAGCTTTGGATCGGGCGCGGCGAGCAGGCGGACCTGCACCTCGGATGGGACCACGAGGCGTCGCTGCTGCACGCCCAGATCATCGTCGTCCGAGGTGTGTGCACGCTGGTGGACGAGGGACTGTCCACGAACGGCACGTTCGTGAACGGCGAGCGGGTCAGCGGGCGCCGCCGCCTGCGCGAGCGCGACATGCTCCGGGTGGGCCGCACCGCGCTGATCTTCAGGAACCCGGATGAGGGCACCGGCGAAACGACGCTCGCATCGAGCGAGGAAGAGCTCCGAGTCGTGCGCATCTCGCCGGCCCAGCAACGCGTGCTGGTGGAGCTCTGCCGCCCGTTCAAGGACGGCGCCTCGTTCGCCTCACCGGCGACGAACCAGCAGATCGCCGACGCTCTGCACCTGAGCGTGGACGCGGTGAAGACGCACCTGAGGGCGATGTTCGAGAAGTTCGAGCTCGGCGACCTCCCGCAGAACCGCAAGCGCGTGGCGCTCGTCGAGCGCGCGATGCAGACCGGGCTCGTGGGCGAGCGCGACCTCTAGGAGCCTCACGACTTCGCGGCGGCCTCCACGAGCCGCGCGTACTCGGCCGCGCTCTTGGGGCGATCCGCCGGCTCCTTCGCAAGCGCGCGGTTGATCGCCCGCCCCAGTCCCGGCGGAACGTCGTCCCGTCCCGCGCATGGATCCGCAGGCTCGTCCTGCAGGTGCGCGTAGAGGATCTTCATTCCGTGGCGGTCCGCGAACGGCGGCTCGCCCGACGCGCACACGAACATCGTGCAGCCGAACGCGTAAAGGTCGGTCGCCGGGCTGACGTCGGCGCCGCGAATCTGCTCCGGCGCCATGTAGTCCATCGACCCGAGCACCTGGCCGGGCATCGTCAGCAGGCTGGCGTTGCGCTCCTTGGCGAGGCCGAAGTCGGTGATGTGGACCGAGCCGTCCTCGGCGACGAGCACGTTCGCCGGCTTCAGGTCGCGATGGGTGATCCCCTCGACGTGGATGGCGTCGAGAGCGGCGGCGACGCCGGCGCACACGACCACCAGGGTCTCGACATCAAGCGGGCCCTCGCGCTCGACCTTCTCCTCCAGGCTGCCGCCATCGACGAAGCGCTGGACGATGTAGGGCACGCCGTCGTGCTGGCCCGTGTCGATCACGTTGACCACGTTCGGGTGCGAGACGCCGGCGGCGAAGCGAGCCTCGCGATCGAAGCGGCGGCGAAAGGTCGGATCGCGCGCGATGTTGCCCCTTCACGAGCTTCACGGCGACCTGCATCCCGTCGCTCCCGATCGCCTTGTAGACGACGCCCATGCCGCCCTCGCCGAGCACCGACACGACCCGATACGGCCCGATCCTGTCCGGGATCGGCTCACCCGCGTTCTCGGTGTGTCCGCCGTTGCCCAAGTGTCCCTAGTCCCTCCTGGCGCTGGATGATTAGCGTACCGGCGACTTCGCAATGACGACGGTCGACGAGAATCCTCTCACCCCCGGCCTCGAGCGCGCCCCCGTCGCCGCGACGGCGATGGTGATCTTCGGGGTCAGCGGCGACCTGTCCCGGCGCAAGCTCCTGCCGGCGATCTACAACCTCGCCCACGAGGGATCGCTTCCGGACCGCTTCAGCCTGGTCGGGTTCGCGCTCCCGATGGAGGGCGAGGAGGTGCGCGACTTGATCGCCGACTCGGTGCGGCAGTTCTCCCGCACCGAGCCCGATCCGGGGGTTCTCGACGCCCTGCTCGACCGCGCCCGCTTCGTTCCCGGCTCCTTCGACGACGCGACCGCATTCCGAGCGCTCGGCGAGGTGCTGGCCGAGATCGACGCGGATGCCGACGTGCCCGTGAGCCGGCTCTTCTACTTCTCCACCGCGCCGCAGTTCTTCGGCGTCATCGCCGGGGAGCTGGGAGACGCGGGGCTGAACCGCTCCGAGGCGGCGGATGTGCGGGTGATCGTCGAGAAGCCGTTCGGCCACGACCTCGCCTCGGCGAGGGAGCTGAACTCCCAGCTTCGCGCCGTCTTCGACGAGCGCCAGATCTACCGCATCGACCACTACCTGGGCAAGGAGACCGTCCAGAACATGCTCGCGTTCCGGTTCGCCAACGGGATGTTCGAGCCGGTCTGGAACCGCAACTTCGTCGACAACGTCCAGATCACCGCCGTCGAGGAGGTCGGGGTCGGCTCGCGCGCCGGCTACTACGAGACCTCGGGCGCGCTGCGCGACCTGGTCCAGAACCACATGCTGCAGCTGCTGGCGCTGCTGTGCATGGAGCCGCCGGCCTCGTTGTACCGCCGACAGCATTCGCGACGAGAAGGTGAAGGTGCTGCGCGCGATCGAGGCGCCGACCGCAGCCCGAGTCCCGGAAATCGCCGTCCGGGCCCAGTACGGCGCCGGTGTCTCCGGCGGAGAGGCGGTTCCGGGCTACCTCGAGGAGGAGGGCGTGGCGCCCGAATCGAAGACAGAGACCTACGTCGCCCTGAAGCTGGAGCTCTCGAGCTGGCGCTGGGCGGGGGTGCCGATCTACCTGCGCACGGGAAAGCGCCTGGCGCGCAAGCTGACCGAGATCGCGGTCACCCTGAAGCCGATCCCGAACCTGGCGTCGATGCAGTGGGAGGGCGCGGCGAACGTGGAGCCGAACCGGCTCGTGCTGACGATCCACCCGGACGAGGGCGTCTCGCTCTCGCTCGGGGCGAAGGTCCCGGGGGCCGGGATGCGGATCCGCCCCGTGAACATGGAGTTCCGCTACGGGACCACCTTCCTCTCGGAGTCGCCGGAGGCCTACGAGCGGCTGATCCTCGACGCCCTGCGCGGCGACGCGACCCTGTTCACGCGCGACGACGAGGTCGAGGCCTCGTGGGACGTGTGCGACCCGATCCTGGAGGCGTGGTCGGCGTCGGACGGCTCGCTGCCGAGCTATCCCGCCGGCGGCGGCGGCCCGGAGGAGGCGGACGCGCTGCTCGGGGAGTCCAGCTGGCGTCAGCTCTGATGGTCGGGCGATGAGCAGCAGCGTCTGGAGCGAGCGCGACATCAAGCCGCTGGCGATCGAGGAGGCGCTGCGGGGCCTGCTTAGGGAGGGGCACGAGGACGGCAGCGCGCACACGCCGGCGCGGGCGCTGAACCTGATCGCGGTCGTCGACCGCGAGTGGCGGGGAGAGGTGATGAACCGGCTCGAGCGGGTCGGGCGCTACCACGCCTCGCGAACGATCGTCTTCAGCGTCGCGCCCGACCAGGGCACGCTCGACGCGCGGGTGTCGATCAGCTGCGGCGGCGACACAGGGGTGGAGGGAGGGCCGTGCCGGGAATGGGTCGAGATCGGGGTCGGCCCGTCGCACCTCCCCTTCCTCGACAGCGTCGCCGGCCCGATCCTGCTCAGCGAGCTGCCGACGGTGCTGTGGTCGCCGCACTCCCACCCGGAGGCGGTGTCGTCGCTGATCAAGGTCGCCGACGCGATTCTGGTGGACACGATCGACGAGCCGTCGGTGACGGCGGCGGTGGCGCGGGCGAACGAGCTCGCGGCGGACGCTTACGTCGTCGATCTGTCGTGGCTGCGCGGAACCGCCTGGCGCGAGCGGATCGCGGCGATGTTCGACCCACCGCAGTGGCGGCGGATGCCGTGGCAGATCTCCAAGCTGACGATCCGCCACCCGCCCGAGTCGGGAATGGTGGCGATGCTGCTCGTCGGCTGGCTCGCCTCGCACCTGCAGTGGAGCGCGCGCCCGCTGCTCTTTCACGAGGGGACCCTGTACGGGAAGCTGCGAGGGAGGCGCCAGCACGTCGAGGTGAGGCTGGAGCGAGCCGGCGAGCAGGGGCCGCCGGGCGTGAACGGCGTCAGCATCGAGACGGCTTCGGAGTCCGAGATCAGCATCGAGAGAGAGCCCGGGGGGTTCAGGGCATCACGGCGCCCGCCGGAAGGCGAGGTGCACACGTGGACGATCCTGGGTGCCCCGCCCGAGGAGGTCCGAATTCTCGGCGAAGGCATCCGCCAGGCGCTGATCCGCGACCCGACGTATGAGTCGGCGGTGGCTTTCGGACGGGAGCTGCTCGCGAGCTGGGAAGCGCCGTAGTCACGCCAGGGCCATGTCTGCGCCGGCCGATGCGACGGGGTCGGGTCGGCGCATCATGCGGAATCCGTTGAGCAGGCCGAGCAGGCCAGCGAGGATCGGGACGAGCAGCGCGACCTGCAGGGCGAGCGGTCGTGCGTCGGTGTTGATGCGAATCACCTCGTCCTGGATTGCCATCGGCTGATCGGCAAGCTGCTCCTGGAGCAGGGTGTTGCTCATCACCTCGGCGTCGTCTTCGAGCGCCTGGGCGACCTGCTCCTTGGAGGCGGCCGGCAGCACGGTGCTGTCCTCAGCCATCTGGGTGAACGCGATCGAGAGCGTCGCGAGCATGATGGCCCCGGCGAACGCGAGCCCGAACGACAGCCCGAAGGACCCGGCGGCGGAGTTGACGCCGGCGGCCTCGCTGACGCGCTCGTCGGAGATCGGCGAGAGCGTGTAGTTGTTGAGCTGGGACACCAGCAGGCCCAATCCGGCCCCGGCGATCATCAGCGGGACGACGAGCGCCCAGCCAGAGTCCGCGCGCGGGACGATCGGGAGGAGCAGCAGCATGCCAACGGTCAGCAATCCCGATCCGACCCGGATGATGCTCGCGGGCCGTCGCCCGCCCGCCCGCTTGCCGGCGACGAGCGCAGTCCCGAACATCGTCAGTGACAGGGGCGCGAGCGTCAGGCCGGTCTCCATGGCGTTGTACTCCATGACCATCTGCAGGTAGATCGGCAGCGCGATCATCGCCCCTCCGAGCGCGATGTTCTGCAGCATCTGCGACGAGATGCCCAGCCGGAACAGGTCGAGCTCGAAGAGGTCGGGATCGAGCAGCGTCGGCTTGCCGTCCCGCTTGCGTCGGACGAGCCAGCGTGCGAGGGATCCGAGCGCGACTACGCCTATTGCAATCAGGAGGCCGACGAACTCCCCGCCCTCCTGCCAGACAAGGATGCCGATGACGAGGCCGCCCATTCCGGCGGCCGACAGCAGCGCGCCGACGACGTCAACGCCGCGGGGGCCGGTGTAGGGCACGTCATGGACCTGCTTGAGGCCGGAGAGGACGACCATGATCACGACGACCTCCAGCAGGAATCCGACGCGCCACGACAGGAAGGTGGTCAAGAACCCGCCGATGAGTGGCCCAACGGCGGCGGCGATCGCCGCCGCAGCGCCCACCAGCGCATAGGCCTTCTTCTGTGCCACACCTTGGAAGTTGCCGTGAATCAGCGACTGCATCGCCGGCAGCAGCAGCGACGCCCCCAGCCCGCCAACGATGGCCCAGAACACGATGATCGCCGTGAGGCCCTGAGCGAACGCCATGGCCAGGGCGCCCAGCGCGTAGCCGAGCAGACCGAGAACGAAGGCCCGCTTACGCCCGATGAGGTCGCCGACCTTGCTCCCGATCAGGATGAACGCGGCCGACACGAGCGCCTCAAGCGCGATCGCGCCCTGCACCCCGCTGACGGTCGTGTCGAGGTCCTCGACGACCTTCGCGATTGACACGTTCATCAGCGACGTGTCGACGACGAGCACGAACATCGCCGCCGCCAGCAGCACGGCCAAGCGCCGGCTGCCCGCTGCCGACTCAGGCTCGTCGGTGGCGGCTTGGCCGCTCTCGGGCTGGCTCGCTTCGCGGGTCAAACCCGCAGCGGCGAGCCGATCCCCACCGACTGCATCTGCTCCTCGGCCTGGATCACGTGCATTACCGCGTTGATCAGCGCCAGGTGGGTGAAGGCCTGGGGGAAGTTGCCGAGGTGGCGGCCGGTGTGGGGGTCGATCTCCTCGGCGTACAGCAGCTGGCTGGACGCGTAGGAGAGCAGCTTCTCGCAGAGGTCGCGGGCGCTGGGGAGCTCGCCGATCTCGGTCAGGGCCGACACGAGCCAGAAGGAGCAGATCGTGAAGCTCCCCTCCCTGCCTGAGAGCCCGTCGTCGGTCTCCTCTGTGCGGTAGCGGAGCACGAGCCCGTCCTCGGTGAGCTCGTTGGCGATCGCCAGCACCGTGTTGCGAACGCGCTGGTCCTGCGGGGGCAGGAAGCGGACCAGCGGCATCAGCAGCAGCGAGGCGTCGAGCGCCTTGGTGTCGTAGTGCTGCGTGAACACGCCGCGCTCCTCATCCAGGGCGTTGGCGCAGACGTCCTCGTGGATCTCGCGTGCGAGCGCATCCCAGCGGTTCACGTACTCCGTCTCCTCGCGCAACGCGGCGAGCCGGGCGGCGCGGTCGCACGCCACCCAGCACATCACCTTCGAGGAGGTGAAGTGCTGCGGCTCGCCGCGTACCTCCCAGATCCCGCGGTCCTTGTCACGCCAGTGCTGCTCCACAGCCTCCATCTGCGTTTTCAGCACCGCCCAAACCTGCTCGGAGAGCCGGTCGCGCGACTTCGCATGCAGGTAGGCGGAGTCCAGCAGCGCCCCCCAGACGTCGTTCTGC
This sequence comes from uncultured Thermoleophilia bacterium, assembly GCA_963838095.1. GTDB lineage: Bacteria > Actinomycetota > Thermoleophilia > Solirubrobacterales > 70-9 > CAWCGU01. The sequence goes on from CAWIPO010000007.1 coordinate 260,938, forward strand.
TGCTGGTTGTAGGCGCCGTTGCCGATCCGAACGGGACGGGCGCCGTCGTACCCGGTGAAGTGGTCGAGGGTGAACTCCTCAAGCTCACGCTCGCCTCCGATCCCGTACATGATCTGGATCTCGGGGTTCTCGGCGCAGGCGTCGGTGACGAAGAAGAAGAAGTCGTCCGCCTCGCGGTCGAAGCCAAGCGTGTAGAGCCCCCAGAGCATGAACGTCGAGTCGCGGATCCAGGTGTAGCGGTAGTCCCAGTTGCGCTCGCCCTTCGGCGTCTCCGGCAACGAGGTTGTGGCCGCGGCGACCATGGCGCCGCTGGGTGCGTACGTCAGCCCCTTCAAGGTCAGCGCGCTGCGCTCCAGGTAGGTGCGCCACGAATGGTCGGGGAAGCGGCCGCCGGCGAGCCAGTGGCGCCAGTACGCGGAGGTCTCATCGAGCCGGTGCACGGCTTCCTCGTAGCTCGCCGGAGCACGGTCCTCGACCCAGGAGAGGGCGACGTATCCGGTCTCGCCTGCCTGCATCGTGCGCCGGGCGTGGGCCGTGCGCCCCTCGAGGCCGACGCGCAGGTCGGTCGCCAGGAACAGCGGTGGCTCCACCCCATCGCCTCGGGCAACCGCCTCGCCATAGCCCGAGCCCGTGTAGGACCACTCTGGGCTGACGCGCCCGTAGTCGAACACCGGCTCGCAGTCGAACTCCAGCTCGACCGAGCCGTGCACGCATTCGATCGTCCGCAGCAGCACCTTGTCGGCGCGGTAGTCAGTGGGTGAGCGCACGAAGGTCATCGAGCGTTCGTCCTCCTCCTGCCAGGGGCCGATCGTCAGCGCGTCGCGGACGATCACCCACCCGGTGCGGGTCATCCACGTCGTCTCGAGGATCATCGTCCCGGGCAGGTAGCGCCGACCCGCGGGAACGGTGACATCCGCGGGCGCCAGCCGGCAGCCACCGGCACCGCGATCGAGGATCGCGGCGAAGACGCTTGGACCGTCCATCCGCGGCAGGCAAAGCCACTCGACGTTGCCGCTCGGCGCCACCAGCGCGGTGACGTAGCAGTCCGACAGGAACGCGTAGTCGGCGATCGGCGGGAAGGGGCTTGGCCCAACGGCGAGATCGCCGACGAACGACCTCAGACGTTCAGTCCTCTCATCCATGGCTAGCGAGCCTATATTCCGGCAGCGATGACAGGGTTGACCGGCGGACAGCCGCGCATAACCGTTGGCATCGACGTGGTCGAGGTGCGGCGAATCGAGCGCACGCTCGGGCGCCACAAAAACGCGCGGCAACGGCTGTTCAGCGACGAGGAGATCGCCTACTGCGACGGCCGACGCCAGGCCGCTCAGCACTTCGCGGCGCGCTTTGCCGCGAAGGAGGCCGTGTACAAGGCGCTCGGCTGCGGCCTGCGCGACGGCGTCGGCTGGAGGGACGTCGAGGTGGTGCTGGACCCAGGAGGGAGGCCATCGGTGCGCCTGCAGGGCAAGACCAACGCGATGGCCGAGCGCCAGGGGATGCAGAGCATCGAGATATCGCTTTCGCACTCAGGCGACATCGCGATCGCACAAGCCGTCGCGGTGCTTGCGGAGCCGAGCGCGCAATAGGATCGAAAGCGATGGCACTTGCATTCGTCTTCCCCGGCCAGGGCTCGCAGAAGGTCGGCATGGGTTCCGAGCTGCTCGAAAGCGACCCCGAGACCTATGAACGCCACCTGAACGCGGCCGACGAGGCCTCGGGGCTGTCGATTCGAAGCACCTCGCTCGAAGGCCCGATCGAGGAGCTGACGCGCACCGACATCGCGCAGCCGGCGCTGTTCGCGCTCAGCCTGGCGCTGACCGACGTCGCCCGCGAGCTGGGGCTGAGCCCGGATTACGTCGCCGGCCACAGCCTCGGCGAGTACACGGCCGCCGCGGCATCCGGCGCGCTCGCGGCGGAGGACGGGATCCGGCTCGTCGCCGAGCGCGGTCGCCTGATGGCCGCGATCCAGGACGAGCGCCCGGGGGCAATGGCGGCGATCATCGGGCTCGACGCCGACGTCGTCGAGTCGCTGTGCGAGCAGGCTTCGGCGCAGGGGACGGTGAGCGTCGCGAACCTGAACTCGCCGACGCAGATCGTCTGCTCGGGCGAGGAGGCGGCCGTCGAGGCCCTGATCCCGCTCGCCACCGAGGCCGGCGCCGCGAAGGCGTTGCGGCTCCAGGTCGGTGCCGCGTTCCACAGCGAGCTGATGGAGCCGGTCCAATCGCAACTCGCGGCGGCCATGGAGACCGTGGAGTGGAGCGACCCGGCGACTCCCGTGGCGGCGAACCACTCAGGGGAGCTGGTCCGGTCCGCGGATGATGTGCGAACCGCCCTGATCACCCAGATTGCATCCCCGGTCCGCTGGGTGGACTGCGTGCAGACGCTGGCCGGAAAAGGATGCAAGACCTTCCTCGAGCTCGGCCCCGGCCGGGTGCTCGGCGGCCTCGTACGCCAGATCGACTCGGAGATCGAGACGACGTCGGTGGACTCGCGGGCGAAGCTGGAGCAGTTCGTCGAGTCTCGTCCCGATCTCGCCGGCGGTTGAGCTCCGCGGGGCACAGCGAACGACAACCCGCTCGAAGCTCCGAGCATGAAGCGCTTCCGGACCTCTCCGAGGACCAGATGGACGTATTGCGATCGTTCGGCGCGGAGCGCCAAATCGAGGCCGGCGAGAGGCTGTTCTCACGCGGGGACAGCTGCTACGACTTCCACGCGATCATCTCCGGGCGGGTTGCGCTGGTCGCGGACTTCGGGGACGAGGATGAGCGCACGATCGTGGAGCACGGGCCCGGCCGCTTCCTCGGCGAGTACAACCTGCTCACCGGGCAGCCGGTCTATCTGACCGCCGTGGTTCGCGAGGGCGGTCGGGTGATCGTTGTCACGCCCGACGGCCTGCGGCAGTTGATCGCCCAGAACTCGATCCTCAGCGAGCTGGTCCTGCGCACGTTTCTCGTTCGCCGAGCGATGCTGCTGGGAGAGGGGATCGGGCTGAAGATCGTCGGCTCGCGCTACTCGGCCGACACCGGCCGGCTGCTCGAGTTCTGCGCTCGCAACCGGCTGCCGCACGGATTTGTCGACGTCGAGAGGGACGAGCAGGCGGAGGGCATGCTGCGAGATTTCGGCGTCCAGCCGGACGAGACACCGATCGCGATCACCGAGGAGGCGGTGCTGCGCAACCCGAGCAACTCGGACCTGGCACGCGCGATCGGCGTCGTCGCCCACGCGCACCCGACCGACGTCGTCGATCTCCTTATCGTCGGCGCCGGGCCGGCGGGGTTGGCGGCGGCGGTGTACGGCGCCTCGGAGGGATTGACGACCCTCGTCGTCGAGGGCGGAGCGATCGGCGGCCAGGCCGGAACCTCGTCGCGGATCGAGAACTATCTCGGGTTTCCGGGCGGCCTCTCGGGAGCCGAGCTTGCCGCCAAGGCGGCGCTCCAGGCCGAGAAGTTCGACGCTCGGATCATGACTCCGTGCGAGGCAGTGGCGTTAAGCGAGGAGGACGGCCTGCATGTCGTCAGCCTCCGGGACGGCGGGCGAATCACGGCGCGCAGCGTGATCATCGCGACCGGAGCCAGCTACCGGCGCCTGGAGGTGCCCCGAGCGCGCGAATTCGAGAGCCACGGCGTCTACTACGCAGCTTCGCCCGTCGAGCAGCGGATCTGCTGGGGCCAGGCCGTGGCGGTGATCGGCGCCGGCAATTCGGCCGGCCAGGCCGCGCTCTACCTGGCCGCCCGCAGCCGCCAGGTCTACTTGCTGAACCGCGGCGAGAACCTGGGCGAGAAGATGTCGCGCTACCTGATCGATCAGGTCGAGCAGGCGCAGAACATCGAGGTGCTCTCGAACACGGAGCTGCGTGAGCTGCACGGTGACGGCGAGCTTCAGGGCGTGAGCGTGGCCGACAATCGAGACGACAGCACGCGCGAGCTCGACGCCCGGGCGGTGTTCGTGTTCATCGGCGTCGAGCCGCACACGTCGTGGCTGGAGGGGCAGGTCTCCCTCGATGAGGACGGCTTCATCCTCAGCGGACGTCAGCTGCGCTCACGCTACGGCGGCGAAGGGGAGCCGTTGCCGCTGGAGACGAGCCGCCCGGGCGTATTCGCCGCCGGCGATGCTCGCAGCGCAGCGGCCAGGCGCGTGGCGCCGGCGGTCGGCGACGGCTCGATGGCCGTCACCATGGTGCACGAGCGCCTGCGCGGGATCTGACGCGCCCGACCGTGATCTGGACACAGTCGAGAAGGCGCGCGTCGCCTCGCGAGGCAAGGGAAAGAAGTAGCGCGGGAATCTCCTGGCGGTGGGAACATGTGCGCTAGGTCGCGTCATCTTCTACTTCCTCGATATCGCACTCAAGGGCAGCAACGACGCTGCCAACGCCAGGCAGATCGTCACGGCGCTCGGCAAGATCAGGGACGGCAAGGGTTTTGAATTGGTCGCCGAAGCGGCCAGATACACCGATATCGAGGACCGCGCTGTCAACGCCTGGAAGTTCGAATACCTCGGTTTCGAGGATCGCGACGCGGCCCTTGAAGCTTTGACGCTTGACCTGGATCGGATCGATCCGGACTGGCGCGATTGCCTCATCGTTTTTTGACGGGCCGGGCCGAGGGAACTCAGCGATCCGGGACGCGCCGGCTGCTCAACCGTGCCCTTTCCGGACTGTTTGCCGGGCTTGCGATCGCGGCGATCGCGATGGCCGGTGTTGCTGCGGCAAGCGACACGGTGGCTCTTCCCGACGAGGACAGGTTCTACGCGGCGCCGCCGATGAAGGTGCTGAAGAAGGCGCGGCTCGGGAAGGTGCTCCGTGTGCGTGAAGTCGACCTCTCGGCGTCGAACATTTCCGTGCCCCACAGCGCCTGGCAGCTTCTGTACCGGACGGCTGATACGAGGAACCGCCCCGAGGCGGCGGTGGCGACGCTGATCGTCCCCGACGCGCCGTATGAGGGGCGCCGACCCCTGCTCTCCTACCATCCCGCCGAGGACTCACTCACCCGCCGCTGCTCATCCTCGTACGAGCTTCGGACCGGGTCGGGGGCCGAGCCGAGCACGTTCAGCATGGCGCTCGAGCTCGGCTGGGCGGTCGTGGTGCCGGATTACGAAGGGCCGAAGTCGCAGTGGCTCGCGGGCAAGCAGGCGGCGCATGCGATCCTCGACGCGATCCGAGCGGCAGAGCGGTTCCCAGATGCCAACCTGGCTGGACGGCGAACGCCGGTGGGGATCTGGGGGTACTCGGGAGGCGGTCACGCGACGGCTTGGGCGTCGGAGTTGCAGCCCAGGTATGCGCCCGAGATCAGGCTCCACGGCGTCGCCCACGGCGGCGCCTCGGCCGATGCGGGGGCCACCGCACGCAACGTCGACGGCGGCCCCGCTTCAGGACTCCTGCTCGCCGCCGCCGTCGGCATCAGCCGCGCATACCCGGATATGCGCTTGGACGATCTTCTCAACGACACAGGGCACGAGATGAAGGGTCGCATCGGAGGCATGTGCCTCGAGGAATTCGTGGCCGCGTACCCGCTGCGCCGCATCAGCGAGTTCACGCAGGTGCCCGATCCACTCGTGCTTCCGCGAGTGCAGCGGGTGCTGGAACGACTGCTGAGCCCCCGCGAGCACGCGGCGCACGACTAGGCGTCACGGCGTCGATGTCGAACGGCTGCTCCGAGAGCGAGTAGGGCCCGCCGGCGTCGATCAGCTCTCTGGCGGATCCCAGCTGTAGAACTCGCGCGCCTGGGCGTCCTTGGGGGACTTCCAGGTCTCGGGGTCGTACGGGCTGATGTAGGCGTCGAGCTTGTCGCTGATCTCCTTGAACAGCGGGTGCTCGCGGACGGCGTCGACCGCCTCGGCGAAGTCGTCGTCGGTCTCGACGTAGTGGATGTAGATGTCGTCGAGCACGAACAGGCTGCGGTGGCGCACGCCCGCCATCTGCGGCAGCTCGCTCTTGTCGGATTCGGCGAACAGCGCCGCGACGGCCTCCTCGCCGCCGGGCTTGATCTTCGCGACGATGCAACCGCGCTTGATCATGCCGGCGCCCCCGGGTTGCGGGTTTCCTCGCGGATCACGAACTTGTGCGACTCCGCCTCGTCCATGCAGTCGCGCATCGGCTTCGCCTGCTCGCGGTGCTCCTCGGTCGCCTCCCAGGCGTAGAAGTCCTCGATCGACTCCCACTCGCTCGTGATCAGCCACCGGTCCTCGTCCTCCGGCGATTGGCAGACCTGGTCGACGATGTGGCCCTTCACGCCCTCGGCCACCTCGTGCCTGACACCGTCGTACGCCTGCAGGAACTGCTCCGAGGCAGCCCGGCTTCAGCTTCAGCAGGAAGACGACGCGGCCCTTGCCGCTCACAGGCTCGCCGCCTCGGCTTCGAGCTTCTCCTTGATCACGCCCATCTGCACCTTGGTGTTCTTGTTCATGTACTCCTCGGCGCCGGCGTCGTCGGCGGGTGCGTCGGGCTTCATCGAGAAGTCCTGCACCCAGCGCATCTTCGTGCCGTCGCCCTCCTCCTCGAAGAACCACTCGATCGTCATGTACTCGAAGGGCCCAGTCTCGATCCGCTTCGACTTCGAGCGGTGGTTCTCGGGATCGGCGTCGCGCTCGGAGACCCAGCTCCACACCTGACCGTCCATGTCGGGGTCGGGGTGCGTGGTGAGCCGGAACTGAACGTGGTTGCCCTCCTGCTCGAGCACCTCCGCGTTCGCGTACTCCGAGAACAGCGTCGGCCAGCCCTCGATGTCCATCATCCGCTCCCAGACGAAGTCGCGCGGGGCGTTGATCACTACCTCGTTGTCGGTGTGTGCAGCCATGTGCCGCTCTACTCCTTTTCTGCCAGGCGCTTGTTCACGTAGTCCATTCCAGCGCCCAGGGTCGTCAACTCGTCCGCGTCCTCGTCGGGGATCGTGAACCCGTACTCCTGCTGGATCGCGAGCTGGATCTCGACGAACGCCAGGGAATCGAGGCCCATCGACTCGAAGGTCGCTTCGGGGTCATCGGAGATGTCCCCCTCCGCGAGCCCGACCCGCTCGACGAGGATTCGCTTGACGTCCTCGAACGTGAATGTTTCAGCCAACACTCTCTCCCTTCAATTGGATGTTGCAGTTCACGAGCGCTGCGGTCTCGCCAACGCTCTCAGAGCCGGTAGTTGATTCTTTGCCGCCTCGCGGCCTGCCGCGAGGTAGAGATCGGCGAGCTGGAAGTCGCGCCAGCTCCCCGGGCCGAAGACCGGGGTGATCCCGATGTCGGCCCGGGATGTGCTGCGCTCGCTGGTATCGAGCTGCGCGAGGTCCATCACTTCGAGCAATGTATCCAGCATCCGCGAGCCGCGTTGCTGCGCCTCGGGGGCAGGCGGGGGATCCTGGCCCGGCCATGCCGGCAGCACCTCGCGCCCGATCACGTTCACGGCGACGGTGACGTCCGCACCGTCCTCGACGAGAGCCGCGGTCGGGACCGGATCGATCGCCAGGCCGTCGACGAGCCGGTGCCCGTCGCGATCGTGTGGCGGGAACATGCCGGCCAGCGCGGTCGCCGCCAGCAGGGCCTCCTGCAACGAGCCTTCGCGCAGCACCGCCGGGCGGCGGTCGGTGAGGTCGGCGGCCATCACCGCAAGCGGGATCATGCAGTCCTCGAAGCTTCGCCCGGCCGTGACCTCCTCGAGCATCCGCACCATCGCGTCATAGCCGCTCGAGCGCCCGGAGAGCGCGATCTTGAACGTCTCCGCGACCCGCTCGGGCGTGAACTTCGTGCGCATGTCGGCCTCGATCTCGTCGGCGCCCCGGCCGAGGGCGATCCAGGTGCCGACGATCGCGCCGATGCTGGCGCCGCTGACGAAATCGATCTCGTAGCCGGCCTCCTCGAGGACCGCGAGCACGCCGACGTGCGCGTAGCCCTTGGCGCCGCCGGCCCCCAGGGCCAGCCCGAGCTTGGTGGCGGCGACGTGGCGGCCGAGCCACACGATCTGCTCGTCGGGGAGCGTCCCGGTCTCGCCCGGGGCAAGCCTGCGAACGAGTCGCACCGAGTCGTCGTCTCGAAGCGACGCCGCGACGTCCTTGGCCAGGGCAACGTCAAGCGGGAGCCCGCGCGGCGCGTGCCGCGTCGCCAGCTCCAGCGCTCGCTCCGCTTCGCCGTCGCTGCCGGCCAGCGCCAGCGTGCGGTCCACGTACTGCAGCAGCTGGGGCAGCTCGGACTGCTCCAGATCCGTGAGCAGGACGACGGTCCGGTGCTCGCGAAGCTGGGCGTCCATCCCCGCCAGGGCGTCCGCCGGCGAGCTGCGTGCATCCAGGGTCCCGACCGAGCCCGGCGCCGTGGCCACGGCTGCTTCCAAGATCGCCGGCACGCTCGCGCTCAGAGCCTCTCCGCTCGCGACCGCCACCACCTCGCCGCGCTTCGCGCCACGCGCGTGCCTGGCGGTCACGTCGCTGAGCCGTCGGCTGAGGATCTTGCTCAGGTTCTCGAGCACGCGCGGCGAAGCGGCGACGAGCCGCGCGAAGTCATCCCGGCCCAGCTCGAGCTGTCTCGGTGGCGACCGCGGCCTTTGCGGTCGCCGAGCGAAGCTCGCCGGTCAGCAGCGCACCGGTCCCGACCACGTCCCCCGGCCGCAGCTTCGCGACCAGACGTCCCTCGTCGAAGATCGATCGCGTCCGCAGCTCGGGCTGCTCGGCCATCGCGACGAGCAGATGCACGAGCCCGTCGACGATCACGAACATGCTCTCGCCCGGTTCCCCCTCGCGGCAGATCACATCCCCGGGGTCGAAGGAGCGATGGCGCGCGAGCGACGCGGCCGCGGCAAGCTCCGCGGGCTCGAGGCCGGCGAACAGCTCCGCGCGCTCGAGTGGAGCCGTCGGTACTTCGATCCCCTCGAGTGATAGCGCCCTGTCGTGTCCGCCTGTCTCCATCCGGTCGCGCCGACCCTATAGCGCTTACCATGTCCCTAGGAAGGGATATGGCGGTGTCCAGTCGGATCGGGTCCCATATCCGCCACAACGTGGTCGGATACATCGCGCTATTCGCCTTCGCGATCGGCGGCGTCGCACAGGCTCTGCCCGGCAAGAACACAGTTGACTCGGGGGACATCCGCAGGGGCCAGGTGAAGAAGGGCGACTTGGCCGCGAACTCGGTCGACGGGACGAAGGTCATCGACGACTCGCTCACTGGCGCCGACGTCAACGAGGCGAGCCTCAATATTCCCCAGCAGGACGATCCCGACGAGCCTGCCGCCTTCAGGCGCGGCCGGCGGCGACCTCTCGGGGACGTACCCGAACCCGCAGGTTCAGGAGTCGGGCTTGGTCCCCGGCGGCGACCTCTCGGGAACGCTCGCCAACGCTCAGGTCCTCGAGGCGAGCCTGGATCCGGGCGGCGATTTGAGTGGAACCCTCGCGAACGCGCAAGTGAGCGAGGCGGGGCTTACCACGGGGGGAGACGTGAGCGGTCCCGTGAGCAACGTGCAGATCGGTCCCGGTGTCGTCGGCGATGCCGAGGCCGGAAACGTCATCCGCTCGATTCTGATCCCGGCCGCCGAGCTGAATCCTCCCCTTCCCCCAGCCAGCAACACGGCGCCCGCCGTCGTAGCCGTTTCCGGCATCGCCGCGACGCTCTCATACGATGACTCGGCGGCCGACGCCGTGCTGGCAACCACGCGAGTGCCTGGAGACCGCGAGGCCGGAACCCCCGTCGACCTCGTCCTTCACTGGTCGGCGGTCAACGGCAGCGGCGGCACGGGATCGGTCGTCTTTCGTGGCGATTTTGTTTCGGCCGCCGAGGGGGAAGCATCCTTGGGGGGTTCGACGGCCCTGGACTTCGGGATCGTGAACGCACCCATGACGGCCAACACCCTCGAGACCTCCACCGAGACGATCCTCGGGAGCTCGATCGCCAATGGCGACCTATTTCACTTCAGCGTCCTCCGTGCTGGGAGCTTGGGTAGCGACGATCAGGTCGGTGATGCGCGATTGCACCTGATCGAGTTCCGCTACACCGCGGTTCGTTGACTCGCGGATGACGCGCCTGACTAGGCCGCGCGTCGTAGGACGAGCGCGCTGTTGAAGCCGCCGAAGCCGCGGGCGGCCACGAGGATCGTGTTCAGCTCGGCCTCGCGCGCGCTGCCTGTGACGAAGTTGAGCTCGCAACCCGGAGCGGGATCGTCGAGGTTGATCGTCGGCGGGATGACGCCGTCTCGCATCGCCATCAGCGCCGTGGCGACGTCCAGCGACGCGCCTCCCGCGTACAGGCGCCCAACCATCGTCTTCGGCACCGTCACCGGAACGTCCCGCTCGCCGAACACCGACCTGATCGCGCCGGCCTCGGCCCTGTCGGCTTCGCGCACGCCGGCCCCGTCGGCGAAGACGACGTCGACGTCGTCCGGGCCGACCCCCGCGTCCTCCAGAGCCACCCGCATCGCCCGCGCGTACTGCTGTCCGTCGGGGGCGGGCAGGCGGTGGTGGTGGGCGTCGTTCGTGGCGCCGTAGCCGGCCAGCTGCGCGTACACCTGCGGCGAGCCCCTGCCCGCCGCGCTCTCGGCGTGCTCCAGCAGCAGGATCGCTCCGCCCTCGCCGGGGACGTAGCCGTTCGCCTCCGCGTCGAACGGGCGGTAGGCGGCGGCCGGGTCGCTCTCCGAGCTCAGCAGCCCGGTGTCGAGCTGGCAGGTGAGCGCGTAAGGGCCGATCGGCGCCTCGAGCCCGCCGCTGACGACGGTGTCGACGTTGCGGCGAATCGTCCGCCGCGAATGTTGCAGCGCCTCCAGGCCACCCGCGCCCTCGGCAACGACGACGCCGCAGGGGCCCATCAGGTTGTGCTTGATCGATATCTGGCCCGAAGTCGCCGCGTAGAACCAGGCGATCGACTGATATGCGCCGACGAAGCCCGGGCCCTTCGCCCACAGCGCCTCGATCTCCTTTTGCCCGAATTCGTTGCCACCCGAAGAGCTGGCCGTGATCACGCTCATCGAGTACGGGTCCTGTGCGAAGGGCTCGAAGCCGCCGTCGTCGAACGCCATCTGCGTGGCGGCAAGCGCCATGTGGGTCCAGTGGTCCGTCTGCTTCTGAAGCCGCATGTCGATGTGATCGTCGACGTTGAAGCCGCTCACCTCGCCGGCGAGCTGCGTGTCGTAGCGGGCGGGGTCGAAGCGGGTGATCCGATCGATGCCGGATTTGCCGGCCTTCGTCGCCTCCCACCAAGAGTCGGTGTCGGCGCCGTTCGGAGCGACGACGCCGATGCCGGTGAAGACCGCGGTCCGGGCGGCGTCGGGCAGGGAGACAAATGGGCGCTCCGCGAACCCCGGCTCGGGACGCTCGACGGACGCCTCGGGACTCATACCCCCACCTCCCGCAGCTCTTCGGGGAGTTGGAAGATCATCGCCGACTGAAAGCCGCCGAAGCCGCTGCCGGTGGAGAGCGCCGTGTGCACGTCCTTCGTCCTCGCCTCCACCGGCGTGTAGTCGAGGTCGCACTCGGGATCGCGGTTCTCCCAGTTCGCGGTCGGCGGGATCACGCCGCGGTCGATCACCAGCGCGCACGCGGCCATCTCGATCGCCCCGATCGCGCCAAGCGAGTGGCCGATCATCGACTTGATCGAGCTGATCGGGATGTTGTAGGCCTCGTCGCCGAGCGCCTGCTTGTAAGCCGCCGTCTCGTGGCGGTCGTTCTGCTTGGTCCCGGAACCGTGGGCGTTGATGTAGCCAATGTCTGTCGGCTGCACGCCGGTCTGAGCCATCGCGTCCTTGATCGCCTCGGTCATCGCGTACGCCTCCTTGCGCAGCCCCGTCATGTGGTACGCGTTTCCGCGCCCGGCGTAGCCAACGACCTCGCAGTAGATGTGGGCGCCGCGCGCCTTCGCCGCCTCGTACTCCTCGAGGATCAGCACCGCCCCGCCCTCGCCCATCACGAAGCCCTGGCGGTCGCGGTCGAACGGTCGCGACGCGTGCTCGGGGTCGTCGTTTCGAGCCGAGGTCGCCTTGATCGGATCGAAGCAGGCCATCGAGATCGGTGAGATCGGCGACTCGGTCGCACCGGAGATGACGATGTCGGCCTCACCGTCCTGGATCATCTGGTGCGCGTAGCCGATCGCGTCGAGCCCTGAAGTGCACCCGGTCGAGATCACGACCGCCGGCCCGTTGGCGCCGACCTTGAGCGCGATTTCGCTCGCCAAGCTGGACGGCACCAGTCCCTGATAGATGAAGGGGACCGAGTACTCGGGATCGACCAGCCACTGCTTGCCGCGGTCGGAGACCGCGACATACCCGTCCTCGAGCACCATCGTCCCTCCGACGGCCGACCCGAGGCTGACGCCGATGCGGCTGCGATCGGCGGGCGGGGAGACGACCGCGCTCTGGCTGCGATCCTCGTCGACCTCCTCGGGCTCGAGCTTCAGTCCGGAGTCGGCCACCGCCTCCATCGCGGCGGCGTTGGCGAACTGGATGTAGCGATCCTGTCGCTGGCGCTCGTGCTCGCTGAGGCCGGCCGCGATCGGATCGAAATCGGCCTCGGCCGCGATCTGCGAGCGAAACCCGGAGGGGTCGAAGAAGCTGATCTTCCGCGTCGCCGTCTTCCCGGCGGTGATTCGATCCCAGAAGGCCTCGCGCGTGACTCCGCCGGGGGCGACCACCCCGATGCCGGTCACCGCTGACCGCCTCAGCTCGCCCCCTTGCTCCGCGCTCGCCGCCACCTTCTACTCGGTGTCGACGTGGCCGATGTCGGCGCGTGGAGCCAGCGGGCCGAGGTGGAAGACGATGAACGCGTCCTCGTCGCCCTCGTTGCGGATCCGGTGGCGCATGAAGTACGGGATATAGAGGCCCGTGTTTGCCGACACGGTCATCGGCTCGTCGTTGAGATCAACCGTGATCGTGCCGCGGACGCAGAACAGGAATTCCTCGGAGTAGGGATGGAAGTGCTCGGAGATCCCCTCGCCCGGCGGGATCGTGGCCACGCCCATGAAGCCCGACTTCGAGCCGACGCTCTTCGGGCTGAGGAGGGTGCGGACATCGCCGCCTCGGCGGGTGTCGGCATCGGTGTCGTCGATCGCGACCGCCGTCGCTTCGCCGATCGGCTCGTCGAGCGGTTTCATCTCGAGTGCTGCCATGCGCTCCTCCTTCGTCGGCCGGTTGGAAGCCTGAACCTATCTCAGAACTCGACTTTGAGCCGCCCCGCACCGACCCGCGAGCTTGCGAGCCTCGTCATGATCGGAATCAGGAGCCTGTTTCTGAGCACGGTTTGAGGCCCCTGCCAGTGCGCGATCTGCCCGAAGCGGCGCGAGAGGTTGACGAAGGAGGCCGTCTCGGGGGCCCGCTGGCGCTCGTAGTCGCGCAGCGCCGCGGCGGGATCGGACATCCGCCCGCTGAGGTGCTTCGCGAGGAAGACGCCGTCCACCATCGCCTGGCCGGCGCCCTGCCCGATGTAGAAGGTCATCGGGTGCGCGGCGTCGCCGAGCAGTGTCACCCTGCCGTCTCCCCAGTGGTCGATCGGATCGCGGTCGAAGATGTCGCATTGGAAGGTGTTCTCGTCGCTCGTCGCGGAAACGAGGCCGGAAACCGGCTCCGAGAAATCCTCGAATCGATCCAGCACGGCGCGGCGCATCTGCGGCGGGCTCTCGCTGCATCCGGCCGGCTCGGTCGACACGGCGGTCCAGTAGATCCGCTCGGCGTCGACGGGATAGAAGCCGAAGGCGCGGCCCTTGCCGAGAGCCATCCGCATCCGCCCGCGTTCGGCGAGCTCGCTGTGGACAACTCCGCGACGGGTCGTGAAGCCGACGTAAGCGGGCTCCGAGTCGCCGTGGAGCGCCGCCCGCAGACGTGAGCGCAAGCCGTCGGCGCCGATCAGCACGGCGCATCGCACTTCTCGACCGCTTCCGAGCCGGACGCTGACCCCGTCGCCGTCCTGCTCGAAGCCGACGACCTCCTGGCCGGCCTCGATCGTCGGGTCATCGCCTGCGGCATCGACGAGCAACCGCCGCAGCGCCGGCCTCGCGACGCCGAACTGGCGCTCGCCCTCGGGCACGGTCATCGTCCCCAGCAGCCGGCCGGACTCGGTCGTGTAGTCGTTCGCCTCCACTTCGGTCGAGCACTCCTCGAGCTCACGCTCCAGGCCGAGGTGCCGCAACGCGCGGGTGACGTTGTAGCCGAGGAACAGCCCGGACCCGATCGGCGGCTCCCCCTCGCCGGCGCGCTCGAAGACGAGCGCGTTGATCCCGCAGCGGCGCAGCGCAAGCGCCGCCGTCAGCCCGCCGGGGCCCCCACCGGCGATCACGACCTCTGCATCCTTCTCGCGCAAACTGCCTCCCATTGGCACCAAAGCTCCCCCAAGCGCAGTATCTCATCGGCGGGCGGTAACGGTCTGGTTGCGCCGACGGCGGCAGGAGGCATAGGCTTGCGCCCATGAACGCCGAGAAGCTTCGCGTGACCACCGGGCCGGCCGCCGGAGCGGAGATCCCAATTGGGAGCGAGTTCCTGATCGGCCGCTCCGGAACCCCGGAGGGCAAGCTCGGCAACGACGCGGAGTTGTCCCGAAACCACGCCCGCATCTCCCGGGTCGAGGCGAACCAGATCCAGCTCGAGGACCTGGGCTCCTCCAACGGGACCTATCTCAACGGCAGGCTGCTGACACAGCCGCGGCTGCTGCGGCCGGGTGACGTCGTCCGGGTGGGCGTCAGCGAGCTGCTGGTCGTTGGCGCGGAGGGCGAGGTCTTCTCGCCGACCGTGCGCACCGGCCCGCCGCCCGCCCCACTCCCGGCCACGCCCCCGGTGACCGCCGGGGCGCCGCCGGTCGCCGCCGGAGCCCCCGAGGCGCCGGCGCCCGCGGCCCCCGCCGCCGCGGCACCCTCGAACGGGATCGTCGTCCGCGGGCTCGTGCGTCAGTTCAGCAAGGGGCCACGCGCCGTCGACGGCATCGACCTCGAGGTCAGTCCGGGCGAGATCTACGGGTTCCTCGGCCCGAACGGTGCAGGCAAATCGACAACGGTGCACATACTCACCACGCTGCTGCCGCCAAGCAGCGGCACTGCCCACGTCGCCGGACACGACATCGTCAAGGAGGGCGCGAAGGTGCGCGCGTCGATCGGGGTCGCGCTCCAGGAGGCGGCGCTGGACCCGGTGTTGAGCGCGAAGGAACACATGTCGCTGCAGATGGCGCTCCAGGGAGTGCCGAAGAGCGCTCGTGCGAAGCGGACCAAGGAGCTGATCGACCGCGTCGGGCTGAGCGAGTTCTTCGATCGCAAGGTCAGCGGTTACTCGGGGGGCATGAAGCGGCGCCTCGATCTGGCGCTGGCGCTGGTGCACAACCCGCGCGTCGTGTTCCTCGACGAGCCGACCACCGGCCTCGATCCGAAGAGCCGCAACGACCTCTGGGAGGAGGTCTCGAGGCTGACAAAGGAGGAGGGAGTGACGATCTTCCTCACCACCCAGTATCTCGAGGAGGCGGACCTGCTCGCCGACCGGATCGGGATCATCGACCACGGAACGATCGTGGCCGAGGGAACCCCCACATCGCTGAAGGAGGAGATCGGCCGCCCGACCGTGGAGGCGCTTCCGGAAGACGAGGCGGACCGGCAGGCGGTCCGCGAGGTGTTGCAGCAATTCGGCGAGCCCTCAGGCGCCGGCCACAGGGGCGAGGCCGTGCAGTTGCGTCGCGGGGTCGATGACCTGGCGGAGATCGTGCGCGCGCTCGATGCCCGGGGGCTGAAGGTCGCGAGCCTGAACCTCCACGCTCCGACGCTTGACGACGTGTTCCTGGCGAAGACAGGGCGTTCGCTCGAAGAGTCGCGCGAACAATCAGAGCGCGAGCGCGGAGCGTCCCAACCCGCCGTGAGCCTTCCCGGCCAGCCGATCGCCGAGTTGAAGTGACGTGCATCTAGGCGCGCTCGCACGCCGGTCGATCGTCAGGACGCTGCGCCAGCCGCTCGTGTGGGGACCGACGCTGTTGTTCCCGCTCTTCTTCTTCGCAGTGATCGCACCCAGCCTCCAGGCGTCGACCGACATCGAGGGGTTCCCGACCGACTCCTACATCACGTTCGCGCTCGCGATGCCATTCGTGCAGGCGGGGCTGTCGGGGTGCGAGGTGGCCGGCGGCGCGCTTGCGGAGGACATCCGCACGGGCTTCCTCAGCCGGCTGTCGCTGACGCCGCTGAAAGCGGGCGCGCTGCTGATCGGCAGCCTCGCGGGCGCCCTTGCGCTGGCGGCAATCGGCGCGATCGTCTACCTCGCCGTCGGCCTCGCCGCCGGCGCCGAGATCGAGACCGGGGTGCCAGGGGCCGTCGTCGTGATCCTGCTCTCGGTCCTGTTCGCTCTCGGCTTCGCCTCGCTGGGGGTGTTCGTCGCGCTTCGCGCGCCCACGCCGGATGCGGTCCAAGCCCTCTACCCGCTGCTGCTGGCGCTGTTCTTCCTCTCCACAATGGTGATGCCGCTGGACCTGATCGAGACCGACTGGTTCAAAGCGGTCGCCACCTACAACCCGCTCTCGTATCTCGTCGACGCGGTCCGAAGCCTCCTGATCACCGGCTGGGAGGTGGCTGACATCGCAAAGGGATGCGCGGTGGCGGTTGTGATGACGGTGCTGTTCCTCGGCGCCGCCGGCACTCAGGTGGGTGCGAGGCTGACGCGGACGTGAGCGGGCAGCGTTTCGGATCGACTGCGGCGGCGGTCGTTCAGCGTCAGCTGAAGGCGATCAGTCCCGCGCACATCGTGCCCCCGATCGCGGTTTCGCTGATCCTCTTCGCCGGGTTCGCGGGCGGGCTCTCGTCGATCGCCAACACCCCGGAGTTCACCTACCCGGACTACACGAGCTTCATCTTCATCTTCGCGCTCTTCATGGGCAGCGCGCTTGCGGCCGTGTTCAGGGGGTTCGCGCTGCTGTCGGACATCGACAGCGGCTTCGCCCGGCGGATGATGCTCGCCTCGCCGCGGCCGATGGCGATCGTCGTCGGGTTCATGCTCGTGTCGGTGGGGCAGGGAGCCGTCGTCTGCCTGATCCTGTTCGCGATCGGCCTCCTCGCGGGGATGGAGACCGGCGGCAGCCCGCTCGAGATTGCCGCGATCGTCGCGCTGGCGCTGCTGCTCAACGCCGCCATCAGCCTGTTCTGCGCCGGTGTGGCGCTGCGAATCCAGTCGGTGCAGTCGGGCACCCTGCTGATGATCATGCCGGTGTTCATCCTCGTCTTCATATCGCCCGTCTACGTCCCCAAGGACGAACTGTCGGGCTGGGTCAAGGCCGCGGCCGAGGTGAATCCGATGACCGCCCTCTTCGACGCCGGCAGGGGCCTGCTGATCGGCGAGCCCGAGCGGGTCGGCCTGGCGTTCCTCTTCGTGGTCACGGCCATACCCGGGTTCTTCATGTGGGCGCGCGCCGGGATGCGCAAAGCGGGCGAGCGCGCCGGGTGACCATGCGGCGCGGATATAGAGTGGCGCCAGACCACCAAAGGAGGTAGCGATGGGCGAGTGGAAGGTGAGCGGCCAGATCAAGACCGTCGGCGCACGCGAAGGCTCCAGCGGAGTCTTCAGCGGCGATATCGAGGGCCTCTACCAGGGCTATCGGATCGGCAGCACCGAGCCCCACCTGAGCGAGGCGATGATCGAGGTCCCGCACGGAAAGCTCGCCGTCACCCTGCGCCAGGAGATCTTCAGCGTCCTGCCCTCGCGCCCAGAGGAGCACCCGTTCGCCGGCGGGCAGGACCCGTTCGAGGACCCGGAGGGCTACGCGGCAAAGGTCTTCGCCGGATTCGGGCCTCCGGGCGGTGGGCCTCCCGGTGACGGGCCACCCGGCGGACCTCCGGGCGACGGTCCTCCCGGCGGCGGTCCTCCGGGCGGGCCCCCCGACGGACCTCCCGGCGGGCCCCCAGGTGGCGGTCCTCCCGGTGGGCCTCCCGGCGGCGGACCTCCCGGTGGACCCCCGGGTGGGCCTCCGGACGCGCCCGAGGGCGAGGATCCGTTCGAGCAATTCCACCGCATGATCGTCAAGCTCGAGGTGCAGCCGGACAAGTGCGAGGGCTTCCTCGCCGGTTCAACCGGCGAGGCCGAGATCAAGGTCCCCAACTACAAGTACTCGGGGTACCTCGTGGTCGAGACCGAGCACGGCGACCTCACGCTCACCTTCCTCGAAGGCCGCGAGGGCGAGCATCTGAACGCGGACCTCTGGGTCGACGGCGAGCGCAGCACCGGCATCTACGAGGGCGCGACCGGCGAGCTCACCTTCTCGCTGCACACCAGCCCGCCGGTGTTCGGCGAGGGTCCCTACTCGGGCACGATCAACCTCACGGGCGACCCGCCTTAGGCACGAACCTCCATCGGGTGCTTCTCGAGCCAGGCGGCGAGAGTCTGCGCGATCCCGGCCGGGTCCATCAGTGGCAGTGCGTGCTCGGCGTTCTCGAGATAGGCCTCCTGGGTCTGCGGGACCCACTGCTTGAGGATCTCGTGCACCTTCTGCGCCCGCTCGGGGCTCTGCACGCCAAGGATCGAGAGCACGGGCTGGCTTATCCTCCCGGCGTCCTCGGGCGTGAAGCTCCACCGGTAGGCCGCCGGCATCTCAACCTGGAGGAATGTCCCCGCGTCCTGAACGGCCTGGTCGAACTCACCGGTGTCGGTGAGCCAGTCAAGCACCCCCCTGAAGGCACCGCCGGCGCGGGTCTCGAGGAACGCCATCAATGCTCCGCGGCGATCGCCGGACTCGAAGATCTCGTTCACGCGCTCCATTCCGGCCCGGAAGTCCTGCTGTGACTTCTCGGCTGCCTCGGGGCCGGCTTGGGACTTGGCGATTGCGCCCATCAGCGCCGGCTCCAGCAGCGCCAGGCTCTGCACCGACTCGGGCGCATCGAGCGCGAGCTGAATCCCGATCACTCCGCCGAGCGAATGCCCGACGACGTGCGTGCGCTCCACACCGAGATGGGAGAGCAGGCCTTGCGCGTCGGCCACCTGATCCGAGATCTGCGCATGGCCCTCGGGGTGCTCGCTGCCGGCGAACCCACGGCGGTGGTAGTTGATCACCTGGTAGCGGTCGGTCAGCGCGGGCTCCTTGACGAGCGTGCTGTTCTCGTCCGCCAGCAGCCCGCCGTGGAACAGGATCACCGGCTCGCCGGAGCCGGCGACCTCGTACTCGAGCTCTACGCCATTGACACGTGCGCGTTCCATCTCTCTCCTCCTGCTGTTCAGCCGGCCGACTCGGAGACGGCGGGCATGATGAGGCCTTGCTGCACCTCGGCGAACTTCCAATCGTCGGTCATCGTCAGGTCGAGCGTCATCTTCGCGTCGAGCCCGTACCAGTTGAGGAAATCAACGTTGGCGTGGATCACGTTGCCGTCCTGGGTGTAGTCGGCGAGCCTGAACTCGACCATCGGCGGTATCCGCAGCAGCTGCTGCATGATCGCCATCCCGGTGAAGTCGTTTCGCAGCACCATCCGGATGTCGTCGGCTGCCCAGTCCATGAGGATGTCCGGGTCGCCGGTGCGGAAGTAGTCGTTGAATGCACCGGCGAAGGCGATGAAGATCCGCCCCAGCCGCGACTTGACGGCCGCCTCGTCCGTCGGCATCTCCGGCTTCTCCGCCGCCGAGACGATCACCAGGTCGTTGATCAGCGTGCGGTCGTCGAACTGGGTCTCCTGGAGCCCGTAGATCGGGCGCGGCAGATTTCCCCCGCTCAGACCGCGCCAGGTGTACACGCGGCCGTCCTCGATCTTGTAGATCACCTGCTCGACCTCGCGCGGGCCCTCTCCCTCCTTCTGCCCCTTGCCGGTGGGCAGAAGGTGGGTCCAGATCCGCCTTGCCTCGTCCTTGCCGGTCTCCTCGTGCTCGAAGACGAGCCGGGCATCGGGAAGCGCGTAGTACTTGCCGATGAACGACACGAAGTCACGGCTGCGCGCGACCTCGTTCAGGTCTTTGAAGTAGGTGTCGAAGAAAGAGTCGGCGTCCATGTCAGGCTCCTTTCGCGTGGAGGTTTTGAGGTCGGCGGCTCATCGCTCCAGCAACCCGCTCGCGTTGCCGTTCAGCACCTTCTCCCGGTCGCCGTCGTCGAGCCCGAGGCTATCGATCGCCTCGAGAGCCTGCTTGGGCGAGTCTCCCGCCGGCGGATAGTCGCTGCCGAACACGAGGTGGTCGATCCCGACGGCCTCGATCGCCGCCCGCAGCGCCACCGGGTGTGAGTTCGAGGTGTCGAGGAATAGCTGTTCGCCGCCGCGCTGCTCGAGCGGACCCGCGTCGACCGACACCCGCACCCCGCCCTCCTCGGGCGAGAGCGAGCGCGGGGCGCCTTTGGGGGGGCCTCCGCCCGGCGGGCCGCCGTCCGGCGGGCCTCCGCCCGGTGGACCTCCTCCTGGTGGTCCCCCGCCGGGAGGGCCTCCACCCGGGGGACCGCCGCCGCCCGGCGGGCCGCCAAACGCCGCCCGGCGCTCGAATGTCTCGTATGCCTGGTTCAGGCGGCCGAACAGAAGCGGCAGCATCCCGCCGCTGTGGGCGACGATCAGGCGCACGTTCGGATAGCCGGAGAGGGTGTCGGCGAGCAGCAGCCGAGAGAGGCAGATGCCGGTGTCGAAGAGGCGTCCGATCCACGCCTCCAGGACCTCGTCGCCGAGCCGACTGGCGCCCACGGGCGACTCCGCCGGATGCAGGAACACGGGCACCCCGGCGTCGTTCGCGAGCGCCAGGGCGCCCTGGGCCTCGTCTGCGTCTAGATAGCGCCCGCCGCGGCTGGTCGGGAAGCAGAGTCCGGCGAACCCGGCGTCGAGCGCCCGCCTCCCTTCTTCGAGCCAAGCGTCACCGCCGAACGGGTTCACGCCCGCGAAACCGGCGAAGCGACCGGAGTGCGCCTCGACCTGCTCGCCGATGAATTCGATCTCGGCGCGCGCCCGGTCGAGCTCCCCGTCGGGGCCGCCGTGCCCCTCGGGCACGAACGAGAGCGCGGTCAGCTCGATCCCCGCCTGCTCCTGCGCCTCCAGGTAGGCATCGACGTCGAACATGTGCGCCAGGAACGGCGGCGCTTCGGGGTCGTGGCGCGCGAGGTGGGCGTGGAGGTCGATCGCCATACGGCTCAGATCGCGGCGATCCTATCCCAGCTAGATTGTCGCCGTTGCCCAAGGTCACGGCCACAACGAGGATCGCCCGCCCGCCCGAGGAGGTCTTCGCCTACATGGACGATTTCGCGAGGCACCCCGAATGGCAGAACGGCGTCGTCAGCGTGCAGATCCTCACCGAGGGGCCGGTTCAGGTGGGGACCGAGGTTGAGGAGGTCCGCAAGCTCGGCGGTCGGGAGGACCCCCTGCGGTGGCGCATCACCGAGCACGATCCGCCACGCCGCTCGGCATTCGCGTCGGTCGAGGGCCAGCAGGTGAAGCTCGCCGGGGTGACCGTCGTCACTCCGGCCGGCACGGGATGTGAGGTGACGTTCGAGATGGACGTCGACCTGAAGGGCGCCGGCAAGCTCCTCAGCCCCCTGATCTCGCGCGACCTGAAGAAGTCCGTTCCCGCGGACCTCGAACGGCTGAAGCAGCGGCTCGAGGGTTAGGCCAGGGTTTCGCTTAACCCGGAAACCGAAGTAGCGCTTTGCATGGGACGGGGGCGAAGACGAACGGCAGCACCGAGAGAGAGGGTGCGCCCGCAGTTGGCGCGTTATTGGCGCTATGCGCCAGTTTCGCGCCAGCGAAAGTCCGATTGGCGCTTTCTTCTCGCTATGCGACCAAGAGGCGCCACTCCCGAAGGTCCGGAGCGGAACTTGCGAGTTATTGCCGGTACGCGGCAACAAGTCGCAAATCGGTCCACTGCGCCGCCGATTCACTCCCTCGGTGCTGCCGTTCGTCTCCCTTCCGCGCCCGATGCAAAGCGGTACCGCAGCTCCTCGGACCAATCACACCTCAAGAGCAGGGACGCAGGCTCGCCTAGCGCGCTCGCCGCACGGCCTCGCCGAGGAGATGGCGCACCTGCGGGCCGTCCCCCTGGTGGAGGGCCAGCGCGCGGTCGATCGCTACTCGGTCGGACTTGACAGCCCGCTCGGACTGGCGCTCGTGCTCGGCCCAGGAGGCGACTAGGAAGGACTCCACGTGGCGCTCCGGGTGTGAGAGGTCCTGGAACAGCGACCAGCGCATCGCGCCGTCGCGCCGCCGGGTACGGCGGACGTCTTCCATCGCGCGCTGGAACCGGGGGACGTCGGCGCCCGTGACCCGGTACTCGATCTCGATCAGGATCGGGCCGTCCTCCGGATCGGGCTTGAGCACGAAGCCAGGCTCCGACCAGTGCGCAGGCGTTAGGTCAACGTCCTCGGTGGCGCGGAGCCTGACCCCGGCGAGCGACGCCCCCACGTTCACGAGCACCACCCCGACGCCGGCAGCCACCAGTGCCGTCGTCACCGTTGTCTCAGCGGCGAGCACTCCCCAGGCGGTCGCGCCCGCCGCCATCGCGGCCTGGAACGCGAGCATGTAGAGCGCCAGGCCGCGGCCGCGCACCCAGGACGGCAACACCGACTGGGCGGAAATCATGAACGTCGAAAGCACCGCCATCGACCCGGCGCCGGCGAGGACCATCATCGGGAACACCACGGCATCGACGCGCAGGGTTCCAACCGCCACGAGCGCGGCGCCGAAAACCGCAGCAGCGACGAGCACGAGCCGATCCGGCGCCAGGCGGTCGCGCAGGCGGGGAACGAGCAGCGCACCGAGCGCCCCGCCGACCCCGAAGCAGCCGAGCAGCACGCCGTAGCCTCCGGCTCCGAGATCGAGCCTGTCGCGAGCGACGACGACCAGCAGTGCCGGGAGGGCGCTGAAGAAGAACGCGTGTGCAAACAGTCGCCCGAGAACCGCCTTCAGAGGCGGAGCGTGGCGCAGGTAGCGGAGCCCCGTGCGCACTGCGCCGGCCACGTGCTCGGCGGGAAGCCCGCTGCGGCGCGGCTCGCGACGCCAGGCAACGGCGACCGCGGCGACCCCGAGGAAGGAGAGCGCGTTCAGCGCGAAGACCGCATCGGCCCCTGCCGCCGCCACCAGCACTCCCCCCAATGTCGGTCCAAGCGCCTGCGCGAGGGTGAATCCGGCGCTGTTGAGCGAGATCGCGGCCGGCAGCTCCCGCCCCGGCACCACCTCGGCAGTCACCGACGCCAGCACGGGCACCGCCAGAGCCGCGCCGGCGCCGAGCGCGAGCGTCAGCGCCAGCAGCACCTCGGGCGTGACGAGATCGGCGGCCGTGACGAACCGCGAGGGCGGCCGCGACCGCGAACATCCACCCCTGCGTGGCGACGATCATCCACCTGCGGTCGAGGATGTCCGCCAGCGCCCCGGATGGCAGCGCGAGCACGAAGGTGGGGAGCGCGACCGCCGTCTGGACGAGCGCGACGAGCGCCGCCGACGCGGTCAGCGACGCCATCAACCAGGTCGCACCGACCATCTGCATCCAGGTCCCGAGGTTGGAGACGAATGCAGCGATCAGCAGCGCGCGAAAGATCCCGATTCGAAGCGGCGACCATGGCGAATGAGGTCTCCCACGATCGGATCGGGTCGTTTCCGGCGCCCTGCTCACGTGTAGGCTCCCGGCTCGGAGATTTCGTGGAACTTCGCGACAGTCGCACGCTGCTGACGGGAGCATCGGGGCCGACCGGTGGGGTGGTCGCGCGTGCCCTCGCCCAGCGCGGTGCGAAGCTGATCATCTCGGGCCGCAACCTCGAGGCGCTCGAAGCCCTGAAGGGCGAGCTGGACGGCTCCGTGGAAATGATTCCGGCCGACCTCTCCACTCCCGAGGGCGCCGCCGAGCTCGCCGAGCGAGCCGGAGACGTCGACGTGCTGGTCTCGTTCGCCGGGATCTCGCCGATCGGCCCGCTCCAGGACCATCCCCCGGACGAGCTCGATCGCAGTTCTCGACGTCAACCTGAGAGCGCCGGTTCACCTCGCCGCGGCGCTGATTCCGGGGATGATCGAACGCGGTCGCGGGCACCTGCTTTTCATGTCCTCGATCTCGGGCAAGGCTCCGTCGCCGAAGCGCTCGTTGTACTCCGCCCCGTGCTACGGCGTGCGCGGGTTTGCGGGCTGCCTGCGGCTCGACCTCCACGATGCGGGCATCGGGGTCACGACCGTGATGCCGGGGCCGATCAGGACGCCCGGGGACGACGAGATGCCGGGGTTCAGCCTCGACCTTCCCCCCGAGGCGGTCGCGAAGGGGATCGTGCGGGGCATCGAGCGCAACAAGGCCGAGGTCGTGATCGCCCCCTGGATCATGCGCGCGTTCATCCGCGTCGGATCGGTCTTTCCCGCGATGGCGCGCAAGGGCGGGCCGGACGCCAACGCCCACACCTCGCTCGTGCTCGTCGCGACGATGGCGACGGAGCTCGGCTTCCCTCTCTGACGCCGGCCGAGGTTGTTGATTCAACCGGCTAACCGGCGACCGGCGCGGGCTGGTCCTCCGCGAGGAAGTGCTCGAGGAAGTCCGTCGAGACATCGCCCGAGCGGAATTGCTCGTTTGCGAGCACGCGGCGGTGAAACGGGATCGTGGTCTTGACCCCCTTGCCCTCGATCTGGAACTCAGAAAGCGCCCGGTCCATGCGCTCGATCGCCATCGCCCGGTTCGGGGCCCAGACGATCAGCTTCGCGATCAGGGAGTCGTAGTAGGGGGCGATCGTCCAGCCGGGGTAGCAGTGCGAGTCGACCCTGGTCCACGGCCCCCCCGGCGGCACGTAGACGTCGAGCGTCCCGGCAGCGGGGGCGAAGTCGCGGTCGGGATCCTCGGCGTTCACGCGGCACTCGATCGAGTGCCCGTGCAACTCGATCTCCTCCTGGGTGACGGACAGCGGCTCGCCGGCTGCGACCTTGATCTGCTCCTGGATCAGGTCGACGCCGGTGATCGCCTCGCTGACCGGGTGCTCGACCTGGATCCGCGCGTTCATCTCCATGAACGCGAGGTTGCCGTCGTCGTCGAGCAGGAACTCCATCGTCCCGGCGCCGGTGTAGCCGACCGACAGGGCGCCCTTGACGGCGCGCTCGCCGATGTCGCGGCGCTGCTCGTCGGAGAGGTGGATCGAGGGCGCCTCCTCGATCAGCTTCTGGTGGCGGCGCTGAACCGAGCAGTCGCGCTCGAAGAAGTAGACGCCGCTGCCGTGGTTGTCGCAGATCAGCTGCACCTCGGTGTGGCGCGGGGCCTCGAGGTAGCGCTCGATGTAGACGGCGCTGTCCTTGAAGATCGCCTGCGCGGTGGCGCGGGTCGTCGTGTACAGCCGCGCCAGGTCCTCGCTCTTGCGGACCACGTTCATGCCGCGGCCGCCGCCGCCGGCGACGGCCTTGATGATCACCGGGTAGCCGATCTCGTCGGCGATCTCCTGCGCCTCATCGGCGGTCCCGACCGGATCGACGGTGCCGGGGAGCAGCGGCAGGCCCGCCTGCTTCATCTGCTCGCGGGCGACGGCCTTGTCGCCGACCTTCTCCATCACCTCCGGCCGCGGGCCGATGAAGGTGATCCCCTCGTTGGCGCAGATCTCGGCGAAGTAGGGATCCTCGGAGAGGAAGCCGTAGCCGGGATGAAGCGCGTCGGCGCCGCTCTTCAGCGCGGCGCCGATCACGTTCGGGATGTGCAGGTAGCTCTTTCCCGGAGGCGGCGGGCCGATGCACACCGATTCGTCGGCGAGCCTGACTGCGGCGGACTCGGCATCGGCGGTCGAGTACACGGCGACCGACTTGATCCCGAGCTCGCGGCACGCGCGGACGACGCGGAGCGCGATCTCGCCGCGGTTCGCGATCAGCACCTTCTCGAACATTTCGAGTGCTCCTCGACCCGACCTACTCGGAAACCGGCTCCAGGTACATCAGCACCTGTTCGAACTCCACCGGCTCGCCGTTGGAAGCGACGATTTCGGCCACCTTCCCCGCCTCTCCCGCGGCGACCTCGTTCATCAGCTTCATCGCCTCGACTATGCAGACCGTTTGCCCGGCCTCGACAACGTCTCCCACCTCGGCAAACGCCTTCGACCCGGGCTGGGCGGACTCGTAGAAGGTGCCGACGAGCGGCGCCAGGACCGGGATCCGGTTGTCGGGCTCGGCGGCTCCGAGCGTGAACACACCCGACGCCCCGGGTGCTTCGGGCGCGACGCCGAGCCCGGGGCCGGAGCCCGTCGCCACCGGCCCGGCCGGCGCCGGCGCGTCCGCTGCGGCTGCGCCCGCGGCCACCTGCGCCACTCCGCCGCGCTCGATCTCGATCTTGCAATCGCCGGCGGCAACGGATAGCCGCTGCACGCTCGATCCCTCCAGGCGCTGGACGAAGTCCCGCGCCTCCGCGAGCACGGACTGAAGCAGCTGCTCCTCGGCGGTCGGCTTCCTCTCTGCTGGGGTCATGTGCCTCCCTCGATCGGGGGTAGTACGGGTTGCTGGCCGGGGGCGCCAAAGCGCCGGAAGCGCTGGTAGCGCTGCTCGAGGAGCGTCTCGGTGTCCAGCGGCAGCAGCTCGCGCAGGCTCTCGACGAGCGCCGTCTTCACGTTCGCCGCCGTCGCCTGGTGGTCGCTTTGCGCGCCGCCGTCGGGCTCGGGCACCACCGCGTCCATGATCCCCAGCCGCAGCAGATCCGGGGCGGTGATCCGCAGCGCCGCCGCCGCGCGCGGGGCGGAAGCGGCGTCCTTGAACAGAATCGTCGCGCAGCCTTCGGGGCTGATCACGGAGTAGTAGGCGTTCTCGAGCATCAGCACGCGGTCGCCGGCGGCCAGTGCCAGCGCTCCGCCGCTGCCGCCCTCGCCGGTGACGACGGTGATCTGCGGAACGGGCAGCCGCGACATCCGCATGATCGACTCCGCGATCGCGTTCGACTGCCCGCGCTCCTCGGCACCGAGGCCCGGATAGGCCCCGGCTGTGTCGACCAGGGTGACGATCGGAAGCCCGAACTTGGCCGCGTAGCGCATCAGCCGCATGCCCTTGCGATAGCCGTCGGGCTCGGGCATCCCGAAGTTGCGCTCCATCATCTCGCCGGTCGTGCTGCCCTTCTGGTGGCCGATCAGGGCGACGACGATGTCGCCGAGGCGAGCGAGCCCGGCGACGAGCGCGGTGTCCTCGCTGAAGGTTCGGTCGCCGTGCAGCTCGAGGAAGTCGTCGAATGTGCGGCCGGCATAGTCGAGCGTGTGGGGGCGGCCGATGTCGCGCGCCATCTGGACGACCTCCCACGGGTCGCGGACGGTCAGCGAATCGGGGTCGGCGACCGGCGGCTCCCCATCGGCGTCGGGCAGGCGCTCGGGCAACGAGCCGCGATCGGCACCCCGCGCCTCCTCGGCCGTCTTGTGCAGCTCGAGCAGGTTGCGGATCGATCGACGCACGTTCTCGCGCGGCTCGAGGAGGTCGAGCATCCCGTGCTCCATCAGGAAGCCGGAGGTCTGGAAGCCGTCCGGCAGGCGCTCGCGGATCGTCTGTTCGATCACCGAGGGCCCGGCGAAGCCGATGTGCGCTCCGGGCTCGGAGATCAACACGTCGCCGAGGGTCGCGAACGACGCGCTCACCCCGCCGTAGGTCGGGTCGGTTAGCAGCGAGACGTAAAGCACGCCCTCCTCGTTCAGCCTCCCGATCGCCTGGCTGGTCTTTGCCATCTGCATCAGCGACACGCATCCCTCCTGCATCCGGGCGCCCCCCGAGGCGGAAATCACCAGCAGCGGAACCCTCTTCTCGAGCGCCAGCTCGGCTGCCTGGGTGATCGCCTCGCCGACCGCCCCGCCCATGCTGCCGCCGATGAACTCGAAGTCGATTCCCGCGACTACGATTGGCTGTTCGTCGATGGTGCCGGTGCCGAACAGGCCGCCGGACTTCGCCCCCGTGCGCTTCTGCGCCGCCGCGATTCGCTCCGGGTAGGGCTTCGAGTCGGTGAAAGAGAGCACGTCCACGGGCTCCAGCTCGGTTGAGAGCTCCTCGAAGCTGCCTTCGTCGAGGAGCTGGTCGAGGCGGTCGCGCAGCGAGATGCGGAAGTGGTGGTTGCACTCCGGGCAGACGCTGAGGTTGCGCTTCAGACGCTTCCAGTAGACGAACGCCTCGCACGAGGGGCAGCGGCGCCACTCGGCGGTCATCGCCCGGCTCGCTGTCGCCGCCTCAGCCACCGCCACCCGAGGTGCGAGCGTCGTCGGCGTGCGCGCTTCGGTGCTCGCGCAGCGCCGTCAGCAGCGCCGCTTCGACTTCGTCCTGCATCGGGGGAACACGCATCACGATCGTGCTCGCGCGCCCTGCGAGCACGTCGCCGCTTCCGCCCGTTGCGACGTCGAGATGGAGTGCGAGGTCGGCGCTGAGCCCGCGTTCGTCGATCGCCAGCGCCTCCTGTGCGAGCAGCAGTGCCTGGCGCGTGTCGCCGCGCCGCATTGCAACGAGCGCGAGCCCCTGCAGCGCGTAGACCTCGTGCTCGGGGACGTCGTCGATCTCCCGCGCACGCTCGAACGCGCCCTGCGCCTCGTCCAAGCGGCCGACTTCGAGCGCCAGCTCGGCGACGTCGAGCTGCGCGACCACGTCCTCGGGAGAGCGCGATGCAACGTCGACGGCGGTCTCGAGCGCCTTCTCGGGCTGCTTCAGCGCCCGGTACATCTCCACGAGGTTGATCGCCGCCGTCGAGTGCCCGCTGGTGTGGTCGGCGGCCTTGATCAGGTGCTCCAGCGCTTCCTCGCTGCGACCGACCGCGAATTCAGCGCTGCCGAGCTGCGTCAGCGCGACCTCGTTGTCGGGCTCGATCTCGACCGCTTTCGAGAACGCTTCCGCGGCCTGCTCGTTGAGCCCGTCGGCCGCGAGCGCGTCCCCGAGCTCGTTCCAGGCTTCCACCGACGAAGGATCGAGCTCAGTCACCTTCCGCAGCAGCTCGGCAGCGTCCTCGGCGCCGACCTCGACGCCGGCGCGGCCGGCGATCCGCAGCAGCGCGACGTCGCCGCCGGCGTCGCCGAGGGCAGCGAGCGCCGCCTCCCGCGCCCCGGCGTAGTCGCCGGAGTCGAACTTCGCCTGCGCCTCCTCCGCCGCGCTCATCTTTCTGGCCTCTCCACGGCTTGCATCCTTCCGCATTGCGCGCCCGCGTGTCAGCGAGCGGCGCCCTGCCGCATCTCCGGCGGCACCTTCACCAGCCGCGACGTGCTGCGTCCCGACGATTCCTGGGCCTGAATCGCAGTGATCACCACCGTGTTCACGATGTCTTCGACCTTGCAGCCGCGGCTGAGATCGTTGACCGGCTTGTTCAGCCCCTGGAGCACCGGGCCGATCGCGGTCGCCCCCGATGAGCGCTGCACCGCCTTGTAGGCGATGTTCCCTGTCTCCAGGTCGGGGAAGATGAACACGCTGGCGTGGCCGGCGACCTCGCTGCCGGGCAGCTTCGCCGCCGCGACGTCGGGGTCGATCGCGGCGTCGTACTGGATCGGGCCCTCGACCGGCAGCTGCGGTTCGCGCTCGCGCACGATCTCGGTGGCGGCCCGAACCGCATCGACGTCCTCCCCGCTCCCCGACTCGCCCGTCGAATAGGAGAGCATCGCGACGCGGGGGTCGATCCCGAACGAGAACGCGGTCGCCGCGGAGCTGATCGCGATGTCGGCGAGCTGCTCGACGTTCGGCTTCGGGTTCACTGCGCAGTCGCCGTAGACGAGCACCCTGTCCGACATGCTCATCAGGAAGACGCTGGAGACGGTCGAGACCCCCTTCTGCGCCTTGATCACCTCGAACGCCGGCCGCACCGTGTCGGCGGTGGTGTGAGCGGCGCCGGAGACCATTCCGTCGGTCTCACCTTCCAGCACCATCAGGGTCCCGAAGTAGGTGACGTCGGCGAGCGTCTCCAATGCCAGCTCCTCGGTCACTCCCTTGTGCTTTCTGAGCTCGAAGTAGCGCTGGGCGAATCCCTCGCGCAGTGGGGATGCGGCGGGATCGACCAGATGCGCGCCGCCAAGGTCGACGCCGAGCGCGGCGGCGCGGGCCTCGACGGCCGCGGGATCGCCGAGAATCGTCAGCTCGACGGCGCCGCGCCGCAGCAGGATGTCGGCGGCGCGCAGCACGCGGTCGTCCTCGCCCTCCGGAAGAACGATGTGCTGGGGGCTCTCCTTCGCTCGCTCGACCAGCTCGTGCTCGAACATCGCCGGGGTCATCCGCGCCGGGCGCTCGAGCTCGAAGCGCCGCTCGAGCTCCAGCGGGTCGACGGCGGACTGGAACGCGCCAAGGGCAGCGGCGACCTTGCGCTCGTCGCCGGCGGTGATCGTCGGTCGCACCGACTCCACCTGCGCGGCGACGCGGTACGTGCGCTCGGCGGTCACGAGGACGGGAAACGGCGCCGAGTCCAGAAGCCTCCGAACGGCGGGGTCGGGTTCGTAGCCCGCGGTGAGGACGATGGCCGCGATTGCGGGGATCCCCGGCGCCAGCGTTGCGAGGAGGATGTCGGCGCGATCGCCGGGAACGATCACGAGCGTGCCCGGGACGAGGTCGGCTACGAAATGCTCGACGCTCATCGCTCCCACCCGCACGGCGCCGACCTCGCGCTGCATCCCGCCCTCGGGCTGCACGAGCTCCGAGGCGCCGAGCGCCGCGGCCACCTCGCCGACCGTCGGCGAGCCGAGCTCCGGATGCTCGGCGATCACGTAGACGGGGCTCTCGCCGCTCTTGATCAACGCTCCGACCGCCTCGGCCTCGTGCTCCGGCGGCATCCGCGTGACGATCGCCCCGAACAGCTCGCAGCCCTTCTGCTCGAGGGCGGCGCGCGCGGCGAGCACGCCGTCGGCCGCCGCCTCGGCCGAGCCGGCCCTGACCACGGCGAGCACGGGCGCGCCGATCGCGTTCGCGAGCCGGACGTTGAGATCGAGCCCGAAGGCGGCCGCGGGCCCCGTCAGGTCGGTCCCTTCGCAGACGATCAGCTCGTGGCGCTCGCCAAGGGCCCGATAGGCGGCGACGACCCGCTTCTCGATTTCCGCCGCCTCACCCGCGGCGAGCAGCTCCCTGGCCTCGGCGTCGGTGAGCGCGGCCATCTCGGCCGCCGGGGTGTCGATCCCGTAACGCCGCCTGATCAGCTCGACCTGCGGATCCGACTCGAAGTCCTCGACCACCGGCCGGAAGAAGCCGACGCTCTCCGTGCGCGCGGAGAGCATCTCGACAAGCCCGAGCGCGACCACCGACTTGCCGCTCTGCGGCTCGAATGCAGTTACGTAGACGCTGCGCGCCACGTTGGGCCGAGTACTGGCTTCAGCCGGCCCCGTCGCCCGACCAGGTCCACTCGAGGATCTCCGGCGGGTCGTTGCCTTCCCGGCGGATGTATTCGCGGTGCTCAGCGAGCTTGCTCTCGAACTCCTTGATCGCCGCCTCGGCGCCCGCCACGGGGCGGATCGCGAACTCGGCCGACATCCCGCTGAGCGCCTCGGCGGCCCCGACGTCGGCGCGGCCGAGCGTCTGGATCGCGAGCGTATAGCGGTCGACGCCGTTCATCGCCAGGAGGTTGAAGGGCGTCGTTGTCGTCCCTTCCTCCATGTATCCGCGGACGTGGAATCGCTCCTGGTTGGGGCGCCGGTGGATCAGCTGATGCACGGCGGACGGGTAGCCGTGGAAGTTGAAGATCACCGGCCGGTCATTGGTGAACAGGGCCTCGAAATCGGCTGCGGAGATCCCGTTCGGGTGCGATTCGGGCAGCGCCAGCGTGAAGAGGTCGTTGACGTTCACGAACCTGACCTTGAGATCCGGGACGGCACTTCGGAGCATGTCCGCCGTCGCCAGCAGCTCGAGCGTCGGGATGGTCCCCGAGCAGGCGAGGACCACGTCGGGCTCGCCGTCGGTGTTCGACGCGAACTTCCACTCCGAGGCTCCGCGCTCGACGTGCTCCTTGGCCTCGTCGATCGACAGCCACTGGGGGAGCGGGTGCTTGGAGGCGATCACCAGGTTGATGCAGCGACGCGCCCCTAGGCACGTCTCCATCGTCGCCAGCAGGGTGTTCGCGTCGGCGGGCAGGTAGACGCGGGCGGTGTCCTCCTTGCGGTTCAACATCGAGTTGATGAACCCCGGCACCTGATGCGAGTAGCCGTTGTGGTCCTGGCGCCAGCCGACCGAGGTCAGCAGGTAGTTCAGCGATCCCACCGGCTCCCGCCACGGCGCCTCGTCCTTCGACATCTTCAGGAACTTCCCGTACTGGTTCACCATCCCGTCGACGATCGGGATGAAGGCCTCGTAGCAGGGGAAGATCGCGTGCCTGCCGGTGAGCACGTAGCCCTGCATCCAGCCCTGGCAGTTGTGCTCGGAGAGCACCTCCATCACGCGGCCGTCGGGCGAATGCCCGGTGTCGATCTCCGGATCGAGCGGCCACTCCCACGCGTGGTCGGTTGCCTCGAACACAGCGCCGAGGCGGTTGGACGCGATCTCGTCCGGGCACACCAGGCGGAAGTTGCGCGTCTCCTCGCTGGCGCGCAGGACGTCGGCGAGGTACTCGCCCAGCTTCATCAGCGCGCTGTCGTTCGTGGCGCCGGGGCTGGTCACGTCCGAAGCGTGCGTCTTCAGGTCCGGCAGCTCCAGCGCCTGGTACAGCTTGCCCCCGTTGACGTGCGGGTTGGCGCCCATGCGGAGGTCTCCCTCGGGGCAGGCGGCAAGCAGCTCGGGGCTTGGCCCACCGTCGTCGGCGAACAGCTCCTCGGGGCCGTAAGAACGAAACCAGTCCTCGAGGATCTTCAGGTGCTCGGGGTTCGACTTCGCTCCCATCGCGGGCACCTGATGCGCCTTCGATGTCCCCTCGACCTTGATGCCGTCGACCTCCTTCGGGCCCGTCCAGCCCTTCGGGGTCTTCAGCACGATCATCGGCCAGCACGGGCGCTCGGGGCGGTTGCCCGAGCGACAGGCCTCCTGCAAATCGCGGATCTCCGCATGGGAGATATCCAGCGCCTCCGCGAGCGTGGCATCGAGGTCGTCGCCGTCACCCTCGACGATCATCGGGTGCCACCCGTAGCCCTCGAACAGCTTCGTCAGCTCTTCGTCGCTCATCGACTTGAAGATCGTCGGGTTGGCGATCTTGTACCCGTTCAGGTGCAGGATCGGGAGCACAGCGCCCGAGGTCGCCGGGTCGAGGAACTTGTTGCAGTGCCAGGCGCCGGCCGTGGGCCCGGTCTCGGCCTCGCCGTCGCCGACGATGCAGGCGACGATCAGGTCCGGGTTGTCGAGCGCCGCGCCGAAGGCGGTGGCGAGCGCGTAGCCGAGCTCGCCGCCCTCGTGGATCGTGCCCGGCACGATCGGTGCCAGGTGGCTGGGGAAGCCGCCCGGCCAGGAGAACTCACGCACCAGGTTGCCGAATCCCTCTTCCGTCCGGACCATGTCGGGACGCACCTCCCCGAGGCAGCCGTCGATCCAGAGATTGGCGAGGTTCGCGGGCGCGCCGTGGCCGGGGCCGGTGACGAGCAGGACGCTCGACCCGGTGTCCTGGATCAGCCGGTTGAGCCCCGCGTAGACGAGGTTGATGCCCGGCACGGTGCCCCAGTGACCGAGAAGCCGGTGCTTGATGTGCTCCGGTTTAAGTGGTTCTTCGAGCCTGTAGTTATCCTGCAGGTAGATCATCGCTGCGGCGATGTAATTGGTTGCGCGGCGATAGAGCGGCAGCGCCTCGACGCGCTCCGACGGCTGGGTATCTGTTGCGGGCACGCTCGCCTCCCTGGTAGAGGGGTTCCAGGGTGGAACCTATCTATGAGGCGGCGGCCATGCAATCCCGGTTTTGCGTGAGATCTGGCGAAGGGCGGAGTTTCAAGTTTTGAGCTCGATGAGACGACCTTGAACACGATGAGGCGAACAGCCGCTGCAATCGGAGCGTTGCTCCTGCTGGCGTTGCTGCTGCCGGCGTCCGCGTCGGCGCAGCGCGCCCGCGCATGCGAGGAGCTTCCAACGGGCAACGCAGGATTTGGGTCCGACAACATCAACCTCGGTCCGGGCGACGACGTGATCACCGGCCTGCGCGGCAGCGACGTGATCCGCGGCGGTCCCGGCGACGACGTCATCTCCGGGGGCCGTGACAACGACAGGGTCTACGGCGGCCCCGGCAATGACATCATCTGCGGCGGCTCGGCCGACGACAAGCTCCACGGCGGTCCCGGCCGGGATCGGCTCTACGGCGAGGAGCACAACGACGTCCTCCACCCCGGCGACGGCGCCGACTACGCGCTCGGCAGCGCCGGCGATGACCGCGTCTGCGGCTGGGGACGCAGCGGCGGCAGGTACGTCCCGGATGGCGAGGACACGATCGACGGTGGCTACGAGAACGATGTCGTCGAGGGAGGCGGCGCCGACGTGATCCTCGGCGGATCCCACGACGACGTCCTCAGCACCCGGACGCCGGGCATCACCCCGAAGCGATTCAACGGCAACAACCAGAACGACATCGTCTACGGCAGCTCGGGCAACGACAAGATCCGGGCCCAGCTCGGCGACGACAGGCTCTACGGCGGACCGGGCGGCGACAGCATCCGCGGCGGCGGCAATGAGGACAGGCTCTACGGCCAGGGGGGCAGAGACCGTCTGTACGGTGAGACCGGCGTCGACGGCCTCTTCGGCCAAAAAGGCAATGACCGCCTCGCCGGCGGGCCGCTCGCCGACAAGCTGAACGGCGGTGGCAGGCGGGATCGCTGCAACGGCAACCAGGGCAGGGACAAGTTCAAAGACTGCGAACGGGTCCCCTCGAGGCCGTGAAGGTCCGGGGGACCATCCTCGCGCTCGCCGTGATCGCCGCCCTGCTCGTCGTGGCGCCGGGCGCGTCAGCGCGCAAGCTCGAATCCGAGCCGGTGACCCGCCTGACCGAGGCGTGGGCGAAAAAGCGCTGTGATCAGGTCCGCAACTGCGTGCAGTCGGCGGGCCGCTACTGCTACCCGATCTCCGACCACGTCCGCCGCTGCACCGCCCAGGTGGTCCGCCGGCGCAAGGACGGCGACCTGATCCAGTGCCAGACGATGCTGTGGTGGGAGCTCCAGGGCTCGTACGACATCGATTTGAAGCGCGTCGGCAAGACGCGCTGTGACTAGGTCAGGGCCTGGTCCGAGGCCTCTGGTGGGGCACGGAAAAGAGCACTAGGGGCAGCATCGAGGGGGCATCGTTGAAACCTGGAGGCTTGAACACCCCATGGGGGGTCGAAGTTTCCAGGTTTCGATGCATCGGTGTTCGCCTGCGGTCCGAAGGCAGCTCTGAGCGACGACAGTGCCGCATGCCTTCGCGGGTTCAGAACCGTGGAGCCGCCGGGCATCGAGGTGACCGTGCCGCAAGACGTTCGCAGGTCCCACCCGGGGATCAAGGTCTATCGCCGAACCCTGCCATCAGCTGACGTGATCCGCATGGACGGCATCCCCGTCACCACTCCAGCCGCCACCCTCGTTGCCCTCGCTGCTCGCCTCGAAGACCCAGAGCTCGAGCGGGCGATCTCCGAAGCCGACCGCCTGGAGCTGATCACGCCTGAGGAGCTTCGCGCCTACATCGACACGATCGGGCACCGAAAGGGCGTCGCGCGGGCGCGGGCGATCCTCGACCGCCATACCTTCACGCTCACCGACTCCGAGCTCGAGCGTCGCTTCCGGATCATCGCCCGCAAGGCCGGGCTACCGCTGCCGCTAACACGGGTGAAGGTGAACGGCTTCCGGGTCGACTTCTACTGGCTGCAGCTTGGTCTGGTGGTGGAGACCGACGGGCTTAGAGGGGACCACCGCGAGTCGCATCCCACGCCCGCCGCATCGAGGGAAACCTGGAACGTTGAGCCCCCTGCGGGGGGTCGAACCTTCCACACTTGGGGGTTGGCGCCCAGCGCCGCCTGGTCAGGCGGGAGCCGGGGCGCCGGTCAGGGCGGCGAGGCGCTCGACGGTGTGCAAGCGCTGCGCTGGGTCCATCTGCACCGGCATGCAGATCAGCCTGTCGACTCCCACCGCCTCCATTTCCTCGATCCGCGCCGCGACCTCGGCCTCGGTGCCGATCATCGCGGTTGCGTTCACGAGCTCGTCGGGGATCGCGTTGTAGGCCTCCTCGCGCTTGCCGTCGAGGTACAGGCCCTGCACTTCGTCGGCGACCTCGCCGAAGCCGAAGCGGTGGGTGAGGTCGACGTAGAAGTTGGTCTTCCTGGAGCCCATCCCGCCGAGGTAGAGGAGCAGGCCCGCCTTGACGATGGCGCGCGCCGCATCCAGGTCTCCGTCGATCGCCACCTGAACCGATGGCGAGATCTCGAGGTCCTCACGCGTGCGGCCGCCCTTGGCAAAGCCGGCCTCGAGATGCTCTCCCCAGGTCTCCTCGAATGCGTCGACCGAGAAGTAGATCGGGATCCAGCCGTCGCAGATCTCGGCCGCCATCTCGACCGACTTGCGCCCGATCGCGCCGACGAAGACCGGGATCTCGTCGCGGATCGGGTGGAAGTTGAGCTTCAGCGCCTTGCCCTGGCCGCCTGCTCCGGCCGGCCCGCCGTCGGCTTCCGCAGGAAGCGGCAGTTGGTAGTGCTCGCCCTGGTGGTCGAGCGGGCCCCGGCGGGCGACGATCTCGCGCACGACCTCGATGTACTCCCGCGTCCGGCCCCACGGCTTCGCGTACGGGACGCCGTACCAGCCCTCCGAGACCTGCGGCCCGGATGGGCCGAAGCCGAAGATGAAGCGGCCTCCGGAGAGCGCGTCGATCGTCGCGCCAGCCATCGCCGCCGCCGCGGGGGGCCTGGCGGGCACCTGCAGGATCGCCGCCCCGAGCTGGATCGTCTCGGTCTTCGCCGCCAGCCACGCGAGCACGCTGACGACGTCGGAGCCATAGGACTCGGCCACCCAGACCGAGTCGTATCCGGCGCGCTCGGCGGCCTGCACGAGGTCGGCGGCCTCATCCCCGGAGGGCCCGATTCCCCAGTAGCCGAGGTTGATCCCGAGCTTCGGCGCCACGGGTTTCCTAGTCCTCGTACGGAGGCAGGATGATCGACTCGCTGTGGAGCTCGGCGCCGAAGTCGGCGCTCTCCTCGACCCCGCGTGTGTTGTCGATGAAATCGAGCGTGCGAGGCGTGATCTTGAAGAACAGCACCGTGGTTGTCGAACCGGGACGAAGGTCGGGGAACTTGTCGCCGAAGAGATCGGAGGCGACAGCGACCCCCTCGCCTTCAACCGACGTGGCCTCACCCCGGCCCTGAAGGCCCCTGGTCTGGCGCCAGTCGCCCGCGTACTCGTCGATCGTGAACGCCACCGTCGGGTCGTCGCTGAGGTTGCGGGCGGTATTGGTGTCGGGACGGGTCCAGATGTAGATGTCACGGCCGCTGTGGACGTAGGTCATCGTCGCCGCCCACGGCCCATCCCGTCCGGTCGTCGCCAGCGTCAGCGTCTTCTGGGCGCGCAGGTAGTCGAGCATGTGCATCGGGACCGGGCCCTGAAGCTCCGGCTCGGGCTCCGGTTCCGGTTCGGGTGGCGCGGGCTCGGGCTCCGGTTCGGCAGGAACGGGCTCCGGCTCGGCTGGAACGGGCTCCGGCTCGGCTGGAACGGGCTCGGGAGGCGGCGCCGGGGGCGCTGTCTCCAGGCCGGGCTCCTCGGGCGGCGGCGGGGGCGGCACGAACGCCGGCTCGACCGGGGTGTCCGGGCCGGGGGCGGGCTGGAAGACCTCCACGAGCTCCAGCGTGCTCTTGCCGACCTGGATTCGATCCCCCCCTCGAAGCGGCATCGGGGAGCTGATCTGCTCCCCGTTGACGAAGGTGCCATTGGTCGATCCGAGGTCCTCGATCAGCAGGTCGCCGGTGCCGACCCGGGTGATCCGCGCGTGCTGGCGGGAGATCTCGGGATCATCGCCGAGCGCTCCATCGCCGCCCTCGGCACGCCCGATCGTGAACACGTCA
The DNA here is from genome assembly GCA_963838095.1 of uncultured Thermoleophilia bacterium. Taxonomy (GTDB): domain Bacteria; phylum Actinomycetota; class Thermoleophilia; order Solirubrobacterales; family 70-9; genus CAWCGU01. The sequence continues at coordinate 298,601 of CAWIPO010000007.1, forward strand.
CCGAGGGAGATCTCGGTGCCGGCGGCGGCGCCGGCCGTCACGTGCAGCAGTTCGTCGGCCATGGAGCGTCAAGCATATGCTTCCAGGCAATGGAGCGAGAGGTCAGCCTGGCGGAGGGGTACTTCACCAAACCTGCGGTCGACCGCAAGATCCCAGAGCACAGCGTGGTGCCCGATGTGGCGCGCCTGATCGTCGAGTCGGAGCTCGAGCTGGACGGCGACCCCGCCAAGAACCTCGCCACCTTCGTCACCACCTGGATGGAGCCGGGTGCGCGCGCCCTCATCGTCGGCAACCTGCACCGCAACTACATCGACCACGCCGAGTACCCGCAGACGGCGGAGATCTCGAAGCGCTGCGTGCGGATGCTTCACGAGCTCTTCCACGGCGAGGGCGAGCCCGACGCTCCCGGAGCCGCGTGCGCGGGCTCTTCGGAGGGCGTGATGCTCGGGGCACTGGCGATGAAGTGGCGCTGGAAGAAGGCCAGGGAGAGTCAGGGCAAGCCCGTCGACAAGCCCAACCTCGTCTACGGCGCCGACGTGCACGTCGTCTGGGACAAGTTCTGCCGCTACTTCGACGTCGAGCCGCGCCAGGTGCCGACCCCCGCAGGGCGATTCACGGTCGGCCCCGACGAGCTCGGGCCGCAGATCGACGAGAACACGATCGGCGTCGTGGCAGTGGCCGGGACGACTTTCACCGGCGAGTGCGACGACGTCACCGGGATCGACGCGCTGCTCGCCGAGCTGCGCGGCAAGGGCCTTGACGTGCCGTTGCACGTCGACGCCGCCAGCGGCGGGTTCGTGTTCCCGTTCTCTGACCCGGACTTCGCCTGGGACTTCCGCCTCGACTCGGTGAAGTCGATCAACGTGTCGGGCCACAAGTTCGGTCTGGTGTACCCCGGGGTGGGGTGGCTGGTGTTCCGGGATGACGAGCAGCTTCCGGACGAGCTCGTCTTCTACGATCTCCCGCGTCCGCGCCGATGAGCCCTTCACCGGCACGGATCTGGTCGCCGAGCTCGCCCAGCGCCGCGGCTGGATGGTCCCGGCCTACCAGCTCCCGCCTGCGAACGAAGACCAGCAGATCCTGCGGATGCTGGTGAAGATCAACCAGACCCGCGAGCTCGCCGACGCGCTTGCCGACGACGTCCACGACTCGATCGCCGACCTGCGCGAGCACGGCGCCGCAAAGCGCCCTCAGCCGAAGGTGCACAGCGGGCACGGGTACTGAGCCCGGGAGCCTGCCCGGGCTCAGCGCCGTGCCAGGCCTCAGCTACTCGACGTACCCGAATTCCTGCAGGTAATCGGCAGCGACGTCCTCCTCGTTCTCCCTGTCGATCTCGACGCGCGCGTTTAGCTCCTGCATGACCTCATTTGTGAGGTTCTCCCCCACCGCCTCGACGGTCGACTCGAGGTCGGGGCCGGCTTCGGCGAGCACCTCGTCGTTGACCAGGAAGAGGATGTTCCCCGACGGGAAGATCCCCTGGTCGTCCTCCAGCAGGGTGTACTTGTCGGGGAACGCGCTGAGTTGGCCGTCACTGGTGAACAGGATCGAGAGGTCGGCGTCCCCGCTGTCCAACACGTCGTAGCGCAAGCCGATGTCGATCGGCGTGAACTCCGAGAATTGAAGGCCGTAGACCTCCTCCAGCCCCAGCAGGCAGTCGGAACGCTGGCGACACTCGGGCGAGCCGGCCAGAACCAGATCCTCGGTCTGCCCCTCGAGGTCCGAGACGGTTTCGACACCTAGCTCCTCCGCGGTCGACGTGAGCAAGCCGAGCGAGTTCGCGTCCTCGAGTGGCGTGGGAGGAAGCGCGGTGATCCCCAGCGACTCGAACTCGGGCTGGGCCAGATCGTAGGCCTCCTGTGCGTCCGCGGGCACATCCTCCGGGGTGAGGTCGAAGAACTCGAGGAGCGCCGTCGACGCATACTCCGGGTAGGCGCTGATCTCCCCGTCCTCCAGCGCCTTGAGCGCGATCTGAGAATCGCCGAGGTTGAGCTGGGTGGAGACGTCGTAGCCGGCCGCCGTCAGTGCTTGCGCGTAGATCTCGCCGAGGATGATCTGCTCGGCGAAGTTCTTCGAGCCGACCGTGATCGCGACCCCGTTGTTGTCCGGGTTGTCCTCGATCAGCGCAGCGTCACCGCCTCCGGTGTCACCGCCGGTAGTCGTCTCCTCGTCGTCGCCACACGCGGTGGCGCCGAGCGAAAGCGCGAATGCGGCGATCAGTGCCAGCAGGACTTTTAGGGGCAAGTGCGTGGTCATGCAGACTCCCTCTCGTGGATGCGTTCCGCGGGGTTCGCGGTCGCGCGGATCCTATTCACAACTGCCCGTTAGCCGCTGGATTGCGCAGCCGCGCGCTCGAGCTTCACGCCACGCGGCGTGATCAGGCGCTGGAGCCCGGCGAGCAGGAGCTCGACCGTGATCGCCAGCGTCGCGACCAGGATTGCTCCCGCGAGCACCCCCTCGTCGCCGTAGACGTTGCGGGCGAGGATGAAGTCGCCCAGCGTCAACACCCCGGCGAGCGGCGCGATCGTCGAGGTGGCGACGATGTTCACGGCGGCCGTGCGGACGCCGCTCATGATCGTCGGCACCGCCATCGGCAGCTCCACTCGCGAGATTACCTCCGCCTCGCTCATCCCCATCCCCCGCGCCGCATCGACCGTGCTTCGGTCGACCTGCCGGATCGCGACGAAGGTGTTGGTGAGAATCGGGGGGATCCCGAGCACGGCGAGCGCAATCGTCACGTTCAGGACGCCGGTGCCGATGAAGGCGACCATCAGCGCGATCAGCACCAGCTCCGGGACGGCCCGTCCGGCGTTGCCGATCGCGATCGCGACCAGCTCGCCCTTGCCGCGGTGACCGAAGTAGACGCCCGCGGGCAGCGCGACCGTGAGCGCCATCAGCAGCGCCAGCGCGCTGACCTCGATCGTCGTCGCGGTCAGCTCCGCGACCTGCTCGAGCCCGCCCACCTCGGTCCCGCCGGTGACCGACGGGCGCTGGTTGAAGATGAACTCGATCGCGCCCGAGAACGAGTCGCCTATGTCCGCCAGCGGCGCAGTGCCTGTCGCGAGTCCCGCGGTCACGCTGGCCTCGCTCGCTGCCACGGCGTCAGCAGGCGCTGCGCGATGAACAGCAGAAAGTCGAACGCGACCGCGATTCCGATCGCCAGCGCGCTCGCGGTCAGCACACCCGTCTTGAAGGTGATGTTTCCGCCGCTGACGATCTCAGCGCCCAACCCGCCCCCGCCGGCGAATACCGCCAGAGTGGCGATCGCGACCGTGGACACCGTTGCGATCCGCAGCCCGGCGACGATCTCGGGCACTGCCAGCGGCAGCTCCACCTTCCAGTACAGCTGCCGGGCGGTCATCCCCATCCCCCGGCCGGCGTCCTTTGCCGCCCCGGGCACGTTCGCGAGCCCGGTGACGATGTTGCGGTAGATGATCTGAAGGTTGTAGACGCTTAGGGCGATGATCGCCGTGTCCGTCCCGAAGCCGGTGATCGGCAGCAGCAGGAAGAAGAAGGCGAGGCTGGGGATCGTGTAGAGGATCGCGGTTGCGCCCGTGAAGATCGGGATCAGCCAGCGCTGGCCGTGCGAGAAGGCCGCCATCGCGAACGCGATCGCGAACCCGATCACCACCGACGAGGCGACCAGGACGAGGTGCTCCAGCAGGGGATCCACGTAGCGGTCGAAGTTGTCGACGACCCAGCCGGGGCAGATCTTGTTCTGCTGGATGCAGCTTGCCTCGGAGCGGTCGCGGAAGAAGTCGCTCGACTGGGCGAACGGGAGTGCCAGCGTCGCGAGGAAGCTCATGGGTCCGCCAGCGGGCGCTCGGCGGCCGGGTGCTCATCCTTGAGCGCGTCGTCGGAGTGCAGGAACTCGGAGATGATCTCGATCGACAGCACGCCCGCGATCCGGCCTCCGGCGTCGACCACGGGGGCGTACATCGTCTCGGCCTGAAGCAGGTCGGAGAGGGCGTCGCGGAGGACGTCCTCCAGGTCGAGCATGGGATTGGCGGCCGCGGCGGGTCGTGCCGGAACGGTGTCCAGCGCCAGATCTGCCTCGGACATCCAGCCGAGCGGCCTGCGCTCGGAATCGACAACCAATGGGTGCGGAACCTCCGCCCCGGCCAGCTTCGCCCGCACCTCGCCTGTGCTCTGGCCGACGAACGCCAGCGGCGCCTCCCAGAGGTCGATGTCCGAGACTCGCATCAGCGCCAGCCGCTTCAGCGCCCGGTCGGAGCCGACGAAGTCCTCGACGAAGCTGTTCGCGGGCGCCATCAGCAGCTCGGCGGGAGTCGCGTACTGCGCCAGCCTCCCTCCCTGCTGGAGCACGGCGATCCGGTCTCCCATCTTGATCGCCTCGTCGATGTCGTGGGTGACGAACAGGATCGTCTTCCGCACCTCCGCCTGCAGCCTGAGGAACTCGTTCTGGAGCTTCTCGCGGTTGATCGGATCGACGGCGCCGAAGGGCTCGTCCATCAGCATCAGGCCCGGGTTGGCAGCCAGCGCGCGAGCGACGCCCGCGCGCTGCTGCTGGCCACCGGAGAGCTGCGACGGGTAGCGCTCGCCCATCTCGGGGTCGAGCTGCACGAGGCCGAGCAGCTCCCGCACCCGGGCCTCGATTTGCTCCTTCGGCCAATCGAGCAGGCGCGGGACCGTGGCCACGTTGTCGGCGATCGTGCGGTGCGGGAACAGCCCGGTCTGCTGAATCACGTAGCCGATGTGCCGCCGCAGCTCGGCCGGGCTGCGCTGCTTCACCGAGGTGCCTCCGACCAGGATGTCGCCGTCGGTGATCTCGACCATCCGGTTCACCATCCGCATCGCGGTCGTCTTCCCACACCCGGAAGGCCCGACGAGGACGCAGATCTCGCCGGCGGGGACCTCCAGGCTCAACTCCCGCACCGCGGGCTCGTCGGCGCCGGGATATCGCTTCGTCGCCTGGACGAAGGAAACGGGGAGCGCTTCGGCGGATCCCTCGAGGCTCTCGGATGGCTCCGTGCTCACCGGCGCCGCGATCGTACACGCGGCTAGAGGTCGGGCACCTCGGCGAGCTCTCGCAACTCAGCGAGGGCGTCGCCGAGGGCTTCGAGCAGTGGCCATGGGTCGTCGAGTTGTTCGCGGTCGGCGACGATTCCGAACTCGAGCTTGTCGCGGTAGCTGAACACGGTGATGTTGAGTCCGAGGCCGTCGAGCGCTCCGGAGATCGGGTATTGGGAGCGCTGGAGGGCGCCGGCGCAGTAGAGCGGGCGTGGCGAGCCGGGGACGTTGGAGATTGCGATGTTGGCCGCCGCCTGCATCCCGCGCGTCCCCGCCAGTCGCATCGCGATTCTGGCCGCGGGCGCGAACAGCGCCGGCGGGATGAGGTCGTTGGCGTCCTCTCCCAGCGTCGCGGGCTGCGCGCGGTGGTGCTCCTTCGCCGAGCGCATGCTCTCGCTGACGCGGCGCAGCCGCCGGACTGGGTCGGCCTCGTCGGTTGGGAGCTCGGCGAGCATCGCCGAGACGCGGTTGCCGTACGTGCCGATCTGCTCCGGGGTACGAACCGACACGGGCACGAACGCGACCAGCGGTTGGTCGGGCAGCTCGCCTCGATCCGACAGCCAGCGTCGCAGCGCCGTGGCGCACATCGCCAATACGACGTCGTTGACGGTGCACCCATGTGCGTTCTTGATCGCCTTGACATCGTCGAGCGAGAGCGAGCCGAACGCGACGCGGCGGTGCCCGGAGATCCGCGCTTGGAAGCGCGTGCGTGGGGCGCTGAGATCCTGACCGTGTGGCAACCCGCGGCCGTTCCTGCCCGGGACCAACGCCTTGGCCCATCGGCCGGTGCGGGCGATGGTCTTCACGCCGGGGACGGGACGGATCGTCGGAACGGTGTCGAGGTGCGGGAGCGCTCGCGGCGCTGCACGGAGGGCGCGCAACGGGTGGCGCGACATCCCGACGAGGCCTCTCGCGAGCAGTTCGCGCTTGGCGAGGTGGCGCTCGGCGGCCGGTAAGTCGCGGACGCTGAGGTCGCGTCCGTCCGGCGTGTCGTCGAGCAGAACGCTCATCACCTCCGCGCCGGACGCGCCGTCGACTGCCGCGTGATGGAGCTTCGTGAGCAGCGCGACCCCTCCGTCCTGGAGACCGTGGATTACGTACAGCTCCCAGAGCGGGCGCGAGCGGTCGAGTGGGCGTGAAATGATCCGCGCGACCTGCTCGGCGAGCTGGCGGTCATCACCGGGCGAGGGCAGCGCGAGCTCGCGCACGTGGTAGTCGACGTCGATGGTGCGCTCGTCGACCCAGTAGGGGTGATCGATCCCGAACGGCACCTGCTCCAGCCGCCAGCGGAACGGCGTCAGCAGATGGAGACGGTCGCTGACGAGCTCTCGCACGAGCGCCACGTCGAGTTTCCGTCCGGAGATGGTCTCGGGGTCGTAGGTCGCGAGCGCGCTCACATGCCCTTGGATGCGGCCGTCCTCGAGAGCGAGGAACTGGGCGTCGAGGCTGGTCAGCTGTCTCATGCCCGGGTCATCTCCCGGGCCGCGGGCTCGACCCGGTCGGCCTCGCGCATCAGAGCCTGGAGCTTCGCCTGGCGCTCGAGCCGCCGGTCCCACAGCGGCATGATCAGCCCGTTCAGCAGAAACACCGGCACCCAGCGGCGCGGGGCGATGATCCGGGGCGCGCGACGCTCGACGCCACGGACGGTGGCGGCCGCGCAGTCCTCGGGCTCGACCGTCCTGACGAGAAGGCGCGGAAAGGACGCCAGCAAGCGCTCGCCGATCGACCCTGCGAAGCCCTCGCGCGCCAGCGGCGTGTCGATGAACCCCCAGTAGGCGACGCCCACAGAGACACCGTGATGAGCGAGCTCGACGCGCAGCGACCGGCCGAGGTGGGCGACCGCTGCCTTCGACGCGCCGTATGCGGCGCCCAACATCCCGTTGCCGTAAGCGTACATCGAGGCGGTCACGACGACGTGCCCGCGGCGGGCGATGAGCTGGGGAAGCGCCGCGATGACCGTGCGGTGCACGCCGAGAACGTTCACCTCGATCACGCGGTCGAACAGCGCCGGGTCCATCCTGCGCACCGTGTCCACCGGTGGCCCGACGCCGGCGTTCGCGACGACCAGGTCGAGGCCGCCGAACTGCTCCACGGCTTGCTCGACGGAACGCTCCATCGCTTCGAGATCGGTGACGTCGGCGCCGACTCCGATCGCCCGGGCGCCGACCTTCTCTGCGGCGAGCTCGGCGTCGCCCGCGTCACGGTCGACGATCACGACCGATGCGCCTTTCTCGTGCAGCGACCGGGCTGTCTCCAAGCCGATACCGCGTGCGCCGCCCGTGACGAGTGCCACCTTGCCGTTCACTTCAAACCTATCCATCACGAACCGTCCTCTCACTTTCGGAGATAACCGCGCCGACGGGATGCCGGCGTGGGCCCTGCAGGATGTGGTCGGCGGGCTCGAAGCTCGCCATCAGGCGGCGGTAGCTCCACATCGAGCGGGGCCACATCACTGTCGCCTCCCCACGCTGATCCTGGTACCAGCTCGAGCAGCCGCCGAGTGCCCACACGGTGCGCCCGCCCTCGGCGGCGGCGAACCGCATGTATTCGTCCTGCGCCTCCTCGGCCACCTCGACGGTGCTCGCGCCGTCCCGCGCCATCGTGCGCAGTGCGTCGCGCAGCCAGGCCGTTTGCGACTCGATCATGAAGATCACGCTGCCGTGGCCAAGGCCACAGCCGACACCGGCCAGCCGGAAGTAGTTGGGGAATCCGGCGACCTCGACCGCGCGGTAGTGGCGCAGGCCGCCGCGCCACACTTCGGCGAGCGAGCGCCGCCGACGGCCGTGGATCCGCTGGGTGATCGGAGGCGCGAGAACCTCGAAGCCGGTGCCGAAGATGATCGTGTCGACCTCGTGCTCGGACCCGTCGCTCGCAATCACTGCGCGGCCGCGGACCTCGCGTACGCCTGCCGCCACGACCTCGACGTTCTCCTGCGCGAGCGCGGGGTACCAGTCGCTGGATATCAGGATCCGCTTGCAGGCGATCTCGAAGTCCGGCATCAGCTTCGCCCGCAGCTCGGGGTCGCGCACGCAGCGGCGCAGGTGCGCCCGGGCGATAGCCTGCACGATTGTGCGGACCACCCGGTTGCGGCGGATCAGCCGGTAGTGCAGGCCGTCGCGAGTGAGGAACTGGACGAGCCGCTGGAGGCGCCGGGCGCCGGGAACGCGCCGCAGCACCGTGCGCTCCAGCGCGGTGGTTGCCCGATCCATCCGCGGGACCACCCACCCGGGCGTGCGCTGAAACACGGTCACCTGCGCGGCGCGCGGCTGGATCTCGGGAACGAACTGGATCGACGACGCGCCCGTCCCGATGACCGCGACGCGCTCGCCGCGCAGATCGTGATCGTGGTCCCAGCGGGCCGAGTGAAAGATCGTGCCCTCGAAGCTCTCCAGTCCCTCGATGTCCGGGATCTGCGGCTCCGTCAGCGGGCCGGTGGCGTCGATGAGCAGATCCGCCGTCAGCTCGCGGTCGGTCGTGGTGATCGACCAGCGCTGACGCTCGTCATCCCAGGAGGCGTCGAGCAGCTCCTGGCCGAAGGACAGCTGGGCTTCGAGGCCATGCTCGGCGGCGACCGCGCGGATATAGCCGTGGATCTCGCGCCCGCGAGCGAAGGTGTGCTCCCACTCGGGATTCGGCGCGTACGAGAATGAGTACAGGTGTGACGGAACGTCGCAGGCGATGCCCGGATAGGTGTTGTCGCGCCACACGCCGCCAACACCAGCAGCGCGCTCCAGGATCACGAAGTCCTCGATCGCCTCACCGCTTCAGCGCGATCCCGGCGGCCACCCCTGAGAGGCCCGCGCCAATCACCGCGGCGCGCACGTGCTGCATCTCGGTGTTCTCCGTCATCTCTCCTCCTCGCTCGAACATGTCGCCAAGGTACGCATCGAAGCCACGATTGCCCAGGGTCTCTCGCCTAGACTTCCTTCAGAGATATGTGCCACGGCACACTCCGTTCGGGCCCGGATCGACGAACCTGTTCGCATCGGTCGACCCCGCTCAAGCAGGCGAGCGTCGGGGGGTCCGTGACCTCCAGATCGCGAGGGAGACGGCGAGTACCCAAGCGCCGAAGGTGAAACCGACGACCAGGGCGAACCAGCCTTGGGGAGAGAACGGACCGGTTCCCGCCTTCACCGCGAACGGACCGACGAAGCCGATCAGCGCCACAGGGACGCCGATCCATGCCGTCCATACCGGCAACGCGTGGTGTCGGAGCGTGGCTACGGCGACGATCGCGATCCACGCGCTGAACCCGAACCCCGCGATGTTGTACGCCAGCCAGCCGGCGTCCCATAGCGCCCGCGCCACATCGGGATCTGTGGCCGGGCGGTACGCGACGACCATGAACAGCGCGATGCCGGCACCAAAGATCCCAGCGCCGGCCACCGCGCTCGCCAACGAGGCCATCGAGAGCCAGTCGTCCTTGCCCTCAGCCCGCCTGATGATGCGATAGATCCCCGCGGCGAAGACCATGATCACCGCCAGCCCTACGGCGAAGAGCAGGTAGCTCGTCAGCAGCTGACTGCGGTGATCCGTTGCCCACTGGACGATCTCGGCGCCGGTTGATCCTGAGTCGGGCTCATGCGCAGGGGTGAGCGCAATCGCGACGAGATAGAGCAGGGCGGCGAGCCCACCGAACACCGCGACTGCTGGGTTGCGTTTGACATCAGACGAATCCATCACTCACCATCCTGTTTTGTCGAATGAACGTTGCGTCACCGGAGCTCGCGCTGCGTCACGCGGGACGAGCGCCTCGACGTGCGGCTTGAGGCCTGAGCGCAGCATCCGTCCGAGCAGCCGGGAGAGCACGATCGCCAGCGGGCGGCCGGTCCCGGGCAGTTTCGGACTGAAGCGGATGCTCCAGGTCAGCTCGGTCTGCTCACCGCTCGGCCGCAGCCGGATCTCGCCCTGGTGGCAGATGAACGGAGAACCCCTTGTCACGCGGTATCGATAGGAGGTCGGCGGCTCGTACGCCGTCACCTGTTCTGTGATGCTCGCGACGCCGGGCAAAGTCAGCAGCCGCTCGGACCCGCGACCATCCCGATCCGGTGCACCGTCGACGGTCCGGAGGACAGCGCCGAGACCCGCCCACTTGGACATCGCCTCATGGTTTGCGATTGCATCCCAGGTGGTTTGAACGGGGGCGGCGATCCGCACCGTCCGCTCGATCGCGTGCGTGTCTGCCCGCGGCCGCTTGCCGGCCGGTCGTGGCGTGAATCCGAACCGCTTGTCCCAGGCCGGCGACATCCACAGCAGCTCGACCGAGAATTGATCTCGGTCGTTCACGTAGACGACGCCCCCGCCAGGCATGTGAATCGGCCTGCAGTTCTCCCGCGCCCCCGCCGCGCGTGCGCGACGGTAGAGCTTTCCGTGATCACGCCTGCTCCGAGCGCCGAAGGCGATGTTGAGGATGCCTTGATCCGAGACCCGGTAGTCGGCTGGGCGTGGCCGCCCGACCGGATCGAGATACTGCACGAGCTCGACGAGGACGCTGCCGGCGGTGAACACGCTGCCGCGCGTTTGTGCGCCGGTCAGCCCCCACAGCGCTTCGTGCCCAGGGACTCGGAGCGCGGCATCGGAGCGCTCCAAGCCGAGCCCGCGGGAGAAGAAGGCCTCGGACCGCGCGAGGTCGGGGACCGAGAGCGTGACCGAGCGCACGGCGACGGGGCATGTCGATCTGCTCGGGGCCGGTCCAGCGCCGGAGAGCGGGTCGTCCTCCATGATCTCGACGTACACCCCGTCGGGATTGCGCACGCACGCGCGACGCGCACCGGCGGGGCCCATCGGGTCGCTGAGCGGGGGTGAGCCCAGGCGCCCCAGTCGTGTCAGCGTCTGGTCGAAGTCGGCCACCCAGACCCCGATCCGCGTATACCCAATGTCGCACGCCCTGAAATCGTGGGCCATCAGCCGCGCCGCCGGCCGCTCGAACTGGAACATCTCGAGCTGGAAGAACTCGTTGCGGTCCACCATCCACCAACACGTCGAAGCGACGCGAGGAAGGCCCTGCACCGATGACGCCAGCGGCCCACGCATCATCCGACGCGAGCCACCCGCCGGCCGGAACCCCAGTCCCTCCCGGAACCATCGCTCGGTCGATGCCAGATCGACGACCGAGAACGCCACCTGGTTCAGCGGCGGCTCCACACCACGATCAGTGCTCATGGTCGCCAAGGTACGCGTCGAAGCCACGAGCGCCCAGGGTGGCCGGCCTAGACCTGCTTCAGAAATATGTGCCATGGCACACTTCCGTTCGTGACCACACAGGACACGCTCGAGCTGATCGCGGCGATCGCCGACCGGCTCGAGGCGGACTCCGACGCAATCGTGGCCGAGATGGATGCCGCCGTCATCGCCGCGCTGCCGGCGTTCGGTGCCGATCCGGCGATCGCGGCGGAGCTGAACGCGACCAACCGCGCCAACCTACGGCGGTTCGTCACGGTCGCGAGACACGCCGGCGATCACCCGCCCACCGACGTCCCGCCCGAGGCGCTCGACATCGCCCGCACCCTCGTGCGTCGCGGGATCGAGTCAGACGCCGCCTACCAGGGCTACAGGCGCGGGCAGCAGGTCGCTTGGCACCGATGGATGGCGTGCGCCGAGGAGGTCGTCGGGCCCCGCGAGGAGCTCGTCCCGGTCCTCGACGAGTCGCTGCGGCTGCTGTTCGACTACATCGACCGGGTGCTCGGTGGCGTGATCGCCGAGATGCAGCGCGAACGCGAAGAGGTGCTCGGCGGTGCGCTGGCCCGCCGCACCGAAACGGTGCGCCTGATCCTCGACGGTGCCGCACTCGACACGCACGCCGCCAGCCGCCGGCTGGGCTACGAGCTCGCTCGCCACCACACGGCGATCATCGTGTGGGCCGAGTCCGCCCTCGCCGCGCCCGGCGTGCTCGAGTCCGCAGCGCTCCAGCTCACACAAGCCGCGGGCGCCCGCCGGCCACTCACCGTGTCCGCGGGTACCAACGCGGTGTGGGGGTGGATCGGCACCGATGCCGACATCCCTGTGAGCGAGCTCCGCGCGGGCGTCGCCGGGTCCGATGCCGACATCCGAGTCGCTGTCGGTCCGACGCGGCGCGGGATCACCGGCTTCCGCCGCAGCCACGAGGCCGCGCTCAGCGTCCACCGGCTGCTCGCCGGCAACCCCGACTCCGGGCGCCTCGCCACCTACCAGGAGCTCGAGGTGACCGCTCTCGCCGCCCAAGACGAGCGCAGGGCGATCGAGTTCGTCACCGCCACGCTGGGACCGCTGGCCGAGGAAACCCCCACCGCCACTCGGCTGCGCGAGACGCTACGGATCTTCCTCGAGGAAGCCGAGAACGCTCCCCGCGCCGCCGCCCGCCTGCACACCCATCGCAACACCGTCCTCCAACGCGTCGGCCGCGCCACCGAACTGCTTGGCTACCGGCCCGGCGAGCGCCGCCTTGCCCTCGAACTCGCGCTCGAGCTCAGACGACGCCTCCCACCACGGGCGACCACTCCGCCGGCGGCCGGCCGATCACGCCGATGACCGTACGAGGACATCGGGCACAGTCACCGCGCGCGATTCATCCCATCCGGGCGATGCGGCCGGAGCAACGGCCCGAGAGCATAGGATCGCGATCGTGATCGACTCGGGCCCACAGCCGCCGCACGAGGGCGAGCCCACCCAGAGGTCGCCGGCGGAGGGCCACGACGATCTGCCTGCTCCCACCGACGAGACCGGGCGAGACCTGGAGGACGAGGACTTCGAGCCGCTCGGTGTAGATGACACCGACGAGCGGGAACCCACGAGGTTGATGGAGCAGCATCGCTGGCGCAGGTTGATCGCAATCTCGCTCGCGGTTGCAGGGGTCGGCGTGCTGATTGTGGTCGTTCTGCAGACGCTTGGCTTCATCGCCGTGCTGAACCAAAACAAGGACACCTCCGCAGCGCTGCTTGAATTTCTCCAGCAAGGTCAGGCCCAGCGGGAGTCAGCCCTCGGTTCGGCCGAGCAGCAGGCAGAGGAGAGACAGGCCCTGATCGAGCGTGAGAGAGCCACGACCCGGGCCAACAACGCCGCCGCTCGGCAGTCCAGGGCCGAGGAACAGGCGGCATTCTCGGACCAGCAGCAATCACAAGCCGAGGCGCGGCTTGCAGACGCACAAGCTGTCTTCGAGGCACTCCGGTCTGAGGCTGAAGCTCTCAGGAACAACGCGCAGGCGTCGCTGGCGGAGCAGCAGGCGGCGCTGGCGGCGGCGCAGACGGCCAGGCGCAGGCGAGGCGGCGCTGGCGCAGGCACAGGCGGCGCTGGCGGCGGCGCAGCAGCGGTTCACCGACTCGCTGACCAGGCTTGTAAACCAGTGCAGGGAGGGGGAAGTACCCGCGCGCATCTGCCGCATCCCGTCCCCTTTCTCTGCCCCCTAGCTTTCCGGCGCCGCGGATTTCATCCCCATCGGATGATGCGCGAAACCGGTGAGAGTGGTTCGATCGACTCAGTTCGATCACGAGCCGAAGGAGAGTCGCATGGACCCGATCGATCGCACCGTCCTGCCGATGCCCGACCCGGAGTTCAAAGGGAAGGCCGGTCGCACCCTGGACGCCTCGAAGGCCGACTGGACCATCGTGGCTCCGGTACGTCCTCCGCTGGGAGCGCCCAACGTCCTGTTCGTGCTGATCGACGACGCGGGCTTCGGCAACCCGGAGACATTCGGCGGCCCGGTCGAGACGCCGAACCTGACGCGGGTCGCCGACGCCGGCCTGCGCTACAACCGCTTCCACGTCACCGCGGTCTGCTCGCCCACCCGGGCGGCGAGCCTGACCGGCCGCAACCACCACTCGGTCGGGTTCGGCTCGCTCGGGGAGCTCCCGGGCCCGTTCCCCGGATACTCGGCCGCGCTGCCGAAGAGCTGCGCGCCAGTCGCGAAGACACTGCAGATGAACGGCTACGTCACCTCGGCCTTCGGCAAGTGGCACCTGACGCCCGACCACGTGCAGGGCCCGGCGGGCCCATTCGACCGCTGGCCGAACGCCTGGGGCTTCGACTACTTCTGGGGCTTCCTCGGCGGCGAGGCGGGCCAGTTCGATCCCATGATCACGGAGAACAACACGACGATCGGCGTGCCAGAGGACGAGGACTTCTACTTCCCGGACGCGATGGCCGACAAGGCGATCGAGTGGCTGCACGGGGTGCGGGCGCAGGACGAGCAGAAGCCGTTCTTCATGTACTTCTCGACCGGGTGCGCTCATGCGCCTCACCACGTCCCCAAGCACTGGGCCGACAAGTACGCGGGCCGCTTCGACGAGGGCTGGGACCGCTACCGCGAGGAGACGCTGGAGCGCCAGAAGAAGCTCGGCGTCGTCCCCGAGGACACGGAGCTCACGCCCCGGCCCGACGCGATGCCGTCCTGGGACTCGCTGACGGACGAGCAGAGGAAGCTCTACGCCCGGCAGATGGAGGTCTACGCGGGCTACCAGGAGAACGCGGACTACAACGTCGGCCGGCTGCTCGACGCACTGGAGGAGCTGGGCGATCTCGAGGACACGCTCGTGATCTACATCTGGGGCGACAACGGCGCCAGCATGGAGGGCACGCCCACCGGTGGATTCAACGAGCTCATCGTCCATAACGGGATCACGCTCACCGGGGAGGAGCAGCTCGAGAAGATCGAGGCGTACGGCGGCCTCGACGCATGGGGTGGGCCGCTGACCGCGCCGCACTATTCCTCCTGCTGGGGCTGGGCCGGCAACGCCCCGTTCCAGTGGGGCAAGCAGATGGCCTGCTACCTCGGCGGTGCCCGCAATCCGATGGTGATCTCGTGGCCGAGGCGGATCAAGGACAGGGGCGGGTTGCGGGAGCAGTTCACCCACTGCATCGACATCGCCCCGACGATCCTCGAGGTCGCGGGGATCCCCGAGCCGGTGCGCGTGAACGGGATCGAGCAGAAGCCGATCGAGGGCACCAGCTTCGCCCACACGTTCACCGACGCCGAGGCCGAGGAGCGCCACACCCGGCAGTACTTCGAGAGCTTCGGCTACCACGGGATGTACAAGGACGGCTGGTGGGCGAGCTGCAAGCCATTCAGGCTCCCATGGGACCTCACGCAGGAGACCCTGAACAAGTTCGCCCCCGGCATTTACGACCCGGAAACGGAAGAGTGGGAACTCTATTATCTGCCTGACGACTTCTCGCAGGCCCGCGACATCGCCGCGGAGAACCCGGACAAGCTCGAGGAGCTCAAGGCGGCCTTCTGGGAGGACGCCGAGAAATACGACGTGCTGCCGATGCTCGGCGGGTACTCCGTGTTCTTCGGGATCCTGCCGCCGATGGTCGGCCGGACGAAGTTCAACTACCGCTCCGGGGTGCAGAACATCGCCTCGGGGATGATCCCGAGGATCTACGGGCACTCGTACTCGATCAGCGCCGATCTCGTGGTGCCCGAAGACGGCGTCGAGGGCGTGATCGTCGCAGAGGCCGACCACCTCGGCGGGTTCGCGCTGTTCGTCGACGACGGGGTGCTGAAGCACACCTACTCGACGATGGGCGTCTATGTGTACACGCAGGAGGCATCGGAGCCGCTGCCCGCCGGCGAGGTGAACGTCCGCATGGAGTTCGACGCCGACGAGGCGAAGACGGGCACCGGTGGTCAAGCGACGCTGTTCGTCAACGACTCAGAGGTGGGCGGCGGGCGAATGGACCGCACGGTCTCGATCCGCTTCAACGCCTACGCGGGCATGGACATCGGCCGCGACAACGGCCTGCCCGTGGACCGCAGCTACGCGGATCGCTCGCCCTTCCCCTTCACCGGAGAGATCAAGAGGGTGACCTTCGACCTCAAGCCGCACCTCACCACGACGGGAGAGGAGCACGAGGAACTCGAGCTGCAGCTACACCAGGAGCATCACCAGATGGCTGCCGCGCACGGGGCAACCGCGTAACCAGAGGCCGCAGCGAAGGAGAAGTCATGAGACGGGAAATGAGCGTTCTGGCCGCCGCCTACAGCGACGATGAGGAGGCCGCGGGCGACTTCGAGGCGCTCAAGGAGGACCTCCCGAAGGTCGGCCGCCTGATGGACAGGTCGAAGGTGATCGTGCTCGCCACCAGCGACGCCCCGAACGAGGTCAACGTCGAACACATCGGCGGCGGCCCGGTCGGGAAGCTGGTCGAAGTCGGGGCCGGGCGCGGTCTGAAGGGCCGGCTCGCTCCGGGGAACGCGGTGATCGTCGGGGTGATCGATCCCGGCATCGAGACCGAAGCCTTCGAGGCACTTGCGCGTGCGCGGGGCCGCGCGGTGGTTCCGGTCGAGGAGGGTGACGGGGACGCCGAGCAGACGGACAAGGAGGCCGTCCAGGCGGCGGTGGGCATGGCGATGGCGCAGGTCATGGAACAGTGGGTGCACCCCACCGCATCTGCGGCGGCCATCCGATCGCTGGCCGCCGCAAACCAGGCCGCCAGCTGATCACCGTGGCCCCTTGCGACGGCGACGGTCGGCCCGCTCGCGAGTGATCTGCCAGCGCGCCCGCGCCTCACGGACCAGGTTGTCCCACTGCCTGCGGACCTCGTGATCAGGTGGTCGCTCGCCCCGACGAATACGATCGAGCTCGTCGCCGACCTCACGCCCGAGCACCGCCGAGACGACGACGGTGAGCATGACGCAAAACAGCGTCGAGATGATCGCCAGGACCGCGCCAATGACGCCATAGTCGGAGGCATAGGAGCTGAACAGCTGGGGCACATAGACGGTCGCGCCCACGGAGTACGCCGCCGTCAGGGCCGATCCGATCACGCCGAACGGCAGCAATTCCCGCCAGTGGATCCGCTTTGCGCTGAGGATCCAACTCCCCCAGACGAGGAAGACCGCGGTCAGAGGGACCACCAGCAGGGACGCGCCCAGCTCGAGGCGCCCCTGGCCCACAAGTGCGTGGATCCAACCGGTGGCCACGAGATACGCGATGAAGCCGCCCGCCCACAACAAACCGTTGCCCGTATTGCGCACGCCGAGCGCATCCAGCTCCCAGGTCCCCTCGACCAAGCGCTGCACTGCTCGCGTAAGGCTCAGCATCGCGACCACCACGAACAGCGCACTGAAGACGTCAACGCTCGTGCTCGAGCTTGCCGGTGAGAGGAGGTCCTCAACCGCCTCGGCCCCGCCGCCCGTGAGCTTGTAGCGGTCGATGACCCGGTCCGCGGCGTCCTCCACCCCGATCTGCGCCAGAAAGGCGCCGCTGACGATCACGAGCGGAACCAGTGCGCTGAGCGAGATGGAGGCCAGCGCCAGAGCGCGATCGAACCCCGCGATCCTCTGGAATCGCTGGAGGGCACGAAGTACGAAGGCGGGCCGCAGCCAGAACGTCAGGGTTCGGATGGCCCGCTCGCGGTCGAAACCGACTTTCATCCCCATCGGATGATGCGGGAAACCGTGAGGAGCACTTGAGTCGTTCTCTGAGCGGCCGTCAGCTCACGGTTTGGATCCGTGGGAATGCGACGTCGCGGACCGTCGAACGGGCGTCTCGGACCTCGTTCTGGTCCGGCGCTGCTCGGCCAGTCGCCGCAGGCTGCGTCGACCCACGCGGTGTGGCGCCCGTGGTCCGGCCGGAGAGGTCATAGCTCGTCGCCTTCGGACCCCTCAAAAGCGGCGTCGAGGTCGTAGCCGAGCGCCAGCGCCAGCTCGGGCGCAGCCGAGACCACGCGCGCGAGGCCGACGGTAGGAGCCACCGCGATCAGGGTCCCGACGATCTCGTCGACGTTGGCGCCGGCCGCGAGCGCCAGGTCGATGGTCGACTGGTAGGAGCTCGGTGCCGCGTCGATGGCGAAGGCGGCCCCGAGGCGGACGAGGGCGTGCGTCTTCTGGTCCAACCGGGACACCTCGACCGTGTCCTGGCCCATGCCGAGCACCGAGTCTACGAAGGCCTCGTCGCTCAGCGCCAGGCTCCGCAGCGTTTCTTTGTACGTGGCCATTTCCTCCTTGCCGGCATCCTGTTCGGACGCCCGCGTGCGGCGGCTCTACTAGATACCAGCGACGGGGGGTGTTGTCATCATCCCGATCGCACGAAATCCGCTTGTTTCCGGGGTCGCCTAGAGCAGCCCGAGCTCGCCGGCGCGTTCGACTGCGCCGTTGCGCGAGTTGACGTTGAGCTTGCGGTAGACGGCCATCGCGTGTGACTTCACCGTATGGCGCGATACGTAGAGGCGCTCGCCGATCTCGCGAAAGGAAAGGTGCGTGACGAGGTAGGGGAGCAGGCGCAACTCCGCCTCAGTCAGGGTCGACGCGCCCGGCGCGCTTGCGCGCATCGTTTTCAGGCTCGAACGCAGCTCATCCACCTCGGGGAGGAGCGTGCCGAGGTCTGGTTGCCGGCGCAACAGCGCCTCGATCTCGCGCAGCATGGTCCTGGCACCGCCTGCGTCGGCGGTCGTCAGGTAGGCGCGGGCAAGCTCCAGGCGTGTCTGTACGGATAGGTACGGCAGCGCATATGTGAGGCGCGGTCGAAGGCGTTGCGCCCGGGCGAGGAAGTCGTGGGCGCGCTGGACGTCCCCGCGGTGGAGCGCGACGCGGGTCGCCAGCGCACAGACGAATGCGCTGGTGGGGTACTCCTCGATTCGCGAACGGCGGGTGACCCAAAGCGCTTGGTCGGCGAACTCCTCGGCCTCGACCCATCTACCTCGTCCAATCGCGACCGCGGCGCGCTCGGTGAGCGCCATCGCCGACGCCTCGGGATTTCCCACCCCGAGGCCCTCCTCGGCGACGTCGGCGAACATGTCGTCGGCTTGGTCCATCTCGCCGGCCAGGAAGCAGGAGACCCCGAGGAGCAGCACCGCGTTCGGTCGGAAGGGGCTCCCACGGGCGAGCATCCGGACCGCGAACTCTGCATCCGCTCGCATCCCCGCCACCCCCCTATGACAACGCTGGGCTCGCAGGAGGGCCAGCCAGGAGTCGATTGAAGCGCTGCCGTCCGGAAGGGTGCCGTCGTACCTGGCGCGTTGGGCGATCTCGGCCCAACGCTCCGCCTGTACTGGCCGACCCCGCACCGTCGCGAGCAGCGCGCCGAGCACGGCGATCGCTGCGCTCCGGTCGAGTGCCCCCCGCGCGTCCAGCCAGTCGAGCCAGCGCTCGACAGTCGCGACACGACCGCCTTGGTAGGCGGGGAGACCACAACGCTCGACCAGCCGTGCCACCCGGTCGACGTCGCCGGCCTCTTGTGCGTACTCGATGGCCGTCTCCGGCTGCCCGTGCGCCTCACACCATGCGCTCGCACGAGCGAGGAGCGAAGGCGCGAGGTCCGGCTCGGCTCGGGTCAGCTCCAAACCGAGCAGCTCCTGGAAGAGATGGTGGCATCGGTACCAGTCTCCATTGGCGTCCAGCGGCACCAGAAAGAGGTTGGAGCGCGCGAGCGACTCGAGAGTCGCCGCGGAGCCACTCTCCTCGAGAACCTCGTCGCACAGCGACCCCGACATCCGCCCCAGAACAGCCGTGCGAGTGAGGAAGTGAAGTTCGCCGGCGGTAAGGTGCGCGAGCACCTCCGACCGCAGGTAATCGGACACGAGCCGGTCGCGTCCCGAAAACGTGGTCACGTCCTTGGCCCTGAGCCCGCGGGCCCCGATCGACAGCGCGGCAAGGTAGAGGCCTGCGGGCCAGCCCTCTGTCTGCTCGGTGAGCTCGGTTACCCGGTCGTCCGGCAGGTCCAGCCCGGCGGCGCTCAGGAGCTGGCCCGCCTCCGCTTCGTCCATGCGGAGGTCGTCCGGCCCGAGCTCAAGCACCAGGCCCCGCGCCCGAGGTGCTGCGAGCGGGAGCACCGGTCCGCCTCGCGCCGAGAGGGCCACCTGCGAGCCGTTCAAGACGTGTCGCGTGAGCGCTGCGATGGCGTCGAGGGAGGCCTGGTTATCGAGCAGGTGGAGGTCGTCCAGGACCACGACGACCGGCTCGCTCATCTTTGTCAGAGCCGCTCCCAGACGCGGCACGACCGTCGCCTCGACCGAAACGCCGGGTGACGCCAGCGCATCGAACACGCTCGGGTCGAGCGGCGAGACGCGGTCGAGCGCGGCGGCGACATAGGTCAAGAGAACGATGGGGTCGTTGTCCTGTTCGTCGACGGATACCCATGCGAACGGTCGCTGCGACCGCGAGCGCCACTGAGCGAGCAGTGTGGTCTTTCCCCAGCCGGGGCCGGCGGAGAGGCAGACGACCGGAGTTGCGCGCGAGCCTTCCAGCGAGCCGATCACCTTTCCGCGCAATACGACTCCACCGCCACCCTGCGGCGGAAGCAGCTTCGACTCGAGCAACTCGAACGGCGTCGCCGGGGGCTGCGCTGAAGTCACCCCCTCTGGCGTTGCCCTGGGCTCCCGGGCGGAGTCCCGCCGGCGAGGGCCCGATCGTCTTAGCTGAGTCGACATCCGTGCCTATTCAGGCCGAGTCGTGACGTACAAAAACCTTACCCGACCTCAGGCCCCAGCTTGATTTGCAGCTGTTACGTGCGCGTGAACTGGTTGTGAACGGGATGGACCCGATCGAGCGGGCGGGCATCCCGGCATCGGCATGCGCTCCCACTTCTGTATAGATGAGCGGGTGAGCGCCGAGCGACATCCGCAGGGGCTGTCCGCATCGCAGGCCGCCCAGCGCCTTAGCCGGCTCGGTCCGCGCGAAGACACGAGCAGCCGCTCGAAGGCGAGCATCATCGCGGCGAACGTATTCACGCTCTTCAACGGGATCATCGCCGTCTTCTTCGTGCTCGTGCTCTCGCTGGGGCTCTTCGCGGACGCGCTGTTCGGGGTGATCGCCGCTGTCAACAGCTACATCGGCATCCGCCAGGAGCTGAAGGCGAAGGAGACGCTCGACCGGCTCGCGCTGCTCGTCGCTCCGCGGGCAAAGGTCGTGCGCGACGGGGCGCTGGTCGAGCTTCATGCGGACGAGGTCGTGCGCGAGGACGTGGTCCGGGTGGAGCCCGGCGACCAGCTCGTCGCGGACGGCGTCGTGATCGAGTCGCGCGGGCTGACGATGGACGAGTCGCTGCTCACCGGCGAGTCCGACGGGATCCGAAAGCGGGAAGGAGACGGGCTGCTCTCGGGCTCGTTCTGCCTCTCGGGCTCGGGCTACTACGAGCTCGATGCCGTGCGCGCCGACAGCTACGCGGAGAAGATCGCCGGCGAGGCGCGGCAGTTCCGGCACGGGCTTTCGCCGCTGCAGGAGGAGGTCAACCGCATCCTCACCGCAACGACGATCCTGATGGTGCCGCTGGCGGTCGTCCTCCTCGTCGCGCTGAACATCCGCGATACCGATTTCACTGAGGCGGCCCAGACAGCGACCGCGGGCCTGATCACGCTGATTCCGGAGGGCCTCGTACTGCTGATGAGCGTCACCCTCGCGGTCGCAGCGATGCGGCTGGCCAGGCAGCGGACCCTGATCCAGCAGATGGCCGCGACCGAGGGGCTGGCCGCGGTGGACACGATCTGCGTCGACAAGACCGGGACGCTCACCGACGGATCGCTGCGGCTGGTCGCGGTCGAGGCGGCCGGAGGGGACGCGAAGGGGGACGCGGAACGCGCGCTGGCCCGCTTCGCCGCCTCCGCGGGAGAGCGAAACCGCACCCTGCAGACGATCGCCGAGCGCTACCCGGCTCAGCCCGAGCGGGTTCTGGCCGAGGTCCCGTTCTCGTCCTCGTGGAAGTGGAGCGGGGTGACGCTGAACGGACGCAGCTATGTGCTCGGCGCCCCCGATGTCCTCGCGGCCACGGGGTCTCTGACGCTGCCGCCGGAGTTGCAACGGGCGCTCTCCGAGCACACGGCCGTGGGCAGGCGCGTGGTCGCCTTCGCCGAAGCCGCCGCCCCGCTTCCCGGCGATCCCGCCAGCCAGCCGCCGCCGCCGCTGGAGCCGCGCGCGCTGGTGGTGCTGGAGGAGACGCTTCGGGAAGACGCAGCCGAGACGGTGGCGTTCATGCGCGAGCAGGAGGTGGACCTGAAGCTGATCTCCGGGGACGCGAGAGAGACCGTCACCGCGGTCGCCCAAGCCGTCGGCGTACCCGAGGACGCGGGCGTGATCGAGGGGCCGCAGCTGCCCGACGAGCGCGGCGCCATCGCCGAGGCGGCCACGCAGAACTCGATTTTCTGCCGGATCAGCCCCGAGCAGAAGAAAGCGCTCGTCGCAGCGCTCGCCGACCGCGGCCGCAACACGGCGATGATCGGTGACGGAGTCAACGACGTCCCGGCCCTGAAGAGCGCCCGGCTCGCTGTGGCGATGGGGTCTGGAAGCCAGGTGACGAAGAGCATCGCGGACATCGTCCTTCTCGACGACCAGTTCTCGATGCTTCCGCGCGCGGTCGCGGAGGGGCGGCGGATCGCCCGCAACATCCATCGCCTCGCGCGCCTGTACGCGACCAAGACCGTGTACGCGGGCTTTCTGATCGCGGTCGTCGCGATCTTCGGCTTCACGTTCCCGTTCCTCCCCAGGCACCTGACGATCGCGGCCATGCTGACGATCGGGATCCCCTCGTTCGTACTCGCGTTGGCGCCGAGCGAGGGCCCGCTGTATCGCGGCCGGCTGCTGCGCGCCCTCGCAGCCTTCTCGGTTCCCGCCGGGATCTCGATCGGGATCGCGTCCCTGCTGTCCTTTTTCTTCGTCGACAACGTCTTCGGCGGCACGGTCGAGGAGGGACGCACTGCGGCGACCACGACGTTGATCGTGCTCGGGCTGTGCTTCATCCTGCTGCTCGAGCGCGGCCCCGGACGCGAGCACATCGCGATCCAGAGCTACATGCTGGCGATGGTCGCCGGGCTGGGAGCGCTGTACGCGCTCGTCCTCGCCGTGGAGCCGGTTCGCGAGTTCTTCGAGCTTTCGCTGCTCGACGCGGGGCAGTGGTTCCTCTCCCTGGCCTCGGTGGCGATCGGCCTTGCGCTGGCGGCGGTCGGCTGGCGACTGCCGGTCATCCAGCACCTCGAGGCGCCCGACATCTCGCCGTCACCGGACGACATCCCGGCGCCGACGCACCACGCGCAAACCCGCGAGAGTACGGCCGTGATGCCCCACGTACCGCCCAAACGCGACGAAGGGGAGAATGACGATGCCTGAGCGGCGACGAACCAAGATCGTGGCCACGGTCGGCCCCGCGAGCCGCGACCGCCTGGTGGAGCTGATCGAGGCCGGCGTCGACGTGGTTCGGCTGAACTTCTCGCACGGCAACGCGGAGGAGCACGCGCGCACGATCGAGTTGATCCGGGCGGCCGCGGTCGAGGCGAAGAAGGAGGTGGGGCTGCTGGGAGACCTTCCGGGACCGAAGCTGCGCCTCGACGAGGTCCAGAGCGGCGTCGTCGAGCTGGTGCCCGGGTCCGAGCTGGTGCTGACCTCGAGCGAATGTGTGGGCACCCCCGAGCGCCTGCCGCTCTCGTGGGAAGGGCTGCCTGACGCGGTTCAGGAGGGTGATGAGGTCTACCTGGCCGACGGGCGCATCCGGCTGCGGGTCGCCGGCCCGCCGCGGGGACCCGACGTGCCGTGCGAGGTCGAGGTCGGCGGCCCGGTCGCCTCGCACCAGGGCGTGAACCTGCCAGGTGCCACCTCCGGGCTGCCATCCGTCGGGGCCGCAGACATCGCCTGGGTCGACTTCGCCGTCGAGCAGGAGATAGACCTGCTCGCCGTCAGCTTCGTGCGCCAGGCGAGCGACCTCGAGAGGGTCGAGGCGCGGCTGCGCGAGCAGGGCGCCGACATCCCCCTGATCGCCAAGATCGAAAAGCCCCAGGCCGCCGAACCCGAGAACGCCGAGGAGATCGTGAAGACCGTGATCGGGGGGATCATGGTCGCCCGCGGAGACCTCGGGATCGAGCTCCCGCTGGCCTCGTTGCCGGTGACCCAAAAGCGGCTGCTGGCGCTGGCCGGCCGCCACTCGAAGGGTTCGATCACGGCGACGCAGATGCTCGCCTCGATGGTCACCTCGCCGCGGCCGACACGCGCAGAGGTGACCGACGTCGCCAACGCGATCTTCGACGGCACCGACGCGGTGATGCTCTCCGAGGAGACCGCGGTCGGCGAGTACCCAGTCGAGGCGGTCAAGGTGATGGACGAGATCGCGCGCACGACCGAGCCCGACCTCCCCTACGGCGACTGGGTCTTCAACCGGGTCGCGACGAACTCCGACGATGTCGCCGGATCGGTCGCCCGCGCAGCGGTCGGCTCCACCTACACCCTCGGGCTCGCGGCACTGGTCGTCCCCACCCGGGGCGGCCGCACCGCGAGGCTCGTATCCGCGCACCGCCCGCGCGTGCCGGTGCTGGCGGTGACGCCGCGACTGGAGACGGCGAGGCGCCTGAGCCTCCTGTTCGGCGTCAGCTCCGTGCTCGCGCGCGAGTGGGGCAGCCTCCAGGGACTGCTCGACGACTGCGCCCGCCTCGCCCGCCAGGCAGGCGTCGCCTCATCGGGCGACCTGATCGGGATCACCGCCGGCCTCCCCGAGCAGGAGCTGGGCACGAACCTGTTCGAGGTTCACCGGGTGCCATAGGGCGGAAGCGCCGTCGCCCACTTCGAGCCGGCCCCGTTGCCAGCTTGCCCGCAGTCGGTCGGGGCGCTCTCAGGCCGAGGTCTCGGCGGCCCGGCGTCGTTTGGCGGCGCCGCGCGCTGCTGCCCGGCGCTGCACGATCAGCGTCAGCGTTCCGGAGAGGATCAGCAGCGCGACGTTGACCGCGAGCACTCCGAGCGCGCCCCAGCCGAGGCTCTCCTCCCCGACCCCGAACGAGACCCCAAGGTAGGCGGAGGCAGGGATCGTCGTCACCGAAATCGCGACCCCCACCGCGGCGCTCGCCCGGGTCTCGAATGCCAGCATCGCGGCGACGCCGGCGGCGAGGGCGACGAAAAACGTCGTGTAGTCGATCGACGCCAGCTCGCCGAGGCCGCCCGATCCGACCACGTAGCCGTCGGGGAGGACGCCGGTGGCGTCGAGCAGCAGCGACAAAAGCCGCCGCGACAGATGCGATCAGGACGAGGCCGATGACCAGCGTCGCGAAGGCTCGCCGGACCAGACCCCACCGCCCGAGCACGAGGCCAACACAGGTGGTGGAGGATCGCCATCACACGGTCCGCGCCGGACGGCGTCACGTCAGCGAGCATTCCTCAGCCGGTGATCAGCAGGACGGCCGTGCCGAGGCCGAGCATCGCGCCGATCACCGTCAGCCACATGATCGTCGCCTCCGTGATCTCGGCGTACTCGCCGCGGGCGACCGCCTGATCGATGTCTCTCCCGCGCAGGGTGCCGAGGACGATCAGCGCAACACCGTAGAGCGCGAACCCGACCCCGAGCGCAACGTATGGCCACTGGGTGGCGCTGCGATCGACCTGGGGAAGGATTCCGCCGACCCCGAGCGCGACCGCGAGCGCGGTCAGGCCGGTCCGCCACCACGCAAGCTCGGTGCGCTCGCTGGCGAGGCGGGTACGCCGGGTGCCGTCGCCCGGAGTGGTGCCCGGGGCGGGGGGCTCGTTCACCGCGCATCCCCCGAGCCGGCGGGCGCGATCACGAAATTCGTCAGCACCAGGTTCGCCATCAGCCGCTCGCCGCGATGAACCCGGACTTCGACCACGTGGGTGGAGCGGCCGCGGTGCAGGTGCTCGGCGGTTGCGATCAGCTCGTCCCCGGGCCTCCCTCCCGAGAACACGTTCAGCTTCATCTCCACCGTCGTGAAGTCGTGGCCCGGCGGCAGGTGCCGGAAGGTCTGCCAGGCGCCGACCGAGTCGGCAAGCGCGACCCACGCGCCGCCGTGGACAAGCCCGCCCGGGTGCAGGTGTCGCTCGTCGACGACGATCCGGCCGAGGCAGCGCTCGTCGTCAAGCTCAAGCGGCTCAACGCCGAGCTGATCGGGGAAGCTGCCCGCGATCCGCGAGCGGATCGACTCCACGGTGACGTCAGGGTTCGGCTCGGACAAGTTGGCGAACGCTACCGGCCGGGAAGCCCGAAGTCCCCGAAGGGCTCGTCGCGCTCGCGCACGGCTTGCTTGAAGCCGGCCTCGGCGGCGCGCTGCTGCCAGGCGTACCCCTCGGGGGTGTGACGGGCGATCCCGTCGAAGAAGGTCCCCAGCACCTGCGTGGCTTGAAGCCCTTGCGCCCCGAGCGCCTGGTTGACGAGCAGCTTGTGCATCACGAGCTGGTTGATCGGCAGCCGCGCGATCCGCTCCAGAAGAGCCTCGAAGGTCCCGTCGAGGCGCTCGAGCGGAGCCGCCTCAATCGCCAGGCCCCACTCCACCGCCTCGGTGCCCGAAATCGAGTCGCCGGTCAGCAGCAGCCGCTTCGCCCTCGCCGGCCCGATCCTGGCCGCCCAGAGCGCCGTCGTCGGCACCCCCCACACGCGAGCCGGCGGATAGCCGATCTTCGCCTTGTCCTCCACCACCATCAGGTCCGAGCACAGCGCCATGTCGGTTCCGCCGGCGACGCAGTAACCGTGCACCTTGCACACGACCGGCTTCTCGGAGTGGAACAAGCTCATGAAGCCGCGCACGTTGCGCGACATCATCTGGAAGTCGACAACCGGATCCCATACGCCGCTGGGATCGTGATTGCGAGCGATCGTGATCGGGTGTGTGGGCGAACCCTCGGGAACATCGACCGTAGGCGTCTCGCCCATCGAATCCATGTCACGCTCCGCCGAAGCGACGAGGTCGTAGCCACCGCAGAACCCGCTTCCGTTTCCGGCCAGCGCGATCACGTGCACCTCGGGGTCGAGGTTCGCGCGCTCCACGCAGGCGGAGAGTTCGCGCGGCATCTCCAGAGTGATCCCGTTGCCGCGCTCGGGCCGGTCGAGCGTGATCCTGGCGACCCGCCCGTCGCGCTCGTAGGTCATCGTCGCCAGCTCCATGATCCCGCGACGCTATCGCTGTTCGGCCCTCGCTCGCTCTCAGAGCGCCAGCGACTCGCCCGGCTCGAGAATCCGCACCTCGACCTCGGGCGCATACTTCGCGGCAAGCCGAGCGAACTCGGCGGCCGGCGCCGCCGCCTCGGCCGGGCTCACCCGCGGCCCGACGAGCGTTCCCCAGTGGATCGGCACCGCGATCCGGGGCCCGATCAGCGCCGCCGCCCGCGCCGCGCGCTCGGCGTCGAGGTGGCCGCGACCGACAGTGCGGCCCCAGCCGGCAATCGGCAGCAGGGCGACGTCGACCCCCGCGGCAAAGCTCTTCATCTCATCGAAGAGGTCCGTATCGCCCGCGAAGTAGGCGCTGCAGCCGCCGCCCCGGATCACGTAGCCCAGCGCCGGCAGCCGCCGGGTGATCTTGTGCCGGCGCCCGTCATGCTCCGCCGGGGTGGCGAGAACGTCCGCGTTTCCGATCGTGATCCGCTCGCCGACCTCGATCTCGATCGCATCCCGTCCTCCGGAGCGCGAAATCAGCCGCCGAAACCCTCGCGGGGCGACCGCGGGAGCGGAGGCGCTGACCCGGCGCAGCGACGGTAGGTCGAGGTGATCGAGGTGGGCGTGCGAGACCAGGACGGCGTCCGGGTCCAGGAGGCCGGGAACATCGGGCAGCGGCGCCAGACGGCGGAGGATCGTCACCCGCATGCGCAGAACCGGGTCGGTGAGCAGACGGGTGCCGTCGAAGTCGAGGAGCACGGTGGAGTGCCCGACGAAAGTGATCCGCGCGCTCACCCCCTGTGTCTCGGCAGTAGGTCAGGCACAGACCCATTATCGTCCTGCCGCCGCCGTGACGACGACAAGCGCCATTCGACGCTTCGGCCCCAGAGCGCTGGTGCGGGTTCTGGTTGTCTGGATCGCCAGCGCAATCGCCCTGCTGGTCCTCGGCGACATCCTCGCCGGCTTCAACGTCTCCAGCGAGGGCTCCGCCGTCGTTGCAGCCGCGGCGATCGGTCTCGTGAACGCATTCGTGTGGCCGCTGGTGATCAGGATCGCGCTTCCGTTCACGGTCCTCACGCTGGGCCTCGGGGTGCTGGTCCTGAACGGCCTCGTCGTCTATGGAGTCTCGCTGCTAGATGCCGGCATCGAGGTGAGGAGCGTGGGCGCCGGGATCGTGGTCGCGATCGGCCTCACACTCGTGAACACGCTCGTCACCTCCCTGCTGGCGATCGACGACGACGACTTCTACTACCGCAACGTGATCAAGCGTGAGGGGCAAAGGCGTGCCTCGGCCACCCGCACCTCGGACATCCCCGGCGTCTATTTCCTCGAGATCGACGGGCTCGCCCACGCCGTCGTGCAGCGCGGGCTTCGCGACGGGCACCTCCCGACCCTGGGCCGCTGGCTACGCGAGGGCAGCCACCGGTTGATCGGCTGGGAAACCGACTGGTCCTCCCAGACCGGCGCCTGCCAGGCAGGACTGCTGCACGGCGACAACGACGACATGCCCGCCTTCCGCTGGTGGGAGAAGGATCGCGACGCCGCGATCGTCACCAACCACCCGAAGGACGCCGCGGAGCTCGAGCGCCGGCATTCAAACGGCCGTGGTCTGTTGCACGAGGACGGCGCCAGCCGCGCGAACATCCTCTCCGGCGACGCACCCCACACCCTGCTGACCATGAGCACGGTCTTGGATCGGAACCGGAAGGGACGGATCGGGCAGGACTACTTCGCCTATTTCGCCAACCCGTACAACGTCACCCGCACGCTGGTGCTGGCGATCGCCGACATCCTCCAGGAGCTCTACTTCGCCGCCCAGCAGCGCCGGCGCGACATCCGGCCGCGGATCAAGCGCAACTTCAGCTATGCGCTGATGCGAGCATGGGGCACCGTCGTGCAGCGCGATCTGCAGGTCGCCGCGGTGATCGGAGACCTCTACGCGGGCCGACCGGTCGGCTACACCACCTTCCTCGCCTACGACGAGGTCGCCCATCACTCCGGCGTCGAGCGCGTGGACTCGCTTGCCGTCCTGCGGCGAGTGGACCGCCAGCTCGCCCGGATCGAAGCCGCGGCCGCCGACGCGCCGCGCCCCTACAGGCTCGTCGTGCTCTCCGACCACGGTCAGTCGCAGGGCGAGACGTTTCTCGACCGCTACGGGATCTCGCTCGAGGACCTGGTCACCGAAGCCTGTGAGATCGAGGACGTCGAGGCCGAGGTGGGCGGCAACGCCGAGGCGGCGGGCTATCTCGGCGCCACCTTGACGGAGGCCGGCGGCGGGGAGGGCGCTGCCGCGAGAGGCATTCGAGCCGCCACCCGCGGCCGGCGGGTGGACGGTGAGGTCAGAGTCGGAGAAAAAGACGACGACTCGAAGTCATCCGGCGACGAGGACGAGGGGCCTCCCGAGCTCTCGGTGATGGCCTCGGGTTGCCTCGGCCTGATCTCCTTCCCCCAGCGGCCGGGCCGGGTGACGCTCGAGGAGATCGAGGCGACGTACCCGAAGCTGATTCCGACCCTCCGGGAGCACCCGGGTGTCGGTTTCGTGCTCATCCGCTCCGAGCGCGACGGCGCAATCGTCCTGGGTGCCGGCGGTGTCAACCACCTGGACTCGGGACGAGTGGAGGGCGACGACCCGCTCGCGCCCTTTGGTCCCAACGCGGCCCACCACGTGAAGCGCACAGACGGGTTCCCGCACTGCCCGGACATCGTCCTCAACAGCACCTACTGGGCAGACCTCGACGAGGTCGCCGCGTTCGAGGAGCTGGTCGGCTCGCACGGCGGGATGGGCGGCGCGCAGTCGCATCCGTTCGTGCTCTTCCCGAGCAATTGGAGCCCAGCCGCTCGAGCCGATCGTCGGAGCCGAGGCGATGCACCGCCACATGCGCGGCTGGCTCACCGACCTCGGGCACGACGGTTACGTCGACGACACCCCGTAGTCAATCGCGGGAGCCCGCCGGCGGCGGGCCCCCGCGACGTCAGCTCAGCCTCGGACCGCGGCCTCGTCCTCGC
Source organism: uncultured Thermoleophilia bacterium (assembly GCA_963838095.1). Taxonomy (GTDB): domain Bacteria; phylum Actinomycetota; class Thermoleophilia; order Solirubrobacterales; family 70-9; genus CAWCGU01. Next base: position 328,393 of record CAWIPO010000007.1, read on the forward strand.
CGAAGAGCATGATCCCGTGGATCACGTAGATACAAAGGAAAAACACGAGCAGCGACCACCACGGAAATGCGCCGCCAATCGAGAACAGAGCCCCGATCGCACCTAGGCTGGCCCCGATGATCCCGAGCACGCGCCCGAATGCGTTGCCCGCCATCAACGAGAATCCTCCGCAGAGCTGGACAATCCCGAGGATGATCAGGACCCACCCGAGGGTGTTGAGGTTGGAAAGTACGAACCTCGTGTCGCCGACGAAGATGTTCGCATCGTCCAGGGCACCGATGCCGTAGACGATGTTGACCGTGCCGATGATCAACAGCAAGGTTGCCGCGAAAACAACTCGACCGGTACCTCTCATGTGCTGCTCCCTTCTCTTGGGTTCGCCCTCGAGCCCGTGGTCACGAACGGACTCACAACTGAACGGTTGCATATCACGCGGTCGGAGAGTGAATGTGACGATGCCGATGTCGCGGAGTGTGGCGACCTGACTCCGATTCAGCCACGCACTCGCCCCGCCGACCGTCCGAGGTTCCCAACGATCAGGGCGACGACCGTCACGAGGTAGATCTGACCCGTCAGCGCCTCGCCGATCGCCACCGAGCGACCGACATCGGTTGCCGCCGTCAAGTCCCCGTAGCCCGTCGTCGTCATCGTCAGGTAGCTGAAGTAGAGGAACTCGTTGGTGGTCGGATCGCTCGACTGTTGGAAGAATGGGCCGGAAGAGAGATCGGCGATCAACTGGTAGCCGGTCGAGTACAGCATCCCCAGAAGCAGGTAGATGCTGAGGACGCCGGCCACCGTTCGCACGTTCACGCCACCGCTATCGCGCACCTCCGCGATCACGCCGAGCGCGATAGCGACCAACGCGAAGCCCACGATCACGATCCCCATCACGTGAGCGGGCGCTTCGGCATCGTGGTCGATGATGATCAACGACAGCAGCGCGATCAGCATCCCGACGATCACCGTTACGCTCGCCTTCTCGGTCAGCAGCGCTCGCGTCCTCGACACCCGCAGCGCGAACACCAGCGCGCTTGCCTGGAGGACGATCGTGACTGCCCTTGCCCACCCCGTGCTCGGCGCCGCGAGCTGGAAAGAGACGGAAGTGAAAATGACCAGCAATAGGATGCCGTACGCGTGCGTTCGCCCAGCGACGCTGTCTGGAGCTGGTCCCACGCAGTCGGATTCGCCACCGGCTTGCGGCCTCCTTGGCGCCGCGGGGCAACGCCGGGCCACAGCACCGCTGCGGTAGGGTCGATCGCCAAGGAGCACCCAAGGGGCTTCGCGAAGATCCTCCCGATGGCGTTCGTGATGATCGCCGGGCCTCAGATCCTGAGCGCCATCTTCCTCGCCACGAGCGAGAACTGGCGGCGCAACTCGGCCGCGTACGTGCTCGGCGCCGCGATCTCGATCAGCTTCTTCGTCACGCTCGCCTTCCTCCTCCTGAACGGCGCCTCGGAGGGCGGCACCTCGGACGAGACGATCTACTCGATCGTGCTCGTGCTGCTGGTCGCGGCGGCGATCCACGTATTCCTGGCGAGGAAGACCTCGGAGCCACCGAAGTGGATGGGGAAGCTTCAGACCGCGAGCCCGAAGCTCTCCTTCCGGCTCGGGCTCCTGCTGCTCGGAATCTTCCCGACCGACATCCTCACCTCGGCCGCCGTCGGCAGCTTCCTCGCGGCCCACGGCGATCCGGTCACACACGCGATCCCGTTCATCTGCCTCACCCTGCTGTTGCTGGCAGCGCCCTCGCTGCTGCTGGTGATTTTCAGAGAGCGTGCGGAAGCGTTCCTGCCGAAGGCCCGCGACTGGATGAACAACAACTCATGGGTTATCAACGAGATCGTGATCGCCTTCTTCATCGCGATCACGATCGACAGCATCGTGGGCTGAGCGCTCGGGCGGAGGCGCGTACAGAACCTCCGTTCCGGCGATCCGGTCCTGCCAGCCGCGGCGGCGCTCGTCGAACGCCATCGCAAGCAATCCGAGGCCGAATGGAATCACCGCCACCACCGTACCCAGCACCCGCTTCAGCGCGGCCCTGAACCCGATACGGCGCTCGCCGTCGTGGTCAAGCCTGATCCAAACGAAGCGCATCCCCGGGGTCTGACCCGCGAGGCTCCAGAACGTCAGCGCGTACACCGCTGCGGCGGTCAGCCAGAAGGTCGCCCCCACCACAAATACCGCGGGCTCGGCGCCGTCGCTGTCCCCTGTGAGAACCGAGGCGAGCAGGGCGACGGTCGCGGACACGAGCAGGAAGCCCGTGTTCAGGATCGCGGCGTCGATCACGAGCGCCAGCCCACGGGTGATCAGACCGGCTCGGCCGCTCTGCTGCTTGCGGAGAGAACGAAATGTGATTCTCCTCAATATGCGCTCGGCCACATCGTCGAGGCGGCGGGCGATCCTGCGAGCGCCACGGCCAAGGTCCTCGAGCAGCCCGGCGCCTTGCGCGGTGATCGCAGAGCGAACCTCCGGTGCCTCGGCGATCCGCTCGATCAGCCTCTGGACCTCGTCGCTGGCGAGCAATTGGTCCCAGATCCGGTCGACAAGCTCGCTGTCGAGCGCCTCCACAGCGGCCCGCTCCACCGCGGGGCTCTTCAGCGCCTCTGCGGCCACTTCCTCGATCAGCGGCCCGCGCAGCACGCGCTCGAGGGCGCGCTCGAAGGCCTCGCTCTCGATCGCCCGCACGATTGCCTCCTCGGCCGCCAGGTCGAGCGCCTCGTCCACACCTGTCGCGGAGGCGACGCGGCGCGCTCCACTTGCGCCGCGGCCCAGCAGGCGGGCGGAAAGCGACCGCGGCTCCCGTCGCGCCGGCCGAGAGTCGGACGGTGGCCGGCTGCCGGGCTCCTGCACCCGTCTTCCTCTTACTCAGCCTCGAGGATGCGCCGCTTCTCGGCCGCGAACTCCTCGTCGCTGAGTGTGCCCGACTCGTGCAGCTTCGTGAGCCGCTCGAGCTGCGCCACCCGCTGCTCGTGCGGAGATGTGGGCGTGGGATCGCGACTGACGCTGCTTTCTCGGCCTTGCCGCATCCGTGTCGCGATTGTCTGCGCGACCCCTTCCGAGGACGTTGGCGTGAGGCGATCCGGGAACTCGCGCACGATCTGCCGCCGCAGCACCTCCGTCCCAAGCGCGAGCAGGGCGATCAGTATCAGCGAGGGCACCACACGGTGCGTTGCCAGGATCGGATCCCACCAGAAGATCAACAGCAGTAGCGCGACGAGGACGCCGAAGGCAACCCCGGGACGGCGGTAGTACGGAGCGGAGGCGTTACGGATCGACGTCGCGATCCCGGTCGGCCCGGCGAGCCAGGCTGCGAGCAGGATCACGATCCCGTAGGCGACGATCCCCTGGCCGGTCTCCTTCAGAAGCGAGGTGCCGATGTCCCAGGTCGCCTGGACCGGCGGCTCGGAGGCGGGAGTGTCGGCGAGGGCGCTGGTGACCGCGTCGCCGGCGGCGCCGTGGGCGAACAGCACCAGCGCCCCGACGACGACGAAGGCGAAGCCGACGGCGCGCAGGGTCTCTCGCCTGCGGTCGCGGGCGAGGTAGATCGCGAGCGCGTACAGAAGCAGCGTCAGGCCGGTGAGGACGTAGGCGAGGGTCTTCATGAGCTTGACGCCCTTCTGAGCGGCGTCGAGCTGATCGGATTCAAGGACCACTAGCTGAGCGGTCTCCGGTGGCAGCTTCTCCGCCAGGGTGCTGGGGAGCCCGATTTCGGTCGCCAGCTCGCCGACGATTCCCTTCAGATCGAGGGTGACCACCCCCCCACCGGTCGATACGTACTCGCCCTCGTCGTTGATCACCTTCAGGAAAGCCTCGTGGGCCCGGCGGTTGACGTCTTCCCAGAGCGTCTGCACCGCAGGCCTCTGCAACGCGTCACGGGCCGCCCCGTCCGCGAGCTGGTGCAGCCCACCTGTGAGCGGCCCCGCGAGGGGCTGCGCCAGAGGCGGCAACCGTTCCTCGAGCTGGCCCTGGACATCCACGTTGGTGAACAGCTCGTCGACGAGGTAGGTGGCGAGGGCATCGCTGATCGTCTCGTTCTCGAGCAGCTCGGTGCTCGTGTCCACCCAGGTGTCGGTCTCGAGCAACTGGCGCTTCGCCCACAGCGCGAAGATCGAGACGATGCCGATCACCGAGGCCAGCACGATCAGGGCGAGCGGAAGCCAGCGCCTGCTCCGCTTGGTTGCTGGCTGTGAAGCCTCCATCAGCTCGCCCGGGACAAAAGCACAATCCGGCCCCTAGCCGGCCAGTGCCTTCTGCTTCATCCGATCGAACTCCTCCTGAGTGATGGCGCCGCTGTCGAGCAGCTCCTTTGCCTGGGCGATCTCGGCTGCCGAGCCACCCGCGACATCGCGGATGTGGCTGTCGTACTGCTTTTGTGCCTCCTGCATCTGCTCGGCGTTGCGCTCCGCCATCTCCTTGCCGTGTGCGATCAGATAGATCAGCACCCCGAGGAACGGAATCAGGATGATCAGGAAAGTCCAGGCGGCCTTGTTCCACCCGGAGACGTCGTGGCGCCGGAAGAGATCGCTCAGCACCGCGATCACGGTCCAGATCCAGATCACCCAGGCGAAGAAGATCAGCATCGTCCAGATGACTTCCAACAGCGGATAGTTGTTCTCAGCCAGCAGCAACAAATTCAGACTCCGTTCTGGTCGAGCGCCCGTTCAGCGCAGCTTGGAAATCGCGACATAGTCTCTCGCATCGACGCAAGTCGCGTCAGAACACCGCCTTCAGCGCTACCAGCGACGCGCCGAGGAGTGTGAACCCTAATCCGACTAAGACGCTGCGAGCGAGCGTGAAGCCGGCGAGCCGGTTTGCAACCATCGCATAGACGCCAATGATCCCGACGCCGGTCCAGATCGCGGCGTCGAAAGCGACATCGAGCTTGATCGCATCGAGCGCTGCGAGCACGAAGTAGACGACGGGTATCAGCGCGGTCAGGAAGCCGATCGCGATGTCTCCCAGGTATAAACGCCGCTCCGCCTCAGTGGGGTGCCTGCGGGCGCGGATCGTCGCCCCGATGTAGTCGGCGTAGAGCTCGGCCAGAGCGGTGATAAGCGCGGCACTGATCACCTCGGCGATCATCTCCCCAGCCTTGACCGAGCTGCCGTCCTCGACCACGATCAGCGCGAGGACGATGATCGAGCCGTAGATCGCGTGCGCGGCGCGCTCGCCGCGCTGCACGTCGGGCAAAGACTCGGAAACATCCCGCTCCATCGAGACGATTAGGCTGTCACAAAGTCTGGCGCCAAATCAGTGAGGAATCAGATGGGGGATCTAGCGCCTGTTTGCTGCTAGGCGTTGGCGGCGCAGCGGAAGCCGACGTTGCCGGCCGAGGAATCGGGAGTGTTTGCCTGCCGGGCCGCGACGCGGTAGCGGAGGCAGTAGGAGTGGTGGCAGAGGTATGAGCCGCCCTTCTGCACGCGGGCGTCGCCATCGAGCGGGCCATGTGGGTGGCTTCGCCGGATCTCGGCCGGGAGCGAGAAGTCGTCGAAAACCCACTCCCATACGTTCCCGGTTGTGTTGTGCAAACCGTGACCGTTGGCGGGAAATGCGTCGGCGGGACAGGTGCCGACATAGCCATCTGCCGCGGTGTTCTCAACCGGGAAACGACCCTGCCAGACGTTCATGCGATGCTCGCCGCCGGGCTCGAGCTCGTCACCCCACGGAAACACCCTCCCCTCGAGCCCGCCGCGCGCCGCGACTTCCCACTCGGCCTCGGTAGGCAGGCGAACGCGTGCCCAGGTGCAGTATGCCTGTGCGTCGTTCCAGGTCAAGTGCACAACTGGATGATCAAGGCGGCCCTCGAGGTCGGATTGAGGCCCCTCGGGATGGCGCCATTCGGCGCCCTCCACCTGCCGCCACCACGGTGCCGCGGCGACACCTCGGGTCGGCGGAAAGTCGTCAGGTAGAAGCCCGCCGAACACGAACGTCCAGCCGAAGCTCTCGGCCTCGGTTCTGAAGCCCGTCGAATCGACGAACTCGCTGAAGCGCTCGTTTGTGAGTGCGCAGCAGTCGATCAAGAACGGCGAGAGTTCCACCTCTCGGGCGTCCTCCCCGTCCTGTGGGTAGGCAAATCGTTCGTCGCCGCCGATCATGAACGTGCCACCTTCCAGCGCGACCATTCCCTCGATCGCAGGCCGTGGGCGCCTGGCCTCCAGGTCGATCACAGGTGCCGAGGATTCCTGATCGCCTCCACGAGACGGGCTGCAACAACGCTCTCCGTCCACAGCCTGGAATCTAGGAGGACATCCGCGCGCTTTCCTGGGAGTGGTCCTGTCCCCCCGAGCCTTTACGGTGCGCCGGAAATCATGCGCGGACGGCTGCGACGAGGCGACAAGGAAGGCGACGAGCCCAGCCGCGAGAGCGATCCTTACATCCAGATCGACCCGCGCCAGCTGACCGACATCTTCGTAGTCCCTCAATGGCTGCGCGACGTCGGCCTGACGGCGTGGCTGCTGGTCGGCGTTGCCGTGTTCCTCGTGGGCGCCGTGTGGCTGCTCTCGCTGACAGAGGTGATCGTGATGCCGGTGCTCGCGGCGGGGATCGTCGCCGCCGTCGCCTCGCCGCTGGTGGCGTGGATGCACCGGCACGGCATCCCGCGCGGGATCGGCGCAGCGCTGCTGATGGTTGGGGTCATCGTCTTCGGCATCGGGGTGGTGCTGATGGTCGTCGGCGGGATCACCGGCGAGGCGTCCGATATCAGCTCCCGTCTCTCCGATGCCACGGACACGATCGCCGGCTGGCTGGAGGATCTCGGGGTCGATCCCAGCAGGGTTGAGGACTCAAAACAGCACGCCAGCGCTGCGACCAGCGACACCGTCTCGGCCCTGCTGGACGGCGTGATCAGCGGCCTCAGCGGTCTTTCCTCACTCGTCTTCTTCCTCGCGATGGCCGCGCTCAGCCTCTTCTTCCTGCTCAAGGACGGTCCGACAATCCGCTCCTGGACCGAGCGGCACCTCGGGGTGCCCGCTCCGGTCGCCAAGACAATCACCCAGCGGGTGCTCGGCTCGCTGCGCGGCTACTTCCTCGGGGTAACGATCGTCGCCGCCTTCAATGCGGTCGTCGTCGGAGTGGGCGCATGGGTGCTTGGGGTGCCGCTGATCGGGACGATCGTCGCGATCACCTTCCTCGGCGCCTATATCCCCTACCTCGGCGCCTGGACCGCGGGGGCGTTCTCGGTCCTCGTCGCGCTCGGTAGCGCCGGCACCGACGCCGCAGCCGGGATGATCGTGGTCCAGCTGGTCGCCAACAGCATCCTCCAGCAAATGGTGCAACCGCTGGCGATGGGTGCCGCCCTCGGCATCCACCCGCTCGCGGTGCTGATCGTGACGATCGGGGGCGGCGCCCTGTTCGGCTCGATCGGACTGATCCTCGCCGCGCCGCTGACCTCGGCGGTCGTCAGGATCTCGGCCGATCTCGCCCGGGCCCGGGCGGAGGCGGAGCAGCCGCCCGACGCGCCGGGTCCGGAGGTCGCGCCGGCGCCGACCTGAGGCACCGAATCACCCCTTCTGGGCGATGAACGGCCCGCCCGGCTTTCTTTAGGATCGGTACCGCCAACGCAGGCGTTTCCCCAAACCGGAAAGGAAGCCAACATGTCCGACAGACCCGTATTTCTCTACGCCGCCATCTACAACGAGATCGCCGACGCCGAGGCCGACTACGAGGCCGTGTTCGACCTTCACGCCCTTGGGGCGATCGGGACCTTCGACTCCGCGGTGATCCGCAAGGAGGAGGACGGCAAAGTCCGGGTTACGAAGACCGAGAAGCCCACCCAGCACGGTGCCTGGACCGGCGCAGGGGTCGGAGCCCTGGTCGGGATCCTGTTCCCGCCCGCGATCCTCGGCAGCGCGATCGTCGGCGCCGGCGCCGGCGGCTTGGTCGGTCACCTGTCTAAGGGGATTTCGCGCGGCGACCTGAAGGAGCTCGGCGACGAGCTCGAGACGGGAAACGCCGCCGTGATCGTGATCGGCGAGTCGAAGATCGAGGAGCAGCTCGAGAAGGCGACCCAGCGCGCCGTGAAGCTGATCGAAAAGCAGATCGATGCCGACGCCGAGGAGCTCAAGCGCGAAATCGAAGCGGCAGCGCGGGAGGGCGCAGCATAGGCGCAGCGAACCCCGCGGAGCGGCAAACCCAAGGGGTGGGATAAGACGGCACAGCGACCGTGATCGAAAGGCTCTGAATGGAGTGGTCGCTGACGATCGTGGCGCTGGCGCTGATCGCAGTCGCCGCGGTCTCGAAGCGACTGTCGGGATCGCCGATCACGCCCGCGATCCTTTTCGTTTCCATCGGGCTACTGGTTGGCCCTGAGGTCCTCGACGGAATCGACATCTCGAGCTCCAGCTCGACGGTGAGAGCGCTGGCGGAGGCGACGCTGGCGCTCGTGCTCTTCTCCGACGCCTCGCGCATCGACCTCCGGTCGCTGGGGCGCGAAGTCTTGGTCCCGGTGCGTCTGCTGGGAATCGGCCTGCCGCTGACGATCGCGCTCGGTGCGCTCGCGGCGGGCGCGATCTTCGACGTGTTGACGATCTGGGAAGCGATCATCCTCGCGGTTGTCCTGGCTCCGACCGATGCCGCCCTCGGGCAGGCGGTGGTAACCGAGCCGCGCGTCCCGGGCCGGATCCGCGAGGGGCTGAACGTCGAGAGCGGCCTGAACGACGGGATCTGCGTGCCGCTGCTGTTCGCGGCTATCGCCGCCGCAGATGTGCAATCGCACATCTCCGAGGGGCGGAGCGCGTCGGAGCTTCTTTTCGAGGAGATCGGTTTCGGGATGGTCGGAGGGGTGCTCGGAGGGCTCTTGATCGCGGCCGTCGTCGTATATGGCGGGCGCAGGGACATGATCGAGGGCAGCTGGCGCCAGGTGATCCCGGCCGCCGGCGCCACCCTCGCCTACGGCATCGCCGTGGCGCTTCACGGATCGGGCTTCATCGCGGCATTTGTCGGTGGCATCGTCTTCCGCGCTGCGATCAAGCGCGACCCCGAGGACATGAACCGACTCACCGAAGAGGTCGGAGGCGTGCTCAGCGGGGTCACCTTCATCCTCTTCGGGGCGATCCTGCTCGGTCCGGCGCTGGGGGATCTGAGCTGGCAGCTCGCCCTCTACGCGATCCTCAGCCTGACGGTCGTGCGAATCGTGCCTGTCGCGATCGCGATGGTGGGCTCACACGCTCGGCTGCCGACAATTGGCTTTCTCGGTTGGTTCGGGCCCCGGGGCCTAGCGTCGATCGTCTTCGCGGTGATCTTGATCGAGGAATCGCAGCTTCCCCACGAGCGCCTGCTCGTGCTCGCGATCTACCTCACCGTCGGGCTCTCGGTCCTCGCCCACGGGCTCACCGCCGCTCCGCTGGCCGATCGCTACGCGACCTGGTTCGAGCGCCACCCCCAGGACAAGGCACCACCCATGGAGAGCGCTTCGAACGAGGTGACCCGCGCCCGTGCAGGGCTTTAGTCCGTCGTCAGCGAGACGAAGGCTGGAGTCAAGTGCTGGACCCTCTCGCCGGCGAGGCGCCCGCACCGAATTCTTGAGAGGATGGATGCCGTTCCGGGCCACCGAGACCGATGAGCGGGAGCTCGAGATCGAGATCGAGATCGAGCTGAAGTGGTGACGAGTCGACGTTGATCGGTCAAGCGGTTGGATGAGCAAAAGGAGAGGATGACGATGCCCAACAGACGCCAGCGCAGACGACGCGCAGCCGTAGTCGGCGGGGCCGCGATCGCGGCCAAGAAGCGGAGGGACGAACGCAACGCGCAGCAGCAACCAGCGCCGCCGCAGGCCCAACCCGCGCCGCCGCAGACCCAACCCGCCGCCCCCGCCCAGCCGGCCGAGGCCGGCGGGCTCAGCCCCGAAGCGATCGCGAAGCTCCAGCAGCTCGGCGAGCTTCACGAACAGAGCGTTCTCACTGACGAGGAGTTCGAGCGCGAGAAGGCGAGGGTGCTGGGCACCTGAGTGCTCGCCTTCTCCCATAACGATCTCGTTCCCCGGGCCTGACCGCGCAGTCAGGCCCCCGACCCTAGGAGCACCCGATGTCCGAACAGTCCGAAACCCCGATCCTCGATCTGCTCGCGCGGATGACGGCCGATTCCATCGAGGCATCGAGCCTCGACGACCGCACGATGATGCTGGTGCGGATTGCCGCGCTAGTCGCTGTCGACGCCCCTCCCGCGTCGTACCTGCTGAACCTCGGCGCAGCCGGCGATGTCGGGGTCGATGAGGAGCAGGTTCGCGGGGTCCTCGCCGCCGTCGCCCCGGTGGTGGGCACGGCCCGCGTCGCCGCGGCGGCCGGGAACATCGCGCGAGCGCTCGGGTTCGCGCTCGAGGCCGAGCTCGAGGCCCCGGGTTAGCGGCGCGAGGGCGGCCGCCGGGGCGCGAGCGCGGAGCGATTAGCGATCAGGCCGAGTCCGCGGCGAGAGCGTCGGGTCCAGCGCGCGAATCCACCAGACGCTCGGCGGGGATCCGGCGCGTGCCCAAAAAGAGGCGACGACTATGAACCCGGCGAACAGGAAAGCGGTCTTCAGGGCGTTGAGCTGGGCGTCCTCGTAGCCCTCGACCAGGGCATCGACCTCCTCGGGCTCGGCGCCGGCGTCGGTTGCCGCCGTCCGGACCTCGTCCGCGGAAATGAAGCTGACCCCGCCGGCGATCGCCGTCTCGACCTGCTGCTGGGCCTCGGCTGACACCCGCGGATCGGAGGCGATGTTGCTCGTAAAGGCGGTGATCAGGCCGGTGATGACGACGGCGCCCAGCAGCGCCGTGCCGAGCGACGAGCCAAGCTGCTGCGCGGTGTTCTGTAGGCCGCCCGCCTCGCTTCGATCGCTGTCCGTCACCGACGATTGGGCGACGTTTCCGAGCTGAGAGATGATCAGGCCCATGCCGATTCCCAGCACGCCCATGGCGAGGAGAAAGCTGGCGTCGTCGAGGTCGGGCTCGATCACGCCGAGAAGCAACAGCGTCGAAAGAAACGTGACAACAGCCCGGCGCGCACGAGCGGGCGGGGCGCGAAGCGCGACGAAAGCGCTGAGCCGCCGAGCGCGGCAATGAAGAGCCCGACCGAAGCGGGGAGCATTCGAACGCCGGTCTCGAGCGCGTCGAGCCCCTGGACGACTTGGAGGTAGAGGGGCACGGTGAAGAAGATCCCCATCAGGATCAAGTTCTGAGCCAGCAGCATCGAAAGGGCGCCGCGGAACCTGCCGATCTCCGAACAAGCGGAAGTGGACCAGCGGATCGGATCCCTGCTTCTCGCGATGGCGCTCCCAGGCCCGAAACCCCGCGAGGATGAGCAGGCCGGCCGCGATGACGAAGGGCGTCAGCGAGAAGCCGAACGGCTCGACCGGCGAGTTCAGCGGCCGCAGCCAGCCCCAGTTGCTCGCCTGCAGGACGCCGATGACCACCGTCGCCATCCCGAGAGCGGCGAGGACCGAGCCGACCCAGTCCAGCCGGGGCGGACTCCCTTCTCTCTCGGGCTCGCGCAGGTACCTGGTCCCGAAGAGGATCAGCATCGCGACCACCACCTCACCGACGAAGACGACGCGCCATGTGAGCTCGGTGGTCGCCCACCCGCCGAGAATCGGCCCAACCGCGATCCCGGCTCCGGCGACGCCCCCGAGCACTCCGTACGCGATCGCCCTCTGAGATCCGGCGTAATTGCCCGCCACGAGGGCGACGAGCGCCGGCAGCACCATCGCCGCCCCGATCCCCTCGAGGACCGACCAGCCCAGCATCAGCGTCGGGACACTCCACGAGGCCGCGGTGAGTGCCGATCCCGATGCGTAGATCACGAGGCCGATCGCGAAGACTCTTCGGCGGCCCCAGATGTCGCCGAGCTTGGCGCCCGTGACCATCAGCGCTGCCATCACGAGCGCATACAGCGCGATCACCGTCTGAATCGTTGTCACCGTCGTGTCGAAGTCCGCGACCAGTTGCGAGATCGCGACGTTCATCACCGCCTGGTCGAGGACCATCAGGAACTGGGCGGCCGCGAGGACGACGAGGATCGGCCACTTCATCCGCAATCCCTGACGATGACCGACTGTGGGTGGTTCACCTACACGTGGCTCGCACTCGATTTAGCCCTCTAGTTCGACCCTGATGCGGCCGTCGGCAACCGCCCGCTTCAAGGCCTGCGAAGTCGTCCTCGTTCTGGTCGGCGTAGGCGCTGGCGAAGTCCGCGATCGCCTCGTCGAAGCGGCTGCTGCCGCCGAGATAGCCGGCGATCGCGATCCGGTCGCCCGAGCGGGCGTGGGCGCGGGCGAGGATGCCACCGCACACGTGTGCGTACATGGCCATCGTCCTCGGCGACATCAACTCGATGATCGCCGAGCCCTTCTGGTCCCAGAGCTGGCGAACGTAGAAGTCACGCTTCTTCGAGTCCGGTCCAGTCGCGCTCAGCCAGCCGAGGAAGACGTCGCTCGCCGCTTGAGTCAGCCGCTGGCCCTCGACCACGCGCTCGCCCTGGTGGTCGAACTCGGTCGGCGCCGTGTAGGGCTCGAGCACCGACGGCTGCGCCTCCTTTACCTGCAGGAACAGCGGGTCGTCCTCGTCGCGGCCGATCAGCAGCGCGACCCAGGCCCGGGTCCCGACGCTGCCGACGCCGACGACCTTGCGAGCCGTGTGAACGTGCCGATAGCCGTCGAGCAGGTGGCGACGGTCGGGGAGGAGGGTCTCGCGGTAGTCCTCGAGGACCGCGCGGATCCGAGCTGTCGGCGGTCTCGAGCTGCTTGCCCGAGAACATCTGCTCCAGCGGGACGAGCACCGGGGGATCGCTTCGGATCCGCAGCTCGCCGTCGACCCGTTCGGTGAGCTTCGACAACGCCCGCATCCGGTCCTTGCGCTGAGTCTTGGCGACGTTGCGCTCGAACCTGCGTCGCTCCTCCTTGCTGACCGCAGGCGCAAAGGCTTCGCGGATCTGATCCACGTCCACGCGCCGGTACCAGACCTCGAGATTGCTGAGCTCGGCGAGGCGGCGCATGTTCTCGCGATAGGCCCGCGCTCGCGGCGAGCACGACCTCGCCGTCGCAGCGTATCGGCGAACCCGCGGTCCCGGCCCCCGATCTCGAAACTGGCCGCGAGCCGCTTGACGTCCCACTCCCACGGGCCGGGGAGGGTCTCGTCGAAGTCGTTGATGTCGACGACCAGGCTGCGGTCCGGCGCCGCGTAGGCGCCGAAGTTCGAGAGGTGAGCGTCCCCACACGCCTGAACCCAAAGCCCGGAGCTCGGCGTCGCCGCCAGGTCGGCGGCCATGATCGCCGCGGCGCCGCGGTAGAAGGTGAACGCGGAGACGAGCATACGGCCGTAACGCAGGGGGACGAGCTCGGCGACGCGATCCGCCGCCTGGCGCTCGAGTACGTCCACCGGGTCGGGTCGGTCGGTCGCCGGCCTCCATTCCCCGTGACTGGAGCGCGGTGCGCGTTCGCGCGCCGCCTTGCCCGCCGCTGCACGCTCGATCGGGGTCAGGTCCTCGCCCTGCCCGGCGGCCTCGGGCGCTGTCGCGGTAGCCATCACCACTTCAGCTCGATCTCGAGCTCGCGCTCGTCGGTCTCCACCTCGAGCTCCACCTTGAGCTCGACCTCGTCCGGGACGTGGACGGTCATTGACATCCCGCCCTGCTCGAACTTGACGTCGTTGCCCTTGGCGAGCATGGTCGCCAGCTTCCGCAGCCGGCTTGCGACCTCCGCGCGGCTTACCTTTTCCTTCTGCTCGATCTCGACGATGTCCATCAGATCTCCTTCGTTCGTGGTTCGGTTGACGACTGATCGCGGCCTGCCACGATCCGAGCGAGCGAGCGGACGCTGTCGACGGTGCCGTCGGGGAGCAACGCCGACGGCGAGGCGCCCGGATGCTGCGGGGCGATTCGCACCCGCAGGACCCTGGTGCGGATGCTGAATCGCAGGGGTGGCGCGAGCTGCACGGCCTCACCGTCGATTCCGGCGGGAACCGCGTCGTCGGCGCCGACCTCGAAGGTCGGCGCAGTCCATTGGCGCACTTGACGTTGCGGCGACCCCGCGTCCTCCCCACGGCCGGTCGGGGCTCCGGCGACCACGACCCCGAGCAGGCCGTCGTCGATCGCGGGGCGGGTTCCGGAGCCGACCATCCTCCCAAGCCGGTATTGATTGTTCGAGACCATGATCACGGCGCCTCCGTGGTGCTCGTCTCCGCCAGGCCCGGTCCAGTGCAGGTCGAGCCCCTGCCCGGACGGGCCCGAGAGCGTCAGGCATCGTGTCGAACAAGCGTGCGGAGCTTCGCGTTCCGGTAGCCGGAACGTTGAACCGCCTCGGCGTAAACGCCGAGCGAGACGTTGTTGACGAATACGCGCCCGTTGACCTCGGCGAGATCGACCCGGCGCTCGCCACCGTCCACGAACGCGTCGAGCGCCCCGGCGACGTCGTTGCGATCAACCCCGAGATCGAGGGCGAAGTGGTTTCGGGTTCCAGCCGGTATGCAGGCGTAGGGAAGGTCGAGCTCGGCAGCGATCGCGGCGACGATCGCCTGCGAGCCATCGCCACCGGCCATTGCGAGCGCGTCGGCGCCGCGAGCGACCGCATCCCGGGCGATCTTCTCGAGGTCCTGGCCGGGACCGAGCTCGATCGCCTCGATGCCGCGCGCCTTCGCCTCGTCGGCGAGCTTGAACTTCTCGGCCTTGCCGCCGCCAGACTTCGGATTGAAGATCAGGACGGGGTGCTGGGGCGCGGCCGCGTGCGCAAGCTGTGCGCGCTCGCTCAATGCCAGTCGGGCGAGGGCGCAGGCGACCACGAAGCCGCCGACGACCAGGGAGGCTTCGAGAAGACGTTCGTTCAGGAGCACCAGGATCGCGGCGGCGAACGCGACCACCGCCACCGATAGGCCGGCGATTCGGGCCGCGCCGCGCCGGATGGCGCCGTACCAGCCGACGAGAACCGCCAGCCAGACCAGGCCGAACGCGATCAGGCCTCGCGGGAAGTCATCGATCGCGACGATCACTCCGAGCACGATGGCGGCGACGCCGATGATCAGGGCGCCAATCGCTGCGAGTCGCCGTTCGCTCATAGGATCACCACTCCGTGCACGCCACCGTCACCGAGCCCAAGCCTACGCCAGGATCGTCTTCGTGGCTTCGCGACGCTGAGCGCCTCGACGTCGCCGTCTATGCCGCGATCGCCGCAACGCCGACGCCCGCGCTCGACGGGGCGATGGCCCGCCTCACCCGCGCCGCCGACTATTCGCGCCTGTCGATCTCGGCGGCGGCGGTAATCGCCACCGTCGGCGGCCGAAGAGGCCGGCGCGCGGCGGTGAATGGGCTGGCTTCGATCGGGGTCACGGCGACGGTCGTGAACCTCGCGCTGAAGCCGCTCGGGGGCCGCCGGCGCCCGGAGCGCGTCGCCGAGCAGGTCCCGGTTGCGCGACAGGCGCGGATGCCGGTGTCGACCTCGTTCCCCTCCGGCCACTCCGCCGCCGCCTTCGCCTTCGCGACCGGTGTCGGTTATGTCCTCCCGGTGGTTTCGATCCCGCTGCAGGGTCTTGCCGCGCTGGTCGCCTACTCGCGCGTGCATACCGGAGTGCACTACCCCGGCGATGTCCTCAGTGGCGCTCTCACGGGGACCGTCATCGCCCGATTGACGACACATACGCTCGACCGCCGCTGAACGGACGCGCAAGAATGGCCGGAACGACAGCGGAGGTGATGCAGTGAGGAGAGCAGCAACCGCGACGGCACTGATCGTCGCGCTCGGGATCGGCACCGGGACGGCTTCGGCCGGCAGCGCCCAGTACCCGACCGTGTTCACGAAGTTCAAGTACAAGGGCGGGGAATTGTTCTCGGGGAAGATCGGCTCGACGAAGGGCGGCTGCATCGACGGGCGCAAGGTGATCCTGTACCGGAAGAAGAGCGGAGACGAGCAGAAGCTCGGGAAGGACAACACCGACGGGAACGGCAAGTTCAAGATCGAGCTTTCGGGCGGCCCACCGAAGGACGGCAAGTACTACGCGCTCGTGAAGCAAAACAAGCTCGGCAACGGCTCGGTCTGCCTGGAGCGGCAGTCCGGCTACGTGAAGGTCGAGATCAGCTGAGCTTACTGGCGCTTTCTCTTCGGTATGCGGAGAAAAAGCGCCAATCTCGGCTTAGGCTCAGCCCCCGGCGAACACAGCTGCGATCACCCCGACCAGCCCGGCCATCATCGCGCCACCGACGCGGATCAGGGTCACGCGGAGCGCCGCGATCTCGCCTCCCAGCTCGGACCTCAGCTCGGCTCCTTGCGTGCGAATCTCCTGGCGCAGCTCGCGAATGTCAGTATCCACACGCCCGAATCCAGCGTCGATTCTCGTTGCCAGATCGTCGAGCCGCTGGTCTGTCCACGTCGTTCGCTCCATCCCCATCAGAGTAGCCCTTCGGTCACGACGCGATGCGCACCGAATGCACCGAAAGAGCAACGGCTGTGAATCGAGCTAGTTCCAGGGCACGAAGCTGCCCGGCTCCAGCGTGTCGATGTCGCTGGAGAGCAGGCCGCGGTCAGAGAGCGTGTAGACGCGGTTGCCGATCACCAGCGAGCGCGAGATGTATGCGCCCGGCGGGGAGCCGTGGGTGACGTCTGCGATTCGGCGGATCGAGCCCGCGGGGTCGATGTGGAAGCCGGTTGCTCCGGAAAGCTCGGTGTCGGCGTTGTAGACCTGCACCGGGATCATCGCCAGCTGCTTCGGCGGCCAGTAGAGGAAGGCGCGATGGTCGTATTCGACGTCGGTGTAGCCGTCGCTGACCTCGTACGAGGCGATCCGGCGCGGCCGCGACAGGTCTGAGACGTCGAACAGGGAAAGCTGCGCACCCTCCCGGCGTCCCTGCTGGTCGGCGCTGGCGCCGACACCGAGCAGGAGGCCGTCGGCGACCGGGTGCAGGTATGCGGAGTAGCCGGGGATCTTCAGCTCGCCGACCACCGTCGGATCGCTGGGTTGCGAAAGATCCAGGGTGTACAGCGGATCGACCTGGCGGAAGGTGACGACGTAGCCGGTCTCGCCGATGAAGCGGACCGCGTAGATCTGCTCGCCCTGTCCCAGCCCGCCCACGCTGCCGGCCTCGATCAGCCGGTTTCCGTTCTCCCTCAGCACCGTCACGAAGCTCTCGCTCTCGCCCCCGGCACCCTGGTTCCACGGCGGGCTGGTGGTGCTCGCCACCCGCAGCGCGCCCTCGTGCTCGGACATCGACCACTGGCTGAGCATGAATCCGGGAACCTCGCCGCTGGCCGCGTAATCGGTGTTGGCCGAGTCGGTCGCCTTGAACTTGTGGATCTCGGTGCTGACCTCGGAGAGCCGATCGTCTGACGGAGTTCCCTGATACCAGCGCTGAGTGGCGACGTAGAGCGCGTTAGGAGAGCCGTAGACGATGTCGCCGTAGGTCATCACCGTGTCGGCGTCGCTCGGATCCAGCCCCTTGGAGAGATCCACCGTCAGCACCGTCAGCATGCCGAGGCCGGAGAAATTGGTGGGGCGGCGGATGTCGCGGCAGCCCATCAGCGGCCGCACGGTCTTGCGTCCGGAGACGCGATTGCGAAGCACGCCCGTGGGCAGCCAGTTGCGCTTCGCCGCCGCAACCGGGGTATCACCGCCACCCCCGCCCGCGTCGATCGGAAACTGCGGATACGAGCTGATCACGATCCGTGCCGTCGAGCCGTTGAGGCGGCCGCTGAGGTAGCTGCCGTCGACCTCGAAGGTGCGGGTGATCTTCAGGTTCCCGGGGTCGGCGACATCGACCTCGACCAGCATCGTGCGCCCGTAGCCCGGGTAGATGAGGGAACGCTCCGCGGGCCCGACCGGGCCGTACGCGCTCGCCATCACCAGCGCGCGGTCGCCGTAGCGAAGCAGCTCGTAGGGGTAGACCTCGAGCCGATCTCCGCCGAGCTCGCGGAATGAGAGCGAATCGAGCAGCCGCGGCTCGTCGCCCTGGGCGTCGACGGCGTGAAGCTTCCCGTCGCCGAGCGCGAGGATCAGCTTGCCGTCGCTCTTCACGACGTCGGGCTCGTCGACGCCCTGCTCCTGGACGTTGGTCCCGGAGTAACCGGGCTCCGGCGCACGCCCTTCGGCGCCGCCCTGAGGCGTGGTGGCGCCCGGAGCGCCGAAGTCCCCTTCGACGACGGGGGGACTGGTCGCCTGCTGGTGGCGCTTTGCATAGCGCACGAGCTGCGGGCACGAATGAAACGGCTTCAGCCCGGCGCGGGCCTGTCCCGGCTTCGCGACCGCCTCACCATCGACGTGGGAGCCCGCGAGCAGCGCTGAGGCCGCCACCAGAGGGACGATCACGAGCGGAGGGATCGCGACGCGCTTGGTCACCTGCATCTACAACTACTACGACGTACCAGGGTTGCGGTCACAAACTACGCTGATCCGCTCGCTCAGGACCCCAATTGGTCGTAAGTGCACTGTCGCGGCGACTTGTCCTCGCGCCAGCGGATGATCTTCGAGCCGTGGCGGATGCGGCCGGCGCTGACGTGGTCGAAGCTCACCTCGACCACCAGTTCGGGGCGCAACGCGATCCACTCGAGGTCGCGGTCGGCGCTCCAGCGGCTCGGATCGCCCGACCCGCGCTCGCCGGTCGCGTACGGGGCGAGCGTTTCCACCAGCTCGCGCTTCTGCTTCGCGCGAAGTCCCGAGGTGTGGCCGACCACGCGCAGCTCGTCGCCGTCGTAGAGGCCGAGGATCAGGGAGCCGACCGTGCCCTCCTCCTTGCCCGGACGCCAGCCGACGACGACGCAGTCGGCGGTGCGCACCCGCTTCACCTTCACCATTCCCTTGCGCTCCCCGGGGCGATATGGCGAGTCGAGCTGCTTCGCGATCACCCCCTCTCCCCCCTGCAGCCACGGCTCGGCCTTCTCGGCGTCGTTTGTCAGGTCGGTGAGCTCGATCGAGCCTGCGGCCCGTTTCTTCTTCCCGCCGAGCGAGGCGACGAGCTTCTCCAGCCGCTCCCGCCGCTCCGACAGCGGCTCCGCCAACAGCACCTCGTCGCCCTCGGCGAGCAGATCGAAGGCGTGGAATCGGGCGGGGGTCTTCTCGGCCAGCATCCGCACCCTCGACTCGGCCGGATGCAGCCGGTTCTGGAGCGCGTCGAACTCCTCGTGCCCGTCCTCGCCCAGGATCACGAGCTCGCCGTCGAGCACGTAACTGCCGGGCGGGAAATCGACCTCCGGGAAGTAGCGGCGCAGCGGGCGGCCGTTTCGGGACTGGAGAAAGACCTCGTCGCCGTCGACGAAGGCGAGCGCTCGGAAGCCGTCCCATTTCGGCTCGTAGGCCCACTCGTCTCCCTCGGGCAGGGTCTTTCGCGACAGCGCGAGCTGGGGCTCGATCGGAGGCTCGAGCGCGGGCGACATCAGCCGCTCTCGGCGTACTCGGGCCTGGCGTCGGCGGGAAGGCCGTTCAGCAGATTTGCGACCTCGAACAGATTGCCGCGATCCCAGAAGTCCACGGCGAGGATGTTAGGCAGCAGGTTTCGGATCCGGGTGCAGAGGCGGGCGCGCTCGAGCATGAAGCTGCGCGAGTTCACCTCGTCGGCGGTCTTCGGCGAGCGCGGGATCGCCTCGACCCAGTGATTGAACTGGAACAGGGGAGCGGCGGGCGTGCCGCGATTGGGGTCGCAGCTCGCGCGGGCCGCAAGCTCGGCCGGAGTGTGGAAGGTGAAGGGGGTCTCCTGGGTGAGCTCGAACCCCTGGTGATACCAGGGAAACTCGGTTCCGCCGCCGGTGTTCTCGGCCATCACGAACAGCCGCCGGTCGGAGGCGATCATCTTGCGCAGCGTCGGCAGCGGCTCACCGCGATCGTGCGTGTAGACGTCTTCGAGCAGCTCCGCTTGCTCGAACTCGACCGCCATCGCTTCGGGGGCGACGTAGTCCTCGATGAACAGGATCACGACCTCGTCGGGATGTGTGTCGAGGAAGTCCTTGACCCCGCTCAACAGCGCGACGGCAGGGGTGGCGCCGAGCTCGCAGAAGACGTGGCAGAAGTAGACCTCCGGCTCCCCGCTCTCGTTGCCGGTCCCGAGCCGTTTCACGAGCCGCTCGGCGGTGGCGACGAACTCCTCGCTGGTCGAGGCGACGGCCTCCTTGCGCGCCTTGCCCTCACCGCCCTCCGCCTCCAGATCGGTGACTACGAACTTGCCTCCGGGAATGCCCCAGTGGGCGTCGATCAGCAACGCCCGCGCGCCGGCCTCGAGCTGATCCGGGATCGCGCCGTCGTTGTTCGGCAGCAGGTAGCCGTCCTCGGCCGCGGACATCGCGTTGTGCACGGCCGGGAAGACGACCTCGCCGATGGAGCGGTCGCAGAGCTCGGTGAACCCATTGCAGCGCTCGATCGACCCCGGCGCGCGGATCCGTCGCCGCTCGTCGCCGCCGGTGGCCACCAGCACGATCACCACGACGAGTGCGACCGCCCCGAGCGCCGCGACGATGCGGCCGACGGGCAGACGCCGGATCAGGGGCTCTTCTTCCCCAGGCTCAGGCGGCGGTGGCGAGATCAGCAGCATCAGCTCGCTGAGGCCGTAGAAGACCGCGTAGGCGCCCACCGCCACCGCCACGAGGTCGAGCGCGAGGTCGGGCCAGAAGATGAAGAAGACCCCGACCGCGAGCACCAGAAGCGCCCGCGCGACGTGGCCGAGCGTCGTCCGGGGGGTCGCCGCGGCCGCTTCGCCCACGCGCCGAAGCGGGGCAAGCGGGTCGGCTCGCCTGTGGGTGGTCACGGCTGCCGCGAGCAGGAGGGCGCCGCCCGTTGCGATCAGCAGCGCCGTGACGAGATCGCCGAAATACGCGTCCCAGACTCCACTCGCCGCGTCCTGCATCTCGGTGTCGACCTGGCCGACCACGATCCCCCTCGCGATCACCACCAGCGCAACCCCTGCCGTCATCGCGACGGCGACCGTGACGGCGACGGTCAGGAACCCCCGTCGGCGGTCGCGGTCCAGAGGAACGGCCGCGGCCAGCATCAAAAGGCCGAGCAGCGGCAGGACGATCGAGAGGAAGCGCACCTTCTCGCCCGCCTGCACGAGGTCGATCGCGAAGTCGCTTTCCACGATCTCGGTCAGCCTCGGCTGCAGGTCCTTGGGGATCTCTGCTGCCAGCCGCGGGTCGATCGAGCTGACCGCGTCGATCGCGAGGCTCGTGGCGTCGGCGAGGTTGAGGACGAGCGCGTCGCGCTCGCGCGTGAACAGCGTCCGGTGCGCCCTCTCGACCCCCTCACGGAACACGGCCCGGAACGGCGCGCTGGAGACAACGAACTCGGTCCCCGACAGCAGCAGCGGCCGCGCGTTGATCAGGTCGGGCTCGGCGCCCTCGAGCAGCTCCTCGACGATCGCCTCCGACAAGCGCTCGCTGACGCGCGGGTCCTTCAGCGCCTCTGACGCCCGGCTCGCAAACCCGTCGGAGTCGAAGATCGCGCGGCTGGCATAGAAGCCGATGCCGCCGACGAGCAGGAGCAGAGCGCCGAGGATCGCGGCGGCGAGGGAGGCGATCCGTCGTCCCCGCTCCTGGCCGGCTCCTCCTTCCATGCGGGCTCAAGTCTAGGATCGCCGCAGGTGGCAACGGCAGAACCTCCCCCGCGAGAATGCGACCTGGTGGTGGTGGGAGCCGGGATCGTCGGGCTGGCAGTGGCGCGGGAACTGGCGCTGCGCCACCCTGGTTTCTCGATCGCGGTGCTGGAGCGGGAGGCGGGAATCGCCCGCCACCAGACGGGGCATTCGAGCGGCGTCGTCCACGCCGGGATCTACTACCGGCCCGGGTCGCTGAAGGCACGGCTGTGCGTGGAAGGGGCTCGGCGGCTGTATGAGTACTGCGAGCAGGGAGGGATTCCCTACGAGCGCTCCGGGAAGTTGATCGTGGCGACCAAGGAGTCGGAGCTCGACGGGTTGGCGAAGCTTGAGCGGCGGGGAAGGGAGAACGGGGTGCCCGGGTTGGTGCGGATGGGGCCGGACGAGCTTCGGGAGATCGAGCCGCACGCCGCGGGATTGGCGGCGCTGCATTCGCCCGAGACGGGGGTGGTCGACTTTGAGCATGTAGGGAGGGCATTCGCTGACGATCTGGTGGACGCAGGGGGCTCGATCCACCTCGGGTGCCCCATCTACGGCATGGCGGCAGGGGGGTCTGTGAAGAAACGTCCCTATATCTCCCGCAACTTCACAGACCCCCTCCCTACCCAGCCCCAAAACCCTGATCCCTCAGAACCGATCACAGTCGCCCACTCCCGCGGCACAACACGTGCCCGTTTCGCAGTCGCATGCGCCGGCGCCTGGGCCGATCGCCTCGCCGTCGCCGCCGGAGCGCCGGCCGACCCTCGCATCGTCCCCTTTCGCGGCGCCTACCTGCGTCTGCGCCCCGAGCGCCGCGAGCTGGTGCGATCGCTCATTTACCCGGTGCCCGACCCCGAGCTGCCGTTCCTCGGCGCGCACCTCACTCGCGAGCTCAACGGCGAGGTGCTGCTCGGGCCGACGGCGCTGATGGTCGGCGCCCGCGACGCCTACCGGCTCCTGCGCATCCGGCCCCGCGACCTCGGCGCCACTCTTTCGTGGCCGGGGACCTGGCGTCTGGTTAGGCGGCACTGGCGCACCGGCCTCGTCGAGCTGCGGCACGCGATCGCCCCGCGATCCTTCGTTGCCGAAGCCCGCCGCCTGGTTCCCGAGCTGCGGGCGGATGACTTCGTCGCCGGCCCGGCGGGGATCCGCGCTCAGGCGCTGGGCCGCGACGGCTCGCTGCTCGACGATTTTGTGATTTCTCGCACCCAGTCAGCCCTCCATGTGCGTAATGCACCCTCGCCGGCAGCGACCTCGTCATTGGCACTGGCAGGGCTTATCGCCGACCAGGTCGAATTGGCGCTGTAACCAAGCCTCGCCGCACTTGTTAGTTGAAATTCGTGGCCCACGAACTTGATACCCTCGCCCGCGCATGAAACCGGGCGCGGAAAGTCCGCCCGCCGCGCTCGGAGTGCAAGGTGGAAGTGAGCCCGCGACCACGACGACGTGGCCGGGTCTCCACGCCGACGCCTTGCTTTCCGGCGCCCGTCGGGCGGCGCTCACAGATGTCTGGCGCGCGTTCATCTTCACCCGCGCCTTCGTCTGGCTGGCCGGAATCGCCGCCGTCCTGATCGCAGGCGCCGGGGCCAAGTTCTCGGCCGAGCTCGACCCGCTCTGGCTCACCGCCCCCTTCGACAGCAACTTCGCCAACCTGCTGATCGCGCCGGGGGCGCGCTTCGACGCGGCCTGGTATCTGGACATCGCCACCTTCGGCTACGACCTCGACAGCCGGGCGGCGTTCTTCCCCCTCTATCCCGGCGTGGTCGGGCTGTTCAGCGACATCGGCATTTCACCCGTGCTGGCCGGGATCGCGATTTCATGCGCCTGCTCGATCGGCGGGCTCTACCTGCTCCATCGCCTGACCTCGCTCGACTACGGCCGCAGGGTGGCAAGCGCGACGACCTGGATCGTCGTCTGCTCGCCCGCCGCCCTCTGCCTCTCGGCCGTCTACACCGAGGGCCTCTTCCTCCTGCTCTCGGTCGGGTCGCTGTACGCCGGCCGCCTCGGGCGCTGGCGAACGGCGGCTCTCGTCGCGATGCTCGCCGCGGCCACGCGAAGTGCCGGGATCCTGCTGATCCTGCCGCTGCTGGTGCTGTACCTGTACGGGCCGCGCGCAGACCGCGAGCCCGACGCTCCGCCTCACGGGATCCGGCCGCGTTACAGGATCAAGCGCGAGGTGTTGTGGCTGGCGCTGATCCCGGCGGGTCTCTTCGGCTACCTCGCCTATCTCGGGATCAGCAGCGGCGACCCCCTGGCGGCGTTCAACGCACAGTCGGAGTGGAATCGGATCTTCGCGCCGTTCGGAGGGATCGCGCTCGGGATCTGGAGCGGCGTCACGTCGATCTTCCACATCGTTCCCGGCTTCGAGTCGATCAGCCTCGGCCTCGGGGCGATCAGCGTTCACGAGGCGATTCGCAACCTGATCCTGCTCGGCTTTCTGATCCTCGCCGGCTGGCTGACCGTGCTGACCGCGCGCCGACTGCCGGCCGCATACCTCGCGTACGCCGTCACCAGCCTGGCGCTGCCCCTGTCGGTGCCCGCCACCGACGTTCCCCTGATGTCGCTTCCGCGATTCATGCTCGTCGTATTCCCGTTCTGGATCGCGCTCGCGATCTGGGCGCTCGAGCGGCGTCGTATGCGTGTGGTGCTGACCCTCTCGGTGACGTTGATGATGGTCTCGACGGCGCTGTTTGCCGCCTGGACCAGCGCTCCCTGAGCGATCCTCCGGCGACGACTCCCGCGGTATAGGCTCGCGGTCCGTGGAGACGGCAACCGTCGAGCCCTCGAAGCAGCGCACCGAGAGCGGCGCCTCGTCGTTCGCCAAGTCGCTGTTCCTCGGCCAGATCCTCGAGGAGATGGTGTTCCCCTGGCCTCAGCCCGACGCCGCCGAGCAGGACAAGGTGCGGGCGCTGATCGCCGCCGCGCACGCGATCGGCGGATCGATCGATCATCGCAAGGCCGAGGAGGAGCGCTGGATCGGCGACGACAACATCCGCGCGCTCGGCGACGCCGGGCTGTGCGGGCTATACGTCCCCGAGGAGTACGGCGGCCAGGGCCTCTCCCAGACCGGCTACGCGCGCGTCTTCGAGACCTTCGCCGGAATCGACGCGACGATGTCGATCATCCTCGGCGTCCACCAGTCGATCGGCTTCAAGGGGATCGTGATGTTCGGCACCGACGAGCAAAAGCAGCGATTCCTCCCCGATCTAGCTAGGGGCCGCAAGCTCGCCGGGTTCGCGCTCACGGAGCCGCAGGCCGGGTCGGATGCCTGGAACATCCAATCGCGAGCGGTGCAGCAATCGGACGGCTCGTGGGTGCTGAACGGGGAGAAGCGCTACATCGGCAACGGCGGCAAGGGCTCGGTCTTCACTGCCTTCGCCCGCTGCGAGGTGGACGGAAAGGACCGCCACATCGCGCTGATCCTGGAGAAGGGAATGAAGGGCTTCGAGGTTGGGGACCGCTTCGACACAATGGGGCTGCGCGCGAACGATCTTCGGCGGCTGCACTTCAACGACGTCAAGGTTCCGGCGGAGAACGTGCTCGGCGAGCCCGGCGAGGGGTTCAAGATCGCGATGTCGATCCTCAACAACGGGCGCATCGGCCTCGGCACGGGATCGGTGGGAGGAGCGAAGGCACTGCTCGACCTGGCGATCGACCACACCGCCGAGCGCGAGCAGTTCGGCGGCCCGCTCTCCAATTTCGACTTGGTGCAGGAGAAGATCGGAGCCTCGGTGACCTACCTGTTCGGGCTCGAGTCGATGTGCTACCTGACCTGCGGGCTCGTCGACGCCGGGATCAAGGACTACTCCCTGGAGTCGGCGATGTGCAAGGTCGCGGGGACGGAATTCCTCTGGTACGTCGCCAACAGGGCCCTGCAGCTCGCCGGCGGCGAGGGCTACATGAAGGACCGCCCGTACGAGAAGACCCTCCGCGACATCCGCATCTTCCCGATCTTCGAGGGCGCCAACGATGTCATGCGCTCGTACATCGCGCTCTCGGCCCTGAAGCCGGTCGGCGAACGGCTCGAGGGAATGGGCGAGATCGGCCTCAACCACCCGATCGCCTCGATCGGCCTGCTCGCCGACTACGCCGCGGTGCGGATCCAGAGAAAAGTGAAGCCGGACAAGATCAACGAGGCCCACACCGAGCTCGAGAAGCACGCCGAGGCGGTCGGAGAGCAGGTGGCCGAGCTGGCGACCGTCTCCGAGCAGCTGCTGCGCGAGCACCGCAAGGGGATCCTCGTCCAGGGCCTCCAGCACAAGCGGCTCGCCGACGCCGCCGCCGATATCTACGCCCAGATCGCGGTGCTCTCGCGAGTCACCTCGATCTTCGACGAGCACGGCTTGGAGCCCTCCGGCCAAGAGCGCTACATCGCCGAGACCTTCTGCACCCGCGCCGCCTCGCGAGTGCGCTCCCAGTTCCGCAAGATCGAGCGCAACGACGACGACCGCGTCACCGCGATCGCCAAGCTCGCCTACAAGCGCGGCGAGTACGGCTACGCGCTGTTCGAGGACTGAGGCACGCGCAAGCCGTCCAGCAGTGCCATCAGCGCCGCTTCCATCTCCCTGCGCGTCGCTGCCGGGTCGTCGCCGTTGGCGATGATCCTGCCGGCGCCGCCCAGCGCTGCGAGCAGCACCTGTGCGAGCGGTTTCACCGGCTGGCGCGGAATCGACCCGGCCTCCATCGCCGCCTCGAGCACGCCGATCGCAAGCCCGAGGCCATAGCGCTCGTCGATTTCGCTCCACTCCTGAAAGCCGAGCACGACCGGCGCCTCGATCAGCGCGATTCGCGCCACCTCGGGCTCCAGGCACATGTCGAGGAAGCTGCGCATCGCCTGCGCGAGCACGTCCGCGGGATCCTCGGCGCTTGCCGCCGTCAGGTCGGAAGCGATCCGCTCGACGATTCGCTGCTCGCCGGCCTCGTGGACGGCGCGGAAGAGATCGCGCTTGTCCGCGAAGTGGTGATACAGCGCGCCGCGGGTCACCTTCGCCCTGCTCACGATCTCCTCGGTGCCGACGTCTGCGTAGCCACGCTTTGCGAACAGCTCGCGGCCTGCGCGGATCAGCTTCCCGCGCGTCGCCTCGGAGCGCTCGGCCTGCCTGGTCTTGCTCGCAGCCTCCATCGTGACGTACCTCACACTACATACATACTGTCTGTATGTTAGGTTACACGGCGGACGAGAAAGCGATCGAAGGAGAAGCTGATGGCGAGTGATTACACCTACTGGCGCGCTCCGGAGCTCGGCGAGCCGCACGAGATCGAGGTACCCCGCGGCCGGATGCGGGTGTTCGAGGCAGGGCAGGGACCGACGATCGTGTTCGTCCACGGGGCTCTCGTGAACGCCAACCTGTGGCGCAAGGTCGTGCCGGAGCTCTCCGGCTCGCACCGCTGCGTCACGCTCGACATGCCGCTCGGCTCTCACGAGCTTCCGCTGCCGGGCGCCGACCTCTCCCCCACCGGCCTCGCAGGACTGATCGCGAGCGCAATCGCCGAGCTCGAGCTGGAGGACGTGACGCTCGTGGGAAACGACACCGGCGGAGGCCTCAGCCAGATCGTCGTCGCGAACCACCGCGAGCGGATCGGGCGCCTCTTCCTCACCTCGGTGGACGCCTACGAGCAGTTTCCGCCAGCGTTCTTCAAGTACCTGCTGTTCCCGCCGGCGATGAGCCTGGCGCCGGTGCTGTTCGCGCCGCTGCGGGTGCGTGCGGCGCGGCGGCTGCCGATCGCCTACGGCTGGCTGATGCACTCCAAGCTCGACCCCGAGGCGGGCGACTCATACGTGCTCCCGGCGCTGACGAACAAGAGCGTCCGGGCCGACACGAAGCGCTTCCTCGAGGGCCTCGACCCGAGCTACCTGCTCGACGCCGCGGCGACGTTTGCGAGCTTCGACCGGCCGGTGACGATCGCCTGGTCGCGCGACGACAAGTTCTTCTGGCACCGCAACGCCGACCGGCTCGCCGCGGCGTTCCCGGACTCGCGCCTGGAGTGGATCGAGGATTCGCGGACGTTCTCCCCCGAGGACCAACCGGGGCGGGTCGCCGAGCTGGTCGCCGAGCTCGTCGAGCGTCCCGCCCGCGAAAGCGCGGGCGTGGCATAGGGGCCGACGTCACGGAGGCGCGCGCCCGTAGCGAGCCTGCAGGAGCCCCCAGGCCTTGCGGATCCGGGTGGCCAGGAACCAGACCAGCACGCAGCCGATGCTGAGGAAGATCGCCGCGATCACCGCCGCCTGAACGGGGTGCTCGAGGGCGTACCAGGTGACACCCGCGACGGCGAGATCCTCGGCGGTGCTGACAATGATGTTGGAGAAAGGCTCCGGCGAGGTATTGATCGCCAGGCGAATGCCCGCCTTTACCCCGTGGCTTGCGAGCGCGATGGTCCCGGTCCCCGCTATCGCCATCGCCTCGTCGAGCCCCTGGGCGTCGGCCTCCCCGGCGAGCCCTGCACCGATCCAGGCCGCAACCAAGGGCCGGACGACCGTGCCGAGCAAATCCCAGAGGCTGTCGACGAGGGGAATCTTGTCGACGACGAACTCCACGGCCGTCATCACCAGCGCAACGGCGATCACGCCGTCGGATTGGAGCTCTTGCGGCACCTCCCCGATCCCCGCCCGTCCCAGCAGGCCAAGGATGGCAACGGTCAGGTAGGCATTGATCCCGGCTGCCCAGCCGGTGCTGACCACGCTTGCCGCGAGGTCCAAGGGGCGCTACGGCCGCTTTCTTATCTCGCGACCATTCACCAGGCCCGGCTTCAGTTCAAGCGCTCGACGATCGTCGCTTGGCCCTGTCCACCGGCGACGCACATCGTCTCGAGGCCGATCGACTCGTCGTCGGTCTCGAGCACGTTCAGCAGCGTGCCCATGATCCGGGCGCCGGTCATCCCGAAGGGGTGACCGAGGGCAATCGCGCCGCCGTGGGTGTTGAGCTTCTCGAGCGGGATCTCGCACTTCTCCATGATCGGGATCACCTGGGCGGCGAACGCCTCGTTCAGCTCCACTCGGTCGACGTCGGCGATCGTCATCCCGGCGCGCTCGAGCACGTTGTGGACGGCGCCGATCGGCGCCACTCCCATGATCTCCGGCTCCAGTGCACTGGTCGCCGAGGCAACGACCTTCGCCCGCGGAGTGAGCCCGAGCTCCTTCGCGCGCTCCTCCGACATCAGCAGCACGGCGGCCGCGCCGTCGTTCAGCGGGCAGGAGTTGCCGGCGGTGACCCCGCCACCGCCCTCGAAAGCCTCGTCGAGCTGGGCCAGCTTCTCGTAGGTGGAGCTGGCGCGGGGGCCGTCGTCCTTGGTCACCTCCTTGACAACCGCGTTGCCCTCTTCGTCGAGGGCCGGGGCCTTCACGGGAACGATCTCGCGGTCGAAGAACCCGTCCTCCTGGGAGGCGACGGCAAGCTCCTGCGAGCGCTGGGCGTAGCGGTCCATGTCCTCGCGCGAGACGTTGAAGCGCTTGGCGACGTTGACGGCGGTGTCGCCCATCGCGATGTACGCGTTGGGCTGGCCGTCGGCACCCTGGAGCTTCTCGTTCTGGTCGGGGAGCCCGGCCGGCTCGGTGCGCTCGTTGTAGCGGCTCACCCACTCCACCCCGGCGGCGATGTAGGTGTCGCCCTCGCCGGCGCGGATCGAGTTGGCAGCGCTGCGGATCGACTCCAGGCTCGAGGCGCAGTAGCGAGCGATCGTGTGCCCGGGGACCGAGTCGGGCAGCTTCTCGGAGAGCAGTACCGCGATCCGCCCGATATTGAAAGCCTGAAGCCCTTGGGGCATGCCGCAACCGCACACGACCTCCTCGACGGTTGCGGGATCGACGTCGGGATTGCGCTCGATCAGGGCGTCGATCACGAATGCGGTCATGTCGTCGGGTCGCAGCTGGGCGATCGAGCCCTTGAAGGCACGGCCGATCGGGGTGCGAACGGTGTCGACGATCACTGCTTCGGGCATTGAAGGCTCTCCTTGGGGTGGATGCTTGCGGAGCGCGAATGCTACGCGCCGTGGGGTTCCCCGCGCGCGCCGGGTGGGCCAGTTACGGCGTCAGCTCGTCCACCAACGCGGCGGCGGGACGAACCTCGCTGATCTGAGCGACCGTCTCCCCAGCGTAAAGCGCGCTGGCCTCGATCACGGAGTCCGGCTGGCCCGCAAGCGGCAGCGCCGGCCCGAAGATCGGAACGCCCGGCCTCTGCGCGAGCGCCATCCGCGTGACGAGGCCGACCGGGATCCGAGAGACCAGCGGCGCGGTGACGGTGTTGAGCACACGCACGGACGCGGGGCCGCGGAGGTCGCCCGATGTCCAGCGCTCGGTGGCGGCATTCGCCACCACCCGGTGCGGTGCCGGCCAACCCGCCCCGAACAGCTCCGTCAGCAGGGTCTCACGAGCGCCGATCAACCGCCGCTTGTACCCGGGATGTGCCGGCGACTCCTCGCTCAGCAGGAAGCGGGTGCCGAGCACGGCCGCTGCGGCGCCGGCGGCGATCGCCTGATCCACGTCCGCGCGCTTTGCGACGCCGCCGGCGAGCAGAACCGGGAAGTCGCCGGGAACGGCCCCCAGGATCCGGGGCAGCAGCTCCAGCGCCGGGACGCTGCCGCGAACGTGCCCGCCGGCCTCGACGCCCTGCGCGATCACGGCGTCGGCCCCGGCGACGCGCGCCTCGAGCGCCTCGCGAACCGACCCGCACTGGTGCATCCACACCGTCCTTGTCCGCCGCCGCGGTGCGCCCCAGAAGCTGACGACGACGTCGGCCGCTTCGGCCAGCCGCCAGTGGCCGTCGCGGGCGAACGGAAGCAACAGGTTGACCGCGATCGGGCGCGCGGTCAGCGACCGCGCTGTCGTGAGCTCGCGCTGCATCCACTCCGGTGGGCCGAAGCCGATCGTTCCCAGCCCGCCCGCCTCCGAGACGGCGGCGGCGAGTCCGCTTGCGGCCGCCCCGCCTCCCATCCCCGCCTGCACGATCGGCACCTCGATCCCGATTCGGTACAGCAATGGGCCCATGAGCGCATATACCCTTGCAGGCGTGACCGTGTCGCAGGAGAACGGGATCGAGCTGGAGCCGGCGGGGTTGCGGAAATGGCTCGACTCGCGGGAAGTGCAGCTCGTCGATGTTCGCGACGAACGCGAATTCGACGCCGGACACGTGCCCGGTGCCCGCAGGATCGGCTTCGATCAGGTCAGCGCCGAAGCGGGTGCGATGGACAAGCAGACGCCGCTCGTATTCGTCTGCCGCAGCGGCAATCGCTCGGGGATGGTGGCCGAGGCGTTCCGCTCCGGCGGCTTTGACGCCTATCACCTCGCCGGGGGGATGCTCGCCTGGGTTGACGCGGGCCAGGCGCTCGAGCCGGAGAACGGCGAGGTCGTGGAACGCTCGGTGGAGGACCTATGAGCCCGATGCCGCGGCTACCCCGGCGCGCGAAGAAGGACGGCGCGGAACCAGAACCGGCGCCGGCCGGCGGAGCGCCGGCGTCGCCGTCCGGCGATGCACTCGCGCCGGTCCCGGGGAGCGGATTGCCGCCCCCAGCCACGCCGGACGCTGCGGCGGCCGCGCCGACCCCGGACCCGGCGCCGGCAGCGCCGAGCGCGGAGGCGGCGGCCAAACCCGATGCGGCGAAAACCGAGCCGCCGAAGGGACAGGCGAAGCCGGACGTCCCGGCGCGTCCGCCGACGATGGACGAGCGCATCGACGGGCTCGGGAGCTGGCTTGCCCAGGTCGATCGGAAGCTGGGGATCCGCACCTACGCGGCCGGGGCGGCGCTGGTGCTCGCGCTCGCCGCGGCGGCGGTGTCGCTGGTGCTGATCCTGCAGCTGCGCGAGGACACCGCGACCAAGGACGACGTCAGTGCGCTCAGCGATCAGATCTCGGCGGCTGAGGACACCGCCACGGAGGCTGCGGCAGATGAGATCGACGCGCTCAGCGACCGGCTCGCGCAGCTCGAGCAGCGGGTCGCCGGCCTCCAGGGCAGCCAGACCAACGCCGAGCAGCGGATCGGCGTGCTCGAGGACGACATCGCGGACCTTCGCAGCCAGATCACGGAGCTCGAAGCGGACATCGCGGCCGCGGCTGTGGCCGGCGCCGGGGGGAATCCGTAAGGCGCCTTAGTAACGATTGCCACTTTACGCACGCGCAACCGTCTGCCGAACGCTCTAACGTCCTCCGTCGACGAGCGTGTCACGAGGCGCCATGCGCACCGCGGCACCTGACCGGAGAGCCGAAAGGAGACGTCCATGCCAGAGGGCTATTGCGTCAAGGAGCGGAAGAAGGTCGAGATCGTGGATCCCGTGCAGGTGACCATGAAGAACGGTCGCCCGGCGATTCAGGGCACATGCCCCGACTGCGGGACCAAGATCTTCAAGATCGGGAAGCTGAACTGACGACTGAGGGCCGCGCCTACGGGCGCGGCCCTTTCAGGGCTCATCTCGGTGGGCCAGCTATCCGACTGCGGCGCCGGCCTGGCGAAGGCCGTACAGGTAGCCGATCAGCGCCTCGACCACCTCGGGGTCGAATTGCGTGCCGGCGTTCGCGTTCAGCTCGCTGAACGCCTCCGAGTGCGGCATCGCCTTGCGATACGGGCGATCCGAAGTCATCGCGTGGTAGGCGTCGCAGGCGAGGATGATGCGGGCGCCGATCGGAATCTCCTCGCCGGCGATCCGGTCGGGATACCCGTTGCCGTCCCAGCGCTCGTGCTCGTGGCGAACGATCTTCGCGATCAGGCCCATGCCGGGGATCGCTCGCAGGATGCGCTCACCGATCTCGGGATGCCGGCGCATGACCTCCCACTCGCGATCGTCGAGCGCCCCCGGCTTGTGGAGGATCTCGTCCGGCACGCCCACCTTCCCGATGTCGTGCAGAAGCGCCGCGGTGCGGATGCGCGCAACCTCCTCGGCGTCGAGGCCGAGAGACTCGGCGACCCGTCCCGCCATCTCCACCACCGATTCCGAGTGGTCCCCGGTGTAGGTGTCGCGCTCCTGCAGCGCCGAAGCCAGCGCCGCGACGACATCGACGTGTGAGCCCGCAGAGCCCTCGTTCGCTGCGCCCACCCCGAGCGTGGCCAGCCCGCCTCCCGCCGCGCGTGCGTCCTCGAGGGCGGCGCGTGCGGCCGCCGTCAGCGTTTCCGGGGTGCTGGACTCCGAGTCAAGCGAAGCTATCCCGATCGAGGCGGAGAGGCCGCGGACGTCGCCGACCACGACGTCCTCGAGTCGCCCGAGCAGTCGCTGCATCGCCTGCAGGACGCCATCACCGGGGGTCTCGGGAAGCATGATCGCGAACTCGTCCCCGCCGGTCCGGCAGCCGAGGTCGTGAACCCGGAATTCGTCGGCGATCAGGCTGCCGACGGCGGCCAGCACCCTGTCGCCGATCGGATAGCCATGGCGCAGGTTGAGTGCGCGGAAGCCGTCGATGTCGAGCAGAGCGAGGCTCAGGTGGTGCCGGTAGCGCAGCGCGCGCTTCACGTCCATCTCGAGCTGGACGCGAAAGCTCCTCAGGGTGAGCAGCTCGGGAGCGATCGGATCGCGGGTCGAGACTTGGGCGAGCTGCGCCTCGAGCTGTCCGATCCGCTTTTGCGCGGCGGCAAGCTCCCCCTCCAATCCGCGATCGCGCCGGCCTCCCACACCTACCTATCGGCGCGGCAACGGCGCCGCTTGAGGCACTAGGGTTTCCCAATGCGGATCGCGAAGCGAAGACTCGCCGCGCTCGGGGCGGCCGCAGCGCTGACACTGGCGCTCGCGGGTCCCGGCTGCGGAGGCGACGACGACGACTCGATCCCGGTGATCACCGGCCCCACCGGCCCCACCGGCTTCGGCGACGACCAGGGCCTCGACACCTCGAAGGACCAGGGCGGGAACAAGAACTAGCCGAGACTCAGTCTTGCTGGTTGCAGCCTGCGGCCTCGAACTCGGCTCGCGACGTATAAGAGGGCTGCGGAAGGTAGGGACCGAGGACGCCGGCCTCCTCTCCCGCCCGGGGTACGTTCTGGATCGCGTTCGCAAAGCGCGGCGAGACGAGCATGTTGCGCATGATCAGGACCCCGTAGTCGGGATCGCCGGCACCGTCACCGCGATCACCCCAGTTCAACCACGCGACTCCGCAAGGGCGGCGCGCGTTTGACGGCCGATCCCCCCGGCGGCTGACCACGATCTCGAAGTTGCGGCCGGAATCGATCGGCACCTGGCGGTCGGCGAGGCAGTCGGGTGTGAACGTGGTCACCCGAGATTCGCCTGTGCAAAGCGACCAGAAGCGCATCTGACCGCGGCCCATGATCTTCTGCCCGGCGCGGGTGCGGGGTGTCCTCGGCAACTTCCCACGCAGGACCAGCACGGGACCGAACTTGCGGCTGAGGTGAGCGTAGATGTAGGCGCTGTCGCGGTTGGAGTAGTTGCCGCCCTCGAGCGTGGGCGCGACCGAGTGCCGGAACGCGCGGCCCTCCGTCGTGCAGTCGGTGACCACGCCCAGCGCGGCGTATTCGTAGTTGAAGAAGCGCTCCCAGCGCACGGGATCGTAAGCCGGGTTGGTGGCCCCGTTACATCCAGGAGTTTGCCGCGCCGTCTCCCACTGCACCTCCGGGGTCGTGTCGACGGTGATCTCGCGGTTGGGGTCGTTGATCGCTTTGCACGCTTTCCCGCCGCGCTGCACGCTGCCGTCTGGGAGATTCAGCTGCACGCGTGGCAGCCCGGTGCTTCCGGTCAGATCGAGGCCGCGGTCGGGCTCGTACACGCGATAGGCGAGCTCGATCGACGCGCCCCCCTCGGGCCTCGCGTAGAGGGTGTTCGGCAATCGCTCGCCGGCCGATCCAGGTGGCTCCTCATCGACGACCGCGACCGTCCACGAACGCTGCTCGAGGTCGCGGCGGTTGCCAGCGATGAATGGGTTGGTCGAGCCCAGGTCGGGCTCGATCCTGATGTCGCTGAGCGCATCGGTAGGCGCGGCATCCGAGTAGCTGTTCAGAGACATGTAGCGGGAGTGGGGATAGCGGCCGGTCAGGAGCAGGGCCGCTCCAGGCGGAAGCTTGAACCGAGCCAGCCAGTAGGTCGCCGATTCCTCGGGAAAGTTGAAGTAGCGCCCGTCGAATCCGCGCGTGGTCATGCGGTTCGTCGAGATCGGCCCCTCCCAAAAGCAGGTGGCGAGGGCGGGCTCGCTCGACCGTGGCGAGCCGCCGCCGGCAGCTTGGGGCCCGGAAGGTGCGGCAAGCGCCAGTCCGAGCGCGGATGCAGCGAGTACGGCCAGCGCCTCGCGACCTCTCCCCCTTCGAACAACCTGTGCCATGAGCGCACACAGATTAGGCATTTATGCCCCTTCCCGGTTAACCTCAGGGTGAGGAATGGAGGGGTCGCAGAAACCGCTTCCGCTGATCCTGGCGCGCAACCTCATCACGAGCATCGCGACGCCGGCGTTTCTGGTTGACGAAAGCGCCAGGCTTTTGTTCTACAACGAGGCCGCCGGAGCGCTGCTCGGGATGTCCTTCGAGGAGTCGGGGCGGATGGAACCGGAGCGCTGGACGACCACCTTCGGGCCTTTCGACGAGGATGGGAAGCCGGTGACGCTGGAGAGCCTGCCGCTGACCGTGGCGCTGCGGGACGGTCGCCCGGCCCACGCGAAGCTCCTCGTCCGCTCGACCACCGGAGAGGAGCATCCGATCGAGGCCAGCGCTCTGCCGCTGGTCGGCGCCGACGACGCGTCCTCGGGAGCGATGATCATCTTCTGGCCGCGAAACGGGGTCAGCAAGTGAAGATCAAGGTGTGGGGCGCGCGAGGCTCGGTGCCGTCGCCGGGTCCGGAGATGAACCGCTACGGCGGCAACACCTCCTGCCTGGAGATGACGCTCTCTGACGACTCCAAGCTGATCCTCGACGCGGGCACCGGGATCCGCACCCTCGGCAGCACGCTGCTGGGCGCGCCGCAGGTGAACATCCTGCTCACCCACCTGCACCTCGACCACATCCAGGGGTTGATGTTCTTTCCTCCCTGCTTTCACGCGGAATCCCGGATCACGATCTGGGGGCCGGCATCGCCCGAGGCGTCGCTGGAGGACCGGATCGCCCGCTACATCTCGGCGCCGCTGTCGCCGGTCGAGGTGCGGGAGCTTCCCTGCGAGGTCGACTTCCGCGATACGCCGCCGAGCGAATGGCAGCTTGGGCCGGCAACCATCCGCGCCGAGTCGGTGACGCACCGCGGGCCGACGCTGGGGTTCCGCGTCACCGACGGCGACACGACGGTCTGCTACATCCCCGACCACGAGCCGGCGCTGGGCTCGCCGATCGAGGGGTGCGAACCGGAATGGCTCTCCGGATACGAGCTCGCGCGCGACGCGACCCTCCTCGTTCACGACTGCCAGTACACGGACGCCGAGTATCCGGAGCACATCGGCTGGGGTCACTCGCGGCTGTCGGACACGGTCGCGTTCGCCGACGCCGTCGGCGCGCAGCGGCTGCTGCTCTTCCACCACGATCCGCTGCACTCTGACGACGCGCTCGACGAGCTCCATGCCGAGGCGAGGCAGCGCTGGGTCGAGATCGGACGCGACCCGGCGCTGATCGAGATGGCGATGGAGGGCCGCGAGCTGGACGTCGAGGGGCCGGCGGTTGAGACTGCGCAGGTCGGTGTCGTCGCCGGCGGCCCGATCGAGGCTGCCGTCCCGCCCCCGGGCTAAGGGCCCTGGGGGGCCCCCCTCAGGTTCCCTGAAGAGCCTCGCGGCGGGCGGCGTCTGCGGCGGCGCGCGCCTGCTCCTCGACCTGGTCGCGGACCTGGTCGGCGCGCACGCGGCTGCGCTCGTGCGCGGCGCGTTCGGCTTCGCGAGCTGCGCCCTGCGCTTCCTGCTCGACCTCGCGCTGAAGCCGGGCTTCGATGCTGCGCAGGCGCTGCTCGGTCTGGGCTCTGATCTTCTCCTCCGCCTGCATCCTGAGATTGGCCTCCTCCTCGCGGATCCGCATCTGCAGCTGCGCCCGCGATCGCGCGACCGCTTCCTCGCGCGCGCGCTCGGCCGCCTCCGCAGCCTCGCGCTCGATCCGCTCCATCTCTTCCTCGACCCGCCGCTCGGCCGTCTCGCGTGCGCGTCTTTCGGCCTCCGCCGCGAGTCGCTCCACGAGCGCGTTCAGGCGCGAGCGGACCGACTCGAGCTCCTGCTCGAGCTGCGCTCGCTTCTCGCGCTCCGCGCTCACCTCGCGCTGAGCGTCGGCCAAGCCGCTTTCGACTCGTTTTCTGGCCTCCTGGCTCAGGCGCTCTGTGTCCCGGCTCAAGCGCTCTCGCGCCTCGGCGGCCTCGCGCAGCTCCTTCTCGGCCTGATCGCGGAGGTCCCTGGTCGCCTCCTCCGCAAGCGTCTTCGCGCGCGCGTCGGCGCGCTGCCTCAACGTCGCCGCCGCTTCGCGCAGCTTCTTCTCTGCCTTGCGGCGAATCCGTTCCCGCGCCTCGCGGACCCCGGCTTCCACCCGGGCCTCAACCTCTGCGAATGCAGCTTCGCTGCGACCCTCGGCCCGCTTCAACGCATCGTCGCGCTCGCGTTGAGCCGCCCACGCGGCGCGCTCGGCGCGCCCACTTTCCTCCTCAGCTTCGCGCGCGCGCTTCTCGGCCGCGTCGACCCGTTGCTTCGTTTCGGTGACTTCCGCGCTCAGGCGACGAAAGTCAGCGGCCAGCTCGGCAATGCTCTGGCGACGTGCGTCGTCGACCGCCGCGGTCACCTCCGCAGTCGCCCTGCGTGCCTCGCTCACAGCGTTGGTCCCGTTCTCGTGGGGACCGTCGCCGATGTCTTCTGAACGGATTGCCTCGGCCATCGTGCCTCCGCTCCGCAGCAGGGCCTCCCCTTGGACCGCACACACGTCTCGGAAATCGCGAGCCTACACCCCCGGTGGGAGCTTGTTCGGCGACGTGTCCAGGATCTCGATCTGGAAGAGGACGATCGCGAGGATGATGATCGCGATCCCGGCGACGATCAGCACGCGGGACTTGGCGCCGTGGCCGTATGCGCCGACGAGAAAGCCGAAGATGAGGATGATCACGTAGGGGACGGCATTGGTCTCGTTGCCGCTGCTGGCCTCCTGGACCGTGGGCTCCGCCTGGGCCAGGATCAGCCCCGCGATCCCGCTCACCTCGCTCAACATGGGCGTCATTATCATCGCGGGATGGCAGAAGCGCCTACACCGAAAGTTGAGCGCGCCCCCGTCACCGACGCGCCACAGTCGGTTGAGGAGGTGGCGAGCGCGCTCGGTGAGGTGGGGTACCTCGCCGATGAGCCGGCGGCGCTGGTCTCCTACCTCGCCCAGCGGCTCGGCAAGCCCGTGCTCGTCGAGGGGCCCGCGGGTGTCGGCAAGACCGAGCTCGCGAAGGCGATCTCTCGCGCGACCGGCCGCGAGCTGATCCGGCTTCAGTGCTACGAGGGCCTGGACGAGAGCAAGGCCCTGTACGAGTGGAACTACCGCAAGCAGCTGCTCCGCATCCAGGCCGAGGCCTCCGGACCAACAACACTTCCGTCAGCGGCCGCTGACGCGGCCTCGCCGGAAGATGGACCTCCGGCCACAACACTGCCGGCCGCCTCCTCCGCTTCGCGTCCGGGGGCGGCCGCGTTCGAGAACATCTTCTCCGAGGAGTTCATCCTCACGCGGCCGCTGCTCGCTGCAATCGCCTCGGAGAATCCCGTCGTGCTGCTGATCGACGAGATCGACAAGACCGACCAGGAATTCGAGGCGATGCTGCTCGAGGTGTTGTCGGACTTTCAGATCTCGATCCCCGAGCTCGGGGTGATCGAGGCCCGCACCCACCCCGTCGTGGTCCTCACCTCGAACAACTCCCGTGAGCTCACCGAGGCGCTGAAGCGCCGATGCCTCTACCTGTGGCTCGACTACCCCGAAATCGAGCGGGAGATCGAGATCGTGCGCCTGCACGCGCCCGAGATCGACGAGCGTCTCGCTCGCCGGCTGGTCGAGGTGGTGCACATGGTGCGCTCGCTCGACCTGAAGAAGCCACCGTCGATCGCGGAGTCGATCGACTGGGCGCGGGCGCTGCTGCTACTCGGAGCCGACGACATCGACGCATCGGTCTTCGAGCGCACGATGAGCATCATCGTCAAACACCGCACCGACATCGACATCGTCGCCGAGCGGGTGGGCGTGAAGCTGGGCACACCACCGGGGCTCGGGGCGGAGGCCGCAGGGTGATATGGCCGCATCCGACACAGGGCTGCCGCCCGGCCTAGCGCCGCGCCTGATCTCCTTCTGCGAGCGCCTGCGCGAGGAGGGCGTCGCGATCGGGACGTCGGAGATCCTCGACGGCTTCGCGGCTCTCGAGGCCGTCCCCTGGGGCGAGCCCACCGACTTCCGGGAGGCGCTCGCCTCGACCCTGGCGAAGTCGCAGGAGGACCGGCGCGTGTTCGAGCTCGTCTTCGACCGCTTCTTCTTCCGGGCGGCGGAGGGCGAGGCACTGGAGCGCGGGATCAGCGAAGCCCAACGGTTCGACGGCGGCGAGCGGCTGGACCTCGACGATCTGCGCGAGGCGATCCGTGAGGCGATCCGGGCCGGGAACGACGGCGAGATGCGGGACCTGGCGCGACTTGCGATCGCCGCCTTCGGCCGCCGCGGTGAGGGATCCGGGGTCGTCGGCGTGGACGTGCAGCGGATCCGGCGCACGCTCGAGCTTCAGGTCCGCAGCGGCGAGGGAGACGACGCCGAGCCACCGCTCGACCGCGAGGGTCTGCGCCAGTTCGAGGGTCACCTCAGAGCAGAGCTGGAGCGGGCGCTGATCGAGCGTTCAGAGCGCCTCCCACCCTCACGCCCGCTCGCCGACCTCGACCGGGCGCTTCCGACCAGCGCCGCGCAGGACCTCGCCGCCGTTCACCGCGCCGTCGCGCAGTTGAAGCGACGCCTCGCCACCCTCGGCCACGAGCAACGCGGCAGGCGGCGCGGAGCGGCGGTGGACGTGCGCCGGACCATGCGCGCATCGCTGGAAACCGGCGGGGTCCCGCTGCGGCTCAAGTACCGGCCCAAGCACCCTCGCCGCCCCGAGATCTACGTCCTCTGCGACGTCTCGACTTCGGTCACCTCGGCCAGCGTCTTCTTCCTCTCGGTACTACACGCCCTGCACGATTCGTTCCGGAAGCTGCGCTCGTTCGTGTTCATCGAGCGGATCTCGGAAATCACCGAGGTGTTCGAGCGAGAGCGCGACTTCCGCCGCATCTCCGAGCGAATCAGCCGCGAAGGGGGCGTTGCGGACGTCTCCGGCTACACCGACTACGGGCGCGTATGGCTGGAGTTCATGGCCGAGATCTCCGAGGACCTCGATCCGCGCTCGACGGTGATCGTGCTCGGAGACGCGCGCACGAACGGCCGCGAGCCCCACGCCGCGGCGTTCGCTGAGGTCGCGGAGCGAGCCGGGCGCACCTTCTGGCTGAACCCGGAGCCAAAGCTGTACTGGAACTACGGCGATTCCGTGATGTCGGCGTACGAGCCGCACTGCACCGCCGTGTTCGAGTGCTGGACGACGAAGCACCTGGAGGATTTCGTCAACGTGGTCGCCGGCGGGGCGCGCAAGGCCGAGTAGCCATCGCCCTGGCTATCAGCCCAGGAGCTTCGCCTTCTGCGCGGCGAACTCCTCGTCCGTCAGCAGGCCCTTCTCGCGAAGCTCGCCGAGCTTGGTCAGCTGCTCGATGGGATCGGCGGCGGGCGCCGGAGGGGCCTGGGGCGGGGGTGCTGCAGCCTGCGGGGGTGCCGCAGTCTGCTGGGGCGCCAGGTAGGCCGGCTCTGACTTTCCCTGCTCGGCCCAGCGCTCTCCCTGGCGCTGCGAGACGCGGTTGCGAACGGCCGTCGCGGTTCCCGACGCGACCGCGACCCTGGCGACGTTTCCGATCAATCCTGGCATCAGCTCTTTTCCTTCCTTGTCAGGCGGGGGTAGGTTCGGATCCCTCGGCGGCGTCGAGCGCGGCGACGAGGGCCTGGACCGGGATCCGGCCGTTTGCGACCAGCTGGGCGCCGGAGCGGCGAAGCGCCACGGCGAACGGTGCCGCCCAGACGTTCTCGTAGACGAGGACCGCGGCCGACGTCCCGGGTTCGAGCGCCGCCGCCGCCTCCTCTGCGTCCTCCTCGGACAGCAGCCCGGAGGACGCGCCGACCAGCTCTCCGAGCGAATCGGACTCATCGGCCAGCGCGGCGATGTCCAGCATCGCCACCGAGCCGTCCTCGCCCTTGGCGACAAAAGCGAGGTCGATGATGCGGATCAGGCCGCGGTCGACGAGGTCGGCCAGGAGCGGCGCCGCCTCGCCGCTCGGCTGGCGGTCGGGCCACTCGACGATGAGGTAGTCGATCGGCCCCATCTCTTCAAGCTCTTCTGCGCTCACGGTCTCTCCTCCGCCGGTTCGATTTTTGGTCCTCGACGATCCCCGCGTTCTCGTCCCCGTCCGGAGCCTATCCCGAATGCGAGGATGTGCGAATGCCGGCTTCGGCGAATATCGTCGCCTTGTGACGTTACGGAAGCGGTCATGAAGCGTCTTCAGAGGCTCCCGGGTGCCCGAATGCTGGCGACCTACCGTCGTTCGTGGCTTCGCAGCGACATCGTCGCCGGGCTTGTCCTCACGACCCTGCTGGTCCCGCAGGGAATGGCGTATGCGGAGCTCGCGGGGCTGCCGGCGATCACCGGCCTTTACACCTCGGTCCTTTGCCTGATCGGCTACGCGGTGTTCGGCCCCTCGCGCATCCTCGTGCTTGGACCGGACTCCTCGCTCGGGCCAATGATCGCGGCAACCATCCTGCCCATCATCGGGTCGGGCGGCGATCCTGAGCGCGCAGTCGCACTCGCCTCGATGCTCGCCCTGCTGGTTGGAGCGATCACGATCCTCGCCGGGGTCGCAAAGCTCGGCTTCATCGCCGACCTGCTTTCGAAGCCGACGCAGATCGGCTACATGAACGGCCTTGCGCTCACGATCCTCGTCGGGCAGCTGCCGAAGCTGTTCGGGTTCTCGGTCGATGCCAACGGGCTGATCGACGAGGCGCGCGAGTTCGTCGACGGCTTGGCGTCCGGCGAGACCGTCGCGGCCGCTGCGGTGGTCGGCCTCGTCGGTCTCGGGCTCATCCTCGCGTTTCAGGCGCGGCTGCCGCGGATCCCCGGCGTCCTGGTCGCGGTAGTGATCTCCATCGCCGCCGCCGGAGCCCTGAGCCTCGGCGATCACGGTGTGACTCTAGTCGGGACGCTCCCGTCGGGATTTCCGTCGCCTGAATGGCCGAGCCCGGTCAGCGACCTCCCGCTCCTCGTAGCGGGGGCCCTGGGCATCGCGCTCGTTTCGCTCACGGACACAATCTCGACGTCGTCGGCGTTCGCCGCCCGCACCCGCCAGGAGGTGAATGGGAACCAGGAGATGATCGGGATCGGTGCCGCCAACGTCGGCGCGGCGCTGTTCCAGGGGTTCCCGGTAAGCACGAGCGGCTCGCGCACGGCCGTCGCCGAGCAGACGGGCGCCAAGACCCAGCTCACCGGCCTCGTCGGCGCGGCCACGATCATTCTCATGCTCGTCCTCGTGCCGGGGCTTCTGCGCAACCTTCCTCAGGCGACGCTCGCGGCCGTGGTCATCGCCGCGTCGCTGTCGCTTGCCGACATCTCCGGGGTACGGCGCCTGTGGCGTCAGCGCCGCGCCGAATTCTGGCTGTCCATGGCGGCCTTCGCTGGGGTGGCGCTGCTCGGGGTGCTGGAGGGGATCGCGGTCGCGGTAGCGCTCTCGATCCTCAACGTGTTCAGGCGTGCGTGGTGGCCTTATCGGACAACACTTGGGCGGGTCCCGGGC
The DNA here is from genome assembly GCA_963838095.1 of uncultured Thermoleophilia bacterium. Lineage (GTDB taxonomy): Bacteria > Actinomycetota > Thermoleophilia > Solirubrobacterales > 70-9 > CAWCGU01. Next base: position 370,619 of record CAWIPO010000007.1, read on the forward strand.
ATTGCGGGTCACCACGACCGCCAGCTCCATCCCAACGCCGAGGAGCTGTCGGGCCTCGTGATCCTGCGATTCGACGCGCCGCTCCTCTTCGCGAACGCGCGCGGGTTCCGCGACGAGATTCGACGCTTGGCGCGCACCGAGCCGCGGCCCACCTGGATCGTCCTCGCCGCCGAGCCGATCACCGACGTCGATACCACCGCCGCCGACATGCTGCACGAGCTCGACGAGGAACTGAACGCCGACGGGATCTCGCTCGTCTTCGCCGAGCTCAAGGACCCGGTGCGCCGCAAGCTCGAGCGCTATGAGTTGATCGGGCATCTGGACCCGGCCCACTTCTTCCCGACCCTCGAGGGAGCAATCGAGGCATTCCGCGAACAGACGGGCGCACGCTGGACGCGGTCCGAGGTGACTCCGCGACGCCGTTAGCCCAAGACCACCCGGGGCGAGATCGAGCGTCTGCCGCTTCCCGCAGTTACACTGGAGACGTAAACCGGGGAGCTCGCGGGAAGCGGGCTGAGATAGCGCTGATGGCCACCGAGGCCGCCCGGCACTGACCCGCAGAACCTGTCGCGGTAATTCGCGCGGAGGGAGCATGAACACGATTGCCCGGGCTCCCACAGTGGAGCCCGTCTTGATTTCGAGCAGCGATTTCCTGGCTGTCGATGGCGTTGCGCACTCATTCGGGGAGCTCGAGGTTCTCGACGGGATCGACCTCCAGGCGTCGCCGCACGAGGTGATCGGGGTCGTCGGGCCATCCGGGTGCGGGAAGTCGACGCTGCTGGAGCTGATCGCGGGCCTGCGCGAGCCCGCGCGGGGGACGATCCGGGTCGGCGATGGCCGCGAGGCCGTTGCCCGCCTGCGCCGGTGCGCCTACATGCCGCAGCGGGACCTGCTGCTCCCGTGGCTGGTGGCGATCGACAACGCGTCGCTGGCACTGCGGATTCGCGGCAGCTCGCGCGTCGAGGCGAGAGCGGCGGCGGCGCCCCTCTTCGAGCGCTTCGGGCTCGCCGGCTTCGAGGACTCCACCCCTGCCGAGCTATCCGGCGGGATGCGGCAGCGGGTTGCGTTCCTGCGGACGCTGCTGGCCGGAAAGCCGTTGCTGCTGCTCGACGAGCCCTTCGCCGGCCTCGACGCGATCTCGCGAGCGGAGATGCAGGAGTGGCTGGCGGGCGCGCTCGCCGACGAGCCTCGAACCGTCGTCCTCGTCACCCACGACGTCGAGGAGGCGCTCTACCTCTGCGACCGGGTGGCGGTGCTGTCGCGACGCCCGGCACGGGTAGTCGCCCGGCTCTCGGCGCCCTCTCCACGCGCGGCCCCGCGCCTGGAGGCCGTCACCTCTCCCGAGTTCGCCGCCGTCCGCGAGCAGGCGCTGGAGGCGCTGCGATGAGCGCGCGCCGCAGCGCCTGGCGCAGCGCGCTGGCGCCGGTGCTGATCCTGCTCGCCTTGATCGGCGCCTGGGAGCTGGCCGCCCGCTGGGACGTTCTCGCCGACCTGTTCGACATCAAGCCGTATCTGATCCCGGCGCCGAGCGAGATCGCGCAGGCGCTGTGGGAGGACCGCTCGCTGCTGGCTGAGAACGGCTGGGTGACGCTGCGCGAGGTGCTGTTGGGGTTCGGCCTCGCAGTCGTCGCCGGTCTCGGCTTCGCTGTCCTGCTGCACCTTTTCGAGAGCCTGCGGCGGGCGACCTACCCATTGCTGATCGCCTCGCAGACGATCCCGGTCATCGTCATCGCCCCGATCCTCGTCGTCTGGTTCGGGTACGGGATCGGGCCGAAGCTGGTGATCATCGCCCTGATCTGCTTCTTCCCGATCACCGTCAACACGCTCGACGGCCTGCGATCTGTCGATCCCGAGCTTCTGAAGCTGATGCGCACCCTCGATGCCGGGCGCTGGCAGACCTTCCGCAGGGTCGAAGCGCCGACGGCGCTCCCGTTCGTGTTCAGCGGCGCCAAGGTGGCGGTCGCGGTGGCCGTGATCGCCGCCGTGTTCGGAGAGTGGGCGGGCTCCAGCTCCGGCCTCGGGCACCTGATGCTGCAGGCCTCGGGGCAGCTGCTGACGGCGCGGATGTTCGCGGCGGTCGTGGTGCTGTCCCTGTTCGCGATCCTCCTCTTCGCGCTGCTGTCGCTGCTTGAGCGACGCGTCGCCTGGTGGGGACCGAGGGTGTCGCCCCGATGAGAGCCCTGATGCCGGTTGCGCTGCTCGCCCTGGCGATCACCGCCGCCGGCTGCGGCGAGAAGTCCGAGGATTCAAAGGCCGCCCCCGAGGAGCTGGTCGTGGTCCTCGACTACATCGTCAACCCCGACCACGTCGGGCTCTTCACGGCGCTCGACCGCGGCTACTTCGAGGAGGCGGGACTTGATGTGAAGGTGGAGGTTCCGTCCGACGCGGCTGCGCCGGTGACGGTGCTGGCCGCCGGGAGGGCCGACATCGTGATCACCTACGCCCCGGAGATCCTGATTTCCCGCGACAAGGGCCTCGACGTGATCGCGATCGCGGCGATGGTCGACGAGCCGCTGACCTCGCTGATGTGGACGGCCGAGTCGGGAGTCCAGGGCGTCACGGACCTCGAAGGCGGAACCGTGGTCACGGCCGGGATCCCGTACCAGACCGAGTTCCTGGAGGCGATCGCCGAGCAGGCGGGTGTCGACCCCGAGTCGATCGAGGTCCCGGACGCGAACTTCGACCTCGTCGGAGGGCTGATCTCGGGCTCCGCCGACGCAGCTTTGGGCGGATACCCGAACGTCGAGGGGGTGCTCCTTTCCCGGCGCGGCCTCGCTCCGACGGTGCAGGGGGTCGACGAGCTCGGGGTCCCGACCTACGACGAGCTGGTGCTGGCGGCGAACGGATCGGCGCTCGCCGAGGACTCGGAGCCCTACCGCCTCTTCATCACCGCGCTCGAGCACGGGACTCGCGCCGCCGTTGCCGACCCCGAGGCGGCCACGGAGACGATCATCGAAGCCGGCTACGACGTCGATCCCGAGCTGGTGCGGGCGCAGATCGACGCGACGCTGCCGCTGCTGCGGCGGTCCGAGGGCGAGCGTTACGGCCAGATGGACCTGGAGGAGTGGGAGGAGTTCGGAGGCTTCATGTACGACGAGGGAGCGCTCGACGCACGGCCGGTGGCCGCCGACGCGTTCACGAACGACTATCTCCCCGGGCCGGCCCCTGAGTAATCCCGCGCGCTCGTCAGGCTCTCAGGCGGCCATCCGCAGCGGCGGGCCGCCGGCGACCTTCTTGTGCAGCTCCGCGAGCACGAAGGCGCCCGCGAGGCCCCGGTACGGCGCGTAAGGGGCGAAGAACTCCTCCACCTGCTCGACCGTTGCCCTCCTCCCCTCGCCTCGGAGGCGGCCGATCAACTTCACGTAGCCAAGATCGCCCGCGGGAAGCGAGTCCGGGTCCCCGCGCCCGCGAAGGCCCAGGCACTGGACGGTCCACGGCCCGATCTCGGGGATCGCCAGCAGGCGGCGGTCGTCTTCGGCGCAGCCCGGATCGACGCGCTCGAGATCGACTTCGCGCGCGACCCTGATCAGTGCCAGCGAGCGGTTCGGGGACAGGTCGAGCGCCGTCAGCTCGGCGGGGGCGCGCCCGGCTATCGCGCTCGCGGACGGGACGTCGCGCAGAGGCTTCGCGTAGGCGGCAGATGGCAGCTCGGGCCCCCAGCGCCACACGATCCGGCGCTGAATCGCCTTCGCGCGCTCGAGCTCGATCAGCTGCTCGGTCACCGCCCAGGCGAGCGCCTCCCATGGCCAGGGCCGCCGGCCCACTCGCATCCACGGGCGATGCCGGATCGCGGGGCCGAGCAGCGCGTCGTGACGGAACTGCGCGTAGAAATCGCTCAGATCGTCGTCGACGCCGAGCGCGAAGCGCATCCGCTCCAGAGCCAGTTCGAGCGCGTGGTCACAGCGGTCTCCATCGCCGACGTCGATCGCCTGCAGCACCACCTCGCCGCTTCGCCGCTGCCATGCGTGGACGACCACGGGTCTGCCGTCGGCGTGCAGGAACCGGGTGACGATGCCGCGGCGGGTGCGCAGCACGCCGTCCCCGCGGCCGCGCGCCGAGAGCCTGTAGGGCCACGGAGGCGTGACCTCGATCTCGAGGTGGCGCTGCACCGGCCGAAGATATGGGTCGGTGCGGACCGTTACTTGTTGTCGCCGAGAAGGTGGACGTCGACGAGGAACGAGCGGCTAGCGAGCACGTTCAGCGGCCTGTCCTTGCCACGCTTCCGCCCCGAGCGCGACGCACGGGAGGCGCCCGCGCGAACGGCGCGAACGACCGCAACGGTGGCCGCGCCGGCCACAACCCCGCCGGCCGCGGCAAGCGCGACGGTGCGCATTTCGGCACCGGGCATCGCCACATCGCTCCGCTTGCGAACGGCCGGCAGCGGGCGGACTGCCGAGGCGGCTTCATCGCCAGGCGCGGGAGCCGCCTCCTCGATCGCCTCTGCCTCGAGCACCTCGTTGGCCATCGGCTGAGTCTATAACCCGCTCTCGTAGATTCGGTAGCGCTTCGAGACCGTCCCCCCCATCCCCTCCATCGCCCGGTTCATCGCCTCGTTGGTCTCCAGGATCCATCCCGTGTGGCCGCCCTTTTGGGGGCCGATCTCGGCGACCTCGCGGTGGCGGACGTAGAAGGCGGCGGCAACCCCGGTGTGTTGGAAGGCCGGCTTGACGCCGAGCGCGAATATTCGCACGCGGGTGATCTTTCGCCTTCCGGTGAGGAAGTGCCACCAGCCGAACGGGAGCAGGCGGCCCTTCATCTTCACCAGCACCTGGTTGATGTCGGGAAGCGTCAGCGCCGCGCCGATCACCTCCCCGTCCTTCTCCGCGATCATCGCCCATCGCTCCTCGAGCACCGGCTTCAGGTTCTGCGCTTGGAAGTCGATCTCGGCGTCGGTGATCGGGACGAAGCCCCAGTTGTCCCCCCAGGCCTCGTTGTAGACGTCCATGAACCGCTTCACCTCGGCCCTGAGGTCGCGCTTGCGCATCTCCCTGATGACGACGCCGTGCTCGGTCTCGGCCTTGCGCGCCGCGTCCTCGATGAACTCGTGGAAGCGGTCCCCCTGCGTCAGGTCGCCCAGCCAGAGGTCCCACATCAGCAGATCCATCGCCTTGGTCATTCCGAGCCCCTCGAGCAATGCTCCGTAGTAGGGCGGGTGCCAGGGCTCGAGGATCAGCGCCGGCTCGTCGAACCCTTCGACGAGCACGCCGCACTCGTCATTGGTCGTGAAGTCCATCGGCCCGAGAACGCGCTCGCGGCCGCGTTCGCGCAGCCAGGCTCTGGCGGCGTCGATCAATGCGGCCGCCACCTCCGGGTCGTCCTCGCACTCGAAAAAGCCGAAGAAGCCGTCCTTGCCTCCGTGGTAGGCGTCCCAGCGGCTGTCGACGTGGGCGGTGATCCGCCCCACCGGGCGTCCGTCGCGCATGGCGAGGAGGTATTCGGCCTCCGCGTGCTCGAAGAACGGGTTCTTGCTCCTGTCCAGGAACGCGCGGCGCTCGAAGATCAGCGGCGGCACCCACTGCGCGCTGTCTCCGTGCAGCCGGAAGGGGAGCTTGATGAACCGGGTCAGGTCTCCGCGCCCGCGAACGGGCTGGACGCTAAGCGGCCATGGTCGTTGGAACCTACACTTCCTCGAATGAGCGAAACCCCCGCCACCACACACGCCCCCAAGGACGTGTTCGAGAAGGCGCGCACGCACGACCGGGTCGAACAGCTCGCGGCCGCGAAGGAGGCCGACCTCCTGCCCTACTTCCGCGTGCTCACCTCCGAGGCCGGCCCGGTGGTCGAGATGGAGGGCCGGGAGACGATCATGCTGGGGTCGAACAACTACCTCGGGCTGACAGGGGACCCGCGGGTGAAGGCGGCCGCGCGGGACGCCCTGGACCGATACGGGACGGCGCTGACCGGGTCGCGGCTGCTGAACGGGACGATTCCGCTTCACCTCGAGCTGGAGCGCGAGATCGCCGACTGGATGGGCGAGGACGACGCGATCGTCTTCTCGACGGGCTACGGCGCAAACCTGGGGGCGATCGGGACGATCCTCGAGCCCGGCGACACCGTGGTCTGCGACTCGGGAGACCACGCCTCGATCCTCGATGGTTGCCGGCTCTCGGGGGCGAAGCTCCGGCCGTTCCGCCACAACCGCCTCGACAAGCTCGAGAAGATGCTCCAGCGGGCGAACGAGGACGGAGGGGGCGTGCTGGTCGTCGTCGACGGCGTCTTCTCGATGGAGGGCGACATCGCTCCGCTGCCGGAGATCGTCGAGCTGTGCGGGCGCTACGGCGCCCGGCTGATGGTTGACGAGGCGCACGGCGTCGGAGTGCTCGGCGAGCGCGGTGCCGGCGCCTGCGAGCTGTTCGAGGTCGAGGATCGGGTCGACCTCCGGATGGGCACGTTCTCCAAGAGCCTCGCCTCCTGCGGCGGCTTCATCGCCGGGCCGGCCGACGTGATCGAGTACCTGCGGATCGCCTCGAGGGCGTTCATCTTCACCGCCTCGGCGGTGCCGGCCGCGGTCGGGGCGGCGCTGGCGGCGCTGCGAATCATCCGCGAGGAGGGGCCGGAGCTGTTCGGGCGCGTGCTGGAGAACGCCCAATACCTCCACGCCGGGTTCACCGAGCTCGGGCTGAAGGTCGTCGAGCCGACGACGCTCGCCGACGGAAGCCAGGCTCTGACTCCCGTGGTGCCGGTGGTGGTCGGCGAGGACTGGCAGGCGGTGCTGCTGTGGAAGGCGCTGTTCGACGAGGGCGTGTACACGAACGTCGCGATCCATCCCGCCGTCCCGCCCGGCGGGGCGCTGCTGCGGACCAGCCTGATGGCGACCCATGAGCGCGAGCACCTCGATCGGGCGCTGGAGATCTTCGCCACGGTCTGCGAACGGTTCCCGGACCTCCCCCGTATCGGGTAGTTCCGTCTTGTCCAGAACTACACAAGACGGTTGTACAAAAGAAAACCTTGCTCTTAGCGGAAGAGATGCGGCCCAAAGCGCCGCGTAGGCGACGCGTTCACGGGTAATTAACTAGTTTCTGTCGTGCCGGCCGCACCCGGGGCAAGGGAGCGGACCGGGATGGAGATTCACGAAATATCTGTCCCTCTACGCGCGGGCCAGGGCTCGGCCCCAAGATCCCCGCGGTGTGTCGGCGCACCCCCGAATAGATCCCGTACACCTCACTCACGGAGGAGGAGTGACGATGGATGTTGCCTCAACCGCCTATCCAGGCCCCGCAGCACATGCAAGCGCTCGCCTATGCCAATCGCGTTCGACTGGCGCGAGCCGAACTGAAGCGATCTGTGAAGGCCGGGGACGTTCAGGCCGGAGAGGTCATCCGAACCTGCCCGTGGGAGGTCGAGACGATGACGGTGTCCGAGCTGCTGCGCTCGCAGCGCCGCTGGGGCCGCACCCGGGCAAGGAAGTTCCTGCTCGGGCTCTCACTGAACGAGAGCCGCCAGCTCGGCCGCCTCACCGAGCGCCAGCGCCTGCTGCTCGCCCACGAGCTGGAGCGCAAGCTGGTCTCACTGCCGGAGCGCGAGCTGGCGCTGACCGGCTAGTCCGCACCCCCCTCAGCGGACCCTCGGGTCGGGCGCCCGCGAAACGCGGGCCTCGGCCCGAGGCCGGTCACTTGCGCGGCGCCCGGACCCTGAACGCGTGGCCGCCCGAGCGGCGCTGGAACATGATCGTGAGAGCCCACGCCGCGGCAGCGAAGATCGCCAGCCCGATTGCGAGCCGCACCGGCTTGGGGCAGTGACGAAGGATCGATGTAGAAGAGCACCCCGAGGACTGCCACGGCCGGCACCCCAGAGAGGATCAGGGTGTGCGAGCGATATCCCGACACGTGCTCTCTGACGGCCACCTCAAGCCCCGCGATCGAGGCAAGTACCAGGCCGACGGCGATCAGGATCGCCTGGGCGTCGCCACTGGCGAAGAAGAATCCGACGACGAGAAAGATGATCCCGGCGAGCACCGCCAGCTCGACCAGCGGGAAGCGGCCCCACGGCGGAAGCGGCGCGTCCTCCGCCTCGGGACGGCGTCGAGAGGGGCGGGCGGGCTCTGGCGCCTCCGTCGCCTCCGGAGCCGGCTCGGCGCGGACGGGCGCGGCGCCGCGCCTTCGCGCTTCGCGCTTCTTTCTGGTTCGACGCGACCCTGAAGGCACCAACAGAAGCTAGTAGGGAAGCCGGTGGGACGCGGCGACGCCGCGTCCGGTGGCTAACGGACAGCCCGAGGAGAGCTTCACCCGCCACCAGCCGAGCAGCATCCCGAGGATGCCCCAGCGTGGGCGCGAGTGCCAGTGCTTGCAGCCGGGCTCGCCGACGTCGTCGTTCGAGATCCGCACCCAGCGGAATTGCGGCGGGCTCGGCGATCATCCGCTCGACCAGCTCGCGGTTCTGCTCCTCCACGTCGACGCGCGCGGACAGCTCGGCCTGCGCCTCGCGGAGGCGGATCGCAAGCGCGTCGCGAACCTGCTCCAGCTCGGCGATTCCGAGCACTCGGCGGGCCGCCTGCGGCCCGGACTCCGAATCCGATCCCCCGGCGCGGGAACGCGGTCGCGAAGAGCTCCGCGAGCTCTCGCTCCAGGGTTGCGATCTGGCGCCGCAGGTCCCTGCGGGCGCGGCGTTCTGCGTCGCGCTCGGTGAGCGGCGCGGCCGGGATCGCCTGGGCGGACCGGTCTGCTGCAGAACTTCAGGCATCAATCTCACCTGTTTGGGGCGTCGAAACCTCGGAGCGGATTCTAGACCCAATCGCCGCCGGACCCGCTCTCAGCCGACCGCATCACGTCCCCGGCAAGCCAGAGCGCCTCCTCGACGGCGATGTCCGGGAACGCCCTTGACCTGGACCGCCGCCAGCAGCGTCCGCTTCGTCTTCGGGTGCACGCCGACGCCCCGAGCCCATCGCGCCGAAGAGCAGCGCCACGGGGCGCTCCTCGTCCGCGATCACCAGGGTTCCGAGCGGCAGCTCTCCGGGGCGCCCCTCGAGGGCCTCTTCCGCGGTGCGTCGGGCGGATCCCGAGCGGCGGCGTCGACGCGGTCGGCGTCGAACGCCCGCACGCCGACGTCCGACTCGATCGTCGCGATGGTGAGCGCGTCGTCGAGCAGGTTCTGGCTGCGGAAGCCGCCCTGCTTCATCCGCAGTCGAGCGCCACCTCCTCGACCGGCGTCGGCGTGCGATCGGGGTCGAGGCCGATGTGGCGGAAGAAGACGCGGTAGGCCCACGGGATCGGCTTCTGTCGCAACGCGATCGCCTGGGCACCGCCGAAGCGATCGGAGAGCAGCCGCAGGCGCTCCTTCACATGCCGCGGGGCTGCGGCCCGAGCCGCGTTCGACGAGCACGTAGCGGAGCCCGAGGCCGGGGAACTCGTCGCGCAAGATCGGCGGCGACGAGTCCGCGCTCGCTGGTATCCCTGGACTCGGCTGCTCGGGGCGTCAGCCGCTCATCGGTCGGTTCGGGCTCGCTGCCCGGGATCGCTCGAGAGCTCTTCGATCTCGGCCTCCAGGGGCTCACCGGTGGCCTCGTTGCCGATCAGCGGCCCCGGCGAGGATTCCGCCCGGGATAGGCGAGCACGACCGTCGGGCAGACCCCGACGCGGTAGAGCTCGGCGACGTCGCCCTCGGCGTCGTAGCCGACCGGCATCTGCCAGCCGTGCTCGTCACGAGTCGGCCGCACCTTCTCGCGGTCGTCGCGCGACGTTGACCGAGAGGAAGTTCACCGCGGTCACGGTAGCGCCGGCAGAGATCGTCGAGCTCGTCCTGGCCGGAAGGCAGTCGGCGAAGCGAGTGAACCAGAACGAGATCACGAGCGGGCGGTCGAAGAGGTCGCAGACTCGAACGCACGCCTTCGAGCTCCACCTCGCAGGCGGGCGTGCGTGCGTCGTCCTCCGGACACGGGGTTGCTCGAGCTCTCGCAGTCGTCCTGGTAGACGTTCGCGTCCCCTGCCGGCCCTCCCACCGCCTCGGGGACGGCGAACTCGGGCAGCGGCGCTGCCGCTCCTCGGTCGGGTCCGCCCCCAGCGGACCTGCCCGATCGCTGCCGGTCGCGCTGACGATCGCGATCACGATCAGCGCGATGAAGGCGATCCCGACGGCGATCGAGTAGCGGCTCGGGGCCCGGCCTCCGCCGAGCGGCGAGGCCCGCGGCGCGGCGTCGCGAGCTCTCCTCGCCGTCGCGGGAGCGGGCTCCTCACGGCTCACCGGATGTGGCGTCGCCGGCGGGCGAAGATGCCTGCAGGCCGGCGTCCTTGCGGCGCAGCGGTCCAGGCCCGGGGACGCTTTGCGTCGCTCTCCGTCCAGACCAGCGCCGCCGGCAGCACGATCATCACGCCGAGCAGGGCGACCGCGAGGTCGACGACGGTGACGAGCCCGAACTCGGTCAGCATCGGGATCGCGCCCGCCGAAGATCCGCTCGATCGGATCGGCGATCGGCAGGACCGCGAAGCCGGCGATCGCGGTCACGCCCGAGGCGAGCACGGCGGCGCCCGTGCGCTCGTAGGTGACGCGAAGCGCCTCGCCGACCGAGAGCCCGCGCTCCCGCTCCTCGCGGAAGCGGGCCGAGAGGATGACGCTGAACTCGGTCGCGATCGCGATCACGAGCGCCCCGAGCGTGGCCGACATCGGGTTCAGCGGGATCTGCATCGATCCAGATCACCAGCGCCGACCAGCCGGTGGCGAGAACGATCGGAATCAGCGGGACGAGCGCGCTGGAAGGACCGGTAGACCGCCAGCAGCACGATCGCGACGGCGAGCAGGCCGGCCAGGGTGAGCCAGTAGCGGCTGCTCGGAGAGCTCCGCGTTGGCGTCCGCGGCCAGCGCCGGGAGGCCGGCGACCGACGCGGTCGACTCTCCGGGGGTGGATCGTTCGCGATGCCCGGCGGGTCGATCTCCGCCCGGATCGCGTCGATCAGCTCCTTCTGCTCGTCGAGCGGCATCACCCGGATCCCGAAGGCGATGTTCGCCGTGTTGCGAAGCTCCGCCTCGGTCGTCGGGCTCCGATCGTCGCCTGCGGGCGATGAACGCCTGCGAGAAGTAGGGCGGCAGCGCCTCGCAGGACGCGTTTCGACCTTCTCCTGCGTGCGGCTCCGGCTCGCCCGAGGAGGTCCGTGAGAACGCGATCTCGGGCAGATCTGGGCGGCCTCGCAGCTCGGGAACTCGCCGCTCGAAGCCGCCCGCGGTCGAGGATCCGGCTGCTTCAGGTCGCCCATCCAGGCGATCACCTCCGGATCGGTGATGTCGCGGCGCGTGACGATCACGTTGAGCTCGCCCGAGACGCCGGTCTCCTCCTGGAGCTGCGTCGACGCCGGCGTCGGCGAGCACGCTGCCGGGCACCAGCTCCCGCAGATCGGAGGCGACCTCCGTCTGGGTGGCCGCGACCCAGCCGCCGACCGCGAGCACGGACGCGACACGCAAGCACCCGCCCGGGGCGCGAGATCGCGAGCCGCCAGGGCCCGGCGTGCTCGCCGCCGCGCGAGACAGCGCGCGCCGGCGCGCGCGCGAGCCCGGCGAGGCGGCTCTCCAGCCGCGGTCCGGCCGCGCGGCGCGAAGCCGGGACGCCTTCGGCGCGGCGAGGCGCCGCGCCGATGCGCCGACGAGGGCGGCGAATCCGGCGGTGAGCGCGACGCGGAGCGCGGCGCGATGCCGACGACGAGCAGGACGCCGAAGCCGCGCACCATCGGGATCGGCGAGAGCAGCAGGACCAGCGAATCCGGCCGAGGTGGCGAGCGCCGCGGTCGCCGATCACGGGTCCGCCGCGGCGCCGCGGCCGAGCGGGCCGCGACCGCCGGCGGCGTCGCCGGCGTCGAGGGCCTCGCGGTAGCGGGCCTGGAACTGGATCGCGTAGTCGACCGCGAGCCCGATCAGCACCGGAAGCACGGCGATCGAGGCCATGGTCAGCGAGCCGCCGGTCAGCGAGAGGAGCCCGAAGGTGACCGCGGTCGCCGCAAGCGCGAGTGCGAGCGGCAGCAGGCGCAGCGGCGGGCCGAAGACGAGCGCCAGCACGAGCGCCATCACCGCCAGTGCCGCCGCCGAGCAGGACGAAGATCTCGCCGCGGAACTCGCTCGCCGAGCTCCTCGACGACGACCGGGACGCCGCTGACGACGTAGCTCGCCGTTCTTCGAGCCGAAGCTGCGGTCGTCCGACCGCCGCGCGGATCAGCTCGATCGCCTCGCTCGCGCTCCTCCGTCGACAGGTCGGGCTCGAGCCGGACCGTGACCAGCGCCGCGTTCGGGCTCGGGAAGAGGTAGGCGAAGCTGCTGACTTCGGCGTCGCCCCCGGCCGAGCCGCGTGTCGAAGACGACGGTGGACGACGAACTGCGGGTCGTCGATCCGGGGGAGCCCGGTCTGCCCGTAGCGGATCGCGAGCTGGAGCAGGCTCGCTCTGGAAGTTGTCGATGATCTGCTGGCCGGCGGCGAGCTCGCCGCCTGGCGCGCCTCCGCCTCGGTGAAGCCCTGCTCGCGGGCGGCTTGACCGCGGCGGCCGCAGCCTCGCGCGCCTGCGCGAGGGTCGCCTGCGACGCGCTCGGTGAGGAATTGCTGGGCCTGCAGTCGCCGCCTGGTTGAGGAACGTCGCCGGCCCGTAGACGACGCGGACCGCGTCAGCTCGGCGAGCTCCGTGCAGACCGGCGCCGGCGGCCTGGCCCTCCTGCGGCAGTTGCCGGCAGGCAGCCCTCGAGCCGCAGCAGCTGGCCGAGGTCCTCGGTCAGCATCAGATCGCTCGAGGTCGTCCCTGCGACCGAGCGACCGGCGATCGCGTCGTCGCCGAACCGCGCTTGCAGGTCCTCGGTGGCCGCGAAGGTCTCCGAGCCGCGGTCGAACAGGGTGCCGGTCGAGGCGTCGGTCTCCAGCCGCAGCGCGGCGATCACCCCGATCAGCGGACAGGAACACGGCCGCGGCGACAACCGCCCCGCGCCGCGAGGCCGCCCGCCGCGCCAGGCGTGCGAAAAGATCCCGCTCACGCGTGGGAGGTTAGGTGAGCGTGTTAGGGACAGGTGCGGTTGCCGGGCGCCGCTTGCGGGCCTCAATCCATCGCCAGGGGGCCTTCGGTCTCCGCGTTCAGGAACTGCGAGACGAACTGGTTCGTCGGAGTCGAAGAGCTCCTCGGAGGGGCCGGACTCGACGATCTTGCCCTTCCACAGCACGGCGATGAAGTCGGCGATGCGGCGCGCGGTGCCGAGGTCGTGGCTGATCACCATGTAGCAGCCGCCGTTCTCCTCGTGGACCTCGCGGATCAGCTCGCACAGCAGCGCCGTGCGGACCGGGTCGAGGCCCGAGTCGGGCTCGTCGAACATGACGATCGCCGGGTCGAGCACGAGCGCGCGCGCGAAGCCGGCGCGCTTGCGCATCCCGCCCGAGAGCTCGTTCGGCATCTTGTCCATCGCCTCGGCGAGGCCGACCTCCCGCAGGCGCCGGTTGCAGATCTCGGCGATCTCCTCCTCGCCCTTGTCCGTGTGCTGGCGCAGCGGGAAGGCGGTGTTGTCGAAGACGTTCATCGAGCCGAACAGCGCGCCGTCCTGGAACAGCAGGCCGAACTTCTTGCGCATCTCGAAGAGCTCGTCGTCGGTCATGTTCGGCACCGACTCGCCGTGTACCAGCACGTCGCCGGAGTCCGGGTAGAGCAGGCCGACGATGTGCTTGATCAGCACGCTCTTGCCGGTCCCCGAGGGGCCGAGCACCATCGAGATCTGGTTGTCGGGCAGGCCGAGGTTGAGGCCGTTCAGGATCCGCGTGCGGCCGAACTGCTTGACGAGGTCGATGATCTCGATCGCGTCCTCGCCGCCGTGGTCGCGCTTCTCGCCGGTGTGCCAGAGGTAGGGGTCCGGCTCGTCTCGGGTCGACGCCGGGATCGAGTAGTCCTTGTGCAGCTCGCCGAGCTCGGGGGCGGGCTCGACGTAGTCCTCTCTCGGGCGCGCCGGCGACCGTGATCCGGGGTCGGAGCTCGCGTGCTCGCGCGTAGGGATCCTCCGTCGGGCGGCGGGGCCGGCGGAGGGTAGTCCGCATAGAATCTCTGCTGGGGGCTCGGCCGGGACCGGTGTCTGCCGCTGCACGGGCTCGGCCGGGACCGGTGTCGTCCGGGGCCTGCTCCTCTCGGTCGCTCTCCTCGACGTCGTCTGCTCTCTCGCTCCTCCCTCAACCACCGATTGGCGCGCGTGGATTCGCGCCCCAGAAGACCAGCGTTCCCATCATCCCGATGATGTGAACGAGGACGATGTTAAGCACCATCGACTTCGCCGTCGCCGTGCCCACCCCTACCGGTCCGCCGGAGGCGGTGTAGCCGTAGTAGCAGCCGACGAGCACGATCGCGGTCGCCATCGTCATCGCCTTGATCACGCTGAATAAGAGGTCGGGCGGGTTCTGGAACATCCAGAAGATCAGGAAGTAGCCGCCGGCGGAGACCTCGCCTATCTGCTCGACCACGGCCAGGTAGCTGGCGAAATAGCCGATCCCGATCGCGGCCAGGTACATGAACGGCAGCGTCATCCATGCGCCAAGCAGCCGGGTCGCGGCGAGGAAGATCATCGGGTTCACGCCCATCACCTCGAGCGCGTCGATCTCGTCGGAGATCCGCATCGCGCCGAGCTCGGCGACGATTCCGGTGCCGACCTTGGCGGCCATCATGTAGCCGAACGCGTACGGGATCACCTCGCGCAGGTCGCACCAGGCGGCGAAGACGCCGGCGTACGCGGGTGCGCCGACCGAGCGGTTGAAGTAGGCGCCCTCGATTCCGCACTTGAGCCCGAGGATGAAGACCAGCCCCCAGATCACGATCGTCGAGCCGAGGATCAGGATCCCGGCCTGGCGCAATGCCTCGCCGAAGAAGGTGAAGACGCGCCCCGTATAGACGATCGCCATCGATCCGCCCGCAGAAGCGGGCGATCTCTCCGAGCGAGCCCAGCCAGTCGCGCGGAACCGCGAGCCAGCCCATCAGCAGGCGACCTCAGGGCGCACGGGTGGCGTCGAGAGCACGAGCGCGATCATTTGATCACCGACAGGTCGGGGTTGGTCGCGAGCAGGGTCTGGGTGAAGACGTAGTTGAAGGCAAAGACGCCGAGGAAGGCGACGACCACCCCCTGGTTGACGGCCCGGCCCACCCCCTCCGCGCCTCCGGACGCATTCATCCCGAAGTAGGAGCAGACGATCGCGATGATCGCCCCGAACAGGGTGCACTTGAGCACCGACCCCCAGAGGTCGGTGACCGAGGCGTTGTTGAACAGGGTCGCGAAGAAGCCTCCGAGCGGGGCGTCGTAGAGGATCTCGGCGAAGATCCCGCCGACGATCCCGAAGATCAGGCGTAGATGTCGAGCAGGCCGGTGAGGATCATCAGGGCGAGGAAGCGGGGGACGACGAGGTTCTTGATCGGGTCGACGCCGAGCACCTGCAGTGCGTCGAGCTCCTCGCGGATCTTTCGCGCCCCGAGATCGGCGGTGATCGCGGTCCCGGCGACGCCGGCGACGACGACCGCGGTCACGAACGGGGCGAACTCGCGGACCGAGGCGAGGATGAAGAAGCCGCCGAGGCGATCGAGCGCTCCGAAGAGGGTGAGGAAGTTCGCCGCCTGAAGCCCGGGCGCTCCGAAGCCGAAGGCGAGCGTGCTGATCAGCATCGGGAACCAGCACAGCTGCAGGGCGAAGAGGAACTGGGAGATGAACTCGCCCCCGTAGGGGTAGGGCGGGCGCACGGCGGCGACCAGCGTCTTGCCGGTGAGGATCATCATGTTCCCCACCTGCTCGAAGACCGACTTGGCGGGAAGGAACGCCCTATCTGCGACGGCTCTGACCATCTGCTCCTCGGGGATGCGGATCGGCTCGGCCCGACCCCTGGCAGGAAAGGTAGTCCAAAACCCCCCCGCGCGCCACCCCTAACCGTGCCGCAGCGCCGATCGGTGCCGGGTCAGGCGTGCGCCACCGGCGTGGAGTCACTCATCCAGGTGGTATGTTCCCGGCGCCTTGGGGCAGAGCGGCACAAGCGCCCTCGAGAGCCGGCTAGGGCGCGCGTCGGTACGCATCGCTGCCCTCGCGCTGCTGACGTCGGTCTCGTTGCCGCTCGCCGCTTGCGGCGGGGGCGAGTCGCAGGACGCGAGCGAACCCAGCGGCGACTATCCGGTCGACGTCTTCAGGGCGACGTTCCCGAACCGCCAGCGCCTCGCGGAGACGACCGACTTGGTGGTCGGGGTAGACAACACCGGCAGCGAGGTGATCCCGGAGGTCGCGGTGACGATGTTCATCGCCGACGACAGCGGCGAGCCGGCGGCGAGCGGGCAGCCGTTCTCGGTTCGGATCTCCCAGCCGGGCGTTGCGGACCCGAACCGCCCGGTGTGGATCGTCGAGAACAAGTATCCGAAGATCAAGGGGTTCCCGCTGCCGAAGGGCTCCTCGCCGGGGACGGTCGCGCAGACCAACACCTTTGGCTTCGGCGAGCTCGGGCCGGGGGAACGGATCGAGATGGTGTGGCGACTCACGGCGGTGCAGGCCGGGACCTACACGATCAACTACGAGGTCTCGGCCGGCCTGTACGGCAACGCCAAGGCGGTGAGCGCGGACGGGACCACGCCGGAGGGCAAGTTCGTGGTCACGATCACCGATCAGCCGCCGAAGGCGCGGGTAAATGCGCAGGGTGACGTTGTCGTCTCGCCGAACTCACGCGAGAACAACCCCGACGTGTCGGACGAGCCTGTCGCGCCGGGAGTCCAGAACAACGACAGCCAGTAGACCGGGCTTCGTGGTCGCACTCGGCGCGCTGGCGCTGGCGTTGGGCGGGTGCGGAGACTCCGACGAGGCCGCGAGCACGTCGACAACTCCGCCGGCGACCGAGTCCACGGCGCCCGATCGCGATCCCGGTGGCGACCGTCGGCCGCCAACGGGCGATGGACGAGGCGGCGTCGAGCTGACCGAGATCGGGAGCTTCGAGCTTCCGGTCTACCTCGCCCAGCCGGCCGGCGAATCCGACGACCTCTTCGTTGTCGAGCAGTGCGGCCGCATCATCCTCGTCCGGGACGGAGCGCCAACCTCCGAGCCGTTCCTCGATCTCAGCGCCGACGTCACCTGCGGCGGCGAGCAGGGGCTGCTTTCGATGGCCTTCGCTCCCGACTACGAGAGCAGCGGCCGCTTCTACGTCGACTACACGGACGTCGAGGGCGACACCCGCGTGGTGGAGTACGAGCGCGCCACCGGAGAGGGCTCCGTCGCGGACCCGGAAAGCGCACGTGAGCTGCTGTTCGTGGACCAGCCCTACTCGAACCACAACGGCGGCCAACTCCAGTTCGGCCCCGACGGCGAGCTCTACGTGGGGCTCGGGGACGGCGGCTCCGCCGGCGACCCGGATCGCGTCGCGCAGGATCCCGAGAACCCGCTCGGCAAGATCCTGCGTCTCGATCCCGAGGGCGAGCCCGGAACCTACGACGTGTTCGCCCTGGGGCTGCGGAACCCGTGGCGGTTCAGCTTCGACCGCAACACGGGAGATCTGTGGATCGGGGACGTTGGGCAAGACTCGAGCGAAGAGGTGGACGGGATTGCATCGAAAGAGGCCGAAGGCGCCAACTTCGGCTGGTCCGCTTATGAGGGCACAGAGCGGTTCAACTCGGACCAGGAAGCACCTGATGCGTTGCCGCCGGTGCTGACCTACCCGCTGGGGTCTGCGTGCGCGATCACAGGTGGCTACGTGGTTCGCGACGAGCGCCTGACCAGCCTTTACGGCCGCTACCTCTACGCCGACTTCTGCGTCGGCGAGTTGCGGAGCTTCAGCGCGCGACCCGGCGTCGAGGCCACCGACGACGTCGCGCTGGGCCTCAACGTCCCGCAACTCAGCTCGTTCGGCGAGGACAGCCAGGGCCGCATCTACGCCGCATCCCTCGAGGGCCCCGTCTACCGTCTCCGAAGCACCAAGTGAACTCGGGGGTTAGGGAGTCGATGATCCGAATCGCAAGCGCGACGCTGCTCGCAATCCTCTCTCTCGGTGCTGCCGTTCTCCTCGCACCACGGGAACATGCCACAGCCGGCCAAAACTCCCTCCGCCTGGTCAAAGTCGGCGACTTCAGCTCCCCCGTATACGCCGACGACGCCCCCGGTGCCAAGCGGCTGCTGTTCGTCGTCGAGCAGGGAGGGACGATCGAGGTGCTGCGCAAGGGGCGCGACTTGGCGCAGCCGTTCCTCGAGATCGGCGACCTCGTCACCTCCGGCGGCGAGGAGGGCCTGCTGTCGGTGGCCTTCTCCCCGAACTACGAGCGCTCGCGGCGCTTCTACGTCTACTTCACCAACAACGACGGCGACATCGAGATCGACGAGTTCAAGCGCTCCAGGAGCAATCCCGGCGCGGGCCAACAAGAACTCGCGCCGGGTCGTCCTCGTCGTCCCCCACCCTCAGGCCGGAAACCACAACGGCGGCCAGCTCCAGTTCGGGCCCGACGGAATGCTCTACATCGGGACCGGGGACGGCGGCGGCGCCGACGACGGCTTCGACAACGCGCGCGACCTGAACAGCCTGCTCGGGAAGCTGCTGCGGATCGACCCGAGGCCGCCGAACCCGAACGAGGGGACCACGGGCCCTCGCCTTCCGTACCGGGTCCCCGCCGACAACCCCTACGTCGACCGGGCCGGCGCCGACGAGATCTACTCGTATGGCCTCCGCAACCCGTGGCGCTTCTCCTTCGACGGCAGCACGTTGACGATCGGCGACGTCGGGCAGGGAGCGATCGAGGAGATCGACGTGATCGGCCTCGGCGCCGCCCGCCGAGGGAACTTCGGCTGGCCGCAGTTCGAGGGCACGCGGACCCACGACAACTCGCGGCCGGGGGCGGACCCGCCGATCTTTCCGGTGCACGAATACGGACGCGGCAGCGGGGCGTGCGCCGTCACGGGCGGCTACGTGGTCCGGGACCGAGGCCTGCCGTCGCTTGACGGTCGCTACCTGTATGCGGACTTCTGCATCGACGGCTTGCGCAGCTTCGGCTTCAACGCACAGGGCGCCACCGGCGACGCTCCGATCGGAGTCTCGATGTCCTCGGTGAGCAGCTTCGCGGAGGGCGCGCGCGGACAGATCTACGTTGTCTCTCTCGATGGCGGCGTCTACCGGCTCGAGCAAAGCGGCCGGAGTCGGCAGCAGCGCGTAACCCCCCGCGCCGGGGACGGCCGAGGCGGCGTGGGCCTGAACGAGATCGCGAGCTTCGACGAGCCGATCTTCGTCAACGGGCCACGCGGCGCCAATGGACTGGTCTTCGTCGTCGAGCGCGAAGGGGTGATCAAGCTCGTCGAGGGGGAACGCAAGCTGAACGGCTCGTTCCTCGACATCCGCAGCCGGGTCTCCTGCTGCGAGGGCGAGCGCGGCCTGTACTCGGTCGCCTTCCCCCCCGACTACCAGCGCTCCGGCCGCTTCTACGTCTACTACACGAACGACCAGGGCAACATCGAGGTGGACGAGTTCAGGCGCTCTGAGAGCTCGGCCAAGAAGGCAGACGAAGGCTCGCGGCGCAAGCTGCTCGAGATCGGCCACCGCGAGTTCGCCAACCACAACGGCGGGCAGCTCGCCTTCGGGCCCGACGACCTGCTCTACATCGGGACCGGTGACGGTGGTGGCGGCGGCGACCCCCACGAGAACGCGCAGGACAAGGGAAGCCTGCTCGGGAAGCTGCTGCGGATCGACCCGCGTCCGGGGGGCAAGGGGCGCTACGGGATTCCGAAATCCAACCCGTACGCGGACCGCGGCGGCGAGGACGAGATCTACTCGATCGGGCTTCGCAATCCGTGGCGGTTCTCGTTCGACCGCCGCTTCCTCGTCCTCGGCGACGTCGGCCAGGACTCGGTCGAGGAGGTCGACTACGTCAGCGTCGGCGGCGCGCAGGGGGCGAACTTCGGCTGGGACGCGTTCGAGGGCAACTCGCGCTTCGAGGGCGGTTCGATCGGCGAGCACGCGAAGCCGATCCATACCTACAGCCACGGCGGCGGCAACTGCTCGATCACCGGCGGATACGTGGTCCGCGACGAGCGGCTGCCGAGCCTGCTCGGTCGCTACGTATACGCGGACCTGTGCGTCGGCGAGATCCGCAGCCTCGTACCGCGCGCCGGGGGAGCCAAGGGCGACCGCCCGCTCGGCGTGGGGAAGCTGCCCGGGATCACCAGCTTCGGCGTCGACGATCGCGACCGCGTCTACGTGGCCGTGCAGAGCGGCAGCGTGTACCGACTCGACCCCTCCTAGGCGCGCCACGCCGCATGCTGCGTGCATGCGTCAGATTGGCTCGGCCCGTGGTTAACCGCGCGGTTAACCCCTATAGTCCCGCATGACAAGCGGCTAAGGAGGATTGGGCATGGAGATCACCACCGCAACCGAGAAGGACACTGCGGCGGAAAACGGGGCGGGCAGCGAGAACGGCGCTGCGGCGGCTGCGGAGACCTTCGAGGTCCTGCGACCCGCGGACGGGTCGGTGATCACCACGCTTCCGAAGGCCTCTCCGGAGGAGGTTCAAGCGACCGCGCAGCGGCTGCGGGAGAACCAGCCCGCCTGGGAAGCGCTCGGCTTCGCCGGCCGGCGTCGCTGGCTCGAGCGCTGGCGCGATTGGATGATCGAGAACCACGAGCACGTCGCTGACGTCCTCCAGGCCGAGAGCGGAAAGGTCCGCGCCGACGCTGCGCTGGAGGCCCCCTATCTGTGCATGGCAATCAACTTCTACAGCGAGAGAGCTCCCGAGTTCCTGGCCGAGGAGACCGTGGTCTCCGACTTCACGCCGATGAAGGTGAAGAAGGCCAAGGTCGTCTACCGGCCGCAGCCGCTGGTGGGCGTGATCAGTCCGTGGAACTTCCCGCTGATCCTCTCCGCCGGAGACGCGGTGCCGGCGCTGATGGCCGGCGCCGCAGTGATGATCAAGCCGTCGCACTTCACGCCGCTGGCGCTGATCGAGCTGGAGCGGGCGTGGCGCGAGGACCTTGGGGCTCCCGACGTCTTCGCCGTGGTCAACGGCGGCGCCGAAACCGGCGAGGCGCTGATCGACGAGGTCGACTACATCCAGTTCACCGGCTCCGAGGCGACCGGCAAGAAGGTGATGAAGCGGGCGGCGGACACGCTCACCCCGGTCGCCCTCGAGCTCGGCGGCAAGGACCCGATGATCGTGACCAAGGACGCGAACCTCGAGCGGGCGGCGAACGCCGCCACGTTCGGCGGCTTGATGAACACGGGCCAGATCTGCATGTCGATCGAGCGCGTCTACATCGAGGAGCCGATCTATGACGAGTTCGTGCAGCGGGTCACCGACAACGTGAAGCAGCTGCGCCAGGCCGACGACGGCCGCGAGTTCACGGCCGAGGTCGGGGCGATGACGACCCCCGAGCAGGTCGAGATCGTCTCCGACCACGTCGAGGACGCGCGCAAGGCCGGGGCCCGGATCCTCACCGGCGGCCGCCAGTCCGAGCGCGCGGGCGACTACTACGAGCCGACCGTGATCGCCGACGCCGACCACTCGATGAAGGTGATGGTCGAGGAGACCTTCGGCCCGGTGATCCCGATGATGAAGGTGCGCGACACCGAGGAGGCCGTGCGGCTGGCGAACGACTCTCCCTACGGGCTCTCGGCGAGCGTCTTCGCCGGCAGCACCGAGGAAGGCGAGCGGCTGGCGCGCCGGATCGAGGCAGGATCGTGCAACGTCGACGACGTGCTGATCAACTACAACGTGCTCGAGGTGCCGATGGGCGGGTGGAAGACCTCCGGCATCGGCTACCGGCACGGCGCCTACGGCATCCGCAAGTTCTGCCGCACCGAGTCGATCACCGTCCCGCGCATGCGGCCGACGAAGTCGGAGCCGCTGTGGTTCCCCTACACGCCGGGCAAGCGCAAGACGGTGAGCCGGCTGTTCCGCTTCTTCAACGCGCGCGGACTCCGAAACCGGCTCGGGCTTTAGGACCTAGCCCGCCAGCTGACCCCCGCCGACCGGGGGCCTGCGTCTGACCCCTTCGCTACCGTCGCAGGCGGAAATCCTGCGGATGCATGCTCAAGGAAGGGGCAGCCTGAGTCATGAACGCGATCAGGGAGCGAAGGATGGAGCTTGGGGGGTACTCCACCCGCGCCCTCGAGCTGGACGGCGCGGGCCCGCCGCTGGTCCTTCTGCACGGGTTCTCCGACAGCGCTGACACCTGGCGGCCGCTGATGCGGGTGCTTGCCGATCACGGGCGCCGGGCGTTTGCAGTCGACATGCCGGGGTTCGGCCAGGCCGCGCGACTCGATCGCGAAAGCCTGATCCTGCCCCAGCTCGGCCGCCTCGCCGCCGCGGCCGTGCGGCACGAGTACGAACGCACGGGCTCCGAGGTGATCGTCTCCGGCAACTCGCTCGGCGGCTGCGTCGCGCTACGCCTCGCCGAACGACACGAGCTGCCGCTCGGCGGCATCGTTCCGATCGCTCCCGCCGGGCTCGACATGGCGCAGTGGGTCGGAGCGATCGACGGCGCCCCGCTGGTGCAGGCCGTTCTGCGTGCACCGCTCCCGCTTCCGGAGATCGCCGTCCGAGCGGCGGTGGGTCGCGTGTACAAGACCCTCGCGTTCTCGCGCAATTGCGAGATCGATCCGATCGTGGTCAGCGGGTTCACGCGTCACGTGGCGGGCCGCCGCGATGTCGTCCGCATCATCGCCACCGGCCGGCGGCTGCGCGGCGAGCTGGGAGCGCCGTTCCGGCTGGATCGCATCACCTGCCCGGTGCTGGTCGTGTGGGGAGACGAGGACGTGATGGTCTACCCGAGTGGGGCCGATCGCATCCTCGCCGAGGTGGCCGGCTCGCGGCTCGAGCTCATCCGTGGCTGCGGCCACTGCCCCCAGGTCGAGTGCCCGGAGCGCCTCGCGAAGTTACTGGCTGAATTCGCCGAGCCAGTGGCGCTGGCGCTGGCCGCGTAGCTGAATCCGCGGTCCGGGCGAGCTGGCGCTCGGGCGTGATCCGGACCACGTTCCAGGCGAGGCCAGTCGCCTCGAGGCCTCTGATCAGCAGCGCCGACGGGTCGAGCTCGTACCAGCGAAGGCCGTGGGCGGCCGAGCGTGGGAACGCGTGGTGGTTGTGATGCCATCCATCGCCGAGGCTGACCGGGGCCAGCCAGGCGAGGTTCGTGGAGCGATCATCGGTGTCGAACCGCCTCGAGCCGAAGTAGTGCGCGCAGGAGTTGACGCCGAAGGTCGCTTGGTGAAAGAGGAAGATTCGAACGAGCCCGCCCCAGAGAAGGGCGCTGAGCGCGGCTGCCAGCGTGCCGCCGACGACGTAACCGACTCCGAACGGCAGCACCAAGGAGAGGATCGCGAGCGCGGGAAACGCGCGATCGACCGTGCGTATGGCCGGGTCGTCGAGCAGGTCGGGGGCGTAGCGGCGTTTGTCGGCTCGGCCCTGGGAGCGAAACAGCCAGCCTGCGTGGGCGTGCCAGAGACCGCGAAGCGCGGACTCGGACCCCACATGCGGGGAGTGTGGGTCCCCCTCAGCGTCCGAGAAGGCGTGGTGCTTTCGGTGATCCGCGACCCAATCGATCACAGACCCCTGCAGCGCCATCGAGCCGAGAACGGCGAAGGTGCACTCGATCGAGCGGTGAGTCGCGAAGGACCGATGCGTGAGCAGGCGGTGGAAGCCGACCGTGACGCCGAAGCCGGTGGCGAGGTACAGGGCAGCGAGGATCGCGAGGTCGCGCCAGGTGACTAGGGACTGCCAGGTGAGAACAACGGCAGCAATGAAAGCGGCGAACGGGATCAACAGGTTGAGGAGGTGGGCGATCGCCCTTTGGCGTTCTGAAACTTGGCGGCCGGAATCCCCCACAAGTGGAAGTTTTCCGGATATGGGTCGCATAGCGACCCAAAGTCGGAAAACTCGACGTGTGCCCCCTCTCGGTGCTGCCGTTCGGCCCGCCTGAATCCACCGACCCGACGCCCGGGCAACAGCCCACCTACCATCCGGACAATGCAGTGTCCGGCTGGCCACCGCGTGCCGAAGGGGTCCAAATTCTGTCCTCAGTGCGGGGCGTCGCTGAGCCAGGCCCGCTGCCGCGAATGCGACGCGCTACTGGTTCTGGACGCCCGTTTCTGCGCCGAGTGCGGCGCGCCCGTCGAATCCCTCGATGCCGAGCGGCAACCGGCGGCTGCCGCGGAAGCCCCCGAGGAGGAGCTGCGCCAGATCACCGCGGTGTTCTGCGACATCGTCGGCTCGACCCAGCTGTCGACCCGGATGGACCCGGAGGATTACGGCGGCCTGGTGCGCGCCTACCGGGAGCAGGTGGACGAGGTCGTGACCAGATATGGCGGGAATGTCGACAAGTACCTAGGCGACGGCGTCCTGGTCGACTTCGGATGGCCCCGCGCCCACGACGACGACGCCGAGCGGGCTGTGCTGGCGGCGCTTGCGCTGGTCGAGGAACTGACCGACCCGGAGGCCGAGCATCCGCTCAGCGTCCGCGTCGGAATCCATACCGGGCCGGTGCTCGTCGGGGAGATGGGCTCGGCGAGCCATCGGGAGACCACCGCGCTGGGGGAGACGATGAACCGGGCGGCGCGCCTGCAGGCCGCTGCGCCCCCCGGAGCTGTGGTGATCAGCGATGCGACGCTGCGTCTGGTCAGAGGGATCTTCGTCTTCGACGATCTGGGCGCGCAGACCCTTCCGGGAATCCCCGACCCCGTTCCGGTTCACCAGGTGCTGCGACGCAGCGGGGTCCGCAGCAGGCTCGACGCCGCCGGCGACTCACTGACTCCTTTCGTCGGCCGTGCCGACGAGCTCTCGACGGCCCTGGAGCAGTGGGAACGCGCGCGTGCCGGCGACGGCCGGACGCTGCTGATCTCGGGCGAGCCGGGGATCGGCAAGTCGCGAATCGTCTACGAGCTTCGCGAGAACCTGCGGGACAGCGACCACACCTGGCTCGAGGCGCGAGGATCCTCCTACACGGAGCACAGCGCGTTCCAGCCCGCGATCCAGCTGCTCGAGCATGCGCTGGAGCTGCGCGCCGAGGACCTGCCGGCTGAACGGCTCGAAAAGCTCCAGGGCGGGCTCGATCTTGCCGAGGTGGACGACGCGGACGCGATGCTGCTTCTCGCCGACCTGCTCTCGATCGAGAAGACCGAGGTGCCGGAGATGACGATGAGCCCCGAGCTGGCTCGCCGTCGCACGATCGAGGTGCTGGCCAAGTGGGTGCTGGCGCTGGCCGAGCTTCAGCCGCTGGTGCTCCTAGTCGAGGACCTTCACTGGTGCGACCCCTCGACCCTCGACCTGTTCGAGCAGCTGATGGTCCAGGGAACGTCGGCGACGCTAATGCTCGTCGGGACCACGCGCCCGGAGCTCGACGCGAGCTGGCAGCGGCATCCGAACCTCGAAACCCTGAAGCTGGAGCCGATGAGCGAAATCGACACGCGGGAGCTGCTGAGGCTGCTCGGCGCCGGCATGCAGCTGCCCGAGCCCGTCCTGCACCGCGTCGTCGGCGAGACGGATGGCGTCCCCCTCTTCGTCGAGGAGATGGGCCGGATGGTGCTCGAATCGGGATTGATCGCCGAGCGCGAAGGCGAGCTGGAGCTGACGGCGCCGCTCGAGGAGCTCGAGATCCCGACCACGCTCCAGGACTCGCTGATGGCGCGGCTCGACCGCCTCAGCGCCGCCAAACGCGTCGCGCAACTCGCCGCCGCAATCGGCCGGGACTTCGACTACCAGCTCCTGGAGGAAGTCTCAGGGCTGGAACCCGACCTGCTCCTGCACGGTCTCCGCCGCCTGGTTGACGACGAGCTCATCTTCCAGGACGGCGAGCCGCCCGTTGCCAGCTACACGTTCAAGCACGCCCTGATTCAGGACGCCGCCTATCGCTCGCTCGTCAAGCGCAGTAGAAGGCCCCTCCACCGCCGGATCGCCGAGACGCTCGAGAGCCGCGACGGCTCGACTGTCGCGGCGGAGGAGCTTGCCCGGCACTGGGAGGCCGCAGAGCGGCCCAGGGAGGCGATCGGCCACTACCGGCGGGCGGCCGAGTACGCCGCGCGCCAGTCGGCCCACCTCGAGGCGACCCAGCACCTGCGTAGGGCGATAAACCTGGTGGGCTCGCTTCCCGAGGACAACGAGAGCCGCGGCTTGGAGGTCGACCTCCAGCTCGCTCTCGGCTCCTCGATCATGGCGACGCGCGGATACGCCGACCCGGAGATCGAGACCGCGTATGACCGCGCGCGTTCGCTCTGCGCCGAGCTCGGGCCGGGAAGCCAGGTCGGCTACACGCTGATCGGCCTCGCGATCTTCTACTTCAACAGCGGCCAGGTGAGCGCCGGGGCCGAGCTCGCGGCTGACGCGCTTGCGATCGCCGAGCGCGAGGGCGACGACGCGCTCGAGCTGCTCGCCCGCGTCCAGATTGCGGTCCCCAGCCTCTGGCAGGGCCGCTACCGCGACACCCTCGAGCACGCGGAGGCTGCGTCGGCGATCTACGACCGCGAGCGCCACGGCTGGCTCGCGTTCCGCTACGGCACCGACCAGGGGGTGGCCGCGCACTCCATGGCAGCGTGCGCGCTTCTGAACGTCGGCCTCCCCGACCAGAGCCTGGAGCGAATCCACCGGGCGGTCGCTCTCTCCCGCGAGCTTGGGAATCCGTTCAACACCGTCTACGCGCTCGCGTTCGAGGGCGGGATTCGGTGGGATCGCGGCGAGTACGCCGAGCAGGAGGCGGTCGCGGAGGACGTGGTCGCGATCGCGGAGGAACAGGGGTTCAGCGACTTCGCCGGGATGGGCAGGATCCTTCGCGGAACCGCGCGGGCCGTGCGCAATCCCGGCCCCGAGGGCCTCGAGGACTGCCTCGAGGGCCTGACACTCGCATCGAGCACAGGCCGGCGCGGAGGGGTGTCGATGTTTCTGGAGCTGATCGCGGCGGCCCACCGCTCCGGCGGCGACACAGCGGGGGCGCTGGGCATGGTGGACGGTGCGCTGGCGCTGGCGGAGGAAACGGACCAGCACTGGTGGGACGCGAGGCTGCTGCGGCTGCGGGGTGAGCTGGTGCTCGAAACGGAGCCGGGGCGGGAAGGCGAGGCTGAGACCGACTTCAAGCGGGGCGCCAGGATTGCACGGGATCAGGGAGACAGGTTGAGCGAGCTTCGGTGCGCGACGAGCCTGGCGAGACTCCTGGGCGAGCGCGGGGACCTAGGTGCTGCCGAGAGTCTCGTTCGGCCGATCTACGAGGGGCTCGCGGAGGGACAGGCAACGAGAGCAGCGAGGGAGGCTGCAGATCTGCTCGGCGCAGTGCCGGCCTCGTAAGGATTGAGGTCAGAAACCGAGCTTGGGATACGTGCCTTCAATGACCGCCTTCGATGCCTCCATCTGGCCCGCCAAAAATGCCGGGTCCCTACCCGTCGGCGCCGTGCCCCCGAAGATCACCGTGTGGAAGGCGGCGTCGTCCTCCCAGTAGGCGATGTACATGTCGGCGTCGAGCGATGCGCCGATGAAGCTGTCGCTGAACTCCGGCTTCGGGTTCGGCTGACCGAACGCCTTTCGCCACACGTTGCTGACGAGGCTGTTGTCGACGAGCCGCCCCGCCCCCGGGTGATCTGACTGGTACGCGGTCACGAACTCGACCTTCCCGATGAAGACCCTGTGCCACGAGCTTTCGCCGATCGCGCCGGCGTCTTTCTGCGAGATCGTCAGCTTCGAGAGGTCGACCGGGTCGAAGCGCTCGGTGTCGGTCGCGGGCACTCCGTACATCCAGTTCGAGAAGTAGTTCCAGTCTGACTTGCCGAGCCGGACGATCTCCTCGAAGCTGACCTCCGATTTAGCACCCTTCGCCGACTCGTAACCGAACGGCCGCGTCCAGTCCGGCTTCGGGGCGTCGATCTGGTAGTAGCCGAGAAAGACGTTGAACCAGATCGAGGTCGGGTCGCTGTAGCTGCCGCGGCCGTTCTCGTCGTGGGGTCCGACGCAGGCAACGGTGTTGAAGACCCAGTCCGGGCGGTCCTGCCACAGCGCCTTCTTGACGACCTGCCCGACGTCGGCGATCAGGCGCTTTCGATCCTCGACGAAGATCCGGGTCACGTTCTTGGACGACATCCGCGACTTCCCGAAGCGCTCGTCGTCGAAGCTCGGCGGGTTCGGCTTCGGGTCGTCGCCGACGGATCCGTGAGCTGGGCTATAGGGAATACCTTGTCGACGTCGGCGACCTTGTGCCACTCGTCCTGGATCGGGTCGCGGACGCTCACCACCCCGGTGGCGGTGATCTCGCCCGCGGATTGATCCGCGTCGAGGCTGATCTCGAGCTTCACGAGCCCCAGTTCGATCGTGAAGGGCTTGCCGTTCGGGGTCTCCGGGTCTGGTGTGATCAATTCGCTGTCGGCCGGCTTGCCGTCATGGACGATGCCCAGCTCGATCGACCCGTCCAGCTCGGAGATCCCGACGCTGGCCTCGGTCTCGGGGATCCGGGTGCCGAGGACTCTCGGTCTCCGGCACCAGCGTGATCTTCTCCACGCCGCTATCGGTTTCGTCCGGCACGAGCGCGACTGTATCTAGTGGTGGCACCGGAGCGGTATTGCGACATCGTCATGGAGGGCGGGATCACCAGCGGCGTCGTCTATCCGCTGGCCGCGGTCGAGCTCTCCGAGATCTACGAATTCAGGAACGTCGGCGGCACCTCGGCCGGCGCGATAGCCGCCGCCGGAGTCGCCGCGGCGCAGTACGGCAAGTCGCACGGCCGGGGAGACGCTTTCGAAGGGCTCAAAGGGCTGCCCGAGTGGCTTGGGGAGAACATCACCGGGCTCTTCCAGCCCAGCCGCAAGACCGCCCCGCTGTTCGCGATCGTGCTCGCCGCAACCGCGGACACCTCCAAGGGCTGGAAGCGGGCCGGCGCATTCACCGCCGTGCTGCGCAGCTTCCCGATCGCGACCCTGATCGGCGTCCTCCCCAGCGCGGTGCTTACGGGCACGGTGCTCGCAGCCGAGGGCACCTTCCTGACGATCGCCGGGCTTCTATGCGCCCTGCTTCTCCTCTTGACGGGACTCGGGGTCGCGCTCTCGGTCGCGCTCACGGGCCGGCTGCTGACGGTGCTGCCCGAGAACGGGTTCGGGCTCGTGACTGGATACTCGGACGAGCCCGACCCCGACGATCCCGCCCTCACCCCGTGGCTGGCCGACCTGCTCGATCGGCTCGCCGGCAAGCAGGGCGGAGACGCACTCACCTTCGGCGATTTGTGGGGCAGCCGGGATCCGGAGGCCGCGCACGAGGTCAACCTGGAGATGGTGACCACCTGCCTGACGCAGAAGCGGCCGTACCGGCTCCCGTTCGGGCACGACGAGTTCTGGTTCTGGCCCGAACAGCTCGACCGTTACTTCCCGCCGCGGATCGTCGAGCAGATGGTCCGCGACGCCCGCGACGACCCTCGCGCCGAGGACTTCGCACCGCTGGTCCCGCTGCCGGAAGCCGCCGATCTGCCGGTTGTGGTGGCAACCCGGATGAGCCTCAGCTTCCCGCTCTTGATCAGCGCTGTGCCCCTGTACGCGATCGACCACTCGCAGGCGCTGGCCGGGGAGGATCGCCATCCCGAACCCTGCTGGTTCTCCGACGGCGGCATCACAAGCAACTTCCCCATCCACTTCTTCGATTCCCCGGTCCCGCGCTGGCCAACGTTCGCGATCGACCTGCGCAAGGTTCCCGAGGGATGGGACGTCTCCGAGGACGAGCGGCAGAACGTGTGGATGGTGCCGACCAACGACTCCAGCGGAGACGTCTGGTGGGCCGGCTGGGACAAGCTGAGGCCGGCGTCGCAGACGCTCGCGTTCATGGGATCGATCATCCGCACGATGCAGACGTGGATGGACACGACGCAGAGCGAGACGCAGGGCTATCGCGACCGGGTGGTCCACATCGAGCACACGTCGAAGGAGGGCGGGATGAACCTGAGCATGGCGCCGCCCGTGATCAAGCGCCTGAGCGAGCGCGGCCGGTGGGCCGGCGACCTGCTTCAGCGCCGCTTCTCGACGGAGGCGGGAGACGGAACCCCGATGACGTGGGACAACCAGCGCTGGATCCGCTACCGCTCGTTCATGCGGCTGCTGGAGGTGACGCTGGGGACCTTCGCAGGGGCTGCGCGGAGCACCTGCCACCCGATCTCTCGATCGAGGAGCTGAGCCTCCGCGGACCCGAGGCCCAACCGCCGGACTACCGCTGGGTCTCCGACGCCCAACGTGAGCTCGCGCTCGAGGGCACGCTGACTGATCGAGCTGATCGAGGCATGGCAGGCGAGCGGCGAGAGCTTCGCGCCGGGCGCGCCCGAGCCGGCGCCGGAGCTGCGCGTGTCGCCTCGGATCTGAAGCGCCGGCTTGCGGCGGCAAGGGGGGCGGGTGTACGTCTCGGATCAGGGAGAGCGGTGATCGGCAGCAGTCATAGGCGGGGAGCGCGTTGGGCGCCTGCGGCGTTCGTTGCCGCGCGTTTCGCTGCTCGCGGCGTCCGATGCCAGGGCCGCGACCTTCTGCGTCGGCAAGCCGGCCACCTGCGCGGGGACGAACTTCGCGCACGGTGCAGGAAGCCGTCGCTCGCTTCGAACGGCAACGGCAGCGCCGAGCAGGATCGGATCGAGATCGGCACCGGCACGTTCGCGGGGCCGACGACCGGCACACGTCGCCGGTGGACATCGTCGGCGAGGGAACCGGCGCCGACGACGATCAGCGGCTGCCGGCTGCGACGACGACGCTCAGCGATCAGCGGCACCGGCGTCTCCTCTGTGTCGGCGCTGCAGATCGCCCCCGACGGCAACGACTCGCCCGCCCTGCGCTTGCTTTCGTCGAGCCCCGGCCAGCCCTCGAGCGCCTTCAACCTGCTCGTGACCGGCTCGGCTGCGCCGGCCGGCGCCGTGGGCGTCCAGCTCCAGAGCGCAGCGACGCTGCGCGACAGCAGCGTGAACATGACCGTTGGCGCGCCGTCGACCGCGGTGACGGGCCCAGGGCGGCAGCGTGGAGCGGACCACCTCGAGGGTGACACGGGGCTCGTCGGCACGGGCACGAGCCGGCGGCTGTCGATCGTCGCGGGGTCGGTCGGTGCGCGGACCGCCGCGGTAGGCGGCAACCTGACGCTCGACCAGGCGACGATTCGGATGACCGCTGCCGGGACGGCGCTTCTGGTTCCCTCAGAGCCGAGCCCGCCCAACGGCCCCCTTTCGCTCACCGGCAGGCACGTGACCGCGGTCGGGACCGGAGCCGGCACCGGGGCGTCCGTCACCGCAAGCTGCGTGGTCTTTCCGCAACCCGGCCTATCGACCACGCTCAGGCTCCGTAACACGATCCTGCGCGGGTTTGCGACGGACCGCGTCCGCGAGGGAGTAGACGACTGCGACCCGGGCCCAGGCACGGAGGCCCCGCCCCGGCATTGCTCGAAACCACGTACTCGATCTTCGACCCGGCGAAGACAACCGAGAGCGGCTCCGGGGCGCTTCTTCGACAACGGGTTCTCGATCCCGGCAGGATCGCTCGGGACCACGAATCTCAACGTCGACCCTCTGTTCGTGAACGCCGGCGCGTTCGATTTCCACCTCACCCCAGGGTCGCCGGCGATCGACGCCGGCGATCCCGCCGCGCCGTCATCGAGCGAGTCGTCGGTGGATCTCGATGGCAACCCCCGCGTGCTCGACGGCAACGCCGACGCCGCGGCGCGTCGCGACATCGGCGCCTCCGAGTTCGCGCCGGATACCGACGGCGACGGCATCCCCGACTTCTCCGACGCCTGCCCGAGCGTCGCGGCGCAGAGGCCGACGGCTGCCCCGAGGCCTGCGACGGGACCGCGCCCGTGATCACCCTCGGCGGCAAGGGCAAGCAGAAGCCCGACGGGACGATCGAGGTGCGGGTGAGCTGCGACGAGGCCTGCGACGTGAGCGGCGACGGGACCCTGCGGGTGACGACGCCGTCGGGCGGCGGCAAGGGGGAGCGAAAGGCGAAGCGCTTCGGCCTTCGCGAGGCGAGCGCCTCGCTCGCCGCCGGCGAGTCGGTGGTGCTGAAGCTGAAGCTGACCCGAAAGGCAAAGAGGGCAACCACCCGCGCGCTCAGACGCGGCGGGCGCGCACGGGCGAAGATCTCCATCGACGCCACCGACGCCGCCGGGAACGCCGCCGAGGCCGACAAGGGCGTGCGCCTGGCACCGCGGCGCCGGCCGCGCTGAACTGCCTCAGCGGGTGCCGGATCTCAGTGCGCTCAAGCCCGGCCTCAGCGTGCGCCGCGCCGCCGACATCGTCTGGTCGCTCAATCACCCCAACACCTGGATTCAGCTTGGGGTGATGCAGGGTTGGTCCCCGGCCCAGTACGAGCGCTGGGTCGGGGACACCTCCTGCGAGCAGTTACGCGCCGGAGCACGCTCGCTAGACAAGCAGCTCGTTGCCGTGCCGGGCGGCGATGCGGCCGATCTCCGCCATATCCGCTTCGGTGGGCTCGTCGGGCGGCGGCGGGAGAGTTCGGCTGGCGGCCGGCTCGCTCATCTCGGTCACCATCCGCTCGAAGCCCCCAGGAAGCAGGATGAACAGCATCCGGCAACCGTCCGGCCCGACGCTGTAGCGATGAGGTATCTCGCGTGGTCCCCAGAGGTAGTCGCCCGCCCCCGCCTCGATCGTCTGGTCTCCGACTTCGAACGTCGCCGAGCCTTCCAGAACCCAGAAGGCCTCGTCCTCGTGGTGATGGACGTGCAGGGGCGCCTCGGCCCCAGGCGGTTCGGTGATCTCGACGATCGTCATCTGGCCATTCGTGTCGGCGGCTGTGGCCTTGATTTCCGCCAGCGCCGCAAACCACCAGCGGGCCTCGCCCGATCCGTGCGGGACCGCGAGGGGCTCGGTCGTGTTCTCAGCCATTGATTCTTCCTTTCGGGTGATTGGTTTCGTTGATTTCCAAGAGCGAGATCGCGTAGCGCCAGGCCCCGTCTTGGTCGCGGCGGACGACGCTCGTTGCCCGCCGAGCGAGGATTAGGGCGGTGTCGCCGGTCTGAAGCACGCGGCGAGGTTGCGCGAGCAAGAGGTGGCCCCGGCCCCACAGCGCACCGGCAAACCGCCCGATGGCCGCGGGACCGCGCGCCTCGCTCACTCCTTCAGCGGCCAGCAGGGCCTGCGGCTCGAAGAGCTGCACCAGTCCAACGCGGTCGCGAATTACATACGCGTCCTCGAGCATCGTCTCGAGCTCCTCGGGGGTTTGCGCGCCACGGGTATTCATGCTGGATTGGCCGAACAGCTAAGATCGCCGCCGCTATGCCGCCGCGGCGTGCCTATTCCACAAATGTGGCATTTCCCTGAGCCGGGCCCGGGCGTAGGATCGGCGTATGGCTTCGTCCTATGCAAAGGAGCGGGCGCTCGACCGGGTCGCCGAGCTCGCCGGCCAAGGCCATGACCTAGTCAGCTTCTGGCGGCAGGCCACCGAGGCGCTTCGACCCGCGATCCCGCACTACATGTCGCCGTGCTGGTTCACGCTCGACCCCGCGTCGCTCTTGATCACGAGCCATTTCCAGGAGGAGCTCGACGAGTTTCCGCCCGAGTTCTTCCAATACGAGTACTTCGAGGACGACGTTCACAGCCTCGCCGAGGTGGCGCGCTCCGAGCCCGGGCTGTCGACGCTTCATGAAGCGACGGGCGGCAACCCGGAGTCGAGCCCGCGATGGCAGGCGAACATGGAGATGGGCGGCGACCAGGAGCTGATCGCCGGCCTGCGCACGGAGGCGGGCGATGTGTGGGGCTGCCTCAGCCTCTATCGCGAGCCCGAACGACCGCTGTTCGACCGCGACGAGATCGGCCTGGTCAAAGCGCTCACACCGCATCTGGCGCGCGGGGCGCGAACCGGATTGCTGGTCGGCGAGGCGACAGACCCCGAAGGGCCCGACGCGCCGGGCTTGATTGTTCTCTCAGAGAGCTGGGAGATCGAATCGGCCACGCCCGGGACCGAGCGCTGGCTCGCCGACTTCCCCGACGGCGATCTCGGCATAGGCGTGCTCCCGAGCGCGGTCCGATCGGTCGCCGGCCAGGCCCACCGCAGCGCCGAGAACCCGGACCGTCCGGGCGAGGTCGCGGTAGCCCGGGTGCTGACTGGCTCCGGCACCTGGGTCGTGCTGCACGGCACCTCGCTGATCGCGGCCGGATCGAAGCGCACGGCGGTGATCGTGGAGCCGGCGCACCCGGCCCGGATCACGCCGCTGCTTATGTCCGCCTATGGGCTCACCGAGCGCGAGCAGGAAGTGACGAAGCTTGTGCTGCAGGGCGACTCGACCGCGCAGGCGGCCGAGCGCCTGGTCGTCTCACCGCACACGATCCAGCAGCACCTGAAGAGCATCTTCGAGAAGACGGGCGTGCGTAGCCGCCGCGACCTCGTCGGCAAGGTGTTCTTCTCCCACTACGAGCCGCGGGTACGCGACAACGAGGATCGTGCCCGGGTCGAGAAGCCACTCCGGGGCGGCCCGCTGCCCGGCGACTAGGCTCAGGAAGCGACGGACTCCATCGCCGCTTCGTCTTCACCCTCGGATTCGACGCTGCCGTCGTCGGGGTCCTCCTCCGGCGGCAGCTCGCCGCCGCGGTCGGTGCCGGCGATCAGCTCGTCGGGCTGCTTCTCCTTCGGGACAAAACCCGATCTCATCCCGAAGTACACGGCCTGGGGGTGGTGGGCGATGATCGCCACGGTCGACTGCTCGGGCATCACTGCGAAGCCGTCCGAAAGGGTCATCCCGATCTCCTCGAGGCCGAGCAGGCGCCAGACCTTCTCGTGCTCTGACTGTTCCGGGCAGGCGGGGTAGCCCCAGGAGTAGCGGCGGCCCTGGTCGGGATCGATGCCAAGCTCCGCGCGCACCCTCGAGTGCAGCCACTCAGCCAGCCCTTCGGCCGACTGCACGCCGATCCCGTGCACGTAGAGCTGCTCGGCGAACTCGCCGTCGCGCTCGAGCTGCGCCATCAGCTCGGTGACCTCGGGGCCGACGGTCACGCCCTGAATCGCGACCAAGTCGCGCTCCCCTGAGTCCAGTGGGCGATAGAAGTCCGCGAGGCAGATGCGGTCGTGCCTGGGCTGGCGCGGGAAGACGAGGCGCTCCAGCTCGCGCTCGGGGTCTTCGGGGTCGAAGACGACGAGCTCGTTGCCGTCCGCGTTGACGGGGAAGTAGCCGAGCTTTGTGCGCGGGTTCAGGTAGTCCTGGTCGCGCCACATCCGCTCCAGACGCGGTGCGAAGCCCTCGTCCTCGCCGTCGCCCTCGACGATCTTGCGCCACTCCTCGCCCTTCTTGCCGCGCCCGCCCCAGTGCAGCTTGAACAGCACGTGGCGGTCGAGGTATGGATAGACCTCGCTGAGATCGACCTCGATCTCCCGCGCGCCCCAGAACGGAGGCTCGGGAATCGGGTTGTCGGTGCGCGCGGCAGAGCGCACCGAGTCGTCGGTGACCGGTGGACCGTCGTCGACCACCACGGGCTGCTCGCGCAGCTCCCGCGCCGCCTCGCGCGTCTTTGCGACCAGCGCCTCGCGCGCCGCGTCGTCGATCAACGCGTCCATCGTGTCGAGCCCCTGGAAGGCGTCCTTGCAGTAGAAGACCCCGGGCCCGTAGACGTCGTCCGACTCCTTGCCGAGCGGATACAGAGTGCGGCGGCCGAAGTCGCGGTTGATCGCCGCGCCGCCGATCAGCACCGGGAACTCGAGCCCGCGCTCGTGCAGCTCGCGCACGCAGGCGGGCATCTGCTTCGAGGTCGACACGAGCAACGCCGAGAGCCCGATCGCGTCGGCCTCGTTCTCGATCGCCGCCGAGATGATCGTGTCCACCGGGACCTGCTTGCCGAGGTCGATGACCGTGTAGCCGTTATTGGTCAGGATCGTGTTCACCAGCGACTTGCCGATGTCGTGGACGTCGCCGAACACGGTCGCGATCACGACCTTGCCCTTGGTGTGTCCCTCAATCCGGTCGAGGTAGTTCTCGAGCTGGGCCACGGCTCGCTTCATCACCTCAGCCGACTGCAGCACGAACGGCAGGATCAGCTCGCCGGCGCCGAACTTGTCGCCGACCTCCTTCATCGCCGGCAGCAGCACCTCGTTCAGGGTCGGGACGGCGCCGATCTTCTCCACCGAGCGGTCGATCCACTCCTCGACGCCCTCCTTCTTGCGGCGCAGGATGTGCCAGTGCAGCGCCTCCTCGGGCTCCATGCCCTCAGTCGGGTCGACGCCGGAGTCAGCCTCCTCGTCGCGGCCCTCGAAGTGCTCGATGAAGCGCTTGGGTGGCGTCGTCGCGGCGGTTGAAGATCAGGTCGTCGGCGAGCTCGCGCTCGACCTCCGGGATCTCCGGGTACGGGGTGATGTGGTTCGGGTTCACCATCGCCAGGTCGAGCCCGGCCTCGACGCAGTGGTGCAGGAAGACCGAATTCAGCACCGCGCGCGCAGGCGGGCCAAAGCCGAAAGAGACATTGGAGACGCCGAGCGAGGTCTTCACTCCCGGCAGTCCCTCCTTGATCGCCCGGATCCCCTCGACCGTCTCGACCCCGGATTCCTTGAACTCGTCTGAGCCCGTCGCGAGCGTGAACGTGAGCGCGTCGAAGATCAACAGCTCAGGATCGAGCCCGTGCTCGTCGACGGCATAGCCGTAGATGCGCTTGGCGACGTCGAGCTTTCGCTGCCGCGTCTTCGCCATCGACTCCTCGTCGATGGTCAGCGCGATCAGCGCCGCGCCGTGCGCCTTCGCCAGCGGGACGACCGTGTCGAGCTTGTCGCGGCCGGCCTCGAGGTTGACCGAGTTGACGATCGCCCGTCCTGGGTTCTGCTCCAGCGCGGCCTTCATCACCTCGGGCTCGGTGGTGTCGATCTGAAGGGGGGCGGGCTGGGTCAGCGCCACCCGCTCAACGACCTGGCGCATCTGCTCGTCCTCGTCCTGGCGCTCGGTGAGCGCAACGCAGAGGTCGAGCACGTGCGCGCCGCCGGTCACCTGGTCCTCGGCGATCTGGACGAGGCCGTCGTAGTCGTCGGCGAGCAGCAGCTCCTTCGCCTTTCGCGAACCCTGGGAATTGACCCGCTCGCCCACCAGCGTCGGGCGCGGCTCCTGCACCAGCGAAGTCGCGCTCATCATCGAGCTGACCTGGGGAGGCCCGGGCTTCGGGCGCTCGCCCGGCACGCGATCGCCGATGCGCTCCTTGATCGCGCGAATGTGATCGGGCGTGGTTCCGCAGCAGCCACCGACGATGCCGACGTCGAAGCGCTCGACGAACTCGCCCAGCGTCTTCGAGATCTGCTCCGGGGTCTCAGGGAAGATCGTCTCGCCGTCGGGCCCCTGGAGGGGAAGCCCGGCGTTCGGGATGCAGTGCACGGGCAGCGGGCTGTGCTCGCCGAGGTAGCGAATCGCATCGCGCATGTCCTCGGGGCCCGTCGAGCAGTTGAGCCCGATCACCTGCACGTCCAGCGCCGTCAGCGTCGTCAGCACCGCCTGGATGTCGGTGCCGAGCAGCATCTTTCCGCCCTGCGGCAGCAGCGAGACGCTGGTCTGTATCGGCAGCGTTCGTCCCGTCTGCTTGAAGGCCTCACGGGCGCCGAAAACCGCGGCCTTCACCTCGAGAATGTCCTGGGCGGTCTCGATGATGATCAGGTCGGCGCCGCCCTCGACCAGTCCCTGCGCCTGCTGGGTGAAGACCTCGACGAGCTGGCCGAAGCTGATCGCGCCCAGCGTCGGGTCGTCGCTCGCCGGGAGGAAGCCTGTGGGGCCGATCGAGCCGGCGACGAAGCGCGACTCGCCCGCCGCCTTGCGAGCGATCTCGGCGGCCTTGGTGTTGATCTCGAGCGTGTGCTCGCCGAGTCCCCACTCGTCGAGCTTCATCCGCGAGCCCTGGAAGGTGTCGGTTTCCACGACCTCGGCGCCCGCGTCGAGCATCGAGGTGTGGACGCCCTCGATCACGTCAGGGCGATTGAGAACGAGCGCCTCATGGCACTTGCCCGGGAGTCCGCCGTAGTCGTCGCTCGTGAGCTCGAACTGCTCCAGCGTCGCGCCCATGCCGCCGTCGAAGAGCACGACCCGTGCGCGGGTAGCGGCTATGAAATCCCTCTCCGCCATTTACCTGCTGAGTGTCACCTCCATCGCTCCCGGCTGTCGCACCGTGCTCACCTCCGGGAAGGCTCGTCGGTTGCGGCGGCGTCCAAGGTCCGGGTCCCTCTGCCGCTCTTGATGGTCTACAGGGGAGGATACAGGGCGATCTGCGACCGGCTAGTCGATTGCCGGCGCGCCCT
Organism: uncultured Thermoleophilia bacterium; assembly: GCA_963838095.1. Classification (GTDB taxonomy): domain Bacteria; phylum Actinomycetota; class Thermoleophilia; order Solirubrobacterales; family 70-9; genus CAWCGU01. The sequence continues at coordinate 408,717 of CAWIPO010000007.1, forward strand.
TGGAACGGAGCTGCACGGGTGCGGCGCTGAGCGCCTGCATCCGCAGATCCGACCACGTCATCCCCTCGCGCACCAGCGCCGGCAGGCCGAGGCCGAGCGAAGTTGCGATCTCGACCGCCTGCAGGATGACGCCGTAGGCGAGCGCGTCGGCGGCTGAGACGTGGAATCCCGTGGTCAGAACACTGATCGTCGCGAGCTGGAAGACGCCGATGTTCGACGGCGTTGCCGGAATCACCGCCGTGACGTTGACCGCGAAGAGGACCGCGGCGGCGGCGCCGATGCCCGCCCACTCCAGGCCCATCGCCTCGAGCAGCGCGTAGCAGGCAAGCAGCTGCAGTCCCCAGGCGGCGAGCTGGACTCCGGCCGCGACCGGGCCGCGGCGCGGGTCGCGGAAGACGTGCAGGCCGCTTCTGACCTGGACCAATGCGGAGCGGATCGCGTTCACGATCCGGGAGAGGCGGCTGGAGCCACGGCCGCGAACGATGGTGGGGGCCAGCACGACCGCGACGAGCAGCACCAGGGGCACGAGGCTGACGAGGAAGAGCTTCTCGGTGTTGCGGTGGAAGAGGTCGGTTGAGGTGACGATGATCCCGCCCAGCGCCACCAGCGCGACGATGTTGAGCACCGTCTGCGAAACCAGCGTTCCCAGCAGCACCGGGAACGTCTCGCGGAGCCGTCCGACGTGACGGGACAGCACCATCGCGCGAGCGGGCTCTCCGAGTCGCGCCGGCAGCGTCGCCGACATCAACACGCCGATCATCGTCGCCGAGGTGACGTCGCGGCGGCGGATCTGCCGCCCGGGCAGTGCGGAGGTGGCGATTGCGTGCCACGACCAGGCGCGCAGGATCATCGACGCGACCATGATCGCGACCGCGAAAAGCACCCAGGTGAGGTCGGACTTCACTGCGCTGTGAACCACTTCCTCGACGCCGATCCGGGTCGCGGCCAGCGCCGTCAGGCCGACGCCGAGAACGCCAACCGCACCCAGCGCGACCTTGCGGGCGACGCGCCGCCGGCCGCCTGAGGCCGGCAGCTTCGTCTCGATCGAGGGAATCCGCTCTCCCGGCCAGCGGATGCGGCCGTCGACGTCGGCGAAGCCGATCCGGTGGGCCGCGCGTTCGTGCGGGGTCACGGACTGCGGGGCCTCGAGCGTTTGGCGGTAGACCTCCTCGACCTCGGCGGCGACCTTCGGCCAGGCGTAGCGCTCGGCGCTCTGCCGGGCGGCCTCACCCATCGCCTTCCGGCGCTCGGGCTGCAGGTACATCGTGTGCAGCTCCTCGGCGAGACGCTGGGGATCGGCGGCCGGCACCAGGAAGCCATTGACGCCGTCCTCGACCAGCTCGGAATACCCGGGCACCTCGGTCGCCACGACCGGAGTGCCGGCGGCGAACGCCTCGATCAGGACCATTCCGAAGCTCTCCTTCGGAAGCGACGGCGCGCATAGTACGTCGGCCTCGTGAACGTGGCGCCAGAACTGCTCGCCGTGTGGAATCGGCCCGACGGCGTCGATCCGCCGGCAGAGCTGCGGATCTCCGACGAGCGGGCGAATCTCCTCGGCCGTCGCGCCGACGATCGTCAGCCGGGCCGGAACCTCGCGAGCGAGGGCTTCGAACGCGGCCAGCAGCACGTGAATTCCCTTCCTGGCCTCCGCGCGGCCGACGAACACGATCCGGAACTCGTCGCTGTCCGGCTTGGGCCCGACCGGCGCCGAGCCGATGTCGACCCCGTTGGGAATGATCCGGTAGCGCCCGCCGAAGAATCTGCGGCACGTCCACGCCGTCGCCTCGCTGACGGCGATCCGCGCGTCGAGCTGGTTGAACACCCTCCACGCGCCAGCGAGGTTCCCGACCACGTGAGGCAGCCGCTTGCGCGAGTACTGGTGGAACGTGCCCACGACCGGGGCGCCGCGCCAGGTGGCGGCGTCGGAGCCGACGAACCAGCCGATCGGCGAATGCAGGTGGACGAGGTCGTATTCGCCCTCGCGGAGCGCGTTTCGCAGCCGCACGATGTTGCCGGGAGCGATCGCCATGTTGGCGACCCCCCCGTTTGCCGGCCAGCCGACCGTCCGTCCGAGCCCGATCAGGTGGTCGGGCGGCTCTATCGCGCTCGGCGCCGAGCGGTGCAGGAACTGGGAGAGCCGATCAGCGGGATCCCAGGGCGCGAGCACGTTCGCTTCGTGACCGCGTTGGAGCAGCTCGTTGGTCAACGCCTCGACATGGCGATTGACGCCTCCCGGGTAGGTCCAGGAGTAGGGGCTTACAAGCGCGATTCTCATCCGCGGGGAAAGTGCCGGGCTAAAGTGGGTCAGGGATGCGGGATGCGGGCCGGCGAGCCTCGAATGCTAGAGGATCTACTCTTCGTCCCGGCAATGGCGCCCGCCCGGACATACGCGAAGTTCACGTTCTTCAAGGTCGATCCTGCCTGGCAACGCAGGGAGGTCGAGCAGCGGGCCGAGGACAAGCGCGAGTTCCTGGCCGCCTGCGAGGACTTCGCCGAGGACCGCTCCCTGCGCGCCTACTCCACGGTCGGAACCAGGGGCGACACCGACCTGCTGATCCTCTCGCAGAGCCCGATCCTCGAGGACATCCACAACTTCCACGTCGTCCTCGCCCAGTCGGGACTGGCCAGGTGGTCGACGATCCCGCATTCGTACCTGGCGATGACCAAGCGTTCCCCGTACTCGGACTCCGAGGTTCGGCCCGAGATCTGCGTCTCCGAGCGCAAGTACCTGTTCGTGTACCCGCTCGACAAGAAGCGCGAGTGGTACCGGCTTCCGGCGGAGGAGCGGCAGCGAATCATGTCCGAGCACATCGCGGTCGGCCGCCGATTTCCCGAGATCGCGATCAACACCGCCTACTCGTTCGGGCTCGACGATCAGGAATTCGTCGTCTCCTTCGAGGGCGATGACCCGGGGCAGTTCCTCGACCTCGTCCAGGAGCTGCGGACCTCGGAGTCGAGCTCCTACACCCTGCGCGACACGCCGATCTTCACCTGCGTGGCGATGTCGGTGGCGAAGGCGCTCGATGCGCTGGACGGGGCGGCGACGGCGCGCTCAGAGCCAGCCGTGGCGTAGGCGATCCCCTACCCTTTTCGACCCCTATGAGCGCCCCCGGGACTCCCGATAACCCGCTTCGCGTCGCCATCGTCGGCTCGGGCCCTGCCGGCTTCTACGCCGCCGAGCACCTGCTTGCCCGTGACGGGGTGACGGTCGAAGTGGACATGTTCGACCGCCTCCCCACCCCGTTCGGGCTCGTTCGCGCCGGGGTCGCTCCCGACCACCCGAAGATCAAGTCGGTGATCCGCGTCTACCAGAAGACGGCCGCCCGCGACGGCTTTACCTTCTTCGGCAACGTCGAGATCGGCCGCGACATCGCCGCTGCCGAGCTCTCCGAGCGCTACCACGCGGTGATTCATGCCTACGGCTCGCCAACGGACCGCCAGCTCGGGATTCCCGGCGAGGAGCTTCCCGGCTCGCACGCCGCGACCGAGTTCGTCGCCTGGTACAACGCCCACCCGGACTTCGCCGACCACGAGTTCGACCTATCGCACGAGCGCGTGGTCGTGATCGGCAACGGCAACGTCGCCGCGGACGTGGTCCGCATGCTTGCCCTCACCCGCGAGGAGCTCGAGTCCACGGACACAGCCGACCACGCGATTGACCCGCTTGCCGAGTCCGGGGTGCGCGAGATCATCGTTCTCGGGCGACGCGGGCCCGCCCAGGCCGCGTTCACGAACCCCGAAGTGCGCGAGCTCGGCGAGCTGGTGGACGCGGACATCGTCATCGACCCCGCCGAGGTGGAGCTCGACGAGATCAGCCGCGAGTTTGTGGACTCCGAGGACTGCGACCCGACCAACCATCGCAACCTCGAGCTCTTCAGGCAGTTCTCGTCTCGCGAGCCCGAAGGAAAGCGAAAGCGAGTTGTGATGCGCTTTCTGCGCTCGCCGATCGAGATCCAGGGCGACGACAAGGTTGAGAGGATCGTGGTCGGACGCAACGAGCTCGTCCGCGACGACTCCGGCGCGATTCGGGCCCGCGACACTGAGGAGCGCGAGGAGATCGAGTGCGGCCTGGTTCTGCGCTCGATCGGCTACCGCGGGATCGGCCTGGAGGGCCTTCCCTTCGACGAGTCGCGGGCGACGATCGCCAACGAGGGCGGCCGCGCGGTCGATCCCGAGAGCGGCGAGCAGATTCCGGGGCTGTACGCCGTGGGCTGGATCAAGCGTGGGCCGAGCGGCGTCATCGGCACGAACAAGAAGGACGCCCACGAGACCGTGAACCACCTCTTCGAGGATCTGGCCGCCGGCCTGATGCCGGAGAGCGCAGCCGCCGGCGAGGAGATCGTCGAGCTGGTCGCCGAGCGCCAACCCGACGCGGTCTCGTTCGCCGGCTGGGAGGCGATCGACCGCGCGGAGACGCAGCGGGGCGAGCCCCACGGGCGGCCGCGAGTCAAGTTCCATCGCATCGACGAAATGCTCGAAATCGCACGCGAGCACGCCGCGGTTCCGTAGGCGTGGCCGACCTGGCGGAGATCAAGCGGTTGATCGAGGAGGCGCTTCCCGGCGCCGACGTCGAAGTGATCGACGAGACGGGGGGCGCGGACCATCTCCGCGCCGAGGTGCGCGCCCCTCAGTTCGCGGGCCGCAGCCGCCTCGACCAGCATCGGATGGTGAAGGCGGCGGTCAAGAGCCGCTTCGACGACGGCTCGATCCACGCGCTGTCGGTCAAAACCGAGCCACTCGAGTAGGCGCCCTCAGCGCCCCTTGAAGGTGGCATGACCCGGGCCGTTCGCGAGCAGCGACTCGATCCCGTGTGCCAGATCCTCCGTTTCGAACAGCTGCGCGCATATCCCTGGCGTCGCCGCCTCAGCCGTGAGACCCTGGAAGACGTCGTCGACCTGAGCGCCGGCGGTGAAGTTCTCGCCCTCGGCCCGCAGCAGCAGCGCGCGAATTGGCAGCTCCTCCGCTTCGGCGGTTCGCCGCTTGCAGCTCCTCGATCAGCTGCATCGAGAACAGGTTCAGCGGCGGGTCCGCAAGCGTGATGATCCCGACGTCGCCATCGCGCTCGAATCGGACCTTCTCCATGCGGTCCAGCCTACGGGCTTCGCTAAGGTGGGGGCATGGCAGATCCACAGCTGAAGGAGCAGGTCGAGGGGCTGATCCGGGACAACCCGGTGCTCCTGTTCATGAAGGGCACACCCGACGCACCTCGGTGCGGGTTCTCAATGCGGACGGTGCAGTGCCTGGATGCCGTGGGCGCCGAGTACGGCGCCGTCGACGTGCTGCCGATCCTGCAGCCGCTGCGTGAGGTCACCGTCGAGCTCTCGGACTGGAACACGTTCCCGCAGCTCTACGTGAACGGCGAGCTGGTGGGCGGCTGCGACATCGTCGAGGAAATGCTCGAGGCCGGAGAGCTGGCGGAGCTACTCGGGGTTGAGCAGCCCGCGCAGACTCCAGAACCCCCAGCATCGCGGCTCGTCGAGGACGGCCCGCAGACGAGCGCGCCGCTTCAGATCGAGAACCTGAGCTAAGCCGGCGTTAGACGGCGGCGGTCTCGGCGGCGTCTTCCTTCACCTGGAAGGAAGAGCCGCAGCCGCAGGCTGCGACGACGTTGGGGTTGTTGACCTGGAAGCCCGCGCCCTGCAGGCCCTCCACGTAGTCGACCTGCGACCCGAAAACGAACTGCATGCTGACCTTGTCGACGACTACGGAGACGCCGTTGTTCTCGAAGACGTGATCGTCCCCCTTGGCCTTGTCGAGCGCCAGCGCGTATTGGAACCCGGAACAGCCGCCGCCGCGCACGGCGACGCGCAGGACCTGGTCTGAGTCCTCCTGGGTCGCGAGCAGCTCCTTGAGCTTGCCGGCGGCACCGTCGCTGAGGACCACTGCTGCGTCTGGAGTCTCCATCGTGCCCCTAATTGTAGACGGCGGCTAGGCCTGCTCTTTCGAGCCCTCATCGCCGTCTTCATCGCTCTCCCCCTCGCCGCGCTCGCCGTGCGTGAATTCCAGGTACTGGAGGATCCGCTTGGAGTCGTGCACGACCTCGTCGCCCGCGATCAGCACCGGAACCCGCTTCTGGCCCGTCAGCTCGACGATCTCGGGCCGGTCCGCCCGCCGGAAACCGACGCGCTCGACCCGATGCTCGAGCTCGAGCTTGTTCAGCCGCCGGGCTACCGCGCCGCATGGGCAGAGGAAGTTGGTCGGCGTCTGGCAGCGGTAGAGGACGATCTCGTCGCTCATCGCCCGACCAGCCTGCGTCCGACCCGCACGGCCGTGCCGGCGGCGCGAAGGGGCAGCTCGTAAGCCGGCCGCCCGGTCTCGATCCGGTCGCCGAGCACGGAAAGCTGCCACTGGACCGCATCCTCGAGCGTCTCTTCGTGGGGGCGAGGCCGGAAGCCCAGCTCCCGCTTCGCCTTTGTGTTCTTGAACGTCCACCACAGCGAGCCCGAGCGAACCTCGTCCACCGATACGTGCACCGGCACCCCGAGCGCACCGGCGAGCTCCGCGCCCCGCACCGCCAGCCCGCGGTTGACCTTCGTCGACGGCGGCTCCACGCCGGAGATTCGAGCGAGATCGCTGAAGAGCCGCTGCAGGGTGAAGTTTCGCCCTCCGAGGATGTAGCGCTCGCCGCTCACCCCCTTGCTGTCGGCGAGCAGGTGGCCCTTGGCGACGTCACGGACGTCGACAATGTTCAGGGCGCCGTCGGTGTAAACGGGGATCTGACGGAGGAGAAATCGGCGCACAAGCGCCATCGACGTTCCCCTCGAGGGAGCGTCGGGGCCGAGCACGAAGGTTGGATTGACCGAGACCACGTCGAGGCCGCGGGCCGCGAGACGCAGCGACTCGACCTCGGCCTCGTGCTTGGAGTTCATGTACGGGATCCCGAGCCAGCCCGCGGTGAAGGGCTGCTGCTCGTCCGCGACCTTCCCGTCGGGGGCGGGGCCGATCGCCGCCACCGACGAGGTGTGGACCACACGCTCGACCTCCGATTCGAGCGCCGCCCGCATCACGTTGCGCGCTCCCTCGAGGTTGACGGCGAACACCCGGTCCGCATCACCGGCGCGCAGCGACGTCGTCCCGGCGCAGTTGAAGACGCGGTCGACTCCGCGCATCGCTCGCTTCACGGATCTGCGATCCGTGATGTCGCCGACCACGCGCTCGAACTCGGTGTCGGCGAGATGCTCGGCGCGGGATTCACGCCGAAGCAGCAGCTTCAGCTCGTCGCCGCGCTCGGCGAGAGCGCGCGCAAGGTGCGAGCCGAGGAACCCCGTTGCTCCGGTCACGAGCGTCTTGGACACCGGCGCAAGGGTAGTGATGGCACGCAGTTGATAGAACGCCTGAATGAACACCGCCCCGCGAGTCGCGGTCGTCTGCGACACCACCGCCTACCTGCCGGACGACCTGGTCGCGCAGCGCGACATCAACCGCATCAGCCTCTACGTGACCCTCGACGGGGTGACGCGCCCCGAGCTCGAGATCGGCGACTACCCCAGCTTCTTCAAGCGCCTGCGGGAGAGCGACGAGGGGGCGAGCACCTCGCAGCCCTCCGTGGGCGACTTCCTGGAGGTGTACGAGCCGCTGCTGGACGAAGGGCGCGATGTCGTCTCGATTCACCTCTCGGCCGGGATCTCCGGCACCTGCGAGTCGGCGACCCAGGCAAAGCAGCGGCTGATCGAAGAGGGCAAGGGAGGCGAGCGGGTCCATGTCTTCGACAGCCGCTCGGCATGTGGCGGCCAGGCGCTGCTGGCGCTGACGGCGGCGAACGCGGCGGAGAAGGGAGCGGAGGCGGGAGAGGTGCTCGAGCGGGTGCAGCAAACCCGCGACTCGCTGCAGATGTGGTTCGCGATCGACACTCTCGAATACCTGCGCAAGGGCGGCCGGATCGGCGCCGCGCAGGCATGGATCGGCTCGGCGCTGAAGATCAAGCCCATCCTCACCCTCGAGGAGGAGATCACGCCGATCGAGCGCGTGCGCACGCGGCGCCGAGCGCTGGAGCGGATGGTGGCGTTCGCGCGCGAGCGGCACGAGGCCGGCGCCGACGCATGGGTGGTCCAGTACATCCAGGATGAGGAGGCGGCCTCCGAGCTCGCGGACCACTGCCGCGAGATCTTCGGCTCCGAGCCCGTCTTCATCTCAGAGATCGGCCCGGTGATCGGCGCGCACGTCGGCCCGGGGCTGCTCGGCGTCGGCGGCGTCCCGCGGGAGCTGCTCGAGTAGGGCTAGCCCAAACGGACGGCTAAGCGATAACGCTGCCCTCGGCGCTGCCGTTCGCGCCACCAGTTCCTTTGTGCATTCCATGCGAAGCAGGCGCTATCCGCCCGATCCGCCGCACGTAAAGGAGATCGTCGCGGTGATGCGACGGCCGCCGACAAACGCGCCAGAAACTTAGCTCACATCACCGCGGCGTTGAGGCAGAGCTGGTAGGCCTTGCCCCGCTCAGGCAATGAGTTGGCGTTGACGAAGCCGGTGCCGAAGCGGTTGTCGCCGTTCCATCCCAGCGGAAACGGGAACAAGGGGGTCTGCTCGGGGAGCGCCCAGCCGGCACCCACGGCGACCCCTCCGGCTGCGCACCTCGCGCGGACGATCTCGTCGCCCAGTGCCGGGACCTCGAACTTGGTCGTCTCTCGCACCGTCTGGGTCAGAACGACCTGATCACCGGCTCGACTCCGGCGATCGACGCAGACCGCCTGCAGTGCACCCTGGTACGCCTCGCTGCCGGAGTTCTGGACAAGGAACAGGACTCCCCCCCGGAATGGCTCGGCGGTCGCGATCCGCGAGTCAGCGTTCATCGGCGGTGGCTGCGTTCCCGGGCCAACGTCCGTCTCGAGGTAGCCCCAGCCGACCGGGGCGTACCCGCCAGGGCAGTCCACGCGGACATCGACGGACTCGCCCGGCTCGAGGACACCCACGCTGCGATCGCGGTGCTCGAGCCTGATCTTTGCCCTGAATCGTGCCCCCTCCTCAGAGAGGCGCACGCAAAGAACCTCGACCACGATCTCGTCAGCGCGGAAAAAGTGGTTGCTCACGGAGAACACCCAAGCCCCGTCATTCAGCCTCCTGGACTCGGAAACGTTGGTTCCGCCTCCACCTCCACGTAGTTTGACCACGTAGCCCGCGACGACCCTGAAGCCCTGTGGACACTCGACTTCGATAGTCCTCCTCTCACCCGGAGGGATCGTGAAGCGGTCCCTGATCACCTCCCCTTTGACGCCGGCCGAGAAGGCGGGCTGCGCGGAGGCGCTCATCGCAACGACGAGCAACGTAACCAGCGGGGCGAACCTCGTCGCGAGCCGTCGAACCGATCGGTCCACCGGACCTCCTCTCAGGGTCCGAACATACAGGCGGCCGGGCTTGCTTATCCGGTGCCGATCGGAACCCGGATCACCTGGCCGGGGAAGATCAGGTCCGGGTCGTCGATCTGGTGCGTGTTCGCGCGCACCAGGGGCTGGACGTCGGGCGTGCCGTAGTGCTCTTGCGCGATCGCCGAGAGGGTGTCGCCCGTCTCAACGACATGCTCGCGGTAGCCGATGTAGTCCCCGTCGACCATCCGGGTGCCGAGCAGTACCGGCTTCGAGACCTTGTGGATCTCGCTGCCGTCCTGGGCACTGACCTCGAACACCTCGACGAAGAGCCGGTCTAGCTGGAAGGCCGCATTGCTGACGTTCGCCTTTACCTGGAACTGCGCGTGCTCGCCCGTGCCGCCGCCAACGTTGATCGAGCCGGTGACCTCGTCGTGGCCCTCGTGGACGCGGTAGTTGATCGTCGCCTCGAACCCGGTTCCGATCCCGGCGATCATCACCCGGTTGCCGACGAGGTCAAACCGCTTCGGCTGATCCATCCTGATGGTCATGGCCTGCCTCCTTCTTCGGACCTTTGGGCAACGCTACCTCATCGGCTTGCCTGTTCGAGGCCTCCATGCAAAGAGGCGCTGAGCACCCCGCCTCAGGAAGGTCCCCGTCAGTAGTTGGCGGCGACCTGGGACACAAGCTCGACGATCAGATCGTGCGTCGCCGGGTTGTTCACGTCGACGCCGATTGGCGTGACCGTGATGCCCGCGTCCGCGATCCGGACGCCGCCCACTCCGTTTCCGGCATAGGCATCGTCGCCGACGCCGTCGAGAGCCTCGTAGTCGTCGCCGTCCTCGGCCAGGATGCGGCTGTTGTCGAAGATCTGCGGGTCGCCCAGCAGCAGGGTGATCGCCGACGGCGTCTGCGAAGGATCCGCCAGATTCACGGGGTTGTCGCCCTTCGCCCAGTTGCATTGGCCGGGGGTGCTCGTCGACTCGTCTCCCTCCGTGAACTCTCCCTCGACGGGTTCGCCGAGGGCCTGCTCGACCTCGGCCTCGGTGAGCAGCTCGCAGGCGTCGCGGTCGAACGGCGATGTCGCCGCCTGCGTCTCGGCGGCGTCGCTCTCGCCGTCGCCCCCGTCGTCGTCACCACCGCATGCAGCAACAGACAGCGCCAGGGCGAAGACGACGATCATCGCCGCGGCCCAGGTTCGGGTGGGGGTCATCTAGGAGCGGCGGCGGCGGCGCCTGAGCGCCAGGTAGCCGCCGACTAGAAAGCCAGCGACGGCGGCGCCGGTGACGATCTGGGTCTGGTGCTCGCGGATCTGGCGGCGCCAGTCGGTGAGCTCGCCGACCTTGGTCCGAAGCATCTCGACCGAACTGCCGAGCTCTTCCCGGGTGCGCTCGATATCCGCTCGGATCTCGAGCGGAGTGCGCCCTGGTGCTCCCGGGCCGGACGTGGGCAGCGGCGGCCTGGTCGGCTGAACCTCGCCCGCGGTCAATCCTTGCTCCCGCCTCCGCCCGGCGTCTTCTCACGTGCCCAGTCGGCAGCGCCCTCGACCTCGTCGAGGACGGGCGTGGGGCCACCACCGAAGGTCTCGCGTGCCAGCCTCGCCTCCTCGATCGCCATCTCCGGAATCGGCGGCGCTCCCTTCTGGAAGGAGCGGTAGGCGATCAGGCCCGCCACGCCCGCCATCAGGAGCCAGAAGAGCGCCTCGACCAGGAAGCCGAGCCAGACCTCGTCCTCGAAGAAGAGCTCGTTCAGCAGCCACGCCATGGCGTGCATGAGCATCGCCAGGAACAGCAGCAGGAAGACCCCCGCGGCGATCCCGACCACCGAGCCCCGAACCAGCTGGTTGACCTTCTGGGAGACCTCCGCCTTGGCGAGCTCGATTTCCTCGCGAATCAGAAGCGTGGTCTTCTCGGAGACCTCGACGACCAGCTCGGCGACGCCGGGTTGCTGCTCCGAGTTGCGACCGTAGTCGTCAGGCAACGTGGGCTCCGTGCCGGGAAGGGTCCCGGATCACTCCGGTGGCTCCTCGTTGAAGAGCCGCATCCAGATCGCCGCCGCGACGCGGTGCGCAACCAGGCTCGCGAGCGCGCCAATGCCGGCCACCAGGCCCGACCACATCAGTCTTCTGACGACTTCGTTGTCCATTTTCTCAGCCGCTTTTCGCTCCTGCAGATTGCTTTTGCCCGTCGGAGTGCTGGGAGTAAACATCATGGCCCGCTTGCCGGTAGCGCGCCCAGCGTTCGAGGAAGCCGCGATAGACGCGCCAGGTCCATTCGGGGTCGACGAGGTCGAAGGCACCGTGACCACCGCCGGGAACGATCCACACGCGGACGAGGTCGTTTCCTTTAGCACGCTCGGCGATCGCTTGCGCGTTCGAGACCGGGATCAGCCAATCGTCCTGTGCATGGATCACGAGCACCGGGACGCGGGCCTGGTGAATCTGCTTCGCGGCCGCCGCGCGCTCCCAGATCTCGTCCTCCGAGACGCCGTAGTAGGGCGCGGACAGCAGTCGCACGGGATCGGTGAAGCTCCGAACCTCCGCCGGCCAGCGGCGGTTGTTGACGCGCGAGTTCAGCATCGCCCGAAAGCCGAGGAAGGCCGGCGCGTCAGGCCTGCCCTGGAGTGATTTTCTCCCCATCCGCTCCGCAACCGCGCGGGGGTTGCCGGGCGGGCAGATCGCGAGGACGCCCCCGTCCAGCGCCTCCTCGGCCCCCTCGGGGTGGCTGGCCGCCAGCACCGACGAGCCCCCGAGAGAGATTCCGAGGGCGCCGACGCTGGTTGCGCCGAGCTGCTTCAGATAGAGCCCGCAGGCGATCAGGTCCTCCCCCTCCTTCCAGCCCACCGTCGTTGGCGCGTCGCTGGTCAGCTCGGTGAGGCCGAAGCTGCGCAGGTCGACCGCGGCGACGTTGAAGCCCCACTCGTAATAGGCGCGAACCGCGATCTTGCGGATGTAGTCGAAACGGCGAGAGGAGAAGACGCCGTGGGCGAGGACCAAGCCGGGGCGCGGGGTCTCGTGAAGAGCGATCGAGGCAGCGATCCTCTCTCCGTCGGCGCCTTCGAAGACGTGGTCGCTGAACTGACTCGGGTAGGCGTAGCCGAGCTCGACCGCCCGCCGCTGTTGGGCGAAGACGAACGAGGAGGCGTCGGCGAGCATCATCCGGATGTCCGCCCCGGGGTGGTGGCGGAGCTTGCAAGGGATCGCCTCGAGCTCCTCCATCAACGCGTCCATCGAGCGCTCGCCGGATGCGGGAACCGGCAGCGCCGGCGGCTCGCCGGTGCGCGCGAGAAACCGCACCAGCGGCTCGCGCAGCCGCTGACCGAGCATCCAGAGCGGCGCCATCAGCGCACCGAGCGCGAGACCGAAGGCCTTCGCGAGCCCGTGCAGCACACGGTCCTGGCGCCTGCTGGCTGCGATCGACTCCCACACGGGGTCTAGGCCGCCCCGGCTGATCCCGGCCGGCTCTCGAGCCCGCCGCAGATGGTCTCCACGACCATCTCCTTCGCGCGCTCGACGTCCTCTTCCGAGGCGGGGATCAACTCGAAGACCCAGCCGGTGAGCAGCTGCTCGATCGCGCCGTAGAACCACATCGCCGCGAACTCCGGGGGGACGTCGTCGCGGAAAGCGCCGGCGCGCTGGCCGTCGGCGACGATCTTGGCGATCATCTCGTAGGCGCGGTTGATCTCGGCGAGGTGGGTGCGGGCGAAGGTGTTGGCGGCGCGGGTGACGTCGACGATGATCACCTTCATCAGGTCCGGCTCGTGCCGGTAGGAGTCGATGATGAAAGAGGCCACCCCGGCCAGCTTGTCGCGGGGCGTGGCGCCCTCGCGGCCGTCGACCTCCTCGGTCGCCGCCAGCAGCAGCGACCAGCGCTCGGTGAACAGCTCGTCCAGGACCTCGTCCTTGGACTTGAAGTAGTGATAGACGAGGCCGTATGCGACTCCCGCCTCGTCGGCGATGTCGGCGACGCGGCAGTTGTTGAAGCCCTGGCGGGCGAACACGTGGATCGCCGCGTCGAGGATCTGCCGGCGGCGATCGACTGGGGGTGCCTTGGCCATCAGACCGGCACCCCGTCGGGCCATCGATACGCCTGCGGGCGGCGATTCGCCAGCGACGGCAGGGAGGCGCGTATCTGCTGCTGGCGGCCGAGCTCGAGCTCGGCGATCACGAAGCACTCCTCGTCGGGAGCGACTGCGAGCGCAATCCCCCACGGATCGACGATCATCGAGCGGCCGTAGGAGCGGAAGTGCGGGGAAGCGTCGCCGATCTGGTTGGCTGCGATGACAAAGACCTGGTTCTCGATCGCCCGCGCCCGCAGCAGCACCTCCCAGTGGTCCTTTCCGGTCGTGAGCGTGAACGCTGAGGGGACAGACACGATCAATGCCCCGCCGACGGCGAGGATCCGGTAGAGCTCGGGAAAGCGGAGGTCGTAGCAGACGCTGAGGCCGATCGGGACGCTCTCGGACCCGATCGAGATCTCCGCGAGCACGGTCTCATCGCCGGGCTGCTCGTGCTCGGACTCGCGGTAGGCGACCCCGCCGACGTCGACGTCGAACATATGGATCTTGCGGTAGCTGGCGACGATCTCGCCGCGCGGGTCGATCAGCGCCGAGGTGTTGAACGCGCGCTCCTCGCCCTCGACGCGCTCGGGGAAGCTGCCGGCAACGAGATGGACGCCGAGCTCACGTGCCCACGAGCCGGCGGCGGCCATCGACGGGCCGTCGAGCGGCTCCGCCGCGGCCTCCAGCACCTCGGGGGCGCCCAGCGCGGTCCACTTCTCGGGCAGCACGATCAGCTCGGCTCCCGCCGCCGCGGCGGCGCGGACCAGCCTCTCGGCCACCTCCAAGTTTCGATCCCGATCCTCCGTCGAGTTGAGCTGTACCGCGGCCGCCAACATTGACTGACCAGTCAATCAGGATTATAGGCGTCCCGTGGGCGTGGATCTGGGAGGTCTGTGGCGTCAGCCCGAGAGCATCCAGACGATCAGCGTCCCGAGAACCAGGACCGCCTCGCCGATGACGACGACGCCGAATGTTCCGGCCAGCGAGTCGCTGGAGAAGTCTCCCGCCGCTCCGACGATCGCCGCCAGCAGACCGACTGCGAGCGTCGCCGCCCCCCACAGCAGCAGGGCGCGCTCCCAGCGCTTCTCGCTGTCCTGACGGGAGCCGCGCATCAGCCGCTCGAGCACGAACGGGGTCGCAAAGAGTGCCGCGAACAGCGCGATCGCGAAGACGATGATCCAGGGGTTGACGTCGTCAAAGCTCAGGTATGGCGGCCCGCTGACCGCGGCAAGCAGCAGCGCGACCACGGCTCCAGAGAGCCCGGCGACGAGAGCCAGCAGCGGGCGCCGGGCGGCGTCGCCCTCGGGACCGCCGATGCTGCGAGGAAAGCTCCCGCGCTCCACAACGTCGATCGTAAGTGACGGGCGCTTCGCTCCCGCGTAGGTTTCTTGCATGAAGATCGAAGCTGTGTGCCTGATCGGGGCGGCGCTGCTGGCGCTTGCGGCGGCGGGCTGCGAGAAGGACGAGCCCGAGCTGCCGATCGTGGCCGAGAGCACAACGACCACGGATTCCGATCCCGACGGCCCGCTGCTGGTCGGCTACACGCGCACCGGCGGCGTCGCCGGAATCAACGAGCAGCTTGGTGTTAACGAGGACGGAAACGCCACGCTGGAGCTCGGCCAGGGAGACCAGCTCACCTCCAGCGCCTTCGAGCTGACGCCGTCCGAGCTGGACCGACTCACCCGGGCGCTCGACGATGCCGAGCTGAAGCCCGGCGCGGCCCCGGACACCGGCTGCGCCGACTGCTTCGTGTACGAGATCGCCTACGCGGGCAGGTCATCGAGCTTCGATCAGACCCAGGTGCCGCCCGGCGCGCAACAACTGGTGGACGTGCTCGAGCAGCTTGTGGAGGACAACATTCCGGCGCGGGCCGCCCCGGGCTAGTCGCGAATCGCTTCGATCCAGTCCCAGCGACGGCCGCACAGCTGCCCGGCCCTTTCGGGCGGCACTCTCACCAGCGCCTCCCCGGCCGGCGCCGCCAGCACCAGCGGGCCGACCGCCGGTGACGGGCCTCCGCTGCCGGGGGAAAGGCCTCCCTCCTCGTAGCTGAGCGTCAACTCGTGCTCGCCCGGTTCCAAGTCGGCCTCGCCGACGCCGATGTAGAGCCCGGCGTTGTTGAGCTGGTGGCGCACCGACCCCACGGGCTCGTCGTCGATCGACACCTCAACCTTGCCCTGGACGGAGCCCGCCAACCACACCCCGTGTTCGCCATCGGTGCGAACGTCGATCGGAAACGTGGCCGAGCCCGACTCACCGAGCACGAAGCCCCGGCTTCCGGCCCGCGGCCAATCGGGCGGCAATTCGGCCTCGCTCGGATCGGCGACGACGACGTCCGGCGCCGGGGCGGCTACCAACTCCCCCGCCGGACCAGCCTCCTCGCCGAGCTCCCTCACGCTTGTGCATTGCGGCACTCCGCCGGGATCCAGCCCGTCCCCGAGCGGCAGGATCAAAACCGGGTCCGGGCGGCCCTCCACCTGCTGCCAGACCTCGTAGTGAGTGCCGCTGAAGACGCGTTCGTACGGGCTCGGGGGCCGGCTCTGCTCCGGCGAGCGGCGCAGTACCAGCGTTTCGTACACGAGCAGGTCGTCGAGGTCGATCCTGTCGGTGTCCGTCCATCCCCCCTTCTCCACCGTGCGGCCGCTGCGCAGCGCGATCCGGCGTCGGCGCAGCTCGGACACACCCTCGGGATCGGCATCGCGAAGGAAGTGGCGGACGCCGTAGGGCAGATACTCGGTCATCAGCGCCGGGCCCTCGCCGGCGATCAGGTCCCCGATCCGCTCCAGCTCCGCGAGCTGCTCACGGGGCGCGAGCCGGACCTCGTGATAGGCGAGCGCGTTAGACCACAGGACCGATGCACCGAGCGCCGCGAGCGCGATCGCGCCGGCGAATCCGACCGTTCGCGCCTGTCTGCCGATGCCGTCCCCCCTTCTACCGGCTTCGATCAGCGCTGCGGCACCCGCGAGCCCGATTGCGAGCACGGCGGGGGATGCGATCGCCGTCGCCTTCGCCGCCACCCACGGCGAGCCGACGAGCGTGAACATGGCGAAGCCGAGCAGCGAACCCCCCAGCCACAGCAGCAACCCAATCGCCTTTCGGCGCCACGCGCACCATGCGCCGATCACGGCGACGCACAGGAGCGCTGCGATCAGCAGGTATGCGGCGAGCTCCGAATCGGGCGGGAGCCTGAAGTCACCCTCGAACCAGATGCCCGCGACCTGCAGCGGGTCGAGCACCTCGACCAGGTTGCCTTTGGCGCTGTCGTCGGTGAGCGGAGAGGAGGTTGGCGGGAGCAGACGGCCGCCGGCGAAGAGGGGGGCGCAAAAGACAGCAAGTAGGGCGAGGAAGGTGGCTGCGGTGCGAATGGCCGCTGTGCCTCGCTGACGAAGCAGCAGCACGAACGACGCACCGAGAGGAAGGAAGACCCAAACGGCTCCGCCGGGACTGAGCACACCGAGTAGCGCGGCGCTCGCGACGGCCGCTGGGAGCACCGTTGGGGACTTAAGGGGGCTATAGCGCCGGTAAGTCCCCAACCGGCGATCCGCGGGGCCAACTCTCCCGCCTGAATCCCCCTCTCTCGGTGCTATCCCGTCGACCACCAACGCCGCGACCAGCGCCAACAGCATCGCGGCAGCAACCTCCTTCACTCCCCCCCACAACGCATACCCGAGCAGCAGCGCCGACTGGGCCGCAAGAAATGCCACCACCGCCCGCAGCCACGCACGCTCCAGCAACGGCTTCAGCAGCTGCCCGATCGACAGCGTCAGCAACGCGGCAAGCAGCGCCATGTACGGCTGGATCAGCCACGCGATGTCCTCACCGACCAGCGCCCCCCCGACGCCGAGGGGGATGAAGACCCCGATCGGGTAGCCATCCGCGAGGTTGAAGTCGAGCGTCGCCTCGTAGCTCGAGAGCGGCAATCCATCCAGGCTGCGCCCGTGCTCCATCACGCGATCGGTCAGCGCCAACCAAGTGGCGGTGTCGTCGAGCTTGATGAAGCCGGCGAAGCTCGCCTCGCCCGACAACACGATTGGTGCCGCGTACATGAGGTAGACGCCCAATGCAGCCGCGATCGGCCAGGGCTCCGCCGATGCCGTTCGCAGCCTCTCCCTACCCAGCCCAAACCCGATCAGGGCCGCAACGACGGCCACGGGCACCGTCGCCTCGGCGGTCGCGTCCAGCAACGTCGTGAACTGACCGAGCACGATGAGCGCGGCGATCCCGGTGCCGGCGACCAACGCGCCGGGCATCCGGCCGCCAGATATCCGGTCGACAAGCAGCCCGAGCCCACAGGCGAGCGCGAGCAGGAGCAGCGGGAAGAGCAGCCAGGAGATCAGCATCGGATTCGGATCGAGGGCGCGGAGGCTACGAGGTGAAGGTCAGCCAGCCAGGCGACTCTCGCGCAGGCGCTCGAGCTCCGCGACCAGCGCCTTCGTGCGCAGCGCCGAGAGCAGCTCGTTGAGCGGGCCGGTCCCCGCCTCGATCAGCTCGACCACGCGGTCAGGCTCCATTCCGGTCAGGCGCTCGGTCAGCAGCCGCACCTCCTCGGCCGCAAGCGTCTCCATCGCCTGCTTGTAGCGCAGGGTGTCGTAGACGGTGAAGCCGATCGATTCGTCGTAGCCGCCGGCGCGGAAGCGGCTCATCGCCTCGACGATCTGGATGTCCGACGGCGAATAGCCCTCTTCGGTCGGCGTCAGGACTCCGAGCTCTTCCAGCCTTGCCAGCACCTCACGCGGGACCTCGTAGCGGGCCTCGATCTCGTCGACCGGAACGCGTTCGCGTTCGCCGGCTGCCGCGCGCTCGAGAATCCTGTCCTCCAGCTCGACCAGGTCGCGCAGGCGCTCGGGGTCGCCGTTGCCGGAGTCAAGCAGCTCGCGGATCACCTTCAGCGGCAGAAAGCGCTCCTCCTGGAGCTGCTTGATCAGCTTGATCCGCCCCGCGAACTCGGGCGGGTAGTAGGCCATATTGCGGCTCGTCTTCACCGGCTCCGGGAGCAGGCCCTCACGTAGGTAGTGGCGCACCGTGGCGACCGGCACGTCGGCGGCTTCGGCGAGCTCCGAGATCTTCAGCAGCGCGGTGTCGGGCTGTGCCGCCACGTTCAGCCCATGAACGAGTGCTGCTGGGCTTCGGCTGCCGGACCGGCCGCCGCGCCCGATTCCAGGAGTGCGTCGATCTCCTCGGCCGTCAGCCCGGCGGATTCGAGCACCTCGCGCGTGTGCTCGCCCAACGCCGGCGCCGGCATATGCACTGTCCCCGGCGTGCGTGACAGCTTCACCGGGACGCCGAGCTGGCGCACCGGGCCGAGCCCGGGCTGCTCCCACTCGACCACCATCTCCCGCTCCTTCACCAGCTCGGAGTCGAGCGCCTCGTCGACGTCGAGCACCGGCTCGATCATCCCGTCGTGCTCGTCGTTGAACGCCTTCCACTCGGCGCGCGTCTTCGAGCGGAAGACCTCGGCGATCTCGGCCCAGGCCTCCGAGCCGGCTTCGTCGAACTGCTTCGCAATCAGGTCCTCGCGGTCCACCCCGCGGCAGAAGCTGGCCCAGAACTGCGGCTCCAGCGCCCCCATCGTGATGTAGCCGTCCTTCGCCTCGTACGGCAGGTAACAGACGAACTTGCCTGTCAGCTGGCCCTCGCCGCGCTTCGGCACCTGGCCGTCGCACAGGTAGGCGCCGGCGACCATCGCCAGCCAGGCGAGCGAACCGTCGGCCATCGATACGTCGACGAACTGGCCCTCGCCCGAGCGCTTGGCCTCGTGCAGCGCCGCCAGGATCCCGAAGGCGCCCATCAGCGCTCCGCCTCCCAAGTCGGCGATCTGACCCGCCGATTGGATCGGTGGGCCGTCGGCCTCGCCGGTCAAGCCGAGCAGGCCGATCAGCCCGAGGTAGTTCATGTCGTGCCCGGCGCGCCGAGTGTTCGGCCCGGTCTGGCCGTAACCGGTGATCGCGCAGTAGACGATCGCGGGGTTTTCCTCCTTCATCCGCTCGTAGCCGACGCCGAGGCGGTCGAGCACGCCCGGGCGGTAGCTCTCGAGCACGATGTCGAAGTCGCGGACGATCCGCAACAGGGCGTCCTTACCACCCTCGGACTTCAGGTCAAGCCGGATCGAGCGCTTGTTTCGGTTCAGCGCCAGGTACAGCGCCGAGCGGGTGCCGAGCCCCTGGTGCTCCTCGTCGCCGTAGTAGGGAGGCGCCCAGCGCACGTAGTCCCCCATCCCGGTGTCCTCGACCTTGACCACGTCTGCGCCGAAGTCGGCGAGGAGCTGAGAGCAGAAGCCACCCGGAAGCAGCCGGCTGAGATCGAGCACCTTGACGTCTGACAGAGGCAGCTCGCTCATGCAGCCACCCGCTTCTTTAGCCCGAGGAGCTCGCGGGACTCGGCGACGGTAGCAGCGCGGCGGCCGATGTCCTCCGCCATCTGCCGTGCCTTGGCGATCAGATCGCCGTTGGAGCGCGCCATGTCGCCGTTCGGCAGATAGAGGTTGTCTTCGAGCCCGGCGCGGACGTTGCCGCCGAGGTCGAGCGAGGCGGCGAGCAGCTTCCACTGGTCGCGCGAGACGCCGATCACCTGCCAGTTGTTCGCGCCCTCCGCGCCGCCTGGGATCTGGTCGGACATGAACGTGACATTGCGAGGCGTCGGCCGGATGCCTCCGGTCACTCCCATCACGAGGGAGATCTGAAGCGGCGGGCTGAGCAGTCCCATGTCCAGCAGCGGGTCCAGGTTGGCGACGTGGCCGGCGTCGAAGCACTCGTGCTCGGGCTGGATCCCGAGCTCGTTCATCGCCTCGATGAACTGGATGATCGTGTCGAAGGAGTTCTCGAACACGGCCTTGAAGACGAAGTCCTTGCGCCGCCGCGAGTACTTGGCGTAGTTCATCGAGCTCATGTTCAGCGCCGCGACGTCGGGGCGAAGCTCGCGCAGGTACGCGATCCGCTTCTCCATCGGGACCCCGATCGCGCCGGTGGAGTAGTTGACGATCACGTCGTCGACCTCGGCCAGGATCGCCTCGGTGATCGCGCGGAAGTCCTCGATCTCGTAGCTCGGCACGCCGTCAGGGGTGCGAGCGTGGATGTGAATCTGAGATGCCCCCTCGTCGACGGCCCGGCGCGCCTCGGTCGCGTACTCCTCGGGCGTGTAGGGGATCGCCGGGCACTGTTCGCGGTTGGCGATCGCGCCCGAGATCGAGCAGCTGATGATCACGGGATCCTCGAATCGGCTCATGCCGGCGTCACCTCCACGTAGACAGCTTCGGGGCCGATGTTCATGGCCACCCCCTCGTAGAGCTTGCGGCCGAGGCCGTAGTTGTCCCTAAGGGCCTGCTCAGCAACTGCTTCTTCGTCGGGAGAGACGATGCGGGCGGTGCAATCCGTTACCGCTCCCAATGGCTTGCCTCGCGCGTCGCAGGGCGCCACTCTCGCCCGGCCGTTACTGCGGATGCGCCGGACCTTCCCAACGCTGGCCTCGCTTCGGAAGTAGAGCTTGCCCTCGGCCACCCCGAACCAAACCGGTGTTGGGATCGGCTCGCCGGACGCACGGTAGGTGATCACCAACGCGTACTTGCGGCCGGTGAGCCCGCCGAACCCGTGAGCGGTCGCTTCGCCTTCGGCCGCTTCGATCGCGCGCCTGTGGCGAACGCCGTCGGTCAACCGGTTCGATGCCGCGGCGAGGCGCTCGCCTACGCTCACACCGGCATCACTCCGTGCTTGCGCCACGGACGCTCGACGCGCTTGTCCTTCGCCATCCGCAGCCCGCGGATGATCGTCGGGCGGGTCTCGCGGGGGTCGATGACGTCGTCGATCATCGCGTTGTGGGCCGGGATGTACACGTCGATCTGCTTGCGGACCGCCTCCAGCATCTCCTCGCGCGTCTTCTCGGGGTCGTCCGACGCCTCGATCGCCGAGCGGCCGATGATGTTCACCGCGCCCTCCGCGCCCATCACCGAAATCTCCGCGGTCGGCCACGCGACCAATAGGTCGGGCTCGTAAGCCTTTCCATTCATCACGTAGTAGCCGGCGCCATAGGCCTTGCGGATCACCACCGTCACCTTCGGCACGGTCGCCCGGCTGACCGCGTACAGCATCTTCGCCCCGTGGCGGATGATTCCGGCGTGCTCGACCTTCGAGCCGACCATGAACCCCGGCACGTCCTGGAGGAAGACGAGGGGGATGCTGAAGGCGTCGCACAGGTTCACGAACCTGGCCGCTTTGTCGGCTGAGTCGTTCTCGAGGATGCCGCCGAGCTGCTTCGGCTGGTTGGCGACGATGCCGACCGGCTGGCCGCCGAAGCGCGCCAGGCACGTGATCAGCGTCTTCGCGAACTTCGGCTTGATGTCGAAGTACTCGCCGTCGTCGACGATTTCCCGGATCACCTCGTACATGTCGTACGGCTGGCGGTTGGACTCGGGAACGATCTCCAGCAGCTTCTCCGACATCCGATCGTCGGGGTCCGAGGTCGGCTTCAGCGGCGGCTTCTGCTCGCAGTTGGAGGGGAAGAACGACAGGTAGGTCTTGACGACCTCGATGCATTCGCGGTCGTCCTCAACCTCGAGGTCGCCGACTCCCGACTTGCGGCAGTGGACCTTCGCCCCGCCGAGGTCCTCCATCGAGATCTCCTCGCCCGTCACCGCCTTCGTCAGATGCGGCCCGGCGAGCGCCATCGCGCCGTGGCCGACGACCATCGGGACGAAGTCGGAGAGCCCCGGGATGTACGCGGTCCCCGCCGCGCACGGTCCCAGCATCGCCGCGACCAACGGCACCACACCCGACATCGTCACCTCCTCGCGGAAGAGGTGACCCGAGCCGGCGAACAGCCCGCCCGAGGCCTCCTGGATCCGCGCTCCGGCGGAATCGAGCAGCCAGATCATCGGCATCCGCTGCGTCAGCGCCATGTCCCGCATCCGGCCGACCTTCATCTCGCCGGTCATTCCCATCGACCCGGCCATAACCGTGAAGTCGTAAGCCGCGATCGCGCAGCGGCGACCGTCGACGTCGCCCCACCCGGTGACCACGCCGTCGGCGGCGGCCTCCTTGCCTTCCATCGAGCGCTGCGAGAAGTGCGGTCCCGCATGGATGCCCATCTCGACGAACGTCCCCGGGTCGACGAGCAGGTCGATGCGCTCGCGGGCGGTCAGCTTGCCGCTCGCGTGCTGCTTGGCGATCTTCTCCTCGCCGCCGCCGAGCTTCGCCTCCTCTCTCCGCTCGTGGAGGTCGTCGACCAGCCCCTTCATACCACCACCGGCCGAATCCTCTGCTCCCGCAAGCCCCGCGCCAGACACCACTGGAGATCTCGCGGGGCTTGCTCCCGCGTCCGGTTCGGCCGGGTCAGGTGCGGGTCGATTCTCCTCGGTGGTCTCACCCATCTAGCGTCCTTTCCAGTTCGGCTCGCGCTTCTCGAAGAAGGCCTGCACGCCCTCGAGGATGTCCTCGGTCGAGAAGGTCAGCGAGAGCTGCGAGCGCAGGTATTCGAGCGCGTCGTCCAGCGCCATGTCCTGTTGGCGGTACATCGCGTCGTGGCCGAGGCGCATCAGGATCGGGCTCTTGGAGGCGAGCTTCGCGGCCCACTCGTCGACCGCCGCCTGGAACTCGTCGGCCGCGACGACCTTGTTTGCGAGCCCGTACTCCACCGCCTCCTCGGCGCTCAGCCGCTCGCCGAGAAGGATCATCTCGTTCACCTTCTTGCGCGGGACGTTGCGGTAGATGATCGACATGATCATGTAGGGGAAGGCGCCGATGTTGATCTCGGGCGTGCCGAATGTCGCGCCCTCCTTGGCGATCACGAGGTCGCAACTGAGCGCCAGCCCCATGCCGCCGGCGAGCACGTGGCCGTTCGCGGCGCAAAGCGACGGCTTCCCCAGCCGCGGCATCAGGCGAAAGAACTCGAGGAAGAGATCAGTCGCGAAGTGCTTCTGAACCAGCGGGGCATCGGCCGCGAACCCGCCCAGATCGGCGCCGGCGCAGAAGGCCTTGTCCCCCGCTCCCGTGAGCACCATCGCGCGCACCTCCGTGTCCTCGCGAACCCGCTTGACCGCGTCGACGAGCTCGGTCAGGAGCTCTCCCGAAAGCGCGTTGCGCTGTTCGGGGCGGTTCAGAGTGACCGTAGCGACCCCGTCTTTGACCTCGTACAGGAGTTGCTCGTAAGCCATTTCGCGCACCCTAGCAGCATTCAACAGTAGAAAGTATTACTGTTTACTTTCTGCGTTCCGCGGAACGCACCACGCCTGAAAACCGAATGAGAGGAACCCCAAATGGAGGCAGCGACGAGCGAGAAGGTCCTGAAGCCGGACTTCGGTGGCGGGCGCCGGCACTTCATCTTCACCGACGAGCACGAGGACCTTCGCGAGTCGATGCGCTCCTGGGTTCAAAAGGAGCTGCGGCCACACCGCAACGAATGGGAGGAGACGCTGTGGCCCGACGAGGCGATGCGCCGCGCCGGCGAGCTCGGGTTCCTCGGCCTTTGCTTCCCCGAGAAGTACGGCGGCCAGGGCGGCGACTACTTCTACTCGCTTGTCCGCGCCGAGTGCATGAGCCACTCGGGCTCGGGCGGCACGAACATGGGCTTCGCCGTCC
Organism: uncultured Thermoleophilia bacterium; assembly: GCA_963838095.1. Taxonomy (GTDB): domain Bacteria; phylum Actinomycetota; class Thermoleophilia; order Solirubrobacterales; family 70-9; genus CAWCGU01. The sequence continues at coordinate 432,634 of CAWIPO010000007.1, forward strand.
AGACCGACATGGCGCTGCCGCCGGTCCACCTGCTCGGCCGCGAGGAGACAAAGCAGCGCTACCTCGTCCCGGGAATCAAGGGGGAGAAGATCGCCTGCCTCGGGATCACCGAGCCCGGCGCCGGCTCTGACGTCGCCGGCATCCGCACGACCGCGATCCGCGACGGCGACGAGTACGTGATCAACGGCTCGAAGACATTCATCACCAACGGCCCGCGGGCCCACTTCATCGTCCTGGTGACGAAGACGGACCCCTCGAAGGCGCACGACGGAATCACGCTGTTCGTGGTCGACCTCCGAGACGACGACGGCAATCACGTCCCCGGCTTCAGCGTCTCGCGGCGGCTGGAGAAGATGGGCATGCACTCCTCCGACACCGGTGAGCTCTCGTTCGAGGACGTCCGCGTGCCGGCGGAGAACATGCTGGGCGAGGAGGGCAAGGGCTTCTACCACATCGCCTGGGAGCTTCAGGGCGAGCGGCTGGTCTCGGCCGCCGGCTGTGTGGCCTCCTGCGAGCGGATGTTCGAGCGCACGCTCGAGTACGCCAAGGAACGGGAGGCGTTCGGGCGCCCGATCGGCAAGTTCCAGGCGATCCGCCACAAGTTCGCCGAGATGGCGACGAAGACCGAGGCCGCGAAGCAGCTCACCTACGCAACCGCGTGGCGGTTTGCCAACGGCGAGTACCCGGTGCGCGAGATCACGATCGCGAAGCTGTTCGCCTCGCGGGTCGCGTGCGAGGTCGCCGACGAGTGCGTGCAGATCTTCGGCGGCTACGGCTACATGAAGGAGTACGAGATCGAGCGCGCCTACCGCGACGTGCGCCTGAACCGGATCGGAGCCGGCACAGACGAGATCATGCTCGACGTGATCGGCAAGTCCTACGGGATATGAGCCTCGCCGGCAAAACGCTGTTCATATCGGGCGGGAGCCGCGGGATCGGGCTCGAGATCGCGCTGCGGGCGGCGCGCGACGGCGCCAATGTGGCGCTGATCGCGAAAACCGACCAGCCGCACCCGAAGCTGGAAGGGACGATCCACACCGCGGCGCAGGCGATCAACGAGGCCGGAGGCGAAGCGCTGCCGATCGTCGGTGACATCCGCGACGACGCGCGAGTCGCCGAGGCGGTGGCCGAGGCGGTCGGGCGCTTCGGCGGCATCGACGTCTGCGTCAACAACGCCAGCGCGATCGCGGTCACCGGCACCGAGGCCACGGAGATGAAGCGCTACGACCTGATGCAGGACATCAACACCCGCGGGACCTTCGTCGTCTCGCAGGCCTGCATTCCCCATCTCAAGAAGGCCGAGAACCCGCACGTGCTGACCCTGTCGCCGCCGATCAGCCTCGACCCGAAGTGGGCGCGAAACCACGTCGCCTACACAATTGCCAAGTACGGGATGAGCCTCTGCACCCTCGGGATGGCGGAGGAGTTCCGCGACGACGGAATCGCCTTCAACTCGCTGTGGCCGCGGACGATCATCGCTACCGCAGCGGTCCAGAATCTGCTCGGCGGCGACGAGGCGATGGCGCGCTCGCGAAAGCCCGAGATCTATGCCAACGCGGCGTACGCCGTCCTTACCCGCCCGAGCCGCGAGGCGACCGGCAACTTCTACCTCTGCGAGGACGTGCTGGCGGAGGAAGGGGTGACCGACCTCTCGGACTACTCCTACGGAGACAGCGACGCCGAGCTCGTCGTCGACCTGTTCGTCGACCATGTCTGAGGCGCTTGCCGAGAAGGCGTCGCTGGCGCTCGTTCCGAGCGACGAGGAGCGGCTGATGCGCGAGGCGGTGCGCTCGATCTGCGCCGACTTCGGGCCGAAGTACATGCGCGAGTGCACCGACGCCGACCGCCCGCCGACCGAGCTCTGGAACGCGCTCGGCGAGAAGGGCTACATCGGCGTCAACATCCCCGAGCAGTACGGCGGCGGCGGGCAGGGGATGTCGTCGCTGCAGGCGATCGCCGAGGAGATCTCCGCCGCCGGCTGCTCGCTGCTGATGATGGTCGTCTCCCCCGCGATCGTCGGCTCGATCCTGACCCGGCACGGGACCGACGACCAGAGGCGCGACTGGCTGCCGGGGATCGCCTCTGGCGCCACCCGCGTCGCGTTCGCGATCACCGAGCCCGGCGCTGGCTCGAACTCGCACAACATCTCCACCGCCGCCCGGAGATCGAACGGTGGCTACGCCCTCCGCGGGACGAAGCAGTACATCTCCGCGGTCGAGGACTCGCAGGCGATCCTCGTCATCGCCCGAAAGCGCGAGGACGACGGCTCGCTCGGTCTGCCGCTGCTGCTGCTTGTGGACTCCGACGCTCCGGGCTTGGAGCGCCAGCACATCCCCACCGCCCTGCGCGCCCCGGACAAGCAGTGGGAGCTTCACTTCGACGACGTCGAGGTGCCGGCCGATCGCTTGGTCGGCGAGTCCGAGCAGGTGGGACTGAAGGCCGCCTTCGACGGCCTGAACCCGGAGCGGATCATGGGCGCCGCGTTCTCCAACGGCGCGGCCCGGCTGGCGCTCGACCTCGCGTCCGCGTACGCACGAGAGCGCGTTGTCTGGTCCCAGCCGATCGGCGCCCACCAGGGGCTCTCGCACCCACTGGCGCAGGCAAAGATCGAGCATGAGCTGGCGCGGCTGATGACGCAGAAGGCGGCCGCGCTATACGACGCCGGCGCGCCGGCCGGCGAGGTGGCAAATATGGCCAAGTACGCCGCCGCCGAGGCGGCGATCAAGTGTGTCGACCAGGCGATCCAAACGCACGGCGGCAACGGCTTCGCGCTCGAGTACGGCCTGGCCGACCTCTACTGGGGCGTCCGCTTGGCCCGCACCGCGCCGGTCTCGCGCGAGATGATCCTCAACTACGTCGCCGAGCACTCGCTCGGCCTCCCGCGCTCGTACTGACCGCTACAGCGCCTCCTGCCCGCGCGCGGCGAGCCGGCCCAACGTCGATCCGAGCGACTCGGGGGTCCAGTGGTCGGGGTCGGCCAGCAGCAGCCGCGCACCCGCCTCGCCGAGACTGACGACAACCTGGCCGACCAACCGCGCCTCGGCGTCGACCAGGTCGGGATCCTCTCCCGCGCTGCTCTGCGAAAGCCACGTGCGGGCGAGGACAGCCACGGCCTCCACCTGCTGCTCGCGGCCGCGCTGCACGCGCCGGGTCACCGCGGCGTTGCCGGCACCCTCGCCGAGGAAGATCACGCGGTAGGCCTGCGGTGAGTCGGCCACGGTCCGCAGGAAGGCCGTCATCCCCTCGACCAGGGTGGCCTCCGGATCGCTGAGGTCGCTGACGCTCGCCAGTGCCTCGGTGATCTCGCTGAGGACTCGCTCCTCCTCACGGCGAAGCAGGGCGTTGAACAGCTCCTGCTTGCTCGGGAAGCAGTCGTAGACCACAGGCTTCGTAACGCCGGCCGCCTCTGCGATCGCATCCATCGAGGTGCCTTCGTAACCGCCGACGAGGAAGAGCTCGAAGGCCGCATCGAGCACCATCGGCCGCCGCCGCTCGGGTCCGAGGTGCTCGGCCCTGGAGCGTGGCCCGCCGCTTTTCAGATCCGTCCCTGTCGCCCTCGGCACACTCACTTCCTACCTATGGTAGCTTTTTCCTACTGTTGGTAGCAACTAGACCCTTTCAGGAGGCTTCAATGACCGACGCCGAGAACGGCACCGACACCGAGACCACCGACGCCGAGCCGACCCCCGACGCCGCGGCCGCGGTCGCCGACGCGGGCGCCCTCGGCGACGTCGACCCGGACCAGCTCGCCGCCCTGGTCGCCGGTGCGAGCGACGAAATGCTCGCCGAGGGGATGCAGAACGCGGAGAACCGCAAGAACGTCCTCGACGAGATCTTTCGCCGCATGACCGAGCACGTCAACTCCGACGCCGCCAAGAATGTCGATGCGGTCGTCCACTTCAAGATCACCGACCGCCCGGATGGTGGCGAGGACGTCTACGAGGCCGTGATCAAGGAAGGCGCGGTGACGGTGAACGACGAGGGAACGCAGGACCCCCGTGTCGCTTTCACGATCGGGCCGGTCGACTTCCTTCGCCTGGTCAGCGGCAACGCCGCCGGGCCGATGCTGTTCATGGCCGGGAAGCTGAAGATCGAGGGCGACATGATGTTCGCCGCCCAGATCACGAGCCTGTTCACGATCCCCGGCAGCGGCCAATCGGCGACGCCGGGAGCGCCCGCCTGACCGCGGGCGAGAGACGAAGGAGCGAGGCACGAGCCATGGCGACCGACACCGCCACGCAGGCCGCAGACCAGGCGGCGGAGCAGATGGGGTTCCAGATGGGCCAGTCGAACTTCTCGATGGAGCTCTCCGACGACCAGAAGGAGATCCGCGACTGGGCGCACGGGTTCGCCGAGAAGGTGATCCGCCCGGCCGCCGCCGAGTGGGACGAGCGGGAGGAAACGCCCTGGCCGATCATCCAGGAGGCGGCGAAAATCGGCCTCTACGGGTTCGAGGCGCTGGCGCAGTTCTGGACAGACCCCTCGGGGCTGGCGTTGCCGCTGGTCAACGAAGAGCTCTTCTGGGGCGACGCCGGAATCGGGATGTCGATCTTCGGCACCTCGCTCGCCGTCGCGGCGATCTACTCCTCCGGCACGCCGGAACAGCTGCTCGAGTGGGTGCCGCAGTGCTTCGGAACGCCGGACGACCCGAAGGTCGCCTCGTTCTGCTCGTCGGAGCCCGACGCGGGCTCGGACGTTTCGGCGATCCGCACGACCGCCAAGTACGACGAGAAAACCGACGAGTGGGTGATCAACGGCCAGAAGGCGTGGGCCACCAACGGCGGAATTGCCGACGTCCACGTCGTGATCGCCTCGGTTGACCGTGAGCTGGGCTCGCGCGGGCACGCCGGGTTCGTGATCCCACCGGGGACGAAGGGCTGCGAGCAGGGCGCGAAGGTGAAGAAGCACGGCATCCGCGCCTCGCACACCGCCGACGTCCACCTCGACGACTGCCGGATTCCGGCGAGCTGCGTGCTCGGCGGCAAGGAGAAGCTGGACGAGCGCCTCGCCAAGGCACGCGAGGGCGAGAGCTCACGCGGCCAGGCGGCGATGCGCACTTTCGAGGTCTCGCGTCCGACCGTCGGAGCACAGGCGTTGGGCATCGCTCGCGCGGCGTACGAGTACGCGCTGGACTACGCCAAGGAGCGGCAGCAGTTCGGGCGCGCGATCATCGAGAACCAGGCGATCGCGTTCACCCTCGCCGACATGAAGATGGAGATCGACGCCGCGCGGCTGCTCGTGTGGCGCGCCTCGTGGATGGGCCGCAACGGCCACGACTTCAACAACGCCGAGGGCTCGATGTCGAAGCTGAAGGCCGGCGAGGTCGCGGTGTGGGCGACCGAGCGAGCGATCCAGATCCTCGGTGGCAACGGCTACACCCGCGAGTTCCCCGTCGAGCGCATGCACCGCGACGCGAAGATCTACACGATCTTCGAGGGCACCTCGGAGATCCAGCGGCTGGTGATCAGCCGCGCGATCTCAGGCGTGCACATTCGCTAGACGGCAAGCGCGGCTTCCGTCGCCGTAGGCCTGGCCCGGTCCAGGCGCCGCTCGACGACCACCGGCGTCCCGTGCTTCGGAGCGACGGTGATCCCTCGCAGCACGATCGGGTCCGGCTGCGGCCGCGCGGCTCGCATCTCGACGCTGGTGACGACGATCCGGATCACCTCCGCCATCTCGGCCTGGGCGAGCGCGGCACCGATGCAGCGGCGGATGCCGCCACCGAAGGGAAGCCAGGAGTAGGACTCGGCCTCCTCCTCGAGGAAGCGCTCGGGCCGGAACTCGGTGGCCCGCGGATAGAGGTCTTCGCGCATGTGCACCAGCGCGATGCCTGGATAGACCCGAATGCCCGCGGGCAGCTCCCAGCCGGCAACGACACGCGGCTCGGCAAGCGTTCGCTCGGCGGCGTCGATCACCGGCCGCAGGCGCAGGCTCTCGGTCGCGACCGCGTTCAGGTAATCGTCGCCGCCATTCTCCAGCTCCTCGCGCAGCCGGGCCAGCGGGCGCGGGTTGCGCAGCAGCAGGTCGAAGGCGAAGGCGAGCCCGGTCGCGGTGGTCTCGTGTCCGGCGGCGAGCATCGTCATCAGCTCGTCGCGCAGCTCCGCGTCGCTCATCGCGTTCCCCTCCTCATCGCGGGCCCGGAGCAGCAGCGAGAGGACGTCTGTGCGCTCGTCGAGGTCGGGCGCGTCGCGGCGGAGTGAGATCTCCTCGTAGAGCAGCGCATCGGCGGCGGCAAGTCGCCTCTGAAGCCTGCCCCACGGGCTCCACGCGCCGAAGTCGCGTTGCAGGAACTGGGGGAAGAAGAACGCCCAGGACGTGTCGACCACGGCCATTAACGCGGCGCGGAGCTGCTCGACGCGGCGCGGCTCGGTGACCCCGAAGACCGCACGGCAGATGACATCGAAGGTGAGCGTGCGCATGCGGTCGCGGATCGGAAAGGGGACGTCGAGCGGCCACCGCGCGACCTCGGCCTCTGCCACCTCGCGAATCACCTCCCGGAAGGCAACGACGGCGGAACCCTGGAACGGCGGCAGCAGCAACCGTCTTTGGCGCAGGTGCTCGGGACCGTCAAGCACCAGCACCGAGTTCGGACCAAGCACGGGTGAGAGCGGCGAGTTCGCCTCCCCGGCGAGCAGCGCCGACTGATCACCGGTGAAGAGGCCGCGGATTTCGGCGGGGTTGGCGACGTAGACGCCGGTGCCGAAGACCGGCAGGCGGACCGTGAAGACGTCGCCGTAGCGGCGATGCCAGTCGAGCAACACGTCGAGCGGGCGACGGGCAAAGCGGAACCCGTTGACCACGGCGGGAACACGGGGACCCGGAGGTAGAGTCACCCGGGCATTGTCACACCTCGACCACATCCGCTCCTACTACGAGGCGCTGAACACCGGCGACGCCGACCTCGTCGCCTCGCACTTCACGGACGACGCGACCCACTACTACACACGGCTCGGCCCGCACCACGGGCGTGAGATCGCCGAGAACGCGCGCTGGGGCGTCGAGACCATCGACGGCCAGTGGTGGTACGAGCACGGAATCGAGTCCGGCGACGAGGCCGTGATCGAGTGGACGATGACCTGGCGCGACCCGAAGTCGGGCGAGCAGCGGCTGAACCGCGGCACCGAATGGTTCCGGCTCGAGGACGGGAAGATCGCCGAGGTGCGCGCCTACCACCATGGCGACCGCAAGAACCCCATGGGGGATCTGCTCGGGTTCGACCACGCGGGACGCGGCCACACGACAATGGCCGACTGGAAGCCGCCACAGCGCTGAGCGGGCACGTCAGGCGGGGTTCAGCTCGCTCAGTAGCGTCCTTACTCGGTCCTCGATCTCGTCGCGGATGCGGCGCACCGTCTCGATGTCCTTCCCCTTCGGATCCTCGAGCTCCCAGTCCTCGTAGCGCTTCCCGGGATAGATCGGACACGCATCGCCGCATCCCATCGTGATCACCGCATCAGCCGCGCGAACAGCGTCGTCGGTCAGCGGCTTTGGGAACTCATGCGAGAGGTCGACTCCGACCTCGGCCATCGCCTCGACGGTCGTGCCGGAAATGGAGTCAGCGGGCTCCGAGCCCGCGGAGCGAACGCTGACACTGCCGCCGGCGAGCTTGTGGAGGAGCCCCGCCGCCATCTGGCTGCGCCCTTGGTTGTGGACGCAAACGAACAACACCTCCGGCACATCGTCGTCGCGTTCGGCCGCGCCCACGATCGGGATCATATTCCATTGATGATTATCTCTTTAATTGATACTCTTATATCGATGGCTGTCGATTTGGAGCTTTCGCCTAAGCAGAAGCGCCCAGTCGGTGAGCCGTGCTGCAAACCGGTCGCCTATCCGGACATCGAGCGCGCGAAGGCGGAGCGAATCGCGGCGATTGCCAAGGCACTCGGGGACCCGATCAGGATGCAACTGGTCGATGTGCTGCGCCAACACGCAGGCGAGGTCTGCGTTTGCGAGCTCGTTCCGCTGTTCGACCTCTCGCAGCCCACTGTCTCGCATCACCTAAAGGTCCTGCGGGAGGCAGGGATCGTCGGCTCGGAACGCCGCGGGCTCTGGGCCTACTACTACGTAAACCCGGATGCGATGGAGGAGCTGGGCACATGGCTGAGTTGAAGACCAAGGACGAGATCCGCGAGGCGGTCCGTGATCGATACGCGGCGTCGGCAATCGGTGCGGCTACCACCGATTCCGGCTGCTGCGGGTCCAGCGAAGGCTCCTGCGGCTGCGGCGATACGGATTCGGTATCGAGCTCGTGGGGCTGCGGCAACCCCTTAGCAGTCGCGGAATTGGAGCCCGGCGAGACCGTGCTCGACCTGGGCTCCGGAGGCGGCGATGATGTCCTGCTCTCCGCCGCTCGGGTGGGGCCGACCGGCCAGGCATATGGCGTCGACATGACCGACGAGATGCTCGAGCTCGCGCGCACCAAGCAGCGACGCGCAGGTGTCGAGAACGTCGAGTTCCTGAAGGGCACGATCGAGCATGTCCCGCTTCCCGATGACTCGGTGGACGCGGTGATATCCAACTGTGTCATCAATCTCTCGGCCGACAAGTCCGCCGTCTTAGCCGAAGCAGCGCGGGTGCTGCGCCCCGGGGGGCGCTTTGCAGTCACCGATATCGTCGCTGACGACGACATGGACGAGCTCACGCGACGCGACATGCAGCAGTGGGCCGGATGCGTCGCTGGGGCGCTTACCGAGCGCGAGTTCCGTCGCCGGCTCGCCGCGGCGGGCTTCGAGCAAATCGAGCTTCGTGAGACGCATCGCGTGCACGAGCACGCCGGATCGGCGATCGTCCGCGCGCGAGTTCCAGAGGCCCGATGAGCGCACCCGAAACCCTGCAGCTGAAGGATCCCCAGCAGCTCTACCTGGACTGGGAGCACGCGCATTGGGCGGCGCAGGACATCGACCTCGCCGAGGACCCGGAGCACTGGGCCAACTTGGAGGAGGGCGAGCGCGATCTCCTTTACTGGGTGCTGAGCTCGCTGATGGTCGCCGAAGAGAGGATCTCGACTCAGTTCTGCGGCCTCGTGCTCTCACAGGACAGCGAGGAGGAAGGCTCGTTTCTCTCCACGCAGCTCGTCGACGAGGTCCGCCACATGCAGTTCTACGCCCGCTTCCAGAACGAGGTGATCGCCGACCCTGCGGCGATAGCCGCTCACGTGTCTCGCGCCCGCGAGGTGCTCGGCGAGCCGTTCTTGAAAATCTTCGACGGAGCCCTGGTCGAGGCCCACGACCTGCTTCGGCGCGAGCCGCGAAACCGCGCCGCCAAGGTCGGCTTCGTGACCATCTACCACATGGTTCTGGAGGGAACGCTGGGGCTCGTCGCGTCCCACTTCTTGCTCGGCTTTCTGCGCGATCGCGAGCTGGTGCCGGGTTTCGTCGACGGCTACTCACGAATCGCCGCCGACGAACAGCGCCACATTGCCTACGGAACCTGGTTCCTGCGTGAGGCAGTGATCTCCGAACCGGCGATGGCGGATGTTGTGCGATCGCGGCTGCTCGACCTGCTCCCTTTGGTCGCAGAATCGATCTCGCCGCCCAGCGAAGGAGCGTGGGACGTCCTCGGCGTCGAGGACGGGGAGCTGGCGGAGTTCGGCCTCGGGGCGCTGACGCGGCGACTCGCGCTGGTCGGCGTCTCGCTCGACGCCGCAGGCGACTGAGTCTGTCGACTACGCCTGGTCGCCCTGGGCGAGCTCGGCGTCGTCGGCGCCCTTGATCCGGCGGTCGCTCGACAGTCCCTCGAGCAGCAGCGAGCCATCCCGCTCGATCGTCGCCGTGAGGGCGAGCACGTCGCCCGGCTTGATCGCGTCGAGATCGAAGTCGCCGTCCTCCGGCACCTCGATCGTGATGTCCGATCCGGACTCGTTCAGGGCATCGGCGGAGACGATGAGCTGGTTCGTGTCCGAGCACACGCCCTGGACGACGGCCTCGATGTCGGCGTAGCTGAGCGACTCCGTGTCGACCTCGATTTCAACCTCGACCAACCGTGTCTCAGGCTCCGGGGGTGGCTTCGGACGGGTGCCGCACCCGGGCGGCAACGGATCTGCCTCGGGCAACGGCGAAGGCAAGGGTTCGGAGACCGGGGGTGTGGGATCCGCCGGCGGGGCGTCGGCAGGGGATTCCACCGAAGCGCTTGAGCTCGTGCCGTTCTGGATCGCCTCGATCTCTGCCGTCACGTCGACCAGGTCACCGACCTGCGGCAGCTCCGAAGGGGCATCGTCGGAGGCGTGCACGAGCACCGAGGCTCCCTTCCTCGACACTGCGTAGACGCCGGACGCGGGATCGCGGAAGGTGACGATTCCGCCGAACTTGACCTTCTTGCGCGACCCGGTGACCTCCCGCTTGTCCCCCTCGGCATAGGTGAGGTTGTAGAGCTCGCGAACGGGCACATCGACCGTATCGCCGGGCTTCGGGAGGCTGGAAGCGTGGACCGCGACCATCTGCCCGCCCTGAATCGCGAGCGTGTAGCTGCCGGCAGCCCGGTTGACCTGCAGCACGGTTCCATCGAAGCTGAGGCCCGGGGCCGGGTCTGGGCTCGGCTCCTGTGGCGTGGGGGCTGGGGTCGTCGGCGTCGTGGCCGGCGGCTCCGTCAGCGGAACCGGCGCCGGGACTGGAATCGGAGCGGGCGCCACTGGCACCAGGGCGGGCGGCAGAGAAGCGGCGGGTCCCGGGCTGGTGCTCCCCCCGGGGCTTCCCAGCGTCGGCGCGGGTGTGTCCATGGAGTCGTCCTCGGACGACTCAGAGCTGGCGACCGGGCCCGGCAGCTCGATCACCAACGGGCCCGAGCCACCGAACGTCCCCGACACGCCCGGGCCGATTGCGACGCCGATGAAGAGCCCGAATCCGAGCGCGATCGCGGCGAACGGCGCCGTCCAGCGGCGATCGGTGATCGGCAGCGCCGCCCACCGCATCGAGACGAGGCGCGGGAGTTGCTCCCAGAGGGAGCGCAGGTGCGCGGACAAGCTTGTCAGGCCTGACCTGGCCATCTGGTGCCCTCGGGAGCGGCGCCCACTCTCGGCGCCGGCGGTTGCGGCTGCCCGCCGTCCGGCGCCTGTGGCTGCGCGGCGGCCGGCGGGGCGGCAGTGGCGGCGGGCGGCGGCGTTTCCATCGCGGAGCGCTGCAGCAGGTCGTGACCGCACTGCGAGCAGTAGACGGCGCCGCGCGCATAAAGGCTGCCGCAGGAGGGGCAGCTTCCGGCTGCTCCGGCATCCTCCATTCGCAGCATCCGATCGATGGAGCCGAGCTCCGCGTCGAGCTCCTGGATCCTTGCAGCCTGGCGGGCGACGGTGTCCAGGCGGAAGTGATCGCGGATCGCCATCTCGTAGACGAGGCCTCCGAGCTCGAACTGAAGCTCGGCAAGCTGGCGCTCCAGCGCCTCGCGCCGCTGGGCGAGCTCGTCGCGCTGCAGGCCCGGCTGGACCTCCGCCGGCAGCCGATCGACCTTCGCCGAGCGCCGAGAGCGCATGCCGCCTCGAACGCGGTCGCCGAGATCGGCGGCGCGAAAGCGGATGCCTTCGAATGCGTCCCCGAGGCTCATTCGATCACCTCGGCGTCGGTGCCGGCGCCGGGCTCACCTCCGTCGGGCTCGGGCAGCTCGCCGGGAGTGACGATGGTGTCGGGAAGATCCTGGCTCGCATCCTGGTACTCCTCGGGGCTGAGGTTCTCGAGGTTCTCGAGGTCCTCGGTGGTCGCCTCGACTGGCTCGTCGCCGCTGCTTCCGGCACCGACCAGCCCACCTCCACCACCGCCGGCGTCGGCGGTCGCCTCCTCGTCTGAGACCTCGATCACCTGGGCGTCGGGGAAGTTGGCTTCGAGGTCGCTAAGGGCCGCCTCCGCGTCGGCCTCGTTCGGGTAGATGCCGGAGTAGATCACATAGTTACCGCCGGGCAGGCTCGCGTACTGGTCGGAGTCGAGCACGCCCACATCGCTCGCGCCCGTGCTCTCGGCGTCGGCCGTTGCGGCCTCGACGTCACCAGCCTCAGTTCCGTCCTTGGGCAGCGTTCCCAGTTCGATCGTCCATCCCGTCTCTCCCTGCGGCCAGTCGGTCGTCACCTCGCCACCGGTGCTGTCCGTTTCAGCCGAGCCTTCGCCGCTCTCCGCGGTCTGGGTGCCTGCTCCCTCGACCTGAACGACGGGGGCCGGTGTCTCGCCGCTGTCGTTGCCACGACCGATCAGAACGCCGATCAGAAGCATCACCCCCAGCAGGCCGACTCCCATCACCGCAGCCCAGGGCGAGGGCTCCGACGAGCGTCCCGCCGCCGCGGCGTCCGGGACCGAGCCGTTCGCCGGAGCGCCGTTGCCGAGATAGCTACTGAGCTGGAACCGTCCGGGCCCGCGCCGCTGACCGCAGTTGAGGCAGTAGACCTGATCGCCGGCAAGCGGGGCAGCGCAAGTCGCGCACGGCTCGCCGTGCTCGCCAACGGTGGGTGTCTGGATCGGTTCGGTGGTGCTCATGGCCCTGTCGCATCCTGGTTCGGAACAGTCGGCATCGGCTTGACGGTGATCTCGGAGCCCTCCGGGTCGCCCTTGAAGAAGATGTGGTACTCACGCGGAGAGTTGTAGTCGGGCTTCAGCTTCTCAAAAGCCCCACGCCCGGCGGCAACGATCTCGTTACCCTCGCGGGCCACGGCATAAAAGTAGACGAACGGGATCAGTTCGTCGCTGGTGTTGTCGATCGTCCCCACGGCCTCGACGCCCGAGATCTGGTCGACCTTCAACTCCGGCGGGCCGAGCGTCACCTCGGGCAGGTCGGCGGGCGGTGCTTCGGAGGTCTCACCGACGGTCGCCTTCACCGATACGGGATCAGCGCCGGCGTAGGTGATCTGGTCGTTTACCCACGCGACCTCCTCGCCGGGCTCCATCACCGGGACCGAGATCAGAGTCGGGTCCAGGCCGGGGACGTCGTTGGCGTAGACGTCCTTGCCGTCGGCGTCCTCGAGCTCGATCAGCAGCGGAACGTTGGCCAGCGCCCGCCCGGAGTCGTTGGCGAGCTCGATGACGACGGCTGCGCTGCCCTCGTCAGGGAGCACGGTCTCTGAGAGCACCGTGACACTGGTGCTCTCCTTCTTGATCCGCAGGCCCTTGTCGCTGATCAGCGTGCTGGCGCCCTTCGACAGCTCGGCGCTCTTGTCCTGCGTCGATTGACACGCGCCGAGCGCGCCGACCCCCAGCGCCAGCGCCGCCGCGCCGGCCAGCACTACTCCCTGTCGGGGGGTCATCCGAACCCACCGCTGACGTACTCCCGTGTGCGCTCGGTCTGCGGAGCGCCGAAGACCTGGCTTGCCTGGCCGTACTCGACGAGGTCGCCGAGATACATGAACCCGACCTGATCGGCGACGCGGTGCGCCTGCTGGAGGTTGTGGGTCACGATCACGATCGCGATCTCGTCGCGGAGCTTGACGATCTGCTCCTCGATCACCGCGGTCGAGATCGGGTCCAGCGCCGAGCACGGCTCGTCCAACAGCAACACCTCCGGCTCGACCGCAAGCGAGCGCGCGATGCAGAGCCGCTGCTGCTGGCCGCCTGACAGCGCCAGCGCCGGGTGGTCGAGGTTGTCCTTGACCTCCTCGAGCAGGCCGGCTCGATGCAGCGAGTCGATCACGATCGGCTCGAGCTGCTTCTTGCGCGGCCGCTTCCCGCGCTCGCGCAGGCCGTAGGCGACGTTGTCGAAGATGCTCATCGGAAACGGGTTCGGCTGCTGGAAGAGCATCCCCACCCGCCGGCGCAGGCGGGTGACGTCGAAGTGGTCGACGTCCTCGCCGTCGAGGAGGATGGTCCCGCTGCGCATCGCCGACTCGGTCAGATCGACCAGGCGGTTGAGCGACCGCAGCAGCGTCGTCTTGCCGCAGCCCGACGGGCCGATGAGTGCCAGCACCTCTCCTTGCTTGACCGAGATCGAGACGTTGTTGACCGCGAGCTTCTTGCCGTACGCCACGCTCAGCTGCTCGGTGCGCATCCGTTCCGTAGCCGTATAGCCCTGACGAGCCTGCGGCGCCACCGTCCCCGGCGCTGCAACCGCGGGCGCCGGGACCGCGGGCGCGGCCACCCCGGGGGCGGCAGCTGCCGGCGCCGCACCGCTGCCGTTGGTGGTGGGCCCCGCAACCTCCGTCGGCTCTTGGTCGACGGCGATCCGCCGCACCGGCGGTGGGAGCTTGAGCCCCCTCTCGGGGCCAGCGCCTGTCGTTGGGTCGTTCGTCATCGGGTCCACCCGACCGCAGCCGTTGCCTTTCCGCGGGAGATCCGCTCGACGATCAGGTTGAGGGCGATGACGATGATCAGCAGCACGAACGCCGCCGCGTATGCCTTTTCTGGCGCATTTCCCTCGCCAGCCGGCGAGTTGTTGTACACGTAGCTGGTCAGCGTGCCGCCGGTTCCCTTGAGGTCGCTGACAATCGGGGTGTCCCCCACTCCTTGGAGCTGAAGCGAGGCGCCGAGCAGCACGACCACGATCGCCGTGTCGCCGATGATCCGGCCCATTCCGAGCGTCACCCCGGTGGCGATTCCAGCGCGCGAGCCCGGAAGCAGCACGCGGCGAATCGTCCAGGCGCGGTCCTTGCCGAGCGCGTATGAAGCTTCACGCACGTGGGCCGGGATCGACTGCAGCGTCTCCCTCGTTGCTCCGACGACGAGGGGGAGCGCGATCAGGGACATCATCGCGCCGGCGGTGAAGAAGGAACGGCCGAAGACGGCGCCGCCCTCCGCGGTGAAGGACAGAAAACCGAAAACACTCTGGGAGAAGACGAGCAGGCCGAAGATCGCGAGCACGATGCTGGGCGTCCCGGCGACGATCTCGACGCCGGACTCCACCGCCCGCGCCAGCCCGGCGGGCTTGCCGTACTCGCTCAGCCACACTGCCACGAGGACGCCGAGCGGCCCCGCGATCACGATTCCGATGATCGTCAGCGCCACAGTCCCGAGGATCGGGTCGAGGAATCCACCCGACGTGCTCTGGTCGAGGCTCGCGAGCGGATGGGTGGTGATCAGGTCGAGGTTGACGTACTGGAGGCCCTTGACGAGCATGAAGATGACGATTGCCGCCGCGATCACGCAGAGGCCGATCCCGATGACCCACGAGGCGGCAACGGCAAGTCGATCGAGCGTGCTCCATGCGGGGCCGTCGCGGCGAGGGGCCGCCGTCGGCGGGTAGTACGCCGCCGGCCCTTGGGGAGTGGGTGTTGCTTCAGTGTTCATGGCTGGCCTCGCTCATCGCTGGATCAATGGGCGTGGAGGGTGTACTTGCGGAGCCGCTGGCGAATAAACCAGCCGCCGAAAGACAGGAAAGCGGCCGAGACCAGCAGCACGGCCGCAAACGCGTAGATCGTCTGCCCGAATGGCGTCACCGACAGTCCCTCGGCGTTGTCGACGATCGTCGCCGCCAGCGGCCTGGCGGGCTCGACGAAGAATGTGAGCCCGTCGAGCGGGTTGGGAGCGAAGCCGATCGATCCCGTCACCATCGAGAGCATGATCGCCTCGCCCAGCGCCCGGGCAGAGGCGAGCACGGCAGCGGCGACGATCGCCGGCCGCGCCGCGCGCACGCTGATGGTCCACAGCGCTCGCCCGCGGTTGATTCCGAGCGCCGCCGCTCCTTCCACCCATGACTGAGGCACCGCCCGAAGCGCGTCGACGATGATCGCGATCATGATCGGCGTGATCATCACGGTCAACACCACGATCCCGATCAGGATGCTCGATCCGTCGAGCTGGATCACGAACTGGACCGAGTCTCGCTGCTCCTGGCTGATCAGGTGCTCGCCGACGAACGGCACCAGCACCAGGATCCCGATCAGTCCGTAGACAACCGACGGCACGGCCGCGAGCAGGCGCACGACCGGCTCGAGCACGCGCCGGAGCGCGTTGGGCGCGAACTCGACGATGAAGGTCGCGGAAAGAAGCGAGAGCACGGTGGCGAGCAGCACCGCGACGCCGGTGATCAGCGCTGTTGCGTACAGCAGCGGCCAGGTGTGGATCTCGTACTCGTAGTTGGCCGGATCGGCGGGTGAGTTGAAGATCGCCGTCAGCTCCTCGTCGACGTTGCCGCCGGACCCGAACCAGGAGAGGCCGTTGTGCGAGAACGACGGCCACGCCTTCAGGACCACGAAGATGATCATCCCCGCGATCAGCAGCAGAATCGTGGAGGCGACAAAGGCGAGCAGCACCTCGGTGCGGCGGTCGGGTTTACGCCACCCCGAAGTCAGCGCGCCGAGCATGTGCCCGGCGCGCTGTACTACGCGGTTGCTGCTGGAGCTACTCACGTGGGAGATGCACCGCCCTGGCTACTGAAGCGGCACCCACTCGGTCGCGATGATCTTCGCGGCCTTCCCGTTCGTCTTCACCCACTTGATGAACTTGCCGGCCGCGTTGCCGGGTTGACCTGCGGTGACGAAATAGAAGTTGCGCAGGCCGCCGTACTGGCCGGACTTTGCGTTCTCCAGGTTGCAGGCCACGCCCTTGTAGCTCACCGGGTTCGTGCCCTCGGTGAACGCGAGCGAGACGTACCCGATCGCGGCGTCGTCCGGGTCGGATGCGACCGACTGCTGGACGAGGCCGTTGGACGCCTTCTGGCTTGCGCCGGCGAAGACCTTCGCGGTGCCCATGAAGATCTTCAGGAACGCGTCCTGGGTCCCCGACGCGGCCGTTCTGACGATCACGTTGATCGTCCCTCCAACCGTGGCGCCCGGAACATCGTTCCAGTTCCGCACGTCACCGCCGAACACGGACTGCACACCTGCGGTGTCCAGGTTTGACAGCCCGTTACCCGGGCTGGTGATGATGCACAGGGCGTCACCGGCGATCTTCTCGAAGATCAGTCCGCCGGGATCGCTGGACTTCGGGTCACGGGAGGACATCCCGATCGTCACGCGCCCGTTGGCGACGTCAGCGACGCCGACATCGGATCCACCCTGCAGGATCCTGAAGGACACGCAGTGGTCGCACACCTTCACGTACTTCGAGGCAAGCAGACTGGCCATCGGCGCGACCGAGGTCGATCCGCTCATTGTGATGGTCTTCTTAGCGGCGGCTGACGCGGGCAAAACCGCCAGGACGGCGACCGCCGCCACCGC
Source organism: uncultured Thermoleophilia bacterium (assembly GCA_963838095.1). Lineage (GTDB taxonomy): Bacteria > Actinomycetota > Thermoleophilia > Solirubrobacterales > 70-9 > CAWCGU01. The sequence continues at coordinate 449,693 of CAWIPO010000007.1, forward strand.
CGCAAGAAGCGTTCCCTTGCTTCTCATTTCGGACCCTCCTTCCGAGGATGCTGTTGATTAGCGGCGGTTCCGCCGCTTTGGCTGGGGGCAGTCAGGACCCTTGACTCGGAACGGCCTGGAGCTCGAGATCGACTTGGCCCCCGAGAAGGGATTGATGTCCTCCGAGGCGACGATCAGCTGCAAGCGGATCGGCCCCAGCTTCCGAGAGCACGGCGCATCCAGGCTCGCCAGCGTGCCCTGGGTCACGTTCCCGAGCGTTGCCGAGCCGCCACAGCCGAATCCCAGGCCGGGAATCGGGCCCTCGCAGGCGAACTGCTCGCTGGTTGCCTCGCCGGTCTCTGAGTTATAGACCGCCACCTCGGGCTCGAAGTACGCGAGCTCCCTGTTGGCAATGATCGAGAAGCCCTTGATCGTCTCCGTGCACGCGAACGAGTACGACATCCCCTTGGCAAACCCGACCTCGGCCAGCTCGTCGGTGAACGTGGCGGAGGCGACGCACTCGGCCCGCGCTGCGGATGCGGTCCCCGGCAAAGCCAGCACTCCGAGAAGGCCCGCCATCACGGCGAGCCCGGCAACCGATATCCGGGTGCGCGGGCTCCCCTGAGGTCCTGACGTGGACTTGCTCAACTGAAATCTCCTTGCGTGTGGTTTTCGCCCGCGTCCACTCCCAGGTACGCGAGTCCGGCGGGAGTCTTCGGGAGCGCACCCGCTGGGTTGTTGTGATCCCGTGTTCGCGCTGTAACAGCCGTGTATCGGCGATGTAAAACCCCTGCTTCTGCGAGGATCAGGACGAATGGCGGTGATCAAAGACACGGGGGAGCGGGCACTGCTGATGCCGTTCACCGACGAGCACGAGCAGCTGCGGGAGACGATCTCGCGCTGGGTGGGCACCGAGATCGCGCCGAATGTGCCGGAGTGGGAGGAGGCGCGCGAGTTCCCGCGCGAGCTCTTCACCCGGGCCGGCGAGCTGGGCTTCCTGGGGCTCAAGTACCCGACCGAGCTGGGCGGTCAGGGCGGTGACTACATACATGACGCGGTCTGGGCCGAGGAGCTGGCGGCATCGGGGGCCTCCGGGGGCGTGGCCGCCGGGCTCGGCGCCCAGACCGGGATCGCGACCCCGCCGATCTTCCGCTTCGGGACTCCCGACCAGCACGACCGCTTCCTTCGTCCGGCTATCCGCGGAGAGAAGATCTGCGCGCTTGGGATCACCGAGCCCGGCGCCGGCTCCGACGTCGCCTCGATTCGCACCTTCGCCCGCAAGGTCGACGGCGGTTACGTCGTCAACGGCTCCAAGACCTTCATCACCAACGGGGTGCGCGCCGACTTCCTCGTCTGCGCGGTGAAGACGACCGAGGCGGGCGGGCACCAGGGGATGTCGTTCCTGATCCTCGAGCGCGACATGCCCGGCTACGAGGTCGCGCGCAAGCTGGAGAAGATGGGCTGGCACTCATCCGACACCGGCGAGCTGTCGTTCACCGACGTCGAGGTGCCCGAGGAGAACCTGCTCGGGGAGGAGGACCGCGGCTTCTATTTGATCATGGCGAACTTCCAGTGGGAGCGGCTGCTTGATGGCGCTCGGCGCCGTCGGCGGGATGAAGCGGCTGCTCGAGGTGGCGATCGAGTACGCGAGCGAGCGCGAAGCGTTCGGCCGCCCGATCGCCAAGTTCCAGGTGATCCGCCACAAGATCGCCGAGATCGGCGTCAAGCTCGAGGCCGCCCGCTCGCTCACCTACGACTGCCTTCGCCGCTTCTCCGAGGGAGAGGACGCGACCCGCGAGGTGACGATGGCGAAGCTGCTGAGCCAGCGCTACGCGGTCGAGGTCGCCGACGAGGTCGTGCAGATCTTCGGCGGCTACGGCTACATGCGCGAATACGGCGTCGAGCGCGCCCTGCGCGACGCCCGCCTGGGCCCGATCGGCGGCGGCACCGACGAGGTGATGAAGGAGATCCTCGGACGCGGGATGGGGCTCTAGGCGAACATCTGCAATCCGCGTCCACCCCTCGGACGCGAATTGCAGTTGAACGTACGGTCCCGACGCGCCGCGGTCCGCGCAAGGCGCGGACCGCACACGCACGTCGGATAAGCAGGACTAGCTCGCCGCGCCGGCCATCTGCTCGCTCATCTTCTCGATGAACGGGATAAAGCGATCGAAGGCGGCGTCGAGATCGACGAGCGCCTTCACGTCGTAGTCGACGAACGGGGACAGCGGATAGTCCATCAGCTGCTCCATCAACTGCTCGTGCGACTCGTTCTCGCCGATGCTGCATCCGCCGCCCTGCGGGAAGGCGTAGACGCACTCGAACGTGCCGTCATCGAGCTTCGCTTGGATCCACTCCTGTGAAGCGCGGACAAGCTCGATCGGCGGCGGCATCGGACCCGGGGTGACGGTGACCAGGAACTTCATCTGGACCCCTCCTTGGGCTCGTGGTTAGGGACATGCCCAGTATCCACCCGTTAGGGCCTCGATGCAACCCCATGGCTCGGGCTGATCAGGAGCCGATGATCGCGCCGACCAGGTTCGGGGTGAACGGGCGCAGCCCCGGGACCAGCTGGACCCCGCCGAACGAGGTGTTGGCGCGCAAATAAGCGAGCTCCTTGCTCAGGTCCCCGACACCGTTCGATCCTGCGACCGGCGCCACCTGGAGCGTGCTGAGCGTGCCGATCGCCTGGCCCGAGCCGCTGAGGAAACCGCTCCCCGAGTCGCCTGGGATCCCGGGCGTGAGGGTGTAGACGGTGCGGCTCCAGCCGTTGCCTTCGCTCTGGACGACGACGCCCTGCTTCGGGCTCAGCTTCGAGACGCCGCCTCTGAGCGAGGAGTTGCCGTATGAGTAGACGGTGTCGCCGAGGGCTGCGCCGGAGCCGCCGACTCCCGTCGGTCCGCCGAAGCCGGGGACGGTCGGATCGACCTTGGAGACGTCGGCCGGGTTCACCCGGACGAGGGCGAAGTCGTTGTAGGCGCAGGTATCGGCGTCGCTCTCGCCCTGCGCCTGCATCGTGATCCACGAGTTGTAGACCAGCGTGCCGGGCTGGCTGGCGCCCTCGATCTCGACCGCGGTCCCGATCGGGAGCGAGCCCGAGTCGCAGCCGTCGGTCTCGGTGGCGCCGCCGGTGCCGGAGCAGTGCGCGGCCTGACCGAGGTAGGTGCCCCCACCGTCGCGGAAGACGAAGTTCGAGGTGCACTGGCCGCCGCCCGTGACCGTCTGCACGCCGGGGTGGATCGGAGTGGCCGGAGTGTGCGTGGCCGTCGCCGTCGCCGGCAAGAGTGAGCAAATCGCACCCACGGAAGTTGCGACCAGCAAGGTCAGTCGATTGCGCCTCATGAAATGTGCCCCCTTCGTAAGGTGTCTCGGTTCCCGTGCCGCGAGCGAGCGGCGTCTGCGGTGCAGGAAATTACCCGATTTCGGTCCAGCGTAAACCCGGTAACCGCGAGCTCAGCGGTCGACGGTGACTGGGTGCGACTACGTGGCGGTGGGCAGGGTGACGGTGAACTCCGCGCCCTTGCCGGGCTCGCTGGCGAAGCTCCACGCTTCCCCCCATCCCCTCGGTCAGCTCGCGGACGATCGCGAGGCCAAGGCCGCTTCCCTCGCCGCGCTCGGCGCCTGCGCGCTCGCGCAGGTGGAAGCGCTCGAACGCGTTCGGGACGTCCTCGGCCGGGATCCCGGGACCGCTGTCGGCGACCGACACCGAACCCGGTGCGGTAACGACGCTAACGATTCCGCCGTTCGGAGTCGCCCGGATCGCGTTCTCGATCAGGTTCGAGATCACCTGCAGCGCGCGGTCGGGGTCGCCGATCGCCGCGGCGGCGCCGTTTCGCTCCAGCGACACCTCGACTCCGCGCTCGTCCGCCATCAGCGCCAGCCGCCTGCGCGCGTCGGCGGCGATCTCGCCGAGGTCGATCGGCTCGGTCCTGAAGTCGAGCACTCCCTGCTCCAGCCGCGCCAGCGCCAGCAGGTCCTTGACCAGGCGCTCCAGGCGGGCCGACTCGGCGGCGATCACGCGGGTGGCCTCGGCGCGGTCGACGGCGCCGTCCTCGACCCCCTCCGCGTAGCCGCGGATCGCGGTCAGGGGCGTTCGAAGCTCGTGCGAGACCGACAGCAGCACGGACCGCTCGGCCTCACGCGCCCGCTCGAGCTGGGTGGTCATCTCGTTGAACGACCTCGCCAGCATCGCGAGCTCGTCCGGCCCCTCCTCCGGCAGCGGCTCGGGTCGGCGCCCGGCGGCCAACTCGCGGCTGGCGTCCGAGGCGCGGCGAATCGGCGCGGACAGCCGCCGCGCAAGCAGCGCGGCGGCGAGCGCGGCGAGCAGGCCCGAGAGCCCGCTGGCCAGCAGCAGGCCGCCGAGATAGGGGTCGAAGTCATCGCCGCCGACCGAGGCCGAGCGAGTGAGGACGAGGACCGTGTCCCCGCTGTTCACGGTGGCGCCGGCGTCCTGGCCCCCGTCGCCATCGCCCTGGCTGGACACCTCGGTGTCGAGCACCCGTGCGGCGAAGAGCTGGTCCGAGCCGTCGATCGTCTCCCGGCCTTCCGCGGCGCCGGTCGAGAGCAACTCGGCCTCGACTTCTTCGCCGAGAAGCTCCCCGGCCTCCTCGATGCCGAGCACCTGCGGAGCCGCACCCGCGGGGCCGTCGGGACCCGGCGGTCCCGCAAACCCCACCTCGTCCGGCGGCACCGGCAATGACTGACCATCCGCGCCGAATCCCGGTGGCGGGCCCTCGAACGGAATCTCATCCACCGATCCCGCCTCGCCTTCGAAGGGAAGCGCCTGGATCAGCCCGCGAGTGAAGGGGCGCGATTGCGAAGCGGCCGAGAATGCGTTTGCGAGCAGGTCGGCCTCGCGCGAGAGCTGATCGGCGGCCGAGTCGCGGACGGCGTCGCGCGTCAGGGCGATCCCGATCGCAAGCGACACCGCGACAGCCACGAGCACCGTGGCCAGGATCCCGGCGAAGAGGCGAGCGCGAAGCGAGCCGATCATGCTCGCACCTTGTAGCCGGCTCCGCGAACGGTCTCGATCAGCCCCGGGCGCCCGAGCTTGCGGCGGAGCTGGGCGACGTGGACGTCCACGGTCCGGGTGCCGCCCGGAAATGCGCCGCCCCAGGCGATCTCGAGCAGGCGATCGCGGTCGAGGACTACGTTCGCGTGGCTGAGCAAGGCCGCGAGCAGGTCGAACTCCCGCGCCGTCAGCTCCACCTGCCGCTCGTTCACCGTCACCTCGCGGGCATCGCGTCGGAGCACGACGCCCTGAGCGCTGAGGATCTCGCCGCTGACACTGCGCTCGGGCCCGCCGCGGCGAAGGATCGCCTTCACCCGCGCGACCAGCTCACGAGGCGAGAACGGCTTCACGACGTAGTCGTCCGCCCCGGCCTCCAGCCCGGCGACGCGATCGACCTCGTCTTCCCGCGCGCTGAGGATCAGGATCGGCACGGCGGTCCGCGCGCGGAGGCGGCGGCATACCTCGAATCCGTCGATGCCGGGAAGCCCGATATCGAGCACCACGAGCCGAACCGGGTGCCGGCCGAGCTCGACGAGGGCGTCCTCACCCGAGCGCACCCAGACGACATCGAAGCCGTCGCGAACGAGGTACGCGCGAACGAGGTCCGCGATTGCGGGCTCGTCCTCGACGATCAGAACCTGTCCCGACACCCCTCGACAGTCTGGCAAGCGACCGGGGCGGCGGCCCTTCCGGGTCGCCGCCCCGATAGACGGGCCAGAGGTTGGATTCGAGCTATGCGTCGCCACCCTCCGACGGCGGCTCCATGTCGCCCGGGGGGCCGAACCCACCCGGGCCGAACCCGCCGGGCGGCCCCACGGGGATCCGATCCCAGTCGGGGATGACCGCGATCAGGTCTGCGGCCGCACTGTCGTCGTGGTGCGCGATCACCTGGTCTCCGACCTCGAGATCGCCGACATCGCCGGGCTCGATCGGGTCGATCTGCGGGGGCCCGTCCTCCCAATCCTCGGGATTCGGCGGCTCATCCGGCGGGCGGATCACTTCCGTCTCGCCATCCACCGGGATGTCCACCTCGGTGTCGTCCTCACGGGTGATGGTCACGGCCGTATCGGAAACCGCCGAGACGGTGCCGCGGTCCATGAACACCGTCACGACCTCGCCGTCACGGAGAACGTGAAGCTCGGCTGAGATCACCTCCCCGTCCACCCCGCCGGGACCACCCGGACCGCCTGGACCGGCGAAGCCGATCACACCGGCGTGCGGCGGGCCCGCCGGGACGGTGAAGTCCTCCTGGCTCTGGCCGCCGTCGCCCGAGCCGCCCGAGCCGCCCGAGCCACCGTCGTCACCCGGTGCCGCGATCGCGAACCCGGCCACGAGCAGCGCCGGGAACACGGCCCAGCTCAACGCCTTCATCAGCTTGCTCTTCACTATCGACCTCCTGCAATGGTTGCCGTCGGGCCACCCATGCTGAGGGAGCGAGGTTCGGGCATCACGAGGGCCGTGTAAGCGGTGCGTAAGGCAGTAAGTGCGGAAGGCCCTAAGTAGAGTCCCCCGCCGAAAACCGGCTGAAGGCAACGAGAGGAGATCGGATCCGATGGGACTGCTTGACGGGAGGAGCGCGATCGTGACGGGATCGGCGCGAGGGATCGGTCGCGCGACCGCGGAGCTGTTCGTCAGCGAGGGCGCGAAGGTGCTGATCAACGACATCGACGGCGACGTCGCCGAGCAGGCGTCGGGCGAGATCGACGGGGAAACGGCGACCTTCGCCGGCGACCTGACCGAGCCGGGAGTTCCCGACAAGCTCGTCGAGACGGCTGTCTCTGAGCTCGGCGGAGTGGACATCGTCGTCAACAACGCCGGCTACACGTGGGACGCGGTGCTCCACAAGATGAGCGACGAGCAGTTCCAGGCGATGCTCGACATCCACACGATCGTCCCCTTTCGAGTGCTCCGCGCGCTGGCTCCCCACTGGCGCGAGGCGGCGAAGGCGGAGGCGGCCGAGGGCAAGGAGTACTTCCGCAAGGTGGTGAACATCTCCTCGATCTCGGGGACGATGGGCAATGCCGGCCAGGCGAATTACTCGTCGGCCAAGGCGGGCGTCGTCGGGCTGACGAAGACGCTGGCGAAGGAGTGGGGCGCGCTGAAGATCAACGTCAACGCGGTCGCGTTCGGCTTCGTCGAGACCCGTCTGACGCAGGCGAAGGAGAAGGGCGAGACGATCGAGGCGCGCGGCCAGCAGGTCGAGATCGGCGTCCCGGAGCAGATGCGCTCAATGGCCTCGATGATCATCCCGCTCGGCCGCCCCGCCCAGCCCGCAGAGGCCGCGGGCCCGGTCCTGTTCCTGTGCTCCCCGCTCTCGAACTACGTCCACGGGCAGGTCCTGAACGTCACGGGCGGCCAGTTCGGCGGGATGACGACGTAGCTCTGGCTATTCCGGCGGTTTCGGCCGCCGCTCCTCCGCCAGCGGCTCCGCTGACTCGCGCGAGTAGACGCCCGGGGGCCAGCTACCGAACCAGTTGTCGCGGGCGCCGTCGGCGGTGATCACGCAGCCGGAGAAGAAATCGCCGGCGGGCGAGGCCAGGTAGGCGACGAGCCAGGCCATCTCCTCCGGTTTGCCGAGCCTGCCGAGCGGGATCGTCTTGGCGACGTTCTCGCTCACCTCCTTCGGGTACTTGGTGCGGATCACCTCGGTGTCGAACTGGCCGGCGGCGAGCGCGACCAGCTTGATGTTGAACCGCGACCACTCGATCGAGAGCGTTCGCATCATGTTCTCCACCGCGGCCCGGGCGGCGCCGGAATGGACCATGCCCGGCATCCCGTTGTGCGGTGAGAGGGTGACGCTGATCACCTTCCCCTCCTGCTGCGGGATGAAAGCCTTCGTCGCCGCCGCGTGGGTCATCTGCCAGGTCCCCTGAACGTTCAGCTCGGTGACCGTTCGAAAGCCCTTCGGGCTGATCGCCTCGGCCGGGCTCATGAACTGGCCACCGGCGTTGTTGACGAGCACGTCGAGGCGGCCGTGCCGCTCGAGCACGCCGTCGACGAGCGCATCCACCTGGTCCTCGTTTCGGATGTCCATCGCCTCGAACTCGGCCGAGCCGCCGGCCTTCCCGATCCCCGTCGCCATCTCCTCGAGCGGCTCCTCTCGGCGGCCGCAGCCGATCACCGTGGCGCCGAGCGCCGCCAGCTCGCGGGCGGTCGCCAGGCCCATCCCGGTGCCCGCTCCGGAGACGATGCAGACCTTGTCCCGAAGCAGACTGGGCGCGAAGATCTCGGAACGAAGCTCCTCATTCACGGCACGGGCAGCTTATTCGGGCCCATGCGGCGCTCGCTACGCTGGCCGCCGCGATGAAAGTTCACGCGGAAGCCACGCCGCTGACGGCTCCCCTGCCCGGCGGCAGCGAGGGCGCGACGGTGAGCGTCGAGCCGTTGAACGGCGGCGAGATGCAGGCGCCCCGCGCGTTCGTCGAGAGCACCGGAGGACGGCTCGCCACACTGCGCATGCTGGGGCTGGGGACTCCGCGCTCCAGCTGGTGGTGGCTGCCCTGTCCCGCCTTCCTCATCCGCCACCCCTCCGCGGGCCCGGTGCTCGTCGACACCGCTCTGCACGCCTCCGTGACCGCGAGTCCGCACGAGAACCTGGGCAGGTTGGTGGCGCGCTTCGCCCGCCCGCGGATCGAGCCCGGCCACGACCTCCCGGCGCAGCTGCGATCGCTCGGCGTCGATCCGAAGTCGATCCCGACTGTGGTGATGACCCACATGCACTTCGACCATGCCTCGGGCATTGCGGAGTTCCCGGATGCGACCTTCATCGTCAGCGCCGCCGAATGGGAAGCGGCGACAACCGATCGGCGGCCGTTCATGCGTGGATACCGCCCCGCCCACTACGACTACGTCTTCGACTACCGCACCCTCGACTACGACGGGGAGAACATCACCTCCTACGCCACCTTCGGCCGCACCTTCGACCTCTTCGGCGACGGCAGCGTGCGGCTCGCCTTCACCCCCGGCCACTCGGCGGGGCACCAGGGCGTCGTCTGCCGCCTGCACGACCGCGACCTGGTGATCGCCGGCGACGCGATCTACACCTATGCGCAGCTCGAGGACGGGCCGCCGCCGCCGCGGCCGCTCGACCCCCACACATGGCGCCGCTCGCTACGCGAGCTGCAGCACTTCCACCGCCGCTATCCGCAGGCGGTGATCGTCCCGGGTCACGACCCGGAGATGTTCAAGAAGCTCGAGAAGCGCTACGAGTAGAGGCGTCGGGCTGGATTCCCTCGCGCAGGGAACGAATCACGCCGCGCCGGCCCTGCGACTCGAGCGCGTCGTAGAGCAGCCTGACGCGGTCGAAGACCTCCTGCGCCACCTCGAGCTGCTGCTCGTGGGTCGGGTGCTCGACGGCGGGAAAGGAGATCGGCTCCCCGTACTGGACCGTCACCTTCGGGAACTTCAGCCTCTTCCAGCCTCGGACGCCCAGCGAGCCGTGGATCGCCATCGGGATCACCGGCACCCCGTTCTCCAGCGCAAGTCGCCCCACCCCCGCCTTCGGCTCGCCGAGCCCGCCGCTGCGCGAGCGCCCACCCTCCGGATACATCAGCACGCATCCGCCGCGATCCAGGATCGCCTTCGCGGTGATGAACGCCTCTTCGTCGTGGTGGCCTCGACGAACCGGGAAGACGCCGCCGTAATAGAACACCCACTCGTTGAAGCGATTCGCGAACAGCTGCGACTTCGCCATGAACCGAACCCTCCGCTTCGTGTACACGGCCGCGAAGAAGTGGTCCATCTGACTGAAGTGGTTGGGGGCGAAGATCACCGGCCCGCTGAGAGGGACGTTCTGGAGTCCGATCGAGCGGCAGCGGTAGAAGCCGAGAGTGAACGGAGTCAGGATCATCCGCACGAGGCTGTACATCCAGGTCGGCTCACGCGTGCGGGCCCGCTCGTGGAAGCGAGTGAAGTACTCCGCGGGTCGCGGGTCCTTGTAGACCTGTGGCTTGAGCTCGGGCATGCGCAGGGATGCCGGCCAAGGGCCGGCTACGGATTTTTACCCCCTGAGCGGGATCGGGTTACTCACGCCTGGCCCTGTGCCCAGCCGCGCGAGCGTTCCACCGCCCGGTGCCAGTCCGCGAGCAGCGAAGCGCGTTCGTCCTCGCCCATCCGCGGCTCGAAGCGCCGATCCTCGCGCCACATCTCCCCCACCTGCTGCTGAGTCCAGGTGCCGGTGGCGATCCCCGCGAGGTACGCGGCTCCGAGCGCCGTCGTCTCGGAGATCTCGGGGACGATCACCGGCGCTCCGAGCACGTCGGCCTGGAACTGCATCAGCCACCCGTTCTCGACGGCGCCCCCGTCTGCGCGCAGGTCGGTCAGCGGCTCGTTCGAGGCGGCCTCCTGAGCGCGAACAGCATCCACCGTCTGATATGCGATCGCCTCCAGCGCAGCCCGCGCCAGATGAGCTCTCGTCGTCCCGCGTGTCAGCCCGACAATCGCGCCGCGCGCATACGGATCCCAGTAGGGCGATCCCAGTCCCGTCAGCGCCGGGACGAAATAGACGCCATCGTTCGATTCGAGCGATCCCGCCAGCGCCTCGGTGATCGCGGCCTCGTCGATGATCCCGATCCCGTCGCGAAGCCACTGCACCGCGGCGCCGGTGATGAACACGGCGGCTTCGAGCGCGTAGGCGGTCTCGCCGCCCAGCCCCCAGGCAACTGTGGTCAGTAGGCCCTTGCTCGGTTGCGGGGCGTGAGCGCCGGTGTTGAGGAGCACGAAGCTGCCCGTGCCGTAGGTGTTCTTCGCCTGGCCGGCCGCGTGGCAGGCCTGGCCGAACAGCGCCGCCTGCTGGTCGCCGGCGATCCCGGCGACCGGCACCTCGCCGCCGAACTCGGACGTGTGCCCGTAGACCTCGGCCGAGGGCAGCGGCTCCGGCAGCTGCTTGGGATCAACGCCGAGCAGGTCGCACAGCTCTGGGTCCCAGCGCAGCGATCGAATGTCGAAGAGCAGCGTCCTCGAGGCGTTCGAGTAGTCGGTCACGTGCCGGCCGGTCAGCTTGAACGTGAGCCACGAGTCGATGGTGCCGAAGACCGCCCGCTCCGCGCCGTCAACGTTTTGGAGCAGCCACTCGATCTTGGTCCCGGAGAAATACGGGTCCAGGACCAGTCCCGTTCGCTCTCTGAAGGCCTGCTCGTGGCCGGCCTCTCGAAGCTCGTCGCAGCGCGCCGCCGTGCGCCGGTCCTGCCACACGAGAGCGTTGTGGATCGGCTCGCCGGTGCCCGGATCCCAGGCGACGACGGTCTCGCGCTGGTTCGTGATCCCGATCCCGGCCAGCTCGCCGCCCTCGATGCCCGCGTCTGCGATCGCCTCGCCGGCGACGCGCCTGGTCACCTCCCAGATCTCGTTTGCGTCGTGCTCCACCCAGCCCGGGCGGGGGAAATGTTGGCCGAACTCGCTGTAGGCGCGCCCGCTGATCCTCCCCTCGGCGTCGAAGACGAGGCCGGTGCTCCCCGTCGTCCCCTGGTCGATCGCGAGGATCATGTGCGGGTTTCCGGGGCCACGGCGACTATTCTGGCGGCGATGACGCGAAAGCAGATCATCTGATTGTCGGGCGAAGCGCGATCCATTCATGACAGCGGATATCGAAGCCCACATCACCGGCACCGTATGGAAAATCGAGGTTGCGGTCGGCGACGAGGTCGGCGAGGGCGACACGGTCGTCATCCTCGAGTCGATGAAGATGGAGATGCCGGTCGAGGCCGAGGATCCCGGAAAGGTCTCGGAGATCCGCTGCGAGGAGGGCCAGCCGGTTTCAGAGGGCGACGTGCTCGTCGTCCTGGAGTAGACAGCGTGGCCGATGTCGAAGAGCTTGCCTCCGGCAAGCTCTTGCTGGATCACCCCGCCGACGCAGTCGCCCGGCTGACGATCTCGAACGAGAGCAAGCGCAACGCACTCGACCACGAGATCCTCGGCGCGCTGACGGTCGCGCTGCTGGATCTGCACGGCGGGATCGACGTTCGCTGCGTTCTGATCACGGGCGCGGGCAAGGTCTTCTCGGCCGGCTACGACATCGCCGACATCCCGGAGGACAGCTTCGCGGTCGAGGCGGAGTCGCTGGTCGCCCACCCCTTTCACGCGGCGATGGAGGCGATCAGCGCACATCCGTTTCCCGTGGTGGCGGCGATCAACGGCCACTGCCTGGGCGGAGGGCTGGAGCTGGCGGTGCGCTGCGACCTGCGCGTATGCGCGGCGAGCGCAAAGCTCGGCATGCCGCCGGCGAAGCTCGGCTTGATCTACGGCCACACGGGCCTCGAGCGCTTCATCCAGGTGATCGGCGTCGCCCGCACCAAGGAGCTGTTCCTGACCGGCCACAACGTCAGCGCGGAATGGGCTCGCGAGGTCGGCCTGGTGAACTCGGTCGCCGCCGACGATGAGCTTGCCGATGCGGCGCTGGCCCTGGCAACCGAGATCGCCGGCAACGCACCGCTGTCGCTGAAGGGCAACAAGCGCGTGATCGAGGAGCTTGCCGGGGCCGCAAAGCTGACACCCGAGGTCGAGCAGGAACTGGTCGAGCTGCGCCGCTCGTGCTTCACGTCCGAGGACTTCCGGGAGGGGATCACGGCGTTCGCAGAAAAGCGCCCGCCGCGGTGGAAGGGGCGGTAGCCTCACCTGAACGCGGGAAGGATCTGAGGACTGGTCAGGTGGTCAACCGATTGCATCGGCGCTGTGGGAGGAGCCACCTACCAGGGATACCTCTTTCTCGATGACCTGGACACAGGAGCAAGCGGCAACGGGCTCCTCGTCACCTCAGGCAGCAGCTCTTACGAGTTCCACCCCGAGACGGGGGAACAGGATCGCCATCTCCAGGCCCGACTGGAAATGTTCTGCTACGAGAATGCCACCCTGCACGGCTCGCAAACGGAAACGTTCAGGGCAAACGTCGTCACGATTCCCGCACGCGGCAGCGGAGGAGGAGGCGGCGGGGACGGAGGAGGCGGTGGCTCAGGCGGGAACGGACCGACGGACCCGCTGGCGGCGGGCGGCTGCGAGAACACAATCCGCGGCACCAGTCGCCGCGACACGATCGACGGGAGCGGGGCCGGCGATCTCATCTTCGGCTTCGGCAAGGCCGACCTCCTACGCGGGCGTGACGGCCACGACTGCCTGATCGGCGGGCAGGGCGAGGACCGGCTCCTCGGCGGCGCCGGTCGCAATCGGTTGACCGGAGGCAGTGGCGCAGACGTGCTCGACGGGGATGACGGGAGGAACGCCTACGACGCCGGGTCGGGGGACGACCGCGTGAACGCCGCGAACGGCAGCCGTGAGACGGTGCGCTGCGGAACGGGAGACGATCGTGCCCGCGTCGACCACGGCGACAGCGTCGCCGGGTGCGAGCAGGTCGAGCGCGTTTAGCAGCCGCGCGGTGCGGGCGTTCTTATAGGGTTGCGCCCATCAGCCGCGTCCGTCGGAATATCGGAGCACCCGCCGTCGCCCTCGCCGCAGCGGTGGTGCTGTGCGGATCCGCGTTGGTCGCGCAGGCGGGCACGTCCGGGTCGGAGACGATCACGGCGGAAGGCGTCGGCGACGTGAAGCTCGGCAAGAAGCACTCGAAGCTGAAAGAGAACGGCCTGGTCGGGAAGCTGAAGCCGGGCTGCGAGCTGGCGCCGGGGAGCAGGGGGGCGAAGCTGAAGAACCCGCTCGAGGGCTTCGTCAACTTCACCATCGAGGACCCGCCGCGCGCAGAGAGCATCCTGATCAACGGCGGCGACGCCGAAACCGAGGCGGGGGTCCATGTGGACTCGCGCCGACGGAAGGTCAAGAACGCTTATCCGAACGCCAAGTTCGATCACGACACCGATGAGGTTTTCCTGTTCACCCTGGTGAAGATCCCGAAGCAGGACGGCGGGAAGTTCCAATTCGCGATCGACGTCGCAACGAAGCGGGTGATCCTGATCGGGGTCCCGTTCATCGCCGTCTGCGAGTAGCGCGGACGCCGGCGCGGCGGCTCACTCGCAGTAGACGAACTTGCGTGGGTTCGGGTCGCGGCCCTCGATCCCGGCGCAGCGACGGAGCTGCTCGAGCAGCGGCTGCAGCCCCGGATCGGGAACGGTGGTGTCGCCGGTGACGATGTCGGGGTTGTAGGAGAGGTTGTCGAGCTGGTAGGGGTCGGCGGCCGTGTTGTAGTGCTCGAACTCGCTCTTCTTCTCGCACTCGCGCGTCTCCTCGGGGTGAACGACCGAGCGCCGGTACTCAACGTAGGTCTCGGTCGGCGTCCACAGGCCGGAGAAAGAGCACGCCGAGCCGCGCCGCGAGCGATCCTTCAGCAGCCGGAACTCGATTACCAGGTGGCGGTCGGCAGGGAAGTTGGCTCCCTCACCCTTGACCAGCGGCGCCAGCGAGCGCCCGTCCATGATCCGGCATTCGTCCGGGCGCCGGCAGGGCTTCGCACCGGCGTACTTGAGGATCGTCGGCGCCAGATCGATATTGGCGGTGGGAAGGCTCACAGTCGGCTGCGGGTTGACGGCTCCCGGAGGCCTGATCACCAGCGGAACCCTCACCGCCTCCTCGTAGGCCTGCTGCTTCTGGGCCGGAAGGCGGTGCTGGCCGTAGAAGAGCCCATTGTCCGACCAGTAGATGAACACGGTGTTGTTGAGCTCGCCGGCGCGGCGCACGGCCTCGTAGATCTTCTCGATCGATCGGTCCACCCCGCGCAGAGTGGCCAGGGTGCAGCCCCACTTCCGCTGCACGTCCAGCGTCTGCTCGAAGCCGAGCGAGGACAACCGGCGGATGAACGTCGGCTTGTCGTCGACGTTCTCCTCGTTGAACGAGGGCTCGTCCGGCAACGGCTCTTCCACAAAGAGGTCGCCGTCGTGCGGCCCCGGCACTGCCGCTCCCGAGCAGCGCCCGGTTCTGTCGCTGTTGCCGGCGCCGGTGTGAACCGCGTAGGGGTTGAAGCTCAGAAACAGCGGCTCGCGCTCGGGGACGTAGCGCTCGATCGTCCGCAGCGCGAAGTTCTGAAGTACCCGGGTCTGATAGTCGCTGGGCTCCTTGCCGTACGGGATCGTGTCGCCGTTCACCTGCAGCTCGTAGTCGTAATAGCGCCGAGGCTCCAAAGCGGCCACCCACTCGTCCCAGCCCGGCGCCGGAGTCGAGTTCTTACCCACCGCGCGGCCGTACTTGTTCAGCCACTTGCCGATGTGGGCGGTCACGTATCCCTCCTGCTGCAACCAGACCGGGAGCACGTTGTCCTGCGCCCGCATCGTGATGTAGCCGGGGTTGTTGGCGAACACGCGCGTGTTATGGGCGTACTCGCCAGTCAGGAAGCTGGCCCGCGACGGGCAACACGTCGGCGTCGTGGCGATGAAGTTCTCGAACGACGTGCCCTGGTCCACGAGCAGCTCGTGGGTGGCCGGCATCACGTCGGGCCCGAAGGTGGAGAGAGCCTGGTCGTCGACCGTGATCACGACGATGTTCGGAGGCTGCTTGCCCTGCTTCTTCGCAGCCGCCAGCTCCGGATTCCCTCCGGGAGCGCCGGCGACGATGAGCGCCGCGATCGCGAGCATGGCGACGCCGAGCGTCCCTGCCTGGCGCCCTCTCGCGGACCTCTTGTTCGCGCGCGTTCGCACTGGTTCCTCAGACGGCCGTCCCTACCTCAACCCCGCCGCAACCCCGCTGTTGCGAAGACCGGCCATGCTAGCAACCGCTAACAATGCTCCGTCCGAGCCTCACTCGCACGGGGGGTGGCCCGGGACGTTGTCGCCCCCCCTCCCGGCGCAGCGGGAGAGGGTGTCGGCGCGGGCGGCGAGGGCCTGCTGGTGCGCCGACGGAGGGAGGATCGGCGAGTCGAGGTTGTCGAGCTGGTACGGGTCGCTGAGCATGTCGTAGTGCTCGAGCTGATTCGCCGGGACGCAGAGGTCGAGGTCGGGGTTGAAGATCCGCGTGTGCTCCACCCAGAGCTCGGTGGTGGTGCGCACGCCGCTGAACTGGCAGCTTCCGCCCTCCCCGCGGCGGCCGCTTCCGCGCGAGGGGCTGTCGTACTCGACCAGCAGCGCGCGATCTGACGGCCAGTCTCCAACTCCGGAGATCAGCGGCATCAGCGAACGGCCGTCGAGGATGCGGCAGGGGCCGTTGATCGGGCATGGCTCGGCGGCGGCCAGCTCGAGGAGCGTGGGTGCCAGATCGATGCTCCCCGCCAGCCCCGTTGTGGTCGGCAGCGGAGCCGCCCCGCCGAGGTAGCGGCGGGGAACGGAGATCGCGAGCGGCTGGCGGATCGATTCCTCGTACGGCAGCCCCTTCCCGCGCCGCAGCCGGTGCTCGCCCTGGAAGTAACCGTTGTCTCCGGTATAGACGAACACCGTGCGGCCGAGCTCGCCCGAGCGCTCCAGCGCGTCGTGAATCTCCTCCACGCCTCGATCGACTCCCTGCAGGGCCGCCAGGCGGCAGCGGTAGGTCTGCTCCATCCTCGCCACCTCCGCCGCGTCCAGTGGTTCCTGAGCCCGCACGAACGTGGGCTTGTCCAAGTTGTCTCCCTCGTTGAATGAGGGCGGAATCGGCAGCGGCTCGGCGGCGAACAGGTCGAAGTCATCGGCCGAAGGTATGGCGCTGCGATGACAGGGCGAGCTCGGGGCCTTGGCGCTGTGGGGAGCGAGGTATGAGACGACCATGAACAACGGCTTGGACGCCTGCGCGTAGGCCTCGACGTATTCCTCAGCCCGCTCGGTCAGCTGGGTGCTCAGATACGCGGCACGTGCGCGGCCGAAGTGCACCCGGCGACCGTCGATCGAGAGGTCGTAGTTCTGGTAGCGGTGCGGGATCATCAGTCCGGCCCAGTGCGCCCAGCCCGGCGCGGGCTTCGCCGGCTCCGACACCCGGTCCTCGTATCCGTGCAGGAACTTGCCGAAGTAGGCGGTCCGATACCCGACGCGCCGCAGCCACACCGGTAGCACGTTGTGCGGCTCGCGGAACGTCGCGTAGCCGGGCTGGTTGGTCAGCACCCCGTTGTTGTGGCCGTACTGGCCGCTGAGGAATGCGGCTCGCGACGGACAGCAGAGCGGCGTTGGAACGACGTAGTTCTCGAACACGGTCCCCCGCGCAACCACGTGCTCGAACGTTCGCGGCATGTACGCGGGCTGAAACGACGCGGCCGTCTGATCGTCGCTCATCACGACGACGATGTTCGGCGGCGGGAGCTCGGTGCTCACCCCTCTGGCGTCGTGGCCGTCGCCGGCGGCGCGGCCGCTCGATGCCTGTATCGCGCCCGCCGCGAGCACCACCAGCAGCAGGGCAGTCGCCGCCGCCTGCTTTGAGCGAACGGGTCCCGGGTGGGCTACTCGCACGGCGTCCGGCCGGGGACCTGGTTGCCGGCGTTACCGGCGCAGTTGCGGGCGCCGATCAGGCGTGCCGAGAGCAGCGACTGTTGCTCGGTGGGTCCGGCGACGGGGTCGTAGAGGTTCTGAAGCTGGAACGGGTCGGCGATCAGGTCGTAGTGCTCCACGATCGGCGGTGACTGCGCGATGCACTGGCCGGTCGATGAATCGAGCAGGCTGGTCGTTGCCGTGTACAGCAGCGTCGGCGTTCGAATCCCCGAGTACGTGCAGGGGCCGAAGTCGCGCCTCCGCGCGAGGCCCTCGATCTCGTTCTGCTGTTCGATCACGACCGCGCGGTCGGTCGGCCAGCGCGTGCTGCCCGAGACGAGGCGGAGCATCGACTTCCCGTCGATCGTGCGGCAGTTTCCGGCGGCGTCGCACGGCTGCGCTCCGGCGAGATCGGCGATCGTCGGGGCGAGGTCGATGTTCGCGGTCAGCGCCGTCACAACCGGCACCGGTAGGTCCCTCAGGTAGTCCGGCGGCACCCGGATCGCCATCGGCACCCGGATCGCCTCCTCGTAGGCAAGGCCCTTGCCGCTTCGCAGCCGGTGCTCGCCGCTGAAGTAGCCGTTGTCGGAGGTGTAGATGAAGACGGTGTTGCGAAGCTCGCCGGCGTCCACGAACTGCTGCACCAGCTGGCTCACCCCCCGGTCCACGGAGCGCAGCGATGCGAGCCGGCAGCGGTAGCGGCGCCGCAACTCGCCCGCTTCGAGCGCGTCGATCATCGGCCGCTCCTGCAGATAGCCGGGCTTGTCGGACACGTCCTCCTCGCCGAAGCTGGGCGGCAAGCGGCAGGAGCTCGTGCCGGAAGAGGTCGTAGTCCCTGCGCGCCGGGAGCGCGCTGCGAGTGCACTGGTTGGGAAGCGCCTTGGCGCTGTGCGGTGCGACGTGCGCCAGGTTCAGGAACAGCGGCTGCTCGGAGTCGACGTTCTTGCGCACAAAGCTCACGGCGCGTTTGTTCAGCACGTCGGTGACGTAGTCGTCGTTCGCGGTGCCGTAGTGGAACCTCTCACCGTCGACCGAGAGGTCATAGCCGTAGTAGCGGTCGAAGTTCAGCGGTACGACCCAGCGCGACCACCCGGGCGCCGGCGTCGCGGCGTCGGGAACGGTGTTCTCGTAGCCGTGCAGCCAGCGGCCGACCTGCGCGGTGAGGTAGCCGGCCTGCTGCAGCCAGACCGGGAGGATGTTCTCGGGAGCGACCATGCTCTGGTAGCCGGGCTTGTTCGCGAGCACTCCGTTGTTGTGCCCGTACTGGCCGGTGAAGAAGGTCGCCCGCGAGGGACAGCAGACGGGCGTGGTAGCGACGAAGTTCTGGAACACGGTCCCCCCGTCGGCGAAAAGGTCGAAGGTGCTCGGCATGATCTTCCGCCGCAGCCAGACGCGGACACCGTTCTCGGTCATCAGCTCCTGGTCGTCAGTCATCACGACGACGATGTTCGGCGGCTCCAGCTCGCCGGGCTGGCCCGCGCCCTGGCCCGCCGCTCCGGGGGCGCCGGCGAGCAGCGCCACCGCCAGCATCGCCACGAGCAGGGTCGAGGCGACTGCAAACGCAGCACTGCGCGTCTTTGCTGTAGCCGCCGTCAACAGAACACCTGCTCCCGCTCGGTCAAGATCACCGCAACCGCCGCCCCGCACCGGTACTGAGGGGCGGCAGCCCCGCCGGGAAGGGTAGCCATTCGGGTTCCGGGATCTACGGGCACGGCCGCAGCTTCTCCTTCAGCGTCATCCGCCTGCCGTCGACGAGGTCGATCGTCGCCACCACGACCGCCAACCGATGCTCGCTCAGGTCGCTGAACGGAATCCGTTCACGAAACGGCGCGCGGTCGCGCTCGGCCGAGCGCTCGCCGTTGACACTGAACCTCACCGACTCCACCTGTTCGCGCCGGATCCGGACCATCGCCTGCACGGGCGGGGTCGCGCACGAGCCCGGCCCGTCGACGCCGTCGTGGTAGTCGAGCTTCAACCTTGCCCTCGGCGTTCTCTGGCAGCCGCTTCCCTCGCAGCGGCGCAGCCTCTGCAGCCGGTTGGCCAGCAGCACCCGCGCCTGCCTGTAGCGCGGATCGAGACCGAAGTTGTGCAGCTGGTAGGGGTCCCGGATCAGGTCGTAAAGCTCGACCGTCCCGTCGGCGTTCTCGGCGTAGACGTAGCGCCAGGTCCGGATGGCCATGAAGCGGTTCGACTCGATCAGCAGCTCCCTCCCCGACAGCATCTGCGGGTTCGAGAGCAGCGGCAGAAGCGATTGCCCGTCCATTGTCAGCCCGGGGCGGGCGCCGGTGAGCTCGAGGATGGTGGGCGCGAGGTCCGCGTTCACGACCATGTCCCTGACCACAAGGCCGCGCTCGAAGCCCGGCCCGCGGATCATCAGCGGCACGCGAATCGCCTCTTCGTATACGCGCTTCTTGCCCTGGGCGATGCGGTGCTCTCCGAAGAAGAGGCCGTTGTCGCTGGTGTAGATGACCAACGTTTCGTCCAGCTCGCCGTGGACATCGAGGGCGTCGAGGATGCTCCCGACACCCTCGTCGACAGACTGCAGCTCCTCCAGCGTGCAGCGGTAGCTGCCCGTCAGATAATCGATCGTGGCGGCGTCCAAGAGTTCACGGTCCTGGATGTCGGTCGGCTTGTCTGAGACGTCGGGCTCGTTGAAGCTCGGCTTCGGCGGCAGGGATTCGTTGTCGAACATCGCCTCGTGTCGCGGCGCGGGCTTCGGAGTGAAGCCGTCGCAGTCCGCCGGCGGCTGCGGATTCGGGTTCGGCCCCGCCCCGTGAGGCGCCGTGTAGCCCACGAAGAGGAAGAAAGGCTGCGCCAGCGGAGCGCGCCGGCCGATGAAGTCGAGCGCTTGATCGGTGATCACGTCCTGCTTGTAGTCCGCCGGCTCGTGGCCGTATTGGAGAAGCGAGCCGTTCAGGTTCATCTCGTAGTCGTAGACGTCGTCAACCGTCTTCGCCGTCGGAGCGAACCACTCGGACCAGCCCGGGGGCACCTCGTTGGGATCCACCGCGCCGTATTCGTTCAGGTACTTGCCGACCTGGCCAGTGACGTACCCGGCGCGTTGCAGCCACACCGGCAGCGTCTCTTTGGAGCGCAGCTTCTGGTAGCCGCCGGTGGGCAGCGCGTTGTCGAGCACTCCGTGGTTGCGCGCGTACTGCCCGGTGAGGAAGGTGGCTCGCGAGGGGCAGCACAGCGGATAGTTGACGAAGCTCTTCTCGAACACGACGCCGCGCTCGCCGATGCGTGAGTTGACGCGTGTCATCACCCGCATCGACTCCAGCGTCTGGTCGTCGGTCATCACGACCACAACGTTCGGCCGACTGGGCGCCGGCTTCGGCCCCGCGCTGGTGGCGGGCACGAGACCGAGCGCCACGGTCGCGAGCAGGCCGAGCAACGCAGCCGCCATCGCCACGCTCGCATGCCGCACCTCGCGGTTCGCGGCCCCGGCCTTTACCCGCTTGACCATCAGAACGGAGTTGTGGATTGAACACGAAGCGGATGTCGGTGTTGCGGAAGCGTCCGGGCCCGTGCCTAGCCTCTGCTCCCCAGTGGCCTCGCTGATCAGCTTTGAGGAGGCGCTCGAGCTCGCCGAGCTGGACGGGCGCGAACAGATCATGGAGCTCGTCGAGCGTGCCTGGAGCGTGCGTCAGGAGCGCTTCGGGGACTCCACCGACATGTGCTCGCTCGTGAACGCGAAGTCGGGCGGCTGTGCCGAGGATTGCGGTTTTTGCGCCCAGTCCCGCTACGCCGAGGCTGACACCCCGATGCACGCGATGATGGAGCCAGACCAGATCCTCGAGCACGCCCGCGCCGCCGAGGCGGCGGGCGCCCACCGCTTCTGCATGGTCACCCAGGGCCAGGGGCTCTCGAAGCGGGACTTCGCGAAGATCGTCGAGGGAGCGAAGCTGGTCTCCGAGCACACCAACCTGAAGCGCTGCGTCTCGGTCGGCCACCTCTCGCCGGGCCGGGCGAAGGAGCTGAAGCAGGCCGGCGTACAGCGCGTGCATCACAACGTCGAGACGGCCCGCTCCTACTACGACGAGGTGTCGACGACGGTCCAGTACGAAGGCCGCACCCGGACCATCGACTCCGTCAAGGATGCGGGCCTGGAGACGTGCGTCGGCGGCATCCTCAACCTCGGCGAGAGCCCGCGACAGCGGGTGGAGATGGCGTTTGAGCTGACAGAGATCAACCCCACCTCCGTGCCGATCAACCTCCTCAACCCGCGCACCGGGACGAAGTTCGGCGACCGCGAGCTGATGGACCCGTGGGACGTCGTCAAGTGGGTCGCGATCTTCCGCCTGATCATTCCCGACGCCCTCTTCCGGCTCTGCGGCGGCCGCGTCGAGAACCTGGACGAGCTTCAGCCGCTGGCGGTGAAGGCGGGGCTGAACGGGGTGATGATGGGCAACTTCCTCACCACCCTCGGCGCCGAGCCGGCAGACGACAGGGCGATGTTCGAGCAGCTCGGCCTGAACACGGGCCGCCACACCGACAACGGCGCCAACCCGCGCCCCGACAATCGCACGGGATGGCTCGAGGGCTCGACTCCTTCAACGCCGATGGAGGAGCTGATCGACAGCCAGGCCGAGGCCAACTTCTGGGATCCGTCGACTCAGCTGCGGGTAATCAAGAAAGCGCGCAAGCCGCCCCCTTACCCGCAGCGAGACGCAGCATGAGCGAGATATCCGAGCGGCTCGAGGAGCTCCGCTCCGCGGGGCTCTACCGCCGGCTTCGACAGGTGAGCGGCCCTCAGGGCCCGCGGGTGCTTCTCGATGGGCGCGAGGTGCTGCTTTTGTGCTCCAACAACTATCTCGGCCTCGCCGACCACCCGAAGGTGCGGGAGGCATCTGCCGCGGCGGCAATGCGCTGGGGCACCGGTGCCGGCGCCTCGCGCCTGATCTCGGGCACGATGACCCTCCACCGCCGGCTCGAGCGGAGGCTGGCCGGCTTCAAGCGGACCGAGTCGGCGCTGCTCTTCGGGTCGGGCTACCTGGCGAACACCGGCACGGTGGCGGCACTCGCGCGCGCGGGCGACGTCGTCCTTTCCGACGAGCTCAACCACGCCAGCATCGTCGACGGCTGCCGGCTCTCGCGCGCCGAGACCTTCGTTTACCGGCACGCCGATCCCGAGCACCTGGCCTGGGGCCTGCAAAAGGCGGGCGGGCGGGCCTCCCTGATCGTCACCGACGGCGTCTTTTCGATGGACGGCGACGTGGCGCCGCTGGATCAACTGGTCGAGCTGGCGCAGCGCCACGACTGCAGGCTGATGGTGGATGAAGCCCATGCCACCGGCACGATGGGGCCGGGCGGGCGTGGCTCGGTCGCCGCGGCCGGGCTCGAAGACGAGGTCGACGTGATCGTCGGCACCCTTGGGAAGGCGCTCGGCAGCTACGGCGCCTATGTGTGCGCCAGCCGCGAGGTCACCGATTGGCTCGTGAACGTCGCCCGCCCGTTCATCTTCTCGACCGCGCTGCCACCCCCGGTGACCGCGGCCGCTTTCGCCTCCCTGGCGCTGCTCGAAGCGCAGCCCGAGCGCGTCGACCGCCTGCGAGAGAACACAGCCGCGCTGCGCGCGGCGCTGGCCACGGAGGGGATGCCGGTGGACGAACGAGGCGCCCAGATCGTCCCCTTGATCGTCGGCGAGTCGGCCGACGCCACCGCCCTCTGCGAGGAAGCGCTGCGGGGCGGAGTCTTCGCCCAGGCGATCCGGCCGCCAACGGTCCCGTCCGGGACGGCACGCCTTCGCCTGACGGTGATGGCAACCCATCGAGCGGCCGAGTTGCGCCGCGCGGCGGTGACGCTCGCCGCGGTGGCCCGAGGGCTGGGGCTGTCCGAGGAGGGCTCGGTCGAGCGAACCGCTGCGCAGGACGACCACGGCACCGAGGAGCAAGCAGCGGAGTCCCGGAATGCACGCCGCCGCCGCGCGCGCTCGAGCTTCGGCGACTGGGAGGAGTTCGAGGGGCTGGACTGGGACGGCTCAGGTGCCGGCGAGGAGTCGGGGCTCGAGGTGCCTGCGTTCGTGACGGGCGGCTCGGAAGAGGATCAGCTCGAGCCGATCGTCCTCGACGACGACGACGAGCACCACGAGCAGGACACCAGCGAGGTGCCGCTGCCGCGCGCGGCTTGAGCCCCGGTCGTCCCGCGGGAGCTTTCGTCACCGGCACGGGCACCGAGGTCGGCAAGACCGTGGTCGCGGCTGCGATCGCCCGCACGCTGGCAACGGACGGCCGGCGGGTAGCCGTCTTCAAGCCTGCTGTCAGCGGGCTCGACGAGTACGAGGACGGCGGCGAGCCGGACCACGTGCTGCTGCGTCGCGCCGCCGGGTCGCAACAGAGCGATGACGAGATCGCGCCCTATCGCTTCGGGCCGCCGGTGTCCCCCCACCTGGGGGCGGAAATGGCAGGACAGCGGATCGATCCGGCGCGGCTGCTGAGCGCGGCCCGCGTGGCGGCGGAGCAATCGGACGCGCTTGTGTGCGAGGGCGTCGGAGGCCTCCTGGTCCCGCTCACCCTCGGCTACCTGGTGCGCGACTTCGCGCGTGAGCTGGGCCTGCCGCTGGTGATCGCAGCCTCACCCGGTCTCGGCACGATCAACCACACCCTGCTCACCGTCGAGGCGGCGCGAGCGGTCGGGCTGGAGGTCGCGGCCGTCGTGCTCACGCCCTGGCCCTCGGAGCCGGACGCCGTGCAGCTGTCGAACGAGCAGGCGATCGCCCGCCTTGGCGGCGTGCGGGTTCTCAGGCTTCCCAGGCTCGACCTGGCGGAGCCGGGGCGCTGGCGACGCCTCGCGCTCTGAAGAAGCCACGCTTGAGGCGCAGTCGACGGCGGGGCCGCCGGGGGACGCGTCGCGCCTCCGCTGCCACTCGAAGGCGCTCGTTGGTGACGGCTTGTGCGAGATGTGAGCTGAGAGCGGGGTGCATGTCGGCCTCCTAAGGCGGAACGTTTTTGGATCAAGACTCGTCCGGTGAACGTTCCTGATCGCAATAGTGCGAGTAACCGCTGTAGACGCTACACTAGTTAGCCTAACCTGTCAAGTCCAATTGGTAGTTACAAGGGCTACAATCGAACAACAGCCGATGACCACCCACACCGATCCCGGCGACAACACCGCCCCCGGCGACCTGGAGAAGCTGCGGCTCTTCGTCAACACGATCGATCTGGACAACGGCGACGAGGAGCTGACGAGCCCGGCCGCACTGGCGGAGTTGCTGCGAGAGATCGGGCTCACCGACCGCAAGCTGAAGCTCGGCCAGCCGGACCTCGATCGCGCGATCGAGTTCCGGGAGGCGCTGCGGCAGGCGCTGGTCGCGAACTCGGGCAGAGCGATGAGCTCCTCGGCCGTGGAGTGCCTGAACGAGCAGCTCGCGGAAGCGACGCTGACGCTCAGGTTCGAGCCCGATGGGAGCGCCGGGCTGGAGCCGACCTGCGGGGGCATGGACGCGGTGCTGAGCCGGATGGCGAAGATCGTCCAGGTCGCGATGCTCGACGGCACCTGGCCGAGGCTGAAGGCGTGCGCCGCCGATGACTGCTGGTGGGCGTTCTACGACCTGTCCCGCAACCGCTCCGGCACCTGGTGCTCCATGCGCATGTGCGGCAACCGCGCCAAGGTGCGGGCGTATCGCGAGCGCCACAGCGACGTCACCAGCGCTCCAAGCGCCTCGTAGCAGCCGATCCCGATCAGGCCGCAGTTTGCGGTCGCGGTCGCGGTCTTTTCCGCCGCGCATCGCTCTAGTGTCGGAGCGCCATGGGGAGCATTGCCGCGGAGCTCGATCATCGCCACGTCTGGCACCCGTTCACGCAGATGCGCGATTGGGACGCGGAGGAGCCGCTGATGATCGAAAGCGCCGAGGGGTGCGAGCTGATCGACCAGGACGGCCGGCGCTACATCGACGGGGTCGCCTCTCTGTGGTGCAACGTGCACGGGCATCGCCATCCGCTGATCGACGAGGCGGTCCGCGAGCAGCTCGGGAAGGTGGCGCACTCGACGATGCTGGGGCTCAGCCACGAGCCGGGGGCGCGGCTTGCGGCGCGGCTGGCCGAGATCGCCCCCCCGGGGCTCGATCGGGTGTTCTTCTCGGACTCCGGATCGAGCGCGACCGAGATCGCGCTGAAGATGGCGTTTCAGTACTGGAATCAGCGCTCGACCGAAAAGCGGACGGGCATGCGGGAGCGGCAGCGGACCTCCTTCGTCGCGCTGGAGGGCGGCTACCACGGCGACACGCTCGGCGCCGTATCGGTCGGGGGCATCGACCTCTTCCACTCGACTTACGGGCCGCTCCTTTTCGAGGCACGCCGGGTGCCGGCCGGGACGCTTCGCGTCTCGAGCGGGTGCTCGAGCTCCACGGCCACGAGACCGCCGCCGTGATCGTCGAGCCTCTGATACAGGGCGCGGCCGGGATGAAAGTGGCGCCGCCCGGCTTCCTGCGCGCGGTGCAGGAACTGTGCAACCGCCACGACGTGTTCTTGATCTGCGACGAGGTGGCCACCGGGTTCGGGCGCACGGGGACGATGTTCGCGTGCGAGCAGGAGCGGGTCGTCCCCGACTTCCTATGCCTCGGAAAGGGGCTCACCGGCGGCTACCTCCCGCTTGCGGCGACGCTGACCACCGAGCGCGTGTTCCAAGGCTTCCTCGCTCAGCACGAGGATTTCCGCACGTTCTTCCACGGCCACACCTTCACCGGCAACCCGCTCGCCTGCGCGGCGGCAAACGCAAACCTCGACGTCTTCGAGCAGGAGCACACGCTGCTGCGCCTGCAGCCGAAGATCCGGCTGCTGCACGAGCTGCTCGGCGAGGTGGCGGCGATGGACGAGGTGTCCGAGCTGCGCGGCCGCGGATTCATGGTCGGGATCGACCTCGGCGAGCACGACCCGGCCCTGCGGCTCGGGCACCGGGTGACGCTCGAGGCCCGCAAGCGCGGCGCGATCATCCGCCCCCTGGGAGACGTGATCGTGCTGATGCCGCCACTGGCGATCTCGAAGGCGGAGTTGGAGCGGCTTGTGGAGACAACGCGTGACGCGATCGTGGCCGCGCACGCAGGCGTATACGGCGAGGTTCCAACCGAGCTGGCACAAGCCGCGTAGCGGCGCGCCCTGCGGGCGCCGATACTGATGTGTGATGAACCCGCCGTTCGGCCGTAGTACAGGCGTGGAGCAGGCAGTTGCAGCACCCGTCACTGAAGCCCCAAGCGAGGCCGACCTCGCCTTCGAGGCGCTGTACCGGGAGTCCCGGGACGACCTGTTCGCCTACGTCGCGGGACTGCTTCGCGACCGCCACGCGGCCGAGGACGTGACCGCCCTTGCCTTCGAGCGCGCCTATCGCCGCCGGCGCCGCTTCGACGAGCGCAAGGGGACCATGCGCGCCTGGCTGTTCGGGATCGCGCGCAACGCGGCGATCGACGAGCTCCGGCGCCGCGGGCGTGTCGCCGAGCTCGCGACCGAGCCCGAGGACGACTCGCCGGCGCCCGAGGAGGGCGCCGAGACCGCTCTGCGGCGAGCGGCGCTGCGGCGAGGCGCTCGAGCAGCTCACTCCGCGCGAGCGCGAGCTGATCGCGTTGAAGTTCTTCGCAGGGCTTTCCAATCCTGAGATCGCGGCGGTGATCGGCGTCTCCGAGAGCAATGCGGGGACGCGGGTGCATCGGGTGGTCACGAAGCTGAGAGAGGCGTGCGATGAAGCTGCTTGACGACGCCGAGCTGGCGCGCCTGCTGCGCGAGGAACGGCCAGACGGTCGACTCCGAGTTCTCCCGCGAGCTCGACGAATGGGCCGCCGCCGGGTTCCCGCGCGGCGGCTGGCGTCCTGGCGCGGATCCGGTGCCGGTCTCCCCTGCCCGCCGCCTTCTTCGACCGCCTCCTCGCCACCCCGCCGCGGCGGCTGATCGCCCCTGCGGGGGCGGTGGCGACGCTGGCGGTCGTGGTCGGCGTGGCGGTCGTCCAGGTGACCGGAACGAGCGATGAAGATGGCGTATCGCCGCTCTCGGTGGCGACAACGGGGGAGACCGAGCAGGCGCCGGCGAGCCCGGGCAGCGTCGATCTGAGTGCAGGCGCCGGCAGCGGAGGGGCGGCGGATAAGTCCGAGCCCGCCGAGCTCGACTCGCTCGACTCCACGGCGGAACGCGGGCGTGTCCCCGGCCCCCTCCACCCCCACCCCCGCGACCGGCCGCCAGATCCACCAGGAAGTGGATCTCACCCTCTCCACCCCGCCCGAGGACCTTCGCGACGTCGCCGATGGGGTGATCGACGTCACCGACTCTCATGGCGGGCTCGTGATCAGCTCGGACATCTCGAGCATCGACCCCAGCGACGGCCGCGAGGCCGGCGGGCGAGCTGACTTCGAGCTGCGGATTCCGGCGGACGAGCTGCAGGCCACGCTCGATGAGCTCTCGGATCTCGCTCATGTTCCTCGCGCAGCGACGGCGCCGAAGACATCACCAACCGGTTCCGTGCGGTCGAGCGCGAGATCGAGAGCCTTGTGCGGCAACGCGAGCAGCTGGTCAGCGAGCTCGCGGACGCGTCAACGCCCGCGGAGCGGCGCAGCATCCGCGCCGAGATCAACGCCGTCGATGCCCAATTGCGGGCGGCCAACGACCGCCACGCCGACCTCGAGCAGCGCGTGAAGATGGTGCCGGTCTCGGTGACGCTGGTGGGCGAGGATCAGCCGGACGACGGCGAATGGGGCATATCCGACGCACTGGACGACGCCGGCAAGGTGCTCACCACATCGCTCGGAGTGCTGCTCGTCGGCGCCGCTGTGGTGCTACCGCTGGCGCTGCTGGTGCTGATCAGCGCCTGGGCGTGGCGCAATGTCGCCCACCAACGCCGCGAACGCGCGCTCGACACCGAACTAGTTCCAGGGCCAGCTACTCCTCGTAGGGCTCGAAGTCCTGCTTGCGGGCGCCGCACACGGGGCAGAACCAGTCGTCGGGGATGTCCTCGAACGCGGTCCCGGCCGGGATTCCGCCGTCGGGGTCCCCTTCCTCGGGGTCGTAGACGAAGCCGCAGGAGGAGCAGACCCAAAGCTGCTTGATCTCGGTTTCGGTTGGCACGGCGATCAGCGTAATAGATTGAACGCGCTCCTATGCCCGATGGCCCGCGTGATCCCACGCCCCGCCGCGACGGTGATCCTGATGCGGCGCGGTGGCAAGCACGACTCTCGCGGGCTCGAGGTGCTGCTCGCTCGCCGCAACCCGGAGTCCAGGTTCATGCCCGGGGTGTGGGTGTTTCCCGGGGGCGGGGTCGGCCCCGAGGACGGCGCCGAGCCGGGCGCGGCGACCGAGGACATACCTGAGCCCGCCTACCGGGCGTGCGCGATCCGCGAGCTGGAGGAAGAGGTGGCAATCGCCATCACCGAGCCAGAGGCGCTCGCGCTGTACTCGCGCTGGATCACCCCGGAGATGGTGCCGATCCGCTTCGACACCATCTTCTACGTCGCCCTGGCTCCGGCCCACGCCTCGCCGAAGCCCGACGGCGGCGAGACGATCGACGTCCGCTGGGTCTCCCCCGGTCTCGCGCTCGAGGAACACCACGCCGGCGAGTTCGCGCTGGTCTTCCCGACGATCAAGCACCTGGAGTCGCTGAACGGATTCGCGAATGCCGACGCGGTGCTGGAGCACACCCGTCGGCGAACCGTCGAGCCGATCCTGCCGAAGGTGGTCGAGATCGACGGCGAGAGCCGCGTGGTGCTGCCGGGCGAACCCGGCTACCCGGGCCGGCGGGAGGACTAGTTCGTCATGATGCATGACCGGCACGCTCCCCCCACAGGTCCGCGAGGTCTTCCAGCGCTTCATCTCCTGCGAGTACACGACCGTCGACTCGCGCCAGCAGCCGATCACCTGGCCGGTGACGCCGTACTACACCGACGGCGAGCCGACGATCGACATCTCCACCGGGCTCGGATACCCGAAGAAGGCCGACGATGCGAAGCGAAACCCGCACGTGAGCCTGATGTTCTCCGAGCCCAACGGATCCGGGATCGAGTCGGGAATCCGGGTGCTCGTCCAGGGCACCGCCGCGGTCGACGACGCCGACCTGCGAAGGAACCCGAGCGCTACTGGAAGAGTCGGTGGTGAAGCTCCCGGCGACCAAGGACATGCATCCACCGAAGCTGGTTCGCGGCCTGTTCAACTGGTACTACGCGCGCATCTACGTCAAGGTGCGCCCGGAACGGGTCTTCGTCTGGCCCGACGGCGATCACGCGGCGGCTCCCGAGCTCTTCGACTGCCACCTCGAGGAGGTGCGCTCGGGCCACACCGAGGAGCCCCTGGAGCCGCATGCCGATCCGACGGGAGGCGGCATCGCCTGGGACCAGCGGATGGATGAGCTCGGCGAAAGGCATCCGACCGCGGTGCTGTCGTGGGTGGCTCCCGATGGGTTCCCGCTGTCGGTGCGTGTGCGGCCGCGGCCGGACCCGGAGAGCAGGCGGATCTCACTCGGGGCGAGCCGGCCGAGCTGCCGCTGATGCAGGGCCGAGGCTGCCTCACCGCCCACGCCCACGGCCCCAGAGTTCGAGTGGCAGGAGAACTTCCAGGTTCGCGGCGACCTCGTGCGTGGCGATGGCGGCTGGGGGCTGGTGCCGCACAGGATGGTCGGCGGCTTCGAGCTCCCCGACGAGAGCGAGCTCGCCCGCTACCGCCGCAATGCCGCGAAGATGTGGCGGTTCTACAGGATCGGGCGCAAGCGGCTCAAGGATCGCCAGTAGGGCTGCTCGGGAACGGCTCCATTCCCGCGAACCAGGGGCCGACCTTGAACGTCAGCACGTCGTGCTCCTCGAGCTCGCGGCGGACGCGCTTGAACATCTCGCCGGCGTTGTCGAGGGCCAGCTCGAGCTCGTCACCAGTTCGCTCACGCAGGCGCCAGAGGAAGTAGAGCTGCTGCTCCGAGACTCCGAAGTCGACGTCGCGGTCGATCGTCGGCGCCCAGTCGAGGAATGCTGGGCTGAACATCTCCCTGACGGCGACCGGGTCGTGCTCGCGCGGGACCGTGGCGATGAAGCGCTTGTTGAACTCGATCGACTCGAACTCGACGCGCTTTCGCGAGCTGCGGTCGAGCAGGTCGCCGGGCGTGCGCTCGATCGACTCGACGTTGAACGGCGGCATCACCCGGGCGATGTCGGGCGTATGGGCCTTCGCCAGGATCGCGCCCGGGAGGATCGCCTTCGAGAACATCCGTCCCTCCTCCCGCTCCTCCGCATCGCAGGAGGCGCCCCAGAATCCCGGGGACAGCTCGCCCGTGATCCGGTTCGTGCCTCCCGGGCACAGCGCCGCAGGGCCCCCCGCCGGATTCAGGCCCCCGATTGCGTCGTAGCGGACTCCGCGATCGGCCGCCACCGCCTGGACCGTCTGGGCCCACTCCTGCGGCCTCGCCCGCTCGCGTCGGCGCTCACAGAGCGCCCTGCGGAAGAGCTCCTCGAAATCTTCCTCGGTCGGCTCGCGCGGATTCGGCAGCGTCGAGCCCTCCCCCATCGCGTCCTCGGCAAGCTGCGGGATCGACTCCTCCGGGACGCCGACCTCGGAAAGCCTGCCCGGCAAGCCGAGGCGCTCGCGCAGGTCGCTGACCCAAGCCGCCAGCGCCAGCCCGACGTCGGACGCTGAGCCCGCGGCATCCGCGCCCAGCACGTCGGCCGCCTCGCGATAGCGGTCGGCGACCTCGTCGTTGCCCTCGCTGTTGAACTCGATCGTCACCGGGAGGTTGATCGCGTTCGCGACCCCGTGGGGGACGCCATGGCGTGCGCCGCAAGGATGCGACATCGAGTGCGCGATCCCGGTCGCGCCGAGCCCCGTCGGGACGATCGCTAGGTTGGCGGCGACGAGCATGTTCCCGCGCGCCTCCTCGTCGGTGGTGTCGGTCACCGCGCGCTCGAGGTTGTCGCGAATCAGCCGCATCGCGTGCAGCGAATAGGCGTCGGCGAACGGGCTCCACTCGGTCGAGCTCATCCCCTCGATCGCATGCGTGAGCGCGTCCATTCCGGTCGCGGCCGCGATCTGTGCAGGCAGGGTGGCGGTGGACTGCGGATCGAGGATCGCCAGGTCCGGGGCGATCGGGAAGTCGAGCAGGAAGATCTTGATCGAGCGCGAGGCGTCCTTGATCACGGCGACGGGGCTCACCTCGGACCCCGTGCCCGCCGTCGTCGGTATCGCCGCCATCGGCGCCAGCGGCAGCGGCGCGCCCGATGCCGTCGTTCTCTCGAGGCAGCGAGTAGACGCCCTCGAAGTCGGCGATCTCGCCACCGTGGGTGAAGAGCACGTTTGCCGCCTTCGCGGTGTCGATCACCGAGCCGCCCCCGAGCGCGACGAAGCTGTCGGCGCCCGCCTCCTTCGCCGCCTCGGCGCAGGCCTTGGCGACGGCAGCTTCGGAGTCCTGCGGAACCTGATCGAAGACGCCTGCTGCCCCGAGCCCACCGTCCTCGAGCCCCGCGATCACGCGATCGGCGAGCCCGGTGCCGCGGATCACCTCGTCGGTGACCACCATCACCCGGCCACCACCCTCCTTGGCGAACTCGAAGCCGGTCCCCTCCAGCAACCCGCGTCCGGCCACCACCCGCGTCGGGCTGGCGAACTGCGAGAAATCCTTGAAGATCAATGCCGCCCGCGTGCTCTGTTCCGCATCCGCGCGCGGGCGGGTTTGGGGCTAGTCACGAGGCTTCAATCAGGTCGGTGCGACCCTGGGCTTCGAGTTGGGCTTTGTAGCGGGGGAACACCGGCTTCGTCAGCGGCACGAGCTTGAGGATCTTCGCCACGGGGCCCCTTGCCTTGATCTGGCCGCGAGCGAGGGCAACGGTGACGTTGACCTTCCCGAGCCAGAAGAGGTGAGCCGTGTCCGCCGCCATGCTCATCGTCACCTCCGGCTCCATCTCCGACTCGCCGAAGTCGACGTCGCCCGGCTGGCCCTCCTGGAGACGAACCGTGATCGCGGAGTCCGGCTCCACGTACTCGTAGCGGACGATCGTGTTCGCCTTGCGGAACTTGGGCGCAAGCTCGTCGTCCACGGCAAGCTCGGCGAACAGCCTGCCGATGGTCTCGTAGACCTCCTGCGCGTCTTTGAAATAGGCCAACCTCTCTCCTCCGTCGTTTGGCGAGGCGGATCCTTTCAGAAAGGCCGGGCTGGGCGCCGCCTACGGATCCGCGAACGTCACCGGCGCGCGGCCGCCGCCGAATGCGGCGGGTGAATCGGGGGTGATCACGCAGGGGGCGAAGCTGTTTCGGACCGGAGGCTGGTCGTTGATCGTGTACTGCTCCTCGTCCTGGGTCGGCGGCGAGCCGGGCGTGGTCGCCGGCGTGTAGTCGGTGTTCTTGCAGTCGAAGTTGGGGAAGATCCCGCTGCGCGCGGCGAGCGGGCCGGTGAGCTCGAGAGCCTTCAGGTAGCCGTTGCCTCGGTTCGCCGCCAAGCGCATCTGGTGGAGGCCGAGCGACTCCGACGAGATGTAGCCGAGTTGGCGCAGATAGTGGAAGGGCGGCGTGCTGGCCCTGAACGGGGTTCAGGGTCGCCGAGGTCGCGGTGCCCGGGCCGGCGAGGAAGTCGGTCACGGTGTGACGCTGGTAGTAGAGGTAGTCGATGACCGGATTCAGGTTCGCCAGGAACGGATTCAGCGAGTCGAACACCGGGCTGAGTCCCCGCAGGGTGCTCTCCAGCGCCGGCAGGCCGGTGTCGGAGACATCCACGAGCTGATCGAGGTCGGTGAACAGCGTCGTCAGCTCGGGCGAGAGCTCGCGGACCGAGGTAAGGGTCGGCGCCAGGTCGATTGCGACCGGGATCAGGTCCTGGATCAGCGGCGAGGCGTCGGACTGGAACTCGTCGAGGCGGACGAAGGTCTCGCGCGACTCGCGCTCGAATGTGGGCAGGATTCTGAAGGTCTCGGCCAGAGCGACGTCCTGGGAGGCGAGCGTGCCGAAGACCTCGTTCGAGGCGGTGATCAGATCGGAGAGCTGCCCGTCTCGCTCGGCCAGGGCGTCGAAGACGACTCCGGTGTCACGGACGAGGCCCTGGAGATCACGCTTCTGGTCCTCGAGGAGCCCGACCACGTTCGAGGAGTCGGTGACGAACGGGCCCAGGTTGCCGAAGGCGTCGTTGGCGTCCAGGCCGCGGTCCTGGATCGCGACCGCCGCGTTCGCCTGCCAGCGCTGGAACGACTCCCGGGTCTCCGCGTCGAGGGCGTTGAAGATCTCGTCGATCTGGGTCGCATCCTGAACCTGCGTGTTCGCGAGCTGACCCCCTTCGGGAATCGCCGCCACACCCGCGGCCTCGGCGTCGGAGACGTTGGAGGCCGCGCCGAGGCTGACCGGTGCCGAGAGCTCACCGGGCTCGGTCCCGGAAGTGAGCTCGACGTAGGTCTCGCCGAGCAGGGTCTTCTGTCGCAGGATTGCGCGCGCGTCCTCGGCAATCGGGGCGAACTGCGAATCGATCTCGATCGTGACGCGGGTTGCGTCCTGCCCGTTCACCTCCACCTCGGGCGGCGCGAGCTCGAGCAACTTCACCTTGCCGACGTTGACCCCGCCGATCCGCACGTCGGCCTCGGCCGCAAGCGTCGTCGTCTCTGGGAAGTCCGCCGTGATCCGGTAGCTCTGCGGCGCCAGCGGTATCGGGCCGCCGAAGGTGACCCAGAGGAAGAGGAGCAGGCCGAAGCAGCTGAGGGCGAAGCCGACCGCGACCATGATCCTTCCGACGGAGGGTGCCTGCTTCTGCATTAGCCGCTCTCTCCTGGGTGTCGTCGCCCGCTCGATCATTCGCCGCACGCCCCTCCGGGCGCGAACAGCACCCCGAGACCCGTCACAACGGGGGCAAGTGGTGAGGTGCCGAGGATGCTTGCGATGTTCGCGCAGCTCTGGCTGAGGTAGATCCGCCGGTAGAAGCCGTTGCCGTCGCCAGAGCTGAAGACGCTGTTGCCGTTGTGTCCCAGCCAGGCTGCCCAGTAGAGGTAGCCCTCGTCGCGGCCGGCCGTCGCGACCGGCTCGGCGCCGTTCGGGTTGAAGGCGGCCATGTTGCCGAGCCGGTTGACCTTCTGGCCGATCACTTCCAGGTCCGGCGTGGCCGCGGCGAGCCTGCCCGCGGCTCGGCCGAGATGGAGTATGGGCTCCCGCGCCGAGCGCACGAACGGCCGGATCTCGTTCTTCAGCACCGGGGTCGAAGAGGTCGCGACGGCCGCCAGCGAGGTGTTCAGCGCCGGCAGGTTCTGCGCGAACGGGCGCAGGCTGTTGACGGTCGGCCCGAGCTGCGCAGCGAAGCCGGAGACCGCGTTCAGCGTCGACGTCGCCTGCGCGAGCGTGCCCGGCAGCAGCGAGATCGCCTCCTGGACGTTCGGGTCCTGCTCGGCGATCGCGCCCAGGGCGGCGTTCGACGTCTGGACGAGGCTCGCGAGATCCTCGTCCTGCCTGCCGATCGCGGCGGTGAGGACGTTCATGTTGTGAATCACGTTGGCGAGGTTCTTCTGACGCTTGGCAACCTCCCGGTTCAGCGCCCGCAGCTGGGTGTTGATCGGGCCCAGGCTGCCGAGCAGCTCGCCGAGGTCCCTGCCGCGGCCGTCGAGGCCCTTGCCGGCCCCGACCAGCAGCAGGCGCAGGTAGGCCTGGGTGTCGGCGTCGAGGGCGGCCAGGATCTCGTCAAGCGGCACGTCGGGGGCGGTGTTCGAAACCGGGATCGTCCCGCCCTCCTCGATTTCGCCGGCCGCCCTGGTGCCGGGGTCGAGCTGGAAGAACATGTCGCGCAGACCGCTGAGCGGGCGCATCAGCAGCGTCGCGTCGTTGTAGATCGGCAGGAACTCGCGATCGACCGCGAAGGTGACGACGGCGACGCCGTTCTCGAGCTCAACGGACTGCACGTCGCCGATCCGAACGCCGGCGACGCGGATCGTCTGTCCCTGTCCGGCGACGACGCCGTTGACGCTCTGGAGCTCGGCCTTGAGCTCGAACGGCTTCTCCTCGAGGATCGGGATCCTCAGCCGCTGCTTCTGAACGATGTAGTAACCGATCCCCAGGGCGAGGATCACGAGGACCGCGATCGCGATGAAGTCGCGCAGATGCTTGCGGATCGCCACCGCCATCAGCCGCCCTCCTCCGCTTCGATTCCGCCGGTCGGGGTCTCCTCGGTCGTGCCGCCGCCACCGAAGCCTGAGAGCACGTCCTCGTAGTCGGCGTAGAGGTCCTCGAGCGCCTCGTAGGTCTCCTCCTCGAGCTGGTTGGCCTCCGCCTCCTGCCCGTCTTCCTCGAGCTGCACGGCCTCGCCGAGGTCGCCGAGCAGAGAGGTGAAGTCGGTGTACGCCGACGCCAGCTCTGTCGGCAGGTTGGCCGGCGTCGGCTCGGCGACCGTCGTCTGCGTCGGCGGGGTCCCGAGCGTGGCGCCGAGGTTGGGGGGCTCCTGCCGCTCGCATGGCTGCTTCGGCTTGAACTTGGTCTTCGCCGAGTCCTCGAGCGGCGCAAATGACGGGATCGCACCCTCGATCGGGAACGGCATCAGGCCGAAGAGGGTGTTCGTCGGGGAGCTGTCGATCGAGGACTGCACGAGGTTCAGGCCGCCGCCGCCGAGCGTGCGGATGTACTGGGCGTTTCCGTCACCGGAGCGACTCTCGCCGGAGATCCCGGCAAGCCCGTAGCCGGTCTCCTCGAAGACCTTGCCGGGCACACCCAGCGGGTAGTTGGCCGGCGGGTTCACCGAGTCGTTCGACCACGGGATCACGACCTCGTTGAAGCAGCTCGACAGCGCCCTCGTCTGGTCGAGGAAGTCGGGCGTCACCCGGGCGAGATCGGCCAGGTTGGGGATCGCGGTCTCCAGATCGACGACGAGGCCGCCGAGCTCGGATGGGGCGACGAGGGCCTGCAGCTGCTGGATGAACGGCGTCGCGACTTCGAGCGTGGCCGGCGTGCTCTCGACCCCGGGCAAAAGCTCCCTGGCGAACGCCCGCAGCGGCGGGAACGAGGCGTTCAGGTTCGCGAACGCCGGCTTCGCCGCCTCGAGGGTTCCGGGCAGCAGCGAGATCGCCTCCGCCAGCGCCGTCTCCTGGGCGGCGAACGAGCCGGCGAAGATGCGGAAGTTGGTCACCAGGTCCTGAAGCGCAACCTCGTGGCGGCCGAGCGCGGCGACCACCTTGTCGAGGTTCTTGATCATGTTCGAGAGGTCGTGAGGCTCGGTCCCCAGCAGCGCCGCCTCGACCTGCGAGCTGTACTTGAACGCGCCCTCGGAGGTGCGGTAGAACTCGCGGAATCCCTCGGCGCCGCCGTGGTCGATCAGCGCCGAGCCGAACTCCTCGAGCGCGATCTGAAGCTCCTCGCGGACGTCCGACTGAAGCGTCGTCAGGATCTGGTCCAGCTGCACGGTGGTGGATGTCTGGTCGATGCCGAACACGTAGTCGTCGCCGGCCTCCACCGCCCCCGGCGTGCCCGAGTTGACCTGCACGTACAAGTTTCCTTCGAGGAAAAGGCGCGGGCGGAGCTGGAAGGTGGAGTCGACCTTGATCGGCCGGCCCTCGTCGCTGATCTCCATCGTCACGATCGACGCGCCGGTCGCCACCTCGGTGTCGGCGCCCTCACCGCCGGTGAGCTCCGCGGCCGCCGCGGGTGTCAGGTGCTCGACGCCGGTGACCTTGCCGACGTTGACGCCCGCGATTCGGACCGGAGAGTCGATCCTCACGTTCGAGGACGAGGCGAACACAGCCTTGACCTCATACGCGCTTCGCCACGGGAGCTCCTTCGTGAACGCCAGCCATGTCCCGACGAGGACGAGGACGATGAACAGCAGCCCGATCACCCAGTTCGAGAGTCGATGTCCTCCGTGCGCGCGTGCCATCGCTACCAGGTCTCCGGCGCCCTCGAGGGGACGCGTGTGTCGCGCAGGAGCCGTGTTCCGTCCTGCTGGTGGTACGCGGTCGTGGGGCCGCGGCTGCCGGGAATGTCGGCAACGCCGTATGCCGGGTTGCTCGGCGACTGGCCGGGCAGCAGGCCCTGGCCGAGCGGGTAGCCGAGCTGGCCGATCTGGCAGTCGGCGTCGGTCCCCGCCTGGCCCGCGGGGCCGAACACGTTTCCGTGCGCAATCGGAAGGTGGAAGGGCTCGAAGACGCCGCCTTGCAGCGTGGTGGGAGATGACGTTCGCCCGTTGCCCTGGAATCCGGAGTAGCCGCCCATCGGCGTCGCGACCTCGCCGGGAACCGTGATCGGAACGCTCGTCTCCGGCGTGGCGCCGACCGCCACCTGCTGCGCCCCCGGCGGGAACTCGATCAGCTGCTGGCGCAGGTTCCAGCCCACGCCATCGAAGTCGGTGAACGCGTTGGGGGTGAACGTGAACCAGTAGTTCCAGTAGTTGCAGACGGTCTGTGCCGGGGCCACGAACTTGGCCAGCGGCTCGGCGACGTCGAATGTCTGCTCCAGGCGCTTCAGCGACGAGGTCGGTTGACGGCTGCTCGGCCAGCTTCTCGAGCTGGGTGAAGACGCGGCCGAGGTCGTCGCTGAGCTCGGGGGTGCGGTTGAGCACGGGCGTACCCGTCGTGATCGCCTCGTTCAAGAGCGGGAGCGTGGGCACGAGCTCGGCGACGCCGGGGCGCAGCAGGCGCGACAGCCGCGCGAAGTCGGCGAGGAACTGCCGCTGCGCCGGCAGGATCGCGATTCCGGTCTCCAGCGTCGGGACACCCTCGGTGATGCCGTCCTGAAGGGCCTGCGGGTCGGCAGAGATCGCAGCGAAGGTATCGGCGGCGACGCCGAAGAGCTCCGCCTGCTGGGTGGCGACGGGAGCGACGATTCGCGCGACGGCCGCGAGCGCCGGGAAGAAGCGCTTCAGCGCCGTCTCGCGCTGCGTCAGCAGCTTCGCCAGCGGCTCGAGGTCCGTGAACAGCGGATTCAGCGCCCGGACCGCGTCGTTCAGCGACAGCCCGCGACCGGCGAAGGCGTTCCCGAACCCGATCAGGTTGATGCGCGCGTTCTCGCGCGTGGCGGTGTCGAAGGTGTTGGCGATGTCGTCGAACTCGGTCTGGTCGATGAAGCTGTTCGGGTCGTCGAACAGGTGGCCTTCGGGCGCCCCCTCGCCGGTTCCACGCTGGATCTCGAGGTACTTGAGTCCGAACGAGGAGCGGTAGCGGATCCGGAACACGGAGTCCACCGGCAGCGGCTGGGCGGACTTGTCGAGCTTCAGGTTCAGCCGTGCCACGACCTCGTCGGGGTTCTGCGTGGAGCCGCCGACCACCTCCTGGTCGGTCGCCTCGGTCTCACTCGGCGGCTGGGTGGCCTCCTCACCGCTGGGCTGCACGACCTCGATCGATTCGACCACGCCGACGCGGTGCCCGCCGATCCTGACTTCGTTGTTCTGGGTAAGGCGGGCGGCGTTGGGAACCTCGACGGAGACGCGATACACCGGCACGAACGGGAGGCCGTTGTTGGCGTTGTAGGCGAGGAAGACGGCGACGATCACGATCAGCGTCGTCACCGCGCCCACCGTGGTCGGCGAGGCGGCGAGTGACTGGAGTGGGCTTCTTCCTCTCATCAGATCTCAGTCCACGAACAGGAAGTCGAGGAGGTCCTGGGCCGGGTTCTCTTGGTTGGAGCCACTGCCGGCGCCGTCGCCGCCACCGAGCTGGGGCAGGCTGGGCAGCGTGTCTTCCGGGAGCCCGAGCAGGTCCTCGAGGTTCTCGAGCACCTCCTCCGGGTCTCCCGGCAGCGTCGTGGGTGGAGGCGCCGGCTCGCTGCCGTCCGATCCGTCGCCACCACCACCACCATCGCCGCCATCGCCCGACCCGGGGCCGCCGCCGGTCTCGCTGGGATCGGTACCGCCGCTGACCGGGCCGCCGCCGTCGCCGGACACAGTCGCCCCGGCGCTCGAGGCACCGGCGGGGTCGCAGAGCGCGTGCGCGGCCTCCGGCTCGGTTCCCTCGGGGCACACCGAGGGGTCGTACGGCGGCAGGCCGATGTCCTCATTGATGCCCGGCTGGTTGGGCCCGAGCCACCCCGTGCACGTGTCGGCCTCGAGGAAGTCGGTGGTCAGGCCGCCGCCCTCCGCCGGCACTCCCGGCTCTCCCGTCTCTTCGTCGCGACCGGTGCTGAACATGCCGCAGGGTCCCGCGAAGACGTCGTAGAGGCTGAAGTGAAGGAAGTGGCTGACCTGGTCGAACTGGTTCAGCGAGCCGGC
The DNA here is from genome assembly GCA_963838095.1 of uncultured Thermoleophilia bacterium. Taxonomy (GTDB): domain Bacteria; phylum Actinomycetota; class Thermoleophilia; order Solirubrobacterales; family 70-9; genus CAWCGU01. The sequence goes on from CAWIPO010000007.1 coordinate 489,071, forward strand.
CTGGTAGTAGACGTAGTTGAGCAGCCCCTCGAGCCCGGTGTAGCCGGTCGGCGCCTTGCGGCCCGTGTCGCGGGCCGCCCATTCGTCCTCCTCGACGGCTCGGCTCGGGTCATCGAGGTCGCGCAGCAGGTCGACCAGCGGCTCGGTCGCGTCGGGCGCGTTCTGGACGCTCTGGCTGAGCTGCCGGATCACGCTCTCGCTGCTGTCCAGCGCCCGGGTCCCGATCACCGCCGCCTCGCCGAGGCTGTCGAGCGAAAGCGCCGTCGCCTCGTTGAAGGGGGGCATGTTGAGAGCGAGCTGGTTCAGCTGCGGGGCGGCCGTCTGGAGGTCGGTGAGCAGCGGCTCCTGCTCGATGGCCACCTGCTCGAGCTGCGCCAGCATTGGTTGCAGCTCGGCGAGGAACTGCGGCAGGAGCTCGAAATCGCGCGAGAGGGAGTCGCGGACCTCTGCCGACGTCGCCGCCGTCTCGTCGGCGTTCTGAATGAAGCGGACGACGTCGTCGCGACGGTCGGCGAGCTGGCTGATGATCTCGTCGGAGTCGGCTTGGAGGTCGCGGATGATCCGGTTCTGGGCACCGAGGATCGCAAGCACCTCTTCGAACTCACGCAACGCCGGCGCGCCGCGGCGAATCGCGGCGTTCAGGTTCTCGGGGTTGCCGGCGAGTGCGGTTCCGAACTCGTTGATCAGCAGCGTCAGCCGGCGCCGGAACGGCTCGCGCATCGTGTTCTGCACCAGATCCTGCTGAACCGTCTGCGTGGTCTGCTCGACCGGGATCGTGCCGCCCTCCGCAAGCGGCTCGCCTTCCGGCTGGCAGTCGAGGAAGTACTCGGCGATCAGCGACTGCGGCTCGGACGAGCAAACGGTGTCGACGCCCAGCTCGCCGAGCGCGCCCGATGGTCTCGATCGTGATCACCGCCCGCTTGTCATCGTTGATCGCGAGGTCGGTGACGCCGCCGACGTTGACGCCGGCAACGCGGATGTCGGAGCCCTCGACGATCCCGAAGGCGTTGTCGAGCTCGATCTGATACGTGTGCGTGTCGTCGGCCCCGGCAACGGTCGCGAGAATCGACGCGCAGGCGGCGAGCAGCGCACCGGCTGTCAAGAGCAGGCGCCTCACGGTCCCGGCGCCACCTGGTCGGGGTCGCAGTTGAGCGGGTCGGTGTAGGGGGAGGAGCCGTCGGTGAAGGGGACGGAGTTATCGTCGGGGGCGACGACGCCGAGCGGGCGCTCGTTGGCGCCGGGGCACTTGCGGTTGTAGCCGGAGGCGACGACGTCGAGGTTGGTGTTGAAGGAGGTCGGGCCGGCGCCGATGAAGGGGAGGCCGGAGGCGGGGGCGGCGCTGAAGGTGTTGAAGACGGTTGCGACCCGGCCGATACCGCCGTTCGCGTCAAGCGTGCCGGGATGCGAGAACCCGTCGAACCACCCGACGAGCTCGTTCGTGTAGGCGCGGAGGAAGGCCAGCGCCGGGAGCCCGTTGCGAAGCGAGCACACCGACTCCCCGAAGGCACCCTCGGTGAAGTCGCCGTTGGCGGCGGAGTCGAAGTCGGTTTCCGGGTTCGATCCGCAGTTCGGGGCCCCGGAGCCGATCGCGGCCGCCTCGAGCGGGACCTGGAGGCGGGTGAGGTCGACGAGGTCGTTGCCCGCTCCGGGGCTGAGCACGACCTGGTCGAGGCCCTCGACCGTGGGGACGGCGTCGGCGGCTGTCTGTCTGCAGCGCCTCGAGGAAGGGCTGGAGGCGGATCGCGGCGGGCTTTGAGGCCTCGACCAGCGGGGTGAGGTCATCAAGCGCCGCCCTCAGGTTGACGAAGGTGGTGTTCGCGGTGCGCATGAACTCGGGGAGCTCTTGCACCGAGATCCCGAGCGCCTCGGATTGGGAGGCGATCGCGCTCATCATCCGGTCGAGGTTTCCGACCAGTTGGCTGATGTCGGGGGCTCTTTCAGAGAGCGCTCCCGAGAGCCGCGAGGTGTCGACGATCAGCTGCTCGAGGGAGCGCTCGTCGCGGGCGAGCTCGCCGAAGAGCGCTCTGGAGGTCGAAAGGAACGGGTTCAGGTAGCGAAAGCCCTCGTTTGCCTGCTCGCCGACGCCGTCGTAGGAGATCTCGAAGCCGCGGATCACCTTCTTCAGGTTTCTGACCGTGCGGTCATCGAGGGTGTTGAAGACCTGGTCGAGGTCTACCTCGGAGACGGTCTCGGCCTGGGCCATCGTCCCGTTGTCGGGGATCTCCTCGCCGCCTGAGCCCTCGGGCGGGAGGGTGAGCTGGATCTGGCGGTTGGCGAGCCCGGAGAGGGAATAAGAGCGCACCGTTGCCGTGGTTCCGCGGGGGAGGGGCGAGAAGTCCTCATTGACGTTGAAGGTGACGAGCGCCTGGCCGTTGTCGCCGAGCTCGATGTTCGTGACGGTGCCGACGGCGTCTCCCGCGACCACGACCTCGTTCCCGTTCACGAGCTGGCTGGCGTTCTCGAACTCGGCCGTGACCTCGTACTGGTCCCCCCCGCCGTCCATCAACAGCAGGGCAACGAGCACTACCGCCACCACAATGGCGACGAGGGCCACTACGCGGCCTATCACGGAGGAAACCTCAAACGCAATTGACTCCCTAGGGATACCCCTCTCTCCGCAGATTCTCCGCGGAACCTGCCGAACCTACCAGTCGACAGGCACGGATGTCGCAGTCACTTCGGGCCGGAAACGGCTCTGCAGAGCCGTTTTCCCTCTTGTCTCTCTTTAGTTGGTGTTAAGGCGTGCCCCGAGGGCCCGGGATCGCTAGGATCGCCGCGTGGTCATCGTCCTGATCATCGTCGGCGTCGTGCTCCTGCTGGGCATCATTTTCGTGCTGATCTACAACGGCATGGTGGGTGCCCGCAACCGCGTCGACGAGGCGTGGAGCGGAATCGACGTCCAGCTCAAGCGCCGCCACGACCTGATCCCGAACCTGGTCGAGACGGTGAAGGGCTACGCAACGCACGAGCAGAAGACGTTCGAGAACGTCACCGCCGCACGCGCCAACGCGATGAGGGCGGCCGGCGCCGAGGAGGCCGGCGCGGCCGAGGCGAGGCTCTCAGGCGCGCTGGCCGACCTGCGACTCGTCGCCGAGGCCTACCCCGATTTGCGGGCGACCGAGAACTTCCAGAAGATGCAGGCCGACCTGAACGAGATCGAGGACGAGATCCAGGCGTCGCGCCGGATCTACAACTCCAACGTCCAGTCCTACAACACCAAGATCCAGATCTTCCCGAACTCGATCGTCGCCGGGATGGCGAACTTCGAAGAGCGCGAGTTCTTCGAGATCGAAGACGCCGCCGACCGCGAGCCGGTCGAGGTCTCGTTCAGCCAGGCCCCGCAGGCCTAAGCGTCGTCTCGGTCCTTTGGCGGGGCGGTCTCGTGTGCCTCGGCAGGCGCGACCTCGGTGGCCTCGGTCCCTTCCGGCTCCCGCTCCACCGCTGCTTCGGGGACTCGCTCGGGATCGGCTGTGGTCCCTCCCTCCACGGCCTCCAGCGAGGCGCGGCCAAGCTCACCGGTCGTCCCGTAGCGCTGGCGCGGGTCCTTGGCCATCGCCCGGGCCACCACCCGATCGAGCTCCTCCCGCAACCCCGGCACCGACTCCGTCGGCTTCGGAGGATCGGCGGACATGTGCGCGAAGACCTTCGCCTGGTAGCTGTCACGCTCGAACGGCACCCTCCCGGTCAGGGCTCGGTAGAGCACGCAGCCGAGCGCGTACACGTCGGCGCGGGGATCGGCACCTTGCTCCGTGAACTGCTCCGGGGGCATGTAATCGATCGTCCCCACGACCATCCCAGTGGCAGTGAGCGAGGTCTCGCCCGTCGACTTGCTGAGACCGAAGTCGGTCAGGTATGCGTGATCACCGCGGGCGGAATGCTCCACCAGCACATTGCCCGGCTTCACGTCCCGATGCACGAGCCCAGCCGAATGGGCCGCATCCAGCGCGAAGGCGACTTGGTCGACGATCGCCGCCGCCCGCCGCGGCGCCAGCTTGCCCTCGGCCGCGATCAGCTGGCCGAGGTCGCTTCCCTCGATGAAACGCATCGAGATGTAGAGCAGGCCATCCTCCTCGCCGACCTCGTGGATCGGGATCACGTTCGGGTGCTCGATCCTCGCCGCCATCCGCGACTCGCGCTTGAAGCGCTCCCTGAACTCCTCGTCGGCGGCGCGCTCGGGGGCGATCATCTTCAGCGCCCGGATGACTCCCAGCTGCTTGTGCGTCGCCCGGTAGAGCACGCCCATGCCCCCACGCCCGGCCAGCTCGACGATCGTGTGGCCGGCGAACTCCGAGCCCGGCGGCAGCTCGCCGGAGATGATCCGCTCCTGGCGACGCAGCTGCATGGTTGTGAGCAGCTGTCGTATCGCAAGCGTGGCGACGATCCCGACCGCCAGCGCCAGTAGCGGGTACACGACCGTGACGATCGAGCCGGAGTTGAAGGCGAGTTGTGCGCCGACGAGGAACAGGACTCCGGCAGCGAGCGCGATCGCAAGGGTCCACCACTGCCCAAGCCGGAGGCTGACTGCCGGGGCGACCATTCCGAGCACAACGATCAGGACCACGTTGACCGCGCCCGAAGCGGAGCCGAGCGGGAAGCCCGAGGCGACGGTCGTGATCGCGTTCGCCTGGATCTCCGCGCCCGACATCAGCTCGTCGCCCCCCATCGGGGTCGGATGGAGGTCGTGAAGGTCCGGAGTGGTGGCGCCGACGACGACGGTCTTGCCGGCGAGGTCCTCGGCTGGCACATCACCGCCCAGCACCTGCGAGAAGGAATAGGTGGAAATCGTTCCCGCGGGCCCCGCGTAGTCGATCCAGGCGCCACCCGGCTCGAACTCGCCGGGGTCGACCTCCGAGCCCGACGCGACCTCGTGCGCGACCACGGAGAAGCTCTCCAAGCCGCGCGTCGAGTAGGGCAAGCGCCGGAAGACCCCGCCCGACGAAGGCGGAAGCTGGCTGTTCCCGGCTCGAGCGCCGAGCTTCTCCAGGTCCAGCCCGCCGAAGATGTTGGTCTCCCCGCGATTGTTGACTTCGATCGTCGCCAAGACGATCGGGGTTGCGGCGGCATCGACCGCCCTGATCAGCGCGTTGTCCTCCTTCCCCGTGGTGGGCTCGGTGAACTGGACGTCGTAGGCGATCGCCTTGGCTCCGGCCTGGTCCAGGGCAGCGATCAGATCGCCGTGGAAGGAGCGGGGGAACGGCCACTGCTCGTCGAGCTCGCCGAAGGTCGTGTCGTCGACGCCGACGACGACGACGTCAGAGTGGACGTCTTGGGTCCCGCGCACCTGAAATCGCGCGTCGACCGTGTCCATCTCGATCGACTCGAAGAGGTCCGTCGCGTACGCTGCCAGGCCGACCGCGATCGTCACCAGCGCCGCCGCCGCATAGCCCAGCCAGCCGGCGTTGCTTCGGATCCAGCTCCTCAGCGGGCCGCTCCAAAGGATCGAGGCTCGGCAACGGCCGATTCCCCTGCGCGAACGAGGGTCTTGGTGCGGTTGATGAAGTCGCGGAAGAGCACCACTCCCTTGCGAACGCGCACGCGGGTCACCCTTCCCGGCAGGTCTTCGATCAGCCAGGTGGTACCGCGGGTCGAGGCGGAGCCGTGGTGGCCGTTGGACTGGAACTTCCCGTTGCCCTTTCCCCAGAGTTTGCGGCTACTGCCGCGTCGCATCGGGGTGGGCCCCGCTCGCCCCGAGCGCGGTTCTGAGCAGTTGTCCTCTGGACCGATCAGCTTCATCACCGTCAGCGTTCGGCTCGTCCGCTGCCTCACCTGGAAGCGCCCGGCCCAGAATCTGGCGGTCTGGGTCCCACCGCTCTTTTTCGCCGTCGTCACGTCTACGCGCCCTTCGCAGGCGTTGAGCCTGGATCCGATCGGGATCTGCCGATCCTCGGTCAGCGGCGTGAATCCCTCGCCGTCGCCGGTGTTTATCAGCACGACCCCGGACGCGAGGTGGACGTTTGCGGTCTTGCCGATCCGCGGCGCCCCGCTCACCGTGACCCTCGCGCCCGGGCCGTTGCACGCACTCGCGGCGGAGGGGTTTGCGGCATCGCCGGAGTAGGAGGCGACCCAGCGGTAGGTCCCCGCCAGGGTGGGGGAGAAGGCGCCGGAGCGATAGTCGCCGCTTCCGGACACCGCGACGGTGTCGACGAACGCCGGGGTGCGGGCACAGGCCGGATCGTCGGGGCCAAACAGGCGGAAGCTGATCTCGCCCGTGGGGGCCGCTCCGCCGGAGAGGGTGGCCGTGTCGAAGACCTGGCCACCGAGGGCGATGTCTGGGGAGGCGGTCGTGGTGAGGGTCAGAGGCGTGTATGTGATCGCGACTTGGGAGGGACCTGGGGAAATCCCGGCGCTCCCACCTACCGGGACCAGGTTCGACCCGCCGCCGCCGCCGGCGCCCGAACGCGGCTCCGCTCTCCTGACCGCCGCCGCCACCGCCGCCGTAGAGCCCGCCCCCGCCGCCCCCGCCGCCCCCGCCGCCAGTGAATAGCGTGGCGTTGCCGCCGGTCGCCTCCCTGACCGAGAGAGCCGGCCGAGCCGTTGTTCACGGCGGAGGGGTCGCCCAGACCGCCGCCGCCCCCGGCGCTCGCCGTCCCCGGCTGTCCGCCCTCAGATAGGCCGAGGCTCGGGTTGCCGCCGGCGCTGCCGGCGTCGCCGCCCTTGCCCGCTCCCGCCCCGCCTCCACCCCCCCCGCCGCCGCCCGCGGCGACGATCAGCCGGGAGTCGAGCGAGGCTCCGGGCTGGGTACCGCAGAAGCTCCCGCCGACCGAGACGGTGCGCACGTCCGAGGCGCCGCCGCCTGCACCGCCAGAGCCGAAGGTCCCCGGGCCGCCGCCTCCGGAGCCGTTGCATTGCCCCACTCCTCCAACCCCCACGTAGAGCGTCTGCCCTGGGGTGACGCCGAGCGTGCCGGTGACCGTCGCGCCGACGCCTCCGAGGGCGCCGGGGGGGCCGCCGGGGGCGCCCGCCGCGCCGGTGGCGGTCACCTCGATGCTGGTGACGCCCGCTGGAACGACGAAGGTCTGCTCGGCGCCGGTGAAGCTGAACGTCTCGGTGACGGCGCCGGCGCTGGCGGGGAACGCCCCCAGGAGGACCGTGAGCCCGACGACCAGCGAAGGCAGACCCACCCGGCGCGTTGCAGACGACCGCATGGGGGAACTTGCCCCGGGGCTCCGCATCTTCCTGCCTGGCCCCATACCAGGGATCAGTCTAGTCCCAGATCTCCGGTCCGGCGAGCTCCCTTCGTTACTCCTTGCCGCCCCGAGGCTCGGGGCGTGCGCGACTCCGCTAGCCGGCGTTGGCGAAGTGCTCCGCGGCCTTCGCCCAGTCGACCACGTTCCACCACGCGTCGAGGTAGTCCGGGCGCTTGTTCTGGTACTTCAGGTAATACGCGTGCTCCCACACGTCGACGCCTACGATCGGGGTGTTGCCGTCTGATATCGGCGTGTCCTGGTTGGCCGTCGAGACGATCGCCAGGCCTGATCCGTCGTGGATCAGCCACGCCCAGCCGGAGCCGAAGCGCGCGATGCCGGCGTCCTTGAACTGGCCCTGGAAGTCCGAGAACGAACCGAAGGCGTCGCCGATCGCGGCCGCCAGATCCCCATCGGGCTCGCCGCCGCCGTCGGGGCTCATGATCTGCCAGAAGAAGCTGTGGTTGGAGTGCCCTCCGCCGTTGTTGCGAACAGGGCCCTGCTTGTCGTCGGGCAGGCTGGAGAGGTTCTGCAGCACCTCGTTCACGTCCTTGTCGGCCCACTCGGTCCCCTCGAGCGCGGCGTTCGCCTTGTCGACATAGGCCTGGTGATGCTTGTCGTGATGGATCCGCATCGTTTCCTCGTCGATGTGCGGCTCCAGCGCGTTGTAGTCGTAGGGAAGGTCAGGGACTTCGAAGGCCATTTGAGCTCCTTTTCGGGGTCTTTGCTGCGGCAGTACCCAGCCTAACGAGGCGCGAACCTCGGCGGGGTGCGGTGGATGCCCGCCCCGGAGCGGAGCGCGCGACTACGATCCCGAGCATGAAGGTGGGCGTCGTCGGCGCGGGATTCATGGGCTCAGGAATTGCCGAGGCGGCCGCGCGAGCGGGCGTCGACGTGACCCTCCACGAGCCCGAGCAGGCCGCCCTGGAGCGCTCGCTGGAGCGCGTCCAGGCTTCGGTGGACCGCGCGATCGCCGGCGGCAAGCTGGAGGAGGAGCAGGCGAAGGCGCTGCTCGATCGGATCGTACGGAGCACCGAGATGGAATCGGTGGCCGACGCCGACCTGGTGATCGAGGCCGTGTTCGAGGACCCGATGGTCAAGGGCCCTCTCTTTCGGGAGCTCGATCGGCTCGTCGGCGAGACGACGGTGCTCGCCTCGAACACCTCCTCGATCCCGATCGCCGAGATCGCCTCGTGGACGGAGCGGCCCGAGCGCGTGATCGGCCTGCACTTCTTCTCGCCCGTGCCGGTGATGAAGCTCGTCGAGGTCGTCGTCTCCCTCGAGACCTCCGAGCAGACCCTGGCCCGTGCCGAGGAGTTCGCCGAGACGATCGGGAAGCGCGCGATAAGGACAAAGGACCGCTCGGGCTTCATCGTCAACATGCTGCTCGTCCCCTACCTGATGGCCGCCGTGCGGATGTACGAGGAGGAGTTCGCGACGCGCGAGGCCATCGACGAGGGCATGCAGCTCGGCTGCGGGCACCCCATGGGCCCGCTGTCGCTGTGCGACCTGATCGGCCTCGACGTTCTCTACGCGGTCTGCGACTCGCTGTACGAGGAGTTCAAGCGCCCCGAGTACGCGCCGCCGCCGCTGCTGAAGCGGATGGTCGTGTCCGGCCATCACGGCCGCAAGACCGGCCGCGGCTTTTACGAGTACGAGTAGGTCCGCGAGAAATCGGGGCGCCCGGATTTGAACCGGGGACCTCACCGACCCGAACGGTGCGCGCTACCAGGCTGCGCCACGCCCCGAGGTTGCCAGTATCCCAGAGGTGTCTGGCGAGTCGTTGAGCAACGCCGAGGATAGCCCGGCGTCCGAGCCGGAGATGCCCGAGCGCCGCCCGGAGGGTGACGGTTCGCCCTGGGCACTCGCCCACAACGGCCTGATCGCGACGGCGCTGCTGATCGCCGTCTCCGCGGCCGCAATCGTGCTGATCGCGCCACTCAGGGAAGCGGTCGGGGACGCGATCAGCGGGGACACGAGCGCGCTGGAGAGGCAGGTCGACGATCTCGGATTCGGCGGGATCGTGATCCTCGCGGCGCTGGTCCTCCTGCACACCTTTCTCTGGTATCCGGCGGAGATCATCGACGCCGCGGCGGGGTTCGTCCTAGGCTTCTGGGGCGGGCTCGTGCTCGTCCACATCGGCTGGATCCTGCAGGGGATGCTCGCCTGGGCGATCGGCCGCACCGCGGCGAGACCGCTCGTGATGAAGCTGACCGGTGAGCGTCGCTTCTCCGACCTCGAGCAGCTGGTCGAGCGGGGTGGCGTTCTCTTCCTGCTCGCGATGCGGCTGATCCCGATCGTCCCCTTCAGCCTCTTCAGCTACATCGCGGGGGCGACGCGGGTTCCCCTGGGACGCTTCGTGTGGACGACCGCGGTCGGCTACCTGCCGATCACGGCGCTGTTCGTCTATGTCGGCAGCCAGCTCGAGTCGCTCTCGCCGACCGACCCGGTTCTGCTGCTGGGAACCGTGGTCCTGATCGCGCTGCTCGCTCTCGTGCGCCCGCTTGCACGCCGGGCCGCAGCCGCGCGCGAGCACTCGGGCCAGACGAGCGATTAGGCGGCTTCCTCGATCGCCGCCTCGATCTCGTCGATTCCGGGGAAGTCCTGGAGCAGTCGGGTGCCGCTCGGCCCGTCCACGCGCACAGCGGCCGCCTCCCGCAACTTCAGCGTCCGTGCGAGCTCCGCGTCGGCCTCCACCCGAGCAAGCACGTCGGGGTTCTCACGCTCCTCGTCCCACAAGGCGACGTCGAGCCCGGCACTGCCCGCGACCGCGCGCAGGAACTCATCGTTTACGTCGCTGGTTGCCTGGTCGATGTTCACGAACGTCAGCTCGATGAACTGCCACTCTCGCTCCTGCTCTCCGGCAGCCTCGGCACCGACAGCCGCCAGGGTCGTTGGGTTCTCCCGACCGATCGAGAAATGGCGGAACTCCAGCCGCACCTCCCCGGGTCGGACGTAGTCCTCGACCAGCGGCGGGACGATCTCGCTCTGGTAGTCGGCGCAATCGCGGCACTGGAGGTCGTTGAAGATCTGGACCGTCACCGGGGCGTCCGGCGAGCCGATCGCAGCCCCCTCCTGAGCGATGCCGCCGATCAGCTCGTTGGTGTCGCTCACCCCGGTGATCTCGATCGTCGTCTCGCTCTCTCCGACGGCGATGATCGCCAGCGTCGCGAGCAGCAGCAGTCCCCCGAGGACGAAGGCGGCGATCAGAAGCGCCCGGCTGCGCGGAGGCTGCCGGGACGGGACCGAGGGCTCGGTCAACCGGCGACGGCTTTGTAGTAGCGCACCGCGAGCCCGGTCAGCAGGGTGCCGAAGGTCTCTTCGAGTGAGGCTCCTGTGTCGGTTGCGAACGCCTCCAGGCCGCGCTGCTCGATCTCCGCACTGCGCTCCACGACCTCGTCCACCAGCTCGGGGTGCTCGTCGCAGAAATAGGCGCCCATCGAATACAGCTCCGTGTCCATCAGCGATTCGACGAACGGGCTGCGGGCCTGTCCTTGCGGCGCCTCGGTCATGGGGCAATCCTAGGGTCTACGGCACGCCGGGCGCTCGCAAAATGCGGCCGAAATGTTTGACATGTCCTCGTCAGGCGATATACATGTGGTTGAGCGAAAAGGAGGAGTTGTAAGTGGCCAACCACCTGACGCCCAGCGAGCTCGCCGACGAGTTGAAGATGAAACGGCGAGAGGTGATCTCCAAGTGCATGGAGATGGGGGTCCCGATTTTCAACGGGCGCATCGACAAGACGCTCTTCGTTTCGAATCTGCGACACATTCAGGCGCAGAAACAGGGCGCAGCCGCATAGACGCGTAACCGTCTCCGCCGAGACGGGACAACCGACATACACTCTCCTGGATTGGGGCGCGCGGCCGTAACGGCCAGGCGCCGCTTGCCAATACATCGGGATCCCGAGGAGGAGAGCTTTGGAGACAGCCACGATCCCGGCCTCTGAGGCCGCGACCGGAGCGAAGACGATCGCAGACCTGTTCCCGCTTGCGATTCGCAAGCACGGCCCCAGACCGGCGATCAAGTTCAAGAACGAGGGAGGCACCTGGGTCACTCAGACCTACGAAGAGGTGGGCGAGACCGTCCGCGCTTTGTCGCTGGGACTGATGGACCTCGGGATCGAGCGCGCCGACAAGGTCTCGATCCTCGCCAACACCCGGCCGGAATGGACGTACTTCGACTTTGCGGCGCTCAGCGCGGGTGCGACCGTGGTCCCGATCTATCAGACCAATTCGCCGGAGGAGTGCCAGTACGTGCTCGAGAACTCCGATGCGCGAGCGGTGATCGTCGAGGACGACGAGCAGATGGAAAAGGTGCGCGAGGTGCGCGACGCGTGCCCGAAGCTGGAGTTCGTGATCCGGATGACGGGCACCTCCAGCGACGCGATCTCCATGCAGGAGCTGCTCGACCGCGGCGCCGGCGGCTCCGACGCGGAGTGGGAGGAACGCTGGAGCTCCGTGGGCCCCGACGACATCTGCACCTTCATCTACACGTCGGGCACAACCGGGCCGCCGAAGGGCTGCGTGATCTCGCACGGCAACTACCGCTCGATGCTGAACATGATCCACGAGGTCAACGTCCTCGGCGACGAAGAGGTCACCTACCTCTACCTGCCGCTTGCGCACTCCTTCGCGCTTCTGATCCAGCTCGGCACATTCGACCTCGGTGCCTCGCTCGCCTACTGGGAGCGCGACCCGCTGAAGATCATCCCCAACCTCGCCGAGGTGAAGCCGACCTACTTCCCGTCGGTGCCGCGGATCTTCGAGAAGATCTACACGGCCGCGACCTCCGCCGTGGAGAAGGAGGGCGGGATGAAGAAGCGCATCTTCTGGTGGGCGATCAACATCGGTAAGAAGGTGCGGCGGCTGGAGCGCGAGGGCAAGGAGCCCGGACCGCTGCTGGCGCGAGAGCACGCGTTCGCCGACAAGCAGGTGCTGTCGAAGATCCGCGGCCTGTTCGGCGGGGAGCTGAAGCTGGCGGTCTCGGGCGCCGCCCCGATCAACCCCGAGATCCTCGAGTTCTTCGACGCCGCCGGAGTGCTCGTGCTGGAGGGCTGGGGCATGACGGAGACCTCGACGGCGGCGACGATCGCAACCCCGGAGGACTTCAAGTTCGGGACGATCGGCAAGCCGTTCCCCGGCTGCGAGATAAGGATCGCCGACGATGGCGAGATCCTCGTCAAGGGCCCGAACGTCTTCCAGGGCTACTACAAGAACGAAGACGCGACCACGCGAGACGATCGTCGACGGCTGGCTGCACACCGGCGACATCGGCGAGATCGACGAGGACGGCTTCCTCAAGATCACCGGCCGCAAGAAGGACATCATCATCACCGCTGGCGGCAAGAACATCACCCCGGCGAACCTCGAGGCTGAGATCAAGCAGAGCTCCGTCGTCTCCCAGTGCGTCGTCGTCGGCGACCGCCGCCCCTTCCTGGTCGCGTTGGTGACGCTCGACGCCGAGGAGGTCGAGAAGCTCGCCAAGGACGATCCCGAGATCGGCGACGATCCGGCCTCATGGCCCGACGACCCGAAGATCAACCGGATGATCAACGCCCACGTCGAGCGCATCAACGAGAAGTTCGCCCGCGTCGAGCAGGTGAAGAAGATCAAGGTCCTCCCCCAGGACCTCTCCCAGGAGGGCGGGGAACTGACCCCGACCCTGAAGGTGAAGCGAAACGTGGTGGCAGAGAAATACGGCGGCGAGATCGAGGCGCTGTACGAGGGCTAGTCGCACCGTCTGGCCGTGCCTGCGATCGTCAAGCCTGTTCCCAGTTGCCGCAATTGCGGGACGCCCGTCAAGCCGCTGCGGCGGTGCCCGAAGTGCGGGAAGCGTCACTTCGCGTCGCTACTGGGAACGCCCGGCGCAAAGCACTGATTGCTGCTTCTCGTCCATTCCACATCTCCTACCGGGCAAACCGGGATGCCTGCTTCAAAGAGAAAGCGGTTATGCGTGTACATGGCGCAACGGGGAGGGGACGCAGCAACGAACGTCCCGGAGTCCTCGCTATACGGGGGTTTGCGGGACGTTCGCGCAAGATGAGCGCCCCAAGAGGTCTGTGCTGGGTTGGACGACGAGCGGTTACCGGATCGCATGGAGAGCAGGCGCGGACAGTCCCTTGCCGAGCACTTCCGCTCTTCACGCAAGGAGCAGTGCGTGACCCGCCGCAAGCCATCGTGCCGCCCTCGACCCATCTAGCGAGATCCAGGTGTACGAAAGTCTGTTGGGCGATCTAGGGACAGACCCTCTGGAGGTCAGCCGGCACCGACTTCGCGCAGTACTCGACCGTTCCGTCGACGATCGTTGCCACGACGGTGATGTCCCACAGGGCCTCGGGCGCGACCTGCGTGGGGTCAGCCGACAGGATCACCAGATCGGCAACCTTGCCGGCCTCGATGCTGCCCAAAGATTCCTCCCTGCCCTGGGCGAACGCCGCGTCGATCGTCAGCGCCCTGAGTGCTTCTTCAACAGTCAAGCGCTGCGACCGCATCCACCGCGGCGGAGCCTTCCCGTTTGGAGAGATGCGCGTGACGGCTTCCGCGATGGCCGGGATCGATGGCCCCGATCTTCCGACGATCGCCCACGGTGAATCGGTGCTGCCGGTGATGGGAATGCCAGCGTCGATGAGGTCACGCCAGCGCCCAGTGAGCTCAACGCGGTCGCGACCGACCCAGCGGATCAAGCGCTTGGCTGCACCGGCGTGGAACCAGGACAGTTGGATAGATCCGATGAGGCCGAGCTTGCGCAACCGTTTGATCTGATCGGCCCGCACGGTGCTTAGGTGCTCGACGCGATGGCGCGCTTCGACGATGTCCTTTCGGCCCACGGTTGAGAACGCATCGAGCGCTAGGTCTAGGCCGCCATCGCCCGTCGCATGGATCGCGATCTGCCATCCAGCGTCGTTAGCGCGCCGGAAGGCGCGCCTCAGCTCGCGGGGCTTCCAGAACAATTCCCCCTGCACGGACGGACTGGGCGGGTCAGTCTGGTTACCAAGTCCGTCCGGCGCTCCGTCGGCGAAGAATTTGAGGCCCTGCACCCAAACGTGGGGGCCGAACTCCTGGCCGGGCTCGTAATCGTCGTACCAGTTACCGAATCGCTGGTGCTGGTAGTTCATGGGAAGGAACGCGCCAACTTTCACTCGGAGGTCCCCGTTCAGCTCGAGCTTGCAGAGCTCGCCCAAGCGGCCGGATGACACGAATAGCTCGCTGATGCTGGTCCAGCCCCACGAGAGCGCGCGGTCGACGGATTGCCGTGCGGTTAATCCGACGATGTACCTGTCCCCGATCCAGTGACTGTGCGAGTCGATGAAGCCGGGCATGACCGTCGCGCCCTCGAGGTCAATGGCTAAGCCCGCTTGCTGTGACGTGCTTACGATCCTGCCGTCCTCGATGGAAACGGAGCCGGCACGGTTCCCCTCTGGATCCATCGTCAACACGGTCGCGTTGGTGAAGACGATCGGGTCTTGGTCGGGAGGAGATGGAGGCGGGCCCGCGAGCAACCTCCGACAGGAGATTGGGATCGACTCGCGTTCAGTCGACGCGGCGTCGGTGCTCGACGGGCCCGGGGTTTCGGTCGGCGTTGCCATCGGGGTCACGCCGAGCGCAAGGATGAGCGACAGGACTCCAACGGCTCCGACCAGCTGCGGCCATCTCTTCGACTCGAGGTTCTGTGCGTTCATCTGCTCGATTCTCTATCAAGCGGCATCATGGCCTACAGTTCAGGTCGCCGTCGGCGCTGATGCCCCAGCGACCAGTCCCACGGCCGCGGCCCGATTGACCCGCCTTCTCGCGCGAGAGACCGCGGCCAACCATGCAGGCGCCGATGAGCTCGGTCAGAACCGCGCTGACTGTCCACCAGTTCGTCATCGCGTTTGCGGTTCGACTCTAGGAGTCAGCAGCCGCCACCAGCGGCGTGCCACGCTTCTCCCTTCGAGTGAGAGCGGGAGCCGAATTGGGACGACCGGGATTTCCGCTCTGGACGACGAGCGGTTACCGGATCGCATGGGAGGCAGCGGTTTCTGGGCCGCGAAATACTGGGTGGGCAATGACGGAGCAGAACGTGGAGATCGTGCGGCGGAACTTCGAGGTTGTGAACTCGATCGGCACCACGACCTCGTTCGTCGATCCCGAGGATCTCGCCCCCGATCTTTGGGCGCGTCTGGCACCAGAGTTCGAACTGCATCAACGCAGCGACATTCCCGACGCCCGGATATTTCGGGGACGCGAAGAGTCGAAGGAGTTCTGGCGAATGATCCAGCAGGTATTCGCCGAAATTCGCTGGGAGCCCACGGAGATCATCGACCTGGGCGACGCAATCGTCGCAACTAGCCGGATCGTTGCGAGAGGCCGTGGCAGCGAGGTTCCTGTAGAGCTTGACGAGTTCGATGTCTTCTGGTTTCGGGACGGCATGCTTACCCGCCTTCAGGCGTTCGCGACGAAGGAAGAGGCGCTCGAAGCCGCCGGACGGCGGGAGTAGCGCTCTGGACGAGAAGCGGGAAGCGATGCTTTGCGCTTGTAGGCTGCGGCCATGTCGGACAACGCGAGCCGGGTCCATGAGTTCGCGTTTCCGGGCCCAATTCGTGACGGCTTAGTTGCCGCCGTGCTCAGCGGCGAGAAGACCGCCACATCGTCGCTGCTTGTGGAGTGGGAGGTGGAAAACGAGCCACTGCCGACAGTCGGAGAGCGTCAAACGGTCGTCGACTCGGCCGGCGATCCCGTGGGCGTGATCGAAATCCTCGCGGTCGACATCATCCGTCTCGGTGATGCCGACTCGGCCCTTGCGTTTGACGAGGGCGAGGGATATGCGAGCGTCGCTGAGTGGAGAACAACGCACGAGCAGTTCTGGAGGGATGAGATCTTTCGTCGGTTTCCAGACCAAGCCACTCCGTTAGGCGACGATACCCAGGTGGTCGTCGAGCGTTTCCGGCTGGTCGGCCAATAGCCGCTTTGGACGAAGCGGAGGCGTGCCAGAAGGGCTCGAAGGTCGCTACTGCACGGCAGCGTCTCAGAGCAGCGCTTTGATGACTTCGCTGTCCGCCTCGTCGGCGCCGAGGTAGGCGCCACGGATTGCGGCCCACGCGCGCATCTTCCACTCGTCGAGACCGGCGTCTGCGAACGCAGCGAGGCGTCGCTGGGTCTCCTCGAGCGTCATCCGGTAGCCGAGTGGGTTCCAGAGGAAGGAAGGGATGTCGAACTCCGGCTCACCGAGCATCGGCTTCGGGTCGATGGCCACGTGACCGGCGCCCGCGGCGAGGATGTTGTGATGGTGAAAGTCGCCATGGACGAGAGTCGAGCTCCCGGGCTCTAGCGAGGCGTAGAGCCCGCTCGCGAGCCGGATCAGATCGCGCCGTGCCGGGGTCGAGCGCTCGGCCTGGGCAAGCCAGCGCGGGACGTGGTCGCCGATCCATCGAAACGGCTCGCCGGCCGGCCGCCACAGCCGGAGCCCGAGTTCGACCGCGATCGCGGTTGCCTTCTCCTCGGCCAGCCGCGAGATGTCCGTCCCCGGCCGTGCACGCTCGATCAGCATCGCCCGGCGCTCGGGCGCCCGACGCAGGAGACGCGGGGCGCCGTCGCCGTTCCAGAGCAGGAGCGCGTCGGCCTCCTCGTCGGACTCGTCGTCCTCGGGCGGGGTGACCTTGAGCACCGCGTCATCCCCCGCAGGAGCGACGAACGAGTAGCGGGAGAGCGGGAACGGCTCTCCGAGCTCCACTTCCCATTCACTTGCGAGCCGACGGGCGACCCTCTCGAGTTGGCTGAGATCCGGTCGCGAGCTCATCCGGTCACGAACCTAACCCGCGGGCCTCCTCCTCGTCGCGCATGGAAGGGCTCCGTCCCCGGTTACTCGGCCGCGGCGTCGGGCTGACCCAGCATCGCCGGCTCATCGACGACGACCTTCCCGGGGTCGTCGGGATCGACACGAACCGGGATCTTTGCGCCGGGCTCAAGGCGACCGATCACGAGCCGCCCGACGGGCTGTCGCGCCTGGGCTCTATAGGGCTCGCGCGCGGGAAGCTCGACGTCGAGGTCCATCGTGATCGTCGGCCGCTGATTGACGTACGGACCACCCTCGCGGAGACTGACGATGGTTGCGCGACCGGAGAGGCCGGCGACCTGGACGTCGGGATCCTCTGTCCCGAGTATCCGGCGGAGGAATCCCACAGGCCAACCGTACCGCTAGCCCCACTTGGCGGGGATTTCGCTCGACCGGGCGGGGATCAGGCGTCCGGATTGTCAGCCGTCGTCGCCGGACAGGTCCCAGGTGTAGTTGACGCCGAACTCGTCGGTGAACCCGTTGGACACGCTGCGGGCCCCGAACGGCAGCGGCTGGGGCACGCCGGGCACGGGATCCGTGGAGATGAAGACGTAGTTCTCCGCTCCCGGGTATGGGCTCACCGTCCCTCCGCAATCGAGGAGGTAGTCGTAGTCGCTTCCGGTTCCGAAGCCGAGGGCGCTGTATGTCTCGCCCTCATAGTCGAGCGACAGCGACCCGGTCCCAGCGAACACCGTCCCCCCGCCGCTCACGGTGCAGCCGCCCGCCGTCGTGCCGGAGGCGACATAGGTGACCGGCCCGCCGTAGCCGTAACCGAAGTAGCCCGGGTCGGTATAGCCCCGAAATGTGAAAGCGACGTTGCTCGAGCTCCAGTCCTCGCGCGCGCCACCGCCCCAGATCATCGGGCCCGCGCCCCGCAGGCTGCCGGTCCAGCGCTCGAAAGCCACGTAGAAGCGCTTGCCCCGCTCGCCGACGAAGCGGCAGTTGTTGTCCTCGTTTCGCTCCTCGACTTGTTTCTTGGCGTCGGCGCACACGTAGACGGAATACGCCCCCGGCTTCAGGTCGGCCTCGGGCGGGAGAGCTCCGGCATTGACGCGCTCGTTCTTGCCGGCGTCGATCCTGCCGGTCACGTCGTCAGCAAGAGTGTCCCGGGCGCGGACGTTGGCGCTCAGCCTGCCCGGCGCCAGATAGACGACGGTCAGCGTCGAGCCGGCGGATGCGGTGCCTTTGTTCTTGATCGTTCCCCTCCACGAGCCGGGGTAGCGATTGCCCAGGAACATGTAGGGATCGCCGGTCAGCCGCCCCGCGGTCGGTACGAGGTCGGGGCGCGGCGCCCTCGGCTGGGCCCTGTCAGTGGGCGAAGCCTGCGCCGGCGCCGCGACCGCGAGGACGATCGCGGCGCCCAGGAGCCCGATCGCGCTGGCGGTGATGGCTTTCCGGATACCTTTCATCGTCGCCTCCCGGTATCGGCCGCTGAGCATCAATCGGCACGAACTTTAGCCACCCACGGGAGGGCGAGAGGAGTGCGTGATAATCGGCCCATGAACGCGTCGCCCCGGGCTTGCTCGGCTTTGCTCATCGCGGCTTTGGCGCTCCTGGTCTGCTTCGGGGCCGGGACCGCCTCGGCTGACCTCAAGGGCAAGAAATGCGGGGAGCTTGTGTTCACCGCCGGGACCACGGACAGGTACGCCCACATCCGCGCCTCGCGGATGAAATGTGAGAAGGCTCGACGGCTGCTACGGGACTATCGGTACCACAATCCCAATGACAAGTTGGGCCCGCGAGGCTGGGACTGCCGCGCCCAGCGCCGCCCCGACGTCGGCGCGAGCTTTCACTGCGGCAGAATAGAAACCAAGGGAAAGTCCCGGCTGCAGGAAATGCGGTGGACGACAGAACGGCACGATCTCCCGAACTTCCCGCGCTGAGGGGGCGAGGCTGACAGCGCTACGGTCCGCTCGTGCCGACCTGGGACGATGTCCGCCGAATCGCGCTCTCGCTCCCGGAAACGAGCGAGAAGCTGATGTGGGGGACGCCCTCGTGGCGCGTTCGCGCCAAGCTTTTCGTCTGGGAGCGGCCGCTTCGAAAGGGCGACCTCGACGCCTTGGGCGACGATGCGCCGCAAGGCGAGATCCTTGGTGCTCGCGTTGACGATCTGCTCGCCAAGGAGGCGTTGGTCGCGGAGGAGCCGGCGATCTTCACGACGCCGCACTTCGACGGCTACCCTGCGGTCCTCATCGAGCTCGACAAAGTCGACCTCGAGGTGCTCGAGGAGATCATCGTGGAGGCGTGGATCTCCCGCGCGCCCAAGCGCCTTGCCCGAGAATACATCGCGGCTCACGGACTCAGCGAACCCGATACCTGGCGCTAGTCAGCCCACCAGTCGCGTTGGCCCTCGACGTCTTCGCGCCGAGCCTCGCCGAGACTGGGCGCGCCGATGACGATGATCTCGAGGCCCTGCGGCCCGGCCTCGTAGCCTCGCCACGTACCGGGCGGGACGCGCACTGCGTCCCACTCCTTGAGCTCGACGATCTCGTCGTCGAGCTTCATCCGCCCGCTCCCGCGCAGGACCACGTACACCTCCTCCTGCTTCTTGTGCGTGTGGCCGTACGGAAAGCGATAGCCGGGCGGTACGCGCTGGTAGCTCAGGCCGGATTGCTCGAGCTCGAGCGCCTCGGTCGCCAAGCGGAACTCCAGGTCCGGCGCGCCGTCGAAGTTGGACCCGAGGTCCTCCAGGTCCTCCTTGAGGTTCCTGCGCGTGAACGGCACGGTCGCAATCCTAGGTGACGGAAGCTGTGCCTAGCAGCTCTCGGGGCGCGCGTCCAGGCCGTGGTCGACGATCGCCGGTCGATCCGAGCCTTGACCGCAGTTGATCACCGGATCGCGCTGGTCGTCTGCGGTCCAAATCCAGTCGTGACCTGAGCCGCCGCGCTGGCTATCGTGCCCCGGTCCGCCGGCGATGATGTCGCTCTCGGCCTCCCCGCGGATGACGTCTTGGCCGCTCTCGCCGCCGATGACGTCGTCACCGGGCCCGCCGAGCAAACGATCCGCGCCGTCGCCACCGAGCAGGCGGTCTGCCCCCGGTCCTCCGGTCAGGGAGTCGGCGCCGGGGCCGGCGCGCGCGGCGAAGTTGACGCTGATACCGAGGGAGAGGTCGCCGACGAGGGTGTCGTCCAGGTCGTCGAGCTGAACGCCGATGGACGGCGACCGCAGGCCGAGGATGACGGCGTCGAGCGGGCAGACGACCTCCGACTGCTCGACCTGGCGGCAGGGAGACGGATCTCCGGCCTCCTCCCCCGCCGGCTCCGCCGGAATCTGTATCCCGGCCGTGTCGAGGACGTGGATCTCGTTCTCGAGCGGGGAGTAGGACAACGTGATCTCGTTCACAGTCTCCGGTTGCGCCTCCACCAGCAGCCCGCCCGAGATCACTCTGACGCTGGTGGGAGCCTGGGCTTGCGCGATCTCGGCCGCCGCTCCCGGCCCCACGGCCACCGCGGCGGCCACGGCCACCCCTAGGCGAACGCTCCTGGCTGCCGGCCATCCCGGCCGCAGCCGATCGCTGACAGACGGCATCGATCAAGTGTGTCCTCCGGGTCGGATCGAACCCGCGACACGTGGCCCAGTGAGGTGGCAAGAAAAGGCTTGGATCTAGGCTTCGGACTCTGCTTCGGCAGAGTCGCCGTCCTCGGCTCCTGCGGCCGCGGGCTGGTTTCGCAGCAGGGCCGAGGTCGTCTGCTCGAACACCCGGCGCCAGGCGGGAATCGATTCCCGTTCGCGCTCCACCTGGTCGAGGACGTGGCGGACCCGGCGAGCCGAGATCTCGATTCCGTGGCGCTCGGCGATCGCCTTGTAGCGGTCGTAGTCCCGCGCCAGCCTCAGGGTCACCGATTCGAAGCCGTGCTTTGCGATCCTGAGGCGAGCGCTGTAGTCGAGGATCGAGGTCCCGAACATCAGCTCGTCGTGGGGCTCGGGCTCGATCAGGATGATGTCCACTCCGGGGTACTCCTCCGCCCAGCCCTCCATCGCGCGATGGAGACGATCGTGCGAGAGGACCCGGAAGGCCTGGTTGGCGACCCCCGCCACGCCCATGTCCGAGACCCGCCGCACGCGGGTTCCGAAGAAGGTCGGAATCTGCTTGTTGAAATCGTTGACGTAAGGGACCAGCGGGTTGACGACGACGATGAACTTGGCGCCGCGCTCGACCGCGATATCCACGTTCGTGGTCGACCGAATCCCGCCGTCGATCAACTGCCGGCCGCCGACTTCCACCGGCGTGTAGACGCCGGGCAGCGCGCCCGAGGCGGCAACCGCCTTCGAGATCGGGACGTCGGCGAATTCACCCTCGCCCAGCACGATCCGCTCGGTGGTATCGAGGTCGGTGCCGGTGAGGTATAGCTCGGGCTCGAGGAGGCGGAAGTCGTTGGTGCGGTCGGGGTCGGAGAGGACCTCCTCGACGTAGCTCTCGATTCCCCTGCCCGTATACATGCCCGCGGGCAAGCCGTTTGCCAGCCCCGAGGCCACGTCCATGACCGAGACCTCCCCCATGCGACCGACCAACTCGCGGGCGAGCCCCAGCACGCGGAGCGGGAACAGCAGCGACTTCGAGGCGAAGCCCGCGTAGTTCGGCCGCAGCAGCGTCCCGAGGTCGATGTCGCGGATCGGCGACGGCAGGCGCGGATTCAGGACCCGCATCATCTCCTCGGGCGTGATCCCGTTCGCCGTCAGGCTGCCGATGAACGCTCCTACGCTGGTGCCGACGTAGATGTCGAACTCGTTCACGGTCCGGTTCACGGCCAGCAGATCGAACGCGCGCAGCGCGCCGACTTCGTAAACGCCGCCGGTGAAGCCACCGCCACCGAGAACGAGCGCGGTCTTCGATCGCCGTCGTCGGCGCGGCCTTGCTCCCTGCGACCGCGATCCCGACCCGGGCTTTTCGAGCTTGACGACCTTGCCCATGGGGCACTGCTTATAGCAGGGTGCGCCGACCGCTCGGCACACCCCGCAGGCCACAGTTGTGCTAGGGACGCGACTCCGGCAGCCGCTACCTTTCAGGGCGTGAGCAGGCGTGGCAGGGGATTGGCTGCCGCAGCCGTGATGGCGGTTGCGCTGCTTGCCGGCCAGGCGTCGGCGGCGCGACCGGATGGCGGCGTGCGAGCGCTCGCGGGCCCGGATGTGGCCGTCCGTACGCCGCTCGCGACGGGAGCGGGGGCGACATCGCGGCGGCCGCTGCGGGGCAACCGCCTGCGGCGAAAGCTCGATCACCTGATCGAGTCCGCCGGCGGAGTCAACGGCGCCTGGGTGTACGACGTCCAGGGGCAGCGTCGCCTGTTCGCCGACGACGGCAGCCGCAGGCGGATCCTGGCCTCGAACATGAAGCTGTTCACGACCGCGACGGCGCTGGAGGCGATCGGCGAGCGCGATCACCTCGAGACGGGCGTGTGGGTGGATGGAAGCACCGACGGCGGCGTCGTCGACGGCGACTTGTATCTCATCGGCGATGGCGACCCGGCGCTCTCGAGCAAGGGCTTCGCGGCGGGCAACGGCTTGCCGCTGACCCCATTCGGCCATCTCTCGAAGCAGATCAGGGATGCCGGCATCGAACGCGTGTCGGGTCATGTCTACGCCGACGACTCGATCTTTGACCGGGTGCGTGGAGTACCCGACTCCGGCGGGGCGATCAGTCCCTACATCGGTCCGCTCTCCGGACTCTCCTACAACTCCGGCTTCGCCGCCGGCGGAGCATTTGCCTCCGACCCTGCACTCGTCGCGGGCCAGGCCCTGAAGGACGACCTCGAGCGGCGTGGGATCGGGGTTGGCGGCAACGTGCGACTCGGCGAGGCTTCGGACGCGCTACTGGCGGGAGAACCGCTGGCGAGCGTCGAGTCGCCGCCGATCTCCGCGCTGGTCGAGGAGACGAACCACGTCTCGAACAACTTCTTCGCCGAGATGCTGCTGAAGAGGCTTGGCGCCACCCGAGGAAGAACGGGAACGACCGAGCGCGGCGCGAGCAAGGTGGAAGCGTTCGCCCAGGAGCTAGGCGCCGAGGTCCATGCCGTCGACGGCTCCGGGCTCACGCGCTCGAACACGGCCGCGCCCGCGAGCGTCGGCAGGCTCCTTATCGAGATGCTCGCGCACCCGGCAGGCGCGGCGTTCTTCGCCTCGCTCCCGATCGCCGGCGAGGAGGGGACGGTGGCCTACCGCATGCGAGGCACCGCCGCCCACGGCTACTGCCGGGCGAAGACGGGAACGCTTACCGACGTCTCGGCGCTCTCGGGCTACTGCGGCGAGGGCAACCAGGTCGTCGTCTTCTCGATCCTGATGAACTCGACCAGCCCCGCCTCCGCCCGCTCGATCCAGGACCAGATGGTGGCGCTGATCGCGCGGTACGGCGGCTAACGCCTCAAGTTGGGTGTGGGCTGCTTTTCGCCGCCCTCGCCGGATTCGGACCCCACCATCTCCACCAAGCCCTCCTCGTCGATGATCTCCGTCCCGACCTCCTCGGCCTTGGCCATCTTCGTGCCGGGGTTGTCGCCGGCGACGACGTAGTCGGTCTTCTTGGAGACCGAGTTCGTGACCTTGCCGCCGGCGCGCTTGATCAGGCTCTCGGCCTGGGAGCGGCTCAGGGTGGGCAGGGTCCCGGTGAGCACGAACGTCTTGCCGTCGAGTGGACCACCCTCGATCCGCCTTTCCCTCGCGGACATCTCGAAGCGCAACCCGCGCTCGCGCAGGCGCTCGATCAGGCCGATCACGGCCTCCTCGGCGAGCTCCTCCTGAAGCTGCGCCGCCAACACCGGGCCGACTCCCTCCACCTCCTCGATCGCGTCGGTGTCGGCCGCCATCAACGCGTCGATCTTGCTGAAGTGCTCGGCCAGCGCCTGCGCGGTGACATAGCCGATTCCGGGCAGCCCGAGCGAGAACAGCACGATCCCGAACGGCTGGCTCCTGGACGCCTCGATCGCCGCGATCAGGTTCTCCGCCGAGGTGGCGCCGAAGCCGTCGAGCTCTTCGAGCCGCTCGGCCGTGAGGTCGTAGATGTCGGCGGCGTCGCGGATCAGGCCCTCGTCGAGAAAGCGATAGACGAGCTTCTCGCCGAGCCCGTCGATGTCCATCACGCCGGCGAACTGCTTCACGTGCTGAAAGGTCTGCCCCGGGCAACCGCGCCGGTTCGGGCAGATCGTCCACACCCCGTCCTCGGGCTTTACGGTCTTTGTCGCGCAAATCGGGCATTTCTGAGGCGGCTTCGGCTTCCGCAGGCGCTTGCCCTTGCGCCGCTGAACAAGGGGTGACACCACCGCCGGGATCACGTCTCCGGCGCGCATCACCACCACCTCGTCGCCCTCGCGCACGTCCTTTCGCGCCAGGTCCTCCTCGTTGTGCAGGGTCGCCGTCTGCACGGTGACGCCGCCGACCTGCACCGGCTCGAGCATCGCGAACGGCAGCATCCGCCCCGTGCGGCCAACGTTCCAGACGATCCTGTTCAGCTTCGTGGTCGCTGTCGTCGGCGGGAACTTCCACGCCACCGCCCAGCGCGGCTCGCGCCCGGCGACACCCAGCTCTCGCCACAACCCGCGCTGGTCGACCTTGATCACGACGCCGTCGATCTCGAAGTCAAGGTCGCCGCGCCGCTGCTCCCACCACAGCGCCCGTTCGGCGACCTCGTCGGCCGTCTCGTGCAGCGCGACGTCGTCGTTGACCTTGAAGCCGTGGGCGCGAAGCCACTCCATCTCCTCCCAGTGCGTCGCGAAGTCGACCCCGCCCAGGGCGCCGGTGCCGTAAACCCAGATCGAGAGCGGTCGCGACGCGGCGACCTGTGGGTCGAGCTGGCGAATCGTTCCCGCCGCGGAATTGCGCGGATTGGCGAAAGTCGGCTCGCCGGCGGCCGCCCGCTGCTCGTTCAGCTCCTCGAACGCCGCCAGGGGCAGGTAGACCTCACCCCGCACCTCGAGCAGCTCCGGAGCGTCGGCGAGCTGCTTCGGGATCGCCTTGATCGTCCGGATGTTGTGGGTGACGTCCTCACCGACGCGACCGTCGCCGCGGGTCGCGGCACGCACGAAGGCGCCGTTCTCGTACACGAGCGACATCGCCAGCCCGTCGATCTTCGGCTCGCTCACGAAGCGCAACTCTCCCGGCTCGATGTCGAGGCGCTTGAGGCGGTTGGCGAGCCGCGCCTCCCAGCCGCGAAACTCCTCGATCCCGCGGGCGTTTCCGAGCGACAGCATCGGCTCGGGATGCTCGACCTGAGCGAACTTGGCGAGTGCGGTGCCGCCGACCTTCTGCGTCGGCGAATCAGGGGTCTGCAACTCCGGGTGCTGTTCCTCCAGTGCGCGGAGCTCGTTCAGCAACTCGTCGTATTCGAGATCGGAGACCTCGGGGTCATCCCGCTCGTAGTAGGCCTTGTTGTGGTGCTCGAGCTGCTCGCGCAGCTCGGCGGCGCGAGCGGCGGGATCGCTCACGTCTTGCTGCCGGCGGGAAGCATCGCGCTCAGGTCCCGGGTCTTCAGCCGGTCGAGCCCGCCGTGGTCGGTGAGGTCGAAATGGACGGGGGTGAGCGCCACCTTCCCGCGCGCGACCGCCGCCAGGTCGGTGCCGGGCTCGTCCTCGAAAGAGGGCTCAAAGCCGTAGATCCGGAACCGCCTGCGCCCGTCGGGGCCCTCCTCGACGAGCTTCAGCTCGTCGTCGTAGAGCCGCTTCCCGAGCCTTGTCACCTCGATCCCCTTCACCTCGCCTGCCGGGCAGTTGACGTTGACGATCGTGCCCGGCTCGAGAGGATCGGCCGCCAGCAGCCGCACGAGCTCGGCGCCGACATGCGCGGAGATCTCAAACGAGAAGTTGCGCCCGTACCAGCCCATCTCGCGCGACTCGGACTGCTGGGATATGGCGATCGACGGAATCCCGAGCACGATTCCCTCCAGCGCCGCGGCGACCGTTCCGGAGTAGGTGATGTCGTCGCCGAGGTTTGAGCCGTGGTTGATGCCCGAGACGATCAGCTCAGGACGCTCCCCGAGCAGCCCGAGGTCGGCAAAGCGCACGCAGTCGACCGGCGTCCCGTCGGTGGCGAACCCGGTGGTGCCGTCGTCGAAGCTCACCTCCTCGACCCACAGCGGCGAGCGCGTGGTGATGCTGCGGGCGGTCGCGCTGCGGTTGGAGTCGGGAGCGATCACGCTCACCTCGATCCCATCGAGCTCGACCAGGGCGCGTCGCAGCGCGTGCAGCCCGTCGGCCTCGATTCCGTCGTCGTTGGTAAGCAGGACCCGCATCGGGTCCAATGTTATGAGCCGGCCGATTCGTCCTCGAGGCCGGCCGCCGTATTGAGCGCCGACGCGGCTTCGAGCGTGAGCCGCTCCACCTCCGAGGCCGGGGCCCGATCGGCGATCGCGGTGTCCAGGGCGTCGAAGGCCTCGACCGCGGCGGCGGTGCCCGCGGGATTGATCAGGGTCAGGTCGGGCTCGGCCTGCTCGAAGGATTCGCGGGCGCGATTCAGGTGCTCTTGGGCAGCCTCGTCCTCGGTCGCGGCGGCGGCCGGTCCCGAGCCCTGCCCCTGCTCGTACTCGATCGGGACCAGCTCCAGCGAGCTCTGCGCCGCGCGGACTTCCTCGTGCATCGGCTCCAGCGCTTCGCTTAGCGATGGCTCGCCGGAGCCGCCCAGCAGCAGACCGATCGCGAGCCCGGCCGCGGCAGCGACGAGCGCGACGAGCGCGACCGGCCACAGGCTGCGGCTACGGGCTTCTCGGTAAAGCGACACGGCTAGCGGGCGAGTATCGCCACGGCCGGGCCGTCGTCGCTGCGCACGAGCTGCTCCGCGGCGTTCACGACCTCGTCGGCTCGGCGCGCGTCGGAGAGGTCGAGGATCCGGGCCCCGCAGACCAGCGAGACCCGCGGCAGCATCGAGGCGACGCCCAGATTGACGCTACAGCCCTCCACCTCCTCTCGAAGGCGACTGACAAAATCGGCTCCCGCGGCGGCGAACACGGAGCGCGCCTGCTCGGCGAGCGGCACGGCGCCGTGCTGGTCGACGGCCGCGACGCGACCGGAGCCGTTCTCGGAATAGACGAGGTAGAAGTCATTCTCCGCCAGCAGCGAGAGCTCCGCCGGGTCGATGTCGAGCGCTCCCGCGGCGGCGTTGAGCCGCTCGGTTCGCCCTGCCTCGCGACGGCCGGCCGCTCCGGTCTCGAGCGCCACTGCGCCCGTCGCCACCGCTCGCACGACGCCTTCCTGCGGCTCGTAGGTCGTCTCCACCCTGACCGTCTGCGGCGCCGCCCCCGATTCGACGCATGCGCGCTCGGCCTCCCGCGCCGCCGTGACCCTGGCCGGCGTGGCCACTGCCGCCTCGTCGGTCGTCGGGGTGCGCGTGACCTCGGCACGGACAAGCGACAGAGCAGCTCCGACCGAAGAGAGGACCTCGGGGTGCTCGGGGAACACGATCTCGGCGCCGACCCGCTGGGCGACGTCGCCGACAAGCGCGCCGGCCGCACCCCCGAGGGCGACAAGCGAGAAGCCCGGATCCAAATGGTGCTGGCGGGCGGCCTCCTCGACGGCGTCGGCAATCTTCCTCGTCGCGCCGTCGAGCACCGAACGCGCGGCCTGCTGCGCCGAGCCGCGAGTCGCGTCGGCGAGGGCACCGAACGCCAGCAGCGCCGCCTCCCGCGAGCCCCGGGCGTGTGCTCCGTCGGGCACCAGCCCGAGGGCGTTCGCCGCGCACGTCGCCGTCAGCGCGAACTGGCCGCCGGCGGCGTGCACGGTCGCGTATTCGGCCGGATCTCCGTCGGTTGGAGCGACCAAATCGATCCTCGCGCCTTCCAGCTCAGCAGGATCGGCGAAGCAGGCGTAGCGCAGTCCCGCGATGTGGGCGCTGCGCGGCCCCACCTCGCGCACGCGGCGGCGACCGATGCGGGCCATGCTGCCTCCTGCCGCGCCGACCACCCAGCTGTCGATCGAGCGGATCGCGGTCGGCCGGCCCATCACCTTGACCGTGCGCAACTCGGTGCGCCCACGGCTGGCACGACTGAGACGTGGAGCTGGTCCCACCGCACTCGAGGACGACTGCGTCGCTGATCCTCAGGTCGTGAAGCGCGGCGGCGACGCCGGCCGCGGGGCCGGAGCCGATGGTGAACGCGGGCTGCCTGCGGAAGGCCTCCACTGCCATCGCGCCGCCGTCCCCGCGAAGGACGAGCAGCGGGACGGCCAGCCCGGCGCGATCCAGCGCGCGCTCGACGAGCGCGGCCGTTCGCTGCAGCGCGGGCAGGATGCAGGCGTTGATCGCGGCGCTGACGGTGCGGGTCTCGAGCCCGTACGCGCCGGTGAGCGTATGACCGGCGCACACCGGCAACGCGAGCTCCAGCGCCCGCTCGGAGACAAGCGACTCGTGCTCCGGGGCATCGACCGAGAACGCGCCGCTGACGGCGATCGACTCGCAGCCGCGCTCGCGCAGCCGCTCGAGCGTGGCGTCGATCTCGGCGACGCTCACCCCCGCCGTCGAGTCGAGGAACTCGTGCTCGGTGGTGAGGCTGCGCCCGGGTGCGAGGGCGACCTCGCCGACGCGCGTGCGCTTGCGCGAGGGGCGCAGATCGGGCGCGGCTCCGATCCCAACCACGCCGACCTTTGCGACGTCGCCCTCGAGGAGGGCGTTCATCGCCTGGGTGGTGGAGAAGGCGACAAGCTGGATCTCGCCGCGGCGCTCGCCAAGCGAGGCGAGCAGCCGCTCCAGGGCGCTGATCACGCCATCGGTGACCCCCGCCCGTGAATCGTGGGAGGTCGGGACCGACGCCGTCGCCGCCAGCCCCTGGGAGCGGGCTTCAACCGCGACCGCCTTGGTGAACGTTCCACCGACGTCGATGCCGACCCGCAGCCCCGAGCTCATCCGGAAGCCCCTTCCTTGGCGACCTCTGGCTCGGCCCGCGGGGCTTCGGCGGCGCGGCGCCGGCGAGCGGGGCGGATCCCGAACCAGTACGCGGCCCCGACGGCGTACAGCGTCAGCATCGCGGCTTGAACGGCGATTCCCTGGACGGTCGGGTGGATGCCGGTCAGCTCGGCGACGAACAGCGGCAACCGCGCCCACTCCCCGTCGATCGGGGTGACCGCGATCACGTCTCCCTCCTGCAGAGCGCGAACCGCGTTGCCCGCAAATGCCACCGACAGCACCAGCAGGATCGACGCGCCGGTGATCAGAAGCGGGCGAATCGGGAGCCGGCGGCCGAGCGCGAAGATCGCGTAGCCGCAGCCCGCCAGCGCAGCCACCGCGGCGAGTGCACCCAGCACGACCCAGAGGGTGAGCCCCTCGGTGAACATCGCCAGCGCCTGGTAGAAGAGCACGGTCTCGAACCCCTCGCGGTAGACGGCCGTGAACCCGAGGCCCGCGAAAGCGAGTGCTCCGCCGGTTGCCACGGCGGCGGCGACCCTGGAGCGCATGAACTCCATCCAGCGGCGCTGCTCGAGGCGGGATACGAGCCAGAACGTGACTGCGAACAGGACGGCGACGGCTAACAGCGCGGTCGCCCCCTCGAGGATCTCGCGGTCGACGGGGGCAATCTCGAGCACGGTGGAGGCGATCACGAACGTGATCGCCGTCGCGACGAGCGCCGCCGCGGCTCCCCAGGCCAGCGGCCGGCGGTAGCTGGAGGCGCGGGCGGCCTCCAGCGAGCCGAGGAGGACGGCGATGATCAGCACCGCCTCGAGCCCCTCCCGGAAGAGGATTGCGAACGAAAACCCGAATGCGAGCGCCGGAGCGGCGAACCCCTCTTCGCTGAGCGACCGGTTGACGCCGTCAAGCCCGACATCGATCTCCTCGGCGATCTCCTCGACCTCGCTGGCGGGAGCGCCGCTCTCGATCGCGCTGCGCAGCTCCGCGAACTGATACTCGAGGTCCAGGACCAGGTTGGGGTCGCGCAGTCGCAGCGGGATCTCGACGTACTCGAAGTGCTCGAGGTAGGCCTCGCGGGCGACCTCGTATGCCTGTTCGCGATCGCCCTCTTCGACGAGGACGACCGATCGCTCGACGAGCTCGCGCGCCTCGGTGACCTCCGCCTTGCCCTCCTGGACGGTGACGTCCTGCGCGCCGGCGCCGGTGGGGAACGCGAGCGCCGCCGCTGCGGCGGTCGCGAAGCCGATCAGGCGGAGGCGCGCTCGCATCGCCTAGTAGGAGCTCCCCGAATCACTACTGGAGTCCTGCTCGGCCGAGGACGACCCCTGAAGCGCTGTCTCGGCGTCGTCGAGCCCGCTGTTGGCATCGTCAACCAGCCCGGTCACCACGTTGACGGCCGCGCCGGTGGCGATCGCATCGGTGATCGTCTCACGGATCAGCACCTCCAGCTCCTCGTTGAGCTCAGGGTCGGCTTCCTCGAGCGGCACCTCGACGAGCTCGAAATGCTGCAGGTAGGTCTCGCTGACCGTGTCCTCAGCGGCCGCGGCGTCGTCGTCGCGGTACTGGTCGAGGCCGTCGGCGAGGCCGGCCCTGACCGCGGCGATCTCCTCGATCGCCTGCTCTGGCGTAACGGCCGCTTCGGTCTCCGACGAGGCGTCGGTATCGGAGTCGTCGCCGCAGGCCGCGATCGCGATCGCGGCGACGGAGGTGCAGAGCAGGATCATGAACCGGCGGTGGTTGCGCAAGAGGGTCCTTTCGCGGCTGAAAAGCCTATTAGGGTTGCCGAATTGATGCTTAGGTAAGCCGAATTTAGGGTACCCTAAGTTTCTACCACAGATCGCACCTACCAAGGGCCGGGATCGAGCGCCGGGTGCAATAACGTCGGGCGATGGAAGCGATCTGGAAAGAGCCGGCGCGCGGCGGGTACGGCGCACCGTGGATGCTCGCTCTCCCCGGTCTCGAGCGGCTTCAAAGCTGGCTGCGCGAGGGACTCGCAACCCCTCCTCCGCTCTTCCACCTCACCGGCGCGAGGCCCACGGCGGTCGGCAAGGGCACCGCCGACTCCGAGATGCCGGCGTCGGAGTGGCTACTGAACTCGGCCGGGCTGATCAACGGCGGGACGCTGGCGATCCTGGCCGACATCGCATTCGGCTGTTCGATCGAGACCGAGCTGCCGGCGGCGACCCCGTACACGACGGCGGAGATCTCGCTCACGTTCCTGCGTCCGGCGACGACCGGTGGAAGGCTGACCGCCCACGGGCAGGTGATCCATGTCGGGCGCTCCACGGCCCTGTCGGAGGCGTTCGTGATCGACTCCGACGAGCGGCTGATCGCCCACGGAACCTCGCGCTGCGCGATCCTGCCGAAAATCGATCAGGACCTCCCGGATCCCCCCGTCGCGGGTGCGGTCGCGGGGTCGCCCGTCCACGAGACGCCCGACCCATACCTGCGCACGCCGCCAACCGACGGGGTACTGGAGCAGGCGGTCTGGGAGTCGACCAGCGGGGCAGACATCCTGCGCCGCCAGCTCGCCGGCGAGCTGCCGCCGCCTCCGATCGGCCTGCTCACCGGCGTGCGCCCGACCGCAAGCGGAGAGGGCACCGCCGAAGCACGGATGCCCGCCAGCGAGTGGCTGGCGAGCCCGAGCGGCCTGCTTCAGGGAGGGACGATCGCGATGCTCGCCGACGTGGCGATGCTCTCGGCGGTGCAGACCACGGTCCCCGCCGGCACGGCATTCGCCGGCCTCGACCTGAAGATCAACTACCTCCGCCCCGCTCCACCGGACGGCCGCGACCTGATCGCGAGGGCGGAGGTGATCCACAGCGGTCGCACCATCGCCGTCGCGCGAACGACGATCGAGAATGCTGACCGCAAAGCGGTCGCCCTTGCCACGGGATCGATGATGTTCCTGCCCGGGCGACCGGCCAACCTGGGCGAGGTGGAGCTGAGCTCAGGCGAGTCGGCCGAGCCGGCTCAGTAGCGAATCGACGCCAGGTAGAGGCCGTGGGCCGCGACGGTGTCGCCGGCCTGCTCGCGCGGTGCTCCGCGCAGAAGTGCCTGGTAATCGCCGTATTTCATCCGCCCCGCGGCTACCTCGAGCATCGTCCCGACGAGCACGCGGACCATGTGCCGCATAAAGGCGTCGGCCTCGATCCAGAAGCACCAAACTCCGTCGCCCTCATGCTGCTGATCCTCACGAAGCCACTTGCAGCGATAGATGTCGCGTTCGAAGCGGACGTGCTCGGTGTCGGTGGGCGTGAAGGCGGTGAAGTCGTGCGTGCCGACGGTCGCTTCGGCGCAGGCCTGGAGGAGGTCGATGTCGAGCGGGTGGGGCCACCAAAGCGCCCGGCCCTCCTCGAACGGATCTCGCGCCGGCGAGGCGAGCAGGCGGTAGCAGTACGTTCGCGACCGGGCATCGCGGCGGGCATCGAAGCCGGCGGGGGCGAGCTCGGCAGCCAGCACCGCGACATCCTTCGCAAGCATGCCGTTGAGGCGCCTGGGGAGGCGGTCTGGCAGGTCCGCCGTGGTGTGGAAGCTCGCCACCTGCGCCCACGCGTGCACGCCGCTGTCCGTTCGGCCGGCGACTGTCAGCTGCGGCCGCTCGCCGAGAATCGTCCCCAGCGTCCCCTCGAGCTCGTCCTGCACGGTCCTCAGCCCAGGCTGCGCTGCCCAGCCGGAAAAGCCGGTGCCGTCGTAGGAGATGGTGAGGCGGACGGTGGACACAGGCGCCGGTTTATTGGCGCCTCATACGAGCTCGAGGAAGACCATCTCCGTCGAGTCCGAAGGACGTGGGCCGAGCTTGAGGATCCTCGTGTAGCCGCCGGGCCGGTCGGCGTAACGGGGCGCGACCTCTTCGAACAGCTTGTGGACGACGAAGCGGTCGTTGCCCAGCTCCGAGAGCGCCTGGCGGCGGGCGTGAAGATCACCGCGCTTTGCGAGCGTGATCAGCTTCTCGACCTCGGGCTTGGCGGCCTTCGCCTTCGCCTGGCTGGTCTTGATCCGCTCGTGCTCGATCACCTCGCGGCAGAGGTTGCGCAGCAGCGCCTTGCGATGCGAGGCATCGCGGCTGAGCTTGTGGCGGTTATTACCGTGGCGCATTGCGGCCTGCTCCGAACTTCCCTGCTCCTGGTGCGAAGGGGAGCCTAGCCGTCCCGTAGCGAAAGGCCGAGCTGTGCCAGCGACTCGCGCACCTCTTCGGTCGACCGCTTGCCGAAGTTCGGGATCGCGTTCAGCTCGGACTCCGACTTCTGCAGCAGGTCGCCGACCGTCTGGATGCCGGCGCGCTTGAGGCAGTTGTACGCGCGAACGCCGATCTCCAGCTCCTCGATCAGGCGGTCGTCGCCCTCGACGAGGCCGGTGGTGATCTCGCCCTCCTCCACGCCGATCCCGTCGCGGCTGGTGAGCTCGTCGACGCGATCGGCGTCGGTGAAGATCGCCAGGCTCTTGATCAGGATCTCGGCTGCCTCGCGCAGAGCGGTGCCGGGCTCGACCGAGCCGTCGGTCTCGATCTCGAGCGTCAGCTTGTCGAAGTCGGTGCGCTGCCCGACTCGAGCGGCCTCGACCGCGTAAGCGGTGCGGCGAATCGGCGAGTAGATCGAATCGATCGGGATCACGCCGATCGGCAGGTCCTCGGACTTGTTCTCATCCGCCGGGGAGTAGCCGCGACCGCGCCCGATGGTCATGTAGATCTCGAGCTTGGTCTTCTTCTCCAGCGTCGCGATCTGTGCGTTGGGGTTCAGGATCTCGACCCCGGCCGGCAGGTCGATGTCCTTCGCGGTCACGTCTCCGGGACCGCTGGCCACCAGCGGCACCTCGACCTCGTCGGCGTCGGTGTGCATGCGGACGACGATGTCCTTCAGGTTGAGGACGATGTCGGTGACGTCCTCCTTCACCCCGTCGATGGTCGAGAACTCGTGCGCTACGCCCTCGATGCGGACGCTCTTGATCGCGGCGCCGCCGAGCGAGGAGAGCAGCACGCGGCGGAGGCTGTTGCCGAAGGTGTAGCCGAAGCCCTTGTCGAGGGGCTCGATAGTGAAGGAGCCGCGGTTGTCGGCGACATCCTCCTTGCTGATCTTCGGAATTTGAAATTCGGGCAGGGTGGTCATTGGTACCTCTGGGTGTCTGGGTTTGCTGTCCGAGCCCTACTTGGAGTAGAGCTCGACGATCAGCTGCTCCTGTACGGGCGTGGTGATCTCGCCTCGATCGGGCAGCCTCAAGACTTTGGCCGTCAATGAGTCGTGGTCGGCCTGCAGCCAGGCGGGCACGGCGGCCGTCAACTCGGTGGCCGAGCGCACGATTGGCTCGGCGGCGGTGCCGTCCTTGATCGCGATGATGTCATCGGAACGCACCTGGTAGGAGGGGATGTCGACTCGGCGTCCGTTCACCGTCCAGTGGCCGTGGCGGACGAGCTGGCGGGCTTGGCGCCGGGAGGCGGCGAAGCCGAGCCGCACGAGCACGTTGTCGAGCCGGCGCTCGAGCAGCCGCAGCAGGTTCTCGCCGGTGACGCCCGGCTGGCGCGAGGCCTTCTCGTAGTAGCTGCGGAACTGCTTCTCGAGCAGCTGGTAGTAGCGACGGGTCTTCTGCTTCTCGCGCAGCTGCACCCGGTACTCGGACTGGCGCATGCGCCCGCGGCCGTGCTCGCCGGGCGGGTAGGAGCGGCGCTCGACGCCGCACTTGTCGGTCATGCAGCGCGCGCCCTTGAGGAAG
This sequence comes from uncultured Thermoleophilia bacterium, assembly GCA_963838095.1. Lineage (GTDB taxonomy): Bacteria > Actinomycetota > Thermoleophilia > Solirubrobacterales > 70-9 > CAWCGU01. Next base: position 523,585 of record CAWIPO010000007.1, read on the forward strand.
AGCTTCTGGCCCTCTCGGCGGCACTGCTTGCATTGGGGTGAAGTGTCTCGTGCCATCGGCGCCTCCTTAGACCCTGCGCCGCTTGCGCGGGCGGCAGCCGTTGTGGGCCTGCGGGGTGACGTCCTTGACGGTGGTGATCTGGAGCCCGGCGGCCTGCAGGGAGCGGATCGCGGTCTCGCGACCGGAGCCGGCGCCCTTGGCCAGCACCTCCACCCGCTCGAGACCGTGCTCCATGCCCTTGCGGGCGGCGGAATCGGCGGTCACCTGGGCGGCGAACGGGGTCGACTTGCGAGAGCCCTTGAAGCCGGCACTGCCGGCCGACTCCCAGCAGATCACGTTGCCGTCGGTGTCGGTGATCGTGACGATGGTGTTGTTGAAGGAGGTCTTCACGTGCGCGACGCCGTAGGAGATGTTCTTCTTCACCCGGCGCCGGGCGCGGCCCTTTCCTTTCTTAGGCTGCGGCATCGCTCAAATCCCTACTTCTTGGCCGGCGCCTTCTTCTTGCCGGCGATGCTGGCCCGCTTCGGTCCCTTGCGGGAGCGGGCGTTGGTCTTCGTGCGCTGGCCGTTGACGGGCAGCCCGCGGCGGTGGCGAAGGCCGCGGTAGGACCCGATTTCCATCAGCCGCTTGATGTTCTGGGAGCGCTCGCGGCGAAGGTCGCCTTCGACCTCGCGCGACTCGACCGCCTGGCGAAGCTTCAGCTCCTCGTCCTCGGTCAGGTCCTTGACGTAGGTGTCGGGGCTGATTCCGACCTCTTTCAGGATCTCGTTCGCGGTCGAGCGACCGACCCCGTGGACGTAGGTGAGCCCGATCTCGACCCGCTTGTTGAGCGGGATGTTGACCCCTGCGATGCGTGCCACTAGCCCTGCCGCTGCTTGTGCCGGGGGTTGGTGCACATCACGAGCACGACGCCGCGCCGCCGGACGATCCGGCAGCGCTCACACATTGGTTTTACGGACGCTCGTACCTTCATCGCTCTCGCGTGCTCGTGGGTTCTATCAGGAGAAAGCCCACCGGCCCCAGGAATCGGGCCCGCGGGCACCAAAACATGGCCTTTTCGGCCGCTGAGAAGGATAGCAGCCGTGCGTGGGTGGGCGTGGGGCGCGCCCCCGATTCCTGCGGATTTGGCGAGCGCCCGGTCGTGGGTGGCAACGCTCCGCGCCTACGGCAGCAGTAAGGGCAGCGGTTCGGGTGCCTTTCGGCACACATTGCGCGCCACAGGCGCGCTTTGTTCGCTGAACCTCTGCCGCCAACCAGCACGGGGTGATCGCCCGCTGGCAGCTGCTTCGGCTCGGTCTCGGGCGGAGGGCGATCGAGCATCGTCTGAAGAGTGGGCGACTCGTCAGGCTCTATCCGGGCGTGTACGCGCTCGGTCACGCGGAGCTCGGGGAGTATGGGCGGCTGATGGCGGCTGTGCTCGCGGGCGGGTCCGGTGCGTTGCTCAGCCATCAGAGCGCCGGCGACCTCTCGGAGATCCTGCGGACCTCCTCGGCGCTGATCCACGTCACGACCCCAAACCGCCGCCGCCGCCGGCTCGAGACCATCGTCTTCCACCGCGCTCGCGAGCTCCACCCGTGCGTCCCTCCCAACCGCCTGCGCCAGGCAATCGAGCAATCCGAGCGCATCGGGATGGGTTTCACCGCAACCGAGCCGCGTTCGAGAGCGATCGCGAGCAGGATGCGGTGCTTCAGGTCGCCGGGTTCCGGTCTCTACGGCTGACCGATCGCCGGCTGGCGAACCAGCCCGACTCCGTTGAGCGCACGATCCGCGCGCTCATGGAAGCACCTAGTCTTCGTGCCAGGGGGTGAGGATGCGGGGGCCGTTGTTTGTGACGGCGACCGTGAACTCGAAGTGGGCCGCCAGCGAGCCGTCCTGGGAGTACACGGCCCAGTGGTCGTCGCCGACTCGAACCGCCTCGGCGCCGGCGTTGACCATCGGCTCGATCGCCAGCACCATCCCGGGGCCCAGCTCGGGGCCGCGGCCGGGCTCGCCGTAGTTCGGGATCTGGGGGTCCTCGTGCATGTCGCGGCCGATGCCGTGACCGACCAGGGTCTTGATGATCGAGAAGCCGTCCTGCTCCACGCGGCGCTGGATCGCCGCCGAGACGTCTCCCAGGTGATTGCCCGGGCGCGCCCGGTCGGTTCCCTCGAATAGAGCAGCCTTGGTCGTGTCGAGCAGGCTGCGTGCCGGTTCGTCGACAGGCCCCACGGACACGGTGATCGCCGCATCGGCCACCCAGCCGGCGTGGGTGACGCCGACGTCGATGGAGAGGATGTCGCCCCGCTTCACCTCGTATGGCCCCGGGATCCCGTGCACCACCATCGAGTTCGGGGACGTACAGATCGAGCCCGGGAAGCCCCGGTATCCCTTGAACGACGGGACGGCGCCCTGGGAGGCGATGAAGCGCTCGGCGACCTGGTCGAGCTCCCGCGTGGTCACACCCGGGCGCGCCTTCGATGCCAGCATCTTCAGGCAGCGCGCCTGGATGGCACCAGCCTCGGCCATCTGCTCGATCTGCTCCTCGGTCTTCGTGACGATCAACGCGGCCCGCCGGCTCTACAGCTCTTCTTCCATCCGCAGCGTCGCCAGCGTCGCCCGGATCGAGTCGGAGACGTCCTCGGGCGGCCGATCTCCCTCGATCCGCCTCAGGATCCCCTTGTCCTGGTAATAGCTGACCAGCGGCTCGGTCTTGGAGTGGTAGGTCTCGAGCCGGTTGGCGATCACCTCGGGCTTGTCGTCTTCTCGGACGATCAGCCGCGAGCCGCAGATGTCGCACACGCCCTCGTTCTTGGGCGGGTCGAAGTCGACGTGGAAGATGTGGCCTTCCTTGACGCACGTGCGCCGCCCACCCAGCCGGCGGATCACTTCCTCGTCGGAGACATCGATCAGCAGTGCAGCGGTGAGATCGCGGCCAAGCTTCTCCATCTCGGTGTGGAGCGCCTCGGCCTGTCCCTTCGTGCGTGGGAACCCGTCGAGAATGAAGCCGTCGGCGGCTTCGTGACCCTGAATTCGCTCCGCGATCACGCCGATGATCACCTCGTCGGGCACCAGATCGCCGGCTTCCATGTACTCCTTCGCCTTGCGGCCCAGCTCGGTCTCGTCACGAACCGCCGCCCGGAGGATGTCACCGGTCGCGTAGTAGGGCAGCCGGAAGTCCTCCTGCAGGCGTTCGCCCTGCGTTCCCTTCCCCGAACCGGGCGGCCCCAGCAATATGAGATTGAGCTCGGACATCAGGAGTGCGCACGGGCGTCCGCGCCGGCTACTTCAAGAAGCCCTCGTAGTTGCGCATCATCATCTGCGCCTCGAACTGCTTCACGGTGTCCAGCGCCACACCGACGACGATCAGGATCGACGTGCCGCCGAAGAAGAAGTTTGCCGACGTTTGATTGATCAGGATCGTCGGCAGCGCCGCGACCGCGCCGAGGTACAGCGCTCCTGGGAAGGTGAGCCTGGACAGGATCCGGTCCAGGTATTCGGCGGTAGGTCGACCCGGTCTCACCCCGGGGATGAAGCCGCCGTACTTCTTCAGGTTGTCGGCCTGATCGACCGGGTTGAAGGTGACTGCGGTGTAGAAGTAGGTGAAGACGACGATGAAGAAGACCTCGCCGACGATGTAGGCCCAGCCGTTGGGGCTGAAGAACGTCGCGAAGTCGTTCCAGAAGTTGCCCGAGTCGGGATTGCCGCCGAATAGCTGTCCGATCGTCGGCGGGAAGGCCATGATCGAAGCGGCGAAGATGACGGGGATCACCCCGGCCATGTTCACGCGCAGGGGCAGATACGTCGAGCCGCCCGTGGTCATCCGCCGGCCCACCACGCGCTTCGCGTACTGGACCGGAATCCGGCGCTGGCCCTCCTGGACGAAGACGATTCCGACGATCACCGCGAGGGCGACGAAGGGCATCATCACGACGAACACCTGGTCCGGGTTCGTCCACCACGCGGAAATGCCCTGCGGAAGCCCCGAGACGATCGAGGCAAAGATCATCAGCGAGATCCCGTTCCCGATTCCGCGCTGCGTGATCAGCTCGCCGAACCACATCAGCAACGTACAACCCGCGGTGAGGCTGATCACGATCAGGAACACCGTCCCGAAGGTCATCTCCCCGACGACACTCTCGCCGCCGACGCCGATCGAGTCGAACAGGAACACGTATCCCAGCGACTGGCCGAAGGCGAGGGCGACCGTCAGGTAGCGCGTGTACTGGGTGATCTTCTGCTGCCCGACCTCGCCCTCCTTCTGCAGCCGCTCCAGCGAGGGGACCACCACGGTCAGGAGCTGGAGAATGATCGAGGCCGTGATGTAGGGCATGATCCCGAGCGCGAACAGCGACAGGCGCGAGAGGCTGCCGCCCGAGAACAGGTTCAGGAAGCCGAGGATGCCCGAGTCGTTGAAGGTGTCGGAGGCGGCCTTGACGGCATCCACGTCCACCCCCGGCGCGGGGATGTAGGCGCCGAGCCGATACAGCAGCAGCATCGCCGCCGTGAAGGCGACCTTCTTCCGGATCTCCGGGATCGCGAATGCGTTGGCGATCGTCCTAAGCATCGATCACCTCGCATGTGCCGCCGGCCGCCTCGATCTTCTCCTTCGCGGTGGCGCTGAAGGCGTGGGCGCGGACGGTCAGCTTCTTCGAGATCTCACCGCGGCCGAGGATCTTCACGGGGTGGCGGCGAGTGGCCAGCCCGTGCTCGCGCAGCGACTGGGGCGAGACCTCCCCGCCCGCATCGAATCGCGCCTCGAGATCGGAGACGTTGACCGGCTGCGTATGGGTGCGGAACGGCTCGAACGGCATCGACATCTTCTTGTTCGGCCCGCGCAGCTTGCGCATCCGCATGTGGATCGGGTTCTGCCCGCCCTCGTAGCCAAGCTTTCGCTTGCTGCCCGAGCGCGCGCCGGCGCCCTTGTGCCCGCGGCCTGACGTTTTGCCCGTACCCGATCCCGCCCCGCGACCGACGCGCTTTCGCGGACGCCGCGAGCCCGGCTTCGGCCTCAAGCTGTGCAGTCCGACCTCATCCGGCTCGATGCGCGCCATCAGCCGGCTTCGACCTTCACGAGATGCTCGACGACGCGGAGCATGCCCTGGAGCTGCGGACTATCTGAATACTCGGCGCTCTTGCCGATCCGCCCAAGCTTCAGCGATCGCAACGTCGCCCGCTGTCGCGGGCTGGTGCCGTTGATCGAGCGCACCTGGGTGACGCGAAGCTCACTCATCGGCCGACTCCTCGGGTACCACATCCTCTGCGGTCACAGCCGCCGGCTCCGCCTCCGGGGCCGGTTCGCCGTTTTCGCCGTTCTTCGCCTTCGGATAGATGCCGAGCACCTCCCGCACCGTCAGGCCGCGCAGCTTTGCCACCTGCTCAGGGCGGCGGAGTTGCATCAGGCCGTCCATCGTCGCCTTCACGAGGTTGATCGGGTTCTGGGTGCCGAGGCTCTTCGAGAGCACGTCGCGGACGCCCGCCAGCTCGAGGACGGCGCGAACTCCGCCACCGGCGATCACACCCGTACCCTCGCTCGCGGGGCGAAGAACGACGTGGCCGGAGCCGTAGCGGCCGATAACCCGGTGCGGGAGCGTCTGGCCGTACTTCGGCACCCTGATCAGGCTCTTGCGGGCGTTCTCGACGCCCTTCTGGATCGCCAGCGGGACCTCGCGGGCCTTGCCGTAGCCGATCCCGACGACCGAGTCCTCGTCCCCGACCGCGACCAGGGCGGTGAACGAGAACCGCCGGCCACCCTTGACCACCTTGGCGACGCGGTTGACCTCGATCACCCGCTCCTGCAGGTCGAGCCCCTGCGGGCTCACGCTTTCGATCTCGTAATTCACTGAACGCCTCAAGTTAGCGACCTCAAAACTTCAGCCCGCCTTCGCGGGCGCCGTCGGCGAGTGCGGCGACATGCCCGTGATATCGGTAGCCGCCGCGGTCGAAGACGCAGGTATCGATCCCGGCCTGCTTCGCTCGTTCCGCAAGCAGGGCGCCGGCCCGTTTCGCCTGCTCCTCGCGATCGAGCTTGCGCAGCTCGTCCTCCATCCAGCTCACCGACGTCAGCGTCACGCCCGCTCCGTCGTCGATCAGCTGGGCGAAGATGCCGCGATTCGAGCGATGGACGGACAGCCGCGGCCGCTCGGCGCTGCCGCGAATCCGCGCGCGGACCCGCCGGCGTCGCCGGATCCGTCGTCGTTGCTTGACGAGTGTCTGGCTCACGCTCGCTTGCCCACCTTCCTGCGAACGTGCTCGCCCGCGTAGCGCACGCCCTTGCCCTTGTAGGGCTCGGGTGGGCGGGTCTTGCGAACCTGCGCAGCAGTCTCGCCGACGAGCTGCTTGTCGATCCCGCGCACGACAACCTCGGTCGGCGACGGGACCTCGAACTCGATCCCGTCGGGAGCCGGCAGCTTCACGGGGTGCGAGTACCCCAGCGCCAGCTCCAGCGCCTTGCCCTGAAGCTTGGCGCGATAGCCGACGCCCTGGATCTCGAGCCGCTTCTCGAAGCCGCCGGTGACGCCGTCGACCATGTTCGCGATCAGGCTCCTCGTCAGCCCGTGCAGCGCACGATGCTCGCCGCGGTCGGTTGGCCGCGAAACGGTCACGGTGCCGTCGGACTGCTCGATCTGCATCTCGGTGCTGACGATCTGGCTGAGCTCGCCCTTCGGCCCCTTCACCTTCACCAGCCCAGGGGCGATTTCGACGCTGACGCCGTCGGGGATCTCGATTGGTCGCCTTCCGATCCGACTCACTGGAACCTCAGATCACCACACGTAGGCGACTACCTCGCCGCCCACGCCCTTGTGCTTTGCCTCGTGCCCGGTCATCACGCCGCTCGAGGTGGAGACGATCGCCGTCCCCATCCCGCCCAGCACCCTGGGCACCTCCGAATGCGCCACATACCGCCGCCGGCCCGGACGCGAAACTCGCTGCAGGCCGGTGATCACCGGCCGGCGATCCTCGGTATAGCGAAGGTTGATCCGCAGCACCTCGCCGACCGCGGTCGGCTCGACCGCGTAGTCGTCGATGTATCCCTGCTCCTTCAGCAGCCTGGAGATCTCCTTCTTCAGGCGTGAAGCTGGGATCTCGACCACGGGCTTGTCGGCCGCCATCGCGTTGCGAATGCGGGTCAGGTAGTCGGAAATGGGGTCGGTCAGCATCAGTTGTCGCCTCTACCAGCTCGACTTGGTCATTCCGGGAATGAAGCCGCGGTGCGCGGCCTGGCGCAGGCACAGCCGGCAGAGCCCGAACTTGCGGTAGTAGGCACGCGAGCGACCGCAGCGCTTGCAGCGGTTGTACGCGCGCACCTTGTACTTCGGCTTGCGCCGTTGCTTGACCACCAGTGAGGTCTTAGCCACTCGTTACTGCTCACTCTCTTCGTCGCTTGCCTTTTCGTCGCCGCCTTCACCGGCAGGCTCCCCGCCCTCGCCCTCCTCGCCTTCGCCTTCCTCGCCCTCTTCGGCGCGGACCGGCTTGGCGTAGGCCTCGGGGTTCTCCTCCTTCAGCTGCTCCAGCGCCGCCTGCTCGGCCTCGGCGCGCATCCGCGCCTCCTCCTTGCGCCGTTCCTCCTCCTCCGCAGCGGCGGTGTCCTCCTGGCCGGGCCGACCGTCGGCGGCGAATGGTAGCCCGAGCGCCAGCAGTAACTCGAAAGCTTCGACGTCGGTTGGGGCAGTGGTCGTGATCGTGACGTCCAGGCCCCGAACCTCGTCGATCGAGTCGTAGTCGATCTCGGGGAAGATGATCTGCTCGCGAATCCCGAGCGAGTAGTTGCCGCGTCCGTCGAAGGAGCGCGGGTTGAGGCCGCGGAAGTCGCGAATCCGCGGGATCGCCACCGTCACAAGCCGGTCGAGGAACTCCCACATCCGCGCACGGCGAAGTGTCACCGCGACCCCGACGGGCATCCCGTCGCGAATCTTGAAATTGGCGATCGACTTGCGGGCGCGGCGGATGTTCGGCCGCTGACCGGCGATAATCCCGAGCTGCTCCATGGCCGGCTCCAGCACCGATTCGGTGCGGCTCGCCTCGCCCAGCCCCATGTTCAGGGTGATCTTCTCCAGCGTCGGCACGCGCATCCTGCTGCCGTAGCCGAACTTGGACGTCAACTGGCCGACGATCTCCTGCTCGTAGCGCTCCCTCAAGCGGGGCGGTGGCGCTGCCTGGGTTTGAACTGTGGCGGCTTCCATCGGCTTGGCTCAGTCGATCGGGGTCTTGGTGCGCTTCGCGTAGCGCTGCCGCTTGCCGTCGTCGGTTACTTGGATCCCGACGCGGGTCGGCTTGTTGTCCTTGGGGTCGACCAGCATCACGTTGGAGATGTCAATCGGACCCTCCTTCTCGATGATGCCGCCGGCCTGGGCGCCCTTCTGGACGTCCTTCACCGACCGCGGGCGCTCGTGGCGCTTGATCATGTTCAGGTGCTCGACGTAGAGGCGCCGCTTCGCCGGCTCGGTGCGAAGCACGCGACCCGTCTTCCCCTTGTCCTTGCCGGCGATCACGACGACGTGATCGTCCTTGCGGACCTTCATCGACTTCGTCATCACAGGACCTCCGGGGCGAGAGAGACGATCTTCATGAAGTTGCGCTCGCGCAGCTCGCGGGCGACCGGCCCGAAGATGCGCGTGCCCCTGGGATTGTTCTGGGCGTCGATCAGCACGGCGGCGTTCTCGTCGAACGCGATGTAGGTGCCGTCGGTGCGCGGCAGCTGCTTGCGCGTGCGCACCACGACCGCCTGCACAACCTCGCCCTTGCGCACCGCGCTGTGCGGCGTCGCCTGCTTCACCGTCGCCGTGATCACGTCCCCGACGCCGGCATAGCGTCGGCGCGAGCCGCCCTTGACCCGGATGCACAGAAGCTCCCGGGCACCGGAGTTGTCGGCCACCCGCAGGCGGCTCTCCTGCTGGATCACGACTCACCCCCTGAGGATTCGGCGGCGGCTTCGGCGAGGTCGATCGGCGAAGGCGCCGCGCCCACCTCCACGACCTCGGGCTCCTCGGCGGGCTCCACGCCTGGCGTGCGAGCGGGGGCGCGCTGGAGGATCTGCTCCAAGCGCCAGCGCTTCGAGCGCGAAATCGGGCGCGATTCGATGAGGCGCACCAGGTCGCCCTCGTTCGCCTCGTTCTGCTCGTCGTGGGCATGAACGGTGTGCGAGCGCCGCACGACCTTCTCGTAGCGCGGATGGCGGCGAACGATCTCGACCTGGACGGTGATCGTCTTGTTGGCCTTGCTGGAAACGACCGTCCCCTGGCGGGTCTTCTGTACCGCGCCGGTGCGCTCCGCGGGCGGAGTGCCCTGGCCGGCTTCGCCGCGCTTGGCCTTGCGGCCGGCGCGATAACGGCGGCGGCGCACCTTGGCTGCGGCCCGCCGCTCGGCGCGCTCGGCGGCGCGCTCCTCGGGGGTGCGGGGAGGAAGCTGGGTACCGGAAGCACGCGAACGCTCCATCTTGCGCTTTGCCTTCGGACCAAGAGGGGCCTCAGGCTCGGCATCACTTCCGGCAGCGGCGGCTGGCGCCTCGGATTCCGGTTCGGCGCCACTTCCGCCAGCGGCGGCTTCCGCCGCCTCGTCGGAACTGTCACCGGAATCCACATCACTGCCCGCCGCTTCCTCCGCTTCGCGTCCGGGAGCGGCGGGGTCTTCTGTCGTTTCGTCGTTTCGTTCTTCTTCAATCATTGGGCTACTCGAACTTCTTTCGCAGCTCTGCCTCGAGGTCGATTCCTCGTTCGCGCGCCACCGTCAGCAACCGGGCGATCTCCCGACGCGCCTCGGTGAGCCGGGCGGTGTTCTCGAGCTCGCCGGTGGCGTGGCGCAGGCGCAGGTTGAACGCCTCCTGGCGCGCCTCCTTGATCTGCTGGACCAGATCGGGGTCCTTGAGCGCGTGCGCGTCGGCGGCTTTCATTGCTCGCTCCCCTCGCGGGTGACGAACTTGGTCTTCACGGGCAGCTTGTGCCCGGCCAGGCGCATCGCCTCCTGGGCGAGGTCCTCGGAAACGCCGGCGAGCTCGAACAGCACTCGTCCTGGCTTGACGACCGCGACCCAGCCCTCTGGATTTCCCTTCCCGGAGCCCATTCGCGTTTCCGCGGGCTTCTTGGTGTAGGGCTTGTCGGGGAAGATGTTGATCCAGACCTTGCCGCCGCGCTTGATCTTGCGCGTCATCGCGACTCGGGCGGCCTCGATCTGGCGGTTGGTGACCCAGCCGCGCTCGAGCGACTTCAGGCCGTACTCGCCGAAGTAGACCTGGGTGCCGCCCTTCGAGTTCCCGCGCATCCGCCCGCGCTGCTGCTTGCGGTACTTGACGCGCTTAGGCATAAGCATTACTCCGCACCCCCTTCAGGCGCCGGCTCCTCGGGTGTCTGCTCGGGAGCGGGGGCCTCAGCCTGCGGCTGCTCGGCGGGAGGGGCTTCGGGTTTCGGCTCCTCGGGCTTTGGTTCCTCAGCCTTCGGCTGCGCCGGCTTTGGTTGATCCGGCTTCGAGGGTGGGCGCGGGGCTCGGTCTTCGCGGGGGCGGCCGGGGCGGCGGGGGCGGGCGCCGAGCGCTTCGGGGTCGTCGGTGCCGGACTTGAAGCCTTCCGGCATCACCTCGCCCTTGTTGATCCAGCATTTGACCCCGATCCGGCCGGTCGTCGTGCGCGCCTCGGTGAATCCGTAGTCGATGTCCGCGCGCAGTGTGTGCAGGGGCACACGGCCATCGGAGTAGCCCTCGGTGCGCGCCATCTCGGCGCCGCCGAGGCGACCCGAGACCTGCACCTTCACTCCCTTCGCGCCCGAGCGCATCGCTGAAGTCAGGGCGCGCTTCATCGCGCGCCGGAACGCGACCCTGTTCTGGAGCTGCTCCGCGATCGACTGCGCGACCAGCTTCGCGTCCAGCTCGGGGCGCTTGATCTCGCGGATGTTGACCTTCACCGGCTTCCGAGTGAGGGCGTGCAGCTCGCGGCGCAGCGCGTCGACCTCGGCGCCTGACTTCCCGATCACGATTCCGGGGCGCGCCGTGTGGATGTCCACGGTCACCTCGCCGCGCTGCTTGGTGATCGTGATGTCGGACAGCCCTGCGTGCGAGAGCTTGTTCTCGATGTGATCGCGGATCGCCAGGTCCTCTTGGAGGTAGTCGGAGAACTCGCGCTCGTTGAACCAGTTCGACTTCCAGTCATGGATGTAGCCGACGCGGAAGCCTTCGGGGTGGATTTTCTGGCCCACTAGAGGTCCACCTCCGGCTTCAGAACCACGCTGACGTGGCAGGTCTTCTTCTCGATCCGGGTCGCGCGCCCGCGCGCCCGCGCTCGCCAGCGCTTCAGGGTCGGGCCCTCGTCGACGTTGATCTCGGCGATCTGCATCTCCTCGGCGTCCAAGTCGTGGTTGTTCTCGGCGTTGGCGGCGGCGGAGTCGATCAGCTTGCGGATGTCGGTGGCGGCCCCGCGGGTGGAGAACTCCAGCAGCGAGCGAGCCTCCTCGACGTTCAGGCCCCGCACCTGGTCGGCGAGCTGGCGCGCCTTGCGCGGGGCCACGCGCACGTACCTGGCGCTCGCGCGCACGGATGCACCGCCTCCGTTTGATGCAGCCGCGGCCATCGTCAGCGCTCCACCTTCGAGCCGGAGTGGGCGCGGAAGGTCCGCGTCGGCGCGAACTCGCCCAGCTTGTGTCCGACCATCGACTCCGAGATGAACACCGGCACGTGCTTGCGGCCGTCGTGAACGGCGATCGTGTGCCCGACCATCTCGGGGAACACGGTCGACTTCCGCGACCAGGTCTTGATCATCTGCTTCTGGCCCGACTCGTTCATCTTCTCGATCCGCTGCATCAGGCGCTCCTCGACGAACGGTCCTTTCTTGGTTGATCTGCCCATCGCCGCGCGCTACCTCTTCTTCTTTCCACGCCTGCGCCCGCGTACGATCAGGGCGTTCGAGGCCTTGCCCTTCTTGCGAGTTCGATAGCCGAGCGTCGGCTTGCCCCAGGGGGTGACGGGGTGCCCGCCGGGCGTGTGGTGCGCCTCGCCGCCGCCGTGCGGGTGGTCGACGGGGTTCATCGCCACACCGCGGGTCTGCGGGCGGCGGCCCTTGTGGCGGTTGCGTCCCGCCTTGCCGATCTTCACGTTCTGGTGCTCGGTGTTGGAGAGCGTGCCGACCGTCGCCCTGCATTCGGCGCGCACCATCCGCACCTCGCTCGAAGGCAGCCTGAGGGTCACCATCCCACCCTCCTTGGCGACCACCTGGATCGCGGTACCGGCGGAGCGGCCGAGCTTGCCACCCTGGCCGGGAACCATCTCGACGTTGTGAACCACGGTCCCGGTCGGGATCGCCCTCAGCTCGAGCGCGTTGCCGGGCCGGATGTCGGCGCCGTCTCCCGACGCCACCGCGTCGCCCACAGTGAGGCCCTGGGGAGCGAGGATGTAGCGCTTCTCGCCATCGGCGTAGTGCAGCAGTGCGATGTAGCAGGTCCGATTCGGGTCGTACTCGATCGTCGCCACACGCGCGGGCACACCGTCCTTGCGGCGCTTGAAATCGATGCGACGGTAGAGGCGCTTTGCGCCGCCACCCCGGTGTCGGCTCGTAACCCTCCCGTTCACGTTTCGCCCGCCGGAGGACGACTTGCCCTCGGTCAGCGGCTTGTGCGGCTTCGTCTCGGTCAGCTCCTCGCGAAGCTGGAAGGTCGCAAAGCGCCGTCCCGGGCTCGTTGGCTTGGTCTTTCGCGTCGCCATCGCTACTCAGCCACCTGCGCGCCCTCGAACAGCTCGATCCGGTCGCCCGGCCCGAGTTGCACGATCGCCTTCTTCCACGCTCGCGTGCGGCCGGAATGCATGCCGCGGCGCTTTGGCTTCGAGCTCACCTTCTGGGTCCGAACGGCCGTGACCCGGACGCCGAAGATCTCCTCGACCGCGTGCTTGATCTGCGTCTTGTGGGCGCGGTCGTTAACCCGAAACGTGTACTTGCCCTCCGCCATCAGCGCATAGCTCTTCTCGGAGACGACCGGCTCGACGATCACGTGTCTGGCATCCATTACGCGTTACCTCCCGTCCGGGGAAGGTCGGAGGCACGGTCGACGAGCAGCGGCAGCGCCGGCTCGCTGATCAGCATCGAAGCCGCGCCGACCACGTCGGCGACTCCCACCGACTCGGCGCCGAGCACTGCCACGCGGGGGATATTGCGAAAGCTGAGCGCGGTATCGACCTCGTCGTCCCCGGAGACGATCACCAGCGTCGGCTGGCGCGGGTTCCACTTCCCGAGCAGCTCGGCCGCCTGCTTCGTCGCCGGCTCGCCGAACGCCCCGGCGGGCAGCACCGCGAGAGACCCGCGCTCGGCGTGCAGGGAGAGCGCGGCGCGCATCGCGCGGCGGCGAGCCTTCTTGTTCACCTTCACCGTGTGCCGGCGGGGCTTCGGGCCGAAAGCGACGCCGCCTCCGCGCCGGTGCGGCACGCTGAGCGCCCCCGCACGGGCGCGCCCGGTGCCCTTCTGGCGCCACGCCTTTGCGGTCGTCATCGCCACCTCTCCGCGACTGAGCGTGGAGGCAGTGCCCCGGCGGCGCGACGCAAGGTCGGCGACGCGCCGTCTCGTGCACGAGCGACTCGTGGAACGGCTCGCCGAAGACCGCCGCGTCGAGCGTGGCCTTCTTCTGCGTGCCGATCATCGGTGCGGACGGGGCGGCCATTGCTACTCGCTTCTCACTTCGACGGTGCCGTTCTTGGGGCCGGGGACCGAGCCCCTGACCAGGAGCAGGTTTCGCTCGCTGTCGACCTCCATCACCTCGAGCTGCCTCTGCGTAGCCCGGCCGGCGCCCATCTGGCCCGGCATCCGCATCCCCTTGAAGACGCGCGCCGGGTCGGCGCTGGCGCCGACGGGCCCGGCGCGCGAACGTTGTGGGAGCCGTGTGACACGGGACCGCGGTGGAAGTTGTGGCGCTTGATCGTCCCCTGGAAGCCCTTCCCGATCGCCTTCGCGGCCACCTTCACCCGCTGGCCGGGCTCGAACACCTCGACGGTGACCTGCTCGCCGACCTGAAGCTCGGTGTCCGGGTCGCGGAACTCGACAAGCGTCCGGCTCGGGAGGAGCGTCGGCCTTCTTCAGGTGCCCGAGCTGCGCCTTGGTCAGCCGGCGCTCGGCAACCTCGCCGAAGCTGAGCTGAACGGCCTCGTAGCCGTCGCGCTCGGTGCTGCGGACGGCGGTGACCGTGCACGGACCGGCCTCGATCACAGTCACGGGCGTGACGGTGCCGTCCTCGCCGAAAAGCTGCGTCATCCCGAGCTTCTTTCCGATGATCGCCGGCATCGCGATCACAGCCGGATCTCGACGTCCACGCCCGCCGGCAGCGTCTCGATTCGCTGCAGCTCGTCCACCGTCTTCGGGGTCGGGTCGTGGATGTCGATCAGTCGCTTGTGGGTGCGGATCTCGAAATGCTCGCGCGAGTCCTTGTCCTTGAACGGCGAGCGGATCACGCAGTAGACGTTCTTCTCCGTCGGCAGCGGAATCGGCCCGGAGACGCTTGCCCCGGTTCGGGTCGCGGTCTCGACGATCTCGCGGGACGCGCGATCGATGGCCTCGTGGTCGTAGGCCTTGAGCCGGATTCTGATCTTGCTTGCCGCGATTGATGCCATTTGGTTTCTGAGCGCAGTTGGGCGCCGCCCCGTTGTGGGGCGCCGCCCCGGTCGTATCCGATTTAGTCCTCGTTGAAGGCCGGCGCCGGGTGGCACCGGCCGGTACTGTGGGGGTCGCTACTCGACGATCTCGGTGACCACCCCCGAGCCGACGGTGCGCCCGCCCTCCCGGATCGCGAACCGAAGGCCCTGATCCATGGCGATCGGCTGGATCAGCTCGATCGACATCTGGATGTTGTCGCCCGGCATCACCATCTCGGTGCCCTCGGGCAGGTCCGCGACCCCGGTGACGTCGGTGGTGCGGAAGTAGAACTGCGGCCGGTAGCCCGAGAAGAACGGCGTGTGGCGGCCGCCCTCCTCCTTCTTCAGGCAGTAGACCTCGGCCTTGAACTTCGTGTGCGGGGTGATCGAGCCGGGCTTGCACAGCACCTGGCCGCGCTCGATCTCCTCGCGCTTGGTGCCGCGAAGCAGGCAGCCGACGTTGTCGCCGGCCTGACCCTCGTCGAGGATCTTGCGGAACATCTCGACCCCGGTGACGACGGTCTTGGTGGTGTCCTTGATCCCGACGATCTCGACCTCGTCGCCGGTGTTGACGATCCCCTGCTCGATCCGCCCGGTTGCGACGGTGCCGCGACCGGTGATCGAGAAGATGTCCTCGATCGGCATCAGGAACGGCTTGTCGAGCGGCCGCTCAGGCTCGGGGATGTAGGTGTCGAGCGCCTCGGCGAGCTCGAGGATCGCCTTCTTCGCGTCCTCGTCGCCCTCCAGCGCCTTCAGCGCCGAGCCGCGGATGATCGGCGTCTCCTCGCCCGGGAAGTCGTACTCGTTGAGCAGGTCCTTGACCTCCTCCTCGACCAGCTCCAGGATCTCCTCGTCGTCGACCATGTCGACCTTGTTCAGGAAGACGACGACGTAGGGGACGTTCACCTGGCGGGCGAGCAGGATGTGCTCGCGCGTCTGCGGCATCGGGCCGTCGTTCGCCGACACGACCAGGATCGCGCCGTCCATCTGCGCGGCGCCGGTGATCATGTTCTTGATGTAGTCGGCGTGCCCCGGGCAGTCGACGTGGGCGTAGTGGCGGTTCTCGGTCGCGTACTCGACGTGCGAGGTCGCGATCGTGATCCCGCGCTCCTTCTCCTCGGGAGCGTTGTCGATCTCGTCGAAGGTCTTCTCCTCGGCGCCACCCTGCTCGGCCAGGACCTTTGTGATCGCAGCCGTCAGCGTCGTCTTGCCGTGGTCGATGTGACCGATCGTGCCGACGTTGACATGCGGCTTATCGCGCTCGAACTTCTCCTTCGACATCTGGCTCCTGTCGCTCCTTCTTTTTTCGGTCCTGTGTGTTTTCTAAGCTGTCTTAGTCGTCACGCAGGCTTCTGCCTGCGCGCAACCGACTGAATGTACAAAACCCGTGCTTAGGAGGCGGCTCCGACGGGTTCGCCTGCACGGTGCTCGATGATCTCCTCGGCGATGTTGGCCGGGACCTCCTCGTAGCGCTCGAACTGCATCGTGTAGCTGGCTCGGCCCTGTGTCGAGGAGCGCAGGTCGGTGGCGTAGCCGAACATCTCGCCCAGCGGCACGAACGCCGCCACCGCGAGCGCGTTCCCGCGCGGCTCCTGGCCCTGGACCTTGCCGCGGCGGCGGGAGAGGTCGCCGATCACCTCGCCGAGGAAGTCCTCGGGGGTGACGACCTCGACCGACATCACTGGCTCGAGCAGCACCGGCTTCGCGCGCTTCGCGGCCTCCTGGACGGCCATCGAGCCGGCGACCTTGAACGCCATCTCCGAGGAGTCGACGTCGTGCGAGGAGCCGTCGATCAGCTCGACCCGCACGTCGACCATCGGGTAGCCGGCCTTGACTCCGCTCTGCAGCGCCTCCTCGATTCCCTGCTCGACGGCGGGGATGAACTCGGAGGGGACGCTGCCGCCCTTGATCTTGTTCACGAAGTCGAATCCCTCCCCGGGCGCCGGCTCGAGGTTGATCACGACGTGGCCGTACTGGCCGCGGCCACCGGTCTGGCGGACGAAGCGGCCCTCGATCTTCTTCGCCTCGTCGCGACGGTCTCGCGGTAGGCGACCTGCGGGCGGCCGACGTTGGCGTCGACCGAGAACTCGCGCAGCATCCGGTCGACGATCACCTCGAGGTGAAGCTCGCCCATGCCGTGGATCAGCGTCTGCCCGGTCTCGTAGTCGGTCTCGACCTGGAAGGTGGGGTCCTCCTCGGCGAGCCGGGCGAGCGCCGTGGAGAGCTTCTCCTGGTCGGCCTTCGTCTTCGGCTCGATCGCGACGGCGATCACGGGCTCGGGGAACTCGATCGTCTCCAGGATCACCGGGGCGTCGGGCGCCGAAAGCGAGTCGCCGGTGGAGGTCTGCTTCAGGCCGACCCCGGCAACGATGTCGCCCGCGTAGACCTCCTCGATCTCCTCGCGGTGGTTGGCGTGCATCATCAGCAGGCGGCCGATCCGCTCGGTGCGCCCGTTGGTGGAATTCAGGACGCGACTGCCGGCACCGAGCTTGCCCGAGTAGACGCGGAAGTAGGTGAGCTTGCCGACGTAGGGGTCGACCATCACCTTGAAGGCAAGGGCCGCGAACGGCGCGTCGTCTTCGGCGGGCGCTCGACTTCCTTGCCGCCGGCGCCGTTGCCGGGCTTCGAAACCTCGAGCGCCTGGATCGGCGGCACCTCGAGCGGCGACGGGAGCAGCTCGACGATGGCGTCCAGCAGCGGCTGCACGCCCTTGTTCTTGAACGAGGAGCCGCAGAGGACGGGGGTCACCTTGATGTCGAGGGTGGCGCGGTGCAGCGAGCGGGCGATCCGCTCGTGGGGGATCTCCTGCTCGTCGAGATACATCTCCATCAGCTCGTCGTCGTAGTCGGCGCAGGCCTCGATCAGGTGCGTGCGCGCCTCGTGCGCCGCCTCCTTCAGGTCAGTCGGGAATCTCGCCGTACTCGAACTCGGTGCCCAGCTCGTCCTTCCACACGAGCGCCTTGTCCTCGATCAGGTCGACGACGCCGACGAAGTTGTCCTCGATGCCGATCGGCAGCTGGATCGGCAGCGGCTTGGCCCCGAGGCGGTCGCGCATCGTCTGCACGGCGTTCTCGAAGTCCGCGCCGGTGCGGTCCATCTTGTTGATGTAGGCGATCCGCGGGAACGCTTGTACTTGTCGGCCTGGCGCCAGACGGTCTCGGACTGGGGCTCGACGCCGGCGACCGAGTCGAACACGCGCGATAGCGCCGTCGAGGACGCGCAGCGAGCGCTCGACCTCGACCGTGAAGTCCACGTGGCCCGGGCGTGTCGATGATGTTGATCCGGTGGTCCTTCCACTCGCAGGCGGTCGCGGCGGAGGTGATCGTGATCCCCCGCTCCTGCTCCTGCTCCATCCAGTCCATCACCGCCGCGCCCTCGTGGACCTCACCCATCTTGTGCGTGCGGCCCGTGTAGTAGAGGATGCGCTCGGTCGTCGTCGTCTTACCGGCGTCGATGTGCGCCATGATCCCGATATTGCGGGTCTTCTCTAGGGGAAAGGTGCGTGGCATTTCTTGTCCGTAAAGTGTCTTGTCTGACTCTCAGCGGGTCCGCGTGGACCACGTAGAGGAGATTCCTTGCTCAATGCCCTCGGGGCACAAAAAAGGCCCGCGCGGGCCTCGGACAACCGTTTGGCTGGGCCCAGCCCAATGACTATGTGGCGCGGCTCTCCATGGATTGGAAACCAAGTGTCACCCCGGCGCGAACGCCGTTGCGAACGGTCGCTGAGTATAGCGAGGGTATGAAGGCTCCACGCAGGCGGACACGCGTTTTTGCAGGCGCGAGCGCGGGCCGAGATCGCCTTCGGGAAGCGTCCGACGGGCGTGATTCGTCCGCGGCGAAGCGATCCGAAAAACGTGAATCTCCTGGGGTGAAGCGGTCCGCAGCGCGGGTTTCGCGCCGTGTTCGCTACCTGACCAGGACATCGGATTCGTCGTCCGGCGGACCGCCAAACGGGTCGGGAAGGTGCTGACTCCCGCCCGTCTGGTGGTCGCCGTCGCGCTGTTCGCGGTCGTCGCTCTCGTCGTCGCCCAGTTCCTCGACTATCGCTCGCTCGCCGTCGGGCCGGCGACTATGCCGCGTATCCGGGGGTCGAAAGCGTCGCCACCGCTCCGACCGTGGACCAGGACCAAGCTCGTTCAGCTCGCCCACGGCCTTGATGATCGCCCTGGCCTCGCCGCCCTGCTGGCGATCGGCCTGGCGCTCTCCGGGCGCTCCCGGCTCGGATGGGCGATGGCGGGCCTCGGCCTGGTCGCGCTCGCGATCGGGCTCGCGATCGATCTCCCCGCCGGGCTCGACGAGGGCGATGCGTCGGTTAGGTTCGCGGGCGTCGAGGCCAAGCTCGAGAAGGGCCTTTGGATCGAGATGGTGGCGGCAGGGGTGCTCGCAATCTCTGGCGCGTTGCTTGTTTTTCACGGCCGTGGTGCCGATAGGACAAAGGCAAGAGCACCACGGCGACTCCGCCTCGGCACGATCCCGGTCGAGTACCTGCTCGCGTGGGCTGCCTCGTGTCGGCGATCGTGCTCGGCCTCTCGGATCTCGGCACGACGTTCGAGCTCACCCAGGCCGGCGAGCTGAAGGACACGCTCGATGCCGCGACGCCACAACTACGCGATGCTCGTGCTCGCGATGTTCGCGATCGGCGCGCTCCTGGTCGCCGTCGGAGCGGGCTCGAAGCCGGCGGCGGTGGCGGTCGCCGTCGCCGGCGTCGTGGCATGCTGCTGTTCCTGATCGTCGACCTGCCGAAGGCCAACAACGTCGGAGCGATCACCGAGCCGATCTTTTCGCCGAGGCGAAGGCCGAGCCGGCCGCGGGGTTCTGGCTGTCGCTGCTGGGCGCGCTGGGCTGCGTCAGCGGCGCCGCGCTGGCGACGCTGAGCCCGGAGCAGCTGATGATGACGGGACGGCGGGGCCCGAAGCGAGAGCGAGATGAGGCCAAGGACGAGAGGAAGAGGAGTCGTCGGCTGACGAGGCGGCCGAGAAAGCCTCGAACGTCGAGTCGCTCCATGCCCGCGCGTCGGAGTGCGCGAGAGAGGCGGGCGCGAGAGCGCCGCGAGGCGCGGCGGCGTCCCAGGTAGGTGGGACGCTGGTAGCGGCTAGCCGCTACCAGCGGTAGTGCAGCGAACGCCTTGTTCGCCTGCGCCATCCGGAAGATGTCGTCCTTGCGCTTCCAGGCGCCGCCCTGCTGGTTCAGCGAGTCGAGGATCTCGTTTGCGAGCCGGTCGGCCATCGACTTCTCGCGCCGGGCGCGGGCGAACTGCACCAGCCACCGCACCGCGAGCGTGCGGCCGCGGCGGACCGGGACCTCGACCGGGACCTGGTAGGTGGCCCCGCCGACGCGGCGGGAACGAACCTCGAGCACGGGGGTAAGTGCCTTGATCGAATCGTCGAGGACCTCGACTGGCGCCTTCCCGGTCTTCTCGGAGACGA
>CAWIPO010000008.1:0-512500 GCA_963838095.1 uncultured Thermoleophilia bacterium
GCGTGCAGGTGGTCGCGCAGCCCAACCGGGGCGTGTCGGCGGCACGCAACCGCGGAGCCGATGAGACGCACGGATCGCTGCTGGCCTTTCTCGACGCCGACGATGTGTGGCAGCCGGAACGCACCGAGCGAATGGTCGATGCGCTCAATCGCGATTCCGAGCTGGATGCTGTGCTGTCCGCGACACAGGTCGTCGACGCCCAGCTCAAGCCGCTCTTCGTGTTGCGTCAGACCCCAGAGCTCGACCTGCGCTCGATCCTCCTCTACGAGGCGTCGGTCGTTTCGACGAGCTCCAACCTCTTAATCCGAAGATCGGCATTCGAGGCTCTGGAGGGCTTCGATAGCCGGCTTTCGACCGCAGCGGACTTGGGTCTGCTCGTAAACCTCGTCGAATCGGGCGACTCGGCTACATCGACGAGCCGCTCACCCTGTACCGGCGCCACGAGGCGAATATGAGCCGCTCCATCGCTCCGATGGAGCACGACATGCGGCTGATCTACGACGAGCTGTTCGCGGAGAGAAGGTGCAAAGAGCTGCAAGGGATTCGCAGGCGCGCGTTTGCGCGGCTACACCGCGTACTCGCGGGCTCTTACTTCGGCGATTCTTCCTGGTCGGGATTCCTGCGGAACGCCGCGCTCAGCGTCGCACACCATCCAGCAGAGTTGGGCTACTTCCTCGCGCTGCCCATGCGTCGACTGCGCGGTCGCCGAACCCCCACTCGCGCATGAGCGGGCTCGGCAAGCGCTAAGTACCTGCCCACCGACTGCTCGGCTTATGGTGAAACGTTCCAGCACGGTTGCTCGCAGCGATCTACCGAGCGCCTCCAACCGAGCAGGGTTCGCATAGACGTCACGAACGATTTCCGCGATCTCGGACCCGTCCGTGATCCTCGGCACTAGGAACGCGTTCCGACCATTTTCCAAATACTCATCGAAGTCTCCGACCCCCTCACACACGATTGCGCTCTTTCCGAGCAAGGCCATCTCCTTTACCACGCTATTGCTCGCTTCGGTCAGCGAGGGATGCACCAGTAGGTCGGAAGCTGCCATGTAGTCGACGAAATCCGTCCGAATCCCAGCATCGACGATCCGGTCGTCAAGGCGGTGCTCCTGTAAGAACGCCTCCAGTACCACCTTCTCAGGCCCATCGTCCAACACGAACATGCGCAGATCCAAGCCCTCCCTGACGAGATCGCGAATAACCGGGAAGACCAGCGCGTGACGCTTTAAGGGAATCAGGCGTGCGCTCATCATCAGGGTGAGGCGGGCGGGATAGCGCGCACGTATTGACGCCACAACCTGTGGGTCGGGCGCTGGGTACTGAGTGAAGTCGTACATGTAAGGCAGAACCACGACGCGATCCAGCTCAGCGTGCTCGGACAGGCGCATTCCCTCGTACACCCCAGTTGAGGGGACCACGATCGACCGCGCCAACCGGTTTATCACGGTGTCGAAGATTCGCTCCATGCGATTTCGCTCGAGATCAATGTGATCCCCTGGAAAGACGAAGTTGAAGTGATGACGGAATGCCACGACGCGTGCAGGCATGAAGTACTGGGCGAACACCGCGATGAGGTTTGCATGCTGCAGGTTCGAGAAGACGGTCGTGATCCCACGCTCTCTACAGAACCAGATCAAGTGCCAGATCTGGCGCAGGTAGTAGACCGCGGAGGATCGCTTGGGTAGTGGGTGGGCGTGAGTCGGAACGCCTTGGCTGCTCAGGAAGGCGTGCAGTGGGCCTGCTTCGCTAGTTGTGAGCAACTCGATAGCAGCTCCTCGCCCACGGATCCCGAGGATGGTGGTTTCAAGCTGGACTGAGCGATTGTTCGAGGGGTAAAAAACCAGGATGTGCGCTCCGGGCACTTTCTCCCCCAAGTTTCGCGGCATGCCCTTGGAAGGCTAACGCGCACGGGCAAGCCGCTCACTAGGGACGCTTGGATTCAGCAATGCATTCTGCTGTAGCTTCGCGCGCGTGAGCTCGAGCCCAAGAACGGCCCCGTCGCACGCAGCTCGTGCGGTCTCACACTTCGCGCGCAGCGTGAGCTACCTGCACGGTCGGCCCGGGCCTCACCCTATGCACGGTCAGTTCGCCGAGGCGGTTGGCGGCGAGTTTGAGTTCGTGCAGACTTCAGGATGCGGTGGCAAGACCAAAATCGATCAAGGATCTACACGGCCATCAGCTGGCTCGTCTGCGCCGCGACGCTACCCGGTCGACGCAACTACGACGTCTTCCTAATTGACGGTATCCACGTCATGCCGGTAGTGATGAAACGGCTCTTCTTGAGTCGTAAGCAGAAGATAGTGGCTCATCTGGGCAGCCATACCATGTACTTCCTGTTGTCGCACCGCTTCAGCCGCCCAGTTGAGCGACTTCACCTCTGGGCGCTCCGCAGTTACGACGCGCTCCTCTGCGAGGGCGCCATGACGATGGAGATAGCTCACGAGCTGCTCCGTGATAGGTGCCCTCCGACATATCAGATATTCGGAGGCCCCTCTGCAGAGCGTGTCAAAGCTCTCCTGAAGGTGGAACCCGATCTCGAAAGCCGGAGGTTGATGTTCCTGTGGAGTGGGCCTGGCGAGTTCCGCATGCACTACAAGGGGCTCGACCTGATGATCGACGCGGTATCGATGGCTGCTGCCTCAGATCCACGGCTCGAATTCGACATCCTCGGAGATTGGGACGATGAGATCGTCGATGGCCTGACCACAGGCTGTCTCCGGAATGTCGAGAACGGGTTCGCTTCCAGGGTGAAGTTGAGCGGATCGACGACTGGTTGCGGCGGGCTTCGCTCTACGTGCATTGCGCGCGCGGCGACGCGTTTCCCACGGCCACCATCGAAGCGATGACCGCAGGATTGGTTCCGTTGGTCTCTCAGTGGACGGTACCCGTCAAATCGTGGCGGAAGTCTGCGATCGCCTCATCGCGCCGCTCGACGCTCGCGAAATCGCCGAGCGGATCTCGTGGTACTTCGCACTCGCAACAGCGGATCGAAAGGCGCTTTCCAGCAGAAGCCGCATCGCTGCCAGCCGGTATACACGACAAGCGCGGTAGTTCACTACCAGGCGACCTTCGAAGGTCTGCAAAGACCTTCGACTACCGGCGTGAAGTGGACGTCAGTACAGATGTGAACGGGACCGGTGCCCCGTGAGTTGGCCGGTGCATTTCTGGACACTGCGAAACCCGCCCGAAAGGTGGGATCCCGACCTGCAACCTAGCCGTTTCCTGTCGGGTTACGGCCACAGCTTTCTCGAACTCTACGTGCGGCTGAACGCTCGCGGTCTTCCGGCAACAATCGGTCGGTGGCCCCCCGTTGGCTCGAGCGCCATCGTCGCCTCTCTTAAGGAACTCACCCAGTGGCGTGCCCGGGTGGCCCCAGGGCTGGCTACAAGGTTGGCACTTGCAGCGACTCGCTGTCCAACTGTGGTGCTGATACGCACTGATGTACCCCTTGAGTCGCAGCACCAAGGTACATCCGGACACAGATCATGCCAACAGGGCCATCTATCACGAACCGAGCACGGCAGATCACGATGCCGCTGCTCCCGCAACGCGGATTGATCGGGCGCAGCGCGGATCGACACGAACGAATCGAGCGCGTGGCGCTAAAGGGCTACAGCCACAACCTTCCGGACTTCGTCCTCAATCCGGCATTCGGGGAGCGGCTCAGGGCGATGGATGTCGACCTGCGACTCGATACAGAGGCTGACAAGCCGCCACGATGGCACGAGTTCCAAGACGTCGACGTCGTAGTCTGCGTGCGACGTTTCCAGCCTAAATACGATACCGACGAACACTACCTTCGCAAACCCGCCACCAAGCTGATCAACGCTTGGTGTGCCGGCGTGATTCCAATCGTGGGCCCCGAAGCGGCCTACCTCGAGGAGATCGACGAAGGTCGGGATGCGATCGTCGCCAGCGACGCTGATGGCATCGTGGCCGCTATTCAACGCCTGCGCAACCATCCCGAGCAGGTCCGCGAGCTACTCGCACGCGGCCGGGCCAAGGCAGCAAGGTGGACCACCGACACCGTTCTCGATCAGTGGCAGGAGCTTTTGAGCTCGGAGCTGCCCAGTGCAAACCGCATCGAGCCGTTGGCCTCCGCCGTTGCACACGTCCCAAGCATGGTGATCCAACGGGCGCTCAATGCCTTTCGCGGGCTGAGCAATTGAGTCAGTCACGCTCGACGTTTGCCGCACCGACCCGCCATGAACCTATCCGCGTCCTGTACGTCGTGGACAACTTGCAGGTAGGGGGGGTTCGTCAGGTTCTTTTTTCTCAAATCTCTGGGCTCGATCCGGCTCGGTTCGAAGTTGGGCTGCTTACGCTTGGCAGCGACCGCTCTGAAGCCCATGGGCTTCCGAGTCATGTCAGGTTGGTCGATCCTCCATATTCGCGCCCGTACAGTTACGGGTTGCTCGCTTACGCGTCCGATGGATACCTATTGCACGCAGCAAGAAAGTTCGGAAAACAAGCCTTAAATGAAATCAGTCAAATCCGCCCCCACATACTCCATTTCCACACAAACCCTCGGGAGCTTGGGCTCGGGATTTTGGCAAAGCGTCGCGGTCGGATGGCACTTGTCTTTACTGATCACCAAGCGCGGATCAGACCCGGCGACTATTCGCGACATGCTCGGTTCGTACTTCGTGCGTCGTACCGCCGGCTGTATCGTCATTTCCACGTAATTTCCGTCGGGCCGACCGTCGCCTGGGCCAATCGTGAGGCTGGCTTTTTGGATACCTACAAGCAACACATGTTGCTCGAGAATCAAGTTGATCTTCGCGTCTTTCACCCGCCAGCGATGGGCCAGCCACCCGATGGGCCACTAAAGATCATCTACGTTGGCCGCATCCATGGTGGCAAGGGCATCGATACGCTGATCCGTGCTTTCGCACAGGTTCGGGTGGAGGAACCAGTGCGGCTCGTCTTGGTGGGGCCAGACGCAATGGGCGGCGCGATGCAGGCTCTTGCGACGGGTGTGTGACCGCACCCCTGGAGGTGGACTTCCTCGGTGCGCGAACCGACCTCCCGTCGCTGCTTCGTGGTGCGGCGATCGGCGTTCTTCCTTCGCGTCGCGAAGGCCTACCTCTGTCGCTCTTGGAGCAGATGGCGACTGGTCTCGCAGTCGTCGTCTCAGATATTCCTGAGAACACAGACATAGTCTCGGCCGAAGTCGATGGCCTCGTAGTGCCGCTGGATGACCCCGATGCGCTGGCCGATGCGTTGCAGAGGTTGGTCCACGACGAGGGACTACGAATCAGGCTGGGCGAGAGGGCGCGAAAGACGGTCGAGCGCCGCGCAACGACGGACGCGAACACGCAGCTTGCAGGGTTCTACGAGGCGGTTGCAGCCAGGGAATAACGCCTAGCCTCATGGCTGGTCGACCCGTGCAGGATGGTGCACGGACTCATACGCCTCGAGGACCTCTGCCGTCGGGCCGAAGTCCCGCAGTGTTCCATTCTCCAGCCACATCACGCGGTCGCAGACTTCTGCCACCTGTTCGCGGTGGTGGCTGACGAAGATCACCGTGCGCCCGGAGCGATGCAGCCGCCCGATCTCCTCTAGGCAGCGCGCCTGGAACTCCCCATCGACGACGGCGAGCACCTCGTCGAAGACGTAGATGTCGGCGGGGAACTGCATCGCCACAGCGAACGAGAGCCGCGAGATCATCCCGCTCGAATAGCGCTTGACGGGAGTGTCCATGTGACGCTCCAACTCGGCGAACGCCGCCACGGCGTCCATTCGCTTCTCGATCGTCCGGCGGGGAATCCGAAGCGAGGACGCGAACAAGGTGACGTTCTCCTGTCCGGTGAGCTCCGGGTGAAAGCCATGCCCGACCGAGAGCAGTGGCACGACGCGCCCGGCAACGGTCATCTCACCGCTCGACGGCAACGTGGTACCCGCGAGAATCTGGAGCAACGTCGATTTCCCGGATCCGTTGACCCCGACGATCCCAAGTGCCTCACCGCGATAGCAGGTGAAGTCGACGCCGGCGAGGGCCTCGAACTCCTCCAGCCCGGCTCCGCGGCCTAGAAGGCGCCGAGCCGTGAGTCGCAGGCTCTGATGCTCCCCAAGGCGGTAGCGCTTGCGCAGGCCTCGAGCCGACACGGCGATCGGCGCTTCGAGGGTGTGGGAGGCGACCGGCCATCAGATCACGTCAGCCATCGTGGGCTCGAGGCGGGTGAACAGACGCCAGCCCACAAAGGCGATGACAGCTGTCGCGACCAATGACACGGCGATCGGCTCAAATGAAGCCTCGTAGTCGGACAGCAACATCCAGCGGGATGCTTCGATGACGCCAGTCAGCGGATTGAGACTCACGATCACGCGTATGGCGGGCGACAACTCGGCAAGCGAATAACCGATCGGCGCCAGGAAGACGCCCACTTGAAGCAGGAACGGAAGCGCGTTGTTGAGGTCGCGAAGACCGACCGCAAGCGCCGAGCTGATCGCCACGACACCCATCGTTAGAACCAAGAGCCACAGCAACGCAAGGGGGAGCAGCACCGCGCGGGCGGATAGATCGCCGGTGGCGGCTGCGGCGGCAAGGACAGCCGTCGCGGTGACGGCGTAGGACGGCAGCGAAGCGATCACGCCGGCGATCGGGAAGGCGTGCCGAGGGCACGGCGTGAACCGCACGAAGTTGATGTTCGTCACCACGGAAGCTGTCCCTATCGTCATTGCCGCCTGGAAAAACGACCACACGCTGAGGCCCGTGAGCGCGAACAGCGCATAAGGGACGCCGGCAGTCTGGACGTCTGCGATGTTTTGGAATGCGATTACTAAGCCGACCAGGAGCGCCAGCGGCTGGAACACGAGCCACAGCGGGCCGAGCGCAGATTGCTTGTACTTGACCTTGAAGTCGCGTCCGGCGAGGACGCGGATGATCGAGGCGTCGCCAGGGAGGTCGCGCAGCCGGATGCGTCGTTTCGCCGGCCGGATTACGCGTTCGACCGGCTGTTCGAGCGCGATCGCGTGAGTGCGTTCGCCCGCAGCTTGAGCTTGCAGCTCGATCTCGCTCACGTAGTCCCCGCTCGTCTTAGAGGTGTCAGTTTGTCCTGGGGCGCCAAGATACAGGCACTCTGGGTGAATGAGGGAGCTTTACCCGGGGCTTGCAACCCCACGCGCGCGGCGCTGAACAGGCGCGAGCCTGCCGGGTGTGGGTGCGGATCGCTGAGGGGCGCGCTCTGTTCGCCAGACCCACATCGTGGCGATGAGGCACAGCGCTATTGCCAGCAGATGCGTGCGGTAGCGGAAGCCGGTGCCGGCGTTGCCGGTGCTCAGCGCGTAGGCGACCAGTAGGAAGAACCCCAGGTAGATCAAGGGCCCTGCGCGGGAGAAGATCTCACCTCGGCGGCGGTAGATCGTCCGGATCAGCACGGCCAGCACGGCAAGTGCGAACAGTCCGCCGATCGCGCCGAATCGCTGGCTGGCGCTCCCAAGTTGCCACACGTACGGCCGGAAGGTCACGTCCCAGATCCGAATCGGGAGGTTGGTGATCACCTCCTCGCGGGTCGAGAAGTCGACCCGCTCCAACGAGAGGTTTGCGTCGGCGTCCGCCGCGTTCGCATCCTGTGACGCTTGCACGTTTTCCTCGAGGCTCTCGTCAGAGGAGGCCTCGAGCACCACCGGGGCCGCGATCGCGGCGAACATGACGACGATCGCGATCAGTGTCAATGCGCTGACCTCGTTCTTCCGTGTCGTCCGCAGCCCCGCGTGCAGCGTGATCGCCGCGCCGGCCGCGATCAGGAACCAGCCGGCGTAGGGCCGCGTCGCCACGCCCACGAGACACCCAGCGACGATGATCGCCAGCGAGGTCATGTCCCCGCGTTTCCACATCCGTGCGCCGCCGAAGGCCACCAGGCCCTCGGCGAGGAACATCGGCGCCTCCTTGTGGAGGATGCTGGAGAAGAAGAGGCCACTGGGCTCAATTGCCAGCACCCACGCCGCAAGGACGGCTGCTCGGGCTCCTGCGAGCTCGTAGACCGCGGTCGCGAGGAGCACGAGGCCAGCTACGGTGATTCCGACCTCCCCAAGGCGCAGCACGAACTCGGGCGAGTCGAACGCCCAGATCTGGACCGCGAGGACGAACTCGTGCAGCTCGCCCGTCAGCGCCGAAAGCCACTCGCCGGAGGCGAATGGGGATTGGGCGATCGCGGTCGCCTCGCGCAGAAACAGGACCTCGTCACCACCGCGAAGCTCGGAGCCGATCGAGGTCAGCGAGATGCCTGCGGCGACGGCCATCCGCAGGCCGGCGGCGATCGCGATTGGGACCCCGATGGCGAGCCCGGGGCGGCTACGACCCAGGAGCCGCAGAAGCGCCCACAGGCCGTATGCCACCAGCAGCAAGGTGGCCGCGCCGGTCAGGATGTCGTAGATGGTCTGATCGGTTGCGAGCATGCGACTCTCCGAGGTGCGAAGGGTAACCTCGTGCTCAGGGGCAATGGGCAGTTCAGGACGACACGGTGCGTACGTGGCCGACGTGTATGGCTTTCTCGCCTACCGGCTCGGGTCGCGCACGCTGGCCGAAGAGTTGACGCGGGCCACATTCGAGCGCGCCCGGCTCGAGCGCTGGGTGCCGGATTCGGGTTCGGTGCATTCGCGGGTCGCGTTGCTCCGTATCGCCCGCCGCGTCTCGGACACACAAATGGGCGTCGGCGCGCGCCCCGAGGCCGACCTTGCGGTCGGCGTCGCGCTGACAGAGGCGCTGGCGGGTCTGGTGGCTCGCGAGCGCACGGTGCTGGCGCTCCGCTTCGGCAGCGGGCTCGCGGCGCTGGAGATGGCCGCGGTGCTCGGTCATGACGAGGCGCGCGTACGCGCGCGGCTCTCACGCGCGCTGCGGCGTCTGCGGGTGGCGCTAGCTGAGCGCGACCAGCGCGACCAAGAGCAGCAGCAAGACGCCTGAACCGAGGCACGCCCAGGCTGCCACGAGGCTCGCCGGAGCATCGCCTCCGGCATCGCCCAGCATGATCTGGTCGACCTGCTCAGCGAGCGCAGGGGCGGGAGCGGGGCGTTCGCTGTCCAAGCGGGCGGCGACGCGCTCGATCTCGGCTAATTGCCGCGGCAGGATGCCGGGCTCGAGCTCGTCGCGAATTCCGGCCATCGCGTCAGTTTCGCATCTCCGCTGGGCGTACCGGTGGGCCCATTGAATCCCTGCGCAGCGTCAGCCGGATCAGCGGTTCGATCGCGATTTGAGACGAGACCGCCGAGCTGGCGATTCGCCGGTCGGGCGCGACGACAAGGGCGGAGGGGGTGGCGCTGATTCGGTAGGCGCTCAGGACGTCATCGCCCTCCTGCAGGAGCATGGCGATGCCGTGCTTCTCGGCGGTCGGCCGGTTCTCCGCGACATCTCCCTGAGTCAGCACCGCAATCGTCAGCTGGTCGCCAAGAGTCCTCTGCCAGTTTCCGATCTCGGGAAACATCCCTACGCACGGCCCGCAACCCTGTGAGACGAACAGGAGGACGACCGGTCGACCGCGCGCGCAAAGCGACTCGAGGGTGTGGATCCCCCCGCGCAGGTCGGGTAGAGCGAAGTCAGGTGCCGCCGTGCCCACCGGAAGTCCTGCCGGCAGACCCGCGAGCTTCCTCTGCGCATCCGCCAGGTCGCGAAGGACGGACCCACGCTCTCGGTACACGCGCACGAGCAACGCCGCAAGCACGATCGCGGCGGCGCTGGTGGAAACGGCGACCAGCTCAGCTGCGCTTCGATCAGACACCCAAGCGGTCAGCGACGGCCCGGGCCCATCGATCACTACGAACGCCGCCAGCGCGCCGAGCAGCGCGTTGCGGGTCAGGGTTGGCCAGCCCGCCGGCGCCGAGTGGAGCTGGCCGAAGCAGTGGCAGTTCGGGGTCTGGCCGCCCCCCCGCATAGCGTTGGCGATCCCGGCGACAAAGCAGAGGAGGAGCAGGAGTGCTGCGAGAGCGCCCCAGCGCGCCGAATCCACTGGAACGAGTGCGGCCGCGATGGCGAGCTCGGCAAGTGGGAGCAGCACTGCAATCGCCGGTATCGCAGTGTTTGGAACACCGAACCCGACTAGCGAGCGTCGCGAGCCGGGCTGGTCGAGCAGCTTCGCCACCCCGGCCACCGCGAAGACGGCCGCGAGGAGCATCCGCGCTGCGAGCAAGAGCGTCCCCATCGGCAAATCTTAGCTTCGGCGGGAATTCCGAACTGAACCTCGGAGCGGTTCCTCTGCCTATCATCGCTGCCGTGGCGGGGCCACAAACCAGTGAGGGGACGCACGAGATCGCCTTCGAGGCATTCGGCGTGCGCGCCTCGATCGGGACGGATCCCCCTGAATTGATGGATCGGGTTCGCGCAGTGCTTCCCCCGGGATGGCAACCATGTCCGCCAGAGCGGGTGGAGCAGCGGTTCGCGCTGATTGCCGAGGAGATCGGGACCTACACGTACACGCTGAATGGCGACGTCATGAATCGGGGCCTGGACCTCGAGCTGGCGCTTGGGATTCTGGATTCGCAGGTGCGGCTGAACGTCGGCGTGCTGGCGCCCGACACCATCTTCATCCACGCCGGCGTCGTCGCCCACCGTGGTCGAGCGCTGGTGATGCCCGGCAGCAGCTTTGCAGGGAAGACGACGCTGGTCGCGGCGCTGGTGCGCGCCGGCGCCGTGTATTACTCAGACGAGTTTGCCGTGGTCGATGAGCGCGGGTTGGTTTATCCATATGCGAAGCCCCTTTCGCTTCGCGGGGACGGCGAGTACAGGCAAACGGACCATGAGGTGGAGAGCCTCGGCGGGAGCGCGGGTGAGGATGGGGTGCCCGTGGGCGCGGTCGTCGTGACGAGCTATGAGGCGGGAGCCGATTGGCGCCCCGAGCGCCTCTCGGCCGGCGAGGGCGCGCTGGCCCTGCTCGAGAACGCTGTCCCCGCCCGGGAACGTCCGCGGGAGGTGATGAGGGCAGTTTCGCGCGCGACCGACGGCGCGGTCGTGATCCGCAGCGATCGCGGCGAAGCCGAGGCGATGGCGCCGCTGCTCCTCGCCGAGCTCGACCAGCTCGCCGAGTGACCCGGCTCAGCTAGCGCCGAATGCTGATTTCAGCGGCCCTCCAGCAGCTCGGTGTAGAGCGCGTCGACGTCTGCCAGGAGCCGTGGGATCGAGTGACGCTCGAGGGCGCGCCGGCGGGCGTTGGAGCCCAGCTCGGCGCGCAGCGCGGGGTTCGAAGCCAGTCCGGCGACGGCCTCGGCCAGCGCCAGCTCGTCTCCCGGTGGAAACAGGATGCCGGTCTCCTCGGTGACCACCTCGGGGACGCCGCCGACGCGGGATGCGACCGCGGGACGGCCCGCCGCAGCCGCTTCGATCAGGGACACCGGCGTGCCTTCGTTTGCCGAGCGAGCACCGCGATGTCGGTTGCCGCCGCGATCGCGACCAGGTCGCGGCGATAGCCGAGGAAGCTGACGGCGTCAGCCGACTCCGAGCTCGCGAGCGAGCGCCTCCAGCTCAGGGCGCAGTTCACCGTCGCCGACGATCAACAGCCGCAGCCGCTCCGGGGCGATCGTGAGCGCACGTGCGAAGCCTCGCAGCAGCGTGTCCACGCGCTTGATCGGTACGAGGCGGCCGACGAAGGTGAGGACGACCTCGTCATCGGCGATGCCGAGGGTGCCGCGCAGGCTCCGGCCGGCCTGCTCGTCGACGCTCGCGAACGGCTCCAGGTCGAGGCCGAGCGGAATCACGCTGAAGCGCTCCCGCGGCGCGATCCCGAGGCGGACGAGGTCGTCCACGGTCGCCTCGCTGACGCCCACCAGGCGGTCGCTTCGCTTCGCGAGGGTGGACTCCAGGGTGCGGTAGAAGCGCGTCGTGGCCTTGCCGAAGTAGCCCTCGAGCACGTGGCCGTGGTAGGTGTGGACGATCACCGGACGGGGCCGCAGCGCGATGACGGCGGCGGTGCGGCCGACGAAGCCCGCCTTGGCGGTGTGGGTGTGGACGACGTGGGGGCGAAAGCGGCGGGCGATCGCCGCGATGCGAGCCGTCGCCGCGGCGTCCCGGTGGGGTCGCGGCGCCGGGCCGAGGCTGGGGACGAACTCCGTCCGGGCTCCCTCGCGTCGGGCCAGGTCGGCCATCGACTCCTCGCCCGCCGCCAGCGAGCCGTGGACGAGCAGGGTCTCGTAGCGGTCCGGGTCGAGCCGCCGGCCGCTGAGAAAGGCGGCCTGCTGCGCCGGGCCGCCGAGGTTCAGCCGGGCGATTACGCGGAGGACGCGGACGCGGCTCAGGCGGCCGGGCTCCCCAGGGTCAAGCGACGACGCGAGGCGCTGACGGTGTGCGGGTCTCGAAGGCGACGATGTCGTCGATCGCATCGTCGAGGGTGCGGCTCGGCCGCCATCCGATCAGGCTCTCGATCGCGGTGCAGTCGGGCACGCGGTTGCCCAGCTCCTCGAATCCCTCGCCATACGCCTGCGCGTACGGGATCACGCGAACGTCGGATCGCGAACCGGTGCGCTCGATCGTGCGGCGCGCCAGGTCGATGATCGGGACCGCCGTCGCCGAGCCGACGTTGTAGGCGTTGCCGGCCGCCCCCTCACAGTCCGCGAGCCCGACGAGCGCCCCGACCGTGTCGTGGACGTGCGTGAAGCAGCGGGTCTGCCCGCCCGTCCCGTAGACGGTCAGATCCTCGCCCCTCAGGGCCTGCTGGACGAACCTCGGCACCACCATTCCGTACGCGCTCGACTGGCGCGGGCCGACGCAGTTGAACAGGCGCGCGACGGTCATCCGGGCGCCGCTGTCGCGCGCGTAGCCGTGGGCGACGGCCTCGCCGAACGCCTTCGCGATCGCATACGACCAGCGCGACATCGAGGGTGCGCCGACGATGCGGTCGTCGCCCTCGCGCAGGCGCCGGCCGTTCGACTTTCCGTACACCTCGGAAGTGGATGTGAACACGAGCGGCGTTTTGAAGCGAGCGGCCGCCTCCATCACCGTGTCGGCGGCGCGAACGGTCCGCAGCACGGATTCGAGTGGCTGGTCGACGATCAGCTCCACTCCAACCGACGAGGCGAGGTGAAAGCAGCCGTCTGACCGGGCCATGAGCTCGTTGACGAGGCCCTGGTCGCTGGCCGACCCTTCGACCAGCTCCACTCGTCCGCCACCCTGTGCGAGCAGCGCCGCGATGTTCTCGCGGTTGCCGGTGCTGAGGTCGTCGAGGATCACCACCTCATCGCCCCGCTCGACAAGTCGGTCGGCCAAATGGGAGCCGATGAAACCCGCCCCTCCGGTGATCAGTTGCCGCACGTCAAACCCCTCCTCCGACGGTCGCAAAGCTTGGCTATGTCACGATCGCCCCAAGCAGACCGCGCAAATTGCGGTGAGATTCTTTCTCCCTCTGCCGTTACGGACACGGTACCGGAATCGGAGCCCGGGCGCTCCGTTTTCTCAATCAGATATTTGTCCGCGACAGGCGGGCGTTCAGTCCGCGAAGATCGGCGCGTTCGGGTTCAGCTCCCGTCGCGGTTTCGGCGGGTTACGCTAGGGCCCCACAGCGAGCCGTACTCTGTTCGCACGATGCTCACGATTGAAGCCGGAAGCTGCATCACCGACATCGGCACCTACTTCCACAGGCTTCCGGGTCGAACCCGTGATCTGGCTAGCCGTCTGCCATCCGTCAGCTGGAGGGCCTCCGAGCTGCTAGCTGACGTCTGCGAGCACTCGTTTTTACTGACGGATTAGGTCCAGCTTCGGTCGTACTCGATTTGGGTGGAAACCGAGGGGCATTTGCGGTCGAACTGATTCGCCGCTTCGGCGTCACGTGTCATGTGCTCGAGCCGTTCCGGCTCTATATCGAGAGATCCCGTCGATGGGGGGGTTGGTTGCGCACAACGTTGCAATCGGCGACCGTGAGGGCCCAGTGGAATTGCACGTGTCGAACCTGCGGGAGGCGTCGAGCCTCTATCGACATCCGCCTAGCCTCAACGCACATCCGGCGCGCGGAGAGATCGTTGAAACGATCTCGGTACGCAGCACCACCTTGCCCGCTTTCCTGAGCGGGCAGAACCTAGAAAGCGTTGACCTTGTCAAGGTTGATATTGAGGGCGCGGAGAGTGCCCTTTTCGCCGCGACCGACGATGAAACGCTCCAGGCCATCGGCCAGATCACTGTCGAGTTCCACCAGTTCATGGACTTGACCAGCGGTGCTCAGATCGCTGAGATCGTGGAACGGCTCAGGTCGCTCGGATTCTTCGGGATTAGGTTTGCCCTGTCCATACAAATTGGCTCTTTGTGAACCGCCGCCGCAGTTCAGTCTCTCAGCGGGACCTGATCCTGACTCGATACGGGAGAGCAAACCTCGCCCGACTCAAGAGGATCGAGATCGCGCACGGGCGATGAAGGCGTACGTCATCAACCTGCCGCAGTCGGAAGTGAGGCGCGAGCATGTCGAAGAGCAACTGCGCATCGCGGAACTCGATTGGGAACTTGTCCCGGCAGTTGATGGAAGCCGCCTCACGCCTGAGCAGAGATCCCGGCTCGTTGACGAGGAGATGGTGGCGCGATCCCCGAAATGGCTGAACCCAGGAATGATCGGATGTACCCTCAGTCATCAAGAGGCGTACCGGCGCATGGTCGAAGAGGGCCACCGGGTCGCGTTCGTTGCGGAAGACGACATAGTCCTGCCCAACGGAGTGCGAAAACTTCTCGACTCGATTGCACAGCAAATGCAGGGTCGTGAGGTAGCTCTCCTTTACTACAGAAGCTTTGAGCCGTGTCTGTTCAGCTCGCTGGATGCGGTTGATCTTCGTGACGGCCGTCGTCTGGCGTATCCGATGGAGATTGCACAGCCGATAACAACTGCCGCGTATGCGATCACCTCGTCCGCCTGCAAGGCGCTGATCGAGGCAAACGTTCCGATCGCGTCGGCTGCGACAGTTGGGGCTTCTTTTACGAGCAGGGTGCGCTTGATCGGTTGCGCTGTGTGGTTCCCCGACCCGTGGGCGTTCGGACCGACTTCAAGAGCACTTGGGATACACGGGTGAAGGGTGGATTCACCGCATCACCTCAAGCACCGATCGCCTGGGGGATCTTTCCGTTTACCCAGTTGCTCGGGTTGCGGCGCCGCAAGCTGGAGAGCCGGATGAGCCGCTTCGAAATTGTTGCTCAGCGCTCGCGCATCGCGCCATGACAGGAGGGATCAGCCGCGGCTTGAAGGCGGCCCGGAACCGGCCAGGTCGGGCCGCCGGCCGCTGAGGCGTTCAGTCCGCGAAGATCGGCGCGTTCGGGTTCAGCTCCCGGATCCGGCGCCGGGCCACAGTCGCGGCGCCGCGGTGCCCGGCGCGTTTCTCCAACGTCGCGAGCGCGAGCCAGTTCTTCCAGTTCGCGGGCTCGCGCTCGGTGGCCTCGCGGGCGGCGGCGATCGCCTCGTCGAGCTTGCCTCGGAGCGCCAGCAGCCGAGCCTCCTGCAGCCGCGGCGAGGCCGCGTACGGCTGCGCGGAGATCGCGCCGCGGGCATCGTCGAGTGCGTCGGCGAGGCGCCCCTCCGCCTCGGCCTCGTAGCTGTTCTCCAGCTTCACCGCTCCCACCAGCGGCGGCACGATCGCGATCAGCCCGGCAACGGAGAGCGCGATCAGCCCGATTCGGCGGGTGAGGGGCCACCAGGGGGGGTCGCGTCGGAGCGCGTGGCAGATCGTCGCCGCCGACGCAGACGATTGCCGCCAAGGCGAAGAAGGTCATGGGCATCACGCCCAGCTCCCACACCCAATCGACCGACGCGCCGGCGATGAACGCGGCGCAGGCGGCGGTGGCGGCCGCGATCGCGATCCTCGGCTCGGGCGGCGCCCGCAGCGAGCGCCACGCGCCGAGCAGGAGGATTCCGGCGCAGAACCCGACGATCAGCGCGAAGCCGACGATTCCAAGCTCGGCGAGCGTTTCGAGGAAAAGTGAGTGGGCGTCGCGGACGTAGGCGACGTAGGTGCCGTTCTGGGTCCACCAGAAGTCCCAGGTCCCGGGGCCGATTCCGACCCAGGGGTCGGTGGCGTTCGCATCCACCGCCGACTCCCAGAACTCGTAGCGGCCGCTGCCGCTGAAATCGAGAATCTCCTCGCCGCGCGTCGACTGTCCGGGAGTGGTCGCCTGGCCCCGGCTCTTGAACTGCTCCCACTCGTCGCCGAGCTTGCCGGGCACGCCGGCCGCGATCGCCACGACGAGGAAAAACGCTGCGGCCGAACCGGCCGCGATCGCCGCGTGGCGCCGAGGGATCGACACCAGGCCGGGGTAGCGGGCATCGCGCACGAGGCGGCTGAGCCCGAACTGCGCCAGCGCGACCGCCGCGCAGACCGCGAGCGTGATCCAGAGCAGCTCGCCGCCCTCGCTCTCGGCGGCCGCCGTGTGCAGCCCGCGATCGAGCGCGTCGCGCTGCTCCACGGCGGCGAAGAGGATCGCCGAGCCCACGGAGGCGAGGAGCAGCGTCAGCAGCTTCGGGATCCGGTCGGACGCGAGCAGGATGAAGGCCGCGAGGGCGATCACCGCCGCCGGCACGGACAGGCTCGAGGTGGTCAGCCAGAGGGTGAGCGCGACAAGCGGCAGCGCTCCAGCGGCGAGCGCCTGGCCCGACCAGCGTTCGCGCCGAGGAGGTTGCCGCCCATGCCAGCGGCAAGCCCATCGCCGCGAACGCTCCGAGGCCGCTGGGGTAGTTCAGCGGGTAGGCGAGCCGCCGCTCGATCTCGATCCCCTGGAGGTACTGGCCCTGCACCTGCTCGGGGAACCACTCGGGCTGCATCCGCGACAGGGCCGCGATCGCGCAGACGAAGACGATTCCGAGCGTGATCCCGTGCAGCAGGTGGCGCCAGCGACCAGCGCCCTGAACCATCAGGGCGAGGGTGAAGATCGCCAGATACGAGCTCACTCGCGCCAGCTCGGTCGCCGTGCGCTCGTCGCTGTCGGTCCATGTCAGCGACAGCGCGGTCCAGCCGGCGAAGGCGACCGCGAGGCCGAAGATCACCCGCGAAGCGATGCTGCCCCCCGTGGCCGGGAGCATGTTGAAAGCCGCTGCCGCGAGCACGCCCACCAGGCCGCGATCCCGACCACCGAGCGCGAGGTCGGGTCGAAGCCGCCGTTCGTGAACGCCAGGTAGGCGATCAGGATCGCGGGCGTTGCGATCGTTGCAAAGTCCCCGAGACGCGCCGGGGAGAGGGTTTGACGCGTCGCGTCCAGGTTGGCTAGGCTAACCGTATGTCAAGGCGAATCGCTTCGGTACTCGCCCTGGTGGGACTCGGCTGCGGGGGCCACGTCGACGTCGGCGCTGGCGCAGATCGACGCCGGGACCGGTCCGGCGAACTCGCAGATCTCGCAGTACCTCGAGGGCGAGAGCGCAATCCCCGAGGAGGGCGAGGGGACCGGCGGCGGGGGCGGGAGCGGCGACGACACGTCACCCGGCGGGACGGGCGAAACGCCCGCCACAGGGACGGGCGAAACGGCGGGTGCCGGAACCGGCGGTGGGGCAAGCGGCTCATCCGGGCAAACGAGCGGCGGCGCGGGCGGCGGCAATGAGGACGCAAGCGGGAACCCCGCTCAGCAGTCCGGGACTCAGGCGGCTGCCACCACCGATCCAACTGATATCGGGACCGGGGCCGACCTGGCCTCCACGGGCCTGACGATCCTCCCGTTCGTGCTCCTCGGGGTCCTGGTGACCCTCGGGGTGCTGGCCTTCCGCCGGCGGACGCACGACACGTCAGCCACCGCCTAGTTCGACATTCCCCTGAGCGGGAAACCTTGAGTCTCCGCGCGTGTTGAAGAGGAGATGAGCCGCCTGAGTGATCAGCACCTAGTTTCGGCCAGTCGCCCGGCCGGGCGTCTTTGGACGTCGGCACTGCCGGTGCTTCTCGGCGTGCTTGCCTTTGCAGCTTTCACCTCCACCGGCGAGGCCGCCGCGGCCGGGTTGACGCGGGGATGAATCCGGCATCCACACAGGGGCGCTGGCTCGATGAGACGGTCCGCAGCAAATCGGAGGTGGCGCTCTACTTCGTTCCCTGGGGAGTGATGACCCCCACGAAGCCCGCCGATCCGAGAAACCCAGCGGATCCGGCTTACGACTTCACCGAGACTGACGCCGCCGTGCGGGCCGCGACGTCGAGGGGGCTCGACGTCGTCCTCACAGTGACCCACGTCCCCGAATGGGCAGAGGGCCCGAACAAGCCGCGCAGCGCGCTGGCCGGCACCTGGAAGCCCGACCCCGGCGCGTTCGGTGACTTCGCCGCCGCGCTCGCGCGCCGCTACTCGGGAACGTTCGCGACCGCGGGCGGGCCGTTGCCGGCCGTGACCTACTTCGAGGCCTGGAGCGAGCCAAACCTGACCCACCTGCTGAGCCCGCAGTTCAAGGGCAAGAAACCGGTCGGCGTCGAGCGCTACCGGAAGATGCTGAACGCTTTCTACGAGGGGGTGCACGCGGGTAATCCGCAAGCTCGCGTGGTTGCTCCCGGGTTGGCACCGTACGGCGACGACCCACCGAACAGCGACAGAACGCGCCCGCTGCTGTTCCTGCGCAAGCTCCTCTGCCTCAAAGATCAGGGACGTCGCCTCGCTGCGGCAAAATGCCCCGACCCCGCCCACTTCGACATCCTCTCGCACCACCCGATCAACCTCTCCGGGGGGCCGCACACCAGCGCGGTGCACCCCGACGACGTCAGCACCCCTGACGTGAAGAAGATGGTGCGGGCGCTGCGCGTCGCCGAACGCAGGGGAACGGTTGCGCCCGGGGGTAAGAGACGCCCCGTGTGGGCGACGGAGCTGTGGTGGGAGACGAATCCCCCCGATCGCCAGTTCGCCTTCCCGATGCGAAAGGTCGAGCGCTTTATTCCCGAGGCACTGCGAGTTCTGTGGAAGCAGGGTGTGAGCGTGGTGATCTGGGGTCAGCTCTATGACGACCCGCTTACGGGCAATGGCTTCGGTTTGCAGGATGGCCTCTTCTTCAACGACGGGCGAGAGAAGCCGCTCTTCCAGGCGTGGCGGTTTCCGTTCGTGGCAAACCGCACCTCGAAGAAGCGAATCGTCGCCTGGACGCTCGCGCCGGCATCGGGCGAGGTCACGATCGAGCAGAAGAAAGGCGGCGGCTGGCGAACGGTCGGCCGCGGTCAGGCCCGGTTCGGGGTGCCGCTCGAGGTCAACCTGAATCTTTCCGGGAAAGCGACGTTGCGGGCTCGGCAGGGGAGCGAGGTCAGCCCCCCTGGACCCAGGGGCCGAAGTAGGACCCGAAGCTGAACACTAGGTGGACAAGCTGATGCTGGCGATGTATAGTCACGTTTCTGTAGATGCGCAGCATCTAGGGGGCAGTCCAAAGGAGGGCGTGCAGTGGGATCCAATTCTTCGCCCGAGCTGCCGGCGGCTCGATCAGAGGGGCTGTTGGTCGAGGAGATCGGCGACGAAACGGTGGTCTATGACACCGGAAGCGGGCAGGCGCACTGCCTCACTTCTGTCGCCGCCGCCGTTTTCGCCCACTGCGACGGCACGCGCTCGGTCGATGAGCTGGCGACGCTGAGCAGCTCGAAGCTCGGCGAGCCGGTCGACGCGGAGCGCGTTGATGCGGCGCTCGTTCAGCTCGAGGAGATCGCGCTGCTGGCCCCGCTGCCGGAGGGCGTCTCCCGGCGCACCTTCGTCCGCAGGACTGCGGCAGCCACCGCAGCCGTGACCGCGGTGCCGATGGTCACGAGCATTGTCACGCCGGCGTTCGCCGGGGTGCCCACGAACGGGACCTTCGTCGACGAGCGCTGTCCAGGGACCTTGTGTGCAAGCTCGGGGCGCGGCGACGACTTCTGCAACTGCGTGAATGACTGCCCATGTCTGACGCCAGGACAAGGCCCTTGCGACCAAAGCAATACCTTGACTTGCGCGGAGTTCAGCGACGAGCCGCCGTTGCTCGACTCCTGCGAATGCCTCAAGTGCCCGGGCTTCCCCAATCCCACAGACACCGGGGATTTCTCAGGGGCAGACGAGCTGGCGCTCGCGGCGCTCGTCTGCCCGCCGGAGTGGTTCACGTCCACCAGCCGCCCGGCGTGCGGGTCGTCGGGCCTTCCGAATGGTGGCTGCGAATCGGGCAAGTTCATCGACGGCGTCTGTCTGCGCATAGACATCGCAACGGGCAACCCCACTGGAGATACGTCGGAGCCCTGCCCGGACTGAGTGACGCGTCCCCGAC
Organism: uncultured Thermoleophilia bacterium; assembly: GCA_963838095.1. Lineage (GTDB taxonomy): Bacteria > Actinomycetota > Thermoleophilia > Solirubrobacterales > 70-9 > CAWCGU01. Next base: position 20,120 of record CAWIPO010000008.1, read on the forward strand.
GCCGGGGCACGCCGGGAGGGGCCGCGTACCATGGCTCAGGCGATGACGGGCGATGCGCTAGGTGTGCCCTTCGCGCGAGGGTTCGAGATCCACGGTGTCCGTGTGGCAGTCGGGGCGTCGGATCGCGAGGTGCTCGACCGCATCGTCGCGTTGCTCCCGCCCGGGCTCCCGCAGTGCGATCCCGAGACCGCCGACCAGCGCTTCGCCCTGCTGTCCGTGAGCGAGAACACATGGCACTACACCAGCCCAAAAGGACCCCGCCCGATGTACACCGATCTGTCGCTGGTGATCGGAATGCTCGAATCGGAGCTGCGAAAGCTTGTTGCCGCCCAGGCACCCGACCGGGTGTTCGTGCACGCCGGGGCGGTCGCCCACCGCGGCGGCGCAATCGTGGTGCCGGGCGATTCCTTCAGCGGCAAGACGACCTTGGTTGCCGCGCTGGTTCGCGCCGGTGCCGAGTACTACTCCGACGAGTACGCGGTGCTCGACGAGCTTGGGCGCGTGCATCCGTACGCCAAACCGCTGTCGATCCGACGCCCTCACCCGGAGCGGGCGAGCAGCCAACCCGTCGCGAGCCTTGGCGGGAAGGCGGGGGTGGAGCCCGTGCCGGTCAACGTGATCGCGGCTACTCCGTTCCGCCCGGGCGCGAGCTTCCAGCCGGAACCTCGATCGGCGGCGAAAGGGATGCTCGCGCTGCTCGCCCACGCGGCGCCGGCACGTGAGCGCGCAGAGAGCACCCTGGCGATCCTCCGTTCGGCGGCCTCCAGCGCGCTCGTGCTCGAAGGAGATCGCGGAGAGGCGGAGGAGGCCGCGGGGGCGCTCCTGAAGCTCGCGGAACAGCGCGCCGCGAACGGAGCGAGCCCCGGCCGGTGATGCCCGCGCAGCGCGGGGAGGCTGCGCGGACGCATCTCGTTGCCTTCGAGGTGTACGGGACGGGGGTCTGCGTGAGCGTTCCGGTCCCCGGAGCTCGTGCCGCGCGTCGTCGAGCAGATCCCCCTTCACGCAACGCGCCGCGAGGCCCAGCCAGGCGATCGGCACCTCGCGCTCGAGCTCGCGAGCGACGGCGAGTATGCGGTCGTCGAGGAGGGATCGGTGCTGGCGCGCACGCCGGAGATTGAGGGCGCGCTGCTGCTTCTGCGGCGGCAGCTGTTCTTCCTTGCCGTCGACCACGCTCGCGATCACCTCGTCGTCTCGGCGGGCGTCGTCGCCCACCAGGGCCGGGCGATCGTGCTGCCGGGACGGACCATGGTCGGCAAGTCGGTGCTCGTCGCGGCGCTGCTGCGCGCCGGCGCCTTGTACTACACCGATGACTGGGCCGTGATCGACCGAGATGGGCGGGCACACCCCTACCCGGGATTGCTCAACATCAGGGGCGAGGGAAGGGTCTCGGCGGAGAGCCTCGGCGCCGGCGTCGGCGACACGCCGATCCCGGTGGGGCTGATCGCCAGGATCGTCTTCAAGGCGGGGTCACGTTGGGACCCACAGCCCCGGACAGCGGCCGAGGGCGCGATGATGCTGATCGGCCATGCCTACGGGATGGACGATCCCGCTGCGGCGATGAAGATTGCCCGCGCCACCGTCGCTGATGCGCGGGTGATCGAGGGCGAGCGCGACGACGCCGACGGGGCGGCCGCAGCCCTGCTCGAGCTCGCCGGTCAAGGTTCGGCCGGCGGTTCTCCCTGAGCGCGACGCGCGCGGCGCCAGGCGCGCACCGCGGTGGGTGTGCGCCTTGCCACCCAGGCCAGGCGCTGGGCGTATGCCAGCAAAAGGCCGACGCGGCCCTCGCGGGCACGGGGAGACCAGTGCCGCATGAACGTGGGTGGTGGCACCAGCTTGTGGCGAACGATCGCGATCCGCTCGCGCCGGGAAGCCCGCGCGATGCGCTCGACCGTCAGTGCCTGGGCGGGGGCGCGCGTTGCCCTCAGGGCGACTTCGACTGATTGCGCCGCCGGCAGGTTCAGGCTCGCCGCCAGCGCCCGTCCACCCGGAACCAGGCGCAGTCCGGCGGCGAACGATGGCGTGGCGTCGAGCTCGGCCGCCAGTCGTGCGGCCTGGATCCATGTGTCCTCTCCGCCATGGCGCACCGCGAGTCTCATGTCCCCCTTGCCCAAGCCCTGGTGAGCGGCGTTCATCGCCAGGACGAGTGCGCGTCCCGGCGTCGAGAGGACGCTCGCGGGACGGCCTCCCACGGTCATCGTTTCGGTGTCGGCCGAGAGCACTTTCCACAGCCGCGCTTCGTCGACGCCGACCCCTGTCAGCGTGCGGTGAACGTCAACAGTCGACGGTCTCTGTGGATGAGACCAATGAAGCCCGTGCTCTCGCCACCAAGCGGGCATCCGGTCCTGCTCCAGCTCGGGAACGAAGCCGATGCCATCGAGCACGCGCTCGGCGGCGTCGATGGACGCGGGCGAGACGAGAAGGTCGCAATCCTGGTAGCGGCGGGGATTGTCCGGGTACAGCCACCGAGTCGTGCTCGCGCCCTTGAGCAGGATGCTGGCGACGCCCGCGAGCTCGAACGCGTGCAACACCTCCGCGGTGATCTCGTCCACGCGCAGGTTTGCGGCCGCGGCGAGCGCGGCGGGGCTTACGCCACCGGGCTCGGCTGCTCCCACGACTCGCTCCGGCGCAGCGTGAGGCGAATCAGTTCCTCGATCGCGTCCTCACCGGCGACGGCGTCGCTTGCGATCGTGCGATCGGGATCAACGACGACCGCAGACGGCGTTCCCGCCCGAAACTTGTACGCCTCGTAGACCTCCCCGCGCTCCTGGAGCAGAAGATCACCGATTCCGTACTCGTCCAGGAGCTCGCGGTTGGCATCGACGCTGCCCCCGCTGATCATTGCGATGGTGATCCGCTGCGCCAGCCTGCCGTTCCACTCCACGAGCCGCGGCACGACTCGCCGGCAGGGTATGCAGTCCGGGTGTACGAAGACGAGCGCGACGGGTCGTCCCGGCGCCAGCAGCTCCTGGAGCGTGTATCGCTCGCGGCGCAGGCCGGGCAAGCTGAAGTCCGGAGCGGGTGAGCCGACGGGCCGCCCCGCCCGGCCCAGCTTCGCATCCAACGCCGCGATCTTGGCCTTCTTTCGCCTTCGTCGCTCGCGGCTGCTCGTTCCACCTCCGAAGCGGCACAACGGCCACCGCCGCGGCGGCGAGCGCCGCGGCGAGCAGCGCCAGCTCGAGCCCGCTGCGGTCGGAGACCCATTCGCTCACCGACGGACCCGGACCCGGCGGCGGCGACGGTCGCCGCGAGAGCGATCAGGACGCCGTTGCGCGCCAGCGTCCTCCAGCCGGCGGGCTCGGAGTGGACCTGACCGAAGCAATGGCAGTCGGGTGCGCGGCCGTGGGCGATCGCGTTTGCGATCGCGACGACGAACACCCCCAGCAGCGCCGCCGCCGCAAGGGCGCCCCAGCGCGCCGACTGCGGGAACAGCAAGGCGACGGCAATCGCGATCTCCGCGAGCGGCAGCAACACGCCGCCGGGTTGGGCGAGCCGGGCGGGGACCCCGAAGTCCTGCAAGCGCCCGGCGCGACCCTTCCAGGTCCTTCAGCTTCGCAACGCCCGCGGTTGCGAACAGGCCCCCGAGCAGCAAGCGCAGGGCGAGCACCAGCGATTCCACCCCGCGATTTTACGACGCACCCAGGCCTGACGCCTAGGAAATACGTCTAACCGCCGTGCGTGGGCGGTGCGGGCTCGCTCGCCACGCGCCGACATCGAGGCCATGAGCGAGGAGCGTGCGCACGGCCGCGAGCTGGGGCTTGGACTCGAGTGCAAGTCGTGCTGCGCGCCCTCCGCCATTAGGGGCTCGGCGCAGGCGCCACGGGACTGAGAATGAAGTCCCGCACGCTGTCGATGGTGTTGAGCGCGGCTGCGCTGCTTTTGCCGGCAGCCGCGGCCGTCGAGGCCGCGAGCGGCAAGCCCGCTAACCGTCCCGGCCATTCGGCTTCGGTCAAGAGTCGTCCGCTGCCGGTGTCGGTTGCCAGCCCCACGACTCTGACGGGGCAGCCGACGGCACAGCCCGACAAGAAGCTGATCGAGTTCGGCTGGGACACGCCCTCGGCCTCCTACCTCTACGACCACCTCCCCGAGATGCAGTCGGTCCCCTTCGACGGACTGACCTTCCGGCTGACCGAGGACGGGAAGGACCGGCTGAAGGCCTTCGAGGCGGGCCAGTGGACGGAGGAGCAGCTGAAGTTCCCGCTGCTGGCCGAGCTGCCCGCCCGCTACGGCCGGCTCCAGCACAACTTCATCCAGCTCAACGGCCCGGCGGAGTTCACGAAGATGGACTGGTTCGACGACTCCCAGTGGAGTCAGATCAACGCCAACATGGAGCTGTTCTCGCGCGCGGTGGAGATCTCGCGCGCCAAGGGCGTGCTTTTCGACCCTGAGTTCTATGTGGACCCGAAGCTCAGTCCCTGGGAGTTCCACCCGGAGCAGTACCCGACCAAGACCTTCTGGGAGGTCGCGGAGATGGCGAAGGAGCGCGGACGGCAGTTCATCAGCTCCCTGCAGTCGCACGTGCCGGACCTGCGATTCCTGAGCCTCTTCTTCCCCTCCTATCAGTTCCAGCACTCGCCGGTCAGCATCTACAACTCCCCTGACGATGCGCCCGATCCGCTGATGTTCTTCTTCAACCAGGGGATCGTCGAGGCGGCCGGCCCCGGGGTGGAGCTGATCGACGGCCACGAGTGGAGCTACTACAACCAGGACGACCTCCACCTTCATCGAGGACCACCTGGAGATGCGCGAGACGAGCGAGTGGCTGCCGCCGGAGACCGACGCCGCCTGGGAGGGCGTGCAGATGGGCCCCGGGATCTTCATGGACTTCAACATGGGCTTCTATCAGGAGGGCTCGCAGCAGGCGCCGATGAGCGAGACCGAGCGCCTGCTGTGGCTGCAGCACAACGTCTACTGGGCGATGCAGAGCTCCGACCAGTACGCCTGGTTCTACAGCGAGCGCATGAACTGGTACAAGGACCCGAGCAAGCCGGCGGGTGTGTACGAGGCCGTCGCCAACGCCCGCGCCCTCGTCAACAACAAGGCGGCGCTCGGGTACGACATGTCGGTTACCGGGAGTCACGCCAGCGCGAGCGCCGAGGTGTGGCCGGGCTCTCTGCCGCTTCAGGTGCAGCTTCCGACCAACCGCCGCACCGACAGGCCCCGCCGCACCGCCAGGCCCGGAGAGCCGATTTCGATCCGCACGGACGCCCCGGAGCTGGGCTCGGCCACGCTGGTCGTCGACGGAGTGCCGGTGGCAACGGACACCAAGCGCCCGTTCTTGTTCTCGCTGCGCGAGACGAGCCTCGGTTCCCACACCGCGATCGTCCGCGGTCAGCTCGCAAACGGCTCGACGATCAGCTCGGCCCCCGGCCCCTACACCGTCGCGGCCGGAAAGATTCCGGCGCGGCGCTAGCTGCGCGCCTCTAACGCGGGTCAGTCCGGTAGGCAGCCGAGCGGTGCCGGATCGCGACCACGCGGACCGTTTTGTCGCTGTCGGTCAGCTGATAGATGATCCGATAGGTGCCAACGCGGAGCGATCGCAGTCCGCGGAGACGGCCACGGAGGAGGTGGCCGGCGCCGGGGTCGCGCTCCAATGAGCCAAGCGCGTCTTCGATCGCGTCGATAAGCGGCCAGTCAAGCTCGAGCAGCTCCGTGCGAGCGCGACGCGCGACTACGACTCGCGCCACGGCTCAACGATCGGCGCGTCGCTCGCTCAGCTCACGGCGGAGCTCGGCCAGCGTCAAGGTCTCGCCCCGCTCAACCTCAGCCAGGCCGGCCTCGAGCGCCGCCAGCGCGTCTGGATCGGAGAGGATTTCAGCCGTCTCCTCGAGCGCGTCGTACTCGTCGATGGGAACGAGGGCGGCCGCCGGCGTTCCGTTGCGGGTCACGAGCACATGGTCGCGGCGATCGGCGACATCGCTGAGGAGGCTGCTGAGGTTGCTGCGGAACTCGCGTACCGGGACCGTCTTCGCCATGGGCAATAGTGTACCTAATTGAGTACACATATGGCAAGCCATGACCGCCTTCCCAGAATCTGTCTGCATTGTGGGGTCTATAGGGCATACAAACCAGACAGATTCCACGCGGGTCCGATCAGCTCGGCCCCCGGCCCGTACACCGTCGCGGCCGGGAAGGTTCCAGCGCGGCGCTAGGCCCCTATTCCGCGACCCCGGCCGCTTCCAGAGCGGCCGCCTGGTCCATGTATCCGCGCAGTCCGGTGACAAGGCCGTTGGAAACGTCGAAGACGACAGCGGTCCGTTGCTCAAGCTCGATGCCGCTGCCGCGCCCGCGCAGGTATTCGTGAAGTAATACGACCACTCGATCCCCGGCGTCGACAATCCGCTCGGGCTCCAATCGCCGCTCGTCCCATGCCTCGCGCTCATCGCCCTCGAACGCTGCCACGATCGCTTCGAGCCCCCGTAGGACCCGATCCTCCTCGAGGCCGCCAACGGTTCCATAGCGGGTGACTTCGGGGTGCACCAGGCTTGCCACCGCATCCCAGTCGCCAGCAGCTCCTTTGGCTAGGAGCTCGCTCACGAGCTCGACGTTTTCCGCCGCCACGAACTCAGTCTCGCGCGGCCAGGGTCTGCCGCAGCCCGTCCACGGCCTGCTCTGCCCAGCGCTTGATGAACCAGCGTCCAAGCGACCGATCGAACAGCCGGTACCGGAGCGAAGGCGGGTGCACTCCCATCTCCATGTCGACGAACGTGCCGCCTTGCGCGGGGGTCAGCGTCCAGCGCTGGAAGCCGCCGGTTGTCGGGCAACTCCACTTCAGTTCCTTGAACTCGTCGCGCCGGTCGATGATTCGGGTGTACTCGAACCGCCGTCCGGCGAAACGGGGCAAGACCTGGGTATAGACGTCCCCAACCTCGAACGTCTCGCCGCGAATCTCTACCGCGGCCGGCCACCACCGAGGGTAGGTGGCGGGGTTCCCGACGAGCGCCCAGACCTCCTCCAGCGGCGCATCAAGGTGGGCCTGCGCACGGTAGTCCGACATCACGCGATCTTCGCATAGAACGACAGCTGCGAAGCCGCGCTCGTTGAACACCTTGGTCAGAGATAATCGCGCCGCCTTCCCATGGATCTCGACGAGCGTCTCGCAGCGCGCTTCCCCGGTCTTTCGCGCCGGCTCATCGCTCGCGTATTGGCGCTGCCTCCCGAATCACCGACAAGACGCAGGATTCTCGAGCGCGCCTTCCAGACCCACGCAGGTACGTCACATCCGGCGGCCGGCGTCTATCGAACGCCCGAGGAGCGATTCGAAGGGCTCCCGGACTTTGATTTCGAGCCCAACTACAGGGACGTTGGTGACCTTCGCCTGGCCCACCTCGACGTCGGCGAGGGCCCGCCGGTCTTGATGCTCCACGGGGAGCCCACTTGGTCCTTCATCTGGCGGCAGCTGATCCCACCGATTTGCGACGCGGGGTATCGGTGCGTGGCGCCCGACCACGCGGGGTTCGGACGTTCCGACAAGCCCACCGACCCGGCCTGGCAGTCGCTCGAACGCCACGTCGAGCTGACGGCCTCCCTGCTCGAGGACCTCGACCTGCACGACGTCACCCTGGTGGTGCACGACTGGGGCGGTCCGATCGGGTTGACCCTCGCCCTGGCATATCCGGACCGCGTTGCGCGGATCGTCATCCTCGACACCGTGATCGATCCACACGAGGTGTGGGTCAACGATGCCTGGGTGCGGATCCGGGAATGGATCGAGCGCACAGAGGACCTGTCGGTCGGAGAGCTCGTGCGGGCGATGTGCCTGAACGACCTCAGTGACGATGTCGTCGCAGCCTACGAGGCGCCATTCCCCACGCTGGACTCGAAGGCGTCCATGAGAGGCCTGGTCATGAGCGTCCCGCGAATCGACGACAAGAGCTCGGCGGCGCTTTCCGAAGCTTGGTTTCGCGCTCTTCGCCGCGACACCAGGCCGATGTTGGTGATCTGGGCGGAAGGCGACCTCTTCCTTACCCTCGCGAGCGGCCAGCGGCTCGCCTCGCGGATCGGGCGTGACATCGACCACGTGATCCCGCAGGCGGGGCACGCTCTGCAAGAGGACCAGGGCCCGATGATCGGGAAGTTGATCGCGGAGTGGCTGCCGGCAGTCAGCTCGGATTCGCAGAACTCCGGGGCGCTCATGTGAGCTGGGCGACGAATTCCCGAGGCGTCACCACCGGGGGGGTGAGGTCGGCAAGCTCAGTCAGGTGGCTGTCACCCGAGACGATCACATCAGCGCGCGCCGCCTGCGCGAGCGCGATCAGGTAGTCGTCGGCGCTGTCGGGGCTGACGGCGGGTGGGTCCGGCGGATCGGCGACCGTGACTGCGTCGCCGGCGAGCGCGGCGATGTAGGCCTCGGCGCGTCCTTCGGAGGCTTGGAGCCTGAACTTGGGGCGGGCGAGCACGTCGGTGAGCTCGGCGATCAGCTGCGGTGAGACCACGAGTTCGAACGCGCCTTCACGCCACGCCCGCACGATGCGATCGGGGGAGCCTCCACGCTGGGAGATGAACGCGGAGACCAGCACGTTCGGGTCAAGGACGGCTCGCTTCAACGCCGCTTGCGACGTTCGCGGCGGGCTGCGTGGACTTCGGTGTTGGCGAGCTCCAGCCCCTCATCCTCCGTCAGTGTGCTCAGTCGCTGGGCTTCGTCGAGTGCCGCGATCCCGAGGTGGGCGCGCAGCGCCTCCTCGATCACTTCCGAGTCGCGTTTGTCGAGGCGGGCGGCCCGGACCTTTGCCGCACGTGCGACCTCGGGGTCGAGATAAACCGTGACCTTGCGCTTGGCCGTCGCCATACCCTGATACTAGCGTTATAACGCTATGACGTCAAAAGGCTGAGAGCGCCGGTGGGCCGCAGGGTTACGGGGTCCCCGAGTTTCCCGGCGACGTGGCCTGTCCTGGCGGAGTCTGCTGTTGGCCCGGAGGGGTCTGCGTCTGATTTGGTGGTGACGCCGGCGCCTGGGAATGCGGTGGCGGGTCGCCCGCGCCGTCCTGCGCGTGCGGCGGCGGTCCTCCGACGCCGTCCTGGGCGTGCTCGGGTGGCGTTCCGTTGCCCTGGCCACCCTGGTTCGAGTGCGACGGGGCGCCCGTCTCCTCATCCTGCGCGTGGGCCGGCGGACCGTTCGAGGAACCGGATCCGTTTCCGGCATTGGCCGGGCGACCGCCGGAACTCCCGGCGCCGCGATCACCATGCGCGTTGTTCTCGTCATTGCTCGCACTGGAGCCGTCGTCCGATCCACTTCCAGAGGAGCTCGCCGGCCCACCGTCGCCATCGCCGACGCTAGGGCCCGAGGCCTCAGGCCCGTCGGACTCCTGATTGGGAAGCTCGACGCCAACGCTCTCGAAGGCCGAGTCGACGGAGCCCGGGAGCTCTACACCGGCGAATGCCAGTCCGGCGAGGACGGCGGGAAGGCCGAGCACGAGCGCGGCGAGCGAGGCGATAGCCCGCTTCCGGCGCCAGGGGGTGGCCGGCGCCGTCCGCGGCCTGCTTCTAGTGCGCGCTTCATCGGCGGCGGCGGAGATCATCGCGAGGTGACTCGCGCGAGCCTCGTCGCTCGGCGGCGCGACGAGCTCGCGCTCGACGGCTCGCTCGAGGTCTCGGAGGATAATCTCGCTGTCGGTTTGGCGGGCCATCACTTCTCTAAAGCGATCTCGGCGCACGAAGAGGTACGGGTCATCGCTCCACCTCCTTCCTCAACCTCGCGAGCCCACGCCGCTGCAGCTGCTTTACGGCTCCCGGCCGCTTTCCGATCGCCCGCGCGACCTCTTCGACGGTGAAGTCCCCGAGGATGCGAAGCAAGAGCACCGAGCGCTGCTCCTCGGAGAGCGTGCTCAGTCGGCGCACGATTTCGCCTTCCTCGATTCGCGTGAGCGCTTCTGTCTCCGCGTCTCCGCTCCCCGCGCCCAGCTCGATCTCGTCTCCCGGCGCGAGGCTCACCGGCCTCCGAGAGTCCCGCCGAACGGCGTCGATCAGCCGGTGATGTGCGATCGAGAAGAGCCAGGCGCGGAACTCCCGCTCACCGCCCGAGAAGGATGCGAGATCGCGAACGGCGCCGACGAAGACCTCCCCAAGGACGTCTTCTGGCTCCGCCGCCCCCTTCGCCCTCAGATAACCGAGGATCCTCGGCGCGAGCGCGTCGTAGATCTCCGCCCACGCCTGCGGGTCGCCTTCGCGCGCGAGCTCCAAGCGCCGCTTGAACGCCGCCTCCTCGTTCATCGCGCCCATTGTGCCGCCCCGTCCATCGGCAAACGCCCAGTAACCCTTCGGGGCGCTCGTGCGCTTTCACAGATATGGCCGCAAGGATCCGCGACGGAGGGAGATCGATGAAGCTGGGAAACGGAACGACGCGCGGGCTCACACGACTGGTGATGCTTGTTGGGGCAGTCATGCTCCTCGCGCCCGCGAGCGCACAGGCCCAGGGCGCGGACCTGTCCGTCGCTGCGACCGATAGCGCCGACCCCGTGGGCGTCGGTAGCGAGTTCACCTACAACCTCACGATTGCGAACGCCGGGCCGGACGCTGCCACCGGCGTCGAGCTGACCGACACGTTGCCGAACGAGGTCGGCTTCGTGTCTGCGTCGGCCTCCCAGGGAACCTGTGCGATTCAAGGCTCGAAGCGGGTCGAGTGCGCTCTTGGGAACCTCGCCGCCGGAGCGAGCGCCTCGGTCGAGATCCGCGTTCGCGCCGAGCGCGCGGGGCAGGCGACGAACGCCGCTTCGGTGAGCGGCTCGCCCGCTGACCCGACCACGTCAAACGACGAGGACTCTGAGGTGACCACGATCCAGGACCCGGCGGCGGGCGCCGCTTGCGCGGGTCAGAGCGTGACGCTCATCGGCACCGCGGGCGCGGACACCCTGACCGGCACTGACAAGCGGGACGTGATCGCCGGTCTCGACGGCGACGACGTGATCATGGGTCTCGGCAAGGACGACGTGATCTGCGGGGGCTCGGCAACGACACGATCAAATCCGGGGACGATTCGGACACGGTCAAGGCCGGCGGCGGTAACGATCGCGTCCGCGGCAGCGCGGGCAACGACGTCCTCTCGGGGAGCGGCGGCGATGACAACCTCGGCGGCGGGGCCGGCGACGACACGCTCAGGGGAGGCCCCGGCAACGATCGTTGCCGCGGCGGGCCGGGAACGGACGTCCGGCGCGGCTGCGAGTGAGCCCCGCTCGCTAGCCGCCCGGACTGGCCAGTCGCCACGAGGCGAACGCGGGGCCGGCCCAGCCTCCGCCCGACCCGGCGGGCGCGGGGCCGAGTCGCCGGCCGCCGTAGATGACGTCGGCGGAGGCGTCCTGGTAGGTGAGCCAGGGGATCGTGTTCTCGCTCGGCGATGCCCGGGCGTCGACCAGTCGCAGACCCCGGTCGGGAATACCTGCTGGAGCGTGGTCCACTGCGCGTCGGTGAACGTGACCGACCCGTAGTCCGTTCGCGTCAGCGGCTTCAGGCGGCACTCGTTGGTGTCGGTCGCGATGCTCTCGCCCGCCACCGTGGCCGGCGTCCCGTAGCACGGTCTGGACCTGGGCGTTGCTGCACACCTGGCCGATGCCGGGCACGTTGACTGCCTCCACCCCCGGAATCTGGGAGCAGCGGTCCTGGAGATCCGCGGGCCGGTCGTCGATCAGCTTCTGTGAGAGGGGCACGCGGCGCTTGTCCTTCTCCACCGCGGCGAGCCAGCGGTCCATCGCCAGCAGGCCCTCGGTGGTGTAGTTCGGGTCGCCGATCAGGGCGACTTGGCCGAACCAGATCACCTGGTTGGCGAAGGTGCCGTGCTCGCGCTCGAGCCGGGCGCGGATCGCCCAGGTGCGGTAGGCGTCGTGGAAGGCGCCTGGATCGGGCCCGCGCAGGTCGATGATCGCGACCTGGTCGAGGTTGCTGGTGGTGTTGATCGCCCCCGAGCGGTAGGCGCGACGAAGCGCCGGTCCGGTCGGCGGCGAACCGCTCCGGCGTCGGGTTGAGGTCGATGTCGGCGCCGCCGACCTTCACGTTCAGGTCGACGAACTGTGCCGGGGTGATCGTCCCGTCGAGCAGCGCGCCGAGCCCGAACTCGACGCCGACGTCGCCGAGCGGCAGGCCGGCGAAGCCGTGGCCGATGCTCTGCTCCTGCGGCGCCCCACTGCGGCTTTCGCCGCGGGCCGAAGACGTTGATCATGTAGTCGGCGAGCGTGCAGCGCGCGCCGCCGGGGTTGTTCGCCGGGTGGTAGCGCTCGGCCTCGCTGACGCCCGCGCAGGCGTTGGTCGGGTCGGCGAGCGAGGTCCAGTAGATCGAGTCGAAGACGATCGAGTTGACGTGGTTCGGATGCCCCTCGATCGCGGCGATCTCGGCCGGGGTCCAGACGCACGCCCGGCGCCCACCTCGACGGGTCCTCGACGTAGCTCGCGGATCAGGTGGTAGGCGGCGAGCTGCTGGCCGGTCGACCAGGCGTCGGGGAAGCTGCACTGCGGCAGGATCCCCTGGTAGATGCCGGGGTAGGCGTTCGCAACCTGCTGCTGGGTGAGCGAGCCGCCCGAGCAGCCGGTGCCGATCGTGTAGCGGATCGCGGCCGTACTGCTCGACCAGGCGCTCCTTCGCCATGATCATCGACTCGGCCTGGGTGACGATGTTGCAGTTGTGGCCGGCGTTGTTGAGCGCCGTCGACATCACCGCGAAGCCGCGTGAGAGCGCAACCGTCGGGCTCGAGCTGCCCGCCGACGCGCCATCGGTCGCGACCGTGTCGGAGGTGACGCTCGGCGCCGTCCCCGCCTGGTGGTCGATGCCGCAGCTGGAGCCGTGGGTGATCAGCAGCTTGTGGTTCCAGCCGCTTCTGCGGCGCCCACGGCGCCCACGGCTGCTCGGGGTCGAAGAGGACGGCGATCTTGTACTGGTCGCGGTCCTGGTAGCCGGTCTCGACGCGGACGATGAACGGCACCTCTCTGCCCTGGTCGGTGTTCGTCGTGGCGACGTCCGAGGGCGGGTTCTCCGGGTCGTATTCCTCGAGGCCCCGCCGCCGGTGGACTGGTAGAGCGAACTCGTACTCGGCCGGCTGGTTGCACTGCTCGTCCTCCGCGTCCTCCTGGCAGACCCAGGGGGTCACCTGGGGGCCGGAGAAGACCGGGCCGCCGTTCGGGTGGTTGGCGATCGTCGATCCGCTTCGCCGGGCCGCCCCTGACGCGGGCGCTGAGCCGGTTGTTGCCCGTCGCGCAGCCCGGTCAGCAGGGCCTCGAAGCGGCCGTTCTCGCGGACGGCGAACTGCATCGGTGACGTTGGTGCGCCCGAGCCGGACCCGGAGCTTCGACGGCCACGCCCCGCGGCGGCGTCACCGCGACCAGCGCGTCGCCGGCCGAGATCAGGTCGGCGCGGTTGGAGAGCACCTTGATCCGCGGCGCCTTCGCTCGCCAGCGCCGGCTCACAGACCAGCCACAGCGCGAGCAAGCAGCCCACGAAACCCCCCTCCGAACAACCACGGCCGGGAGCCTAGAGGCTGGATGGGAACCGTGCGCTGCTTCCCTCGAAGTGTTTGCGTTCTGTGAGCGGCGGTTGCTGAATTTGTCGCAAATGGCGCTTATTTGGGCACTGGAAGCTGCAAGTTTCCGTCCTACCGTTTGGTAGTGTGCGCCGCCTACCGCTGAGTCTCCGCCTACATAACGCGGGGAGCGGGGGACCCAACCAGTTGGGGCGAATCCCGGGCTGATGCCCGGATAGCGCTGCCTCTTTTCGGCGCGAGCCCGTCAGCTAACCCCGTAAGCGCCCGGAAGAGACATGCGCGAAACGACCGACCCCCGCTACGACGCGGGACAAGATCGAATCACCCGCCGGGAGCAATCCTGGTTCGTCAGCCGTCCCGACCGGGTCGCGTTGTGGGCATTCCTGCTGACGCTGCTGATCACCGTCTTCGCCGCCGTCTCCGGCGCGGGGGCCGCGACCTCGGGCGGCGTCGGCTCCGGTGGCGCCTCCTCCGGCGATACGGGCAATGTCGGGCGATCCGGAAAGCGGGGAGCCCTCCGACCGGGCCGCCGATCGGCCCGATCGGCGTCGAGGACAGCGAAGGGCTGCCGGCTCCGTGCCAGCCCGCCGAGTTCGGCGACCGGATCCTCAAGCACGGGGACTGCGGCGCCGACGTCAAGACCTTGAACTGGATCCTGAGGGCGTCGGCCGACGCCGGCGGCCTGGGCTCGGGTCTCGCTTCGGCGATCCGACCGAGGATGCGGTGCAGGACATCCAGCGCAAGGGCGACCTGCGCACCGACGGCGTCGTCGACGGCGACACCCGCGGGGTCCTGAAGCGGACGATGCCCAAGGGCGTCGCCACCTGGTACGGGCCCGGCTTCTACGGCAACCGGACCGCCTGCGGCCAGAAGCTGCGGCCGACACGCTCGGGGTCGCGCACCGGACGCTCCCCTGCGGCACCAAGGTCACGATCGCCTACGGCGGCGAGTTCGTGCGCACGCGCGTGATCGACCGCGGGCCGTTTGCGAACGGCGCCGACTGGGACCTCACCGGCGCGCTGCGCCGAGGCGATCGGGTTCGACGGCCTCGGCAAGATCCGCTTCGCGCGCGATCCGCTAGCGCCCGGCGGCCAGCTCGCTCAGGCGCGCCTGAAGGCAGCACCCGCGGCGCCGAGTGGTCCTGGGGGAGGGCTCCCGCGCGCGCGATCAGGCTCTCGAAGTCGGCCAGCGCGACCTGCGCCAGGGCCTCGAGGATCTCCTCGTCGTTCCAGTCGTGCTCACGGGCCTCCTCGAGCAGGTGGTGCTGCGGGCGGCCCTCGCTGGTGAGCGCGTCCTCGAGGAATGCGAGCAGCGCCGCCTCGCGCTTATCGGAGGACGTGAAGCTGCGAGCGCGTGAGATCTCGTCGAGCCCGAGACCGGCTGCCCTGGCCGCCGTCGCCTGCGGGCCGATGCTGTAGCCGTCGCCGCGGAGCTCGGCGACGGCAAGCGCGATCCGCCTCCGAGTCGCTTCCGCCAGCACCCCGGCGCGAAGCTCGGAGCGCATCCGCGTGTAGCCGCGAAGCGCCGCCGGCGCGCCGGCGAGCACGCCGACGAACTTCGGGATCTCGGCCCCCGCTGAGGCGACTCCCTTCAGGACCGGAATGCTGCCGTCGGGCGCGGTGAGCTCGTCGTGGATGTCGAAGCGGCTTACGTCAGTCTTGATGGTCATCCTGAGGCCCCTTTACTTTACATTTAGCTAGGTACTTACGCGAGGTAAGTTATAGCGAATTCTCCGCCGTCGTGCAAGCCGGCCGGGGCGCCGGGCAGGGGCGGGCGTCAACGCGATATGGAAATTCCCGCCCATGCAGAGACGCCGAAGAAGTAACCAAGTTCGTCGCCGACAACGACGTCCGCTTCATCCGGCTGTGGTTCACCGACGTGCTCGGGCAGCTGAAGAGCTTCTCGATCAACGCCCAGGAGCTGGAGGACGCGTTCGAGGGCGGGATGGGGTTCGACGGCTCCTCGATCACCGGCTTCAACCCGATCGAGGAATCGGACATGATCGCGATGCCCGACCCGTCCACGTTCGCGATCCTGCCCTGGCGCAGCGCCGAGAAGGCGACCGGGCGCATGTTCTGCGACGTCCAGGTGCCGGGCGGCGAGCCCTACGAGGGCGACCCGCGCTGGATCCTGCGGCGGGCGCTGAAGCGCGCCGAGGAGCTCGGCTTCGACGCCTACAACATCGGCCCGGAGCTGGAGTACTTCTACTTCCGCGACGCGCGGCCCGAGGACGGCGCGCCCGAGGTCCTCGACGAGGGCGGCTACTTCGACCTGACGACGCTCGACGCCGGCTCCGACGTCCGCCGCGAGACGATCCTCGCGCTCGAGCAGCTCGGGATCCACGTCGAGTACGCACACCACGAGGTCGGCCCCTCCCAGCACGAGGTGGACATGCGCTACAAGGAAGCGCTCGCGATGTCCGACGACTGCATGACCTACCGGATCACGGTCAAGGAGTACGCGATGAAGTTCGGCTGGCACGCGACGTTCATGCCGAAGCCGCTGTTCGGCGAGAACGGCAGCGGCATGCACGTGCACCAGTCGCTGATGAAGGAGGGAAGGAACGCCTTCTTCGACCCCGACGACCAGTTCTACCTCTCGCCGACCGCGAAGGCGTTCATCGCCGGCCAGCTCAAGCACGCGCGCGAGATCGCGCCCCTGTTCGCGCAGTGGGTGAACTCCTACAAGCGCCTGGTGCCGGGCTTCGAGGCGCCGGTCTACCTCGCCTGGTCGCGGCGCAACCGCTCGGCGCTGATCCGGGTGCCGCTCTATCACCCCGGCAAGGAGGGGGCGACCCGCGCCGAGCTGCGCTGCCCCGACCCCGCATGCAACCCCTACCTGTGCTTCGCGGGGATGCTGCACGCCGGGCTGGAGGGGATCGAGAACGGCTACGAGATCCCCGAGCCGATGGAGCAGAACCTCTACCACCTCACCCCCGAGGAGCGAGCCCAGCGCGGGATCGAGCAGCTCCCCGAGACGCTGGGCGAGGCGATCGAGATCGCCGCCGAGTCAGAGCTGGTGCTGCGAATCCTCGGCGAGCACACCTTCAAGCGCTTCATCGAGGTGAAGCGCCAGGAGTGGGAGGAGTACCGGGTCCAGGTGACCCCGTGGGAGATCGAGCGCTTCTTGCCGGTGCTCTGAGCCTGAACGCCCTCGGGCCTGCTAAGCTGGACTAAGCTAGATGGCCGAACAGGTCAACATGCACGAGGCGAAGACGCAGCTCTCTCGCCTCGCCGAGCGCGCCTCGCAGGGGGAGGAGATCGTGATCGCGCGCAACGGAAAGCCGCTTGCGAAGCTCGGCCCGGTGACTGAGGAGCCCAAGGGGGTCATCTTCGGGCTGGCGAAGGGCCAGATCTGGGTGTCGGAGGACTTCGACGAAGAGGACCCGGAGATCAACAGGATGTTCTACGGAGAAGAGGACTGAGCTTTCTTCTCGATACCCACGTCGTGATCTGGGTGCTGGAAGGGCGGGCGATCAATTCTGCTGTCAGCGACGCGATAGCCGGGCCGGCTCAGGCCGTGGTCAGCGCCGCCACCGTGTGGGAGATCGCGATCAAGCGAAGGCTCGGCAAGCTGCGTGGCCTGGACGATCCGATCGGTCTCGTCGATGACTCCAGGATGGAGCGCCTGCCGATTACATTCGAACATGCCGAGCGCGCCGGCACCCTCCCCCTTCATCACCGCGACCCCTTCGACCGCATGCTGGTGGCGCAGGCACAGCTCGAGGGCCTGACCTTGATCACGACCGATCGCAAGATGCACCTCTACGAAGTCCCAATCCTCGATGCCCAAACCGCCTAAGGTCCTCGGGCCTAACGACGGGAAGGCCGGGCAGCTCGGTTCGATCGGGGTTCGGTTCATGATCGACGGCGCGGAGTCCGGGGGCGGCTTCTCGCTGGTGGAGCACCCGATGCCACCCAAGAAGCTGGCGGCGCCGCTGCACCGTCACAGCCGTGAGGACGAGTACAGCTACGTGCTCGAGGGACGGGTCGGAGCGCTGCTCGGCGACGAGGTCGTCTACGGCGAGCCGGGCGACCTGATCTTCAAGCCGCGGGGGCAGTGGCACACGTTCTGGAACGCCGGGGACACTCCCGCGCGGATCCTGGAGGTCATCTCCCCGGCGGGATTCGAGGGCTACTTCGAGCAGATGGTCGAGCTGCTCGCCCCCGGTGGTCCGCCCGATCCGGCCGCGGTTGCGCCGATCGCCGAGCGCTTCGGGCTCGAGCTCGACTTCGAAAGCGTGCCGCGTCTGCTGGAGGAGTACGGGCTCAGCATCGGACCGTAGGACCTATCGCGATAGGAGGGACAAGGGGGGTTAACCGGTAGTTGTGAAAAGCTCCCGGTGGGTACCGATGTAACGGCTGGTCCCCCGGGGGGACCATTACCCACCCGGGTGGCTGCGGGCGACCCGAAATCCAACGTCAAAAGGAGCTACTTTGAAGAAGGCAATTGTGGTCTCTGCGGTGGCCGCGCTGTCGCTGTCCGTGTGGGCGGCGCCGGGGGCGAGCGGGCACACCCTGCAGATCAAGGAGTCTCGAAACGCGACGTTCAACGTCGCCGAGGCGCAGTGCAACAGGATCAACACCTGCGACCGCTACGGGGCGGGCAACTGTCGTGTGCGAAACCAGCACAAGGTGGTCTGCGGCGGGTTCATCGAAGGGCAGAACGCGCGGGGCCCGTACCGCTGCACGTTCCCGGTCACCGTTTCGATCCAGAACGGCAGCAACCAGCGGTTCGTGAACCCCGGCCAGGTTCGGTGTCACAACACCTAGGGCGAATCGAAAAGTCTGGCTCACGGAAGGCGGGCTCTATGCCCGCCTTCCGCTTGTTAGGGCGCGAGGCGCTGGATCTGCCAACCGTCCGCTGATGGCGTGTAGCGGAAGCGGTCGTGCAGGCGGCCGACCTGGCCCTGCCAGAACTCGATCGACGCCGGGCGCAGCAGGTAGCCGCCCCAGTCCTCTGGGCGGGGGACGTCGGCGCCGTCGAAGCGCTCGCTGACCTCGCCAAGCGCCGCGTCCAGCTCGGCGCGGGAGGCGAGCGGCTGGCTTTGCTCCGAGGCCCAGGCCCCGAGCTGGGCCTCGCGCGGGCGGGTGGCGAAGTAGGCGTCCGACTCGGCGGCGGCCAGCCGCTCGACGGTCCCGCGGACTCGAACCTGCCGGTCCAGCTCCCGCCAGTAGACGACGAGCGCGGCGCGTGGGTCGGCGCCGAGCTGGCGGCCCTTCGCCGATTCATATCCGGTGAAGAAGCGAAACCCGGAGGCGTCGACACCCTTCAGCAACACCATTCGGGCATCGGGAGCGCCGTCGTCGCCGATCGTCGCCAGCGTCATCGCCTCGGCGAGCGGGACCTCCGCGCTCGCGGCCGAGAACCAGGCCCGGAACTGCTCGAACGGGTCGGCCAGCAACTGCGAGCGATGGAGCGGAGGCAGGTCGGGCCGTCGCGGCGACATCTCCGCGATGCTACGGATCGATGCCGACCCTGCATGTGCTGAAGGTGTTCGTCGGCCCCGGCGGCGCCGGTGGAAACCCCCTTGGGGTCTTCCTCGACGGGGCGGAGGTGCCCGAGGAGAGCCGGCAGAGGGTCGCCAACGAGCTCGGCTACTCCGAGACCGTCTTCGTCGACGACCGCGACAGCGCCCAGCTACGCATCTTCACCCCGACCGCCGAGATCCCGTTCGCCGGGCATCCCACCGTAGGCAGCGCGTGGCTGCTCGCGAGGGAGGGACCTGCTCCGACGAGCCTTCGCACCCCGGCCGGAGAGCTCGGCGTCCGGCGGGAGGGAGAGCTGACGTTCGTCTCAGCGAGGCCGGAGTGGTCGCCGCCGTTCGATTACGTGCAGCTCGACTCGCCCGCCGCGATCGACGCGCTGACTCCGACCAGCAGTGGCGAGACCTATTTCTGGGCCTGGATCGACGAGGCGGCCGGGACCGTGCGCTCGCGTGGCTTCTACCCGGAGCACTCGATCGAGGAGGACGAGGCAACCGGGTCCGCGGCGCTTGCGCTCAGCGCCCGGCTCGGGCGCGAGCTCGAGGTGCACCAGGGAACGGGCTCGCTGCTGCACACGGTTCTGCTCGAGAACGGCCTGGTCGAAGTCGGCGGTCGCACGGAGCTGGTGGAGCGTCGTGAGTTCGGGCTCGGGTAGCGCAACTCGGCAAGTTTGCGGCTGTTTGTTGTTCCAGAGGCGCACGCGCTAGGTTTGCGCGCCTCGACAGCGAATCAGCGTGAAGCGAGCGAGATGAGAACGAAGAGAACAAGCAGAGCGGCGGTCGTCGGCACCGTGGTCGCCGTCGTCGCGCTCGTGCTTGCAGCCACCGCGGCGGCCAACTTCCTGACCACGAAGGAAGCGCGCAACGCGGCCTTCAACGTGATGCGCGAGGAGTGCGAAAAGGTGCCGACCTGCCAGGGCGCTGCCGCCGGCCCCTGCGTGCGGATCAGCGACCGAAAGGTGCGCTGCCAGGGTCACTTCTACGGGAGCAACAACCGCACGGGCCCGTATGACTGCCACCGCCAGGTGAGCATCCGTATCTACCCCGACAGCGACCAGCGCTTCTACAAGACCACCGAGCGGCGCTGCACCGAGAACGAGGACCACCCGGTCGAGTAGGCCGGGCTCGCGTCGTCAATCCAGCGTCGTCAGCAGGAACGCGATCGCGAAGCCGAGCACCGTCACAAGCCCGGCGACGCGGCCGCCGTGCTTGAAGGCCTCGGGCATCATCGCGTCGGCGAGCACCATCAGCACGGCGCCGCCGGCGAACGCGTTGATGAAGCCGACAGTCGAGTCCGGGGCGCCCTCGAGCAGCCCGTAGCCGGCGGCGGCGGAGATGCCGCAGACGATCGTCACCGCGGCCCACACCGCGAGCACCCAGCGCGCCGAATGGCCGGCCATTCGCAGGCCGGTGGCCGAGGAGAGAGCCTCCGGCAGGTTGGAGAGGAACACCGCGGCGACAACGGCGATCCCGATCCCCTCGCCGGAGAGCAGCGTGATTCCGATCACCGCCGATTCCGGGATTCCGTCGAGAACCGCGCCCAGGAGAAGCGCGGAGGCCGAGCCCTCGGATTGCTCGCCCATCGGGCTCATGCGGTTGCCGCCCCCGCGACGCTGGATCAGGGAGTCGCCGGCGAAGAACGTCAGCGCTCCAGCGGCGAGTCCGAGGGCGACGGTGTCGGCGCCGCCGAGCGCGAACGCGTCCTCGGTGAGCTCGAAGGTGACGGCGCTGATCAGGGTGCCTGCGCCGAAGGCGAGCACCAAGCTGATCACGTGAGCGGAAAGCCGAAACGCGAGCCCGATCGCAGCGCCGATCAGTAGCGATGAGCCGGCGATCAAGCCCCAGCCTGCGGCCTCGAGCATGGTCGGCCAACCCTAACCCGAGCCGGCGGACGCGGATGCCGGGGCGGCTAGCCGCCCGAACGACGTAGCCGGCCGGCGAGAGCCGTCTTCGCGTTGAACGCGGCGGCCATCGCCTCGCTCGGCAGCCGAGCCGGGCAGGGGAAGCGCGCCAACCTGGCGCGCGAACTCCATCCCGTTGGTGTAGGCGTGGTTGGAGATGATCTTGCCGTCGCGTACGGTCAGCAGGTCGCAGCCCTCGAGCTCGATGCGGCGGCCGTTCGGCGCCAGGCCTTCAACCTTCCCGTGCCGTTGAAAGTTCCGCTCATCCGCCAGCGCACGGCCACCTGATCGCCCTCGGCGACGATCGTCGTCACCTCCAGCCGTGCGTCGGGCGCGGCGGCGAACAGGTTCCCGAACCACTCCCTGATGCCGTCGGGTGCGACGAGATCGTCGAAGCCGACGATGCGGTCGATGCAGCCGGGCTCCCAGTATTCGCCGGCGCGCTGCACGTCTTGGTCGGTGATTGCCGCGAAGTAGCCGCTGACGACCTCGCGGGCGGTCTCTGTCTCCGTCGCACCCATCGCGCTCACCTTATCGCAGCGCGGCGCTCAGCTCTTCGGCGTCTGTGACGGGCCGCTGACAGGCGAAGCGCTCGCAGACGTAGGCGGCGGTGTGGCCGTCGACGGCGGTCCGTTCCAGCATCAGCTCCGGACGGTCGCTGCCCTCGGGGCCTCCGGCGAGGACGACTGTGGGGAGGTAGGTGCGGCGGACGACGGCCGCAAGTTCCGTCGAGCCCGTCGCTGTCGGCGGGCGCGACCAGCGCCACCTCCTTCACGGCCGAGAGGTGGAAGTTGAGCGCCTGGAGCAGATGCGCGAGCGCCTGCGGGTGGCGGTCGGCGACGCGGTGCAGCAGCCGCAGCACTCCGACCGCGCGATCCTCGTACTCGCGCTCGCCGGTCAGCGCCGCGAGCCGAAGAAGGCCGTAGGCGGCGGATGAGTTGCCCGAGGGGATCGGGTGGTCGTCGACGTCCTTGCGGCGCGCGATCAGCTCCTCGTGGTCGTGGGAGGTGGTGAAGAAGCCGCCGCGCTCGGGGTCGGCGAAGCGCTCGATCAACGCGTCGGCCGTCTCGCGCGCGGCGTCGAACCAGCGCACGTCGAAGCTCGCCTCGTACAGGGTCAGCAGCGCCTCGACGAGATAGGCGTGGTCCTCGAGGTAGGCGTTGAGCTTTGCCTCGCCGTCCTTGTAGGTCCGAAGCAGGCGGCGGTCGGCGTCGCGCATCCGGGTGAGGACGAACTTTGCGCACTCGGCCGCGGCGACGAGGAAGTCCTCGCGCCCGAGCGCCGCGCCGGCCTCGGCGAGCGCCGAGACCATCAGCGCGTTCCAAGCCGCCAGGCGCTTGTCGTCGAGACCGGGCCAGACGCGCCCCGAGCGGGCCTCATAAAGAGCGGCGCGAGCTTCCTCGAGCTTCGCCGGCTCGGCGGTGCCGGCGCCCCCGGGCAGGTGGAGGATGTTGCGGCCCTCGAAGTTGCCCTGCTCACTGACTCCGTAGTAGGTGAGCACCGCATCGATCTGCTCAGGCTCCAGCGCGGCGCCGGCGAGCACCTCCCGCATCTCGTCCGGCGTCCAGATATAGAAGCGGCCCTCCTCGCCCTCGGAGTCGGCGTCCAGCGCGGAGAAGAATCCTCCCTCCGGTCCGCGCATCTCGCGCAGCGCCCACTCCAGGGTGCGCTCGCAGACCGTGCGGTAGCGCTCGTGCCCGAGCACCTGCCAGCCGTGCAGGTACGCGCGGGCGATCAGGGCGTTGTCGTACAGCATCTTCTCGAAGTGGGGGACGAGCCAGACGGGGTCAACCGAGTAGCGGGCGAAGCCGCCGCCGATTTGGTCGTGGATGCCTCCCGCCGCCATCGCGTCCAGGGTCACCTCGACGACGTCGGTCTCCCCGCGCGCCAGCAGCAGCTCGAGCGCCGAAGCCGGCGGGAACTTCGGCGCGTCGCCGAAGCCGCCCTGGCTGATGTCGGCCTGAGCGCGAAGCGTGTCGACCGCGTTGCGCAGGGTTCGATCGGAGAGGGGGTCGTCGGAGGCCTCGAGCCGACCGACCGCGCCGAGATGCTCGCGCAGGTGGGTGGCCGAGGCGGCGACCTGGTCACGGCGAGTCGCGAACGAAGCGGCGACGGCCTCCATCACCTGGCGGAAGCTCGGCATGCCCTGCCGGGGAACGGGCGGGAAGTAGGTGCCGGCGTAGAACGGCACGCCCTCCGGGTCGAGGAACGCGGTCAGCGGCCATCCTCCCTGGCCGGTCATCGACTGCACCGCCTCCATGTAGATCGCGTCGACGTCCGGGCGCTCCTCGCGATCCACCTTCACGCAGACGAAGTGCTCGTTCATGTATGCGGCGGTGCCGTCATCCTCGAAGGACTCGCGCTCCATCACGTGGCACCAGTGGCAGGCCGAGTAGCCGATCGAGAGCAGGATCGGGCGGTCCTCCGTACGCGCCCGCTCCAATGCCTCAGGGCCCCACGGGTACCACTCGACGGGGTTGTCCTTGTGCTGGAGCAGGTACGGGCTGGTCTCGGAAGCGAGGCGATTTGCCATCACAACGAGGGTACCCGCGGGTGTACTGTCCGATCATGCCCGCCGACCTCACAGTCGTGCTGAAGGACGAGCCGGGGCAGCTCGCGATCCTCGGCGCTGCGACCGGGCGCGCGGGGGTCAATATCCAGGGGATGTGCGCCTTCACCGGCGAGGGGCGGGGGATCATCCACCTGCTGTTCAACGACGACCAGGTTGCGGCGGCTCGCAAGGCGCTGGAGGACGCGGGGATGGGAGTCGCCGACCAGCGGGATGTGCTGGTGATCGACATCAACGACCGTCCCGGGACGCTCGGCGAGGCGGCGCGCCAGCTCGGCGACGCGAACGTCAACATCGAGCTCGCGTACACAACATTCGGCGGCGTGAAGCTGGTGATCGCCAGCGACGACCTGGACAGCGCCCGCGAAGCGCTCGCGCTAGGCGGTGAGTCGGTGCGAAGGCCTCGAATGCGTCGAGGAAGTGCTGAATGTCGTCGTCGGAGTGGGCGATCGACAGCGTCCATTCCTCCTCGACACCCGGTGTCATGAAGATGCCGTGGTTCATGTGGTAGAGCCAGGCGAGGGTTGACAGCTCCCCGTCGACCTTCGTCAGGTAGTCGCGGTACTCGTAGATCGGCTCTGGGGAGAAGATCACGCAGCCCTTGGCCCCGAGCCCGTCGGCGTAGGCGGGGAGGCCGTAGCGGTCGATGATCTCCTCGCAGCCGGCGCGCAGCTTTGCGTTCGTCGACTCGAGCTTCTCGTAGGCGCCGGCGGTGAGCACCTCGGTCAGGGTCGCCTCGGAGGCCGCCATCACCAGCGGGTTGCCGTTGAACGTCCCGTACTGGTGCACCGTGCCGTCGGCGATGATCGCGGCGATCTCCTCGGTCATCCCGATCGCACCGCCGGGATAGCCGCCGCAGATCGCCTTCGCGAGCGTGATCAGGTCCGGCTGGACGCCGAAGCGCCTGGTGGCGCCGCCGTCGCCGATCGTGGCGCCGGTCTTCACCTCGTCGAAGATCAGCTTCACGCCGTGGGCTGAGGTCAGCTCTCGCACCCGTTCGAGGTAGCCCTCCCGGGGCGGGATGATGTTGATGTTCATCATCGCCGGCTCCATGATCAGCCCGGCGACCCGGTCGCCGATCTTGTCCAGCACGCTCTTGAGCGCATCGGCGTCGTTGAACGGCACGGCGCGGGTGAGGTCGGTGAGGGCGCGGGGATACCCGGCGCCGTAGGGGACCGAGCGGGGATCGTCGCGGTCGCCGAGGTCCTCCAGCTCCGGGTACACCGAGACCATCACGGCGTCGTGATGGCCGTGGTAGGAGCCCTCGATCTTCAGGATCATGTCGCGCCCGGTGACGCCGCGCGAGAGGTGGACGGCGTCCATCGTCGACTCCGTGCCCGAGTTCGTGAACCGCCACTGCGGGAGCCCAAACCGCCGCTGCAGCTCCTCGGCGACGGTGATCGATCCCTCGGTGGGGGCGGCGAAGTGAGTGCCCTCATCGACCCGCGCCTTCACCGCCGCGCCGACCGCCGGGTTGGCGTGGCCGATGCACATGACGCCGAAGCCGTTGTGGAAGTCGACGTACTCGTTGCCGTCCACGTCCCAGACCTGGGCGCCGACGCCGCGCTCGATGTAGACCGGCCACGGGTCGTTGGCCTGGAAGGAGGAGGGGACGCCGTTCGGCATCGCCTTCACCGCGCGCCGGAAGTACTCGCCCGAGCGCCCGGTGTTCTCGGTCAGACGCTCCTGCTCGCGCTCGGTCAGCTCGGCGATTCGGTCGCGGTCGATCGCCGCTGCGCCCGTGGTCGGTGTTTCGACTCCCATGCCTGTCCTCACAGTAGCGACCCGGATGCTTTAGAAAGGGGCCGCCTGGTACAAGCTTGATTATCTAGTTTGGACGCGACGGAACGGAGCGCGATGAAGCTCGAGGGAATTCACCACATCACAGCGATCACGGCGGAGGCGCAGAAAAACGTCGATTTCTACGCAGGCTTGCTCGGGTTGCGGCTGGTGAAGAAGACCGTGAACCAGGACCAGCCGACGATCTACCACCTCTTCTACGGCGACGAGGAGGGCCAGCCGGGCCTCGATCTCACCTTCTTCGAATTCCCGGGCGCTCCGCAGGGGCGCGCGGGGGAGGGGATGGTGCACCGGATCGGCTGGCGGGTGGGCTCCGGGGAGGCGCTCGATTTCTGGGCCGAGCGGCTGGGGGAGGCCGGATACGAGTCGGATCGGCTGGGGACGAGGCTGCGGTTCAAGGACTTCGAGGGCCTCGAGCACGAGCTTGCCGTCGTCGACGTCCCGGATGCCCCGCTGATCGCCGCGCACCCGGAGATCCCGGCCGAGCTCGCGCTCCTGGGCTTTGACAACGTGCGCGCGTACTCGTCCGATCCCGAGCGCAGCCGCGGCCTGCTCGAGGACGCGCTCGGGTTCGAGTCGCGCGGCGGATCCTGGGAGGCGCGGGGCGAGGAGCGCGGCGGCCTTTACGCGTTCGACGCTCCGCCGGAATCGCGCGGGCTCCAGGGAGCGGGGAGCGTCCACCACATCGCCTGGGCCTCGAGCATGGAAGAGCACGAGGCCTGGCGCCAGTTGGTTCTGAAGGCGGGCGCCTCGCCGACGCCTGTGATCGACCGCCACTACTTCAAGTCGATCTACTTCCGCGAGCCGAGCGGGGTGCTGTTCGAGATCGCGACGATCGGCCCCGGATTCACCGTCGACGAGCCGCTCGAGCACCTGGGCGAGAAGCTCTCGCTGCCGCCCTTCCTCGAGCACATGCGCGACGAGGTCGAGCCGCAGCTGACGCCGCTGACGAATCCGCGCCAAGTACCTACATGAAAGGCGCCGAATCCTCCGAATCAATTTGCCGCGCCCGAGTTCGGCTCGATCTCATCTGCATGAGATGAGCGGAGACGGCGGGGGCGGCCTCGAGTATCTGCGCCTGCCCGCTGTCGGTGAGCCGCAGGGCGCGCTCGTACTCAGCCACGGCCGCGGCACGGACGCGCAAGACCTCTTCCCGCTGCTCGACGAGCTCGACCCCGAACGCCGGCTGCTGGGAATCGCACCGCAGGGCCCACTGACCAACATCCCTCCCGGCGGGCGGCACTGGTACATCGTCCCGCGGGTCGGATATCCCGACCCGGCCACGTTCCACGACACCTATCGCCTGCTCACCGGCACCCTCGACGAGGTCCTGGAGGAGGAGGGAATCGACTGGGCGCGGACCGTGCTGGGCGGCTTCTCGATGGGGGCGGTGATGTCCTACGCCGTCGGCCTCGGGCCGGGGCGCCCTTCGCCCGCGTCGATCGTCGCTTTGAGCGGGTTCGTGCCGACGGTCGACGGCTGGGAGCCGGATTTCGGCGGGCGCGAGGGCCTTCCCGTGCTGATCCACCACGGCCGCAACGACCCGATCATCACGGTCGACTTCGGCCACACGGCGCGCGATCTGCTCACGGCGGGCGGCCTCGATGTCACGTATGTGGAGAGCGACGCGGCCCACGGCGTCCCGCCGCAGCTCTTGCCGGCGCTGCGGGACTTCGTCGCCGCCGCGGTCCCGACGGTCGAGCGCAGCGGCTGAGGGGGCGTTCAACCCGAAACTCTCTGGGTTGTAGGTGCTATAGGCCCCACAACCCAGAGAGATTTCATCGCCCTCGTCTTCGAAGCGTCCGGCGCTCATGCGAACATGTGTTCGTGCGCTGGGAAAATCTGACGGTCGAGCGGGAGGAGGGGGCGAGGCTGCCGGGGTATCGGGAGCCGGCGACCATTCGCACCTTCGATGCGCCAGAGGCCCTCGGCACGCGCTTCTACGAGGTGATTGCCCGCTCGGCGATCAACAAGGTTCCGGAGCGCTCACGGATGCCGTTCCGGTTCACGATCAATCCGTACAGGGGATGCAGCCACGCCTGCCTGTACTGCTTCGCTAGGCCGACCCACACCTATCTCGAATTCAACGCTCGCGAGGACTTCGACCACGAGATTGTCGTCAAGGTGAACGCGCCCGAGCTAGTACGGGCCGAGTTGGCCAAGACCTCCTGGAGTGGCGATCACGTCGCCCTCGGCACCAACACCGATCCCTACCAGTGGGTCGAGGGGCGCTACAAGCTGATGCCGGGGATCTGGGAGGCGATGCGCGACTTCTCCAATCCGTGCTCGGTGCTGACCAAGTCGCCGTTGCTGCTGCGGGACATCGAGCTGATGAGACAGCTCGTCGAGGTCACCGACTTCACCGCAAGCCTCTCGATCCCGACGCTCGAGGAGAAGGCCTGGCGGGCGACCGAGCCGCACACGCCGCATCCGCGCAAGCGGATCGAGGCGGTCGCCGAGCTGAACCGAGCCGGAATCCCTTGCGGGGTCCTCGTCGCGCCGCTGATACCCGGCATCAACGATTCCCCCGAGCAGGTAGATCGGATCCTCGAGCTCTGCGGCGAGGCCGGCGCCGTCCACATCACGGGCATTCCGCTGCACCTGCGCGGCGAGGTGCGCGGGATCTGGTTTGACTGGCTGCGCCAGTACCGCCCCGACCTCGTTCCGCACTACGAAGAGCTCTACGCGCGCGGCGCCTACATGCGCGCCGACGAGAGCAAGCGCCTGTCGGCGCTGGTCCGCGGGCCGAAGTCGACCTGGCGAGGGCGACACGGGCCGAAACGTGGACCGCGGCTCCGCGGAGCCGCCAGAACTACCCCAAATGGGTGCGTCCCCGCGGGCGGCAAGAAAACCTGTTCTGACCGCTCGTACGGTAAATCGCATCGTTAAGACGACTGCTCGTTGGCGGGCGGCGGCTGGCCGCAAAGATCGGCCGCACGCAGGCGGAGATCAGTCGCGAGGCGTGCGAAAGCCACGGCTGAAACCCGGGCAACTCCGCTCGCTCGGAGTTGGGCGTGGGAACGGTGATCCTGTCGGGCGCAACGCCGATGCGATCGTGCGCGAGGCATTCGCCGCGCCCGCCCGCTAGCTCGTCCGGTTTCGACGAATCGGATTTTGGGCCCGCTATGCGGGTCGAAAATCAGTCTCGTGGTTGAGTCGAGGAGCTGATGGGATCGGGGTTCCCGACACGCGGCGTTCGTGCGTCAGTGCGACGGAGGCTTGCAGCGGGCCTTGATCTGCTTCGTCGCGGTGAGGATGCCGCCGAGCAGGTGCTGGCGGTACCAGTCGAGCTCGTAGAGGTAGGGCTCGTGGCCGAGCGCCGTGTAGAAGGAGCGGCCTCCGGCGTTGTCGTGGCACCAGGACATCGGGTGATCGCCCATGACCCCGGTGGCGGGGGTGCCGCCGGGCAGGTTGGTGGTGTTCGGGTCCGGCGAGTAGGTGTCCTCATCGATCGTCAGCAGCACCCGCACTCCCGGCCGCGGGTTGGTCTTGAACGAATAGAACTCGTCGAAGGTCGTGAAGCGCTGCTCGAGGTGGGCGGTCGCCGGTTGGCGCGGGCCCTCGTTCTCGAACTCGGCGGGCTGCTGGAGTGGATGGCTCTTGAAGAGGGCTCCGACGAGCCGCTCGTAGAACGGCCACTCGTGCTCGGTGTCGGCCGCGGAGTGGATCCCGACGTAGCCGCCGCCCCGCGCGCATGTAGCGCCGCAGTGCCCGCTTCTGCTCGGGGTCGAGCACGGTGCCTGTGGTGTTGAGGAAGATCACGGCCTCAAAACGCGCCAGGTTCTCCTCCGTGAACTGCGTCGGGTCCTCGGTCGCCTCGACCCCGAAACCGTTCTCCTCGCCGATGCCGCGGATCGCCTCGATTCCGACCTCGATCGAGGCGTGCCGATAGCCGGTCGTGCGCGAGAAAACCAGCACCTGGAAGGCGTCCTCGGAGGCGCTGGTCGCGCTCGGCGCCGCGGATCCGGCGGAGGTAGCGAGCAGCGACGCCGCTACCGCCGCGGCCGTGAGCAACGTGGCGAATCGCATGCTCATGCGGCCGATCACGCTACCGCCTCCTCGGGCTCGCTTCGCCGGTCGCGAGCGCGCTCGCCGGCGATCCCACGGCCGACGCGGAGCGCATTGGCCATGATCGTGTTCGTCGGGTTGAAGCCCGGGAAGGTGGGGAAGGTGGAGGCATCGGCGACGTAGACGTTGCCGACCTCGTGCAGCCGGCCCGACGGCTCGCACACCGACTCCTTGGGGTCGGTTCCCATCCGCGCGGTTCCGGCGAGGTGGGCGG
Source organism: uncultured Thermoleophilia bacterium (assembly GCA_963838095.1). Lineage (GTDB taxonomy): Bacteria > Actinomycetota > Thermoleophilia > Solirubrobacterales > 70-9 > CAWCGU01. The sequence continues at coordinate 49,614 of CAWIPO010000008.1, forward strand.
TGAACGTGGGGCCCTGGTTGATCACCGGATACGGGATGATCGCCGCCCCGATCGCCCCCGGCGCCTGCGCGTGCATCGCCTCGAGGCGGGCGCCGAGGAACTGCGCCGCCACCTGCTCGTGCTTGTGCGGGCTGTAGGTGATTCGCGCGGCCGGGAAGCCGCGGTAGTCCTTCACCTCCGGGTCGAGGTCGATCCGGTTCTCGGCCTGCGGCAGGTCCTCGCCGACGAGCTGCGAGCCGGCGACCCTGCTGTGCAGAAGGCCGGCCTTCATCAGCTGCTTGTGCTCCGTTCCGTACCCGGTGAACCCGGCGTAGGTGGAAGCCTCCAGCATCAACGGCAGTGCGCCGCCCACCTGCACCAGCCCGCCCTTCACGTACGGCAGCCCCTGGGACTGCACGTCGGGGTCCGTGAACGGTCCGACGAGGTCGTCGAGCTGGAGCGGGTTGCTCTGCGCCCGGTTGGGGTGGATGTCCTCGGAAAAGACGGCGGCGGCTAGCGTGAAGTTGTGGAACATCATGTTGCGGCCGAGCTGGTCCGAGCCGTTGCCGAGGCCCTCGGGATGCGCCGCGCTCGCCGACATCAGCAGCAGCCGGGCCGTGTTGATCGGGCTGCCGGCGAGCGACGATCACGTCGCCCGAGACCTTGCGCCTCCGGCCTCGCGCGTCGATGTAGCGGACGCCGGTCGCCCGCTGCCCGTTGCGAGTGGTCTCGATCCGGTAGGCGAACGCGCGCGCGATCACCCGTACCCGTCCGGTCCGACAGCCGGGTTCAGCCACGAAACGAGCGCGTCGCCGCGAGCGTTGATCGGGCATCCGAAGCCCGAACACAGCCCGCATGAGACGCAACGCGGCCGACCGCGAACGGCGTGAGTTCACGGCCGCCGGTTGCGGATAGGTGGTGTAGCCGACGCGATCCGCGGCCTCGGCGAGCAGCGACCCTGCGTACGTGATCGGGTTCGGCGGCATCTGGAACTGGCGTTTGCGCGGCGACTGCTCAGCGTCCGGGCGGGCATCAGCCTGCGATCGCCCTGGACCCCGACCCGGCGCTCGACCTCGTCGTAGAAGGGGGCCAGGTCGTCGTAGGAGATCGGCCAGTCTGCGACCTGTGCGCCGTCCACCGGCCCCAGGGCGCTCAGCTGGTCGAAGTCCTGCTTCCAGAAGCGGGGGAACTTCGCGTTGTAGTGCAGCGTCGTCCCGCCGACCGCCGCGCCGAGCTGTCCCAGCGCTCCCTTGGCCGAGCGGGCGACACCGGAGGCGGCCTCGGACCTGGTGCGCGCCGTGTACGGCTCGAGCAGCGCGTCGGGCATCCCGAAGCCGCGGCTCGACTTGATCTCGTCGCTTCCGTAGCGGGTGCCCAGCGCGCCGCTCGGCTTGCGGCCGAAACCGGGTCGCATGTTCCGCCCCGCTCCAGCACCGTCACCGACCAGCCTGCTCGAGCCAGCTCCCAGGCGACGACGCTGCCGGCGGCGCCGGAGCCGATCACGACCGCATCACGCGCCATCGGCACCATCCCGCTCCAGGAAGGCGAGCACCGGCGCCAGCTCCGAGCGCAGGCCGCTGAGCGTCCCGCCGCTGCGGGCGACGATGCCGTGGGCGAGCTCGGGCGAGGCCGGGGGGCGAGCGCGATCAGCGTCTCGAGGGGCGTCGACGGCGAACCCGCCGGCTGAGCGGCGGCGCCGGCGGAGTCCGGCTGCTCGATCTGCTCCCGGGTCCAGCCGCGCGGCTGCACGTCGCCGTCGTAGTTGGTGTATCGCCAGCCGATCAGGTCGTTGTTGCCGCCGTACTCCGGGGCGCCGTACATGAACTCGAACGTGTGCGGGAATGCGACGTCGACGAGCTCGCCGATGGCGGGGTCGTTCGACGAGCGCAGGATCACGTCGCGCGCCGGGCCCGGCAGCGTGCCGAAGCCGGCGGCGCCGGCGGCGCTCGAGCGCGGCGAGCCCCTCGCGGTAGATCTGCTGCCAGCCCTTCACGGGGCCGTTGAACTCGAGCTTCGGCCGCCCCTTCGATCCCTCGATCCGCAGCCTCCACGCCTTCGTCTCGTACGGGTCGAGCTTGAGGAAGCGCTCGAAGTGGTTGACCGGCGAGCCCGCGCGATCCGAGAACGGGGCGCCCGCGTAGATCATCGGCGGATCGACGCGGAAGGCGCCGAGCAGCGCGTCGATCGCCTCGGCGCAACCGCCGGCGAGCGCGCCCTCGTCGGTGTCCTCCGGCCGGCCGGGGATGAAGCGGTCGACGAGCCCGCGCAGCGCTTCCATCTCGTCCTCCGTCAGGAACTTCGGCCCTCCGGACGTGATTGCGACGGCGACGTTCCCGAACGCCGAGACGGGTCCCGAAGCGAGCACTGCGAGCGCCACCACCGAGCCGTCGCGCAGGACGGCACGGCGGGTCATCCCCGTTTGCTTTTCCCCTCGCTCGTCGCCGTCCGCGGTTGGATGAGGCGACGAGCCGCGCTCAGCCATCGCGCGAAGGTATCGCATGCCGATCGGCGTTTCGCCGTATCCCCGGGCTCAGGCAGCGGACGGCGCAAAGCCAAGCCGGCCCTGGCGGGCGACCCGCAGAGACAGAGCCGTCAGCCCCAGGGCGACCACGGCCGCGAGCGCGAAGGCGGCTCCGTAGCCCGAGAGGGCCGCGGCGACCCCCGCCAGCGGGGCGCCGATCCCGACGCCGAGGTCGAAGAAAGCCGTCAGGGTCCCCATCACGGCGCCTCGCCGTTCCACCGGCACCCCATCGAGCGCCACCAGCGCCAGCGACGGCAGCAGCAGCGCGAACGCGCCGCCGATCGCCATCGCACCCAGCAGCGCTACGGAAAGGCTCTCGGCGATCGCGATCGCGGCCAATCCCGCCGCCTCGACGAGACCCGCGACCGCCGCGCATCGAGCGCCCCCGAAGCGATCCGGGAGGCTGCCGCCGATCAGCCGGACCACCACGACCGTGGCGGCCAGCACCGTGAACGCGAGCGTCGCCTCGCCGATCGAGCGCTCCTCGAGGTGAAGCACGATAAAGGCGCTCACCGCCGCGAACCCGAAGGTGCCGCACGCGAACGCGAACCCCGGCGCCAGCGCCTCGCGGGCGATCAGCGGCCCCGGCTCCTCGCCGCTGGGCTTCGGCCGGAACGACTCCGGGATCCGGAGCGCGATCAGCGCCCCCAGCAGCGGAGCCGCGAGGGCGAACGCCCACACCACCTCGAAGCTCGACGCCTGAAGCAGCAGCTCGCCGATTCCGGGCCCGATGCTCAACCCGCCCCAGATCGCGAGCCCGTACCAGCCGAGGATCTGCCCCCGGCGCTCGGGAGGGGCGAGGTCGACCACCCAGGCCGAGCCGGCGGTGTAGATCAGGCCCTCGCCGGCGCCGAGGAAGAAGCGCGAGATCACCAGCCCCGGGACACCGGCCGGAACGAAGTAGAGCGCCGCCGCGATCACGGATAGGAACGCGCCGAGCAGCACCGCCGGCCGGCGTCCGCGAGCGTCAGCCAGGCGTCCCGCGAACGGCCGCACCGCGAGCCCGGTGACGGCGAAGGCGCCGGTGACTATCCCCACCTCCACGTCCCCCGCTCCGATCGGCCCCGTTACGTATCGAGGCAGCACCGGCAGCGTCGCCCCGATCGAGAAGAAGCCGAGCGTGGTGACGATGAAGATCCCGGCGAAGGCGGCCTGCGCCGGCGAGAGATTGGCGAGTCGGCGCCTCATCGGGGCGCGCAGGCCGAACCGGCGCTCACCGCAGCTCAGCTCGCTTGATCTTGCCGCTGGCCGTCTTCGGGAGCGCGTCGGCGAACTCGATCACTCGCGGGAACTTGTACGGCGCCGTCGTCCGCTTCACGTGCTCCTGCAGCTCGCGCGCCAGCTCTTCGCTCGGCTCTCCATCTCCCAGCACCACCACCGCTCGCACCACCGAGCCCCGCTCCGGGTCGGGCGCCGGCACCGCCGCCGCCTCGGCGACCGCGGGGTGGCTGACGAGCGCCGACTCGACCTCATACGGCCCGATCCGGTATCCGGAGGAGACGATGATGTCGTCGTCGCGTCCCTCGAAGCTGAGGTAGCCGTCGCCGTCCTCGCGGACCTGGTCTCCCGTCGCCCACCATTCCCCGTCGACCAGCTCCGGCGCGCCGCCTTCGACGTACCCGCTGAAGAACGTGGGGCAGGTGGCGGCGCGGATCTGCAGCTCGCCGCCCTCGACCCTGACCTCGATTCCCGGCAGCGGCCTGCCCATCGCGCCCGGGCGGACCTCTTCGCCCGGCCCCATCCCCGTCAACGCACCGGTCTCGGTCTGGCCGTAGCCGTCGTGGACCTCGAGCCCGAGCGCGGCGCTGAAGTGAGCGCCGGTCTCGGCGTCCAGCGCCTCGCCGGCGGAGAGGAGTCGCCGCAGCGACGGGAGCGCGCGCAGCTCCGCTCTGCCGGCGAGCATCCGGTACTCGGTCGGCGCCTGGCACAGCACGTTGACCCGCTCGCGCTCGATCAGCTCCAGGCGCTCCTCGGGATCGAAGCGCCCCTCGTGCAGGAGCGCCGCGGCGCCGCCCAGCCACGGAGCGATGAACGAGTTGCGCGAGGACTTCGACCAGCCGCTGGCGGCAGTGCACCACGCCAGCTCGCCGTTCAGAGCGCCGTACCAGTGCTTGGCCTGGAGAGCCTGCCCCGGGAGGTAGCTCTGCGGGTGCACGGCGCCGCGCGGCTCACCGGTCGTGCCCGAGGTGAAGACGATCAGCGCGGGGTCTACCGGGGCCGAGGTCGGCCGGCTCGGCGGGCGGCTCCTGGGGGCGCTCCTCGTCGAGCACCTCCCTGATCTCCGCGAGCGTCATCGCCTCGACCGCGGGAGGGAGCTCGGCGGCGTAGCTCCTCGTCGAGAATCGTCAGCTTCGGGTTCGCTGCCGCCACCCGATGCTCGAGGTCGGCGCGGCGCAGCTGCACGTTGCAGGGCAGCGCGATCGCGCCGATCCGAAAGCAGGCGAGCATCGCCAGCACCCACTCGTGGCGGTTGCCGACGAGCATCATCACCACGTCCCCGCGCCCGACGCCGCGGGCCGCCAGGGCGCCCGAAAGCCCCGCCGTCTGCGCGTACAGCTCGCCGAAATGCCACACGCGCCGGCCGCCGTCGCGGTCGATCGCGACCAGCGCGGGACGCGAGGCCGGAAAGCGCTCGAGGATCTCGACGGCGAAGTTCACGGCCATATACTGCCGCGCGACTCACACTGGCTGCCCGCGAGCCCCCAGGGAGGATGCAAATGAGAGTTCTGGTCGCCGTTTCAGCAGTAGCCGCCGCGCTCGCGCTCGCCGGTTGCTCGAAGACGATCGACAACGAGAGCCTCGAGGGCGTGATCGGCAGCGGGATCGAGGAGCAGACCGGGGCGGAGGTCACCTCAGTCGATTGCCCGAGTGGCGAGGAGAGCGAGACCGGGCACACCTTCCAGTGCACCGCGACGGCCGCGGACGGCACCGAGGGCACCATCGACGTCGAGGTCACCAACGGTGACAACGGCGACGTGGAGTGGCAGCTGAGCGACTCCTCCGGCTGACGCCGGGCTAGCCCGCGGCCTCGGCCCTGCGCATCCCGCGCAGCGCCCAGGCGACCATCACCGTCACCAGCGCGAGCACGACCGCAAACGCGAGCGCGACCTTGACCGGGTCGCCGATCGCGAGCCCACGGCCGGACTCGAGCAGCGGGGTGATCGGGTTCACCTGCGCCACCGCGTGCACCCAGCCCTCGATCAGCGCGATCGGGACGTAGACGGGAGCCGTCAGCAGGGCGACGAAGACCGGGATCTGCATCAAGGGCGCGCCCTGCATGCTGCGGATCCGCAGCGCCACCCCGGCGGAGAACAGCACCGCGGCCAGGTTCAGCAGCAGCGCGAGCCCGAACATCCCGAAGAGGTCGAGGCCGTTGCCTGTGATGTCCGCCCCGGCGACCAGCGCCACCACAACCAGCACGACCATCACCAGAGCCGCCCTGACCAGCGCGACCAGGGCATAACCGGCGATGATCGCGCTGCGATCGCGCGTCGACAGCATCAGCCGCTTCGAGAACCCCGACTCGTAGTCGCCCGCGATCGCGAAGCCGGTGAACACCCCGCCGAACGCGGCCGACTGAAGCAGGACGAACACGAACTGGAAGGTGTTGTAGTCGGGGTAGTCGAAGCCGGGCACGTTCTCGACCGCCGAAAGCCCGCCCGCGAAGGCGGCGAAGAAGAAGATCGGCATCACGAGCGGCGGGAACAGCAGCGCCGGATTGCGGAACAGGTTGTGGAGCGATCGCCAGGCGACCGTCAGCGTCGCGCTCGTCCACCGCGATCGACGGCGCGTCCTGAACTCACCCGCGGCGGTCATCAGCATCGGGCTAGGTCCTTTCCATCCGCGATCGAAGCGCGAAGCTGCAGGCGACGATCGCGATCGCGAACAGAACCGCGGAGAAGCCGAACGCAAGCGCCAGCGCCTCGGCGTCCCAGCCGTCGATGAACAGCGAGCGGATCCCCTCGAGCATGTAGCTGACGGGGTTCCAGTCGGCGATCGTGCGGAACCAGTCGTTCTGGATCAGGTCCCGCGGGAGCGTCATCGAGCTGAAGAAGAGGATGATGAAGATCAGCGGAAAGCTGCCCTGGACCGCCTCCCCGGAGCCGGTCCGAAGCCCGATCCAGAGGCCGAAGGCGCCGAAGGTGGCCGAGATCGCGACCGAGAGCGCGATCAGCACCGGGACGCCCGCGGGCCCCGCCTCGAACTGCCCGCCCGCGAGCAGGCCGACCGACAGATACACGATCGCCTGGATCACGCCCAGCAGCAGCACGCCCGCGAGCTGGCCGGAGATGATCGCGGAGCCGTGCAGCGGCGTCAGCTGGAGGCGGTTGAAGAATCCCTGCTGGATGTCCGTGGCGAGCGCCGTGCCGCCGTTGATGGTCGCGAACATCGCTCCCTGCAGGAAGGCGAAGGCGATCGCGAAGGTGACGTAGTTGTCGGTCGGGAACCCGGGCAGGTTCGTCGCCGCCTCGAGCCCGCTGGCGTTCACCGCCAGCAGGATCAGCGGGAACGCGATCGCCGGCACGATCATGATCGGCTGGCGGACCGTGCGCAGAACCGAGCGCTGCGCCAGGTAGCCGACCTGGGTGAGCGCTGCGCTCACCGCTCGTCGTCCTCATCGCCCCCGTCGCGGGCGCCCTCCAGGCGCCGCCCGGTCTTGGCGAGGAAGACGTCGTCGAGGCTGGGCGCGTGCAGGTCGAGCTCGCCGACGTCGATCCCGCTCGCATCCAGTGTGCGGACGACTTCGACGAGGCTGTTTCCGCGGTCGTGGAGGCGAACGGCGACCGATCCGTCCGAGGACGGGGTCGCCTCGCCGAAGCGCTCCAGCGCGCCCTGGAGAACGAGGCTGTCGGAGCGGTCCAGCGGAGTCGCCTCGATCGTGGGCCGGCCGATCTCGGCCTTCAGCGCCTCGGGCGTGCCTTCGGCGACCAGGCGGCCGTGATCGATGATCCCGACGCGCCCGGCGAGCTGGTCTGCCTCCTCCAGGTACTGAGTGGTCAGGAACACGGTCACCCCGTGCTCGGAGGCGAGGCCGGCCACCTCCTCCCACAGCGCCGTCCGGCTCTGCACGTCGAGCCCCGTCGTCGGCTCGTCGAGGAACAGGATCCGGGGGCGATGCAGCAGCGCCAGTGCGAGGTCGAGGCGGCGCTTCATCCCGCCCGAGTAGCCGCCCACCTTGCGGTCGGCCGCATCGGCGAGGCCGACTCGCTCCAGCAGCTCGTCGCCGCGGGGGCGGGATTCGGCACGCGGGATCGCGTGCATCCCGCCCTGAAGGCGCATGTGCTCGCGGCCGGTCAGCAGCGGATCGAGCGCCGCCTCCTGCAGAGCGACGCCGATCGCGTCGCGGACGGACGGGCCGTCGCGGACGATGTCGTATCCGGCGACGCGCGCGGTGCCGGCGGTGGGGGGAGGAGCGTGGTCAGCATGTGGACGGTGGTCGACTTGCCGGCGCCGTTGGGGCCGAGGAAGCCGTAGATCTCACCCGGCGCCACCGTCAGGTTGATGCCGTCGACGGCGCGCGGGCCCTTCTTGAACTCGCGGACGAGGTCCTCGACTTCGATCCCGTTTGCAGCTTCAGCGCTCGCTTTGCCTGTCATCCCTCGATCCATTCCGGTTGACTGCCGACCCATTCCAGGCTAGCATAGATATTTGAACTACTCAACTATCCAGCAAGCAGAGTATTATCACCCTCAAATGAGTACCTCGGTCTATTCAGCGCTCGACATCCGCGGCTACGCCAGTGGCCCCGCCGGCGAGGCGTGGGCGCTGATGGCGCGGCTGTTGTTCATCTACGGCAAGCCCCGATTCCCGACGATCGCCGCCGAGCACGGCCTTCATTCCAGCCAGGCGATCTGCCTCCGACTGCTCGACGAGCCGCGGCCGATGGGCGAGCTGGCGAACGCGATGCACTGCGACAACTCGAACATCACCGGGATCGTCGACCGGCTCGAGGAGAAGGGCCTGGTCGAGCGCCGGCCGGCCGACCACGACCGCCGCGTGAAGCTGATCGCGCCCACCCCGGAGGGAGCGAGCCTGCGCGAGACGCTGAACCGCGCGCTCGCCGAGCCTCCCCCCGCGCTGCTGGAGCTCTCCGACGCCGACCTCCACGCGCTGCGAGACATACTCCAGCGCGCGGTCGAGACGAAGACCGACGACCTGCCCGGCGGGCTTACCTAGCGCGTCCGCTTCGGCCCGGCCCTAAACGCTCGCGGTGGCGCTCGCCCGGTACGCGGCCGGCTCGGCCAGGCCGAGCTTCTCGTCGATGCGCTCGGGGTCGCCCGGTCGGGCGAAGTGGAAGCCCTGGGCGAGCGGGCACCTCATCGCCGCCAGCGCGCGCGCCTGCTCGGGTCGCTCCACGCCCTCGGCTACCGGCGTGATGCCGACCTTGCGGCACATCGGGATGATCGCCTCGACCACCGCCGCCGTGCGCTCGTCCTCGGTCATGCCGGCGATGAACGCGCGGTCGATCTTGAGGATGTCGATCGGCAATCGAGGGAGGTAGTGAAGAGCCGAGTGGCCGGTGCCGAAGTCGTCCACGGCCAGCTTCACGCCCAGATCTTTGAGCCCGCGCAGGCTGGTCGCGGCGGAGGGGTGCTCGACGAGGGCGCTCTCGGTGATTTCCAGCACCAGCTGCTCGGCCGGCAGGCCGGATCGCTGAAGCGCTTCGCCCGCCTGGTCGATCAGGCCCGGATCGTGAAGCTGACGGGGGGAGAGGTTGACGGCGAGGAAGAAGTCCCCGCCCGCGACCCGGGCCCACTCCTCGGCCCGCCGGCAAGCCGTCTCCAGGACCCACCTGCCGATCGCACCGATCGCTCCCGGTGCTCTCACCCAACCCGATGAAACGCCTGGGCGGGAGCAGGCCGCGCTCGGGGTGCCTCCATCTGAGCAGAGCCTCGACCCCGTGGAGATGCCCGTTGTCGGTGGCGACGATGGGCTGGTACACCAGCTCGAACTCGTCGCGTTCCACCGCCCGTTGCAGGTCGCGCTCGAGGCCGAGCCGGTCGAGCAGGGCGGCGTGCATGCTCGGCTCGAAGACCTGGTGCGTGCCCTTGCCGCCCGCCTTTGCCGTGTACATCGCGATGTCGGCGTTACGCAGCAGCTCCTCCGCCGTCTCGCCCCCGAACGGGGTCAGGGCGATGCCGATGCTGCTGCTGACGAAGACCTCGTTGCCGGCGATCTGGAACCGTGGCCGGCAGCTTGGAACGCACCCGATCGGCAGTCGCGGTCACATGCTCGATGTTGCTGATGTCCTCGACGAGGATCGCGAACTCGTCGCCGCCGAGGCGAGCGACCGTGTCCTCGGCGCGGGCGCAATCTCGCAGCCTGGCGGCCACCGCAGCCAGCAGCTCGTCGCCGATCGCGTGGCCGAGGCTGTCGTTCACGTCCTTGAAATCGTCGAGGTCGAGGAAGATCACCGCGAGGGCGCTGTCGTGTCGCGCCCGGCGGCTGAGCGCGTGCTCGAGCCGGTCCGCGAACAGCGCCCTGTTGGCGAGATCGGTGAGCGGATCGTGAAACGCCCTGTAGGTGAGCTGCTGTCCCTCCTTGCGCTCGGTGATGTCGCGGGTGTTGATCACGAACGCTGCGACGGCCGGGTCCTCGGTGCGATTGCTGGCGATCGCCTCGACGTGACGCCAGTGTCCGTCGCGGTGGCGGACCTGGCATTCGAATTGTCTGTCCGTCCCAGGGGAGTCGCGCAGCTCGCGGGCGAGGTTGATCAGCTTCGGGACGTCCTGGGGGTGGATCAGGTCGAGCGGGGGGGAGGGGCCGAGGACGTCGCCGGGCTCGTAGCCGAGGACCTGGCGGATCGCAGGGCTCTGAAAGGCGACCGAGCCGTCGCGTCCGACGACGGTGATCATGTCGGAGGAGTTCTGAACCAGCGAGCGGAACCGCGCCTCGCTGCGGCGCACCGCGGCGTCGCGAGCCTCGAGCTTCGTCTCCAGGCGACGCCAGAAGGAGATGTTCTCGTTCAGCGCCAGGATCTGACGCGCCACGATCAGCATCAGCACAATCGAGAGGCACCAGATCTCGAAGTCGCTCAGCCCGCCGTCGATGGCGCTCGCGGCGACCGCGATCACGCTGGCGGCGAACGGAATCGACGGGATCAGCACGCTCGGATGCCCGGGCACGCCGGGTTCGAGCTCGTCTCGCCTTCTCGATCCAGGCCGCCGCCCGCTGAGTGCCGAGCGCAAGCAGGATCCAGCCGAGCAGCCAGCCTGCGTAGAACGCCTGCCCCGCCCCCTCCGTCCCACCCATCTCGAGCCAGGCGAGCGCGGAGCTCGCGACGGCGAGCGCGGTCAAGCCCGACGCGGCCCAGCGCAGCGCCGGGCGCGCAAACGGCTTCGCGCGGGTCAGCATCACGATCGCTGCTGCAGCGACGATGATGAAGGCGAGCGCCGGCGCCACGGTCAGCCGGGCCTGCGAGGCAGATTCGTACTGGTCGGCCAGCCCCGCCGGCCAGGCGATCAGCAACACGGACCCACCTACGATCAGCGCGTCGACCAGCGTTCGAGCTCTGGCGCTGGTGTCGCGTGGGGACCCCGGATACTGGACCAGGGCGACGCCCGCGAGTCCCGCGCTGACCAGCCATGGGAGCGCCACCCGCTCGTCGCCCGGCTGGGCGCCGAAGAGCCACTGCGCGCTGCCGAGCGCCCAGAATGCCGCGGCAGCGGCAACCGACGCGCACGCCCGGCATGCGCGTCCCTCCTCGCTCGCAGCCTGTCGAGCGCCGAGGATCGCAATCGCCACGGCCGCCGCGGTCCCTGACGCTGCAAGCGCGTCAGCGATCAATTTGTGGGCATGGTCACCTGGGGGACGGGCACCCTGCACCCTAAATCGGATTTGGGCACTTCGACCTTGACGCGCGCCGCACGCAGCGAGCGGTTTCTCCGGAGCAATGAGCGGTTTCTCGAGAGTGCCGAGCGGTTTAGTCGCTGCGAACCAGCTCTGTGCCGTCGTAGAGCTTTTTGATCCGGACCGTTCCGGGTGGCGCCGCCTCGATGCAGAGCTCGCACAGCACGCACTCATCGAGGTTCTCCTCGACGAGCTCGAGCTTTCCGCCGCTTGCGGCGAAGATGTCGACCGGGCAGACCTCATCCAATTTCGCTGCCAGCTCCGGGTCTGAGGCGACTTCGTCGTCAACCTCCACCGCGATGAAGACCCCATGCAGGTCCTCGCTCACGCCCCCACCCCCAAACGCTCAATGACCGCATCCGGGATCTCGTCGATTCGCTCGACGACCGGAATTCCCGCGGCCTCGAGGCGGGCGATCTTCTCGGTCGCGGTGTCCTCCTTGCCCTCGACGATCGTGCCGGCGTGGCCGAAGCTCATCCCCTTCATCTCGTCGTCGTCCATGAACCGGCCGGCCATGAAGGCGACGATCGGCAGCTCAGAGCCGTTCTGCTCGCGCCACTCGACGAGCTGGGCCTCCATCCGGCCGCCCGGCTCGGTGTAGATCACGATCGCCTCGGTCTGCTCGTCCTCCTCGAACAGCGGCATCAGCTCGGCGTAGGTGGAGCCGATGATCGCGTCGCCGCCGATCGAGACCGCGGTCGATTGCCCGAGCCCGGCGGCCTTCAGGGTCGAGGAGATCTCGGTCGTCATCCCGCCCGAGCGCGACATCACGCCGATCGACCCCGGCGTGTAGGACTTGGCGGCGTCCTTCGCCGGGCCGCCGATGCCGCCCATCTTGATCACGTCGGGGACGATCAGGCCGAGGCAGTTCGGCCCGATGATCCTCGCGTCCTGATAGTCCGCCATCGCGACCATCTCGGCGACGTCGGCGCGTGGAATGCGCTCGGTGACGACGACGATCAGCTTGATCCCGCCGACCAGCGCCTCGAGCACAGCGTCCTTGGTGAAGGCGGGAGGGACGGTGACGACCGAGCCGTCGATCGGCCCGCCGTGGTGGTCAACCGCCTGCTCGACGGTGTCGAAGACCGGGACGCCGTGCACGTCGCGGCCCTTTCGCCCCGGGGTGACGCCGGCGACGATCTTCGCGCCGGTGCCGTAGTCGAGGCACTCGCGTGTGAGGTTCACCGCTTCGCGCCCCGTGATCCCCTGGACGATGAAGGTGAAGTCTGGGTGGAGGAGGATGCTCACGCAGCTTCCCCCTGGATCTTTGCCACGGCCCGGCCGGCCGCTTCCCACATAGACACCGAGCGGTCGCAGTACTCGACTCCGTAGCGGTCGAGGATCCTGAAGCCCTCCTCCTCCCAGGCGCCGGGGATGCGGAAGATCGCAATCGTCTCGCCGGGGTCCTTGTCGAGCTCCAGGCAGGCCTTGATGACGCCACGGGCGACGATGTCGACGCGGGTGTTGGAGACGATCGACATCATCACCGCGATCTTCTCGACCCCGTCCTTCTGCAGCACCTCCTTGGCGAGGCCGCAGGCCTTCGCCACCGACGGGTTGCCGCCGATCTCGGAGTAGTTGGCGGGCTTGCCGCCCTGGCTGCGGACCGCGTCGGTGAGGGTCAGCGAGCCGCCGCCGGCGCCGATCACCAGCCCGAGATTCCCGTGGAAGCCGTGATCCTTGCCCTGGATCACCCCCCGATGGTCGGCGGAGTCGATCGCCTTGACGTTGCGCTCGAAGTCCGACGGCTCGTAGGGCTCGCGGGTGTCGGCGGGATCGATCTCGAGCAGCTTCTGGAGCAGCTCCCGCTGGCGCGGCTTTGCCTCGTCCTCCATCTCCATGTGGGCGTCGAGCGCGACGAAGCTGCCGTCCTCGAGCCGCGCGAGCGGGTTGATCTCGGCCAGGGTCATGTCGCAGTCGTGAAAGAGCCTCGCCAGCCGGGCGAGGATCGGCGTCGCGCGGGTGAGCTCGCTGCCGCTGACGCCGGCGGCGGCGATCACCTCCTTGGCGCGGAAGTCGGGCAGCTCGAGCAGGGGAGAGACGAAGTGCAGCCGGCCGACGTGGTCGGGGTGCTGCTCGGCCACCTCCTCGATGTCGATCCCACCCATGTCCGAGAACAGGATCAGCGGGCACTTGGCGGTCCCGTCCCAGACGACCCCTGCGTAGTACTCCTGCGCGACCTCGGCCTTCGGGTCGACGAGGACCCCACGCGGCATGTGGCCGCCTATCTCCAGCTCGAGAATCTCCGCCGCGTGCGTCTCGGCCTCCTCGGGCGTGTCGGCGAACTTCACTCCGCCCGCCTTCATTCGCCCGCCGGTCAACACCTGCGACTTGACCACGGTCGGCCCGCCGATCCGCTGCGCGGCCTCCCGGGCCTCGGCGGCGGTGGTGCAGAAGCCGTAGTCGGTGACCGGGATCCCGGCCCGCTCGACTATCCGTCTGGACTCGTACTCGTAGAAGCGCATCGGCGGCCGCGGGAGACTACCCACTCCCCACAAGCATCATTGGTTACGAACCACAATCGTCGTCCGCTGCGACAGAATGGGGCCTCCAGTCACCCCGAGAGAGGAGCCAGAGTCCCAAGTGCGTGAATCGATCGACGCGGCCATGGCCGCGGCAGACCTGCCCACCTCCAACACGAAGCTGATCTCCTGGGTGGAGGAGATCGCGGAGCTGACCCAGCCGGACTCGATCCACTGGTGCGACGGCTCGGCGGAGGAATACCGGCGGCTCTGCCAGGAGCTGGTTGAGGCGGGGACCTTCGAGACGCTCTCGGAGGCGAAGCGGCCGAACTCCTACATCGCGCGCTCGGACCCCGGTGACGTCGCCCGGGTCGAGGACCGCACCTTCATCTGCTCGCAGGCCGAGGACCAGGCCGGGCCGACCAACAACTGGACCGACCCCGGCGAGATGCGCGCGAAGCTGAACGGGCTCTTCAAGGGCTCGATGCGCGGCCGGACGATGTACGTGGTCCCGTTCTCGATGGGCCCGCTCGGTTCTCCGATCGCCCACATCGGCGTCCAACTCACCGACTCGGCGTACGTCGCCGTCTCGATGCGGATCATGACCCGGATGGGCGCGGGGGCGCTCGAAGTGCTCGGGAGGAACGGCGAGTTCGTCCCATGCGTGCACTCGCTCGGCGCCCCGCTCGCCGAGGGAGAAGCCGACGTCCCGTGGCCGTGCAACGCCGAGAACAAGTACATCGTCCACTTCCCCGAGGCGCGCGAGATCTGGTCCTACGGCTCCGGCTACGGCGGCAACGCGCTGCTCGGCAAGAAGTGCTTCGCGCTTCGAATCGCCTCGGTGATGGCCCGCGACGAGGGCTGGCTCGCCGAGCACATGCTGATCATCAAGCTGTCCTCGCCCGAGGGCGAGACCCGCTACATGGCGGCGGCGTTCCCGTCCGCGTCGGGGAAGACCAACCTCGCGATGCTGATCCCGACGATGGAGGGGTGGACCGCCGAGACGATCGGCGACGACATCGCCTGGATGAAGCTGGGCGAGGACGGGCGTCTGTACGCCGTCAACCCCGAGGCGGGCTTCTTCGGCGTCGCGCCGGGCACGGGCTACAAGACGAACCCGAACGCGATGGACACGATCGAGCGCGGCACCATCTTCACCAACGTCGCGCTCACCGACGACAAGGACGTGTGGTGGGAGGGGATGACCGAGCAGCCGCCCGATCACGCGATCGACTGGCACGGCAACAAATGGACGCCCGACTCTGAGGATCCGGCGGCGCACCCGAACTCGCGCTTCACGACCCCCGCCTCGCAATGCCCCTCGATCGCGCCCGAGTGGGAGGACCCGGCCGGGGTGCCGATCGACGCCTTCCTGTTCGGTGGGCGGCGAGCGACGACCGTGCCGCTGGTCAGCGAGGCGTTCGACTGGGAGCACGGCGTCTTCCTCGCCTCGACGATGTCGGTCGAGACGACGGCCGCCGCCGCCGGCGAGGTCGGGAAGCTGCGCTTCGACCCGATGGCGATGCTGCCGTTCTGCGGCTACAACATGGCCGACTACTTCGGCCACTGGCTGAAGTTCGGTCGCGAGCACGCAGATAAGTACGGCAATGCTCAGCTGCCGAAGATCTTCGTCGTCAACTGGTTCCGCAAGGACGCCGACGGCAAGTTCATCTGGCCCGGCTTCGGCGAGAACGTGCGGGTGCTGGCCTGGATCTACTCCCGGTGCCGCGGCGAGGGCGAGACGCGTGGAGACGCCGATCGGTCTCGTGCCGGCGCTCGACGGGATCGACCGCTCGAACCTCGAGCTCACCGACGACGAGCTGCGCGAGCTGCTGACCGTCGACCCGAAGCTGGTCGCCGACCAGCTCCCCCAGGTCCGCGACCACCTCGACCGCTTCGGCGACCGCCTCCCGGCGGAGATCCGCTCACAGCTCGAGGCGCTGGAAAAGCGGCTCGGCTGACCTCTGGCGCAAACTCTCTGGGTTGTAGGGGCTATAGACCCCACAATCCAGAGAGGTTTGCCCGACGGTCCGAGGCGCAGGACGGTTAAACCGCGGCGGCAGCCAGGTCAGGGTTGAGCGCCGGTTCGACCAGCCACCGCCCCGCGATCTTGGCGGCGTCGGTTCCGTTGGTGAGCCGGATCTCGCCGTCGAGGGCGGTGAGCGAGCGCTCGAAGGCCTGAAGGAGGTCGCGATAGGCCGGGAAGCCGGCCTCGGAGGTCCCGTTGCGCTCCCAGGCGGATTCCCAGCTCTGCATGAACTCCAGCAGGGCGGAGCGCAGGCTGTCGAGTCGCCTCAGCGTCGTTCGCCGGGTCGAGATCGTCGAACAGCGACTCGGCCAGCCGCTCCTGCTCGCCGGGAGACATCACGACCGGGAAGTTGGTTCGCTCGGTCTCCACCTCTGCGCTCGCCCCGGGGTCGTAGGGGACGTGCTCGGAAGGCGCGGGATCGCCTCCCTCGACGAACGGACGCTCCCCGCCCTGGACCAGCCGCCAGAAGCCCTCCGATCCGACGGTGTCGGCGACGAGGTGGATGCGGCGCTCGCCGGTCGGGTTGAGCGCGTTGTGCATCCGCCAGGTGTCGAACAGCCACGCCTCGCCCGCGGGCATGTGGACCGTGTTCTCGCCGCAGACGAACTCGATCTCCGGGCTGGTGACGATCGGGACGTGCACCCGGACGCGATCGACCCAGTAGTAGTTGTCGTCGACGTGCATCGTGGCCTCGGCGTTGCCGTCGATGCGCATCAGCCGCGTTCGCCCGAGCACGGTGTCGAGGCTGGCGAGCACCTGGCGCAGGTACTCGCAGCGCTCCAGATGGGGCGTCGGCGCCATTTCGCCCTTCACCTCGTCGTCGTTCGGATCTCCCCCGGCGGCGATCAGCGGCAGCCTGAAGTTGCCGCCAACATCCTGGGGATGCCCGCGCCAGTCCTGCTCGGAGAACTGTGCGACCTCCTCAGCCAAGCGCCCGGCGTCGAAGGTGAGCGGCAGGCGGATGAACTCGGCGTCGAGCTTCACGTGCCTACTGCGCGGCGCTTGGAACCGCGCCGCCTTCGACCGGCTCTTCAACGGCTGAGTCGTTGCCCGATGCGAACCCGTAGGCCTTTGCGAGCTCCGGGTCCTTCCGAGCCAGCATCTCGGCAAGCGAAACCATCACCTTGCACTGCTTCCAGGTCGCGTCGTCCTGCATCTTGCCGTCGATCATGTGCACGCCGCGGCCGTCGGGGATGGCCTCCAGCACCTTCTTCGCGAACAGGACCTCGTCGGGCGGGGGGCTGAAGACCTTCTTCGCGATCTCGATCTGCGCCGGGTGCAGCGACCAGGCGCCGACGCAGCCGAGCAGGAAGGCGGCGCGGAACTGGGTCTCGCAGCCGAGCGTGTCCTTGATGTCGCCATAGGGCCCGTAGTAGGGGAGGATGCCGGCGGAGTTGCAGGCGTCGACCATGCGCGCGATCGAGTAGTGCCACGGGTCCTGCTGGGCGGTCGCGCGCGGGGCGTCGGGGTCGTCGGGGTCGGGGTCCTCGATCACGCGGTATCCGGGGTGGCCGCCGCCGACGCGCGTCGTCTTCATCCGCCGCGAGGCCGCGAGGTCGGCCGGGCCGAAGCTCATTCCCTGCATCCGCGGGCTCGCCGTCGCGATCTCCTCGAGGTTGGTGACGCCGAGCGCGGTCTCGAGGATCGCGTGCACCAGGATCGGCCGTTCGAGTCCCGCCTTCGCCTCCAGCTGCGCGAGCAGGCGATCGACGTAGTGGATGTCCCACGGTCCCTCGACCTTCGGGACCATCATCACCTCGATCTTCTCGCCGATCTCGGTCACGAGCGTGACGATGTCGTCGAGCACCCACGGGCTCTCGAGCGAGTTGACACGGGTCCAGAGCGCGGTGTCGCCGAGGTCAGCCTCCTTGCCGACCTTGACCAGGCCGGCGCGGGCGGCCTCCTTGTTGTCGGCCGCGATCGCGTCCTCGAGATTGCCGAGCAGGACGTCGGCCGAGCGCGCCATGTCGGGCACCTTGGCGACCATCTTCTCGTTCGAGGGGTCGAAGAAGTGGATCATCCGCGACGGCTTCTGCGGGATCTCCATGATCGGATCGGGAGCGCCGATCGCGAGCGGGTGGCCGAACAGTCGTGGGTTTCTCAAGTCTGGGGTCTCCTTGGTCTGCGGCTGAAACCGAAACGCTAGCGTGGACAAGGTGGCGGCCGCGATTCGACATGCAGCGCACGCTGACCTCGACGCCCTGGTGGGTGCCTACGAGTGGCTGTTCGCGCCCCCCGGCGCGCGTCCGCCCTCCTGGGACGAGGCCCGCGCCCGCGAGCGCCTCGCCGCCGCGATCGACGCCGTCGAGTCGGCGGTGCTGGTAGCCGACGCCGACGGCGGGCTGGCCGGCATCTGCACCGCCTACCTGGACCTCGAGTCGGTCCGCTTCGGCCGCCGCTGCTGGGTCGAGGACCTGGCCGTGGACCCCGATCAGCGCTCCCGCGGGATCGGCGCCGCGCTGATGGCAGCGGCCCGCGACTGGGCCCGGGAGCGCGGCGCCACGCATCTGGAGCTCGACAGCGGGGAGGCGCGCACCGACGCCCACCGCTTCTACGAGGGCGAGAACCCGAGCTGGAGCTCGATCAGCTACGCCTGGGAGCTGTGAGGCCCGTCAGTCGCCGGGCGAGCGCAGCTTGAAGCCGACTTCCCTCGAGGCGTAGTTGTTGGTCGGGTCGGCGGCGGTGAGCACGTTCACGACTACGCGGCTGTTCCTCTCCAGCTTGCGCTTCTCGAGCAGCTCCTCGAATCGGGGGATGACACCGGGGCGCAGGAACCGAAGCGGGATCGTCGCTTCGCCGTCGGCCGGCACCGAGCGCTCCACCTCCTGCAGCTTCGCCTCGCGATCGCGTACGCGCGCCTCGCCCGTGATCGTCAGCTCGCACGGCTGGGCCGGGCACTCGATGTGGATTCGAAGGCGGCGCGGCACCTGCCTGATCGGTTCGCTGACCTCCAGTTGCTTGCACGGCAGCGCGGCGCCCGGGTCGCCGAACTTCTGTATCCGAGCGTTGGGGAGGATGAGGCGCGTGACCGTCGTGAAGCTGCCGACGTAGACGCTGCCGAACGGATCGACGCCGAGGCTCGACACCGACGAGAGTGCCCCCGCCGCGAGCCCGTGGCAGCCGAACTCGCGGCTGAAGGCGCCGTCGGCGGAGAAGACCTGGACGCGGGCGTTGCTGCCGCTGTCACCGACGTACACGCCCTCTGGACCCGTCGCAACATCCTGCGGCCGTTCGAACTGGCCGGGGCCGGCACCCGTGGCACCCCACTCGCGCACGAACGCGCCGTCTGCCGTGAACTGCTGCATGCGGTCGTTGCCCGTGTCGGCGACGTACACGCCGCCGCCGCTGACCGCGATCCCGAACGGATCCGCGAACTGTCCCGGACCTGACCCGGCGCTTCCCCATTTCGCGAGGAAGGCGCCGGTCGGATCGAGCTTCTGGACGCGATCGTTGCCGATCTCGGCGACGTACAGGTTGCCCGCCGCGTCGGTGGCGACAGCGCTCGGATTGTCGAATTGCCCGTCGCCGGCGCCCGGGCCTCCCAGGGTCCCGAGGAAAACCCCGTTCGCGTCGAATTTCTGAATCCGGTCGTTGCCGCTGTCCGCGACGTAGACGTTCCCGAAGGGGTCAACCGCGATCCCCGACGGGTCGCGGAACTGGCCGTCTCCGATTCCACTCGCGCCCCACTCGGCGAGCACGGTCCCGGCGGGGTCGAACTTGCGGACGCGGACGTCGGCGAGCACGTACACGTTGCCGGCTGCGTCCGTCGCCAGCCCCCCGAGGTTGAGGGCTGACGTCCCAAAGCCCGGGAGATGGGAGACAACCCCGAACGCGCCGTGGGCGGGGGCGCTCCCCAGCAGGACGATCGTGGATGCGAGCGTCGCGGCGCTCCACAGGCTAACTCTCGACCGGGCCCTCATCTGCCCTTTTGAACCCTATGGGGAGACGAAAGTTGCCCATGCCCGGCGATCAGGGCTCAGGGTCCAGACCGGCAGCTCGCAGCCCGGCTTCGCGATCGAGGTGAAACTCCACCCGCTTCAATTTCCCTCCTTCGAAGAACCAAATCGCGGCGCCGACGTTTTCGATCTCGATCGAGCCGCCGGCCGGGGTGGCGAACTGCCGAACCAGGGTGACGATCCGATCGCCGCGATCGATGATCTCGTCGACCTCCATCCTGAATGTGTCGAATGGGCTGAGCCAGTCACCCCATGCCTCGACGAAGCCGGACGGGCCGCTGCGGTCCTGCCGAAAGGCGGGGTCGGGACCGATCATCGCCACCTCGAGATTGGGGTCGGCAAGCTCATTCAGCGCAGCGAGCACCTGCGGGCCGAGCCACTCGCGATCGCCGGCGCGCACGCCCTCCTCGAGGAACGCTTCGAACAGCGGGGCGATTGCATCCAGGTTCGACGACACGGGCGGGCTCAACCTATCGCAGCCTTGAGCGTCCGGGGCCGGACGATCGCGAGCTGTTACGATATATCGCGATACTTGTTGAACGATCGAATGGAGGGATGAGAATGCACCGTGGACATCGGCCACCCTGGGCCGGCGGCAGAGGACGGAGAGGATTTGGCCCGCCGGGCGGATGGGGCCCGCCGGGCGCCTACGGCGGTCATCGGGCGCGCAGGGGGGACGTTCGCAGCGCGATCCTCGGCCTGCTCGACGAGCGCGACATGCACGGCTACGAGATGATCCAGGAGCTGGAGGCGAAGACCAGCGGTCGCTGGCGACCCAGCGCGGGGTCGATCTACCCGACGCTGCAGCTGCTCGCCGACGAGGGCCTCGTCAGCGCCCAGGAAGTGGACGGCAGGCGCGTCTTCTCGCTCACCGATGCCGGCCGCGAAGCGGCGAAGGGCGACGCGGAGCGAAAGCCCTGGGAGCACGGCGACGACGAGGGCTCACCACATCATCGGCTGCGGCGAGCAGCGTTCCAGCTCGGCGGCGCGGCGATGCAGGTCGGCCAGGCCGGCACCGAGGAACTGGTGAACCAGGCCGTCGAGATCCTCACCGACGCGCGCCGCAAGCTCTACGCGCTGCTGGCTGACGACGAGGCCTAGCTGACCCGAAGGGCTCGGCTCAGGCTGGCTGAGGCGACGGTTTCCGGCGGCGCGATCCGAACTTCCGAGCCGGCAGCGAGGGTCACGTGGGAAGGCTCCGTGTCGGCGAGGAAGCCCCACTGCTCGCCGTAGATCCCGGCGAAATCAACCTCGATGCTCAACTCCGTGACCTCGTGCAACGCCCACACCGGATGCTCGACCAGGTAGCTGCGGGTGCGGCCGTCGCGCCCGGTGCCGACGCCGAGGTCGTGGTGGGTGAGCCAGTACTCCGCCGAATCCGGCTCCGGCTCCACCGCAATCGGATTCGCGACCGCCTCGATCCGGTTGCGAAGTCCGGCCCCGAAATCGTGGCGGACGGCAAGCTGCTCTCGCGAAGCGCCGCCGGGCGCGACCACGGTCTCGCGCATTCGAATCGTTCGGTATGGCTCGTTGTAGAACAACCTCGCCACCAGCGCGACCATGGGACGCGGGACGAGCTCGCGGATGAATACGACCGCTCGCTTGTCGCCCAGCCGGACATAGAAGCGCAAGTTGATCTCCGGGAAGTTGACATGCCCCGGAATCGCGACGCCGCGGACGCGTGTGCGGCGGAACTCGAATGCGACCAGGCTGACCCGCGACGCACCATCGAGCTTGTCGATCTCGGTGCCACGCGGCAGGTGTGGGACAAGCAGGCTCTCGTCAACGGCATACGTGACGCCGAGCAGGTTGAGCCAATCGGTGGTCAGGAACGTGCGTGAGCGGCCGACCCCCATGACCGCACGAACCTAACAGGGGAGCCTGCGCGGGCATGACCGGAAGTATCCTCCCACCCCAATTCGACAACCAGGAACCAGGAGCGATGGCAGTAGCGACATCCGCGTACACCGACAAGACCGACGAACAGAAGGCGATCACCGAGATGGTGCACGAGTTCGTCGACAAGGAGATCCTCCCCGTCGCCGAGGAGTTCGACCACGAGGACAAGTTCCCCGAGGCGATCGTCGAGCAGATGAAGGAGCTGGGGCTGTTCGGGGTCACGATCCCCGAGGAGTACGGCGGGATGGGGCTCGACCTGACGACCTACGCGATGATCGTCGAGGAGCTCTCGCGCGGCTGGATCTCGATCTCGGGCGTCGTCAACACCCACTTCATCGGCTCCTACCTGCTGATGAAGTTCGGCACCGACGAGCAGAAGGACAACCTCCTCCCGAAGATGGCCACCGGTGAGATCCGGGCGGCCTTCTCGCTCTCCGAGCCCGAGGTCGGCTCCGACGTCCAGGGGATCAAATCGACCGCGTCAAAGAACGACGCCGGCGAGTGGGAGATCAACGGGCAGAAGATGTGGGTGACGAACGGGCTGCTTTCGGGCGTCGTCTTCGTGCTCGTGAAGACCGACACCAAGGCCGATCCCCCGTACAAGGGGATGACCTGCTTCATCTGTGAGAAGGAGCCCGGAGCCGACCAGGTTCCGGGCCTGACGATCCCTCCGAAGATCAAGAAGATGGGCTACAAGGGGGTGGAGTCGACTGAGCTCGTCTTCGACGGGTTCAAGGTCGGCGACGACGGCATCCTCGGCGGGCCCGACGGGCTCGGCCAGGGATTTCGCCAGATGATGGACGCGCTCGAGGTGGGTCGGGTGAACGTCGCCGCGCGCGGCGTCGGCGTCGCCCAGCGCGCGCTGGAGCTGGCGTTGCGCTATTCGCAGGAGCGCAAGACCTTCGGAAAGCCGATCGCCCAGCACCAGGCGATCACCTTCAAGCTCGCCGAGATGGGCACCCGCCTGGAGGCGGCTCGGCTGCTGACGCTGAAGGCCGCACGGATGAAGGACGCCGGCGAGCGCTCCGACCTCGAAGCCGGGATGGCGAAGCTGTTTGCCTCCGAGGCCGCCCATGCCAACGCCGAGGAGGCGCTGCGCATCCACGGCGGCTACGGGTACTCGAAGGAGTACGAGATCGAGCGCATCTACCGCGACGCGCCGCTGCTGCTGATCGGCGAGGGCACCTCCGAGATCCAGAAGATGGTGATCGGCAAGAAGCTGCTGGAGCGACACCCGATTTAGGACGGCGGCAATGGCTGAATCGACAAAGGACGTGATCGCGACCGCAGTCGACCGCCTGCAGGCGGAGCTGCCCGCGCTGGCAAAGCTGAAGCTGCTGATCCGGCTGGAGCTGAGGGGGCGGGGCGACGTCCAGGTCTACAGCGTCGGGGTGCCGGGCCCGGAGATCACCAAGGGCGAGCCCGCCGACGCTCGGCTCGAGGTCGCGATGCCGCGCTCGCACTTCAACGAGCTGGCGGCGGACGGGAAGCTGAAGCACTGGCGCGAGGCGTACGAGCACGGCCACATCAAGGTCGGCGGCGATCCCCAGGTGCAGAAGCTTCTCGCCCAGGTGGTCGAGCGCACCGAAGCGCGCGCCCGCCTGAAGAAGGTCCACTGACGCTGCTTCGGCGGCCGCGGCGGTTTCGACGCCGGCGCCGCCGGCTGGCGCGGGAGTACATCCGCGGCGAGGGGATCGAGGTCGGGCCGCTGAACGAGCCGCTGCGGCTCCCGCGCGGCGTCTCGGTCCGCTACATCGACCGGCTCGGCGTGGAAGAGCTGCGGTGCGAGTATCCGGAGCTCGAGGGTGTTCCGCTCACCTCAGTGGACGCGATCGACGACGGCGAGCGGCTTGGACTCGGTCGAACCCGAGTCGCTCGACTTCATCGTCGCCAACCACTTCATCGAGCACACCGAGGACCCGATCGGGACGATCGCCGCCCATCTGGAGCGGCTTCGGGGCGGCGGAATCCTGTTCATGGCCGTGCCCGACAAGCGCTACACGTTCGATTCGGGTCGGGAGCTGACCAAGATCGAGCACCTGCTGCGCGACCACCGCGACGGCCCCGCCTCGTCGCGCGATCAGCACTACCTGGAGTTCGCTCGGTACTTCAAGCGGATGGAGGGGGACGCGGCCGAGCGCGAGGCCGAGCGGGTTCGCGAGAGCGGATACAGCATTCATTTCCACGTCTGGACGCGAGAAAGCTTCGGCGAGCTGCTGCAGCATTTGCGCGACCGGCTCGGGTTTCCGTTCGAGCCCGAGGCGCTGGAGCCGAACCACCACGAGTTCATCGCAGTGCTGCGCAAGCTGCCAGACTCCCCGGCCGCTTAGTCACACTAGAGAGGAAGCATGAGCGACACAGAGACGCACGAGCTGATCACCGACCAGGCGGGCCGCGAGGCCTCCGGGGCGCGCCAGTATGGGCGCTATCTGGAGGAGTTCGAGGTCGGCGCCGTGTACAAGCACTGGCCCGCGAAGACCGTCACCGAGGCGGACGATCACCTCTTCTGCCTGATCACGATGAACCACCACCCGCTGCACATCAACGACGTCTACGCGGCGGAGTCGCAGCAGGGCAAGAACGTCGTCGTTGGGCCGCTGGTCTACTCGCTGGCGGTCGGGATGACGGTCGGTGACGTCTCCGGGAAGGCGATTGCCAACCTGGCGACCGACGAGCTCAGCCACCCCGCGCCGGTGTTTCACGGCGACACCCTTTACTGCGAGTCCGAGGTGCTCGAGGTGAAGCCCTCCGCGAGCAAGCCGGACCGCGGTGTGGTCCGGGTTCACACGCGCGTCTACAAGCAGACGGGCGAGCTGGTCGCAGAGTTCAAGCGCGCGGTGCTGGTGCCGCGAAAGAACCCGGGCGAGGCCGACTAGGCGCCGCCGCCCGGCGCCGGACTGCGCCGGCCTGATTACGCTTCCGGCGATGATCCGGTTGGGGGGCCTGACGATGGCAGCGCTCTTGCTGGCGTTGACGTTGCCGGTGGCGGAGGCGGGCGCGCAGGGGTCCGACTCCTGCTTCGGCGAGCTGGGCGACGAGGGAATCCCGATCGAGCCCGGGCCGCCGCTTCGGTTCGGGATCAACCCCGCCGGGGAAGCCGGTGCTCTGGGGCCGAGGGTGGAGCCCGTTCCAGACGACCCGGCGCAGACGCTTGCGGCGCTGCGCCAGCTTCGCACCGCCGGCGCTCCGTTCGTCGTCCGCCTGAACCGCTTCTTCTGGTCCTATGGGCCCGACGGGATCGATCGCTTCGAGCGGCTCGCGCGCCGCTACACCCGTCGCGGCTATCTGGTCGAGCTTCAGCTGCGCTACCACCCGACGCCCGAGCAGGAGGGCGACATCGAGCGCTGGCTCGGCTTCGTGCGCCGGGTCGTGCGCCGTTTCGGGCGCAACGAGCGCGTGGTCGCGCTTCAGGTCACGAACGAGGTCAACTTCTTCCCGATCGCGCCGGACGCGTCCGACAGCGCCTACGACGGAGCGCGCGCGGCGCTCGTGCGGGGAGTGATCGCGGCGAAGCGGGAGGCGCGCCGGCTTGACCACGACCAGCTCGAGATCGGCTTCAACTGGGCCTACCGCACCGACCCCGGTCGCGAGCAGGGCTTCTGGGAGGAGCTTCGGGACACGGGCGGGCAGCGCTTCGTGCGAGCGCTGGACTGGGTCGGCCTCGACGCCTATCCGGGGACCGTGTTCCCGCCCGCCGAGCCGCTCCCGGGCGACTTCCGCGACGGGATGGTGAACGCGATCACGACCCTGCGCTGCCTGATGGCGATCCCCGAGATCGGGGAGGAGGTGCCAATCAAGGTCGAGGAGAACGGCTACCCGACCGGTCCCGGCCGCCCGGAGTCCGAGCAGCTTCGCGCGATGGAGGAGATGGTCGGCGCCGTGCACGACTTCCGCGGCACCTTCAACGTCACCGACTACCGCTGGTTCGACCTCCGCGACCACAACACCGCCTCGTCCAACTTCCAGCACCACTACGGGCTGCTCGAGGACGACTACACGCCGAAGCCGGCGTTCGAGCTGTATCGGCAGCTCGTGGCCGAGCTTTCCTAACGCACGATATACCCCTAGGGGGTATAGTGACCCGGCATGCTTGAGACAACAGGAGAAGTGGTCGTGACGTCGTCCGTCGCAGCGCCGGCGGCCGACGTGTGGGCGCGAGTCGTGACCGTCGCCGGCGTCAACGACGAGCTCGGACCGGTGCTGTCGATGACGGTGCCGAAGCGGTTTCGCGACGAAGCTGAGGACCTGAACGTCGACGACGTCCCTCTCGGCGAGGTGCTCGGCAAGAGCTGGGTGAAGCTGTTCGGAGTCCTGCCGGTCGACTACGACGCGCTACAACTCGTCGAACGCGAGCCCGGCCGTCGCTTCCAGGAGGACTCGACGATGCTCTCACTGGCGCGCTGGCGCCACGAGCGGATCGTCGAGCCGGCGGGGGAGGGGGTGTGCACCGTCACCGACCGGCTCCAGTTCGTCCCTCGGCGCCCGTTGCGCTGGATTCCGGGGTCGTCGCGGGTGGTGGAGCGGATCGTCCGAGCCCTGTTTACCCATCGTCACCGGCGGCTCGAAGCGCGCTTCGGAGCGGTCAGATCAGCTTCGCTACCGCTTCCAGGGAGGCGTTGAAGTCGGTGGTGGGAATGCCGCCGATGCAGGGCGACGTTGCCCCCGCGTCGCGATAGCGCTGAACCGCCCCATGCACCTCCTCTTCGGAGCCTATCCCCGAGAGCGATTCGAGCAATGCATCCGATAGAGCTGCTTTCGCCGCCTCGACGTCCCCAGCGCCCATCCCCTCGTCAAACCCCGCCAGGTCAGCCTCGAACCCAGACCGCTTGAGCATCTCGCGGTAGAACGGCAACGACGCGTACGGGATCAGGTCTTGGCGGAACGCCGCCCGGGCGGCATCGGGGTCGTCCGTCAGACCCACCGGCACCGCCGCGACGACGTCGAAGCCGTCCATGTCCTTTCCCGCCCGCTCCCGACCCTCGGCCACCGCCGGCAGGATGACGTCGCGCACGTAGTCCGGGTTGCACAGCCACAACATCACGCCATCCGCGAGCTCGCCGGCGAGGCGGAGCATGTTCGGCGACAGCGCGGCGATGTAGATCGGCAGCTCGGCGCGCGCCTGGTAGCCCATGAACTGGAACTTCGTCGGAAAGCGCTCGCTGTCGGGCGGCGGCTCGCCGCGCAGGATCGCCCGTACGGCGCCCGCGTACTCGCGCATCTGGGTGACCGGCTTCTCGATCTTCGTTCCGTACCAGTTCTCGACGGTCACCTGGTGCGAGACGCCGATTCCCAGCACCATCCGCCCGCCGGAGTACTCGTCGATTGTCGCCGCCGTCTGCGCCATCGACACCGGGGTGCGGGCGAAGATCGGAATCACGCCCGTTCCCAGGCGCGCGCGCTCGCTCACCGTGGCGTAGGCCATCAGCAGCGTCAGCGAGTCGCGGCCGGCGATATGGGTCGTGTAGATCGAGTCGAACCCGAGCTCGTCGGCCAGCTTCACGCGCTCGAGCGTCGAGTCGAGCGAGCGTCCGACCGAGATGAAGGCGCCGATCCCGGCCACGCGCGGAGCCTATCCGTGCTCGCCCGGGGGTGTGCCCTGGCTCAGTGCGCCTCGCCGGAGGCGTGCGCGGGCGGCCGCGATTCCTCGGCCAGCGAGGTCAGCTCCAGGACGCCGCGGGCGGCGTTCTCCAGGACCTCGAACGCCTCCTCCTCGTTGCGCGCGTACAGCTCGACCAGCAGGTGGATGACGATCCGCTCTTCGTCGTGCTTGTGGAAGCGGACGTGGGTGAAGAACTCGCGCGTGCCGGCATCGCCGAAAGCTCCGTAGGTGAGGCTGTCAGCAGCTTCGGGGCCCGAGCAGGCCTCGACATGGTCCTGGTCGACGGTCACCGTGCACGAGGCGACGAACGGCTTGCCCGCGACCATCCGCTCCCAGCGGTCCTCGATCGGGACCACGCGCCCCTCGTCGACCGTCAGGTGCGGCTGGTCGTGCATGCAGTCCAGGCACTGGACGACCGCTTCCTGCACCTCGTCGACTCGCTCGGAGGGCTCCCCGGTCTCCGGGTCGATCCGCAGCAGCGCGTCGTAGTGAACCTGTGCCTCGAGACGCTGCGACCAGCAGCGGTAGCAGCGAAGCCAGGCGCTGCGATCGCCGTTCAGCGACTCGTTCACGCTCCCCAGGCTAGCGCCCGGGAGCGGGATGTTGCCGATGCGAGCCGGGATCAGGCGGGCGAGGGGGCGGGGGCGGGGGCGCGCTCGGCGACCAGGTCGACGATCTCCCCCATGATCCGG
This sequence comes from uncultured Thermoleophilia bacterium, assembly GCA_963838095.1. Taxonomy (GTDB): domain Bacteria; phylum Actinomycetota; class Thermoleophilia; order Solirubrobacterales; family 70-9; genus CAWCGU01. Next base: position 77,601 of record CAWIPO010000008.1, read on the forward strand.
TTCAGGTCGAAGTCCTTGGGCGTGTAGACCCGCGCGACGCCGTCGGCAAGCAGGCGCTCGGCGTGGGCCGGGGGGATGATGCCGCCGACCACCACCGGGACGTCGCTGCCCTGCTCGTGGAGCAGGCGAACGACCTCCGGGACCAGCTCGAGGTGGGAGCCCGAGAGGATCGAGAGGCCGACGACGTCTACGTCTTCCTGGATCGCCGACTCGGCGATCTCTTCGGGCGTCAGCCGGATTCCCTGGTAGATCACCTCCATGCCCGCGTCGCGGGCGCGAACCGCGATCTGCTCGGCCCCGTTCGAGTGCCCGTCGAGGCCGGGCTTCCCGACCAGGATCTTCGGGGGATGGCCGATCCGCACGGCGAGCGCCTGGACCTTCTGCTGCGCGTCCTTCAGCAACCCGTCGCCGTCTGCCACGGCAGCGGCTCCGACGCCAGTCGGCCCCCGGTAGTGGCCGAACACACCGCGCAGGACCTGCGCCCATTCGCCGGTGGTGGCGCCGGCCTTCGCCGCGGCGATCGTCGCCGGAAGCAGGTTCGCCGCCTCGTCTGAAGCCGCCGCGGCGAGCTGCTCGAGCGCCGCATCGACGGCGGCCTGGTCGCGCTCGGCGCGCCACTTCGCCACGGCCTCGATCCGCTCCCGCTCGACCTCCGGGATCAGGGGTCAGGATCCCGCCGTCCTCGCCGGTTGTCATCGGCGAGTCCTCGGTCTCGGTGAACGAGTTCTGGCCGATCACCTGCAGCTCGCCGGCCTCGATCCTCCGCACCCGCTCGCGGTGCGACTCGACCAGCCGCGCCTTCATGTACGGAACGGCCTCGACGGCGCCACCCTGGTCGGCCACCACCTTCATCTCCGCCTCCGCGCCCTCGACGAGCTCGGCGACCAGGCCCTCCATCACCTTCGAGCCCTCGAAGATGTCGGGGTACTCGAGCAGGTCGGTCTCGAAGGCGAGGATCTGCTGGATCCGAAGGCTCCACTGCTGATCCCACGGGCGCGGCAGCCCCAGCGCCTCGTTCCAGGCCGGGAGCTGGATCGCGCGAGCGCGCGCGTCTCTTCCCAGCGTCACCGCGAGCGCCTCGAGCACGATCCGCGGCACGTTGTTCTCGGGCTGGGACTCGGTCAGGCCGAGGGAGTTGACCTGGACGCCGTAGCGAAGCCGCAGCAGCTTCGGGTCGGTGACGCCGTAGCGCTCGCGGCCGAGCCGCTCCCAGATCTCCGCCATCGCTCGCAGCTTCGCGTGCTCCTCGATGAAGCGGACGCCGGCGTTGACGAAGAACGAGATCCGCCCGAAGACCTTCGGGAAGTCGGCCTCGGAGACCTGCCCGCGCGAGCGCACCTCGTCGAGCACCGCGATCGCGGTCGAGAGCGCGTAGGCGATCTCCTGCACCGGCGTCGCCCCGGCCTCCTGGAGGTGATAGGAGCAGACGTTGATCGGGTTCCACTTCGGGATCTCGTTCACCGTGAAGGCGACGGTGTCCGCGATCAGCCGCATCGACGGGCCCGGGGGGAAGGCGTAGGTGCCGCGGGAGAGGTACTCCTTGATGATGTCGTTCTGGGTCGTGCCCGAAAGCGCGGCCCGCTCCACGCCCGCCTCGTCGCCGACCGCGACGTAGAGCGCCAGCAGCCACGCCGCCGTGGCGTTGATCGTCATCGACGTGTTCATCCCGTCCAGCGGGATGCCGTCGAGCAGCGTCTCCATGTCGCCGCGGTGGACGACCGATACGCCGACCTTGCCGACCTCGCCGCGGGAGAGGACGTGATCCGGGTCGTACCCGGTCTGCGTCGGCAGGTCGAAGGCGATCGAGAGCCCGGTCTGCCCCTTGGCGAGGTTCTTGCGGTACAGCTCGTTCGAGCGCCGAGCGTCCGAGTGACCCGCGTAAGTGCGCATCACCCAGGGGCGATCCCGCTCAGGCAGGCGGTGCTCGCTCATGTCTTGATTTTAGAGCTAGTGCGTCAGCGCGAACAGCAACATCGCCGAGGCGGAGTAGGCGAGCCCCACCTCGCTGGTGATGAAGTCGGCGCGGCGATCCTCGTAGACGACCGTGTCGTCGTACTGGTCGTCGCTGTAGGTGGGGTTGAAGCGCGCGTACGGGCTGCGCTTCGCGGGCTTCAGTCCGAAGTCGGCAAACTGCGACTCGATCGCTGGCCCGCCGACCACGAACCCGTTGCCGAGGTCCGACGGCTTGCCCTTCAGGAAGATGGAGTGGTGCGGGTTGTGCGCCTCGCGCTTTTGCGACCCGACAAGGAAGCTCGCGCCCCACGGGTTCAGGCCGAGCAGGTAGTCGCGCGCGAGGCTCGCCATCGCCAGCCCGCGGCCGAAGATGCCGGCGCGCTGCGCCGCGGCGAGCAGCGCGCCGCCGCCGGCGTGGTCGGAGACCCAGCCGAAGTAGAAGCCGCCCGGCGTGCCGAACGCGGTCAGCCCGGCGCGGAAGGCGGCGCCGTCCACCGCGTCGCGAAGCTTGCTCTGAGCGAGGTTGAGGACGTCGGCGCGCTGCACCGGGGGCGCGACCAGGCCGCCGGCGAGCTCGGCCGCCGCGAGGCCGCTGATCGAGAAGTACGGCGAGAAGCCGTTCTCCGGGGTGGCCGCGCCGAGGAAGCCGAGCGCGTCGGTGAGGAAGGGATCGCCGTTGGCGTTGCCGGCGCCCGCGCGGAACAGGAGCGACGCGGCCATCGCCATGAACCCCTGCCAGTCGCTGAAGCCGTCGCCGCCGGGTTGCGGGAAGCCCTCCAGCGCCGGCCCCGAGCCGGAGACGGCCTTGCCGCGGTCATACCACTGCTTGGCGAGCGTGAGCAGCTGCGCGCCGCGCGCGGTGCCGAGGCCTTCGCGGATTGCCGCCAGCGCGAGCGCGGCGCTCGCCGCCCCCGCCGGGCCGCTGCCGATGTCGCCGTAGGCGTTGCGGCGCGAGAACGCCGGGTTCGGGTTGGCGTCGTCCTCGGCGAAGTCGCGGAAGCCGCCCTCGTGATCGGATTCGCCGCCTACCTGAGCGATGAATGTCTGCGACCCGGCCGGGTGCGCCTTCTCGAGCCAGCGGATCCCGAAATCCGACAGCGCTGTCAACGTCGCGGCGTTCGCGGGGTCCAGCGCGGCGGCGTAGTCGAGGATCAGCGAGGAGGTGGCGATCGTCACCGTGAACTTGATCGCGTCGCCGGCGTCGCGCCAGCCGCCGGAGACGTTGATCGTGCCGCCGTTGGTCGGCCCGCCGACGATCGGCGCCGCCGCGTCGTTGAGGTGGGCGGGGCCGAACACGGGGTTGAACTCGCTGCCGTCGGCGTTGGCGAAGAAAATCGAGGTGACGCGGTCGATCAGCGAGCTCGCGGCCCCGTCCGCGATCGTCCACTTCGGAGACTGAAGCCCGCCGACGCGGAGGCGATAATTGCCGGGCGCCGATGGAGTGCTCACGTTCGCCTTCGCCGCGTGTCTCCACGGCGACGCAGATCCGGCGACTCGCTTCAGCTTGCCCGTGCCGACCACGTTGCCGGAGCCGGTGAGGACCTGGAAGCGCTCGCCGACCAACCGCTCGTCGGAGACGACGATCGCGACCCGGGGGTCGCCGGGGGCGCTGAGCCCCGGGACCCGAATCGTGTCCGCGGGCGCCGCGGAGGCCGGGGTTGCCCACGCCAGCGCCACCAGCACCAGTGCGGGCGCTGTGCGTCGGACCCTGCCCACGGAGCAAATATACGCACGCGCGGACCGCTCCGAGAGCCCGATGGGCGTGTTTGTCGGTGAGCGGAGGCTTGCGACCACGGTCCGGTCGTGAGGCTAGGCTTCCGATGCCGAACGATGACCAAGGGAACGAGGACAGCCCGGAGATGGACGACGGCGGCGCTGCTGGCGCTTGTCGTGCTCGGCGTCGGCGCCGCTGCCGCGCTGGCGCTCGTCAAGGTCTACTCGAACGATTTCTCCTCCGCCACCGAGGCCGAGCAGCTTGCGATCGAGGGCAAGGGCTGCCGCAAGAACTGGGACAAGAACAACAAGCGGCTGGATGTGGTTGCCAAGAACGGGGGACCCGCCCGCTGCAGGCTCAAGGTCCCGGTCCAGGGCGACTCCGCGCAGCCCAACCAGGCGGTGCTGGTGACCGCCAAGCTCGACAAGAACCTGCCGAACTCGATCGCTAAGAAGACCTACATCGCGATCTCGATTCGCGACGGCGCCGGCGGCCTGCTGGAGGTGCGCGTGTATCCGTCGAATCAGCGCGTCGAGCTCCATCGCGAGCCCAACGCCAACGGCTTCCCCGTCGAGGCCGGCGACAAGGCGATCGGCAAGCCCGGCGATCGCAACTTCCTCCGGATCGAAGCGAATGAGGACGTGATCAAGGTGAAGGTGAACAAGTTCAAGCTCGAGACGGTCACCGACCCGAACCCGTCCGAGCTCGAGGGCCGCCGGATCACAGTTCAGCTCGTCACCGAGGCGAAGACCAGCGATCCCGTCAGCGCCTGGTTCGACGACCTGCAGGTCCAAGTTCCGACTCCGTAGATGTCGACGACGACGGTCGAGCGGCCTCGCGTCGCCGGCCCGGGCTCCGGGCTGGGCGGAAACTGGAACGTGATCGTGCTCAACGACGATCACAACACGTTCGACCACGTCGCGCGCACGCTCGCGAGCGTGATCCCGGGGGTGACGATCGACAGCGGCTACGGCTTCGCCGATCAGATCCACAACCGTGGCCAGGCGATCGTCTGGACCGGCCCTCGCGAGCCGGCCGAGCTGTACTGGGAGCAGCTCGAGTCAGCGGGCCTGACGCTGGCCCCGCTGGAGCAGCATTAGGCGTTCCGGAGCTTCTTAGGTCTCTGCCTGCTCGGCGACCAGCTCTTCGTCCTCGGCGGTGACGCCGGCGTGCGCGATCACCGCGTGCCAGGTCGGCAACAGCGGCTTGTTGTAGCTGCTCATCACCTGCTGGCGAGCCGCTGAGACCTCATCGGAGGCCCAGTAGCGCTCGAAGCCCTCCTTGTCGTCCCAGAGGATCGTCTGCCGGAAGTGCAGCGGGTCGTCGATCGACCGGGTCAGTGACCAGCCGCGGGCGCCGAACGCCATCGCCCGCTCCGCCGCCGGCAGCCAGGCCTCCAGCCACCGATCCCGCTGGAACGGATGGATGCGCCAATCGATCACCAGTGCGTAGTCGGCCACGGCTTCAGGCCCCGACCTCGGCCCAGATCGCGCCCGGACCGTCCTCGTGCTTGCCCTGCTCCTTGTCGGTGGCGCCGACCATGACCGAGATCTTGCCCGCGTGGCGGTTCTCGTGCAGCATCTGGTGCGCTTCGGGAACGCCCTCGAAGCCCATCGCCTGCGAGAGCACCGGGCGGATCTTGCCCTCCGCCATCAGCTGGTTGGCGCGCGTGCACTCGTAAGCGTTCGCGAAGTGCGATCCGAGGATCTCCTTCTGGCGCATCCACAGGTAGCGGACGTCGAAGTCCAGCGTGTAGCCCGACGTCGCGCCGCAGATCACGACCTTTCCGAACGGCTTCACGACGAACACGGAAGTCGGGAAGGTCGCCTGGCCGACGTGCTCGAAGACGATGTCGGGGGCGTCGCCGAGGATCTCCTTCACGCGCTTGCCGAACGCGCGTGAAACGCCGAAGCGTGCCTTCTCCGCGTCGCGATCGGTGAGGTTCTCCTTGGTCCGCATCATCTCGCCGAACTCGTTGCGGTCGATGTAATCGACGGCGCCGAGCTGCTTCACCAGCTCTCCCTTCTCCGGGGAGGAGACAACCCCGACGGCGTTCGCGCCCGACGCCTTGCAGATCTGGTTCGCGAACACGCCGAGCCCGCCGGCGGCGCCCCAGATCAGGACGTTGTGACCCGCTTGGATCTTGCAGCGATCGATCAGCATCCGGTAGGCCGTGAAGTAGGTGAGCCCGTAGGCGGAGGAGTCGACCCATGAGAGGTTCGGGGGCTTGGGCAACAGCTGCTGCGCCTGGACCTTCGTGAACTGGGCGAAGGATCCCCAGGTGGTCTCGTAGCCCCAGATCTGCTGGCTCGGCGCCGCGAGCGGGTCGAGCCCGTGCACCTCGACGTCCTCGTAGGAGGCCTGGTTGCAGTGGATCACGACCTCGTCACCGGGCTTCCACTTGGTGACGCCCTCGCCGACCTTCCACACGACCCCCGAGGCGTCGGACCCGCCGATGTGGTGCCCGTACTCGGGGTGATCGCCATAGCCGAAAACGGACACCGGCTTGCCGAGCGCCGCCCAGACGTTGTTGAAGTTGACGCCGGCGGCCATCACGCGCACGATCACCTCGAACGCGCCAGGCTCCGGGACCTCGATCTCCTCGATCTGGAACGCGTCCTTGGGCTCGCCCTCGCGCTCCTGGCGGATCACCCACGCCGCCATCGTCTCCGGCAGCTCACCGGGCTCGACATCCAGCTTCGACACTTCGGCTACGTCTACGGCCACGTTGCTCCTTTCGGGTCGGTTGGGGCGCGAATCCTGAGAGTGACCTGTTCGATCGCCGTCAGCTTCCCGTCCGGGGATCCGACTACCTTCGTGAGTCCGAATGGAAGCATCCGAGAGACAGCAACTGCCCCTTGACGGCGACGCCGCCGACGGCACCGTCCGCGCGCTCGATGACCGCCTCGTGATCGAGCGGCTGACCGTCGAGGACGAGCGCGCGGCGAAAGTCGTGCGCGAGCGCGCGAAGAGTGGTCGCCCGGCGCCCGAGACCGTCGCGAAGGCGATCGAGATCGGGGCCCGCGTGCTCGATTCCGAGGTCACCGCGGCCAACGTCGACTACGTGCGAGCCGAATTCGAGCGTCACTCGTCCGTGCTGCGCGAGCGGATGACCAAGGCCATCGAGGCCGGCGACCAGGCCCTCGCCGAGCGCATCGCGCTCAGCTTCGACGCCAGCCGTGACGGCTCCGTACAGCAGGAGATCGAGGCAATGGTCAGCGAGGCCCTGGCCGATGAGCGCCAGTCACTGCTGAAGCTCTTCAAGACCGAGGACGGAGTCAATCCGTTGTTCGATTTCAAGGACGCGATGGTTCGCGTCTACAAGGAGCTTCGCAGCGGCCAGCAGGCCGACGGGGTAGAGAATCGCAAGGTGATAGCCCAGCTCAAGCAGGAGATCGTCGAGCTGAAGGAGCGCATCGACGCGGAGCGCCGCGTTGCCGAGTCTGAAGCCGTCGGAACCCGCAAGGGCCGGAACTTCGAGGATCGCGTCCACGACGCAATCGACCGCATCGGCAGCTCACGCGGGGACAGCGCGCACCACGTCGGAGACGAGCGCGGCGCCGGCGGTTCGAAGAAGGGGGACACGGTGGTAGAGCTCGGGGCAGCGGAAGGCGCGTGCCTGGGCCGGATCGTGTTCGAGGCCAAGGACGAGAAGCTGTCCAAGAACAGGGCCTGGGAAGAGCTGAACGGAGCGCTGGCCGAGCGCGACGCGGACTTTGCGATCCTCGTTGTCGCCGGAGAGGAGAACGTGCCCTCAGGGCGCGAGCAGCTCGTCGAGTACGAGGGCAACAAGCTGATCATCGCCGTCGATCCCGAATTGCCCAACGACCTGGGACTCGATCTCGCCTATCGCTACGCGCGGCTGCGGGTGCTGATGACTCGCGACCACTCGCTCGAGGTGGACGCGGCCGGAGTCCGTGATGCGGCCGAAGCCGCTCGTTCGGCCCTGAAGCGAGCCCAGAGCGTGCGCCTCGCGCTGACGAACATCGACAAGAGCACCAAAACAGCGCGTGACGGAATCGAAGGCATCGTCGCCGATGTCGAGGCCGAGCTGCTGCGCATCGAGTCGCTGGTGATGACGGCTAACGCCGGCTGATCTTCCCGCTCGCCTCGCCCGACACCTGGTTGCCGGCCACCGGCCCGCCTACGGCAGCAGCAGCTGGTTCTGCGCGCTCGGGCGCTCGGGACCGACGGTGATCGTGGTCTCCTTCGCGTCCGATTCCTCTCCGGCGGTGACCAGGTACTCGCCCTCGAGGAAGTCAAGCTTGAAGTTGCCGACCGAGTTCGGCGCGATCGGGTTGCTGGCGTCCGTCACAGGCCCCTCGACGGTCAATGAGACGGGGACATCGGACTGGTTCGAGATCGTCAGGTTGACCAGGCCGGCGCCGAACCGGTTCGGAGCCACCGTCACGCGCTTGTCGTCGATGCTCGCCGAGATCTCGATCGGCGCGGGGGGCCGAGGCTCGTTCGGATGGTCGTCGCCCCCGCACCCGTATGCGAGCAGCGGGAATGCGAGGAGCGCGACTGCGAGCAGGTGACGCCGGCCCTTGCCCATCGTTGGGCGGGAGCCTAACCCACCGCACGGAAGCTGAACGCAGTCGCGTCGTGTGTGCGCCGGCGTTCCGTGAGCGGGTCAGCGAACGAACGGCAGCTCGGCGACCGTCGCCGGAGTCGATTCACCCACCGTCACTCGATCGCCGGGCGATGCCTCCCGGCGCAGAATCGCCAGGGCCAACGGCCCCTCCGCGGGCGAGATCAAGGCGGTCCCGACGCTGCCGATCTCTCGTCCGTCCAGGGACACCGGCTCCCCCGCGGAGGCGGCGGCTTCGAGCCGAAGCCCGCGCAGGTGACGGTTCGGCTTTCCCTTGTAGTGCAGCCGGGCCACGGTCTCCTGGCCGATGTAGCACCCCTTGGTGAAGCTCACGGCGCGCTCGTTGATCCCGGCCTCCTGCGGGGATCGTCGCAGCGGTCATCTCGGCGCCGAACCGGGGCCGGCCCGACTCGACTCGAAGAATCTCGGCGGCGTCGGCGCTGACTTCGGCGATGCCGTCGCGGGCCAGCGAGGCGTGCAGCGCATCCCGATCGCCCGCTGCGGAGATCAGATCGACGCCGAGGTCGGTGGCAACGGCGATCAGCTCGATCCCGTCTCGCTCGTGGGGTCGGTGGGCGTGCTCCGGGGCGACCGGGGGCACGCCGGAGAGCTGTGCCGCCGCGGGGCCGATCAGCGAGGTGATCGCCCACTTGCCGGACTCGTCCTCGAGCTCCACCTCTCGGCCGATCTTGTACATGTCGAGATGGCGGCGGACGGCGCTCGTCGCGCCGGGCTCGGTGTCGATCCAGTAGCGGCGGTCGGCGGGGCTTTCGGATTTGGCTGGCCCCTGCTGGCACAGCACCCGCATGTCGGCCTGCATGTGACCCTTGCGATCCAGCAACGCCGAGTAGCAGCCTTCGTTCGGGCCCAGTGCCTCGATGTCGTTCGTCAGCTGTCCCTGCACGAACTCCGCCGCCTCGCTGCCGCCGACCACGAGCACGCCGCGCTCCGAGCGATCGACGAGCCCCGCCTGCTCGCGCAGGAGCCGGTACTGCCCGTCGAGCTCGACGGTGTCGCTGGTGCGTGCGGTCGCCATGAAGAGAGTGTAAGAGCGGGGTGCAACTGCCGCTGATAATTTCGGCTACTCTACATTCGAATTTAGATGAGGCTAAAAGTCTGATGGCCACAGATCGGAAGGTGAGCAGGCGGAAGCTGCTCGGCGGCGCAGCTGCCGCGGGCGCGTCCTTGCCGGTGCTGCACGAGCTGATTCCGCACCGGGGGCTTCACGGGGGCACCTCGGCGGCGGTTGCGGGAGAGCATGCCGCAACGCACGGCGCCGATATGGCCGTTGCGCACGGCGGCGGGGCTGGCGGCCCCACGTTTCGGGCGGGGGCGGTGGTCGACCATGACGCCAACGGCTTCAACCCGACCGAGCTGCTGCGCGATTTCGATTACGGGCGCTCGCGCCGAATGGCGAGCGGGCGCACGCTCCGCGAGTGGACGCTTGTCGCCGAGGACAAGGAGATCGAGGTCGCCCCCGGGGTTCGCTATCCGGCCTGGACCTACAACGGCCGCGTTCCGGGCCCGAGCCTGCGCTGCACCGAGGGGGAGCGGCTTCGGGTTCGGTTCGTGAACAGTTCCGAGCACCCGCACACGATCCATTTCCACGGGCTTCATCCGTCGGAGATGGACGGGGTGCCGGGCCTCGGCGCCGGCATCATCGAGCCCGGTGGGGCGACCACCTACGAGTTCGAGGCCGAGCCGTTCGGCCTCCACCTCTACCACTGCCACACCGGGCCGCTCGCTGAGCACATCGCACGCGGCCTGTACGGCACGTTCATCGTCGATCCGAAACAGGGGCGCGAGGAAGCCGACGAGCTGATGATGGTGATGAACGGCTTCAACACCAATTTCGACGCCGAGGGAAACCAGGTCTACGCGGTCAACACGGTCGCCTTTCACTACGTGAACGAGCCCGTGCAGGTGCGGCGCGGCGAGCTCGTCCGCATCTATCTCGCCAACACGCTCGAGTACGACCCGATCAACTCGTTCCACATCCACGGCAACTTCTTCAACTACTTCCCCACCGGCACCTCGCTGACGCCGACCGAGTTCACCGACATCATCGTCCAGGGCCAGGCTCAACGCGGCATCTGCGAACTGCGCTTTCCGCATCCCGGCGAGTTCATGTTCCACGCCCACAAGACCGAGTTCGCCGAGCTCGGCTGGATGGGCTTCTTCGAGGTCTCGTGATGGAGGCCCGCGCTCCCGCCGCCGACGAGCGCCAGCGCTCGCGCGGCAACGTCCCCACCTGGATTCTGATCGCGGCGCCTCTGGCCCTGATCGCCGCCGCGGTGATCGCATTCGGGGCCTTCGACGCGCCGGGCCTCGGCGAGCGCACCGGTCCACCGATCGAGGAGCTTGCCGTCGAGCGGACGGTTCTGCGCCCCGGCGAGATCGATCTCGTCGTTCGCAACACCGGTCCCGACCCGGTCGAGATCGCTCAGGTCTCGGTCGCCGACGCCTACGTCGACTTCAGCGCTGACGAGCTCACCCTCGGGCGCCTCGAGGGCGAGACCCTGACGCTCAGCTACCCCTGGCAGGAGGGCTCGCCCTACGCGGTCTCGATCCTGACGTCGACCGGAGCGACGATCGAGCACGAGATCGAGGTCGCGGTCGAGTCGCCGCAGGCCGATGCGGGCTTCTTCGGCCTGATGGCGGTGCTCGGGACCTACGTCGGCGTGATTCCGGTCGCGCTCGGGATGCTGTTCCTGCCCTTCCTGCGCCGTATCCGCCAGAACTGGATGCGGATCCTGATGGCATTCACGATCGGCCTGCTCGCCTTCCTGGCGGTTGATGCGACCCTGGAAGGGATCGAGCTCGGCAGCGCCAGCTCGGGCGCATTCGGCGGGGTGGAGCTGTTGCTGCTGGGAGCGGGAGCGGCGTACCTGGCGCTGGTCGGCGTCGACCGCCATCTGGCTGCTCGCAATCGCGACGCGCGGGCTGCGGGCGCGAGCGAGGGACGGCTGGCACTGATGGTGGCAATCGGGATCGGGCTGCACAACCTCGGTGAGGGCCTCGCGATCGGGGCGGCGTACTCGATCGGGGCGCTCGCGCTGGGAGCGTTCCTGGTCGTCGGCTTTGCGCTTCACAACACGACCGAGGGCCTCGCGATCGTGGCGCCGCTATCCCGAGCAAACCAGCGCCCCGGCCTCGGCCGTCTGCTGGCGCTCGGGCTGATCGCCGGCGCCCCGGCGATTCTGGGCGCCGTGATCGGCGCCTCCGTATACAACCCGGAGCTGTCGGCGCTGCTGCTCGGAATCGGCGTCGGAGCGATCATCCAGGTGGTCCAGCAGCTCTGGCCCACCATGCGCGACGAGCGCGGCGACGCGCTGCACCCGGGCAGCGTCATCGGAATCATCGCCGGGGCGCTTGCGCTGTACGCAACCGGCCTGCTGATCACGATCTGAGGAGCGCCCGGTGTCGATTTCCAACCAGCGAGTTCCGATGGCAGGCGGTCAGCACCACGGTCCGCGGGCCGAGGCCGGCTCGCCCACCTCCGTCGCGGTCGAGGACTACGCGAAGGCCATCTTCGCTCTCGAGCGCCGCGGCGGTGGCCCGGTTTCCAACTCCGACGTCGCCCGCCGGCTCGGCGTCTCGCCGGCCTCGGTGACGGCGATGCTGAAGCGGATGGCCGATCTGGGCCTCGTCGAGCGCGAGCCGTATCAGGGGGTGACGCTGACCAAATCGGGAAGGCGGATTGCGATCGAGGTCCTGCGCCACCACCGGTTGATCGAGTCATACCTCGCCGAGGTGCTCGGAATGCCATGGGACCGTGTCCACGACGAGGCCGAGGTGCTCGAGCACTACATCTCCGAGGAACTGGAGGAGCGGATCGCCGCGGCGCTCGGGAATCCCAGCGTCGACCCTCACGGTGACCCGATCCCCAGTCCCGAGCTGGCGATCGAGGGGTCCGACGGGACTTCACTCGCCGACCTGGCGCCGGGCGTGAGGGCAACGTTGAGCCGGGTTTCCGACGCCGACCCCGAGATGCTCCGTTACCTGGCCGAGCGGGGAATGCGGCCCGGGACCGAGCTGTCGATCTCAGAGCGCGAGCCGTTCGATGGCTCGCTGCTGGTCGAGGTCGGGGGTGAGCTGCACTCGGTGGGCGCAGAGCTGGCCCAGCGGATCGTGGTCACTCGGAGCTAGTGGCGCGAAAGAAGGTGTGGATCACTGAGGCGAACTGGTTGGCGATGATCCGCGCTCGATAGATCTCCGTCCGGGTCCACGGGCGCTCGGCGGTGCTGTAGGCCTCCAACACTCCGAGGCTCTCGCCAATGCCGACGACCGGGACGATCAGCAGCGTGCGCTGTCCAAGGTCCAGCATCAATGCGACCTCAGCCGGATCCGCCTCGGGATCGCTCACCATCACCTGCACGGCCACCTGGTCGCGCAGGACGTGAGACGTGAGCTGGAAGTCGCTGAGCGCGAACCGGAACTCGTGGGCGTGGGCTCCGGTCTCCGCCAGGGTCTCGACAATGCCCTCCTCGGGATCCCACCGAGAGAGGGAAACCTCATTCGCGTTCAGCTCAGCGGCGACCAGGCCGAGCGTCTGCTCGAGATCGCGCCGCGAGCGTGCCGCGGCAATGCGTGCGCTGAGGTGCTCCAGCTGGCGATCGCCGGCGAAGATTCTTCGTCCGCCCGTGGCGCGCGCCTGCAGCGCGTCAGACAGAGCCTCGCGGCAGGTGTGCACGGCGCCGGCGCTCACCTCCGTCCAAGGGGGGGCCGGCCGGGCAAGCGCGAATCCCTGACCCCACTGCACGTCCAGATCGGCCAGGATCGCGAGGTCGTCGAGACTCTCGATTCCCTCGGCACAGACGATTGCGCCGGTGCGTTCCGCGAAGCGCACGAAGGACTCCACCAGCGCCATCCGTGCCGGGTCGGTGCTGATCGCCTGGGTCAGCGTCCGGTCGAGCTTGACGATGTCCGGGCGCAGCCCCATCAGCTGCTGCAGGCCCGAGTAGCCGGCTCCGGCGTCGTCGATCGCGATCCGGCAACCGCGCTCGCGGAGCTCGGCGAGCACCTTCGTCAGTGCCTCGTCGTCGGCAACGAACTCGTGCTCGGTTATCTCGATCACGACCTGGTCGAGATCCCGCGGCAGCACCTCGTGGACGACCGGCGACGAGAGGGCCGAGGGGCTGATGTTCAGTCCCAGGTGGGTTCCGTAGGGGCGGCCGAGTGGCTCCAGGGCGGCCCGGATCGCCGCCGCCTCCAGCTCCGCGCCGAGGCCGCATCCGTGCGCTTGCACGAACCAGGTCTCGACGAGGCGCAGCGCAACCGGGAACCGTGCCAGCGCCTCGTAGCCGACCACGCGACCGGTGGCGAGCTCGACCACGGGCTGGTACACGGGCACGATGGATTGCGGGTTGTCGAGCAACTCGGTGATCTCGGCGCGCTGCTTGACGCCCCAGGCGGGCGGTCCGTGGTCGGCGTCGAAGCGGCGGGTTCGATCCTTGCCGGCGTGCTTCGCCCACATCAGCGCTCCGTCGGCGAGCTGCTCCAGCGTCGACGAGTCCCCGGCGTCGGCGGGGTAGATCGCGATTCCGGCGGAGCAGCTGAGCTTGGCGCCGGGAATAGATATCGACGCAACCCCGGACCGAGCCCGCCTGGCGATCGCCTGAGCCCGCGCATCTCCGGCGTCGGGCAGGATCAATTTGAACTCCTCGCCACCGACGCGCGCGGCGATGTCCGTTGAGCGGATGGAGGAGCGAAGCTCGGCTCCGACGAGCCGCAGGATGTCATCGCCGTACGGGTAGCCGTGGGTGTCGTTGATCAGCCTGAAGTCGTCGAGATCGACGCTCACCAGAGCCAGCGGCAGTCCTGTCTGCCGCGCCCGCTCCAGCTCGTCCGAAAGTCGCTCGTGAAAGCCCCGGTGGTTGGCCAGCCCGGTGAGCGGATCGGAGAGCATCGGCTCTTCGGGCGTGCCCCGTCCTCGCCGCCCGGCGACGACCGATCGGAGGTTGGTCGTAAATCTCGTCAAAACGTCAAAACGTCCGCTAAGTCCGTTGTTTCGCCCATCGGCCAATTATGCGCTCAGCTTGAGTGGAACCCCGATGAATTGGCCGACGGATACGCTCTCGGGGTGCCCCTGGCTGACATGTTCGAGGAGATCGTCGAATCGTTGCCTAGCGACTGGACGGACTTGCAGCTTGACTTGCGGATCGAGGACGAGGCGCGCTACGTGGAGGCCGCGGTGATCCTCGTCCAGGTAAACGTGCAGCCGTACTCGCGGGCTGACTGGCATTGGCGGCTGAACGTCGCCCATCGCTTCGGTCATGCCGCCGCTGCCGAGACCGTGCTGGGGACGCTGAAGACCCTCGACGACGAAGGGATCGAAGGCGAGCTGCGAGTCCGCGACATCCGCGAAGGCCGCGCCGAAGTAGTGCAGATGTGGGGCCGCCCCGAGTCGGTCAGAGAAGACTTCCGCCGCCGCCGAAGCCTCTGAGCCGCACATTGACGCGAAAGTGGCGCATAGCGCCACAAACGCGCCACTTCCTCCTAGGCCAGCAGCGCCCGCACCGTCCGCTCAACCCATTCCCATTGCTCGGTCACCTGCCGATGGGTGAAGCGCTGCACCGTAAACCCGAGCACCCGCAACTCCGCGTCCTTGGCTCGATCGTCCTCGAAGGCCTGGCGCCCTGAGTGGGCGTCCCAGCCGTCGGTCTCGACGATCACCATCCGCTCGCGCCACAGGAAGTCGACCTCGTGCGGGCCGATCATCGCGTTCACCTCGGGCTCGCGGGAGGTTGTGGCGGCGGCACATCGCCAAGAAGCGCCGTTCGAGCCAGCCGCGGGTCGGCGCATCCTCCTTCGCTCGCTCCTCGCGGACGTCGTAGCGGTGGAACTCGGCTTGGCGGATCGCTCTGCGGACCTCGTCGACGTCGGCTACACGCCTGAGGTCGGCGATGGTTCGGGACGCGGTCGTCACAGCGATTCCCTTGTGGCGGGTCGTAACGGATAGCACCGAGAGGGAGCGGTGCAGGTGGATGCCGCGTTGCCTGCGGCGCCCGGCCGTGGTGGGGACGGTGACGTGGACAAGGCCTCCTCGGGGCTTCAGCAGCTCCCACAGCTCGGCCGCGCTTCGGTGACTGAGCGCGGCGCCCTCGCCGCAGGCGTAGACGGCTGCGATCCAGCGCGCCTCGTTGCTCAGCGATCGGTGGCCGAGCGCGTACACCCCGCGGTGGATCCGGTGCAAGCGGCCAGCTTTCAGCCGGCGATCGATGCCCGCCGACGAAATGCCGGCCTCGATCAGCTGCGCGTAGGTGACGATCCCGTACTGGCGAGCGGCGATCCTGGCGATGATCGAATCGGGATTGGCGAGTTGTCTCCGCATACCGAAGAGAAGTCGCCAATGGGACTCGGCGCCCCCCTGATGGACCCTCCCTCGGTGCTGCCGTTCGGGGGCCGCGCGCCTGAGGTCAAGAGGAAACGCTCGTCAACCCAACTCGAACGCGGCGTGGACGTCGGGAGGTTCGGCGACG
The DNA here is from genome assembly GCA_963838095.1 of uncultured Thermoleophilia bacterium. GTDB lineage: Bacteria > Actinomycetota > Thermoleophilia > Solirubrobacterales > 70-9 > CAWCGU01. Next base: position 93,340 of record CAWIPO010000008.1, read on the forward strand.
ATCCCCTGCTCGGCGTCCCAGGCCGCCCAGTCCTCGAGCACGCGTTGATCGAGCGCGCCCGGGGGCGAGAACGCGTCCGCGTCGAGCAGTGCATCCAGCTGGGCCCGCTGTTCGTCGGGGTCCAGCCCGGATACTGCGGCCAGGAGCTCGTCAAGGCTCGCCTCGGGCTCGTCGATCAGCGTTTCGTAGCCCGCTTGCGTCGCCGCAACCGCTCCCGCCACCAACGCCGGATCCAGCTCCAGCGTCTCCGCACTGGTGACCAGCACCAGCTCCGGATATCGCGGCGCGCCGTAGTCGTCGACTCGAAACTCGCGCGTAGGAACTCCCTGGCGACGCAGCGCGACCCCCTCCGCATTCCAGAACGCGGTCGCGGCCTCGAGCCGCCCGGCGGCCAGCGCCTTCACGGCCTCGAAGCCGATCGTGATCCGCTCCACCGAGCCGGAATCGGCGCCGTCTGCCTCGAGCACCGAGTCCAGGACCGCATCGTCAGACGGAAGCCCGGTCACGCCGACCTCTCCGCCCTCGAGATCGGCCGGTGTCCGCACCGCGTCGCGGTCGTGGGCGATCACCGCCGCCAGTGGGCGCTGCACGATCGCCGCGACGCCGACCAGGTCGAAGCCGCGCTCGCGAGCGATCGCTAGATCGTGGATGTCGAGGATCGCGAACTCGGTTCGGCCTGCCTCCAGCAGCTTCGGCGCGTCGGTGGACGACGACGGCTCCTGGATCTCGAGGTCGACCCCCTCGTCGGCGTAGAAACCGCGTGCCAATCCCACGTAGATCCCGGCATGGACGGCGTTCGGAGTGAAATCCAGAACGAGCGCCGCTTCTCGCGACGCGCCCGGTTCAGCGCCATCGTCCTCGCCGCAGCCGGTGGCGGCGGCGACGCAGACGATGGCCGCCAGCAGCGCGGCAGCCCTCATTTCGCTGCGGAGGTTAGCCTTGCTCCGTGACCTACCGCGAGCCCGGTGAGCTGCTGGCCTTCATCGAGATTCCGAAGGGCGGTCGCAACAAGTACGAGTACGACGAGGAGCTCGGCCGGGTGATCTTCGACCGCTTCCTCTCCTCCTCGACGGTGTACCCGGTCGACTACGGCTACCTGATGGGCCACCGCGGGCGTGACGGAGACCCGCTCGATGCTCTCGTCTGCGTCTCGGAGCCGACGTTCCCCGGCTGCGTCATCCCCGTGAAGCCGATCGCGCTGTTCAAGATGCGCGACGACAAGGGGGAGGACGACAAGATCGTCTGCGTGCCGAATCACGATCCCGGCTGGAATCACGCCGAGATCCTTGAGGACATCCCGGAGCAGCTACAGCGCGAGATCACTCACTTCTTCTCGATCTACAAGCAGCTCGAGGGCAAGTTCGTCGAGGTGGACGGATGGCGATCGCGCGAAGAGGCTCTCGAAGTGATAGCCGACGGGTTGCGCCTGCAGGCCGAATACGAGGCCGGTGGCGCCGCCCAACCGGGCGCACCTGGTTAGACTGCCGCGGTCGCGGGGCGGATTGCCGCGCGCCCAAACAGAGCAAACAGGAGGATTTCCCCCGTGCAGGATCGTGGACTCGCCGCCTACATCGCCGAGCTTGTCGGCACGTTTTTCCTGGTCTTCATCGTCACCAGCGTCGCGACCCTCTACATCGCGGTCGGTGACTCGGCGGCGCAGTTCGGGAGCGACTTCGCGGTCGTCGGCCTCGTCAACGGCTTCGTGCTCTTCATCCTCATCCTCGCCCTTGGCGGAGTCAGCGGCGGGCACTTCAACCCGGTCGTCACGACCGCGGCGGTGGTGCTGAAAAAGATCGACCCGGTCGATGCCGTCGTCTACATCCTCGCCCAGCTCTCCGGCGGCGTGCTCGGCGCCCTGCTGACCAAGGGCCTGCTCGAGGACGAGGGCCAGCTCGGCAACTACGGCGCCGTCGACGTCAGCCCGCTGCTTGCCTCCGATTTCGCCGGCGCGGTGGTCGAGGGGCTCGGTGCGCTGCTGCTCGTGCTCGTGGTCGTCGCCGTGGCGATGAACCCCCGCGTGCGCCAGGAATGGGGCCCGCTCGGGATCGGACTGACGCTCGGGATGGCCGTGATGGTATTCGGCCCGCTGACCGGCGGATCGTTCAACCCCGCCCGCTGGTTCGGCCCGGCTCTGATCGGCGAGGAGTTCGGCGGCGTGTGGCCGTACATCGTCGGCCCGCTCGTCGGCGCTCTGCTCGCCGCCGCTCTGTACAAGTTCGTGATCTCCTCCGGCGAGGAGGAGGCTCCGGGCGGTGCGGGCGAGGGCGCAGAGCTCCGCGGCAAGACGTAGCAACGAGCCTCATCGTCTGCCCATAGCCTGCGTGCGCTAGCTTCCGCTCGGCATGCGCCGAGTCACCTTCTCGCGCAACTACACGCTCTCGCTGTCGCGCACCTGCCAGTGCTTCTGTAAGTACTGCGCCTTCGCCACCCATCGCGCCCACATCTACTCGCCGGATGAGGTCGAGGCTCGGCTCGAGGAGGCCCTGAGGCGGAACGCCAAGGAGCTTCTGGTGCTGACCGGCGAGCGCCCGGAGGTGAACCCGGACGTCGCCGAGCGGCTGCGGGCGTGGGGCCACGAGGACTTCACCTCCTACGTCGTCTGGGCCTGCGAGCGGGCGCTCGAGCGGGGGATGCTCCCGCACACGAATTTGGGTGTCCTCGACCGCCGCGACCTCGGCCGGCTGCGCGAGGTGACCGCGTCACAGGGGCTGATGCTCGAGTCGATCAGCGAGCGGCTGATGGACACGGTCCACGCAGGCTCGCCGACCAAGCATCCGGCCATGAGGCTGGCCACCATCGAGGCGGCGGGGGAATTGAAGATCCCGTTCACCAGCGGGATCCTCGTCGGGATCGGCGAGAGCGAGGACGAGCGGATCGCCTCGCTGGAGGCCCTGGCGGAGGTGCACGATCGCCACGGCCACATCCAAGAGCTGATCCTTCAGAATTTCGTACCGCACCCGCGCTACTACGGCCGCGAGGTGGCGGAGATCGCCGACGCCGCGTCGACGGGAGCGCTGGACGAACGGCGACAACTCAGGGCCTCCGAGCTCCCGCTGCCCCAGTGGGCCACCCCCATCACGCTTGACGACATGAAGCGTCTGGTCGCCGAATGCCGGCGGCTGATGCCCGATGTCGGAATCCAGATCCCGCCGAACCTCTCCGACTGGTGGATCGATCTCGTCGAGGTGGGGGCGACGGACCTCGGCGGGCTGTCGGCGAACGGCGATCACATCTCGCCCGAACACGCCTTTCCGAGTCCGCACGAGACGAGAAAGCGGCTCGCTCCGCGCGGCTACGCGCTCACCGAGCGCCTGTGCGTCTACCCGCAGTACCTCGATCCCGAGTGGATGGAGCAGGGGGTGCTCGACGTGGTCAAGCTGAAGTACTGGAGCTTCATCCCCAGGCGCGGGTCGGGCCGGCGGCAGGACGCTCCGATCGATCCCGAGATCGCGCAGGCGGCGATCGAGCGAGGCGGGAGGGGGGAGGAGCTCAGCGCCGCCGAGTTGACGGCTCTGTTCGCCGAGACGCGGCCCGAGGTGATCGAGCGGATGCGAGCCGCCGCCGACGGCCTGCGCGCCGAGCTCGCCGGCGACGTCGCCACCTTCGTCGTCAACCGCAACATCAACTTCACCAACGTCTGCATAGTCGGCTGCGCCTTCTGCGGCTTCGGGCAGGGCCGGCGCTCGCCCGACGCGTATCACGTGGAGGTGGACGACTTTCAGGCGCGCGTCCAGGAGGCGGTGGACTTCGGCGCGACCGAGATCTGCATGCAGGGCGGCATCCATCCCGAATACACGCTCGAGGACTACGGCGATTGGTTGCGGCGGGCGAAGGAGGTCGCTCCCCAGATCCACCTCCACGCCTACTCGCCGATGGAGATCCATTTCATGTGCGAGCGCTCGGGCCGGACTCCGGAGGCCGTGTTCAACTACCTGATGGAGTGCGGGCTCGGGTCGACCCCCGGCACCGCCGCCGAGGTGCTGCACGACGGCGTCCGCCAGCGGATCTCGCCGAACAAGCTGCCGGTGGCGCGCTGGGTCGAGATCATCGAGGCCTGCCACCGCTCCGGCCTTCGCTCCACGTCGACGGTGATGTTCGGCCACATCGAGGAGCCCTCGGAGCTTGCCGTTCACATGCGGCTGATTCGCGAGCTCCAGGAGCGAACCGGCGGGATCACCGAGTTCGTCCCGCTCAGCTTCATCCCCTACAACACCATGCTCGGCCGCACCCACGGCGTCGAGGAGATCGAGGCCGGCGACAACCTCAAGCACACCGCCGCCTTCCGGCTCGCGCTCGGGAAGACGATCACCAACCTGCAGGCGAGCTGGGTGAAGATGGGCCTCGACGCCGCCACGGAGAGCCTGCGCTGGGGGGTGAACGACCTCGGCGGGACGCTGATGGAGGAGAACATCTCGCGGATGGCCGGCTCGCGCCACGGCGTCCGGCTCGAGCCCGAGCAGCTGATCGGGGCGGCCCGCGCCGCCGGTCGCACCCCGGCGCAACGGACTACGCTGTACGACATCGTCGAGACCTACTAGGAGGGCAGGCCATGGGGAGCAGGGCAGGGAGAGCCGGAGCGGCGATCGTGGTCGCCGTGGTGGCGACGCTGGCGCTTGCGGCGGGCGCGCAGGCGAAGGGGTTCGCCTACGTCACTGGAGGAGGGGGCACGGGGAAGGTCGGAGTTCACGCGATAGACGCGACCGGCGGCCTTAGTCCGATCACGCCCGTCAATACGGGGAGCACTCCGCGAAGCGTGGCGATGACGCCCGATGCGAAGTTCCTCTACGTGTCGAGCGTCGGTGACGACTCCGTCTACGGGTACTCGATCGATGCATCGGGCGCTCCTTCGCCAGTCTCGGGGATGCCCGCGACCGGCTTCCCTGTCGGAACCTCGCTCGATCCTGAAGGTCTCGCAATAACTCCCGACGGGCGCTTCCTGTTTGCCGCTGCTCTGGGCGGCACTTCGGCAATCCGCGGATGGTCGATTGACGCTTCCGGTGTGCTCGCCCCAGTCTCGAGCACGCCTCTTCCAAACCTCAAGGCGGTTGCAATCAGGCCCAGCGGTGGCCTCCTCTATGCGACGACCGACACCGGGGTCCAGGCGTTCACCGTGGGTGCCGATGGCTCGCTCGCTGCTCTCGGCGCGGAGACGCCGGTCGGCGCCTCGCGTGCGATCGTGGTGAGGCCGGATAACACCGCCGTCTACGTCGGGCACAACAACAACGTCCGGGCGCTCACCGTGAATGCGGACGGCACGCTCACCGCTGGCGGCACCAGCGCCACGGACCCGAATCCGTTCGGGGTCGTGGTCACCCCGACGAACCAGTTCGTGTACACCGCGAACTTCACGGCGCCCAACGGAACGGTCAATGGGTTCTCGATTGGCGCCGGGGGTGCGTTGACGGCGGTTCCGGGGCCGGCGGTCAGTGCCGTCTCCGACTTCTCGTACGGCGCCGACGCAGCACCCAACGGCTTCCTCTACGTGGCGAACGACATCGGAGGAAACGGCAGCGGCGGAACCGTCACGATCTTTTCTGCGGGCTCAGACGGCGCCCTGACCCGAGTCGGGAACCCTGTCGTGACCGTCAACGGTCCCGAGTTCCAGTCGATCGTCGTTACCCCCAACCAGGGCCCGGTCGCGGCGGTCACGTCGACGCCAGCGGCAGCGGGAAGTCCGACGACCCTGGACGCGTCGGCCTCGGCCGACAGCGATGGTGGCGGCATCGGAGGCTATGCCTGGGACTTCGGCGACGGCCAGACGGCGGCGACGACGACCGCGACGACTCAGCACGTTTACGCCCAACCCGGCACGTACACGGCCACCGTCACCGTCACCGACTCCGAGGGTTGCTCGACCACGGTGATCTTCACCGGCCAAACTGCGGACTGCAACGGCAGCGCCGCGGCGACGGCGAGCACGCAGGTCGTCGTCCCGTCGGGCGGCGGCGACGCTCCCGATGTTCGCCTCTCGGGCGGCAAGACCCAGAAGCTCGACCGTGCGGTCGAGGTCGGCGCTCGTTGCGACGACCCCTGCACCGCCGATGCGACCGGGCGGCTGATCGTGCGCACCCCAAGCGGCGGCAGGATCTTGCTCGCCGTGAAGAAATTCCAGCTGCGACCGGCGAGCGCACAGCTCGACGGCAAGAAGAAGAAGACGCTGGCGCTGAGGCTTCCGCGCAAGGCGCGACGCGCCGGACTGCGCGCGCTGAAGCGGGGCGGTCGCGTACGAGCTCGGATCACGGTCACGGCCACCAGTGCCGGCGGCGGGTCGGAGACCGAGAAGCGATCCGTCAGGCTCGTCAAGCGCTGAGATCCGTCAAATTGGCGTGATGCGGGCGATGGTGCTCGAAGCGCAGCGCCAGCCTCTCCACGAGGCTGACCTGGCGGCCCCCGAACCCGGCCGCGGCGAGGTGCGGGTGGCGGTGCGGACATGCGGCGTCTGCCGCACTGACCTCCATGTCGTCGACGGCGACCTCGACGAGCCGAAGCTGCCGCTCGTCCCCGGGCACCAGGTCGTCGGGGTGGTCGAGGAGGTGGGCGAAGGGGCCGAGCGCTACGGCGTCGGCGACCGCGTCGGCGTGCCGTGGCTCGGCTGGACGTGTGGGGAGTGCGGGTACTGCGTCAGCGGCCGCGAGAACCTGTGCGTGCGGGCGCGCTTCACGGGCTACACGCTCGACGGCGGCTACGCCGAGCGTGTCGTGGCCGACGAGCGCTACTGCTTTCCGATCCCCGATGGGTATTCGGATCTCGACGCGGCGCCGCTGCTGTGCGCCGGGTTGATCGGCTATCGCTCGCTGCGCCTGTGCGGCGACCCGGAGCGCTTGGGCCTGTACGGATTCGGCGGTTCCGCGCACATCGTCTGCCAGGTGGCGGCGCACGAAGGGCGACGGGTGTTTGCGCTCACCCGCGAGGGCGATGCCGAGACCCAGGAGTTCGCCCGCTCGCTCGGAGCCGAATGGGCCGGCGGCTCCGAGACCGGCCCGCCGGAGCCGCTCGACGCGGCGATCATCTTCGCGCCGGTCGGCGCCCTGATTCCGCTCGCGCTGCGGGCGCTGGCTCCGGGCGGAAGCGTCGTCTGCGCCGGCATCCACATGTCGGACATCCCGGCCTTCCCCTACGAGATCCTGTGGGGCGAGCGGCAGATCCGCTCTGTCGCAAACCTGACGCGGCGAGACGGGGAGGAGTTCCTGCGGTTGGCGCCCCGGGTTCCTGTTCGCACTGAGGTCAGCGCCTACCCACTCGACGGGGCGAACGAGGCGCTCGACGATCTGCGCGGGGGTACGCTCCAGGGCGCAGCCGTACTGAACGTTTCCGACTGAGAGAGAGGGCGCAATGGCCGATGTGACCGTGAAGCGCGTGGAGGAGCTGGAGACCGTCGGTCCGGGCAAGGACGGAAAGCTCGAGGTGCTGACCGACAGCAAATATGGCTTCCGGCGCGCCCGCGACGACCTCGGCGTCAGCTCGTTCGGGATCAACCTGCTCGACCTGCCTCCGGGCTACGACGGCTATCCCGATCACGACCACTCCGACAGCGGCCAGGAAGAGGTCTACATGGTGCTCGATGGAGACGCGACGCTTCGCACCGGTGACGAGGAGCACCACGTCGAGTCGGGGACGCTCGTCCGCGTCGGCGCGGACCAGAAGCGCAAGTGGATCCCGGGGGACAGCGGCGTGCGCCTGCTCGCTCTCGGCGGTAAGCCCGGCGCCGCCTACGAAGGCTCCTAGCGAAACAGGTCTTCGTCTGAGGGGCGCTGGAGCGCCACGGCCCCCGGGCCGTCGGCGTCGGTGACGTAGCGCGCCAGTCCGCGCACCACTGCCGCCGGGACGCCGCTTTGCTTGTCGCGCGCCAGGTCGGCGGCGGCCGCGACCTGGTCGGCGACGGCGACAGCGGTCGCCTCGAGCTCGCGCCCGGCGCGGTCCGTTCTCCCGCGCCAGTCGTCGATCACGCGCAGTCCCGCTGCGCCGATCGCGACGTCGGTCTGCCCGAGCCGCCACGGGCGACCGAAGCTGTCGGCGATCACCACCGCCGGCCGCGGCGCGCCGATCTCCGCTCGGATCCGCCGCGCCGACGCGTCTGGGTTCTCCGGCAGCAGGGCGACGGTTCCCGGATCGGAGAGGTTGGATGCGTCGATGCCCGCGTTCGCGCAGATCCAGCCGCTCCGGGTCTCGACGATCAGAACGCCGCTCCCGGCGCGGACGATCGCGCGGCTCTCGTCGAGGATCAGCTGAACCAGCGCGGGGTCCTTCCCGACGGTGGCGGCCAGCTCGCGAGCGCGCGGGCCCGGATCGACCTCGCCGAGATTGCGAATCCGCCCCTCGGCCTTGGAAACGACCTTCTGCGAGACGACCACGACGTCGCCACCCTGAAGCTCGGTCGCGGCGGCGATCAGCGCGCCCACACGATCGCCCTCCACCACATCCGGCAGCCCGGCGACCGGCAGCACCTCGATCCGTCCCGGGCCCCCTTGGCTCACGCTTGGATTATCTCGGTCAGCGCCGGCGCTCGAGCACCTTGGCCGTCCTCGGCGCGAGCGACGGGTCGCGGTCGAGGAACTGCCGCAGAGCAGCCAGGTCGGAGGGGGTGTCCACGTCGAGCGTCAGCGAGTAGAGCCGCTCGATCACCGGCACCGCTCCCGCCTCCTTTGCGAGCCGCTCGTGGCGCGGCCGGCTGTCCTCGCCGAAGGCCGGTTCAATCGCGTCGGGCGGTGAGAGGATCAGCGCGTTGGTGCCGCTCCCGTGACGATCGGGCACGATCCCGACCCGCCCGGGCCGGGGGCGGCGCAGGGCTCCGTCGAGCTCGGCCGGATCGAGCAGTGGGCAGTCGCCCGGGAGCATGACCACGCACTCGGCGCCGGCCTTCATCGCTTCCATGGCACCTTGCGCCGCCGCCCACGAGTGATCCCGGTTCTCGTCGTCGGCGACCCGCGTCCAGGATGTGTCGGTGGCGGGGATGTCGCGCTCGTCGGTGACCAGCAGCACCCTTTCGACCTCCGAGCTCTCGCCGACCGCGTCGAGCACATCCCCAAGCATCGCCCGCACCAGCCGGCGCTTCTCGCGCCCTCCGAGCGCGTCCCCGAGCCTTTGCTTCGCGTTGGTGAAGCGCTTCACCGGGATGATCGCCGTGGTTGGCATCGGCCGGGTCAGGCGACCTGCCGGCCGAACTCGAGCGTTCGCTCCGCCAGCTCGCGCCGCGCCATGCGGTTGTCCATCAGGGTCGGGATCGAGAGCGTCGGGACCGAGGCGGTCGGAGGGTCGGGGTCGCCCGCGTCCGCAACCAGGGCGTCGATCAGATCGCCGTACATCGCCGCGACGCCGCTTGCCGACGGCTTCTCCCCGATCCCCTGCATGCATTGCGCCGTCGGTCCTTTGAGGACCTTTCCCCAGACGAACGGGCTGACCGCGACGACCGGGGCAGGGCTGGAGGCGATCGCCTCGCGCATGCCGGGGACGGCCAGGATCGGGCCGATGCTGATCACCGGGTTGGAGGGGCCGATCACGATCGACTCGGCGCCGGCCAGGGCGCCCGCGGCCTCGGCGGTGACGCTCGCCTCGCCGACTCCGTCGAACTCGACCCCCTCCACCGCGGGGGCGGCTCGCTCCCTGATCAGGTACTCCTGCAGCCCGAGCCAGCCGGCGGCGGTGCGGATCCGAGTTCTGACGGGCTCGTCGCACATCGGCAGCACGCAGGCGCGGGCGCCGAGATCGCGCGAGAGCCGCTGCTGGGCTTCGGTCAGGCGAACGCCCTCGTCCAGCAGACGCCGGCGCCGGATGCAGGTTGCGAGGTCGCGATCGCCGAGCGTGAACCAGGTCGGTTCGCCAAGGCGCGCGAGTCGCTCGAAGACCGTGAACGTGTCGTCGCGGATGCCCCAGCCGCGCTCCTGGTCGATCTCTCCGTTGAGCCAGTAGGTGACCAGGTCGGGGTCGGGGGAGACGTGGGCCCCGAGGAGCTCGATGTCATCGCCCGTGTTGGCGAGCACCGTGAGCTCGTCGCCGAGCAGATCCTGCATCCCGGCAGCGAGCTTTGCGCCGCCAGTCCCTCCGGCGAGCACGACGACGGACATTGACCGGGGTCAGCTCCAGGGGTCGGTGTCGGGCAAGCCGGTGATCTTGATCCCGGCGTGCGTCTTGTAACGGCTGTTGATCGAGATCAGCATCGGCGTCAGCTGCTCGACAATCCGCGCCAGCTCCAGGGGCCCGGCGTTCACCGCTCGCAGGCCCGGGATCTGCTCGATCACCTCTGCGACCCGCGCCTTGTCGGCCTTGCGATCGCCGCATACGAGCACGTCCTCGTCGAGCTCATGATCGAGGTCGTCGAGCGCCGGAGCGCCGACCGTGTGCAGCGCGGCCACGACCGTGACGCCGTCGGGAACCATCTCCTGCGCCTGCTGCGCGGCCGATCCCTGCCAGACGCCAAGCGAGCGCGTCGCCTTGCCGCTGACCGCAGCGGCGAGCGGGACGGTGCAGTCGACGAGCAGCTGGCCAGGCTCCAACGCTCCCTTCAGGTTCGTCAGCGTCTCCGACTGGGCGCGGAATGGGACGGTGAGGAAGACGATCGGTCCCCGGCGGGCGGCGTCGGCGTTGTCGAGCCCCTCCACGTTCGCCCCCGGGACCGCATTGCGGATCCTCTCCGCCGCCTCCGCGGCTCGCTCGACCTGACGCGACCCGATCACGATCTCCGCCCCCGCTTGCGCCCACCGAAGTGCCAGCCCGTGCCCGAGGGCGCCGGTCCCGCCGATGACCGGAATCGCAGTCACGCGCACATCATTGCGGTCGCGCTCGGCCATATGCTGCGCGGCCGTGAGACTTGAGGGTCGAAGAGCGTTCGTCACCGGTGGAGCGAGCGGGATCGGGGCCGCGATCGCGCGCCGGCTCGCCGCCGAGGGTGCCCAGGTGACGATCGGCGACGTCAACGAGGAGGGTGCGAAGGAGGTTGCGGGCGAAATCGACGCCGAGGCCGTCCTGCTCGACGTCACCGACCCCGACGCGGCCCGCTCGGCGATCGGCGAGGCGGGCACGTGGGACGTACTCGTCAACAACGCCGGCACCGACGACTTCGCCTTCTTCACCGACATCACCCCGGAGCGCTGGCGGCGGCTGCTGGCGATCAACCTCGAGGGCGTGTTCTCGTGCACCCAGGCGGCGCTGCCGGGGATGCAGCAGGCGGGCTACGGGCGGATCGTCAACATCGCCTCCGAGGCCGGGCGGGTCGGCTCGAAGGGGTCGGCGGTTTACTCGGCTGCGAAGGGCGGCGTGATCGCGTTCACCAAGACGATCGCGCGCGAGAACGCCCGCTACGGGATCACGGCGAATGCGATCGCCCCGGGCCCGATCGACACGCCGCTGTTGAACGCCGCGCGCGAGTTCGGGGACGTGGGGGACAGGATCATCGAGACGATGAAGAGCGCGACCCAGATGCGCCGGCTGGGCACGCCCGACGAGGTTGCCGCCGGGGTCGCCTTCCTCGCATCCGACGACGCGTCGTACGTCACCGGCGAGACGCTCGGAGTCTCCGGCGGCCTCGGGATGGTGTGAGTCGGAAGTGGCCCTCGAACCAGGCCTGGAGCGAATCGACTCGTTCACCGTCGAGGGGCGACTGCTGACCGACGTCGGCGGCACCATCGGCGTCTCGGTGCTCTCGACCCCGGGGATGATCGGGATGATGGAGCGAACCTCAGCGATGCTTTCGCTCGAGAATCTGCCGGAGGGGAAGGCGACCGTGGGCTTCGAGGTCTGCATCAAGCACGTCGCGGCGGCCGGCGAGGGCGCCGAGTGCAGCATCCGCTCGACGCTACAGGGAGGTGATCGACGACCGCAAGCTCCGCTTCGACGTCGAGGTCACCGAGGGCGAGCGCACGATCGGCGTCGGCACCCACGAGCGCCGGGTGATCGAGGTGGGGAAGCTCGGGACGGAGTAGAACGGCAAGCACCGAGGGAGGGCGGCCCGCAGGGTCGCTTGAGGGACGCGAGACGGGGGGTGGCTTCTCACGCAGCCTTGGCAATCAGCTCGGCGACCATCGCCACGACGATCTCCGGCTCGTCTTCCAGCTGAAGCCAGGTAGTGCGCGGGCAGCGGATGCCCATCAGGGTGAGCTGCTGGTCGCGGCGGCGGTCGCGCTCGAAGGCGAACGGGGTCATGTGGGTTTCCTTGCCGTCGGTCTCGAGGATCAGCCGCTGCTCGGGCCAGTGGAAGTCGGGTTTGATCGTGATTCCGTTGGGGAGCTTCAGCGGTCTGTTGACGAGGGGTTCGGGGAGGCCGGCCTCGGTGAGCATGCGGATGAAGCGGCGCTCTAGCTTTGACTTCGTTTCACTCGTCAGCGGGTTGTAGGCACGAACGGCAGCATCGAGAGAAGGGGTTCCCTTGCGGCCTTGGGAGCGGCTCAGGACGTCGCGGATTGCCGTGAGGTCGAGGACTCGCAGGATTGCCGCCTGTTCGACGGCTTCGTTGAGTTCGCTTTGGCTCGCCTGCTCGGCGAAGTCCAGCAGGGTGCGGGCGACGGTCGTGACGGGGATGTTGTCCTTGATCGTGACGTCGCGTGTCAGCAGGGTGGTGGTGGCGTGGGCGCGGATGCCGTTACGCGACTTGACCCCGAGCTTCGGAACGCTGACGTCGATCGGATGCGGGCGGCGACGGACGAGCTTGTAATGCTCAATCCCCGAGCGGTGCGAAAGCGCGGCGTGGCCATAGGCCAGGACGGCCGCCATCCACTTGGCCTCCTGCGTCTCGGGAGCATGGCCCACCGCGTACACGCTTCGGTGCCTCGGGAGCAGGCGGCCGGATGTGACGCGGTCGCGAACGGCGGTTGCGCTCAGCCCTAGCTCTCGAAGCTGATCGAGGGAGACCTGACCATGCTGAGTGGAGGCGAGCTGCGAAATCGCTCGATCCGGAGGGGGTCCCCGTAGTTCCGTGGGATATAGCGACGCTTCTTCTGGGACCCCTGGCATGGGGCCGATGATGGCGCTTGAAGTGCGCCCTGTTAGTGCTTGTTCGTGCCGACTTTGAGGCCGGGGCGGGCTGAATGTGCGTCGGCTTCTAGGCTTGTTCGCAATGGCTGAGATGGCTCAACGGGTGCGGATTCGCGAGGTTGGTCCTCGCGACGGGTTTCAGAACGAGCCCGAGGTGATTTCGACCGCCGACAAGGTGCGGCTGATCGGGATGCTCGCCGGGTCGGGGCTTCAGCGGCTCGAGGTGACCTCGTTCGTGCGCCCGGACGTGATTCCCCAGCTCGCCGATGCCGAGCAGGTGCTGGAGGCGATCGATCGACCCGAAGGGGTGGCGTTGTCGGTGTTGATCCCCAACGAGCGCGGGCTCGAGCGGGCGCTCGGATATCGCGATCGCTTCGACGAAGTGAACCTGTTCCTCTCCGCCACCGAGACGCACAACCGCAAGAACGTCAATCGCTCGATCGAGGAGTCGCTTTCCGGGCTGGAGCGGACCATCCAGCGTGCTCGCTCCGAGGGGTTGCGCTGCGAAGGCGTGATCTCGGTCGCCTTCGGCTGCCCCTATGAGGGCGCTGTGCCGCCGGAGCGCGTCTTCGAGATCGCCCGCCGCCTGGCCGCTGCAGGCTGCGAGGAGGTCGCTTTCGGCGACACCACGGGAATGGCGAACCCGCGCCAGGTACGGGAGTTCTTCCCCGCGGCGCGCGACGCGCTCCCGGACGTCGAGCTGACCGCTCACTTCCACAACACCCGAGGGCAGGGCCTGGCGAACGTGCTCGCCGCCCTCGAGACGGGAGTGGAGTCGTTCGAGTCCTCGTTCGGTGAGCTCGGCGGCTGTCCGGTTCCCCCGGGGGCAACCGGCAACATTGCGACCGAGGATCTCGCTTCTATGCTCCACGAGATGGGGATCGAGACGGGGATAGACCTGGAAGCGCTGCTGGCCGCCTCGAGATCGGTGCAGGAGCTGCTCGGCCGCCCGCTCGGAAGCCATCTGCTGACCGCCGGTCCCGTGAGCTGGTCCGGAACGGCGAGCTCATGATCAGACCCGGCTTGATCATCGCGGCGCTCATGGCTGTGCTCGGCATCGCGTTTCACGCAACAGCAGCCTCGGCGTCGCCCGGTGGCGAGCGCGGGGCAAGAGCTGCGCTCGCGCATGCGGAGGACGTGCTTGCCGGCGATCTGCCGCCGGCGCGGCGGAACGCGACCCTCGCCCTGCTTGATCTCCGGCAGCGGCTGGGAGCCTTGAGCAGGCCCGAGCGCAAACGCGCTTCGGCGCTGTTTGCACGCCCCACGGACAGAGGCGTCGATCGGCCAAGCAACCCCCACTACAACCGCCGCGAGGCAAAGCCGGTCTGCGGCCCCAATTTCTGCGTCCACTACGTGACCAAGGGGAAGCACGCCCCAAGCCTCAAGGACGCTGACGGGAACGGGGTTCCCGACTACGTGGACTCGACCCTCTCCTATCTCGAGCAGGTCTACGTCGTCGAGCACGAGACGCTGGGCTGGCCGGCGATCGTCTCCGACGGCAACGCCGGCGGCAATAGGCGCTCTGACGCCTATCTCGCGGACATACCGCTGTTCGGATACGCGACCTCCGACAGGGGCGAGCCTCGGGGGAGCGGTTACCTCGTCCTCGACGACGACTACAAGGAGTTTCGGATCTACCACCTCGCTCCCGAGATCGCGCTGCGGACGACGATCGCCCACGAGTTCAACCACGTGCTCCAGTTCACGTTCCGGGCCGTTTACGAGAGCTGGGCGTTCGAGGCCACCGCCAGCTGGATGGAGCTGAAGGTGTTCCCCGAAGACAACAGCCCGATCGGGCTGCCGGCCTTCGCTCGCGAGACAGCACTCCCGCTGACCTCGGGAACTCCCCGGGAGACCACCAAGATCTACGGCTCGTTCATCTTCCTGCTCTATCTCGACCATCAATTCGGGCCGGAGGTGGTGCGGCGGATGTGGGAGCTGAGCAAGGCGGCGAAGCAGAATCCGTCCCTGGCGCTCGACCGGGCGATCGCAGCGGCCGGCGGCGGCGGCTTCGAGACACAGTTCAGCCTCTTCTCCGCGGCCGTCGCCGAGTACGAGGCCGCGAACACGGGATTCCTGCCCGAGGTCCAGTTCCTCAACCCCCGCCCCGATATCCGGCGCCTGGATCGTCTCGGCCCGGGTGACGCGATCAACGGGAGGATGGACCACGCGACGTTCGCGATGTTCGACGTGCGCGCCGGCGGAGATGTCGTGACGGCGGAAGCGAAGCTGCCTCGCGGGGTTCCCGGCGCCCTCGCCTTGGTCGGCCTGGAAGGCCCCGTTGCGGGCGGGACCGCCACCGTGGAAATCGCCGAGCGACCGAAGGGCGGGCGCGTCAGCGTCACTCTCACCGGCGCGACACGGTTCTCGCGCATCACCGCCGTCATCGTCAACTCCAGCATCGCCCAGCGCGGCTACGACCGCGGGCGCGGGGATTACGCATGGAACGACGACAACGCCCGCGTCTCGCTGTCGATCGACTGACGGAGCCGGCGCTCATCTAGGCTGCGTGCCGTGCGCAGCGATGCCTTCAGGCAAGCGGTCAGCGACGGGGACCCCGCGGCGATGGCCGCGGCGCTTTCCCCCGAGGTCATTTTTCGCAGTCCCGTCGTGTACAAGGCATATGAGGGTCGCGACGCGACGCTGGCCGTGCTCGATGCTGTCTCTCGCGTTTTCGAGGACTTCGAGTACCTGGACACGGTCGAGGGCACCGATTCGGCGGCGCTGATCTTCCGCGCCCGGATCGGCGATCGCGAGCTCGAGGGACTCGACCACCTCCGCTTCGACTCCGACGGTCTGATCTCCGAGCTGCGGGTGATGGTGCGGCCGATGAGCGGCATGCACGCTCTGGGTGAGGCGATGAAGGCCGAGCTGGAGCGGGTCGCAGCGGCAAGCTCCGCAGGCGACGGCTAGGCTCCCCCGTCCACCAAGCCGGTGGGGTGCCGGCGATGACGGGAGGCTTCCTGAATGGAGATAAGCAAGGTAGGAGTGCTCGGCTGCGGCCTGATGGGCCACGGGATCACCCAGATCTGCGCGCAGGCGGGTTGGGACGTGGTCGTGCGTGAAGTGGACCAGGCGACCCTCGACAAGGGAGTCGCAAAGATCGAGAAGCAGCTCGCCCGCGCCGTTGAGAAGGGCAAGGTCGAGCAAGCCGACGCCGACGCCGTGCGCGCGCGGATCAACCCGACGCTCGACTACTCGGACCTCGCCGACAGCGACCTGGTGATCGAGGCGATCACGGAGAGCCTCGACCAGAAGCTCGAGATGTGGCGCGAGGTGGACGCGATCGTGAAGCCCGACGCCTACTTCGCCACCAACACCTCCTCGCTGGCCGTGATCGACCAGGCGGCGGCGACATCCCGGCCGGAGAAGTTCCTCGGCCTGCATTTCTTCAACCCGGCGCAGGTGATGCCGCTGCTCGAGGTGGTGCAGACGGTGACCACAGGCCCCGAAGCGATCAAGCTCGGGTTCGAGGTTGGGGAGAAGCTCGGCAAGACCTCAGTTCACGCGAAGGACAAGACCGGGTTCATCGTCAACCGGCTGCTGGTCCCGTTCCTGTTGGATGCGATCCGCGCCTTCGAGGAGGGGGTCGGCTCGATCGAGGAAATCGACGCGGGGATGATGGCGGGCGCGAATCACCCGATGGGCCCGCTGACGCTGTCGGACTTTGTCGGGCTCGACACGCTTGCCGCGATCGGTGACGTGATGTTCGACGAGTACCGCGAGCGTCGCTTCGCCGCCCCGCCGACGCTTCGCAAGATGGTTGCCGCCGGCTTCTACGGGCGCAAGTCCGGACGCGGGTTCTACGACTATTCGGGCGACGAGCCGGTCGCCGTCGACCCCGGGCTCTAGGGTCGGGCGTGGCGCTGGGTCGACTGGGCGAGGCTCTCGAGGCCGCGCTATCGGGTGGGCCCGAGCGCCATCATCTGAAGACCGAGGAGCAGGGGAAGCTTCCAGTCAGGGAGCGGGTCGCGCGGCTCGTCGACCCCGAGTCGTTCGCCGAGGAGGCGCTGCTCGCCAACTGGGGCGAGGAGGGCCTCGGCGCCGACGGCGTCGTCACCGGCCTGGCCCTGATCGGCGGCCGTCAGGTCGCGCTGATGGCGAACGATCCGACCGTGAAGGCGGGCTCGTGGGGAGCGAAGACGGTGGAGAAGATCCTCCGGATCCAGGAGCGTGCGCTCACACTCGAGGTGCCGATGATCTATCTCGTCGATTCCGCGGGCGGGCGGATCACGGACCAGGTGCAGATGTTCCCGGGGCGCCGGGGCGCGGGGCGGATCTTCTACAACGAGGTGCGGCTGTCGGGCCGGGTGCCGCAGCTCTGCCTGCTGTTCGGCCCCTCGGCGGCCGGCGGCGCCTACATCCCCGCCTTCTGCGACGCCGTGATCATGCGCGACGGAAACGCCTCGATGTACCTCGGCTCGCCGCGGATGGCGCAGATGGTGATCGGCGAGGACGTTTCGCTGGAGGAGATGGGCGGCGCGCGGATGCACACCGCGGTCTCGGGATGCGGCCATTTCCTGGCCGAGAGCGACGAGGCGGCGATCGACCTCGCGAAGCGCTACATGGCGTTCATGCCGCGCTGCTGGCGCGAGCCCGCGCCGAGCGCGCCGCCGGCAGAGCCGGCGGACGGGCGCAGCGTCTCCGAGGTCGTCCCGGACGACGAGAAGACTCCCTTCGACGTCGAGGAGCTGATCGCGTCGATCGTCGACGAGGGCTCGTTCCTCGAGGTGCAGGCGCGCTGGGCGAAGGAGCTGGTCGTCGGCTACGCGCGCCTCGACGGCCGCGCGATCGGGATCGTCGCCAACCAGCCGAAGGTGAAGGGCGGGGTCCTGTTCGTCGACTCCGCCGACAAGGCGGCGCGGTTCATCCAGACCTGCAACGCGTTCAACATTCCGCTGCTCTTTCTCGCCGACGTGCCCGGGTTCATGATCGGGACGCAGGTGGAGCGCCAGGGGATCATCCGCCACGGGGCGAAGATGGTGTCGGCGGTGTCCGAGGCGACGGTGCCGAAGATCTCGGTGATCGTGCGCAAGGCCTACGGCGCGGGGCTTTACGCGATGGCGGGCCCGGCATTCGAGCCCGACTGCTGCATCGCGCTGCCGACGGCGTCGATCGCGATCATGGGCCCGGAGGCGGCGATCAACGCCGTCTTCTACAACCAGGTGCAGGCGATCGAGGACGAGGCCGAGCGGGAGCGGTTCGTCATCGACAAGCGCGAGGAGTACGCGGCCGACATCGACATCCTGCACCTCGCGTCGGAGCTGGTGGTGGACGCCGTGATCGAGCCCGATTCGCTGCGCGCCGAGCTGATCCGCCGCTTCGCGCTCGCAGAGACGAAGAGCCGGCACTTCTCCGAGCGGCGAAACCCGATCACCCCCGCCTGACCGCCCGAGTTTTGGCGGCACACCCTCGGGTAAGGGATTACCGACAAACGAATCGAGGAGGAAGAGATGTCAAACGTTGATACCGCCAAGGCCGCTTACCAGGCGTTCTCGAGCGGTGACATGGGAACACTCGCGGGCTATTTCGCGGAGAACGCGGAGTGGCACACGTCGGACGAGCTGCCGAACGGCGGCACGACCAGCGGCCGGGACGAGATCCTGGCGAACTTCGGGCGCATCCCGGAGTACTGGTCGGAGTTCTCGGTCGTGCCCGACGACTTCATCGACGGCGGGGACAAGGTGGTCGTGCACGGCACCGCAGACGGGCACAGCCGCCGAGGGCGGCGGCAGCTTCGAAGCGCACTACCTGCACCTGATGGTGTTCGACTCCGACGGCAAGGTCGTCCGGGGCGAGTTCATCACCGACAGCGCGAAGGCGCTGAAGGCGCTGGGCTAGGCGTAGCCGCGCGGGCGGCTGAGCCCCCGGCTCAGCCGCCGCCGTTCCGGCTGGCGCCGGTTTCGACGCGCTCGCCCAGCCGCTGGGCCATCCGGCTCTCCTCGCGCTGCTCGACATCCGAGGTCGCGGGCATCACGTCGGGGCGGCGCTCCGCCGACTCCCGCCAGTGCGCCGGGGCGGGGCGATCGCCGTTCTCCTGCGCCGGCGGCACCGGCACGCCGGCCCAGCCAGGGCGCTCGCGGACGCGGCGCTCGGCGTCGCGGAGGTAGCCCTGGATGATCGTCAGACCCTCGAGCCCGGGGATGGCGGCGATCGTCTCGTCGATGCCGCGGGCGTGCTCCCAGCCATCGGGCGAGTCGGCGAAGAGGTAGAGGCCGAGCGCGTCGACCTCCTCCTCGGACTTGACGCCGGCGCCGACCGGCGACCACAGGTGTTCCAGCACCCAGCGGACCATCCGGGCGGTGCCGGGGCTGCGCTCCATCCGCGCCTTCGCCTGGGCGCGGTAGAAGGCGAAGTGGCGGCGCTCGTCCTGGATCACCTTGTGCAGCAGCTGGTGCATCACCGGGTGCTCCGAGCGGCGGATGAGGGCGTAGTAGCCGGTCAGCGTCGTCAGCTCGTTCACCGCTCCC
This sequence comes from uncultured Thermoleophilia bacterium, assembly GCA_963838095.1. Lineage (GTDB taxonomy): Bacteria > Actinomycetota > Thermoleophilia > Solirubrobacterales > 70-9 > CAWCGU01. The sequence continues at coordinate 112,773 of CAWIPO010000008.1, forward strand.
CACATCATGTGGATGGCGGCGAAGTCGCGCGCGAGCAGCGAGCCGAGCATCGTCGGCAGGATCCCGAGCCCGTTGCCGACGCCGATTCGGACGCGAAGGTCGCGCCAGCGGTTCGGATGGGTGGGGAGGGGGGTGCGGCCGTCGGGAAGGCGGGGCTCGATCGGGTCCTCGATCCCGTGTGCGCGCAGGAAGTCGGAGAACGCCTCCCCGTGCCACAGCTCTTCGTACACCCAGCAGGAGAGGAAGGCGGTGATCTGCGGGTCGGCCGCGACGCGGGTGGCGAGCAGGTCGCGGAGGTAGATCACCGTGTGCGTCTCGATGTCCATCATGTAGTGCAGGCACATGACGTCGCCGTCGCTCAGGCGGTGATCGGGGATCCGGTCCCAGTCGATGTCCGAGAGATCGACCTTCTTGGAGTTGCGCAGGTAGCGGTCGAGATCGAACTCGACCTGTGCCGGCTGGGTCATGGCGGCTCCGTCTCCTGTTGCTGGACTGCGGGCTCTCTGCGGTGAATCTACGCCAGCGAGCCGGGTTCGGTTCACTGCTCCAAGCGTCTGCCGATGTCGCGGTCGAGCTGGCGGACCAGCTCCAGGGTGAAAGCGTGCGCGCGCTCGAGCGCCTCGGGGTCGAGTTTGCCCGGCGTGTCCGAGGGCAGGTGGTAGTTGGACGGCAAGATCTGCCCCGGTTCCAGGCACGTGATCGTGGTCGTGCGCCGGCGGGCGAGGCGGACGGGCAGCGCGTCGGTGGCGAAGTCGCTGGCGAGCGGCTGCGCGCGGTAGCGGTTCTCGTCCTCGCTGTCTGCGTCGGCGATCGCCTGGCTCAGCTCGGCGAGGCGGCGGTCGAAGTCGTAGCGGACGATCGGGCCCTCGGCGACCTCGAAGCGAACGTCACCGCTGCCGACCGAGTCGAGGTTGATGAACCAGGTGTCCTCGGGATCGAGCTCGTCGCTGTGCGTGCGCAGGAAGGAGCGCATGCCCTGCATCAGGCACTCCTCGGCTCCGGTGAGCAGCACCCAGACCTCCAGGTTCTCCGGAGGCTCGGCGTCCAGCTTCGCGGCGAGCGAGATCGCGGTGGCGACGCCGGAGGCGTTGTCGTTGGCTCCGGGAACGGGGTCGGAGAGCTCGACGTCCACCAGCGCGAAGACGGCGACCACGAGGATCAGCGTGGGGGGGAGCTGGATCAGCGACAGCCAGTCGGCGTCGACGCCGGCCATGCGTGCGCCGAGCACGGGCAGCAGCAGCGCCAGCGACCAGAACAGCGGGCGAAAGCCGCCGGTGGGGAAGGGGAGCAGCGAGTCGAGGCGGGCGAGCCGCGGGGCGCCGCGGAAGGCGAAGCCGGTGCGGGCGACGTCGTAGTGGGCGCTGATCACCAGCCGCGATTGCGCGCTGCCCCGGCGCCCGCGGGAGAGCACGTTTTGAGACGCGCGGCGGAAGAAGAGGCGGCGCAGGAGGTGGAAGCGGGAGTTGGCGTCGAGGTACATCGAGGTCGCCGCGATGAGTACGAGCACGAAGCCGACCGCGGGCGCGGCCAGCGAGACGAGGCTGCCGGCGACTCCGAGCGCGCAGTGGAGAGCGTGGACGAGCGCCCACTGCGGCTGCACGTAGGTGGACTCCACATGCGCGCGCCTGCCGGCCTCGCCCAGCCGCTCGACGAGGAAGTTCGCCGCCCGCCGCTCGGCATCGGTGCCGGGCAGCCGGCCCTCGATCGAGCACAGCCCCCGGATCAGCTCCATGCGCGCCTCGAGGTCCACGAGCGCGGGATTATCTCCGTAGAGCTCTCTAGTCGGCAGGCGGCCTGCCACCCCGCCGGCTGCGGACGCGATCAAGGTGCGCGTTCCGTCGTCCTGATAGCCCACTCTTGGCACGATATGCATGCCACAACGTGCGATCGCGCTCCTAGTCTCGTCACAATGCGAGAACCAAGCGGCGGTGGAGGAACGGCAGACTCGCGGCTCTCAAAAAGCCGTGCCCGCAAGGGCGTGTGGGTTCGAATCCCACCCGCCGCATTCGTCGGAGACAATCGGTGACGCGTTCGGTCGCAGAGGTTGAGCGTGTGCTGGACCTCAGCTCAGGGGGCAAGAACTCGTGCGAGATCGCGCGGGTAACGGGCATCCCTCGCAGCACCATCGTCAACTGGCGTCATGGTCGGATTCCGCGGCATGAATCTGGTCGAGACGATTCCGGCATCCCGTGCCGCGGCTGCTCCGCCCCGCTTGAACTCCAAGGGGAAGCGGTTCGCGATTACGCGTACCTGCTGGGTCTGTATCTAGGAGATGGACACATCGTCGGCCATCCGCGGGGCGTGTTTCGTCTGTCGATCGCGCTTGATCGGAGGTACCCCGACATCGTCAGCGGCTGCGTTGATGCGATGGCTTGCGTGATGCCCGCGAGTGTGGCATCGCTGTATCAGAGGCCGAAAGAGAATGTCGATCTCGTCTACTCGTACTCAAAGCATTGGCCGTGTTTCTTTCCTCAGCACGGCCCAGGAAAGAAGCACGAGCGCCCAATAGTGCTGGCGGATTGGCAGCGCAATGCCGCCGACCGCCATCCCTGGAACGTGCTTAAGGGACTTATCCACTCGGACGGCTGCCGCTCCACCAATTCGATCAAGCACCCAAAGAAGATCTATGTCTATCCGCGTTACACGTTTTCCAACCGCTCTGCCGATATTCGTGGGATCTTCTGCGAGTACTGCGACAGGGTCGGCGTCAGGTGGCGGCAGATGAACGAGTTCAACATCTCCGTTGCGCGGCGAGACTCAGTCGCGCTGATGGACCGCTACATCGGGCCGAAGTCGTAGCCTCGAATGCATGTGCGGACGCTTCACGCTCAACGACACCAACCCGACCGTGCTGCGGCAGCGCTTCGCGCTGCCCGAATCGGTTGAGCTGGACGAGGAGCCGCGGTTCAACATCGCACCGACCGACCCGGTTCTCGCGATCCGGCGCGGGGAGGACGGGGTTCGAGACGCGGGGAGGCTGCGGTGGGGCCTGGTTCCCGGCCACTGGGCGACGAAGCGCTCCGGCCGGCCGCTGATCAACGCCCGGGCCGAATCGATCACGGAGCAGCCGGCATTTCGCGATGCGTTTCGGGAGCGGCGGTGCCTGATTCCCGCCGACGGCTTCTACGAGTGGCAGCTGACCGAGGACGGAAAGCAGCCGATGTGGATCAGCAGGGCGGATGAGGAGCTGTATGCGTTCGCCGGAATCTGGGCCGAGCTGGAACGCCACGAGGAGACGATCCACAGCTGCGCGATCGTCACCTGCGCGCCGAACGAGCTGATCAGGCCGATCCACGACAGGATGCCGGTGATCCTCGCCCTCGACGCCGAGGAGGCGTGGCTTGAACCGGGGCTGGACGAGGACGAGTTGCTGGCGCTGCTTGTCCCGTTCGAGGACGCCGAGTTGGCGGCGCGGGAGGTCTCCGACGCGGTCAACAACGTTCGAGAGGACGGGCCGCACCTGCTCGAGCCGCCGCTGCGCCTGTTCTGAGTCGGGGAGCTAGGCGGGCTGGGGGGCGAAGCCGTCGTCGGGCGCGTCATCGCCGCCGGGGTGGTACCCCTCGATCGGCCGCTCCTCCTCGACGTGCCAGTTCTGGTTGAAGGCGACCAGTGAGACGATGATCAGCACCACCTGCACCGGGATCACGAGCAGCGTGAGCAGGCCGAGCAGGTCCTCGGGCAGCAGCGGCGACTCGAGCCCGTCCTTGTCGCGGGCGAACCAGCCGTCCGCGGATATCGTGGCGAAGATGATCATGATCACGGCGAGCGCGGCGCAAAGCGGCAGCACACCCCGCTGCCAGCGGAAGGCGACCATGAAGGCGAAGAAGATGTAGAGCGCCGCCCAGAGGATCGTGATCCCGCCGACGTCGGGCCCCTGAAGCCGCTCCCAGCCGCCGATCGTGATCACCAGCAGCAGCCCCGCCGAGACCAGGAGCACGAAGGCCACGAATGCCTTCGTCATCTGGCACTCCGTCTTCTCGCGGTTCGGCCGCCACAGCTCGTACCCCTCGCGAAGCTCCTCCGTCGGGAACGCCATGCAGCAAGCATAGATTCTCCGGCGGCCTCGCGCTGCGGTTGATGCGATCTGGCGGACCTTGCATCAGCGCGGGGGGATCGACCTACAATCGGACGCCCCCTCGCGGGCGTGGTGGAATTGGCATACACGCGAGCTTTAGGTGCTCGTGCTCGAAAGAGCTTGGGGGTTCGAATCCCTCCGCCCGCATGCCGTCGATAACCTGAAAAGCCCCTCGGGGCAGTGGCCAAATTGGATAAGGCACCGGCCTCCAAAGTCGGCGATTCCAGGTTCGAGCCCTGGCTGCCCCGCTTCAGAACAGACGACGCTCAGCCGATGGCACGGTCATGGTGCACAGCAGCAACAGCCAGGTACACAAGGTCACTGCCCTCGTTGTCTGCGGGGCGCTGGCGCTGCTCGCCTTCTTGGCACTGGCCGGGCTTGCGCAGCCGGCCATTGCCGCTTGTGAGAACCGCGGAGCGAATCCTGGGGCGATCACCACGGGGCAGGCGCAGAAGTCGGTCGTTTGCCTGATCAACGCGCAGCGCGAGGCCCATGGCCTCGACAGGCTGCACGCCAACCGCGATCTCAGGGCCGCCGCCCGCAGGCACTCGGCCTACATGCGGGACCACCGATGCTTCGACCACGTCTGCCCCGGCGAGCCGGGTGTCGCCGAGCGCCTGGACGACTACCTGAGCGGAGCCGGCACCTGGGGCTACGGCGAGAACATCGCCTGGGGCGAATCCGGGTACGGAACCCCGAAGCGGATCGTGCAGTCCTGGATGCGCAGCCAAGGCCACCGCGAGATCATCCTCACCGCCGCGTTCGAGCACATCGGAGTGGGAGCCGTCTGGGGCAGCCCCTACTCGTCGAGCACGAACGCGGGCATCTACACCGCCGATTTCGGCTACGGCGGCGGCTGACGCCGACAAGACTCGCGGGGGCGCGCTCCTATACTCGGCGCCGAATGCGGGCGAGGTGTAACTGGTTGCACGTCAGCCTTCCAAGCTGAAGGAAGCGGGTTCAAGCCCCGTCGCCCGCTCTGCGGCCCACGATCAGTCGTAAGATCGTCGGGACACACTCGGGGCGTGGCGCAGTCTGGTAGCGCACTCGGCTGGGGGCCGAGCGGTCGCTGGTTCAAATCCAGTCGCCCCGATTCGCAGGAACCCGCTTCCGGAGCGGGATCTCGGGGGCCCGTCGGGCACTTTCCTCTTCGTCTGCGAGAGGCCCGTGGTACCGGCTAGGGCCTCGAGGAGCGCCGCGTACGGATGCTCACGCGGGCGGCTCACGTGGGCACGTGCCCCTCACGTCCTGCCCTCTGCCGATCAGCAGTTTGGGCGTGACCGCGCTGGGTGGTAGCGGGAAACGAATCCCGGCCCCGCGAGTAGGCCCTCAGCATTCCTGCTCTGCCCGGGTGAGCGAGTCCCAGGCGCGGTCGAAGGAGAATGAGTTCTCGATTCGGAGCGTGCCGGGCGCGTCCGCGCGCACCTGAGTCCACTCTGCGTCACCGCTCACGCAGCCCTTGCCCTCCACAACGTGCCAGAACGCCGAGGAGTGGACGAGAACCCTGAAGGTCCCAGGCTGCCGAACCTCGAGGCTCACCGACTCTTGGTCCATCGCGACGAGCTCGGCCTCGCCTCCGTCGTCGCTGGAGACCAGGGGCTCGGCGTCGGTCACTTCCCAGACCCGCCAATGCTCCGAGTCCCAGCGCAGCGCGAGGTAGTCGGGCACACCGCGGATCACGTCCGCCTCCGCCTCTGAATAGGTCCAGGGCTCGTCGTCGGATAGCGCCACGTAGCGGACCCCGTTCTCGAGCAGCCACTCGTGGTAGCGCTCTGGCGTCAGCTCCCCCTCGAAAAAGAGCGCGTTGCGCGCGCGGTCCATCTGGCGCATCCATCCGCGAGCGAGTGTGAACGCGGGCGCAACGTACGCGTTCTCCCAGCGGCCCTGGGTTTCGGGGATCTCGATCCGGGCCACGTCGCCGCCGTTCGCGCGCAGCCACTCGTTCAGCGGCTCGAAGTACGCCCGCTCGGCGGACGGCTCGTCACTCAGCTGAAGGCCGAGAATTACGTTGTCGAGCTGGCCCTGCAGGAATGCCGACCAGCCGAGCGCGGCGATCGCGATCGCCCCCAGGCCGGCGAGCCGCCAGCGTTGCCCCGCCGCCAGCAGCTCATCGCGGTGCGCGAGCAGCACGCAGAGCAGCACGGGCCCGCCGAAGAACTGCCCGAGCCTGGCGACGTTGTCGCCCATCGGAGACTCGACAAGCACGAACAGTGTCGTCGCAAGGGTGTAGCCGACCAGCGCCACCCGGACACCGCGCTCCCCGGGGAGGCGCCAGGTGAGGGCCAGCGCCCCGAGACACCACAGCGGGACGGGGAGGTATGCGGCGAAGTCGTAGGGCTGATCGCCGGGCTCGTGGAAGACCGCGTTCAGCGCGAGCGCCGGCAGCAGCGCGGCCGCCGCCACCGCAAGGGCGGCGCCGCGGGAGGGACGCGAAACCCAGGCGACGACCAGCACTGCGCCGCCGAGGAAGGCGCCGGCCAGCGGGCTGGCGAGGGTGCAGCAGAGCGCGAGGAGAGCGGCCGGCAGCCCGCGTTCGCGGGAGAGCGCGAAGAGCGCGGCGAGCCCGAAAGCGGCGCCCAGCGCAAAGGCGAGGTTCGCGTTCGCGTAGAGCAGCGCCGCGTTCACCGCGAACCACAGCGACCCCCACACGGCGCCCTCCCCCCAGCATCGCCGCACGATCAGGTCGAAGAAGAGCGTCGCGACAACGACCGACGCCGCGCCGACGGCCTGGAAGCTGGTCAGTGCGGCAAGCGGCGGGAACAGGACGCTGTAAGTGAGCGTGTAGTGGCCGCCGTACCAGCTCCCGTTCCAGATCCCGAACCCGATCCGGTCGAAAAGCTCGGCGCGGAACACGTGTGCCGCGAGGTCATGGACCTGCGGGTTCCAGACGAGGAGCCCGGCGACGAGCAGCGCGCACAGCGCCGCGGGCCCGACTCGCCGCGCGAATGCCTGGGGCGAGGTCAAGGAGCGCTGATTGTGACGCGGCTGGCCAGGCGGTAGCCGGCTCAGCGGCGTTGCGCGACCTGGCGGCAAGCGCGGGGGCGAACGATCAGCAGTCGGGAACGGCCGTGCAACAACCACGTAAATTTCTGGCAATGAATGTGGTCGAAGGGGTCACGGTCGACGCGCAGCCGACCGCCGAGCTCGCATATCCGCATTGGCCGATCATCCGCCGCGTCGTGCTGGTGGCGTATGTCGCAGCGCTGGGCGCCTATGTCGGCGTCTTTGGAGTTCCAGCCCAGCGCGAGCTGGTGATCGCGTGGGTGGTGGGAGGCCTCGCCTGCCTATCGCTCGGCCGCCCGGCACGCGAGATCGGCCAACTGCTGATCGACTGGTTGCCCATTGTCGCGGTCCTCGCCGTCTATGACCTCACGCGCGGCGCCGCCGACTCGCTCGGCATCGCGGTGCACGACCAGGCGTTGATCGACGTCGACCGCTTCCTCTTCCTCGGCCAGACACCGCCCGAGTGGCTGCAGGCGAACTTCTACGACCCAAACGCGCGCACCGTGCTGAACGTTGCTTTCACCCTGATCTACACGTCCTACTTCATCGTCCCGCTTGCCGTGGCGGGAGTGCTCTGGATTCGCGACCACGATGCCTTTCGCCGCTACATGCGCCGCTTCATCACCCTCGCCTTCGCTGCTGTTGTCACGTACATCCTGTTCCCGGCGGCGCCGCCGTGGATGGCCTCGGACATGGGTCTGATCGGCGACATCCAGCGCACGACCCCGTACGGCTGGGAGCTGATCGGCGGCGGCACAGCCGATCTCTTCGACAAGGGCCAGACCAGCGTCAACCTGGTCGCCGCCGTCCCCTCGCTTCACACCGCGATGACCGTCCTGGTGGCGATGTTCCTGTGGGGCCGCGTCCGCCCCTCGCTGCGTCCGCTCCTCGCCCTGTACCCCGTCGCGATGGGCTTCACCCTGATGGCGACCGGCGAGCATTGGGCCGTCGACCTCCTACTCGGCGTCCTGTATGCCGGGGTGGTGATGGCAGGATGGAACTGGTGGGAGCGCCGCCGGGTGGCGCAACCCGCCTAGACGTGAGTGGTTGACGTGCTCGTGCGCGCGAACCGTCGGAGTCGGAGCGCGTGTACCAGGAGCAACGTTCCGCCGACGAGCCCCCACGCTGCTGCGAGGAAGCGGATCGACGTAGACGTCGAGTCCGACGTGAGGATCAGCGCGATTCCGAGTCCGACGTCGAGAGCCCCGACGAGCATGCTGGTCCGCCTGCGCGGCTCCTCGTCCGCGAGTTGGTCGTCGCGGAAGCCCCCAAGTATCCGCATCGCGCCCGTAGCGATCGCACCGGCCCCCAGGAGGTCGAGCAGGACGCCTGTGCTGATCACGTTCTCGAGCCGACTTCGGGCCAGTAGCGCCACCGCGGTGAGTGCTCCGATCCCGGCTGCCAGTGTCCCCAAGCGCCTGCCGGGTACCCCCGGGCTTCGCAGGACCCACTGGATCGTGAGCACCGCGCCGAGCAGCCAGTACATGCCGATGAAGGTCGCAAGCCGCGATTGGCCGGCGCCGGCCACCAGCAAGGCTCCGCCCAAACACAGCGCAACGAGGCCGCGGACGAACGTCAGCCACCAACCCCGGGCTGAGGCGTTGGTCCGCTCGCCTATAGCGGCTGAATAACTGCCGCTTTGCATGGCCACTTACGGCCGGTCTTCCGGGTGCCCTTGTTTTCTCAGCTCGCGAGTCGCGGCGGCGACGCGGATCTGGAGGTCCGTCGCTGCCCGGGTAGTGGGGTCATCCCCTTCGGTTGGCGCGCCTTCCGTTCTCACGGCCGCGCGTGCCGCGGCGTCCTTTATCAGCGCGTACCGGTCTGGCGCTGGTCGTGGCGTCGTACGTGTGAGAAGTTCTCCGAGATGATTGGCCTGCGACACACGTGTTCCCATGTGCCGGGGGTGCCCGGCGCTTCCGAGCCGCGCTAACAGCCCTTGATGCCGCTTTGGCTCGTCGAGGGCTCCCGGGCAGAAGCGCAGCAGAATCGTCTTCATGATCGACGTGTGATCGAAGAGCGTCTTGGATACAGACGCTGGTTCCACCCACGGCGAGACGATCAGCGCCGGTATCCGCACGCCGTAGCGTCCGAACGTGTCGGGATCGTCGTCCGGCGCGGCAGGCGGCGCGACGTGATCGAAGAAGCCGCCGTGTTCGTCGTAGAAGATGATGAGGAGCGTTCTCTCCCATTGGGGGCTTGTTGCGAGCGCGTGGTAGACGGCGAGCACAAGCTCCTGGCCGTCCTTGATGTCCGCGGGCGGGTGGTCGTCGTTGGGCTGAAAGCCGATTGGGTTGAAGTTGCTGAAGTTCGGGTCGATCCATGACACCGATGGCAGCGCACCGTTGGCGGCGTCTTCGAGAAAGCTGGGCGCTTTTACGTCCATCCTGCGCTGGAGGCTGGTCTTCCAGTTCAAGTTGGTCTTGCTGAAGTACGCGAAGTTGTGGTGGTGGCCAAGCTTGTAGTGCCCATCGGCGAAGCGCAGGGTTCCGGCCTCGAACGAGTACCAGTGCCACGAGATGCCGTTCGCGTCGAGGTGTCGCACGAACGACGGTTGGTTGTACATGGGCGGGAGGTGGAGCGGCCGGTCATCGCGAGTGCCGGCGGCGCGACCGCAAATCGCGTACAGGCGGTTGGGCCAGGTCGCCCCGGGAACAGAGCTGAACCAACGATCGCAGACCGCGAACTCGCTCGCCAGGTGATCGTAGACCGGGACATCGGTGGCGTTGTAGTAACCAATCACGCGACCAGGATCCGCATCCTGGATGTCGTTGTGCGCGAGCGTCTCGGCGTAACTCGTGACGAAGCCGTCCATCTTGCCGCCCCCGATCTGGAAGTCGACGGCGCTGGCGGAGTGATTGGGATCGTCCTCGATCACCGTGCTGTCGAGATGGTGGACCGGATAGTTGCGCCCGCCGTGCTCGTTGGCGAAATCCTCGCGCAGACCATCGACATCGCCACGACCACCCTCGAGCGAGAGATACCCCAGCATGTGGTCGAAGGAGCGATTCTCGAGCATCAATACAACGATGTGGTCGACCTTCCCGAGGTTGGCCATGCTGGTCTGCTCAGTCACCACCGCCTCCTTCGCGGTCGCGTTGGCGTTCAGGAACTCGAGGACGTTGTAGCGGATCTTGTCCGGAGACGAAAGCGAAGCTTTGACTCAGCGGTACCGCGATCACCTCACGCCTTCGCCCGCCTTGCGGCCTTGACGCGAGCCGTCCTCGTCAGCTCGAGCTTTCGCAGCCGAACCGTTTCGGGCGTTATCTCGACGCACTCGTCCTCGCGCAGAAATTCCAGCGCCTGCTCGAGCGACATCAACCGTGGCGGAATCAGCCTGACGAGCATGTCCGCGCTGGCCGCGCGCACGTTGGTCTGCTGCTTCTCCCTGGTCGGATTGACGTCGAGATCCTGGGGACGCGCGTTCTCGCCGACGATCATCCCCTCGTAGACCTCCTCGCCTGGGCCGATGAACAGAGGCCCGCGTTCCTGCAGCGAAAACAGGGCGAAGCTCGCGCTGGTGCCACGCCGGTCACATACCAGCGCACCGGTCGGGCGCGTGCGCAACTCGCCCGCCCACGGCTCCCAGCGGTCGAATACGTGGTGGACGATACCCGTGCCGCGGGTTTCGGTCAGGTACTCGGTCCGAAACCCGATCAGAGCACGGGCAGGCGCCAGGTACTCCAACCGGACCCAGCCGGTTGAGTGGTTGACCATCTGCTCCATCCGGCCTTTGCGCAGCGCCAGTAGCTGGGTGACCACGCCGACGTACTCCTCCGGGATGTCGAGCGCCAGGCGCTCGACTGGCTCGTGCAGGCGACCCTCGATCTCGCGTGTCACCACCTGCGGCTGGCCGGCGGTCAGTTCGAAGCCCTCGCGGCGCATCAACTCGAGCAGCACGACGAGTTGGAGCTCGCCGCGACCCTGGACCTCCCAGCTGTCCGGGCGCTCTGTGTCGTTGACGCAAATCGACACATTGCCGACCAGCTCCTGGTCGAGCCTGTTGCGGATCTGGCGCGCCGTGAGCTTTTCGCCCTCGCGGCCTGCGAGTGGCGAGTCGTTTATCCCGACGACGATCGAGAGCGAGGGCTCATCGACGGAGATCACCTCAAGTGGGCGCGGGTCGTCGAGACCGGCAAGCGTCTCGCCGATCGTCACCTCCGGCAGGCCGGCGACGGCGATGATCTCGCCCGGCCCGGCCTCGGCGGCGGGCACGCGCTCGAGCGCCTCGGTCACGTACAGCTCAGAGACCGTGGCGGGTTCGATCGAGCCGTCGGCCTTGCACCAGGCGACGCGCTCGCCGGCGCGGATCACCCCGTTTCGCACCCGGCACAGCGCCAGGCGCCCGAGATAGGGCGACGCGTCGAGGTTGGTCACATGGGCCTGGAGTGGGGCGCCGAGCTCGTACTCGGGGGCCGGGATTCGGTCGAGAATCAGCTCGAACAGCGGTGAAAGGTCCGTACCGTCGCGCTCTGAGTCGGGCGACGCCCAGCCCGCGCGTGCGTTTGTGTAAACGATCGGGAACTCGACCTGCTCAGCGTCGGCATCGAGGTCGAGGAACAGCTCGTAGACGGAGTCGACGACCTCGTCGATCCGCGCGTCCGGGCGGTCGACTTTGTTTACCACCAGGATCACCGGTAGCCGAGCCTCGAGCGTCTTGCGCAGCACGAAGCGGGTCTGCGGCAGCGGGCCCTCGGACGCGTCGACAAGCAGCAGAATCCCGTCGACCATCGTCAACGACCGCTCGACCTCGCCCCCGAAGTCGGCGTGACCCGGTGTGTCGACGATGTTGAACTTGGTCTCACCGAAGCGGACCGCGGTGTTCTTGGCCATGATCGTGATTCCCTTCTCACGCTCGAGGTCCATCGAGTCCATGACCCGCTCGGCGACCTCCTGGCCTGCCCGGAAGGCGCCCGATTGCCACAGCATGGCGTCGACCAGCGTCGTCTTGCCGTGGTCGACGTGCGCGACGATCGCGATGTTTCGGAGCTCCTGAGTTCGCTGCTCCATCAAGCGCGTTTCCGCGCGCTCAGGCGGCTGCCCGGCCAGCCGCTGCGCTCGCCCACCAGAGTAATGAGCGCCGGGGTCAGCAGCGAACGGACGATGAAGGCATCGAGGATCAGGCCCGCGGAGACCGCAAACGCCAATTCGCGGAACGAGAGCAGGGGCACGAGCGCAATGCAAGCAAAGCTCGCGGCGAGCACGGCTCCGGCGGCGGCGATCGGTGCGGCGGCTCGCTCGCTCGCCACTGCGACCGCCTCGCGCAACGGTCGCGTTTGCGCCTCCTGCCATACGCGTCCCACCAAATAGGTGTTGTAGTCCGAGCCCAGGGCGACGAGCAGCACGGTGGCCGCGAATGGGACATAGAACGCGATGTCGCCGTGTCCGAGCAGATCCTGGAAGACCAGCACCGTCAGCCCGAGGCTCGCCGCCAGCGCCAGCAGGCTCGTGAGCACGAGATAGAACGGAGCGACCAGCGCGCGCAGGAACAGCGCCAGGATCAGGAACACCACAAGGGCGGCCGCCGGCACCACACGCGCGAAGTCCTCCTGCGACTTACTTACCGTCTCCGCAGAGATCGCCGTGTCGCCGGCCACGCTTGCGCTGGCGCCATGCAGTCCGGCCTCGCCCAGCATGGCCGGGAGGTCCGAGCTCAACTCATCCACTGTGTCGATCGCGCCGCCCCCGAACGGATCGGCGTTGAGGACGACGAAGTAGCGTACGGCGTCCCCCGTTTCCGATGAGATCGCCCCGAAATCGATCGGGACCTCGGACTCCGCGGGGCCGATTACCTGCGCCACCCCCGGCCTGCGCGCGATCAGCCGCTGCAGTTGCGTCGTCCCGCTCCGGTTGGCGGCGATCCCCGGCCCCTCGGCGATCACGACCGTGGGCGAGATCACGCCCGGGGCGAATCCTATGCTCGCCTCGTTGTAGGCCACACGCGGCTCGGAGTCCTCCGGCAGCGCCGTAACCGTGCGATTGCCAAGGTTCATCTCGAGCACCTGCGACGAGAGAGCCACCAGCGGAGCGATCGTCAAGACGGCAACGATCAGCGGATGGCGCGTCGGCAGCGAAAGCACCCAGCGCCGCACTCGGCTGAGCCCGGAGCGCAGCCACCCGGGGTCGCGGGGCACTCCCCCTTCGCGTCGCGGCCCGGCCGGCCAGAACACCGCTCGACCGCCGATTGCCAGAAGCGCAGGGACGAGGGTGGTCGAGACGGCCAACGCGACGAGCAGCGACAGCGCGAGGCCCGGGCCGAAAGCCTGGAAGAAGCTCAGTTGGGCCAGCACCAGGGTCGCCGTCGCCGCGACCACCGTCAATCCGGCCACGAATACGATCGGAAACAGTTGCGAAACGGTTTCAGCGGCGGCATCCCGGTTGCTCGCGCCGTCTGCCAGGCGTGAGGCGAACCGGGACTGAAAGAAGATCGAGTAATCGGTGACGACGCCGACGAGCAGCGCGACCATCACCGGCTCGATCTCGGCCGGAGCGACGATGCCGATCTCCTGGGCCAGCGCGGCGACCAGGCGGATCGCCACCAGGTAGGACACCGTGATAGCGGCGAGGTTGACGAGCGGAGCCAACAGGGACCGGAAATGCAGCGCGAGCGCGAAGCACACGAGCGCGATCGTCGCCACCTCGACCAGCGGCAGGGCGTCGTCGATCACCTCGAGCTGGTCGGCGCGCGCCGGGGCGGCCCCCGTAACCCCTACGAACGTGCCGGGTTCAGGCCTCAGTTCCTGCTCGGCGTACTGGTTCGCCAACAACGTCTGCTCTTCCGGGCCGATGTCGGGGTCGAAGAACAGATAGGTGAGCGTCGTCGTCCCCGTTTCAGGGGCAAACGGCGGCTCCCCGAAGAGGTTGGAGAGCGGAAGCGCGAACAGGATCTGCTCGAGGCCAGGCGTCTCCCCAAAGTCGATCTGCGCGATGTTGCGGCCCTGCTGCCGCACGGACGCAGGATCGAGGCCGGACGGATCGCGCTGCACGATCACCGTGCGACTGAGCAGGGGGAAGGCGAACAGCTCGGCGGAGCGAACCTCGGCGTCGATCGCCTCGGCGTCGGTGGCGACGAGGTCGGCGAGCGAATCCGTCTGCACCTCACCCGGGGCCGGCAGGTTCTGAGTTGTGGCGACAACCGCCGCAACCCACGCGGCAACGATCACGAACCGAAGCCACACGACGGCCCTGGAGAAGAATCCGGGCCGCTTCGGCCCAGCCTCGACGTTGGTGCTTGCTGCGGGCGGCGTCGGACTCATCACGCGGGTGGAGTCCTTCTCACTGAGGGAGTGCCCTTGAAGCCGCTGGCCTCAGCGACTAGGCCGTCGAAGGTCTGACGCTGAATGACTGCTCATCCGCGACAGGCCGGCGCCGGCCGCAGTTTCCGCGACGAGATACTCGAGCAGCCCCTTCATGCCACCGGCAGCATGAACTCGCCTCTGGAGGTCGGCTCCAGATCCCTCCTCAAGCAGCTGCTCGACATAGCCTAGTTCCCGTACACACCCGAGTTCCGCGGCAGCGACAGCTGACTGTTCCAGCCGCTCGTATCCTAGGTCGCGAGCATTGACCAGCTCCAGCTCGCGATTGAGCAGCTTTGCAGCGAGTCCGTGCCGGGTGGCCTGGAAGCTCGATTCTGCCAATGCCTCCCGAGATGGAATGCGTCTTTGGTCGCGTTCCGCCTCGACTCGGGCGAGGCAGTGGACGAACGCCGCCAGGGCGGCGCTGCGACGGATGTCGGTCTGGGTGTCGGCTGCTCGCACCTCGATCGTCCCAAGGCCGGGGTGGAGGCGAACATCCCACCAAATGTGGGTGTAGTCGTCCAGTTCGCCGGCCCTGCAGACCTCGCGGGTGACCCTGCAGAAGTGTCGGAAATCATCGAACTCGGGTGCCATCGCCGCCCGCGGATAGCTTCGGAAGATCACTGTCCGCGAGCTGGCCAGGCCGGAGTCCTCGCCGAACCAGAAAGGCGAGTTGGCGGCGAGCGCGTTCAGGAGCGGAACGTGTGTCCGGATCCCGTTATAGGCGCGCACCGCCGTCTCATCATCGGGCATCCCTACATGGATGTGCTGCCCACAGATCGGGGTCCGCAGAACGCCCTGAAGGGCATCTTCGATCGGCGCATAGCGGGGAGTCTGGTGGATGTCGGACTCCCCGGAGGCGGCATTCGGATGCAACCCAGCGCCGATGATGCGCGATCCCGTGCGGACCAGCTCCGCGCGGATCTCGGCCAGGGCAGTGACCGCTTCCGAGGCGTTCGCCGAGACATCCGAACGGGACTCAACCATCGCTTTGAAGAGTTCACCATCGACCTCGCCCTGATCAGGAGAGGCGCTTCGCAACGCACCAACGCTGCGATCGATCAGCTCGAGATCCTCGCCGACGAGAAGAAGCTCCTCCTCGACCCCCAGTGCAAATGGGGCTTCGCTTCCGAAGTTGCTCTCCCAAAGAGCCCGCGATTCCACAGCGCAGGGCTGCACGTCGCGCTTGCCGTGCCATGCCACTGCCGTCATGCGGCCTCCTTGCCTCTCTAGCTCGGTATTCAATCGCGCGCTGAGCGCGATCCGCTCAAGCCGTCCTGATACCCGTCTCCGACCCCTAGGTAACCGGCAGCCACTTTTAGAGTGGGGTGTGAGCTCAGGGCTAGACTGCGCGGCGTGGCGAGGGAGCGCCGACTTTCAGTGCGCGCGCCGGCGGCTGTCCTGGTCGCGGCTGTCTGGCTCGCGTTGGCCGGCTCCGCCCACGCCGCCCGCGACTTCCCGCGCAGCTTCGTCTGGGGCACCGCCAACGCCGGCTTTCAGTCCGAAGCGGGCCAGGGGCGCCACGCAGACCCGAACTCCGACTGGTACGTCTGGACCCACGACGCCCAGAACATCTCCGACGGAATCGTCAGCGGCGAGCAGCCCGAAGACGGCCCAGGCTTTTGGACCGAGTACCGCAGCGACCTGAAGCTCGCCGCGAAGCGGCTCGACAACAATGCCTTCCGCATGTCCGTCGAGTGGCCGCGGATCTTCCCGCGCTCGACCGAGAACATCGAGGTCGGCAAAACGATCTCCAAGGACGAGCTGCGAACGCTCGACCGGCGCGCGAACGAAGGAGCTGTGCGCCACTACCGCACGGTGCTGAAGGCGGCGCGCGAGCTCGGCCTCGACCCGTGGGTCACGCTCCACCACTGGACGCTGCCGACTTGGCTGCATGACGCGATCGCGACCCGTGACGCGCTTGCCGGCATCGACCCGAACGCAGAGCTGCCGCCGCTCGAGCGCGCCGGCTGGCTTGACGCCTCGACGGTCGAGGAGTTCCGCAAGTTCGCCGCCTACCTCGCGTGGAAGCTGGGCGACCGCGTGGACCGCTGGACCACGCTCAACGAACCACTGGTCCAGACCACGTTCGGCTTCGTCAACATCCCGGGGTTTTTCGGCGCCTACTGGCCGCCGGGCGCCTACAGCTTCACCGCGGCGATCACGGCGCTCACGAACCTCGAGCGCGCGAACACGGTCGCCTACGACGCCCTGCACCGCTTCGACCGCTCGGACGCCGACGGCGATCGCCGCGAGGTCCTCGCCGGCCCGGTGATGAACATGATCGCCTTTACCCCCGCCGACCCTTCCTCGCCGGCCGACGTCGCGGCGACCGAGCACGCCGACTACCTCTTCAACCGCCTGTTCCTCGAGTCGGTCGTCAACGGCGACTTCGACTCGAACGCCGACGGGACGATCGGCCCGGGCGAAAACGACCGCCACGAGGTCAAGGCGGACTTCATCGGGCTCAACTACTACTTCCGCGGCCGGGTGACATCGGCTGGCGGCTCGCTGACGCCGCGGATTCCGGTTCTGGACTTCATCCCCGCGACGACCTACACAAGCCCAGCCGATCCCTCGGCGCCGCCCTGCCCGACAATCTGCACCGAGCTCGGCGCCGAGATCTACCCGGAGGGCTTCCGCCAGGTCATCGACACAGCCGCCGACTTCGGACTGCCGATCTACGTGACCGAGAACGGGCTCGCCGACGGCGACGACAGCCAGCGCCCGGCCTTCCTCACCGATCACCTGGCGCAGATCGCTGGGGCACGCGCAGACGGCGTCGACGTGCGCGGCTATTTCCAATGGTCGCTGGTGGACAACCTCGAGTGGGTCTTCGGCTACCAGCCCAAGTTCGGCCTCTACTCCTTTAACCCGCGAACGCTGAAGCGCACCGCCCGCCCAAGCGCCGCCCTCTACGGCCGCATCGCCCGCACCGGAACGCTGCCCTGAGGTAAGCAGGCGGGTTGATCTCGGGCTGCCGAGCGGATTCCTCTAGGTTTGTGGCGCAAGCCGCCTAGATCGTCGACTTCGTCATGCGCGTTGGTATCGGAGATAGACAACGCCCGAGCCGAAGGTCCGGGTCTCGACGAGCTCGAGGTTCATCGGCGTCTCTCCCGCGAAGAACGGCTTCCCGCCGCCGAGAACGACGGGAGTTTCAAAGAGGTGGTACTCGTCGATGAGGCTGTTCGCGGTCAGGGTCGACGCGAGTGCGGCGCCGCCGACGGCAATGTCCGCCCCGGGCTCCTGCTTTAGCGCGCGGACCTCTTCGACCGGATCGCCGTGCGACAGACGCGCGTTGCCTTCAACGGTCTCGAGCGTCTTCGAGTAAACGATCTTCGGCAGCGGCCTCCAGATGCGCGCGAACTCAAGCGCGTGTTCGGGAGCGGAGGGATTGCGTTCCTCGGCGGTCTCCCAGTACGTCATCACTTCGTAGAGGCGCCGTCCAAGGAGGTGGAGACCGAGCTCGCGAGCCTGCTGGTTGTGGAATCGATGGAGCTCCTCGTCGGGTGCCGCCCAACCGCCCGCTCCATCCGGTCCGGCGACGTACCCGTCGAGCGAGCAGGCCATCGAAAAGATCAATCTGCGCATGTGATCAGTTAGGACTCCCAGTCCTGCGGAAACTAATCGCTTCGTCGAGGAGATCCGCACGTCTGCTGTGCGGGGAATCCAGACTGGCTGGCGTCCCACGATCCGACCGTTCCGCCTCGCAACGACGTTCCCGAGGCCGACCTCACCAACTGGCGATCTCGCGTGATGCAGCTCACCGCTCCGGCGAACGTCTCAGGCCTTCCTCAACTTGCCGTGCCGGCAGGGGAGGTCGACGGACTTCCCATCGGCATCTCGCTCATCGGGCCGCCCGACACCGAGTTGGCGCTGATTGACCTCGCTCTCTCGATCGCGTAGTCGCGACTGGGGGGCAGAAAAGTGCCCTTACTCTCTGGGACACGTGCCCTTGCTCTCTCGGGCCGGCTGTGGTTGGGTCAGACCTGCGCGCCGGGGAGCGCGCGCCAATACGAACCGGAGGTTCCGATGTCGCCTGCCCGTCCGACGCCCCGCACCTACGCGATCAGCGGCAGTGCGTTGCTCGCACTCATCGGCGGCCTCGCTTTTGGAGCCTCTTCCGCCGCCGCCGCCGCGCCCGTGTGCAACGACGTCAGCTACACAGTCGAGAGCGAGCAGACGCTCGCGCTCCCGATCAACGGTCCCTGCACCGACTCCGACGGCCCCAGCTCGCTCCAGGGACAGCTGGTCACCTCGCCCGCGCACGGGACGATCAGCCCGGGGCCGAACGGCGGTGGGATCTACCGCTCGGCCAACAATTACTCCGGCCCCGACTCGTTCACATTCCGCGCCAGCGACGGCGCCGAGCTCTCGAACGTCGCGACAACGACGATCACGGTGACCCCGGGGCCCGGTAACAACGCGCCAGTGTGCAGCGACTCCAGCCTGAACTTCACCGTTGGCTCCGATCGCAACCTTCGCGTGCCGGTGACACCGAACTGCTCGGACGGGGACGGCGATCCGCTTCGGATGTCGATCGTGTCCGCGCAATTCCCGGAACGGATCACGGTCGCCCCCGACGGCTCCGGCACCTACCGCGCTCCGGCAGGCTTCGTCGGGCCGGACAGCTTCAGCTTCCGCGCCGATGACGGCTCCGAGCTTTCCAACCAGGTCGACGTGGCGATCGACGTCACTGCCGCTCCACCGAACGAGCCGCCGTTCTGTCCCGAGCAGACGGCATTCGTCGAGTCGGGAAGCTTCGTCGACCTCTTCGGCAACTGCATCGATCCCGAGAACGACACGATCACCTACGGCCTCAGCTCATTCCCGACCGGCGGCAACCTTCAGATCCTGACCTCGACGAGCGTCCGCTACACGCCGTGCACGGGACCCGGGGTCCCATTCGCGAGTTGTACAGGGGCGACTACAACCGACAGCTTCACCTTCACCGCCAACGACGGTCTTCATACCCCTGAGCCGGTCCCCGTGCACCTCATCGTCCGCGCTCCGGGCGCGGGCACGGTCGAAAGCGCACCGGAGGCAACCCCGGAGGAACCATTCACGGTTGGCGTCACGACCACCCAATCCGGGCCGGTCACCTTTGCGTCGCGGGAAACCACCACCCCGGCGCCGAGCGGGTTCTTCTTCCTGAACACGGAGTTCGAGATCACAGCACCAAACGGCACCCAGACCAACCCGCTGCGGCTTGTGTTCACGATCGACGCCTCGCAGGTGCCCGCGGGCCAGATCACTGTCTTCAGAGGCGGCGACGAGGCTCAATTCCCGTGCACGCCAGCCGGCGAGGCCAGCCCCGATCCATGCGTCGAGAGCATCGACGACGCGGGCGGCGGCGACGTCGAGATAACGGTGCTGGCGATCCATGCAAGCCCCTGGAACTTCGGCGTCTCGGAAAATCAGCCGCCGCCGGACTCCGACCTCGACGGCGTCGCAGATGCCGATGACAACTGCCCGACTACACCGAACGGCGACCAGCTCGACACGGACGGTGACGACATCGGCAACGAATGCGATCTGAGTCCCGGCTCAACTGTCGGTTGCAAGGTCACAGGTGGTGGCCAGATCGTCGCCCAGAACGGTGATCTAGCGAGCTTCTCAGGCAACGCCCAAGCAAAGTCGCAGGGCGACGTCAAGGGACAGCTGGTCTACGCAGACCACGGCCCGGCCGGACCGCTTCAGTTCAAGTCAAAGACGGTTAGCTCGGCGATCTGCTCCGGCAACGCGGCAACAATCCGCGGTCAAGGCACGGTCGGAGCGCAGACGGTCGACTATCGGATCGACGTTGTCGACAACGGCGAGCCGGGTCGAAGCGACACCTATCGGCTACGACTCTCCACCGGTTACGACTCGGGTCAGACGGCCCTGGGGAGCGGCAACCTGCAAGTTCACTAGGCGCGCAGCTGGGACACATCCCGGGCAGGCCAATTTCGGCACGCTCGACGTAAGGTCGCTCGCGACCGTGCGTTCCAACTCCAGTGAGGAATGCCTGGAGGACGATCCCATTTGCGCTCGGATTAGGAACCGCGCTCGTGTTCAGCGGCCTGGCGCCGGCGACGGCCGTTGCCCAGCGGGCGGTCGCCTGCGAGCAGCTCAAGCCCTCGGCCACCTTCGAGGCTGACCGCATCCGCCTCGGCCCAGGTGACGACGTCATCACCGGCCTCCTCGGTGCCGACCGCATCTACGGAGGCCGCGGCGACGACATCATCACCGGCGCCCGGGACAACGACATCGTCCACGGCGGCCCGGGCGACGACATTATCTGCGGTGGCTCCGCCAACGACGAGCTCCACGGCGGACCGGGGAAGGACCGCCTTTACGGCGAGGAGCACGACGACGTTCTCGATCCCGGCCCCGGAAACGACTACGCACTCGGAAGCGCGGGTGATGACCGGGTCTTCGGGTGGGGCAAGGCCGGAGAGTCCTTCATTGCCGAGGGCGACGACACGATCGACGGCGGCTACGAGGACGACTCCGTTCAGGGCGGGGGGATGGACGTGATCCTGGGCGGCTCACATGACGACGTCCTGTTTACCCGCACACCGTGGATCACGCCGCAGTCGATGAACGGCAACAACCAGGACGACCTGATCTTCGGAAGCGAGGGCAATGACACGATCCTGGCTGAGCTCGGCGACGACGTCGTTCTCGGCAGGCAGGGGAACGACCTCATCTACGGGGGCGGCAACGAGGACCGCCTCTATGGCGAGGAGGGCAGCGACGCCATCCTCGGGGAGACCGGAAGGGACATTCTGTCGGGTGGGGCCGGGTCCGACCAGCTCTCCGGTGGCCCGTTGGGCGACGTAGTCGACGGAGGCACCGAGTACGACCTCTGCGACGGCAATCTCGGGACCGATCTGCTCTCCATGTGTGAGCTGCGCCGATGAGAGGAAGAGGTCTCGCACGGCTTGTCCTGGTCACCGTGGCGTTCGTGATTGCAGCCACCACCGCTGACGCCGCCGCGAAGCTGTCGTCGGAGCGTGCCACGCGCTTGACCGAGAGCTGGGCCGCCGCGCGCTGCGAACAAGCCCCGACCTGCGTCAAGTCGGCGGGCCGCTACTGCTATCCGCTGTCAGAGACACGCAGGCGCTGCACGGCGCAGGTCATCCATCGGGAAGCGAACGGGAACCTGGTCCAGTGCCAGACGATGTTGTACTGGCGACTCGATCCTCACACCAAGCGCGTCGATCTCACCAGGGTGGGGAAGACCCGCTGCGACTGATCGTTCCGCTTACGATGCCCGAATGCATGAGATGAGCGTGGTCAAGATCAACGCGATCACGGTCGACCGCGAGCGCTTCGACGAGTTCGCCGAGCGCTTCGCCGGCCGCGCCGGGCGCGTCGAGCAAGCCGACGGGTTCGAGGCCTTCGAGCTGCTGCGGCCCAACGACGAACGCGACATCTGCCTGGTCGTCACGCGCTGGCGCACCGAGGAGGACTTCCAGCGTTGGGTCGCGAGCCCGGACTTCGCGGCAGGACACCGCCAGCATCGCGAGAGCGGGCCCATCGGCACCGCGAGCGAGCTGTGGTCGTTCGACGTGCTCGAGAGCCTCTAGCGCTGCGCCGACGCAGTAGCGTTCCTCGCGGATGGTGACGGCCGACGAGATCGGTGCGGTGCCGCTGTTTGCGTCTCTTGACACCGCCGGCCGAGAGCGGGTTTCCCGGGTCGCGGCGGATATCAGCCTCGTACCGGGCGAGTACGCGGCGGACGAGGGCGGGGAGCGGGCCCTCTTGGCTGTCCTCGAGGGCAGGATCGAGGCGATCCAGCTCGTCGACGGGATCGAGCGCGTCGTCGGCGAACGCCAGCCGGGTGACATCTTCGGGGAGGTCCCGATCACGCTCGGGACCGTCTTTCCGGTCGGTTTTCGGGCCGCGGAGAACTCGCGTGTGATGCGGATCGAGCCCCACGACTACCACTCCCTCGCGGCGATCGAGCCGGAAATCGGGAAGGAAGTCGGCAGGCTGGCGAGCCATCGGATCGGCGGATCGAGCGGTCTTCAGGGCCTCGCCGCGGAGCCGCCGCCTCCTCGGGCGACGGTGGTCGGACATCGGCTGGACGCCCCCTGCGCCGAGCTGCGCCGCTTCCTCGAGCGCAACCAGGTCACCTTCACGTGGCTCACTCCCGATGCGCCGGACGCGGGCGAGCGCTGGGGCGGTCCGCTGCCGGCCGAAAGCGATTGGCCGGTGATTCGCGTCGTCGACGGCAAGACCGCGGTCCGGCCGCCGCTCCGGCGCGTGGCCGAGCTGCTCGGCCTCGGCACCGAGCCGGCCGCCGCCGAGTACGACACGGTGATCGTCGGCGCCGGGCCCGCCGGGCTGGCGGCTGCCGTGTACGGAGCGTCGGAGGGGCTGCGCACGATCGTGATCGAGCGCGAGGCTCCCGGCGGCCAGGCCGGCACGTCCTCGCGGATCGAGAACTACCTCGGCTTCCCCTCGGGTGTGTCCGGCGACGAGCTGGCAAGCCGCGCCCTACACCAGGCGCGCAGGCTCGGCGCCGAAATCCTGGTCACCCGGACGATCACGCGAATCGACCCCGCGACGCGTCAGGTGCACCTCGACGGCGGCGACATCCTGGGGACGCAAACGCTCATCCTCGCCTGCGGCGTCGCGTGGCGGCGCCTGTCCATGGACGGTTTCGACCGGCTCGCCGGAAAGGGCCTCTCCTACGGCGCGGCGCGCAGCGATGCGAGGGGCACCCACGGCCTCGACGTTCACATCGTCGGCGCCGGCAACTCAGCCGGACAGGCGGCCCTGTTTTTCTCCAACCACGCACACACCGTCACCATCCTCTGCCGCGCCGAGGGGCTCGAGAAGGGCATGTCGCGCTATCTGATCAAACAGCTCGACGCCCGGCGGAACATCGACGTGCTGCCTCGGACCGAGGTCGTGGCCGCGCATGGCGAGAGCTCCCTCGATGCGATCGAGGTCCACAACGCCGCGACCGGCCAGACGACCCGCCTGCAGTCGGGCGGGCTGTTCATCTTCATCGGCGCCGATGCCGAAACGGCGTGGCTGCCGTCCGAGATCGCGCTCGACAGCCGCGGCTACGTGCTCACGGGCAGCGACGTCACCGCCGCCGGCCGCTGGGAGCTCGACCGCGACCCGTACCTCCTCGAGACGAGCGTCCCGGGCGTCTTCGCCTGCGGCGATGTCCGCTTCGGCCCCGTGAAGCGCGTCGCTTCGGCCGTCGGCGAGGGCAGCATGGCGATCGCCTTCGTGCACCAGTACCTGAAGGACGCCGAAGCTCAACCTGGATCCCGTAATGCCGGTGCCTAGACAGCGTTACCGGAAGGTGCTGCGCCGCGACGTAAGGGTCCCGAGCGGCTAGGCGGGCCGCGCTCCGAACGCGTCTAGCACCGCCCGCACGCCCTCCTCGCCCCGGAACGCGGGTGGCCACAGCAGGGTGCGCTCGTACAAGCCCGCCCAGCGCTCGGCGAAGCGCTCGCGAACCTCCTCGGCAGTGCCGGCGAGAACGATCGAGTCGATCATCTCGTCGCTGACGGCGGCGGCCATGCCCGCGAAGTCGCCGGCGCTCCACGCGGCGCGGATCGAGTCGGCCTCCTGCTCGAACCCGCTGACGCGATGGGTGGCCCGGTAGGTCTTGACGGTTGAGTTGAAGGCGATGATCGCGGCGGCGTCCCGCCTTGCCGCGTCGCGATCCTCGCCGACCGAGCAGGTGAGATAGCCGGCGATCGGCGGCGGCTGGCGCCCCGTCCGCTCGGCTCCGCGTGCAAGCGCCGGTCGCACCACCTCGCGCACGTACTCGGGCGTGAACAGCGGGTGCCCCACGAGCCCGTCTGCAACGGCGCCGGCGCCCTCGACCATGCGGGCGTTGACGCCAGCCATGTAGATCGGCGTGTCCAACCGCAGCGGCTCTCGCGGCGGAGCGGTCGGCTCGACGTGCAGGCGATAGAAGCGGCCGTCGTGATGCACCGGCCCCTCGTGCAGGCGCCACAGCTGCCGCAGCAGCGGAACGAGCTCCTCCATCCGGCTCGCCGGATGCTCGCCGTCGAGCCCGTGCCAATCCTGCTGCATGCGCCGGGTGCCGGTTCCGAGGCCGATCGTCAGCCGTCCGCCGGAGAGCTCGTCGAGATCGCGAGCCTCCGCCGCAAGCACCAGCGGCGTGCGCCCGAACGCGTACGCGATCGCACTGCCGAGCTCGATCGTGCTCGTCGCCTGCGCCATCGCCGCAAGGGCCACCGTCGCCGAGCGGTCGTAGAACTCGGTCGCCCACACCGATTCGAAGCCGGCCTCCTCGGCAAGGCGCGCCGCCCGGGCAAGCTCCTCGGGGCCACCCGAGCTCGTCACCAGCGAGATGCCCGACTGGTCGTGCATCGAACCGAAATCTAGACGGATAGACGGTGGCCGAATTGGGTACCAACAAAGTGGAGCCCGGCTGGCTCTGCCTAACACAAGCAAGTGCAGGATGCACGCCCTTCTCGACAACCTCGCCCGCATCCCCCTCGCGGCCCGTGACCGGGTACGGAATCTGATGCCGCAGGCGCGCCGGGCGCGTTCTGGCCAGCCGCGGCATGGCGGGGAGGAGGGCTTGAGCGAGGCGTTGGGCTCGGCGCTCGACGGGTTCGCGATCTACACCGCGGTGCGCGACCGGCAGGGCGCGATCGCGGACTTCCGCGTTGTGTACGCCAACGATGTGGCCGCGGTGATCGCCGGCAGCCTGCCCGAGGACCTGACCGGCACCAACCTCAGCGAGGCGATGTGGGATTACCAGGCATCCGGGTTGTTCAATGAGCACGTCCGGGTAGTCGAAACCGGTCTGGCACACGCGTGGACCGACCTCCCCGTTCGCCTCTCGGGTGGCGAGCCCGAGACGCGATTCTTCGACGGCCTGGCCGCCAAGCATGACGACGGCTTCGTCATCACCTGGCGCGACGTGACGGATCGAAAGCGCCGTGAGGCGAAGCTCGAGGAACTGGCCTCCCACGATTCGCTCACCGGGATCCTGAACCGCCGCGCCTTCTACAGCGAGATGCAGCGGCAGGTAGCGCGCTGGCGCCGGCACGGTTCGGTCGCGACCCTGATGCTGCTCGACGTCGACAACCTCAAAGGGGTCAACGACGCCTTCGGCCACGACGCCGGCGACCTGCTGCTGCAGCTGACGGCCAGCACGCTGGAGGATCGCCTGCGGACGACGGACACGGTGGGCCGAATCGGCGGCGACGAGTTCGCGGCCCTCCTCTCCGAGACCGACGCCGAGGCCGCGGAGCAGGTTGCCCAGGAGGTCGTCGCCGCACTGCGGAGGCGCTGGTTCAAAGTCGAAGACCAGCGGGTGACGGCGTCGGCGAGCGTCGGGGTTGCGCGTCTCGAGGACGTCGAGGATGTCCAGGAGCTGATGCAGAAGGCCGACGAGGCGCTGTATCGGGCCAAGCGCGCGGGTGGCGGCAAGGTCGCCTTGCCCGCGGCGCACACTTAGGCGCTGGGCGCCGAAGGATCGCTCGCCGCCCCGGAATTCGGAGCGCTATGGTGACGTCATGGCCGCTCCAGACCTCTCCCGGTTGCGTGGCAAGCGGGTGCTGGTCACGGGCGCGGCTCGGGGAATCGGCGCCGCGCTTGCGGAAAGGCTCGCCGGCCACGGCGCCCGGCTGGCGCTGGTCGGCCTCGAGCGCGAGACGATGGAGCAGGTCGCCGCCCGGTGCGGCGAGGGCACCTTCGTCGCCGAATGCGATGTGTCGAGCAACGAGGAAGTGACCGCGGCCGTCGACGGCGCCGCCGAGGCGCTCGACGGGCTCGACGTCGTCGTCGCGAACGCTGGGATCGCGACCGGCGGGCCGATGCGCTTGCAGGACCTGCGCTCCTGGGAGCGGGTGATCGAGGTCAACCTGCTCGGCGTCATGTACACCGATCGCGCCGCGCTCCCGCACCTCGAGGCCAGCCGCGGCTACGTGCTCAACATCGCCTCGACCGCGGCGGTCCTGCGCGCGCCGGGGATGAGCGCCTACTGCGCCGCCAAGGCCGGGGTCGAGGCGCTCAGCGACTGCCTGCGGGTCGAGATGGCGCCGTTGGGCGTCCGGGTCGGGGTCGCGTACTTCCTCTTCCTCGACACCGACATGGTCAACGACGGCGAGCGCGAGATGCCGATGCTCCAGCGCGCGAAGTCGGAGATGCCAAGCCTGCTCTCGCGCACGTATCCGCTCCCGCCGGCGATCGACGAACTGGTGGCCGCGATCGCCGAGCGCCGGCGACGGATCGCCTATCCGCGCTGGTTCACGAAGGCGCTCGCGGTCCGGCAGTTGTTCGCCTCCCGGATGGCAGAGAGTCAGACGGGCAAGGTCGTGCCCGAGGCGTTCGAGGAGTACGACCGGATGGTTGCCGAGCGCGGGGCAAGCGCGGCGTCGGCGAGCGAGCGCACCCGCGAGCTCGCCGGCCTGTAGCGGGGAGCGCGCCCACGGCGCTGATGACGGTGCTCGAGATCGACACCCCGCGCGGCCCGGCGAACGCCCACCTGCACCCCGCCGATGACGCCGTCGGCGCGCTCGTGCTCGGCCACGGCGCGAACGGAGGAGTGGGCGCCCCCGACCTGGTCGCGGTCACCGAGGTCGCCCGCTCGGCGCGATTCAGCGTCGCCCTGATCGAGCAGCCCTACCGCGTGGCCGGCCGCCGCTCACCAGCTCCGGCCCACCACCTCGATGAGGCCTGGACGGCCGCCGTCGAGCACCTGAGCGAAGACGAGCTGCGCGACCTCCCGCTCGTCGCCGGCGGCCGCTCCGCCGGAGCCCGGGTTGCGTGCCGGACCGCGGCCGAATCCGGCGCGGTCGCCGTGCTCTGCCTGGCGTTTCCGCTGCACCCGCCGGGCCGCCCCGAGAAGAGCCGCCAGGCCGAGCTCGACGCGGTCGACGTGCCGACGCTCGTCGTCCAGGGGGAGTCGGACCCGTTCGGGATGCCCGCGCCGAGCCCGAACGGCAGCGTCGTCACCGTTCGCGGCAACCACGGCCTGAAGGCCGACCTCGACGCGGTCGCGGAGGCCGTCCGGTCCTGGCTTCCGAGCGTCGTCGGCGTTGCGAAGTAGCGGCGCCTACGCGTCCAGTCGCGCCGGCAGGCCGAAGCGCTCGAACACCGCGTGCATCCGCTCGGCGTTCATCGCCTGCTCCGGATAACGCGCGAAGGCCTCGCGGTCCGGGACGTCGGTGGTACGGACGATGAAGGCGGTGACCTCCTTGATCTTGCTGCCCTCGAGCGTGAGGACGTCGAGCGCGAACGGCAGGTAGGCGCCCTCGGCCTCATCCCAGGTGTAGCCGCCGACCGCGGGCTGGCCGTTGGCGGTGGTGGCCCGGCGGCGCCAGCGCCACTCGCCCGAAAGCGGCCCGACGCGAAGGAAGTCGGGCAGGTCGGCGCCGCGATACCAGCTCGCCAGCGGCGGCATGGTCCATGCCGCGTCCTCCGCGAGCATGGAAACGACCGCGTCTACGTCGCCGCCGTCCATAGCCTCGATGAAGTTCTCGACGAGCTCGCGCATGCCGTCGTCGCCAAGCGCGCGCAGCGTCGCCTGCTGGCTCTGCTCGGGGAGCTTGTCGTCCACGGTCTTGCGGGCGCGCTGGAGGGCGCTGTTGACTGATTGGACGGTGGTGTCGAGCGTGCCGGCGACCTCCTTCGCCGAGAAGCCCAGCACCTCGCGCAGGATCAGCGCGGCGCGCTGGTTGGCCGGCAGGTGCTGAAGCGCTGCGATGAATGCCAGCTCGACCGCCTCCCGCTGCTCGTAGCGCGCCTCGGGCGCCGCGTAGCCGTCCTCGACCCCAAGCGTCTCGTCGGGATACGGCTCAACCCACACGGTCTCGACGAGCGGCTCGCCGGGGCCGTCGTGCGGGTCCGAGGCCGGCCCGTAGTCGATCGGCAGCACCCGCTTCGGCCGCCGCGCGATCGCGTCGAGGCAGGTGTTGGTCGAGATCCTGTAGAGCCAGGCGCGGAGCGATTTTCGATCTGCGAGTCCGGACAGCCCGCGCCAAGCACGCAGCAGCGCCTCCTGCATCGCGTCCTCGGCGTCGTGCACCGAGCCGAGCATGCGGTAGCAGTGGGCGTGCAGCTCTCTGCGATACGGCTCGACCAGGCCGGCGAAGGCGTTCTCGTCGCCGCCGCGAGCGGCATCGAGCAGCCCCTGGGGCGGCGCCGTCGGGCTTGTGGACACCGAGCTCACCTTCACCAGATTAGACCGGCGCCGGTCTCGGAACTCATCGCTGCGATGAATTCGTTTGCCGCGGCCGGTCTAAATCCACAGAGCCCGATGCGCGCACATCACAACCCCCTCGTACATCTCGAGCTCCACACGGGCGATCTACCCGCCGCCCTCAGCTTCTACACGCAGCTCTTCAGCTGGCGCAGCGAAAGCATCTCCGTCGACGGCAGGTCCTACCAGACGTTCGAGCTCGGCGATGGAATCGACGGCGGCGTCGTCGAATGCGGGACCGAGCGGCCGCTGTGGCTACCTTATGTGGAGGTCCCCGACGTCGGCGAGGCAACCGAGCATGCTCGCCTGCTCGGAGCGAGGGTGATGCTGGAGCCGCGCGAGGGACCTGCCGGATGGCGAAGCGTGATTGCGGCGGGCGCGGGCGCTGAAATCGCGCTCTGGCAATCGAAAACGGCAGGCGAGCGCTCGAGGGCCGATGAGTTTCGCCCCGGTTCGCCGTCTTAGGAGCAAATGGTTCGAGGCAACCCAGGAGATCCGAACGTGACCACCGACCAGACACAAGACGCTTCGCCGTCTGAAGGCGGCGATCGCAGGCGCTGGCTGGCGCTGTACGTCCTTTGCGCCGGGATGCTGATGATCGTGCTCGACATCACGATCGTGAACGTCGCCCTGCCTTCGATGCAGGACGACCTCGGGTTCTCGCAGAGCAACCTCGCCTGGGTCGTGAACGCCTACCTGATCGCCTTCGGCGGCCTGCTTCTTCTGTCCGGGCGGATCGGCGACCTGATCGGTCAGCGCCGCGTCTTCCTCGCCGGCCTGGCGGTGTTCACGCTCGCGTCGCTTCTCTGCGCCGTCGCCCAGACCCAGGGGATGCTGATCGGCGCGCGCTTCCTCCAGGGCGTCGGCGGGGCGCTCACCTCCGCGGTGATCCTCGGGATGATCGTGACGATGTTCCAGGAGCCGCGCGAGCAGGCGAAGGCGATCGGCGTCTATGCGTTCGTCGCCTCCGCGGGCGGCTCGATCGGCCTGCTGGCCGGCGGCGCGCTCACCGAGGCGATCAACTGGCACTGGATCTTCTTCATCAACGTGCCGATCGGAATCGCGACAGCGTTCCTGGCGCTGAGGCTGATCGACGGCGGCAAGGGGATCGGGCTCGACAAGGGCGCCGACATTCCCGGCGCCGTGCTGCTCACCACCGGGCTGATGATCGGCGTCTACTCGATCCTCGAGGTTGGCGAGCAGGGCTGGGGATCGACCCAGACGCTCGTGCTGAGCGCCGTCTCGCTGGCCCTGGTCGGCGCGTTCGTGGCGCGGCAGGCGCGAATCCCGAACCCGCTGATGCCGCTGCGCCTGTTCCGGTCGCGCAACGTCTCGGGAGCGAACGTCGTCCAGGCGCTGCTGGTGGCGGGGATGTTCGGGATGTTCTTCCTCGGCGCGCTGTACCTACAGGAGATCCTCGGCTACGACGCGCTCGGAGTGGGGCTCGCGTTCCTGCCTGCGACGATCGTGATGGGGACGATGTCGCTGCGCTACTCGGAGCGCCTCAGCATGCGCTTCGGGCCGCGCAACGTCCTCATTCCCAGCCTGGTGCTGATCGGCGCCGGCCTGCTGCTGTTCGCGCGAACGCCGGTCGACGGAACGTACTTCACCGACGTGATGCCGCCGATGATCCTGATCGGGCTCGGCGTGGGCGCCTGCTTCCCGGCCCTGATGATGCTGGCGATGTCGGGCGCGACGATGGAGGACTCCGGCTTGGCGTCCGGGCTGGTCAACACGAGCGCTCAGGTCGGCGGCGCGATCGGGCTGGCGCTGCTCGCGACGCTCGCGACAGAGCGCACCAACGGCCTGCTCGCCGACGGCGAGTCGGCCAACGCTGCGCTCAACTCGGGCTTCCACCTCGCCTACCTGATCGGCGCGGCGCTGGTGGCGGTTTCGCTGGTGGTGGCCGTGGCGGTCCTGCGCTCGGAGCCGTCGGCAGGGCACGAACAAGCATCGAGAGACCAGCAGGGCCCAGACGCTGCCGAGGCCGCCTACGCCGAAGCGGCATAGGGGTGCCAGTAGAAACGGGCCATATAGGCCCGTTTCTACACAGACCCCCTCGGGTCACCGCCGTAGCTGCTCCATTTCAGCCTTCAGCTCCGCTTCTATCTCGTTGAACGCCTGCTGGCCGGCCAGGTTCTCGAGTTCGTACGGGTCGCTTTCGAGGTCGTACAGCTCGCGCTCGCCCGTGTCGTACTCGGCGTACATCCACTCCTCGGTGCGGATGCCCCAGAAGCTCGGCGCGGTTCCTTCGTAGAAGACGTGTTGGAGCAGGACCGGGCGGTCCAGCGTCGTCGCCGCTCCGGTGAGCAGCGGCACCAGGCTCTCGCCGTCCACCTCGGTCGGGATCGGCGTATCGGTCATCTCGGCGATCGTCGGCGCGATGTCGATCGAGCTCACGAGCGCGTCCACCCGGCCGGCGGTCTCCTGTCCCGGCCAGCGCACGAGCAGGGGCACGTGGATGCACTCCTCGTACGGACAGTCCTTTTGGAGGTTTCGGTGCGCGCCGAGCGCGTAGCCGTTGTCGGATAGGTAGATCACGATCGTGTTGTCCAGCTCGCCGCTCTGCTCCAGGACCTCGAACAGGCGCTTGACGGCGTCGTCCACCGACAGCAGCGTCTCCCACTGGGCGCGGCTCTGCTCGATCGCCTCCGCCTCGCTCGCGTCCGGAAGCTGCGACCAGTACTCCGGGCTGGGCTCCGCTGGGCGGTTGAAGCTGGGCGGCAAGCTGACCGGCTCGTCGTCGAACGCGGTCTCGTGGCGAGGCGCCGGGGTGCGCGGGGAGTGTGGGCCCGAGGGCGAGAACCAGAGGAAGAACGGCCGCCCCGCGCGCTCGATGAAGCCGGAGGCCTTGCGGGCGAGGACGTCGGTGGAGTAGTCGCTGACGCCGCTCCCGTAGGAAGTGGAGCCGTCGGGCTCGATCAGCGTGTAGTTGTAGTAGGGCTCGCCCTCGCCGGCGAAGGCGGCCCAGTCGTCCCATCCCGGTGGGATGTAGTCGAAGCCCTTGCTCCACGGATAGAGGTTGAGGTACTTGCCGAAGAGGCCGGTCTCGTAGTCGTTCGCCTGCAGCCAGGTGGCGAGGGTGGAGGAGGGGTCGAACTTTTCGGCGACGAGGTTGGTGACGATCCCGTGATTGTGGGAGTAAAGCCCGGTGAGCAGGGTCGCCCGCGTCGGGCAGCAGAGCGGGTTGTTGTCGTAGTAGGAGCCGAACTCGGTGAAGCCCGGCTCCGAGCTCAGAAAGGGCATCCGCTCGATCGTCCCGTACGGCTGGTCGTCGGTGACGATCAGGATCACGTTCGGAGGCGACTCCACCTCGGACGGCTGACCTGTCGGCGATGGCTGCGACGCCGTGGTCGAGCCGGCAACGGTGGAATCTTCGGAGCCGTCGGATCCGCACCCGCCTCCGACGCCGAGTGCGATCGCGGCGAGTATCAGTACGGCGATCGCGGCCACAATCCATGGTAGCTTCGCCGCGTGGCGCTTGGCTGGCTGATTCCGCGGCCCGACGAGCCCGGGGCGGCGCTCGCCAAGCGGACCCGGGTCCTGCTGACCGCCTCGCTCGCAATCGCAAACCTCTTCGGCGCGGCGATCGTGTTCACGCTCGGGGCGCTGGTGTTTCCGCTGCCCGACATCGACGATCCCGAGGCGGCTCGGCTAGGCGCCCTGGCCTTGACGGCCGCCTATCTGCTCGTGTCCGTGCCGCTCGGCACGGTTTGGGGCCTGCGCCGGCTGCGAACAGGCCGTTCCTGGCTCGATGAGGACCGCGCGCCCACCCCCGAGGAGCGCCGGATCGTGCTCCAGGGACCGCGCCGGATCGTTTCGGTCCACGTGGTGATCTGGTCCATGGCGGCGCTGCTGTTCGGCGGGCTTGGCGTCGCCCTCTTCTCGCTCGAGGTCGGGCAGCGGGTTTTGCTCCTGGTCCTGTTCGGGGCGATCACGACCTGCGCGGTCGTCTATCTGCTCGCGGAGCGAGGTCTGCGCCCGGTTGCGACCAGAGCCCTGGCGGAGGGCGTGGGCGAGCAGCGAATCGGGCCCGGAATAACCACCCGCACGCTGATGGCTTGGGCGCTCGGAAGCGCCGTGCCGATCCTCGGCTTGATGGGGATCGGGCTCTCGACCCTCGTCGAGCACGACTTCAGCACGACGGAGCTGGCAGGGCTGGTGCTCGCGATCGGCGGGATTGCGCTCGCGGCCGGATTCCTGATCGCGCTGCTCGCGGCGCGCGCGGTCGCCGACCCCGTCGTCTCCCTGCGCAAGGCCGTGATGAGGGTCGAGAAGGGTGAGCTCGACGTCGAGGTGCCGGTGTACGACGGCAGCGAGATCGGGCAGCTACAGGCTGGCTTCAACAGCATGGTCGCGGGGCTGAGAGAGCGAGAGCGCGTCCAGGATCTCTTCGGCCGCCACGTCGGGGAGGACGTCGCCCGCGCCGCCCTGGAGGAGGACGTCGAGCTTGGCGGCGAGACTCGCGAGGTCGCGATTCTCTTCACCGACATCGTCGGCTCGACACGGCTCGCCGCCGAGCGGCCGGCGCACGAGGTCGTCGAGCTGCTGAACAGGTTCTTCTCGGTCGTCGTCGAGGTCGTTCACCGGCATGGCGGCTGGGTGAACAAGTTCGAGGGCGACGCCGCTTTGGCGGTGTTCGGAGCCCCCGCGCATCTCGATGACCCCTTCTCGCGCGCGCTTGCCGCCGCCCGCGAGCTGAGCGAGCGCCTGCCGGCTGAGGTGCCCGAGATCGGGGCGGCGATCGGCGTCTCCGCCGGCGAGGTGGTGGCCGGCAACATCGGCGAGGAGAGCCGCTTCGAGTACACGGTGATCGGGGACCCCGTGAACGAGGCCGCGCGTTTGACCGAGCTTGCGAAGGGCCAGCCGGACCGGCTGCTCGCCTCCGACGCGATCCTCTCCCGCGCCTCGAGCGCCGAGTCCGGTCGCTGGGAGCTGGGTGAGTCGGTCGAGCTGCGCGGGCGAGCGGATGAGACCCGTCTCGCGCGTCCGAAGGGCGCCGTTGGCACCCAGCCGGCCGGGCGTCGATGACCCTTGAGTCGCGAGAGGCCCCACTAAACTGCGGGCGCCTGTGAGCGCGTTATGAGGGGATTTCTGTCATCGCTGGGCGCGGGTAACCCGCGTCGCCTCGGCCTGCTCGCGATCTGCGCGCTCGGCGTCGCCTGGGGCCTGATCATGCACTCGATGGGGTGGGCGCAGGCTGCCCACTTCGGCGAGGTCCGGGCGCTCGCCGCGGGCCAGGCGAACATCGACCGCTGGCACTGGGAGGGCGGCGACAACGCCTGGATCGACGGCCATTTCTACTCCGTGAAGGCTCCGGGCCTCGCCGCAATGACCCTTCCCGCGTACCTGGGAATCGAGGCGCTCGGCGGCAAGGAGCTCGCGCGCGACGCGGCCAGGAACGCCCGCGACGCCACGGTCCCGAACTGGAAGCCGTTTTCGAATCCTCCGCACGAGAGCCACGCCTACAGCCGCCAGCTCGAGCTCGACACCGAACGCCGGACCGAGGCGGCGTCGCCGATCGTCTGGGTGCTGACGCTGTTCGGCGCGGTGATCCCGGCGGTCGCCCTGCTGCTGCTCGTGCGCTGGATGGGCGACCGAATCGAGCCCGGATACGGGACTGCCGCTGCGGTGACGCTGGGCCTGGCGACGATCGTGATGACCTTTGCTGCTGAGTACTTCTCGCACGTGATCGCGACCCTGTGCGCGTTCGCGGCGTTCGTCGTCCTCTTCCGCGAGCGTGAGGGCCCACCGCGCCTGTCGGCAATGGCGATCGCCGGCCTGCTCGCCGGGCTCGCGGTCAGCTTCGAGTACCCGCTCGGGCTCGTGGGGGTGATCGTCTTCTTCTACGGGCTCACACTCGGCCGCAAGCTGCCCCGCGCGGCCGTGTACGCCGCCGGCGCCCTGATCGGCGCGCTGCCGATCTTCCTCTTCAACCTGTGGGCGTTCGGGGACCCGCTTCACCTCGCCTACTCCGACGCCGTCGAGACCCAGGGATTCAGCGGCCATGCGGTTGTCGGCCTCAACGACGACGGATTCTTCGGGATCACGTTGCCGCGGCCCGACTCGGCGGTCGACCTCCTGTTCGCGGGCCGCGGCCTGCTGACGCTGACCCCGGTGCTGCTGATGGGCCTCGTCGGCACCGTGATGATGCGCCGCAGCGATCACCGTGCGGAGGCGAACGTGATCCTCGCGGTCACGCTCACATACTTCGTCTACAACGCCGGCTACTGGCTGCCGTTCGGGGGCGGATCGCCCGGGCCGCGGTTCCTCGTCCCGGTTCTTCCGTTCCTCGCCCTCGGACTCGCCACGGCCTATCGCCGGGCACCGGCTGTGACGCTGGGGCTGGCGATTCCGTCCGCGATCTGCATGCTGGTCGGCACGCTCACGTATCCCCTGATCGGGGACCACGGGATCGCCACCTGGGTGCAGCAGCTCCGCGGGGGCGACATCGAGCACACGCTCTTCACCGTGCTCGGGGTCGAGGACTCCCGGCTGGCGGTTCTGCCGGTGCTCCTCGCCGTCGGCGTTGCGATCGCCGCCGCCGCCGCCGCGACCCCGCGGCGAGAGCTTGGAAGCATTCGAAACGCGGTCATCGCGATCGCCGTCTGGGCCGTCGTGTTCACCTTCGGCCCCAGCGTTGCCGGCGACGAGGTGGACTCGTTTGCCTTTGGAGGCGACGCGCTTCAGCTGCTCGCGGTCGGCGCCGTGGCCGCGCTCGCGACTCTGTTCATTCTTCGCCGGCGCGAACGCCGAGACGCAAGTCAGTCGACGGCCGGCGGCGGCGTCCCTGAGCCGGCGCTCGAGGCCGGCTCGATCTCGTAGACGATCACGTCGCCCAGCCGCTCGCGCGTCAGCGGCAGCCCGGCGATCGGGCGCGCGGCTGCGTCCTCCCACGCCGTCCCGTCGGCTCGCCTCGTGTGCAGGACGACGCTGCGCACACCCTCCGAGCGCAACAGCGCGACGCTCTCGGCGTCTGGAAACTCGCGCGAAATCCGGATCAGCGACGCCGTGTAGACCGGGTTCGTGCTCGAGCGCCCGTTGACGAGCGCCGGGAACCCGTCGCTCGACCACAGCAGGTAGCGGCGGTTGTCCTCGGGGCGGTCGGCCGGCAGGTGGAACTGCGGCGCCTCGATCTCGGCGAACGCGACCGGTGGCTCGGGAGCGACCGGCTGCGCCTGGTCGTCGAAGGGATCGAACGGGAGCCCTCGGCCCTCGACCAGGATCACCAGTACGAGCAGCGCCGAGACCGCCGCGGCGGCGCGGGCGCGGCCGCGCGCCGCGATCGCCCTCGCCGTCGCCTCGGCACCCGCCGCCGCCAGCAGCGCGAGCCCGAGCGAGGCGAACGTCACCAGCCTCCCCGGAACCCGGATCGCCTCCCAGCCCGGGAACAGCTCGTAGACGATCCGGTACGGATACAGCAGCCCGCCATCCTCGTGGAATCCGTAGGCAAGGACCATGAAGACGAAAACCCCCGCGAGCAGCCCCCAGCGAAGCCAGCGCGGAAAGCTCGAGGACCCGAGGCCCACGGCTGCAAGGATCACGATCGCAAGCCCCGGGAACAGCGTCTTCTCGGGAATCGCCTCGAGGCCGTCTCGCAGCCCGGCGGTCGCTCCTCCCCAGATCAGGTTCTCGTCCGGGGCGATGAGAAAGACCTTCGCCGGGCCGGAGTAGCCCTCGATCGTCTCCGGCGATCTCTTCGCCTCCGGATGGTCCTCGGCGACCTGCAGGTATGGGCCGCTCAGGATCGCCGCTGTGGCGGTGAAGATCGCGCCGCCGACGAGCGTCGCGACCACGAGCCGGCGGTCGAGGGCCGGGCGGCCGCGGCGCAGCCAGACGATCAGCCAGATGCCCAGCAGGGTGAGCAACAGGTACGCGAGCGGCAGCCCCAGCGTCCAGCCGATCGAGAGCTGCCAGGCCGCCACAGCCCAGCCGGCGACTATCCATCCCGCCTTACCGAGCCGGTAGCCGCGCAGGCCGAGCGCGAGCGCGAGCGGGATCCCCCCGCTGGAGATCACGTGCAGGTGACCGTCCTGCTCGAGCCGGAAGGGTGCGAACGCGAACGCCGCGCCCGCTACCACCGCTCCCATCGGCCCGATCCCGAGCTCGCGCGCCAGCAGGTAGGCGCCCGCGAAGGCGAGGGCGTAGGCGAGCAGGAACAGGAGGTCGTAGCGGACGACCGCCGCCTCGCTCCCCGACCCGATCACGCTCAGCGGCGCGTAGCCGACGAGCGCGTCGGATAGCGCGAGCGTGTTCTCCAGCGGCCAGAACTGGTTGCTCTGGAAGAAATCCAGCGGCTGGTTGACCAGCGCATGCCCGCCCCAGGCCGCCTGCCATGCCTGGACGAGGGGATCGCCGATGTCCTTCGGGATCGTCTCGCCCAGGTTCAGGATCAGCGGCCAGTTCATGACGATCGCAAGCGCGACCGCGCCCAGGGCGAGAAGAAGCAGCTCCCGTTTCGTGATTTCGCGTCTGGCTGGCATCAGCGGGGGTGCGAGAAGGTACAGACCGCGAAGCCCTCTAGGCTCCGGCTAGATGGCTGATCTGGTCACGCTCGGCGCCGTCGAACCCGGCCAGATCGGCGTTGACGCCGGCTCGTTCCTGGCCGTTGTCGCCACAGTCGCGATCGCCGGAACGATCGCCGCCGTCGCCGCCGGACGCGGCCTGCTGATTCCGACGGTGGTGGTCGAGCTGCTGCTCGGCGTGCTGATCGGCCCGGAGCTGCTGGACATCGCCGAGGTCGATGACTTCACCGAGTTCTTCGCGAATCTCGGCCTCGGAATGCTGTTCTTCTTCGCCGGCTACGAGATCGACCTGGAGCGCATCCGCGGCCAGCCGCTGAAGCTGGCCGCAATCGGCTGGGCTGTATCGCTGGCGATTGCCTACACCATCGGCGGCGTGCTGGCGGCGGCCGGGATCGTGCTCTCGCTGCTCTACACGGGCTCGGCGATGGCGACGACGGCGATCGGCACGCTGATTCCGATCCTGCGAGACAGCGGCGATCTCAAGACCCGCTTCGGGACCTACCTGCTGGCCGCGGGGGCCGTTGGGGAGTTCGGCCCAATTTTGCTTCTGACGCTGTTTCTGACCACGGAGAGCACGGTGCACAACGCGCTGATCCTGGTCGCGTTCGTGGCCCTCGCGGTCGCCGTCGCGGTGATCGCCGTCCGCTCCTCCGAGCGCGCGATGCCGTTGCTGCTGGAACGCACGATCGAGAAGAGCTCGCAACTCGCGGTGCGCTGGGTCGTCGTCCTCGTCTTCGCGCTGGCGCTGATCGCCGAGGACCTCGGCCTCGACCTGCTGCTGGGCGGATTCGCCGCGGGCATGATCACCCGGCTGATGATGCGCGGAGGCGAGGTCTCGACCTTCGACTCGAAGCTGACCGCGGTGGCGTTCGGCTTCTTCGTTCCGTTCTTCTTCGTCGTCAGCGGCATGAATCTGGACGTGGCGTCACTGTTCGAGAGCACCTCCTCGGTGCTGAAGATGTTCCTCTTCCTGGGGCTGTTCCTGGTCGTCCGCGGCGCACCCGCGTTGCTCCTCTATCGGGGGGTGCTCGCCGGCCGCGACCGCGCCGCGCTTGCCTTCTTCACCTCGACCCAGCTCCCGTTGGTGCTCGCGATCACCACGGTCGCCGTCGATTCCGGGAACATGCGCAGCTCGACGGCCGCCGCCCTGATCGGCGCCGCCGCGCTGTCAACGGCCATCTACCCATTGCTGGGCCTGCGCCGGCGGGCAGGCGCCAGCGATGACTCTCCACCGCCGGATCCGTGATCTCCTCTTAGTCGACCCGCGCCGAAAGCGCTCGCATCCGTTACTCTCGCGGCGGGGGTAGTTCGTGTGCTAGGTCAGCTTCGGATCTCATTGTGGATATGCGCCGTCGGGGCGGTCGTGCTGTACCTGTTTTTCGTGCTGCTCGCCCGGATCTCGCCGGAGGAGGTCACGGGCACCACGGCGGCGGTGGCGGCGCTCGCGGCGTTGGTGATGATCCGCAGCGCGCGCGTAAACAGCGAGCTGGCCGATCCGGGCGGGGACCCGAGGATCAGGAGGGCGCTGAACACTCAGCGCGAGCGGCGTGGCTTCTAGCGCGCCCAGCACCCCCGCCGACCGAGTCCGGCTCGCGCCCGGAAGCCACTCCTCGCCCCACGAGGGTGCCTGCGTAGTCGAGCTCTCCTCGCTGATCGCCCGTGAGCCCTTCAGCGACCGGCCCGCCTGTGTCTGCCCCGTGATCGCGTCGTTCATGCGGGGCTGGAACGATCGCGCCGCCTACGCCGACCGCCAGCGCCTTCGTCCCTACGCCCTCCGGATCGTCGGAACCCGCGAGGACGATCGGGTGACCCGCGAGCGACGCGACCTCTGCCTGGAGTGGGTGGGTGTGGAGCTTCGCGGTGGCTTCGTTCGGCGCGCATTGGCGCGGCTGCGGATCAGGCCGCGGCTGGCGGTCCTATGCGGCGTGCGCTACGCGACCCACCTCGACGAGGGTGCCGGCGAATACGCCGCCCGGGTCCTGTTCGGGCGCCGCGACGTCGACGGTGCGTTCGTGCTCCTCGATGCGATGCTGGCGCTGGGAGCCCCCCAGCCTGAGCGCGTGGAGGCCGATATTTCTGTGAACGGAAACGGGCACCACGCACCGAACGGGAACGGCAGCCACCCGCAGAACGGCAACGGGCATCACGCCCTGAACGGAAACGGGCGCCTACCCGGCGGGCTGAACGGCGTCCTCGTAGGGCACGCCAACGGAGAAGTGAAGGTGGACGAGCTTCCAGTCAGAGCTCCGTAGCGAATGTCACATCCGTGCTAGCGTGGCTCAGCCCGGGGGCACGGGCATTTGCGATGGAGTCGAGAACGAAAAGGGGGCCTAGATGGGCCTAGTCGACTGGGGGCTGGAAAGGGTCGAGCGCGGCTTTGGAGCCGTCAACGCCACCGTCTTCAGGCAGGTCAATCGCGCCCGTGACTGGTGGGAGCTGCCGCTGCCCGCGGCGCTGCTGAACCTGCGCGCCTACCGCGACGACCTCCGCCACTACAACCTCTACGACACCCGCGCTCCCGCCGAGAACGGCGAGGGGCCGCAGACGCACGAGGGCCTGCCCAAGCACCGCACCTACGACGGCGCGCGCCAGGATCCGCTCGACCCCGAAATGGGAATGGTCGGAAGCCGCTTTGGGCGCAACGCCCCTGCCGACGCCACCGCCCCCGAGCAGATGCCGCAGCTGATGACGCCAAGCCCGCGCGAGGTCAGCACCGCGCTGCTGAACCGCGACACGTTCAAGCCGGCGACGTCGCTGAACGTGCTCGCCGCCTGCTGGATCCAGTTCGAGAATCACGACTGGTTCGGCCATGGCGAGAACCTGCCCGACGAGTTCATCGACGTCCCGCTGTCCGATGGC
This sequence comes from uncultured Thermoleophilia bacterium, assembly GCA_963838095.1. Lineage (GTDB taxonomy): Bacteria > Actinomycetota > Thermoleophilia > Solirubrobacterales > 70-9 > CAWCGU01. The sequence goes on from CAWIPO010000008.1 coordinate 152,724, forward strand.
GACGACTGGCCCGACGGGGACCCGATGAAGGTGAAGGTCACCAGCCCCGACCGCACGCGGACGTGGAAGAGCGGCCTCCCGCCCACCTACGTGAACACGGTCACGCATTGGTGGGACGGCTCGCAGATCTACGGCTCCAGCGAGGAGCGCAACCGCGAGCTGCGGGCAGGCGAGGACGGGAAGATGAAGGTCGAGGAAGGCCGCCTACCGAACGAGTCCGACGGGCATCTCGACGGCGTCGACCTGACCGGGTTCTCCGACAACTACTGGATCGGGCTCTCGCTTCTGCACACGCTGTTCGTGAAGGAGCACAACTCGATCTGCGACCACCTCAAGGGCTCCTACCCGAGCTGGGACGACGAGCAGCTGTTCCTCACCGCGCGACTCGTCAACTCGGCGTTGATGGCGAAGATCCACACCGTCGAGTGGACGCCGGGAATCCTCGCCAACCCGGTGCTGGAGCGGGCGATGAACTCGAACTGGTACGGGATCCTGCCGCGATGGGTGCGGCAGAAGTTCGGCCATGTCGGCACCGAGATGATCGGCGGCATCGTCGGCTCCAAGCAGGAGCATCACGCGGCGCCCTACTCGATCACCGAAGAGTTCGTGTCCGTCTACAGGCTGCACCCGCTGCTTCCCGACGACTACGAGATTCGCGACCATCGCAACGGCCACCTGATCGAGGAGATCGACTTCGACCCGATTCAGGGCCACGGCACCCGCCCGAAGATGGACGAGTACGGGCTCGCGAACCTCTACTACTCGTTCGGGATCGCGAACCCCGGCGCGATCACCCTCCACAACCACCCGAATGCGCTCAACGGCCACGTGCGGCTGAACGGTGATCGGGTCGACCTCGGGACGATCGACATCCTCCGCGACCGCGAGCGCGGCGTTCGCCGCTACAACGATTTCCGCGAGGCGTTGCGCAAGCCGCGGATCACGAAGTTCGAGGACATCACCGACAACCCGCAGTGGGCGAAGGAGATCGAGGACGTTTACGAGGGTGACATCGACAAGGTGGACCTCCAGGTCGGAATGCTGGCCGAGCCGCTGCCTCCCGGGTTCGGGTTCAGCGACACCGCCTTCCGGATCTTCATCCTGATGGCCTCGCGGCGGTTGAAGTCCGACCGCTTCTTCACCAACGACTACACGCCCGAGGTCTACACGGCGGAGGGCGTGGACTGGGTCGAGGGCACCACGATGGTGGATGTGCTGCTGCGCCACCACCCGGAGCTGGGGCCGGCGCTCGAGGGCGTCGAGAACGCGTTCGCGCCCTGGCGAAGCCTGCAGTAATGGTCGGCGTCGAGCCGTAGGCGAGGCGAGCAGCAGGTGTCCGTTGCTGATTCGTTTCCCAGCGCCTCCCTATTCGAGAACACGCGCTTCAACGCGCTGGTCGTGGTGCCGAATGCCCTCCAGGGGATCTTCAAGCGCCGCGCCGGCGGCCGTCCGCGTCGCCACCAGGGCGGACGTGGATCGGTGGGCGGTCGGGTTGCTGTCGGGGATGCGGCGCAACCACGGCGGCGGGCCCGTGTGGGTGCGGCTGATCCGCGACCCGGCGCTGCTCGTGCTCGGGGTCGACGACATCCGCCGTGTGCTCGAGGGCTCGCCGTATCCATTCGCCTCCGACCCCGAGGCGAAGCGGAAGGGGATGTCGCAGTTCCAGCCCGACGCGCTGACCCTGTCCAGGGGAGAGCTGTGGGAGAACCGGCGCCGCTTTGCCGAAGCCGTGTTCGACCCGACGGCGGGGGAGCTGACCGAAGGCTTCCTCGAAGTCGTCCGCGAGGAGGCCGAGGCGCTGGGGAAGGCCGTCGGCGAGCAGGGGGAGGTCGGGTGGTCGGCGTGGCACCGGGCCTGGCGGCGGGTCACTCGGCGGATCGTCTTCGGCGAGAGCGCAGCCGACGACGAGGAGCTGTCGGAGATGCTCGCGGAGCTGATGTCGAAGGCGAACTCGATGCCCTCGGAGCCGGCCGAAGAGCTGGAGGCGTTCGAGCGGCGAATCGAGAGATACGTCGACGCGGCCGAGCCGGGCAGCCTGGCGAGTCTCGCGGCCGAGGCGCCGTCGGACGCCGAGACCAGGGTCCCGGGCCAGTTCGCGCATCCGTTCTTCGCGATGCAGGACACGCTCGCGATCAACTCCCTGCGCGCGCTGGCGCTGATCGCCAGCCACCCGCGCCAGCGAACCAAGGTGGAGGAGGAGCTGGCCGCGAGGGGTTCGTCCACCGCCGCCGACGTCGCCGGCCTTTCTTACCTCGAAGCGTGCATCCAAGAGGCGATGCGGCTGTGGCCGACGACGACGATGCTCTCGCGCGAGGCCGTCGAGGACGTGAGCTGGAACGGCGCCACAATCCCCGCTGGCACCCAGATCGTGATTGTGAACACGTTCGAGCACCGCGACCGCGAGACGCTCGAGTACGCCGACCGCTTCTACCCCGAGGCGTGGACGAAGGGAACCGCGGCCGAGGACTGGCGCTTCAACCACTTCAGCCACGGCCCCCAGGGCTGCCCGGGCGCGGGGCTGGCGCTCTTCCTCGGCAAGGCGATGCTCGCGACGCTGCTTGGGCGATCGCGGTTCCGGCTCGTGGAGCCGAAGCTCGAACCCAAGCGCCCGCTGCCCCACATGCTCGACTTCTTCTCGATCCGGATCGCGCGCGAGCAACGATAGGGCTATCTAGGGGTATCGTTCCCGTCGTTCGCGCACCCGACCCGGGAGATTGACCATGGCCTCCGCATCAACCAAGACCACCGAGCAGCCTTCGGCGATACAGAGCCGCGTTGCCGAGCTGCGAACGCTCGCCGAGAGCGACCCCACCGCAGCCGCGAACCAGGCGTGGTCGTGGATCAAGAAGCTGGGCAAGGAGGCGGGCGACGATCGCGCGGGAGCGGAGGCGAAGCTCGACGAGCTGTTCCTCCAGGGCAAGGTTCCGACCGGGCTCGATGGCGCGACCGAGGGGATCCTCGTCACCCCGCTGATCCAGCCGATCGCGGACACGGTCGTGCGCCGGATTACCGGTGCCTGGATGCCGTGGGCGGGCAAGCGCTTCGATCAGGCCGAAGGGACCGGCGACAACCTGCTCGCCGGCAGCGCCCGCTGGCCCGCGAAGCTGCTGTGGCCCCTGTACGCGACGAAGGAAGCCGCCGAAAAGCGCGCGGCCTTCGACTTCAACACCTTCGAGGACGCGGGCAAGGTCGACCCGAGTCTCAAGGTGCTGGTGATCGACTACGAGTCGGTCGAATCCAACCCGCGCCTGATCATCAAGAAGATCCGCGACGAGCTGGTCCAGATCGTGCCGGGCGCGAATCTAGGCAAGGTCCTCTGGAAGACCGGCGAGGACTCGTACACGAACATCGGCTTCTTCGCGCTGCGGACGCCGTAGCGCGCGGCATACGAGCGGTTCAGAGTTCAGCTCGGGCGCATCCGGGCGACGAAACGTCACGGATAGCACCGAGAGAGGGGGCACCCGTCGAGTTTTCCGACTTTGGGTCGGTATGCGACCCATATCCGGAAAAGTCGAGCGCGGTGCACGTGAGCGGGCCGTTTCTGCCCTCGCGTGCGCAGCAGCACGGTGTGCTCACGCGGGAGCAGCTCCTAGGTTTGGGCGCAAGCCCAGAGGCGATCAAGAGGTGGCTGCGCGCGGGTCGCCTGCACCCGCTGCACCGCGTCGCCTACCGCCTCGAACGCTCTCTGTCGTAAGCGGCGCTACGCCACCGGCTCGCGCGGGCGCCGCGCGTAGCGGCGGAAGTCGCGCTCGAACTCGGGCCACCAGGGTGGTTCCGGCGGGTCATCGTCCTCATCGCCGCCGCCGTCCTCGGCGTCGGAGCGGTGGCGCAGCCACATCAGCACCCCGGACAGCCCGAGCCCCATCCCCAGCCAGAGAACGAGCCGGACCTCGGGGCCGGCGGTGATTTCGGGCCAGGCCTCCGGAATCACGAACACGCCGGCGGAGACCGGGATCGACGCCCAGCAGAGGGCCATTGCGAGATCCGGCGAGCCCGGCTTGCGGCCGGCCAAGCCGACGTACAGCAGCCAGGCTGCGAGCCCCACCCACAGAACGGGCTCGAGCGACTCCGGCAGCGGCGCGGTTGGCGGCGCCATGAGGGGGTTGTACGCCTCTTTGTCCCCGGCGTCAAGGGCTGGCACCCGTCGACGTGACGCACGCGCCCGGATAGGGTGCGCCGCGATGGGAGCGGTGGAGGTCAGCGAGCTGCGTGAGCTCGATCAGCGCGGCGATCACGCGGCGTTGATCGACGGCCTGCGCGAGCGAATCGCCGCCGATCGCCGCACGCTCGCCGACCCCTGGGTGAAGGGCTGGTGCGGAAGGCGGTGGCGCAGCCTGTTCGTCGCCGAGGCCGCGCGCGATCCCGATGCGGTCAGCGTTGCCTCCACGCGAGTTTCGATCCCGGGAACCGACCTGTCCGTGCGCCGCGGCAGAGATCAGCGGACCGAGCGGCGGCGCATTGCCGAGCGCTTCCTGCACGATCCCGGGGACGAGGACTGGGATGAGTCGACGCTGCCGGCACGGCATTCCGGCATCAGCGAGGCGACCCTCGTCTTCTGCCCCGGCCTGATCGGCTCGATGCTTCCGGCGCGCGCGTTCAAGCAGCCGTTCGCGACCGTGGCCGCGGAACGGGGGTGGCGGATCGTCTGCGCCGAGGCCCACCCGATGCGCGGGTGCGAGGAGAACGTCGATGACCTGGTGGCGGCGATCGACCGCGGAGAGGGGCTCGACCACGACTGCATGCCGATCCAGGCGGGTGAGGCGAGCCCGCCGGCCGATGTGTTCCTGCTCTGCTACTCGAAGGGCGCGGCGGATGCGCTGACGCTGCTGGCCCACCGTCGCGAGCTCGCGAGCCGGATCAAGGCCGTGTACTCGTGGGGAGGCGCGATCGGCGGCTCATATCTCGCCGACGACATCTACGCGGCACTGGAGCGGGTCAACATCCCCCTCGGATCGGTCTCGGAGCCGCTGAAGGCGCTGCTGCGGACAGTTTTTCCGGTGGTCAACCTCGACGACGCCAGCGTGCGTCTCGACGAGTTCGACATCAAGGCGGCGATTCGCGACCTGACGACGGGCGCGCGGGAGCAGTTCCTGCACGAGCACGCCGACGCAATCGACGCTCTCGATGTCCCGTTTTTCTCGATCAGCGGCGCCACCGCTCCGCTCGAGGTGCCGTACTTCCAGGCCCAGGGCGCGATGGAGCTCGGCCGCCACGATCCCCACAACGACATGCAGTTGACGCAGGAGCAGGCGAAGCTCGCGATCCCGATGTCGACCCATTTGGCAACGCTGCGCGCGCACCACTGGGACATGTCGTACGACCCCTTCCCGATCCGAGCGCGCCTGGGGTCGGCGAACCTCGATCACCCCTTCCCGCGACGAGCGGCGCTGACCTCGATCTTCGACCTCACCGCCGAGCTGGGATTGATTGCGTGACCTAGATCTCTGCGCAACCGTCGGCTACCCTGAGCATGGGTTGTCATGAGGCGGCAGGGGACAGCTTTACTTCTTGCGCTGGCGTTCGCGATCGTCGCGGGCGCCCCAGCCGCGTACGCCGCCGACAGCTGCAAGGGCCAGGACGATCCGGTCACCGAGGCGACGATTCGCCAGGCCGAGCGCGCCCTGCTGTGCCTCGTGAACATCCACCGCGCCTCGATCGAGCTGGAGCCGGTGCTGCACGACAGCTCCTTGCGGACGGCGGCGCGGGCACACAGCCGGGACATGGTGCGCCGAAACTACTTCCAGAGCACCTACATGGGCGCGGGACCGTACGACCGAGCGGTGGCGGCCGGCTACCCAGCGGGGCATGAGGTCGGGGAGAACCTGGTCCTGGACCCGAACGCGACGCCCGAGAACCTCTTCGCGGGCCTCGTCCAGAGCCAACCGCACAACATGAACATGCTCGATCCCGATTGGATCACTGCGGGGATGGGGCTGGCGCTGGGAACGCCTCGGATCGACGAGCTCTCAGGCGAGAGCGGCGCGACCGGAACGCAGATGTTCGGTACCGCGCAGACCGATGCGACGGGCATCGCGGTCGAGCTGCTCGTCACCGACGAGTGCAGACAGGCGCGCCGCGATCGAAGCGCCGCAGCCAGGGAGGTGCGCAAAGCGCAGCACGAGCTCGAAACTGCAGAGACCCCGAGCGCCGAGGCCGTTGCGCAGAAGCACCTGAAGCAGGCGCAACGGGCGTTCGCAAAGGCCAAGCGGCGCGCGCAGGACGAATGCCACCCGACGTCGTATTGAGCGTCTAAGCTCGCGCCGTGATTCGCGCTGCCACAATCGTTTTCGCCGCTTTCGCCGCTTTCGCCGCCTTCGCCATTCCCGCCTGCGGCGACGACGACTCCGGCGAGCAGACTTCCGCGCCCGAGCCGACCACCGGCGCCGGAACCGAGGTCGTGTTCCCCGGCAACTGCACCAGCGGGTTCAGCCAGGAGCCCCCGAGCGTGGTCGTGACCTGTGCCGACTCGGGCATCACGGTGGCGAACATCCAATGGCAGGCGTGGGGTGCGGAGACCGCGGAGGGCAACGGCACCGCACATGTGAACGATTGCGATCCGGACTGCGTCGCGGGGGAGATCAAGGCCTACGACGCGGCGCAGTTGACGCTCTCGGCGATCGAGGACTGTGGCTCCACGACCCAGTACACGAGGCTCGAGCTCAGCTTCGAGGGGAAGGCTCCCCCGGGCAGCTCGAAACCGCTCCGGGAGCGATTCCCCTGCCCGTGAGGCCGCGGTGAGAGCGTAATCTCTCGCGCGCGGCGGGGTACCCTGATTCTGTGAGCGACGCGACGATCACAAACGGCGCCGGCGGCCTCACCCACCGCGACGAGTTGATGCTCCACGGCCACCGCGTCTGCCTGCGCCACGGCGGAGAGGGCCCGCCGGTCGTGCTGATCCACGGAATCACTGGCAGCTCGGAGCAGTGGCTGCCGGTGATGGATCCGCTCGCCGAGTCCTTCACCGTGCTCGCGCCGGACCTGCTCGGCCACGGAGAGTCGGCAAAGCCGCGGGGCGACTACTCGCTCGGGGCCTACGCGAGCGGAATTCGCGACCTGCTCGTCGGCCTCGAGGTGCCGGCGGCGACGATCGTCGGGCACTCGCTGGGCGGCGGGATCGCGATGCAGTTCGCCTACCAGTTTCCCGAGCGCTGCGAGCGCCTCGTCCTCGTCTCCAGCGGCGGCCTTGGTGCGGAAGTGAACCCCTTGCTGCGAGCGGCGAGCCTTCCCGGCTCGGAGCTCGTCCTGCCGCTGCTGACGGCCTCGCGCCTGCTCGCCGCCGGGACGGCGATCGGCAGCGCGCTCGGGCGTCTCGGCCTGAAGACCGGCCCCGACCTCGCCGAGCTCGCTCGCGGCTACGCGTCGCTTTCCGATCCCGAGACCCGGGCGGCGTTCATCCACACGCTGCGGGCCGTGATCGACCTCGGCGGCCAGCGCGTCAGCGCAACCGACCGCCTTTACCTCACCGCCCGGATGCCGTCGCTGATCGTGTGGGGTTCCCGCGACCAGATCATCCCCGTCGAGCACGCGCATGCGGCACACGAAGCGATGCCGGGCAGCCGGCTCGAGGTCTTCGATGGCACGGGCCACTTCCCGCAGCTCGAGCACCCGTGGCGGTTCGCCCGCCTGCTGCGAGATTTCATCCTCGACACCGAGCCCGCCGAGGTGAGCGCCGACGACCTCCGGGAGCTCGCCCTTGACTGATGGCGACTCGGTCCCCCAAGGCGCAGCGTTGACCGCGGGACGCCGCCTTTATGCAGGTTTCCTGCTCGCCCTGATGGCGATTGGAAGCTTCTCGCTGTGGACGGTGGTGCCGCTCGGCTGGATCTGGATCGCATCCCAGCTCACCGACACCCAGCAGCCGCAGCTCTCCCAGTACATGCTGGTGCTGTTCGGGATCATCGCGACGGTGTTCGTGATCGCCAAGTGCCTCGGGGCGCTGAACCGCCGCTTCGTCGCCCTCACCGGGATGGAGGACGGGACCCGCGTACCGATGCCCTGGATGCGGAGCATGCGCGATCAGCCACTGACGGTGCGCGCTTCCGCGCTCGACATCGTGCTCGTCGCCAGCGCGCTGCTGGCGATCCTCTCGATGCTGGTCTGGTTCTTCGTCGAAGCGGGCTCGCCGCTGCCGAACGCCTAACCGATCAGTCAGCGGCGAGCTGATCGCCGCTGAGGCCGAGGTGATGAACATCTGCCGGGCCGCGGCCAGCTCGGGAGTCTCGCCGCGATCGAGCTGCTCGAGCGAGAGCCCCTCGGCGCCGGCAATGAGAAAGACGGCGACGCCGTCAGCTTCCTCCTCCGAGGGCCCGTCCTCGAGCGCGAGCAGGAGCTGGCGCATCACCGCGCGGAAGTCCTCCTTCATCTCGCGCATGATCGTGCGCACCTCTTCTTCGACCACCGACTGGGAGGCGAGATCGAAATACACGCGCTGCAGGCCCGGGTCCAGCTCGAGCAGCTTCCAAACGCCGGAGACCAGGCCTTCGACGAGCTGGCGGCTGGTCTTCGGCTCGCCGATCGCTTGCAGCGTCGTCGAGATGATCAGCTCCCGTACCTGTTTTGCGATCGCCGCGACGAGACCCTGCTTGGAGCCGAAGTAGTAGGCGATAAGAGCCTTGTTCTGGCCTGAGGCGGCCGCCACCTTCGCGAGCGTCAGGCCGGCGTAGCCGTCGCGCTTGAGCACATCGAGCCCGGCCTCGAGGATGCGATCGGGTGCGTCCGACGCGGGGCGCCCCGGCCTTCGTGCTGTCGATTCGCTCGTCGTGCTCAAAGTGAAGCGTGCAGGGTACTGCTAGATCTACACTCCGGCCGTGTCACGGGGGGCGTCCAGACGCCGATTCGAGTGCGTGCTCGCGATCACGCTCGGCTCTCTGACCCTGTTCGCGGCCGCTCCGCCGGCGAGCGCCCGCCCCGGCGGCGACGTGGGCCAGCTCCTCGGCCAGGACTGCCCGGCTTACCGCAACCTTTTCGAGCGTGAGTACAGCGCCGCTGAGATCGCCGCGGCTCGCGAGGGCAGGTTCACCATCTATCGCGGCCTCGATGCACGCCTGGTGCCTCCGGTCAACTGGACCAAGAACCCGCACGGACGGCGGGGCTTTCGCGCCTCGTTGCAGACCCTGAAGTTCCTCGAGGTCCTGATCTACGCGTACAGGCAGGGCAGCGACGCCGCGCTGCGGCAGGCGAAAGCGCTGGCACTCGATTGGATGCGCGGGAACCGGAACCCGGCGCGGGCCGTGAACGCCCTCGCCTGGTTCAACAAGACCGTGGGCGAGCGAGCGCCGTATCTGTCGTTCGTGGTCAGGGCCGCGGCCTGCGAGCGGATGCTGACGCAGGGACAGGCGCGGATGTTCATGGCGGGCCTGCGAACCCACGGCGAGTGGCTCGCGAGCCCAGCCAACTACTACCCCTCCAATCACGGGCTGTTCATGGACGTCGGCCTGCTGCTGCTCGCCGATCACTACTTCCCGTTCCTCGACGGCGCCCAGCGCTGGGAGCGGACCGCGCGCGGGCGCTTTCCGCGCACGCTGGCCGCGAGGATCAGCCGCGAGGGAGCGTGGCTGGAGCACTCCTTCGGCTACCACTTCCTGGTCATGGACCTCGCCCGCCGCTTCCTGGAGCTGGGCGGCGGCAACGAGCGAATCCGCCACCTGCTTCAGCGCCTGTCGCGGGCGGGCGCGTGGTTCGTGCAGCCCGACGGGCGCCTGGCGCAAATCGGCGACACCAACCTCGAGCCTGCCCCCGACCGGCTGCGGCGGCGATCACGACGGCTGTCGGGAATGCACGTCATGCACCAGGCGGGCTACGCGTTCGTCCGCCACCGAGACAGCTACCTGACGGTGACGGCGGGTTTCCACAACAGCAGCCACAAGCAGGCGGACGAGGGCACGTTCGAGCTCTCCGAGCAGGGCGTGCGGATCGTCTCGGGTCCGGGCAAGTACGGGCTCGATCACGACGCCCGGCGCCGGTACGTGATCTCCGCTCGATCTCACAGCGTGCTGACGGCCGACGGCCGCAGCTTCTCACGCGATCCGCAGCTCAGCTACGGCAGCGCGATCGTCGATACACGCGCGAACGGCGTGGTATGTGATCGTCGTTCGCAATCCGCTCCTGCACCAGCGCGGCGTCGAGCATCGCCGGGTCTTCCTCTACAAGCCGGGCGACGCGCTCGTGATCGTTGATCACGTCGACGCCGACAGGCCGCACCGCTACCGCCGCTACCTCCAGCTCGGGCCCGAGGTCTCGATCGAGCGCCGCAGCCCGGCCCGGCTGACGCTTCACGGCGGGGGCTTTCACGGCTGCGTTCAGGACGCGCGCTACTCGGTGAACCGGCTCGCGACCAGAAGGACGGTCCGCGGGCGCCCGCGACCCTTCCAGGGATGGACGTTTCCCGCCGTGGCGCGAACCGGCGCCCCGCTGGAGCGTCTCCTTCGCGTCACGCGGCGAGGACGTCGAGCACGCGCTCGTGATCGATCTCGATCAGGGATGTGGGCGACGCTCAGATGAGGCGGTCGCCGAGGTGATCGAGGAGACGGGCGACCTCGTTACGACGCTACTTGGAGAGCTGTTCCCCGCGCCGCCGCCGGAACCAGCGCCCTGAGCGATCATCGGCTTGTCTCAGGTGGCCTCGCGCTTCACCGCCGCCTGGATCTCCGCTTGCTCGAGATCGTCGAGCAGGTGGCGCAGCAGCGGCGGCTCGTCGCCGTCTATCACCGCGATCGTGCCCGGCCAGTAGGGGCTGGTGCTTCCTCGCCTTCCGACCAGAAGCGGTGACCACACCCAGCTGCCGGTGTTGTGCAGGTGCACGGTTCCCGCCCTCCAGACCCCATCGGAGGCAAGCGGCCCTCTCCGATGGGTATGGCCGACGACGACGTGGTCGGCGTCGATGTCGAGGCTCTCCACGAGCTCGCGGGTGGCGGCGATCCCGGCTCGGCTGATCTCCGCGAGCGAAAGGTCGGTGCTGAAGCGCCCGAGGCCGAGCCTGTTGGCAGCGCGCACCGCGCCCGGCAGCGCAACCGACCCGAGCAGCAGGCTTCGCACTCTCGCCGCCGGCCCCGAGGCGCCCGTCATCGCCATCCACATCCGTACCGACGGGTTGGTGCCCGCCGGTCGGTTCTCGTCCCCGGCTTGGGCCATCTCGTAGAGGAACGCGTACAGGGGGGCCTGCACGCGCTCGTAATCGTCGGGCACGCGACGGCCGTCCGGCAGCCCGCCGAGGAAGCGCTGAACGACGCCGACGCCCAGGCGCTCGAAGGTGGGGACGGTGAGGTGCAGATCGACGTAGTGGCCGTGGGTGACATAGACGCCGTCGCCGATCCACAGGCCGGGGTATGCGAGCGTGACCTCCCCGGCTCCGGCCGCGGTCGCGATCCGAGCCAGTTTCGCCACCGGGCCGGCGGTCGGCTTCCCCACGTGCTCCAGCTCGAGCTTAGGCGCCGCTCGGGCACCGGTGCGCCTGCGGTCGAGCCACGGCGCTACGAGGTGGTGATCGTGGTTGCCCGGAACGATCACGATCCGCGCCTTGGCGGCGACCCTCCCGAGGAGCTCGAAGAACGGGGCCGCCGCGCTCAGCGCCTCGCGGACGGGGATGTCGCGCAGCTCGACGATGTCACCCAGCAGCACCACCTGGTCGGCGCCGACGAGCTCGGCCAGGAGCCGCTCCCGGAAGAGCGGCAGCCGCACCAGGTCGCTGCCGTGTCCGGCGCCGAGGTGGAGGTCGGAGACGATGACGGTGCGCACGACGCAGATCCTTCCACGCTCGGCAGCGGCTCGAACGCGACGGCCTCAGAGCAAATAGACTCGCCACGAGGTGGCGAGCGCGGAGGAGAAGGTGGCGAGCACGGAGGAGCAGGTGACGGCGCAAGCGGTGATCGAGGTCGAGAATCCCGCCACCGGGGAAACGATCTCAACCGTCCCCGACCTCGGGGCGGAGCAGGTGTCGGCGATGGTCGAGGTGGCGCGCGCGGCGCAGCCGATTTGGGCCGCGATCGGGTTCGAGGGCCGCGCCGAGGTGCTGCTGGCCGCCCGCAAGTGGATGGTCGCCAACGGGGAACGGATCGTGGAGACGATCTGCGCCGAGACCGGTCGCCCGGCCGACGAGACCCAGTTCGCCGAGGTCTCCTACGGGATCCTCGCGCTCGAGTTCTGGGCGAAGCAGGCGCCCGTCTACCTCGCCGACGAGGAGATCGAGTCCGCCTCCCCGTTCGTTCGCGGTCGCCAGCTTCGACTCCGCTATGCGCCGCTCGGCGTGATCGGCGTGATCGGCCCCTGGAACTTCCCGCTGAACAACTCCTTCGGCGACTGCATTCCGGCGCTCGCCGCGGGCAACGCCGTGATCCTGAAGCCGTCGGAGGTGACGCCGCTCACCTCGCTGCTGCTGGCCGAGATGCTGACCGAGTGCGGGATTCCCGACGGCGTCTTCCAGATCGCCACTGGACGCGGCGAGACGGGTGCGGCGCTGATCGACGGCGTCGACTTCGTGATGTTCACCGGCTCGGTCGAGACCGGCAAGAAGGTGATGGGCCGAGCCGCCGAGACCCTGACCCCGGTCGCGCTCGAGCTCGGCGGCAAGGACCCGATGATCGTGCTCGAGGACGCCGACATCGAGCGGGCCACGAACGCCGCCGTCGCCTACGGGCTCAACAACTCGGGACAGGTCTGCATCTCAGTCGAGCGCATCTACGTCGAGGAGCCCGTCCACGACGAATTCGTGGAGCGGCTGACCGAGAAGGTGAGCGCGCTGCGCCAGGGACCGCCCGGCCCCGCGGGAAGCGTTGACGTCGGCGCGATCATCTTCCCCCCGCAGCTGGAGCTGATCGACGCCCACGTCAAGGACGCGGTGGAGAAGGGGGCGGATGTGCTCACCGGAGGCAAGCAGGGTGAGGGCCCGGGCCGCTTCTATGAGCCCACCGTTCTCACCGGCGTCGACCATTCGATGCGCTGCATGATGGAGGAGACCTTCGGCCCGACGCTCCCGGTGATGAAGGTCAGCGACGCGGAGGAGGCCCTGGGCCTGGCGAACGACGGTCCCTACGGGCTCCAGGCGTCGGTGTGGACACGAGACACCGAGCGCGGGGAGGCGCTGGCGCGGCGGATAGAGGCCGGGGTGGTGGGCGTCAACGACACCCAGATGAACTACGGCGCGCTGGAGCTGCCGATGGGCGGCTGGAAGTCCTCGGGCATGGGGTCGCGCCACGGGCCCGGACGGGATCCGCAAGTACACGAAGCAGCAGTCGATCCTGATCACCCCCGGCAACGCGCCCTCGCGCGAGATGCACTACGCGCCCTACGCGGCCGCAGTCACCGAGCAGGTCGGCCAGGCGATGGCGGCGCTCGTCACCTCGGAGATGTTCACCGATGCCCAGCGGGCGACCCTGACCGCGTTCTGCGACACGATCGTTCCCTCGCTGTCTCCGCCGGCCGAGGGGAACGGGGCCGGAGATCCGCACGGCTTCTGGGCTCGCTCGGCATCCGACATCGGCGTCGCCGAGGCGATCGAGATCGGGCTGCTCCAGGCCGACGTCCCCGAGGAGCAGCTCGACGGCGTGCGCTCGCTGATCGACGCCCTCGCCGAGGAGGGGATGGCGGCGCAGACTCCGCAGGAGGCCCGCGAGCAGATCGTGCTCGGCGTCGAGAACTCGAGCCCGGATGCGCTCGCCGGAATCGCCACCCTTCGCAACCTCTGCCTGTCGATCTTCTACGCCCTCCCCGACCTCGGCACCGGGCGCAACCCGAACTGGGACGCGATCGGCTACCCGGGCCCGCAGACGCCGCCGCGGGCGGTGGAGAAGCCGATCTCGCTGCGCACGCCGGAGAACGGCGAGCTGACGATCGAGGCGGACGTCTGCATCGTCGGCTCCGGCGCCGGAGGGGGCGTGATCGCGGGCGAGCTCGCCGGTCGCGGCAAGCAGGTTTGCGTGATCGAGGCGGGCGACTACTTCAACGAGGCCGACTTCGACGGGCTCGAGCTTCCCGCCTACCAGAGCATGTACCTCAACGGCGGCCCCTTCCCCACCGCGGAGGGCCAGATCTCGATCATGGCCGGCTCGGGGCTCGGTGGCGGCACCGTGATCAACTGGACCAACTGCCTGCGCACGCACGAATGGGTGCGCGAGGAATGGGCCCGCGAGCACGGGCTCGAGGGGCTGGACGGCTCGGACTACGAGGCGGACATGGACTCCGTGCTCGACCGCGTCTGCAGGCCAACGAAGCATGCAGCGACATCAACGGGCGTCCACGACCGCCTCCGGGAGGGATGCGAGAAGCTCGGCTACGACTACCGGCTGACAATGCGGAACACCGATCCCGACAGCTACGACCCGGAGACCGCCGGCGTACATGGGTTTCGGCGACGTCTCCGGCTCGAAGCAGTCGACGACCGAAGACCTACCTCCAGGACGCCCACGATGCCGGCGGCGACCTGGTGGCCAACTGCCGCGCCGAGCGGATCCTTGTCGAGAACGGACGCGCGGCCGGCGTCGAGGCGACGTGGACCGACCCGAACGGCTCGGGGGAGCCGGCGACGGCGCGAGTGGTCGTCCGCGCACCCACGGTCGTCGTCGCCTGCGGGTCGATCGAGTCCCCGGCGCTGCTGCTGCGCTTCGGGAATCGGCGGGCCGGCCGTCGGCCAGTACCTGCGCCTGCACCCGACTACGGCGCTCAGCGGCATCTACGACGGCGACCAGAACTGGGCCTGGGGCCCGCCGCAGGCGGCCCTGTCGCACGAGTTCGCCGACATCGAGGACGGCTACGGCTTCCTGCTCGAGTGCTCGCAGTCGACAACAGGCCTCTTCGGCGCCGCGACGCCCTGGACCTCCGGCCGCGAGCACAAGCGGCAGATGCTCGACTGGACGCGGATCGCGGGGTTCATCAACCTCACCCGCGACCGCGGGCACGGGCAGGTGACGATCGACGACCATGGCAGCGCTGTGGCGCACTACAGGCTCAGCGACGAGCTCGACACAGCACAACTTCCGCCGCGGCCTCGCCGAGATGATCAAGCTTCACGACGCCGCCGGCGCGCAGCGCATCATCTCGCTGGCCCGCGGCTCCCGGGCCTGGGAGCGCGGCGAGGACATCGACCGCTTCATCGCTGCGATCTGCTCCAGCTCGCTGGAGCCGCGCGACCACGCGATCTTCTCCGCGCACCAGATGGGAAGCTGCCGGATGGGGACCGATCGGCAGACCTCCGTCGCGGACCCGTTCGGAGAGCTGCACGACACGAAGGGGGTCTGGATCGGTGACGCCAGCGCCTTCCCGACGGCCTCGGGGACGAACCCGATGATCACCATCATGGCGCTTGCGCGGCGCACCGCGGGGGCGATCGCGGCTCGCTGAGTCGCGGGCTGGGGTCGCACTCGTGAGCCGCTTGCTCTTCAGAGTCGGCGGGCTCTGCGCACGGCATCGATTCGCCCGTGCTGGCCGTGTGGATCGCGATCCTGGTGGCGACTGTCGTCGGCGGGGGAATTGTCGGACTGGCGAGCTCGGACGACCTGACGCTCCCCGGCACGGACTCGACCGAGGCCACCGACATCCTCGACGACAACCTCCCGAAGCAGGCCAACGGAACCAATCCCGTCGTCCTGCAGTCGACCAGCGGGAAGCTCACCGACAGCGCCAACACCAAGGCGGTGAAGGACACGGTCGACTCGCTGCGCGACAACGAGTACGTGGAGCAGGCGGTCAGCCCGCTCTCGGACGACGGCTCGGCGCAGCTCAGCAAGGACGAGACGATCGGCTACATCTCGCTGACGCTGACCCGACAGCCCGTCGGAGCTCGACGAGGATGAGGCGAACGAGATCATCGCCGCCGCCGACCCGGCCCGGGACGCCGGGATTGACCGTCGCCGTCGGCGGCTACCTCGGACAGGAGGTCTCGACAGCCGAGCGACTCACTCGAGCGAGGCGA
This sequence comes from uncultured Thermoleophilia bacterium, assembly GCA_963838095.1. Classification (GTDB taxonomy): domain Bacteria; phylum Actinomycetota; class Thermoleophilia; order Solirubrobacterales; family 70-9; genus CAWCGU01. The sequence continues at coordinate 168,625 of CAWIPO010000008.1, forward strand.
TCGGGATCCTCGCGGCGATCATCATCCTGCTGTTCGCCTTCGGCACCGTGAGCGCGATGGCGGTGCCGATCGTTACGGCGGTGTTCGGCGTCGTGATTTCGGCTCGCGTGCGATCGACCTGCTCAGCCACGTGATCGACGTTCCCAGCGTGGCGCCCACGCTGGCGACGATGATCGGTCTCGGCGTCGGGATCGACTACGCGCTCTTCATCGTCACCCGCCACCGTCAGCGGCTCGCCGACGGGTTGTCGCCGGACGAGGCAGCGGCCCGGGCGCTGTGCGACCTCCGGGGGCGCCGTGGCCTTCGCCGGGGGAACCGTCGTGATCGCGCTGCTGCTCGCTCGCTGTCGCCGACATACCGTTGATCACCGCGCTCGGCTTCTCCTCGGCCGTGGCCGTCCTCGTCGCGGTTCTGATCGCGGTCACGCTGCTTCCGGCGCTGCTCGCGATCCTCGGGGAGCGGATCGAGTCGCTGCGCGTGCTCGACCGCCATCCGCATGCCGACGAGAAGCCGCACGGATGGGAGCGTTGGTCGCGGGGCGATCGCCAGGCGTCCGTGGCCCGCGGCTGATCGTTTCGGTGCTGATCCTCGGCGCGCTGGCCGCACCGATCCTCGGCCTCACCCTCGGCCAGGAGGACAACGGGCAGCTGCCGACCATCGACCCAGGAGCGCCAGGCCTACGACCTGCTCACCGAGGGCTTCGGGGCCGGCGATGAATGGCCCGCTGCTCCTCGCGTCGACGCTCGACCCGAAGGCCCACAACGACCAGAAGAAGCTCGACCAGCTCAAGCAAGCAGCAAAGCCAGGAGCAGCAGCAACAGCAGCAGGCGGTCGAGCAGACGACGCAACAGCTCGAGGCCGAGGAATTCCACCCGACCAGGCGCAGCAGGAGGCTGAGCAGCAGGTCGCGGCGCAGGGTCCCTCGCAGGAGCAGCAGCAGGAGCAGCAGGCGCAGGAGCAGTACCTGAAATCGACGGCCAGTGATCCTCGGCTTGTCCACCTCGAGAACCAGATCGCGAAGCAGGGCGACGTCAAGTCCGTGTCGATCGCCCAGGTCGACAAATCCGGCAACGCGGCGGTGTTCACGGTGATCGCCAAGAGCGCCCCATCCGATCAGCGCACGGAGGATCTGATCGACAACCTCCGCGACAACGTGATCCCCGAAGCGACGGCCGGCAAGGGCGTCGATGCCCACGTCGGCGGTTCGACGGCCGGCTACATGGATCTGGCCAACGGAGATCTCCGAGAAGCTGCCGCTGGTGATCGCGGTCGTCGTCGGACTCGCATTCATCCTGCTGACGATCGCGTTCCGGACGATTGTTGTCCCGGCGACGGCCGCGGTGATGAACCTGCTCTCGGTTGCAGCCGCCTACGGGGTGCTGATCGCTCGTGTTCGAGGACGGCTTCCTGCTGTCCCTGATCGGGCTCGACCACGAGGCGCCGGTGGTCAGCTACGTCCCGCTGCTGATGTTCGCGATTCTTTTCGGGCTCTCGATGGACTACCAGGTGTTCCTCGTTTCCCGGATCGGCGAGGTCTGGGTGAGGACCAAGGACAACACGAATCGGTGATCGAGGGACTGACCGGCAAGCGCGCGCGTGATCACCTCGGCGGCGCTGATCATGGTCTGCGTCTTCGGCAGCTTCGTGTTCAACGGGGACCCGGTGGTGAAGCAGTTCGGCCTCGGCATGTCGGTCGCGATCGCGGTCGACGCGACGATCGTCCGCTGCCTGCTCGTGCCGGCCGTGATGGTGCTGCTGGGGAAGACGAACTGGTACCTGCCCTCCTGGCTCGACCGCTTCCTTCCGCGGCTGGGGATGGAGTCCGAGGACGAACTGCCGGAGCTGGCGGACTCGAAGTAGCCTGATCTTGATGCCTGAGGGACTAACGGTCGCGGTCACCGGCCCCACGGGAGACATCGGCCGGGCGCTGATGCGGCGGCTCGACGACACCCCCGAGGTGGGCCGGGTGATCGGGATGGCGAGGAGCCCGTTCGACCCCGCCGGGGCCGGATGGGAGAAGACCGAGTACCGGCAGGGCGACATCCTCGATCGCGGCAGCGTCGAGGCCCTGGTGGCCGGCGCGGACGTCGTCATCCACCTGGCGTTCATCATCTTCGGCGACCACGAGGAGACCCACCGCGTGAACCTCGAAGGAACGCGCAACGTCTTCGAGGCAACCGTCTCCGCCGGTGTGCCGCGCCTGGTCTATACGTCATCCGTCGCCGCTTACGGCTTTCACCCGGACAACCCCCAGCCGCTGACCGAGGATGTCGAGGCGCGCGGGAGCGAGGAGCTCTACTACTCGGCCCAGAAGGCCGAGCTCGAGCAGGTGCTGGCGGACACGCTGAAGGGATCGGACACCGACGCCTACGTGTTCCGTCCCTGCATCGTCGCGGGCACCGACGCCCTCGCGTTCACCGAGGCGCTGTTGAGCGCTCTCCAGCTCGGGGGCCGGTTTCCCTTTCTGCAGCGAGCCCTCGACGAGCTCCCGATCCTCGCGCCCGTGCTGCCCGACCCGGGGCTGCCGATCCAGCTCGTCCATCACGACGACGTCGCGGCGGCCCTTGCCGCGGCGGTAGCCGCTCGTGGCGAGCCCGGCGTCTACAACCTCGCCGCCGACGGCACGGTCAGCATCCGCGAGGTGGCCCGCGAGCTCGGTTGGTATTCGGCCCCCGTGCCGCACGTGGCCGTCTCCGCGCTCGCCGAGGCCGTCAACCGGATCCCGTTGCTGCCCGCGCAGGCCTCGTGGATAAACGCCGGCCGGGTCCCGACGCTGATGGACACCTCGAAGGCCCGCAGCAAGCTCGGCTGGTCACCCCAGCACGACACTGCCGAGACGATGCGAGAGACGATTCGGGCCTCGCGCGGGGCCGGACTGCTGCGCTAGCGGCCGTTCCGCGGGGGAGGCAGCCCGCGGGAGCGACTTCCCCAGTCCGCTTACAGCGCCGCGTCGGCGACCGCGACGTACGCGTCCCAGGCGGGTTTCGGCGTCATGTCCCTGCGGAATAGGCCGGAGTGGCTGCAGAGATTGCAATTCGGGGTGAGGTTGTTGTCGCGCCAGGTGAACCAGAAGAGGCGCTCGATGTTCCACTGCACGCGACGCGTGAGGATCGTCGTGTAGATCTCGGTGAGCAGCCGCGCCTGCTCATCCTCGGTCTTCGTGTAGATGTCCCCTCCGTGCCCGTTGAACCGCGTCGGCCAGCCGAGCTCCGTGATGCGCAGCGCGGTCCGCCCGTCGCGGTTCCTGCGCATGATCGCGCGCACGTCCCTGATCTGGTCCACCGCACCCATCCAGCCGCGCGCATAGGGATGTATCGCGAGCGCGTCGAACGCCTTCTTCACGCCAGGGACGGCATAGAAGCGCTCGAGGAACCTCCGCACTCCCATCCCCTCACGAGGGTGCTCGAACAGCCCGGCTGCGGTGATCCGCGCGGCCGGGTCCCGCGAGTGGATCGCATTGGCTGAGACCTTCAGGAACTGGGCGTAGCGCTCGGGCGCATCCTCAGTCGGACGCCAGTAGGTGCTCGAGTTGGGCTCGTTCCATACCTGCCATACGTCGATCGGGTTGGGGGAGACCGACGGGTCCTCCTCCTGGAGAATCGTCCAGAACTCTCCCTGCGGCCCGTAGCGCTCCACCAGTTCGATCAGCAGCCGCTCCCAGTAGCGGGTGGCGGCGGGGGAGTCCACCGGGATGGTGGGCGCACTCGGCCTCGCCAGCCATTCCGGCGTCCCCATCACGAATGGCTCGACGTCCATCCCGTACTTGGTGGCGTAGTAGACGATCGAATCCGTGCGCGACCAGTTGAACTCGTCCTCGTCCTCGCTCTGGATCTGGAACCAGAAGAACGCCGCCCGCACGCTGCCGACGCCGCCGGCGCTCATCTGCGCCCACTCCTCCTCCGACACCTGGGTCTCGGGAGTGAAGCCGATCGCCGGCGTCAAGCCGAAGAACTCCGGCGGCGGCGCGCTCGCAGCGGCGCCCGCGGGTGCCGCCGCCAGCGCGAGCATCGCGATCGCGATCACGTGGCGCCTAAGTCGCATCGAAAGATGACCTCCCTGTCTCGTCACTGCCCTTGCATTGAGGAATGCAAGCCGCCACCATGATCGCGAACCGCCGCTGCGGATGCGCCGGTTCCGGCACCGGGGGGCGCTAGCGGCCGACCGTGCGCAGCCGGAGCTGGACCCGGATCGTCTGCGTGTCCTCGTTCTCGGCCGCGTCGAACGCCGACACGTTGATGTTTGCCGAAGCTCTTCCCGCCTCCTCCAGCGCGACCCGAGCCAACCGGGCGGCCGAACGGGCGAGCTTCATCTTCAGCGACCCGGGCTTGCCGGGCGTGAGCACCACCGAACCCGGCTTCAGCCGGAACGACCTCACGTTGCCGCGAGAAGGGCGGCGCCCGGTGTCTTCGAGCGCGCGCACCACGAGCTTGCCCTTGCCGATCGCCAGCGCCGGCTCATCCGCGCTCACCTTGACGGTGATCGTGCGGTCGAGGACCTGTAGCCGGTCCCCGCCCACGGTTATCCGCGGCGGGTCGAGGTCGGCGATCTGGACCTGATGTGCGCCCGGTCCGCCGTTGCAAGATGCGGTCTGGCCCGTGTAGATGACGGTCCTCGAGCAGCCTTCGTTGTCCGTCACGGTGAGCGTGACCTGGTAGTCGTCGAGCCCCGGGAAGGTGTGCGTTGGAGTCGGCCCGCCGTTTGCCAGCGTCGTTCCATCGCCGAAGTCCCAGTCGTAGCGCACGATCGCCCCATCGCTGTCCGACGAGGCGGCGGCGTCGAACGTGCTCGGGAAGCCCGGACGCCCCACATTTACGCTGAAGCGAGCGATCGGGGGCTGGTTCGGTGTCGTTGCGACGTCGGCGAGCTCGCCCATCCCCGTCATGCCGGGGTTGAAAGGCGAGCTGGGTAGAGCGGTAAACGCCCCCCCGGCGCCGACTCCGAATCCGGACACCCGCATCGCCGGGCCTGGAATCGGAAGGAGGGCCCCGTCGTCCCCCGCGACGTACACGCCGCGGCCATCGGGTGTGATCGCGACCCCGCGCGGTCGCGTGGCGGTGGGGACCGGGGAACCGGTGGTCTCGGTCAGGGAGCCGTCGGCTCCGATCGCGAACGAGGAGAGGTTGTTGGAGTCGTCGTTGGTGGCGACCACGTGCAGTCCATTAGGGCTGACCGCGATCGCGTTCGTGCCGTCGCCGGCCGCGAACGGCGAGCTGGGAACCGGCGACAGGGAGCCATCGGCGCCGACGGCGAAGCCGAAGACGAAGCCCGGGTCCGGGAAGAGGCTTGACTCGGCGCCCGCGACATACAGCCTGTCACCACCGGGAGTGAACCCGAGGCCCGACGGAGGCTCGGAGGTCATCGTCGGCGGCCCCGCGAGGGCCGAAAGCGAGCCGTTCGAGGCGATCGCGAAGCCTGAGATCGTGGACGCCGTCTGGTTCGTCGCGTACAGGTGCCCGCCACCGGGGGAGACGGCGATGGCGACCGGGTTGTCACCGGCCCCGAACGGCGAGTTGGGCACCCCCGTCAGGGCGCCGTTCGCCCCGATCGCGAAGCCCGAGATCGCGTCGGCGCCCGAGTTCGCGACGAAGAGGTGCCGCCCGTCCGGGCTGATCGCGACGCCGCGGGGGCCTCCCGGCGCCGCGACCGGCGATCCCGGCAGCGGTGCCAGGGCACCATTGGCGTCGATCGCGAAGCCCGAGATCGTGTTGGCGGCGGTGTTGGAGACGTAGAGCCTGCGCCCATCCGGGGTCAGCGCGACCGCCCCGGCGCCGTTTCCCGCCGCGAACGGAGACCCGGAGACCGCCGTCAGGCTGCCGTTGGCGCCGATGTCGAGGGCGGCGACCCTTGCCGCTCCGGGGCCGCCCACGTAGACGGTTCGATCAGCGCGCGCGGGTGCCGCGATCGCCGCCAGCGCCAGCCCCGAGCAGAGCACCGCCCCGATCCCCTTGATCGCCCAGCCGCTCGTCCTTGCGTCGTCTGTTGCACGCATCCCGCGTGATCCCCTGGTCGAATCCACCTGCCCCGACCAGAGTATTAGAGCAGGCTCCGGCAGGCGCCACAAGGTTTCAGAGCTGCGACACGACCGCGCCGACGATCAGCTCGGCCAGAGGGCCGGTGGGGACCCCGGCGACGGTGCCACCGCCGGAGACGACCTCAACGTTTCCGTCCTCGGAGGAGAGCTCCATGTCGAGCTCGACCGGGACCGCGGTGTTCGAGCCCCCGAAGAGCCCGAGGAGCCCCCCGATCACTCCCGAGCCGGGAATCCCGAGGCTCTCGGCGCCGAATTCGCCCAGATCGGCCACGGAGGCCTCGGTGCTCGACGTCAGCCGGTACGGCTCGTCCCCGGTGCGCGTGAGATCGAAGCTCGAGATCTCGAACGGCCCGAAGGTCGAATCGGTGATCGACAGATCGACCTCGTCGAAGCCGTCGAGCTTGGAGAACACCTCCACGTCCTCCACTACCTCGAGCTTCAGGTCCTCACCGCGGACCTCGATGCTCTCGCCGTCCCCGAACAGCAGCCGCTCGGCCGGGAAGGCGCTGACGGAGACATCGGCGCTGCCGCCGCCCTCCGTCAGCCGCGACTCGACCTCGTTCTCCGCCACGCTCGGCAGGATCAGCTCGGCTGCGACCAGCAGCCCAAGCACGACGCCCGCGACGATGATGACCACGATCTGCCTGCGGCTCATGCAGCGCATTCTCTCCCACGATTAGATTCCCGTCCGTGAGGTGGCCGCTGCCTAGCAGGTCGTGCCGCGGACGAAGCAGAGATCCTCGATGTCCGAGATCAGCCACTCGCTCTCGGATTGCTCCAGGCCCAGCGTCACCGTCTGGATCGCAGAGGTGACCGCGGCGGTGGGATCGGGCATCTGAACCGTTGCCGTGCCGCTGCTGCCGCTGACGCTGGTGGTAAAGCTGGCGTCCCTGACGGCCGTCGCCTCTGCATCGCTGTCGGTGCCCGAGAGCTCGACCAGGCCGGAGGCGCAATCGTCGCCTCCGGGGGCCGCGACCGCCTGAGCCTGAGCAGTGGACGTGAGCAGGTCGCACGCGCCGGAGAAGTCGTCCTCGGAGACCAGCTGGAGGAAGCCGGAAACGGTTCCCTCGGGGGTGTCGGTGTTGACGGAATCGCCGCCTCCGCCGAAGAGCAGCACTCCGAGCACGATCAGCACGACGACGCCGGCGCCGGCGGCGATCAGCACTCCGATCGGGGGACCCGGGCGCCTGGGCTTGGCATCGGCGGGGCCGGTGGGCGGAGGCGGTGCCGTGGGCGGGGCCGGTGTGTGGGGAGGGGCAACCTCCTGGCGGGCGTCGGGCCGCAGGATCGTGGCGTCGGGGTCGGCTCCTGGCGCGGGTGTGGTCGTCGAGGGGGGAGGCCCCGGAGGCGGGGTGGTGAGCGTGGGTGATGACATCGACGGTGGTCGCGGCGTCACCGACGGCTGCGCGATGCCCGCGGCGACATAGGCCGCCTCGGCCAGCGCGCCCGCGCTCGGATAGCGGTCGTCCGGGTTCTTCGCGAGCGCCCTTGCGACCACCTCGTCGAACCCCTGGGGCAGGTTCGCGGCGATCTCGGAGGGGCTGGGAGGGGACTCCTGGATGTGGGCGTACATGCGCGCCGCGTCTCCCGGGCGGGGGAAGGGAACCCGCCCGGTGGCGGTCTCGAACAGCACGCAGCCGAGCGCATAGACGTCCGAGCGGGGGTCGACGGGCTGTGCGAGGAACTGCTCGGGCGCCATGTAGTCGAAGGTGCCGACCGCAAAGCCGGTCCTGGTGGGACCACTGGCGCCGGACACCTTGGTCAGCCCGAAGTCGGTCAGGTAGACGTGCTCGTGCCCCTCGTGCTGCTCGATCAGGATGTTCGCCGGCTTCACGTCCCGATGGATCAGCCCGTGCCCGTGTGCGGCGTCCAGAGCGCCGGCGACCCCGTACACGATTGCAACCGCCCGCTCGGGCTGGAGGCGCCCTTCTCGCGCCAGCAGCGCCGCGAGGTCCGTGCCCTCGACATAGCGCATGGTGATGAACAGCACGCCGTTGTCTTCTCCCGCTCCGTGGATCGGAAGCACGTTGGTGTGGTCGATCGAAGCGGCGAGCTGGGATTCGCGCTCGAAGCGCTCGCGGAACTCGGCGTCCTGGGCGAGGTCGGGCGTGATCACCTTCATCGCCACTCGGCGCTTCAGCCGCAGGTCGACGGCGCGGTAGACGATTCCCATGCCTCCGCGCCCGGCGATGCCCTCGATGCGATGCCCGGCGAAGTCGGAGCCGATCGCTAGCTCAGCCATGACCGTCTTATACCTGCGCCGGACGACAACTGCCATTTCGCACGGGGCGCTTGCCCCCGTGCGCACGCGTATCGGAGGGCAATCGTCTAGCCTCGGCCCCGATCGAACGATGAGCACAGTCTCCGAGCAGCTGAGCAGCGGCGACCTCGTCGGGCCCTACAGAATCGAGGGGCTGCTGGGCGAGGGAGGGATGGGGCTCGTCTATCGGGCCCGCGACGCCGACGGCAACGAGGTGGCGCTGAAGCTGATCCGCTCCAAGCTCGCATCCGACGATCGCTTTCGGAGGCGCTTTCAGCGCGAGGCGGTCTCGGCCAGCCGGGTCGAGCACAAGAACGTCGTCCCGATCCTCGGCCAGGGCGAGCACGACGGGATCCCGTACCTCGCGCAGCGGTTCATCTCAGGGGGCACGCTCGGAGACCGGCTCGTGGGTGGGGCGCTGCCGGTCGACCAGACCATCCGCGTGCTGAAGCACACCGCGTCAGGACTCGAGGCCGTGCACTCGATGGGTGTGATCCATCGTGACGTCAAGCCCGCGAACATCCTCATCGACGAGGCCGGGACCGCCTACATCACCGACTTCGGTCTCGCCAAGCAGCACGACGCGAGCGTGCTGACGATGCCCGGCCAGGCGGTGGGGTCGCTGGACTACATGGCCCCGGAGCAGATCCGGGGTGAGGATGTGCAGGCGACCACGGACGTGTACGCGCTCGGCTGCGTCGCGATCGAGTGCCTGACGGGAACGCCCCCGTTCGGTGACCGGAAGGGGATGCAGGTGCTGTGGGCGCATCTCCAGGACGAGCCCCCCGATCCCGCCCGCACGCATCCAGACGTCTCGGAGGAGCTGAGCTGGGCCGTCCGCAAGGCGCTCGAGAAGGAGCCGGGCGCTCGGCCTCCAACCCCGGTCGCCTACGCGCGGATGATGCAGGCGGCCGTCGGCGGGGGGCAGAGCCAGACGGGATAGGGGTATCCAGCGGCATTGAGCGAGGCGTATTTCCAGGAGTCTGCTCCGATGCCGGGCCGCCGCCACCCGGTGCGTGACGGAGCAACGATCGGTCGCGACTCGGACGCCGACATCCCGCTGCTCGACCCGCAGGTCTCGCGCCTTCACGCCCGTCTCCGTGTGGGCGCCTCAGGCGTCGCCGTCGAGGACATGGGCTCGCACAACGGCACGTACGTGAACGATGCGCTCGTCCACGGCACGGTCGTGCTGCGCCAGGGCGACAGCGTGAGGATGGGGGAGACGGTTTGGCGTTTCTTCTCGGGCGCCTCCGAGGCGCCGCGAGGCGACGTTCCGCCCCCGGACCCGATGCCGTCGGGGGCGCGCAGGGTCGCGACCCAGGATCCAGCCGCGGCGCTGTCGTTCACCCAGCCGCTCGAGCGACCGCCTCCGGCCCCCGGCGCAGCGGCACGAATCGCGCTCGCGACGATCGTGTCGTATTCGGTCGTCGCGGCGACGGCCGTCGCGGTCGTGATGTATCTGGCGCTGCGGTGAGGCGGCTACGTCGCCCCGAAGTACACCGCCACCGCCAGCGCCACCACCGCCAGCAGCGCGAACGCGACCACGCTTGTCCGGTGCTTGACCCGGGAGTCGAGCAGCTCCGTGAGCTGCTGCTCGCCCCATTCGCCGCCGCCCTCGCCTGAGACCTCAAGGGTCTCGCGGACGGCGATGTCGCGGGGGACGTAGCCGGGCGGGACCTGCGCGCTGCGCAGAAGCGGAATCTGCGGCAGCTCGACCACGCTCGAGAGCTCGCGTTCCGGGACCGGCTCGAGCACGTCTCCCGCGTCTGTGATCGGCGGCACCGGAACGGCCGCCGAGGGCACTGCGGCCAGTTCCTGCGGGCTCCGAAGCGCCATCACCGTGGTTCCGACTCGGACCGTGTCCCCCGTGACCAGGGCCCGCGTCGCAGTGACCCGGCGATCGTTGACGAAGGTGCCGTTCGTCGACCCGAGGTCCTCGAGCACCGCGCCACCCTCGCGCGCGGTGAGGCGAAAATGCTTGCGCGAGACCTGGGGGTCGAGCAGTGCCATGCCCGCGTTCGGGTCACGTCCGACTTCGAGTACGGCATCCACCGGGGCCTGCGTTCCGGCTCCGAACCCTTCGACGATCTCCAGCAGCAGGGGTGTCATTCCTCAGGATCCTCGGATCGGCTATCCCGGCCGGCGGCGAACGCTCGAGAGGCTGGGCTGGCGCTCGATCGGAACGTTGTGCGAGCTCGAGGCCCGGTCCAGCACTCCTCCCGGAGCGGTCGCGAACGGGGTCTCGGTGGAGATCACCGGCAGCGACGCCTGCGAGGCGGGGATCGACCAGGTGGGGTGGCGGAACTCCGTCGAGGACTCCAGGTAGGTGAGCGAGGCGATCGGCAGGAGCACGATCTTGGTCGCGATCGCGAGCAGCCACGAGCACCAGTACAGGGCGGTCGCTTCGGGCACGCTCAGGTCCAGCTTGGAGGACATCGGCGAGGATAAGCAGCAGGCCGTACTCGAAGATCGCCAGCACCCCCGTCATCCACGGCGGCTGGTAGCGGAGCAGCCAGGAGTAGACGGCGGCGTCGAGGGCGACGCCCATCAGCAGGTAGACGCCGATCAGGACGATCCAGCCGGCCTCGCCGGTGATCAGCGAGATGATCGTCCCGATGAGCGCCGGGATGACGAGGATCGCGACCCGGGTGTGGATTCGTCCGATCGGCGTCGGGCACATCGGGCTACGCCAGCTGCTCGCACTTGCGGATCTGCTTGAGCGCCTGCGAGGTCCTCCGGGCGAGCTCCAGCTGCATCCGAAGCCGGCCGGGAACGGGCGCTAGGCGCAGCTGCTCGGCTCGGACGCAGTCGCCGACGAAGCGCCGGGCGACGTACTTGAGGCCCGGCGATCGTGTCGCCGTTGGGCACGACCGTGTTGGCGTGGATCCCCATCATCGCCAGGCGCGAGTCGTCGCGGTCGAGCGGCGGCAACGCCGCAGTTCGTCTTCAGGCGGATCCGCTCGCGCACGATCGGCACGTCATAGCTCTGCGCGAGCCGGCGGAACAGCGGGCAGTCGAGAGCGCCGACTTGACGAAGCCGGTGCGCGCAGGTGACCCCGGTCACGTCGAGCTCGCCGGGGTCGTGCGCCGTTCGAGCAGCTCGATGTTCACCCGCAGCCCCGCCGGGCCGGGAGCGATCGTCGCTGACCTCGCCGAAGACCTGCTCGAAGCGGCCCTCGTCACGTCCGCGGCGGACCTTCTCCGCCCATGTGCGCCGCGCGGGCGAGGTGCCGCGCAGGATCCGGCCGAGGAAGTCGAGGCGCTGCTCGAAGGGGAGCGCCTGCAAAGGCATCGATCCCGCGCGCCTCGAACAGGCAGCGGGGCACGTTCAGGTCCTGCTCGTCCGGCTCGGGATTGCGCTGCAGCGCGATGCATGCGCGCCGGCGTCGACGATGTTCGCCCACTCGTTGATCGCGACGCGATCCCGGAGCCGACGACGAGGTAGCGGCCGCCGGGATAGTACTGCTTCGGCTCGTATGCCTGGACGATCCGGTCCGCGGTCGCCGGATCCTCGCGCGCCTCGCCGTAGACGCCGGGGAAGGAGAGCGGGCCATGGCCGATCGCGACCATCAGGTGCTTGGCGCGACCGAGCAGCCTCGCGTCCTCGTCGTAGAGGGAGAAGTAGGGCGGGGGGCCCGGCTCGCGGACGATCCAGCCGACGTGGCGGCCCCCGATCACCGGTTCGGTCGTAGCCGAGCGCGCGGGCGACAAGCGATCGCCTCGGTGAGGATCTCGGGCACGCCCGGGTTGAACTTGCGCCCGGCGGAGCGCAGGAGCGGCGGAGGGATCCTTGCGCGAACAGCGTCGAGCTGGGCGAACGTCGGCCAGTCCGCCGGCAGGAAGTGCGACTCGGACTCCGAGCGCAGGACCGTCTGGCCGAGGTTCCAGGCAAACTGCTGATAGGTGCCGACGGGATTCGTGCGTCTGCCGAAGATCCCGATCTGCTCCGGCTTGAAGCCGAGGTAGACGGCCGCGATGTAGACGAGCAGGGAGCCGAAGCCGTCGCCGACGACGGCGACCCTGACGTCGTTCGATCCGCTGCCGCTGTCCGCCGGGTACTCTCCACCGGGCCTGCGGCGGTTTGCCCGGCCGAGGCTCATACCCGGCGTGGACCAGGTGAAGCGCGTGCAAGTCGTCGCCCGGTGCGAGCGCGCCCGGGTCGCGTCCCGCGGCGGACGAAGAGCGATCGGGGCAGCCGCCGTGCGCGCGATGTACGAGCGCGTCAGCCCGAGTCCCTCCTGCGCCAGCGGGCCGAGAGCCCGATCACCAGCAGGCCGGCGTCGCCGGCGGCGTCGAGGATCGCCTGCCGCCTTGCTCGGCGACGTGCGGCTCCGCCGCCACGCCGGCGTAGGTGCGGACCAGCATGCCGGCGTCGGCGAGCGGGCGCTCCAACCGCGCGCTCTCCTCCGTCTCGCCGGCCGCGCCGAGCAGCTTCAGCGGGGCGCCGACCGCGGCGCAGATCCAGGCGCCCAGCTCGAGCGCCGCCCAGTCGTGCTCGGCGCCGCCGAACGGCACCACGACCGACGGAATCATCGCGAGGGCGCGACGAGCTGGTCCTCGCGTGGCGACGAGCGACCGCGACGTCGCAGGGCGCGTCGCGAAGCACGGTCCCGACCTGGCCCGCGCGGCACGCCGTCGCCGAGCAGCGGCCGGCTTCCGTCGACGAGCAGCAGGTCGACGCTGCTCGCGCCTTCGCGATCTCGGTCAGGTCGCGCCGCCGGATCGGTGGAGATGAACGCGACCCCGCGCGCGGCGATGCCCGCCGCGATCAGCTCGTCCCGCACCTGCGTGGACCTCTCGCGATGCCTCGCGAAGCAGGCGGTTCTCCGTCTGCAAGCCCGAGCGTGCGCCGGAGGCGGCCGCCGCGCGGCGGCGCGCACCGGTCGCGCGACGATCACCTCGCGCGGCGGCTCGGAGCGGGCCAGCGGCTCGGCGAGCGCTCGCAGCTGCCGCAGACCTGTCCGGTGACTGCGGCGCGAGCAGGATCGACCGTTCCGGGATCCTCGAGCGTCGGGAACTCGGCCATCGTCCGATCCTTGCGGGCCTCCTCGAACTCCTCGTCGACCGGCGCGCCGTAGCTCGTTCTTCGCGGTCGATCAGCTTCAGCAGCGGCCCCGCCATGAACGTTGTCACCAGCGCCATCACGACCAGCGACGCGAACAGCGCCTCGGAGATGATCCCCTGCTCGAGGGCGAGGTTGAGCACGATCAGCTCCGCAGCCCGCGGGTGTTCATCAGCACTCCGATCACCGCGAGCCGGCTTCGAGCCGAAGCCCGACGACTCGGGCGGCGATCGAGGCGCCTCCGAGCTTGCCGACGATCGCGACCACGAACAGCAGCAGCGTCAGCAGCCACAGCTCGGGCCTGTCGATCAGGCCGAAGTCGATGCGGAGGCCCGGTGTAGGCGAAGAACAGCGGCAGCAGCATGGATGACGACGAAGTCCTCGATGCGGCCGTTGACGTCCTCGGTGAGCCCGGCGTGGCGGGGCATCACCATCCCCATCACGAACGCGCCGATGATCAGCGCGATCCCGATCGACTCGGTCGCGTAGGCGGAGAGCAGGACGCCGGCGAAGATCGCCGCGATCCAGCCGCCCGGCACCCGCCCCGCTTCCTCGTACGCGCCGGCCATTCGCGCAAGCAGCGGGCGCACCCCGGCAAACATCACGATCGAGAAGAGCAGCGCCAGCCCCATCGTCTCGAGCACCTCGAGCGCCGAGCCCGCGACTGCGATCGCGGTCGCCAGCGCGACCAGGAACCAGGCGGTGACGTCGTCCACGGCCGCCGACGCCAGCACCACCACGCCGATCGGCCGCTTCAGCATCCTGCGCTCGACCATGATTCGCGCCAGCACCGCGAACGAGCTGATCGAGATCGAGACGCCGATGAAGAGCGCAAAGGGGAGGAAGTCCCCCGGCGGCGCCAGCAGCGCGAATAGCGGCACCGCAACGAACATGCCGAGCACCACCGGCAGCACGACGCTCGAGTTGGAGATCATCGCCGCCTGGGCGATCCGGTTCCTGAGCTGGCCCAGGTCCAGCTCGAGGCCGATCATGAACATGTAGAAGATCAACCCGAGATTGGCGACGACGCCGATCAGCCCGACGATGTCGCTCGGGAACACCGCCGCCTGGAGCTCGGGCGCGACCAATCCGAACAGCGACGGGCCGAGGCAGGATCCCCGCCAGCACCTCGCCCATCACCCGCGGCTGGCCGACCTTCGTCACCGCCCAGCCGACCGCCCTGGCGGCGATCATGATCACGGCGATAGCGACGAAGAAGACCGCCAGCGTGCGCTCGAACTCGCGCTGCTCGGTGGCCACCACCACCTCCGTCAGCGGCGGCTCGGCGCCGCCGTCCCCGGCGGCGATCGCCAGCGAGAGATCGATGCTGCGATCGCTGGCCTCTCCCTCGACCTCGGCTTCGCCACCGTCCAAGCAGCGCAGCTCCCCGCTGACCGATCCGTCGTCGGAGTAGTGAAGCTCGCCCAACGGCTCACCCTCGGCGAGCACCTCGACCTCGGTCTCGCTGCCCTCGAGCCCCAGCTTCTCTCCGATGCACTCCGACGCCGGGACCAACTCGTACTCACCGACGAGCGAGCTCGGAGGACCGGGGTCGGGCGCTCCGGCCTCGGGCGGCCCCGAGACCAGCTCGCCCTCCGACGACTCGCCTCCGACATCGAGTTCGATCCGCTCCCCCCGACCGTGCCCTCGAATGCCTCACCCTCGCCGTCCAGGCAGTTCGCGTCGCCGCTCAGGCGCCCGTCGTCCAGGCGAAGCTGGCCGGAGATCGTGTCGTCCGAGTTGGTCAGGTTGACGAACTCGCCCGACTGCTCGAGCTCGATCTTCGCGCCGAGGCAGGCGTTCTCCTGGTCGAGCTGATAGCCGCCGGCGATGTCAGGCTGGGGCTCGCGTTCCTCACCTAGCGAGACGCTGATCGCTGCGCCGACCGCGACGACGATCGCGAGCAGGACGTAGAAGAACGCGATCCGGCGCTTCGAGGCACCGGATGCGTCCCCGCCTGGAGGGCCTTCGGCAGCGCGGCTGTCGGTCCCCTCAGCCATGCGCTCACCTTATGTCAATGGGCGGGCCGCATCCGCACCCCTCGGCCCACGCTCAGGCGCCGAACGCCATGCCCGGGGACGACCACGAAAAGCGGGTCACGTCCTCGCTGGGGGCGAGCGCCCCGGGGCGGCTGCCGCGGCGCACGAACAGCACCGGCGCCGCCGCGGTTCGGGCGATCCGCGAGCGGGTCAGCCCCAGCCCCTCCTGCTGCCAGCGGCTCGAGAGGCCGATCACCAGCAGCCCCGCCTCGCCGACTGCATCGAGGATCGACTGGCGACCCTGCTCGACGATCAACGGTTCCGCCGCCACACCCGCGTAGGAGCGAACGAGCAGGCCGGCGTCCTCGAGCGAGCGCTGCAGCTTCGCCCTCTCATCCTCGTCGGCGGCGGCACCGAGAAGCCGCAGCGGAGCGCCGACCGCTGCACAGATCCACGCACCGACCTCGAGCGCCGCCCAATCGTGCTCTGCGGCGCCGAAGGGGACGACGACGGAGGCGCTCGGCCCCGGGGTGACGACCGCGTCGTCGCGGGCGACCAACACGCCGACGTCGCATTCCGCCTCCCGCAGCACGGTGCCCACCGGCCCTCGGGGCACCGCCTCCCCGAGCAATGGGCGGCGACCGTCCATCAGCAGCAGATCGACCTGTTTGCCGGAGGCGATCTCGCTCAGGTCCCGTCCGGGGTCGGCCGAGATCACGGCGACGCCGCGCGCGGCGATGCCGGCTGCGACCAGCTCATCCCTCGCCCGGTCTACTTCGCGGAAGGCGTCGCTGAGCATCATCGTTTCGGTCTGCAGGCCGGGCCGCGCGCCGGCCGCCGCACCCCGCGGCGGGCTGACGAGGTCGGCGATGATCAGCTCGCGCGGCGGATCGAAGCTGGCAAGCGGCTCGGCTATCGCCCGCAGCTGGCCGAGGCCGGCCGGCGATTGGGGAGCGACCACGATCGCACGCTCGGGAACCGCGAGCGCGGGGAAGTCGCTCTCCGATCGCCTCTTTGCCTCCTCGAGCTCGTCGTCGAGCGGCGCTCCATAGCGGTTGTCGCGGTCGATCAGCCGCAGCACAGGGCCGGCCATGAACGTCGTCACCAGCGCCATGATCACCAGCGCGGCGAACAGCGCCTCGGAGATGATCCCCTTCTCGAGCGCCAGGTTGAGCACGATCAGCTCGGTCAGCCCGCGGGTGTTCATCAGCGTGCCGACGACCGCCGAGCCGCGCCAGCTGAATCCCGACACGCGGGCCGCGATCGTGGCGCTGCCGAACTTGGCGACGATCGCGATCGCCAGCAGCCCCAGTGTGATCAGCCACAGCTCCGGCCTGTCGAGCAGCCCCATGTCGGTGCGCAGCCCGGTGTAGGCGAAGAACAGCGGCAGCAGCAGGGTGACGACGAAGTCCTCGATCCGGCCGGTGACGTCCTCGGTCAACCCGGCGTGGCGCGGCATCACCAGGCCCATCACGAAGGCGCCGAAGATCAGCGCGATCCCGATCGACTCGGTCGCGTACGCCGAAAGCAACACGCCGGCGAAGATCGCCGCGATCCATCCGCTCGGCACGCGGCCGACCTCCCGGTACGCCGACGCCATCCTGGCCAGCAGCGGGCGCACGCACACGAACATCAGCAGGCAGAAGGCGAGCGCGAGCGCCACGGTCTCGATCACGTCGATCGCCGATCCGGCGACCGCGATCGCCGTCGCAAGCGCGATCAGGAACCAGGCGCTGACATCGTCGACCGCCGCCGAGGCCATCACGATCGCCCCCAGCGGTCGCTTCAGCATTCGCCGCTCGACCAGGATTCGGGCCAGCACCGGGAATGCCGTGATCGACATCGAAACGCCCATGAAGAGGGCGAACGGCAGGAAGTCGCCCTCGGGCGCGAGCAGCGTGAAGATGGGGACGGCGGCGGCGATTCCCAGCACCATCGGCAGCGCGACGCTCGCGTTCGATATCAGCGCCGCCTGGCTGACGCGCCCCTTGAGCTGGCTCATGTCGAGCTCGAGCCCGACGATGAACATGTAGAAGATCAGGCCGAGGTTGGCGACCACCCCGATCACGGGAATGATGTCGCTGGGGAAGATCAGCTGCTGCAGCTCCGGCGCGATCGCGCCGAGCAATGTTGGCCCGAGTGCGATCCCGGCCACCACCTCGCCCATCACCCGCGGCTGGCCGATCTGCGTCGCGAGCCGGCCGAATAGGCGGGCAACGACCATGATCACGGTGACGGCGATGAAGAAGGCGGCGAGCGTCTTCGGGAACTCGCGTAGCTTCGTCGCCACCACCTTCTCGCCGCTCGCCGGCAGCGGGTGGGAGACGTTCGCGTCAACGGGCGTCAGGGTGAAGTTGATGGTGCGGTCGGCGGCGGTTCCCTCGACCAGCGCCCGGCTGTCACCGTCGAGGCATGTCACCTCCCCGCTGACGGATCCGTCGTCGGCGTAGCTGAGCTCGCCGACGTCGGTATCTCCCGCACGCACAGCGACATTGCCCTCGTCCCCCTCCAGCCCCAGCTTCGGGCCGATGCAGCTCGACGTCGGGGCGATCCTGTAGTCGCCCACGATGCTCTCCGGCGGTCGCGGCTCCTGGCTTCCCGGGGCGGGTGGCTCGGTTTCGAACGTCGCCCTGAACGGCCTGCCCGCGACGCTGCCGGCGATCCCCGTCCCTTCCACCGTCGCCTCCAGAGGCTGGACGGCGTCGTCGAGGCATTCGGCATCGCCGGTGAGGCGCCCGTCCTGGAACCGGAGCTGACCCGAGATCGTGTCGTCGCTGTTTCCGAGGTTGACGAACTCGCCCGACTGCTCGAGCTCGATCGCGGAGCCGAGGCAGGGGTTGTCCTGGTCAAGCGCGTATCCACCGGCAATCGCCGGGGCCGCCTCCTTGTCCTCGCCCAGCGAAACGCTGATCGCGACGCCGGCGGCCACGATCGCGGCGATCAGGGCGTAGAAGACCAGAATCCGGCGCTGCGGAGGGGCAGCCGCCTCCTCGGTGTCGCTCACCTCCGGCAGCGTACGTCAAGCGTTGGCGGCGATATGACCGATTAGTCTCGCCTCGCTCAACGCGCGCCGGGAACCACCTGATGCCGAAGTCGCCGCCACCAGAGTCACTTGGGACCGCCGAGGTCGTCGGGTACGTGCTCGCCGCTCTGGCGCTGATCTACGTCGTCGCCTGGATCGTCGGGGCGGTGTTCGTCCGCTTCGGGCAGCCTCGGGTTGCGGGACAGTTGGTGGCCGGGGTGCTGATCGGCCCGACCGTGCTCGGCGGACAGCTCGCCCGCAGCGGGGTCGCCGAGCTCGACAAGCCGCCCATCACCGGGGAGGGGCTCGTGAACGACATCTTCCCGCTACAGGCGTTCGAGTTCCTGAACCAGGTCGCGACCCTGACGATGGTCGTGTTCATGTTCCTGATCGGGCTGGAGGTCTCCCGGCGCTACCTGCGCGGGGAGGTGATCCCGATCGCGGTCGTCGCGATCGCCACGGTCGCGGTGTCGGTCGGGATCGGCTTCGTGCTCGCAAACGTTCTCGACACGGCCGGGGAATGGAAGGTCCAGATAACCCCCGAGGGCCGCCCGGTCACGTTTCCCACCCACGCCCTCTTCGTCGGTGCCGGCTTCGCGGTCACGGCCTTCCCGCTCGTCGCCCGGATCCTGCAGCAGCGCCGCGTTCTCGCCACCCGCCAGGGCCGGATCGCGGTCGGCGCGGCGGTCGCGACCGCGCCGCTCGCCTACATCATCATCGCGACCGCGTCCGCGTCGATCCGCCAGCAGGGCGTGCCGGGCAATGTCGCGGTGAAGATCGCGCTCGCGCTCGCGCTGCTCGTCGTCCTCTTCGGCCTCGTCCGGCCGCTGCTCGCGGAGGCTGATCGGGCGATTCTTCCGCCCCGACGAGCCGCTCGGCGACGGGCTGCTCGCGCTGCTGGTGCTGGGGATGCTGGCCAGCGCCCTGGCCGCGCATCGAATCGGCATCCACGCGCTCGCCGGCGGCTTCATGTTCGGGGCTTGCATCCCCTACATCGACGGGCTCGAGCGCGCCGTGCTGGAGCGACTGCGCCACGTCACCGTGGTCTTCGGGATTCCAGTCTTCCTGGCCGTGATCGGGCTGCAGACGGATTTCCGGGTCCTCGACGTGGGGCTGCTCGGCGGCCTGGGCGCGTTCCTCGCCGCGATGGTGATCGGCAAGTGGGGCGTGGGGTCGCTCGCCGGTCGCGCCGTCGGCCTCAGCTGGCGCGAGGGAAGTACCGTCGGGGCCCTGCTCAACGACCGCGGTTTGATGATCCTCGCCGTGGCCCTGATCGGTCTCCAATCGGGCGTGCTCGCTCCGATGATGGTGGTCGCCTTCGTCACCGGTGCCCTGCTGACGACGATGACGACCGCGCCGCTGGTGGGCCGTCTGGTTCCTGCGGAGACGGCGGAGGTGAGGCTGGAGAAGACCGTGACCAGGGCCCTGGCGGGGATGCCGCCCAACGACGGAGCGCCGCGGATCGTCGTCGCCCCGGTCACGGCTGCTTCCGGCACGCCTGCCTTCGCGGCGGCGCTGGACCACGCCGCGGAGGACGCGGACATTCATTTCCTGCTCCTCGATCTGCCCGGGTTGGAGCCGGACGGCGACTTTGTAGGCGCGGGCCCGAATGAGGTTCACTCGGCGGTCCTGGAGGCGAGGCATGAGCTGGAGCTCGGGGCGGATGCGCTCCGCGCTGTGGGAGCGGGGGTCTCGGTGGCCGTGTTCCAGAGCCCCGATCCGGCCGCGGACCTGGTCCGGCTGAGCACGGAGTTCGAAGCGACCGCCGCGATCGTCGGAGCCAGACCCGAGGCGGACGCCCTCGCGGCTGCGGGGATCGAGATCGAGCGGGTCGGATCGGCGGCCACGTAGGGTGGACGCGATCGACCTCACAGGGGCGGCGGTTCTGATCACCGGAGCGGGGCGCGGAATCGGCCGCGAGACCGCGGCCGAGTTTGCCTCCCGGGGAGCGCGTGTGTGCGTGGGGGACATCGACGCCGGCGCCGCTGAGCGGACAGCCCGAGAGCTGGGCGGCGACGTCGCCGGGTTCGAGCTCGACGTTCGCTCGCGCGATTCCTTCGCCGCCTTCCTCACCGCGTCGGAGCAGGTGGCCGGACCGCCGCACGTGCTCGTGAACAACGCCGGAATCATGCCGCTGGGCCCATTCCTCGAAGAGGAGGACGAGACGAGCAGGCAGACGATTGAGGTGAACCTCTGGGGCCCGATCCTCGGGATGAAGCTGGTGCTGCCGGGGATGGTCGAGCGTGGCCGGGGCCACGTGATCAACGTCGCTTCGATGATGGGCAAGGTGCATGTCCCCGGAGCCGCCGTGTATGGAGCCTCGAAGTACGCGCTCGTCGGCCTGAACGCGACGGTGCGCGACGAGTTGAGCGGAACGGGTGTGACGGCGACCGCCGTGCTGCCGGGGATCGTGCGCACCGAGCTGATCTCGGGCATATCCATTCCCCGCGTGCTGCCGCCCGTCGAGCCCGAGCAGGTTGCCAAGGCGATCGTGGACTCGTGCAAGGGCAGGCCGCCAGAGGTCCACATCCCGCGCTGGTTCGGCGCCTACGAGCCCGCCACCGCGCTGCTTCCGCGACCCGTGATGGGGGGCATCCGCCGGCTGCTCGGCGACGACCGCGCGATGAGCCCCGACGCCGCCAAGCGCGCTGACTACGAAGATCGGATCCGGGGCGAAAGGCCCCCGTCGATCCCCTAGCTAGGGTTCAGCGGATGCGGCGCACCGAAGAGCGCTTCGCCCGCGTCGGCGAGCTCGACATCTGCTACGACGAGATCGGGCCCGAGGACGGCGAGCCGATGCTGATGATCATGGGCCTGGCGACCCAGCTCGTCCACTGGCATCCGGAGTTCTGCGAGCTGCTCGCCGAGCGCGGCTTCCGGGTGATCCGCTACGACAATCGCGACATCGGCCGCTCCACCAAGCTCGATGCCCGGATGCCGTCGCGGGCGGCGATGATGCTGGGCCGGCCGCCGGCGGCCTACACGCTGGAGGACATGTCCGAAGACGCCGCCGGCCTGCTCGACGCGCTGCGAATCGAATCAGCGCACGTGGTCGGGGTCTCGATGGGCGGGATGATCGGCCAGATGCTCGCTTTACGGCATCCGGACCGGGTGCGCTCGCTGGCGTCGATCATGTCGGGTCCCGGCAGCCGCTGGACGCGGATGCCGCGGCTGCGCGCGCTGGCGCGTTTGCTGAAGCCGATGCCCGGGGATCGAGCCGGCTTCGTCGATCGCACGGTCGCCACCTTCGAGGTGATCGGCTCGCCGGGGTTCGACAGGGACAGTGAATGGGTGCGGGAGGTCGCCGGCGAGGCTTACGACCGAGGCCACGGCGCCGCCGGCGTCGCTCGCCAGATGCACGCGATCAGCGTCTCACCCGACCGCACCGCCCAGCTGCGCGGGCTCCGGGTCCCAACGGTCGTGATCCACGGCCGCGACGACCCGCTGGCGCTGCCGCGGGGCGGCAGGGCGGTCGCGAAGGCCGTCCCCGATTCACGCCTGCTGATCATCGACGGGATGGGCCACGACCTGCCGAAGGGCGCCTGGCCCCAGATCGTCGATGCGATCGCCGAGAACGCGGCTCGAGCGAAGGCATCAGCGGATCAAGCCGCCGATAGGGTCACGGCGTGAATCGAATGAGGGAATCAGGGCAGTGAGCGGCGGGGATCTGGAGCGCAAGCTCGCGGAGCTCCTGGAGACAGAGCGTTTCGCTCCGCCGTCCGAGTTCGCCGCGAAAGCTCTGATCAGCGATCAGTCGGTCTACGAGCGGGCCGCCGCCGATCCCGTGGGGTGGTGGGAGGCCCAGGCGCGCGAGCTGATCGACTGGTTCGAGCCCTGGGAGACGGCGCTCGACGACTCGGAGGCGCCGTTCTTCAAGTGGTTCGTCGGCGGGAAGCTGAACGTCTCCCACAACTGCCTCGACCGTCACGTCGAAGCGGGTAGGGGCGACAAGGTGGCCTTCTACTGGCATGGCGAGGAGGGCGAGGAACGGGAGGTCACCTACGCCGATCTGCTTCGCGATACCAAGCGGCTGGCGAACGTGCTGCGCGAGCGTGGCGTAGGCCCCGGCGACGTCGTCGGCATCTACCTGCCGATGATTCCCGAAGTCGCTGTTGCGATGCTGGCGTGCGCGCGGATCGGCGCTCCGCACAACGTCGTCTTCAGCGGCTTCGCTCCCGAGTCGGTGAAGGAGCGGATGCAGTTCTCGGAGGCGAAGGCGCTGATCACCGCCAACGAGGCGCGCCGCAAGGGCAAGGCGGCGGCGGTGAAGCCGGCGGTGGACGAGTTCCTGGGCGAGGTGCCTTCGATCGAGACCGTGATCGTCGTCCGCAACACCGACGCCGAGGCGCCGATGAGCGACGGGCGCGACGTCTGGTACCACGAGGCGATCGAGGCCGCCGAGCCGGAGTGCGAGGCCGTGCCGCTCGACGCCGAGCACCCGCTTCTCGTGCTCTACACGTCAGGCTCGACGGCGAAGCCGAAGGGGATCCTTCACACCACAGGCGGCTATCTGACCGGGGCCACTTGGACGCATCGCTACGTCTTCGACCTGAAGCCCGACGAGGACGTCTTCTGGTGCTCGGCCGACCTCGGCTGGATCACGGGGCACTCCTACATCGTCTACGGCCCGCTCTCCAACGGGGCGACGTCGGTGATGTACGAGGGGGCCCCCGACTATCCCGACAAGGACATCTGGTGGGAGCTGTGCGAGCGCTACGGCGTGACGATCTTCTACACCGCGCCGACCGCGATCCGGGCGTGCATGAAATGGGGGGCGGAGTATCCGGGAAGGCACGACCTCTCGAAGCTGCGGCTGCTCGGGACGGTAGGGGAGCCGATCAACCCGAAGGCGTGGCTGTGGTACCACGTCGTGATCGGCGGCGAGCGCTGCCCGATCGTCGACACGTGGTGGCAAACGGAGACAGGGCACATCCTGATCTCGCCGCTGCCGGGAGTGACCGAGACGAAGCCCGGGTCGGCGACCCGGCCGTTGCCCGGGATCGACGCCGCGGTCCTCGATGAGGACGGGAAGGAGATCGAGGAGGGCCAGGGGCTGCTGGTCCTGCGCCGGCCGTGGCCGGGGATGCTGCGGGCGCTGTTCAAGGAGCCCGACCGCTACAAGGAGACCTACTTCTCCCGCTTCGACGAGCGCACCTACGTGGTTGGCGACGCCGCCAGGCGCGACGCGGACGGCTACTTCTGGATCGTCGGCCGTATCGACGACGTCGTCAACGTCTCCGGCCACCGGCTCTCGACCGCCGAGGTCGAGTCGGCGATCGTCTCGCACCCGAAGGTCGCCGAGTCGGCGGTGATCGGACAGTCCGACGAGGACACAGGCCAGGCGATCTGCGCCTTCGTCACGCTCGAGGGGGATCTCGAGGGAAACGAGGAGCTCGAAGCCGAGCTGCGCGAGCACGTCGCGACGCGGATCGGCAAGCTGGCACGCCCGAAGCGGATCGTCTGGACCGACGACCTTCCGAAGACCCGCTCCGGAAAGATCATGCGACGCCTGCTGCGCGACATCGCCGAGGACCGCCAGCTCGGCGACGTGACCACGCTTCGCGACCCGGATGTGATGGAAAAGATCGGCGCGGCGATGAGCGCCGACGGTGCCGAGTCAAACTAGAAGCACTCCCGCCACAGATTCGCATCCGATCGGACGGCTGCTCGTTCATCAACCGCACCGACATCCACCGCGAAGTCCCATACGAGTACCTCAGCTATGGATTCGCAAATATGTCCGGTGACATCGTGGGCCTCTTTGTCACCGCCTGTGATCAGGTTGGCGTGTTCACCAGGGTCAATCGCGACCGCAAGGGACGTTGGGACGTTCGCATCAACCGCCGTGCCAGCGTGGCTGCAATGCTCGAGCACGTCGGACTCAAGAGATGAGCGGCTAGGATTTTGAACACACCACGCGGCTGTGGCGGAACTGGTCTACGCGCGGCGTTCAGGGCGCCGTGGGCGCAAGCCCTTGGAGGTTCGAATCCTCTCAGCCGCACTAATCACCGACCCGAGCGGCGCCTGACCCCCGCTAAAATCGCGCCCACACGCCGCTATCGTCTAGGGGACTAGGACGCCGGATTCTCAGTCCGGAAACCGGGGTTCGAATCCCCGTAGCGGTGCCTCAGCTAAAGCCCCGCAAAACCGGGGTTTTTCGTGTGATCTGGGCCCCACGATTGCCCCGAAAGCAACCCCGGGGCAACACCTAGGGCAACACCGCGCACGCTCGCCGCAGGCGAAGGACACCTCGAACCGGCCTTGCTCGAGCGCAAGGAGAGACCCTCGCGCGTGAAGCGACTGGCATGCGAGGCAGATCGGGCGGTCCGGCGCTGTCGGGTTCACGCGAAACCGGAAGCCCGGCACAGCTGGCTTGGCTCTACAAAGGGATCGGCGAGGGGGCGTCCAGCAACGCCAGATACTGGTGCACTAGCAGCACCGCCATCGCGCCCTCACCCACCGCGGAGGCCACGCGCTTGATCGAGCCCGCACGCACATCGCCGACGGCGAAAACTCCCGGGCGGCTGGTCTCAAGAGCAAACGGGGTGCGCTGACGACCGTCGCCCGCTGGGTCGAGATGCGACAGCTGCAGCGCGTCGCCAGTGACGATGAAACCGTCGTCGTCGGTCACGACCGTATTGCCAAGCCAGCCCGTACAGGAGTCGGCGCCGATGAACACGAACAGGGCGTGGGCGTCGACCGTGCGGGTGGTGCCCGTGCTCGTGTCTTCGACGGTGACCTCCTCGAGCTCGCCGTCGCCGTGCAGTTGACGGACCTCCGCGTGTCCGTGCACCTCGATCGAGGGCGTGGCCTCAATTTGATCGACGAGGTAGCGCGACATCCCCGCGGCCAAGTCACCCCTGCGCACCAGCAATGCCACCCCGCTGACGTGGCGTGAGAGGAACACCGCGGCCTGGCCGGCGGAGTTGGCGCCGCCCACGACCACGACGGGTTCGCCGTGGCACATCTGTGCCTCCACCTGGGTGGCGGCGTAGTAGACGCCCGCCCCCTCGAAGTCGGTGAGCCGCTCGACATTCAGCTTGCGGTAGTCCGCGCCGGTCGCGAGCACGACCGTGCGTGCGCGCAGGCATTCGCCTCCCTCGAGCTCGACGACGTGGTGGCCATCCTCGAACGAGAGCGCCTGCGCGGTCTCGGGAACGGCGATACGGGCGCCGAAGCGCGTCGCTTGGATCGCGGCACGCTCGGCGAGCTCCGAGCCGGAGATGCCGGCGGGGAAGCCCAGGTAGTTCTCGATCCTCGACGACGTGCTTGCCTGGCCGCCGATCGCGACCGAGTCGACGAGCACGGTGGTCAGGCCCTCGGACGCGGCATAGACCGCTGCCCCCAGGCCCGCCGGTCCCGAGCCGACGACCACCGTGTCCCACACCTCCTCGAGCGAGGCTGCCGTCCTGAGGCCCAGCGCATCGGCGACCTCGTGGTTTGTCGGGTTGCGCAGTGCAAGCGACCCGCGGAGCACGAGTGGGGTGTCGCGTGGGGCGATCGACAGCTCGCGCAGCAACTGGTCGGCTTGCTCATCGGTCTCGAGGTCCAGGAAGCTGTGCGGGATGCGGTTGCGGGTCAGGAACTCGCGCAGGCGGCGGCTGTCGGGCGAGAGGTGCGACCCGATGAGCCGCACGCCCGATCCGAGCCCGATCAGCACCGCACGGCGAGCGAGGAAGGCCCCGAGAATCAGATCGCCGAGCTGCTGGCTCTGCGCGATGACCGCCTTGAGCTGGTCGCGGCTGAGCACGATCGCCTCGCCCGCCTCGCGCACGACGCCCGTGACAAACGCCGGCTGCCCGGTCATCAGGCTCAGCTCACCGCCGAAGCGCCGCTCGCCGAACACGCCGAGCTCGCGCTCGTTCCCGGTTCCGAAGCCATCGATGCCTGCGACCAGCCCGCGCAGTACGACGAAGAATTCGGACGAGCGGTCCCCGGCCCGGTACAGAACCTCGCCCTTGGTGAGCGGGCGCCGTTCGCCCGCCGCGTCGAGCACCGCGAGGAGCTCCGGGCTCACGCGCGGGAACGCCTCGTCGCTGTCGAACAGGTTCTCGGCCATGTTGGCCATTGCTACCGGTTCGGCCCGACCAGCTCGTCGAGCCTTGATAGGAACAGCTTGAGAATCGGCGAGGTGTTGGACTTGCTGTAGCCCACCGCTACCTCGATCGTCGGCGCCTCGCCTTCGAGCGGACGGCTGACGACGGACGACGGCAGCAGGTTCTCGGCATAGGCGGGCATCAGTGCCAGCCCGCGTGTGGATGCGACCAGGGACATGGCCATCGCCATGTTGTCCACGCCGTGATCCAGTTTGATTTCGAGCCCCAAGCGGCGGAGGTAGTCTTCGGTGACGGCGCCCAGCACCGCGGCCTTGTTCGCACCGCCGATAAAAGTCTCGCCCATGAAGTCTTGCGGGCGCACTGCTTCGCGCGCGGTGAGGCGATGGTCGCTAGGCATCAGGACGACGAGTGGCTCCCGGTCCACCACGTGGTACTCGAGGTAGTAGCCCGGCTCGACGCGCAAAAAGGCCAGGTCCAATCGGCCGCGCACGAGCGCTTCGGCAAGGTCCGGCGAGTAGTCGCTGGAGACCGTCACCTGGATGTCCTTCAGCTCGTCGTGTAGCACACGCATCGCGGGCGCTAGCCAGTTCATCTCGTGCCCGGTCTGGAAGCCGATGGCGAACGTCTTCCTTGCCGGTTGCGCCGCTCTGCGTGCCGCTTCGACCGCGGCATCGACCTGCATCAGCGCCATGCGGGCGTGGTCGAGAAAGGCATTGCCCGCGGCGGTCAGCTCGACGCCGCGCACGCTGCGCGAGAGCAGCTCGACCCCGACCTGAGATTCCAGATCACGGATTTGGCGACTCAGCGACGGCTGCGAGGTGTAGAGCCGTCGCTCGGCCGCCTCCGTCAGGCTGCCCGCCTCGGCGGCGGCGATGAAATATCGAAGATGTCGTAGCTCCATTGCGCTCCCGTGGCTGCTGCGCTTCCATGCCTGCGAGGTATGCCACCAGCCTACAAAGTCTTTTACAAATCCGGCACACGTCCTTACTGTCTGTGCCACAAACCACTTCGGGCGAGCCCCTTCGAGAAGCCGATGCCCGGGCTCGCAAGCCATACGCCGAAGTCATACCCACAGGAGCTGAAAGATGAGCACGACAACCGACACGCAGAACACCAACAAGGAGACCGTCCGCCAAGCGTTCGACGCGCTGTTTAACCAACGCGACTACGCGGCCGCCCAAGGCTTCTGGGCGGACGAGTACATCCAGCACAGCGCGCACATTCCCCCGGGTCGCGACGGCCTGTTCGGCCTGATCAAGGCCATGCCCCCAGAGTTCAAGCACGAGCTGGAGCTCGTCATGGCCGACGGCGACATGGTCCTCGTCCGTGGACGGTTCACCGGTCACGGGCTTCCCACACCATGGATTGTCGTGGACCTCGTCCGCATGGAGGACGGACAGCTCAAGGAGCACTGGGACGTCGTCGAGGACGAGGCCTCACGCGAGGCCTCCATCAGCGGCCTACCGATGTACGGCGACCGCTTTCCCGAAGATCGCTGAACCGCTCACCCGCCCGCTGAGACGGCCGGAACTAACGAGACGAAGGAGCAACAATGTCGACGATCATTCAAGACAACCTCAAAGGGCAACGGGCACTGGTGACGGGCGCGACGTCCGGTATCGGTCGCGCGGTCGCGCTGCAGCTGGCCCGGGACGGGGCCGAGGTCCTGGTTCACGGACGCGACGCCACGCGCGGCGCCGAGACGGTCGAGGAGATAACGGCCGGTGGAGGGAAGGCGAGCTTCGTCGCTGCCGACCTCGGCGATGCCGCCGAGGTACAGCGCCTAGCCAGCGACGTCGGCGATGTCGACATCCTGATCAACAACGCGGGGATCGCGCTCTTCGGCCCGACTGGAGAGTTCGACGTCTCTGCGTTCGACAAGATGTTCGCCAGCAACGTCAGGGCGCCGTTCATTCTCGTCGCGGCGATCGCGCCCGGCATGGCGGCCAGGGGGCGCGGCAGCATCGTCAGCGTCAGCAGCATGTCCGGCGGTGTCGGGCTCGTCGGCGGCGCGGCCTACGGCGCGACGAAGGCCTCGCTCGAGGCGATGACGCGCGCCTGGACCGCGGAGTACAGCGCGAGCGGGGTGCGCGTCAACGCGATCGCCCCAGGCCCCGTCTACACCCCGTCACCCTCGGGTCCCGAGTTCATCACCGCGCTCGGAGAGACCACCCCGATGGGCCGCGCATCACAACCCGAGGAGATCGCCGAGGTCGTCGCCTTCCTCGCATCCCCACGAGCGAGCTACGTCACCGGCACCACCGTCGCCGCCGACGGCGGACGTGCAGCGATCTAACCCGAACCAGAGCCATCGACGTAAATCCCACCAGAGGAGCCAGCCATGAACAGCGTGTCGGCGCGGTGTCGTGCGTGAACACGCTGCTGTCAGCATCCGCTTCGTTCGGATCCAGGGACTGGTTCGACTGACATCGAAGTGGTCGACCACCACCGCAGCTAGCCGAGATTCCTTCTAGAAAGCGCACCAGCCACACCAGCCAGCCAGGAGGTAGGACATGAGCAAGGTCCAGACAACAGACAGGGCGCTCTACACCGCCGAGGCGCACGTCACCGGTGGCCGGGTTCAAGGCCACGGCACTACCTCGGACGGAGCGCTCGAGGTCGAACTCCGCACCCCGATCGAGATGGGCGGGGAGGGGGGCGGCACCAACCCCGAGCAGCTCTTCGCAGTCGGCTACGCGGCCTGTTTCGAGAGCGCCCTGGGCGTTGTTGCCCGACGCCGGAAGCTGGAGGCCGGAGACGTCGAAATCAATTCCAAGGTGACGCTGCTACCGACCGAGGAACGGGGATTCCAGCTTGCAGTCGAGCTCGCCGTCACGCTGCCGTCCATCGACAACCAAGGTGAGGCGGTCGAGTTGGTGCGCGCGGCGCATCGGGTTTGCCCCTACTCCAACGCGACTCGAAACAACATCGAAGTGAAGCTGACTGCCAATGAGGCTCCCGTCGCTTAGGAGTGCGGAGTCCGATGCAAACAGGAGCCTTGCTCGAAGGTGCAAGCGCCCCGCCACCGCATTCAGCCGCATAAGCGGGCTGGCTCAGGTCGCCGCCACACGCGCCCGCGCGCCGGCTGCGCGAACCGCATCGGAGAGGGTGGCGATGTCATAGGCCCCGTAGTGGCGGCGGCCGTTGATGAAAAACGTCGGTGTCCCGGAGACGCCGCTGAGATCGGCGCCGTCGACGTCATCGGCGATCCGGTTGGCCCCGCGGCGCTCGCGCAGGTACTCGGAGAATCGCTCGAGGTCGAGGCCGAGTTCCCGGGCGTAGCCGACGAGGTCATCGCCTTCCAGCGCGTCCTGATGCTCGAGAAGCTTGTCGTGCATCTCCCAGAAGGCGCCTTGATCGGCTGCCGCCTCCGCCGCCTCGGCCGCCAGCTGCGTATGCGGGTGGACGTCGGTCAGCGGGAGGTGGCGCCAGATGTAGCGGATGTCGGCGAAGTCGCCGAGGAGCTCGCGAACGACGGGCTCGGCCCGCCCGCAATACGGGCACTCGAAGTCGCCGTACTCGACCACGGTCACCGCTGCCTCGCGGGGACCGCGGATGTGGTCGCGCTCGGGGTCGACCTCGGTCGCGAGGTCGGTCAAGAGCTCGGACGTGCCCAAGAGGACGCGGTCGCGCCGCGGCTCCGACATCAGGTCAGTTGCGCGGAACGTCAGCCACGTGACGAGCGACGCTCCGGCGGCCGCGCCGAGGATGCCGAGCTTTGCCTCCTCGAGCTGGGGGCCCGCGAAAGCGAGGCCTGCGATCAGTAGGGCCACGGTGAAGCCGATGCCGGCGATCGTCCCGCCGCCGGCGACGGCGGCCCAGCCAACCGGCGGGCGCAGGCGACCCCGGCTGACCCGGGTGATGAACCAGGAGACGCCGACGATGCCGACGGGCTTGCCGATCACGTAGCCGAACAGAATCCCGAGGGTGATCGGCGACGAAACGGCTCGCTCCAGGAACGCCGCGTTGATGGCAATTCCGGCGTTCGCCAGCGCGAACAGCGGCACGATCACATAGCTCGTCCACGGATGAAATAGGTGTGCCAGATGCTCGTTCGGTGAGATTGCGGATCTGAGCCCCCGACGCGCCGAGCGCTCGAGCTCAGGAGTGGGTTGCTCGCGGAAGCGGCGGAAGCGCTCCATCGCGAGGTCGAGGTCCGACCTCACGGCTGGGTATGCGTAGGTCAGAAGTCCCATCGCGAGCCCCACGATCACCGGCTCGATCCCAGACTCGAGCAGCGCGACCCAGACCGCGGCGCCGAGAACGAAATAGATCATCCCGACTCCCACGCGCAGAGCGCGCGCGACCAGGACTGCCGCGAACAGGGCCAGCGCGACGATCAGCGCCGAGCCTTCGACTGTCTCGGTGTAGACGGTGGCGATGACAACGAGGGCGAGGATGTCGTCGACCACGACCACGGTGAGGATGAACGCCCGCAGGCGATCGGGGACGCGGCGCCCGAACAGCGCCAGCAGGCCCAGTGCGAACGCTGTATCCGTCGACATCGCGATCCCCCAGCCGCTGGCCGAGGAATCGCCGGCGTTGAAGGCAAGGTAGATGGCGACGGCCATGGCCATCCCGCCAATCGCGGCCAGTAGCGGCAGGGCGAAGCGCCGGCGCTCCCTGAGCTCGCCGAGGTCGAACTCACGACGGGCCTCGAGGCCAACGACGAAGAAGAAGAACGTCATCAGCCCGCTGTTGACCCAATGGCGCAGATCGAGCTCCACCCCGGCGTCGCCCAGGTTGATCGACAGGGTCGTCTCCCAGACGCCGCGATATGAACCAGCGTCGATGTTGACCCAGGCAAGGGCCGCGATTGTCGCCGCAAGCAACACCGCCGCCCCGCCCGTCTCGGTGCTCAGGAACTCGCGCAAGGGCGTCGGCACGTTGCGAACCCAGGCCGTCCGCCGGGAGAACGGACCCTCTGCGGCTGCGCGCGCGGTCACCTTCGCTCGAGAATCGCGGGAACGAGCTGGGCCAGCTGGCTCCAGCTCCCCTCGAGCCGCTCGGCTCCGACGAAGAAGGTCGGGGTCGCGTGGACGCCCGCCCGCTCGGCGCCGGCGACGTCCTCGAGCACGCGCTCGCGATAGCGCCGCTCGCGTAGGGCCGCATCCGCTTGGGCGGGGTCGAGATCGAGCTGCCGTGCCACCGAGAGCAGGTCCTTCGCCGAGAAACGGTCGCGGCCGGCGAGCAACAGCGAGTGGGCCTGCCAGAACTTTCCTCGGTCGCTCGCAAGCTCCGACAGCTCCGCGGCCAGGTCGGCGCCCGGGTGAAGCTCGGAGTCGGGGAGGTGGCGCCAGACCAGCCTCACGGCGGGGTAGCGATCGAGAAGCGACCTCACCGGCCGGCTCGCGGCGAAGCAGAACGGGCAGCCGAAGTCCCCGTACTCGATCAGCGTCAACTCGGGCTCCACGGCGCCGAGCACGTGATCCCCCGCTCCGACCGGGTCCAGCTCGCCTGAAGTCGGGTCGGACATCGTCGCCAAACAGGCTATGCGGCGTCCGGGTTGTCCAGCACCATCCAGGGCACGCGAACCTCAGCCTCAGCGGATCGGCGGCGGAACACCTTCTGCAGTGGCCGCCAGCGCCGGGTCCCACTCGCACACCGCGCAGGAGTGGCGGAAGGCCGAGCGGGCGAACTCCAACGCGAGGGCATGCGGATCAGCGCTCTCGCGGATGTCCTCCCACTCGAGCACATACTCGCCGAGCTGCCCGTCCCAGCGCGCCGCAGCGGGGCTGAGGTTCGCGTCCGCAAAGCCATCGGGCGTCGGGTACGCGAAGGCGAAAAAGGCCGCCCCGTCGTGTT
Organism: uncultured Thermoleophilia bacterium; assembly: GCA_963838095.1. Taxonomy (GTDB): domain Bacteria; phylum Actinomycetota; class Thermoleophilia; order Solirubrobacterales; family 70-9; genus CAWCGU01. Next base: position 200,841 of record CAWIPO010000008.1, read on the forward strand.
TCGGATCCCCCGGCCACCAGCCGATTTCGACCTGCTGGGCATCGCCGCCGTTGCGGATGATGAAGTCATCCGACGGTGGATCGACCGCGCGCCCCGAGAAGAAGTGGACCGCGAGGTCGAAGGTCCCCCACCAGGCGTTGACCGGCGTCGAGCGTCCGCGAAACGGCGCCCGAAATTCCGCCAGGACGAGCGCCGCGCTGGTGGCGGCGTCGAAGTAGGTCGCCACCTGGTCGGCCTCGTAGGTCGCATGCTCGTGGTCCTCGTCCAGCGGCACCTGCCACGGCACCTCCTGAGGGGTGGGATTGATCTCGACAGTGCCGGCCACCCGCTCAACCGCCTCGAGCACCTCGCGCGTCACCTCCGCGACGGGCCGGTTGGGCGTCAGCGCGACCCGCGTCTGATGGCCGGCGCTGTGATCGACCACGGCCTCGTGCGTCCGAAGGTCAAGCGCCGCGACGATCGCGCCGGAGCCGTCGGGCGCCGGTAGAGGCTGCGTCTCCCAGCCCCGCGCGGTCAGCCTCAGGGCGGTGTGCTGGAGCTGTGGCTCGGGCGGGGCCAGCTCGACCGCGAGCTTTCCGAGCACCTGCGTGTGCGCGTGGAGCGTGTCGCAGGTCGCGCTCCAGGAGTCGTAGGCGAGCTGTGGCCACCGAGTGGGGATAGTCGAACACTAGCCCCGGGCGGCCAGCGCCTCCAAGAGGGCAGCCGCGTCGTAGCTTCCTCGGTGCACCACTCCGTCGATGAACAGGGTGGGCGTGGCTCGTACCTCACCCGACGCTCTCCCGCTCTCGACATCGCGGCCAACCCGTTTCAGCACCGCGGCGCCGGCCCGATCGACGTCGAACGCCGCAACATCGAGGTCGAGCTCGGCGGCGTATCGCCGAAGGTCGTGGCCCGCGAGCGCGTTCTGGTTACGAAAGAGCAATTCGTGCATCTCCCAGAACCGGTCCTGAAGAGCAGCGGCCTCGGCGGCGGCAGATGCGGCGAGGGCGTGCGGATGGATCTCGGTCAGGGGGAAATGCCTGAAGGCGAATCGCAGGTCGTCGCCCGGCCGACGCTCCAGTCGCTCGATCTCTCGAAGCGCCTGTCGCGAGTACGGGCACTCATAGTCGCCGTACTCGACGATGAGGCGACCCGTCGACGACCCGCGGACGTGGTCGACCGTAGGGTCGAGCGGCTGCATCGTGATCTCGGTCCCGTCCACCATCAGCTGGCGATCTTGCTCACGCTCGAAGCCCCAAGGGCGACGTCGGGATGCGCGTTTTGGCCGCGCACCTCGGGAATGAGCAGCGCGATTTCATCACGAAGCACCAAGACCACGCCTCGCCGGGCTCGAGCGAGCGGACCAGCGGGTGGCCGCTGCTTTGAGCGTGACGGCTGGCGTGACGGTTGGGCGAGTCGCCGCGCTTCCGCATCGCGCGATGGGGGGCAGCGCGTGGGTTGCTCGCCGACGGCGCCAACTCCGCTCTCATGTGACGGGACGCTCCACGTTGGACGGTTGCTCTCTTCTCAGCCCGGAAACCGGGGTTCGAATCCCCGTAGCGGTGACTCTCCAATCCCGCCCAGATGGCGGGATTCGTGTTTCTCAGCCTTTCTCGCGGGCCGCGCCGTGCGTCGGCCAGTACTGATCCCCGTTCTCGCCACGGGCGGCTGTCGCTGCGCTATCCTGTTCATGGATTAACTACAGAAACTGGACTTAATCATGACACTTCTCCTGATTCCACTAGACGAAGCGATCGTCTTCCCGGCGGTGACGGCGACCCTGCCGATCGACACCGGAGAGGAGGATCGCGTTTTCCTGCTTCCGCGCACGAACGGCGAATTCGGCCGCATCGGCGTCGTCGCCGAGGTGATCGAGCGCGGGAAGCTGCCGAACGGCGCTTCGGCCGCGACCGTGGTCGGGCTCCATCGCGGGCTCGCGGGTCAAGCGCGAGCCCGACGGCGAGCAACTCCGCATCGAGGTGCAGGAGATCCACGACGGCAACCCCGGCGACGAGCGCAGCAACGAGCTCGCGCTCGAGTACCGCGCCGTGGTCGAGGAGATCCTCGAGCTGCGCGGCGCCGACGAGCGCGTCGGCGCGTTCCTGCGCTCCATCGAGGAGCCCGGCGCGCTGGCCGACACCACCGGCTACAGCCCCGATCTCACGCGCGAGCAGAAGCTGAAGCTGCTGGAGACCGTCGATGTCAAGGCCCGCCTCGAGCTCGCCGTCGAGATGCAGCGCGAGCGGCTGGCCGAGCTCCAGGTGCGGCGCAGGATCCGCGACGACGTCGAGACCGGCGCCCAGAAGCAGCAGCGCGAGTACTTCCTGCGCAAGCAGATGGAGTCGATCCGCAAGGAGCTGGGCGAGGACGAGGGGGACCTGATCGGCGAGTACGAGCGCAAGATCTCCGAGGCCGAGATGCCGGAGGCGGTCGCCGAGCAGGCCGATCGCGAGCTGCGCCGGCTCGAGCGCCAGGGCGAGCAGTCGCCGGAGTCCTCGATGATCCGCAGCTACCTCGACTGGCTGCTGGCGGTGCCGTGGTCGAAGCGCTCCGAGGAGCGGCTCGACCCCGACCACACCCGCGAGGTGCTCGACGAGGACCACGCCGGCCTCGACGACGTGAAGCGCCGCATCACCGAGTTCATCGCCGTGCGCAAGCTCCGCCAGGAGCGAGGCATCGAGGGCGAGAGCCGCGCCAACGGCGCCATCCTCACTTTGGTCGGCCCGCCGGGTACCGGCAAGACCTCGATCGGCGAATCGGTGGCGCGCTCGCTTGGGCGCGAGTTCGTGCGCCTCTCGCTGGGCGGAATCCGCGACGAGGCCGAGATTCGCGGCCACCGGCGCACCTACATCGGCGCCCTGCCTGGGCGGATCATCCGCGCCCTGCGTGACGCCGGGACGATGAACCCGGTGATCCTGCTCGACGAGGTCGACAAGGTCGGCGCCGACTGGCGTGGCGATCCCTCCGCCGCCCTGCTCGAGGTTCTCGACCCGGCCCAGAACCACTCCTTCCGCGACCACTACCTCGACATCGAGGTCGACCTCTCCGAGGTCGTCTTCCTGGCCACGGCCAACGTGACCGACACGATCCCGCTGCCCCTGCTCGATCGGATGGAGGTGATCGGGTTCGACGGCTACACCACCGAGGAGAAGCTCGCGATCGCCCGCGGCTATCTGTGGCCGCGCCAGCTGGAGCGAAACGGGCTCCGCGCCGACGAGGTCGACGCCTCCGACGCGATCCTGCGCAAGGTGATCACCGAGTACACCCGCGAGGCCGGGGTGCGCCAGCTCGAGCGCGAGCTGGGCAAGCTGCTGCGGCGGGCGGCGACGCGGATCGCCTCAGGCGAGGCGGAGGCGCCGATCGTCGATCGACCCCGACGCGGTGGTCGACGCCCTCGGCCGCCAGCGCTTCTTCCAGGAGTCGGTCGAGCGCACCGCGATTCCCGGGGTGGCCACCGGACTGGCGGTCACCGGGACCGGCGGCGACGTGCTGTTCGTCGAGGCCACCGCGATGGAGGGCGAAAAGGGACTGGTGCTGACGGGCCAGCTCGGCGACGTGATGAAGGAGTCGGCGCGGATCGCGCTCTCATACGTGAGCTCGCACGCCGACCAGCTCGGGATCGACGAGCGACGACTTCAAGCGCGAGTTCCACGTCCACGTGCCCGCCGGGGCGATCCCCAAGGACGGGCCGAGCGCCGGGACCGCGATGACCACCGCGCTCGCGTCGCTGCTCAGCGGCCGCCCGGTCAAGCACACGGTGGGGATGACCGGCGAGGTCACCCTGCAGGGCCGGGTGCTGCCGATCGGCGGCCTGAAGCAGAAGGTCCTCGCCGCCCACGCGGCGGGCCTGACCGAGGTGATCCTGCCGGAGCGAAACCGCGGCGACCTCGACGACGTGCCCGAGGAGGTCCGTGAGCAGATGACCTTCCATCCGGTGATGAGCATCGACGAGGTGCTGGAGCGGGCGCTGGAGCCCGCCGGGCGGGGAGCGGATGTCGCCACGGTGTCGTAGCTGCGCGCCGGTTCCCTCCGAGCTGCGCTCCGTCGCCGACCTGCTGGAGCGCCGCTGGACTCTGGGCACGATCTACGCCTGCTCCACCGGCGCCGCGCGATTCAACGAGTTTCGCCAGTCGCTGCCCGGCGTTTCACCGACCACGCTCTCGGAGCGGCTCGAGCAGCTCGAGGACGCCGGAATCGTCGACCGCCGGCTCGTCCCCGGCCGCCCGCCGCACGCCGAGTACCGGCTGACCGCGAAGGGAAAGCGGCTGGCCGCGGCGGTGACCGGTGCTGCTCCAGCATCGCTGAGGGCCTAAGGCGCCAGCTCTGCCAGCCGCCGCTCGAGCAGGCGCCGCTCGGCGTCGTCCTGGACCAGCGCCAGCGCGCGGCGGTAGGCGTCGCCGGCCTCGGCGCTCCGCCCGAGGCGCCGCAGCAGCTCACCGCGGGTCGAGTGGAAGTAGCGGTAGTCCTCGAGCGGAAGGCGGTCGACGAGCTCGAGGCCGACCTCGGGGCCATGCTCCTCCGCGACGGCGACGGCCCTGGTCAGCTCTACCACCGGCGAGTCGGTGAGGCGGGCAAGCTCGCCGTAAAGCGCGGCGATCTGGGGCCAGTCGCGGGGCTCTTCGGCATGCAGCGAAGCGATCGCCGCCTGCAGAACGTAGGGGCCGCGGCCGTGCAGGGCCAGCGCCCGGTCTAGCGCCGCCCGCCCCTCGGCGATCTGCGCCGTGTCCCACAGCGAGCGGTCCTGATCGGCGAGCAGAACCAAATCACCATCGCGAAACCGCGCCTCGCGGCGGGCGTCGTGAAGCAGCATCATCGCCAGCAGGCCGTGCACCTCCGGCTCGTCCGGCATCAGCTCGGCCAGCGCTCGCCCCAGCCGCAGCGCCTCTGCCGCCAGCTCGCCGCGGCCGCCGTACCCCTCGTTGAAGACCAGATAGACGGTGGCGAGCACCGCAGTGAGCCGGTCGGGGAGCAGGTGGTCGGGGGGACCCGAAACGGGATCCCGGCCGCCTTGATCTTGCGCTTCGCCCGCACCAGCCGCTGGGCCATGGTCGGCTCCGGGACCAGGAAGGCGCGGGCGATCTCGGCGGTGGTCAGGCCGCCGAGCGTGCGCAGCGTGAGCGCGACCTGCGCCTCGGTTGAGAGGGCCGGGTGACAGCAGGTGAAGATGAGCTCGAGTCGCTCGTCCGGAAACGTCGATTCGTCCATCGTCTCCTCAGCTGCTTCGGGTACCTCGAGCAGTCGAGTCTTCGCGGCCAGCGTGCGATCGCGGCGGATGCGGTCGATCGCCCGGTTGCGCGCGGTGGTCACCAGCCAGGCGCCCGGGTTGTCGGGGGTCCCGTCTCGCGGCCAGCGCTCGGCGGCGATCGCGAAGGCCTCCTGCGCGGCTTCCTCGGCGAGGTCGAAATCGCCGAGGAAGCCGATCAGCGAGGCGACGACGCGCCCCCACTGTTCGCGGAAGGCTTGCTCGAGGATCGCTACCCCTCCTGGATCGGGCGCACCTCGATCGCGCCGCCCATACTGGCGGTCGGAATCCGCGCGGCGAGCTCGATCGCGGCGTCGAGGTCGTCGGCCTCGAACAGCAGGTACCCGCCGATCGCCTCCTTGATCTCGACGAACGGTCCGTCGGTGGTCAGCGTCTTCCCGTCCTGCACCCGCACCGTGGTGGCCGTCTCCGGGGGCTCCAGCCGGAGGCCGGGCTTGACGCCGGGGGTCGCGGTGAGCGCCTGCCACGCGCCGTAAACCGCCCCCTTCTCGTCCTCCGAAAGGGCGTTCCACGCATCGTTCCCTGGGCGCGGGGTGTCGCCGTGGTGAATCAACAGCATGTACTGCATTGCTTCCTCCTTTTGGGAATGGTCGCCGATTAGACGAACGGAGAGCGACGGAATCGACACCTATCGCTGCCGCACCTTTTCCAGCTCGGGCGCCTTGTATTGGTCATGAGACCCTTGCGATTGCCGATACTGAGCACATGAGCGCACGCCTGTCGGTCGCCCTCGCCTGTGTGCTGATGCTGGTCGCGGCGCCCGCGGCCGAGGCTCGGGACGGCCGCTCGGCGCGGGTGCCCCGCGAGTTCCTCGGGATCACGCCGGCGACCAAGCTCCACCCGCTGGAGCTGCAGCGGATGCAGCTCGGGGGCGTTGAGACCCTGCGGGTTGCCTTCCACTGGGAGGACATTCAGCCCTACCCCGGCCAGGGCCATCAGTTCACGCGATACGACGAGCTCGTCGCCTACGCCGCCTACTTCGGAATCCGGCTGAAGCCGTTCGTCCAAGGCGTACCTGTGTACTTCGGGCGTCGCGAGGATCCGCGCTATCCGCCGGTCCACGATCCGGTGTTCATGCGGGAGTGGACACAGCTTCTGAGGACCCTCGTGCAGCGTTACGGCCCCGGCGGTCTGATCTGGCAGTACCTGCGGAGCGAAGCGCCGGAGATCAAGCCGCATCCGATCAGGAGCTGGCAGATCGCCAATGAGGTGAACGCGGATACCTACTGGCATCCGCAGCGGACCGCGCCTCAGGACTACGCCGAGTTTCTTCGGGTCTCGGCGAAGGCGATCCGCAAGCAGGATCCTGGGGCGACGATCGTCGCGGCCGGGCTGTTCAAGCATCCCTCGGACGGCGTACCGATGGAGCGCTTCCTCCGCCGCCTGTACGAGGAGCCGGGTGCCGCCCGCAGCTTCGACGCGCTCGCAATCCATCCCTACTCCACCAACATCAAGGGCATGGCCGAGCAGATCAAGTCGGCCCGCAGGGTGATGGCGGAGGCCGGGGACAGCGACAGCGAGCTCATGGTCGACGAGATCGGCTGGCCGACGGCGGAGCGCTCCGAGGAAAGCGTCTTCACACAGACCGAGGAAGGCCAGCGCCGCTTGCTCAAGCAGGCGTTCAACCTGATCCTGCGTCGCCGCGAGGCCTGGAACATCGGCAGCCTGATCTGGTACACGTGGATTGACACCGAGGTCTTCACCACCTGCGATCTGTGCAGCTACTCGGGGCTCTTCCGAGCCGACTACACCGCGAAGCCCGCGTGGGAGGCGTTCGTCAGCTTCACCGGCGGCCAGGCCGAGCCGTAAGAACCGCGGGGGGTATCGTGGAAGAGTGACGGCGACCTGTTCGCATCTGGACACGATCAGCGTCGAGCCTCCGGCCGAGATCCCCGGCTGCGAGGATTGCCTCAAGATCGGCTCGACGTGGGTGCATCTTCGCCTCTGTCGAAGCTGTGGGTACATCGGATGCTGCGACTCCTCGCCGAACCAGCACGCGAGCAAGCACGCCGCCCAAAGCGAGCACCCGATCGTCAGCTCGCTGGAGCCCGGCGAGGACTGGTACTGGTGCTACATCGATCAGGTCGCGTTCGAGTTCTGAGTCGCGCCGCTTAGGCGAAGCTCGACGCGTTCAGCTCTCGGCGAAGAAGCTCGCCAGCAGCTCACCGACCTCCTCCGGGGCCTCCTCCTGGAGGAAGTGCCCGCAGTCCGGCAGCGCGGTGACCACCGCCTGAGGCAGGTCTCGCTTCATCCGCGCGATCGTCTCGGCGATGTCGGGCAGGATCCGATCCTGCTCGCCGTAGATCAGGCGAACCGGCACCTCGAGGGACGGAAGCGCGCTCGCGATCTCGTTGAAACCCTCGGGCTCCAATCCGATTCCGGCGTCGGCGAGCGATTGCCGCGACTGCTCGTCGCCGAACGGCTCCCGAACGCCGGCGAGCACCTCGTCGGTGACCTTCGCCTCGTCGGCGACCCCGAGCCGCATCGCCGCATCGAGCCCCTCGGGGCTGGTCAGCTGCTCTCGGATTCCGGGCGTAGAGGCCGCTTTGAGGAACGCGAAAACGGCCTCCGAGAACTCCGGGTAGACGAGCGTGTTCAGCAGCGCGAGGCTCCGGGCTCGGCCCGGGTTGCCAATCACCCAGTGGGCGACGACCGGTCCGCCGAGGTCGTGGCCGGCGATCGCGACCTCCTCGATGTCCAGCGCGGCGAGGAAGCCGTCGATCGCTCGCTCGAAAAACTCAAAGGTGTAGGTCGCGCCGGCGGGCTTGTCCGAGCCTCCGAACCCGGGCAGGTCCAGGGCCAGCACGCGGTTGGCGCGCGCGATCGGGGGGATCACGTTCCGCCACAGAAACGACGACGTCGGCCAGCCGTGCAGCAACAGCACCGGAGGGCCGGATCCCTGCTCGCGGTAGGCGAGGCCGAGATCGCCCACATCGACTCGCTTCAACGCGTCCGCTGCCACCGGCCTGACTCCCTTCGTTGGAGGGAAGCCGACCCTACACACCTATCATCGGTGCCGGTGAACGTCGCCGGAACCCCAGAAGCGGCAATCGAGCTCGTGAACGTGGTCAAGCGGTTCGGCTCCGAGCGGGTCCTCGATCGAGTCAGCTTCCAGGTGCCGGCCGGGTCGATCACCGTCCTGCTCGGCCCCTCCGGAGCGGGGAAGACGGTGACGATCAAGCACGTGCTGGGGCTGTTCCAGCCTTCGGCCGGGGTCGTGAGGGTCGAGGGCAACGACCTCTCCGCGATCTCCGAGGAGGAGCTGAACCAGATCAGGCGCCGGATGAGCGCCGTCCTTCAGGGGGCGCTGCCGTTCACCTGCGGGCTGTTCTTCTCCCTGAACGTGTTCGAGAATGTCGCCTTCCCGCTCAGGGAGCGCCGGCCGCGGTGGTCGGAGGAGCGCGTCGAGCAGGTGACGATGGACAATCTGCAGCTCGTCGGGCTGCGCGAGCGGGCGAAGAGCATGCCCTCCGAGCTCTCCGCCGGGATGTGCAAGCGAGCGGCGCTGGCACGGGCGTTCGCGCTTGAGTCTCCGATCGTGATCATCGACGACTTCGACAGCGGGATCGACGGCGTTCGCCTGGCGCTGCTGGTCGATCTGATCCGCGAAGCCCAGCGGGCCACGGAAGCCACCTTCCTCGTCTCCACCCACGACATGAGCGCGGCGCGAAAGCTCGCCCACCACGCGGCCGTGATCCACGAGGGCCGGATCGTCGCCAGCGGCCGCGCCGACGAAGTCCTCGGCTCGAGTGAGCCGATGGTTCGCCAGCTCGTCAGCGGCGAAGTGTCTGGCCCGCTGGGACTGCGCCGTTGAGCGACTCGTAGCGGTAGTCGTCGAGGTCGAACCTGCGGCTGCGCCACCAGGTCTCGAGCGCCGTCGACGGGCGCAGGTACGGGGCGTCCCCGTGCTGGTCGAAGTAGTAGCTGTTGGCGGTTCCGCAGCGGTTGTTGAAGAAGACGGTGTTCCGGCCGCGCCTCAGCATCAGGTTGAAGTACGCGTCGTGCGGCTCCTGGCGCACCTCCGCCAAGGTGGCGCGGCGACGGGCCGCCTCCCCGATCACTCTGCCGATGTGGTGCGACTGGTACTCGACCATGAACATCCACGACGACCCGGTGAACGCGTACGGGCCGAAGATGCTGAACAGATTCGGGAAGCCCGGCACGGTGGTGCCCTCGTACGCCTGCATTCGCCTCTCGGCCCAGAACTCGCGCAGCCCGATTCCCTCACGCCCGAAGATCGGGATCGCGGGTGCGTTCTCGGGTTCGCTGACCAGATAGCCGGTCGCGAGGACCAGGGTGTCGATCTCTCTCTCGGTGCCGTCGGCGGTGCGGATTCCCTTCGCCGTGACGCGCTCGATCGGCTCCGCGACCAGCTCCGCTTCGCCCTTCGAGAACGTCCGCAGGTAGTCGTTCGACATCGTCGGGCGCTTGCACCCGAAGCCGTAGCTCGGGGTCAGCTTCTCCCGCAGCTCGGGATCGCGCACCTGAGCGCGCAGGAACGCCCGCCCCTGCCGCTCGACGATCCTCGAGATGAACGGCATCTGGCGGTTGTAGATCGCGGCGACGACCATGCCGATCTCGAAGAGCACCGAGGAGACCGCGCGAACCGCGGCCTGCACACCGGGGATGCGGCGAAACGCCCACCTCACCGGCGCCGGGATCTCGGGGTCGAACTTCGGGAACACCCAGATCGGCGTGCGCTGGAATACGTGCAGCTCGCCGGTGAGCTTGGCGATCTCCGGCACGAGCTGGACCGCGGTTGCTCCCGTGCCGATCACCGCCACCCGCTTCCCACGCAGATCGTGGTCATGGTCCCAGCGCGCCGTGTGCATCGTCTTGCCGCCGAAGTCCTCGAGCCCGGGGATGTCCGGCAGCTTCGGCTGTGTCAGCACGCCGACGGCGGTGATCACGAAGCGCGCCCGCAGCACGCGATCGGGCAGGTGGACCTCCCACAAGTGGCGCTGTTCGTCGAAGGCCAGCTTCTCGACCCGTTGCCCGAGGTGAAGGCGGGGCCGCAGCGCGTACTTCTCGAAAAGTCGATCGATGTAGCGCTTCACCTCGTCCCCCGGGGCGAATACCCGCGACCAGTCGGGGTTCATCTCGAACGAGTACTGGTAGGTGAACGAGGCGACGTCGACCGCGAGCCCGGGGTAGGTGTTGTCGCGCCAGGTGCCGCCGATGTCGTCGGCCTGGTCGAGGATGACGAAATCGTCGATCCCCTCCTGCTTCAGCTTGATCGCCGCGCCGATGCCGGAGAAGCCGGCGCCGATGATCACGACCTCGTGGTCGGGGCCGGACGCCGCTGAGCCGTTCTCGCCTGGAGAGGTCACAGGGGGAAATCTACCGCTCGGTAGAAATAACTGTGCCACACCCCGCGGGCGAGGTTCGCTCCGCAGTAGTACGCTCGGCTTGCCCCTGACTTGGAGGAGGGCTCGAAGTGGCGCTGAAGCAGGTTTCCCCAATCGACACCGCGTGGCTCGTGCTCGAGTCGCGCGACACCCCGATGCACGTCGGCGGCCTGTTCGAGTTCACGCTTCCGGACAACGCGCCGCCGGACTACCTGAAGCTCGAGCTCGAGCGGATGCGCGACGCGCACACGATCCCGCCGCCGTGGAACCTGAAGCTCGTTCAGGCGCCGCTGATCGGCCCCCGCTTGCCGTTGATGCGCGAGGACCGCGACATCGACATCGACTACCACGTGCGCCACTCGGCGCTGCCGCACCCCGGCGGCCAACGCGAGCTCGGGATCCTCGTCTCCCGCCTCCACAGCCACCAGCTCGACCTCCATCGCCCGCTCTGGGAGGTGCATCTGATCGAAGGGCTGGAGGGCAATCGCTACGCGATGTACCTGAAGATGCACCACTCGCTGATCGACGGCGTCAGCGGCATGCGCCTGATCCTGCGGGCGCTCTCGACTGATCCCGACGAGCGCGGAATGAAGCCCTTCTGGGCGACCGGCGCCGGCAAGCGCCCGCGCCGCGAGCGCGAGGGAGGAAATGATCCGCTGAGCCGGGCGCTGGGCGCGGCTCGTGGCGCTGGCGCAGCGATGATGGGCCTCGGCCGGGCGGCGCTGGATCTCAGCCGGGCGACGGTCGACGACAGCGCCCTCCAGGCCCCGTACCGGACACCCGACTCGGCGCTCACGGGCCCGCTCGGAGGTCAGCGGCGCTTCGCGACCCAGCAATACGACCTCGAGCGCATCAAGGCGCTCGCCAGGGCCGCCGATTGCCGGCTGAACGACATCGTCCTCTACCTCTGCGCCACGGCGCTGCGCAGCTATCTGCTCGAGCACGGGCGCTTGCCCGACCGTCCGCTCAGCGCCGGGATACCGGTCAACCTGCGCGAGGCCGACGACGAAAGCACCGGGACGGCGGTCGGAATCATGGTCGCCGAGCTGGGAACCAACATCGCCAACCCGCTTCAGCGTCTCGATGCGATCAAGCGCTCGACGGAGAAGGCGAAGCAGCACCTCGGCGACCTGCCGCCGGAGTCGCGCGCCACCTACACGCTGTTGATCAATGGTCCCTGGATCGCGGGCCAGATGGCAGGATTGGGCCACCGCGCCCCGGTCCCGTTCAGCCTCGGGATATCGAACGTCCCCGGCCCGCCGCAGCCGCTCTACTTCAACGGCTCGCGCCTGGACGCGCTCTTCCCCCTGTCGCTGCTGCTGCACGGCAACGCCCTGAACATCACCTGCGTCAGCTACGCCGGGACGCTCAACTTCGGCTTCACGGGCGCCCGGGAAAAGCTCCCCCACCTGCAGCGCCTCGCGATCTACACCGGCGAGGCCCTGGAGGAGCTCGAGCGCCTGCTGCTACCCGAGGCGGCGCTGGCGGCGAGCGAGCAGCAGACGGCTAGCTGAGCAGCTCCTCTGTGTGCTCGCCGAGGCGGGGTGCGGGGCGGCCGATCGGTGGGCGCTCGCCCGCGAGTCGCAGCGGCCCCGCGGGCATCAACAGCTCCGTCCCAGCCAGCCGTTCCTCGGTGCGCAGCGCCGCGGTCGCCTCCACGTGCGGATCCTGAATCACCTCGTCGAGCGTAAGCGTCACCGCCGCCGGGATCCCCGCCTCCGCGAGTGCCTCGCGCAACTCCTCCCCTGCCCAGCCCCGAACCGCATCGGCGAGCGGCCCCCGAATCTCGTCCTGATTCGCGACCCGTAGCTGATTCGAAGCGAAGCGCTCGTCATCTGCCCACTCGTCGAGGCCCAGCAACGGACAAAGTCGCCTCCACTGCTCGTCCTCCCACACCGCCAGCCAGATGAGTGCGTCAGACGTGGCGAACTGGTCCGCCAGCAGGGCGTGGCTTGCGTTGCCGAGCCGCTCGAGCGGCTCGCCGCGCGCCGAGCGGATCGCAAACGCAGGCGCGTTCAGCATCAGACCGACCTCGAACAGGGAAACCGTGACGCGCTGCGGATCACCCGATTGCTCGTGCGCGCGCAGCCCGGCGAGTGCTCCGAACGCCGCGGTCAGCGCCGTCGCCACGTCCACGATCGGCGCTCCGGCACGCATCGGCTGCCCGTCGGGCTCGCCGGTGATCGCGACGATCCCCGCCATCGCCTGCACGATCGGGTCGAGCGCGGGCCGATCCGCGTATGGCCCCTGACGCCCGAATGCGCTGACTTCGACCACCACCGGCGCTCCCTCGAGGCCCATTCGCCGCGCCGCGTCTGGGCGCTTGTTGTGAACCACCACGCCTGACCCGCTCACCAGCTCCGCCAGCTTCTCCACGTCGCCGGGAGCATCGAGATCGGCGACCACTCCGCGCTTGCCGCGGTTGACGAACGCGAACGTCGCCGACAGGTCGCCGGCGATCTCGCCGCCGATCCTCCGCAGCGGATCGCCGCTGGGAGGCTCCACCTTGACCACGTCCGCGCCGAGGTCTCCCAGCATCGCGGCGGCGAGTGGTCCGGCGACGAAAGTTGCCGCGTCGAGCACCCTCACGCCGGCGAGAGGGCCGTCGCGCTGCTCACCCATGTCTCCTACCAGTGGGTTCCGCCGGTCAGCCTTGCGAACGCTCGCTGCTCGGCCGTCCCCTTCTCTTCGGGCTCTTCGCCGGGCGCCGGCTCGGCGCCGTCCTTCGAGCCCTCCACGGCCGCCTTGCTGTCCGGGAACAGCTTGTAGGCGCGGCTCGCGATCGCATCCTGGACCCTCGGCACGGTCGCGTAGGTCGCCGTCGACAAGCGCCCGAACGGCGTCGAGACGTCCTTCGGCTTGCCGATCATCGCGTCGGTGATCATCCCCGCAGCCTGATCGGGGCTGATCGAGGGGAAGTAGCGGTAGTGCGTGGTCGGCTTGATCATCGGCGTGCGCACCAAAGGCATGTGCACCGTGGTCACGCGAATGCCGTCGTCGAGGACCTCTGAGCCGATCACCCTCGAGAAAGCATCGAGCGCGGCCTTCGAGGCGACGTAGGCGGAGAAGCGGGGGACGTTCGTCTGCACTCCCATCGAGCTGACGTTGATGATGTGGCCGCTGCCCCGCTCCGCCATCCCGGGCAGGACCTTCAGGATCAGCTGCACGGCGCCGAGATAGTTGAGCTGGATCGTGCGCTCGAAGTCGTGGATGCGGTCGTAGGAGAGGTGGACCGAGCGCCGGATCGAGCGGCCGGCGTTGTTGACGAGGACGTCGACCCCGCCGTGCTCGGAGATCACCTCGTCGGCCATCCGCGCGATGTCGTCGAGGTCGGACAGATCGCAGGGATGCACGTGCGCCTCGCCGCCGGCCTCCGTGATCTCGGTGGCCACCTCCTCCAGCTTCTCGCGCGTGCGCGCCACCAGCACGACCTTCGCGCCGGCGGCGCCGACGCGCAGCGCCGTCGAGCGCCCGATCCCGGACGACGCCCCGGTGATCATCACCACACGGCCGCCGACCGCATTTTCGAGCGAGCCCCCGCGCAGCCGCGGCAGGCGAGCGGGCGTCGACGTTGCCGCCTGGGCGATCCGTCCTCCCATGCGGGTCAAACGGGACTGGATGCTCATCGACGTAGTCTTCCACGGATGCGCTGACGTCCGCTGAAGCGGGGAATGCAGGGGAGCTTGCTACTCCGGCGTAGAATCCAATCGACGTGGCAGCCAACCCAGCGGACACCAAGCAGGCGCAGCGAAGCGACGCCAAGCGGGGGCGGGCTCCTCACCTCGGCCCCGAGCGCCGCCGGCCGCTGATCCTCGACGCCGCCCTGGAGCTGTTCGTCGAGCAGGGCTACCACGGCACCTCCATGGAGGCGATCGCCAACGCTGCGGAGGTGACCAAGCCGGTCGTCTACGACTGCTACGCCGGCAAGGAGGAGCTGTTCAAGGCGCTGCTGGATCGCGAGGAGCGGCGCCTGCTGGCGGCGATCGGGGCCGCGTTCCCGACTTCGCTCGACCTCAGCGACATCGAGGGGTTGCTCCGCGACGGGTTCGTCGCGCTGCTCTCGGCGGCGGAGGAATCGCCGAACTCATGGAAAGTCGTCTTCGACTCCGAGCACGGCGCGGAGCCGGCGGTCGTGCGCCGCGTGCGCCGCGCCCGCGCCTCGATCGTCTCCCGCCTCGACTCCCTGATCGAGCCCTATCTGGCGAGCATCGAGGTCACCGACGCCGTCCGCAAGGCGCCGGTGCTCGCCGAGCTCGCTGGCCTCGATGGGGGAGGCCGGCGTTCGGGTGCTGCTCTGCTCTCGGCGGCGAGTGGGACACCGGACGAGCTCGGCAGATTCCTCGCCCGCGTTGCGGCGCGCGGCCCCTCCTCTGCCTGATGGGAGTTCCTACTACCGGTAGGAAGCGCTTCTACCATCAGGTAGGATTCGCTGCGGTTTGGAGGCCAGCAACCGGCGTGCCGGAGATAGAAGGCTGTTAGCTTTGCCGGTCCGGCCCGGCGTGTTCGGCGCCTGCCGACTGGGTAACGAGAAACGGAGAGCTCGCGAGGGGCCTTGATGAGGGATCGCGACTAGTGGCGGGGGGTGCAAATGGCCTCGTGGGCAGGGGCGTTAAGGCCGCGCGCTCGACCTTCAGCAGCTCCGAGATCCCGCCCCGCTCGTGGATCGAGAACGCGGGCGGGATGGCCGGGCTCGGAATCCAGGCTCTCGGTCAGCTGGTCACGCCCGGACTCTCCTGGCGGGTCGAGTTCGTCCGCCAGCTGATCTTCTCCTTCCGCGTCACCCTGATCCCGGCGACGATCGTCGCCTTCGTGATCGGGTTCTCGACGATCGGGATCCAGGGCGGCTCGCTCGCGTCCGCCTTCGGTGCAATCGATCGGCTCTCGGCGGTCGCCCCGGTCGCGTTCCTGCGCGAGCTGGGGCCGATCCTGACGACCGCGATCGTCGCCGGCACCCTCGGGAGCACGATCACGGCCGAGATCGGCGCTCGCAAGATCCGCCAGGAGATCGAGGCGCTCGAGGTGCTCGGCATCAACCCGGTGCGCAACCTGATCCTGCCGCGGATCGTCGCCCTTGCGGCGATGATGCCGGTGCTCAACCTGATCGCCTTCTGGGCCGGGATCTTCGGCGCCTTCGTCGCCGCCGTCGGCCTCTATGGCGCCACCCCCGGTGCGTTCTTCAACCAGCTGCTGCTGCTGACCAACTTCATCGATCTCTGGGGGAGCGAGCTGAAGCTGATCCTCTTCGGGGTCATGATCGGGGTGATCGCCGCCTACAAGGGGATGCAGGTCGGCGGCGGCGCGGAAGGGGTCGGGCGAGCGGTGAACGAGTCGGTTGTCACCTGCCTGGTGGCGGTGTTCATCGTCAGCGCGGTCTACACGCAGCTCTTCCTCGCCTTCTATCCCGAAGTCACCTTCGGCGGATGAGCGCGACCCGGCAGCAGAGCGGCACCGTCGAGCGGGCGCGGGGGGCACTTCAGTCTCCCGAGCGCATTCCCGTGGTCGACCCGGCGGGCGAATACGCCGGCTTCCTGCTCGAGGGCGCGATCGGGTTCCGGCGGATCGCGCAGTTCGCGGCCGAGGTCCTGCGCCAGACCGCGCTGCTGGCGGTGGGAAGCGTGCTCGTGATCGTGCTGGTGTCCTTCGTCGCGGGCGCGACCTGCGGGATCGAGGGCTCGGCGCTCTCGCGCTCTCTCGGCGTCGGGATCGCGGCCCCGATCTTCAGCGCCTTCTGCACGACGCGCGAGATCGTCCCCTTCATCTTCGGGTTCATCGTCGCGGCGAAGGTGGGTGGCGGAATCGTCGCCCAGCTCGGAGCGATGCGCGTGAACGAGGAGGTCGACGCGATGGAGGTGATGGGCGTCTCCTCGATGACCTACCTCGTCTCCACCCGGATGCTCGCATGCGCGGTGATGCTCCCGATCGCCTTCCTGGTCTCGCTGGCGGCGGCGCACGGCGCCGCCTGGCTGACCTCGTTCGTGCGCGCGGGGGACGTCTCCCAGGGGACCTGGGAGTTCGCCTTCTACACCGTGCTGACCCCGCAGGACCTCATCTACTCGCTGACGAAGGCGATGGTGATCTGTTTCTTCGTCATCCTCACCGCGCTCTACTACGGCTACCGGGTGCGGGGGGGCCCGGTTGAGGTCGGGGTGGCGACCGCTCGCTCGATGGCGGCGAACCTGATCATCGTCACCGTCCTCAACATGCTGCTGACGTTCATCTTCTGGGGGTTCGACCCGAACCTCCCGATCGCATGAGGCACGGATGAGCGAAGGCGGCTGGCGGCAGGCGGTGGGCGAGGCGGGGCCGACGCTCGCGCGGATCGCGGCGGGGGCAGCGCTGGCGGTGTTCGCCGTCGTGTTGCTGTTGCTCGTCACCCGTTCGGACGGCAGCTACGAGGTGACGGCGATCTTCGACGACGTTCGCGGCGTGATACCCGGGGGCGACGTCACCGCCGGCTTCCAGAAGGTGGGCACGGTCGAGGACGTCTACATCGGCGAAGACGAGAAGCCCCGCGTGCGGCTGCGCATCGACGACGATTTTCCCCTCCACCAGGGCGCCTTCCTGAACATCCGCGCCGCCTCGAACGTCGGCGCGGTGAACCGCGTCGTCGACCTCGAGCAGGGAGATACCAGCGCGCCGCAGCTCGAGGACGGCGCCACCCTGGGGCCGAGCTCGACCGACCAGCCGGTCGACCTCGACCTCGCCGTCTCCACGCTCGATCCGGAGACGCGCGAGGACGCCGCCAACCTGCTCGCCGGCCTCGATCTCGCCGTGCGTGGGCGCGGGGACGACTTCAGGCGCGCGCTGCAACACAGCTCCGCAGCCCTGAACGAGACCGCGAACCTGCTCGCCGAGGTGAACCTCGACAGCGCCGCGGTGGAGTCGCTGGTGGCAAACACGTCCACCGTCGTCGAGGCGCTGGCGGACAGCCGCACCGACCTCGGGCAGGCCGCGGATCGCACCGCCACCCTGCTCCAGATCGCGGCCGGCCGCCAGGCCGAGCTCGGGCGCTCGCTCGAGCTGCTGGGGCCCGGCCTTCGCGGCGCGCGAGAGGTGATCGACCGCCTCTTCATCGCGATCCCCAACCTGCGCGTGCTCGTCGCGGGAGCGCGTCCTCTGGTCGACGAGCTGGGCCCGCTCGCTCAGCTGCTGCCGCCGGCGATCTCGGCCCTGCGGCCGGCGCTGGCCGAGGCCAAGCAGCTCGTGCGCGAGGTCCCGCCGGCGCTCGAGGCATCCCAGCCGGCGCTCGAGGCCACGCTTCCCCTGGTAAAGCTGCTGACGCCGGCGATCGACTACCTGAACCCGTTCCTGGATCACCTCCGGGTCCGCGTCCCAGAGGTGATGGGCACCTTCCAGCTCTTCGCCGACTCGAGCTCGAACTACGACGCGAACGGCAACGTGATTCGCTCCGCCCTGATCGGGATCCAGGAGTACCGCCACCCGGAGATCATCGGCCCCTCCACGTTCGGCCCCGGCGGCGTCGAGGACCCGTTCTTCCGCACCCCGGGCGTGATCGAGGACGAGCCGTGGGACGACTACGCGAACAGCTTCATCGGCGGCGGGCAACCCGCCTCTGACTTCACAGACGGGGGCGCGGAATGAACGACCTCCTCGCGCGCCTCTCGGCGATCGCCGTCGTTGTGTGTGCGGTGATCGCGTTGCTGGCGCTCCTCGTCACCTCCTCGGTCGGCCTGCGCGGAACCGAGGTCAAGGCCGAGTTCGAGGACGCTTTCCCGCTGCTGCCGGGGATGAACGTGCGGGTCTCCGGCGCCGTGGCCGGGACCGTGAAGGGAATCGAGCTCACCGACGGCGGCACGGCGATGGTGACGATGGTCCTGAGCGAAGGCACGACTCCCCCGAGCAGCGACGCCACGGCCGCGGTGCGCCAGCAGGACATCACCGGCGACAGCTACGTGTCGCTGTCGCTCGGGGACGGGACCGAGCCGCTCGGCGACCAGGTGATCCCGGTCGAGCGCACGATCGTCTCGCCGCGGTTCGACGACCTCCTGAACAGCTTCGACGCCCCGACCCGCAGCGGGCTGAAGTTCATCCTCGTCGAGCTCGGCACCGCGCTGGAGCGAAACGGCGCCGACGTCAACGAGGCGGTGCTGAACCTGCGCCCGGCGTTCGAGGCCACCGGTGACGCCCTCGACGAGCTCGCGTCGCAAAACCAGGCGCTTCGCCAACTGATCGACAGCAGCGAGAGCGTCACCGGGCAGGCGGCGAGCCGGTCGAGCGAGCTCGGCAGCCTCGTCGATTCGCTCGTCGCCACGCTCCAGGAGACCGAGGCGCACGCGCCGGCGCTCGACCGCGCCCTCGAAAGGGCCCCCGAGACGGTGACAGCGGCGCGCACCACTCTGGAGAAGCTGACGCGCGTCTCGCTCGCCGCCATGCCGCTGGCCCAGACGTTGGTCGAGGCCGCACCCGAGCTTTCGCGCAGCCTCGAGCTCCTTGGACCGTTCCTCGACGACGGCGCGGCCAGCCTCGTCGACCTGGAGCCGACGCTGGATCTGACCGAGGAGGCGCTGATCGCCGCCGAGCCGGTGCTGGAGGTTGGAGGGAAGCGGCTGGCGACGGCGCCGTTCGACCTCGCCGGCGGGCTCGGCAACCTGTTCAAGTACGTGCTCGGCAGCGAGGAGGTGCTGCAGGCCCTGTTCGGAGCTGATTCCTACGGCTCCGGCCCCTCGCTCGCCGACGACGTCGGCTTCGGGGCGGTGGCGACGGAGTTCGGCAACCAGCAGGGCTACGAGGACCAGGACCCGAACCGGCGCTTCATGCGTGCGGTCGGCGTCCTCAGCTGCGAGAGCTTCGGGCTTGAGATCGCCCCCGGCTGCCTCGCTGAAGCGCTGACCATGAGCGCCGGGCCGCAGCCGAGCCGGGGCGACGGCGTCAGCGGTGGGGACGGTGGCGGTGGCTCCGGGCAGGGCGGCAGCGGTCAGCCGTCACAGGGCGACCAGCCGTCCCCCTCCGACGGCGGTGGCGGATCCGGCAACGACGGACAGGACCCGAACCTGCCCCTCCCCGACCTGCCGGACGTGCCGGACGTGCCGGACTTGCCGGACGTCCCGGGCGACGAGAACCTGCCCGGAGGCGGCATCAACGAGTACCTCGACGAGCTCCTCGACTTCCTGGTGGGACCATGAGCCGCAAGGCGCCGAAGCACATCACTCGCTACAGCAGCGCGGTCTCGCACACGACCTCGCGGCTGGCCCAGCACAGGATCGCGCTCGGCCTGCTCGTCACCGCGATCGGGGCGTTCCTCGCCTACATCGCGTGGATCTCGATCAACGGCCCGCCTTTCCAGGATCGCTATGAGCTCAACGTCCTGATTCGCGACGACTCCCCGATCCTCGAGACGGGGGACGCCGTTCGCGTCGCCGGCCGCTTCGCCGGGTTCGTGACCGAAGTCGAGCCCGCCCCCGAGCAGGACGCGCTGCTCGTGAAGACTCAGCTCGACCCGGAGTTCGCGCCCGTAGGCATGGACGCGCGCTCCAACGTCAAGGTGCGCTCGCTGGTCTATCTCACCTATCTGGAGATCTTCCCGGGCGATCGCAGCAACCCGATGCCGGAGGGCGGGACCATTCCTGTCGAGAACTCCTCCTCCGGCGTCGACCTGCTCGAGGTGGTGCAGCTCTTCGACGCCGAGGCGCGCGAGACCCTGCGCGACACCACCGTCGCCCTCGGCACCGGGCTTGCCGGCCGTGGGACCGAGCTCAACTACGCCCTCGCCGACGTCGACGAGACCGCGGTCAACTCCCGCATCGTCCTCGAGGCGGTGCTCGAGGAGCCGCGGGCTCTGGCGAAGATCATCTCCGGCGCCTCCCGGATGATGAGCGGCCTCGAGGGCGAGCGGCCCGACGACGTCTCCGCGCTGATCGGCTCATCGAGCTCGGTGCTGGAGGTGCTGGCGGCGCGGCGCGTCGAGCTGGGCACGTCGCTCGAGCTTCTGCGCCCGTTCGAGGACGAGTTCCTCGCCACGACCCCGGTCGCCGATCCGCTGCTCGACGACGCCGCGGTGTTCGCCGGAGAGGTGGCGCCGCTCGCGCGCCAGGTGACCGCCGCCCTCCCCGAGGTCAACGACCTGCTCGAGCTCGGCCCCGAGTTGCGTGAGGAGACGGCGGCGATCACCGAGATCGCAGATCCGGTGCTGGAAGCGTTGGCGCCGCAGTTCACCGCCCTCTACCCGGTCGTCGCATCGCTGCTGCCGATGCTGGACTCGCTCGACGGAGTGGTGGACGCGATCGTTCCGTACCAGAGGGAGATCAAGCGCGGTGCGAGGGGCCTGATCGAGGCTTCGAAGACCCAGTACCCCGAGGGCCAGACCGCGCCCGGCACCAACGCGCTTCGGTTCGGCATCGTCCTCTTCTGCGCCGTTGCCCGCAACCCCTACCCCGAGCCGGGCACGGCCATCGACAACTCGGAGCGCTGCGAAGGATGAGCGCTATGCACAGGCGACTCGACGCCGGGACGGCGTGGCTCAGAACCCGCACCGGCCGGCGGGTGGTCGGGGTATCCACGCTGCTGCTCGCGGCCTTCGCGCTGTTCCTCGCAGTCTCGAAGCCCGATCCGTTCACCAGCACCACCCGCTATTGGGCCGAGCTCGACACCGTCAGGGGGCTCGGCAGCATCGATCGGGACATTCGCCTCGCCGGAGTCAACGTCGGGCATATCGGAGAGGTGAAGCGGGTCGGCGACGACGCCGTGATCGAGCTGGTGATGGAGCAGGACATCCCGGTGAAGACGGATGCGACCGTGCGTCTGCGGCCCCACACGCTGTTCGAGGGCTCCGCGTTCATCGACCTCTCGCCCGGCAGCCCCAGCGCGCCGGCACTCGAGGAGGAAGCGACGTTGCCCATCGAGCAGACCTCGATCTACACGTCGCTCGACGAGGCGACGCGGCTGCTGCGCAAGCCGATCCGGGAAAGCCTGCGTGATCTGCTCGAGGTCGGCGCGAAGACGCTTCGCGGCGACGCGATCGAGGGCACCCAGCAGCTGCTCGGTGCCGCTCCGCAGCTGATGCGCCAGATCGGGCCCACGTCGCGGGCGCTTCAGGGCGAGCACCGCAAGGAGCTCGCCGGCGCGATCGACGGGCTCTCCGCCACCGTGCGCGGCGTCGCAGCCCGCGAGGAGCGAATCGGTCCCTTGCTGGCCTCGACCAACCGAACCCTGGCGGCACTCGAGGTCGATGGGGGTGCACCGCTCGACGCGACGCTCGCCGCGCTCCCCGGGGCGCTCGAGGAGCTCGTGCAAGGGGCACCGTCGGTGCTTGCCCTGATCGACCGCACCGATGGGCTCGCCGCCGCGGTCAACCCCGCCTTCGCCGATCTCACCCCGGCCGCCTCCGAGCTTCAGCCGCTGCTCGAGCAGGCGATTCCGGTGCTGAAGGACGTGACGCCGATGATCTCCGACCTGCGTGTGGTGCTGGCGCCGCTTGCCGACGCCGCACCGGTGGTCGTGAGGCTGATCAACGAGCTCGAACCCGGGGCGCGGACGCTCGTCAACGACGTGCTTCCCGTGCTGAGCGGACCTTCGCGGCTGGGCCTGCCGACATACATGCAGCTGCTGAACACGTTCGCCGCCACCGCCGGTGCCTCGCGGCCCTACGAGACAACCGCTCAGGACCCCACCGGCAGCGGCCACATGATCAGGCTCGGGATGTACCTCGACCCGGAGGGATTCTCGACCGGCCCGCTTCGCCCGGCCTGCGATTCGATCGCCCTTATCAACCCCGACGTCGCCGTCGCCCTCGAGGGGCTCGGCTTCTGCATCCCATGAGCACGGAAACGAGCACGGCCAAGAGGATCCTTACGGCACCGGTCAGGTTCGTCCGCGCCCTCGGGCAGTTCTTCAACCCGCGCCTGAAGGCCGGCCGGATCCCGCTCGGGCGCCTGGCGATCGTGGTCGAGCTCGTGATCGCGCTTCTCTTCGTCGGCTACACCCTGAACAAGAAGTCGATCCGCCTGCCGTTTGCCTCCGACCCCTACGTGGTGCAGATCGTCTTCGCCGAGGCGAAGGGGCTCGACAGGTTCGACCAGCCTGCAGCCGCGATCGCCGGCTCCAACGCCGGCCGGGTAACACACGTCAGCTACGAGGACGGGCGGTCGATCGCCACCCTCACGCTCGAGCCCTCGGCTCGCGGCAAGATCTTCGCCGACGCCACCGCCGCCCTGCGGCCCGGGAGCGCGATCCAGAACCTGGTCGTCAACGTCGACCCCGGCTCCCCGGAGGCCGGGCCGCTGCCCGACGGAGCGCCGATTCCACAGTCCCAGTCCACCGGGTACGTGGCGGTCGACGAGCTCACAAGTGTCCTCGACGCAGACACCCAGGCCTATGTCCAGATCCTGGTCAGCGAGGCCTCGCGCGGCATCCGGGGAGTAGAGAGCGAGCTCCGCGACGCGCTCGCCGAGCTGGGGCGCATCGCCGAGACGGCGACGCCGATCTCACGGGCGCTGTACGAGCGCCGCAGGCTGCTGACCCGGCTCACCGGGCACCTCGACGTCATCTTCAAGACCCTGAAGCTGCGCGGCGATGAGCTCGGGGAGGCGATCGACGCCGGCGCGGCGACGCTCGAGGTGAGCGCGATCCGCGAGACCGAGCTCGCCGAGGTGACCCGCGGGCTCGCTCCCCTGGTGATGGAGGCCGAGCGCTCGCTCCGCGAAACCAGCGCGCTCGCGTCACTTCTCGTCCCGGCGCTCGACCAGCTCGTTCCGGCCGCCGACGCGTTGCCGGATGCGGCCTCCGAGCTGAGGGCCCTGATCCCGATCGCGAGCGGGACCTTCGACCAGGTCGAATCGCTGGTGGAACATGCGCGCTATCCGCTCGAGCTGCTGGTTGACGGAACGCGGGGGATCGCGCAGAGGCTGAGGACTCAGATTCCGGTCGTTCAGGACCTCACCCTGAGGGCGCAGCTCCTCAACCAGTACAAGGTCGGGCAGCAGCAGTTCGCGGATCTCTGGAGCGGGGCGTTCTCGGTCAACGACAACCTCGGCCCCTACGGGCAGGTCGCCGGACTGAAGGTCGAGTCGCCACGGCCGGAAAACTTCGCGCTTTCGAGCTCCTCGGGGGCCGTAAGCGGCGGCGAGGACTCGCGGATGATGACCCAGCTGGCGGGGGCGCTTGAGAACTTCTGTGTCGTCGAGGGCGACCTCGCCTGCCTGCTGCGCTTTTCGACGCCGGGGCTCCCGGCGGATCCCGTCAACCAGTCGCTGGTGGTGGGGAGCGGGTAGATGGACCATCGGATCTCGAAGACCGGAGTCGCGCTCTGCATCGTGCTGACGCTGCTCGCGGCCGCCACGTTCATCTACCTGAACCAGGCGTTCGAGGGGCCGAGCGCAACCAGCGCGATCGGGCCCGACAGCTACGAGGTCACGGCCACGTTCAAGGACACCGAGGCGCTGCCGACGAAGCAGCCGGTGCTCGCCAAGGGCGTCGAGGTCGGCAAGGTGACGAGCGTCGACTACGAGAGCGAGACCGCCAGCGGAATGGTCACCTTCACCGTCGACGACGAGTACGCGCCCATATACAAGGACGCGACGGTGATCATCGGCGAGCGCAGCGTGCTCGGCGATCCGTACCTGAACCTCGACTTCGGCTCGGAGGCAGCCGGCGAGCTCGAGTCCGGGACCGAGATCGTCTCGGCCCCCAGCGTCGATTTCGACGAGGCGTTCGATTGGCTCGACGAGACCGGTCGCCGCCACCTGCGTAACCTCATCGACACGCTCGGGGAGGGGACGGGAGATCCGGAGGACGGAGCACGTCTGAACGGCACCATCGGCGGGCTGCAGCGAACGCTGGTGCAGCTGAACGAGATTACCGACACCCTGGAGAACCAGGAGGAGGATCTCGCCGGGCTGGTCAGCGACACGAGCATCGTCGTGGGAGAGCTGGGCGATCGCGAACGGGCATTGCGGACGATCGTGGGAGCGGGCAGGGTGACCCTGGACACGGCGGCGGCGAACACGGCATCGCTCGAGGAGGCGCTCGTCGAGCTTCCGCTATTGCTCGATTCCGGCCAGACGACACTCGCGGCAGCCCGCCCGCTGCTGGTCGAAGCGACCCCCCTGGTCAGCGACCTGCGCGTCCTCACCCCCCAGCTCGAGCCGGTGGTCGATTCGCTCGAGCCGCTCTCGTTGGACGCGGCAAGCGTGATCGCGGGGCTCGAGCCGCTGCGCGAGGCGTCCGAGCCGGCATTCAAGACGCTGCTGGAGATCCTCCAGCTCACGCCGCCACTGATCGATGGACTCGTTCCCGGGATGCGCAACCTCGTCTCGTCGCTGCGATACATCGAACCGCGGGCGCAGAGCATCGGCGCCTTCTTCGCCAACACCACCAGCGCCACGCAGAGCGGCGACTCGGTCGGCAGGTGGGCCCGCTTCCACCTGATCTTCGAGGACGGCACGTACACCGACTCGCCGCTGCCGGCGACCTGCTATCCGGAAGACGACGTCCCGGTCAACGTCGGCGTCTGCAACAACGCCTTCCCGGAGGCCGGGGACGCGCTCGACCCGGAGCCCTTCGTCCCGGGCTCGTACGAGCGGCTGATGCCCTTCGACGTTCCCCCGCCGCCTTAGTGTCTGCCGCCAGAATGCCGTCCAAGCCACCGATCGACCTCGATGCGCCGCCGGCGGAGGTGTTCGCCGCGATCACCGCGCTGGACGACTCGGAGTTCGAGGCACTGATGGACGATTCGAAACGGCGACCGCTCGTGATCGATGCGCTGGTGGCTCACCTCGCAGGACAGTTCCGGCCCGAGAAGGCCGACGATCTCGAGGCGGTGATCCACGTCAAGTTGTGGGACCGGCCGGAGGGTGGCTACGACCACCACGAGCTAGTGATTCGCGACGGCGAGTGCCACGCCTCGAACGCGCCGGAGAATGAGCCGGACCTGACGCTGAAGGTGCGCCCCACCGATCTGCGCGGGATCGTGACCGGGAAGTCGGGGCCCAGGCGCCTCGCTCTGCGCGGGCGGCTGCGCGTGCTCGGCGACCTCGGACTGGGGATGCGGCTCTCGGAGCTGTTCGATTTCTCGGCTGGCAGGCGCTGAGAAACAAACAATGCAGTTGTATGGTAACCTCGTGGCCACTACTGAAGTCGATCCCGAGGGGAGACGCAATGCCGACCGTCATCCGCACCATCGAAGTCCCGCAGGCGCCGGAGGAGATCTGGGCCGTCGGCGCGGACTTCAGCCGCTACCCGGAGTGGAACCAGACCCACGCGGGGTTTCCCGAGGGTCCGCCTGAGCTGGTTGAGGGAACGAAGTTCCGCGAGCGGGTGACGATCATGGGCATGCCGGGGGAGGTCACCTGGACGATCACCGAGGTCGTCGAGCCGACGCGGTTCGCGCTCGAGGGCGAGGGGCCAATGGGGATCAAGCTCGGAGCTGCGCTGGAGCTGACCCCGAACGGAGCCGGCACGACGGGCGCGATGGAGGCGAGCTTCGACGGCGGCCCGCTGATCGGCCCGCTCGGAGATGCGGTCGCGAAGGCGACCGAGAAGGCCACCGACGCGTCACTGGAGAAGCTGGGCGCGCTGATCGGCTAGTGCGGGCGAGCGCCCACCCCGCCGACCACGCCACGAGCGAACCACTGTGTCAGTCGCCGAAGCTTCCGCCGCCTCTCTGCTGCTGAGCGAGGAGCGTGAGGAGTTCCGCCGCTCCGTTCGCGGGTTCCTCGAGCGCGTTTCGCCGCAGCCGGAGGTGCGGCGGCTGATGGACACCGACGAGGGCTACGACGCCGACGTCTGGCGGCAGATGGCCAAGCAGCCGGCGCTGCAGGGCGTCGCGATCCCGGAGCAGCATGGGGGAGGGGGCTTCTCCTACAGCGAGCTGGTGATCGTCTTCGAGGAGATGGGGCGGGTTCTTTTTCCGGGGCCGTTCCTGTCGACCGTCGGGCTGGCTGCCAACGCGCTGCTCGTCGCGGGGGACGAGGAGGCCCGTCGCGACTATCTGCCGGCGATCGCGGCCGGCGAACTGATCGCCACCCTGGCGCTGACCGAGGACGGCGGCCGCTGGGATGAGGGCGGATTGGGGCTGACGGCCTCCGGGTCGGGCTCGGGCTACACGCTCGACGGCCACAAGATGTATGTGCTCGACGGGCACGTCGTGCAGTTGCTGCTCGTCGTCGCCCGGACCGCCGACCACGGAATCGGCATCTTCGCCGTCGATGCCGACGCGCCCGGCCTCGAGCGCACCCAGCTGGTGACGATGGACCGGACCCGCAAGCAGGCCCGGCTCGAGTTCGCGGGCACGCCCGCGCGCCCGATCGGCCCGCTGGATGACGGTTGGAAGACCGTGGCCGGTGTGCTCGACCGGGCGGCCGTGCTGCTGGCAGCCGAGTCGGCCGGCGGCGCCGCCCGCTGCCTCGAGACCGCGACCGCATACGCCAACGAGCGCGTCCAGTTCGGCCGCCCGATCGGCTCCTTCCAGGCGATCAAGCACAAATGTGCCGACCTGCTGGTGGAGGCCGAATCGGCGAAGTCAGCCGCCTACTACGCCGGCTGGGCCGCCGCCGAGGACGAGGAAGAGCTGGCGGTGGCCGCGCCGCTGGCGAAGGCCTACTGCTCGGAGGCCTTCACGCACGCCGCCCGCGAGAACATCCAGATCCACGGCGGCATCGGCGTCACCTGGGAGCACCCCGCCCACCTCTACCTGAAGCGCGCCAAGACCTCAGAGCTGCTGCTCGGCGACCCCGCCTACCACCGCGAGCTGCTGGCGCAGCGGGTGGGGGTGTAGCGCCTGCTCTGGCCGGTCCGCTCAGCTCCAGCCCGCGGCCCAGGCCTCCTTGTCGACGTTGTTCTCGAAGCGCACGATCTGGCCGTCGCGAACCTCGGCCGTGTGCTCGGCTGTGGCGTCTAGCTCCGCACCGCTTTTGTTCTTCCCTGTGAAGCGAACGCTGACAACGACGGTATCGCCCTGGTCGCTGGCGCCCTCGACGGTGCAGGCGAACTCGTCGAAGCTCTCCGGCACCTTGGCGAAGACATCGTTTGCGACGCTGTCGCGACCCCGGAACGTTCCTGACGGAGCATTCCCACCGCCGGGCTCGATCCACTCGATGTCGGGGTGATACCGCGCCAGCACGTCCTCGACCTTGCCGCTGTTGAACTCGTCGTAACCGCCCGTGACGAGATCGACGTTCTCCTGGGACATCTCGGTCTCCTTCCGCTGGGTGTCGGCTTAGGGGGCGACTCTACGAAGCCCCCAAGGAGCAGCTACCCGTCCCGGCAGGCGGCAACCACCGCGTCGACGCAGTAGCCGAAGCTGGTCAATCACGGGGATAGAGTGTGTCTCGGCCATCTCGCGCCAACCTCTGAGCCGCGGTGAAGTTGCCTTCATCCTTGGCGTGCCAGCGGCGTGGGCGATCCTGCTCCTCTTCCATCCCGGCGGGGAGCCCGACACGATCTATCTGAATTTGCAAGACGTGGTGGATCGATTCCTCGTGGTCCACCTCGGGATGCTGATCTTCATCCCGCTGTTTGCCGCTGCGGTCTATGTGCTGATGCGCGCTGTTGAGGGGACTGCTGCGCGCGTCAGCCGGTTTGCGCTAATTCCATTCGTCATCTTCTACGGAGCCTTCGAGACGTTGCAGGGAATCGGGGTCGGCACCCTCGTTGACGATCTGAACGGACTATCGGGAATCGATCAGGCGACACGTGAGGACCTAACCCAGGACTTCGCAGAGAACATCCTCTTTCGCGATTCAGGAGTCTTCGTGATCATCGGGACCCTCGCACTGGTGACAGCACTGATCGCCGCCGGGGTCGCCCTGCGCAGTCGCGCTGGAGCACCCCTTTCCGTGGCCATCTTGCTCGGCATCTCCCCGTTCCTGATCAGCGCCCACCCCCCGCCATACGGGCCCATCGGCCTGGTCCTCTTCATCATCGCCGTCTTGCTCTTCCTGCGCAGCCAATCGACGGCCTCCCCGGCACCGACCTCAGTGGGCGCGGGTCCCCGCTAGCGGCATCGCTGGCGCACACGACCCCTCCTACGGCGCACGGCTTTCAAGCTCTTCGGCTATAGCGGTGGTTTCGCTGAGAAGTTAGGCTGGGGGCGTTGAACGAGGGAAGGGGAGGACAATTGCGGGTCTTGGTCCTCGTGGCCCTGCTCCTCGGAGCAGCTGGGCTTGTCCTGGGATTGGTGAGCATCCTCAAAGAGGACGAGGCAGACTCTGAGCGGCTCGCGCTAACCCTGACCGTGCAGGAAGGCGACTTTAAGGTGAACGACGTCGCTCCTCGGGCCACCTCCGAGGAGGACATCTCCTCCGGTGACTCATTTGTCTTTACCGGGGCCGTCTCCGGCGATCGGCAGGGCAAGCTCCTTGGAGCCTGCGAGGTCGCGGACGTAGGCGAGCCGACCTGTCAGGTCACCTACGCCTTCGATGATGGGGACGTCACTGGCGCCGGCATCCCCGACTTCAGCCAGCAGGCCGAGTCGTTCGAGATTGCGGTGACGGGTGGGACGGGTGCATACGAAGGCGCGCAGGGTCAGGTCGATGTGCATGAGAACGGACAGGCCACCCACGAGATGGCGCTCGTGCTTCCCGAAGACAACTGACCCCCGGATCAGGCACCATGCCCGAGTCTGATCCGTGAGTGCGCCCGGTGCTGTTCGCTTCGGCTTCTGACGAGGAGGAACAGCCGCCCGGGCCGCGCGACCATGAGTGGTGTTCAGCGCCGCGGCGTACCCCCGAAGATCCCGACCGACACACATCGAGGAGACCATCATGAACACCGCAGGTAACGTTGCCCACACCCACCACGCGATCGACTACATCGAGTTCGCCGTCACCGATGTCGAGGTCGCCAAGGCTTTCTACGCTGCGGCGTTCGGCTGGTCGTTCGCGGACTACAGCCCCGAGTACGCCGGTATTCAGAGCGGCGGCAGGGAAGTGGGCGGCCTGCGACGCGACTCCGAGGTCCGCGCCGGGGGTCCGTTGGTGATCATGTTCTCCGAGGAGCTCGAGGGCAGCGTCGACGCGGTGACCGCCGCCGGCGGGACGATTCTCAAGCCGATCTACACATTCCCTGGCGGGCGCCGATTCCACTTCGCCGACCCCGCTGGCAACGAGCTCGCCGTCTGGTCGGATCGCTCGACGAACTCCGTCAGGTGAAGTCGGCTGACTAGCTCCGCCGGATCTCCTTCCACGGCAGGTCCTTCTCCGGCTGTGGCTCTCGCGGCAGGCCCAGCGCTCGCTCGCCGATCTGGGTGCGGAGGATCTCGGAGGTGCCGCCCTCGATCGTGTTTGCGCGTGAGCGGAGGAAGCCCTCGGCGCGGGTCTCGGCCTCGGTGTCGCCGGGCATCCAGGCGACGCCCGCCATGCCGGCGGCGTTGATCGCCAGCTCGGAGCGGCGCTGGTTGTACTCGGCGTTGAACATCTTTCCGATCGAGCCCTCGGGGCCCGGCTCCTGGCCGGCCTGGCGGGCGGCGTTGGCGCGGAAGACGTTGATCTCCTTGACCTCGTTCTCGATGTAGATCTGCGCGAGGCGCTGTCGCAGGGCGGGGTCGTCACGGTTCGCGACTCCGGCCAGCAGCGCCTGCCACGGATCGCCGCGCTTGCCGCCGCCGATCACCGACTGGATGTCGAGGTTCAGCCCCGCGATCGTGTGGCGCTCGTTCATCAGCGTCGTTCGGGCACAGCGCCAGCCATCGTTCACGTCCCCGACGCGAGCTTCGTCGGAGACCCGGACGTCGGTGAAGTAGACCTCGCTGAACTCCGCCGAACCGGTGAGCTGCGTCAGCGGCCGGATCTCGACGCCGTCGGCCCACATGTCGACGATGAAGTAGGTGAGGCCCGAGTGCTTGGGGAGGTCGGGGTCGGTACGGGCGAGCAGCATTCCGTAGCGCGCGACCTGGGCCAGCGTCGTCCACACCTTCTGGCCGTTGATCACCCACCCGTCATCGTCCCGGACCGCGCGCGTCGAGAGCGACGCCAGGTCGGAGCCCGAGCCGGGCTCGCTGAAGAGCTGGCACCAGATCTCCTCCCCGGTGAGGATCGGCCGCAGGTAGCGCTGCCTCTGGTCCTCTGTGCCGTGGGCGATGATCGTCGGGCCGGCGAGCCCGACGCCGAGGATGTTCGGCCCGAAAGTCGGCAGCCGGTAGTGCGCCAGCTCCTCGCGGACGATCCGCAGCATCCGCACGTCCTCGGAGAGGCCGCCGAACTCCTTCGGCCAGTGCGGGGAGGCATAACCGCTGGCGCCGATCTTGCCCATCCAGCTGAAGAACTGGTGGCCCTCGGCCTCGGCCGCCTTCAGGGCGCGCTGAAAGCCCTCCTCGTCGCCAGCGTCGATCGACTCCATCCAGCCGGCCTCAAGCACGCTCGCGAGCCAGTCGCGGAATCCCGCCCTGAACTCGGCCTGCTCGGGAGTGTCCTCAAGCTTCCACCGCATCTGCGCCCACCTCCTCGGGGTCGACGGCGTTCGCACCGTCCGCCCCGTTCGTGATCAGGAAATCCTCGTCGACCGGAGCCCGAAGCATTTGCCGGTGGCGCCCCGCCGTCCACGGCCACAGCTCCGGGTTCCCGTCGGCGTCCAGGTACCAGCTCGAGCAGCCGGTCGTCCACACGGTCCCCGGCAGGGCGGCCTTCAGGTCGCGATTGAAGCGAGCGGTCGCCTCGGCGCTGGGGACGACGCTGCCGATCTCACCGGCCCGCAACCGCTCGATCCAGCGCAGCGCGTAGCGCACCTGGGTCTCGGCGACGGCGATCAACGAATGGTTGCCGATCGGGCTGTGCGGCCCCATCAGCGTGAACAGGTTGGGAAAGCCGGGCAGCGCGACGGTCCGGTAGCCGCGCGGGCCGTCGGCCCACGCATGCTCCAGGGTGACGCCGTCCTCGCCGACGATCTCCATCGGCCGCATGTAGGCGTGGGCGTCGAAGCCGGTTGCGAGCACGATCACGTCGAGCTCGTGCAGGCGCCCGTCGGCGGTGACGATTCCGCGCGGCTCGACGTGGTCGATCGCCTCGGTCACCAGCTCGACGTCGTCGCGCTGAATCGCCGGGTAGAAGCCGGCCGACATCACCAGCCGCTTGCACATCGGCTGGTAGTCGGGGGTGAGCTTCCGGCGCAGCTCGGCATCGCGGACCGCGAACCGCAGGTTCAGGCGGCAGAGGTTGGAGATGATCTTGCGGAAGAAGCCGTCGCGGGTGACGGCGTCGCCGAGGATCACCTCGAGCTGGCCCTGGTAGTAGCGATAGCCGAGCCTGTTCAGCCACGGGAACCGGCGCAGCGCCTGGCGGACCAGCGGCGAGTACTCGCGGTTCGGCACCGGCAGGATCCACTGCGCCGTGCGCTGGAAGAGATCCAGCCGCTCCGCGACGCCGGCGAGCGCGGTGGTGATCTGCACCCCGGTCGATCCGGTGCCGATCACCGCCACTCGCTTGCCGGCGATCTCGGCGTCCTCGTCCCAGCGCGCCGAGTGAAACGCGTCCCCGGCGAACGTCTCCAGTCCCGGGATCTCGGGGACCCGGGGGTGGTGGAGGACCCCGGTGGCGGTAACGAGCACGTCCACCTCGTCGCTCTGCCCGTCGGCTGTTCGCAGCAGCCAGCGACCGTCCTCCCAGCGCGCCTCGCTGGCCTCGGCGCCGAAGCGGATGTGCGGCCGCAGCTCGAGCTCGTCGGTGAGCCGCGTGAAGTAGCCCTGGATCTCGGCTCCGGGAGAGAAGACGCTCGACCAATCGGGGTTCGGCGCGAAGGAGTAGGAGTAAAAGCGCGAAGGCACGTCGCACGTCAGGCCCGGATAGCGGTTCTCCCGCCACGTTCCCCCGACCTCGTCGGCCTTCTCATAGATCGTGAAGTCGTCGATGCCGGCGTGCTTCAGCGCGCTGCCCATGCACAGGCCGGACATGCCGGCGCCGACGATCGCGACGCGCGGGGGCCGGGAGCGGGCGAGCATCCGCGAGCGAAGCCAGCCGCCCATCTCCGCAACCGCCTCGGAGGCCGCCGGCAGCATGCCGGCGAACAGGTGCAGGTCGTGCCACAGACCGGGGAAGCGGCGGTGCTCGATCTCGACCCCGACGTCTCCTGCCTTGGCGAGCAGGCGGTCGGAGTCCACGGCGAGGATGTCGTCGCTGCCCCAGTGCAGGAGCATGGGCGGCAGGTTGCGGAGCTCGCCGCGAAGCGGTGAGATCGCCGGATCGGCCGCTCGCGCCGGGTCGGCGCCGGGCACGTACGCGCGCGCCCAGGCCAGCCCGTCCTCCAGCGACTGCATCGGATCGTCGGGCATCGGCGGGCGCGTGCCGTCGAGATCTGAGCGGGGGTCCAGCCACGGGCTGATCAGCGCCAGCGCGGCCGGCAGGGGATCGCCCGCGTCGCGCAGCCGCATCGCGAGCGCCAGCGTCAGTCCGCCGCCGGCGGAATCGCCGGCGATCGCGATCCGCTCCGCCGCGACCCCCGTCTCGAGCAGCGCGCTGTAGGCCGCGTGCGCGTCATCGAGCGCCGCCGGATGCGGGTGCTCCGGGGCAAGGCGGTAGTCGATCGCGTACACCGTTGCCCGCGAGGCGGCCGCCAGCCTCGCCGTCAGGCCGCGGTGGGAGCGCGGAGAGAGCAGGCAGTACCCGCCGCCATGCAGGTAGAGGATCGCACCGGTGTCGGTTCCCCGCCTGGACTCGACTCGCTCCGTGGCCACGCCGCCCAGCGTCGTCTGCGTGATTCGCGTGCCGCGTGGCACGAGCTGCGGGCCTTCGGCGAGCTTGGTGCGCCGCCGCTGCGTCTCGATGCCGAGCCGGCCCGAGAGCAGGCGCGGCACGATCAACCGCAGCACGCTCCGCAAGACGCTGGTCCAAACGCTGTGCGCGGTGCTCAACGCGCACGCTCCAGGTCTCGGTACCCGCGCCTGCGCCATCAGCGCCTTCGCCTTGCGGTCGCGGACCACGAGTGCATCGGTCAGCGGGCCGAATAGCCCCCGCACCGCGTACGGAACCCGCCAGCGAGCGGGGTGGATGGTGCGCGGGCGCCGGCGCTCGATGTCGCGCACCAGCGCCTCGGCCGCCGACTCGGCGCTGACGCGATGCGAGACCGCCGACGGTGCGCGCGCCTCGATCGCGGCCGTGATCGGGTCCTGCTCGAAGCGGTGCACGAGGTCCGTGTCGACGAGCCCGAAGTGGGCAACGCCGACCGTGGCGCCGGTCGGCGCCAGCTCGATCCGCATGCTGCGCGCAAGCTGTTCGACACCTGCCTTGCTCGCCGAGTAGGCCGCCCAGCCCGGGGTGAGCACGAAGGCGGCGATCGAGGAGATGATCACGAAGTGCCCCCGGCGGGCCGCGACCTCGGAGGCGCCCGCCCAGGCGGTGTGCCAGACGCCGTGGAGATTGACGTCGAGAACGCGGCGCTGGTGGGAGCGGTCGCCGGCGTCGACGGTCGTCGTCTCGGGGCCGATGCCGGCGTTCGCCACCAGGACGTCGATTCCACCCAGCCGCTCGACGACCTCACCGACGGCCGCCTCCAAGTGATCCAGGTCGGTGACGTCGGCTTCCAGCCCGACCCCGCCGAGCTCAGTGGCCCGCGCCGCCGCAAGCTCGCCGTCGAGGTCGAGGAGCGCGACGACCGCGCCCCGCTTCGCTGCAGCCGATGCGACCGCAAGGCCGATCCCGCGTGCGCCGCCGGTGATCACGATCACGCGGCCGGGGAGGTCGAGACGACGCGACGCCATCAGTGAACCCGCTCCCGCGCTTCGCTAGGCCCGGCCGCGCGCGCCTCGTACTCGGCGCGTTCGGCTCGGTCCGCATTCAACATCGGGTCGGGGGCGCGGAACAGCCTGCCCATCAACCCGCGCAGGCGGGTCGGCAGCAGGCGCGTGATCGTGATCGAGAACCGGCCCGACCTCGGAACCCAGACCTCGCGGCGCGGATGCTCGATCGCCGCGACGACTGCGGCTGCGACCTCGGCGGGCTCGACCACCGGCGCCCATCGAGTCTGGGGCAGCCCACGCGAGAGCTCGGTGTTGACAATCCCCGGGAGCACGCAGCTGACCGAGATCGGCGTATCGCGAAGCTCGTCGTCGAGCGCGTGCGAGAGCCCGACGACCCCCCATTTCGTTGCCGCGTAGGTGACGCTGCCGCCGATCCCTACCTTGCCCGCCTGCGAGGCGATGTTGATCAGCCCGCCGCGGTCACGCGCGAGCATTCCGGGCAGCACTGCTCGGCAGCCCGTGAGCACGCCGGCGAGGTTGATCCGGAGCTGGCGCTCGGCGGTGGCGTCGGACTCGTCGACGAAGGGACCGATCGGCATGATCCCCGCGTTGTTGATGAGCACGTCGATCGGGCCGAGCTGCTCCTCGGTTCTGGCGACGAACGCGTCCCATGACTCGCGCCGGGTGACGTCGAGCTCGAAGGCCGTCGCACCGATTCGCTCCGCCGTCAGCCTCGCCAGCTCGACGTCGACGTCCCCGATCGCAACCCGCGCGCCGCGCCGCTTCGCCGCCTCGGCGATCGCGGCGCCGATCCCGCGGGCGCCGCCGCTCACCGCGACGACGCAACCCTCGATCTGGAGTCGTGGCGCCATCGTCAGCTCGCGTGCAGGCGCAGCGGCAGCCGCAGCGGCCCTCGCACCGACGGGTTGGTCGTCCATCGTCACCGGCCCGGCGAGCTCGATCCGGGCGACGCGCGCGGTCAGCTCCTGGAGCACAACCGCGGCCTCGAGCCGGGCGAGGTGGGAGCCGAGGCAGAAATGCATCCCGGTCCCGAAGCCGAGGTGGTCGGCCGGATTGCGATCGATCACGAACCGGTCCGGGTCCGGATACTTGCGCGGGTCGCGATTCGCGGCGCCGAATCCGAGCAGCACCCGAGCGCCGGCCGGAATCGTCGTCGCGCCGGCCTCGTAGTCGGCGCTTGCGGTCCGGAACATCCCCTGGATCGGCGAGCCCCAGCGCAGCGACTCGTCGATCGCGGACTCGATCAGCTCCGGTTCCTGCCGCAGCCGCTCGTACGCCTCGGGGTCGCCGGCGAGCGCGAGCAGCATCGAGCCGATCAGGTTGGTCGTGGTCTCGTTGCCGGCGACGATCAGCATCAGCGAGAACCAGAACAGGTCCTCGTCGCTGAGGACGCCGCCTTCCTGTGAGGCGATCAGGGCGCTGATCACGTCGTCGCCCGGATCGCGGCGCAGGCGGTCGAACGCG
Organism: uncultured Thermoleophilia bacterium; assembly: GCA_963838095.1. Classification (GTDB taxonomy): domain Bacteria; phylum Actinomycetota; class Thermoleophilia; order Solirubrobacterales; family 70-9; genus CAWCGU01. Next base: position 236,533 of record CAWIPO010000008.1, read on the forward strand.
CGCAGCATGTAGCGGTACAGCGAATGCACGTGGTAGCTGATCCGCGCGCTGCGCCACAGGACGGCAGGGGTGCGGTCGGCGTGGAAGCCCTCGATCACCCCGTCCGACCAGCGCTTCAGGTCGGGGAGGTCGCGCGAGGGGATTCCGAGGCACTCGGCGATCACGGTGATCGGCAGCGGCACCGCCAGCTCCTGGACCGCGTCGCCCCCGGGCGAGGCAAGCATCCACTCGATCGCGTCCGCCGTCACCCGCTCCATCAGCGGGCGGCGCGTGAGCGCGGCCTCGGCGGTGAAATAGGGGGCAACGAGCCGCCGCAACTCTCCGTGCCGCGGCCGGTCGGCCGTCAGCATCATCGGCAGCGCCGCGGGGACGCGGCTGACGCCGCGGGCCGAAGAGAGCACGTCGTGGGCACGTGCGGCCGTGCGGACGTCCTCGTAGTCAGCGAGTACGTAGAGCCGGCGCCGGCGGCAGCGATGAACGCCGCCGCTTTCGTGCAGCCGGCGGTACGCCGCAGGCGGATCGGCGATCACGTCCTTGGCAAAGGGGTCGAACTCGGTCCCGAGCGGTCCGCGCGGCCGCGGCGCCCGCAACCGCGGCCGCTGCAGCGCCGCCGCGTTCGAGCGCAGAATCGTCACCATCGGGTGGACCCGAGCGCTCATCAGTCCGGGGCGGCACCGTCGGCCGGCTCCACGGCCGCGAACAGCGACAGCAGGTGAGCCCGGGTCGCCGGCCAGAAGAGCTCCGGGTCGGCGCCCTCCGCGAAGCCCTGAAGCGCCAGCCCCCGCATCGTCGCCAGCCCGGTGACGATCGTCTCGGGGAACCCCGGCCGCGCGACCATGTCGGGGAACGCGTACAGCGCCCCCTCCGCAATCTTCTGCGCCAACTCCGCCGTGATCGTCTCGACGCTCGCGCGCGGTTCCGGGTCGGTGCGGGCGGCGACCCAGAGCTCGAGCGCGGCGACGAACAGCGGGCCGCGGTGGACCTCCCAGAGGTTGTCGATCAGGCTCTCGGCCCTGGCCTCGTAGCTGTCGGATGTCTCGACCGCCGATTCCAGGAACTGGGTGGCCAGCCGCTCGGCGAGGTCCTTGATCGCCTCGGTGACGAGGTCGGCCTTGCTGGGAAAGTGATGCTGAAGGGCGCCGGGGGTGACGCCGGCGCGCTCGGCGACGCGGCGCGTGGTCGTGCCCGCGTAGCCGTCTTCGACCAGGCTGGCGATCGTTGCGTCGAGCAGTGCCGCCCGCGTCGTTGCGCGGCGCTCGGCCTGTGTGCGACGGCGGGGGGCGCTCCGCCTGACCGCGCGTTGTGGCGATCGGGAGCTCGACGACATCCGCGCCGAGTATACATACCAGTCGCCTGTAATGTTTCTTGTTGGGCCAGGGACATAGGATCAATCCAATGGCAGATTCCAGCCTCCGGCAGCGCGTAGGCGTGCTCCTCAACCTCGATCAGACGATCGCCAAGGTCGACTCGACGCTGGACCGCTTCGACGGGATCCTGAACGACTTCACCGCATCTCTGGAAACGTTCACGGGCGCGCTCGAAAGCTTCGCCCCGGTGGTCGAGAAGGTCGACCACGTCGGTGACGAGCTGGTGGAGATCGTCGCCCGCCTGGACCGCGTCACCGAGCGCATGGACCGCCTCGTCGACGGCCTCGAGACCCTGGGCTCACCGCTGAGGGTCCCGGACCAGGTGCGGAAGCTGGGAGGGCGGCTGACCGGACGCGAGAGCGACGCCGCCGCCCGAGGCCGACGCCTAGGAGCGGGGATCGCAAGCCGCGGCAGAGCCGTGCGGCGTTGGCGCCGCTTGCTGGGCGTGGCCGCGTGCGTCGCCATCGCGCCGGGGTCGCGGTGGCGATCGGGGCGGAGAACACGTCAGTTACCCCGTCACCCCGCCACCCCGTCCACCCAGGCGCCGGCGCTTCCTGGCTCTAAAGCAGGCGCGGCGGCCCAGCGCGCTTGACTGGCGCCCACACGTCGGGGAGGCTCGGCGCTACGCCCGCAAACGCGATGGCGAGGTGTCGTTCGCGATCATCGGGCTCGATCGGCGCATGTCGCGCCTTCACGCTCACGACATCGCCCGGGCCGCGAGCGTGTTCAAGGTGATGCTGCTCGCTCGCATACCTGTCGCATCCCAGCGTCCGGGAGCGACGCCTTGATGGCAATGATCGAGCCCTGCTCGGGCCGATGATCCGCGTCTCGGACAGCGACGCCGCGAGTCAGATCGCCACGTTCGTGGGAGCGGAGCGCATCGAGGACCTGGCTCGCAGGGCCGGGATGAAGCGGTTCAGCTACGGCGGGGAGGTGGCCTGGGGTCATAGCGAAATCACTCCGCGCGACCAGGCTCTGTTCATGCTCCGGCTGCACCGATTCATCCCATCGCGCCATTGGGCGTACGCGCGCAGGGTGATGTCCGAGATCACGCCCGAGCAGCGCTGGGGAATCGCCGAGGTGAAACCCACCGGCTGGGAGCTGCGCTTCAAGGGAGGATGGGACGACGCCAACGGGGAGGTGAACCATCAGGTGGCATTCCTGGAGCGCCACGGCTACCGGGTGGCGGTGGCGATCTTCACGGAGTTCAGTCCCAGCCACGAATACGCGAGTCAGACGCTGCGCGGAGTCGCGAAGCGCCTGCTCCGCGGTCTGCCGCGCATCGCCGGCTACCGCGGAGCCGAGAAATGGCGCCTTTCTTTCGCAGACCCATAGACGGGCCGCAGGAGCGGCCGCTAGCCGCTTGCAGCCGCGGCGCGAGAGCTGAGGAACTCCGTCTCCAGCCGCCCCAGCTCGGTGACGGGCTCGTCGTCGTACATCCACTCGCGTGCGATGCGGTGCCAGTTGTTTCGCGCTTTGAGGTCGCCGATCACCGCCAGCGTCAGCAGCTCGAGGCGGCGCCCGATCACATGCTCAGGGTTTATGTCCTGGTGGCGAACGGCGTCGAAGTGGGATGAGCGGGGGTCGCCGGCCTGCAACGCAGCCTGGCCGACGAGCTCGGAGTTGAGCTCGAACTCCTTGTCGGTCGTGTACCAGCCGACACCGTCGAGGACGTAGGCAAGCAGCTTCTCGGGTGGCAGCTTCTCGGGCTGGGGGAGGAAGCCGTTCGCGGCCAGCAGCCGGTGCAGCTCCTCGGCGTCGCGCTCGCAGGTGGCCCGCTGACACGCCAGCTCCAACTCGACCGAGTCGCGGGCGAGGGTCTTGAAGAGGCCGAAGTCCAGGAAGGCGATGCGGCCGTCGGCGAGCCGCATCATGTTCCCGGGGTGCGGGTCGCCCGAGAAGCGGCCGAAGCGGTACATGGTCCCGAAGTAGAAGCGGAAGACGATCTCGCCGATCCGGTTGCGCTCCTCCTGCGGCTCGGCCTTCAGTGCCTCGAAACCCTCGCCTTCGACGAACTCGGTCACGATCACCCGCTCGCGGGACATCGAGGTGACGACAGGGGGGACGAGGATGAACGGGTGGCCGCGGTAGATGCGGGCCAGCGAGCGCTGGTTCGCGGCCTCGAGCTCGTAGTCGAGCTCGTCGGTGATCCGCTCGCGAATCTCCGACGCCAGCGCCTTCACGTCGAGCTGCGGGGTGATCCGCCGCACCAGCCGCAGCAGGATCCCCAGGTTCTGCATGTCGGCTCGAACCGCGTCTGCCACTCCCGGGTACTGGACCTTGACCGCGACGTCGCGGTCGTCGTGCAAGCGAGCCCGGTAGACCTGGCCGATCGAGGCGGCGGCGATCGGCTCGGGCTCGAAGTCCGCGAACGCCGAGCTGACAGGCTGGCCGTACTCCTCCTCGATCACCTTGGCCATGCGCTCGAACGACACGGTCGGCGCCGAGTCGCGAAGCTTCGCGAGCTCCTTCTGGAAGTCCTCTCGGTACTCCTCCGGGACCAGGCCGACGTCGAGGAAGGAGAGCACCTGGCCGAGCTTCATCGCCGCGCCCTTCATCCCGCCGAGCACCTTCACGATCTGCTTCGCGGTTTCGATCTGGCGCCGCTCGAGCGCTTCGGCCGAGCGCTTGTCCGAGCGGGCGACGTTCGCGGTCTTCGTCCCGGCTTGCTTCACCGCGGCTCCTGCTGCGGTGCGGCCGATTCTCGCCAACCGCTGCACCCGGCCGGTCGGCAGCCCTTTGTCTGCCACTAAACCCTGGGGTCCTGCGGTTGGGGGGAGACCATCGGCGCCAGAAGGGTACGGGCAAGCTCGCGCGCGGCCTCCTCGTCGGTGTAATCGATCACGCTTCGGGGCATGAGCACGAACGAGACGCCGATTCGCACCAACAGCTCTGCGGTCGCCTCGATGTCTATATCGGCCAGCTCGCCGCTTCGCTGAGCCTGGCGCCCGAATTCGGCGAGAAACTCTCGCAGCGTGTCGGCGATCGGGTCGGACTCGGAGCGCATCGCGCTCAGCAGCACCTCGGGCTCGAAGCGCGACACTCGAACCAGCAGGGGATGGCGGTTCGCGACTCCGAGGGCGGCGACGAAGCCATCGGCGATCCTCTCCTCGATCGGCAGCTCGGGGTCGAGCGCCGACGCTATCTCCGCGAGCGAGCGCCGGGTCTCCCTCACCCCGAGCGCCTCCACCAGCCGCTGCTTCTCGCCGAAGCGGCGATAGACGGTCATCCTGCCGACGCCGGCGCGTCGTGCGACATCGTCCATCGTCACGTTGTCGATTCCTGAGGCGGCAGCCAGCTCGAGGGCGGCGTCGAGAATCCGCTCGCTGGTGCTGTCGGCGGGCGGCGAGACCGCCGGGTCGAATGCGAGCGCCAGGAGCGCCGCGGGCCGGGTGGACACAGGCGCCATGCTCAGGCAGCCTTGGCGGCGGCTGCTCGTTCGCTGTGCTTGGCCGGCTGCCGGTCAGCGCCGGGCCCCAGCGGACCGCGCGCGATCGCTTCGGCACGCCAGCGCAGATAGCCGGGGCCCATGTTGCGCAGGCTCTCCGGCAAGACGGGGCCGATCGAGCGCGAGACCTTGCCGAGCGCCCTCAGCTCGCCGTCGTTGAAGCGAGTCCAGGGGATCCCGAAGCGCTCGCGAAGCGTCGCCGGGAGCAGCCCAAAGGTCGCCGTCTTCAGGGCCCGCGCGGGCGGGATCCGAAGCAGCGGCCACAGCCGCGCGACCGGAAGGCCCGGCGGCGGCGCGCCGGGCTGCGCCATCAGCCGCGTCACTTTCTGGACGGTCTCGTTGTCGACGAGCCGGTTCGAGACCATGTCGTCGACGTAGGCGAGATGGCCCGACCAGGTGGCGGGCAGCTCATCGTCGCGGATCCCGAGCAGCCTTCCTAGCGGCAGGTACTCGGCGTAAAAGCGCTCGACCTCGTGCAGCTCCAGAGGGCCGACGAAGCGCTCGTGGGCGCGCACGGCGCCGTCGATGAGCGTCGCATGCACCCAGGCGTAGGCCTCGGGCTCGAGCGCCGAGTAGCGCGAGCCGTCGGGGTTCGCGCCCCGGATCGTCTTGTGCATGTTGCGCAGGCGCTTGCCGACCGCGGCCGCGTCGCGTCCGCCGTAGACCAGCAGGTTCAGGTAGTCGGTCGTTCGCAGCAGCCGGCTCCAGGGGTCCTCCTCGAACGTCGAATGGTCGCGGACGCCCGAGCCCACCGTGGGATGGGCCACCTGGAGCAGCAGCGCGTAGCCGGCGGCGAAGAAGAGGCGGACGTCGCCGAAGCGCTGCCAGACGAGCGAATCCGGCCCGAGAACGATCGCGTCGATCTCATCATCGGTTGCGAACAGCGGCTGCCGCGGCATTGGAAAACCTCCTTGCGGGACTAGTGGTACGAATAGTAACCCTTCCGTACCATCCCCGTTACGCATCGTTTTTCGACCAGCGCCGTTACGCATCGTTTTCGGTTAGGTTCTCGGCTGTGGAAGTGAGCCAGCTACAGAGGGTGCCCCTGTTCTCCGACGTTCCCGAGGACGCGCTGAAGAAGATCGCCCCCTTCACCCAGGTGGACGAGTTCGCTTCAGGCGTCACGTTCATCCGCGAGGGCGGCTACGCCAACGACTTCTTCGTCATCGAGGAGGGAACCGCCAAGGTCGAACGCGACGGGGAGGAGATCGCTTCGGTGGGCCCCGGAGACGTCGTCGGCGAGGGCGCGCTGTTGGAAAAGGCACCGCGATCGGCCTCGGTCACCGCCACCGACACCGTGCGCGTGATCAAGATCGAGCACTGGGAGGTGAGCCGGCTGAAGAAGTCGGCCCCAGAAGTGATCGATCGGCTGCGCGAGCTCGTAGAGCAGCGCCAGTCGGGCTAGACTGCCGATTTGTAAATAGGCCGGTGGTCAAGGGAAGTCCGGTGCGAAACCGGCGCGGTCCCGCCACTGTGACCGGGTAGGCGACGTCGCACGGCATTCGCCAGCCACTGGGAGCGCCCCAAGCGCTCCCGGGAAGGCGCGGCGCACGTTCCCGGAAGCCAGGAGACCTGTCCCCGGCCAGCCAAGCAATCGACCCTCGAGGAAGGGATGGCTCAGATGAGTAAGCACATTTCCAAAGCGGGCGCCGGCGTGGCGCTCAGCGCCTGCGCGCTCCTGTGCGCGGCATCCGTCGCGCAGGCGTCGGTGGGCGCATCGGTGCGCGTCGTCGACTCGAACGGCCGCACGCTCGCAGACCAGACGCAGTACACGGACACAGTGGACGTGAAGACCGATCCGAACGCGACCTGCTTCGGACAGGGCACCGGCGGCAGCGGCAACACGGTCACGGTCCAGGGCCCGACGGCCCTGGGAATAGTCGTCGACGGCGCGGGCTTCAACCGCGCCATTCGCCCCGTCTCGGTGACCGACGCGTTCAGCTTCGGTCTCGGGATCTGCGGCTTCGGCAAGGCCGTCGCTCCGAGTGACGGCTTCTGGTACCTGAAGTACAACCACTCGGCCTCGCAGGTCGGCGGCGATCAGGTCCCGCTGCTCGCAGGCGACGAGGTGCTCTGGTACCTCGATTCCGATTTCAGTGACGCCCCGCCCGGGGAGCTCGTCCTCAGCGGGCCGGCGCGCGCACGTCCCGGGACGAAGTTCAAGGTCAAGGTCGTCTCCTACGCCGACGACGGCACCCGGACGCCGGCTGAGGGCGCAACGGTGACGACGGCCTCCGAGCCCACCGACGCCCGCGGAAAGACCACGATCAGGATCCCGAACTCCGGAGACCGTGTGTTCCAGGCGACCCGCCCCGGGGACATCCCGTCCAACGAGCTCACGATCTGCTTCGAGGTCGACCTCTCGGAGTGCTCGGCGCAGCCAGGCGAGCTGATCTTCGGCACAGCCGCCGTCGATCAGATCGAGGACTCGAAGGGCTCCGACCGGATCAGGAGTGGCGCCAAGAACGACACGATCACGCTCACGAACGGCGATGACCGAGTCAACTGCGGCGGCGGCAACGACACGGTCAGCGGCGCTGACAGCGAGGACCGGATCTCCCGCAACTGCGAGAACGTGAGCAGGCGGCGCTAACTGGTGACGTCTTGGCGGAGGCGTTGGGCGGCGGCCGTTTCGGTCGCCGCCCTGGCCTTCGTCGCGGTCCCCGGGTGCGGGTTCGGGCCTGGAGAGTTGTCCCAGGGTGAGGCGACGTTGACGGTCACTCGCGACTACGGGTCGGAGCGGGTGCTCGAGGCGACGCTCGAGGACCCACCCGCCTCGGAAACGGTTCTTCGCGCGCTCGACGACGAGGCTGAGATCGAGACTCGGTACGGAGGCCTGTTCGTGCACTCCATCGACGGCGTCGAAGGCACCGCGATCGGGTCGCGAAGCTCCGACTGGTTCTTCTACGTGAACGGGATCGAGTCGTCGGTCGGTGCCGCGGAGGTCGAGGTTCGAAGCGGGGACCGGATCTGGTGGGACTACCGCGACTGGACCGACGCGATGCGGGTGCCCGCGGTCGTCGGCTCCTGGCCGCAGCCGTTCGCGGCCGAGTCGGGAGCGTCCGACCAACCTCCGGTGGTGGTCGAGTGCATGGGGGAGGAGGAGCCCTGCGAGGAGGTCGCTGACCGGTTGCGGGACGCAGGCGCGGAGGTTGAGGACCGCGGCGCCGGCGAGGAGGCTGGTCCCAGGGTGCTGGTCGGCCCTTGGGAGCTGGTGGGCGAGGACCCGGCGGCATCGCTGATCGATCGTGGGCCGGCCACCAGCGGGGTGTTCGCACGCTTCGACACGGGCACGGGAGCGGAGCAGAGGCTGGTCGCGCTGGACGAGGGCGCGAACGAGGCCGACACGCTGGGGCCAGGGGCCGGGCTCGTCGCCGCCGTGCGCGAGGGCGAGGACCCGCCGACCTGGTTGGTCACCGGCACGGATCAGAGTGGGGTGGGCGAGGCCGCTGAGCTGCTGGCGGCGGAGTCGTTGCGGGATCGCTACGCAGTGGCGACAGACGGAGAGCACGTGATCGCGTTGCCGGTGCTCGAATGAGCATGGGCCGCTCGCCGCTCGCGTACCGGCCGCCGGTTCCCGGATCCCCGGCGATGCTGCAGCGGGCCGGTGCCGCGGCGGCGCTCGCCTACCTGGGCTCGCTCACTCTGGTCGCGTTCGTGTACTCGAGCCCGCTGATCCTGATTGCGGTGGCCGCCGCGGTCGTGATTGCCGGGCTCGCCTCGGGCGCCGGCCGCGCGCTCGCGCTGGCGGCGCGCTTCGCCGTCCCGCTCGCGCTCGTGATGGTCGCCGCCAACGTCCTCGTCAGCCATCGCGGCGACACAATTCTCGTTCGCGGATTCGAAGTCCCCGTGCTTGGGACACTCGATGTGACCCTGGAGTCGATCGCGGACGGGGGCGTGATCGCGTTGCGGGTCGTCGTCGTGATGGCCGCCTTCGCCGTCCTCTCCGCGTCAGTCAACCCCGACGCGGTGCTGCGGCTGGTGCGCCCGGTGGCCCGGCGCTCGGCACTCACGGCAACGCTGATCGGCCGACTGGTTCCGCTCGCCGCCGCCGACCACGGCCGCCTCCGCGAGGCGGCTGCCCTGCGGGGACCCGGCGCGGCTCCCGTCACGCGCTCGGCGCTCGCGCGCCGCCTCGTCGCCGGCAGCCTCGATCGCTCGCTCGACGCGGCGGCGACGCTCGAGCTGCGCGGGTACGCGCTGCCGGGTCGCGGTTCCGCGCCGCTCCGCGGCACCCATCGGGGCGCCGGCGTGCTGTTCGCCGCGGCCGCGGCGATCTCGATGTTCGCGATCGCGGGGCGTGCCGGCGGCCTTGACGGGTTCTCCTCCTATCCATCTCTTCAGATGGACGCCGGCGCGGCGGACCTGGCGTTCGCGCTCCTGATCCCACTCGTCGCCGCGCTGCCGCTGCTCTCGGTGCGCCGCCGAACGGTCCGCGCTCGCCGTGCCGGGCTCGCGGCCGAAGCAAGGGGAGCCGCCCGTGCTTGAGCCCGCGCTCGCGGTGGAGAATCTCTCGTACCGCTATCCCGGCGCGCAGCGAGACGCGCTCGTCGATCTCACCCTCGAGATCGAACCGGGCGAGCTGGTGCTGATGGCGGGCCTCTCGGGATCGGGCAAGACGACGCTGCTGCGAGCAGCGTGTGGGCTGGTGCCCCACTTCCATGGCGGCGAGTTCAGCGGCCGGGTCAGCGCCGCCGGGATGGACACCCGCGACGCCGGTCCCGGAGAGCTCGCTCGGGCGGTCGGATTCGTCGCTCAGGACCCGGAGGCGCAGGTCGTCTCGACGACGGTTCGCGCCGAGCTCGAGCTGCCGCTGGAGCTGCGCGGCGAGCCGGCGCCGGCGCGGGCGCGCGCGGTCGAGGAGGCGGCGCTGGCGCTGGCGATCCCGGAGCTTCTGGATCGCACCACCGACGCGCTCTCGGGCGGCGAGCTGCAGCGGGTGGCTCTCGCCGCCACGCTCGTCGCGCGCCCCGCGCTGGTGCTGCTGGACGAGCCCACCTCCCAGCTCGACCCCGTGGCAGGAGACGAGCTGATCGGATTGCTGCGGCGCCTGAACGACCAGTGGGGGACCGCCGTGGTGCTCTGCGAGCACCGCGTCGAACGCTGCGTGGGGGCGGTTGAGCGGGTGCTGGCGATGGACTCGGGGCGGCTTGTGTTTGACGGGGAGCCGCACGAGTATCTGGAGTGGGCGGTGGGAAACGAGCCGGCGCTCGCAACGCCCGGTGCGACGATGTTTTCGCTGGCCGGGATCGATCCGCTGCCGGTCGGCGTGAAGGAGGCGCGTCGCGTTTTGGCATCGAAAGGGGTCAATCCGAACACGCTCCGAACTTCTGCAATCCGCGTCCACCCCTCGGACGCAGAATGCAGAAGTTCACCTGGCGCCTCCCCGGCCCCCTTCCCTACCCAGCCTGTTTTGGAGCTCCGCAACCTCTGGGTCGAGCTTGACGCCGGCCAGGGACCGGCCGAAGTCCTCCGCGGCGTCGACCTGACGGTCAACCCCGGAGAGCGCGTTGCCCTGATGGGCCGCAACGGCGCCGGCAAGAGCACCCTGCTGCGGGCCTGCGCGGAGGTGATTCCGGCGACCGGCGGCGGCGTCTCGGCGCCGCGCGGCTGCTCGCTGTTGACGCAGAACCCGGCCGATTTCCTCGTTCGCGAGCGTGTCGGCGACGAGCTCCCGGGCGAGGAGGGGCGCCGGGCGCTGGAGAGCGTCGGCCTCGAGTGGGCAAGCGATCTTGATCCCCGCGATCTCTCGGGCGGCGAGCGCCAGCGGCTGGCCCTGGCGATCGTGGTCGCCGGGCGGGCGGGCGGAGCGCTGCCGGGCGGCGTCTGCTTCGACGAGCCGACGCGGGGCATGGACCGGGCGCGCAAGGACGATCTCGCCGTCCGGGTGGGGGAGCTCGCGCGAGCGGGGGCGGCTGTAGTGATCGCGACGCACGACGTCGAGTTCGCGGCGTCGTTCTGCGACCGCGTCGTCCTGCTGGCCGGCGGAGAGGTGATCGCGGATGGATCTCGCGAGGAGGTGCTCTCAGGTGGCTGGTACTTCGCCACCGAGGTCGCCCGGATCCTTGGCGCGTCCGGAGCCGTGTCGCCAAGCGAGGGTGCGGAGCTGATTCGCGCCCTGGAGGGGGCGCGATTGTGAGCTGGCAGCTCGCGAGCTTCGGGCTCCTGGCCATCGTCCTCGCCGGCGGCGCGGTCTGGTACGAGCGCTCGAAGCCTTCGGCGAAGCTGGTGGCGATGGTGGCGGCGCTGGTTGCGCTCGCGGTCGCCGGCCGCGTCGCCCTGGCGCCGATCCCGAACGTCGTCGCGACGACCGACATCGTGCTCCTGGGCGGGTACGCGCTCGGAGGCGCGCCGGGCTTCGCGATCGGAGCGCTGGCGGCGCTGGTCTCGAACTTCTGGCTAGGGCAAGGGCCGTGGACCCCGTGGCAGATGGCTGGGTGGGGCATGGTCGGAGTCGGGGGAGCGGTGCTCGCCCGGCTCTCGGGCCGCACCCTCGGCCGCTTCTGGCTCGCGGCGTGGTGCGGGATCGCGGGACTCGCCTACGGGGCCCTGCTCGACCTCTCCGTGATGGTCACGTACGGAGGGGAGCAATCGCTGGATCGCTACCTGGCGCTGTCGGCGCGGGGGGTGCCGTTCAACATCGCGCACGCGGCGGGCAACGTGGTCTTCGCGCTGATCGCCGGGCCCGCGCTGGTGCGGATGCTGCTGCGCTTCCGCTCCCGGATGGAGGTGACCTGGCGGGAGGGAGGGCCGCGACGGGCTGCCGCGGGCGCGGCGGCAACCCTCAGCGCATCTCTGCTCGCGATCGTCCTGGTGACAGGCGCGGGCGGGCTCCCCTCGGAGGCCAGGGCGCAGGGAGCCGACGGCGCCGCGGCGTGGCTGGAGGGCGCGCAGAACGCCGATGGGGGCTTCGGGATCGAGATCGGTGCCGAGTCCAACCTGGAGATGACGACATGGGCGGCGCTTGCGCTGGAGGCGGCGGGACGCAACCCCCTGGACGTCTCCCGCGATGGGCGGACGCCGATCGACTACCTCCAAGCGCACTCGGGCGAGATCCGCTCGACCAACGACATCCAGCGCGTGATCCTCGTGCTCGAAGCCGCCGGCCTCGACTCCGATGACTTCGCCGGCCGCGACCTCGTCGAGACGCTTCGCGATCGCCGCCGCCGGGACGGGTCGTTTCGAGCCTGGCCCAACCTGACGGCATTCGGCGTTCTCGCTCTGGCGGCGGCCGGCGTGCCGGATTCCGACCTGCTGCGCTCAGCCAACTGGCTCCGCCGAGCGCAATCCCGCGATGGTGGCTGGGGAGCGGTGGTCGGGACCCAAACAGATCCTGACTCCACGGGCGCGGTATTGCAGGCGCTCGCGGCGGCGGGTCTGGGTGGCAGCTCGGTAGCCGAGCGTGCCGTCGCCTATCTGAAGCGAAATCAACTCCGTGGCGGCGGCTGGGCGCTGACAAGCGGCGGCACGCCGAACTCGCAGTCCACCGCCTACTGCGTGCAGGGGCTGTGGTCGTTCGGTGTCGACCCCGCCGATGTCCGGCGCGGGGGCGACGATCCTTTCGACTTCCTGGCCGCCCGCCAGGCCTCGGACGGCCACTACCGCTACTCCGCCTCCAGCGACCAGACGCCCGTGTGGGTGACCGCGCAGGCGCTGCTGGCCGTGAGCCGGCAACCGTTCCCGCTGCCGGTGGTGGCACGCGCGCCCACCTCATCGAGTCCGCGCGCCGGCGCCGCCGGGTCGGGCGGGGCGGGAGGGACCGCGCAAGGGTCCGACGGCGGCGGGAGCGGGTCAGGTGGCGGTTCAGGTGCCGGCCCCGCGGACGGTGCTCGCGGCGGCGGCAGCGGGAGCGGCGGTGGCTCGGACGACGCCGGGGGCTCGAACGGTCCCTCCGCCGGCTCGGACGCAACCACGATCCCTGTCGGGGAGGCCGACGGCGACGCCGGGACCGCTCTAACCCCAGCTTCCGGCGAGTCGAACGACGGCAGCGCGGCGTCCTATCTCGCCGCCGCCTTTGGCGCGCTCGCGCTCGCGATGGTGGCCGGCTATCTCTGGTATCGCCGCCGCCTGCCCTGACGTACAGTCCCCCGGGTGCCGTCCTTCACCACCGCCTTCGTCACCGGCGCCTCCGGTTTCGTCGGCGGTGCGCTGACCGAGCGCCTCGTGGGCGAGGGGGTCGGCGTGCGCGCGCTGGCCCGCTCGGATGCAGCAGCGGAAAAGGTGGAGGCGCTGGGCGCTCAGCCGGTACGGGGCGAGCTCTCCGAGCCCGAGGCGATCGCGGCCGGCGCCGATGGTTGCGAGGTCGCCTTTCACGCCGCCGCGACCGTTTCGGAATGGGGCCCGCGGGAGGAGTTCGAGCGCGTCAACGTGCAGGGGACCGCGAACGCGCTCGAGGGCTGCGCGAGCGCCGGCGTTCGCCGCTTCGTTCACGTCGGAACCGAGGCCGCGCTGCTCGCCGGCCAGCCGCTGCATCAGGTGAACGAGACGGCGCCGCTGCGCCCCGACTCCTCCGCGATCTACAGCTCGACGAAGGCGAGGGCGGAAGCACTTGTCCGCGACGCGAACCGCCACGGATACGAGACCGTTGTGCTCCGCCCCAGGTTCGTCTGGGGGCGGGGTGATACCTCGCTGCTTCCGGCGATGGTCGAGATGGTCCGTGCCGGGCGCTTCGCGTGGGTCGGCGGCGGCCGCCATCTGACCGACACAACACACATCGACAACACCGTCGAAGGCCTCATGCTGGCCGCTGAGCGTGGTCAGCCCGGCAGCGCCTACTTCGTCACCGATGGCGAGCCCGTCGTATTTCGCGATTTCGTCACGGAGTTGCTCGCCACGCAGGGAGTCGACGCGCCGACGCGAAACGTGCCGACGCCGCTCGCTCGCTCGGTTGCCGCGGTCAGCGAGACGGTCTGGCGAGCGCTTCCCCTCAAGGGCGTCCCGCCGCTTACCCGCTTTGCGGTCTGGGTCTCCTCGCTGGAGTGCACGATCGACATCTCCCGCGCCCGCGACGAGCTCGGCTATTCGCCGGTGATCACCCGTGAGCAGGGGCTCGCCGAGCTGCGCCGGGGTTCCCAGGAGCAGCAGGCGGCCTGATGGACGCAGACACCGCGATCCGCACCCGCCGCACGCACAAGGCCTATCGCCCTGAGAGCGTCGCGCGCGAGACCCTCGACGAGCTGTTCGAGCTCGCGCGCTGGGCGCCCAACCACCACCTGACGAACCCTTGGCGCTTCCGGGTCCTCGGGCCCGAGGCCCTGGAGCGGCTGAAGCAGGCTGCCGGCCCGGAGGCCGCTGCGAAGCTCGACCGCGCCCCGACGCTGGTGGTGTGCTCGTGCGAGACCAGCGACGATCCGATCGAGGCGGAGGAGGACCTGCTCGCGGCCGGTTGCGCCGCCTACATCGTCCTCCTCGGGGCACACGCCCGCGGGCTCGCCGGCTACTGGCGAACGCCCGGGGTGCTGCGCACCGACGCCGGGCGCGAAGCCGTCGGGCTCGCGGAGGGCGAGCGCTTCGTCAGCCTGATCCACCTCGGCAACCCGGTGCAGGAGCAGCGCGTGCCTGAGCGCGAGCCGCCCGAGTCCTTCGTCACCTATCTCGACTGATGGACACCTGGTGATCTCGCGCGAGAAGGCACTCGAGGCGGTGACGGGGGAGCGCTTCGACGTGGTCGTGATCGGCGGCGGCATCACCGGCGCCGGGGTCGCCCTGGACGCCGCCTCGCGCGGCTATTCCGTGGCCCTCGCCGAGCGCGACGACTGGGCCTGCGGGACCTCGAGCCGCTCCTCGAAGATGGTCCACGGCGGGCTTCGCTACCTGCAGAACTTCGATCTCGGCCTGGTCCGGGAGGCCCTGCTCGAGCGCCAGCTGATGGTCCAGCTGGCTCCACATCTCGTCTACCCGACCCCGTTTCTGGTCCCAACCCTCGGCGAGGACCGCCGCGACCGCCGGATCGGAATCGGCCTGAACATGTACGACGTCATGGCCAGCACCCGCGTCGGCCGCTCGAGGCGCTCTGGGGCCGCCCGCCAGGACGTGGAGGACTACTGGGCGCCCGACCGCCACCGCACGATCTCCGCCGAGGAGGTGGTCGAGCTGCTTCCCGCCTTGGCCGGCCGCGAGCCCGGCTCCGCCTACATGTTCTACGACTGCCAGACCGACGATGTCCGACTCGTGCTCACGGTCCTGGGCGAGGCCGAGCGCTTCGGCGCCGTGATGATCAACCGCGCCGAGGTTGCCGAGCTGCGGGACGAGGAGGGGCGCGCGGCCGGGGTGGTGGCGATCGACGGCGAGACCGGCGAGCGCTTCGAGATCGCCGCCGACAACGTCGTCAACGCGACCGGCGTGTGGGCGGACCGGATCCGGCCGGCCGAGATTCTCGGCGAGGAGGAGGTGCCGCGGATCGCTCCCTCTCGCGGCACCCACGTCACCGTCCCGCTCGATCTGCTGCCGCTGAACGGCGCCTGCGTCGTCCCCGCCGGCGAGGGGCGGACGATCTTCGCCCTGCCGTGGTACCGCCGCGTCCTGATTGGGACGACGGACCGCGACTACGAGGGCGACCTTCGCCACGTCGAGCCGAGCGGCGAGGACATCGAATACCTGCTCGACGCCGTCAACGCCTATTTCGAGACGAAGCTCGGCCTCGGGGACCTCTGCGGCTCATACGCCGGCGTGCGCCCACTGATTTCGACCGGCGACCCGAAGAAGTCGGTGGACATCTCGCGCAAGGCGGAGTTGTATGAGACCTCGTCCGGGCTGCTGACGATCACCGGCGGCAAGCTCACCACCTGGCGACGGATGGCGAAGCAGGCGGTCGATCGGCTCGTCGATCGGGAGGGACGCGAGGCTCCCTGCCGGACCGCCGAGATCCCGCTGGGGATGAGCGCGCGGCCCGAGGACCTCGAGCCGCCGGCCGGGCTCGACACCGGCCTGGTCCCCGATCCCGTCGCCGAGCAGCTCAGCTTCCGATATGGCCACGCCGCCCGCAACGTGCTCAAGGTCGCGGCCGAGAACCCGAAGCTCGGCTCGCCGATCGTCGCCGATCGTCCCGATCTGCTCGCCGAGGCCGTGATCGCCGCCCGCCTCGAGCAGGCCCGGTCGATCGCCGACGTGCTGCTGCGGCGAACCCGCCTTGGGATCCTCGCCGCTCCCGAGCTGCGGACCGCCGACGCGGTGGCGCCGATCGCGGATGCGATGGGGGAGGAGCTGGGCTGGTCGAAGGCGCGCCGAAAGCGTGAGGCCGAGGCCTGGGTCGAGCAGGCCGCGGCCGAGGGGATCGATCCGGCGGGTGGCATAACGTAGGCCGCGTGAGGCTCTTCATCGATACCGGCAGCGTCGCCGAAGTCGAGGAGATCGCGTACTGGGGGGTCCTCGCGGGGGCCACTACCAACCCGAGCCTGCTGGCAAAGGAGCAGGGTGACCCGGGCGAGATCATCCGCCGGATCTGCGACCTCGTCGACGGTCCCGTGTCCGCGGAGGTCGTCTCCGAGGACTCCGGCGGGATGATCGCGGAGGGCCGGGCGCTCCGCGAGCTGCACCAGCACGTCACGGTGAAGGTCCCGTTCTGCGAGCAGGGTCTCGCCGCCACGCGCGCGCTCACCGACGAGGACATCCCGGTGAACATGACCCTTGTCTTCTCGCCCAGCCAGGCGCTGCTCGCCGCCGCCTCGGGCGCCACTTATGTGTCGTGCTTCATGGGGCGTCTTGACGACATCTCGGTCGACTCGGCCGCCGTCGTCGCCGAGATCGCCGCCTGCTTCCGCGCCGCGGGCGTCAGGTCGCAGATCATCGCCGCCTCCATCCGTCACCCGGAGCATGCGCTCACCGCCGCCAAGCTCGGCTGCGAGATCGCGACGATTCCGGCGAAAGTGCTGCGCCAGATGCTCGCCCACCCGCTCACCGAAGCGGGCGCCGAGCAATTCCGCCGCGACTGGCAGTCGCGTCCGGAGTTCGCGCAGTGGCTCGGCGAGCTGACCGCGGCGCGCGAGCCGGCGCGCCTGGCCGAAGCTGCCTGACCGAGGCTCGAGCACGGGCACGGATATCCTGGCGCCCGGCAGTGCCGGATCTCGCTGACAAGCACCTCGCCGAGCTGCACGCGGAAGCGGCTGCGCTTGGCGTGCCGGGTTACCGTCTGCTGAGGCGCGAACAGCTCCTCGAGGCGCTGGGCGCCGAACAGCCGCGGCGAGGAAGAGACGAGCGAGAGGAGCAGCCCCGAGACGAGGGGCCGACCGAGGACGTGAGCGGTGTTCTCGACCTGATGCCGCAGCGCTTCGGCTTCCTTCGCCTAAACGGCCTCGAGGCCGCCGAGGGCGACGTCTACATCTCCGCTTCCCAGATCCGCCGCTGCGAGCTGCGGGCCGGCGACGAGATCTCGGGCCCGGCGCGAGAGCCGCAGCGCGGCGAGCGCCACCGGGCGCTCGTCCACGTCGAGAGCGTGAACGGAGCCGAGCCCGGAGCGGAGCGGAGCGAGTTTGACTCGCTGACGGCAGTGACGCCGCGCCGCCGGCTTCAGATCGCGAGCACCGGCGCAGGCGAGCCGGAGGTACTCCTGCGGGCGGTGGATCTGCTGGCGCCGCTCGCCCTCGGGCAGCGGGTCCTGGTGGCATCGCCGCCGCGCTCGGGCCGCACCACTCTGCTGCGAGCATGGCGAGGGCGCTGGAGGCAAACGCCGCCGCCGAGCTGATCGTCCTGCTGGTCGACGAGCGACCCGAGGAGGCGACCCGCTGGCGCGAGGAGCTTCCCGGTGCGCGGCTGGCGATCGCGACCGCCGACGCCACGCCCGCCGAGCAGGGACGGATAGCAGCCTTGGCGCTCGCCCACGCGCGCCGGCGCGCGGAGGCCGGCGCCGATCCGGTGTTGCTGGTTGACTCGCTCTCGCGGCTTGCCGGCTCGCGACGCGACGGCGCCGACCCCAAGCGCCTCTTCGGCTCCGGCCGTGAGCTGATGGAAGAGCAGGCTGGGTCGCTGACAGTGATCGCGACCGTCCTCGGAGAGGGCTCCGATCAGGCTCGTAGCGCGGTCGAGACGACCGAGAACGCGCTGATCACGCTCGACCCGCAGCTGGCTGCGCTGGGTGTCTTTCCGGCGCTCGACGTCGCGGGCTGCCGGGTCTCGAACGAGGAGGAGATCCGCGACCCCGCCGAGCTCGAGCCGGCCCGGAGGCTGCGGACGATGCTCGCGGAGATCCCGGCTCGCGACGCGGCCGCGATGCTTCGCGAGCTGATCGAGCGCTCGGCGACGAACGCCGAGCTTCTCGCCTCGCTGTAGTAGCCGCTGTTTCGGTGCCGGGGCTTCTTCGCTAGCGGCCGAGCAGTCCGCCGAGCTGCCCGAGCGCGCCGCCCTGCGTGTTCTGCGCCGAGCCGCCGCCCGAGGCGCCCGTTGCTCCGGCAACGGGACCTTCGGAGGGCTGGATCAGGACCCATCCCGAGCCCGAGAAGGCGAGCTGGAGGCTTTCTCCCGAACCCTTGCCGATCAGCGTCTTCAGGTTGACGTCGGTCTTCACGTCGCTGCGAACGCCGCTCGACCACGTGATCGCGCACGACGGGTCAGCGTAGGTCGGGTGCTCATCGACCTGGAGCAGCATCGGGCTGCCGTCGGAGACCAGCGCCACCATTCCCGTGCCCTTCAGCTCCATGTTGGTGAGCCCGCCGCTCAGCATCCCCGAAAGGCCCTCCACCTTCTTGATGTCCCACTCGATCCCGTCCTCGAACGCGAGCAAGTTTGCGCCGTTGCAGGTGATGAAGTCGTTCTCGAGGTTGAGGATGTGGATCTCCTGCGCCAGGTCTCCGAGGAAGACCTCTCCGCTGCCGGAGATCTTCATCAGCTGCGTGCCCTCGCCGCTGACCGCCTTCTTCATCATCCGCTGAAGGCCGCCACTGCCCGCGTGCTCGAAGTTGACCTCGCCTTGGTAGGCGCACATCGAGCCAAGCTTCGCCTGGATCGTCACGTCCTTCAGCTCGACCTTGAGCATCTTCGAGCTCTGCAGAGAAAACGCCTCCTGCGTCTCGGTCTCCGCGAACTGAGCCAGATCGCGCTCGACTGACATCTGAACCTCCTTGGTCGGTTGCTGCCCCGGAGCGAGCAGGCTACCTACGAACGCCGGCCGGGCGCATCGAGCGCTGACCGCCGGGCGCCGTCAGCGGCGGTAGGCGAGCTTCTTCCAGGACGGCTCGCGTGAGAGTTCGATCGGGTCTTCGCCGCGCTCGGGCTGGACGTAGCCGAAGCTCTGTGAGTACTCGTCGAAGATCACGTCGAGCTCGCCCTCTTTGACCCGTTGATCGAGCCAAGCTCCGCGGAAGACGAGCCGGCGGATCCAGTGCACAAGGCTGCGGTCGGAGGGCCCGACCAGCTCGCGCCAGTTCTCGTTCACGTGGCGGCCGAGCTCCGATGCGGGCTCGGTGATCTCTCCGTTTACGGCGAGGTCGAGGAGGTCGTGGAGCTCGCCGGCACCGAGGCCCTGCTCGACGAAATCGAGCTTCACCGCCGCTTGCTCGACCCGCTGCGCGAAGTCCTCTTCGTTGAAGGAGAAGCGGAGCTCACCGTACTCCAGTACGTAATCGGCTCCGGAATCGTAGTTTCCTCTGCGGGCTGCTTTCTCCACTGATTTCGCTTCTTCTCTTCGCCTCCGGGGCCTCCCATTGACGCCCGCTCCAGAGGTGGGCCGCATCTTTGCGCATGGGCGGGGGTCGAGTCCAGTCCCGGTGGCTCCTGAACGTGCACTTGCACCGGTTGGCGAGGGGGGGCGGAGGAGCACGGTGCGGGCTTTTCGGGGACGTGGGCGAAGCGCCGAGACTTCGAGGTTTGCCGCGGGCGGAGGTCCTCGGCAGCCTCTTCCCGGTCGCCACTGGATGGCGAGCCCGGCTGCTCGGTCTCTCCCGCCTCAATGCCGCGGAGGCTGGTCCCGGCCTCCTGATCCGGCGCTGCCGCAGCGTGCACACGTTCGGGATGCGCTTTGCGCTCGACCTCTACTTCCTCTCTGATCGGGGCGATGTCGTCGGAGTCCGCCTCGCCGTGCCCCGTCGGCGAATCGTGCTCGAACGCAGGGCGGCCGCGGTGCTGGAGCTTCCGGCGGAGTGCTGATGCTGCCCGAGGTCTCGGAGCTGGCCACGATCGTCGTTTGCGAGGACGACGCGGCGACGCTCGAGCTGCTGTGCGACCACCTGACCGCCGACCGCTACCGGACGCTGCCGGCGCCGTCGGCCGCAGACGCGCTGCGCCTCTGCCACTTCCGCCACCCCGACCTGCTGCTCCTGGACCTGGGCCTGCCCGACGCCTCCGGTCTCGACGTGCTGCGGGAGATTCGCTCGGCCGATGGGCTCAGCGGGCGCTACGACGTCACCCTCCCCGTGATCGTGCTCAGCGGTCGCGCCGGCGCCGACGATCGTGTCCGCGGGCTGATGGAGGGGGCCGATGACTACCTCCCAAAGCCGTTCGCGTATCCGGAGCTGCGGGCGAGGGTGGCGACGGTGTTGCGAAGGCGGCAGGGACGGCGGCTGGGTCCGCTCCGCGTCGGCGGTCTGCTCGTCGACCCGACAACGAGGGAGGTGCAGGTCGACGGGCGCCGGGTGCAGCTCTCGAACAAGGAGTTCGAGCTGCTGCGGACGCTGGCGGCCGAGCCGATGCGCGTGTTCACGAAGACCGAATTGCTCCGCGACGTGTGGGGGTTTCGCTCCATGGGCCGCACCCGGACCCTCGACTCGCACGCAAGCCGCCTGCGGCGAAAGCTCGACCCGGAGGCTGCGCGCTTCGTCGTCAATATCTGGGGAGTCGGGTACAGGCTCGTCGACGGGCCGGCGGGAGGGTTCGTCGGTTGAGTGCTCCGTTCGAGCTGCTCCTCGCCGGCTGGGCGCTCTCTCTCGCTTTCGGATGTCTGCTCGCCCGCTGCCACGTCCGCAATCGCGCGATGAGGGCCCGGGTCGCCGACGCACTGCACGAGCTGCGCCGCCCGCTGCAGGCCATGGCCCTGGCAGGTGACCAGGCGGCGATGGCGCGCCAGCTCGAGGCCGCGCTGCCCGCTCTCGAGGACCTCCAGCGCGGGTTCCTCGGCGCATCGCCCGGGCTTCTGCTCCGGCGCGTCGAGCTGCGCCCGCTGGTGGAGGCGGCGGTGGGACGCTGGGGATCCCAGGCGGAGGACTCGAGTGCGGGGGTGGAGCTGTTGTGGTCGGCGGGAGACGCTCGCGCCGTGGTCGATACGCGCCGGCTGGCGCAGGCGCTGGACAACCTGATCGCGAACGCTCTCGAGCACGGGCACTCCCCGGTGATCGTGGAGGCGGCGCCCTGCGCAGCGGGACTGAGGCTCAGCGTCCGCAATCGCGTCAGGAGCACCGGTGGCGGCGGGGAGCTCCCGAACCGCGGCGCGCTCGCCGGAGGGTCGAAGGCCCGCGGACACGGGCTGCGGATCGTTTCCGCGATCGCCAGCGCTCACGGCGGCCGGTTCCTCTTCGACTGCTCCGCGGGGTGGGCCGTCGGGGTGCTCGAGCTTCCGCTCGCGCGGCGGGCCCACGGGACCGCAGTCGCAACGTGAGCCGGCGCGCCCGCGCGTTCACCTTTCTGGTCGCGGCCCTGCTCTGTGCCGCGCTTGCCGCCGCGCTCGCGGGTGGCTACGGCGCCTCGGTCGAGCGGCAGCTCGGGGAGCTGCGCCCGGTGCTGGTGGCGACCTCGCAACTGCCGGCCCGGGAGCAGATCACGGCCCGGACGGTGGAGCGGTCGCTGGAGGTGCGCAGGGTGCCGGATCGGTTCGTGCCGGCGGCCGCGCTGGCATCGCCGGCGGAGGCGATCGGGCGAGAGCCGGCGGTAACGATCTCCTCCGGCGCATATGTGACCAGCGATCAGCTCAGGGTTCCGCGGACGGCCGAGGCGCACGAGCCGGTGCTTCCGGCCGATCTCAATCCCGTCGAGATCGAGGTCAGCGGCGCAGACGCCCTGGCTGCCGCCGGAGCCGCTGACGGGTCGGGAGAGAGCAGGGTGGACGTGATCGTGACCACCGAGCCCGGCCCCGGCGTAGGGGACGGTCGCACCTACGTCGCCGCCGCCGGAGTGCCCCTGCTGGCGCTGATCGATGCCGGCGACCTCGGTACGGGGGACGTCCCGGCGCTCACGACTCACATCGCCACACTCGCCCTCACCCGCGAGCAGGCGCTGCGCCTGATCGACGCGGAGAGCTACGCGCGGGCAGTGCGACTGATTCCGGCAGGCGGCTGAGCGCGAGACCGCCTACGGCTCGGCGCTCAGCGGGGCGAAGGCCTGGAAGTGGACGTAGAGCTTGTAGAGGCGGAGGCTGTCGGAGAAGTCAGGGGCACAGGTGTGCTGGAACTTCTCGTATGCGTCCTCGTCGCTGAGGTCGGATGATGCCGTCTCCGACGTCTGCGGGGTGAGCTGGCCGCGCAGGTCCTCGATCGTCGCGTAGCGCTCAGCCTTCGTTCCCTGGCGCCAGTCCCGGCAGTTCGCGAACTGGGCCGTCGAGCCTGCCCTGACGATCTCGCCGACGCCCTCCTCGTCAACCGCCTCGGAGGGAGCGTCGCCGCCTTGCGCCTCCGCACCGCAGCCCCCGAGCAGGGCCACAGCCGCGACAAGGGCCAGCGCGCGCCAGCCGGTGTGGCTCGTGCGCATCAGGGGTTGTTCGCGCGCGGCTGCGGCGGCACGGTCCACCAGTCACAGTCGTTCGGCCCGGTGTCCTCGTCGGGGCCGTCCCCGCAATCGACCAGGTACGCCAGCTTGGCAATATCGTCGTTGCCGACGCTCGTCGCGCAGTCGGAAGGCAGCACCTGAGGTGGATCCGCCGGTAGACGGCCGGCCTCGCCCGGGCCCGTCACGCTCGCCGCCGTCCCGCTGCTACCGGTGTTCGCGAACCAGCAGTTGCCGGTGTTCGAGGCGAAGAACTCGCTCCACCAGAAGTCGGTTCCGTTCGGCACCGTGGGCCCGTTGTCGCCGATCGCGTGGACGTTGCCGAACTTGTTGAGCGCCTTCGGGGGGAACCTGACCCCATTCGGTGCTCGGCCAACCTTGTTGTGGTGGAAGCGGTTGCCGCACGATGTCGAGAGCCCGTTTGCGGGCGCTCCGGAGCATGAGACGCCGGGGAAGATGTCCCCCTCGGCGCCACCGCCGTTTGTGAGCGCGTCGGGCACGGCGAACAGCATCGCGCCGTCGCGCCAGTTGTCGAAGATCCAGTTGTGGTGGACGTCGGCGTCGTTCATCCCGGGGTAGATGATCCCGGTGCCGATCGGCACGCCGACCAGGATGTCGATGGGGGCGTTGTCTCGGTAGAGGTCGAGGTTGTTGGAGTAGATGTAGTTGTGGTCGATCTCCGAGCTGTCTGCCGGGAACCCGGGGTGGCCGGCGGCCGAGAGTGTGTCGCTCGATATGCCGGTCGAGTTGCCGTAGATGTGGTTGTTGGTGATCCGCACGGCGTTGCCCATCGAGCCCGAATAGCCGAGCGCAGAGCCATGCATGTCGCACTTGGTGATCGTCGTGTTCGCGCGCGGGGCATCGGGATAGAAGCCCGTCGCCTGCGAGCCCGTCTCGGGCGAGGCGCCGGGATAGACGGCCGCGTCGCCGGCGCCGAACCCCTCGCAGTTTTGGACGAGGTTGTGGTCGGACGTGAAGCTGAGGTGGCCGTAGTCGGCTGCCCAGAAGAACTTCACGCGGTCGAGCAGGACGCCGTCGACCTCCTCGTTGTAGAAGCCGTGCTCCTGCGCCCCCCGCATCAGGAAGTTGCGTCCCACGAACCCGTCGGCACGGTCAACGCGAAGCACCACATCCTTGGCGTAACCGCCGGGCTTCGCCCTTACCCCGTTGCCTTCATAGTCGGTGCCCCCGTCCAGGATCACATCCTCTGGCTTGACGCCACTGCCCTCGATCTGGAGGTTGCAGCGCACGCAAGGCCCCAGCTCCTGGGCGGGGATCCCTTGCCGGTCCGACAGCGGCGGCTGGGGCGGATCGCCGACGACGGCGCGCCCCTGGACGTAAATCAGGTTCTGGTCGTTGGGGCAGGTGACCTGGTACTCGTAGCTGGGGGCGAGGTCCCCGCTCGCGTCCTCCTGAAGCAGGCTGGGGTTGCAGGTCGGGTCGTTCTCGGGTGCGGTGCGTGACTCCGGCTCGGTGTAGTGGCCGGGCATGATCACGATCCGGTCGTTGTTGCCCGTGTCGAAGACGGCCTGCTGGACCGAGTCGTACTGGCACTGGTCCGCGAGTGCTGCGTTGATCTCGCGCAGCTCGTTGGCATCCTGCTTCGAGACCTTGATCTTGTCTTGGCTCGGTCGCAGCCGGTAACCGTTCTTGACTGCCTTGGTCAGCGAGGTCTCGAGAGCGTCCAGTGAGTCGGTCCCCGCGGTGCCCTGGCAGACCACAAGCACTTCGCCCGGGCCCGCGCCGGTGACGGCCGACTCCAGCGAGCGCGCCGTCGGCACCTCTCCGCCGGCCGGCGGACTGACGGTGTTGTCAGGTGCGGGGTCGGGCCAGTAGGAGGGTCGCTCGAGGTGTGCGAACGCCAGCGCCGGTAGCGCGAGCGCGACCACCGCAGTCGCGGCCGCCATCGCCGCCAATGGAATCCGTCGACCCGATTCCTGCACCTGTGCCTCCTTGCTTGGCCTTACCGCGGGTTCGCCTCGGTCCGTCGGGCGAACCCCGTGCAACAGACACTAACATCGCAAACCGACCGCGGTTGCGCAGCTTCAGGCGCTCTCGAAAGCGCGCTTCGCCTCCTCGCCCCTGACCGCGAAGACGATTCGCTCCAGGCCGCTGTCCTCGGCGAGGTGGCGGCGCACTTCCTCGAGCTCGATGCGGGCGGCCTCCTCGACCGGGAAGCCGCCGACGCCGGTGCCGAAGGCGACCAGCGCCAGCGACTTCGCGCCCAGCTCGTCGGCCTTCGCGAGCGTGCTCGCCGTCGCCCGGCGGATGATCTCGCCTGAGGTCGGCCCCCCGAGCTCCATCGTCGCCGCGTGGATCACCCATCTCGACGGCATCTCTCCCGCCGTCGTCTCGACGGCTTCCCCGAGCCCGACCGGCGCTTTCTCATGGCTCTCGCGCTGGACCTCCGGGCCACCGGCCCGCGAGATCGCCGCCGCGACGCCGCCTCCGTGGGCGAGCTGGGTGTTGGCGGCGTTGGCGATCGCGTCGACGTCCAGGGTCGTGATGTCTTCCTCCAGAACCTCGATCTGTGCCATCTCCGATCACCCTATTCGGGCGCACGGGGCGTCGCCGGCGCCGGCGGGCTTCTAGCGGAAGTGGGAAGCGCCGACGATCGCCACATCGGAGCGCTTGCCGGCGATCTGCGCCGGATGCTGATGGAGCAGCGGCGGGCGGATGCCGCCGCCGGGCGCCCGCTCGGGTCCGATCTCGAGTCCGCGGTCACCGAGCTGGTGGACCGCGAGGCCGAGATCCTGTCGGCGGGCCGGAGGCTCCGCATCAGGGAGCTGATCCTGCGCGAGACGGTGGGGCTGGGCCCACTCGAGGTGCTGCTCGCGGATCCGCTGGTCGAGGAGGTGATGGTGAACGGATCCGAGAACGTGTATGTGGAGCGCGCGGGCCGGATCGAGCGCACCGAGGTCGTGTTCGAATCCGATCGCGAGCTGCGCGACGCGATCGAGCGAATCCTGGCTCCGCTCGGGCGCCGGGTCGATGAGCTGAATCCGATGGTCGACGCCAGGCTTGCCGACGGATCACGCGTGAACGTCGTGATCCCGCCGCTTGCCGTTGACGGACCGTCCGTCTCCATTCGCCGCTTCCCGGCCACGCGCCCCGGGCCCGACGAGCTCGTCGAGTCGGGAACGCTCAGCCCGGACCTTCACGACCTGCTCCAGGCCGCCGTCAGCGACCGGCGCAGCATCCTGATCAGTGGCGGCACGGGGTCGGGGAAGACGACGCTGCTGAATGCGCTCTCGCGCTTCATCGGCGAGGACGAGCGGGTCGTGACGATCGAGGACGCGGCCGAGCTTCGCCTGCAGCAGCCGCACGTCGTCAGGCTGGAAAGCCGGCCCGCGAGCGTTGAGGGTAGGGGAGAGGTGACGATTCGGGACCTGCTCCGAAACGCGCTCCGAATGCGTCCGGATCGAATCGTGATCGGCGAGGTACGAGGCCCGGAAGCGCTTGACCTGCTCTCTGCTCTCAACACCGGGCACGACGGAGCGCTGTCCACCGTGCATGCGAACTCGCCCGAGGATGCGCTCAGCCGGCTCGAGACGCTGGCGCTGATGGCCGATCTCGGCCTGCCGCACGGCGCGATCCGCGAGCAGCTCTCCCGCGGTCTCGATCTGCTCGTGCACATGCGACGGAGCGAGGACGGGGCCCGGCTTGTCTCCGAGGCCTCTGAGGTGGTCCAGTCCGCCGGTGGAGCGGGGGTGAGGGTGCACTGGCAGCGCCCATGACGCCGATCGCTCCGGTGCTGCTCGCCGCTCTCGCCGGCGGGCTCGGCGCGATCGCCGTGCGGGAGGCGGTGCACGCAACGCCGGCGCTGGCGAGCTGGCTCCGCGACTCGCTGGAGCCGCTGAAGCGAGCCGGCCGCGAGGGGTACGACCCCAGCCGCAACGAGCAACGGCGGCTGGCGGCGCTCGGCGCCGGTGCGCTGCTCGCCGGTGCGCTGCTGATCGTCGGGCCGGGCCCGGCCGCGGGGCTGGCGGTGGCCGGCCCCGCTGCGGCGAGCTGGGTGGTGACCCGACGGCGAGCGCGCTACCGCGCCCGCGTCGAGCGCGGACTGCCCTCGGTCGCAACAGCGCTCGCCGACGCCCTCGCCGCCGGTCAGTCCGTGCGCGGAGCGCTCGCCGCGGCAGCGGGTTCCCTCGAGGGGCCGCCTGCGGTTGAGCTTGCGCGGATGCGCGCCGACCTGGAGCTGGGTGCCTCGACGACGGACGCGCTCGGCTCGCTGCAGCGCCGAATGCGCTCGCCGCGGGTCGACGCCTTCGCGGCGGCGCTCGCCTCCCAGCAGCTCGGGGGCGGAGACCTCGCCGCTCTGCTGCGCCGGCACGCGGCGGCCGGCGCCGAGCGTGACCGTGTCGTCGCCGACGCCAGGGCGGCGACCGCTCAGGCCCGGTTCACGGGGCTGCTGGTGGTGGCGATGCCGACCGGCGCGGCGTTATTTGCCGAGCTCGTGAACCCGGGGTTCATGGGAGGGTTGCTGGCCGAGCCCGCCTCCGCCATGCTGCTCGCGGCGGCGGCCGGGCTGCAGGTCGCCGGCTTCGCAGCGATCAGGCGGCTCTCGCGGGTGGCGGAATGATTTCGAGGCGATCGTGATCGCCGCGTTGCTCGCCGCCGGATCGGTGCTGCTCGCTGCAGCCGCGATCTGGGAGCTGGCGGGCAGCCGCGGCGAGGAGCTGAGCGCCGGCGCGGAGCGCGCGCTGGCGGCGATGTCGGCCGGTCGCGCGCGCTCTCTCGCAGAGGCGGCGATCAGGCTCGGCGTTCCGCAGCGGCTCGAACGCGCAGGGCTCGCGGACCGACTGCCGGTGGTCGTGGTGATGGCCGCGAAGCTCGCCGGTGCGGCTGCGGGGGCGATGACGGCGAGCACGATCGCGCCGGCGGCTCCCGGCCGGCTGTCGCTGGTGGTCGCGATCGCGATTCCGGCGGCGGGCTTCGTCGCCCCCGATGCGCTGCTCGAGCGTGAGGCGAGAGCTCGCCGGCGGCGCCTGGTCGGCGCGCTTCCCGACGCCCTCGACCTGCTCGGGGTCGGCGCCGCCGCCGGGCGCAGCCCGCGCACGGTACTGGCGGAGATCGCAGATGGCAGCTCCGGGCCTCTGGCAGGCGAGCTTCGGATGGCCGTCGCGGAGATGGACAGCGGAGCCTCGGTGAACGAGGCGCTCGAGAGCATGCGCGCCCGGGTTCCCGGTCGCGAGGTCGGCGCACTGGCGGCTGCGCTCGAGCGCTCGCGCCGCTACGGCTCGCCGCTCGCCGAGCAGCTTCGTGAGCAGGCGACCGCGCTTCGCGGGGAGGCGAGGCGAGGGGTCGAGGAGCGTGCCGCCCGCGCCGCGCCGAAAATCCAGCTCGTCGTCGCCCTGATCCTCGTCCCGTCCGTGCTGCTGATGATCGCCGCGGCGCTGATCGCGAACTCAGACGCGCTGCTGGCCGGATTCTGAAGCAGCTCGTTTACTCGGCCGACTCCTCGGCGAGGCGGCGGGCCACCGCGCCCGCCGCTTCGCAGAACGCGTCGAGCTCGAGTGCGCTCTCGAGGTGGTCCTTGACGTTCACCGCGAGGATCCCGGCGACGAGCTCGAAGGCGAACTCATTCGGGGCGGACTCGGCGAGCCAGACGATGAACGTCGGCGCGAACAGCTGTCGCAGCCAGTTCGGGTCGGTGCCCTTGTCGGCGAAGATCTCGTAGGTCTTGTCGAGCTGCTCGCTCTCCAGCTCCACCCGCTCCCTGGTCCGGAACACGTCCTCGGCCCCATCGAGGAAGCGAAAGCCGAAGCGGCGCTGGCAGTAGAGCTCGCCGGCAAACGGTGCCGCCTCGGGAATGTTCAGAAGCGCGATGGTGAAGTGATAGTCGCTCTCGTGGCGGTTGCCCTTCGAGTCGGTGCTGACTTCGGTGTATGTGTAGTGCCCGAGGGTCCCGCCCCAGCCGCCCGGCAGCGTCCCCTTCATCACGTGCTCGGCCTTGCGCTTGTCGCCCTTGC
This sequence comes from uncultured Thermoleophilia bacterium, assembly GCA_963838095.1. Classification (GTDB taxonomy): domain Bacteria; phylum Actinomycetota; class Thermoleophilia; order Solirubrobacterales; family 70-9; genus CAWCGU01. The sequence continues at coordinate 264,939 of CAWIPO010000008.1, forward strand.
GCAAGAGCGGGGTCAGCGGCGGCAGGTCGCTGCGCCCGGTCTCGCTCAGCCCCCGCTCGCTGGCGTAGGCATGGAAGAAGTCCGCCTCAGCCCTGCCCGAGGCGAGGACGAAGACGATCACGGCGGCGAGGACGATCACTCCCAGCGCCGCGGCACCGCCGACGGCGAGCGAGACGGCGAGCGTGCCGACGATCAGGGCGACGATCGCCAGCGTCGTGGTCAGGCTCAGGGTGACCGGGTGCCCGTAGAGCCGCCGAAGGTGGACGCTGCGGGTGTCGTCGGCGTCCTGGGGAGTCGGCGGCGGGGGAGCCTGAGCCTCCATCAGCGGCGAAGAGTATGCAAAGGGCGTTGCAGGAGCGGGACCTGAGATCTTGCGGTCGTTGTCACGCGAGTCGTCCGAATTGGCTTTCCAGAGCCTTTTTCGACGCTTCCCGCCGCTCGTAGCAATTCCGTCCGACGGATCGGTTCCCATGTGCGCGCCGTGTTGTGTTGCAAAGTGGGACTCAGTGGGTTAGCGTGTCGACCCGATCAGTTCCCACGGGCCGGGGTGGCGAGGTTCCTCCCACCTCGTCTCCCCGGCCCACCTACTTCCGGCAACACGAGACACGGCTTAGAGAAGAGAGGCAGAGGCAGTGGCGTTTCGCGGTCAGTACGAGCACAGCCTCGACTCCAAGGACCGCGTCACGATCCCGGCCCGCTTCCGATCCGCGATGGCCGACGGGGTGGTTCTCGCGCAGGGGCTCGATCCCTGCGTCGAGGTCTACCCCATTGCGGCGCACGCCGAGGTCGAGGAGCGATTCCTGGCCAACCTCGACCCGTTCACCCGCGAGGGCCGCACACGGCAGCGACGCTTTCATTCCCGCTCCACCGACGAGAGCCTCGACTCCGCCGGCCGTCTGCGGCTGCCGAAGCGCCTGATCGAGTACGCGGAACTGGACGGCCCGTGCGTGATCGCGGGCGTGATGAACCGGCTCGAGATCTGGAATCCCGATCGCTGGACGGAGGAAAACGAGCGCATGGACGCCGAGCTGGACGAATGACGGCGAAGGAGCAACCGCGGGTGGAGGCGAATAGGCCGCTGTAACGGGTGTAAACCTGATGTTGACGCTCACCTACATGCCAACCGACCACGTCCCAGTTCTCGCAGCGGAGCTGCTCGAAGTGCTCGATCCCCAGCCCGGGGACGTCGTCCTCGACTGCACATTCGGCGGCGGCGGCCACGCGGAGCTGATGGCCGAGAGAATCTCCTACGAGGGCGAGCTGATCTGCGTCGATCGCGACCCGGCGGCTGAGGAGCGCTACGAGGAGTTTGCGCAAGAGGCCTCGTGCGAGACCCGCTTCATCCGCGGCGACTTCGCCGACGCGGTCGTCGAGTTGCGTGACGAGGGCGTGGAGCTCGACATCGCATATCTCGACCTCGGGCTCTCGTCGCTTCAGGTGGACACGTGGGAGCGCGGCTTCTCCTACTCCTACGACGCTCCGCTCGACATGCGCATGGACCCGGACACTTCACTGACCGCCGCCGACGTCGTCAACGAGTGGCCCGAGCGGCGCTTGGCCGACGTCATCCGCCGCTACGGAGAGGAGCGGCACGCCGGCGCGATCGCCCGCGAGATCGTTCGCCGGCGGCCGTTCGACACCACTTCCGAGCTGGTCGAGGCGATCCGCTCCGCGATCCCGCCCGCCGCCCGCTTCGGGCGCGGCCACCCCGCGAAGCGCAGCTTCCAGGCGCTCAGGATCGCCGTCAACTCGGAGCTCGATTCCCTCGACCGCGGGCTGCCGCTCGCGTGGGAGCTGCTGCGTCCGCAGGGCGCGCTCGCCGCGATCTCCTTTCACTCGCTCGAGGATCGGCGGGTGAAGCGCTTTCTCGCCGACCGCGCCCGCGGCTGCGTCTGCCCGCCCGAGCTACCGGTCTGCGTCTGCAACCAGGAGCCCGAGGCGGTTCTGCTGACACGGCGGGCGATCGCTCCCTCCGCGGCCGAGACGGCGGAGAATCCGCGCGCCCGCTCAGCCCATCTGCGGGCGGCGCGAAAGCTCGCACCCGCTGAGCCGACCCCCCGCGAGGAGGACCCGGCCTGATGGCAGCATCGGCCGCAGCTCGCCGCGTTCGCACGCCCAGCGCTCGCGTCGCACCCGCCCCCCGCCCGGTGCGCTCCGGGCAACCGCGGACGGCTCGCTCGGCGAGGCCCGCGGCGCCCCGGAGCGCGAAGACGGCAGCGCGCGGCCGTGCCCGCGCCTCCAGCTCGCGACGGCGAGGAATCACCCCGAGCTCCGGCCTGATGATCCCCGTGGCCGTGGGCCACCGCACCGCCACAGCCGTCGGCGGGCTCGCCGATTCCGGCTTCATGCTGCGGCTGATGCGCGGCCGGCTGTGGATCCTGCTCGTCGGAGTGCTGCTGGTCGGCATCGTCGCGCTGAACGTCCTCAGCCTCAGTTTCAGCGCCTCGTCCTCACGGACCGCGCGCGCCTCGGACGCGATCGAGCGCGAGATCTCGGCCCTGAGGGCGCAGCTCGCCACCGACGTTTCCAGCGGCGAGGTGGAGGCCCGCGCCCAGGACCTGGGCCTGATCATTCCCCAGCCGGGGGAGATCCGCTACGTCGATCCAGCTTCCGCCGACCCGGCGGTGGCCGCGGAGCGAATCCGAAGCGGCGAGCTCTCCTCGCCCTGATGATGGGGTCCCGCGTCCGGAGCCGCCGGTGACCACGATCGATCGACGCGTCGGGCTGCTGTTCGGGATCTTCCTGCTGCTGCTGTCGATCGCTCTCGTCCGCTCGGTGTGGCTGCAGGGCGTGCGCGGCGGGGAGCTGAGCGCCGACGCTCGCGGCCAGCACGTCTCGCAGGTCGTGGTTCCCGGAACGCGCGGGCGGATCCTCGACCGCAACGGCAACGAGCTCGCGATCTCAGAGGACGCGGCGACGATCGTTGCCACTCCCTACCAGGTGGAAGACCCGGCGCGGGCGGCCTCGAAGCTGGCGCCGATCCTCGGGGTTGAGGAGCGGGAGCTGCTGGAGACGCTCTCGGACGACGACTCCGGGTTCGCCTACCTCGTCCGGAAGGCCGACCTGTCGACCGCCGAGCGCGTCCGCCAGCTCGACATCGAGGGGATCGGGATCCTCCCCGACAGCCGCCGGGTGTACCCCGAGGGCGTGCTTGCGGCGCAGGTGATCGGTGGCGTCGGCGTCGACAACCAGGGCCTGACCGGGCTCGAGGCCGGCTACGAGGACCTCCTGCACGGGAGCGACGGCGAGCGCGAGGTTGTGCTCGACGCGCTCGGCGACGAGCTCGAGCGCGACACGCTCGCCGCGCCGACGACCGGCGAGGAGCTCCAGCTCACCATCGACGCCTCGCTTCAGGCGCGCACCGAGCAGGTGCTGGCGGGGATCGGCGAGGCGTACCACCCCGCTGGTGCAACGGCGATCGTGATCAACCCTCAGACCTCGGATCTGCTTGCGATGGCGAACTGGCCGCCGCTCGACCCGACCGATCTCGGCTCGGCGGAGGAGAGCGAGCTGCTGAACCGCGCGATCGGCTTCAACTACGAGCCCGGGTCGACGTTCAAGGCCTTCACCGTCGCCGGCGCGCTCGAGGAGGGGCTGGTGACGCCGCGGACGATGTTCGGCCTCGCGCCGACGATCCAGGTCGCCGACAGGGTGATCCAGGAATCGCACCCGCGCGGCTCCGTCAACCTCAGCGTCGCCGAGATTCTCGCCCAATCGTCGAACGTGGGCGCCGTCACGATCGGCCTCGAGCTCGGCGCCGAGCGCTTCGACTACTGGGTGCGCCGGTTCGGATTCGGCGCACCGACCGGGATCGCGATTCCCGGCGAGGAGGAGGGGATCGTCCTCGAGCCCAAGGACTACTACGGCTCGAGCATGGGCAACCTCCCGATCGGTCAGGGCCTGTCGGTGACGCCGATGCAGATGGTCGCCGGCTATGCGGCGATCGCGAACGGCGGGATCCTGCGACCGCCGCGACTGATCATGCGCGAGGGCGGAGAGGAAGTTCCACCCGTGGAGGGCGAGCGGGTGATGAGCGAGAAGTCCGCCACCCAGGTGCGGAAGATGCTGGAGGGCGTGCTGGCGCCGGGCGGGACCGCTTCGGAGGTGAGCGTGCCTGGATACGTTCTCGCCGGGAAGACGGGCACGGCGCAGAAGGCCGAGAACGGCGGCTACTCAGAGACCGACTACGTCGGCTCGTTCGTCGGCTTCGCGCCCGCCGACGATCCGCAGCTGCTGGTGGCGATCGTCGTCGACGAGCCCCGCGGCAGCTACTACGGGGGCATCGTCGCCGCGCCCGCGTTCGCGGAGATCGCAAGCTTTGCGCTGCCCTATCTCGGCATCGCCCCCGAGTAGGGCAGACTTCTCGACGATGAAGCTTGGGGAGCTGATCACCGCGATCGGCGCGGCCGAGCTGCGGGGAGATGGTGGAGTGGAGATCTCCAGCCTCGCCTACGATTCCGCCCGCGCCGAGCCGGGAACGCTGTTCTTCTGCGTGCCCGGCCAGCGGCGTGACGGGCACGACTTCGCCCCCGAAGCCGTCGAGCGAGGCGCGCTCGCCCTGGTCGTCGAGCGGCCGCTGGAGCTGGCGGTGCCGCAGGCGGTCGTCTCCGACGCCCGCGCGGCGATGGCGCCGATCGCCTCCCGCTTTCACGGCGATCCGACGGCGACACTCCGGGTCGCTGGGATCACCGGCACCAACGGGAAGACGACGACGACCTTCCTGTTGCGCTCGATCCTCGAGCGGGCCGGAGTCCAGACTGGGCTGCTGGGCACGGTGAGGCGGGTCGTGGGGGGCGATGTCTCCGAGGTGGTGCGGACGACGCCGGAGGCGATCGACCTTCAGGCCGACTTCAGCACGATGCTGGCCGCGGGCGATCGCGCCTGTGCGATGGAGGTCTCATCGCACGCGCTCTTTCTGCACCGCACCGACGCGATCCATTTCGAGGTCGCGGTGTTCACGAACCTGACGCAGGACCACCTCGACTTCCACGACGACATGGAGGACTACTTCGTCGCCAAGCGAGCGCTCTTCGAGCCCGACGGCGATCCGCCGAAGGCGGCGGTTGTCAACATCGACGATCCGTACGGACGCCGGCTCGCCGCCGACGTCGAGTGCCTCACGTTCTCGGCGAGCGGCGCGGAGGCGCAGTTCCGCGCCGTCGACGTCAGCTTCGACCTCACCGGCTCGCGCTTTCGCTGCATCACGCCCGATGGCGAGGCGCTCGTCGCGATGCCGCTTCCCGGCGACTTCAACGTCCAAAACGCGCTCGCGGCAACCGCCGCCGCGAGCGCGATGGGGGTGGCGCCCGAGCAGGCCGCCTCAGCGCTGGCCGATGCCCCCAGGGTGCCGGGTCGGCTCGAGCCGATCGACGAGGGGCAGCCGTTTGCGGTTCTGGTGGACTACGCCCACACACCTGACTCGCTGCGCAACGTGCTCGAAGCGGTGCGAAGGCTGACCTCCGGACGCCTTATCTGCGTCTTCGGTTGCGGCGGTGACCGCGACCGCGAGAAGCGGCCGCTGATGGGCGAGATCGCGGCGCGAGTCGCCGACGCATGCGTTGTCACCTCGGACAACCCGCGTTCCGAGGACCCGGCGGCGATCATCGAGGAGATCATCGCGGGCGTCCCGTCCGGCGGCGAAGGCGTGCTCGTGGAGCCCGATCGCCGCGCCGCGATCGCGCTCGCGCTCGCGGCGGCGGGGCCCGGGGACGCCGTCGTCATCGCGGGCAAGGGGCACGAACAGGGGCAGGAATTCTCCGATGGCCGTAAAATCCCGTTCGACGATCGCGCCGTCGCGCGTGAGACGCTGCGCAATTCTGTACAGCCGTCGGTGCGAAAGCCGCTGGCAGGATCTTGAGCTTCGGTTCACGAATCCCGGGTATTCAACGTCTTTTGTCCCCACCTGATAGAGAATCGCCGGAAGTGCAAATGCCCTCGCTGACCCTTGGTGAGCTGACCCGTGCCCTCGGCGACGCCGAGCTGCGCGGCGATCCTCAGCTCGAGATCACCGGCCTCGCGTACGACAGCCGGACGGTCGAGCCGGGCACGCTGTTCTTCTGCGTGCTAGGCAAGCGGCACGACGGTCACCGATTCGCCCGCGACGCCCGCGAGCGCGGGGCGGCCGCGGTTGTCGTCCAGCATCCGATCCCGCTCGAGGTGCCACAGGTGATCGTCGCGGATCCTCGCGCGGCGATGGCTCCGATCGCGTCTCGGTTCTTCGGGGCTCCGAGCCGCGAGCTGCGGATGGCCGCGGTCACGGGGACCAACGGGAAAACGACGACCAGCTACATGCTCCGCACGATCCTCGAGCGAGCAGGCGCGCAGACCGGTCTCGTTGGGACCATCAAGCACGTTATCGGCGGCGTCGACGGGGACGCGGTCCTCACCACCCCCGAGGCGATCGACCTCGAAGCCGATCTGCGGGCGATGGTTGCCGGCGGCGACCGCGCGTGCGTGATCGAGTTGTCATCACACGGCCTCGCCCTTCGCCGCGCCGACACGCTGCAAATCGAGGTCGCCGCGTTCACCAATCTCAGCCTCGAGCACCTCGACTTCCACGCGGATATGGACGAGTACTTCGCCGCGAAGCGCCAGCTGTTCGTGCCGCAGGACGGCCTCGCGCCGCAAACTTCGGTGGTGAACGCCGACGACGAGTACGGCAGGCGCCTGGCTTCGGAGATCGACTGCCTCACGTATTCGCTCAGCGGCCACGACGCCGACCTCAGGGGCGCAGATGTCAGCTTCGACGCGCATGGGTCGCGATTCCGCTGCCTGAACGGGGGAAGCGAGGCCACGGTCGAGATCTCGCTGCCGGGGGACTTCAACGCGGACAATGCCCTATGTGCGATTGCCATGGCGGCGGCAATGGGGATCGAGATCGGCTTTGCCGCCGAGGCACTGCGCTACGTCGACGAGATTCCGGGGCGGCTGCAGCGAATCGACGGGGGCCAGCCATTCACGGTCATCGTCGACTACGCGCACACGCCGAGCGCGCTCGAAAGTGCCCTCAGCCTCGCCCGCCAACTCAGCGCCGGGCGGGTGATCTCCGTGTTCGGGTGCCGCGGCAATCGTGATCCCCACAAGCGCCCGCTGATGGGGGAGATCGCGCGCCGTCTTGCCGACGTCTGCATCCTCACGTCCGACAGCCCCAACTCGGAGGATCCCGGTGCGATCATCGAGCAGATCCTCGCGGGGGTCGAGGGGACTCACTCGTCGGGCAACGGCTGGAAGCCGGCCGAGATTCGCGTCGAGCCGGATCGCGCGGCGGCGATCGCGGAGGCGATCGGCGAAGCGGAGACCGGCGACTTCGTGCTGATCACCGGCAGGGGCCACGAGCAGACCCAGGGACTCGGGGAGGGTCGTCGCATCGCGCTCGACGATCGAGTGGTTGCTCGCGAGGCGCTGGAACGGCTGGCCACGCGCGAAACAATCCTGGCTTGATCCACCTCGACGCTGGGCGGATTGCCGCCGAGGCAGGTGCGGAGATCCTTCGGGAGGGTCCGGTTGGGCACCCCGAGCGCGCTGTCTTCGACTCGCGTGAGGTGCGCGAGGGCGACCTCTTCGTCGGGCTGCCCGGCGAGCATTTCGACGGCGGCACGTTTGCGGCCGATGCCCTCGGGGCCGGTGCCTGGGGGGTGCTCGTGGGTGAGGCGTTCGCCCGCCAACTTGCGGATCAGGGCGCCGACGGCTGGATCCTCGCCAGCGAAAGCCCGCTCCACTCGCTGCAGCGGCTGGCGCGGGCATGGCGCCGGAAGCTTGGCTGCCGGGTCGTGGGGGTCACGGGGTCGACGGGGAAGACCTCCGTCAAGGACATCTGCAATGCGATCCTTCCCGGCCGCGTCCACACCAGCTCCGGCAACTACAACACCGGAGTCGGTCTGCCGGTGTCGATCCTCTCGGCACCCGAGCACACCGACGTCCTCGTGCTCGAGATGTCGATGCGGGCGAAGGGAGAGATCGCCTCACTGTGCGAGATCGCAGAGCCTGACGTCGCGGCGATCACGAACGTCGGGCCGGGACACCTCGGAATGCTCGGGACGATTGACGCGATCGCTGAGGCGAAAGCGGAGATCCTGGCCGGGCTGGGACCCGAGGACCGGGCCGTCCTGCCGGAGGGGGAGGAGGCACTCGCACCTCATGTTCGCGATCAGCTCGTGACCCTCACCTTCGGGCCCGGAGGTGACGTCTTCGCTCTCCGCGCGGAGGTCAGGGATGGCGCTACGCACGCCCTGGTAGGCACGCCCGTTGGCGAGCAGCGCTTCGAATTCCCGTTCGACGAGGCCCACAACCTGCTGAACGCACTGTGCGCGATCGCGATCGGCGTGGCCCTGGACGCTCCCCTCCCGGTGCTCGCCGCGAATGCGTCGCGGATAGTCTTCTCGCCCCTCCGCGGGGAGCAGGTCCTGCTCGCGGACGGCGTCGTGGTGATCAACGACTCCTACAACGCGAACCCGCTCTCGATGCGCGCCGCGCTCGACCACTTGCGCTCGCTGGAGGCGGACGGTCGGCGCGTGGCCGTCCTCGGGGAGATGTTCGAGCTGGGTCCCGAGGAGGAGGGATTTCACCGCGAGATCGGCGCCCACGCGCGCGCGATCGGCATCGACACCCTGGTGGGCGTGGGGGAACTGGCGCGCGGGTACGCCCCCGACGTGTGGGCGCCGACGCCTGAGGTCGCCGCCGAAATCTCGGAGCGCTCGATACGACCGGGCGACACCGTCCTCGTCAAGGGCTCACGGGGAGTGGGGCTGGAGCGCTTCACCGACGAACTGGTCGCGCGCCGCGGCCGCCAGAGCTGATGCCCGCGGCCCCGATTCCGCTTGCCCAGCTCACATCCGACCTGATCGACCGCGGGGAGATCCTGATCGGCGGCCTGGCGGCGATGCTGATCACGATCTTCCTCGGGCCGAAGTTCATCGACTACCTGCGGGTGAAGGAGTTCGGGCAGCAGATCCGTGAGGAGGGACCCGAGGGCCACCACGCCAAGGCCGGGACCCCGACCATGGGCGGGCTGATCATCTTCATCGCCGTCGCGGTTCCCTACCTGGTGCTCTCGGACCCGTTCACCGACCTCGATCCGGAGAGCTTGGCGGTGTTCGGCGTCGCCGTCGGCTGTGCGCTGATCGGCTTCGCCGACGACTGGGTGAAGATCGTGAAGCGGCGCTCACTCGGGTTGTCGGCGCGCTGGAAGCTGCTGGCGCAGATCGGGCTCGCGCTGGCTCTCTGGTGGGTGGCGACGGAGGAGGTCGGCCTCGATCCGACGATCCAGGTCCACGTGTTCGATGCCGAGCTCTACATCGGCCCGGTGCTGTTCGTGGTGCTCACCTTCCTGGTGATCGCAGGCGCTTCCAACGGGGTCAACCTCAGCGACGGGCTCGACGGCCTCGCGGCCGGCTCGTGCGCGATCGTCCTGCTCGCCTACACGGCGATCGGGATCACAACCGGCCAGGACGGCCTCGCCCTGCTGTCGGCCTGCCTGGTCGGGGCCTCGGTCGGATTCCTCTGGTACAACGCCTTCCCGGCGGCGATCTTCATGGGCGACACCGGCTCGCTGGGGCTCGGGGGCGCGATCGGCGCCCTGGCGGTTATGACCCAGACCGAATTGCTGCTGGTGATCCTCGGCGGCATTTTCGTGATCGAGGCGCTCTCGGTCGCGGTCCAGGTGCTCTTCTTCAAGGCGACCCGCCGCCGGGTGCTGCTGATGGCTCCGCTTCACCACCACTTCGAGCTTCTGGCCTGGTCGGAGACGAAGATCATGCTCCGGTTCTGGATCATCGCCGCCGTCTGCGCCGGGATCGGCTACACGCTGTACCAGAACTCGATCGGGATCTAGGCAGCCCGGGCATAGGGAAGCGCCCCCTGCGGGCGAACATATCCCCATGCCTGAGCCGTCGATCAAGAGCCGTCCGCCGCTGCCCGGGGGTCCGTATCTGGTCGTCGGCCTCGCCCGCTCGGGCGCCGCGATCGCGCGCGTGCTCGCGGAGCGTGGCGAGGAGGTACTCGGCGTCGACCGCGGAAATCCTCCCGGGGGTGAAGGTTTGCAGCAGGTGGGCGTCGAAGTTCACCTGAATGCGGACGGGTCCGAGCTTCTGCCACGCGTGAATGCGGTCGTGAAGAGCCCCGGCGTGCCACAGCAGGCGCCGGTGGTGGCCTCGGCGCGCGAGCGGGGGATCGGCGTGATCGGCGAGCTGGAGGCAGCCTGGCGGCTGCTCCCGAACCGCTTCGTCGCCGTCACCGGCACGAACGGGAAGACGACCGTGACGGAGCTGCTCGGCCACATCTGGCGCACCGCGGGGGAGCCGGTCGCGGTGGCCGGCAACGTCGGCACTCCGCTCGCCTCGCTGGTGGGGGAGGTCGACGCCGACGTCACCGTCGTCGCCGAATGCTCTTCCTTCCAGCTCGAGGACTCCGAGGCGTTCGCGCCCGAATGCGCGGTTTTCCTCAACCTCGCTCCCGATCACCTCGATCGGCATTCGACGCTGGACGAATACCTGGAGGCGAAGCTGCGGGTGTTCGCGAACCAGGCCGGGGACGACGTCGCCGTCTACAACGGTGACGAGCCGGCGCTTCGAGGCCGCGAGCTCGGTGGCAGCGCGCGTCGCGTCGCGTTCTGTCGTGGTGAGGACGGCGATTGCCTTGTCGCTCTCTCGGGGGGCGCGATCGTCGCCGGCGGCGAGCCGCTGCTGGAGGCCGACGAGCTGCGGATTCTCGGCGAGCACAACGTCGACAATGCGATGGCGGCAGCCGCGGCGGCGCTGTCGATGGGGATCGACCGCGATGCGGTCGCCCAGGCGCTGTGCGACTTCGAGGGCGTTCCCCACCGCCTGGAGCGCGTCGCCGAGGTCGATGGCGTCCTGTACGTGAACGACTCCAAGGCGACGAACGTCGCCGCCGCGCTAACCGCCCTGCGGGCGTTCGACGGCGGGTTGTGGGTGATTCTCGGCGGGCGCGCGAAGGGCGAGTCCTTCGAGCCGCTGGTGGAGGACGTGATCGAGCGCTGCCGCGGCTGCTTCCTGATCGGCGAGGCGGCGGAGACGCTGAGTGGCGCGCTCGCTCCGGCAGCCGATGCCGGCGTGGAGCTCAGGGTCTGCCCCGGCGGGCTCGAGGAGGCAGTCGAGGCCGCCGCGGCTGCCGCTGCTCCAGGCGAGGTGGTGCTGCTATCGCCTGCCTGCGCAAGCTTCGACTCCTATCGTGACTTCGAGGAGCGCGGCCGGCGTTTCAAGGCCCTCGTGGAGAAGCTGCGATGAGGCGGCCAGGCGCGCGGGCGAAGAAGGCTCCGGCGAAGAAGGGTGCGGCGAAGAAGGCGGGGGCCAAGCGCAAGCCCGCCAAGCGCGCGCAGGCGATGCCGGTCGAGTACTCGCTGCTGCTCACCGTGACGCTCTGCCTGCTCGCCTTCGGGGTGGTGATGGTATTCAGCGCCAGCTCGACGACTTCGCTGCTGGGCGATACCGGCGACGGTGCGTATTACCTGAAGCGGACTCTGATCTTCGGCGCCCTCGGTCTGCTCGTGATGCGGGTGCTCGACGTGGGCGGGGCGCGGATCCTGAGGCCGCTGACCGGTGTGCTCGTGGCGGTTTCCTTCGGCCTCCTGCTTGCCGTCCACCTGCCGGGCATCGGCGTCACCGCCAACGGTGCGCAGCGCTGGATCGGCGCCGGCCCGCTTCAGATCCAGCCCTCCGAGATCGCGAAGCTGGCGTTGATCCTCTACGGGGCCAACCTGCTCGCGACGCGACCGAAGATCGTCGAGAACCTGCGGACGCTGATGCCGTATCTGGGCCTTGTCGCGCTCGCCTCGGTCCTGATCGTGGTCGAGCCCGACCTCGGCACGGCGATCGTGCTCACGGGCTCGGTCGCGGTGTTGCTGCTCGCGGCCGGCGTCCCGATGCGGCTGCTGGCGCTCGGTGGCGCCGCGATTGCCTGCTTCGCCCTCGTCGCGATCATGATGGAGCCGTACCGGATGGAGCGCCTGACCGGGTTCCTGAACCCCTCGGCCGATCCGGGCGGCTCCGGCTTCCAGAGCACACAGGCGACGATCGCGCTCGGTTCCGGCGGCATCTTCGGCGTCGGGCTCGGCGAATCCGTGCAGAAGGCCTTCTACCTCCCCGAGGCCCACACGGACATGATCGCGGCTGTGATCGGCGAGGAGGTGGGGCTGCTCGGGCTGGCACTGCTGGTGGGGCTGTTCGGGCTGTTCGGGTACGCCGGGTTCCGGACGGCGCAGCGCTGCAAGGACCGCTACGGAAAGCTGCTGGCGGCGGGCCTGACGGGGATGATCCTGGTGCAGGCCTCGATCAACCTCTTCGCCGTCCTCGGCCTCGCGCCGCTCACCGGGATCCCTCTGCCGTTTGTGTCCTACGGCAACAGCAGCCTGCTGGTGACGCTCGCCGCGGTCGGGCTGCTGCTCAACATCGCCAGCGGGCGAGCGCGGCCTGCGAGACTGCGGGTCGTCGACGGGGGCCGAGGCGCGACGGGCGCCCGCGGCTCGCAAACCAGAGGACAAGCAAGTGCCAAGGGTCGTCATAGCGGCCGGCGGGACGGCCGGGCACGTAGTGCCGGCGCTCGCCGTCGCCGACGCGCTACGGGCTGAGGGCGCCGAGGTTTCCTTTCTCGGCACGCGCGAGCGCGCCGAGGCGCGACTCGTTCCCGAGGCCGGGTACGAGATCGACTTCCTCTCGGTGACCGGGCTCGATCGCCGCCACCCGCTGAAGGCGGCGATGGCGCTGATCCGCTCGGCCGCCGCGGTCCGGGCGGCCAGACGGCTGCTCACCGACCGCGGTGCCGACGCCGTGATGGGCGGCGGCGGCTACGTCGCCGGGCCTGCCGGGGTTGCGGCCCTGCGCCTCGGACTGCCGCTGATCCTCACCGAGGCCGACAGCCATCTGGGGCTCGCCAACCGCCTGCTCGCCCGCCGCGCCCGGCGGCTCTGCCTCGCGTTTCCGATTCCGGGGGTGGAGGGCGAGCGCGTCGTCGTCACGGGGCGTCCGGTGCCCGCGGCGATCGGCACCGCGGACCGCCCCGCAGCGAGAGAGCGCTTCTCGATCGCGACCGACGCCCGCTGTCTGCTCGTGTTCGGCGGCAGCCTTGGAGCGAAGACGATCAACGACGCGGCCGTGGCGGCATTCGCGGGTGAGGGGCCGGCGGCTCGGGAGCGGGGGTTCCACGTCCTTCACATCGCCGGCGCGCGGGACTACCCCAATGCCCGCGCCCGGCTCGGCGACGGCGCCGAGGACTACACGCTGCTCGAGTACGAGCCGAATCTCGGCGACGCGCTCGCGGCCTGCGACCTCGTGCTCGCCCGCGCCGGCGGCTCGGTGTTCGAGCTCGCGGCGGCGGGTCGACCGGCGATCCTGGTCCCGTATCCGCACGCGACCGCCGACCATCAGCGCTCCAACGCCGACTGGATGGCGGAGGCCGGCGCGGCCGTTGTGATTGACGACGCCGAATTGAGCCCGGAGCGAGTCTCATCGCTGGCCAGCGAGCTGCTCGGCGATAGCAAGCGCCTGGCGCGGATGGCGGATGCGTCGCGATCGCTCGCCCGGCCCGACGCGGCGGAGCGGATCGCCGCCGAGATCCTCGCCGCGACCACACAACGTCCCGGAACCCCCGGTAAATGACGGACTCCGGGACGTTCCGGGGAGGCAATACTCCCTCGATGTCGAGCGAGCAGGAATTCAGCGGCCGCGCGCTCCACTTCATCGCCATCGGAGGCGCTGGGATGAGCGGACTAGCGCTGGTGTGTCATTCCCTCGGTGCTCGGGTCACCGGGAGCGACCGAGCTGAGTCGTCGTACATCGAGCGCCTGCGCTCCGCCGGACTGGACCCCCGTGTGGGACACGATGCCAATGCCGTTCCGGCCGACGCCGAGGTGGTCGTGTCGACGGCGATCCCCGAAGACAACCCCGAGCTCGTGCGGGCGCGCGAGCGCGGGCAGCGGATCATGCACCGGGGCGAACTGCTCGCGGAGCTGTGCGCGACCAAGCGCCTGCTCGCCGTCGCCGGGACGCACGGAAAAACGACGACCGCGGCGATGGCGGCGTGGGCGCTGCGTGAGCTGGGCGCGGATCCGGCGTTTCTGCTAGGTGGCGAGCTGATCGGAGCGGGTCCGGGCCGTGAGACCACCAACGCCGGCTGGGGCGCGGGGGAGTGGGTCGTCGCCGAGGCCGACGAGAGCGACGCCAGCTTCCTCGAGCTGCGCCCCGAGGTGGCCGTGATCACGAACGTCGAGCTTGACCACCACTCGCACTGGGCCTCGCGCGCGGAGCTGATCGAGGCATTCACCCGCTTCGCGGCCCCGGGCGGCGGGCTGGTGCTGCCGTCCGATTCGCTGGCCGGGCCCGGGCGCACCCTCGGTCTGGACGCGCTGGCCGGAGGATCGGCGGGGTGCATGCGCTTCGCTCGCTGCCTGCGATTCGACGGATCCGAACCAGGACCCGAGTTGTCGCTTCAGGTACCCGGTCGCCACAACCTGCTGAACGCCCGCGCCGCCCTGGCGGGGCTCGAGCTGGCCGGGTTTCCCGCGGACGACGCGGCGGCGGCGCTGTCGAGCTTCCCCGGAGTGCGCAGGCGGCTCGAGTCGAAGGGAACCGTGAACGGGGCCCGCGTCTACGACGACTATGCACACCACCCGACCGAGGTGGCGGCGGCGCTCGCCGCGGTGCGAGAGTTGGAGCCGCGCCGCCTCTTCGCCGTGTTCCAGCCCCACCTCTACTCGCGCACGAAGGCGCTCGCGCGGGAGTTCGGCGCCGCGCTCGCGGCGGCTGACGAGATCGGTGTGCTCGAGGTGTATCCCGCCCGGGAGCAGCCGGTGGGAGAGCTGGCGGGCGTCACCGGGCGCTGGGTCGCCGAGGCGGCGGCCGAGCGGGCGGGAGGCCGTCCTGTGTGGTGGCTGAAGGACCCGGAGTCGGCCGCTGGGATGCTCGGCTCACGGCTCGGGGACGGAGATGTCGTGGTCACGCTTGGTGCGGGCGACATCGGTGAGCGGCTGGCCGAGGTGCTGGTGGCGGAGGACTCGCGCACGTGAGTCGCCCCGCCGACGTGGAGAGTGACTTTCCGCTCGCCCGGTTGACGACCGTTCGCGCCGGCGGCCCGGCGGACCATTTCGGCCGCGCCGACTCGGAGGCACGGCTCCTGGAGCTGCTCGGCTGGGCCGATTCCGAGGGCCTGGCGATCGAGGTCGTCGGCTCGGGCTCGAACCTGCTCGTCGCGGATGCCGGCGTTCGCGGGCTGGTGCTGAAGCTCGAGGGAGAGCTGGCCGCGTTGGCCCGCGACGGAGATCGCGTGCTCGCGGGCGGCGGCGCGAGGCTGCCGTCGGCCGCCGCGAAGGCGGCGGGGTGGGGACTGTCGGGACTCGAGTTCGGGATCAACATTCCGGGGACCGTGGGCGGGGCGGTGCGGATGAACGCGAACGCGTACGGCGGCGAGCTCGCGAAGTGCTTGGAGTGGGTCGAGGTCTGCAGCGCGTCGGGAGTCGAGCCGCGGACACCGAAGGATCTCGGCTTCGCCTACCGCAGCTCGAACCTCGCCGCGGGCGAGGTGGTCTCGCGGGCGTCCTTCGCGCTTCACCAAGGAGCGACGGCGGCGATCAAGGAAGTGATGGAAGGAATGCGCCAGCGCCGGCGCGATGCGCAGCCATCGGGGATCAAGACATTTGGCTCGACCTTCGTCAACCCCGACGATCCGCGCGCTGACGGCCGGACCGCCGGGCAGCTGCTGGAGGCGGCGGGATGCCGGGGCTTCCAGGTCGGCGGCGCCCGGTTCTCCGAGAAGCACGCCAATTTCGTCGAGAACCTCGGAGAAGCGACGACGGCCGACATCCTGGAGCTGATGGGGGAGGGCCGCCGGCGCGTTCATCAGCGCTTCGGCGTGGTTCTCGAGCCCGAGGTGCAGGTGCTGGGCGACGTGCGTTGGCCTCCCAGTTGGCAGCTTGTCGTGTAGGGAACGGCGGCCGCGGGGCGAAGAAATCCGCCATGACGCCACCGGCGGCATCGGCGACTGCGCGGGCAGGCGGGCACGGTTCCCCGGAGGCCGCCCCGGAGCCGAGGGCGTCGATCTGGGGGTTGGCCGGAGCCGCGATCGGCTGGGTCCTTTGGTGGGTGCTGTGGTGGCCGATTCGAACGCTTGCCTCGGCTCTGCGCGCAACGGCCGTCGGAGCCGTCAACCGGCCCCTGAGGGCCGCGGTGATCGCCGCCGCGATTCTGCTCGTGCTCGCCTTCGCGTACTGGTTCTGGTTTCGCAACTCTTCATACGTGGCGATCGAGGAGATAAGGGTCGAGGGCCACACGACCGAGATCGAGGCGATCAACACGGCACTTGCCGCGGCCGCCGCGGACATGACGACGTTGAACGTGGACGAGGGGGCGCTGGAGGATGCGCTGGCGCGCTTTCAGACGGTGCGCGGGCTCAGCGTCGACGCCGATCTTCCACACCGCGTCGTGATCACGATCGACGAACAGCCTCCGGTGGCGGTGGTCGATTGGGGCGACAGGCTGCTGACCGTCACCGGCGACGGCCGGATCCTCGAGGGGATATCGGCGTCGCAGCTCGATGTGCCCACGATCGCCCTCACCGAGCCCCCTGGTGCTCAGGGCCTACAGGGTGACCCGCTCCAGCAGGCGCTGGTGCTCGGCGCCGCGCCGCCAGAGCTGCGACCGCTGATCGAAACGAGTGCGCTGGAGCCGACCGGGGTCGTGATCGGAGTGCAGGGCGGGATCGAGATTCGCTTTGGGCCCGCCAACGACCTGGAGGAAAAATGGACGGCTGCTGTCGCGGTGCTCGCCGATCCGAAGCTGCACATGGCCGAGTACGTCGACGTGCGGTTCCCCGCCCGCCCGGTGGCGGGCGGCGACACGGAGCTGGCGCCGGTAGAGGTCACGACCGATCCCACCGCGACCGCACCTGAGCCCGAAACCGCGGCGGAGCCGACGCTCCCAGGCGTCGACGGGGACGGCCTCATACCCTGAGCACAAACCCTCGACTCAAAGTCGAGGTTCGGCTAAGTCTCGACTTCAGGTCGAGGTTCGACGGTCTGCACGAATAGTTGTGAAGCATTGACAGAGCGCCCAAATTCCCGTAGTTTGCTGCTATTCAAGGTCGCTCCGGGCTTCAAACCCTCAAGCATTGCTGCAGGCTCGGACGGAACTGATCAACGGAACTGAACGTGAGATTGAGATGGATGCGTCGTCGTATCTGGCCGTAATCAAGGTTGTTGGCGCCGGCGGAGGCGGCTCGAACGCCGTCAGCCGGATGGTCGACGCAGGGCTGAAGGGCGTCGAGTTCATCGCCGTGAACACGGACGCGCAGGCGCTTCTGTCCTCCGACGCCGACGTCAAGCTCGGCATCGGCGCCGAGCTGACGAGCGGCCTCGGTGCGGGCGGCAACCCCGAGGTCGGCGCGGGCGCCGCGCAGGAGTCGCGCGACGACATCAAGGAGGCGCTGAAGGGCGCCGACATGGTCTTCATCACGGCCGGCGAGGGCGGCGGAACGGGCACGGGTTCGGCACCGGTGATCGCCGAGATCGCGAAGCAGGAGATCGGCGCGCTGACCGTCGGCGTCGTCACGAAGCCGTTCGAATTCGAGGGCCGCCGGCGCATGCAGCAGGCGATCGAGGGCATCGAGCGACTGCGAAATCAGGTCGACACGCTGATCATCGTCCCGAACGAGAAGCTGCTGCACACGGTCGAGCGGCACACGCCGCTCCCGGACGCGTTCCGCAAGGCCGACGACATCCTCCGCCAGGGCGTGCAGGGAATCACCGACCTGGTCACGGTGCCCGGCCTGATCAACCTCGACTTCGCAGACGTCCGCACGATCATGTCCGACGCCGGCTCCGCGCTGATGGGAATCGGCGTCGCCTCCGGTGAGAGCCGTGGCGTCGAGGCGGCGAAGATGGCGGTCTCCTCGCCGCTACTGGAGGGTTCGATCGACGGCGCGACCGGGATGCTGCTGAACATCACCGGCGGCGAGGACCTGGGGATCTTCGAGGTCCACGAGGCCGCGGACACGGTCGTCTCCAGTGCCGACAAGGGCGCGAACATCATCTTCGGCGCAGTGATCGACCCCAGCATGGGAGACGAAGTGCGGGTGACCGTGATGGCCACCGGGTTCGAGGGCCTGGAGCTGCTCGCCCGCCAGCCCGAGCGCGTGCGCCGCAGCGGCGGCCGCCGCCGGATCGAGCCCGACAGCCGCGAGCTGCGCGAGCTCGAGGTCAAGGACGACGACATCGACGTCCCTCCGTTCCTCAGGGGCAACTAGAACCCGTAGCCTGCCGCGGGTGCGCACCGCGAGCAAGCTTCGCCACACCCCCCTGAACGACCGGCACGTGGCTGCGGGGGCGCGGCTGGTTCCCTTTGCCGGCTGGGAGATGCCGGTGCAGTACGAGGGCGTGCAGGACGAGCACGTCGCCGTCCGCCGGGCGTGCGGCGTCTTCGACGTCTCGCACATGGGGGAGGTGGTCACCGTGGGTCCTGAGGCCGGGGCGCTGCTGCAGCGTCTGCTCTCCAACGACCTCGATGCGCTCGGGGCCGGGGCCGCCCAGTACTCGGTCATGTGCCGGGAGGACGGCGGCGTCCTCGACGATCTCTTCACCTACCGGTTGGCGCCGGATCGCTACCTCACGGTCACCAACTCCGCCAACCACGAGCGGGACTTCAAGTGGATGCGCTCGCACGCCCGCGGCTTCGAGGCCGACGTGCGCGACGCGGCCGCCGAGATTTCGATGCTCGCGATCCAGGGCCCCGATGCGCGCGAGCTTGTCGATCAGCTCGTCATCGGCAAGCTTCCGCCGCGGATGCAGACGGCCACGCTGCCGCTGCTCGACTCGATCGCGGACGGAGCCGAGGTGCTGGTCTGTGGCACCGGATACACCGGGGAGGACGGGGTGGAGGTCCTGATCGAGCCGGATGCGGTCACGGATTTCTGGGACGCCGTCGTCGACGCCGGCGCCACTCCCGCCGGGCTCGGCGCCCGCGACACGCTTCGGCTCGAGGTCTGCTTCCACCTCTACGGCAACGACATGGACGAGACGCGCAACCCGATCGAGGCAGGGCTCGGTTGGTGCTGCAAGGAGGCGACGGAGTTCATCGGCGCCGAGGCCGTCGCGGCGGCTCGCGATGAGGGCCCGGCGCAGCGGCTCGTGCCGTTCACGCTCACGGGTCGCGGGATCCCGCGCCAGGGCAACGCCGTCACGCGCGATCTCGAAGTCGTCGGCGAGGTGACCAGCGGTACCTTCTCGCCCTGCCTTGAGCGGGGGATCGGGATGGCGTACGTACGCTCCGATCTGGCCGAGCCGGGCACCGACATCGAGATAGACGTACGCGGGAAGCGCCGCCCGGCGCGGACCGAAACCAAGCCCCTGTATGAGAAGAAAGGAAGCTGAACTTGGCCGAGGAGAGCTACCCCGAGGGACTTCTGTACCACCCCGAGCACGACTGGGCGCGCGTGGAGGGCGATGAGGCGATCTTCGGGATCACGTGGTACGCGCAGGACGCGCTCGGCGAGGTCGTCTTCTTCGAGCCGCCCGGAGGTGGGGACTTTGGTGGCGAAGGACCAGCCGTATACGGAGGTCGAGTCGGTGAAGGCTGTGTCCGACGTCTACGGTCCGCTTTCGGGAGAGATCGTCGCCGTCAACGAGGCGCTCGAGGACTCCCCCGAGACCATCAATGAGGACCCCTACGGAGACGGCTGGCTCGTGAAGGTGAAGCTCTCCGACCCGCCCGAGGCCGAGCAGCTGCTCAGCGTCGAGGCGTACCGGGAGCTGCTCGACGCTCACTAACCTCCCTCTCCCTTGACGCGCTACACGTCCTCAACCGACGCTGAGCGCCAGCAGATGCTGGCCGAGATCGGGGCCGAGTCGGTCGACGAGCTGTTCGCCGACCTCCCCGAAGACGTCAGGCTTGATCGCCCGCTCGAGCTCTCCGACGGCCTCTCGGAAACCGAGGTCTACGACCACCTCGCCTCGCTGGCGGAGCGAAACGCGAGCGCCGAGTCCGAGATCTGCTTCCTCGGGGCGGGGATGTACGACCACTACGTGCCGGCGATCGTCGACGCGATCACCCAGCGCTCCGAGTTCCTGACCCCGTACACGCCGTACCAGCCCGAGATCTCACAGGGCGGGCTGCAGGCGATGTTCGAGTACCAGACGGCGATCTCCGAGCTCACGGGTCTGCCGGTTTCGAACGCGTCGCTTTACGAGGGCCCATCCTCGGTGGCCTCCGCCGCCTACCTGGCGATTGGAGCGACGAAGGGGAGGCAGAAGCTCGTCGTGTCGCGAGGACTGCACCCGCACAGCCGCGAGACGCTTCGGACGTATGCCGCCGGATTCGGCGCGGAGGTGGTCGAGGTGCCGCTGGCCGATGGGGTCACCGACGCCGCCGCCCTAGCCGAGGCGGCCGATGAGGATACGGCTGCGGTTTTCCTCCAGAACCCGAACTTCCTCGGGGCGGTGGAGGACCTCGAGGCGCTCACGGCGGCGGCGAAGGAGGTGGGGGCGCTCTCGGTCGCGTCGGTCGACGCGATTTCCCTCTCCGTGCTCCGCCCGCCGGGGGATTGCGGCGTCGAGATCGCCGTCGGCGAGGGGCAGCCGCTCGGCAACCGGCTCGACTTCGGCGGCCCGTCGTTCGGGTTCTTCGCCGCCACCGAGGAGCACCTGCGCCGAATGCCGGGCCGGATCGCCGGCGAGACCGAGGACGTCGACGGCCGCCGCGGCTTCGTGCTCGCGCTCCAGACCCGCGAGCAGCACATCCGCCGCGAAAAGGCGACGCACAACATCTGCACCTCCCAAGCGCTGAACGCGCTCGCGGGCGCGATCTACCTGGCGTGGCTCGGGAAGCAGGGGTTCGTGGAGCTGGGCGAGCTGCTGGTGCGGCGGACGGCGTATGCGAGGGAACGGCTTGCATCGATAGAGGGGGTGGAGCTGCTGCACACGGCTCCAGTCGTCCGCGAATTCGCGCTGAAGCTCGATGTGCCTGTAGACGATGTGCTGCAGGCCTGCGCGGCGGACGGGATCGCGGCCGGCTACCCGCTTGGCAGGGAGTACCCCGAGTACGAGGACTGCGTCCTCGTAGCACTGACAGAGAGGAGATCGAAGGCGGACATCGACCGCCTCGCCGAGTCCCTCGAGCGTGCGATCGCCGCGAATGGCGCGAAAGTGGCGCATAGCGCCATAAAGGCGCCAAAACCGGAGGAAACGCCGGCATGAGCGCCCCATCCCGCCCTCCCTCGGTACAAACGTCAGCCGGCGACTCAGGGCCGCCGACCAGCGCTGGTACCCCAACCCCGCAGCAACGTGAAGCCGTCACAACCATCTACGAACGCTCCGTAGAAGGCCGCCGCGCAGCCGTCCTCCCACCCCTCGACGTCCCCGAGCGCGACCTCAGCGACCTGATCCCCTCCAAGCTCCTGCGCGAGCGCCCCGCCAACCTCCCCGAGGTCTCCGAGCCCGAGATCATCCGCCACTACAACCGGATCTCGCGGCGCAACTTCGACCTCGACACGGGCTTTTATCCGCTCGGGTCGTGCACGATGAAGCACAACCCACGGCTGAACGAGCGCGTTGCCGCGCTTCCGGGGCACGCCCGCCTTCATCCTGCGCAGGACCCGCGCCGGGCGCAGGGCGCGCTGGAGCTGATGTGGAACCTGCAACAGGCGCTGGCCGAGATCTGCGGCCTTCCCGCCGTCAGCCTGCAGCCCTCGGCCGGCTCGCACGGCGAGCTCGCCGGGCTGCTGCTCACCCGCGCCTACCACGCCGATCGCGGCGAGGAGCGCACCCAGGTGCTGACTCCCGACACCGCGCACGGCACCAACCCGGCGACCGTGACGATGGCCGGCTACGACGTCGTCAAGATCGCCAGCGACGAGCGCGGCGGGGTGGACCTCGACGACCTGCGCTCGAAAGCCGGCGCGCAGACCGCCTGCCTGATGCTCACCAACCCGAACACGCTCGGGCTCTTCGACCCCAACATCCGCGAGATCGCCCAGGTCGTCCACGAGGCCGGCGCCACCCTCTACTACGACGGGGCCAACCTGAACGCGATCATGGGCCGCTCCAGGCCGGGGGACATGGGCTTCGACATCGTCCACGTCAACCTCCACAAGTCCTTCTCCCAGCCGCACGGCGGCGGCGGGCCCGGCGCGGGACCGATTGCCGTCTCCGAGCGCATCGCCCCGTTCCTGCCGCTGCCGCGGATCGTCCGCAGCGAGGGGGAGAACGGCGCCGCCCCGAGCTTCGACCTCGACCACGACGTCCCGAAATCGATCGGGCGCATGCGAGGCTTCGCCGGCAACTTTGGCGTCTTCGTCCGCTCCTACGCCTACATCCGCAGCCTCGGCGGCGACGGCCTGCGGGAAGCGTCCGACACCGCGGTGCTGAACGCCAACTACCTGATGGCGAAGCTCGCAAAGGGCCGTGCCGGCAAGTACCTGCCGGCCGCGTACGAGCGCACCTGCATGCACGAGTTCGTCCTCACCGGCGCCCCGGCGAAGCGCGAGCTCGGGATCCAGACGCTCGACATCGCCAAGCGCCTGCTCGACTTCGGCTTCCATCCGCCGACGATCTACTTCCCGCTGCTGGTCGATGAGGCGCTGATGATCGAGCCGACCGAAACCGAGGCGCGCGAGTCCCTGGACGCCTTCGCCGACGCGATCGAGCAGATCCTCGCCGAGGCCGAGTCGGACCCCGAGATCGCCCGCAACGCCCCCTACACGACCCCCGTCCGCCGCCTCGACGAAGCCCGCGCGAGCCGCAAGCCCGTGGTTCGCCAGCCGCTCTCCTAGGGCGCCCGCCAAGCGGCTCCCGGACGCGGAGCCAGCCGCGCAAGCATCCCTGATTGTCGGTGCGCGGCTGGCGGAGCAGAGGAAGCCGCGCTTATTCAGTTCTCGAACTCGTCCTCGTGCCCTTGCCCGGTCCGCGGCTTCGAGCCGAAGCCGCGCTGCATGCCGCCCGTGCCGACCCCGGGGGGCGGGCCGCCGGGCTGCGGGTCGCCGGCGCGGCCCCGTTGCTTCGGGCGGTCGCGATCGCGGCTCGGCTGCACGCGCTTTGGCTCGTCCTTCTGCTTCGGGAAGTGCGGCGGCCACGGCGCATCGCCTATGCCTTCTTCCTCGTCGCGACGGGCGAGGTCGAGCAGCTGTTCCAGCGACCCCGGCTGCTCGTCGATGTCGGCGGCCGGATCGCCAAGCTTGCGCAGCCGTTCGGGCACGGTGTCGAGGCGGAGCTCACCCGCCTCGACGTCGGGTACCTCGTCCCAGCTCAGCGCGCACGACACGCGCGCGTCGGGCGTCGGGCGTACCGAGTAGCAGGACGCGACCGTTCGATCGCGCGCGTTCTGGTTGAAGTCGACGAACACTCCATGGCGCTCCTCCTTCCACCACTTTGTCGTCGCCAGGTCGGGAGCGCGGCGCTCGACCTCGCGCGCCATCGCCAGCGCCGCGCGGCGCACCCCGAGGAAGTCCCAGCGGGGCTCGATCCGGACGTTGACGTGAATGCCCTTCGAGCCCGAGGTCTTCGGGTATCCGGCCAACCCGTGCTCGGAGAGCACGTCGCGCACGACCATCGCCGTACGGCGCACCGCGTCCCACTTGATCCCCGGCGTCGGATCGAGGTCGACGCGCAGCTCGTCCGGGTGGTCGAGGTCGTCGCGCCGCGCCGGCCACGGGTTGAAGTCGATCACGCCGAGGTTGACCGCCCACACCAGGTGCGCGGCGTCGTTGGCGACGAGCTCCTCCGCGGTCCGTCCGGAGGGGAAGGCGACGGTCGCCGTCTGCAGCCAGTCCGGGATGTTCTTCGGCACCCGCTTCTGCCAGATCGGCTCCTCCATGATCCCGTTCACGAACCGCTTCATCACCGTCGGGCGCTCGCGAACGTGCACCAGAGCCGCGTCGGCGACCTCCACGTAGTAGGTGGCGATATCGAGCTTGGTCCAGCCGGGCTTCGGGAAGTAGACCTTGCCGGGGTTGGAGAGCCGAACTTCGTGCCCCCCGATGTCGAGCATCGTGTGTTCGCCCTTGGCCATCAACCATCCAGCTCCGGCAGCTTCTGCTTCAGTTTGAGAGCAGGGGCAAAGAGGTCGCCGTGCTCCTCGATTCGCTTCAGGACGTCCTTCGCCTCGAAGCGAAGCGGCTGCTTCTTGCGTGACCTCGAGGTCGCCTCCACCTCGTCCCACGTGACCGGAGTCGACGCCGTCGGCTCCTCGCGTGCGCGCAGGCTGTACACGGCGACTGTGGTCTTCACGCGGTCGTTCTGGCTCCAGTCGACGAACACCTTCCCCTTGCGCAGGTCCTTCGACATCTTCGAGACCACCTGTTTCGGTGTCTGCTTCTCGAGCAGCTGGGCGACTGCGTGCGCGAACGGCTTCGTCTGGGCGTAGCTCGCCTTGCGGTCGAGCGGCACGTACACCTGCAGGCCCTTCGAGCCCGACGTCTTCGGGAAGCACTCGATCCCGAAGCCGTCGAAGAGCTCCCGCAGCCGCAGCGCGACGCGGCAGCACTGGACGATGCTCGCCGGCGGCCCGGGATCGAGGTCGAAGGCGAGGAAGGTGGGGCGCTCCAGGTCGTCGCCGACCGAAAGCGAGGGATGGATCTCGAGCGATGCGAGCTGCGCCATCCACACCAGCGTCGGGCGATCGTTGCAGCTGCAGAAGTCGATGTCGTCCGAGCCCAGCTCCACGTGCACCGTGGGCACCCAGTCGGGTCTGTGCTTGGGGCAGCGCTTCTCGTAGAACGACCCGGCGGCGACGCCGTTCGGGAACCGCCGCAGCGTTATCGGCCGCCCGCGAAGGTGGGGGACCATCGCGTCGGCGACGCGCGCGTAGTAGTCGATCACCTCGCCCTTGGTGAACCCTGTATCCGGGTACAGGACCTTGTCGAGGTTCGTGATCGACAGCTTGCGGCCGTCGATCTCGACTTCGCGACTCGTCTGCTTCTTGGTGCTCACGGTCGTGGCCGGGAGCACCTGGCTACTTCGCTGCTGCCTTGCTTCGAGCGCGCGACTTGGTCGTGCTCTTCGAGCCCGACTTGGGCTTGCTCTTCGAGCTCGCCTTCGCCGGTGCCTTGCGCGGCTTGGGCTCGGCGCCGCCGTCCTGGTCACCGGCCAGCTCCTCGCCCTTCACGGCGGCGAGGCTCTCCTCCAGCGCGGCCATCAGGTCGGGCGCCTTGGTCGGCTTCGGCTCCTCGCTGGCGACGCTGACGATGGACTCGCCGCGCGCCTTGCGCTCGATCAGCGACAGCAGCTCCTCGCGATACTCGTCCCGGTAGCTCTCCGGGTCCCACTCGCCCGAGAGCGACTCGATCAGCTTCTCCGCCATCTCGATCTCGCGCTTGGCCGGCTTGCCGCCGTCCTGCGGCAGCACGTCGTCGAGGCGCTCGGGGGGCACGATCTCGTCGGCGAAGCGCATCGTCGCCATCGTCAGCACCTGGCCGTCCGAGCGGATCGCCGCCAGGTTCTCCTTGTTGCGGAGCACGAATCGCGCGATCGCGGCCTTGCCCGACTCGGCCATCGCCCGCGCGAGCAGCGAGTAGGCCCGCTCGGATCCCTTGTCGGGCCCGAGGTAATAGGGCTGGTTGAAGAAGATCGGATCGATCTGCCCGACGTCGACGAAGTCCTGGATCTCGATCGCGCGGGTCTTCTTCGGAGCGAGGTCGTCGAGCTCGTCCCGGGTGAGGACGACGTACTGCTCGGGCGAGATCTCGTAGCCCTTGACGATGTCGTCGTAGGCAACCTCCTCGCCATCCGCTTCGGCGACCCGCTTGTGGCGAACGCGGGAGCCGTCGGACTCGCGCAGCTCCCTGAAGCTGATCTTCTGCGAGGAGACGGCGCTGTACAGCTTCACGGGCACGTTCAGGAGCCCGAAGCTGATCGTTCCGCTCCAGATTGCTCTAGGCATTTGTTCCGCTTTCGCGATTCATTCCGGTTGTATGACCCAGGGTACCGCCGCAATTCATCGCCCGAAGGCTCGTTTCCTTCCGCTGCGATCTCGCATGCACGCCGAGCACCGATAATCGCAGCGTGCTGTTCGAGCTGGATGAGGTGACGCTGCGGCGCGCGGATCGCGTCGTCCTCGATCGCGTGTCGATGCGGCTTCCCGAGGGCACGAGCTGCATCGCGGGCCCCTCGGGATCCGGCAAGTCGACGGTGTTGAGGCTTCTCGACCGGCTCGCCGACCCCGAATCGGGGCGAGTGCGCCATCGCGGCGTCGATGTCCGCGAGCGCGATCCGCTCGAGCTGCGGCGGGAGGTCGCCCTGGTGCCGCAGTTGCCCGCCCTGCTCGACGGGACGGTCGAGGACAACATCCGCTTCGCGGCGGCGTTGAACGGGCACGATCCGGAGATCGCGCGGCTGCTCGAGCTGGCCGGCCTCGATGCCCCCTACGCCGGGCGAGACGCGGCGAAGCTCTCGGTCGGCGAGCAGCAGCGGGCGATGCTCGCCCGCGCGCTGGCGCTCGAGCCACAGGTGCTGCTGCTGGACGAGCCCACCTCGGCGCTCGACGAGGACACCCGTGACGCGATCGAGCGCACCTTTCGAGACCTGCGCCAGCGACTGGGCATCTCGATCGTCCTCGTCACACACGACCTCGCGCAGGCCGCCCGGATGGCCGAGTGGGTCGTGCGGCTGGAGGAGGGCCGAGTCGTGGCCCAGGGCCCGGCGACGGAACTGCTCGCGTGAGCGCGGGAGCAGATTTTCTGATTGTCGGGCGAAGCGCGATCCAGGTGTGTCCATGAGCACCGGGATCGACGTCAGCTTCGCCGAGGTCGTCGCGAGCCTGGCGCTGGTCGCGATCGCGATCGCGGTCTCGTTCTGGCGCGGGGCGGGGCTGGCAAACGAGGTCGCGGTCGCGGTGATCCGCGCCTTCGTGCAGCTGGTCGCGATCGGCTACGTGATCCAGGCAATCTTCGACGAGGACAGCCTGCTGCTCGTGTTCGCCTTGATCGCGGTGATGGTCGTGTTCGGCGCCTTCACCGCCAGGCAACGGGCGCGGCAGGTGCCGGGTGCGCTGGTGCCGTTGCTGATCGCGCTGTCCGTCGCGGCGGCGGGAACGCTCGGGTTGGTGCTTGCGCTCGGCGTGTTCGAGCCGACGCCCCGCTACCTGGTGCCGGTCGGGGGAATGGTGGTCGGCAACGCGATGACCTCGGCGGGGGTGGCGCTGAACCGCCTCGGCGAGGACATGGCCGAGGGCGCGCGCAAGATCGAGGCGACCCTGGCCCTCGGCGCCACTACCACGCTGGCCGCGGCTCCCCTGCTCAAGCGCAGCCTGCGCTCGGGAATGATCCACACGATCGACCAGACGAAGACGACGGGCCTGATCTTCTTCCCCGGGACGATGGTCGGAATGCTGCTGGCCGGGGCCGACCCGGTCGATGCGGTCCGCCTGCAGCTGGTCCTCCTCTACACGCTGCTGGGCGCGGTCGCGCTGTCGGCGTTGATCGCGACGACGCTCGCGTACCGCAACTTTTTCACGCCGGCCCACCAGCTGCGCGACCCGCCGCAGCCATAGAGACCCTCCCAAGCCGGAGACCGTAAGAGCCGGCCGGCGTCGCCTGACAGACTCCAACCGGTGACCCGCCAGCAGCGCTTCACGCTCGTCGCGGCGATCCTGGGCTCGACGGTCGTCTTCCTCGACGCGACCGTCGTCAACGTCGCCCTGCCGGCGCTGAGCGATGACCTTGGCGCCGGCCTGGCGAGCCAGCAGTGGGTGGTCGAGGCCTATCTGCTGGCGCTGGTGGCGTTGATGCTGGTCGGCGGATCGCTCGGCGACCAGTTCGGGCGCCGGTTGATGTTCGTCTCCGGGCTGATCGGATTTGCGATCACCTCGGTCCTGTGCGCGATCGCTCCCTCGGACGAGTTCCTGATCGGCGCTCGCGCGCTTCAGGGCATGGCCGGCGCCCTGCTGGTGCCGGGCTCGTTGGCACTCGTCGCCGCAGCCTTCGAAGGTGCGGCTCGCGGGAAGGCCGTCGGCACCTGGACCGCGTGGACGGGCATCGCCACCGTCCTCGGCCCCGCCGGCGGCGGCTTCCTGGTGGACCAGTTCTCGTGGCGATTGATCTTCTGGGTCAATGTGCCGTTGATCGTCGTGACGGTGTTGCTGACGCTGCGCCACGTCGCCGAGAGCCGCGATCCGCAGGCATACCGGGGGATCGACTGGGTCGGGATCGTGCTTTCGGCGGTCGGGCTCGGAGGCCCGGTGTTCGCGCTGATCGAGCAGCCGACATACGGCTGGACGGATCCGATCGTGCTGATCCCCCTGATCGGCGGCGTCGTGTGCTTCGCCGCATTCATCCTGTGGGAGGCGAGGGCGCGCCACCCGATGCTCGAGCTGGCGCTGTTTCGCGTCCGCAACTTCGCGGTCGCGAACCTCGCCACGCTGACCACGTACGCGGGCTTGATGGGGGGCTTCTTCTTCATCACCCTGTTCCTCCAGCAGACGGCCGGATACTCGGCGCTCGAGGCGGGGCTCGCGACGACGCCGGTGTCGCTGATGCTCTTCTTTCTCTCGCCGCGCTTTGGCAAGCTCGCCTCGGGCACCGGACCGCGAGTGCCGATGACGCTCGGCCCGATCATCGGCGGGATCGGATTGATGCTCTTTACGCGCGTGGGGGTCGATCCGAGCTACGTCACCGACGTGCTGCCGGCCGTGCTGCTATTCGGACTCGGCCTCTCGCTGACCGTCGCGCCGCTCACCGCGACCGTCCTCGACTCAGTCGACGAACGCCACGTAGGGATCGCCTCGGGAATCAACAACGGGATCTCGCGCGTGGCTGGGCTGCTGTCGATCGCCGTTCTCGGGGCGGTGGTGGCCGCTCAGTTCAGCTCCAGCCTCGAGAACGAGCTCGGGGGCGCCGACCTCACCCCGGCGGCGCAGGACGCGGTCGCCGCCGCCGAGGAGAGGCCGCTGGCGATCCCCGCGAGCGGAGACCTGAGCGCCGCCGAGGGCGCACAGCTCAGCGCCGCCGCGGGCGACGCTTCGGAGTCCTCCTTTCACCTCGGCATGATGCTCGCGGGCGCGCTGATGATCGTCGGCGGGTTCACCGCCGGCATCGGGATCCGCAATCCGGAGCACCGCACAGATCGCCCCGAGTCCGTCCCGCGCGCAGCAGCGGCGGGAGAGTGCGGCCGCTGCCCCGACGTGTCGGACGCTGAGCCCCGCGAGGCGCCGGAGGCGGTTCCGGCATAGTTGCCGCGATGAGCGTCACCTGGAGCGACGAGGTCGACGAGATCCTCGCCGGCGACCTCGCAGCGGGGTTCGCCTACCTGACGCCGGCGAACGGCGTGGTGATCACGCCGATGGCGCCGCTGGGGCTGCGCGACCGCGAGGCCGGAACCGTGACCCTCTCGACCTCGCTCGGGTTGTGGAAGAAGCTCGACCGGATCCGCCGCAATCCCGGTGTGGCCGTCGCCTATCACGCTCGCGAGCACGGCTTCAGCGACCGTCCCGGGTACGTCCTCGTGCAGGGCCGGGCCTCGTTCTCGACGACGCCCGATCGCGAATGGCTGGAGTCGATAACGCCCGCCTGGGACCGCTTTCTCGAGCCCCGCGCCGATGGCCTGCTCGGCCGGATGCTCGATGTCTACCAGTGGCAGCGGGTGGCGGTCGACATCGAGGTCGAGCGGGTCGATTGCCCACCCCGATGACGCCGCGCTGGCGTCCCCCGAGGTGTTCGGCAGCGCACCTCCGCCTCCCCCCGAGCCGCAGCGAGCGCCAAAGGGTGGAACCGGGCCGCGCGTCGACTCGGCCCGCCTCGTCTCCCACGCCGAGAAGCTGCCGCACACGCTGCTCGGCTGGTGCGGGTCCGATGAGCTGCCCGTCGTCGTCCCGGTATCCGCGGCGAACCCCGGCACCGACGGCGTACGGCTGACCGTCCCTCCGGGCTCGGTCCCGCCGGGAGGTCGTCGCGCCGGGCTCACGTCGCATTGGTTCCGGCCGCGGATGATCGGCCAGGAGCAGCGCGATCTACACCGGCTGGATGAGCAGCGAGGGCCCGGGCGAGGTGCTTTACGCGCCACATACCCGCGCCGGCTACCGGCTGCCGCCCTCGAAGCTCGCCTACAACGTCGGCTGTGCATCGCTGGCGACGCGGATGCGTGGTGCGCGCAAGGCGGGTCTCGCCTCGTAGGCTGCCCCAGTGCGCATCTTCTCCGGTATCCAGCCGACGGGCCGCAAGCACCTCGGCAACTACATCGGTGCGATTCGCCAGTACGTGGAGGGCCAGGACCGCGGCGAGGCGATCTACTGCATCGTCGACCTGCACGCGATCACCGTCCCGTTCGATCCCGCCGAGCTGCGCAAGGCGACCCTCGACACCGCTGCGACGCTGCTCGCCGCCGGCATCGACCCGCACCGCTCGATCCTCTTCCGCCAGGCCGACGTCCAGGAGCACGCGGAGCTGTGTTGGCTGCTCAGCTCTGTCACCTCGTGGGGTGACCTGAACCGCATGCACCAGTGGAAGGACAAGCGCGAGCTGCTCGAGAGCCGCCAGGGCGCCTTTGTCCCGGCAGGCCTCTTCTTCTACCCGGTGCTTCAGGCCGCCGACGTTCTCGCCTACCGTGCCGACGAGGTCCCCGTCGGGGACGACCAGCGACAGCACATCGAGCTGATGCGGGAGATCGCCCGTCGCTTCAACGAGCGCTTCGGGGAGACGCTGGTCGAGCCCGAGCACCGGATCCCCGAGGTCGGCGCCCGGATCATGGACCTGCAGAACCCAGAGTCGAAGATGGCGACGACGGGCGGAAGCGAGCAGGGCACGGTCTTCGTGCTCGACGAGCCCGACGCGATCCGGAAGAAGGTCCGCAGCGCCGTCACCGACTCGGGCAGCGAGGTCCGGCGCGGCCCCGGCAAGGAGGGGATCGCCAACCTGATCGAGATTCTCAGCGTCGTTCGTGCAGAGGGCCCTGATCAGATCGAGAGCGAGTTCTCTCGGCGCCGGCTACGGGGACTTCAAGGCCGCGGTCGGCGACGCTGTGGTCGACTATCTGGCCCCGGTGCGGGAGCGCTACGGCGAGATTCGCGCCGACGAGGAGACGCTGGAGTGGACCCTCGCCGGAGGCGCCGATCGGGCGCGCACGATCGCCACCGACGTCCTCGCCGATGTCCGCGATGCGATGGGCGTCGGCCCGCGGCACCCGCGGCACGCGTAGCTGCTCCCGGCCGCGATCAGGGACAGGCGCGGATGCGCCGCTCGAGCGTCATCTGGCGGCCGTCGATCAACTCGACCGTGGCATCGATCGAGGTCTTGCCCCGGAGCCTGAACAGTGTCCGCTTCAGCCGTCCTCCGAACGGCGCCTTGCGGTCCGTTCGGGCCGGTTCGCCGGCGACCTCGAAGGTTGCGAGCTTGATCAGGTCGGCCGCGGGGCCGTCGAGCAGCGCCTTGATCGGATGCCCCACACAGGGGTGTCTCGTTCCCTCGGGCCTGGGGCCACGCTCGAGCTCGAGGCTCAGCTTGGGAGTCGCGAGGCACTGCTCACCGGCGCAGCCGCGAAGCGCGTCGAGCCGGCTCGACAGCCTGGTCACGACCTCGGCGTATCCCGGATCGGCATGCAGGCTGCTGAGCTGGAACGGGTCTCGCTCGAGGTCGTAGAGCTCGAACTCGCCCGTGTCGTATTCGGAGTAGAGGTAGCGATGCGTTCGGATCGCGACGTATTTGGACGGCCTGCCCGACTCCAGCAGGATCTCGCGCCCGAGCTGCCGATCGGTGTCCTCGGCGATCGGCAGCAGCGAGCGCCCGTCCATCACCCGCCCCGCCGTTGCGGACGCGGCGTCCACGATCGTCGGCGCCAGGTCGGCGTTCACGACCAGCTCCTCGCTCTCCTGCCCGACTGGGATCCCCGGGCCGCTGATCATCAACGGCACCCGGATCGACTCCTCGTAGACGAGCACCTTCCCCGACCTGATCCGGTGCTCGCCATGGAAGAAGCCGTTGTCGGCGGTGAAGACGACAATGGTGTTGTCGAGCTCGCCCGTGGCCTCGAGCGCGGCGATGATCTGGCCGACTGCATCGTCGACGGCCAGCAGTGACTCGAGCCGGCAGCGGTAGTTACGGGTGATGGTGGCGACGTCTTCTGCGCTGAGTGGAGCGCGCGACTGGATCGACGCCGGCTTGTCGGTCGTGTCGCTCTCGTTGAACGACGGCGGCTGGGGCAGGGCGCGCGGAATCGAATGCGGTCGCGTGCCGCGGGGCCGGCTTCGCCGTCCCCGGCAGTCGGTCGGGGGCTGAGGGTTCGGGTTGGGGCCGCCGGAATGGGGGGCGAGCGGGGCCAAGCTGAGGAAGAACGGCTGCTGCCAGCGGCGCCCTCCGCGCGATCAGGTCCACCGCCTTGGCCGCGTATACGTCCGTCTGATAGTCGGTGCTGGCGGTTCCGTAGTCAACGAGAGTTCCCGTCTCGTTCAGCTGGTAGCCGTAGAAGCGGTACGTACGCGTCGAGCCGCGCCACTCGTTCCATCCCGCCGGGATCGTGGCCGGCTGCGGCTGGGTCTCGTAGCCGTTCAGGTACTTGCCGATGTGGGCGGTGTAGTAGCCGGCCTGTTGCAGCCACACCGGCAGGGTGTTGGAGGAGTCGAGCTTTGCGAATCCGCCGGCCGGCGGCTGGTTGTCGAGCACGCCGTGGTTGTGCGCGTACTGGCCGGTGAGGAACGTCGCTCGCGACGGACAGCAGAGCGGGAAGTTGACGAAGCTGTTCGTGAACGTGACGCCGCGATCGGCGATCAGCGACTGCACGTTTCCCATCACCGACGCCGACGCCGCGGTCTGGTCGTCGGTCATGATCACGACCACGTTCGGGCTGGGGCTGGGTCGGCTCGGCCGGGCCCGCGACCGCGCTGGACCCGGCGACCGCGCCTGCGAGCGCGGCTACGCCGCATCCGAGCGCTGCTGCGAGGGCGCGGCTGTGTCTGGGATTGATTCGCATCCCGGACCCTTGAACCCGGCGCAGGCGGCGAAGTCGCGCACGGGTCGGGAAGAAGAGTCTCAGTCGACCCAGAAGTCCTCGATGATCTCCGGGTCGCCGGCGTGGTGAGGGCCGAAGATCAGCAGCTCGATGCCGTCGGGGCCGGCCTCGAAGGCGCGAGTGACCGGAGGGGCGATCCGGATCGCGTCCATCGTCCCAAGCTCGACCACCTCGTCGTCGAGCTTCGCGCGTCCCGATCCCGAGAGCACCACGCACACCTCCTCGGCCTCGTTGTGGCGGTGGGCGAACGGCTGGCGCTTCCCGGGCCGGAGGACGATGTACGCCAACCCGGTGTCCTCGGCGTCGAGGTCCTCGCGCGGAAAGCGGGCCTCCTGCATCTCAGAGAACCCGTGCTTGACGGCCAGGTCCTCCACCTCGGTGAGGTTCTTGATGGTGTAGCTCATCCGCATCTTCTACCCGTCTCCGTTGTTTTCTACGTCAATGGGGACGAGGATCGGAGGACGGTCAGGGAGCCGAGGGATGGCGGCGGCGGGGGTCGCCGCCGCGGTTGCGCTGCTCGCACTGCCGAGCGCAGCATCAGCCGGGAAGGTGACATCAGACGGCGGTCGGCTCGAGATCACCGCCTTCCAGGGCAACAACCGCTTCCTCATTCAGCGCGCTGGCGGCCAATTCCGGATCGAGGACCGAAACCCCGAGAACGGGTTTCGCGTGGGCCGCCCGTGCAGCGTCGAGCGCGTGGATGACCGCGCAGTCGCCACCTGTCCCGCCGATGGCGTTCGCGAGGTGATCGTGACCCCGCACGGCAATGACGACCGCGTGGTGATCGGCCGCCGCCTGCCGCAGCCTCCCGAGCGCAACTTCTGCGCTGGGAGCCACATCGGCGCCCCGCTGACGGTCAGTCTCGGCGCCGGCAATGACTTCGCCGAGCTCTCTGACGGTGACGATGTCGCGCGCGGCGGCACTGGCCCCGACGTGATCCTCGGTTGCGACGGCGACGATCTGATCACAGGCGACTACGGCGGCGACTCCCTCTCCGGCGACCGCGGCGACGACGAGCTGCGCGGGCAGAGCAACGACGACCGCCTCATCGGCTGCCTGTTCGACCCCGACGACGTCAACTATCCGCGTGACGAACCCGGAGCCGACGCACTGCACGGCGGCGAGGGCGGGGACTTTCTCTTCGGCTGTAACGGCAACGATGCATACGACGCCGCGCTAGGCGACGACTACCTGAATACGCGCGACGCGATAAGCGAGCTCGCGAACTGCGGCCCGGGCGCCGACGTGATCTACATGGACCCGCAGGACTCGCGGCCCGGATGCGAGGTGGTAACCGACTGCGTCACCGACAACTTCCCGATCGGCCCGGACACCGGCGTGCCCGATTGCTTTCGCTCGCGCCTGAACCAGTAGCTCGTTTCGAATAACCGGCCGCTGCGGTGTCTACCCTTCCCGCGATGCGCTCCGCCGGCCCAGGCGAACTCGAGCTCGACCTCGATGTCTTCGCGGGCCCGTTCGACTTGCTGCTGACACTCGTCCTCCGCGAGGAGCTGAGCCTGCTCGAGATCGACCTGGCAGAGATCGTGATCGCCTACATCGAGCACCTCGAGCAGGCCGGCGAGCTCGAGCTCGAGGCGGCGACCGAGTTCCTGGTCCTGATCGCGGCGCTGCTGGAGCTGAAGTCGCGGCTGTTGCTGCCGAGCCCCGAGGAGGAGGAGCTGCCGCTGGCGCGCGAGGAGGCCGCCGACGAGCTGCTTGCGCGAATGCTCGAGTACCGCCGCTACCGCGATGCCGCCGCCCATCTCACCGAGCTGTTCGCCTCCGGCCGCACCTACGTTTACCGCTCGGCGCCACTGCCCGTCGGGCTGCGCCGGGTGGCGCTGGAGGCGGCGAGCAAGGCCTATGAGCCCGACCTGCTCGCGAGCGCGATCGGCGACCTGCTCCGGATTCCGCCGGCGCCCGACACGAGCCACATCCGGCCGACCGTTTCGCTCGAGCGCCGGCTGCGCGCGGTGCGCGAGGTGCTTGCGCGGCGCCCGAGCTTCGACTTCGACGAGGTGTTCGGCTCCGAGGACCGCCTCACCCAGGCGGTAACGCTTTTCGCGCTGCTGGAGATGCACCGCCGGGGCGAGGCGACATGGAGCCAGCGCAAGACCTTCGGCCCGATCGAGGTGCAGGCAGGATGAGCGTGTTGGCGAGGACGGTCGAGGCGCTGCTCTTCCTCTCGCCGGACCCGGTGAAGCTCGAGGACCTGGTTGAGGCCTGCGACGCGACCGAGGCCGAGGTCGACCGCGCGCTCGACGCTCTTTCGGGGGAGCTGGTGGAGGGCAAGCGGGGACTGGTGCTGCGCGAGGTGGCCGGCGGTTTCACGCTCGCCGCCGCCCCGGAGGCCGAGCAGGCGGCACGGCGACTGCTGGCGCGGCCGCGAACGCCGCCGCTGACCCAGGCGCAGGCCGAAACGCTGGCGATCGTCGCCTACCTGCAGCCGGTATCGCGGCCGGAGATCGCCCGCATCCGCGGCGTCTCCTCGGAGTCGGCGGTGCAGACGCTCACCGAACGCGGGCTGATCGAGGAGTCGGGACGCTCGCGATTCGGCGCCGTGATCTACCGCACGACGCCGCTGTTCGAGAAGCTGTTCGGCCTCCGAGGCCTCGACCAGCTACCCGACCCGGCGCGATTCGATCCGACCCCCGAGGACGAGGCCGAACTGCGAGAGCGCCTGCTGAAGGCCGGCGAGCAGCGGGCCGACGATTAGCTCCCGGCATCGACAATCGATCATCTAACTTCGCGGCGTGCGCCTCGCCCGCTACCTCGCCCACTGCGGCGTCGCCTCGCGGCGCGGCGCCGAGGAGATCGTGCGGGCCGGCCGCGTATCCGTCGCCGGCGAGGTGGTCACCGACCCGGCACGCGATGTCGACGAGTCGAGCGCGGTGCACGTGGACGGGCGACCGGTCTCGATCGAGAAGCGCGAGGTCTGGGCCGTGAACAAGCCCGTTGACGTCACATCGACGGCGAGGGAGCCCGGCAAGCGGCTGGCCGTCGTCGAGCTCGCCGATTCGGATGCCCGGCTGTACCCGGTCGGCCGTCTGGACGTCGACACCACCGGGTTGATCCTGCTGACCAACGACGGAGACCTCGCGAACCGGCTGACGCACCCTCGCCACGAGGTCCCGCGCACCTACCGCGCCAAGCTGCTCCGCGCAGCGACCGAGTCGCAGCTGCGCCGGTTGCGCGAAGGGGTGGAGCTGGAGGACGGCCCGACGCTGCCCGCGGGCGTGAAGCGGATCGGGCCCCGCGTGATCGAGCTGACGATCCGCGAGGGGCGCAATCGCCAGGTGCGGCGGATGATCGAGGCGGTCGGCAACCGCGTCGCCGCGTTGGAGCGGGTCGCCTTCGGGCCGCTGCGCCTCGGGCGCCTGAAGCGGGGACAGGCCAGACGCCTCACGGACGATGAGGTGCGCCGCCTCTGGGAAGATGCGCGACCGTGAGTGAGGAGACGAACACAGGAGAGCGCCTCTGGGCCGTGCGCGGCGCGGTCCAAGTTGACGGCAACAACCGCGACGCGATCCTCGCCGGCACCGAGGAGCTGATGCGGGAGCTGATGGGCCGTAACTCCCTCGAGCCGGAGCAGATGGTGAGCTGCCTGTTCACCTGCACCGACGACCTCACGGCCGAGTTCCCGGCCGTCGCCGCGCGAGCGGCTGGGCTCAGCGCCGTGCCGCTGCTGTGCGCGCGAGAGGTCCCGGTACCCGGCGCGATGCCGCGGGTGATCCGCGTCCTCGTCCACTACTACGCCGCCGCCGATCACGAGCCGAGCCATACGTACCTCGGCGCGGCACAGAGCCTGCGGACGGACCTCGAAGCTGCGCAGTAGCCGGATCGGCGAACGCGACGGGCACAATACGGGGCGCAATGAGCATCACCTTCGCGCAGAAACTCGAGCGCATCCCGGGCTACAAGGCGGGCGTCCCGGCGGGCCAGGCTCCCGAGCAGGTTGCAGCTGCCGACATCGCGCAGCTTGCCTCCAACGAATCGCCGTGGGGGCCGCACCCGGCGGTCGTCGATGCGATCGCCAGGGCCGCGGGCGCGTCGAACCGCTACCCGGATCCCGCCGCGACGCTGCTCCGCCGACGGCTCGCCGAGCGCTTCGGAACCGATCCCGGGCGAATCGCGGTTGCAAACGGCTCCTGCGAGATCGTGCTCGCAGCCGCGCTGGCGCTTTGCGAGCCGGGCGACGAGGTCCTGTTCGCGTGGCCGTCGTTCTCGATCTATCCGTATCTGGCCCCGCTGGCCGGAGCGCGCGAGATCCGAGTGCCGCTGGCCGAGGGTGAGGTCCACGATCTCGACGCGATGCTGGAGGAGATCACATCGGCGACGCAGCTCGTGCTCGTCTGCAACCCGAACAATCCCACCGGGACCCACCTTGCGGCGGCACGCGTGCGCGACTTCCTCGAGCGGGTGCCCGGCCACGTCACGGTGCTCGTCGACGAGGCCTACGTCGAGTTCCAGCTCGACGACGACCCCGACACGACGCTGGACCTGCTGAAGGACTTTCCGCAGTTGGTGCTGTTGCGGACGTTCAGCAAGGTGTACGGGCTGGCCGGGCTTCGGGTCGGCTATGCGCTCGGCTCGCCCGCGTTTCGCGGCGCCGTCGACGCGGTGCGCCAGCCGTTCAGCGTGAACGCGATCGCACAGGCCGCCGCCGCCGAGGCGATCCTGCACCAGGACGACGTCGTCGAGCGCGTCGAGCGCACGATCGTCGAGCGCGTGTGGGTCGAGGAGGTCGGTGCGCGAGCTGGGCCTCGATGTGATCGACAGCCAGGCGAACTTCTCCTGGATCTCGCTCGGCGATGCCGGCGAGGACGGGGTGGTGGCGGCGCTCGCCGAGCAGGGAGTGCTTGTCCGCGCCGGCACTCCGCTCGGGGGGCCCGGGCACATCCGCGTCAGCTACGGGACACGGGTGCAGAACGAGCGGTTCGTCGGCGCGCTGCGTGACGCGATCTAGCGCGTTCGCAGCTTCCTTC
Organism: uncultured Thermoleophilia bacterium; assembly: GCA_963838095.1. Lineage (GTDB taxonomy): Bacteria > Actinomycetota > Thermoleophilia > Solirubrobacterales > 70-9 > CAWCGU01. The sequence continues at coordinate 302,844 of CAWIPO010000008.1, forward strand.
GCAGCGCTCGTCGTCGCTTCGGCGGTGCCGGCAACCGCGGTCCACGCGGCGCCCGGAGGCGCGCTGGAGCACATCGAGGCGGACGTGAGTCCTGCGGTTGCGTACTTCGACGCATCGAACGAGGCAACGCTGCGATACAGAGTGCGCGCGTCGCAGCCGGTGGATCTCCGCATCCAAGTCGTCGATCGCGCCACCGGCGGGGTGATTCGCGGTTGGCTTCATCGCGGCGTCCGTTCCGGAGAGACGCGACGGGAGCACTGGAGCGGGCTCGACACTGGCGGCGATCCCCCCGCGGGCGGTCGCTACAAATTCGTGCTCAGGGTCAGGGGCGCGGTGCGAGCCGCGGCGGTGGCAAAGTTTCGTTTCCACGACCACGTCTTCCCGATCCCGGGCGCGCACTCATACCGTGAAGGCGACGGCGAATTCGGTGCGCTGCGCCCGGGTCGGATACACGAGGGCAAGGATGTGTGGGCCGGGTGCGGTCAGGAGGTGATCGCGGCGCGGGGTGGGTGGGTGCAGCGGGTCGGGTATCACGGGCGCTTGTACGGGAACTTCGTGGTCGTGGACGGGCGGAGGACTCAGACCGACTATTTCTACGTGCACTTGCTTCGAACCGCGGCGCCGAGGGAGGGCGATCGGGTGCGAACCGGCGAGCTCCTGGGCTGGTCGGTGCGACGGGCAACGCGGAATCGATCGGTTGCATGCTGCACCTCGAGATGTGGCCGGCGGGGTTCCGCGACGGCGCACCCACGGACCCCGAACCCTTCCTGCGCACCTGGGACACCTGGAGCTAGCCCCAACCGAAGTCTGGAAGCTCGGCGCCCCTCTGGGGGCTCCAACCTTCCACACTTCACCGAAACCACCCGAATCACCCTCCCTCGGTGCCCAGAGGTTGTGCAAACACCGCGCGCCTGCTACAAACTGTGGGCAGATGGACCGCGCATCGAAGTCCGCCGTTTCCCGCAGCGCCCCCGGCGCTTGCACCCCCGCGCGCTCCTATTTCTACTTTTGGCGATTTAGCTAGGCGTCCGGCCTGCGGCTGCCCAGCCGCACCAGAGCACTCGCCGGGCAACACCTCGCCGGGCGCCTGGGCCGACCGCACGCTTGCGTGTTTCTGCATCTTCACGCGGGCGATGCCGATGAAACGTAGGATTTCCAGCTAATTCAGTGAAAGGAACGTAATTCAGATGATGATCGTGATGAAACCCGAGGCGACCGAGGAGCAGATCGAGCGGGTCGTCGAGCGCGTTGAGTCGGTGGGCTGCTCGGCCCACGTCTCCAAGGGCGAGGTGCTGACCGTGATCGGGGCGATCGGCGATCGCGACAGCGTCCAGGACCTCGGCCTCGAGGGCGCTCCCGGCGTCGACCACCTGGTCCCGATCCTGAAGCCGTACAAGCTCGCCTCGACGCAGTTCCGCAAAGGCGAGCCCAGCGTGCTCGAGATCGACGGCCGCAAGGTCGGCGGAGAGCACTTCTCGCTGATCGCCGGGCCGTGCACGGTCGAGGGCCGCGACCAGACGCTCGAGGTGGCTCGCTGCGTCGCCGAGAACGGCGCCTCGATGCTGCGCGGCGGCGCCTACAAGCCGCGAACCTCTCCGTACAGCTTCCAGGGGCTGGGCCAGGAGGGACTGCGCCTGCTCCAGGAGGCGAAGGAGGAGACCGGGCTGCCGATCGTCACGGAGCTGATGGACGTGCGCGACATAGAGGACGTGGTCGAGGTCGCCGATGTGATCCAGGTGGGCGCACGGAACATGCAGAACTACGTGCTGCTGTCCGAGATCGGGCGCTCCGGCGTCCCCGCCCTGCTCAAGCGCGGTCTCTCTGCGACCCTCGAGGAGCTGCTGATGGCGGCGGAGTACATCCTCAAGGAGGGCAACGAGTCGGTGATGCTCTGCGAGCGCGGCATCCGCACGTTCGAGGGCGCGTACCGGTTCACGCTCGACCTGCTCGCCATCCCCGTGCTGCGGGAGATGACCCACCTGCCGGTGATCGTCGATCCGAGCCACGCTGCCGGGCGGCGAGACTGGGTGGAGCCGATGTCGCTGGCAGCGGCCGCGGCGGGCGCCGACGGCGTCATCGTCGAGGTGCACAACGAGCCCGAGGAGGCGATCTGCGACGGGCCGCAGGCGATCGCCACCGAGCACTTCGCCGACTACGCCGAGCAGCTTCGCCGCATCGCCGAGGTGGCGGGCAAAGAGCTGAGCGCAGTCTGAGACCGTGAAGGTCGCGGTCCTCGGCGTCGGCCTGATCGGCGGCTCGATCGGGCTCGCGGCCAAGCATCGGCTCGGCGCCGAGGTCACCGGCTACGACCCTGAGCCGAGCACGCTGGAGGTCGCGATGCGGCTCGGGGCGATTGACGAATCCTTCGATTCCGCGCGACCGGCGTGTGTCGGCGCCGACATCGTCTTCTGCGCCGCCCCGGTTACCGAGCTGCCTGCGTTGGCCGAGGTCGCGCTGGCGGCGACCGGCGACGACGCCGCCGTCACCGACGTCGGCTCCACCAAGCAGGGGCTCGTCGAATCGCTGGCCGAGAACCCGGAGTTCGAGCGCTTCGTCGGCGGCCATCCACTCGCAGGAGCGGAGACGTCGGGGGTCGAGAACGCCCGCGCCGAGCTGTTCGAGGGCGCGCGCTGGTACCTGACCCCGACCGGCGCATCGAGCGGCGTCCACTACGACCGCCTGCAGCGAGCGGTGGCGGACCTCGGAGCGCGGCCGCAGGCGATCGACCCGAAGACCCACGATCGCGTGATGGCGACCGTCAGTCACCTGCCGCACGTGCTCGCCGACGTTCTCGTCTCGCAGGCCAGGGAGGCGCTGACCGAAGAGTCCGAGCGCCTGCCGGAGGTCGGCCCGAGCTTTCGCGACACCACCAGGGTCGCCGGCGCGAACCCGCCGCTGTGGGCCCAGATCTTCGCCGCCAACGGGCTCGCGGTCGCGGAGGAGATCGACGCGGTAGTGGAGCGCCTCCAGGAGGCCGCCGAGCTATTGCGAGCGGGAGACAGAGGGTCGCTCGAGCGCTGGCACGGCGGCGCCCGCGAGGACCGCCGGCGGCTGCTCGAGGCGGAGCACGTCGGGGGCGAGCTGCACGAGCTGCGGGTGCGGGTCGAGAACCGGCCCGGGACGGTCGCCGACATCGCCCTCGCCCTGGGCCGCGCGGCTGTCAACATCGAGGACATGGCGCTCTACCGGCCGCCGACCAGCGCACCGGCGCGATCTCGCTGTGGATCGCGGGCGCCGAGGAGGCGGACCGCGGGGCCGACATCGTTCGCGGCCTCGGCCACGACGTCAGCATCGTCTCAAGCGGAGAATGAGCACCGGCTTCCGGCCGTCCGGACCGCTGCGGGGCAGCCTGCGACCGCCCGCGGACAAGTCGATCTCGCACCGGGCGGCGATCCTGGGAGCGATGGGGGACGGGAAGACCCAGGTCGATGGCTACCTCGACGCCGAGGACACCCGCGCGACCCTCGCCGCCGTCGAGGCGCTCGGCGCCGCCGTCTCGACCAGCCGATCTGAGGACGGATCGCTGCGGGTGTCGATCGACGGCGTGGGGCTGCGCGGCCCGCGTCCGGCCTCGATCGACGTCGGAAACGCGGGCACCCTGCTGCGCCTCCTCCCCGGCTGGCTCGCGGGCCAGAGTGCCGGCGAGTGGACCCTGGACGGCGACGAGTCGATCCGCAGGCGTCCGGTCGACCGTGTCGCGGTGCCGCTGCGGCTGATGGGAGCGGAGGTGCAGTGCCGCGACGGGCGGCTACCGCCGCTGCACGTCACCGGAGCGCGGCTGCGGGGGATTTCCTACGAGCTTCCGTCGCAAGCGCCCAGGTGAAGTCCTGCCTGCTCCTCGCGCGCTGCTGGCCGATGGCCCGACAGAGATCACAGAGCCGCGGCCGACTCGCGACCACACCGAGCGGATGCTGACGGCGTCGGGGGCCGAGGTCGTCAACGCGGCGAGAAGCGTCGCGATCCTGCCCGCGAACTCCATCAATCTGGGAGCGATGGACGTCCCCGGCGACTTCTCGTCCGGCGGCGTTCTTGACCGCCGCGGCTGCTTGTGGAGGGAAGCGAGATCGCGATCAAGGATGTCGGGATGAACCGAACCCGGATCGGATTCATGAACATCGCGATCGCGGATGGGAGCCGAGATCGAGATCGAGGACGAGGAGGCGGAGGGCGAGCCGACCGCGACGCTGATCGTCAGGCACTCGGGGCTGCGCGCCACGCAGGTGGGCGAGGTCGAAGTGCCGCTTGCGATCGACGAGTTGCCGCTCGTCGCCCTGCTCGGCTGCTTCGCCGAGGGTGAAACCGTGGTCACGGGCGCGGAGGAGCTGCGACACAAGGAATCGGACCGGATCGCCGGAGTGGTGGAGGGCCTGCGCGGTCTCGGGGCGGAGATCGAGGCCCGACCCGACGGCTTTGCGGTCCGCGGCGGCGGACTGCGCGGCGGAACGCCTGGACGCGCGTGGAGATCACCGGCTGGCGATGCTGGGGGCCGTCGCCGGCCTCGCGTCGCGCGAGGGGGTCGAGGTGGAGGGTATGGAGGCAGTGGCGGTGAGCTATCCGGGCTTCGAGCGCGACCTGCGCTCGCTGACGTCGGACGCCTAGCCGGTCCGCTCGCTGGGGTGGCCGACGCCGGGCCAGGGAGAGAGCACGAGCAGCAGGCGAGCGTCTTCGGTTGCCGTCACCTCGCGGCGCTCGTTGGGGTCGAAGACGGCCAGCAGGCCGGCGCCTCCGCTTGCCCCGTCGCCGTCCGGCCCCGAGATCTCGATCGCTCCGGAGACAACCAGCATCCACGCTCGCTCGTGGACCTGGTGCTCGGAGAGGCTCTCGCCGGCTGGGATCTGGATCACGATTGCCCGTCCCTCCGACTCGGAGTCGAGCACCTGCGGCTGGTGCGGCGCTACGTCGATGCTGTTCAGCTCCCAGGTCTCCATCTCGCTCCCTTTGACTCGTGGGGCAACTCTATCCTCACCCGCGTGTCCGTGATCGCGATCGACGGCCCGGCGGGAGCGGGCAAGTCAACCGTGGCCAGGGCTCGTGGCCGAGCGGCTCGGCTACACCTTCCTGGATTCCGGGGCGATGTACCGTTGCGTGGCGTTGGCCGCCGCTAGGGCGAACACCGATCCGAACGACGCCGAAGCCGCCTGGGGGCGCTGGCGAGAGCGGTCGAGATCGCGTTGCCAACGGGGACATCCCCTCGATGGCAGCAACGTCTCGCGATCTGATCCGGATGCCGGAGATCTCGGCGATGACGTCCGCGATCGCCGTTCACCCGCAGGTCCGCGAGGCGATGGTGGAGCGCCAGCGCGAGCTCATCGACGGCGGCCGCTATGTCGCCGAGGGACGCGACATCGGCACGGTCGTCAGCCCCGGCGCTGCGCTGAAGGTCTTTCTCACCGCCACCGACGCGGAACGGGCACGCCGCCGCGCCCTGCAGACCGGCGAGGACCCTGCAGAGGTCGCCGCCGCCCAGGCCGAGCGCGACGCTCGCGACGCCGGCCGCGCGCTCAGTCCTCTGCGGGCGGCCGACGATGCGGTCGAGCTCGACACAACCGGGCTCGACGTGGATGCGGTCGTGGACCGGATTGTGGCGTTGGCGCGAGAGCGTGGAGCGGCGTGAACCGAATTCCACAGATTGCGATCGTCGGCTTCCCGAACGCGGGCAAGTCGACGCTGATCAACCGCCTCGTCGGCGGCCGTGAGGCGGTCGTGCACTCCGAGCCCGGTGTGACCCGCGACCGCAAAGCCCTGGAATGCGAGTGGAACGGAGTCCGCTTCCAGCTCGTCGACACAGGCGGGGTTGACCTGGCCGCCGGCGACAGCCTCTCGCGCGCCGTCCAGGATCAGGCGCGGGCGGCGATCGCGGACGCGGACGCCGTGATGTTCATGGTCGACGCGCGATCCGGCCTTGGCCCGGGCGACGCCGAGATCGCAACCCTGCTGCGAGGATCGGAACAGCCGGTGATCGTGGTCGCGAACAAGATCGACAGCCCCGCCGATGAGCCGCTCGCGGCCGAGCTGCACAAGCTCGGGCTCGGGGAGCCGCACCCGACCTCGGCCACCCAGGGGCTCGGGATCGGCGACCTCCTGGACCGCCTCGCCGACCTCGCCGCAGCCCTCGCCGGCGACGGCGAGGATGAGGCCGATCCGATCCGCCTTGCGGTCATCGGTCGCCCGAACGTCGGCAAGTCCTCGCTCGTCAACCGCTTCCTCGGCAGCGAGCGGGTGATCGTCTCGGAGACGGCCGGGACCACGCGGGACGCAATCGACACCCGGCTCGAGTTCGAGGGCCACCAGCTGGTCTTGATCGACACCGCCGGGCTGCGCCGGCGGACCAAGGTCGCGGGGTCCGTCGACTACTACGCCCAGCTGCGCTCCGAGCGGGCCGCGCAGCGCGCCGACGTCGCGATCGTCGTCTGCGACGCGTCCGAAGGGATCACCGCCGAGGACCTGCGCGTCGCGGAGCTTGCGAAGCGATCCAACTGCGCCACCCTCGTCGCGCTGAACAAGTGGGACGTGGGCGAGACCGACCTCGAAGATGCTCGCGCCCGGCTGGAGAAGCGCCTGCGCCTGCGTCCGAAGCTGATCACGAGCTCCGCGCTCACCGGACGCAACGTCTCAGACCTACTGCGCGAGGCGGTCCGCCTCGCCGAGCTGGCGCGGCACCGGGTCCCGACGCCGGAGCTGAACCGCTTCGTCGCCGACCTGGTGGCTCGTCGCCCCCCGCCGGTGAAGCGCGGAAGGCGCCTGCGACTGCTGTACGCGGCCCAGATCGGAACGTCTCCGCCGCGCTTCGCGATCCAGGTCAACGACCGTGGCCTGATCTCGCGTGATTGGGCGTTCCATCTCGAGAACCGGCTGCGAGAGGCCTACGGCTGGGAGGGAGTGCCGCTGATCATCGACTACGTCCCCCGTTCCCGGAAGCCCAGGCGAACGCGGGCAGTGCGGGTATAAGTTCGCAATGGCAAGGATGCCTTCCCCCAGGCTTCCTCGACTCGGAGGACTTCTCGAGCGCGTCCGCTCGGGAGCTCGCCGGGTCCGGCACGCGATCTCAGACGGCGCCTACTGGGTGAGCCGCCGGGTGCAGGCTGCCGGCAGGTGGCTGCGGGACGCCCTGGTTCCCGACCGGGTTGCCGCCCGCCTGAGCCGGCTGGGAGCGTCGCTCCGCGGCGCCGGCAGGCGCGGAGGCGAGCTGCTGCGCTCCATTCGCGATCGCTTGCGCCGGCTTCTCGACGCTGTGCGACATGCCTGGAGCGGGCTCTCGGCCCGCACCCGCCGGCTGATCTCGGCGGCGATCGGTCTCGTGCTCCTCGGCGCTCTGATCTGGTTCGCCGCGGTTCCCAACCTCCCCTGCCAGTTCCCGGCCGGGGACCGCTGTCCGCCTCCCGACGATGCGGCCGAGTTGATCCCGGCCGATGCGCTCGCCTATCTGCACACGAACCTTGACCCGGACACCGAACAGGCCGAGGCGGCGGCGGAGCTGACGGGGCGGCTGCCGCTGCTGTCGCGCCAACTGGTGTCGGTGGTCCCGCTTCCGGGAGGGGGTGGAGTGGATTTCGCCAAGGACGTGGAGCCGTGGCTCGGCGGCGAGCTGGCGCTTGCGTTCATCGCAGGCGAGGGCGGCTCTCCCGAGCAGGTCTACCTGCTCGAGGTGGCCGACAACGAGGGCGCGGAGGAGTTCGCGAGCACGCTCACCGGAGGCGACGTATCGACGAGCAAGCGCGATGGCATCGAGGTGAACGTGGGGGATCGCGGGGTTGCAACCGCGATCACCGGCGGCTTCCTGGTCGTCGGCACCGAGATCGCGGTGCAGAGAATCATCGACACCCAGGGTGAAGCCCGCTCGCTTGCCGACTCGGAGCTCGCCGAGGAGGTCGCAAATGGGCTCCCGGATGACAGCCTCGTGCAGGCCTATGTCTCCGAGGACGGAGTGCAGCGGCTGCTGAGCGGGAATGCTGGCTTCCTCTCCACGCTGGAGATCTTCGTCAACTTCGAAGCAACGCTCGCCGCCGGCGCCACACTGGTCGCCTCGGCCAACAGCCTCGAGGTCGAGGTTCACAGCGAGCTCGATCCGGAGCGACTGGAGGCATCCCCGGGGTTCTTCGACGCCTTCTCGCCGTTCGAGCCGACAATCCCGGATCGGCTGGCTCCGCGCTCGCTGGCGTATCTCGGCCTTGGCGATCCCGAGGCGAGCATCGAGCGGCTCCTGGATCAGGCGCAGTCGGACGCTCCCGAGCTCGTGGTCGGCTATCAGGACTTCGCCGAGCGGCTGCAGAAGCAGGGCAAGGTGAGCCTCGAGGAAGAGCTCCTCCCCGTCCTCTCCGGGGAGGCGGCGTTCGTGATCCAGCCGCCGACCGAGTTGCGGGGAGGGGAGTCGGAGGGCGAAGGGGGGACCGGGCAGGGAGACGAAGAGGCCACAACCCCGGAGCTCCCCGGGCTCGAGGGAGAGGCGCCCGGGGCACCGCCTGCCGAGGAGGTTGCGCCGGCGCCGCTGGACCCCGAGGGGGTAGTGGCCGCCACCGGGATCCCGTATCTGACCTTCATCGGCACCCAGGTCGACACCGATGCCACCACCGAGGCGCTGGCGAAGCTGCAGGCCCCGCTCGCACAGGCTTTCGCGGCCGGCGCGTCCGGTCAGGCGCCGACGTTCGAGCAGGGCGAGATCGACGGAATACCGATCAACTCGGCCAGCATCTCTCCGGCGGTCGATCTCACCTACGCGATCATCGACGACACCCTCGTCGTCGCCACTCAGCCGGATGGGATCGCCCGGCTGGCGGCGGGGCCGGGGGGACTGAACGAGGCGCCGCCGTTCGAGCAGTCCACCGCCGGCTTCCCCGAGGAGCCCGCGCTGCTGCTGTACCTGAACCTGCGCGAGCTGATCGCCCTCGCCGAGGGCGCCGGGCTCGCCTCCGATCCCGCCTATTCCCTGCTCTCGGGCGAGATCGGACAGCTGCCCTCCGCGGCGCTGGCCGTCGAGCGCGGGGAGACGGAGCTCGACACCCAACTCAGGGTCTCGTTGGCGCAACCGGCACAGTGAGCGGCTAGCCTTTGTCCGACCGATGAGCGCCGATACGCACCTGTTCACGTCCGAATCGGTCACCGAGGGCCACCCCGACAAGGTCGCCGACCAGATCTCGGACGGCGTCCTCGACGCGGTGATGGGGGCAGACCCCGACCCCACCCAGGCACGGGTCGCCTGCGAGACCCTGGTCAACACCAACCTGGTCGTGATCTCCGGCGAGATCCGCACCGACGCCGAGATCGACTTCGAGGGAATCGCTCGCGAGACGATCCGCAAGATCGGTTACGACGGCTTCGATCCGCATTTCGGCGCCGACACAGCCGAGGTGCTGGTGAAGATGGACCAGCAGTCGCCTGACATCGCCCAGGGCGTCGACGACGCGGCCGAGCACCGCGAGGAGGGCTCCCGCGACGACGCCGACGTCGACGGTGCGGGAGACCAGGGAATGATGTTCGGCTACGCGACCTCCGAGACCCCGGAGCTGATGCCGCTGCCGATCTCGCTCGCACACCGGCTCTCCCGGCGCCTTGCGCAGGTTCGCAAGGACGGCACGCTCGCCTACCTTCGCCCCGACGCGAAGACGCAGGTCACGGTGCGTTACGAGGAGGGGCGGCCGGTTGAGATCGAGCGCGTGCTGATCTCGACCCAGCACAGCGAGGACGCCGACCGCGACAGCCAGATCCGCCCCGACCTGTGGGAGCACGTGATCGAGCCCGTGCTGCCTTCAGCCCTCTACGACCCGGCCCGCCTCTCCGAAGACCTGCTGATCAACCCCACCGGCCGCTTCGTGATCGGCGGCCCGGTCGGCGACTGCGGGCTAACCGGCCGCAAGATCATCGTCGACACCTATGGCGGCGCGGCCCGCCACGGCGGCGGCGCCTTCTCCGGCAAGGATCCCTCGAAGGTCGACCGCTCCGCCGCCTACGCCGCCCGACACGTCGCCAAGAACGTTGTTGCGGCGGGCCTCGCCGACCGCTGCGAGATCCAGGTCGCCTACGCGATCGGGGTCGCCCATCCCGTCTCGGTGATGGTCGAGACGTTCGGGACCGGCAAGCTCGACGACGCCGAGATCGCACGCCTCGTGCAGGACGAGTTCGATCTCCGCCCCGGCGCCTTCCGCGCCTATCTCGACCTGCACCGGCCGATCTTCCAGCCGACCGCCGCCTATGGCCACTTCGGCCGTGAGGATCTCGACGTCAGCTGGGAGCTCACGGACCGCGCGGAGAGCCTTCGCCGCGCCGCCGGCTTGGAGGGCGCGCAGGCGGAGGCGCCGGCGGGCGTTTCCTGAGCCCAGTCTGCAACTTGACACGGTCCGCCGCGTTATGAAAGGATGCGCCCGCAAAATCCACGGGGCGACGTACGGAATCAGGACTACGTCGAAAGGGGAGTACAAGTGAGATCTAGGGGAATCAGGGTCGGATTGGCAGTGGCGGGCACCTTCGTGGTCGGCGCGATGCTCATCCCCTCCACGGCCTCGGCCACGCACTTCCGCTACGGGCACTACACCTGGACCCCGGGCGCCGGCAACAACATCAACTTCACGGTCTCGAACGGCTTCCGGCGCTCCGGCTACTCGTGCCTAAACCCCGCCACCCAGGCTGGCGTTGCCTGCACGGGGCCCGGCGGCCTGCCCGGCCCCGGCGACGTGTTCGAGGAGACGATCGGCGGGACCCTGTTCGACTTCGGCGACGGTAGCCCGGCGATCGGTTCGCCCGCGGGGGCGCTCGAGTACCTCGTCACCTCGATCGACCCCGCCCAGGACAACCTGTCCGCCTTGGCGCTGGATCCCACCAGCCTTCCCGGTCCCGCCACCGATACGTCGATAGACCACAGCTATGTGACTCCCCCGACGGACTTCACCGCCTTCACGGAGAGCTCCGCCAGGATCTCGACTCTGGTCAACAACCCGGACGGCCCCTACCGCGTCGAGACGCTCGTCAACGTCGGCACCGGCAACAGCTCGCCGGTCAGCAGCCTGCCACCGGTCGTCACGTGCCCGGTGAACGGCAACTGCAGCTTCTTGATCCCCGGCTCCGACGCCAACGGGGATCCGCTCCGGTTCGCGTTCTCCACTCCCGCCCAGGGCGGGGGCGGCCAGACCCAGCCGGGCCCGCCCTTCTCCACCAACACCGCGGCGGTAAACCCGACCACCGGCGAGTTCACCTGGGACACGAACGGAGCCGGCGCCGCCGGCAGCCTGTACACGGCCCAGGTGCAGATCACCGATCTGAACGCCAGCGCGCAGCCGAAGAGCCATGTCGTCGTCGACTGGATCATCCGGCTCGTCGACGTGGTCGGCGTGCCGCCGCAGTTCGACCACCCGCCGACCCCGGCGTGCGGCTCGACGGTCCCGGCCTCCGCAGGCCAGCAGGTTTCGTTCGACGTGCAGGCGTCGGACGGCGATCAAGGGAATACCGTCACGCTCACGGCCGCCGGCGTGCCTGCCGGCGCCACGACCACTCCGGTCCTGCCGACCAGCGGCAACCCCGTCACGGCGACGTTCAACTGGACGCCGACCGCGTCTCAGACGGGCACCCACGTCGTGACCTTCCAGGCCACGGACAGCGACGGGCAGGCCGTCTTGTGCTCGGTGACGATCAACGTCGACGTCACCCCGCCCGAGCCTGAGCCCGAGCCGCAGCCCACCCCGCAGCCCACCCCGCAGCCCACCCCGCTACCGGCGCCGACGCAGCGCGGCTTCCACTTCAGCATGCGCTTCGACTACGTCGATAAGCACGGAAAGGCGTTTGTCAGGGCGACCGTGTTCTGTCACTCGCCCCAGTGCAATCTGGCCGGCGACGGCAAGCTGAAGATCCTGCCGTTCTCGACCGGCGAACGGTCGCGGCGCGTGTCGTTCAACCTCGGTTCAGCGCAGAGCTCCTTCCCGTATGCCCGCGGGCGCAACGCGGTCGGCAAGCTCCGCTTCAAGGTCCCGCAGGCCGGCGCAGACGCGGTGCAGGAGGCGATTGACGCGGGCGCTCGCGGGAAGGTCCGCGCGAGCATCACGATCAACGGCGCCAACGGCCTCGACAGCAGAGCGACCAAGAAGCGCTTCCGGAACATCAAGCTGTTCGCCGGCCCGCTTCAGTAGTTGCCGAGCAGCTGACCGCCGCCGGCCTGTGATCAGGCCGGCGGCGGCACGCGGTCGGGCTCGTCCCCGATTCCCGTGTGCCCGCCGCCCAGACGCTGCGCCTCGCCGACCTCGTGCACGACCTCCTCCGGCTGTGCGACGCCGTTGAAGGTGAAGTTGTAGTCGTCGCCGGCGGCGGTGTCGAAGTCGACGTCGCCGATCTGGAGCGCCCGCTGCAGGACCGATTGGTGGTAGTTGACGTTCTGGACCCGCTCCAGGCGGGTTTCCTGAACCTCGCGGGAGATGATCCCGCGCTTTATGTGCAGGCGCTTGTTGGTGATCGTGTAGCGCGTCGCGACTCGCTTGATGAAGCCGGCGAGCAGCGTGATCGCGACCCCCGCGCCGGCGATCGCCGATACCAGGCCGCGGTTGACCTCGTCGTCGAGGACCCTGGTCACCAGCGCGACGACGACAGCGATTCCGGCGGTGACCAGAATCCCCTTGAGATAGAAGGCGAGGATCGAGCGCCAGGACGGGTGGCCCTCGTAGAGGATGTTCTCTCCGGGACTCAGCTGTAGCGCCACGGCCGGGAATCCTATTTCCGATCGCGGATCGGCGTCCGCTCCCATCCCTAGTTTGGGTTCGCGATGGCGATCGCCAAGGTGGAGCCGCTACTGACCACGCGGGCACTTCGGGGCCCGTTCGACTACGCGCTGCCCGAGCGACTGGGCGAGGTCGGCGTCGGCACGGTCCTACTGGTCCCATTCGGGCGTCAGCGACTGCTCGGCGTGGTCGTCGAGGTCGCCGAGCGCAGCGAGCTGCCGCCCGAACGCCTGGCCGAGCCGCTGCGGGCGCTCGAGGCGGGCGTCCCCGCGGAGCTGGTCCGGCTCGGGCTGTGGGTCGGGCGCGAGTACTGCTCCACCCCCGCGCGGGCGCTCGGCCTCGTGCTGCCGCCGGGCACGGGACGGAAGGGAACGCAGCCGGGGCCAATGCGTGAGCTCCGCGCCATCGCAACGGAAGCGGGCGCGGCTGCGCTGCAAGCGGGCACGCCCAGGCTCGGGAGCCGCCAGCGGGCGGCGCTCGCCGCGCTGGTCGATTTCGCTGCCGAGGTGCCGGTGGCGAACGTGCAGGAAGCGGCGGGGGCGGGGCGCGCTGTTCTGCGGCGCCTGGCCGAGCGCGACCTGATCGAGCTCCGGGAGGTCGAGGTCAATCGCTCCCCGGAGGTTCCCGAAGTCGGCGCCGCGCCGCGCTCGGTCTCGCTCACTCCCGACCAGCTGGCCGCCCGCGATGCCGCAATCGCGGCCATCGACGGGAGTGGGGATCGCGAGCTGCTCCTTCACGGCGTCACCGGATCGGGGAAGACCGAGGTCTACCTCGCCGCCGTCGAGGCTGCCCTACAGCGCGACCGCGGGGCGATCGTGCTCGTCCCGGAGATCGCGCTCACCCCGCAGACGATGGGCCGCTTCCGCGCTCGCTTTGGCGAACGGGTCGCCCTGCTGCATTCGAGGCTCGCGGCGGGCGAGCGCGCGGACGAATGGAGGAGACTGCGCAGCGGCCGCGCGTGCATCTGCCTCGGCCCCCGCTCAGCGGTCTTCGCTCCCGTGCGCGAGCTCGGCCTGATCGTGATCGACGAGGAGCACGACGCCTCCTACAAGCAGGAGGGAGACCCCCGCTATGACGCCCGCGAGGTGGCCCGCCGGCGCGCGGCCGACGCCGGCGCGGCGCTGATCGCGGGCACTGCGACGCCGCGCCCCGAGAGCTGGCAGGCGCTGGCCCGGATCGAGCTTCCCAGCCGCGTTGACGCTCGCCCCCTGCCTCCCGTCGAGGTGCTGGACATGCGAGGGGTGAGTGGGCCGCTTCATCCGCACACGCGGGCGGAACTGCTCGACGTCCGCCGCCGGATGGGCAAGGCGATCGTGCTGCACAACCGGCGCGGCTGGTCGCCGCACCTTGCATGCCGCTCGTGCGGGCACTCGTGGGGGTGCCCGGGCTGCGATGTCTCCCTGGTCACGCATCGGCGCAGCGGCACCCTTCGCTGCCACCACTGCGGCCACGCCGAGGCGCTTCCGCAGGCGTGTACGCAATGCGGGTCGGTGACGCTCTCCCGGCAAGGAGCGGGGACCGAGCAGGTCGAGGTTCTGCTTGCCGAGCTGCTCGAGCCGATGCCCGTGTTTCGCCTCGACTCCGACAGCGCCGCTCCGGCGGCCGCGCACGCGACGCTGCTCGGCGGGTTCCAGCGCGTGCGGACCGGCGTGCTGCTGGGCACGCAGATGGTCGCCAAGGGCCACGATTTTCCTGACGTGGTCCTGAGCGTGGTTCTCGATGCCGATGCCAGCCTGCGCTTCCCCGACTTTCGCGCAGAGGAGCGCACGTTCGCGCTGGTGGCGCAGCTCGCCGGCCGCAGCGGCAGGGGGGAGGAGGGGGGGCGGGTGATCGTGCAGACGCTGGCGCCGGACGCGGAGTCCATCCGCGCAGCCGCGCGCCACGATTCCGGTCGCTTTCTCGGCGCCGAGCTCGAGCGCCGCCGCGCCCTCGCCTACCCGCCGTTCTCGCACCTGATCCGAGTGGAGCTGAGTGCCCCTCAAGCGTCGGTCGCCGACGGCGCTGCGGCACTGATCGCCGAGCGCTTGCGGCCGGTGCTTCCGGCTGAAGCGGAGCTGCTCGGTCCCGCACCGCGGTTTCGCGTCCGCGGTCGCGAGCGCCGCCAGCTTCTCGTCAAGTCCCGTGATCGCCAGTCGGCGGTCGAGGCGGTGCGCTCCGTGATCGAGACCGCCGCGTCGGCGCGCGAGCTTCGAGGCGCATCGCTCTCGGTCGACGTCGATCCCCAGCAGATGTAGCTCTCCTACACTCGAATCAATGGAAACGACACCTGCTGCTCGCGTCGCCTAACGGCTCCGCGCCGAGAGAAATGGGCAGTCCCGGTAAAACAGATTCGGATGCGACGGCGCTCGCCGACGACGCTGCGGTCCATCCTGAGGGTCCGCCAGGCGACGAGGAGGTCACCGGCCTCGACGCGAAAACCCGCGAGCGGCGCGACGCCGCGCTGGCCGAGGTCAGGAGCTTCGGCGACCCGGTGCTGAAGTCCCGCGCTGCTCCCGTCACCGATTTCGACGAGGCTCTCGCTCGCGAGGCGGGCCACATGGTCCGGGTCATGCGCGACGCGCTCGGCGTCGGGCTTGCCGCGACGCAGCTCGGGATCATGCATCGCCTGCTCGTCTTCGCCGCAGGGCCGGATGCAGCCCCGACGGCGATCGCAAACCCGGAGATCGAATGGGTCTCGGCGGAGCAGGAAGTCGCCGAGGAAGGATGCCTGAGTCTGCCCGGCATCGTGGTCGACGTGGAGCGCCCGACCTACGCGCGGGTCAGCGGGCTCGACGTTCGCGGCGCGCCGCTGCTGGTCGAGGCGTCGGGGCTGGAGGCACGCGTGATCCAGCACGAGCTCGACCACCTCGACGGGATCCTGATCCTCGATCGAACCGAGCGTTCCCAGCGCCGGGGAGCTCTGCGAGCGCTTCGCGAGGGGACCACGTACAGCCCCAACCCGCCCGAGGACGAGAGCCCGGACGGGGCCGAGCAGGAGTGAGCGCGACGACGACGGTCTATCTCGGGACTCCCGAGTTCGCCGTCCCCGTGCTTCGCTGCTTGGCCGACTCGCCGCACCGCCCCGCGCTGGTCGTCACCCAGCCCGATCGGCCCCGCGGTCGCGGCCGCCGACTCACCCCGACGCCGGTGGCGGACGCCGCTCGCGAGCTCGAGCTGGAGCTGCTGCAGGCATCGAGCCTCACCGAGCCCGAGTCTCTGGAGCGAATTCGAGCCGTGGGGCCGCAGCTCGGCGTGTTGTGCGCATTCGGGCAGCTGATCCGTGAGCCCCTGCTGAGCGAGCTTCCGATCCTGAACGTGCATCCCTCCCTGCTTCCGCGCTGGCGAGGCGCCGCTCCGATCGAGCGCACGATCATGGCCGGCGACGAGGAGACGGGGGTGACGATCATGCGCCTGACCGATGGGCTCGACTCGGGTCCGATCGCGCTCTCAGAGCGGCTCACGATCGAGCCCGGGGAGGACTTCGGCTCGCTCGCGGCGCGGCTCGCGGAGTTGGCGGGGCCGCTGACCGTGCGGGCGCTCGAGCTGCATGCCGCCGGCAAGCTCGAGCTGCACGACCAGGATGAGTCGGGTGCGACGTACGCCGAGAAGATCGAGCCGGACGATCGCCGGCTCGATCCGGCCATCTCCGCAACCGAGCTCGACGCGCGTGTGCGCGCTCTGCATCCGCACATCGGGACGTACCTCGCGCTCGAGGGTGGCGAGAGATTGGGTGTCGAGCGGGCCGCCGCCACTGACGCCGAGGTCGAAGCCGGCCGGCTCGAGGTTCGCGAGGGCGGGCTGCTGCTCGGGTCTGCGAGCGGTGCTCTGCGGCTCGACGTGGTCAGACCGACCGGCGGCCGCGCGATGCCCGTCGAGGACTACCTGCGCGGCCACGCGCCGCCGGCCCGGGCAGTGTGAGGTGGGCGCCAAGGGATCCTCGGTCTCGCCGCCCAGGCGGGCTGCGTTCGAGGTCCTCAGGCGCGTCTTCGAGCACGACGCGTGGGCGGATCGAGCGTTGCCGGCGGCCCTCGAGCGGCATTCGGTTCCGCCTCGACAGCGCGGCCTGGCTCAGCGCCTCGCCTTCGGCGCGGTGCAGCGGCGCGGCACATCGGACGCCCTGATCGCCGAGCTCGCCGGCCGCCCGGTGGATGCGCTCGACGAGCCGCTGCTTGCGGCGCTGCGCCTCGGCATATACGAGCTTTTGTTTGCCGACGCGACACCCGACTACGCGGCGGTCGACGAGGCCGTTGAGCTCGCGAAGGAGTCGGCCCGGTCCGCTAGGGCGGCCGGATTGGTGAATGCTGTCCTGCGCCGAGCTGCGAGCGAGGGTCAGCCGTTTCTCGAAGGCCTCCGCGACGACGACCCGGACGAGGCCGCGATCAAGTACTCGCACCCGGCCTGGTTGGCGGAGATGTGGTGGCGCGAGCTCGGCCCCGAGCGAGCGCTGTCGTTGATGGCCGCGGGCAACGAGCCGATGGAGACCGGGCTGCGTGCGAACACGCTGATGTTGGAGCCATCGGCACTGCTCGAGCGCCTCAACGCCGGCGGAGCCGACGCGCGGGCTGCGCCGGGCCCGCCGCCGCTCGACGTTCCCGAGCTGCTCACCGTCAGCGGTCCCCTCGGAACCGCCTCGGGGCTGATCGAGCATGGCGAGGCAGTGCCGCAGTCCCGCGGCTCGGCGGCGGCGGCCGTCATCCTCGACCCGGCTCCCGGCGAGCAGGTGCTCGACCTGTGTGCAGGCCCGGGGATCAAGTCGACCCAGATCGCTGCGCGGATGCACAACCGCGGTGCCGTCGTCGCTGTGGAGCTCGACCCGGGCCGCGCCTCCCGCATTCGCGAGCTGGCGACGAAGCTCGCGGTCACGAACTTGGAGGTGATCGAAGCGGACGCTGCAGGTAACGACTACAGCCCCGGTTACGATCGCGTCCTGGTGGATCCACCCTGCTCGGACCTGGGGACGCTGGCCTCCCGTCCCGACGCGCGCTGGCGCAAGTCGCCGCGATTGATCGAGCGCGTATCGGAGCTCCAGGAGCGGATCCTGCGATCCGCCGCCGCCGCTCTGAAGCCCGGTGGGACCTTGGTCTATTCGACCTGCACGATCTCGCTTTCGGAGAACGAGCGTCAGCTCGAGGCACTGCAGCGCGAATCCGCCGAGCTGGAGATCGATCCCCTCGGCGACGCGTACCCCGAGCTGGCGTCGGTCCACGATCCGCGCTTCCTCCAGACCCTGCCCGACCGCGACCGCACCGACGGCTTCTTCATCGCCCGGATGCGCAGGCGGGGGAGCGCATGACTCCCGAGCGCGGGGCCGAGCTGCCGCGCCCCAACTGCCCCGGCTGCGGCGAGCCGTGGCTGCGGCCCACAAACCTCCCAGGCCGCTATCGCTGCGTCTACTGCCTGCGCCGTTACGAGCTCGTCTCGCAGTGCCCGAACTGCGGCGAGCACCAGACAATCGCCCGCATGCGATCGGACGAGGACATGCTCTGCCAGCACTGCGGCGACTCGATGTTGCGGCTTGTGTGATGGCCTCGAGACCGAAAGCGACCAACCGATGAGCGCCGAGGCGCAAGCCCTCTTCGGCCAGCGCCGGGTGGCGCCTTCGATCCTCTCCGCCGACTTCGCGCGCCTCGGCGAGCAGGTCGCCGAGGTGATGGATGCGGGGGCTCGGCTGATTCACGTCGACGTCATGGACGGACACTTCGTCCCCCCGATCACCATCGGTCCGCTGGTCGCCGGCGCGATCGCCGACCAGGTGCACGCCGCCGGAGGTGCGCTCGACGTGCACCTGATGATCGAGCGACCCGAGGGGCAGGTGGACGAGTTCGCGCGGGCGGGCGCCGACGCGATCACGATCCACGTCGAGGCGACCGCGCACGCCAACCGCACTCTGAACGCGATCCGCGAGGCCGGCTGCCTGTCGGGCTTGGCCCTGAATCCCGGTACTCCGGTCGAAGCCGCGAGCGAGCTGACGGAGGCCGCCGACCATCTTCTGTGCATGACCGTGAATCCCGGCTGGGGCGGGCAGTCGTTCATCCCCGCTTCGGCGGACAAGGTGCGCCGGCTCGGGGAGGTTGCCCCGGGGCCGGCGATCGAAGTCGACGGCGGGATCGACGCCAAGACGGTCGTCGGCGTCGCGGAGGCGGGGGCGACGCTGTATGTCGCCGGCTCGGCGATCTTCGGCGACCCCGATCCGGCGGATGCTTACCGGCGGATCGCGGAGGCCGCGGGAGCCGGCTAAGGGCCTAAACCTCGTCGGCGGCTGCCAGGCGTGCCTCGAGCTCTCGCGGCGAGCCGGGCTCGAGCTCGTCCTCGCGGCGCGGGCGCGGGTTGCGATAGATCAGGTAGAGCATCGCGCACAGCGCAGCCGCTGCGAGCGTGAATCCAACCTCGACGCGCCGATCCGCGTCGAGCACCGGCAGCAGGTTGAAGACCACGAAGCCGGTGGCGGCCGCGATCCAGCAGACAGCGGCCCTGTGGGCTTGGGCCTGCGCGAGCGCCGCTTGGTTGAAGGTCGCCGCGCACAGATAGAGGCCCATGCCCGCCGTCACGATCAAGAGGCCGGCCCGGTCGTAGGTGAACTTGTCCCCGAACGCGAGCTGCATCAGCTCCGGCCCTGCGACAAGCACGACCAGTGCCGTTATCGCCGCGAAGCCGACGATCGCCTGCAACGTCACCCTGACCGAGAGCTGGAACGCCTCCTCCGATTCCTCGGTGGACGCACTGCGGGAGGTGAGCCGGGTCAGGTGCGGGAGCAGGCTGGTGGCGACGGCCTGGAAGAGCTGCAGCGGCGCACGCGCCAGCATCAGCACGTTGAAGATGAAGCCGGCCGCCGCCGTACCCTCAGTGGCGCGGACGAGCAGAGGGCCGGTGTTGAGGAGGACCTGCTCGCTGAACATGATCAGCAGGACTGCGCTCGCAAAGCCCCACCCCTGGGCGAGCGTAAATTCCCGGCCAAGGTCCCCGTCCGCCGTGTCGACGGCAGGTCCCTCGTTGGGACGAGCGCTTCGCAGGACCGCGAACGGGACGATCAAGAGGCTGCACAGTGGCGCGGCGACGATGCCGAGCGCGAACGCCGTTTGGCCCTCGGCGATTCCGAGCGCGACGGTGAGGGCGAAGCCGGTGCGGGCGACCGATTCGAACAGCATCAACGCCGCGTAGAGGACGAAGCGGCGCCTGCCGGCGAAGAACCCGCGGGCGAAGTAGCTCGCGGAGTAGGCGACCACCGTCGCGACCAGCACCCAGTAGAGGGTCTCGTTGCCGGACAGGAGGTCGTCCTGGAGCGGTTCGCGCAGCGCCAGCGCCACGACCGCGAATGCCAGCGCCAGCGCTCCCTGGATCGTCGCCGCGACGCGAAGCGTCTGGGTGATCTCCTGGCCTCGCGCTTCCCGTTCCGCGATCGTCCGCGACAGCAGCTGCTCCACCGGGCGGTAAAGGGTGGAGACGGTGATGAACACCACCGACCACAAAACGACGAGCTCGCCGTATTCGTCCTTGCCGAGGTTGTGGGAGGCGAGTGCGAAGAAGAGGTAGGTGATCAGCCCGGTTGCGCCGACCCCGATCGAGAGCAGGCCGGCGGTCCTGCCGTAGCGCCTCGCCTCGGCGCCTCCCCCGGCTGCTTCCATCAGCGGGAGCGGACGAACGGAATCGAGCGCGAGCGCTCCTGCTCGGCTCCGCGCTCGTAGTGCGAAGGCTCGATCCCGAGCGTCAGCTCGACCCGCCTCACGCGCTCAAAGACCCGCTGGGTCATCACCCTCTGGCCGGCGATCGCATCGCTGAGGACACCGAGCGCGAACATCTGCACAGCGGCGATCGCGAGCACGGCCCCGAGGATCAACGACTGCAGGTGTCCGCCGGAGTCCCCGTTCAGGATCCAGTCGGCGAGGAAGGGGGTCCAGGCGGCCAGCGCCGCCAAGGCGAGCACGACCGCAAGCGTTGTGAAGACGCGCAGGGGCTCGTACAGGGCGTAGGCGCGGAAGATCGCGAAGGCGTTGCGGCGCACGTACGACCAGTTCGACGGGAACAGGCGCGACTCGCGCGTCTTCGGGTTGGTGGCGATCGGGACGTCGGTGACCGCCACGAGCATCTTTCCCGCCTGGATCAGGCTCTCGAGCGTGTAGGTGTAGTCGGTCACGACCTGGAGCTGGATCGCCGCCTCGCGGTTGTAGGCGCGAAAGCCGGAGGTCGTGTCGGACACCGAGGTGCCAGAGGCGCGCCGGACAACCCAGCTGCCGAGGCGCTGCAGCGCCTTCTTCGAGGGCGAGAAATGCTCGGAGCCGCGAACGTCGCGGGTGCCGACGACCATGTCGGCCTCGCCGGCGAGGATCGGCTCGATCAGTGCCGGAATGTCGGCCGCGCGGTACTGGTTGTCGGCGTCGGTGTTGACGATCACATCGGCGCCCAGCTTCAGGCATGCATCGAGCCCAGCCTGGAACGCTGCCGCGAGCCCGCGGTTTTTCGTCAGCCGAACGACGTGGTCGACCCCGTGATCGCGGGCGACCTCCACCGTCCGATCGCTCGAGCCGTCGTCGACGATCAGCCATTCGACCTCGTCGATCCCGTCGAGCTCCCGGGGAAGATCCGCGAGCGTCAGCGGAAGCGTCTCCTCCTCGTTCAGGCACGGGATCTGGATGATCAGCTTCATGGCCGCGCCTAGTATGGCCGTCCCGTTCACGCGCGACCGCATGAGGCCGCCCCAACGGTGCGGCTCAGCGCCGCCGCATTCGGCACACGAACGACAGCACCGAGGGAGGGCCATCGGGGGGGGCATCGCGACCGATTGGCGCCTTATTGCCGGTATGCGGCAAGAAAGCGCCAATCCCGACGCGATCATCGCCCGGATCGCCGCCGGCCAGCATGGAGTGGTCACCTTCGAGCAGCTCTTGGGAGCAGGACTCTCGCCGAGCGGTATCTCTCGCCGCGTGCGCACAGTGCGCCTGCATCGCATCCATCGGGGCGTCTATGCAGTCGGCCACCGCTCGCTGAGCAACGAGGCGCGCTGGATCGCGGCCGTCTTCGCCTGCGACGAGGGCGCCGCCCTCAGTCATCGCAGCGCGGCCGAGCTGTGGGGGCTGCTGGAGCCACGAGGAGGCCTTATCCACGTCACGGTCCCAACGACGGCTGGGCGCAAACGACAGCGCGGCATCCACCTGCACCGCTCCCCCTCGGTGCTATCCGTTACGACCCGCCACAACCAAATCGCGGTCACCACCCCCGCCCGAACGATCGCCGACCTCAGACGCGTCGCCGACGCCGACGAGGTCCGCCGAGCGATCCGCCAGGCCGAGTTTCACCGCTACGACGTCAGCGAGGAGCGGGCGAAGGAGGACGCACCGACCCGCAGCTGGCTAGAGCGCCGCTTTCTGCGGATGTGCCGGCGCCATAACCTTCCCGAGCCCGAGGTGAACGCGATCGTCGGCCCGCACGAGGTCGACTTCCTGTGGCGCGACCGTGAGCTGATCGTCGAGACCGACGGCTGGGATGCTCACTCGGGCCGCCAGGCCTTCGAGGACGATCGCGCCAAGGATGCCGAGCTCCGCTTGCTCGGGTTCACGGTCCAGCGCTTCACGCACCGGCAGGTGACCGAGCGCTGGGAGTGGGTGAAGGGGACGGTGCGGGCGCTGCTCGAGTGAGCAATTGGCGCGTTTATGGCGAAATGCGCCACTTTCGCGCCAAACTTGAAGCTGAGACGCGCGTGGGCGTACACTTATTGACTGACCAGTCAGTCAATCACCATGCCCGCGGTTGCGACAGAGCAGGATCGGGCCCACATGCGGAGGGCGCTTGAGCTTGCCGAGCGTGGCCGGGGGCGCGTCAGTCCCAACCCATTGGTCGGTGCGGTCCTCGTCCGCGACGGCGAGGTGATCGGCGAGGGCTTCCACGCCGAGCTCGGTGGCGCCCATGCAGAGGTTGCTGCGCTCGAGGCCTGCCGCAAGCAGGGCCGGGACCCGTCCGGGGCGACGATGTACGTGACCCTCGAGCCATGCGCCCATCACGGACGCACACCGCCCTGCACCGATGCCCTCCTCGATGCGAACGTGAGCCGGGTCGTGATCGGCTGCGATGACCCGAGCGAGAAGGCGAGCGGCCGCGGCCCGGGGATCCTTCGGGACGGCGGTGTCGAGGTCGAGCTCGCGGAAGGGGAGGAGGCGACGGCGGCGCGGCTGCTGAACCAGGCGTTTCGCAAGCACGCACGCACCGGTCGGCCGCTGGTGACGATGAAGTCGGCGATCAGCCTCGACGGGCGGGTTGCAACCGCGAGCGGCGACTCGAAGTGGATCTCGGGTGATGCGAGTCGCGAGCTTGTGCACCGCTGGAGGGCCGAAACGGATGCGGTCTGCGTCGGCATCGGGACCGTGCTTGCCGACGACCCGCTGCTTACGGCACGCGATCTCGACCCACCTGCAGCCGGTCAGCCGACCCGCGTCGTCTTCGACTCGGGCGCCCGCCTGTCGCTCGACTCGAAGCTGATCGCCAGCCTCGACGAGGCCGCCCTGATCCTGGTTGTATCCGCCTCCGCCACCCCAGATCGGGTCGACGCCCTCCGCGAGGCGGGAGCCGAAACCATCGCCTTCGATGGCACGCCGCCCGACCGCGTTCGCGCCGCCCTGGCCGAGCTCGGTCGACGCCAGGTCACGAGCCTGATGCTCGAAGGCGGACCGACCCTCGCCGCGTCGTTCCTCGCCGCCGGCGAGATCGACGAGCTGCGCCTGTTCATCGCTCCGCTTCTGCTCGGCGCAGACGCCCGTCCACTGCTCGCCGGCGAAGGTGCCGGGGCGGTCGCCGACGCAACCCGGGCGCTCGCCGTCGATTTCGACCGCTCTGGCGAGGACCTGTTGGTGCGCGCACGGCTGCGGGAGTGGTGAGCGTGTTCACGGGGCTGATCGCCGATCTCGGGACCGTCGAACGAGTGGATCGAGGGGAGGACGGAGCCAGAATTCGCGTCGCCACCATGCTTGTGGCGGAGATCGCCGAGGGCGACTCGGTCGCCGTCAACGGTGCCTGCCTCACCGCCGCGGCCGTGGACGCATCGGGCTTCGAGGCCGACGTGATGAACCAGACGCTGTCCCTCACCTCGCTCGGCCCGCTTGAGCCCGAGGACCGGGTCAACCTTGAGCTCGCGGTGCGCGCGGGCGACCGGCTCGGCGGGCACCTCGTTCAGGGGCACGTGGACGGCACGGGTCGGGTGATCGGCGTGCGCGAGGACGGTTTCGCTCGCCGGATGGAGGTGGAGGCGCCCGAGGAGCTCCGCCCTTACATCGTCGAGCGCGGTTCGGTGGCGATCGACGGCGTCAGCCTCACGGTCGCCGCAATCAGCGAGCGCGGGTTCGAGGTCTCGCTGATCCCAGAAACACTGGAGCGGACGGCCTTGGGAAGAGCTGCGGAGGGAGCAATCGTCAACATCGAAGTGGACCAGATCGCTCGCTACGTCGAGCGAGCCGTGTCAGGCTTTGGAGGGACCAAATGAGTGAGCAGACGAGAACGGCGTTTTCCACGATCGAGGAAGCCCTCGAAGAGATCCGGCGCGGCCGGATGGTGGTGGTCTGCGACAGCGAGGACCGCGAGAACGAGGGCGACCTGGTCCTCGCCGCCCAGTTTGCGACGCCCGAGGCGATCAACTTCATGTCGAAGGAGGCTCGGGGGCTGATCTGCCTGGCACTGACGCCGGAGCGTTGCGACGAGCTCGGGCTCGACCTGATGCCCGCGAAGAACGAGGCGCCGCTGAAGACGGCGTTCACCGTCTCGGTCGAGGCCGCCCATGGTGTCTCTACCGGGATCTCCGCCGCCGACCGCGCGCGCACGATCCAGGTGGCGATCGATCCGAATTCGAGTCACGACGACCTCGTCCAGCCCGGCCACATGTTCCCTTTGAAGGCGAAGGAGGGGGGAGTGCTGGAGCGCACCGGCCACACCGAAGCCTCTGTCGACCTGGCGCGGCTGGCCGGGCTGATTCCAGCCGGGGTGATCTGCGAGATCGCGAACGACGACGGCACGATGGCGCGCGTTCCCGACCTGGTCGGCTACTGCGAGCGCCACGAGCTGAAGATGATCACGATCGCCGATCTGATCGCCTACCGGCGCCGGACCGAGAAGCTGGTCGAGCGAATCGTCGCGACGAAGCTGCCGACGGCGTTCGGCGAGTTCACGGCAGTCGGCTACCGCTCGCTGGTCGACGAGAAGCACCACGTTGCGATGGTCAAGGGCGAGGTCTCCGGCATGGAGGACGTACTGGTCCGCGTGCACTCGGAGTGCCTGACCGGCGACGTCTTCCATTCCCTGCGCTGTGACTGCGGCGAGCAGCTCGAGGCGGCGCTGGCGATGATCGAGCGCGAGGGCCGCGGGGTGCTGCTGTACCTCTCTCAGGAGGGACGCGGGATCGGTCTGCTGAACAAGCTGCGCGCGTACCGGCTGCAGGAGGACGGCCTCGACACGGTTGACGCCAACGCCGCGCTCGGGCTCCCGGCCGACCTCCGCGACTACGGAATCGGCGCCCAGATCCTCGGCGACCTCGGCCTGACGAGCATTCGCATCCTCACCAACAACCCGAAGAAGATCGTCGGCCTCGAGGGCTACGGCCTCTCGGTCAGCGAGCAGGTGCCGATCGTCCAGGTGCCCAACCCCCACAACGAGGAGTACCTGCGCACCAAGCGCGAGCGCCTCGGCCACATCCTCCACCACCAGGGCTTGGCGCTCGACGACGAGATGATCCACTCCGAGCACCTGCGTCGACGCCCGGCGCGGACAGCGAGCGGCAGATCTGGATAGCCGGACCCGCGGAGCGAGTGGCTGAGTTCGCGATCTGCGTCGCGACGTTCTACGACGATCTGGCCGAGCGGCTCGTGAACGGTGCGGTCGTGGCGTTCGAGGAGAACGGGATCGCGCCGAGCGCGACGCACACCTTTGAGGTGCCGGGGGCATTCGAGCTCCCCTTGGCGGCGAAGCTCTGCGCCGAGTCCGGCCGCTTCGCCGGCGTCGCCTGCCTCGGCGCCGTGATCCGCGGCGAGACCGACCACTACGACTTCGTCTGCGGCGAGGCCGCTCGCGGGATCCAGCAGGTGCAGCTCGACACCGGGATCCCCTGCGCCTTCGGCGTCATCACCTGCGACACGATGGAGCAGGCGCTCGCTCGCGCCGGTGGGGACAAGCGCGATCAGGGGCGGCACGCGGCCGAGGCCGTGATTCAGATGCACCGGTTGCGCTCGAGCATCGACGGATGACCGCAGAGTCGGCGCCCCGCGAGTCCGGTACCGCGCTGGCGGCCCGGACCGATCGGCGCCTGTTCTGGTACGGACTCTCCGCGAACGGAGTGGGTGCGGTCGTTGTCGTCCTCTTCCTGTTCTATCTCGGGCCGAGCCGCCTTAGCGACGCCCAGTTCGACGGCGTCCTCGAGCGCAGCATCCCGGGCTTCCTGGCGTACATGGCATTCGCGCTTCCGTTCGGCCGCTACTGGGCGGCGAAGTTCCCGTTCAGGCCGATCGAGGCTTGGCTGGGAGCCGAGCGCCCCGCGACAGTCGAGGAACGGCTGGCGGTGCTGCGCTACCCGCTCGTCTGGGCACGTCGCTCGGCGATCATCTGGGCGGTAGGCGCCGTTCTCTTCGCCGCCCTCAACTCGAGCCTCGGGTTCGTGAACACGCTTGGGGTTGCGGCGGTGACCGCGATCGGCGGGGTGGCGTCGTGCTCGCTGCAGTACCTGGTCGTGGAGCGGATCATGCGTCCGGTCACCGCCCGGGCGCTCGGCGGGGGGGCACCGCCCGAGAACCCCGCTCCCGGGGTGGCAGCCCGGCTGACGATGGCCTGGACGCTCGCCACCGGCGTTTTCCTGCTCGGGATCGGCGGTCTCGCCACCGCCTACCTCATCGACGACAGCCTCGACGACACCCGCATCGTCGTCGCGATCGTGTTTCTCGCCGCGAACGGCCTCTTCGGCGGGCTGATGGCGATGCTGATGGCGGCGCGCGCCGTGGCCGAGCGACTCGCCGGGGTCAGCGAAGCGCTCGAGCGCGTGGAGCAGGGCGATCTCGAGACCCGCGTGCAGGTCGACGACGGCAGCGAGGTGGGCCTCGTCCAGGCGGGGTTCAACCGGATGGCCGCAGGGCTCGAGGAGAGGGAAAGGCTGAGGGAGGCGTTCGGCACGTACGTCGACTCCGAGGTCGCAGAGCACATCCTCCGCGAGGGCACGGCACTCGAAGGCGAGGAGGTGGAGGTGACCGCGATGTTCGTCGACATCCGCGACTTCACAGGCTTCGCCGAGCGCGAAAGCGCTCCGGTCGTCGTCTCGACGCTGAACGCCCTGTTCGAGGAGCTGGTGCCCGTCGTTCACGGACACGGAGGGCACATCGACAAGTTTGTCGGCGACGGTTTCCTCGCGGTGTTCGGCGCGCCCCGCCGGATGGACGATCACGCCGACCAGGGTCTCGCAGCGGCGCTCGAGATCGCCAACCGCGTTGACAAACGCCTCGGCGAGCGGCTCAAAATCGGGATCGGCCTCAACAGCGGCAACGTGGTCGCGGGAAACGTCGGCGGCGACGGGCGCTATGACTTCAGCGTCATCGGCGACGTGATCAACGTCGCCTCCAGGGTGGAGGCCGCCACCCGCGACACCGGCGACGCGATCCTCGTCTCCGAGCACACGATGCGGGCGCTGAGCGACGGCGATCCACCGCTCGAGCCGAGACCCGACGTGCGGCTGAAGGGAAAGCGCGATCAGGTGTCGGTGTACGCCGTCGCAGTAACCGTTACCGCCGCGTAGCGCCCGCTACCATCTCGCCGCGATGGCCAAGGTCTGTCACAGCTGCGGCAAGGGCCCCGCGTTCGGGAACTCACGCAGCCACTCGATGGTCGCCACCCGGCGGCGATTCAACCCGAACCTGCAGAAGGTCCGGATCGACGACCACGGTACGCCGCGCCGCGTTTACGTCTGCACGCGCTGCCTGAAGGCGAACAAGGTCACGAAGGCCGCGTAGCGGTCCAGCTCCGCCCGCACCGCACTCCGCCCTCGCTAGCCCGATAATCACGGCACCCTCGTGCCGGACCCCTCGATACATCGTTTCCGCCAGGTCCTGGCGGTCGCGCTTGCGCATTTGGAAGAGCGCAGGCAGGAGATCAACGACCTGAACGTGTTCCCGGTCGCCGACGGCGACACAGGGGACAACATGGCGCTGACGATGCGAAGCGTGCTCGAGCGCTCGCACACGCTCGAAAGCGAGGCGGGCGAGGAGGTGAGCCGCCCCGTGATCGTGCAGGAGGTCGCCAGGGCCGCGCTGATGGGGGCGCGAGGCAACTCCGGTGTGATCCTGAGCCAGATCATCCGCGGAGCGGCCGAGGTGCTTGCGACGCCGCCCGGGAGGCTGATCGACCCGGACCTTGTCGGCAAAGCGCTGCGCTCGGCGAGCGACGCCGCGCGCAGCTCGATCCCGCATCCAGAGGAGGGCACGATCCTGACAGTGATCGAGCGCATGGCCGGCGCAGTCGAGGAGCGACTCAGCCACTTCCAGCAGAACCGGCTCGAAACCGAGGCGACCGACTCCGAGCAGAACGCGCTGCTCGCGGAGATGATGGCGACGGCCCTGTTCGCGGGGGAGGAGGCGGTACGACACACGCCCGAACAGCTCGCTGTGCTGGCCGAGTATGGCGTCGTCGATGCCGGCGCGCTCGGGCTCGTTGTGATCGTTCGCGGCCTGATCGCGGGCCTGGCCGGGGAGGAGGTGGAGCTGCCGGAGATCCCCCACTACGCGCCAGCGCGCACCCATGATGTCCATCACGCCGATACGCAATACCGCTGGTGCACGAACTTCATCGTCACCGGGGAGGGGCTCGAAGCGCGGGCCTTCATTCCCGAGCTCGAGTCGCTGGGCGACTCGGTGCTGGTCGTGGGTGACGAGGCGACCCTGAAGGTCCACGTGCACACCGACGACTACGAGGCCGCCAAGGCGATTTTCGGCGAGGCCGGCGAGATCATCCAGGAGGACATCGCGGACATGCGGGAGCAGATCGCCGCGCGAGAGTCGCGGCTGGCCGCCGGTCGCTCGGCGGTGGTCGCTGTCGCCAGCGGCAACGGCCTGCGCCGCATGTTCGAGGACCTCGGGGTGGTGGTCGTGAACGGCGGTAGCACCCTCAATCCCTCCACCGAGGACCTGCTGGCGGGCATCGATCGCGCGCCCGTCGACGAGGTTGTGCTGCTTCCCAACTCCCCGAACGTTCGACTCGCCGCCGAGGAGGCGTCAATGCTGGCGGAGAAGACCGTGATCGTGGTCGGGTGCGATTCCCAGCAGGCGGCGCTGGGCGCGCTTCCCGAGCTCGACGCCGAGGTGAGCGCAGCGGAGAACGCGCGGCGTTTGGAGCAGGCGCTTGCCAGGATTACGAGCGGTGGAGTCGCGCCGGCCGTCAAGGACGATGTGGAGGGACGTTTCGTGCGTCGCGACGCGGTCGGCTTCGACGGCAACGACGTCGTCGCCTGGGGTGGACCCGGCTCGACACTGCGACAGACCCTGGAGCTGCTCGGCGAGGGGGCCGAGCTGGTGACGGTCTTCGCCGCCGATGACGCGCCGATCCCCGCCGAGGAGCTGCCCGCCCAGCTTGAGGGTGGCGCCGAGGTGGAGGTCCACCGCGCCGGCCAGCCCGGTTGGTGGTGGCTGATCGTCGCCGAGTAGAGGAAGATTCGGTACGCAATGGAACCGCCGGAGAGGATCGACCCGCAAGGCGGCGCCGATTACCTGGAGGTGATCACGAAGGCCGCCTTCCAGTCCGGCATCAGCTGGGCCGTGATCGAATCGAAGTGGGACGGGTTCCGGGAGGCGTTCCACGGCTTCGACCCCGAGAAGGTGGCAGCGTTCGACGACCGCGATATCGACGAGCTGGCGAAGGACGCCCGCATCGTTCGCAATCGCCGCAAAATCGCCGCCACCGTCGAGAACGCGCGCACCCTGATCGACCTCGAGGACGAGCATGGCGACTTCGGTGCCTACCTGCGCTCCTTCGACACGTTCGAGGCCAAATCGGCCGACTTCTGCAAGCGGTTCAAGTTCATCGGCGACTTCGGAGCCTTCTACTGCCTGTACGTCGTCGGCGAAGACGTGCCCGAGTACAACGAATGGCGCCGCTCACGCGGGCTCGAGCCGCTGGAGAATTGAACACAGCGGACACCTTGCTCGGCGAGGTGCTCGAGGCCCACGGCGGGCTCGAGCGCTGGAAATCGACCAACGCGATCAGCGCCCGGGTCCGCTCCGGCGGGCTGCTGCCCCGTACGCGGATGCCCGGGACCCGTTTCTCCGACTACCGGCTCAGGGTGGAAGTCCACGAACGGCGGGCGGTCATGGACCCCTTTCCCGACGAAGGCCGGCGAGGTGTTTTCGACTCAGGCGAGTCCCGGATCGAGGCGCTCGACGGGGCGCCGATCGAGTCGCGCGCCGATCCGCGGCCTGTGTTCTTCGGGCGTTCGGGTCTGCGCCGCAACCTGCGCTGGGACGCGCTCGACTCGGTGTACTTCGCCGGCTACGCGATGTGGAACTACCTCGCGACCCCTTACCTGTTCACGCTCGACGGCGTGGAGACGCGCGAGGGTGAGGATTGGATCGCGGATGATGAGCGCTGGCGCCGGCTCGAGGTCACCTTCCCGCCGGGGCTCGACACCCATTGCCGCGAGCAGAGCTTCTACTTCGACGAGCGCCGGTTCTTGCGCCGCCACGACTACGTCGCGGAGGTGATCGGTGGCTGGGCGCACGGCGGGCACCTGTGCGACGAGCACGTCGAGGCGGGCGGGCTCGTGTTCCCCACCCGGCGCCGGGTGCGCCCGGTCGGGCCCGGCAACCGGGTGATGCCGCTGCCGACGATGGTCGCGCTCGACCTCTCGGAGATCGAGGTCGAAACGTGAGCGCCAAGCTCTACGTGATCCTCGGGTCCCACGCCTGCAGGGCGGGGATCCTGATGCTCGACCACAAGGGCGTCGTCTACGAGATAGTGACCCTGCCAGCCGGCCTACACCCCTTCCTCGTCCGGCTGCACGGCTTCCCCGGGAATGTGACTCGCGTCGCTGGCGACAAACACCCGAAATCGCTCGCGCTGATGAATCGCCTCGGAACGGTGCCCGCATTGCGCTACGGGGCCGACAGGATCCAGACCAACCACGAGATCGCACGCTTCCTCGATCGCGTCAGGCCAGATCCGCCGCTGTTCCCGGCCGACCCGGAGCGGCGCAGCGCCGTCGAGGAGGCTGAGCGCTGGGGTGACGAGGTGCTCCAGATGGCCGCCCGGCGGCTCGTATCTGCCGCCGGCATGCACGGCCCGGACGCGCTCATCGATCGCGGCAGCTCCGGCAGGCTGGGTCCGCTGCTGGTCCGCAACGAAGCGTTGCGGCGCTGGGGGGCGGCGAGGGTCGTCCGCACAACTTTCGCCGCCGACCTCGAGGCCGAGAACGAACTGCTCGCATCACTGCCGGGGATGCTCGACCGCATCGACGCTTGGATCGAGGGCGGGGTTCTGAACGGGCCGGAGCTGAACGCCGCGGACTTCATGATCGCCCCCAGCGTGGCTTTCCTGTGCCACCGGCGCGACCTCGTTCAGAAGATCGAGGCGCGGCCGGTCGCGGAGCTGATCGACCGCCTGCTGCCCGCGCCCGCCGGCGCACCCTCTCCCGCTCACGCCTGAGCACCCGCTCCGCCACCGAGCGGCCTAGGCTGGGTTGCGGTGCCAGCGACCAAGCAGAGTCCACCAGCTCAACTGGACGAGACCCCGCCGCGCTCTCTCGGTGCCGGGGGGGCGCAAGAACGGGCAAGGCTGCTGGCGGCGCCGCTCCGCGGCTTACCGCGCCCCAGCCGCCTCCAGGCACCACTGCGATCCTTATCCGGCGTCGGCCCAAGGCTCGCCGAAGCCGCCGCGGAGCTCGGTATCGAGACGCTCGGCGACCTGCTGCTGCACGTCCCTCACGGCTACCGAGACCGCGCCGACGTGAGACTGCTCGGCGAGCTGCGGACCGGGGAGGAGGCCACCGTTCGGGTCGAGGTCCGATCGGCGCGGATTCGACCGACGCGGCGGCGCAACCTGCGGATCGTCGAGGCGACCGTCGCGGACGAGTCCGGCCCGGCCAAGGCGGTGTGGTTCAACCAGGACTGGCTCGCTGAGCGACTCGGCCCCGGAACGCAGATGCTGCTGCACGGCAAGCTCGACCGCCAGGGGCTGCGGGTCTCGGCTCACGAGATCATCGGAGCCGACGGGTCGACCGGCATCCACACGACCGGGCTGGTGCCCGTCCACTCCGCCTCCGAGGGGCTGCGGGCGCAGCGGATCCGCGACTGGGCGTGGCAGGCGATTCCGCTTGCCGCCAATGCCATCGAGCCGTTGCCCGCCGAGCTCCGGGCCCGGCGAAATTTTGTCGGCGCCGCCGACGCGCTCGTCAGCATCCACTTTCCGGATCACCTCGACCAGGCTGAGAGCGCTCGGGAGCGACTCGCTTTCGAGGAGCTGTTCCTGCACCAGGCGGCGCTGACGGCAAGGCGGCGGGAGCGCGACGACGCCAGACCCGCAATCGCGCTCGGTCAGGACGGAACGCTTGTAACGCCGTGGCTCGAATCGCTGCCGTTCGAGCCCACCGCCGACCAGCATCGCGCGATGGACGAGCTCGATGGAGACCTCGGTTCCGGCCGCCCGATGCATCGCCTGCTGATGGGCGAAGTTGGTGCCGGTAAGACCCTCGTCGCGCTATTCGCGATGCTCCGCGCCGTCGAGTCCGGCTACCAGGGGGCGCTGATGGCTCCGACCGAGACGCTCGCCGAGCAGCACTTCCACACGCTCGAGCGCCTCGCCCCGCCGATCCCGTTCTCGCTGCTGACCGGCTCCACCCCCGCGAAGCGACGCCGTGACCTGCTCGCCGATCTCGAGACGGGCCAGCTACCGCTTGTTGTCGGCACCCACGCCCTGATCGAGGACCCGGTGAGCTTCGCGCGCCTGGCGATCGCGGTCGTGGACGAGCAGCATCGCTTCGGTGTCCGCCAGCGCGCCGCGCTCGATTCCAAGGGGCCGTCGATCGACGGCGTGCGGACCGCACCCCACGCGCTGCACATGACGGCGACGCCGATCCCGCGAACGCTGTCGCTGACCGCGTACGGCGATTTGGACGCGAGCGTCCTGCGCGAGCTGCCCGCCGGGCGCCGCCCGGTGAAGACCTGGGTGGTGGGGGAGGAGAAGCGCGCCGGCGCGTACGAGTTCATCCGCGAGCAGCTGCGCGCCGGCCGCCAGGCCTACGTCGTCTGCCCGCTCGTCACCGAATCCGAGAAGCTCCAGGCAAAGGCCGCCGTCGCCGAGGGCGAGCGGCTGGCGCGCGGCGAGTTCCGGGACTTCGACGTCTCCATCCTCCACGGTCAGATGCCGTCGGCGGCGAAGCAGGAGGCGATGGAGCGCTTCGTCTCGGGGACCGCAAACGTGCTCGTGGCGACGAGCGTGATCGAGGTCGGGATCGACGTCGCCAACGCGTCCGTGATGCTGATCGAGGAGGCCGACCGCTACGGCCTCTCGCAGTTGCACCAGCTGCGGGGACGGGTGGGAAGGGGAGAGCACGAGAGCCACTGCATCCTCTTCGCCGATCCCGAGTCCGAACGGGCGCGGACGCGGCTGGACGCGATCGGAAGCGAGAACGACGGCTTCAAGCTCGCCGAGGTGGACCTGGCGCTGCGCGGGGAGGGTGAGATCCTCGGCACCCGTCAGCACGGCCTGCCGCGCTTCAAGGTGGCCGAGCTGCCGGCGGACGCTCCGTTGCTCACCGAGGCGCGCCGCGAGGTCGTCGACCTGGTGAGGCGGTACGGGTCGCTCGAGGCGCCGGAGCTGGGCCCGCTGATGGACGCCGCGAGGGAGCGCTTCGGGGACGAGCGCGAAGAGCAGATCGCGGCGTGAGGGTCGTAGCCGGAGAGCTCGGGGGCCGACGGCTGAAGTCGCCGGGTCGCAGCGTCGACGTGCGGCCGACATCCGATCGCGTTCGCGAGGCGCTCTTCTCGATCCTCGGAGATGTCGGCGGCGCTCGGGCCCTCGATCTCTTCTGCGGGACCGGCGCGCTCGGCATCGAGGCAATCTCGCGCGGAGCGGCCGAGGCGACGCTGGTCGACACCCACACCTCCCTTGCCCGCCGTAACGTCCGCGAGCTCGGCCTGGAGGACCGTTGCCAAGTCGTCCGAGCCGACGTCCTGCGCTTCCTGGGCTCCAGCCGCGAACGCTACGACCTCGTGTTCTGCGACCCCCCATATAGACTCGCCGCCCGTCTTGAGGCCGACCTTTCAAAGCTCATCCCTGGGTGCCTGCTTCCTGGCGCCCGCCTCGTGCTCGAAAGCGACAAGCGCACTCCGATGACGCTCGAATTGCCGCTCTCGCTCGAGCGCACCTACGGCGACACGCTGGTCCGCATCTACGAGGCAGCGCGATGACGAACGGGCGGATCGCCGTCTGCCCGGGCAGCTACGACCCGGTCACCAACGGCCACGTGGACATCATCACTCGAGCCTCCCGGGTCTTCGAGCGGCTGGTCGTCGGCGTGGTCAACGTGCAGGTTCGAAAGCAGGCGCCGCTGTTCGACGCCGAAGAGCGCAGGGCGTTCCTGGAATCGGCCACCGCAAAGCTGCCCAACGTCGAGATCGCGATCTTCTCCAACCTGCTCGTCGAGTTCGCCCGCGATCAGGGGGCGGGAGCGATCGTCAAGGGCCTGCGGGCGATCTCCGATTTCGAGTACGAGTTCGAGATGAACCAGCTCAACCGTAAGCTTGCACCTGAGATCGAGAGTGTTTACATCATCGCCTCCCCGAATTACAGCTTTCTCTCCTCGACGGGGGTGAAGGAGATGGCGACGTTCGGCGGCGATGTCTCCGATCTCGTGCCTGACGGCGTCGCAACGGCGCTTGCAGAACGCGTTTCGCACCCATAGCCGATCCCGCTCTCCAGTCACGCTTGAGGGTGGGCAGGAGCTTGCAGCCCAGCGGCGAAGCACACCCTGCCGTCTTTCGCGTTAACACAGTGCGTAAGCTTCCCCGGAGCCAATGGACGTTCTCGTCCTCATAGACAAGCTCGACGATCTGATTCACAACGCGCGGCCCGTTCCGCTCACCGATCAGGTGCGCGTGGACCGCGAGGAGATCTACGACCTGCTCGATCAGATGCGGGCGACGATCCCCGAGGAGATCAAGCAGGCGCGCTGGATCGTCAAGGAGCGCCAGGAGATGCTGGCTGAGGCCAAGCGCGAGGCCGAGCGCATCGTCAAGGAGGCGCGCGAGCAGCAGGCGCAGCTGATCTCCGATCAGGAGGTCTACAAGCAGGCCGAGCGCGCCGCCGAGGAGATCATCGAGGACGCGCGCGAGACCGAGCGCCAGATCCGCTTGGGCGCCGAGGACTACGCCGACGAGATCCTCTCCACCCTCGAGGTCAACCTCGAGAAGTTCCTCGCCGCCGTTCGCCGCGGCCGCGACCGCCTCGCCGGGCGCGAGGAAGAGCCGGCAGAAGTCGGCTAGCCGGCGCTCCGCTGACCGCTTCCGCGCACGAAGGCACCTTCAGCGGCGCCGAAGGCGTCGAGATTTTCTGGCAGGCGTGGAAGGTGGGGCGCCCGCGAGCGACGATCGTGCTCGCACACGGCGTCTCGGAGCACTCGGCCCGCTATGCGCACGTCGCCGCCGGGCTGAATGCGCGCGGCTACTCCCTGTGGGCGCTCGACCATCGCGGGCACGGCCGCTCAGGCGGCCGCAGGGCGTTCGTCGAGCGCTTCGAGCAGCTCACCGGCGACCTCGACCAGCTGATCGACCTCGCTGCAGACGAGCTTCCCGACCCGAAGCCGGTGCTGATGGGCCACAGCATGGGCGGTGCGGTCGCGGTCGGCTATGCGATTCGCAACCCGCAGAAGATTTCGGCGCTCGTCCTCTCGAACCCCGTAGCGTCGATCGAGACGGCCGCCGGCGCGGTGCTAGCTGGGCGGCTGCTGTCGCGGATCGCGCCCGGCGTCGGCGTCTACTCGGTTGACCCCGACGGCATCAGCCGCGACGCCGAGGAGGTCCGGAAGTACGTCGAGGACCCGCTCAACTTCCACGGCAAGCTCCCGGCGCGCACTGCGGCCGAGATCGGAAACGAGGTCGCGACCTTCCCCGAGCGGGCGGCCGAGATCAAGGTGCCGGTGCTGATCATGTACTCGACCACCGACCCGATCGTCGCCGCGTCCGGCAGCGAGATGCTCGCCGAGCGCGTCGGATCCGACGACGTCACGATCCGCAACTGGGAGGGCCTTCGCCACGAGATCCTGAACGAGCCCGAGCGCGACCAGGTGATCGCCGAGATCGCGGACTGGCTCGACGAGAGAACAAACAATCGAGGTGCGTGATGAGCAATCCGAGCGAACGCTGGTTCAACGACGACGAGCTGCGCGAGATGTCGCGGCCGACGATGGAGCGCGCGATCGAGGCGATCGATCACGGCGAAACCGAGGAGGCGAAGCGGCTGTGCGAGGAGATGAAGCACGAGTCCCAGTTCATGCACGACCTGCTCGTCGACGGAGTCGCCGGCCTGATCTCCTTCGTCAAGGATCGGCTCGGCGACCCAGGCGTCGCCGACGCCTGGGAGCACAGCCTCGAGCGCAGCTGGAAGCGACCCGTGGAGACGATCGCGAAGTCCGACCGAAAGCAGATCGCGAAAGCGCTGGCCGCGACATGGCGCGCGCACTCGACCAGCGGCGTCGGCCCGAGCCCGGGCGCGTTCGAGATCGCCGAGGATGACGAGAAGCTGACGTTCACGATGAACCCATGTGGCTCCGGGCAGCGCCTGTGGCGCAACCGCCGCTATGGACCCGACGGCTTCGGCGTCACCGACGAGGCGCACGACTGGAGCTATGGGCGAGAAGGCTTCCCCCTGTACTGCACGCATTGCGCGTTCATGAACGAGACCCTGCCGATCCGCTGGATCGGCTACCCGGTTTACCCCTCGGACCCGCCCGACGACTTCGACCGCGACCCGTGCACGTGGTACTGGTACAAGGACCCGGCGGACATCCCGGACCGCCATTTCGCCCGGTATGGGTCTAGTCGCGCTGAGAGCCAGTGAGCGAGAAGGTATTCAGCGAGACGCCCCCGTCGATTCCGATCACCTCGCCGGTGATGTAGCCGGCCACCTCAGACGACGGCGATCGCGGCGGCGATTCCACGCGCGGCCCCAGTGACAAGCGCTCGCCGGCTCATTGCCGCCGCGATGCTATGTGGATAGCCTCGCGGCGGCGATGCCGGAGGCCGAGGAGCAACTCAGCGCGGGGGCACTCCGCGACGGCGTGCGGGAAGTGCTCGCGGAGGTCGAGGGCACCGAACCGGCTGAGCTCGTGTTGAAGCTGATTCCCGGCGGCGCCTCCCGCGAGACCATTCTGGTCGACGCCGTCGAGGAGCGTTATGTGCTTCGCCGCGACCCGCCGGGCGCGGGGTCATTCACGTCGCTGAGCACGGAGACTGAGATCGTGAAGGCGGCGGCGGCGGCGGGGGTGCCCGTTGCCGCGCCGCTCGCTTTCGAGCCGGAGGGAGGGCGCTTCGAGAGCGCCGGCTACCTGATGCGGCGCATCGAAGGCGAGTCCGTCGCGCCGCGAATCCTTCGCCGCGACGTCTTCGCGATTGCCCGCGAGCGACTTCCAGGGCAACTCGCCGAGGCCCTCGCGAGCGTCCACTCAGTCGACACGGCGGTGCTCGAGGATCTGCCTGATGCAGGCGAGAACCCCGCGATCGCCGCATGCGAGTTCTGGGAGCGGGCGCTGGACGATGTCGGCGAGCCGTTGCCTGCGACCGAGGCCGGGCTGCGCTGGCTGCGGCTGAACGCTCCGCCGCCGCCGGAGCGCATTGCGCTCGTCCACGGCGACTTCCGGCTCGGCAACTTCATCGTCGACTCCGACGGTCTCGCCGCCGTGATCGACTGGGAGCTGTGTCACCTCGGCGATCCGGCCGAGGACATCGGATGGCTGTGCATCCGCTCGTGGCGATTCGGCAACGACGCCCTGCCGGTTGCGGGTGTCGGAACCCTGGAGGGCTTCCTCGACTCCTACGAGGAGGCGGGCGGCACCCGCCCGGACGCCGAGCGCCTGCGGTGGTGGGAGGCGATGGGAAACGCCAAGTGGGCGGTGATCTGCGCCCGCCAGACGCACGACCACCTCTCCGGATCCCGCCGCAGCGCCGAGTTGGCCTCGCTCGGCCGCCGGATCTGCGAGCCCGAGTGGGACCTGCTTCAACTGATTCCGGCTGGTGAAGCCTGATGCAGGATCGACCCACAGCCCCCGAGCTGCTGGAGGCCCTCGCCGAGTACCTATACGCCGAGCTTCGCCCGCACGTCCCGCCCGAGCAGCGGTTCAAGACCCTGGTGGCGGCGAATGTGTGCGCGGTGGTGGCGCGGGAGATCAGGGCAGGCGCGGAGGCATCGCTCGAGGACGTGGCGCTGTTTCGGTCGATCCTGGAGGTGGATGGATCGGCCCCGGTGCCCGAGCAGGCCGAGGCCGAGGCGCGCGAGGCAGCGCGCGAGCTCTCCGTGTTCATTCGCCGCGGGGACTTGGACGGCAGCATCGAGGAGGTGGCATCGAGGCTTCGCGAGCACGTAAAGCGCAAGCTCGAGATCGCGCGTCCTGGCTACGCGCAATGAGGCTCTATTCGAGTCCCGTCTCGTGGCTCCCGGCTCGCCCCGCATCGCTCTTCTCGTAGAACCGCTCCAGCAACGCCGCCGTCTCCTCCGGGTCGGCACATGTGTACGCGTTCCACGCC
Organism: uncultured Thermoleophilia bacterium; assembly: GCA_963838095.1. Taxonomy (GTDB): domain Bacteria; phylum Actinomycetota; class Thermoleophilia; order Solirubrobacterales; family 70-9; genus CAWCGU01. The sequence goes on from CAWIPO010000008.1 coordinate 341,245, forward strand.
TCGGCGCGGAGCTGGAAGTCCAGTGGCTGCCCGATCACGTCGAGGATCGTCTGCTTGGCCGAGCGCACGGCGCGCTGGGAGTTGCGAAGGATCTGACGGGCGACGGTTTCGGCTTCCTCCATTAGGCGATCGTGCGGGACGACCTTCGAGACCAGGTTCCACTCCTTCGCCTGTTGCGCGTCGATCGGCTCCGCGGTGAGCAGCATCTGCATCGCCACGCTGACGCCCGCTGCGTTCACGAGCCGAACCAGTCCGCCGTCGCCGTGATGAAAGCCGCGCCGGGCTTCGAAGGAGCCGAACATCGCCCGTTCCGAGGCGATGCGGATGTCGCACGCGAGCGCCGTCTCGAACCCTCCCGCCAGCGCCCAGCCGTTCACGGCGGCGATAATCGGTTTCGGGATCCGGTGCATGCCGCGCGTGAAGCCGTTCAGTCCCAGCTCGGCGATCTCGCGGATCCGCGCCGGCGATGCGTTGCCGATGATCGGCGGGATATACGTCTTCAGGTCTGCCCCGGCGCAGAAGGCGTCGTCCCCGGCGCCGGTGAGGATCGCCACGTCGACCGAGTCGTCGTCGCGGAAGTCCTCCCAGGTTTCGATCATCGCCCGGTGGACGTCGGGGTCGATCGCGTTGCGTGCCTGAGGCCGGTTGATCGTCACCCAGGCGATCCGATCGCCCTTCTCATACCGAAGTTTGTCCATTTTTCCTCCTCCTTCTGGTGCGGGGGTTCATGGCCACCGATGGCAGGGATGTCACCCAGCGTATGGGTGGCTGGTGTCAGCCATGAGAGCCCCCCTGAAAATCACCGCACTGGCCGTGGCCGCGACGCTGCTCTGCAGCGCCGAAGCCGGCGCGAAGCTGGACCCGCTCCCGAAGAAGATCAAGGGGCAGGTGACCCGGGCGCTGTCCACCCGCGGCTTCGAGGTCAAGCAGGTGCTGCCCTGTCGCAAGAAGGGGCCCGCCAAGTACCGCTGCGAGTGGCGCGTGACCGGCTCCTACGCCGACGGCCCCGACTACAGCTGCAGCGGCTTCGCGACCTACTACCCCAAGCGCCCCGCTCGCAGGCTGCGCCTCGACCGCTGCCTCAATGGCGAGCTCTGGGACCTGCTGACCGAGGCAGGCCTGCACCCGACCGCGATCCTCAACCCGAAGGTAGAGGGCGGCGTCTACAAGTACGAGTGGCGCGCCGAGGGCGTCGGCGACGGTGGCGTTCCGTATCGCTGCAAGGACGTCGCGAAGTACGACCGCGCGACCAATAAGTGGACGCTGGGCCAGTGCGCCAGCGAGCTCGAGCCGCAGATCCCGCTGCTTTCCCAGCCCGGCCCGCATCCGGCCTTCGGCTACAGCGGGACGCATTTGTACAACCTCTCCCAAAGCTGGTACGACCTGGTCGAGCGCAGCGGATCCGACGTCTCCCGGCAGGGTCTCGCGTGGAGCGTCGTCGAGTCCGCCAAGGGCACGTACAACTGGCAGGTCTTCGACGCCGTCTACCAGAACCTGACGAAGCGCGGCATCCGCCCCCTGTGGATCCTCACTCTCGCCCCATGCTGGGCGCAGCCGTCCGGCGCCAACTGCTCGGGCGGCGGCCTGGGCGTGATGCACCCGAGCGAGAGCAACTACGACGAATTCGCGAAGTTCGCGGCCGAGGCGGCCAAGCGCTACCCGCAGTCGGCCGGCTTCGAGGTCTGGAACGAGCCCAACTTCGACCGCTTCTGGGGCGGCGAGGCGGACGTCGACACCTACATCAAGATGTTCAAGGAGGTCGCCCCCGCGATCCACGCGGCGAACCCGGAGATGCCGGTCTACACGGGCGGGCTCTCGCCGCACTCCAACCCCACCCCGGACGCGATCCCCTACCAGGACTTCATCGACGCCATGTATCGCGGCGGCGCCGCACAGCTCGCCGACGCGGTTGCGATCCACCCGTATCCGAGCACTCCCTTCACCGCCAACCCCGAGAACGGCGGCTACATCGAGCGGATCAGGGTGCACATGGAGCGGGTCGACCGGGTGATGCGCCAGCACGGCGACGGCAGCACCCCGATCGCGGTCACCGAGGTCGGTGTCTCGACGGACAGCAGCGACACCTACACGCCCGAGCAGCAGGCGAAGGCCCTGGTCGACATCTACCAGCTCTTCCGCCACATCGACGGCGTCCCGATCGTGATCGTCCACAGCCTCGCCGACACCCCGAGCGCCGGCGGCGACGAGGCCGGGTTCGGAGTGGTGACCGAATCCGGGAACCCCAAGGACGCCTTCTGCGCCCTGGCCGCAGTGCGCGGCAACCCCTGCTAGGCCTCGTTCCGGCTTCCTCAGTCGTACACGGCCCGCACCACCGCCAGGTCGTCCGCTTCCCAGACGACCTCTCCGCCGCACCATTCGGCCAGCTCCGCGGCTCGGTCAGGGAAGTCCACGCCCGGCTGGATCGGCGCGATCTCGACATCTGCCAGGACCACGTCCCCGATCACCAGCGAGCGCGCCTGCTCGCGGACGCGGCGGAACAGGTCTCGCTTCTGCGGTGACTCGAGGTGGTGCACGGTGAGCACCGAGATCACGAGGTCCCATGGCCCGTCCGGCAGCGGGTCCTCCATCCGCGCCAGCTGGACGTCGGTGACCAGGCCGCGCGCTCTGAAGACCATCTCGGGGCTCGAGTCGAGTGCCGTGATCTCGGCATCGGGAAAGCGCTCGAGTAGCCGCCGCGTCGTCTCCCCGGTCCCGATTCCCAGCTCGAGCACTCGCCGCGGGGGCTCCGGGATCGCCTCGGCAGTGCGATCCTGGAGCTCGTCGTAACGCGGAACCTCCGCCCGGATCGCCTCCAGATAGGTCTCGGGGTTCCAGTGAAACTGGCCTGTTCCTTTGCCGCGCTCGGTCACGTACCCTCGAATATCAGCATGTCTCGGCTCTCAGACAGCATCGACCTCGGTCGGCTGGCCCTCTCGCCCGGCGAGGCGAGGCGGTTCGAGCTCGAGCTGAGGCCGGAGGCGCTTCAGTACGGCGGCCAGCCCTACAAGCCCGTCCCCGAGCGTCTGTCGGCCCGTCTCGAGGTCTCGCGCACTGCCGCCGGCTACGCGCTCAGGCTGCGTTTTCGAGTCTCGATCGCCGGTCCCTGCGCCCGCTGCCTGGAACCGGCCGAGCGTCCACTGCTCGTCGACGCGCGCGAGATCGAGCAGCCCGGATCGGACAGCGATGAGCTCACGAGCCCCTACGTCGAGGGCGACAAGCTCGATTTGCGCACCTGGGCGCACGATGCGCTCGCCCTGGCGATGCCCGCGCGCTTCCTCTGCCGAACCGACTGCGCCGGGCTCTGCCCCGTCTGCGGCATCTCGCTGAACGGGCTCGACGCGGCGGAGCACCGCCACGAGGGGGAGCCGGACCCGCGCTGGGCGAAGCTGCGCGAATTGAAGCTGGACTGAACCCCTCCACTACCATTCCGATCTCGCCATGGCGGTACCGAAGAAACGGCAGTCGAGCGCAAGGCGCGACAAGCGCCGCGCCAACTACGCGGTCAGCGCTCCGCGCCTGAACGAGTGCCCACAGTGCCACAGCCCCCGGCTGCCACACCGGGTGTGCCCGGTCTGCGGCACCTATGCCGGCCGCCAGGTGATCGAGTTCGAGGCCCCTGAGTCGGCCTTGGGCTCCGCGTCGGAGGAGTAGTACTTGAAGGGAAATCCGGTCGTCGCCTTGGACGCGCTGGGCGCGGACCACGGGCTCGAGCCGATCATCGAGGGAGCGCGGCGTGCGGCAGCAGACGGCATCGAGTTGCGGGTCTTCGGGGCGCAGGCCGACCTGTCGGCGCTCGAATCCGTCACGGGAGTGACAACGATCGCGGCGCCGGAGCGGATCGACAACGACGACGAGCCGCTGCCCGCCGTGCGCGCCAAGCCCGAGGCTTCGGTCGTCCAGGCAGCGATCGACGTTGCCGAGGGGCGAGCCCAGGCGATGGTGAGCGCCGGCTCCACGGGAGCGACCATGGCGGCCGCGACGTTGCACCTGCGCCGCCTCCGAGGCGTCCAGCGGCCCGCGCTGGCGCTCGAGCTGCGAAGCCCGGCGCGACCGACTCCGGTGCTGCTGCTCGATGTCGGAGCCAGCTCCGAGGCGCGCGCCCAGCACCTCGTCCAGTTCGCCTATCTCGGAGCCGCATTCAGCGCAGCGGTCCTCGGCCAGAGGGACCCGAAGGTGGCCCTGCTATCCGTCGGCGAGGAGCCCAAGAAGGGAACGCCCGAGGTGGTTGACGCCCACACCACCCTGGAGGCGGGAACCGGGATCGACTTCATCGGCAACGTCGAGGGCCGCGATCTGCTCGATGGCGCGGCCGATGTGATCGTCACCGACGGTTTCACCGGCAACGTCGCCCTGAAAACGATGGAGGGGACCGCGAGCGTGGTCGGCGCCGCCGTCCGGGATGCCGCGCGCTCCGGCCCCGTCTCGGCGCTGGGCGGAATCATGCTCCGTCCGGCTCTGGGATCGCTGCGCGCGCAGATGGATCCGGACACGACGGGCGGCGCGATCCTGCTCGGGCTGCGTGCGGTCGCCGTCGTCGCCCACGGAAGCTCGGGCCCGGAGGGAATCGCAAACGCGGTCCGGCTCGCGGCCCGGGCAGTGCGCGAGCGAGCCGTTGAGCGCACCTCCGAGCTTCTCGAGGCAAATGACGCGACCCGGCGCGGGTTGCGGGATTCCTGATAGGAAGGCTGGCGGATTCTCGATGACACGCGACGAGGTGATGACGAAGGTGCGGTCGCATCTGGCCGAGGAGCTGGAGCTCCCGGAGGACCGAATCGAGGACGGGACGCGCTTCCGCGAGGACCTCGATGCTGACTCGCTGGACCTCTACGAGCTCGTGATGGAGCTCGAGGACACCTACGGGGTGGCGATCAGCGAAGAGGATGCGGCCGAAATTCAGACCGTCGGCCAGGCGGTCGACTTCGTGCTCGCACGGCTCCCGAGCTGAGGGCTGGGGTGGACGAAGGCGCAGGGACGGGCGGGCTGGCCGAGCTCTTCGAGCGACTTCCCGAGCAGCTCCGCAACCACGCCCTCACGCACTCTTCCTGGGTCGAGCAGCGGTCCGACTCGTGGGGCAGGGTCGCCTTTCTCGGTGACAGCGTGCTCGGTCTCGCGCTCGCGGAGGAGTTGTTCCGGCGCTATCCGCGCAGCGACGCCGGGCGCTTGACCAAGGTTCACGGCCAGGCCGTGAGCGGACGCGCATGCGTGGAGGTGGCGGAGCAGCTGGGGATACCGTCGCGCCTTCGGGAGGCGGTTCCGGAGCGCGCTGAAGTTGGGATCCCGGTGGGCGCCCTGCTGCGAAGCGAGCGCGCGATCTCGTCCGTGATGGAGGCGGTGATCGGCGCCTGCTACCTCGAGTACGGCTATGAACGCACCGCCGCCGCCGTGGTCGCAGCCTTCGCAAGCCAGCTCGACCTGGCGGCGGAAACGATGCTCGACTTCAAGTCGGCCCTTCAGGAGAGGCTGGCCCGCGACGGCGCCCGCGTAACCTACGCCGTCGTCCGCGAGGCGGGACCTGCACATGACCGGCGCTTCGAGGTCGATGCCATGGTCGACGGTGGTGCCGTCGGAACCGGCAGCGGCCGCTCCAAGAAGGAGGCCGAGCAGGCAGCCGCCGCCGAGGCGCTCGAAAGCCTCGGCTGAGAACGCGGCTCCCGCGGGGGTCTTCGAATGGCGTCCGATCGGCAGGGGAGCCTATGACGGGCCCGAAAAGGTCTTAGATGCATCTGAAATCGATCACCCTCAAGGGCTTCAAGTCCTTCCCCGAGCGCACCAGGCTCGAGTTCTCGCCTGGCGTCAGCGTGATCGTGGGTCCGAACGGCTGCGGGAAGTCGAACATCACCGACGCCGTGTTGTGGGCGCTCGGCGAGCAGAGCCCGCTGGCGGTGCGCGGCCAGACGATGCAGGACGTGATCTTCGCCGGCGGCGACGGCCAGGGCGCCAGGCGCTATGCGGAGGTCGAGGTGGTGATCGACGCGGATGGCATGGCGAGCGACTTCTCGGAGATCTCGGTCCGCCGCCGGCTCGATCGCGCCGGCGATGGCGGCTATTGGCTGAACGGCGCTCGCTGCCGGCTCACCGATGTCACCGAGGCGCTCGCCGACGCGAACCTCGGGCGCGAGATGCACTCGGTGATCAGCCAGGGCAGGGTCGAGGAGATCGTTCACTCCAAGCCGCGCGACCGGCGGCTCCTGATCGAGGAGGCCGCGGGGCTCGGCAAGCATCGCCGGCGCCGGCATCGCGCCGAGTTGCGGCTGCGGCGCACCCAGGAGAACCTCGATCGGGCGCTCGACGTCGAACGCGAGGCGCGCTCCCGCCTGCGGCCGCTGAAGCAGCAGGCACAGGCGGCCGAGATTCATGCCAAGCTCGAGCGCGATTCGCTCGAGCTGCGAGCGCGGTTGCTTGCCGAGGAGCTGCGCGTTCATTCGCACGGCTTCGCCGGCCTGGAGCGTACGGCAGCTGCCGCGCGCGACGCCCGCGACGCGATCGAAGCCGAGCTGGCCGAGGCGAACCGCCGCCGCACGCAGATCGAGGAGCGGCTCGCGGCTCGAGACCGCGAGCGCACGATCGCGTGGGGCAGGCTGACGACGCTTCGAAACTCGCACCAGCGTCTCAGCGTCCGCTGCGAGACGCTGGCCGTCAGAGCGGCCGAGCTCGAGGCAATCGTGGGGCAGCGCCAGGCGGCCCTCGGCGCGCTCCTGGACGAGCTTCCGAGTGGCGGCGGCCCCGGCGTGCTGGAGCCGGAGCTCGATGCGATCGCCGATGCTCTCGGCGTCGCCGGGGAGGCGCTGGCTCGCACTCGCGATGCCGGCGACGACGACTCCCGCGCGACCGAGGTGACCCGGCTTCGGGAGGGCGCCGAACGGGCGGCGCGGGGGGCACGGCGCGCCGAGGCGCTGGTCGGCCGCCGGCGCCAGGACTCGCTCGAGCACCGTGTGGAGTCCGAGCAGGCGCTGCTTCGGGACCTGAACGCCCTCCTCGAGTCTGCCGGGCGCGCTCGCGAGACGATCGGCGAGCGGGCGAGTGCGCTGGAGGAGCGTGTGGTGGGCGGCGAGCGCACCAGCGATGACGTGGCCGAGGAGCTGCGCGGCTGCTCGCGCCGTGAAGCCGAGCTGCAGGCGAAGCTCCGCGAGGCCGCCGACGCGGTCACGCGCAGCGAGGTCGAGGCTGCCCACGAGGGCGATCGCCGCGCGGAGGTCGAGACCGAGCTGGCGGCGGTCTGCGCCCGTCTTGGGCGCGAGCCGAGCGCCGCGACCGAGCCGCTCGACGAGGCCGACCGGGAAGAGATCGACCGCAAGCTCGAGCGCCTGGCGAGACGGCGGGAGCAGCTGGGCCCGGTGAACCCCCTGGCCGAGCACGAGTACGAGGAGGCGCTCGCCCACGTCGAGGAGCTGGAGTCGAACAGGCAGGACCTCGACGCGGCCCTGGCCGAGCTCGAGAAGCTGATCCGCGAAACCGACCGCCGGATCGAAACCGCATTCCAGGAGACCTGCGACGCCGCCCAGCGAAACTTCGAAGAGCTGGTCGAGCACCTCTTCCCGGGCGGCCGCGGCCGCCTTCGCCTCGTCGAAGGGCCCGCCGGCCCACGCCCAGTGTTGGGAGGCCAGGAAATCGAAGAATCAGACGCGGATCCCTCAGCAGACCCGGCCGCCCCCGGACGCGAAGCGGAGGAGGTGGCCGACAGTGGTGATGACGTCGGCGTTGAGATCGAGGTCACTCCTGCGGGTAAGGCCACCCGGCGCCTATCACTGCTCTCCGGAGGCGAGAAGTCGCTTGTTGCGCTCGCGTTCGTGTTCGCGGTCTTCCTCGCGCGGCCCTCGCCCTTCTACATCCTCGACGAGGTCGAGGCCGCGCTCGACGACGCGAACATCGACCGCTTCCTGCAGCTGGTGCGCCGATTCTCGGACCGGGCCCAATTCGTGATCGTCACCCACCAGAAGCGGACGATGGACGCCGCCGACGTCCTCTACGGCGTCTCCATGGGTGCGGGCGGCGTCACGAAGGTGATCTCACGCCGCCTGCCGCAGGACGAGGCGGGCGCCACGGTAGAGCGCAGCATCGACCCCGACCGGCGCGAGGTCGAAGCGGCTTAGTGGCCCGGCGCGATCAGTCGCAGCGAAGCTTGCGTGGGTTCAGGTTCAGCTGCGATGAGCCCGGGCTCTGGCTCACCACCACCTGCTGGCGGCACTGGACGCGCTCGACGCCACGCCGGTAGATCATGAACGCATCGCAGATCAGCTTCATGTCGCTCTGGCGATCGCAGTAGCGGGCGTCCGACTTCATGCATTCCGGATCCTTGTCGCACCGCTGCGCGGCGTAGCTAGCGGTAGCCGCCTTTGCCTTGTTGAGCCCCAGCTCGGCCGAGGCCGCAGGGGCGAGGGCGAGCAGCGCCACGAGCGCCGCGAGGGCTGAGATCAGGATCGTGCGCTTCATCTACCCCCGTTATCGGCAGAGGACCGCGCGGGTTTGATCCGGTTGGCCATAAGTTGTGCCCGTGGCGCGTGAATGGCGGGACCTGTTCGATCTCGGCGAGGCGCATCCGGATGCGCGTTCGCCCGACCACGGTGACGCTCTGGCGCCGGCGGAGAGCGGGGGCGGCTGGTTTCGGCGCTTGCGCGAGAGCCTCTCGGCGAGCCGCAAGGCCCTACAGGCGGAGATCTCGGCGAGCCTATTCGAGAAGCTCGACCCCGAGACCTGGGAGCGTCTGGAGGAGGCTCTGATCCTGGCCGATCTCGGCGCTCCCGCGACCGCGGATGTGGTCGGCCGCCTCGAGCAGGAGGTCGAGGCCGGGAAGCTGGAGGGCCCCGAGGCGGTCCAGCAGCGGCTGGTCGAGCTGCTGGCGGAGCTCGCGGGCGACAGCGCCCGAATCGACCTCACGAATCGACCCGCGGTGATCATGGTCTGCGGCGTCAACGGGACCGGGAAGACGACGACGATCGGCAAGCTGGCATGGCACCTTCAGCGCGAGCTTGGTCTGTCGGTTCTGATCGCCGCCGCCGACACCTATCGCGCGGCCGCCGTCGAGCAGCTCGAGCGCTGGGCCGAGCGAGCCGGGTGCGAGATCGTCAAGGGCACACCGGGAGGCGATCCGGGGGCCGTCGCGTTCGACGCCGTTGCGGCCGCCGAGGCCCGCGGCCTCGATGTCGTGATTGCGGACACGGCCGGGCGCCTTCACACGCACGGGAACCTGATGGAGGAGTTGGCGAAGGTACGGCGGGTGATCGCGAGCAGGCTCGAGGGAGCCCCGCACGAGACCCTGCTGACGATCGACGCAACCACGGGCCAGAACGGCCTGCGCCAGGCGCGCGCCTTCTCAGAAGCGGTCGAGGTGACGGGCGTCGTGCTGACGAAGCTGGACGGGACCGCCAAGGGAGGCATCGCGCTCGCGATCACCCGCGAGCTTGGGATCGCGGTGAAGCTGATCGGAATAGGCGAAGGGCTGGAGGATCTCCAGCCCTTCGACCCGACGGAGTTTGCGACGGCGCTCCTGGATTGACTAGTGGTGCTTGGGATCGACGTAGACGTCGTCAATCGTCCAGCTACCACCGTGTGGGGTGAAGGTGAAGGTGACCGGCGTGTATTGGCCCGGGAGCAACGGCAGCAGGTTGGCGACAACTAGCATCGGCGTGCTGGGCCGCCAGCCGCCACCGCCCCACACGATCCCGATCGGGAGCGTATGGACATTCCCCGTTGCATCCTCGAAGTTGACGTTGACCCGCAGCAACGCGAGTGGCGAGCCGCTGTTCTTCTTCACGAAGAACCGCATCGTCGGATGCTCGAGCCCGAGGCAGACCGTGCTGCTCGTGGCTGAGCTTCCGCCGGCGAGGCTGAGTGAGTGGGAGTCACCGGTGTCGTTGACGTAGTAGGGCTCGTTCCCGCCCACGACCGACGCGTTGCCGTCCAGATCCCAGCCCGCGGCGCCGTCCTCGAAGTCCCCACCCGGGTTCAAGAAGTACTCGGTGGTGTCCGCCCACGGTAGGAACGGCTGCGAGGTCTCGAAGTCAGAGCAGTTCGGCGCCGAACCGACCAGTGGGCCCGCCTGCGCGCTGGACGTGGACATCGCAAGCGACGCGAACAGTGCGGCTGTGACAGCGGCGATCGTCACGTATGGGCGGCGAATCTTGACGGCGGGCAGGTGAAGCATTCAGTCCTCCTTGACGGTGCTTCGTGGTCAATACCTGATTCGGATGCCACCGCTCCCGACTTGATCGGATATCTGTCCGTTTAAAGCGTGGGGCCTCAAAGTTCGATAAGGGGATGGATGGAGCTACCCGCACGGATGCGGTTCTCGGGCTTGAACGATCCCGACTCGGACCCGACAGTCCAGCGCCTGCTGGAGGCGTCGCGCCGCGCTCAGCTCCAGCCGCTACGAGGACGGGAGCGGACCGTCGTCCTGCTCAGCGCGGTCGCATTCATCGGCGTCGCGGTCCCGTTCGCGATTCTCGCGCCAGGAGAGCGGGCGCTGGACCCGGCTGTGGCCGCGGTCCTGGTGGCGATGTACGCCGTCGCGGCCCGGGTCGAGTTCCACACCGGGTCCGGCTGGACGGTGCCCACCCAGCTGGTATTCGTGCCGATGCTGTTCCTGCTTCCGGTCTCCGTGGTTCCGCTCTTTGTCGCGGCGGGCCTGCTCCTGTTCAAGCTGCCGGAGTACCTGACCGCAAAGGTTCATCCGGATCGAAGCCTGGTCCAGTTCTGCACCGCCTGGTACGCGGTCGGCCCCGCGGCGGTGCTCGCTCTTGCCGGCGAGCCCGGCCCGGCCTGGTCTGACTGGCCGCTCTATCTCGCCGCTCTGGGTGCCCAGTTCGGCTTCGACTTTGCAAGCTCGTCGGTGACCGAATGCCTCGGATACGGGCTGAAGTTACGGGAGAACCTTCGCGAGCTCCGCGACATCTACATCGTCGACGCCCTGCTGTCCCCGATCGGATTGCTTGCCGCGTTCGTGTCCGTTGACCAGCAGTGGGCGTTCCTGCTAGTGCTTCCGCTCCTCGGTCTGCTGGCGATGTTCGCGCGCGAGCGCGAGGCACGGATCGAGAATGCGCTCACGCTAAGCAAGGCGTATCGAGGCACCGCTCACCTGCTCGGCGAGGTGCTGTCTACCACGGACGAATACACGGGGAAGCACAGTCGCAGCGTCGTCGTGTTCTCGCACCAGGTCGGGCAGGCGATGGGGCTTGGGGAGCGGGACTTGCGCGACATCGAGTTCGCGGCCCTGCTGCACGACGTCGGCAAGATGTCGATCCCGAACAAGTTGCTGAACAAGCCGGGCAGCCTCGACGAGGGCGAATGGGCCGTGATGAAGACCCACACAACCGCGGGGGAGCAGATGCTCACCGGGATCGGCGGGGCGCTCGCCGACGTCGGGCGGGTCGTTCGCAGCCATCACGAGCGCTGGGACGGCGGCGGCTACCCGGACGGGCTTCGCGGTGAGGAGATTCCGGTAGCGGCGCGGGTCGTTGCGTGCTGCGACGCCTACCACGCGATGACCAGCGACCGGCCCTACAGGCTCGCGATGTCACGGGAGGCGGCGATCGAGGAAATGCGCGATTGCTCCGGCACTCAGTTCGACCCGGTCGTCGTCGAGGCGTTGATCAACCTGATCACCAGTTGGGACCTCGCACCCGGTGCACGCCGCCGCGACTCGAACGAGGTGCCTCAGTCGCTCTCCGGCCTGGCCACCGGCGCGCGCTAGCTCCGTCTCGCGGGTGCTGATCGACCACACCGAGACACGTCTAAGCTGAGCTGCAGTGTTCGACCAGCTCTCCGATCGTCTCCAGGCAACGCTGTCCGACGTTCGCTCTCGCGGAAAGCTCAGCGAGTCCGACGTCGACGCTGCGATGCGCGAGATCCGGCTCGCGCTGCTGGAGGCCGACGTCAACTTCAAGGTCGTGAAGCAGTTCACATCCCAGGTTCGCGATCGCTGCGTGGGCGAGGGAGTGCTGACCAGCCTGGATCCCGGCCAGCAGGTGGTGAAGATCGTGAGCGAGGAGCTTGCCGCGTTGATGGGCGGCGCCGGGCGCGACCTCGCATTTGCCTCCTCGCCGCCGACCGTGATCCTGATCGCCGGCCTCCAGGGCTCGGGAAAGACGACCGCGTGCGCAAAGCTCGCGAAGCAACTTGCCGCCGACGGCAAGAAGGTCGCCCTCGCCGCCTGCGACCTGCAGCGGCCGGCGGCGGTCGAGCAGCTGACGACGATGGGCGAGCGCGCCGGCGCCACGGTCTACAGCCAAGGTACGGACCGCGACCCGGTGGACGTGGCCGAGTGGGCGCTGGGGCAGGCGCGCGCAGACGGACGCGACGTGCTTATCGTCGACACCGCCGGCCGGCTCCACATTGATGCGGAGCTGATGGCCGAGCTGGGCCAGATCCGCAAGCGAGTCAAGCCCCACGACGTGCTCCTCGTCCTCGATGCGATGACCGGTCAGGACGCGGTCAACGTCGCAGCCGAGTTCTCCGAGCAGGTGGAGTTCGACGGCGTCGTGCTGACAAAGCTCGACGGCGATGCACGCGGAGGCGCGGCGCTGTCGGTGAAGGCGGTGACCGGAAAGCCGATCCTGTACGCGTCGACCGGCGAGAAGCTGGACGAGCTCGAGCGCTTCCACCCCGAGCGCATGGCGGGGCGCATCCTCGGCATGGGCGACGTCCTGTCGCTGATCGAGAAGGCGGAGGCACAGGTCGACCACGACGACGCGGCGGAGCTCGAGCGCAAGATCCGCAACCAGCAGTTCACGCTCGAGGACTTCCTCAAGCAGATGAAGCAGGTCCGGCGGATGGGCCCGCTGACCAACGTGCTGGGGATGCTCCCCGGCATGGGCGGTGCGTTGAAGGAGCTGCGAAAGACGAACGTCGACGAGCGTGAGCTGGACCGCCTCGAGGCGATCATCCTCTCGATGACACCGGCCGAGCGCGCGCACCCCGACGTGATCAACGGCTCTCGGCGGCGGCGGATCGCACAGGGCTCGGGGACTACCGTTCAGGCCGTGAACCAGCTGGTGAAGCAGTTCGACCAGATGAAGGTGTTGATGCGGCAGCTCGCGGAGGGGAAGATGCCCTCGCCCGAGCAGCTTCTGAGCGGTGCGGGAGCGGGGAAGCGCGGCTCCGGCGCCAGCGTTCGGCGGCGTTACCGCTAACCTGACCCGCCTCATGTCGGTACGAATCCGGCTCACCCGCGTGGGCGCGAAGAAGAATCCCCTGTGGCGCATCGTCGTCGCCGATCAGCGCGCGAAGCGCGACGGGCGCGCGATCGAAACGATCGGCTCCTACAACCCCCAGACAGACCCCTCGACCATCGTCGTCGACGAAGACCGCGCGCGGCACTGGCTCGCCAACGGCGCACAGCCCTCGAACACGGTCGCGAAGCTCCTGCGCATCAAGGGCATCGAGGCCTCCGGCTCCTAGCCGGCTCGGGTCGGGGAACGCGATCGTGCGCGAGCTGGTCGAGTTCCTCGTCCGGTCCCTCGTCGACGATCCCGAAGCCGTCCGGGTCGAGGAGTTCGAGGAGAACGGTGACGTGATCCTCGAGGTGACCGTGGCCGACGACGACGTCGGCCGGGTGATCGGCCGCCGGGGGCGGATCGTGCAGGCCGTCCGCACCGTCGCCAAGGCCGCGGCGGCCCGGGAAGGCCGCCGCGTGATGGTCGACGTACTGGAATAGCCGGCTCGTGAAACTCGATGTCTTCACGCTCTTCCCTGAGTGGTTCGAGTGGTTTGCGACCCAGCGCCACGTCCGCAACGCGGTCGACGGCGGCAGCGAGCTGCGATTCTTCAACTACCGAGACACCACGCCGCTGGGGGCGGGTCAGGTCGACGATGCCCCCTACGGTGGAGGGGCGGGGATGGTGTTGCGGGTTGACGTCGTTGATGCCGCGCTGCGCGCCGCCTATGGCGAGCGGCCCCCGGGCAGAGTGATCGCGCTGACGGCGTCGGGGCGGCTGTTCGATGAGCAGCTTGCCTCGGAGCTTGCCGCCGAGCCGGCGCTGACACTGCTCTGCGGCCGCTACGAGGGCTTCGACGAGCGGATCTGCGAGCACCTGGTCACCGAGACGATCTCGGTCGGCCGCTACGTGCTCTCCGGCGGCGAGCTTGCGGCGATGGTGGTGGCCGACGCGGTCTTGCGCAAGCTCCCCGGGGCGCTCGGCCATTCGGCAAGCGCCGTCGAGGAGTCCTTCAGCGAGGCGCTCGGAGGCGCCCCCGAGTATCCGCAGTACACGCGACCGGCGTCCTTTCGGGGCTGGGACGTGCCGGAGATCCTGCTCTCCGGCGATCACCGGCGGGTTCGCGAGTGGAGGCTCGAGCGCAGCCGCGAGCGCGGCGACGGAAATCAAAGTCACTAAGATTCTGCGCCGCGAGCGGGCCGATTTTCGGCCCCTTTAGGGTCCACCACCACGATCCCGCGGCCCTTCCCATGAGCAAAGTCATCGAAAGCATCGAGCGGCGACAGCTGCGCCGAGTGCCCAGCTTCCGCGCCGGCGACCGCGTCCGCGTCCACTTCCAGGTGGTCGAAGGGACGCGTCGCCGAACGCAGGTGTTCGAGGGCGTGGTGATCAAGCGCCAGGGCTCGGGCGCCCGCGAGACCTTCACCGTTCGCAAGCAGTCGTTCGGCGTCGGCGTTGAGCGCACCTTCCCCGTGCACTCGCCGAAGATCGAGCAGCTCGAGATCGCCGGCCGCGGAGAGGTGCGGCGAGCGAAGCTCTACTACCTGCGCGGCCGGGTTGGCAAGCGCGCCCGGATCGCCGAGCGCCGCTGGGCCGTGGCCGACGACGTGCTTCCAGACCTCGAGGAGCCTGAGGCCGTGGATGCGTCCGGCGAGACCGTCGATGAGGCTGAAGCCGAGACAGCGCCTGAGGAGGTCGAGGGCGACGAGTCGGCGGAGGCCGAGGGTGAGGGGAGTGTCGGCGACGATGAGGTGGACGGGGACGAGGCCGGCAACGGGGACGAGCGCTCTGACGGGGACGAGCGCCCCAACGAAGATTGAGGCTCATTCCGCGCCCACAGAGCCAGGTCGGCGCGATCGTCGAGCTGGTGGTGATCGTCGCGCTGGCGGTCGGTCTGGCGCTGGGGATTCAGCGCTGGGTGGTGAAGCCGTTCCAAATTCCTTCCGGCTCGATGATCCCGACCCTCGAGCTCCACGAGCGGGTGCTGGTGAACCGCCTCACCTACCAGTTCGGAGACGACCCCGAGATCGGGGACATAGTCGTCTTCCATCCGCCGCTGGGCGCGGTTCAGGGCAAGGCGTGCGGCGTAGAGCACTCGGCGGGCCAGGCGTGCCCCCAACCGACCCCTGATCGCGCCGAGGAGTACTTCATCAAGCGAGTGGTCGCCGGCCCCGGCGACCGGCTTCGGATCGAGGGCGGGCACCCGATCGTCAACGGTGAGCCGGTCGAGGACGATTTCGCAAAGCCGTGCCGGCAGACGACCTGCGACTACCCCGACGAGATCGTGATCCCGGACGACATGTATTTCATGATGGGCGACAACCGCGACAACAGCGAGGACAGCCGCTACTGGGGCCCGGTCCCTCGCGATTGGATCATCGGCGACGCGTTCTGGACCTACTGGCCGCCGAGCCGTTTCGGCCCCTTGTAGCGGCGAGAATCTGGGGCGGGAGGCGGATCTGACGCGATTCCACCCGCGCGCTCGTTCATGATTCGCGCCATCGAGGGTCAAGTCACGCCAGCCGCTGCCGAAGTCCCGGTTCCCGCAACCGAGCCGACGTCCAAGGGCAAGCGCCGTCCGTCGGAAGCGCGCCGGCGCAGGGCCGCGCGGCTGTTCCGATTCGACCGCTCGCTCGGATTCAGGTTCGTTGCCGGAGCCGATGAAGCGGGCAGGGGATCGCTGGCGGGGCCGCTGGTGGCCGCCGCCGTGCTGATGGACTACGAGGCCCTCGGCCTCCGCGACCGCCGTGCACTCGGCCTCCTGGACGACTCGAAGGCGAGGAGCAGTGAAGAGCGCGAGCAGCTCTACCCGGTGATTCTGCGCGCGGCCAGGCACGTCGCGGTGGTCGCCCGCTGCGTTGGCGGAATCGACTCGCGAGGCCTACACGTGACCAACCTGGCGGCGCTCAGCGACGCCCTCGACCGGGTCGCCCGCACCTGCCCCGCCCGCGACCAGCTCGTCTGTCTCACCGACGGCTTTCGCGTTCCCGAGTGCCCGCAGGAGCACCGGGCGGTGATCGACGGCGACGCCACCAGCGCCGCGATCGCGGCGGCATCGGTGATCGCCAAGGTGACCCGGGATCGCTACATGCACCGCATCCACGACGCCTACCCGGACTGGGGGTTCGACGAGAACGTCGGCTACTCGACCCCAGAGCACCGCGAGGCGATCAGAGCAAACGGCATCTCGACCCTGCACCGGCGCTCGTTTCAGTCGATCGCGTACAGCCAGCTGGAGCTGGGGTAGCTAGAACGCCGCGCGGATGTGTTCGTAGTCGTGGATCCGGCCTGAGGCGTCCATCACCACGCCAATCACGTCGAAACGGATCGAGCGAAAGCGAATCTGGGCGGTATTCGAGGCCAGCCATGCCCGAGCGAGCCTCCGCAGCCGCCGCTGCTTGGCCGGTCCCACAGCCAGGACCGGACGTTCAGGGCCAGCGCGACGAACCCCATCCCCTCGGTGCAAACGTCCAGCCTTTACCTCCACGAACACCAGCGTCCCGCTGTCAAGCGCGACGATGTCCAGCTCCCCAGCGATGCCCCATTCGGCGTAGCGCACACGGGCGTTTCGCTGCACCACCGTGAACCCCACCTCGGCGAGCCGCGACGCCGCCTCATCCTCGGCCGCCTTACCCAGCGAGATCCGGGTCTTCGTCATTCCTCGACGCTAGCTCCGGCCGGCACACGCGTGGCGCGCGATTCGTTCCGGGAGTGACCCAAAGCCGTCACATCTTGCGCGCCACCCGCGCGCCCGGGCCTCCTAGCGTCGGCTCATGCTCGCGAGCGCGCGCACATACGCCCTGCACGGAGTGGCCGCGCGGGAGGTCACGGTCGAGGTCGATGTGCGCCAGGGGCTGCCGGCGTTCTCGATCGTCGGGCTGCCCGACGCCGCGATTCGCGAATCTCGCGAGCGCGTCAGGGCGGCGCTGTCCAACTCCGGGTTCGAGTTCCCGCAGCAGCGGATCACGGCAAGCCTGGCGCCGGCGGACCTGCGCAAGGCAGGCCCCGCATTCGACCTCGCGATAGCGGCGGCGCTGCTGTGCGCGTCCGGGCAACTAGCCGTCGAGGCTTTGCACGAGTGCGCGCTGGCCGGCGAGCTCGGGCTAGACGGATCCCTGCGATCCGTTCCGGGAACGCTGGCGATGGCGGAGGAGGCGGGGCGGACCGGTATCGACCGGCTCGCGGTGGCTGCTCCCAGCGCGCCCGAGGCGGCTCTGGCCGTGGCGGAGCGGGGTCCATCGGACAACGGCAACGCACACACGCGGCTCAGCGTCGTGCCGATCTCGAACCTCCGCGACCTGCTGACGCTCGGCACCGCCGACGAGCCGCCGCCCGCCGCGCCGCTTTCGCTCGACGGCGCAAACGGTGGTGCACCGCTTCCCGACCTCGCCGACCTGCGCGGTCAGGCCGTCCTGCGACGAGCGCTCGAGATCGCCGCGGCGGGCGGCCACGGGCTCCTTGTCATCGGTCCCCCCGGGGCCGGGAAGTCGATGGCGGCGAGACGGCTTCCATCGCTGCTGCCGCCGCTGACGCGCCCGGAGGCCCTGGAGGTGGCGCGGATCGCGAGCGCCTGCGGCCGCTCCTCGGCGATCGGGAGCGGCCGGCCGTTTCGGGCTCCGCACCACACGATCTCCTCCGCCGGCCTGGTGGGAGGTGGCAACCCGCCGCGCCCCGGGGAGGTGACGCTTGCCCATCGCGGGCTCCTGTTCCTGGACGAGCTGGCCGAGTTCTCCCGCGAGTCGCTGGAGGCGCTGCGACAGCCGCTCGAGGACGGCGAGGTCGTGATCGCGCGCTCGCGCCACGTCGTCGAGCTTCCCTGCCGCTTCCAGCTCGTGGCGGCGGCGAACCCGTGCCCGTGCGGGCGAGGCACCGGGTCGGAGCACTGCAGCTGCGGCCCGGCCCAGATCAGGCGCTATTCCGGGCGCCTCAGCGGCGCCTTGGCCGATCGCGTCGACATCTCGTTGCGGGTCGAGCAACCCTCCACCGAGGCCCTGAAGGGCGAGTGCGGCGAGGGCTCCACAGCGGTGCGCGAGCGCGTGCTTGCTGCGCGGGAGCGCCAGTCGCGACGGCTGGGGGAGGGTCGCTGCAACGCCGAGATGACATCCGCTGAGACCCGTCCCGCAAGTGCGCTGACGGCATCGGCGAGTGCGCTGCTCTCAGACGGCCACTCCCGCCTGGGGCTCAGCGGGCGCGGGTTCGAGCGCGTTCTCCGAGTCGCCCGCACGATTGCCGATCTCGACGGGAGCGAGCGGGTCGGGGACGCTCATGTCGGCGAGGCCCTGTCGCTTCGCCGGCGAGCGGGCGACGCCCCAGGCGCGGCAGCCGGCGGAGGCGAATGAGGTGATGGCCTGCGATCGCTGCCTCGCCCGCAGCTGTCTGCTCTCCAAGCTCGCCGGCTGGATCGAGCGCGTGGCGATGAACGCGCCCGGCAAGCGAGCGCGCGAGCTGCTGACCCTGGACGACGCCGAGCTTGCGGCGGCGGTCGGCCACCCGCGGCCCGGCGAGCTTGCCGACGCGGCCATCAGACAATGCGAGGCGCTGGTGATGGAGCTTGCGCGGCGCGTGGACGTCTGGGCGACATGCCCCCACAGCGGCGACTGGCCCTCCCAGCTCGAGGACCTCGGCGCGGCGATGCCGCGGGCGCTGTTCGGCCGCGGCGCCCGGGGGCAACTGAGCGAGCTCTGCGAGCGCCCTGCGGTCGCGGTCGTCGGGGCCCGCCGGGCGAGCGACTACGGCCGAGACGTTGCCGCCGACCTCGGGCGCGAGCTTGCGACGGCCGGGGTGACGGTGGTCAGCGGGCTCGCCTACGGCATCGATGCCGCCGCGCACCGTGGAGCGCTCGAATGCGGCGGGCGCACCATCGCCGTGCTGGGCAGCGGCGCCGATGTGCCCTACCCGCCGGGAGAGAGGGCCCTCTACGAGCGGATCGTCTCCGAGGCGATCGTGATCTCCGAGATGCCGCCGGGGTTCGAGCCCTTTCGGTGGTCCTTCCCGGCCCGCAACAGGTTGATCGCCGCCCTCGCGGCGATGACGGTCGTGGTTCAGGCGCGAAGACGCTCGGGCGCGCTGATCACCGCCGACATGGCCGGCGAGCTCGGCCGTGATGTCGGCGCCGTCCCGGGTCCCGTCACCTCCTCGCTCTCAGCCGGAGCCAACGCGCTGCTGGCGGACGGCGCGGCTGTGGTGCGAAACACGCAGGACATCCTCGACCGCATGCTCGGAGTCGGAATCGCCACCAGCACGCGCTCCGAGACGGGGCCCGACCGTTCGGCGAACTTCGATCCGCCGCTCGCGGCGACCCTGGACGCGGTCGAGGAAGGAGCCGCCACTCCGGACCAGGTCTCGCTTCGCGCGGGGGTCTCGGCGGCGGAGACAACAGCCGCGCTGACTCGCTTGGAGCTGCTCGGATACGTGAGGGTGGACGCGCTCGGCCGCTACGCTCGCGTGCTCCGTGCCGCCTCTTGACGCAGATCGAGTTCCCGTCGCCCTGACAATCGCCGGTTCTGATTCCGGTGGTGGTGCCGGCATCCAGGCAGACCTGAAGGCGTTCGCGATCTGCGGGGTTCACGGGACAACCGCGATCACCGCGATCACCGCCCAGAACACTGTCGGGGTGGTCGCCGTGTACGCGCTGCCGGGCGAGATAATCGTCGCCCAGGTCCGGGCGGTGGCCGAGGACATCGGCGTCGACGCGGTCAAGATCGGGATGCTCGGAGACGCCGCCACGATCGAGGCCGTCGCCGCGGCGTTGAGGCATACCGAGCCCGCGCCCGTCGTCGTGGACCCGGTGATGGTCGCCGAAAGCGGCTCGCAGCTGCTGGATCCCGACGCGATCTCGGCCCTGAAGGAGCTGATCCTGCCCCTTGCCACTGTGGCGACGCCCAACGTGGCCGAGGCTCGCAGGCTGGCCGGGCTTGCGGACGACGCGACCCAGGAGGAGCTCGCCCGCGCCGTGCACGCGCTCGGCCCGGAGACGGTCATCGTCACCGGAGGGCACACGCCGGAGGGCGTCGACCTGCTGATCGACGACGAGGGCGAGCCGTGGGAGATCCCTGGCCCGATTCACCCCGCGGGGTCGTCGCACGGCTCCGGCTGCACCCACTCTTCGGTGATCGCCGCCCTGCTGGCACGCGGTGAGAGCGTCCCCGACGCCGCGTTCGCCGCCCGCGAGATCACCGCGGAGGCCGTCGGCAACGGCCTCCGAGGGCTCGGTGCGGGCGCCGGCCCCGTCGACGTGTTCGGGCTCGCCGCCGAGCTGGATGACTGATTCCCAAATCCCCG
Organism: uncultured Thermoleophilia bacterium; assembly: GCA_963838095.1. Classification (GTDB taxonomy): domain Bacteria; phylum Actinomycetota; class Thermoleophilia; order Solirubrobacterales; family 70-9; genus CAWCGU01. Next base: position 361,674 of record CAWIPO010000008.1, read on the forward strand.
CGCGGCCGAACCGCCGGGCGCTGCCATAATTCGCAGCGATGAAGCTGCTGCGCATGCGCCCCGGACACGGAGACGTGCTGCTCGCCGAGGGCGATCCCGAGGTCGCCGAAGACGAGGAGCGACTGATCGAGGAGTTCCGCCGCCAGCTCGACCACGGGATGTGGGCGGCCGTCCCGACCTCCGAGCGGAGCGGGCGCCGCGAGGCAGTGATGGTGCGGGACTTCGACCAGGTCCCGCGCGACGCGGACCGGGTGATCTTCTTCCCGCCCGCCGCCGGCGGTTGAGCTCGGTCGCCGCGATCGTGCTCGCGATCGTGGTCGCGACCCTGGCCGTGGGCGCTTTTGGGCCCGCTACCTGGCAGCGGCTCCGTTCGCGCCGCCTTCGCCCGACGCCTCAAAGGCAGCCGCTCGATCCCGGCCGCGAGCGTCGCGCGGAGCGAAAGGCTCGCGAGCTGATGCGATCGATCGTCGACGTCGACGACTTCGAGATGTACGAGCAGCTCGGCTTCCTGCGCGTGCTCGGGCGCGACGAGCGCGGGCGCCCGAACGGGTACGGCTACCTCGTCTACCCCCACAGGCCGATCGTCTCCTACGACACCACCACGTTCGAGCCGCTGAGCGAGTATTGCGTGCAGTTCCCCGATCGCGCCGAGCCCGCCTTCGGTTCACGGCTCCCGGACGCTGACGACGCGCTCGCGAAGTGGATGTCGCTGCACGGCAACGAGCGGCAGCTGATCGGCGACGCGAACATGCACCTCCCGGGCCGCCAGGTGGACCCGGGCCAGATCCGCCGAGACCTGCGCCGGATGCGCGAATGGGAGGCGCAGGGGGAACGGAGCGCGATCTGATGCCGTCGAGCGACATGCGCCCGCGCAGCGCCGCGGTGTTCGACGGCCCCGACCGCTCGGCGGCGCGCGCCTACATGAAGGGAATCGGCTTCGACGACGAGGCGCTCTCGCGGCCGACGATCGGGATCGCAAACACCTGGATCGAGGCGATGCCCTGCAACTTCCACCTCCGTGGCCTGGCCGAGCACATCAAGGAGGGCGTCCGCGCCGCCGGTGGCACGCCGATGGAGTTCAACACGATCGCGATCTCCGACGGGATCACGATGGGGACCAAGGGGATGAAGACCTCGCTCGTCAGCCGCGAGGTGATCGCCGACTCGATCGAGCTTGCCGTGCGCGGCTACCAGTTCGACGCGGTCGTCGCGCTCTCCGCCTGCGACAAGACGATCCCCGGCGCGGTGATGGCGCTCGCCCGTCTCGACATCCCGGCGCTGATGCTGTACGGGGGCTCGATCGCCCCCGGGCGCTGGCGCGGCAAGGACGTGACGATCGTCGACCTCTTCGAGGCGATCGGCGCCCACGCCGCGGGCGACATGTCCGACGACGAGCTGCGCGACCTCGAGAATCACGCCAGTCCCGGCGCCGGCGCCTGCGGCGGCCAGTTCACCGCGAACACGATGGCCTGCGCATTCGAGGCGATGGGGATCTCGCCCGGAGGCTCCTCGATGGTCCCCGCCGAGGACGCGACCAAGGAGCAGGTCGCGGAGCAGATCGGCGAGCTGGTGATGAAGGTCCTGGAGCAGGACCTGCGCCCGAGCCGCGTGATCACCCGCAACTCGATCGAGAACGCGATCGCCTGCGTCGCCGCCTCGGGCGGCTCCACCAACGGGGTGCTGCACCTGCTGGCGGTGGCGCGGGAGATGGGGATCGAGCTGGACATCGACGATTTCGAGGAGATCTCCTCGCGGACGCCGCTGCTCGCCGACCTGAAGCCGGGAGGGCGGTTCGTGGCCACGGACCTCTACCGCGCCGGCGGCGTTCCGCTGCTCCTCAACCGGCTCGCCGAGGCGGGCATCCTGCACGAGGACGAGATCACCGTCAGCGGCCGCACGATCGGCGAGGAAGCCGCTGCGGCCAGCGAACAGGAGGGGCAGGAGGTCGTCCGCGCGCTGTCCAATCCGCTGAAGCCGACGGGCGGGCTCGCGATCCTGCGCGGCAACCTCGCGCCCGAAGGCTCGGTCGTCAAGCTCGCCGGAACGGAGCGCACGGGCCAGACGGGCCCGGCCCGGGTCTTCGAGTCCGAGGAGGAGTGCTTCAAGGCGGTGAAGGAGCAGCAGATCAAGCCCGGCGACGTGATCGTGATTCGCAACGAGGGCCCGGCCGGGGGCCCGGGAATGCGAGAGATGCTCCAGGTCACCGCCGCGATCGTCGGCGAGGGGCTGGGGGAGGACGTGGCGCTGATCACCGACGGCCGCTTCTCCGGCGCCACCCGCGGGATGATGATCGGCCACGTTGCCCCCGAGGCCGTCAAGGGGGGCCCGATCGCCGCCCTGCGCGACGGGGACGAGATCACGATCGATGTGGGGCAGCGGCGCCTCGACGTGGCACTGTCGGCTCAGGAGATCGAAGAGCGCATCGCGAAGTACGAGCCACCGGAGCCGCCGTACACGGCCGGCGTGATGGCGAAGTACGCGCGCACCGTCTCCTCGGCTTCCGCAGGCGCAGTAACGGCCTGATCACCCAGCCAGGAACTGCTCCAGCACGCGGTTGAAGCGCAGCGGCCGCTCGAGCTGCGCGAGATGGCCGCAATCGTCGAACAACTCGAGTTGTGAGCGCGGGATCAGACGCGCGTACTCGGTCGCGTCCTGCGCCGGCACGAGCTGGTCGTCGCGGCCCCAGACGATCAGCGAGGCAGCGGTCAACTCTCCCAGCCTTTCCCTGATGTCGTAGCCGGCGACGGCGCGCACCGCGGGCATGAACCCGGGTGGGCTCAAACGGTGTGCCTGGCCGATTGCCCCGTGAAAGTGCTCCCAAAGCAGCTCCGCTCGCAGTCTGTCGGGATGGCGAAAGATGCTCCCGAACGCGGCATCGCGCAGCCGCGAGCGCCGCAGCGACGCTTCTCGGAGCCGGAACGAGAGCGGGGTGAGCAGCGCGAGTACCCGCGCGACCCGCTGCGCCGGCTCCATCCGCATCTTCGCGTTGCTGATCCCGAGCGGTGAGATCAGCGCCAGCCTCTCGATCAGCTCCGGTCTCAAGAGCGCCGCCTGGACGACGATCAGCCCGCCCATCGAGTTCCCCACCGGCACGACCTGCCCCAGCCCGAGCGCGTCGCAGAGCTCGCCCAGCAGGCGGCCGTAAGCGGGGATCGAGATCTCCCATTCCGGCAGCGGGCTGCCGCCGAAGCCGGGAAGGTCCAGCGCCAGCACGCGGCGGTCGCGTGCGAAGTGGGGGATCGTCTCGAGGAAGTTCCGCCACGAGCCGTCGAGTCCGTGCACGAGCAGCAAGGGGCTCTCCTCGGCGTCGGCGGGCCCCATTTCGACGTAGCCGACGCTGGCGCCGTCCAGCTCCAGCGTTCGAAACTGCCGGCGCCAGCCCACCCCCATCCAAGCCGGCTCGGAGTCCGGATTGCCGTATGGGTCCGGGCCGTCGCTGGGGGTTGGATCGGGAAGCGGGCCCTCGGCGCTGAGACCGACCGCAAACCGGCGGCGGTTGGTGCTCACCGTGGCCGCACTACGCGTACCCCATGCGCTCCAGGATCGGGATCTCCCGGATCTGCGGCGGCTGTAGGTGATCCCAGAGGATGCCTCGCGGACGATCGTAGGCCCGCTCCAGCTCGATCGCCGCCCGGGGGGTGGCGACGAGGTCGATCGGGAGGTCGTGCGCGGTCATCATCAGGTTCTCGCGCAGGATCTGGATCGGGTGCACGGTTGTGGCGACGACGGTGTGGTCGTCGATCCTGCCGGCGTCGATCAGCAGTCCGTACTCGAGGTCGGAGTAGCCCGCTCCCTTGCCAATCCGCGCCCCGTTCAGGTTTACGGCGACCGATCCGCAGATCACGAGGTCGATCTCCGGCAACTCCTCCTCGGCCACGACTCGCCCGTGCCTGAGCGCTCCCTTGATCGTCGCTGCCTCACGGATCTGCGCCGCGGTCAGCTCCTTAGGGTCCAGCAGGCGGAAGGGATGCGCGTCGCGAAGCCGTGGCACGGCCATCACCAGCGCCTTGCCCTGCTCGAGCGCGATCCGCCGCGCGTGCGTTTGCGGGGAGTCGGGGTTCGCCTTGATCGTCTGCGCTCGCTTCCAGACGCGATGGGCCGCCAAGCGCTCTGCCGCCTGTTTGGCCCCGGCGAAATTCGGTATCCGCTCAGCCGCACCCGGAAACCGCGAGACGCCCTCGCGATCCATCGCCTTCCATACCGCTTTGCGGACCTGATCCTTGGAGCGCACCCGCGCGATCTTAATTGGGAGAATGGCAACATCACCCCCGACCGAACATCGATTGCGCCGCCTGACGCCGACCCGGACGGTTCCGGAGCGACCGACAAGGAGCGGCCGCTGCCGGCGCTGCACGAGCGCGAGCGGCGGCGGTCGCTGCTGCCGGCGATCGAGCCCGAGCGGCGCCTCAACGACTGGGGCCGCTCGGAGCGGATCGAGGGGGTATTCGACCGCACCCTGGTCGAGTTCTTCTACCGCTACTGGTTTCGGTGCGAGGTCGAGGGGGTCGAGAACGTGCCCGCCGAGGGCGGCGCGCTGCTGGTCTCCAACCACTCCGGGGCGCTGCCACCCGACGCGGCGGTGATCGCGAAGGCGATTCGCGACGAGCATCCCGCTCCGCGCCCGCTGAACATCACCGTCGAGCATTTCTTCAAGGGCTATCCGGGCTTCTCGATGCTGATCCCGAAGATCGGTTGCGTCGCTGCGCACCCGGCGAACGTGCACAGGCTGCTGTACGACGAGGAGCAGCTGGTGCTCGTCTTCCCGGAGGGTCGCAAGGGCACCGAGAAGCTGTACAAGGATCGCTACAAGCTTCGCCGCTTCGGGCGCGGCGGGTTCGTCGAGGCGGCGATTCGAGCCGAGGCGAAACTCGTTCCAGTCTGCGTCGTCGGCGCGGAGGAGGCGATGCCGGTGTTCGCGCAGCTCGATTTCATGAGGCGCATGACCGGGCTGCTGTACTTCCCGATCACCCCCACGTTTCCGTGGCTGGGCCCGCTCGGGATGCTGGCCTACCTTCCCGCGAAGTTCCGGATCCGCTTTCTGGAGCCGATCGACACCGTGGAGCTGGGCGCGGATCCCGACGGCGACAAGGCGCTGGTACAGACGGTCGCCCAGGACATCCGCGCCCGGATCCAGGAGAACCTGCACGAGATGCTCTCGCGGCGCAAGTCCGTCTGGTTCGGCTAGTCAGTGCCGGCGCGTCGCGTCCTGATCACCGGGCTCTCGACCTACTGGGGTGGGCGGCTGGCCGAGGCCCTGGAGGCGTTCCCTGAGGTCGAAGCGATCATCGGCGTAGACAATCGCGACCCGACGCGGGAGCTGGAGCGAACCGAGTTCGTACGCGTCGGCAACCAGCACTCGCTGATCGAGCGGATCGTGAAGGCGGCTGAGATCGACACCGTCGTCGACAGCCGCCTCGTCGTCGACTCGCTGGTGACGGCCCCGCGGCTCGCCCACGAGAACAACGTCATCGGGACGATGAACATCCTCGCCGCGTGCACCGGCTCCGATTCGCCGGTACGCAAGTTCATCTTCAAGTCGTCCGCGCACTACTACGGCTGCGAGCAGGACGACCCTGCGTTCTTCACCGAGCAGATGCGGCGCCCGCACGCGCCGCGCACCCCGATCGAACGCGACATCGTCGAGGCCGAGGCCGCGGTGAAGGATTTCGCGGATAAGCGGCCGGACGTCTCGGTGACGATCCTTCGCTTCTCGAACGTCCTCGGGCCCGGGGTGTACACGTCCTTCCAACGCCTGTTCACGCTCCCGGTCGTGCCGATGGTGCTGGGGTTCGACCCGCGACTGCAGTTCGTGCACGAGGACGACGTCGTTCACGCGCTCGAGCACGCCGTCGTGAACCAGGTCCCGGGCGTCTACAACCTCGCCGCCGACGGGGTGCTGGCGCTTTCGGAGATCATCGACCTGCTGGGAAAGCGCCCGCTGCCGATCCTGCCGCCGTGGGGCACGGGGCTGGTTGCCGGACCGCTGCGCAGCCTCGGGCTGCGCTTCCCGGACGAGATCGTGAACCAGATGCGCTTTGGCCGCGGCCTCGACAACCGCGCCTACAAGGCGACCGGGTTCACGTACACGTACACGACCCGCGAGGCGACGCTGAAGCTGGGCGAGCACTTGCGCCTGCTGCCGATCCTGCGCGGCGCGGACAGCGGGTTCACCTACGAGCGAGAGGTCGAGGAGTTCCTGCGCTGGAGCCCGCACGTGAAGCGCGAGAAGCAGTCTGCCTCCGGCGACAAGGAGCCGCTCGGTTTCTGACCCTCCCTGGTGCAGGCGCAGCGTCGATTGCACGACCGCCCTCGTGGTAACAAAGAAGGAGGAGAGGGCACCTACACTAAAAAGAGGAACTGATGGGCCGGAAGACGCTTATTGGCTTGGTCGGGGGACTCGTCCTCCTGCTCGTGGCTGCGGTTGCGGCCTACGCGTACGACGCCTCGAAGTCGGACCAGATCGCCGACGGCATCGTCGTCGGCGATGTCGACGTCGGTGGCCTCACCGAGGCCGAGGCGCGCGAGCTCTTAACGCAGGAGCTGGTGGCGCCGCTCGACCAGGCGCTGGTCGTCAAGTACGACGGCGAGGAGTACACGCTCTCGAAGAACCAGATCGACGTCAGCGCGGACATCGACGGAATGGTCGACGAGGCGATCGCAGCCAGCCGCGAAGACATGCTTCCCGTGCGCGTCCTCCGCTACGCCACCGGCGGATCCGTCGATCAGCAGATCGAGCCCCGGGTCGCCTACGACGAGTCCGAGGTCTCGCGCTTCGTCGACGGCGTGGCCGGGAATCTGAACCAGGACCCGATCAACGCCTCGATCGAGCCCAGCACCAACGATCTCGCCGCCGTCCAGGGCCAGGGCGGGGTCACCGTCGACAAGGGGGATCTGCGGATGCAGATCGACGCCGCGCTGCGAAACACCGACTCGGAGGCGCGCGTCGTGCACCCGAACGTCGAAATCGTGAAGCCCGAGGTGACGAGGGAGGAGCTCGCGGCCGAGTACCCGACCTACATCACGATCGATCGCGCCAGCTACACGCTGCGCCTGTTCAAGGACCTGGAGCTGGTCGAGGAGTACACGATCGCGGTCGGCGCCGCGGGCTACGACACCCCGACCGGCCTCTACAGCATCACCGACAAGACTGTGGACCCGACGTGGTACGTACCCGACGCCGAGTGGGCCGGCGACCTCGCGGGAACAGTGGTCCCCGGCGGATCGCCCGACAACCCGCTTATCGCCCGCTGGCTCGGCTTCTACAACGGCGCCGGGATCCACGGCACGAACGACATCGCCTCACTCGGAACCTCCGCCTCGCACGGCTGCATCCGGATGGACCCCGACCAGGTGATCGCGCTGTACGACAAGGTGCCGGTGGGGACCCCGCTGTACATCCAGTAGTGCGGATCGCAATCAACCCTGCGTGGGCAGGCGTGGTCCCAGGCGCGGCGAACACTCCCCACATGCCTGCTGCCGGGACGAGTAAGCCCGTCGAGCTGAGCTCGGAATGGGACCACGCCCTCGAGCGCTTTGACCGTGAGTTGCTGCGGCGCGGGGCGGCGAGCAGCACCCGCCGCGCGTACCGGTCTGACCTGACCCGGCTGGGCCGTTGGGCGGGGGATCGCTCGGTCAGCCCGACCAACGTCGCCTACCGCGACCTGCGCTCCTACGCCGCATCGCTCTCGGAGGCGGGCCTTGCCAAGGCGAGCGTCGCGCGCAAGCTCGCCTCGGCTCGGAGCTTCTTCGACTTCCTGACGCGGATCGGCGAGCTGTCCCAGAATCCCGCCGACTTGATCCCGAGCCCGAAGCGCGATTCGCGTCTCCCCAGGGTGCTCGGCCCCGACGAAGTGCGCACGCTGCTGGAGCGGATCCCGGCGTCGGAGCCGCTCTCCGAGCGCGACCGGGCGCTCTTCGAGCTCGCCTATTCCTGCGGGCTGCGCTGCGAGGAGATCGTCAACCTCGATCTCGGCGATGTCGACTTCGAGGGGGAGCGGTTACGCGCGCACGGCAAGGGCGATAAGACCCGAATGCTCCCGATCGGCGAGCCGGCGCAGCGCGCCGTCGCCCGCTACCTGGAGCGGGCGCGGCCGGCGCTCGCTTCCGGGCGCGAGGAGCAGGCCCTTTTCCTCTCCCGGCGCGGCAGGCGGCTCTCTCCGTCCGACGTTCGCAGGAGGCTGGCCCTGTGGGTTCGAGAGGCGGCGCTGGCCGGCCACATCTCCCCGCATACGCTGCGGCACTCGTTCGCCACCCACCTTCTGGAGGGCGGTGCCGACCTGCGATCGATTCAGGAGCTGCTCGGGCATTCGAGCGTCTCAACCACGCAGATCTACACCCGAGTCGAGCCCTCACGCCTGCGCAGCCAGTACGAACGCTCTCATCCGAGGGCATGAGTGTTCCCTCTGAGCAGGTCGGTCACTAACGTTAGGCCCCCCGACGGGGAGTGGTAGAGGCTAGATGGAGGCGCAAGTCAAGGCGGTCGAGCTCAGGGAGCTCTGGCGCCGCTGCAAAGAAGAAGGCGACGAGCGCGCCCGCGAGCGGCTCGTGGTCGCTTACTCGCCGCTGGTCAAGTTCGTCGCCGGGAGGATGGCCTCCGGGCTCCCCTCTCACGTCGAGGAGGCCGACCTGATCTCCTACGGCCTGCTCGGCCTGATCGGGGCGATCGAGCGCTTCGATCCCGCCCGCGAGATCAAGTTCGAGACCTACGCGGTCTCGAGAGTCAAGGGCGCGATCATCGACGAGCTGCGTTCGCTCGACTGGGTGCCTCGATCCGTGCGCGCGAAGGCGCGCGACGTCGAGAGGGCGCATCAGAAGCTCGAGAACAACCTCCAGCGGGCGCCGAGCGAGGAGGAGATGGCCGAGGAACTGGGGGTCGGGCTCGAGGAGCTGCGCTCCACCCTGCTCGACATCGCGAACTCGTCCGTGCTGGCGCTCGAGGACCTGTGGACGATCTCCGACCCGGAGGGCGGTCAGGTGTCGCTGATCGACACCATCCGCGATCCCCGTGCCGCCGATCCCGAGACCGAGCTCGACACGGCCCAGCTCAAGGATCGGCTCGCGGAGGCGATCTCGTCGCTGCCCGAGCGCGAGCGGCTCGTGATCGCGCTCTATTACTACGAGAACCTGACCCTGCGCGAGATCGGCGAGGTGCTCGGGGTGACCGAGTCGCGGATCTCCCAGCTGCACACCAAGGCCGTGCTCGGCCTGCGCTCGGCGATGCAGTCGTTGACCGAGTCGTCGAAGCCCTCATCGCAGTCCGCCGCCGAATAGACTCTCGGCGCAGTGGGCAGGAAAGCCGCTGACCGGATTCGGAACGTCGCCCTGATCGGGCATCGCGGCAGCGGCAAGACCTCGCTGAACGAGGCGCTCCTCTTCGAGGCCGGTGCCATCAACCGGCTCGGGCGGGTCGAGGACGGGTCCACGCTCGCGGACTTCGAGCCCGATGAGCACGAGCGCGAGATGTCGATCGGCGCCAGCGTCGCCTCCTTCGAGCACGACGGTCGCAAGATCAACCTGATCGACACCCCCGGCGAATCGAGCTTTCTCGCCGACACCGTCGCCGCCCTGCGGGTCGTCGACTCGGCGGTCGTGGTGATCAACGCCGTCATGGGCGTGGAGGTTCACACCGAGCGGATGTGGGCGCGCGCCGACGACGAGGGTCTGGCGCGGCTCGTGTTCGTGAACATGCTCGACCGCGAGCGCGCCGATTTCTTCCGCGCGCTGGACTCGCTCAAGGCCGCCTTCGGCCAGCACGTGGTCGCGACCGAGATCCCGATCGGCTCCGAGCACGAGGTTCGCGGGGTGATCGACCTGATCGACATGAAGGCGTTCGAGTACGAGGGCTCCGGCCGCGGCAACTCGAAGGAGATCCCGATTCCCGACGAGCTGACCGCCCAGGCGGAGGAGTACCGCGAGAAGCTGATGGACGAGGTGGCGGAGAACTCCGACGAGCTGCTGGAGCGCTATCTCGAAGGAGAGGAGATCTCCCACGAGGAGCTGGTGACCACCCTCAAGAAAGGGGTTACCGAAGGTCATTTGTTCCCCGTCACCTGTGGCGTCGCGACGAAGAACCTCGGCACCAACCGGCTGCTCGAGGCACTGGTGGAGGACCTGCCCTCGCCGGCGATGCGCGGCGCGATCAAGGCGGTGGGAGGGGACGGGGAGGAGGTGGAGATCGAGCCCGACCCCGATGGAGAGCTGGTCGCGTACGTGTTCAAGACCCTCGCCGATCCCTACACCGGCCGCATCAACATGCTCCGGGTCTGCTCCGGCGTGCTGAAGAGCGACTCTCACGCGGCGAACGTGACCCGAGGGGGGAAGGAGCGGATCGGCCAGCTGGCAGCGCCGCTTGGCAAGGACTCGACCCCGGTCGACGAGCTCGGGCCCGGCGACATCGGCGCGATCGCGAAGCTGAAGGAGACCCGCGCCGGCGATGTGCTGGCGAGCAAGGACGCGAAGATCTCGTTCCCCGCCCTCGACCTCCCGGCTCCGGTGATGGCGTTCGCGTACGAGCCGAAGACGAAGGGCGACGAGGAGAAGGCGGCGGCGGCGATCCGGCGCCTGTCCGAGGAGGACCCGACGCTCGACGTCCACCGCGATCCGCAGACCGGCGAGCAGATCATCGCCGGGCTGACGCAGATCCACGTTGAGGTGATCGTCGACCGGATCAAGCGCCGCTTCGGGGCCGAGATCGAGCTGCACCCACCCCAGGTGCCCTACCTCGAGACGATCCGCAAGTCCGCAAAGGCCCACGCCCGCTACAAGAAGCAGACCGGCGGTCGCGGCCAGTTCGCCGACTGCCACATCGAGCTCTCGCCGGCCGAGACCGGGGCCGGCCTGGACTTCGTCAACAAGATCAAGGGCGGCGTGATCCCGACCAGCTTCATCCCCGCGGTCGAGAAGGGGATCGTGGAGGCAATGGAGCACGGTGAGGTCGCCGGCTACCCGATCAAGGACGTCCAGGTGCGCCTCTTCGACGGCCAGCACCACCAGGTGGACTCCTCGGAGATGGCGTTCAAGATTTGCGGCTCGATGGCGTTCAAGAAGGCGATGGCCGAAGCGGACCCGGTGCTGCTGGAGCCGATCGTGCAGCTGACGATCGCCGTTCCCGAGGACGCCGTCGGCGATGTGATCGGCGATCTCAACTCGCGCCGCGGCCGCCCGCTCGGAATGGAGCCGAAGGGCCAGATGACCGAGGTCAAGGCCGAGGTGCCGATGGCCGAGGTGCTCGACTACGCCCCCGACCTGCGGGCGATCACCGGCGGGCGCGGCGACTACACGATGGAGTTCGAGCGCTACGAGGAGCTGCCCACGCACCTGGCGCAGAAGGTGATCTCCGAGGCCCGGGCGGGCAACGAGGAGGCCGTCAAGGCCTAGTTCGTTCCCGGCGGCGCACCTTCGAGCCGCTGCTAATTTGCTCAGGTGTCCGACGGGACCTCAGCCTCCGATTCGTGTGACGTCTGCGGGCGCACCATCCTCGCCGGTGAGGCGACGCTCGCATACGTCACTCGCGAGGGCGAGGGGCGCACGGTCTGCGAGCTCTGCCGCTCGCGAGCCGAGGCCGTCGGCTGGATCCGCGAGGGTCGTTCCCCTCAGCTGGCCCCGGCAGCGCACGAACGTGGCCGTGGCCCCAGCAGGATCCGGCGCCTGCTCGACCGGGCCCGGGAGAGCGTCGTGATCGCGACCTCCCGCGACCAGCCGTCCGGCGCCGGCACCAAGGTGGCACCGACCGCGGAGACGGAGGCGGTGCCGGGCGCCGCCCCCGACACTCCCGCAGCGCCGCCGCGCCGCAGCGTCCCGCAGAGCCCAGAGCTGCGCATCCGCAGGGCATTCGACGTCTTCAACGCCAGCGAGCACAAGCGCACCGTGGGCGGGCTGATCCGCTCGCTCGGGCAGCCGAGCGTGGCCGCGGTCAGCAACGGTGAGACCCCGACCGAGGTGCGGATAACGGTTGCCTGGGAGCTGGCGTGGTACCAGTGGGAGGTCGACCTGACAGGAGGCGGGCAGGCGATCAGTGCGGTCGCGAAGGGCGACGAGATCGAGGAGATCGCTGAGGTCGATCGCGATTGGAACGCGCACGCGACCGAGGCCGGCGAGCTGGAGATCGGGCTGGGAGATTGACGCGCCTGGTCGTGAACGTCGACGGGGGTGCGCGCGGCAATCCCGGCCCGGCGGCGATCGCAGCCGTCGTTTCCACGCCCGAGGGGGAGGTCCTCGAGGAGGTCGGGCAGCCGATCGGCCGCGCCACCAACAACGAGGCCGAGTACAGGGCCCTCCTACTCGGGATCGAGAGAGCAAAGGCGCTGGGCGCGAGCGAGGTCGAGCTGATCGGCGACTCAGAGCTGGTCGCGAGGCAGGTGCTCGGAACCTATCGCGTGAAGAAGGAGGAGCTAAAGCCGCTTCACGCCGAAGCCGTGAGCGCGCTGCGCGAGTTCGAGTCGTGGTCGATCCGAACCGTTCCCCGGGAGCAGAACGAGGCCGCAGACGCGCTGGTGAACAAGACCCTGGACGAGGACTGACCATCCGGGAGCGGGAGGAACGATGATCTCGACGTTTCGCAGACGACTGACGTTCGCCAACGTGGTTTCTGCCCTCGCCCTCTTCGTCGCCCTTGGCGGCAGCGCCGCCGCGATCGGCGGCCTGGGCGATAAGCAGCCCACAGCTGTCGTCAACGCCGATAACGAGATCCAGGCCTGCTACGACAAGAGGGGGGGCAATGCGGGCGAGGTGCGTCTGCTCGTCAAGGGCGAGTGCACGCGCCGGGAGAAGCAAATCCTCTGGAACCAGGAGGGAGAACAGGGACCGCCCGGGACGCCCGGCGCCACAGGGGCGCGCGGCAAGTCCTCGTCCGATCCCCTGGACTCCGGCCAGACGGTGTCCGGCTACGAGCGTTTCGACGTCGAGTCGGATGCTCCCGGAGGCTTTCAAGTCAGCGTCTCGCTCCCCGGCCGCGCTCCCACGGCCCTCATGGCGTCCGCGGACGTGAACTTCGCGCCCGACGCGAGCCCAAAGACCACCGACGACGACGCGTCGTGCACGGGCACGGTCGCCAATCCGACCGCCCCCGCGGGCAAGGCCTGCCTCTACTTCATGAAATCGTCGGCCGGCGCATCGCAGATCACGGGCGAGACGCCCAACCCTCCTGCTGGGGCACTGGGCTTCCGGGTGATCTGGCAGAACGTTTTCACAGCCGTCGACACAGACGCCATGCTCGAGTTCACCTGGGCGTACACCGCGCCGTGATGCTGGGAAGCTGGCCCGCTCTGCGAAGCTAGAATCAGGCACCGCGCGGCTGTAGCTCAGTTGGCTAGAGCGTCTGCTTGCCATGCAGAAGGTCGTGGGTTCGAATCCCATCAGCCGCTCTTTTTTCTGGACCTCCGTCAGATCGCGACAGGCGCGGATGGCCGCCGCGAGTCCGCGATCTCGGGTGGGAGTGGTAGCTCGGCTTGTAGCCGAGGCCGATTACGTCCTAGCGGTTCGACCGACCGCTTCCGCTCCTCGCGCAGAGGAGAAGCGCGCCTCCGAGCGCGCCGGGACTTCGCCTACACCACCACCGCCGCCGCGCGCGAACCATCTGCGGCGACCACGGCCTCGATCTCGGCGACCGCGAGATCGCTCGCCGTCTCCTCCGCGATCACACGCGCGATGCGCTCGGCAGCGGCACGGTATCCATCGTCTCCCAAGATCTCGCGAACTGCCGCTGCGATCTCCTTTGGCGCCGCCGATTGATCCAGCCGCACACCTGCGCCGGCGTGCACCACGCGGGCGGCGACGTCGAGCTGGTCGCGGCCCATCGGCAGGCCTACGATCGGGACCCCGGCAGCCAGCGCCTTGAGAGTTGTGCCATGGCCGCAATGCGTGATGACAAGCTGCGCTTCGCGCAGGACCTCACGATGTGGAGCTGCTCTCACTACCTCCACGTTCTTCGGTGCGGGGACGGCGGCGGGGTCGATGCCGTAGCCGGTCGTGACGAGTGCTCTGACCGGGAGCGCCGCGAGGGCCTCGACGATCCGGCGCAGCAACTCGTCCTGACCCTGGGAGCCGGCGCTGAGCGCGACCAGAACGAGGGGGTCAGCGCCAAGCGGCGGCGACCAGTCCTGCGCCCAGAGTGGATCGTCGAGCCGGGGCCCCACGTGCTTTACGACCGGCGGTAGCGGCCCGGCGAAGTCGAACGCCCGGCTCGTCAGGACGAGCACGCGTGCGGCACTCCGTCCCTGGTCGAGGACGTGCTCGAGGGGGGCGAGGCCCTGCTCCGCGCGGGCGGCATTGAGCGCTGGCAGCGCCTCGTCCCATCCGGCCATCACCATCGCGCTCAGCTCGTCGTGCTCAAGGCGCTCGGCCTCGGTGCTTGCCGGCATCAGCCCGGCGCCGAACGGCGGAACACCCGGGGCAGGCACGACGTTGATCGTTGGGTTGAGGACGATGCCTGGGACGCCTACCGCCTCCGCCGCGACAAGCGGGCCGAAGAGCAGTAGCTCGGTGAGCACCGCTGCGGGGCGGTGGCGTTCGAGCTCCTCGCGCACGTCGGCCGCGAACGCCGCGGCGGGGCCGACCGCGAGCCGGTCCCGCATCCGCGCGAACTCCTCGGCCGGACCTGCCGCCCAATCGCGGATGAAGTCCCCTTCCGGCGAGCGCGTCGTCCGGTGTGGCGCTCGCGTCCAGCTCATGTGACGGGCACCCACCGCCTCGACCTCCTCGCGCAGGGTCGGGTCGGCGAGCACACGCACCCCGTGGCCGCGCTCGACCAGTGCGCGCGCAACGCTCATCAGGGGCGGCGTTGTTCCCGACCCCTCCCATGTCGTCATCAGAAAATCGCTCATGCCGAGACTCCTTTGGTGTCGTTGTACAAGGCTTGCACCATCTCGCGTATGGCGAGAATCGTCTGCTTCCGTGTCAGCCCCCTGTCACGGCGCAGCAGCTTCCAGGTGTAGACATCTGTTGCGGCGACGAGCTCGGCGATCCGGCGTGCTCGTGCCGCGCCGCCCAGTCGCTGGAGGGCGCCGGCGAAGACGCGTTCCACCCATTGCTCGTGCAACCCGCGCCCGCGCTCGAGCGCGGGTCGAAGAACGACGATCCGGTCCTCGAGCGCGAGCATCCGGATGATCGCGTCGCCGCTCTGGTCGTAGTCGTCAACGAGTGCTGTGATCGCGCTGGCGATGTCATCCGCGGCCACCGAGGCGCGGGCGGCCTCGATCCTGTTGCCGAAACGCTCGACCGCGACCCCGAACAAGACCTCCTTCGTCCCGAAGTGGTTGACCAGCGTCTGCAGAGCCACTCCGGCATCGGAAGCGATTCCCCTGAGGGTCACATCGTCGTACCACTCGCTTGTGAACGCCCCGAGGGCGGCTTCGAGGATGTGCTCGCGGGTCGCCTCCGCTGCGGCGGCGCGCGTGGACATTCGATAGGTTCGCGTTACATTCATTAGAACAACAATACAGCAAAAGCACGCGGGACGTCTGTACCGTCAAACCCCACGCCTCCCCCGCGTGCATGGAGTGCTCGTCCTCGCGCGATGGAGGAGCGGCTGTCAGCGTGCCGGTTGTGCCTCGAGCCAGCGCTCGACCGCTGCGCTCGCCTGCTCCACCGCCGCCTCGGGCGTGGACCCCTGATGACGCAGGGTTCGCCACACTTCGAGGTCGGTGAGTGCTCTCAGGGCCGCGACCGAGGAGCTGTCCGGGCGTTGCGGGCGTAGTGCCTCGAGGACAAGGGCGTCGAACGAGTTGTCGAGCTCTTCCATCGACTCATCCACCGCCGGCACATCCTTGCGCTCGCGGCGCCCAGCTGTGATGCCGTCCGCTCCGCGCTCGTAGGCGCCGAAGAACGTCTCGACCAGGCGGCGGATCCGCTCGTTCTCCGACGAGGCGCCAGCGAAGACTCCGGGCGCTCGGTCGGCCGGCGGAAGCTGCAGGCTCTCCATCAAGTGCTGGCCGCAGCTTCTGACCAGGTCGTCCCGTGTGGGGAACAGCGCCTCCACGGTCTCTACTGGCACACCCGCCAGGTCGGCGATCTCTGGCCACGTGGTCGCCTGGATGCCTCGGCTGGTGTGCAGCTCGAGCGTGCACTCGATGATTCGCTCGCGGGTGGGATCGACCTCGCGAGGCTCGCCGGGCTCGTCGCCGTACGCCGCCTCAAAGCCGCGTCGGAGGGCCTCCTGCCAGAACTCCGAGTTGGGTGATCGCTGCGGAGCGGGCGCCTCCTCGAGCGCACGCTGCCCGCGCGGGGTCAGCTGCCAGAACACCTGGCGGCCGACCTTGCTCCGGGTAACGAGACCGCTCTCCAGCAGCCGGCGGCCGGAACGGCTCACCTGGGTCTCGTCGATCTCGAGCAGGCGGCGCAGCTCTGCGCTTCCCAGCTGCGGCGAGCCGTCGAGCACGCGCAGGAAGTCGTGGGCCTGCGTTCCCTGGGCCACGGCGGCCCGCGATGGCAGGCGCTCAAGTCCCCAGTGCGCAAAGGCGATTGCCGCGTCCAACCACCCGACCAGTTCCTGATCGCCGTTGGCCCGCGCGCGGGCGTCGCGGAGGGCGTGAAGGGCAGCAGCAAGGGTCTCGTCGTCGCCTTCGAGCAGCGCGTCGACCAGGCCGAGTGCCACGGCCTCCAAGCGGGCCGGCTCCGCGTCTAGCCTCGCGATCCGCGGCACCAGGGCGTGTACCCGGGAGTGGTCTACGGTGGGCGTGGCCATGCCCGTATCGTAGCAACTTGTTGTCAACTATCTGTCAAGTGTGAACGAAGAATACGCCGATCACTTCTGCGAGCTGTTCGATCGGCTCGACCCCGCCGAGTTCCACGCCGAGGGCGAGGCCTGGATGGGAGATGCGAAGGTCGCGGCCACCGCCGCTGGGGTCGAGCAGGCGGCCCTCGACGGTGAGCCCGTTGGGGCGCCCGAGGGCGGGCGTCAGACTTTCGCCGTCTTGCTCGGCCTCGACGCCGCCCTCGCCCACGCCAACCCGCTGTTCGGCGCGGCCACCCCGCCCGCCCTCATCGAGTACGCGCTCCGCTACGCGGAGTCAGGCCGTTTCGACTCCGGCGCCCTTCCCGGCGCCCTCCTGCCCCGCTTCGCCCGCCCGGGCCGCCGCGGCCAACTGCCCGACGACCTGGCCGACGCCTTCGGCTCGGTGGTGCGGGTCAACTCAGCCGACTGGGACGCCTGCGATCACATCGCCCTGCCGGCCCGCTCCCGCCTGACCCGGCCGGAGCGCGAAGCCAGCCTCCGCGTAGCCACCACCCCGATGATCCGCGAGCCCGACGAGCTGGAATGGGAGGTGGAGGAGCGCTCCGGGCTGCGCTTCTACCGGATCCATCCCGCCGATCGCGAGCCCACGCGGGCGCGGGTGGAGAAGGTGATCACGGCGTGGGATGAGCAGGACGTGGCGATCGGCATCGCACCCGAGCTCTGCCTATCCCGCGCGCTGCTCGAGCGCTGGCAGGTTGCGCTCAGGGAGCGCGAGGGCGCGGGGGCCAGCCGGCTGCGCCTCGTCGTGGCGGGCAGCGGCAACGTGGACGGCTCCTCACCGCCGACAAACGAGGCGGTGATGCTCGACGCGCGCACGGGCGAGGTGCTCGTCCGTCAGCGCAAGGTCCACCCATTTAACTTCTCCCAGCAGGACCTGAAGTTGTGGGGGCTGGCCGATCGCCTGACCGCTCCGATCGACGAGGACCTCAGCCGCGGCGAGCGAGTGTGCGTGGTGGAAGCAGGCGGCGTCCGGCTGGCGATTCTGGTGTGCGAGGACCTGGCTCGGTTACACGCGTTCGCTGCGGCCCTTCACGCCCACGGTGTGTCGCTGCTCCTGGTGCCGGTGTTCGCTCGACCGACCAAGGACCGACGCTGGGAGCGGGCGCGGGCCGAGGTCTACAGCGACGCCATCGGCTCGAGCGTCGTGGTGGCCAACAGCCTGGTGATCGCTGAGATCCTGCGCAGCCCCACGCCTGAGGGGACGGCGATCGCCGTCGCTCCCGGTCGCGCCGCGGTCGGCCACTCCTCCGAGCCGGACGACATAGTTGTGTTCGCGCTCGAGGGCGACGGCCCGCGCGTGGTGCACGAGCGGGTCAGCGCGTCGGTCTAACGCTCGGTGCCGACGGCCGTCACGGACGGCCAGGCAGCGCCGAGCCTCAGCCCGCCCTCTCCCCGGGGCGGCGTTCCGGCGGGTGCCGCCGCTGCTCCCTTCGCGCGAGGGCAGCAGCGTGCGAGACCAGAGTTTCCCGGGGTCGTACACATTGCGCGTTGCGTGGTCTCCCGCCTGCTACCGGTCGCGCCGCCTGACGGCCACGCCAGAAACTGGTAGCAGCGCTGGTAGCAGCACGCGCACAGACCGCATCCCCAAGCCAGATGGCGGGGAATTCGTACACATCAGCCGCTCTCTTTCGGGCCCTCATCGGTCAGTCGCAACCGTGAGCGAGCCGCGGGACCCTAGGCCCGCTTGTGCGCCAGCACTAGCAGGTATTCGAAGTGGAGTTTCGTAGGGCCCTCGGGCGGGCCGGCGTTCGCACTGGTGGCAAAGTCGAGGAACTCTCGGTCGAGGGCCGCGCTTCGCTCCGGGTCGTCCTCGACGCTCGCGAAGGCCGCGATCACCGGCCCGAAGGTCTGCTTGTAGAACTCGCAGTACTCGACGGGCGGGCCATGCACCTTCTCGATCAGCTCTCGCTCGCTCGCTTCGATCGAGGATGCCCGGTCCCCGAGCAACTCCTGTACATGGACCCCGTTTCCCCACAGGAGCGGCGACGCTGCGTTGGGCGACGGCGGCGGCAGGTAGGGCCCGAGCACGCCGAAGAACTCGGCCGCGAGGCCATCCGGCGTGAAGTTGGCCATCCCGATGCTGCCGCCGGGTCGGCAGACCCGCAGCAGCTCGTCGGCAACCGCCTGGTGGTCGGGCGCGAACATCGCCCCCGCCGACGAGGTTACGACGTCGAACTCCCCGTCGCCGAAGGGCAACGCCTGGGCGTCACCCTCGACCCACTCGAGCTTGACTCCTCGCTTGTTCGCCTCACGCTCGCCCGCCTCCAGGTTCTCGACCGTGATGTCTGAAGCGACCACGTCAGCGCCGGCCTCGGCTGCAGGGATCGCGACGTTGCCGCTTCCGGCCGCGACGTCGAGCACACGTTGGCCCGCGCCGATTGCGCAGGCCTCGACGAGGTCGAGGCCAAGCTGAGAGTCCAGCTCGGTCGTGAAGCGGTTGTAGTCGCCGAGCGCCCACATCGAGCGCGCCGCGGCCCTTACCTCATCGGGCAGTCCCCTGCCGGTGTCCTTGTTCTCGGCAACCATCTCAACCTCCTCGATTGTGGCATGCGCGGGCGCGCTCGCCACCACGACGCGAAATAGTCTTGGAGGCCAATGGATATTTCGAAAACCGATCAGCTTGTCTTCCACCCGTGGGTGGCGCAGACCCCGCGAAACGTCCCGGCGTTCGTCAGCGGCGACGGCAGCTACCTCGTCGATAACACCGGACGGCGTTACCTCGACTTCAGCTCGCAACTGGTGTTCACGAACGTAGGGCACCAGCATCCCACGGTCGTCTCCGCGATCAAGGAACAGGCTGACCGTCTGTGCACTCTTGCCCCGACCTGGGTGAGCGACGTACGCGGTGAGGCGGCGAAGATGATCGTCGACGTGGCCCCGGCTGGGTTGAACCACGTCATGTTCACCAACGGCGGTACGGAGGCGATCGAGCACGCCACCCGGATGGCGCGTGTTCACACCGGGCGCCCGAAGCTGCTCGCGGCATACCGCTCATACCACGGGTCGACGACCACCTCGATGCATCTCACCGGCGATCATCGCCGCTGGGCCACGGACACCGGCGCCGCCGGCGTCGTTCACTTCTTCGGCCCGTATCTGTACCGCTCGGCGTTCGACTCTTCGACGGAAAGCGAGGAGTGCGAACGGGCACTCGCGCATCTCGAGCGCGTGATCGAGCTTGAGGGTCCGTCCACGATCGCCGCGCTGGTTCTCGAGTCGGTAATCGGCGGGTCGGGGGTCATCCCGCCTCCGCTCGGCTACCTCGAAGGAGTCCGGGAGCTCTGCACAGAGCACGGGATCGTGTACATCGCCGACGAGGTATTGGTCGGGTTCGGCCGTACGGGCGAGTGGTTCGGCATCGACCACGCTCGGATTGCGCCCGATCTCATGACGTTCGCCAAGGGCGTGAACTCGGGTTATGTGCCGCTCGGCGGCGTCCTTGTGGGCGACCCGGTCTACGACACCTTCGTGCAGCGGCCCTACCCCGGCGGGCTGACATATGCGGGGCATCCTCTCGCCTGCGCCGCGGCGGTCGGCACGCTGGGGGCGATGCATGACGAGGGCCTAGTCGCCTCGGCGGCGCGGCTTGGCAGGGACATCCTCGGACCGGACCTGCGTGCGCTGGCTGAGCATCACCCGTCGGTGGGTGATGCGCGGGGTATTGGCGCGTTGTGGACGCTGGAGCTCGTCCGCGACCGCACCACGCGGGAACCGCTGGTGCCTTACGCGGCGGCCGGCCCCGCAGCCGCGCCGATGGCGGCGCTAAGCGCGGCTTGCCTGGATCGCGGGCTGATCACCTTCGTGTTCGGCAACCGCATCAATGTTGCTCCCCCGCTGAACCTGAGCGACGCCGAGGCAGCGGACGGGCTGGCGATCCTGGACGAGGTGCTATCGATCGCAGACGGCTAGTCTCAGCTTTGGAGCGTCCCCCAACTCTGGATCAGGGTGAAGGTCGTGCCCCATCTGCCCGGCTCGTCCAGCTCTGTCTCGGCCTCGCGCCGTGGCGAGGCAAGCTCGTCTTCGCTCAGTGTCTCAAGCAGCCGCGACGTGAGTGCGGCGCCGAACTGAAGCGGCAGACGCAAATAGGGGTGGCCTAGTTTGAGCGCGATCACGTGTGCGTCGATCTTTGGCTCCTCAACACCGATTTCGCGCAGCAGCTCATGAAGCCCCGCGGCCCGCTTCGCCACCCAGGCTGGCAAAGATCTCGGAGAGCAATCGGATCAGCCGCTCGGCCGCGGGGGCGGGAGGATTGAAGTGCCAGGAGCCCAGGTCCCACTCCTCCAGTACGAGTAAGCCTGCCCTGACCAACCGCCGGTGCGAGGCCAGCTGCTCGGGGCCGCGTCCGAGTGGGGCAACCAGGTAACGAGCATGGACGAGATCGAACGATTGCGGCTCCCCAGCTTGCTGTCGAACAGATCATCGACGACGAGCTCTACGTTGGAAAATCCTTCTGCCTCCAGGAATGAACGTGCGGCATCGAGCAGGTTCTGGTCTACGTCTCCCGTCCGGCCTGCCTCTACATCAGCCGCTCTTTCCGCCGCCTGAGGCGTCTGCCGGCCGCTGCCCCTCCGGTCGATTACGTCTTGTCGCGTTTCTGAAAGAGCCGAAAGCTGTAGCCGAGGGACGTCTGATCATCGTGGGCATCCTTGACCTCGCTCCGGTGGCTCTCCAACTCGGACTCCAGTGCCTCGGGGTCGATCCGTAGCGGCAGCCCGCTTTCGGGATCGACTCGCAGCGGCACCTCGAGGCCCTCCTCGAGCAACCAGGCGAGGTCACCCCGAAGAAACTGCTTGACCGTGGTCACTTGATCGGCGTCTCCAACACGGGTGCGCACGTCGACCTTGACTCGCAGGTTCGCACTCTTGTCGACCTCTGAGCCCGTCTCCTTCGTTCCGTGCCCGTAGTACACGACCACGCCGCGGCCGGGAATCCCCTCAGGTTGCCGCGACTTCGAGAACAGGCCCACGCTCGGAGGCTACACGTGCCAACTGCCTGCTAGGCGGCGTCAAGATCCCCGCGGCCGTATGCCTCATAGGCCCGGCGAATGATCTCCACGTTCTCCGACATCGCCCGCGCAGTATCTCGCGACGGGCGACACTCGATCCGAGATAATCCGTTCATGGCGCTGCGTGGGGCTTGCTGATGTCGGAGGTTCGCCAGCAGGCTCTGATTGATGCGCCCGTTTCCGCGGTATGGGAGCTGGTTGGCGACCCGAGTCGCTACGCCGAGTGGCTTCCGCGCGTGTTCGAGATCCAGGGAGAGCGGTTCGAGTCGGGCGTCGAATTCGTGCAGGTGTCTCGGCAACCGGTGTTTGGTCGCGATGAGGCGCATTTCCTCATCGACACGATGGACGAGTTCCGCGAGATACGCATGCACTGTCAGATCAGCGGCATGTTCGTCCATTGGCAACTCACCGAAGCTCAGGGCGGGACCTTCCTCGACGCGGCGTTCGGCATGGACCCGACCCGCACCCGCTTCCGTCTGTTCGACCTCACGGTCGGCCGGAGGTTTTTCCGCCGCTGGCTTGCCGAGGCGGTTGAGAGCCTGAAGGCGGCGTCCAGCCTCAGGTCGTCTTGACGACCAGGACCGAGCAGGCGGCGTTGTGCGTGACCGTGTTCGGGACACTCCCGAGCATGCGGCGCTTCATCCCTTTGTTGCCGATCACGAGCAAATCTGCGCCGCACTCTTCCGCAAGCCTGACCAGCACCTCGGCCGGGTCGCCCTCCTCGGATCGCGCCTGACACTCGAGCCCCGTCTGGCCCAGGTCCTCCTCGAGTCGCTGGAGGATCGTCGCCACGCGCGCCTGCGCGTTCGAGGCCCACTGCAGCTCGATGTCCTCGCGTTCCGCCGTCGGAGCGTTCGAGCTCTGGAATGCGCTCAAGAGCACGAGCTTCGCGTCGAAGCGCCGCGCGATCTCAGCCGCCTCCTTGACGGCGACGTCCGCGGTAGCTGATCCATCAGTTCCGACCGCGACGGTGGAAATCATCCGCGCCCAGTATCCATCAAACGGGCCTGCGGGCGCTTGCTCGACTGCGCGGCGAAAGCGACTCGAGCCATTCCGCTGGGACCGCGCCCGCCGGAATACCCGTCGGGTAGTCGGGCATCAGCTCGGTGGCGAAGGCTGCTGCCTTTCTGCCCTCGAACACCGGCTCCAGGTCCCCGAACGTCATCAGCAACCGGACCGATGTCCCGAGCTGGAAGTCGGCGGCGTTGCGTTGCTCGCCGCCGATCGTCCCCTCGTCGAGCAGCTCATCGACGTGGTCGAGTAGGGCGGGCAGCGTCTTGACGATCATTCGCACTCGCTGGAGTTCGGTGGCTTCGACCTTGCGCGCGTTCCACCAGGCCACCGGCCATCCGGCCGTGCCGACCAAGGACGCCGCCGGCAGACCCGCTTCCCGGGCAATTCTGGTCCGCAGCGCCGGGCGATGGACGAGGAGCCAGGCGCCCAGTCGCCGCGGGACCGGCTGCAGGATCTCATCGCCCCAGCCCTCCGCCTCCTCGACCTTGACCCGCGTCCGAGGGTCTGCGGGAAACAGGGGCGGCTTCGGCTGTGCGTCGTCGAGCGCGCGGGCGATCGCGCGCGTGCCCTGGATCCGGCGCCCGTCCAGCTTCAGGGCGGGGACGGTTCCACTGCGAAAGCCGAGCGACCGAACGGCGGCGGGGTGGAGGCCGGGCACCAGGCTGACAAGCTTGTGCTCGATTCCCTTGTACTCGAGCATCAGGCGCGCGGCGTGCGCGGGGTGGGAGGTGTACACCGAGTAGAGCGTCGCCGACACGTTCGATGTCGATTTTTGCATCGCTCGCGCACTCGCCGATTCCCCTGATCAGCCGGTGGCGGCCCCAAGGCCGGTTACGTCGTCAGGTGTACCTGCCGCGCTCGGGGTGGGTCGGTTTCCGCTTGCTGCGTGAAGTCACCTGGGCCGCGTTCGTGCTGAAGCAGCCTGCAGAAGGCCTCGACGACTTCGGGATCGAATTGAGTGCCCGCGTTTCGTCGTAGCTCGGCGATCGCTTCCTGACGCGACCGCCGCGTCCCATAGGGCCGCTCGGAGGTCATCGCGTCGAAGGCATCGCACACGAAGATGATCCGCGAGCCGAGCGGAGTCGCCTCGCCCTCCAGGCCATCGGGGTAGCCGGCTCCGTCCCAGCGCTCGTGCGAGGAGCGAACTATTGAGGCGACCGGGCGCAGCGCCGGCGCTGCGCCGAGGATGCGTTCGCCGATCACCGTATGGCGTCGCATCAGTTCCCATTCGGCGGCGTCGAGTACTCCAGGCTTGCGCAGGATCGCGTCCGGGATCGCGATCTTGCCGATGTCGTGCAGCTCGGCCGCTCTGGTCACAATGTCAACCTCCTCCGCGTCGAGCGCGAGCTCGCGGGCGACCATCGCCGCCAGCTCCGCGACGCCCCTCAGATGCGAGCCGAGCTCCGGCTCGCGCTCGCGCAGGACTCGAAGGAGGACGTCCTGCGTCTGCTGCTCCGCTCGCGTCGAGCGGCTCCCCTTCTGGGCGTACATCCTGTGGTCCGCGAGGCGAAGGGCCTCGCTCGCCGTGTCAGCCTCGCGCGGCAGCTCGGCAGCTCCGCAGGAGGCGGTGATCGTGAATCCCTCGCCCTGCTCACTGAGCGCATCGCGAGCCGCCTCAATGACATCGCTGACGTCCCGGCCCGCCGGATCGAAGAGGATGCAGAATTCATCGCCGCCGAGGCGATAGGCGCCGCCGCCGGGACCTGTCACGCTCGGGAGCCGGCCCCCGAGCCTGCGAAGCAGCGCGTCGCCGGCGGGGTGGCCGAAGCTGTCGTTGTAGGCCTTAAAGCCGTCCAGGTCGAAGATCGCGAACACGCGCGGCCCGGTGATCGACACACGCTCCAGGCGCAGCAGGTCCTCGAGATCGGTAAACAGACGGCGGCGGTTGGCAAGACCGGTGAGCGCGTCGGTGACCGAGTCGTCGAAGAGCGCCGCCACCAGCCGGTCGTTCTCGCGTGAGCTCAGCAGCAATCGGGCGGCGATCGCGGCGATCGTCGCCGCGGCGAGCCACACTGCCGCGACATGCAGTCGTCCGAAGTGATCCAAGACCAGGATGCCAACGGCTGCGGCGGTCGACAGCGCCGGTACCAGCAGCGAGGTGCTATGGCCGCCGTTTCCCCGCGAGCTGCGCGAGGCCGAGGCGGCGGCGCTGGCGCTCATCACCAGTGCGCCCACCAGCCATGGGACGTCGCTCCAGCCGCTCACGTAGGAGTCGGTCGCCACGGTGTAGAGATAGGCCATGTCGGCCGCGGCCCAAATGAGCAGGCCAGCCCCTACGAGCAACAACGTCCAGGCGCCGCGCAGCCCACCCACGACCAGGGCGCCGACGATGAGGCCGACCAGGAGCACATCGCCGACCGGGTAGGCAAGGTTGGTGAACACGGTCCCAGCATCGCCATGTGTGAGCCCGATCAGCGCCGGCCCGAGCAGCGCCGCCGCCAGCGCCGCGGCCGCCAGCGCTCCGATCGCACCATCGAACCAGCTCGCCAGCCGGAAACCACCGATCCGGTGTTTGATGCAAAGCGCGATGCCTACGAAGAGACACGGAAGCGTGAGCAGGTACCCGGCATCGGCGAGCGAGGGATACGCCGGATGCTTGACGTCCGCGAGGGCGACGACCCAGTAGGTGTCACCCAACGCCCAGGCTGTGAGGCCGACGCCGAAGCAGATCCAGGCGCCGCGCAGCTCCGAGGAGGAAAGCGCGCGGATGAAGAACACGGCGGCGGCCAGGAAGAGGACGCCGTTGTAGACCCAGAGGTCGAACAGCGTCGCAAGCGCGGGCGGCGATCCCATTGCCACCCAGACGCAGAAGCCCGCGGTCCCGAGCACGCCGAGGGAAATCGGGATCCAAAAACGACACGGGATCATCGTCGATGCCGGCGTCACCCCTCACTTATCGACGCACCAACACCTTCGCTGAAGCGCTCTCATCACCACTGTCCAGACCCCCTCAAGCAAATCCAGCCTTCGTCCGATGCGGAGACCATGGCGCTGTGGGCTTACCACTTCGACGCGGCCGTCGCGGATGTTCTCGACGGGCGCACCTCGGAGAGACGAACTGCGGCCGACGAGCGCCCGGGTGGACGCGTGGAGCGCAAGAAGCCGAGCCCGCTCACCCGGTGGGCCGTGATCGCGGGCTGCGCGGTGACCCTCGTCGCTGGCGCATCGGCGCGCACGCCGGAAGCCGAGGAGAACGGCCTCGCAACCCTGCAGCCGTCGGGCTCGGCGGCCGACGACCAACTCTCCAGCGGACCTCAGCGCCGCCACCTGCCGATTCCCGGCCCGGCCGCCAACGACTGAGCGCAACCCCTGTCAAGACCGACGAACGCGGTCACCGGGTTTTCAGGTCGGATCTTCCCGAGAAACCTCGAATCTCGTGTCGATTTTCGCCTAGCTCGCTCGACGTTCGGGTAGAGAGTCGAATCCGCCACAGCGGTTATCCGGCTCTACGGCGAACGTCAACGATTCAGAAGGAGGCATCGAGATGCGAGTGATGGTTTTGGTGAAGGCGACGGAGGAGAGCGAAGCAGGCGTGATGCCCAGCACGGAGCTGCTCGAGAACATGATGCAGTTCAACGAGGAGCTGGTGAAGGCGGGCGTGATGCTCGCCGGCGATGGCCTGCATCCAAGCTCGAAGGGTGCGCGGATCCACTTCTCGGGGACCGACAAGAAGGTGATCGATGGGCCGTTCGCCGAGACGAAGGAGCTTCTCGCCGGCTACTGGATCTGGGAGGTGAAGTCGTTCGACGAGGCGCTCGAATGGGCGAAGCGGATTCCGGGCGACCCGACTGGGCCCGACGGCATCGTCGAGTTGCGGCCCGTCTTCGAGTCCGACGACTTCGGAGAGGAGCTGACCCCCGAGCTGCGCGAAAAGGAGCAGGAGCTGCGCGAGCAGGTCGAGGGCTCCTGAGATCCTGCCCGGCATGGCGACGGCCGACGTCAACCGCACGATCGACGCCGTCTGGCGGATCGAATCGGCGCGGCTGATCGCCGGCCTCGCCCGGATCGTGCGCGACGTCGGCCTCGCCGAGGACCTCGCTCAGGAGGCCCTGGTCGCGGCGCTCGAGCAATGGCCCCAGTCAGGCGTCCCGGACAACCCGGGCGCCTGGCTGATGGCCACCGGCAAGCACCGGGCCATCGATCGCCTGCGTCGTGCCGAGGTCCACGATCGCAAGACCCGCGAGCTTGGCCACGAGATCGAGCGCCACGGCGAGGGTGAGGACGCCGATCTCGCGGCCGGGATCGACGAGCACATCGACGACGATCTCCTGCGGCTGATCTTCACCACCTGCCACCCGGTGCTCTCGACCGAGGCGCGCGTGGCGTTGACGCTGCGGCTGCTCGGCGGCCTGACGACGAAGGAGATCGCGCGCGCGTACCTGGTTTCGGAGTCGACGATCGCGCAGCGGATCGTGCGCGCGAAGCGCACGCTCTCGGCGGCGCTGGTGCCCTTCGAGGTGCCCGAGCGCGACCGGCTCGCCGAGCGGCTCGACGCGGTGCTCGAGGTCATCTATCTGATCTTCAACGAGGGCTACGCGGCGACCGCCGGCGACGAGGCCACGCGCCCGGAGCTGATCGAGGAGGCGCTGCGGCTCGGCCGGATTCTCTCCGAGCTGCTGCCGGATGAGGCCGAGGTCCACGGCCTTGCGGCGCTGATGGAGCTGCAGGCATCGCGCACGCGCGCGCGAACCGACGCCTCGGGGGGCGTGGTGCTACTGCTCGACCAGGACCGCTCGCGCTGGGACTGGCTGCTCGTCGGCCGCGGCCTGGCGGCGCTTGAGCGGGCGCAGCGCAGCGGCGGCGCAATCGGCCCCTACACGCTTCAGGCGGGGATCGCCGCCTGCCACGCTCGGGCGCGGGCCGCCCAAGACACCGACTGGGAGCGGATCGTCGCGCTGTACGACGGTCTCGCGCAACTACAGCCCTCGCCGGTCGTCGAACTGAATCGCGCGGTCGCCGTGGGGATGGCGTTCGGCCCCGCGGCGGCGCTCGAGCTGGTGGACGCGCTCGGCTCCGAGCCCGCTTTACGCGACTACCACCTGCTGCCCGCGGCGCGCGGCGACCTGCTGATGAAGCTCGGCCGAGAGGACGAGGGGCGCGCGGAGCTGGAGCGCGCCGCATCCCTGACCCAGAACGAGCGCGAGCGAGAGGTGCTGCTGGGGCGGATCACGGGCTCGGCGAACGGCAGCTGAGGGCGTGACTGCCTGGATTGACATTCAGCACCCGCCGTGAGAGACTCGCGGCCCGGGGCGGCATGGTGAGCGGAGAGGAGCCAGTGACCCTCGTTCTGATTGGCAGTCTGGTTTTGGTGGCCGTGTTCATCACGGCCGGGGTTGCAAAGCTCCGCGACCTCTCGGGCTCACGGGAGGCCATGCGAGGCTTTGGTGTCCCGGAGGCCCTCGTTGCGCCGTTAGGGGTCACGGTGCCGCTCGCAGAGCTGGCAGTGGCGGTCGCCCTGCTCGCAGGTCCGACTAGAACCTGGGGCGCGCTCGGCGCGACTGCGCTTCTCGCCGGCTTCTCGCTCGCGATCGCCTGGAACCTCGCCCGCGGCCGCACCCCCGACTGCCACTGCTTCGGCCAGCTTCACTCCTCGCCCGCGGGTCCCAGCACTTTGGCGCGAAACGCGTCGCTGATCGCCCTCGCGGGCTTCGTCGCCAGTCAGGCCGATCTCGCTTGGAGCGCCTTCGCCGCTGCGGCCGGTTTCGCGCTCGCCGCCGCTGCTTGGATGTTCTCTGGTCGGACGAGACCGGCCGACTCCGAAGGTGGGGCGCGAGGGCTCGCGATCGGGAGCGCGGCGCCGAGCTTCGAGCTTCCGGCAATCGAAGGCCACACGGTTTCGTTGAGTTCGCTCCTGGAGCTGGGGAAGCCGACCCTGCTCCTTTTCTCAGACCCTCATTGTGGCCCCTGCGAGGCCCTCGCCCCCGACGTCGCCGAATGGCAGCGCCTGCACGCAGACGAGCTCACGATCGCGGTGGTCGAGCGCCGCGACGGATTAACCGCGGGGGAACCAGACGAGCACGGCCGCCGCACCGTCCTTCTCCAGCGCGAGAGCGAGATCGCCTCCGCCTACGGCGCCGAGGGCACCCCGAGCGCGGTCATGGTCCAGGCTGATGGGCGCGTGGCGAGCGCGGTTGCGGGCGGATCGGTCGCGATCGAGGCGCTGATCGCCCAAGTCGTCACCCGCTTCGAGCCGCACCCGATCGAGGCCGACGGCGGATCGGCGTGGACGGTCCCGGTGCGCCTGGGCGGTCCACTGATCCGGCGCGAGCTGCTGGCGCGCGGGGCCGTCGCCTCCGCGGCCGCCAGCACCGTGCTTTCGTGGCCGGCGCGGGCCATGGGCATTGGGCGAGCAACTCCGGCGCCACGGTGTGACAGGGACAGGGACTGCCCGGATGAGACCGTTTGCCGCTCGGGACGTTGTCGCTGCCCCGACAATATGGCTCCGAACCGATGCGCTGGGGAGTGCATGAGCTTCGATACCAACCCCCAGCACTGCGGGGGTTGCAACAAGCCTCCATGCCCGGCGGGCACCGTATGTGCCGGGGGAAACTGCATCACGGGCAACAGCACTGCGTGTGGCGACTGCGGCCCGGGACGAATCTGTTGTGGCGATCCGGACATTCCCGGCACGGGAGGATGCGTATTTCCCACGATCAACCACGTGGACTGCGACGGCTGCCCCGTCAACTGCGGCGGCTGCGGCATTCAATGTGGGAGGGGGCAGCTTTGCTGTCGCGGCCGTTGCATCACCCCGCGAAACGATCCGGAGAACTGCGGCGGATGCCTGGACGGCAAGCGCTGCGACCCGAACCAGGTCTGCCACGCCGGCAGGTGCCGCGACGAGTGCCCGCGGCCGCTGCGCCAATGCGGGAGGACCTGCGGCAACCCGAACACCCAGGTCTGCTGCGGGCATCAGACCGTGATCGACAAGGAAGACATCGCCAACGACCGGGTGAAGTGCTGCAGGGGCAACGTGGTGGACATCCAGTCGGATGTCAAGAACTGCGGATCCTGTGGGTGCGAATGCGAAGGGCGGCAAGAGTGCACCTGCCAGAATGGGGAGTGCTTCTGCCCCGGCCCCCTGGATGGAAGCTGCTTCTTCAGTCCGTAGGACCGCTACTTCACGGAGGCGACGAAGCCACGCACGTCGCTGGCCGGCTCTGAGTAGGCATCGCCGAGAGCCGACTCGACCGCGGTCATGAACTCCTCCGCCCAGGCCGGGAACTCGTAGTCGATCGCGCGTAGGAACTCGAGCGTCACCGCGAGGCGGATGTCGGCGATCGACGGTGAGTCACCGCCGATGAACTTCCTGCCGTCGAGGAAGTGCGCGTTGAACGCCTCCAGCGGGATCGCCAGCGCGGCCTCGGCGTCCTTCTGAGCCTTCGCCTTCATCGCGTCGTCCGCCTCGGAGGTCGCGACCTCGCCCGCGTACTGCGGGAAGCCGAGCGCCGGGTAGGTGGCCCGGGCGACGAGCGGATAGAGCGTGCCGGTCAAGTAGAACATCGCGCTGTCGACCATCGCCCGCTCGCCGGGATCGGTGGGGTAGAACTGGTCGAGGCCGTGCTTGTTGCAGAGGTACTGCATGATCGCGCAGCTCTCCCACAGCGATCCCTTCGGCAGACCCTCCTCTTCGAGCAGCGGGGTGAGGTCGGCCGGATCCTTTGCGAGGAACTCGGGCGTGCCCTTGTTCCCCCACATGTCGACCTCCTCGAAGTCGAGCCCGGCGGCTCGAACGAATACCCGAGCCGCCAGATTGTTGACGCTCGGCTGCAGGATGCTCAGCGTGTTGTCGGCCATGGTTCCTCCTATCCGTAGGGGTCCTTCGGCGTTCGATCGCCGGAGAGCGTTTCGCGCGAGCGCTCGGCCAGCGCCTGGATCGCGTCGGCCAGATGCACCTGGTCGATGTTGTAGTCCTCGCGCTCCGTTCGCAGCTTGTGCGCTTCGAGCAGCACGTCGGCGTGGGTGAAGCCGGCCGGCGGCTCGAAGCGATACGACGCCAGCTCGATCAGGAGGCCGAGCGGGTCCTCGAAGTAGATCGAGTCCATGAAGCCGCGATCCTTCGGCCCGTAGTAGTTCATTCCCCGTTCATCCAGGCGCTCGACCGCCTGGTTGAAGGTCGCGGCCGAGACCGCGAACGCGATGTGGTGCACGCACCCCGGGTCGGTCGGGGTGCGCTCGGGATCACCCTCCCGATCCTCGTTCGTGAAGACCGTGATCAGCCGCCCGTCGCCCGGATCGAAGTAGAGGTGGCTCTCCGAGGCGTTGTCGAGGTTCGGCTGCTCGAAGATGAACGGCATCCCGAGTACGCCCTCCCAGAAGTCGATCGACGTCTGCCGGCCGGCTCCGGTCAGCGTGATGTGGTGGACGCCCTGGCTCTGAAGCTTCCGCATCAGCCTCGCCCACAACCTACCGCTCGACGAGCTTCGACTTGTACTCGCTTCGCTGCAGGCTCCCCCACGGCACGAGCTCCACGCGCGTCTGAACGACGAGCCTCTCCCGCAGGCTGTCGCGGATCGCGTCTCCCAGCTCCGGGTCGGCCGTCGCACCCCGGGCGAGCTCGACGCTGACGGGAAGCGGCGGCTCCTGCCTGATGCCGGGCGCCTGCGGCTTCACGAGGATGTGTCCGCTGACCTCGGGCCCGAACGCGCTAACCACCTCGCGCACGGCCGAGGGAAAGAGGTTGACCCCGCGGACGATCAGCATGTCGTCCGTGCGCCCGATGCAGCGCAGGCGAGGGCTCGTGCGGCCACACCCGCATGCGCTCGTCCGGATGTGGACGTGGTCGCGGGTCCGGAAGCGCAGCAGCGGAGCGGCGCGATGCTGGAGATGCGTCAGCACGAGCTCGCCTTCAGCGCCGTCGTCCATCTCCAGTGCGGCGCCGCTCTCGGGGTCGATCAGTTCCATGTGGACGAACCCGCGCGCGCCGAGATGCATCCCGTCCTGCTCTTCGCACTCGCCCCAGAGCGAGACGCCGATGTCGCCGACCCCCATCGCCTCGGTGACCTTCGCGCCCCAGCCTTCCTCTAGCTTCGCCCGGACCCCGGGCTCGCCACCGCCGGGCTCGCCCGCGACGAGGACGCGCTCGACGCTCGATCCTCTCAGGTCGAATTCGTGGTCCGCCGCCCATTCGACGAGGTAGGCGGCGTAGGACGGGGTGAGCACGACGGCTTCCGGGCGGAGGAGGCGCACAGCCGTCCCCAACCGCTCGCTGTTCCCGGTCCCGACCGGGATGTGGCTGAGGCCGATGCGCTCGAACGAGGCGAGCGCGGCGCCCGCCGCGAACGGGCCGGCGTTGTAGGCGGAGACGATTCGCTGGCCGGCGACGACGCCCGAAGCGGCGTAGCTGCGCGCCGAGGCGGTCACCCAGTTGTCGAGGTCACCCTGCGTCAGCGGGACGTAGGTGGGCGTGCCCGAGGTACCGCTCGTCGAGTAGATCCGAACGATCTCGGATCGCGCGGCGCAGAGGTGGGCGCCGATCGGATCGTCGGGCGTGCACGTCTCCCTGAGCTCCTGCTTGCCGGTGAGCGGGAGCTTCGCGATCTCCGCGAGCCCGCCCGCGTCCCGCTCGGAGTCGAAGCCCGCCGCTGTCAGCTTCTCGCGATAGAAGGCCGAGCGCTGGAAGAGGTAGGCGAGCTGGCCGCAGTAGCTGGGTTCGTCGATGGCCAGCTGCTCTGCCCACGGTCGGGTCTCGACCTCGGGCGCGAGAATCATTGCTGCGGGTCTTCGGGGGGTGACCGGTACTCGATCGCTTCCTCCGCCTTCGCCGCCATCAGGAAGCCGAGCGGTTTCTGCTGCTCCTCGGCCAGATGAGCGAGAAGGCCTGCCGTGCGCGCAAGGATCGGAAGCGCCTTCACCGCGTCAGGCGGGAAGTCCAGGTCGAGCATCACTGCCGCGATCGGCATCGAGATGTTCAGCGTCAGCGGCTTGCTCCACGCCTTGGCCGCGCCGTCGCGGAAGCAGCGTGCGAGCAGCACGTGCGGCCCGCTCACCCCGCGGACATCCGCGAGCTCGAGAATCCTTTCCGCGCGAGGGTCGAGCGGGCGATGAACCGGATGGCCGAACCCCGGCAGCCGCTCGCCGGTAGCGTGGATCGAGCGCGCCATCTCCTCGGCGACCGCCTCGGGGGCGGCGCCGGCCGCCACCTTCTCCTGGGCAGCTTCGAGCAGCCGCGCGCATGGTTCGGCCGTGCCGAGAATCACCGGGCCTGCGCCGAGGATCCCGGCCGCGACGGCCCCCTGCAGCGACTCGGGGTCGGCGGCAAGCGTCATCCGCGCCGCGACGTTGGTAGGCATCATCCCGTGCTCGGCGATCGCGACGAGCAGCAAATCGAGGAAGAAACGCTGGTCCTCGGTCGGCTCGCGGCCGGTGAGCAAAAGGTGGAAGTACTCCGTGAAGCTCAGAGAGCCCATCAAGTCGCCGCAGAGGTCCCGTCCCCGCACCTCGACCCGGTCGGGATAGGCCTGGCCGATGTGACTGACGGGATCCCCGCCTTTGCCGATCTGCGCCATCACGGCGACGCTATGGATCGGACGCCCGGCTGTCAAGCCGCCCAGGATCGCGCCGGTACGCTTGAGCCCGGACCCGGCGCCTTGGCGGAGTGGTTACGCAGCGGCCTGCAAAGCCGTTTACACCGGTTCGATTCCGGTAGGCGCCTTCGGCTTGAGCAAGCGGTTTGGCGCTTGGTAGAGCCGTTTTCGTAGGTTTCCGTTGAGCCGCTGAGAACCGCAGAAAACCGCAGCCAAAGGAGTGTCACTGGCGCGCGGACTGGCGCGCGCTGGAGTTGTCCGACCGATGCCGCCCTTCGAGAACTGGCTGGTGGCGGTTTGCGCCACGCAATGAAACGCTAGGGAGCGGTGCTCAGCACACTCGGAGGACTTTCCTCGTGTGCCGAACCACCAGCCGAGTCGAACCCGGAGTCGGTCGGCTACCTGCGCACCCGCAGCCGCGCCGAGTCCTTGGCCGTCTGCCCGTCCGTTCCGGTGACGGTGAGCACGATCGTGTAGTTGCCGGGCTTCAGCGGTTTCGCCTTGCCCTTCCCGCCCCGCGAGGATTTCGTCGCCAGCTTCAGCGAGGTCTTGTGCTCGCCGTCGCCGGAGAAGTTGAGCTGGCGGGAGATCAGGACGCGGTTGCCCTTCTTCAGCTCGATCTCGGCCGAGCCGCCGGCCGATGTGGCAAAGGCGATCTTGAGCTTTCGGCCGGAGGTGCCGTTGAGCCTGTCCGCCGCGAGCAATGCCAGCAGCTTCGCGGGAGGTCACCACGACGACTGGGTCCGGGGGCGGCGTGGCGGTCGCCGCGGGCGCGATGAAGACGCTGGCGTTCTCGACCGGCGACTGCTTGCCGTCGGCGGTGGCCCGGAAAAGGAACGAGTCGCTGCCGCTGAAGCCGGCGTTCGGGGTGTAGGTGACTGTGTCGGCCGTCTGGTCGACGGCGCCGAGCGTCCCGTTGGCGGGGTTGCTGGTCAGTGAGATCGTGACTGGGTCGCCGTTGGGGTCCGAGCAGTCGAGCGGAACCGTCAGCGGCTGGTCGAACGGTCCGGAGGCGGCGCTGCCGAGGCAGACCGGGGGCAGCCTCGCGGTTGAAACGCACGATCGCACTGTCGGTCCCCGAGACGACGTAGACCGAGATGCCATCGGAGCTGACCGCGACGCCCTCGGCGACGTTCAGTCCCTGGGCCTCGTTTGCCCCCCGGCGCACCGCCGCACGTCTGGCGTCGTCGATGTCGGAGATGCAGCCGGCGGCGGTCAGTGAACCGTCAGGAGCACGGTTGAAGCGTGCGATCGCGTCGTCGCCGAACGGAAGCGACCACGACGGAGGCCCCGTCGGGGCTGACCGCCACGGATGCGGCGCTGTTGAGGCCCTGGGCCTCGGTCGGCCCCCCGTCCGCTCCGCCGCAGTCTGCGCGAATTCGACGTCGGAGATGCAACCCGCCGGCGCTCAGCGTCCCGTCGGTGGCGCGGTTGAAGCGCGCGAACGCGTGGTTGAGGCCGGAGGCGACGTAAACGGAAGTCCCGTCGGGGCTGACCGCGACCCCGAGGGGGGCATCCAGGCCTTGGGCCTCGTTTGCCCCGCCGTCCACTCCGCCGCACGTCTGCGCGTTGTCCACGTCCGAGACGCAGCTCGGGGAGCTCAGGGTTCCATCGGCAGCGCGGTTGAAGCGCACGATCGCGTCGTCGTCGTGCGCCGATGGCGTAAACGGAGGCGCCGTCGGTGCTGACCGCGACCGCTCGGGGGGTGTTCAGGCCCTGGGCCTCGTTTGCACCGCCGTCAACTCCGCCGCACGTCTGCGCGTTGTCCACGTCCGAGATGCAGCTCGGGGAGCTCGAGCGTTCCATCGGCAGCGCGGTCGAAGCGCACGATCGCGTCATCGACCTGCGAGGTGACGTAGACGGAGGCGCCGTCGGGGCTGACCGCGACGGCGGAGGCGCCGGCAAGGCCCTGTGTCTCGTTCGGCCCCCCGTCCACTCCACCGCACGTCTGCGCACCGTCCACGTCCGAGATGCAACTCGGTGCGCTCAGCGTCGCCGTCGGTGCGCGCGGCTGAAGCGCACGATCGCGGAGTCGAGGCCGGAGGCGACGTAAACGGAGGCCCCGTCGGGGCTGACCGCGACGCCGATGGCGGCGTTCAGGCCCTGGGCCTCGTTTGCCCCGCCGTCAACTCCGCCGCACGTCTGCGCGTTGTCCACGTCCGAGATGCAGCCCGCCGGGGTCAGCGAGCCGTCCGGGGCGCGATTGAAGCGCGTGATCGCATCGTCGGTGAAAGAGACCACGTAGACCGAGGCGCCATTGGGGCTGACCGCGGTGGATTGCGCGGTGGTCAGGCCCTGGGCCTCGTTAGCGCCGCCATCCGGTCCACCGCAGGTCTGTGCGTTGTCGACGTCCGAGATGCAGCCCTGGGGCGTCAGTGCGTGCAGGGGGACGGCCTTCGCGGACGCGGCAAACAGCGCCATGAGCGAGCCAACGACGGCAAGCGAAAGAAGCGCCCCGATCCACCGACCGACTCTTGCACCCACGTCTCGCTCCCTTCTGTGGGACGAGCCGCACTCTACCCGAGATCGGGCTAAGCGACGGCTTTCAGCGCCTCGACTGCAAGCTGGGCAGTTTCGGTCGGGCTGCGGCCGACGCAGGATGCCGTTCGCCTCCCGCGCTTCCCCTTCTTTCGCCTCGGCGGTGCCGAGGGGTCGGAGATGATCGTTGCCCGCATTGAGCGCGTTTGGTGCCGGCGCCGCGCGCCGGAGCGCTACCCGTATCCCCTGTGTAAGCGAGCTGAACTCTCCGCTCCCCGATCCTCAGCCCCGCACTTTCGTTCTCGGCCTTTCGCACTGCTTTCGCCTCGAGTGACACCTGTCCGTCGCTCGGTCCCTTGTCAGCCGGCTTGTCAACCTAACCGCAACGAACGAAGCTCACACAGTTGCACCAAAACTCTGGTGCAACTGCGTGAAGGCTCTTTCGGGTTGTGGCGGGGAGGATGCGGAGATGGGCAACGCCGAAGCCTGCGGCGTGACAGTCGGCGTTGAGGAGAGCGGTCGGATCAGAAACGAAGATCAGGGTGCGTTGACAGGCGAAGGGAGGAAATCGGAGCGAAAAAATCGGATTTTGAGGCGGCTCGCACCACATCCAAGTAGAGGCGAACGTGCTCAAGGACCGCGAGCCGAAACCGACCGTCCATCAGCTTCAGCTGGACATGGGGCGCGCACCCAGCGCCGCAGACGGCGACGGAGTGCGCTGTGTGCGGAGCCTCGCTCGAAGGCCGACGGCGCCACGCGATCTATTGCTCCGATGGATGCCGCTCTGCGGGTCGTGACCGCGCGCGAGCTGCGCGCAAGTTCGACCCCGATCGCCCGCCGTGTCCCGTCTGCGGGCAGTCGATGGCCGGCAGGAGGGAGGGCGCGATCTATTGCTCGCCTGTCTGCCGCGCCAGGGCGTGGAGTGACGCCCATTCGGGCCCCGGAGAAGGTGATGACATCAAGGCGCCGCGTGGAAGGATGCAGAAGCGTAATCAGCCGGCGGTTCATCGAGTGACGCTCACCAAACCAGAGGCCGCGGCCGCGCTCGGCATCTCAGTGGATTCGTTCGAGCGCCACGTGCAGCCCGAGCTGCGGATGATCCGGCGGGGACGCATGCGGCTGATCCCGCTCCACGAGCTGGAGCGCTGGGCGACGAGAACGCGGCACTCACGCTCTCGGAAACGGTCCGATGACGGGCGTACTCTCGGCGCGCAGACGGCGAATGCGAGACGCGAGAGGAGGACCGATGGCGGCCGGGATCGTAAAGCGACATTCCGAAGACCTGCCGATCGAGGGCGGACCGGGGCAGTGCAACTGCCGACGCCGAGCTACGAGGCGTGGGTCTACTCGCCGCGCGACGGCCGCAAGCTCCGGCGCACGTTCGCGAACTACGCCGAGGCCCGCTCGTGGCGCGCGGACGCGAAGCGGCAGATCGACCAGGGCAGTCTTGCGGGCGCCGAGCCAGCGGACGCTGCGGCGAGGCCGCAGCAGGCGTGGCTCGCCGGCGCCGAGGCGGGGGAGATCCGCAACCGCTCCGGCGACCCCTACAAGCCGTCGACGCTGCGCGGCTACCGCCACGCGCTCGAGGAGCGGGTGCTGCCGCTGATCGGCGGCGAGAAGCTGAGCGCGATCACGACCTCGGACTTGCAGCTGCTCGTCGACCGCTGGCAGGCCGAGGGCCTGCCGGCGTCGACGCTGCGCAACATCATCAAGCCGCTGCAGGCGATCTACCGGCGGGCGAAGTCGCGCGGCGGGCTGCCAGTGAACCCGACGCGCGACCTCGAGCTGCCGGCCCGCGGCCGCGGCGAGGTCGAGATCGTCTCGCCGACGGTCGCCGACGAAGCTGCTTGCCGCGCTACCCGCCGAGGATCGACTGCGTCTGGGCGACGGCGCTGTACGCCGGGCTGCGCTACGGCGAGCTGCGCGCGCTTGCGCTGGGACGCGGTCGACGTCGCCGGCGGCACGATCGAGGTCCGGGAGTCCTGGGACGCCAAGGCCGGCCGGATCGATCCGAAGACGAGGACATCGCGGCGGCGGGTGCCGATGCCGGCGGCACTGCGCGAGCTGTTGCTCGATCGGCGGCTGGAGGAGGCGAAGCGCCGAGAGCGACGCACTCGTGTTCGGGCGCTGGGGAGGAGGAGCCGTTCCACGCGGCGACGCTCTACCGGCGAGCGGACTCCGCCTGGAAGGCCGCCGGGTCAGCGAGCGGCTGCGGCTGCACCAGGCGAGGCACACCTACGCCTCGTTCATGATCGCCGCCGGGGTCAACGCGAAGGCGCTCGTCGCAGTTCATGGGCCACTCGTCGATCAAGGTGACGTTCGACCTCTACGGACACTGATGCCGGGCTCGGAGCGCGAGGCGGCGGGGATGCTCGATGCGTTCCTGGAGCGGGCGAGCACCCAGGCTCGGCTTGCCGCCGTGAGCGGAGCCTAGGCTCGGTCAGGCGCCCCGGATCAGCTCAGAGACGACCTCGCCCGCCTTCATTCCACGGTCCCTCGCGAGTCGAGCAAGGCGT
This sequence comes from uncultured Thermoleophilia bacterium, assembly GCA_963838095.1. Taxonomy (GTDB): domain Bacteria; phylum Actinomycetota; class Thermoleophilia; order Solirubrobacterales; family 70-9; genus CAWCGU01. The sequence continues at coordinate 399,942 of CAWIPO010000008.1, forward strand.
TTCGCGTCCTCGCCTTCGACGCGAACGACGATCGTGAGCTTCGCGTCGGGATTGCCGTTGTGGATCGAAACTTAAAGCGGTTCGACATCGTCGAGGAACGCGTCGAAGTCGCCAGGTTGAGGATCTGGGTCCGTCCACGGGTCTTTGCCATCATCGACATCTCGGGGTGGCAGGTGCGACGCGTGCTGGACTGAGATCGATCGGTCTACGCGGCGGCCAGAGCCGGCGCGATCTCGTCGGCGCTCGCCTCGATCGTCTCTGGGACGGTGACGATCAACCGCCCGTCTCGATCAAGCACTGAGCGGGCGTTGATCACCGTGAGTCCGACTACCCGTTGGGTGCCCGGCTCGAATCGGACCACGTGTCCCTCGGGAGTCTCTTCGCCTTCCGCTTCAACCGGCTTGCCCACGTGCAGGTAGAGCACGTCGCCCTCGGCGTCGTACTCGGCATGATCGAAGACCAAAGGCCCGATGTGAACGTTCACGGCTTCCATTGCATGGGATCCTTCCGGAGCGCCAGCGCGGTGATAATCCGGCCCGGCTCCTGCTCAAAGCTTACGACTGCCATCAGCCACTTGCTCGGGCCGACATCGCGCCGGTAGAACCGTTGCCGGCTCGCGTGAGGATCGGACTCGACGTGATCCGGCTGGGCGACGGTTTCGAGCACCTCATCCGCTTCGTCGCTCAGCTCCGGGTGATCGCGTGCGATCTTGTCCTCCCAGATCCGCGACAACAGCACCACGACCCGTCCGCCGGGGTCGGAGACGCGACCGATTTCGCGCTCGGACTCGTTCATCGCACGGAGGGTGAAGCTCCCCGCGGACGGGACGAAAATCGCCCGCTCGATTCCCCTCACTGGCGCATCCACTGGCGCACGCTGGGCGAATCTGGCTCTGGCAAGCCAAAAACGCCACCCTGTGCGCGGCCTGCAAAGCCGTTTACACCGGTTCGATTCCGGTAGGCGCCTTACGCGTAGGTATGAGCTTGGATGTTGCGGGAGTGCTCAGAGACAGCGCAACCAACGACTGGAGGTTTGGTAGCCCATAAGGGTTTCAAGAAGCTGCAGACTGAACGGGTGCGGACCCCCTTGCGAGGCTACGGGTTGAAGGGCGGAGCCTCGCCCCACCCCCAGCGGGGGACCGGTGCGTGCTCAACGACCTGGGCGCCGGGCTGCGAGTTCTGCTGCGCCAGCCGCGTTCCCCACTCGAGGTAAGCGACGAACGCCGAGCGGAACTCCGGGTCGTCCGGGAGCTCGGCGTCGTCGGCAGCGAGGCTCATCAGCGAGGCGAAGCGGAACCGTTGCTCCTGGGTGATCGCGAGGCCGCGATGCTTGCCGACCATACGCTCGTACCCGCCCAGCTCCTCGGTGTAGCGGGCGGGGCCGCCGAGCACCTCGCACCACCACGCCGTCACATTCAGTCTGTGCTCCTCGCCGACTCCGCCCGGGAACAGCGGCGAAAGCAACTCATCCGCCTCGACCCGGTCGTAGAAGGCGTTGATGAGGCGCTCAAACGCCCTCTCGCCCCCGGCCCACTCGTACAGCGTCGACATCGCCTCGATCGTAGACGCTCGATTACGGGCGCTAGGGCGCGGGTAATTCGCCTGCATGAAGTCTGCAGCGGTGCTCAAGCGCACGGCCGCCGAGTTTCGCGAGGACAACCTCACCGATTGGGCCGCCGCGCTGACCTACTACGCGGTGCTGGCGATCTTCCCCGCGATCGTCGCGCTGGTGTCGATACTCGGGGTCATCGGCGACTCGGCGACGCAGCCGCTGCTCGACAACCTGAGCGGGCTCGCTCCGGGGCCGGCCGGGGACATCCTCACCGGCGCTCTGGAGCAGGTGAGCTCGGCTCCGGCCGCCGGCCTCGGGCTGGTCCTCGGGCTCGCTGGGGCGTTGTGGGCGGCATCGGGCTACGTGGGCGCGTTCGGGCGTGCGGCGAACGCCGTGTATGACGGTGGAGGAGGGGCGCCCGTTCTGGAAATTGCGGCCGCTTCAAGTTGCGATAACGACGGTGATGATCCTGCTGCTGGCCGTGTGCGCGGTGGCGATCGTCGTCAGCGGGCCGCTGGCGGAGCGGGTCGGCGACGTCGTCGGGGCGGGGGACACCGCGGTGAGCGTATGGGGCGTGGCGAAGTGGCCAGTGATCCTCGGGGTCGTAGTGGCGTTGATCTCGCTGCTCTACTACGCGACGCCGAACATCAGGCACGCCGGATTTCGCTGGATAACCCCGGGTGGGGCGCTGGCGGTGGCGGTCTGGATCCTGGCCTCGTTGGCTTTTGCCTTCTACGTGGCCAACTTCTCCTCCTACAACGCGACCTACGGAGCCCTGGCGGGAATGATCGTGTTCCTGGTCTGGCTCTGGATCACCAATCTCGCGGTCCTGTTCGGGGTTGAGCTCGACGCCGAGCTCGAGCGCGAGCGAGAGCTGGTCGCCGGCGTGCCCGAGGAGGAAACGCTGGCGCTGCCGCCGCGAGAGCCCGCGCTCGGAGAGGAGAACTGATGACAAAGATCGGAAAGGTCCTGTTCATTCCGTTCGGGATTGCGGCTGGGCTGCTTGGCGGCTTCGTCGGCAAGAAGCTGTTCGACCTCACCTGGGGGCTCGTGGACGACGAGGAACCCCCCGAGCCCGAGCACAGAGACGCGCCGTGGTGGAAGATGCTGGTTGCGCTGGCGCTCCAGGGCGCGATCTTTCGCGCGGTGCGTGGCGTGATGGAGCGAGGATCGCGATCGGCCTTCTACAGGCTGACCGGTGACTGGCCGGGCGAGGAAGATCCGGAACCGACCTAGGCACGGAAAAGGGCCCCTCGAGGGGGCCCCTGGTTCCGATAGGACGTGCCGCCAAAGGTCCGCCTCTGGCCCGTCGGTCCTACAACTTTGAAAGCTCTTTCACGACCTCTATCGGCCGTGGCTCATAACAACTTAACACTCTGCTTCCCGAAAGGTTGCAGTTCTCCTTCTCGCAATTTGCTGGGAATTTTCCACGCACGTGCTCGAACTCCAACGCGGCGCTAACATCGCCGCAGCGGGCGTTTAGCTCAGTTGGGAGAGCGCCAGCTCGACAAGCTGGAGGTCACTGGTTCGAGCCCAGTAACGCCCATCGGAGCAAAGAAGCCCCGCTTTCGCGGGGCTTCTTGCCTACGTTGATTTCTAGTCCGCCTACGTTCCCGGTCGCAGCTTCAGCTGGCCGCGGATCGCCCCGTCCGGGTAATCCTCGTTGTGGATGTTCACGTAGTAGTGATTCGGATTCGCTGCGATCGCCGAGATCAGGCTCTTCTTCACCCGCCTCACGCATCCGCCGACAGGGGTTGGGAAGGACCCCGTCTCACTCGAGAAAAGCGTTACGACCACGTCCCCGTTCTCGCCCTTTTCGCCCTCGTGGATATGGCCGGCGAACGGCTCCGCGATGTTCTCGTACTCGATCAGGAAGCAGACCTTCCGCTTCTGCCGACGTAGCTTCACCTCGGCGCGCCCGGTTCCGTCGGGATCGGCCTTCGGAACCTCGTTCTTGCCCTTCAGCTGGGCTTCGAGCTGCACCGCTGCTGCGGGCACGAGGGCCGGGACGACCAGTACGCCGACGAGCGCCGTTGCGGCGACCAGCGTGATCACCTTGACTCTCATGGACTTCCTCCCTGGTGTGGGTTGGGTTCGGGTGGCCGACCCTACAACCGGGGGTGCGAACAGTCAAACCGCGGGAGCTTGTGCGGATCAGTCGGTGCCGGCGAACTTCAGCTGACCGCGGATCGCTCCGTCGGGGTAATCGTCGTTGTGCACGTTGACGTAGTAGCGCTCGGGGACACTGCCCAGCTTTGCCAACAGTCGTGGGCTCACGTCCCTGTAGCAGCCGTCGATCGGGCTCGAGGTGACGCCGTCGAAGAGCGTGAACTTGATCGGACCGGTGCTGCCGCGGGGGGCCTTGTGGATGTGGGCCGCGAACGGGTCGAGGATGTTCCTGAACTCCATCGCAAAGCAGAGCTTGCCCTTGCCGGGGTTGACCTTGACCGCGACGAATCCTTTCCCGTCCGGGTCTCCCGAGCCGGCTGGAACCTCAACCTTGCCGCCCATCTGCGTAGCGAGGATCGCCTTGCCGGTGCCGGCGCTGCCGATTCCCGGCGCGATCAACACACCCGCTATCGCGATTCCGCCAATCAGTGCCCTTCCCCTTGCTCCCATTGCTCCCCTCCTTCGGGTTGATCGTTGGGGCGACTCTACACCCATGGGCAGCCCTGAGCCGGGGGACTAGCATGGCCGCGATGGCGACGATCACGGTCACACTCCCGGACGGTACGCCGCTGGAGCTCGAGGAAGGGGCCAGTGGCGCCGACGCCGCACAGGCGATCGGCCCCCGCCTGGCGAAGGACGCGATCGCCGTGAAGGTGGACGGCGAGGTTCGCGACCTGACCGCACCGCTCCCGGACGGCGCCGAGCTCGAGATCGTCACACCCGGCTCCGACGCCGCGCTCGAGGTGATTCGCCACGACGCCGCGCACGTGATGGCGACCGCCGTGCTCGACCTGTGGCCCGAGACGAAGGTCTCGATCGGACCGCCGATCGCCAACGGCTTCTACTACGACTTCGACTTCGGCGACGGGTTCCGGCCCTCGGACGCCGACCTCGAGCAGATCGAGCAGCGGATGCAGGCCCACATCGACGCCGACGAGCGATTCGAGCGGCGCGAGATGGCGGCCGAGAAGGCGGTCGAGAAGTTCGGCGCCGAGCAGCAGCCCTACAAGGTGGAGCTGATCGAGGATCTCGTCAGCGACGAGGGCGTGGAGGAGGTGTCGCTCTATCGCAACGGCCCCTTCGAGGACCTCTGCCGCGGGCCGCACGGCCCCTCGACCGGCCGTATCAAGGCGTTCAAGCTGAACTCGCTCGCCGGCGCCTATTGGCGCGGCGACGAGACCAGGCAGATGCTGACCCGCATCTACGGCACAGCCTTCTTCAGCTCGAAGGAGCTCGACGAGCACCTCCAGCGCCTCGAGGAGGCTCGCGCCCGCGATCATCGCCGCCTCGGCCCCGAGCTCGACCTGTTCATGCTCCGGCCGGAGTCGCCCGGGATGCCCTTCTGGCTCCCGAACGGCACCGTGCTCCTGCGCCTGATCGAGACCGAGGTGCGAGCCCATCTGCGCCGCCGCGGCTATGTCGAGATCAAGACGCCGCAGGTGCTCGACGAGGAGCTGTGGCACCGCTCCGGGCACTGGGACAACTACCGCGAGAACATGTTCTTCGCCCAGCCGTCCGAGCGCGACCGCGACGAGGCCGAGCGCCGCTACGCGCTGCGGCCGATGAACTGTCCCGGAGCGTGTCTCGTCTTCGGCTCCCGCCCGCGCTCCTATCGCGAGCTGCCCCTGCGGCTGGCGGAGTTCGGGCTCGTGTCGCGCTACGAGCGCGAGGGCGTGCTGCACGGGCTGCTGCGCGTGCGCGCCTTCACCCAGGACGACGCGCACGTCTACTGCACGCTCGATCAGGTCCCCGACGAGGTCGACTCGATCTGCGAGGCGATCGACCAGCTGTATTCGCGCTTCGGGTTCGAGGACGTGCGGGTGGAGCTGTCCACGCGACCGGAGAAGTCAATCGGCACGGACGAGCAATGGGAGCAGGCGGAGGATGCGCTGCGCGAGGCGCTCGAGCGCCAGGACCGTGACTACGACGTCAGCCCCGGAGAGGGGACTTTCTACGGGCCGAAGATCGACTTCCACGTCACCGACGCACTCGGCCGCTCCTGGCAGTGCGGAACCTGCCAGATCGACTTCCAGATGCCCGAGCGCTTCGATCTCGCCTACGTCGGCGCCGACAACGCCGAGCACCGCCCGGTGATGATCCACCGCGCGCTGCTGGGCTCGATGGAGCGCTTCGCCGGGATCCTGATCGAGCACCACGGGGGACGCTTCCCCGACTGGCTGGCGCCCGTGCAGGCGCTGGTGCTTCCGGTCTCCGACAGGCACAACTCCTATGCCGAGCGCGTCGCCGCCGAGCTCGCGGAAGCCGAGGTGCGGGTGGGCGTGGACGCGCGCTCGGAGTCGGTTGGGAAGAAGATCCGCGACGCCGAGCTCTCCAAGGCGCCCTACATGCTCGTCGTCGGGGAGCGTGAGGAGTCGGCCGGCGAGGTGGCCGTGCGCTCGCACGACGAGGGCGATCTGGGCACGGAGCTGGTACAGAACTTCGCCCAGCGGCTACAGAAGTGACCTATACTCGCGGCAATGCAGAGCACCCGACCACCGCGCCGTTGAGCGCCCCCGTCTCTGCTTTCCGAGTTTTGCCCACCTCCCCGCGACCGCAGGCAGTTTGATCAGCTTTCAGTCGCGCATTGACTAGTGCCGGTACCGCGTAGGTTCGACCGCCGGCCGCCCGAGCGCGATCTGACTCGGATCAACGAGAAGATCCGGGTCCCTGAGGTTCGGCTGGTCGGCGCAGACGGGCAGCAGGTGGGCGTTGTCGCCACTCAGGACGCGCTCTCACAGGCGAGGGAGCAGGACCTCGACCTGGTTGAGGTTGCGCCCGAGGCCAAGCCGCCGGTCGCCCGCCTGCTCGACTACTCGAAGTACAAGTACGAGCAGGAGCAGAAGGCCAAGGCCGCTCGTCGCCACCAGCAGGAGGTGAACGTCCGCGAGATCAAGTTCCGGCCGAAGATCGCGGACCACGATTACGAGACGAAGAAAGGCCACGTGAAGCGGTTCCTGAACCAGAAGGACAAGGTGAAGGTGACGATCATGTTCCGCGGCCGCGAGCAGGCGCACCCGGAGCGCGGCCGGATGCTGCTGGCGCGCCTTTTCGACGACCTCGACGACATGGCGGTGATCGAGCAGCAGCCCGTGCAGGAGGGGCGCAACATGATGATGATGCTCGCCCCGCTGCGCGACGGGGCCGCCCGCGGGCGCGAGCCGGTCCGGGTCGTGGGTGCCCCGCCCAAAGAGCCGGCTCCGGGAGCCCAGGCAGCGCCCACTGCGGCGGCGCCTGAGGCGCCAGAGCCGGCCGAGGCGGCTGACGCTGACACTGACGCGCAGCCCGCGGCCGAGGATTCGGCTTCCGAGGCGGAGCCTTCGGGCGGCGACGAAGCCGCCGAGGAGCCCGCCGCCGAGCAGCAGGCCTCATAGAGACCGCTTCGCGTCTGCTTCAATAGGCCGTTCCTGATGCCGAAGATGAAGACCCATTCGGGTGCGAAGAAGCGCTTCAAGAAGACCGCGAGCGGGAAGCTGCGCGGTAAGCGCGCCTACTCGAGCCACATGCTCGAGCACAAGTCGCCGAAGCGAAAGCGCCGCATGCGCAAGCCGGTCGAGATCGCCCCGCAGGACGCCGGGCGGGTCGATTCGCTGCTGGCCGGAAGGGGTCGCAAGTGAGCCGGGCGACGAACGCCGTCGCGCGCCGCAGGCGCCGCAAGCGCACGCTCGAGCGAGCGAAGGGCTACTACGGGCGCAAGCACTCCAGCTACCGCTTCGCGAAGGAGCAGCTGATGCGCTCCGACGCGTACGCCTACCGCGATCGGCGGACGCGCAAGCGCGAGTTCCGGCGCCTGTGGATCATTCGCATCAACGCCGCCGCCCGTCGGGAGGGCATGAGCTACTCGGAGCTGATGCACGGCCTCCGCGAGGCCGGCGTCGAGGTGAACCGGAAGATGCTCGCGGACATCGCCGTCCGCGACCCCGAGGCGTTCCGCCGATTTGCCGACCAGGCCCGGGAGGCCGTCGCCGCGTAGCGACGGTCACATACCACGAACCCCGGGCGGCCCATCCAGAGCGGAGGCCGCCCTTTTTCATGATCACAAGTCCCGAAAACGACAAGCTGAAGTTGATCCGCAAGCTCCACTCCCGCAGCGGGCGCGAGAAGAGCGGGCTGTTCGTGGCCGAGGGCGAGGATCTGATCGACGCGGCGGAGCGGGCTGAAGCCGAGGCGGAATTCGTGTTGCAGGCCGGGGTGGACGTCGAGGCAGAGCTCCTCGACGCCGTCAGCACGCTTGGTTCCGGCACGCGAGTGATCGGCGTTTACCCACAGCGCTTTTCGGACCCCGGAGGCCAGCTCTCCGTTTACCTGCACGGCGTCGGGGACCCCGGCAACGTCGGCACAGCGATCCGCGCCGCGCACGCGCTGGCCGACGGACCCGTCGTCGTCGGTCCCGACTGTGCCGATCCCTACTCGCCGAAGGCGGTGCGCGCGAGCATGGGATCGGTCTTCGCGCGACCGCCTGCTCGGGCGGGCTTCGAGCAACTCGAGGCGACAACCGTCGCTCTCGATACACATGCCGGTACCCCGCTTTCGGAGCTGGTGCTCGAGCCGCCGCTCGTCGTCTGTGTTGGCGCCGAGCGCGACGGGCTGCCGCCTGATCTACTCGATGCCGCCCGGCATCGCGCCCGAATCCCAATCCGCGTCGGCGGCCCGGATTCGCTGAACGCCGCGATGGCGGCGACCGTTGCGCTCTATGAGTTCGCAAATAGGATCGGCGACGGTGGCTGATCCGGTAACTCGCATCGAAGCGCTCAGGGCAGAAGCCGAGGCGGCGATCGCCGCGGCGAGCGACCCGGGTGCGCTGGAGGATCTGCGCGTGCGCTTCCTGGGGCGGAAGGCGGAGCTGACGACGATCCTGCGCGGCATCGCCGAGCTCCCGGCCGAGCAGCGCGGCGCCGTGGGGAAAGCCGGGAACGAGGTTCGCCAGGCGCTCGAGCAGTTGCTCGTGGAGCGAGCCGCGGAGCTCGAGGGCTCCGAGCTGGAGCGCCGTCTCGCCGGCGATCGCATCGACGTCACGCTTCCGGGCGCGCCCGCCCCGCCGGCCGGCGCCCGCAACCTGCTGCTACGCACCCAGCGGGAGATCGAGGACCTGTTCGTCGGCCTCGGGTACCGGGTGATGGAGGGGCCCGAGGTCGAGCTCGACTACTACAACTTCACCGCCCTCAACCACCCCCCGGGGCATCCGGCGCGGATGGCCCAGGACACCTTCTACGTCGACCCGGAGACGCTAGATCCGCAGCTGCGGGTCGGCGGCTTACCTCCAGGGCCCGAAGACGCCGTCCTCCGCACCCACACCTCGCCGATGCAGGTGCGCTCGATGGAGGCGCAGGGCCCGCCGATCGCGATCATCGTCCCCGGCCGCTGCTATCGCTCCGACCCCTTCGACGCCACGCACAGCCCGGTCTTCCATCAGGTCGAGGGCCTGGCGGTCGCCGAGGACATCACCCTCGCCGACCTCAAGGGCACGCTGGACGAGTTCGCGCGCGGGATCTTCGGTGGCGAACGCGGCACGCGCTTTCGTCCCGGGTTCTTCCCCTTCACCGAGCCCAGCGTCGAGGTGGACGTCGCCTGCTTTCGCTGCGACGGCACCGGCCGGCTGGAGGACGGCTCGCGCGATCCGCTGTGTAAGGGGATCGGCTGGATCGAGATCCTCGGAGCCGGAATGGTCGATCCCAACGTGTTCGGCTTCGTCGAGCAAAACGGCTACGACCCCGAGCGCGTGCAGGGCTTCGCGTTCGGGATGGGGATCGAGCGGATCGCGATGCTGAAGCACGGCGTCCCCGACCTGCGCAGGTTCTTCGAGAACGACGTCCGGGTCCTGGAGCAGTTCCGTTGAGACTGCCGTGGAGCTGGCTGCGGGAGTACTGCGCTCCCGATCTGTCCCCCGAGGAGCTGGCGGACCGTATCGCCATGCGCGCGATCGAGGTCGAGCGCATCTCGCACATCGGGGTCGCCTCGGAGGACAACTTCGTGGTCGGAAAGGTGGCATCGGTCGAGAAGCACCCCGACGCCGATCGTCTCAGCGTCTGCGTGGTCGACACCGGCGACGGTGAGCGCACGATCGTCTGCGGCGCTCCGAACGTCGCCGCCGGGCAGACCGTCCCCGTCGCGCTCCCGGGCGCGGTGCTCGCAGACGGCACGAAGCTCAAGAAGGCGAAGCTGCGCGGGGTGGAGTCGAACGGGATGATCCTCAGTGAGACGGAGCTGGGAATTGGTGAGGACGCCGAGGGGATAATTGAGCTGTCCGCCTCCTCCGCTTCGCGTCCGGGGGCGGCCAGGTCAGCTGAGGGATGGGCGCCCGGTACCGCGCTCGCGGAGGTCCTTCCAATCAGGGAGCCGGTGATCGAGCTCGAGCCGACGTCGAACCGGGTCGACTGCTTCGGCGTCTACGGCGTCGCCCGCGAGGTGCACGCGGTCACCGGGGCCGAGCTCTCCAAGCCGCCGTGGGCGCAGGACGCGGAGGCGACCGGCTCCGGCAAGATCGCCGACCACGCGTCGGTGACCGTTGAGGTGCCGGAGCTCTGCCCCCGATTCACCGCCCGGGCGTTCACGGAGGTCGAGATCGCCCCGTCGCCGCTGTGGCTGCGCGCGCGGCTGCTTGCGGCGGGCCAGCGGCCGATCAACAACGTCGTCGACATCACCAACTACGTGATGCTGCTGACTGCGCAGCCTCTGCATGCCTTCGACCTCGACAGGGTCCCCGACGGCGAGCTGATCATCCGAACCGCCACCGAGGGAGAGACGATGATGACCCTCGACGGCGTGGAACGCAGCTTCGACACCGACGCCGTCCTGGTTTGCGACCGCAACGGCCCATCCGGCATCGCCGGGATCATGGGTGGGCAGGTCTCGGAGGTCTCGGAGACGACGACGCGGGTGCTGCTGGAGGTTGCGACCTGGAACGGGGTCAACATCCTGCGCACCTCACGCAAGCTCGGGCTGCGCTCCGAGGCCTCGAACCGCTTCGAGAAGCAGCTCCACCCGGAGTTGGCGATCTGGGGGCAGCGGGTGGCCTCGCGATTGATGGTCGACATCTGCGGTGCGAAGCTCGTCCCCGGAACGATCGACGTCGCCGCCGAGGCGCCGCCGCGGAATCGGATCCGCCTCCGCTCCGGCCGCGCGCAGAAGCTGCTGGGGATGCCGGTCTCGCGCGAGCAGAGCGCCGACTACCTCGAGCGGCTCGAGTTCGCGGTCGGGTCCGACGGTGACGATCTCGACGTCGACGTGCCGGTGCATCGGTATTACGACGTCACGCGCGAGGTCGACCTCGTTGAAGAGGTGGGACGGATCCACGGATACGACGAGCACCTGCCGGCTACGCTCCCCGAAGAAGGTGTGCAGGGGGGCCGGCTGAGTCGCGAGCAGGCGATTCGCCGCCGGGTGGAGGACGTGATGCGCGACCTTGGATTCAGTGGGATCGTGACGCTGAGCCTCACCGACCCGGGGATGGCCAGGCGGCTGCGAATACCGGCCGACGATCCCCGCTCGCGGCCGATTCGGGTTTCGAATCCACTCTCGGTCGACCACTCGGTTCTGCGCCCGACCCTGCTGGGCTCGCTTCTCGATGCCGCCCGCTACAACCTCGCTCACGGCGCCGAGCGGGTCGCGCTGTGCGAGGTTGGCCGCGGGTACCTGGCCGAGGGCGCGCAATCCGACGGGGTGCTCGGCGGGAGCTTTGCCGGCGACCAGCCCGCGCCCGCATACGAGCCGCAGCGACTGGGAGCCGTGGCTGCCGGGACCCTTGCTCCGGGCGGATGGCGTGACGATGCGCAGCCCGCCGACTTCTTCGTCCTCAAGGGCGTGCTCGAGGCGCTCGCCGCCCAAATTGGAATCGAAATCGAGGTTGAGCCGGGTTCCGAGCCGTTCCTGCATCCCGGCCGCGCGGCGCGCGTAAGCGTCGGTGGCCGTGCCGCCGGCTGGATCGGCGAGCTGCATCCGCTCGTCTGCCGCACGTGGGACATGGAGGCGGCGGTTGCGTGGGAACTCGATCTCGCACCGCTGGTCGAGGCGTCGCCGATCGGATTGGAGCTCTACCGGGACGTGATCTCGTTCCCGGCCGTGCACCAGGACATCGCCGTGGTCGTCGCAGACGATGTCGAGGCGGAACAGGTGAAGCGCGCAGTGCTGGAGGGAGGCGGCGACCTGCTGCAGAGCGCCGAGACCTTCGACCTCTACCGCGGCGAGCAGGTGGGCGACGGCCGCAAGAGCCTCGCGCTGCGGCTCGAGTTCCGCGCCCGTGACCGAACGCTCACCGACGAGGAAGTCGCCGCGGTGCGCGAGCGGATCAACGCCGCGCTCGCAGAGATCGGAGGGTCGCTTCGTGAGTGAGCGCTCAGCCGCGAAGGTGATCGTCGCCGGGGCGACAGGCTTCGCCGGCGCGCTGGCCGCCGAGCTGGCCTGGCGCCACCCGAAGCTGGAGCTGCTGCGGATCACCGGGCGCAGCAACGTCGGCGAGCCGCTGAACCACCTCTATCCTCGCTATCGGGCGCCGCTCGCGATCGAGGAGCTCGACCTCGAGACCGTCGACGAGGCCGATGCCGCGATCGTCGCCTACCCGCACGGCGCCGCGGCGCCGGTGGTGGCGGCGATGCGCGGGCTCGGTGTGCTCGTGGTCGACCTCTCCGCGGACTTCCGGCTCCGTCACGTCCCCGATTACGAGAAGTGGTACGGAGCGCATGACTCGCCGGAGCTGATCGAGGACTCGGTCTACGGCCTTCCGGAGCTGCACCGCGAGTGGATCGCGCGCTCGGAGCTGGTCGCAAGCCCCGGCTGCTACCCGACCGCTGCGCTGCTGGCGCTCGCTCCGCTGTCGGAGGCGGGGCTGATCGCGGACGTCGTCGTCGACGCGAAATCCGGCGTCTCGGGCGCGGGGCGGGGGGGAGGCGATCGTCTGAGCTTCGTGAACGTGGTCGAGGACTTCAGCCCATACGCGGTCGAGGGCCACCGCCACGAGCCCGAGATCGCGCAGGAGCTGCGGCGGATGGCGTCGGGCGGCGACGGCTACCCGGCGCCGCCGCCGGAGGAGGGAGCCGGCGTCCCCTGGCTGACCTTCATGCCGCATCTGCTCCCACTCGATCAGGGCCTGCTCGCGAGCTGCTACGTGCGCCTCAGCCGCGACCTCGACGCCGCAGAGCTGGCGGCGCTGTTCAGCGAGCGCTATCGGAACGAGCCGTTCGTGGACCTCGTCGAGGCTCCGCCCGGCGTCCGCGAGGTCCGCGACACCAACTTCTGCCGCATCCACGCCGTCTCGTCGATGCCCGACCGCGTGGTCGTGTTCGCGGCGATTGACAATCTCTGGAAGGGAGCCTCGGGGCAGGCGATCCAGTGCCTGAACCTGATGCTCGGGCTGCCGGAGACGGAGGGGCTTCTGTGAGGTTCTTTCGCTCCCGCTGGGTCCAGCCGCCCGCCGGGGTCGAGGAGCTCGCGCCGGCGCGGCTTGCGCCGGGGTTTCGGGCCGCGGGAGCGGCGTGCGGCCTGAAGGGCGGGGGGAAGACCGACGTCGGCCTGCTGGTGTGCGATTCCGAGCAGGTCGGCTCGGCGTTGCTCTTGACCCGCAACGCCGCCGCCGCGGCCCCCGTCAGGGTCTGCCGGACGGAGTGCGACCGCGATCGCCTTCGCGCCGCGGTTGTCAACTCCGGGAACGCCAACGCGGCCACGGGCGAGCGCGGGTACCGCGACGCGCTCGCGATGCGCGATGCGGCCGCCGCCGCGCTCGGGGTCGAGGCCGCGTCCGTCGCGATCGCGGAAACCGGGGTGATCGGGGTTCCGCTGCCGATCGAAGACGTCGAGCGCGGCATTCGAGAGGCGGCGGAAGCGCTCGACGAGCGTGGGGGAGAGGGCTTCGCGAACGCGATCATGACCACGGACAAGTGGCCGAAGTCGTGCACGCTCGTTGCCGGCGGCGTGACGGTTTCCGCCCAGGCGAAGGGTGCGGGAATGATCGAGCCGGGGTTCGCGACCATGCTCTGTTTCGTGCAGACGGACGCCACAGTCGCCGATCCCGACGCAGCGCTGCGAAGCGCGGTCGCCGCGTCGTTCGAGCGGATCACCGTGGACGGCCAGATGAGCACCAACGACACCGTCCTGTTGCAGGCGAGCGGCCAGTCGGGCCGGCCGCTGCCCGCGGGCCTGCTCGAGGCCGCGCTGCTCCAGCTCGCGCTCGAGATCGTCCGCGATGGGGAGGGGGCGACCAGGGTCGCCAAGGTGATCGTCCGCGAGGCGGCGGACGCTGGCGAGGCCGAGCGCGCCGCGCGCGCGATCGCCAACTCTCCACTGGTGAAGACCGCGCTGCTCGGCCGCGACCCCAACTGGGGGCGGATCGCACAGGCGGCGGGGCAGGCGCTGGCCGGCGAGGAGCTGGCGGAGCTCGGCACTGATCACATCGACGCCGCCGAGCTGGCTGCCGAGACCGACGAGCCGGAGTTCTCAGTGAGGCTGGCGCGCGGCGAGGCGAGCGCGCACGTCTACTTCTCCGACCTCACCCACGAGTACATCTCGATCAACGCGGAGTACACGACCTAATGACCCAAGAGCCGGCCTCGAACCGCATCGAGACGCTGCTCGAGGCGCTGCCATACATCCGCGAGTTCCACGGCCGCACGATCGTGATCAAGTACGGCGGCGCGGCGATGCGCGACGAGGCGCTGCGCGACGCCTTCGCCACCGACGTCGTGCTGCTGAAGTACGTTGGGCTGAACCCGGTGATCGTCCACGGCGGGGGCCCGGACATCACCAGCTACATGGAGCGCCTGGGGATGGAGGTCCGCTTCGTCGAGGGGATGCGGGTCTCCGATCCTGAGACGGTCGAGGTGGCGAAGATGGTGCTGCTCGGCAAGGTCAACGCCGACATCGTCATGCGCCTGAATCGACACGGCCAGCGGGCCGTGGGTCTGAGCGGGGAGGACGGCTCGCTGTTCGAGATCCGCCCCCACCCCGACGCCGAGCGCGTCGGCTACGTCGGCGAGATCGAACGCGTCGACGTCGATGTCCTCCACCACATCGCCGCCGACTACATCCCCGTGGTGGCGTCGGCCGGGGCGGATCGCGAGGGCAGCTCCTACAACGTCAACGCCGACACGGCGGCGGGCAAGGTCGCCGCGGCACTGCAGCGCCTATAAGGCGATCTTCCTCACCGACGTAGAGGGTTGGCTCTCGAACCCCGACGACCCCGGTTCGCTGGTGTCACGCGCGACGACCGATCAGGTGAGCGAGGCGCTGCCGGCCATCGAGGGCGGGATGAAGCCGAAGCTCGCCGCCTGCGTGGAGGCGATCAGCGGCGGCGTCCAGTCGGCTCACATCGTCGACGGGCGACTCCCTCACTCATTGCTGCTGGAGCTCTTCACCCGCGCGGGCATCGGAACCATGGTGACCCCTTGAGTGTCGCGGAGCTGCAGGCGCTAGACGAGCGCTGGGTGATGCCCACGTACGCGCGGGCGCCGGTCGCGTTCGTGCGCGGTGAGGGAGCGCGCCTCTACGACTCCGACGGCAAGCGCTATCTCGATTTCTTCGCGGGGCTCTCGGTGCACAACGCCGGCCACTGCCATCCCCGAATCGTCGAGGCGATCCGAGAGCAGGCGGGGCAGGTGATGGGGTCGTCGAACCTGTACCTGAGCGAGCCGGGGCTGCGACTTGCCGAGCGCATCGCCGGCTCCAGCCTCGGGGGCAAGGTCTTCCTCTGCAACTCCGGCACCGAGGCGAGCGAGTGCGCGATCAAGCTGGCGCGAAAGCACGCGCACGCGCGCGATATCGAGCGGCCCGAGATCGTCGTCCTGGACGGCGGCTTTCACGGCCGCACGCTGGCGGCGCTCGCGGCGACGGCGAGACTCGCGCGCGAGGATCTGTTCGGGCCTCTGCCGCCCGGCTTCGTTCCGGTTGCGCGCGACGATCCGGAAGCGCTTGGAGCGGCCGTGGGGGAGAGAACCGCAGCCGTGCTGGTCGAGCCGATTCAGGGTGAGGCGGGCGTCTTCCCGATCGCAAACGACGTCCTCGTCGAGGCCCGCGAGGCGTGTGCTCGCACCGGCTCGCTGCTGATCTTCGACGAGGTCCAATGTGGCATGGGACGGACGGGATCGCTTTGGGCCTACGAGCAGCTGCCGGTGCGACCGGATGTGCTGACGACGGCGAAGGCACTCGGGCGGAGGGTTGCCGGCGGGGGCGTGCGTGACGATCCCCGAGCTGGGGGACGTGCTCGAGCGCGGCGACCACGGCTCGACTTTCGCCGGCGCTCCGCTCGTGGCGGCGGCGGCGCTCGCCGCGCTGGACGTGATCGACGATCGCAGATCTGCTGCGATCGGTTCGCGAGCTCGGCGCGCGCTTCACCGATGGCCTCTCCTCACTCGACGGGATCACCGACGTTCGCGGCAGGGGGCTGATGGTCGGTGTGAACGTCGACGACGAGCTCGACGCCGCCGAGATCGGCGCCCGCGCGCTCGAGGCAGGGCTCGTGATCAACGTGCCGGGCCCCGGCATGCTGCGCTTCCTCCCTCCGCTGATCGTCGATGAAGCCGAGGTTGCGGAGGCGCTCGACGTTTTGTCGAGCGCTCTGACCGGGTAGCTACACTCGCGCGCCATGCACGAGGATCCCACCCGACGCCTGCCTGCCGACCAGCCCCCGCCGGGCTACGGCGGCGCGCAGCAGGGCTACGGCGGTCAGGGCGGCTACCCGCCCCAGCAGCCACCGCCCGGCCAGCCGCCGCCGTCGGGCGGGATGAGCGGCGGAATGAAGGCGGCGATTGTGCTGCTCGTCGCGCTCGTCGTCGGACTCGGCGTGGCGCTGGCGCTGATTGCTTCGGACGACGATGGCGGCGGCGGCGGCGAAACCACGTCGGCGACTTCCACCACGGTGCCGACGAGCACGACCGCCACGACCACGACGACGACGACGTCGACGTCCGAGCCGACCACCACCACCTCGACCGAGACGACGACCACGACGACGACCGAGACCTCGGGCGGGGTCGAGCCGCCCAACGGCGGCACCGAGCTTCCAGGGGAGTAGCCGGTACCTATGCGGGCGCTGGTAACGGGCGGCGCCGGCTTCATCGGGTCGAATCTGGTCGATGCGCTGTTGGAGCGCGGGGACGAGGTCGTCGCGATCGACGACCTCTCGACCGGGAACCGGTCGAATCTGGATGCGGCGCTCTCCGCCGGTGCGGAGCTGAAGGAGGTCGACGTTCGCGACTTCGAGCTGGTCCGCGTCGAGTTCGAGCGCTTCAGCCCCCAGCACGTATTTCATCTCGCGGCACAGGTGGACGTGCGCGTCTCGGTCGACGATCCGGCATTCGACGCGCAGGTCAACGTGGTCGGCACGGCGAACCTTCTGCGCGCGGCGCTGGAGGCCGGCTGCGAGCGGTTCGTCTTCGCCTCGACCGGCGGGGCGATCTATGGGGAGGGCGAGGCGCGCCCGCTTCCCTTCGCCGAGGATGCCTTCTGCGCCCCTGAAGCGCCCTACGGGCAGGCCAAGTTCGCCGCCGAGGGCTATTGCCAGCTCTATCAGCGGCTGCACGGCCTGACCACGACGTGCCTGCGGCTGGGAAACGTCTACGGGCCGCGCCAGGACCTGCGCGGGGAGGCAGGCGTGGTCGCGATGTTCTGCTACCGGCTGCTGGACGGCAGGCAGCCGACCGTGTACGGCGACGGCCTGCAGACGCGCGACTACATCTACGTCGGCGACGTCGTCGCCGCGATGATCGCCGCTGCCGGCGCCGAGGCGACGGGCATCTTCAACGTCGGCACGGGAATCGAGACGAACGTCCTGCAGCTCGTCGAAGGGCTGAGCCGGCTGTCCGAGCGCGACGACTTCCAGCCGGTGATGGCCCCAGCACGGGCGGGCGAGGTCCAGCGAACCGTGCTCGACAGCTCACGCGCCAAAAGCGACCTCGGCTGGCGCGCCGAGATGCCGCTGCTGGACGACGGCATGCGGATCACGCTCGATTGGGCCCGCGAAGCCGACCGCTCTTGACCGGGGTGTAGCCCCGACACCGACGGCTACGATCTCGCCGTGCAGTCGCCGCGCATCCGTCCCGGGGGGACGGGGAAATCAGCAGAGTCGACCTCGCGCTCGCCCGAGTGCTCGGCGCCGCCACCGGTGGCGGGCCGCCGAACATCTTCACGACGCTTGCACGCCATCGCCGCCTGTTCCGACGCTGGCTTCGCTTCGCCGCCGTGCTGATGCCGGGCGGGAAGCTCCCGCGCGCCGACAGCGAGCTCGTGATCCTGCGCGTGGCGCACAACTGCGGCTCCGAGTACGAGTGGGCCCAGCACGAGCGGATCGCGCTCACCACCGGGTTGTCCGCGGAGGAGATCGAGCGTGTCCGCGAGGGCCCGGACGCCGAGGGGTGGTCGCCGCACCAGCAGGCGTTTCTGCGCGCGGTCGACGAGCTCCACGCGAATCGAACGCTCTCCGATGACGCCTGGGGCGCGCTGCGCCCGATGCTGACGGACGCGCAGTTGATCGAGCTCTGCATGCTCACCGGCCACTACGAGATGCTCGCGATGACGCTGAACGCGCTACGCGTGCAGCCCGACGCGCTGCCCGCCGGCCCGCCGTCCCGGCTTTTCACCACTGTGCAGCGGGTGCTCGCTCGTCGTCCCGCGGAGCGCTCCGGCGCATGAACGGCCGCAGCACGAGCCTCCAGGGGCAACGGGTCCTGATCACCGGCGCAGCGCGCGGGATCGGGGCACTGACGGCGAAGCGGCTGCACACCCGTGGAGCGCGGGTCGCCCTGCTCGGGCTGGAGCCGGAGCTGCTCGAGGGCGTCTCGGAAGAGCTCGGCGGCTCGCCGTGGTTCGAGTGCGACGTCGCCGACCGCGACCGGGTGCACGAGGCCGTCTCCGAGGCCGTGGAGCGGCTCGGCGGCCTCGATGTCGCGATCGCCAATGCGGGAATCGGCGCGCAGATGACTCTCGTCGGCGGCGACGAGTCGGTGTGGGACGCGACGATGGCGGTGAACCTCGGCGGGACCTTCAACCTGGTGCGCGCCGCGGGCCCCCATGTCGCGCATCCGGGCGGCTACTTCCTGCTCACCGCCTCGCTGGCCGCCGCCGTCCACCTGCCGCTGATGGCGGCTTACTGCGCGTCCAAGGCGGCCGTCGAGTCGCTGGGTGACTCGCTGCGGATCGAGCTTCGGCCGACCGGCGCCCGCGTCGGGGTCGCCTACTACGCCGAGCTCGACACCGACATGACCTCGCGCGGCTTCGCCACCGAGGCGGCGGAGCGAACACCGATCGGCGGCCACGGCCACCTGCCGGTCGCCCCGGTCGAGCCCGCCATCGACGCGCTCGAGCGCGGGATCAGCCGCCGCTCGCGGCGGATCGTCTCACCGTCGTGGGTGCGGGCGGCGCTGCCGGCGCGGATGATCGTCCAGCGGGTGGTCGAGCTGCAGGCCCGGCGTGGGCTCGGGAAGACGATGGAGATCGCGAGCAGCGAGCGCCCGCCGCTGACCACCGAGCAGCCCAGTCGTGACCCGACGGGGTCGCGCTAGGGATCCTCGAAGCGCCGGCCGCTGGTTGCGAACAGGCTCGTGTGCGTGAGCTTGGCGAAGACGACGAAGCGCTCGGCGGCGCTGTAGAGGGGGTGGCAGGCGGTGAGGACGACCCGCTCGTAGCCCACGTTGCGGACGACCTGGACATCGGTGGGGGCGACGATCTCGTGCCGCTGCACCGTGTAGGTGAAGGTCGCGTACGGCATCTCGAGCACCACCTCGGCGCCGTCTTCGATGTCGTCGATGTCGCGAAACGGCGCCAGGTAGGTGGTGCGGTGCCCGGCGATTCCGACCGTCCCACTCTGACCGGGCAGCCGCGTATCCGGGTAGTGGCCGGGGCCGCGCTGCAGCTCCGCGGTCTCGGTCCCCTCGACGAGCACGTAGTCAGCGTCGATGCTCGGAACCCGGATCGTCCCGATCGCGTCCCCGACCTCCACCTGATCGGCGAAACGGTCGGCCAGCACCTTCGCCTTCGCGCGCGTCCCTTGCACGCGCTCGACCGCGGCCAGCGTCGCCTCGTCGGGAAACTCGCCCCGCAGTGCCTCGAGCTCGCCGGCGAGCTTGTCCTGCTGGATCTGGCCGTAGATCGACGAGATCGGCTCCTTCCACGCCAGCGTCAGCGCGACGTCTGCGAGGACGACGATCCCGGCCGTGATCAGGGCGGTGGAGAGGATTCGCAGCGCGCGTGCCAAGCGCCTGCATGATGGCGGACGCCGTGCCGCCCGCCTGCCACACTTCCCGGCTCAATGAATACGCGAATCTCCGCTTCGCGTCCGGTTCGGCTCGATCTCATCTGCATGAGATGCACGAGAGCGGCGAGCACACCCCGATCGCCTCCTACGAGGCACGGCCTGGCGACGTCGGGCGCGTGCTGCTGCTGTATTCCGGCGGTCTGGACACGAGCGTGATGCTGCGCTGGATCCAGGAGCAATACGGGGCCGAGGTCGTCGCGCTGACCGTCGACCTCGGACAGCCCGGCGAGGACTGGGAGGTCGTCCGCGGCAAGGCGCTCGATCTGGGGGCGGTGGACGCCTTGGTCGTCGACGCGAAGGAGCAGTTCGCGGGCGACTACGTGCTCCCGGCGATCAGGGCGAACGCGCTGTACGGCGGCGGCTACCCGCTGTTCACAGCGCTCGGGCGGCCGTTGATCGCAAAGCTCGCGGTGGAGCATGCGCGTGAGAGCGGCTGCGACACGATCGCCCACGGCTGCACCGGAAAGGGAAACGACCAGGTGCGGATCGAGGGCACGATCGCCACCCTGGATCCGGAGCTGAAGGTGATCGCCCCGGTACGCCAGTGGCAGATGGGGCGCGAGGAGGAGATCGCCTACGCCCGCGAGCACGGGATCCCGATCAAGGGGGGGACCGAGCAGGCGCCGCCGTACTCGATCGACGACAACCTCTGGGGCCGCTCGTCCGAGGGGAACGCGATCGAGGACCTCTCCGAGCCGACACCGCGCGACGCCTTCGATCTGGTCACCGCGCCCGAGGAGGCGCCGGACGAGCCTGAGATTGTGCGGGTCGGGTTCGAGCGCGGGGCTCCGGTGTCGCTCGACGGGGAGCGGCTCGGGCTGGTCGAGCTGATCGAGCGCGCGGCCGCGCTCGGCGCCCGCCACGGCGTCGGGATCGTCGACCACATCGAGGACCGGATCGTCGGGCTGAAGGTGCGCGACCTCTACGAAGTCCCCGCGGCGGCGATCCTGCTGCCCGCCCACCAGGACCTGGAGAAGCTGGTCTCGACGATCCACCAGAACAACTTCAAGCACAGCCTCGACCGCCACTGGGCATACCTTTGCTACGCCGGTCTGTGGCACGAGCCGCTGCGCCGCGACCTCGACGCGTACATGGACTCGGCGAACGAGCTCGTCACCGGAGAGGTGACGATGAAGCTCTACAAGGGCTCGGCGACGGTGGTCGCACGCTCGTCGCCGAACGCCCTGTACGACCGCACGCTGGCGTCGTTCGGCGAGTCCGGCGGGGAGTTCTCCCAGCAGGCGAGCCCCGGGTTCATCGAGCTGTTCACGCTCCAGAGCCGGATGGCGGAGCGCATCCGCAGGGCTCGGTCGGGTAGAAAGGGGGACTGATGGGATCCCCCTTCTACGAGTTCGTCGGCCGTCTGGTGGTCTGGGCGGTCATGGAGCGCTACCGGCGTCAGATCCGAGCCGCGGTCGCCCTCGGCATCGTCGGCACGGCTCTCGGCATCGGCGGCTACCTGGCGCTGAAGCACGACGTGGCCGAGGGCTGATCTTGCAAAATCCCTTGCAAGCAGGGGATTTTGCGCGTTGGTACCGACGGCCTCGCGGCTAACGCTTTGCTAACAATGGGGCTCGGCCTGCGTAAGCGGGCCTTTCTCGATGAGCCCTGGCGTTTCCAAAACCACGCCGGCCAGGCGCGCCCTGGCCATGCTGGCGTGCCTGCTCGGCATTGCCGGCGCGGTGCTGCCGCTCTCGGGTGCGTGGGCCCAGGAGGACATCGGCGAGCTCGAGTCGCAGATCGACTCCGCGCAGGCGGACGCAGAGCAGCTCGGCGCCGAGATCGAGGCGAACGCGGCGGCGCTCTCCGACGCGCGAGCCGATGCCGCCGCGGCTGCCGCCCAGGAGGCGGAGATGACCGCCGTTCTCGAGCAGGGGCGCGCCGAGCTGGCGGAGCTCGAGCAGCAGGTGGCCGCCACTGAAGCGGCGCTCGAACGGGCGCGGAAGGAGCTGCGAGCGGCGGTGGCGGTGCTGAGCGATCGCCTCATCGCGATCTACAAGGGCGACACACCCGACACGACCACGGTGCTGCTGAATGCAGACGGCTTTGACGACCTCGTGACGAGGATCGAATACCTCGACGCTCTCCAGGACGCCGACGAGGAGCTCGTCAACCGGGTGCGCGCGCTCCGGGCCGAAGTCGAGGCGCAACTCGCCGCGGTCGAGGAGGCACGCGACCGGCAGGCGGACTTCAACGAGCGCCTGGAGACGGCGCGAGCCGAGATCGCCGGTGTCAGGGCGGCAGCCGAATCGCGCGCCGCCAACCTGGACGCGCTGCACAACGAGCAGGTGGCGACGATGGAGACGCTGCAGTCGAACATCGACCAGTGGACCGATGAGGTCGCCGAGCTCGAGCAGATCTCCCAGGAGCAGGCCTCCCAGGAGGTCAGCGGCTGGTTCGGCGACTACTCGATCCCTGCCGCGATCGTGATGTGCGAGTCGGGCGGCAACTACGGCGCAGTCAACCCCTCGAGCGGGGCCGGCGGCGCTTACCAGATCCTGCCCTCGACCTGGGAGCTGTACGGAGGCGAGGGTGCCCCCGAGGACGCCTCACAGGCGGAGCAGGACGCAATCGCGTCGCAGATCTGGGCCGACTCAGGCCCGGCCGCGTGGGTCTGCGCCGGGTAAGTCCAGCGGTCAGTCGGCGATTCGCTTCAGCTCTGCCGGGCGCAGCAGGACGTGGAGGGTGCCGTCCTCGATGCCGGCGAGTCCGCCCTTCTTCATCTTCACCTGGGCGCCGGTCGCTGCGTGAATTGCGCGTGAGAAGTCGGGCTCGTGGCCGACCAGCATCACCTCGCCGCGGCCGGCGGTGAGCTCGTCGATGTCGAACTCGCCGCCGCGAAGGGCGTCGGTCTGCTCCACCTCCACATCCAGCTCCTTGCAGGCGATCTCGGCGGTGTCGCGGGCGCGAACCCTCGGGCTGGTCAGGCACACATCCAGCTTCACGCCCAGTGCGGCCAGGGCCCGGCCCGCGTTCTCGGACTGGCGGCGGCCCTTCTCGGTCAGCTTCCGGGAGGCGTCATCGCCATCGGCCGATTGGTCCTCGGCGTCGCCATGTCGCAGCAGCCAGATCACGGCCGCGGAGGTTAGCCGCAGGTTGCGGGAACGCTGCTCCGTGGGGATTCGAACCCTCCGTTCGCGTCTGCCTCGATTGGCAAGATGGTTCAGTGAGCGCGGGAGCAGAATTTCTGATTGTCGGGCGGAGCGCGATCTATTGATGTCTGGCGCGGTCCACCTGCATGTCCACAGCGAGTACTCGCTGCTCGACGGCGCCTGCCAGATCCAGCGCAAGACCAAGGAGCGGATGACGTTCCCGCTCGCCGAGCGCGCCGCCGAGCTCGGGATGCCGGCCCTCGGGCTCACCGACCACGGGGTGATGAACGGCGCCGTGGACCACTACAAGGCCTGCCGGGCGGCCGGAATCAAGCCGATCCTCGGTCTCGAGGCCTACTACGTTGACGACCGGCACACGGTCGAGCATCGCACCGAGCGCAACCACCTGACGCTGCTGGCCGCCTCCGACGCCGGGTTTCGAAACCTCGTCAAGCTCAGCTCCACGAGCTTTCTCGAGGGCTTCGCCCGCGGCAAGCCGAGCCTGGACATGCAGCTGCTCGACAGCCATTCCGAAGGGCTGATCGCGCTCACCGGATGCCTGCAGTCCCGCTTCTGCCAGCGGCTCATCGACGACAGGCCCGCCGACGCACGCGCCCACGTCGACGAGCTGATCGGGGCGCTCGGCGCCGAGAACATCTACTTCGAGATCCAGGCGAACGGGATCGCGGCTCAGGACAAGGCGAACGAGGGCATCGTCCGTTTCGCCCGCGAGCTCGGCCGGCCGCTGGTGGCGACCGGCGACGTCCACTACCTGCGACGCGAGGACTACCAGAACCACGCGGCGCTGCTTTGCGTGCAGACGAAGTCCAGGCTCGATGCGCCGAAGCTGACCTTCGACACGAACGAGTTCTTCCTCAAGAGCCCGGAGGAGCTGGCCGGCTCGTTCAGCGCCTGGCCCGAGGCGGTCCCGAACACGCTCGAGGTCGCCGAGCGCTGCGAGCTGGAGATCGAGCTGGGCAAGCTGCTGCTGCCGCGCTTCCCGACTCCCGACGGGGAGGAGCCGCCGGTGACTCTGCGGCGGCTCGCCGAGCAGGGCCTGCGCGCTCGCTTCGGCGATCCCACGCCGGCCGAGGCGGCGGAGCGGCTGGAGTTCGAGCTCGGCGTGATCGCCGAGATGGGCTTCGAGTCGTACTTCCTGATCGTCTGGGACTTCGTCAAGTTCGCCAAGGACAGCGGCATCGCGGTCGGCCCGGGCCGCGGCTCGGCGGCGGGCTCGATCGTCGCCTACTGCCTCAACATCACCGACCTCGACCCGCTCGCCAACGACCTGCTGTTCGAGCGCTTCCTGAACCCCGCCCGCCGCTCGATGCCCGACATCGACATCGATTTCTCCGTTCGCGGCCGCGAGCGCGTGATCCGCTACGTCGCCGAGAAGTACGGGCGCGAGTCGGTCGCCCAGATCATCACCTTCGGCAAGATGGCGCCGCGGGCGGCGACCCGTGATGCAGCCCGCGTGCTCGGCTACCCGAATCTGAAGGGCGACGAGCTCGCGAAGATGATTCCCGAGCCGGTGATGGGCCGCACCCCTCACTTCGAGGACTGCCTGAAGTCCGGCCAGGAGCTGCGCAAGGCAATCGACTCCGACCCCGACGCGAGGAGGATCGTCGATGTTGCCCGGGGCCTCGAGGGCATCGTTCGCAACAACTCCATCCACGCCGCCGCCGTTGTGATCGCCGATCGCCCGCTGCAGGAGATCGTCCCGCTACAGCTGGCCGAGGACAAGACCGGACCCGCGGAGAACCTCAACAACAACGGCGTGGGGAACGGCAACGGCGGGACGGGCCGCCCGCAGCGCACCTACAAGATCGTCACCCAGTACTCGATGGGCCCGATCGAGGAGATCGGGTTGCTGAAGATGGACTTCCTCGGGCTCCGGAACCTCGATGTGATCGAGGACGCGGTGGAAATCATCGGCCGCTCGCACGGCATCGAGGTCGACATCGAGCAGGCGCCGATGGACGATGCGAAGACCTACGAGATGCTCGCCCGCGGCGACTCGATCGGAGTCTTCCAGCTCGAGTCCGAGGGGATGCGGGAGGCGATGAAGAAAGTGAAGCCGACCGAGTTCGGCGACATCGTCGCCCTCGTCGCTCTCTATCGGCCCGGAGCGATGCGGTTCATCCCCGACTACGCCGCCGGCAAGCGCAACCCCGAGTCGGTTCGCTACCCCGACCCGCGGATGAAGCCGATCACCGAGGCGACGTACGGCTGCTGCATCTACCAGGAGCAGCTGATGGAGATCGCGAAGCAGATGGCCGGGTTCTCGGGCGCCGAGGCCGACGACCTCCGGAAGGCGATCGGGAAGAAAAAGCGCGACCTGATGGCGACGATGGAGGACAAGTTCAAGGCCGGCGCCGCCGAGTCCGGAACCAGCCGCCTGGTCGCATCGGACCTGTGGTCGCTGATGACCGCGGCGGCTGACTACAGCTTCAATCGCAGCCACGCCGCCTGCTACGCCCTGATCTCCTACCGCACCGCCTACCTGAAGGCGAACTACCCGGCCGAGTACATGGCGGCCGTGATCTCCTCGGTGATGTCGACCAAGGACAAGGTCCCCTTCTTCGTCAACCGCTGCGAGGAGATGGGGATCGAGGTGCTGCCGCCCGACGTCAACACCTCCGACCACGGCTTTGTCGTTTCCGGCACCTCGATCCGGTTCGGCCTCGACGCGGTCAAGAACGTCGGGCACGCGGCGGTGCAGGCGATCCTCGAGGCGCGCGAGGAGGCCACGTTCAGTTCGATCTGGGATTTCTGCGAGCGCGTCGACGCGCGGGCGGTGAACAAGCGGGCGACCGAATGCCTGGTCAAGTGCGGCGCCCTGGACTCGACGGGCGCTTCCCGTAAGGGAATGCTCGAAGTTTTGCCACACGCCCAGGCCGGGGGCCAAAAGATTCAGGAGGATGCGCTCCGGGGCCAGAGCTCGATCTTCGACATCGACACGCCGCCCGAGGGAAACGCCGAGCTTTCGGCGACCGGAGCCGGCGAACCGGCGCCGGCCGGCGCCGGTCACCCACCGGTTCCGCCCGGCGAGTTCGACCAGCGCGAGCTCCTGTTGATGGAGAAGGAGACGCTCGGGACCTACGTCACCTCGCACCCTCTCTCGGGGATCCGCGACGCGCTGCGCGAGGCAGTCGACTGCCCGCTGTCGGAGCTGGCGAGGAAGCCCGATCGCTCGGTACTGACAATCGGCGGTCTGGTCAGCGAGCGCAAGCGCCTGCGGACCCGCAGCGGCGCCGACATGATGTTCGCCACCCTCGACGACCTCGAAGGCCAGGTCGAGACGCTGGCCTTCAATCAGATCCTCGAGCAGGTGGCCGAGATCATGGAGCTCGATCGCCCGGTGCTGGTCAAGGGCCGCCTCGACCACCGCGAGGACGGCAAGACCAGCTTCGTCGTCCAGGAGGCGTGGCCGTTCGAGCCCGATGCGGCGACGGTTCTCGCAGCCGGCAAGCGATCGTCGCGACCAGCCGGGCCGTTCACGCTGAAGCTGCGACCCGACGAGTTCGCGCCGACGCTGATCGACGAGCTGAAGACGGTCTTCTCGAGCTTTCCAGGCGAGTCGGAGGTGGTGCTGGAGATGGACACCCAATCCGGCACCAGGCGGCTCAAGTTCGGCCCCGACTATCGGGTCAACCCCTCGGAAGCGCTGCGGGCCGAGCTCGATTCACTGCTCAGCTCGCGATCGCTGGCGGCCTGACGCCAGCGCCTGCCGTTGTCGGGCTACTGACCGTCGCGCAGAAGCGCGCACGTTTCGAGCATCGCGTCGCCGACGACGGTGGTGCGCGGGTAGTCGATGCCGTAGGCAACTCCGGTCTGGCGGGAGAGGTCCTCGGGGTTGACGCCCGCGCACTCCTCAGGGTGGTCGGCGATGAACTCCTCCGCGCTTGCAACGCGCTCCTCGATCGGCAGCTCGCTCCAGTAGCTGCCGATCACGGCATAGCTCGGCTCGCCGGGCTCCGGCGTCCCGGCGGCGTCGACCCCGGAGGATCCACCGGCTCCCGTCGCTGCGGCTGGGGGCTCGGTCGTCGCCGGCGCCGGCTCCTCGTCCTCGCCGCAGCCTGCGATCACCAGCATCGCGACCACCGCTGTCAACACGGCTTTCATCGGACCGAAACTATCGTGCCGCCGCTTTCGCGGCGTAGACTCCCGGCATGCCGCTCAAACAGCGAAGCGAGGAGACCGCCAAGGCCGGAGAGTGCCGCGAATGCCGCACCTTCTGCGACAAGCTCGTCGAGCCGCGCGGTTGCCTCGAGCTTCGCTGCGGCTATCTGTACAGCTACGCGGACCCGTTGTCGGGGAACCGGTACATGGGCTGCATGCGCAAGGTCTTCAAGGGCGAGATCGACGTCGAGGCGTTCGAGTCAGCCGAACGCTCCGGTGGATACGGCGGCCTGAAGATGACCGGCAAGCCGCTGCCGCAATGCCAGTTCCGGGTCGAGCCGTCTTACGAGGGCGCCGGCCCCGCCTTCGAGTGCGTCAACCCCCGCTTCTTCGACTGCACCGATGGGGGAGCGCAGGGACTGAGGGTGTTCGACCTCCGCGACGCCCTGGCTAGCTGACGCGGGCGCCCTACTTCGGCTGGAAGCTACGGACCAGGCGTCGCGCGTCGTGCGCTTGGCCGGGCGTTGCCCGGGTGCCGATCCAGAACCTGATCAGGTAGCGGTAATCGCCGGCGGCGAGGACGATCGCCACCTCGGTGCCCTGGTCGTAGCGGGCCGTGAGCTCCAGGGCACCGGGCGCCATCGAGCTCTCCGTGGGGTCGGAGATCGAGGCGTCGGGATGACGCTCGGTCAGCAGCAATTCGGCAAACCCGGCTACCTCGTCGAGCGTCAGCCCGGGGTCGTCCTCGTGCAGGATCTCCACGCCCACGGGGGCGTCAGATCTCGGTTGGTACAGGAACGCCGCGCCGACGCGATCCCCGGTCCACGGTCGCGGGGCGCGGATCGTGAAGGCCCCAGTCTGGATCGTTTGCAGTGGGACCTTCGCGTCCTCGCCGCCGGAACCCTGCGCGCCACTGCCGGCGTCTCCACGACCCTGATCTCCCGGAGCGGGGCGCTCCGGTTCCCCGGGCGGCTGAACCTCGGGTGCCCCTGCCGTCTGCGTCGCGGGGTCCGACGAAGTCGCCCACCTGAACACGAGCGTGGCCGCGGTTACGGATATGACCGCAACCAGTGCCGCCAGCCACAGCGGGATCCGCCCGCCCGGCCGCCTTGCGTTCACGAATGCGGGCTCGGGCGAGCTCGCCGACGGCGGCGCGCCGCCGTCTGACGACTCCGCCGTAGCCGCCGCCGTGGCGGCCCGGATCGGGAACACGGGTGCCTCGCGCGGGGCCCCGCGGAGCGCCGCCGGCGCCTCTTCGTAGCCCGGGTAGTCCAACCGCGTGGCGCAGCCCGCGCAGGCGATTGCGAGCCGATCGTGTCCCGCCCCGCGCACGAGGCGGAAGCCGGCGTCGCAGTGCTCGTGCTCGGCCATGAATTCGCTCAGGCTGCGAATTCGCTCCTCGGCTGTCTGGTTGGACACTCAGCCCCCGGGTGCCGTCCTCGCGGTTGTTGCCTTCGCCGTCAGCGGCGGAAGCCCGATCGGAGCTTCGTCGAGCTCGCCCCTCGACTCGCTGCGCCGGAGGATAAACGCAACAACGGCAAGGATCGCCAGTACCCCGGCGCCTGCCACGGCGTAGCTGGCCCGAGGCGAGACCACTGCGGCAACGGCGCCGCCGATGACGAACCCGAGTCCCGGCATCGCGCTCGCGATCGCCTCCAGGAGTGAGAGCACGCGAGCCTCGTAGGCGGGGCCGACTCGCTCCTGCAGCAGGCTCATCAGCGACACCCACTGGACCCCGTTGCCGGCACCGCCGATGACGGACGCGGCGCACGCCACGATCAGCGATGGAGCGAATGCCGTCGCCAGGTACGCGACGCCGATCGCCAGCGTGCCGAACCCCAGCAGTGCCCACAGCGAAAGCCGTCGCAGGACCGCAAAGGCGATGCTTCCCGCCACCATCCCCGCACCCCAGCTCGCCAGCAGCGCCGCATAGCCGCCGTCGCCCTCGCCCAGCGTCTCGCTGGCGAACACCACCTCGATCGGGATCACGACGGCGAAGAAAACGAAGGCCGCCGCCTGGGCGCCGAGGAGGCGGCGCAGAATCGGCCGCTCGCGCACGTAGCGGATGCCGTTTCGCAGCCGCCCCAGCCAGCTGCTCGTCTCGAGCGCGGCCTGGGGGATCCCGCGAGCCACCGCCACCACGACCGCGACGCAGACAAACGAAGCGGCGTCCACCAGCAGAGCCGCCTGCACGCCGGCGCTAACAACCACCAGCCCGCCAAGCGCCGGGCCGAGGGCCGCGCCCGCGGTGAAGGCGATGTTGAGGACGGCGTTGCCCTCGCGCAGCAGGCCGGCCGGCTTCAGGATCGAGCCCGAAGCGGCGCGGGTCAACGCCCTGGCGCTCCCCGCCAGTGCCCCGTCGACGGCAGCGAGTGCGATCACGGCGCCGAGCACGAAGTCGCCGGCCAGTACCGCCAGCGCCGTCACCAGCACCGCCTCCCCGAGGTAGAGGCCGGCAAGCGTCCTCCGCACCCTGTGCGCCTCGAGCCGGGGGACGAGCAGCGGCACCAGCAGTGCGGGAAGGAATTGCGTGGCGAGGAAGAGCGCTGTGGTCGCGAGCGGGTCCCCGGTCTGATCGAAGACGAGCACCGCAAGCGCGATCAGGCCCAGCCAGTCGCCGAGTTCGTTGACCGCGTAGGCGAGCGCGAGGTTGCGGAAGCCGGGCAGCTTCAGCGTGCGTAGCGCAGCGCCCATTTGCGGTCAGTCGCTAGTCAATAGTTGCGGAAATTGCAAATTTCGTGTAGCTTAATAGCGTGATTTCGGCCCAGAACCGTTCAAGAACTTGCAAAATGGTGCCGATAGAGCTTTTGGATCGTTCCCCACGGAAGGAAGATGCAATGGGCTACCGCCGCTGATCGTTCCCCGTTGGATGGGGCGGAACTGACGTTCAACTCACGTTCGTCGCGACTTGGACTCGATTCGCGACATGGTGCATTGCACCCTTTAACGCGTTCAGGAGCCGGCGGTTCGCTTTAGCGGCCCGCCGGTTTCTTGGTGTTCAGGAGCTGCCGGTTAGCGGAACCGGCGTGGGCCATCGGGCTGCCTGCCGCCCCTCGTACGGAGGTAGGACAGCGGCTCGATGGTCAGCTCGGCCTCGAGGTCGATGCTCTCGCCGTGCTTGTAGTCGACGTCCTCGCGCTCCAGCACCTGCTCGAACAGCTCGACCAAGCGCCCGTCGAGCTGTGACCCGGAAACTGCTCGCAGCTCCTCGACGGCCTCGAACCAGGAGACAGGGCGCTTGTAGGAGTCGCGCGCTGTGAGCGTGTCGTAGGTGTCGGCGATCGCGATGATGCGCGCGATCTCCGGGATCTGCTCGCCGTGCAGGCCACGGGGGTAGCCGAGACCGTCGACGCGCTCGTGATGGGCGAGGATGATCTCGCCCACCGGCTGGTATCCGTCCACCTCCGAAACCAGTCGGGCGCCCTCGTAGGGGTGCATCCGGATCTGCTCCCAGTCGGGCTCGGTCAGCGGCCCGTCGTGGTTCAGGAGCTCGTCGGGGAATACGAACTTGCCGATGTCGTGCAGAAGCCCGGCTGTGTGGGCGAGGTCCTGCTGTTCCTGATCGAGCCCCGCCTCGGCTGCGAGGTCGCGCGAGTAGCGCGCGACAGCGGCGCTGTGGTGCGCGGTCGTGTGATCGCGGAGATCGAGGGTGCGCAGAAGCGCGCCGAGCAGTGCGGCCTGGAAGCCGGCGAGCTGGCGCGTGCGCTTGTCGAGCTCCTCAGCGCGACGCTGGGACAGCAGCAGCGCAGCGAGCAGGTACTGGAAGGTCAGCAGCACTATCGCCAGCATCGCGATTGCCGCCAGGCCCGATTCGACGTACAGGTAGACGGTCCCCACTGCGAGCAGCGCGGAGGCCAGCTCGGAGGGCAGGATCGGCACCAGCCCGGTTCGCGCCCGGGCGAGGAAGCGGCCTCCCTCGATGTAGTTCGAGTACGCCGCGATGGCGCTGAAGTTGAGGATCAGGGCGCAGCAGAAGAGGGCGAGCACGAGGATGTAGAAGCCCGGGTCCGCATTGGTGAACCCCAGCCCCTCCGCCGCCTCCTTGAAGGCGATTCCACCCAACAGCGGGAACCAGGCGTACGTGACCAGGTTGATCAGCAGGTCGGGAGCGGGGTAGCGGCTGCGCATCCAGCCGGCGAAGATGCTGGCGACCGCGATCACGGCGGCGGGCGCGGCGCCCACCAGCACCATCGCGACCACGATCGCCAGGAAGCTGCCCGAGATCTTCATCCCGCTGGCGGCGGTCTCGACCGCCGTCAGGTCGCTGGCCATCGCGATCGCGACCAGGACCACGAACAGCCCCGGGTCCCAGTCGCCCTGCGAGTCGCTCAGCACCGCCACGACCACCGCGGCCGCCAGCGCCACCGCCTCCAGCGCGAGCACCGCTGCGGTCGGCCGCGCCTCCATGGCTACGAGAGGGAACGAGCCCCGAGCTCGCCGAGCAGTCGCTCGGTCGCCTCGATCGGCGTCGCGCCGAGCCCGGGCACGCCCTCCGGGCCCTCGACCAGGCGTGCGCCGCGGAAGCCGAATACCCGCGATCCTCGCCCGCGGCGGACGAGGGTGCGAAGCGGCTCGCCAACCACGTCGAGGCGCGTCTGCGAGCCGCACAGCACGACCGCCACCGGGTCCAGCGCCCTGATCGCACTCTCAAATTGGTCCGCTTCGAGATCCGCCGAAAGCAGCAGCACCCGCAGGCCGGCCCGACGCAATGACAGCTCCAGCGCCTGGGTGTAGAGCGCTTCCACGCCCGGAGAGGGGCCGGCGTCGAGCAGGAGCACGCCCTCGACGCGGCTCGCCACGGGCGCCAGGCGCCGCGCCGAGTGGAGCCAGCCGGTCGCCCACCGCGTCGCGAACTCCAGCTCGGCGTTGTGTCCCGGACGGCCGGCGGTGGTCTCGAGCGCCGGCAGCAGCACCTCCTCGACGCCGCGCTCAACCGATCGCAGCGCGAGAGCCTGCTCCATCTCGCGGTCCGCCGCCGGCTCGTCAAAGCTGTCGAAGGCGCGGATCAGGCGGGCCGGCGACGCCACGCCGGGGCCGCGTCGCCTCGCGACCTCGACCGCTGTAGAGATTTCACCCGTCTCGGTGAGAGCGTCGCGCAGCGCCTCGAGCTCGGTGATGTCGTAGTGACGGTGATTTCCCTGCGTTCGCTGCGGGCGCGGGAAGCCAAGGCGCCTCTCCCAGCTCCGCAACGTGCTCGGGCTGACGCCGAGCATCTCCGCCGCTGCGTTTGTCCGTATTCCGGCCATTGCGCTCTATTTGCCCTCGTTGGAGTGAGCCCGGAGCCCCCTCCCAGGACAGTTGTCGCGCATTTCGGCGCATTTCGCAAGTCCGAGCAGGCAATTTTGCAGAAATCTTGCGTTTTGACGGCTAAGCGCCGACCGAGACGCCCTCGCCCGACGCCCTCGCCGCGTATCGCGCCTCGGTCGCGGCGCTCAGCAAAGCCTCAGATTCGTTGCCGTGGCGGGGGCAGGAGACGACCCCGATGGAGACGTCGACGCGTGGCTCGTTGTCGGACTGGGAGATTTCCACGACTTTCCGCAGGCGCTGTGCCAGGGAGACGACGTCCTGCGCCTCCTGGTTGGGCGCGAGGACGCAGAAATCGTCGTGGCGCATGCGGAAGACTCGGTCGACGGTGCGGGTCTCGTTGCGCAGCAGCCCGCCGACGGCGATCAGCAACGCATCGCCGGCTCGCCGTCCGAAGGCCTCGTTGATCCGCTTCAGGCCGTCGAGATCGACTCCGAGCAAGGCGAACGGTCGCCCGTAGCGCTCGCTGTCCGCGATCAACGCCGACATCCACTCGTCCAGCTCAGTTTGGCCCGGCAGCCCCGTGAGCGGATCGCGCTTGGCCTCGCTGGTGCGTTCGTGCACAAGCGTCTCTGCGACCGCGGCGTGGATGTCGGCGAACACGTCCGCGAGCCTCTGCACCGATTCCGCGAACGACTGATCACGCTCGGCCGCCTCGCTGTGCAGCGCCGTCACGATCAGCGCCTGGAGCGCGCCGATGTCGTGGGCCAGCTCTGAGGCTGCCCGCTCGCCGCGCCGCAGCGCCAGAAGGTCTGTGGCGCGGGCTTTGGCGAGCGCCGAGGCCCCCTCGGAGGAGCGCCTGTCTCCACGCTCCAGCTCGCGAACGATATCCGCGATCAGCGGCGGCCCCTCGCGCACGATCCAGGCGACGGGAAGGTCCTCGAGGTCGCTCAGGGCAGTGCGCTCGATCAGCCTCACAAGCCAGCGCTTGGCGAGGTCCTCGCGGGACTCCTCCAGCCGATCGAGGCCGCTGGCGGTCGGTATCGGGTTGGCCGGTTCGGCAAACATGAAGCAATCCGTGCGAGCGCCGTCAGGGGTTTCCCGGTGGCGCGCCCGCTCTGGTTTAGTCAACGCCCGTGGCGGCCGATGGTTTGGGTGAAACACAAACTGGCGCCTGAATCGTGCGTCAGGTCTAGACTTTCCGCTCCATCATGCCCTCATGACGAGCGGCTTTGGATGGACACGTGAACCGGGGATCACCCGATCGGGGCAAAAACCAGCCGGGCGGCGGCGGCCAGGAGGGCGATCCGCTCCTCGACGCGACCCTCGAGGGCCTCCGACGCGCAGATCGCTCGACGCGCCAGGAGCATCAGGTTGCGCAGACCCTGCAGCGCAGCCTGCTCCCTGAGGCGCTGCCTGAGATCCCCGGCTTCAGCCTCGCGGCCCGCTACCAGGCGGGATCGTCCGAGGCCCGCGTGGGCGGCGATTGGTACGACGTGGTGCCGCTGTCGGATGGGCGTGTGGGAGTCGTGATCGGCGACGTCGCCGGCCACGGCATCAAGGCGGCGGCCCGGATGGGCCACCTTCAGAGCGCGCTTCGTGCCTACGCCCTCGGAGGAGATTCGCCCGCGGTCGTGCTCGAGCTGATGAACCGGTACGTGCGCGAGCTGGAGCCGGGTGCGATGGCGACGCTGGCGTACGCGCTCCTGGAGCTGGATGGGATGGTGCGGATCGCCGTCGCGGGACACCCGCCACCGTTGCTTCTCGAGTCCGAGTCCGGCTCCGGGCGGCTGGTGACGGGAGAGCAGGCGCCTCCGCTCGGGGTCGCCACGTACCCCGGTTACGAGGAGACGGTGATCACGCTCGGCCCCGGCTCGTCACTCGTGCTCTACACCGACGGCCTGATCGAGCGCCCCGGCCGCTCGCTCGACGAGGGGCTGGAGCGTTTGCTTGCGGCGGGGATACCGGGCACAGCCGAGCCCGAGGCGCTGTGCGAGCGGTTGCTGGGGGCGATGCTCACCGACGCGGCGGCGGACGATGTCGCCGTGGTCGCCGTTCAGCTGAAGCCGGCTGTGCTGGAATTCGAGCGCGTGGTCCCCGCCGATCCTCGTGCGCTGGCCCCCCTGCGCCAGTCGCTGAACCTGTGGCTGAACGGCATCGGTGGCAGCGCCGATGAGGTCTATGACGTGCTCGTCGCCTGCGGCGAGGCCTGCACGAACGCGATCCAGCACGCCTACCCGCCGGGCGACGCGACCTTTCGCGTCTCCGGGGTGTGCGAGAACGGGTCGCTCGAGATCACGGTCAGCGACCGTGGCAGGTGGCGCGCGCGGGCTCCGGGGAGCGGGGGGTTGGGACTGCTGCTGATGCAGGGGCTGATGGATTCCGTTGACGTCGACACCGGTGCGGACGGCTCCAACGTCATCCTCCGCCGGCGCTTCGGCCGCAACGGCCGCGGCTGACCTGAGCAGGAAAACGCGCACAAAACTCCCGCTCAGCGGCGGATATCTGCCGCTCGACGACAAAAAACCTACGTGTGGGCGGAGTCGGTGGTCCCAGCCGCGATCTTTCCTGCGACACGGCAGCGATCGCTGCGGGCTCGCATGGGCGACGGGCCTTCACGGAGGAGGAACTTGGCGCCGACGGCGAAGATGGCGACGATGGAGTTGGCGGCGGCCGACGATGGCCTGCCGACCCCGATTGCCGTCGATCCACGCAACGGTCATCGCGAGCATCGGACGCTGCGAACGCTGCGCCTCGTCGGCGACAGCGATCTGGTCACGTCGGTCAGAGCCGGTGACGAGCGCGCCTTCGAGGCGATGCACGAGCGCCACTCGTCGGCGCTGCTCGGGTTCGCGCGCCACATGCTCGGCTCTCAGCAGGAGGCCGAGGACGCCGTGCAGCAGACCTTCTTCAAGGCCTATCGAACCCTGCACGCCAACGAGAACGAGATCCTGCTGAAGCCGTGGCTGTACGCGATTGCCCGCAACGAGTGCATCTCGATGATCAGGCGGCGCCGGATCCGAGAGGCGGACCCGCTCGAGGACGAGTCACAGCCCTCCGCATCGGTGCTCGCCGAGACGGTCGAGCAGCGCGAGGACCTGCGTGCGCTGCTTTCCGGAATCTCACGTCTCCCCGGCGACCAGCGTCAGGCGCTGTTGCTGACCAGCCTCGGGTCGCTGTCGGGAGAGGAGATCGGGCAGATCCTCGGCTGCGATCGGGCGAAGGTGAAGTCGCTTGTCTTTCGGGCGCGTGCTTCCCTCGCCCGGATCAGGGAGGCGCATGAAACGAGCTGCGAGGAGATTCGGCGGCAGCTCGCGGAGCTGCGAGGCGGTGCGCTGCGCCGCAGGGTGTTGCGCGAGCACCTGCTTGCATGCGACGGCTGCAACGAGTTCTTGATCGAGATCCGCCGCCAGCGGGAGCTGGTGGGCTCCCAGCCGGACTGCCACCCCAAGGCCTGCGAGGCTTCCGCGCTCACCTCACACCAGCCGGTCCCTCGCCGAGCCCACAACTGGACAAGTGCAGTAATCGGTGAAGAGGCAACCGCCGCTCGTCCCCCGCGTTCTTGAAGTAACCGAGTACGAATATCCTGGCTCCGACACGTGCGTGGCCGAGCCATCGCCGGGGGGCTGGATTACCACAGGGAACGTGAATGGTTGGTGCCAATACATCCTCCGGTGCGCGCTTAGGCGGGGTGCGGCGGATCCTCTGGCCCTCGGCTTCCGAGCCCGGACGGCGGGCCGCCGAGGACCAGGCGACGATCACCAGGACGTTCGCCTACCTGCTTGCCGGCGGGGCGTTGCTGATGCTGCTCGCGCGGCTGCTGCCCGAGGTTCCCGACCGCGCCCTCGTCGAGGTGGGCGGACCGCTCCTGCTCGCCTACCTCGTCAGCTTGGCGCTGCTGGCCGGCTTCAATCGCATGCCGTTGTGGCTGCTGCGGGCTGCCCCGTTCATCGGCATCGTGGTCCTTGGCCTGGCCGCCTACGACAGCGGTCATGCCGTTGTCGGCGCCTACGCGATGTTCCTCTTCTGGGTCGTGGTCGCGGCCGCCTACCTGTTCCCGGCATGGATCGCCATTCTCTGCATGCTGGCGGCGGTGGACGCGTTCGCGATCGTCCTCAGTGCCGAGAGCGGCAGGCCGACGTTGACTCTGCTGGGCGCGTCGATCATGGGGGGCCTTGCTGTGGCGGGCGTGCTCGTGGCGGCGCTGC
Organism: uncultured Thermoleophilia bacterium; assembly: GCA_963838095.1. Lineage (GTDB taxonomy): Bacteria > Actinomycetota > Thermoleophilia > Solirubrobacterales > 70-9 > CAWCGU01. Next base: position 436,559 of record CAWIPO010000008.1, read on the forward strand.
GATCGCGCGAGGATCGGCTGCTTGCCACGCTCGAGAGCGCTGCCCGCACCGATCCCCTGACCGGGCTGGTCAACCGCCGGGGGTTCGAGGAGCGATTCGAGGAGGAACTGGCGCGCGCCCAGCGTGACCCTCGGCCCCTGGGCCTCGCGGTCCTCGACCTCGACAACTTCAAGCGCGTCAACGACGAGCTCGGTCACGAGGCCGGCGACGCGGCTCTGGTCCGCGTCGCCGAGGCGCTGCGGCGATCCGCCCGCACGCCCGACATCGTTGCGCGGATCGGGGGAGAGGAGTTCGCGGTTCTGCTCCCGGAGACATCGCTGCCGGAGTCCTTTCGAGCCGCTGAGCGACTCCGGCACGCGATCGATTTGGAGTTTCAGGGTTGGATCATGTCCTTCACAGCGAGCTGCGGGGTGGTCGCATTTCCAGATCACGGTGCGGCTGCAAGGGAGCTGATGCGATCCGCGGACCGGGCCCTGTACACCGCCAAGGACCTCGGCCGCGCGCGGACCATCATCGGCGCGAAGCGTCGCGGCGGGGGGCGAACGGCGATGCTGCTCTCGCTCGCGGAGGAGGTCGATCGGCGCAAGGGCGGCAACGGCGATACCTGGCGTTCGGGCCTGTACGCCGCGATGCTCGGCCGGATCCTGGGGTTCTCCGCCGAGCATGCCGAGCAGCTCGGGCTCGCCGCTCGGCTGCAGGACGTCGGGGAGATCGGAATCCCGGAGGAGATGCTCTCCTCACCGCATGCGCTCGGCTCAGACGAGTGGAGCGTTCTTCGCCGTCACCCCGAGATCAGCGCGCGCATGGTCCGGAACACCGACGTGGGGGAGGCATCCGAATGGATCGCCTCCCACCACGAGTGCATGGATGCGAGCGGCTATCCGCTGGGGCTGCGCGAGGAGGAGATTCCGATCGAGGCCCGGATCCTTTCCGTCGCGGGAGCGTACGCCGCGATGCAGGGCAGCCGCGCGTATCGGGCGCCGCTGTCTCCTGACAGAGCCAAGGAGGAGCTGCGCGCTGGCGCGGGAACTCGATTCGACCCTACCGTCGTCGAGGCGTTCCTCGTACTCTGCGATGGATCAAATGAGGAATGAGCCGCCATCATCGATTGGAAAGGGCGAACTCGCCGGCGTCGAGTTCGACTTTCGTGACGGGGTACTGCTCGCGCGGATCGCGGGCGAGGTGGACGCATCGAACGCCGACGCCCTCGGACAGGCGCTGCTCGCTCGGATCCCCAACACCGCCTCCGGATTGATCCTGGACATGTCCGCGGTCACGTTCCTGGAGAGCACGGGGATCCAGCTCCTGTTCGACCTGGGCTCCCGCCTGGCCAGCCGCCGTCAGCGCTTCTGCACCGTCGTCCCACCGGACTCCGAAATCCTCCGCGCGCTCCAGATGGCGAGCTTCGAGAGCCAGGTGACGATCTACGCCGACGCGGAGGAGGCGATAGCGAGCTAGGCGACGGGGGCGTCGCCTGACCTGAAGCCGGCGCGCGGTCCGGCGGAGTCGAGGCCTTCGACCTCGGCCAGCACCGGCGTCGACCACCCGGCTCTGAACGCCGCGCCCAGCGCCTTCATCGTCACCGGGTTCCCGCCTTCCACAGAACCCTCCAGCGCCGATCCCGCCCTGTCGGCCAGCTCCTGGAATAGCAGCAGGTCGCGCTGCCCGATCGGGCGAACGCCGCGGATGAGCAAGCAGATGACGCCCATCAGGCGGTCCCCGCAACGCATCGGAGCGGCAAGGAACTCGGCCTCGCCGCCGCAGAGCCAGCACCGTTCGACGGCCAGCGAACGAGCCGAGCGCGGCGTTCGGCTGCCACGCGCCCGATCGGTCCCTCTCCGGGTGCTACTCGCGAGGGGACGGACGGCAATTCCTCGCCCGGAGCAGCCGCTGCCGCCGCCGGGCGCAGTCCGAGCCCGTCGGGCTCCGGGGAAAGAGCGATCGCAGCGCGCACCTCGTGCAGCTGCGCCAGCTCCTCGACGAGCATCTGAAGCCCGGATGGCGAGGACTCCGAACGGCCTTCCGGCGTTTGGGAGCGCCAGGCGCGCGCGTACGCCTCCAGGAGCGTCTGTCGCACCGAAACGAAGAGCCGTCTCGCCGGTCCAACCTCAGCGCGATCCCCGCCGAAGAGGCTGCGCGTGACAGTGGCGGCCAGCAGCTCGAGCATCGAGTCGCACTCGACGATCCCCACACCGGACGAGAACGCGGCGCCGGCGAGCTCCCTTGCCGCCTCGAGCGCGATCTCGTAGTCCCCGCCGGCGGCTGCCTCCCCAATCGCCTCCAGCAGGCTTTCCCCGTGCCGCTGCCCCCTGGCAGTGGCGAACCAGCCCTGGGGCCCGTCGGAATAGAGGCTCCGCTCAACTCTCCCGAAAAGTTCCTTGCGCTTCTCCGAGGTCATCCGCGCAAGCTCGGGCAGCGGCCGGAGCGGGGGCCTGAGCGCGAACGCCTGCCCCGGCGCCCGACCGTTGGCGAGCACTCGCTGCACCTCCGCGGTCGAGAACCGGCGGTGGCCGCCGGCGGTTCGCTCGGCCACGATCCGGCCCGATTCGGACCAGCGGCGCAAGGTTGCGATGGAGACGCCGAGCAGGCTCGCCGCCTCACGCGGCGAGAGCTGCGATTGCTCCGGTGACATACCAGAGTTGTCGTCTAATTTCGACATTGCTTTACTCACCGCGGCGCCATTATCCCAGCTACGGGGCCCGGCGAGCTAGCCGCAGCGGAGCGATTTTGGGGATTTCACGCACCTCCATGCCCAGGATCGTCACTCGTTATTACCTGGTTAAGCGCTGCGCACTTGCTAACCAATGGTGAGCGTCTGCGTTTAGTCTTGTGGAGGTCACACATAATCGACGGGGCTGAGGGGAGATTGCCGTGCGGAAGTGGAATCGGTCAGGGGGGCGAGATGGCCCCTGCCGTTGAGGATCCCGTGACCAAGTTGCGCGCCCCGAGTACGAACGGGCATACCGCGCGAGCCTGAACGGCCACTCGCTGAACGGCCACTCGCGAGAAGCACTGGTTCAGGCGCTCTCGCCGCGGCCTCGCCGCCGCAGGCCGGGGTTTGCTGTAGGCAGGCTCGCGCTCGACGGGGCGATGCTGATCGCGGCCGGGGTCGCGATCAGCGCCACGGCGGCCGAGATTCCCGAGGCGGCTGTCGGGTCGCTGGTGGGCTTCTCCATTCTCACGATCGTGCTGCTCCGCTCCTTCGGGCTCTACCGCCCCCGCTTCGCCCGGCATTTCCTCGACGACCTACGGTCGATCGCCGCCGCCACCGCGATAGCCGCCGTGGTGGTCGCGTTCTTGCAGATCTTGCTAACCGATGATCCGCAAGCGGCTGATCACGCGATTCGGCGTGTGGTTGCTTGCCACCGCTTTCGTCGTCGCCGGCAGAGGTTCGCTGGCGGTGCTGGAGGCAGGCCGCCGCAGGCGCGGGACATCCGGCCTTCCGACGTTGGTGGTCGGCGCCGGGCGCGTCGGGCACCTCGTCGTGCGCCGTCTCAAGGAGCGGCCCGGGTTCGGGCTCGACCCGGTGGCGTTCTTCGACCGCGACCCGCTTGTGATCGACACCGAGTTCAGGCTGCCGGTGCTGGGCAGCGAGATCGAGGACGCGGACGACCCGACGCTCTTCTCCTCGAGTCTCACCGATGCGGTGCGCGACCTCGGGATCAAGCACGTGATCGTGGCCTTCTCGCGCAGCTCGCACGAGATCGAGCTGCAACTCGCGCGTCGCTGCCAGGAGCTGGGCGTCGGAGTCTCGGTCGTTCCCAGGCTCTTCGGCGGCGTTCCCGACCACGTCGAGGTGCAGCGTCTCGGGGGATTGCCGCTGCTATCCGTTCGGTCCAGCGACCCTCGCGGCTACCCGTTCGCCATCAAGTACGCCGTCGACCGCATCTTTGCGGTGCTCGCGATCGCGCTTCTGTGGCCGCTGATGGCGGCGAGCGCGCTCGCCATCCTTGTGACGATGCGGAGGCCGATCCTCTTCCGTCAGCAACGCGTGGGCATCGACGGGACCGAGTTCGAGCTGGTCAAGTTCCGGACGATGACCGGCACGTCGAACGGGGACGGGCCGACCAGGTCCACGCTCGAGGACGGGCTCGCCCCGGGCGGCGAAGAGGGGGAGGGCCGCCGGACCCCGGTCGGGGCGCTCCTGCGTCGCACCTCGCTCGACGAGCTTCCGCAGCTCCTCAACGTCGTTCGTGGCGAGATGTCGCTGATCGGCCCTCGCCCGGAGCGGCCGGAGTTCGCGCACCTGTTCGACCTGCACGTTGACGGCTACGCGGACCGCAGCCGGGTCAGGTCCGGGATTACCGGTTGGGCGCAGGTCCACGGTCTGCGCGGCAGGACCTCGGTCGCCGACCGCGCCGAGTGGGACAACTACTACATCGAGAACTGGTCGCCCTGGTTGGACCTGAAAATCGTGCTGCTGACCGTGCCCGCGCTTTTCCGACATGCGGGGGAGTGAGAATATGAACCTACGATGCACGACCACACTTCGCCGACGACCATCCGGGGGCTTCGATCCAGAGAGCGTCGGCGCCGCCGCCAGCCGGCGCGTGCAGTCGGTGATCGAGGGCATCCTCCAGGACGCCGAGGCGGAGGCTAAGAGTCTGTTGGAAGACGCCCGGCAACGCGCGGACCGCCTCATCCTCGACGAGTAAGGCTGCTGTCGGAGCTGACCGACGATCTGCTCGAGCAGGCCTCGGAGATCAAGCACCGCTCCGATCGCCTCCTCCAAGTGCTCGACGCCGCGGTTCGCGACCTCGAGTGGAGCGCGTGCTCGAGGATGCCGAGCGGCAACGCAGGTGCGGTCGGCCACGCGGCGCTCGAGCGACACGCTGAAGCGGAGCTGCGGTCGGCCACCCGGCGCTCGAGCGAGGCGATTGAAGCCGAGCTGAGCCCGCTGGAAGGCCTGCACGCCTCGATCGAGCAGGCACACGAGCGCGAGCGCTCGCGAGCCGAGCCCTTGAGCGAGCGGGCAAGCGACCTCCGAGCGCGAGGAGCAAGTGGGAGCGGCGTGCCGCCGAGGGGAAGCGGCTCCGGATCGTCGGTCGGGTATCGGAGGACGCGCGCCTGCTGGCCACGCAGATGGCCGTGGCGGGGTCGAGTCGCAGCGAGATCGAACGCCGCCTGCGTGACGAGTTCGGGATCGACGACCCCGGCGAGATCCTGATCAGCGTCCCGGGGCAGGGCGAGGTTTGACCCCCCGCGCCGCTTGCGCGGCGCCTAGCTCGTCACGGCCTTCGCGCGTCGCCTGAGTCCCTGGGCACGAAGCCGCTTGGCGATCTCGACCTGCTTGCGATCGGGTCCACTGCCGTCGGGACCCGGGACCTCCAGCAGCGCCGGCAGATCCTCGAATCGCGGCTCGGAGAGGAACGCCGAGAGCCCCTTCCGTCCCAGCTCGCCCTCCCCGAGGTTGGCGTGCTTGTCGCGGTTGCCTCCCAGCGGGACGGCCGAGTCGTTGACGTGCAGGCAGAAGAGGCGGTCGAGCCCGACCTTGGCGTCGAACTCGTCGACGACCGCGCTCAGCTCCTCGTCGCTCCTGACTTCGTATCCGGACGCGAGCAGGTGACAGCAGTCGAGGCAGAAGCCGATCCGCGGATCGCCGCCCCAGCGTCCAGCAGCGCCGCAAGCTCGTCGAAGTCACGCCCGAGATTGCCCTTGGAGCCGGCCGTGTTCTCGAGCAGCAGCCGGCAGGAGTCGGTGGACGCGAGCGCCTCCCCGATCATCTTCGCCGGAGCGCTTCAGCGCCGTCGCCATCGGCGCGTCCTTCCCCGAGCCGGCATGCAGGACGACGCCGATCGCGCCGATCTCATCCCCAAGCCGAAGCGAGTGCGTGAGCGATGCGAGCGACTTGGTCCGGACCTCCCGATCCGCCGACGGGGTGTGGATCAGGTAGACGGCATGGACCGCCACCTCCTTGACGCGAGATCCGTCCATCGCTGCGCGGAAGGCCGCGCAGTCTTCGTCGGTGTAGCGCGTCGGACGCCACATCCGCGGGCTCTGGTTGAAGATCTGAATCGCGTCGGAGCGAGTCTCGATCCCGCGCTCGATGACGCTTGTCCAGGCCGCCCGCTGTGGAAACATGCGCGCCGATCAGCATTGATGTCCAGCGAGTCCCTTCGAGTCCGCTTCGCCCCCTCGCCGACCGGCGAATTGCACATCGGAGGGGCCCGGACCGCACTCTACAACTGGCTCTGCGCCCGCGGAACGAACGGGACCATGGTGCTGCGGATCGAGGACACCGACCGCGAGCGCTCCACCCCGGAGAACGTCGAGCAGATCCTCGAGGCGCTGCGATGGCTGGAGCTGGATTGGGACGAGGGCCCCGTGAGCCAGGCGGCGCGCGCCGAGCGCCACCGCGCGCGGATCGAGGAGCTGCTCGCCGCCGGGAAGGCGTACGGCGACCCGGCGAGCAGCGAGGAGGTCCGCGCGTGGAAGCAGGCGCACGGCAACGCCGGGTACCGCGGCGACGCCGAGCGAGAGGCGATGGCGCCGCGATCCGGCTGCGCTGGCCCGACGAGGGCGAGACCGTCGTCCACGACGTCATCCGCGGCGAGGTCCGGTTCGAGAACCGGCTCCAGGACGACCTCGTGATCGCCCGCGGTGACGGCTCGGTCCTCTACAACTTCGCGGTCGCCGTCGACGACGCCGAGATGGAGATCACCGATGTGGTCCGAGGCGACGACCACCTCTCGAACACGCCGAAGCAGCTTCAGGTCCTGAGCGCGCTCGGGCTTCGATCCGCCGCGCTACGCGCACCTGCCGCTGCTGCACGGCCCCGACGGGAAGAAGCTCTCCAAGCGCCACGGCGCCGCCTCCGTGCAGGAGCTTCGCGACGCCGGCTACCTGCCCGCCGCCGTTCGCAACTACCTCGCGCTGCTGGGCTGGGGGACGACGGACGACGCCACGCTGCTCTCGACGGACGAGCTGGTGGAGCGCTTCGAGCTCGGGAAGGTGGGCCGCTCCTCGGCGGTCTTCGACGAGGCGAAGCTGCGGTGGATGAACGGTCGCTACATGCGCGAGCTCGACCCCTCCGAGTACGAGCAGCGGCTGTCGGAGTACCTGGCGGCGAACGAACCGCAGGCCCTCGCCGCGTTCACGTCGGCCGAGCCGCAGCGGCGGCGGATCGCTTCCGAGGTCGTGCAGGAGAAGGCCCAGACGATGGCCGAGGTGTGGCCGTTGGTCGGGTTCCTGTTCGGCGAGCCGGAGACGGACCCGGCCGCGTGGGAGAAGCGGATGACGGTGCAGGCGCGGCCACTGCTCGAGCGGCGCTGTCCGAGGCTGCGGGATCTCGACCGGTTCGACGTCGATTCGATCGAGACGGCGCTGCGGGGCGTGCTCGAGCGGGAGGGCGTGAAGCCGAAACAGCTCTTCCAGCCGCTGCGCGTGGCGCTCACCGGCGGCACCGTTTCACCCGGCATTTTCGAGACGCTGGCCGCGCTCGGGCGGAGCAGGCGATCGCCCGCATCGAGGCCGCGCTCGAAAAGCTTGCTTGAGGGCTAAAGACCGACCCTCGACTGTGCCGATGAGGTTAGTGGGCCAGGCAAGGATGCCGCGAGGCCCAACCCTGCAGACCCGCCACGCAGGCATGCCGACAGCCGCCAAGCCGAAGAAGCTCGCGCAGGAGGCCCCGCGAACCAGGCACCCGCAGCCGGTCGTGGAAGCGGCGGCCAGCGCCTGGCGGCCGCGTTCAGGAGGTAGAGCGTTTTCCCGTTCTCGCCGAGTCACAGCGTCGCGTGGTGAAGCTGGCGGCGAACCCGAGTCCGTCCGCCGACGATCTCGTCCAGGCGGTGGAGGCGGATGCAGCGCTTGCGATCGCCGTGATGCGGGCCGCCAACAACGGCTACGGGTCCGGGCGCGGCTCGGTCTCCGGGGTTCCGCAGGCCATCGACACGCTCACCGCGGAGGGTGTCGCGCAGGATCGTCGAGGAGCTCGACACCTACGAGCTCTTCCAGCACGGCACCAACGGCTGGCGCGGCCTTCCGGACCGCTTTCGCGCGTCACGCGATTGCCACCCGCGCCGCAGCCGAGCGAATCGGCGAGATGGCCAGGCTTCCGGGCCAGGACGAGATCTCGGTCGCGGCGCTGCTGCACGACGTCGGCAAGCTGGTGCTGGCGCGGCTGCATGCCTCCTACGCGCAGCTCGGAACCGATGCCGCTGAGGCTCCGGAGGATCGCGTCACCGGTGAGCTTCGCGAGCTCGGGATCGACCACGCTGTGGTCGGCGGGGTGCTCGCCCGTCGCTGGGGCCTTCCGGATCGAATCGCCCACGCGATCGAGCGCCACCACGCGGTGGATGCCGACGGGATCGCCGCGGCGGTGAAGCTCGCCGACATGGTCGCCCATCACGCCCACGGCGGCACCGTCTCGGAGGCGGGCGTCACCCAGACCGCTGAAGCGCTCGGCATCAGCGAGGCGAAGATGCAGACGCTCTTCTACGAGTATCCGTACTCGCGCCAGTCGCGTCGTCGCACCAGCGAGCCGTGCCCGCTGTCGGGACGCGAGCTGGATGCTCTCCGCGGCCTCGCCGAAGGAAAGGTCTACAAGGAGATCGCCGGCGAAATGTCGCTCTCGCCGAGCACGGTGCGGACCCATCTGCACAACGTCTACGGCAAGATCGGCGCCGTGGACCGGGCGCAGGCCGTGCTGATCGCCCGCGACCGCGGCTGGATCTAGCCGGCCGTTACTACTCGATCACGCCCGCGCGCAGGGCGATCGCGACGGCGTGGGCGCGGTCGCGAGCGTCGAGGCGGGCGAGGATCGCCTTGGCGTGGGTGCGAACGGTCTCCTCGCTGAGCCCGAGAGCGTGCGCGACCTGGGCCGTCGAGTGACCGTCTGCGACGAGCTGGAGGATCTGGCGCTGGCGCCTAGTCAGGCCGCGGCCGGCGCCCGAGCGCTGCTGCGGGCCGGCGGCGGGATCGATGAACGTGTCCGAGTCGGCGGCGGCCTCGACGGCGCGGCTCAGCTCCTGCGCCGGGGAGCTCTTGGCTACGAAAGCGCGCGCTCCGGCGCGCATCGCCTCGGTTGCGATGTGGCGCTCCGGCCGCTCGCAGTGCGCGACGATGCCGAGCCCGGGCTGGGCCTTAAGCAGCGCGCGGATGACCGCGGTCCCGGCCTGCTTTCCGTCGGCGCCCGACATCCGGCCGGTGTCGACGATGACGACGTCGAAGTCGCCGACGTCGCGTCAGGAGCTGAAGCGCGCCCTCACCATCCGCGGCCTCGTCGACCTCGTAGCGGTCCTCCAGCAGCTCGCGCACCCCGAGTCGGACCACAGGGTGGTCGTCCACAACCAGGCAACGTCGTGCATCACTCACTCCCCGCGGACCTCTCCGACGACGACCGAACGGACTCGCCGATGGTATCGGAGCAGCGCCAATGCCATCGCCACCCCGATCGCGTCGATGAGGATGTCGCGCGGCGTCCCGGTCCTGCCGGAGACGAAGGTCTGGTGCAGCTCGTCGCTGGCGGCATAGAGAAGTGCGATCGCCGCCGCGATCAGCGGCGCTCGATCGCTGAGCGGTCGCAGCGCCCACGCCCACAGCAGCGTCAGCAGCAGGTACTCGCTGAAGTGCGCGAGCTTTCGCGCCACGATTTCCCAGGTCTCCCGATCGCCCCCGGCATCGGAGAGCGAGGAGAGAAAGAAGATCAGCGCCATCAGCGCCAGCGGCGCCAGAGCGCGGGTGAAGGTGGTGCGAGCGGGAAGAGTCAAGCCGGTGATTGTGAAACATTGACGCCGTGATCTCGGTCACCTCCAAGTCCCGCTACGCCGTCGTCGCGATGGCCGAGCTCGCCCGCTCCGGCCCCGACCCGGTCCCGATCGGCGCGATCGCCGAGCGCCGCGCGATGCCCGTCCAGTTCCTCGAGCAGCTCTTCTCGACCCTGCGCCGCTCCGGCCTGCTCGAGCAGCCACCGCGGCGTCAAGGGCGGCTACACGCTCGCCCGCCCCGCCGAGGAGATCACCGTGCTCGAGGTCGTCCAGGCGCTCGACGGCAGGGTGGGGGAGGAGGGCAAGGAGGCCGGCGGCATCTGGGAGGAGGGCGTCGAGGCCCTGCGCGCCGTCTTCTCGGCAACCACGATCGCCGACATCGCCGCCCGCGAGGCCGAGGGCTCCGGTGCGTCGATGTACCACATCTGATCGCGTCAGGTTTCTCTCGTGAGTGAGGGGTTGGTCAAGTCCGCGTCGCAGGGGAGGCGTCGGCCGTAATCGGCAACACGCCGCTCGTCGCCCTCCGCCGGCTCGGCGACGGGCTCGACGCAGAGGTCGTGGCGAAGCTCGAGTCGATGAACCCGGGCGGTTCGGTCAAGGACCGGATCGGGGTGGCAATGATCGATGCGGCCGAGGCGGAGGGCAAGATCGAGCGCGGGCGGTCGGTGATCGTCGAGCCGACCTCGGGGAATACCGGGATCGCGCTGGCGATGGTGTGTGCCGCGCGCGGCTACCACCTCGTGCTGACGCTGCCGGAGGGGATGTCGAAGGAGCGCTCGGCGCTGCTTCGCTGCTACGGAGCAGTGGTGCGCGAGACGCCCTCGCTGGGCGGCATGAACGAGGCGGTCGACCTGGCACGGGAGATCGCCTCCGATCGCGACGCCTTCATGCCGCAGCAGTTCAACAACCCCGCCAACCCCGAGATCCACCGCCGCACGACCGCCGAGGAGATCTGGCGCGACCTCGACGGCGAGGTGGACGCGCTCGTCTGCGGGGTCGGGACGGGGGGGACGATCACCGGCGTCGGCCAGGTGCTGAAGGAGCGGCGGCCGTCGGTGAAGGTGGTGGGCGTCGAGCCGGCCCGCTCGCCGGTGCTTTCGGGAGGCGACCCCGGGCCGCACAACCTGCAGGGGATCGGCGCCGGCTTCGTGCCCGGAGGTGCTCGACCGCTCAGTGATGGACGAGATCGTCACCGTCGAGGACGAGACGGCGGTCGAGACGCGCGCGGCTCGCCGCCACGCGCGAGGGGCTTCTGGTCGGGATCTCCGCCGGGGCGGCGATCCACGCCGCGCTCGAGCTCGCCTCGCACCGCGAGATGGCCGGCAAGAGAATCGTCGTCATCGTCCCCGACGGCGGCGAGCGCTACATCTCCCTGCCATTCTTTGCACCCTGAGCTGGCCCTCATGTTCGGGCTAGGCACCCTGCGCCGCGTCGTCGGCGAGGTCACCTGCGACGTCACGACCGCGCGCGATCGCGACCCGGCCGCGCGCGGCGTCGGCACGGTCGAGATCCTCGCCACGTGGCCGGGAGTGCAGGCGCTGCTCGCCCACCGGGTCGCCCACGCCATCCACGAGACCGGCGTCCCGGTGGTGCCGCTTGCGCTCTCCTATACGAGCCGCGCGGTGACCGGGATCGAGATCCACCCCGCGGCAGAGATCGGGAACGAGTTCTTCATCGACCACGGCTCGGGGGTCGTGATCGGAGAGACGGCGGAGATCGGCGACCGCGTCACCCTCTATCAGGGCGTGACCCTGGGAGGCACCGGCTTCGCCCGCGGCAAGCGCCACCCGACGCTCGAGGATGACGTCACCGTCGGGTCGGGGGCGAAGCTGCTCGGGCCGGTCACCGTTGGCCACGGGGCCAAGGTCGGCGCCAATACCGTAGTGATCGCCGACGTTCCGCCGGGCTCCACCGTGGTCGGCAATCCCGGCCACACCGTCAAGGTCGAGGGCCGCAAGGTCGAGGGCCCCGACACCGACTGGATCCACCTCCCCGACCCGATCGCCGACGCGATCAAGGGGCTGTCGGAGCGGATCGGCGACCTGGAGAAGCAGGTCGCGAAGCTCGCCGGCGAAACGCCTCCAGAGGAACGCGTGCAGGAATTGCGGCCGAAGCGCGGTCCGACTTCCGCCGGCGGCTGAGCTTCTCCCTCGGTGCTGCCGTTCGGGTTTCGGAGGCGCCCGGCTCCGCCACGCCCCGCTCTATGCTCGGCTGGATGCCACCGGCGACCGACGACGCCACTCTCGGTGCCCCTGTAGCCCCGGGCGCGGACCCCATCGAGCGCCTGCTCGCCGACCTCAACCCTCCCCAGCGCCAGGCAGTCGAGCACGGGGAGGGGCCGCTGCTGGTGCTCGCCGGCGCCGGCTCGGGCAAGACGCGCGTGCTCACGCACCGGATCGCCTATCTGGTCGCGACAGGGCTGGCGAAGCCGAGCGAGATCCTCGCGATCACGTTCACGAACAAGGCCGCGAACGAGATGCGCGAACGGGTCCAGGCGCTGGTCGGCGGCGTCTCGCGGCTGATGTGGGTGATGACCTTTCACTCCGCATGCGCGCGGATCCTGCGCGCCGAGGCCGAGCGGCTCGGCTACAAGCGCAGCTTCACGATCTACGACGAGGCCGACTCGCTGCGGATGGTGAAGCGCTGCATGGAGGAGCTGGAGGTGGACCCGAAGCGCTTCCCGCCGCGCGCCGTGCGAGCGCAGATCTCCGGCGCCAAGAACCGCCTGCTCGACGCCGAGGACTACGCCGAGGAGCAGGGCTCCTTCTTCGAGCAGACCGTCGCCGACGTCTACCGCATCTACGAGAAGCGCATGCACGCCGCCAACGCGATGGACTTCGACGACCTCCTGGTCCGCGCCGTCAACCTCTTCGAGCTGTTCGCCGACGTCCGCGAGCGCTACCAGCGCTCGTTCCGCTGGGTGCTCGTCGACGAGTACCAGGACACGAACCGCGCCCAGTACCGGCTGCTGCAGCTCCTGACCGAGGAGCACGGGAACCTGACCGTCGTCGGCGACGACGCCCAGTCGATCTACGGCTTCCGCCACGCCGAGGTCCGCAACATCCTCGAGTTCGAGCGGGATTTCCCGGACACGACCGTGATCAAGCTGGAGCAGAACTACCGCTCCACCGGGACGATCCTCGACGCTGCCAACGCGGTGATCACCAATAACCGCGATCAGAAGCCGAAGAAGCTGTGGACCGAGGCGGGGAGGGGAGAGCCGGTGACGATCGCCGAGCTCGGCGACGAGCACGAGGAGGCGCGCTACGTCGCCGGCGAGATCGACCGCCTGACCACCGAGGAGGACTTCAACCGCTCCGCGGTCGCGGTCTTCTACCGCACGAACGCCCAGAGCCGGGTACTGGAGGACATCCTCGTCCGCTTCGAGGTCCCCTACCAGGTGATCGGCGGGACGAAGTTCTACGAGCGGGCCGAGATCAAGGACGCGATCGCTTACCTGACGCTGCTCCAGAACCCGGCCGACGCGGTCGCCTTCGCCCGGATCGTCAACGCCCCGCGGCGCGGGATCGGCCAGCGCACGCAGCAGCGCCTGCTCTCGCACGCCAACACCACTGGCGCCACCGCCTGGGAGACGGCAGAGCGAGCGCATGCCGTCCCCGGGCTCGCCGCCGCAGCCGTGAAGGCCGTCGATCGTTTCGCGGAGCTGATGGCATCGCTGCGGCAGCGAGCCGGCGGCGATTCGGTCGGCGATCTGGTGGAAGCCGTGCTGTCGGAATCCGGATACATCGAGGCGCTCGAGGCGGAGCGCACGATCGAGGCCGAGGGCAGGGTGGAGAACCTCCAGGAGCTGGTCGGGGTGGCGCGCGAGTTCGACGCCAACCGGGAGCTCGAAGGCGACTCCGAGGTGACTCCCCTTGAAGAGTTCCTGCAGCAGATCTCGCTGATCAGCGACCAGGACAGCCTCCGCGAGGACACCGAGATGGTGACGCTGATGACGCTCCACAACGCCAAGGGGCTGGAGTTCGACGTCGTCTTCATGATCGGCTGCGAGGAGGGCGTCTTCCCGCACTCGCGCTCGGTCGAGGAGGGCAACCTCGAGGAGGAGCGCCGCCTCTGCTACGTCGGCGTCACCCGCGCCCGCAAGCGCCTGTACGTCGCCAGCGCCCGCCACCGGCGGATCTTCGGCGTCGGCGGGATGGCACTGCCGTCGCGCTTCGTCGGCGAGATTCCCGACGAACTGACCGAGCGCTACTCCTCCCAGGAGCAGTTCACGGGCTGGGGGCTCGGCTCGGGGCAGGCCGCGAGCCTCACCCGCCCGCAGCCGCGCCAGCCGGCGGTCGAGTTCCTGACCGGCGACGACATCGTCCACGCGAGCTTTGGGGAGGGCGTCGTCACGGCCGTCGAGCCGGGACAGGTGATCGTCGTCCGCTTCGCCTCCGACGGCACAGAGCGCAAGCTGATGGCCGAGTACGCGCCGGTGCGCAAGGTCGCGCGTTGAGTCCCGCTCGCGTGATCGACGGCAAGGCCGTCGCCGCGCGGGTGCGGGAGCAGGTGGCTGCCGAGGCGGCGAAGCTCGCCTCCCAGCTCGGCCGCCCGCCGGGCCTCGCGACCGTGCTGGTCGGCTCGGACCCCGCTTCCGAGGTGTACGTACGCAACAAGCACAAGGCGAGCGCGGAAGCCGGGATCCGCTCGATCCACCACGAACCGGATGCCGACATCACCCAGGATCAATTGCTGGCGCTTGTCGACGACTTGAACCGCGACGACGCAGTCGACGGGATCCTGGTGCAACTGCCCCTCCCGGACGGGCTCGACCAGGAAGCGGTCGTCGCCGCGATCGATCCCGGAAAGGACGTCGACGGGCTCACCCCAGCCAGCGCCGGCCTGCTCGCCCAGGGAAACCCCCTTCTGACCCCCTGCACTCCCGCCGGGGTGATGGAGCTGCTCGCCGAGGCGGGAGCACGCGTGGAAGGAGCGGAGGCGGTGATCGTCGGGCGCTCGATCCTTGTAGGCCGCCCGCTGGCCGGGCTGCTGCTGAACGCGCACGCCACCGTGACCGTTTGCCATTCCCGCACGAGTGACCTGGCGGAGGTCTGCCGCAGGGCGGACATCCTGGTCGCCGCTGTCGGCGTTCCACGCCTGGTCGGCGCCGACTGGGTGAAACCCGGCGCCACGGTCATCGACGTCGGCGTCAATCGCACCGACGAGGGGCTGGTCGGCGACGTGGATTTCGACGCCGCGAGCGAGGTCGCAGGCGCCATCACGCCCGTCCCGGGCGGCGTCGGTCCGATGACGATCGCGATGCTGCTGCGAAATACGGTTCGTGCGGCCACGATCCGCGCATCAGGGTGAGATAGGTCACCACCCGTATCCGGCGCGAGCGTTAGGCTGCCCCGCGCAAAGGCTTACGAGAGGAGAATTGATGGACGCAACAAGACTGAGCAGAGGCGAGATGATCGCGGCCGGGTCCGCGATCGCGCTACTGCTCTTCATGTTCCTGCCGTGGTTTGGCGGTGGCGGAGGTGAGGTCGCCACGGGGATCGGCGTGATCGAGGTGGAAGACGTCAACTTCAACGCCTGGCAGTCGTTCGACTTCATCGACCTGTTGATGCTGGTGACGATCATCGTTGCCGTCGGGGGAGCCGCGATGTCGGCCAGCTCCGCTTCGGCCGCAGTCCCGATCAGCGCCATCACCACGGGGCTGGGGGCACTGTCAACCCTCCTCGTCCTCTACCGGGTAATCGATCCTCCGTATGACGCCGGCCGCAAGTTCTTCCTCTTCCTCGGCCTGATCGCCTGCGCCGGCATCGCGGTCGGAGGCTGGTTGGCGATGCAGGAGGAGGGGACGTCATTCGGCTCCGCCGCGGACCAGGCGCGTGATCGCGTCGGCGGCGGCGGGCCCGGTGGCGGGGCTCCTCCGCCACCGCCAGGGACACCTCCGCCTCCGCCTCCCGCGGGGACGCCGCCGCCTCCCCCGAGCGGAACGCCGCCTTCGGCGCCACCGCCCGCGCAGTAGCGAGGAGTGGCAGGGGGCGCGCGCACTGGGGCCCTGGTCGCGGGTGCGGCCGGGGCCGTGTTGCTGCTCTCGATCTTCCTCACCTGGTTCCACGTCGAGTCCGCCTCCTTCGACATCCGGGAGGCCTCCGGCGTCGAGGGCTACTCGTTCGAGGGGCTGCAGACCGAGTACACGTACACGGGTCCGTACCTGGACACGCTCGCGGACGAGCAGGACAAGGAGCGTGATGCCAGCGCCTGGGATGCATTCACTGGGGTCGGCAGGTTCCTGATCCTGTTCGCGGCACTGGCGGGGCTCGGACTGGGGGGTGCAGCGCTGGCCGGGATTTCGGTTCCAAGGGGCGCCAAGGTGCTCGTGCTCGCGCTCGCCGTGGTGACGCTGCTGTTTGTGCTATTTCGAATCGTCAGCCCGCCCGACATTCTCGGGCCGGTGGGGGGATTGGTCCCCGAGGGCGTCGACCTCGACGTGGACGCCGGCCGCCGCTTCGGCCTCTGGCTGGGCCTGCTGGCGACCATCGGGGTGGCGGTTGGTACGTACCTGTCGCTTTCCGCAGAATCGGTTCGGCCGCGCTCGCGACGCCGGAGCGAGTCCGGGAGCCCCCGGCCGGCTGAGAACGATCGTGAATAGGATCGTGTCGTGGCATCGATCCTGAACCCGATTCCGCGCCCCGTGTTGGTCGGATCGATCGTCCAGACGAGTGCAGCGCTGCTGTTGATCGTGTGCATGTTCCTGCCGTGGTTCGGCGTCGGAGGTGAGTTCGAATCGGAGTTCGCCACGATCGCGAGTGACTTCGATGCCAGCGCCTGGGAGTCGTTGTCCAGCCTCGACGTGGTGATCTTCCTCTGCGCGCTCACCGTCGTCGGCGTCGGAATCCCGCTCGCAATCGGACAGGCAACGGGGATGGGAAACACGGCGGTCAAGGTGCTCTCCGCCGTCGGCGCTGGCTTTGCGGCTCTGGCACTGGTTCTCGTTCTGTACCGCGTGATTGATCCGCCCGGTGCGGTCGGGGTTGACATCGGTCGCGAGTACGGTGTCTTCCTCGCGCTTCTCGCCGCCCTGGTCGCCGCGGCCGGCGCCGCCCTGCCGCTGCTCGTCTCGTGGGGACCCGGGGTGAAGACCTCGCCCGCCACCGGCTCGCCCCCGCCTCCGGGGCAGCCACAACCGCCTCCACCGCTGCCGGCATCACCCTCACCCCCGCCCCCGCAAGCCACCGCCGTGGCGCCGCCTCCTACGCCTCCCACGCCACCCCAGCCGGCGGCGACGCCGCCCGCCAACTGGTATCCCGATCCAGGCGACCCGCGGATGCTGCGTTACTGGGACGGGCGGCAGTGGACGCAGCACACCGCGCCGCGCTGAGCTTCTAACCGGTCTCCCGCTCCGCAAGCTGCCGCGCCACGCGCGCGGCCATCGCGACGATCGTGATCATCGGGTTCACTCCCAGCGAGCTCGGCAGGAGGCTGCCGTCGGCGATGTACAGATCGCGGCGGCCGTGAACGGCACCGTCGGTGCCGACGACGCCCCGAGCCGGATCCGCCGCCATCCGCGCGGTCCCCATCGGGTGGAAGGCCTCGAGGCGGAGCGCGTCGGGCGCGGGGTCGGCCGCCTCGAAGGCAGCCACCTGACCCGGCTTGATGATCGGCGCGCCGCGCACCTGTGAGTAGACCTCGGTCGCTCCGGCGGCGAAGAAGATCTCCGCGGCGCGCGCGATCCCGAAGACCAGCTTGCGGCCATCCTCGCGCGATAGCCGGTAGCTCATCTTCGTCCCCCCGTCTCGCGCCAGCCCTACGCGGCCGGTGGAGGTGTCGGAGAGATGAACTCCGTTCGAGCCGAGGCGATCGAACGCCTGAATCCGCTCGGCGTGCTCGGCGCCGGTTCCCGGCAGCCACTGGGTTCCGAATGCGAGCGGGGTGAATGTCGCCTCCATCACCACGCCCATGTCTTCCCACTCATCGACGCAATAGCTCTGCATCACGCCCTCCCATCCCCGCACCTCCTCGTCGAAGCGCGCCCCGATCCAGGCGGCGGGGTGGATCCGGAGGTTGCGACCGAGGATCTCGCTGCGCACGCCCGAGCGCATCAGCAGCTCGGGGGTTCCAATCGCGCCACCGGCGAGCACCACGGCGCCGGAGCGGACCTCAAACGGGCGCGCGCGGTCGCCGTCGCCATCGCCGGGAACAACGCAGCGGACTCCGGCCGCGCGCCCGTCCTCGAATAGGATCCGGGTCGCCTCAACACCGGCGCGCACCCGCGCGCCCGCGGCGACGGCGCGCGGCAGGTAGGTGACGTGCATCGCGCGCTTGGCGTCGAGCCGGCAACCGGCGGGGCACGAGCTGCACTGGACGCAGCGGCCGGCGTTCCGCGCCAGCGGGCCGCCGCTGAGCCCGAGCTTCTTCGCTCCCTCCATCACGATCTGCCCGTTGCGGCCCATCCGCTCGACGTCAACCGGCTTCACGTCCAGCATCTCCTCGGCCTGAGCGAACTCGGGATCGAGGTCGCCCGCCCATTCGATCCCGAACTTCTCGTCCCAGTCGCGAAGGACGTGCTCCGGAGTCCGAAAGCAGGTGCCGGAGTTGATCACCGTGGTGCCGCCGACCGCTCGCCCGATCGGGATCGGTATCGCGGGGCGGCCCTGGGCGATCGTCAGCCCGTTGTCGCGGTAAAGCGTCTCCAGGGCCTCCAGCGGGTCGGTCGGGTAGGTGCGCCTGTCCATGTACGGGCCCGCCTCCAGAACGACCACGTCGAGCCCCGCCTCGGCCAGCACGGCCGCCGCGACGGCGCCGCCGGCTCCGGAGCCGACGATGACGACGTCGCAGTCCTCGCCGCCGCGTGGGGGTGTGAGGTCGCCGAGCGGGGAGTCACCCGCGCTTGGCACATCGGCGGCGTCGCCCGCGGCGGCGGGTTCCCCCTCGACCTCGCACTTCATCTCGTAGCCGATCGCCTCGACCACCCGCGGGTTGCGGCCGTAGCCGAGCCCGGCGAGGATCTTCACGAACAGCAGCAGGTCCTGGTGCCACCAGGTTGGCGATAGGTCGAGCTTGGCGAGGAAATCCTGGCGCGATTCGAGGCTGGCGCGGCTGAAGCGCCACGGGAACGGAAGCCACTCGAACACCCGCAACGCGAGCTTTACCCGTTGAGCGTCGGCCGCCGGGAGCCCAGAGACGTAGCGGGCGACCGGCCCGGCGATGTCGAGGTCAGCGGCTGGGGGGAGCGAGCCGGCGCCGGGCGACATCGCCTCGGCGAAGGCCCGCAGCGTCCTCAGCTCGGCGGCCCCCAGCCCCGGCCTGCGCCTTCAGGAGGGCGCGGCGGGCGCGCCCAGCTCCGGGGCGCTGAGCGCGGCGCGGCCGGCCAGGCTCCAGAGGAAAAGCGAGATCAGGACGAGCGATCCGTCGACGAGGAAGTTCAGCAGGTAGGCGAAGACGTCATCGTCGAAGAGGTAGAAGCCGAGCGAGGTGAGCGAAGACGCGGCCTTGCCGACCGCGAGGACGAGGATCAGGGGCCGGTAGCGCACCACGTCCGCCTGGGCGACCAGGCAGATGCCGGTGATCACGACCATGTACGCGAACCCGAGCGAGAGCCACAGCTGCTCGGTCGTTTCCGGCGCCGTGGAGAAGTCGCCGAACGCGTCGCCGACATCGTCGAGGGCCCCGAGCACTCCGTCGGGAGCGACCAGGAACAGCGCTCCGACAACCGCGAAGCTGGCCGCGAGCAGCCTCAGCCCGAGGACGGCCAGCCGCTCTGCGCGCTCCCCGCTCACGGGCGCGATCCTACGCGGTGGCGACTTTGTGGCGCATACCGCCACGAACTCGCACTCCACCCCTCGGGGCACCCGGACCTAGAATCAGCGCGATGATCGATCGCGAGCAGGTGCTGCACGTCGCGCGGCTGGCGCGACTCGAGTTGAGCGACGAGGAGGTCGAGCGGATGTCGAGCGAGCTGTCGGGAGTGCTCGACCACGTCGACAAGATCTCCGAGCTGAACCTCGACGATGTCGAGCCGACCACGCACGTGGTCGCCCTGGAGAATGTGCTCCGCGCCGACGAGCCGACTCCGAGCCTGCCGCGCGAGCGCGCGCTCGAGCCCGCTCCCGATCCCGCCGACGGCGCCTTCCGCGTCCCCTCGCCGCAGGCGTGAGCGCCGAGCTTCGCGAGCTCACGGTCGCCGAGACCGTGCGCCGGATCAGCGCGGGCGAGCTCTCGGCCGCCGAATGCTTCGAGGCATGGGCGGAGGCGGCGGCCGGTGACGAGCTGGGCGCATACCTGTGGCGGGCCGAGGAGGCGCCGCCCGAGCCCGGCGGTGGAGCACTGCAGGGAGTGCCCGTCGCCGTCAAGGACATCTTCTGCACCGAGGGCATCGCCACCACCGCCGCCTCTCGAATCCTCGAGGGGTACACGCCGCCCTACACGGCGACCGCAGTTCGCCGTCTGACCGAAGCCGGCGCCGGAGTGCTGGGGAAGACGAACATGGACGAGTTCGCGATGGGGTCGTCGAACGAGAACTCCGGTTTCGGACCGGTGCGAAATCCGTGGGCTCCGGATCGAGTTCCCGGCGGCTCCTCCGGGGGCTCGGCCGCGGCCGTGGCGGGCGGGCTCGCCCCGTGCGCGATCGGCACCGACACGGGCGGCTCGATTCGCCAGCCGGCGTCGCTGTGCGGCATCGTCGGCTTGAAGCCGACGTACGGCGCGATCTCGCGCTACGGGATGATCGCCTTCGCGTCCTCGCTGGACCAGTGCGGGCCGCTGACCCGCGACGTCACCGACGCAGCGCTGATGCTCGGCGCGATGGAGGGGCGGGACAGCGCCGACTCGACCTCGGTCGGGATCGAGGCCGGGGTGCAGATGCCGTCGCGGGAGGACCTGAGCGGGCTGCGCTTCGCCGTCGCCCGCGACTTCTCGGCGTCGGCGGAAGGCGTCGAGACGGGCGTTTCCGAGGTATTCGAGGCAACCGTCGCTCGGATCGAGGAGCTGGGCGGCGAGGTCGGGGAGTGCGAGCTGCCGCACGCCGAGCACGGGATCTCGGCCTACTACGTGATCGCTCCGGCGGAGGCGTCGGCCAACCTCGCGCGCTTCGACGGCGTCCGCTACGGCCACCGGGCGTATGACGCGGACGACCTCACCCGGATGTACGAGCGCACCCGGGCCGAGGGCTTCGGCGCCGAGGTGAAGCGCCGGATCATGCTCGGCACCTACGCGCTCTCCTCCGGCTACTACGACGCCTACTACGGCCGCGCGCAGCGCGTCAGGACGCGGATCGTGGAGGACTTCGCGCGCGTCTTCGGCGACTTCGACTTCCTCGTCACGCCGACGTCGCCCACGGTCGCGTTCGAGCTCGGGGCGCGGACCGAGAACCCGCTGGCGATGTACCTCTCGGACTACTTCACGGTGCCGATGTCGCTGGCCGGGATCCCCGCGATATCGATTCCGGCGGGCCTGGCGCAGCCGGACGGAGGCGGGCCCGAGCTGCCGGTGGGCTTCCAGATCGCAGCTCCCGCCTTCGAGGAGACGAAGCTGCTCGATGCGGCGTTCGCGCTGGAGCAGGCGATCGGTTTCGAGGGGCGGCCGGATGGCTGATTGGGAGCCCGTGATCGGGCTGGAGATCCACGTCCAGCTTGCGACACGGACGAAGATGTTCTGCGGCTGCGAGCTGTCGTTCGGCGACGAGCCGAACGTGCACACCTGCCCGATATGCCTCGGGCATCCGGGCACGCTTCCGGTCACGAACGAGAAGGCGGTGCTGTTCGGGCTCCAGATCGCTGCGGCGCTGGAGTGCGAGCCGGCTCCGCGCTCGATCTTTCACCGCAAGAACTACTTCTACCCCGACCTCCCGAAGGGCTACCAGATCAGCCAGTACGACATCCCGCTGGCGCGCGCCGGAAGGCTCGGCGACGTTCGCGTGCACCGTGTCCACCTCGAGGAGGACGCGGCGAAGCTGATCCATCTCGGGGAGTCGGGCCGTATCCACGGCTCCGGGGCGTCGCTGGTCGACTTCAACCGCGGCGGAACCCCCCTTGTCGAGATAGTCACCGAGCCCGACCTTCGCAGCGCGGCGCAGGCGCGCGAGTGGGCGCAGCTGCTGCGGACGACGCTGAAGCAGATCGGCGTCTCGGACGTGAACATGGAGGAGGGAAGCCTTCGCATCGACGCCAACGTCTCGGTCCGGCCGGCGGGAAGCGAGGAGCTTGGGACCAAGGCTGAGCTGAAGAACATGAACAGCTTCAGGTTCCTGGAACGAGGCATCGAGAGGGAGATCGAACGGCAGATCGGGCTGCTCGAGAGCGGCGAGGTCGTCGAACAGGACACGCTTGCACTTCGACCCCCGTGACGGGACGCTGACGCCATTGCGATCGAAGGAGTACGCGCACGACTACCGCTATTTCCCGGAGCCGGACCTGGTGCCGGTGGCGCCGAGCGAGGAGATGCTGGCGGCGGCGCGGGAGGGGCTGCCGGAGCTGCCGGCGGCGCGGATCGACCGCTACGAGGAGCTTGGGTTGTCGGGATGTCGCGTCCTTCATGGTCTTGAATCCAGCTCGTGCCGACGTAGTTCGAGAGATCCGAGAGGTCTCGGACCGAGTCGATCCGAAGACTGTCGCCAATTGGGTTACCGCGGAGATCTCGGCAGCTCTAAACGAGCTGGGAGGGAGGAGGCCGGCCCAGACTTCAGCGCAGCCCGCTCTCCCGACTGATGGGCATGGTCCAGTCCAAGCAGCTCATCGCATGCGATCGGCCAGCAGATCCTTCGAATGTTGATCGTCGATGGCGGGGACCCGGCTGAGATCGCTGAGCGCGAGGGATTGACGGCCGTCTCCGACACCGGCGAGCTCGAGAAGATCGTCGATGCCGCGATCGAGGCCGAGCCGGGCGCCGCTCAAAAGGTCCGCGACGGCAACATGAAGGCGGTCGGCCCGCTTGTCGGTTACGTCATGAAGGAGACCAAGGGCCGAGCCGACGGCGGCGAAGTAACTCGTCTGATCCGCGAAAAGCTGGGCTAGTGCGATTCTGGATTTGGGGTCTATAGCCCCTACAACCCAGAGAGTTTCTGGAGCGCCTGGTCCTGCTCTCGGTGCTGCCGTTTTTCGTGCCTGACCGCCCGGAGCAAGCACCATCAGTACTTTGTAACAAGGTGTTACAAAGTGGTATGGTGGCTGTATGGCCTGGAACGTCGTCATAGCCGGTGGTGGCTTCGGCGGCGCGCACGCGGCGCGGGGGCTCGAGAAGCTGATGCCGCGGCAGTCGGCTCGGCTGACGCTCGTCAACGACGTCAACTTCCTGCTCTACACGCCGTTCCTGCCGGAGGCGGCCGCTGGGACGCTGGAGCCGCGCCACGTGGTGACTCCGCTGCGCGACATGCTCAAGCGCACCTACCTGCGGCTGGGTGCGATCACGGCCCACGACCCCGCGACGCGAACGGTCGAGCTGCGAACGCACGACGGCGAGGTCCAGGAGATCCGCTACGACCAGCTCATCCTCGCCCTCGGATCGGTCTCGAGGCTGCTCCCAATCCCGGGGCTGGAGCGGGCGATCGGCTTCAAGTCGCTCGCCGACGCGATCTGGCTCCGCAACCACGTGATTGAAACGCTCGAAGCGGCGAACGCGACCGACGACCCCCAGCGCCGCAGCGAGCTGCTCACCTACGTCTTCGTCGGCGCCGGGTACGCCGGGTTGGAGGCGCTGGCCGAGCTCCAGGACTTCGCAGTCGACGCGATCGAGCAATACCCCCGCGCGCGCCTGCACGGCATGAACTGGATCGCGGTCGAGGCGCTCGACCGCATCCTCCCGGAGACCGATCCCGCGCTGGCGGAGTGGGCGTTGCGTGAGGTCCGCGGCCGCGGCATCGATGTCCGCCTCGGCACCCGGCTGGAGTCGGTGCAGGAGGCGAGCGTCGATCTCTCCACCGGCGAGACGGTCCCCACGCGGACCGTTGTCTGGACGACGGGAGTGGCGGCGCACCCGAGCCTGCAGGAACTGAGCGTCCCACTCACCGAACACGGCCGCGTGCCCGTCGACGAGATGATGCGCGTCCAGGGCATGGACGGCGTCTGGGCGATCGGCGACTGCGCCGCGGTTCCGGACCCCGAGGGCGGAATCAGCCCGATGACGGCGCAGCACGCGATCCGCCAGGGCAAGGCCGTGGCCCGAAACGTCGCCGCCGAGCTCGGCGTCGGCACCCCGCGCCCGTTCAGCTACCGCAACCGCGGCGCGTTCGTGAACCTCGGCCGCTACAAGGCTGTCGGGATGGCTGGCCCGCTCAAGATCCGCGGCTTTCCGGCCTGGTGGTTGGCCCGCAGCTACCACATGAGCCAGATCCCCGGCGCGTCCCGCAAGGCGCGCGCGGTCGTCGACTGGACGGTCGGGCTTCCGTTCCGGCGCGACACGGCCGAGGTCGGTTCGATCGGCCACCCGCGGCCATTGCGCACCGAGGAGTACCTGCGCGGCGGAACTCACCGTCCCGTAGGCTCCCTCGGCGATGAGGTCCAGTAGGGAGCTGGCCCGGAGGGGGGTCTGGTGCGCGACGGCGGTGCTCGCGTGCGTTTTTGCGTCCTCGGCTGCTGCGTATGACCCGGCCACGGAGCTGAGCAACTTCTCGAAGATCAACGAGCGCTACGAGTCCGACCAGGCGAACCCCGAGTACCAGCTCTCCGAGCTCACGATCGGCTCCGCGAACAGCCTCGACCTCCTCGCACGCGACGCCGAGGAGCGCGACCGGCTCTCGCTGAGCCTTTGCGCCAGCGGCTTCAACGGCTGCGCCGGCGACGTCCGCGTCTATGACTGGGCCGGGCGGCTGGGAGTGCAGCAGCCGTTCGTGTACGTCAACCGCAACGGGTCCCACATCGAGGGCCACACCTGGGTCAGCGCGCGCACCCTGCGGCGCGGCAAGCGCGTGCCGGGGATCGTGATCGAGACCGGCTCGGTGCAGGCGCCGGAGCGCCTGTACTGGTGGGCGGCGCAGGTGCTCGCCGCGCACGGCTACCTGGTCACCACCTTTGACGTCCAGGGCCAGGGCCGCTCGGACACGTTCGGGAGCGGCGCCGAGATGTTCGCCGGCGTCCCGGCCCAGGACGGCGTCCACTTCGTCGAAGACCTCGAGGATGCGCTCGACTTCTTCCACTCGACAAGGGCCGCCCCGTACGTGCCGTCCGCTCCGGGGGCCGCTTCGCTGCAGGATTCGGAAGTCGCCGCGGGCGACACCGACGCCTTCAATCCGATCGCCCCGCTGCTCGACCGCCGCCACGTCGGGATCGCCGGCCACTCACTCGGCGCATTCTCGGCATCGGTGGTGCAGGGCACCGATCCGCGCGTCGACGCGCTCGTGGCCTGGGACAACCTCAGCGCCGGCGAGGAGGTGACGCCGCGCATCCCCGCGCTCGGGATGTCCGCCGACTACTTCCTCGTGCCGACGCCGTACACCGAGCAGCCCGACCCGCTGGGCAAGAACGAAGGCTTCGTGCACTGGCAGGAGGCGGGGGTCGACGCGATGCAGGTCAACCTGCGCGGCGGCACCCATTACGAGTGGAGCTACATCTCGAACCCGGCGTTCCCGGCGTCGCTGCGCGGTATCGACACGGCGGCGTGGTACACGACCGCCTGGTTCGACAAGTACCTGAAGGCTGACCCGTCCGCCGACCGGCGCCTGCTGACGCGGCGCTGGGAAGCCGATCCGCTCGAGGCCGCCGTCGACCCGGGCGGCGACGGCAACATGCTGTCCTTCTACTTCCGCTCCAGCACCGACTTCTCCCTCTCGCGTCGCGACGGCACGCTCGGCGCTCGCCGCGCCGGCTGCGACGACATGCGTGCGGGCTGCGGTCATCTGCGCCCTCGCGACGGTGAGCCGACCGACCCGCCGTACTCGTTCCTCGAAGACCGGGGCTAGCAACGGCGACAATACGCGCGTGGCGTACATCGTCATCGCCGTCACCTGCGGGCTCGCGACCGCGATCATCGGTCGCGCCAAAGGCAGCTCGTTCTTCATCTGGCTGCTGATCGGGACCGTGCTGCCCGTGCTGGGACTGATCGTCGTCATCTTCTACCGCTCGGAGAAGGTCGAGCCGGAGCGCACCTGCCCCCGCTGCGGCGCCGTGCACAAGCTCTACGTCCAGGTCTGCAACCGCTGTGGCGAGGACATGTACATGCCCGAGCCGAGCGAGATATCCCGCCCGCCAGTCGCCTGAACGCTTGCGGCTACCGAAGCCAGGCGCGGACTATTGCGTTGCCGAACCCGAGCCCGTAGCGGACGACCGCGGGCTTCTTCGAGTGCCCGTGCAGGCGCCTGGAGACGGTGACCGGCACCTCCTTCGCCGGCACCCCGCGCTTGATCGCCTCGATCAAGAGCTCCGAGGTGTGGAACTGCTCTTGGCGCAGGACGAGCACCGGCAGCACAGAGGCTCGGATCGCGCGATAGCCGTTGGAGCAGTCCGTCACCCGTGTGCGGGTGAGCAGCGAGACGAGACGGTTGAAGATCGTGATTCCGGCGTTTCGCGCCGGATGGCCCGGCTCGGCCGCACCCAGAACACGTGAGCCCGACGCAAGGTCAACCTCGCCGCTGACGACCGGCTCGACGAGCTGCTCCATCTCGGCCGGGGTGTGCTGGCCGTCGGCATCGAGCGTGACCACGATCTGCGCCCCCGACTCGACCGCAAGCCGGTACCCGGTCCGCAGCGCAGCCCCGCCGCCGCGGTTGATCAC
Source organism: uncultured Thermoleophilia bacterium (assembly GCA_963838095.1). Classification (GTDB taxonomy): domain Bacteria; phylum Actinomycetota; class Thermoleophilia; order Solirubrobacterales; family 70-9; genus CAWCGU01. The sequence goes on from CAWIPO010000008.1 coordinate 462,916, forward strand.
GTGCCGGGCGACGGTGGCGCCGTGCTCGCGGGCGATATCGCCCGTGCGATCGCGCGAGCCGTCGTCGACGACCAGGACGGCCGTCTCGAGCCCGCACACCTCCGGTGGGATTGCTCGGAGCACCTCGCCGATGCTCTCCTGCTCGTCGTAGGCGGGGATCACGACCGCGACGCGGCCCCGGAAGCGCTCGGGATGGCCGGCGCCGCGGAACTCCTCCCACGCGAGGCCCTCGAGCACTCCCGAGAGCTCGCGGCTGATCCGCGAGCCCTGCGCGAGGGCCCGCAGCACGAGCAACATCAGGACGGCGATGGCGAACACCACCACCCCGACGATCCGGGTGTCGTTCTCGCGCTCGAACGAGAACGCCTCGAGCAATGAGTCCGCGAGCTCCGTTCCGGAGACCACCGCGAGCGCGAGCGCGAGCAGCACGAGGATCAGCACGTCCGCGTTTCGCAGCCGTCGCCGGCGCCAGATCGCGAACGCGAGAATCCCCGCGGCCAGGGCGAGGCCGACTGCGCGGATTGCTGTCAGCTCGGGCGGAAGCACGGTTCGGGAACGTTACGCTTCAAACAAGTGGTCACGACACCTGCCGCTCGCGTCGCCGGACGGCGACGCGCCTAGAGACATTGAGAGTCCTAATCCTCGGTGGAGACGGCTATCTCGGTTGGCCGACCGCGCTGCGGCTCTCGGCCCATGGTCACGAGGTCTCGGTGCTCGACGACTTCTCGCGGCGCCGATGGCACGAGGAGTTCTCCACTGGCTCGCTGACGCCGATTCGCTCGCTCGGCGACCGGATCGAGGCCTGGCGGGAGCTGACGGGCGAGGGGATCCGCTTCTTCCCCGGCTCAACCGAGGACGGCGAGCAGATCGAGGGAGTGATCGACGAGATCGGGCCGGAGGCGATCGTCCATTTCGCCGAGCAGCCCTCGGCGCCGCTGTCGATGATGTCCCGCCGCCACGCCGTCGCCACCCAGCGCAACAACGTCCTCGGGACGCTGAACGTCCTGTTTGCGATCCGCGATCGGGTGCCCGGATGTCACCTCGTGAAGCTGGGGACGATGGGCGAGTACGGAACTCCCGACATCGACATCGAGGAGGGCTTCATCGAGATCGAGCACAAGGATAGGCGCGACACGTTGCCCTACCCGAAGCAGCCGGGCTCGATCTACCACCTCTCCAAGGCTCACGACTCCGACAACATCCACTTCGCCTGCCGGGTGTGGGGCCTGCGCGCGACCGACCTGCACCAGGGGGTCGTGTACGGGATCGAGACCGAGGAGTCGGCCCGCGACGAGCGGCTCGTCACCCGCTTCGACTACGACGAGGTCTTCGGAACGGTGCTGAACCGTTTCTGTGTCCAGGCGGTGATCGGGCACCCGCTCACCGTTCACGGCGCGGGCGGACAGACGCGCGGATTTCTCAACATCCGCGACACCCTCGCCTGCGTCGAGCTGGCGCTGGACAACCCCCCAGAACTGGGCGAGTACCAGGTCTTCAACCAGTTCACCGAGCAGTACAGCGTCCTCGGGCTGGCGGAGCTGGTCCGCTCCAGCGCCTCAGCGCTCGACTACGAGGCGGAGATCGAGAGCGTCCCCAACCCACGCGTCGAGCTCGAGCGCCACTACTACAACGCGGCGAACACGAAGCTGCTCGACCTCGGGCTCGAGCCGCACTTGCTCGGCGAGGAGCTGGTCCGCTCGATGCTGCGCACGATCGCGCGACACCGCCACCGCGTGATCGCACGCGCGATCGCACCGCGAACGCAATGGAAGCCCGGCGAGCTTTCAGAGCCGGCATCCGTCACCCACGACGGTTAATCCGTTCCCCTACCCTAAGAGCATGCGCGCCGCGGACGCACTTTGCGAGGCTCTCAAGGCTGAGGGCGTCAAGCACGTCTTCGGGATTCCCGGCGGCGCCAACCTGCCCACCTACGACGCGCTGTACGACGCCGACATCACGCACATCCAGGTGCGCCACGAGCAGGGCGGGGGGCACGCTGCCGAGGGTTATGCGAAGGCTTCAGGCCGGGTGGGGGTGGCCCTGGCGACCTCCGGACCCGGCGCGACCAACCTCGTCACGGCGATCGCCGACGCCCACCTCGACTCGGTGCCGACCGTGTTCGTCACCGGCCAGGTGCGGACCGACCTGATCGGCACCGACGGCTTCCAGGAGGCCGACGTGACTGGGATTACGCTGCCGATCGTCAAGCACTCGTTCATGGTCACCGACCCGCGGCACATCCCCGAGTACATCCACCACGCCTTCCACATCGCCTCGACCGGGCGCCCCGGGCCGGTGCTTGTCGACGTGCCGCAGGACCTCTCGCGCGCCGACATCGAGTACGAGCCGGCCACGGGCACTCCGAAGCTGCCCGGCTACCAGCCGACGACCGAGGGGAACATCAAGCAGATTCGGATCGCCGCGAAAGCGCTGGCGAACGCGCAGCGACCGGTGATCTACGGCGGCGGCGGGATTGTCAACGCGAACGCATCGGAGGAGTTCCGCGAGTTCGTCCGCTCCGACCGCTTCCCGGTGACGCTGACCGTGATGGGTCTCGGCGCCTTCCCGGCCCCGGACGAGCAGTGGCTGGGGATGTTGGGCATGCACGGAACTCGGACGGCCAACTACGCGATGGACACGGCCGACCTGATTGTCGCCATCGGTGCCCGCTTCGACGATCGCATCACGGGCAAGCTCTCTGAGTTCGCGCCGCGGGCGAAGTTCGTCCACGTTGACGTCGATCCGGCGGAGATCTCGAAGAACGTCGCAGTCCACATCCCGATCGTCGGTGACGCCAAGGACGTGTTGCCGAAGCTGACCAAGGAGTACTCGGCTTTGAAGGCCGACTCGGACCGCCTCGCGGCGTGGTGGAGTCAGATCGGCGAGTGGCAGCGCGAGTACCCGCTCCACTACGACGACTCCGATGACGCTGAGATCAAGCCGCAGCGAATGGTCCAGGCGATGTTCGCCGCCACCGAGGGTGAGGCGATCATCACCTCCGACGTCGGCCAGCACCAGATGTGGGCTGCCCAGTACTACCACTTCAACCGCCCGCGCCAGTGGATCAACTCGGGCGGGCTGGGGACGATGGGCTTCGGGCTCCCGGCAGCGATCGGCGCCCAGGTCGCGAAGCCGGACGAGCAGGTGGTCTGCCTCGCCGGTGACGGCTCGCTGATCATGGTCTGCCAGGAGTTCGCGACCGCGGTCCGCCACGACATCCCCATCAAGGTCTTCCTGATGAACAACGGCTACTTCGGGATGGTCCGCCAGTGGCAGGAGCTGTTCTGGGAGAAGCGCTACAGCTCCGTCGAGATGGGCCCCAGCCCCGACTGGGTGAAGCTCGCCGAAGCCTTCGGCGCCACCGGGATGCGCTGCGACGACAAGGACGAGATCGAGGGCGCGATGCGCGATGCGATCGAGACGGAGGGCCCGGTGCTGCTGGATGTGCCTGTTACGCGCGAGGAGAACTGCTACCCGATGATCCCCGCCGGCGCCGCCGCCCGGGACATGGTGGGTTAGGACCAGCCGATGGAAGCCGGGACGCCGGAGCTGATCAAGCTCGAGGACCTCGAGGCCGCGAGGCAGATGAGCGGTCGCAAGCACCTGCTCGCACTCACGGTCGAGAACAGGCCGGGCGTGCTCGCCAGGATCGCCGGCCTCTTCAGCCGCCGCGGCTTCAACATCGACACACTCGCCGTCGGTCCGACCGAGGACCCAGGCATCTCGAAGATCACGCTCACCCTCGACGGGGCGGAGAACCCGATCGACCAGGTCACCAAGCAGCTCCACAAGCTCGTGAACGTGATCAAGATCCGCGACATGGAGCCGGACTCCACGATCGCCCGCGAGCTGGCGGTGTTCAAGGTCTCCGCGGCGGTCGAGAACCGCGCCGAGATCATGCAGTTCGCCGAGATCTTCGACGGCAAGATCATCGACGTCTCGCGCAAGTCGCTGGTCGTCGAGATCACCGGCACCGCGACCAAGATCGACGCCTTCGAGCGCATGGTCCGCCCCCACGGCCTGATCGAGATGGCCCGCACCGGCGAAGTCGCAATCGGCCGCTCGCGGCCCGAAGCCTGAGCCGCGAACTACTCTCCATCCATGGCCGGTCCGCTGGCGCTCGACACCGCCGAGCAGCTCTCAACGCTGGAGCGCCTGCTGACGCAGGCGCAGCAGCGAGGGGGGAGGAGGCTCGTCAGCGTCACCGTCGAGCTAGACGCGTCCGTTGACCCCGCCGCGCTGGTCTTCGCCTCACGACTCGCCTCGGATCGCTGGTTCTGCTGGGAGGAGCCCGACCGGGGCCTCGCGCTGGCTGGGCTGGGCAGCGCGTACGAGGCGGTATCGCGGGGGGACCGCCGCTTCGAGGACGTGGTTGACGCTTGCGCCGAGCTGACCCACGATCGGCTGGCCGACGAGCCCCTCGAGATACCGGCGGGCGCGGGCCCGGTCTGGGTCGGTGGCTTCGCGTTCGCGCCGGAGGGTGGCCGCGCCCCGCAGTGGTCGTCGCTGCCGCCGGCGCTGATGGTGCTGCCGGAGGTCTCGCTGCTGCGGGACGGCGAACGCACCTGGCTGACGCTCAGCACCGTCGCTGGTTCGGCGGGCCGCTCCCTCGATGCTGCAGTAGACCTTCCGTTCCTCGACCCCGCCCCGAGCGGCCGCGCAACCGTCCGCAGCATCACCCCTCCCGACGCATACGAGCAGTCCGTCGCATCGGGCGTCCAGCGCATCAACTCCGGGGAGCTCGAAAAGGTCGTGCTCGCCCGCGAGGTCGCGGTCGAGGCGCCCGCCGCCCACGACCCCGCCGCCCTCTTCGGTGCCCTGCGCGAGCTCTTCCCGTCCTGCTTTTGCTTCTGCGTCGGAACCCCGGAAGCCGCCTTCCTCGGCGCGAGCCCGGAGCTGCTCGTCCGCCGCAGCGGCGCCGGGGCGGCAACGGTGGCGCTCGCCGGCTCCACCCGGCGCAGCGCCGACCCCGCGGTCGACGATCATCTCGGCCAGCAGCTCTTGCTCTCGGACAAGGATCGTCACGAGCACGAGCTCGTGGTCAGCAGAATCGAGCGCACGCTCCGCCCCCGATCGGTCTGGGTTGAGGCCGCTCGCGAGCCCGGGCTGGTGAAGGTCGCCAACATCCAGCACCTGGCGACCCCCGTGCGCGCTCAGCTCGCCGAGCCGCTCTCTGCCGTCGAGCTGGCCGCCGTTCTGCATCCGACCCCGGCGGTCGGCGGCGAGCCTAGGGAGCGGGCACTCCCGGTGATCGAGGAGCTCGAGGATTTCGACCGCGGCTGGTACGCGGGCCCGGTGGGTTGGATGGACGCGACGGAGGATGGCGAGTTCTGCGTCGCGATCCGGAGCGTGCTGCTGCGCGACCGCGTCGCACACCTGTACGCCGGCAATGGGATCGTCGCCGCCTCCGACCCGGCAGCCGAGCTGGCGGAGACCGAGGTCAAGCTCGATGCCATCCTGCCGCTCGTAGCGGGCTGATCAGAGGTCCGAAAGCGCCTCGCCGACCCGCGCCGCGACTTCGCGGTGGATCTCGACGTTGCGCCGCCTGTCGATCCGGATCTCGATCACGCGGCTGCCGTCCGAACCGGCGCCGAGGTCGGCCGGACGCTCGGCGCGTACGTACTCGAGGCCGTGTGCGGCGGCCAGCCGCTCGGGCTCGACCCTCGACGGCGTGCCGAGCAGAGCCTCGAACTCTTCCCGCGAGACCAAGTCGGCGTAGGGAAGGAACTCGAAGATCCCGCCGCCTGCGTTGTTGATCACGACTACACGCACCTGCCTAGTCGCCTCCGCCACCGCGGTGAGGCCGGCTGCGTCATGGACCAGGCCGAGGTCGCCGGTGAGAATCCACGTCGGCAGCCCCGTCGCGGCGGCGGCGCCCGCTCCGGAAGAGATCAGGCCGTCGAGCCCGTTTGCGCCCCGGTTGCACAGGAACCGCACATCCGCGCCACCCGAGGCCGCGAACGCCTCCTGGTCGCGGATCGGCATGCTCGAAGCCGTGTAGACGAGGTCGCCGTCCCGATAGAGGCGCCCGAGCTCCGCATGAATGGCGGGCTCGTTCGGCTCCTCGATCTCGCCCAGCGAGGCATCGATCGCCCCTGCGGCCAGCTCGCCCGCGCTTCGCCACGAGTCGAGCCATTCGCCCGCCGGCGGTCGTCCCTCAGCGAGCAGCTCGGCGAGGCGCTCGGCGACGCGCGCCGGGTCGGCACGGATCATCGCCCCCGCTATCCGCCCCGGCTCGTTCCAGCCGTGCGCTGCAACAACGAGCTGAACCGGCTGCTCGGCCGCGATCCACTCCCGCAGCGGCTTCGACGTCGGCATGTCACCGAACCGCAGCACCGCCTCCGGACGCAGCGCGGCCGGCGTGGCGCGGGCGATCGAGTCGTAGCTCCAGATCACCGCGGAGCGATCATGGGGTCCGAAGCGAACCTGGGATGTCGGCTCCGGGAGGATCGGAAAGCCGCTCGCAGCCGCCAGGGCGGCGAGCGCGGGGGCCAGCGCCGCGTCGGTTTGGCGACCGGCGACGATCACCCCTTGCGGGTGGGTGCGAACGCGCTCGGCGAGCGCTTCGATCAGGGCGTCGCTCGGCTCTCCCGTCGGCGGAACGACCGTCGTCAGCGGTCGTTCGCCTCGTCCCTTCAGCGCGAGCTCGCCGGTGGCGCTGACCGCGGCTTCCTCCTCGCTCGGCGCCAGCGGCTCCCGCCACGGCACGTTCAGGTGCACGGGCCCCGGTCGCGGCTCGCCGCGGGCGGCGGCGAACGCCCGGCAGGCGACCGAGCGGAAATGCAGCAGGCCCGAGTCGTCGGCGTCGTGGGTTCCGAGCTCGCTGAACCAGCGCACAGCCGAGCCGTAGAGCTTCAGCTGGTCGATCGTCTGTCCGGCGCCGATCCCTCGCAGCTCCGGAGGCCGGTCGGCGGTGAGCACGATCAGCGGCACCGCCGCCTCATCGGCCTCGACCACGGCCGGATGGAGGTTGGCCGCGGCCGAGCCGGAGGTACACAGGACCGCCGTCGGGGTGCCGGTTGCCTGGGCGGCGCCGAGGGCGAAGAACCCGGCCGAGCGCTCGTCCAGCAGCACGCTAACTTCGATCGCCCGCTCCCGCCACAGCGCCAGCGCCAGCGGGGCGGAGCGCGAACCGGGGGAGAGGACGGCGCGCCGGACTCCACATCGCGCCAGCTCCTCCACCAGCGCCGAGGCGAGTGCGGTATTTCGATTCGTCGCGTCCACCGCCCCGGACGTTAGCTGCGCCGATGCCGGCGCCGCTTGAGCGATGATGGCGGCGATGGCGAGCGAATCGCACTCCGGCGGAGACACACCCGAGATAGTCGAGGTACTGCGTTCGCTCGGAATCTCCGACGAGATCGTCGATCGAGCGCTGGAGAGGGGCGATCCGATCGCCGCGGTCTTCGAGCAGGTGCTGTCGCCGCAGATGGCCGAGCGCACCGTTACCGCGGCCGAGATCGAGTCGCGCGGCGGCGTCAGCGTCGAGCAATCCGCCGCCTTGTTCACCGCCTTCGGGCTCCGGGTCACCGAGCCGGACGAGCCTGCATTCACCGACAAGGAGGCCGAGGCGCTGGTCCGGCTGGGCATCCTCTCGGACATTTACCCGCCCGAAATCGCGATCCAGGTGGCGAGGGTCTACGGTCGCGTCCTGGCGCGCATCGCCCAGGCCGAGATCCAGCTCTTCCGCACATACGTGGAGCCGAAGCTGCGGACCGAGCCGGGGGACTCCTACGCGGCGGTGAGTGCGATTCAGGCGGCGTTCTCGGAGTTGCTACCGCTGACTGATCCGTTGCTGACCGGCGTGCACCGTCGCTGGGTGGAGCATCAGGTGATGCAGGCGGCGGTGAGCGACGCCGAGACCGGGTCGAGCGCTCCGCTGCCGGGAGCGGTCGAGGTCACATTTCTCTTCTGCGATCTGAAGGACTTCACCAAGTACGTGGATCTAGAGGGGGATGAGGCCGGGGTTGCGGCGATCGACCGTTTCACCGACGTCGTCGTGCAGCAGCGCGGCCAGCGCTTTCGGTTCGCCAAGCTCCTCGGCGACGGGGTGATGCTCGTCTACGGTGATCCGGCTGACGCGGTGCGAGCCGGCGCCGGGATCATCGACGCGATGCCTTCAGACGACATGCCTCCCGTGCACGCCAGCGTCCATCGCGGCGTCGCGATCGCCCGCGAAGGCGACTACTTCGGCCACGCGGTCAACCTCGCCGCGCGAGTGCTCGGGATCGCGGGCCCGGGAGAGCTGCTGGCCACGCGCCAGGTGATCGACCGCCTGCGCGACGACTTCGGCTGGGAGCGCGCCGGAGCCGTCCGCGTCCGCGGGATCGCCGGGCTGGTGGAGCTGTTTCGGCTCCAGGGCTAGCGGTCCAGCCGATGCCGCGCGAGCGCGAGCTCGTTGAGCTCGACTCCGAAACCCGGCTCGTCGCTTACGCGCAGCATCGGACCATCCAGCTCGGGACCGCGAGCTGCGACCGTGGTCGCGAACAGCCGCTGTGTGGCCAAACCCTGGTCGAGCCCGGCAGCGGGAGCATCTCGCGGGATGTACTGGGCGAGGTGCGCCGCCGCCGCGATCCCGATCGGCCCGTCCAGCGCGCTCGACAGGTAGACCGGTATCTCGCCGGCGATCGCCAGTGCAGCGGCGATCCCGCCAACCTTGGCGAGCTTCACGGTCGCCATCTCGCAGGCGCCAAGCTCGACGGCCCGCAGGGCATCGTCGTCATCGACGACGCTCTCGTCGGCCGCAATCGGCGTACGCACCGCGCGGCGGACCGCCGCCAGCGCGTCGAGCCCGGCGACGGGCTGCTCCGCAAGCTCGATCTGGTGATGCGCCATCGCGTCGAGGCGCTCGATCGCCTCGGCGGTCGACCATGCGGCGTTTGCATCGACGCGGATCTTGATCCCGGCGCCGACCCGTTCGCGCACTTCACGCACCTGCGCGACGTCCCCGGGGACGCCCACTTTCAGCTTCAGCGTCTCGAATCCGTCGCTGACCCAGCGCTCCGCCTCGGCCGCGACATCGCCGGGCTCGCCGGCGACCAGGGTCGCGTTGCAGCGCACCGGGCCGGCGCTCGCGGCTCCGAGCAGCGACCACACGGGCACCCCTTCGACCTTGGCGGCGAGGTCGTGCAGCGCCAGGTCCACCGCCGCCAGTGCCGCGCGCGAGACGCCGGCGGCAGCGACGCCGGCGATCACTCCCGCGAGGTTGGCGGTCGTCAGCTTCAGGTCCACGAGCAGCGGCGAGCATGTTTCGGCAAGCTCGCGCTCGATCGTCGCCAGATCCGGCCCGTCGCGCAGTGACATCGCGACCGTTTCGCCGAACCCGGTCGGTCCACCGTGGGTGCGAATCCGCAACAGCAACAGCTCTCGCTGTCGCAGCTCGCCGCGGGCGGTGACGTAGGGCTCCCGGAACGGGAGCGCGTAGGGAATCGTCTCGAGGGCGGCGATCCGCATCTCTGCGCCTTACGCGGCGATCACGAGCCCCGCCGCCAGCAGCGCGCTGAAGATGGCCAGCAGCTTGCCGGTGTTCCCGAGCGCGGCGTTCAGGGAGGGGCCGTCGCTTCGTGTCATCACGGCGACCAGCGGCGGCTCGGCGAACGGCGCCGCGAACAGCGCCAGCAGGCACCACGCCGAGACGTCGGTGAGCAGAAGCGCGAGCGGCAGTGCCAGGAAGGCGCCGCCCACGAGGATCGCGTACAGCGAACGGGCGCGGCGGCGGCCGAGTCGGACCGCCAGCGTGTTCTTTCCCGCCCGCCGGTCGGTGTCGATGTCGCGGACGTTGTTGACGACGAGGATCGCGGTGGCGAGGAAGCCGACCGGAACCGAGAGGGCGAACGGAATCCAATCGAGCTGCTCGAGCTGCACATAGTAGGAGCCGTTCACGGCGACGAGCCCGAAGAAGACGAACACGAACGCCTCCCCGAGGCCGGCGTATCCGTAGGGCCGCGGCCCGCCCGTGTACAGCACCCCGGCGAGGATCGAAAGCCCGCCGACGACAAGGATCAGCGGCCCGGCGACCGCCGTCAGGTAGGCGCCCGCGACGATCGCGATCGCGAACGCGACCCAGGTCGCGACCAGCACGCGTCGCGGCGCCACCAACCCCTGCGCCGTCACCCGCACCGGGCCGAGGCGATCGACCGTGTCGGCGCCGCGCTTGGCGTCGGAGTAGTCGTTCGCGAGGTTGGTCCCGATCTGGATGAAGACGCTGCCGACCAGCGCGGCGACGAAGGCGCCGACCCGGACGTCGTCGACCAGCTGATAGGCGGCGGCCGTGCCGACGAGAACAGGCGCGATCGCCGCCGGCAGCGTCCGCGGCCGCGCCGCCATCAGCCAAATGCGCAACGGGCTCAAGGCCGCTTCGGGAACTTCGAGAAGTCCGGGTCGCGGCCCTGCTGGTAGGCGTTGCGCCCCTCCTGGCCCTCCTCGGTCATGTAGAAGAGCAGGGTCGCGTCGTGCGAGAGCTGCTGCAGCCCGGTGAGCCCGTCCTCGGCGGCGTTGAAGCTCGATTTCAGCAGCCGCAATGAGAGCGGGGAGAGGGCGCCCATCTCCCGGCACCAGCGAACCGTCTCGCGCTCGAGCTCGTCCAGCGGGACGACGGTGTTGACGAGCCCCATCGCGTGCGCCTCCTGGGCGTCGTAGAGGCGGCACAGGAACCAGATCTCCTTCGCGCGCTTGGCACCCACCTGGCGCGCCAGCAGACCCGCCCCGAAGCCGCCGTCGAAGCTCCCGACCCGCGGCCCGGTCTGGCCGAAGACCGCGTTGTCGGCGGCGATCGACAGATCGCAGACGAGGTGGAGGATGTGGCCGCCGCCGACCGCGTAGCCCGCCACCATCGCCACCACGGGCTTGGGGGTGCGGCGGATCTGCACGTGCAGGTCGCCTACGTCGAGCCGCCCGACTCCGGCGCCGGCGACGTCGTCGTCTCCGATGTAGCCGTCGTCGCCCCGGATGCGCTGGTCGCCACCGGAGCAGAACGCCTCGTCTCCGGCGCCGGTGAGGATGATCGTCCCGACCTCGATGTCGTCGCGTGCGCGGGCGAAAGCGTCGCGCAGCTCCCGCAGCGTCGGCGGCCGGAAGGCGTTACGGACCTCAGGCCGGTTGATCGTGATCTTCGCGATCGCCTCGGCGCGCTCGTAGAGGATGTCTTCGTACTCGCCGACCTGGCGCCACTCGATCGGCGCGTACAGCTCCGACTCGGGCGGCGCGTCCTTGTGGGGGGTGGGCATGCGCCGCAACGATAACCCCGCTTAAGGTGCCGCAACGTGCTGCTCGACAACTGGCTAGCTCAGCGAGCCCAGACCTGCCCCGATCGCCTGGCCGTGCTCGCGGGCGCTGTCGGGCTCACCTACGCCGAGCTCGAGCGCGCGGCGACATCGACAGCGCGCCGCCTCGCCGCGCGTGGCGTCAGGCGCGATTCCGTGGTCGCATTGGAGCTGGCGGCCGGCGTCGACTACGTCGTGATCCTGCACGCGCTGATGCTGCTCGGCGCGATCGCGAATCCGCTCGATCCAAGGCTGTCGGGGCGAGAGCGCGACGAGGAGCTGGAGCGGGCCGCGCCGGCTCTAGTGATCTCCGATCCCGAGCAGACCGGCGGGACCGAGGCCGACCTGCCGCTGCTCGGCGAGCACGACCTCGACGCGATCCATTGCCGCATCCTCACCAGCGGCACCTCTGGCCACGCCCGCCCGATCGGGCTCACCTACGGCAACCATCTCTGGAGCGCCGTGGGCTCCGCCTTCAACCTCGGGATGGAGCCGAGCGACCGCTGGCTGTGCTGCTTGCCGCTGCACCACGTGGCGGGGCTCTCGATCGTGATGCGGTCGGTGATCTACGGCACCGGCGTCGTCATCCACGATGGGTTCGAAGTCGATCGGGTGGCGAAGTCGCTCGAGCGCGACGAGGTGTCGCTCGTCTCGCTGGTCAGCACCCAGCTGCGCCGGCTGCTCGACGCCGGTGTGGAGCTCTCGGGGCCACGCGCGATCCTCGTCGGCGGCGGCCCGGTGCCGATCGAGGTGCTGGAGGAGGCGGGGGCACACGGCGCAAAGGTGGTGCAGACCTACGGCCTCACCGAGGCGGCCTCGCAGGTGACCACACTGGCGCCCGGAGAGGCGGTGGGGAAGCTGGGCTCGGCCGGCAGGCCTCTGCTGACCACGCATCTGCGCATCCACGAGGGCGAGATCCTCGTCCAGGGCCCGACAGTGGCTCCGGGTTGCGCCGATGAGGACGGGTGGCTGCACACCGGCGACCTCGGCCGCATCGACGACGAAGGCTTCCTGTACGTGGAGGACCGGCTCGGCGACGTGATCGTCAGCGGCGGCGAGAACGTGCTTCCGGCGGAGGTGGAGGAGGTGCTGCTGCGGCACCCGTCGGTGGCCGACGCGGCGGCTGTTGGAAGGGCCGACGCGGAGTGGCAGGAGGCCGTCGCGGCGGTAGTCGTGCTCGAGCCGGGAGCGACGGCCAGCCCCGAGGAGCTGCGCACCCATTGCGCATCCCAGCTCGCCGGCTTCAAGGTCCCGAAGCGTTTCGAGTTCGCCGCCGAGCTGCCACGAACTCCAGCCGGGAAGCTGCTGCGGCGCGAGCTGCGCTGAAGCCTCCTCGACTAGCATCGCCCCGATGAGTGAGCAAGACCAAGTCCTGTACGACGCCGACGCCGACCTCTCCCTGCTCGAGGGAAAGACGGTCGCGATTCTCGGCTACGGCTCCCAGGGACACGCCCATGCCCTCAACCTTCGCGACTCAGGCGTTGATGTGGTGGTCGGCCTGCGCCCGGACTCTTCCAGCCGCTCGGCCGCCGAGGCCGAAGGGCTGAAGGTGCTGGACATCGCCGACGCCGCCAGTGCCGGCGACGTGGTGATGATCCTGCTCCCGGACGAGCGGCAGGCCGACGTCTGGGAGTCGGAGATCAAGGACGGAATCGCCGAGGGCAACCTGCTGATGTTCGCCCACGGCTTCTCGATTCACTTCAACCAGATCGAGCCGCCCCCCGGTGTCGACGTCGGGATGGTCGCGCCGAAGGGGCCCGGGCACCTCGTTCGCCGCCAGTTCGCCGACGGCCGCGGGGTGCCGTGCCTGACGGCGGTGCACCAGGACGGCAGCGGCACGGCTCGCGACCTGGTGCTCGCCTACGCCAGCGGGATCGGCGGTGGCCGGGCCGGGATCATCGAGACGACGTTCAAGGACGAGTGCGAGACCGACCTCTTCGGCGAGCAGTCGGTGCTGTGCGGCGGCGCGACCGAGCTCGTTCGCGCCGGTTTCGAGACCCTGGTCGAGGCCGGATACGATCCGCGCCTCGCCTACTTCGAGTGCCTGCATGAGCTGAAGCTGATCGTCGACCTGATGTACGAGCAGGGGATATCGGGTATGCGGCACTCGATCTCAAACACCGCCGAATACGGTGACATGACCCGCGGCCCACGGGTGATCGGGGAGGAGACGCGCGAGGCGATGCGCAAGATCCTTGCCGACATCCAGTCCGGTGAGTTCGCGAAGGAGTGGATCGGAGAGAATCGAGCCGGCGGAGAGAACTTTCAACGCATGCGAGAAGAGCAAGCTGACCACCAAGTCGAGCAGGTCGGGCGAGAGCTGCGGTCGATGATGCCGTGGATCGAAAAGGAGTCGTGACGATGGAGCAATCGCAGCCCCCGGATCAGCCCCAACAGCAGCCCCCGGCCCAGCCGCCGCAGCCGGCGCCCGGCGGGCCGCCGGCTGTCGCCTCAGCCGACGCGGACTACCCGGTCTTCCTCGAAATCGACGAGCAGGAGGAGTACGCGCAGTTCATGCCGCTGGTCAAGTGGCTGCTTGCGTTCCCGCACTACATCGCCCTGTTCTTCGTTTTCATCGGCGTGATCGTCGCCCACCTGATCGCCTTTTTCGCGGTCCTGTTCACCGGCCGCTACCCGGATGGAATCTTCAACTTCGTGGTCGGCGCGCTCCGCTGGGCCTATCGGGTCACCGGTTACGTGTACCTGATGACCGACGAGTACCCGCCGTTCTCGCTCGATGACGATCCCGCGTACCCGGTTCGCTTCGACATCGACTACCCGGAGGAGGGCGTCGACCGCTGGCGGCCGTTCTTCGCCTGGCTGCTCGCGCTCCCGTATCTGTTCGTCGCCGGGGCGCTCAACACGGTCGCCGGAGTGATCACGTTCATCGCGTTCTTCGCGATCCTGTTCACCAAGCGCTGGCCAGGGGGCATGTTCGACATCGTCTTGATCTGCTTCCGCTGGCAGGCGCGGGGCAGCGCGTACGCCTACTTCCTCGTCACCCGCTACCCACCGTGGGTGTGGGCATAGGAACGTCCACGGTCCTAAACGGACGCTTTCCGGTCAATACGCTGGCCGGTCCCGCCCTCGTCGGGGTGGGGCTGGCTCCATTCCTGATCGCATCGCTGGCCTGGCACCTCCGGGACGGCGAGCTGGAGGGCGCCGGGCTTGTCGGATGCCCGCTGCGTGAGGCGACCGGGATCCCGTGCGCTGGCTGCGGCGCCAGCCGCGCGTTCTACTTCGCCTCCAGGGGCGACTCCTCGCTTTGGAGCTACAACTGGGTGTGGCCGCTCGTCGCTGTAGGAGTCGTCATCTACGGCCTCGTGCTGATCTGGCGATCATTGGCCGGGCACGCCTTGCTCGGCGCTTGGGCACTCTCGCTCAGGGCCGCGTACGCGGGCAGGCCGCGGTTGATGATCTCGCTGACGCTGGGCGTGCTGCTGGCGCCCTGGGCCGTCGCACTAGCGAACCTCGATGCGATCCGGGGGTGATGCGGTGGTGGGGTGGACCAGCCGCCTCCGCAACGAATATGGTTAGCGCGCACTCAGTACCCATTGGTTCAAGGGAGGACGAGGTATGGAGTACCAGCAGACCCCTGGGGAGGCGCCGCCCCCTCCGACCCAGTACGCACAGGTTGCGCCCCAGCGGCGGACCAGCGGGAAGGCGGTCGCCGCGCTCGTGCTCGGGATCCTCGGTCTGCTCGCCGGTTTCATCCTCGCCGTGCTCGCGATCATCTTCGGCGCAATCGCCCGGGGCGACACCGCGAAAGACCCGACGCTCGGCGGCCGTGGAATGGCGACGGCCGGCCTCGTGCTCGGGATCATCGGCCTGCTCCTAACTCCGCTTTGGTACGCCGTCCTATACACCTGACCCGCTCGCGTAACGAAATCGCCTCCGGCGGCACTGTGAACCAGCATCGCTGAGCGACACCACGATCCAAGGAGACCACATGTCCGCACAGCCCCCGGCACCGCCTCCCGCAGCCCCGCCTCCCGCAGCGCCCCCTCCCGCGGCCCCGCCGCCGGGTGCAGGTCAGGAGAGGCAGGGCGCGCCCGGGATGGCGATCGCCGGCTTCGTTGTCGGTTTGATCGGCCTCCTGAGCTCATGGGCCGGATACACGCTGATCCTGTGCCTCATCGGCCTCGTCCTCAGCGTGATCGGGATGCGGCAGGCGAACGAACGCGGCGCTCCGAAGGGGCTCGCGATCGCCGGCCTGGTCTGTTCGATTATCGGATGCGTGATCGCGATCATCGTCATCATCGCCGTGATCATCCTCGCCGACGAGCTCGACGAGCTCACAACGACCACGTTCACCTTCTAGCCGTAGAGGAGAAAGCAAATGTCCGCTCAGCCCCCAGCTCCGCCACCGCCGCCACCTCCGCCTCCCGCTGCGCCCCAGCCACCCCAGCCCCCCGTCCAACCGGGCGGGCAGAGTCAGGGCGCGCCGGGGATGGCGGTCGCCGGCTTCGTGGTCGGGCTCGTCGGCCTGCTGCTGTTCTGGATCCCCTACCTCGGTGCGGTGATCGCGCTTGTCGGGCTGGTGCTGGCGATCGTCGGCTTCCGCCAGGCGAACGAGCGCCAGGCGCCGAAGGGGCTCGCGATCGCCGGCCTGGTGTGCGCGATCATCGGCGTACTGCTCGGGCTGCTGTGGTCGATCGCTTTCACCGACGCGGTGGACGAGATCGACGAGGAGCTCGACTCGATCACGTTCACGACCACAACGTTCTGATCGGGGAGAGCTGAGTTGAACGAGATCGAGCCGACCCGCGTGGCCGGCAGCCCGGTGCCCGGCTGGTACCAGGATCCGAGCGATCCCTCTTCCCAGCGCTACTGGGATGGGACCCAGTGGACCGAGAACCGGTCGCCGGCGGCGGCGGCCGCGGTCCCGGCCGCGGCTTCGCCGCCCACGAACGGGAAAGCGATCGCGTCGATGGTGCTGGGCATCCTCGTCCTCTGCGGAATCGGCTCAATTCTCGCGCTCGTGTTCGGCCACCAGGCGCGCAACGAGATCGACGCATCGGGCGGCTACCAGGGCGGGCGCGGGATGGCCACCGCCGGGATCGTCCTCGGTTGGATCGGGATCGGTCTCGTGCTCCTTTACGTGGCTCTGTGGGCGCTGATCGGCGGCAGCTTCTTCATCGCGGCCGACTGAGGAGCACGGAGGCTCCGCAATGAACGAGTCGGAAGACCCGACGCGGCCGCTGCTGCCGCCGCCGGGCTGGTACCAGGACCCCGAGAACTCCTACTCCCAGCGCTACTGGGACGGGGCGCACTGGACCGAGAACCGAGCCGCCGCCGCGGGGGTCGCGGCACCTCCGATGACGCCGAAGACAAGCGGCCTCGCGATCGCCTCGCTGGTCTGCGGTCTGGTCTGGGTGTACGGGGTCACCTCGATCCTGGCGATCATCTTCTCGGTGATCGCAAAGAAGAACATCCGCGAGTCCAATGGCTGGGTCACGGGCGGTGGGATGGCAACGGCGGGTCTGGTGCTCGGGATCGTCGGCGTGGTGGGCGCCGTGGTGGTCTGGATCGTGATCATCGTTGGCATCAGCGAGGGCGAGACCACCTACTACTACGAGTACTGAGCGCCGCTGCCCCCTCGACGCTCGTAGGCGCGGCGGTCGCTGAACCTGAGGCTTCCGCGCCGCTCCGTATCCTGCGCAGAGATGAGCGACCGCACCGACATCTTCGCCAAGCAGTACCTGATGACCGCAGGCCCGACGCCGCTGCCGCCCGCGGTCAGCCAGGTGATGGCCGAGCCGATCCTCTACCACCGAGCGCCCGCCTTCATCGAGGTCTATGAGCGCGTCCTCGCCAACCTGCGCGAGGTCTTCCAGACGGCCAACGACGTTCTCTGCTTCGCCGCCTCGGGCACGGGCGCGATGGAATCGGCGGTCGCCAACCTGGTCGCGCCTGGCGAGCCGGCGCTGGTCGCGTCGTGCGGGAAGTTCGGTCAGCGCTGGGCCGAGTTGTGCGAGGCCTACGACGCCGAGGTCACGCACGTCGAGGTCGAATGGGGTGAGAGGGTTGAACCTTCGCGGCTCGACGAGGAGCTCTCGAAGCTCGATCCGGCGCCACGCGCCGTCTACGTCACGCAGTCGGAGACTTCGACCGGCGTGCTCAATGACATCGAGGGCCTGAACGAGGTCGCGACCGCGCGCGGCTCGCTGCTGTGCGTCGACGCGGTCTCGGGGCTCGGCGCGATCGACCTGCCTCAGGACCGCTGGGGGGTCGACGTCGTCGTCTCCGGCTCGCAGAAGTCGCTGATGACCCCCCCGGGGCTCGGGTTCGCCTCGGTTTCAGAGCGCGCGCTCGCGCTCGCCGCAGAGCGGCCCGGGCGTTGCTACTACTTCGATTGGGGCCGGACGGCGAAGGGGCAGCGAGCGCAGCCGCCGAATTCGGCCTTCACCCCGGCGGTCACCCTCTTCCGGGCCCAGGACGTCGCTCTCGATTTGATCCTCACAGAGGGCTTGGAGCGGGTGTTCGCGCGCCATGCGCTGCTCGCGCGTGCGGCGAGGGCGGGCGTCGAAGCGCTCGGCCTGGAGCGCTTCGGCCCCGACGACGAGAACGCAAATGCGGTCACCGCCGCGGCGCTTCCGGAGTCGATCGACGGCGCCGCCGTGCCGAAGCTGATGCGCGATCACTACGGCGTCACCGTTGCCGGCGGCCAGGGCCACCTGAAGGGGAAGATCGTTCGGATCGCGCACTGCGGCTACTACGGCGCCTTCGACATCGTCGTCGCCCTCACGGCACTGGAGATGTCGCTTCGCGACCTCGGCCACGAGGCCGAGCCGGGGGCCGGCGCTGCCGCGGCACAGCAGGTCTTCGCCGACGCAGGGGTCGCTCCGGAGCCCGTCGGTTCCGGGTGAAGAGGGTCCATCGATGAAGCCGAAGGTGCTCGTCAAGGAGAAGATCGCCGACGCCGGCGTCGAGCTGCTGCGCGAGGACTTCGATGTCGAGGTCGGAATCGAGATGTCCGATCAGGAGCTGTCGGAGCGGATCGGCGAGTTCGACGCGATCGTCGTCCGCTCGGCTACGAAGCTGACCGCGGAGCTGATCGAGCGAGCGGAACGGTTGCGGGCTATCGGGCGCGCCGGCTCGGGCGTCGACAACGTCGACGTCGCGGCGGCGACCAAGCGCGGGATCGTGGTCGCGAACGCGCCCGAGGCAAACTCGATCGCCGCCGCCGAGCACACCCTGGCGCTGGTGCTGGCGCTGTTTCGAAACGTGCCCCAGGCGCACGCGTCGCTGGTCGACGGCCGCTGGGAGCGCTCGCGGTTCGGCGGCCACGAGCTGTACGGCAAGACGCTCGGCGTGATCGGCTTCGGGCGGATCGGGCAGCTGGTCGCCCGCCGCGCGCAGGCCTTCGACATGTCGGTGATCGCCCACGACAAGTTCGTCGCCCCGGAGCGATTCCGGGAGCTGGGAATCGAGGGGGTGGACGACACCGAGCTCTACGCCCGCGCCGACCTGATCACGGTTCATCTGCCGAAGACCGCTGAGACCGTGAACCTGATCGACGCCGAGGCGATCTCGAAGATGCGCGACGGGGTCCGGATCGTCAACTGCGCCCGCGGCGAGCTGATCGACCTCGATGCGTTGATCGAGGGCCTGGAGTCGGGAAAGGTCGCCGGCGCCGCGCTGGACGTCTTCCCCGAGGAGCCGATGACCGAGCATCCGCTCTTCGAGCGCGAAAACGTCGTCCTCACCCCGCATCTCGGCGCCTCGACCGCCGAGGCGCAGGACCGCGCCGGTGTGGTCACGGCCGAACAGGTGCGCGCGGCTCTCAACGGCGGCGTCGTCACCAACGCGGTCAACATCCCCGCGGTTCGCCCGGAGACGATGGAGGTGCTGGCGCCGTTCGTCGGCCTGTGCGAGAAGCTCGGCCGGTTGGTAACGGGACTGGCGGGGGGCATCAGCGGCAGGGTCGACGTCGAGTTTCACGGCCGCATCGCCGAGCACGACACGCGCCTGCTCGGTCTCTCCGTGCTGGTGGGCGCGCTCTCAGGCCATACCGAGGAGCCGGTGAACCTCGTCAACGCCGGGGCGATGGCCGACGAACGCGGCCTCGAGCTCGCCGAGATCAAGGAGACCGCCTCCGAGGACTTCACCGAGCTCGTCGTCGTCCGCGTCGCGGGTGGCAACGGTGACCCGATCGAGGTTGCCGGCACCGGCGTCGGCCCGAAAAACGTCCCGTACCTCGTCCGCGTCTGGGGCCAGAGCATCTACCTCCCGTTCGCCGAGCACCTCGTAATCTTCCGCTACACCGACCAGCCGGGAATGATCGGGCGCGTCGGCACCGCCTTCGGCGAGCACGGCGTCAACATCGGCTCCGCGGCCGTCGGCGCCGAGGCGCGTCCCGACGAGGCGGTGATGGCATTGACCACGGACGCCGCCGTGCCGAGCGAGGTGGTCGAGGAGATCGCTCGCTCCGGCGGTTTCTTCGAGGGTCGAGCGGTAGACCTCTAGGAGCCGATCCCTCCGGAGCGTCCGCGGTCAGTAGGGTCCGCGCCGATGCGAGCTGTAGTCATTACCCGCCACGGGCCGCCCGAGGTGCTGCGCGTGGAGGAGCGTCCCGATCCGCCGGTGGGTCCCGGCGAGGTCCGAGTCGCGGTGATGGCGACCGGAATCAACTTCGCCGACACGATGGCGCGGGCGGGCACGTATCCCGACGCCCCCCCGACGCCGTGCGTGGTCGGGTACGAGGTCGCGGGTGAGGTCGAGTCGGTCGGCGAGGGCGTTGAGGACTTCGAGCTCGGCGAGCGGGTGCTGGCGGGAACCAAGTTCGGTGGCCACGCCGAGCTGGTGACGGTGAACGCCGCCCAGGTGCGACGGCTTCCCAAGGAGCTCAGCTTCGAGCAGGGCGCCGCGATCCCGGTCAACTACGCGACCGCCTACGCCGCGCTCGTGGTGATGGGCGGGCTGCGCGAGGGCGATCGGGCGTTGATCCACGCGGCCGCGGGCGGGGTCGGCATCTCGGCCACCCAGATCGCCCGCAACATCGGCGCTGAGATATTCGGCACGGCGTCTGCGTCGAAGCACGACGCGATCCGCGAGCAAGGGGTGGACCACGCGATCGACTACCGCAGCGCCGACTTCGAGCAGGAGGTGATGCGGATCACGAACGGGGAGGGCATCGATGTCGTCATCGACGCGATCGGCCCGTCGAGCTTCCGCAAGAGCTACCGCGTTCTTCGCAGCGGCGGGCGGCTGATCATGTACGGCGGCTCAGAGATCTCCACCGGGGAGAGCCGGGATTTGAAGGCCGTCGCCAAGGCGTTGGTGCAGATGCCGCGGGCGACGATGCCGTGGTGGAAGAGCCTCGCGATCATGAACGAGAACAAGGGCGTTTTCGGGCTCAACATGCTCAGCTGGTGGGACAGGGAGGGCAACATCGACCGCGTCCTCGATCCCCTGATCCCGGACTTCGAGGCGGGGAAGCTGAAGCCGGTCGTCGCCGAGGCGTTCCCCTTCGATCGCGCCGCCGAAGCGCACCGCTACATCGCGGAGCGCAGGAACATCGGCAAAGTCGTGCTCGTCCCGTAGGCGCTACGGCACCTTCGCGCTGTCGTTCAGCTCCTTGCAGCGGCGTCGACCGTTGCCCTTTGGCTTGACGACGACGAAGACTCGATCGCCCGAGGGCGGTGAGATCCCCTCGAACGAATACTTGCCGTCTGAATCGGTTTCGGTCTCGCCGATCAGGAACGGGGGATCGGAGTCGTGGTAGATCGAGACCTTGCGGCCCTTTCTGCACCGCGACTTGTTGCTCGAGACCTTGCCCGAGTACTTCGCGGCTCCCGCGGTGGTCGGCGTCACCTTGACCGTCACCGACCCGGTGGTTCTTCCGAGCCCGGGCGCGACGAGCAGCAACCCGAGGCACGCGGCCAGCGCAAATGCGATCGACAGACGTCTCATCAAAACCTCCCCTGCCTTTTGCTCACCCTGCGTCCAGCCTAGCCCCTTGCGAGGCCAAACTCAAGCTTTCGGAGCGGCCCGGGCGTAGCGTAGATTCCGCCGGTGGCCGTCCCGCTGGCACTCGCTGCCGCACTGCTGTTCGCGCTCGGCACGGTGCTGCAGCAGCGGGCGGCGATGCGCGAGCCCGAGGGCGACGATGCCGGCTCCTCGGCCGGCCTGCTTCTGAGGCTGGCGCGAAAGCCAGTGTGGCTCGCGGGGATCGCGGCAGATGCGCTCGGCTTCGTCGCTCAGGCCGCCGCGCTCGGGGTGGGGCGGCTGGTGGTCGTGCAGCCGATCTTGGCGACCAGCGTCGTCTTTTCGCTGCCGCTTGGGAAGCGGCTGACGGGTCAGCGGGTGGGGAGGCGGGAGGTTCTGGCCGCTGTCGCTGTGACCGGCGGCCTGGCGGCGTTCCTGATCGTCAGCAACCCATCGGGTGGACGCTCGGACGCGCCGCTGGCAGAGTGGCTCGTCGCGGGCGGGGTGTGCGCCGGGCTGAGCGCCGTCCTGGTCGTGGCCGCCCGGGGCCGCTCACCCGCGCTCCGCGCAACTCTGCTGGGTACGGCAACGGGAATCCTCTTCGGCCTCAGCGCCGCCCTCACCAAGGCGGTGGTGGACCAGCTCGACGAGGGGATCGTCGAGGTGCTGGAGAACTGGCATCTCTACGCGCTGGTGGTCGTCGGCTACGCGAGCATGACCCTGAGCCAGTTGTCGCTCCAGACCGGCGTCCTGCCGCCGGCGATGGCGACGAGCATGATCTTCGACCCGCTGGCGAGCGTCGTTTTGGGGGTGGCCCTGCTTCAGGAGGATCTGCATGAGACGAAGCTCGGCGCGCTGGCGTCGCTGGTCGGACTGGCGCTGATGGCCGCGGGGCTCGTGGCGCTGGCGAAGAGCCAGGCACCGACCGAGAGCTCGAAATGTTGAGAGGTACGAAATGCATGCATGTCATGCAAATCGTTCGTCTCGTCAAATCAGCCGCGCCTCACGCCTCCTCCGGTGCTTCGTCCTGCGGCGCGGCCTCGCGCTCCGCCAGCCGCGCCTCGCTGCGCGCCTTCGCGTAGCCGAAGAAGATCATCAGCCCCACCGCGAGCCAGATCGCCAGGCGGATCCATGTGTCGATCGGGAGCGTGATCATCAGCGCGAGCGCGGTGAGGATTCCGATCGTCGCGATGACGTGCAGGTACGGGACTCGGAACGGGCGCTCGATGTCCGGGCGCTGGCGGCGCAGGACCATGACGCCGGTGCAGACGAGCAGGAAGGCGAGCAGGGTGCCGATCGAAACGAGCTCGGCGAGGGTGTCGAGGGGGACGAGCCCGGCGATCACCGCGCCGACGACGCCGCAGACCACGGTCGCGAAGACGGGAGTGCGCGAGCCGGCGGATACCCGGGCGAAGGCCGGCGGCAGCATTCCGTCCTCCGACATCCGCATGAAGATGCGCGTCTGGCCGTAAAAGGTCACCAGCACGGTTCCCGCGAGGCCAACCACGGCGCCGATGTTCACCGCGGCCTTCAGCCAGTCGAGGCTCGAGCCCGCCGCTCCAATCGCCTCCGAGATCGGGTCCGCGACGTTCAGCTTTTCGTACGGGACCATGCCGGTGAGCACCAGCGCAACGGCGATGTACAGCACCGTCGAGATCGCCACCGTCGCCATCAGGCCGATCGGGATCGTTCGCTGCGGGTTGCGGCTCTCCGCCGCTGCGGTGGAAACGGCGTCGAAGCCGACGTATGTGAAGAAGACGAGGCCGCCGGCGCTGAGGATGCCGAGGATTCCGCCCTCAGCACCGTGCTCCCCCGAAGAGGGGATGAACGGCTCCCAGCCGTCGCTCGAGACGTAGGTCGCGCCGACGACGACGAAGAGGACCAGCACCGCGAGCTTGATCACGACCATGAAGTTGTTCGCCGTCGCCGATTGACGCATCCCAACGATCAGCAGCGTGATCGCCAGTCCCACGATCACGATCGCGGGCAGGTTGAGCACCCCGGAGTCGTCGCCGAACGGAGGCGCGGTGATCGAGTTCGACAGCTCGACACCGATGCTGTCGAGCAGGCTGACCGCGTAGCCGGCCCAGCTCACGGCCACAGTCGAAGCCGCGAGCAGGTATTCGAGCAGCAGGTCCCAGCCGATGAACCAGGCGGGGAAGAGCCCGAAGATCGCGTAGGCGTAGGAGTACGTTGAGCCCGGAGCGGGGATCATCGCCGCAAGCTCCGCGTAACACAGCGCCATCGCGGCGGCTGCGATCCCGGCGAGCAGGAACGTGAACACCACGGACGGGCCCGCGAACTCCGCCGCCGCCGTGCCAGTGGTGGCGAAGATCCCGGCGCCGACGACACTGGCGATTCCGAGCGCGGTGAGGCTCAGAGGGCCGAGCGCATTCGAGTCCAATCGCCCCCGGTCGGTCTTCGCCTGGGAGATGACCGCGTCGAGTCTCTGAGCGTCCGCCACGGCGGCATCTTTCCAGGCTCTTAGGATGCGCAAATGACCATCGCCGAATCCTCCGCTTCGCGTCCGGTTCGGCTCAATCTCATCTGCATGAGATGAGCGGATCGGAAAAGGGCAAGGACGCCGAGAGTCCCGGCGAGGAAACCGTAGGCGCGCACGAGCATGCCTCCTTCATCGAGGCGGAGCGCGAGCACCGGCTGGCGAAGCTGGAGCAGCTCCGCGAGCGCGGAGTCGAGCCCTACCCCGTCCGCTTCGACGTCGACCACACGATCGGCCAGATCCGGGAAAAGTTCGGTGATCTCGAACCCGGGAGCCAGACCGACGAGGGGGTGAAGACCGCCGGCCGGGTGATGCTGATTCGCCGCCACGGCGGGCTCGACTTCGCCGACGTCCGCGATGCAACCGGCGAGGTGCAGCTCTTTGCCTCCCTCGACGACCTCGGCGAGGAGCTGCACCAGGAGTTCCGCGAGCTCGATCTCGGCGACTGGGTCGGGGTGGAGGGGACGGTGATGACGACCAAGCGCGGGGAGCTGTCGGTTCGGGTCACCGAGTTTCAGCTCCTCTCGAAGGCGCTGCGGGCGCTGCCGAAGGAGGGTCACGGCCCGACCGATGTCGAGACCCGGTATCGCGAGCGCTACCTCGACCTGATCGTCAACCCGGAAGCGCGGCGGATCTTCGAGATTCGCTCCGCGACGATTGCCTCGGTGCGCGAGACCCTGACCTCCCGGAGTTTCCGCGAGGTGGAGACGCCCGTTTTGGACACGTCCGCCGGAGGTGCCGCCGCGAAGCCGTTCATCACCCACCACAACGCGCTCGACATCGACATGTACCTGCGGATCGCACTCGAGCTGCCGCTGAAGCGGCTGATCGTCGGCGGGATGGGGCGCGTGTTCGAGATCGGCCGCGTGTTCCGAAACGAGGGCCTCGACACCCGCCACAACCCCGAGTTCACCCTGCTGGAGGCCTACCAGGCGCTGGGCGACTACCACGACATGATGGACCTCACCGAGGCGATCGTCTCCGGCGCCGCCGAAACGGTCGCGAAGACGAAGGTGCAGGTCGGCGAGCACGAGGTCAACCTCGAGCCCCCGTACCGCCGGGCGACGATGGCCGAGCTGATCAAGGAGAACACCGGCGCCGACATGCACCCTTCGATGCCGCTGGACGAGGCGCGGAAGATCGCCGACGAGCACGACATCCCCTACATGGACGCATGGGGCGCCGGCAAGGTGATGGACGCGGTCTACGACGAGACCTGCGAGTCAACGCTGGTCGACCCGACCTTCGTCCTCGACCACCCGCGCGAGGTCTCTCCGCTCGCCCGCGTCCACCGCGACGATCCCGAGCTGACCGAGCGCTTCGAGCTTGTGATCGCCGGGCGCGAGCTCGCGAACGCGTACTCCGAGCTCAACGACCCGGTCGACCAGCGACAGCGATTCGAGGCCGAGGCGAAGCTGAAGGCGGCCGGCGACGAGGAGGCCGAGGACGTCGACGAGGACTACATCCGGGCGCTCGAATACGGCCTGCCGCCGACCGGCGGCCTCGGAATCGGGCTCGACCGCCTGGTGATGCTGCTTGCCGAGGTGCCCTCGATCCGCGAGGTGATCCTGTTCCCGACGATGCGGCCGCTGGGCGGCGGCCATGGGCCGGTTGCGCCAGCCGGCGACCTTCCTCGCGCCGCCGAGCTTGCCGCAGCGGCGCCTCCGCCGCCACAGGCGCCCGCGGTAGCGGAACCCGAGGGGGATACCGGCGCTGAACGTCCCGAAGACCCCGCCATAGGGGGTGGTCCGGGACGTTCGGCCATGGCCGAGGCCCCATCGCCGCATCGCCGCGTCCCGCGCATCCTCGCCTGGGTCGTCGCCCTGATCGGGCTGCTCTCGTTTTTTCCCACCCTCCCCGTGGTTCGGGAAAGCCTCGGGATCGAGCCGCTGCTGGGCGCGTCAGGACGTGCAGCCAGCCACGTGGCCGCCGTGCTCGCCGGAGTGGCGCTGCTGTTCATCGCCCGCCAGCTCGCGCGCAGAAAGAGGGTTGCGTGGCTGTTCGCGGTCGTCCTGCTCACGATCGGCTGCGTCGCTCACCTGCTCAAGGGCCCGGATCCCCTGATCGTCCTGATCGACTTCGCGACGCTCTCGGCATTGATCTGGTGGCGCCAGGAGTTCACCGCGCCCAACGATCCGCGCTCGCTGCTGACGCTGGTCCGCTTCGTCCCCACCTACCTGGCGGCCGTGCTGGCCTTCGGCTTCATCACCCTGTTCATCGAGCGCGACCACGTGGAGCCGTCGCTGACGTTCGGCGGGATGCTGGAGACGACGCTCGGGGGGCTGATCGGCCTCGACGGCCCGTACACCTACGAGAGCAAGATCTTCGGCGACTTCTTCCCGGCCGCCCTGCTGGCGCTCGGGATGTTGGGGGCGGTTACGTGCCTGTTCCTGATCTTCCGGCCGTTACTCGGAGGGCAAGCGCCCGACGAGGACGAGCGGCAGCGTGCGCGGGAGCTGGTCCGCCGTTACGGGAGCGACACCCTCGCGTACTTCACGCTCGCCGACTCGAAGAGCTACTTCTTCTCCGGCGACGGGCAGTCGATGGTCGCCTATGCGTACATGGGCGGCTACGCGCTGGCCTCGGCCGACCCGATCGGGCCGGCGGCGTCGCTGGAGCAGACGGCCGGCGAGTTCCTGGACTTCTGCCGCAGCCGCGGCTGGAGCGTCGCCTTCCTGTCGGTGCGTGAGGAGAACATGCCCGCGTACGAGAAGCTCGGCCTGCACGGCATCTACCTCGGCGACGAGGCGATCATCCACTGCGATCGCTTCACGCTCGAGGGCGGCGAGATGAAGCCGGTGCGCTCGGCGGTCGGCCGGGTCGGGAAGCAGTGCAGCTTCAAGGTCATCCGCGAGTCCGACGCCGGCCCGGAGCTGGTGCGGCGGCTGAACGAGATCAGCGCTCGCTGGCGCGGGGACGAGGAGGAGCGCGGCTTCACGATGGAGCTTGCTCGCGACGTCGAGGGCGACGATCCCGAGTTCCTGCTCGGAATGGCGCTCGACGCCGCGGAGCATCCGGTCGCCTTCCTGCGCCTCGTCCCCTGCTACGGCGAGGACCCCGGCTACTCGCTCGACCTGATGCGCCGTAACCCCGACGCCCCCAACGGCGTCACCGAGTTTCTGATCGCGAACTGCGCCCTGGCGCTGGGCAGGCAGGGCTTTCGCCGCCTGTCGATGAACTTCGCCGCCTGGGGGCGCCTGTTCGAGCAAACGCGCAGCCTCAGCATCGGGGAGCGGATCCAGCGCGCGATCGCAAAGGCGTTGAACCCCTTCTTCCAGATCGAGTCGCTGCGCGACTTCAACCAGAAGTTCGAGCCAGAGTGGCTGCCCCGATCGATCGTGATCGAGGACCCGGCGGCGCTGCCGAGGGTGGGGCTGCTGTTCGCGACGATCGAGGGATTCGTCGACCTGCCGGTGATCGGGAGGCTGCTCGTGCCGCGGGTCTCGCAATGAGCGATCTGATCCTGCTCGGGAGCGTCGGCAGCCTGTTCGAGCGCGCGATCGTCGACACCGGGCGGCTGCCGGAGTTCCTGCTGTTTGTCTCCTTCCTGCTCAGCTTCGGCTTCATTCGCGGCAGCGCGCACATGATTCGGGCGGAGGTGAGCTGGTGGCCCGGCAACGTCGAGGTGGGGGGGACCCACATCCACCACCTCGTGTGGGGGATCCTGCTGATGACGATCACCGGCTACCTCGGGATCGCGCTGGACCCCGTGTCGTCGCCGTGGATCGAGATCATCGCCGTGCTGTTCGGCTTCGGCATGGGCCTGACCTACGATGAGTTCGCCCTGTGGCTGAACCTCGAGGACGTCTACTGGTCGGAGAAGGGACGGCGCTCGATCGACGCGGTCATGGTGGCTGCGGCTTTCGGCGGGATCCTGCTGATCGGGTTTTCGGCCTGGCTCGACGTCGGCAAGGACGTCGCGGACGGCGTCTACGCGGTGGTCGGCTTCTTCGGGCTACCGGGCCTGCTGTGCATGATCGTCAACCTGGCGAAGGAAAAATACGGAATGGCGATCGGCGGCCTGTTGATCCCTTTCGTCGGAATCGCCGGGGCGTTCAGGCTCGGTCGCCCGGGGTCCGCCTGGGCGAAGGTCTTCTACCGGGAGAAGAAGCTCGAGCGAGCGAAGGAGCGCTACTCAAGCCCGCGCGGGGTCGACCGCGTCGTCAACCGGTTTCGACGGCAAGAGCTCGGAGAAGACGACGCCGATCGAGGCGGCGACGGGGATCGCGATCAGCGCCCCCAGCACG
This sequence comes from uncultured Thermoleophilia bacterium, assembly GCA_963838095.1. Classification (GTDB taxonomy): domain Bacteria; phylum Actinomycetota; class Thermoleophilia; order Solirubrobacterales; family 70-9; genus CAWCGU01. The sequence goes on from CAWIPO010000008.1 coordinate 490,851, forward strand.
CCGAGTAGCTCTGCACCGATCAGGATCGCGACAATCGAGATCGCCGGATTGAGCTGCACGGCTCCGCGCTTGAAGACCATCGGTTGCAGCACGCGATCCTGGAGCTGCTGGTAGACGACGAACGCGATCACCCAGATGATCAGGGCCTTGGGGAAGTCCTGGATCGCCGCCGAGATCGCGACCAGGATGCCGCCGAGGGTGAGCCCGATCAGCGGGATCAGGTCGCAGAAGGCGACGATCACCGCCATCGCGATCGCGAGCTCGAGCCCGAGGATTTCCATCATCGCCCAGGTGAAAAACCCGGCGGCGATCGCGAACAGCAGCGTCATCGTCACGTACGAGCGAACGACGCGGTAGATGCCCTCGCCGATCCGTTTCCAGCGCTCGGCGGCATCGCCCGGTAAGCGGGCGACAGCGCGCATGTACATCTTGCCGCGGTCGAGCAGGAGGAAGAACGCCAGCGCCAGGATCGTCACGCCGGCGATCAGGTTGTGCGCGAAGGTGACGGTCAGCGACCCCGCCTCGTTCGCGGCGTCGCCGAGGTGCGACGGAAGCGTTTTCGCCTGCTCCGTCAGGGTGGAGGTGATGTGGTACTTGTCGTTCAGCTCCCTGAACTCCTCGTTCTTCTCCGCCCAGTCCTCGAAGTCGGCGACGTAGGTGGGCAGCTGCGAACCGAGTTGCTCGACCGCCTTCACGATCGGCGGGATCACCTGCAGGATCACGAAGACGAAGAACGCCGCCGAGACGATGTAAACGACGAGGATCGCGAGCCAGCGCGGCATCCCGCGACCGCGAACTCGCCGCTTCTCGACCCAGTTGACCGCGGGAGCGAGCGCGAGGGCGAGGAAGATCGACGCGACCACCCAGCGCAGCGTCGTCTCGATCCGCAGGAAGATCAGCGCCAGCAGCAGCGCCACCGCGGCGGCCACGAGCGCGATCGCCGCGATCTTGAACACCGCACGTGCCTGTATCCGGGCAGCCTCCATTGCCGATCCTCGGTTTGAAGGTTCCGCGAGGCCTCGCGAGTCCCTGCCCGGGCGCGCCCTCGCCTGTGCGTATTCTCAGCCGATGAAGCGCTGCGAATGGGTGCGTGGAGCAGACGAGGCGATGCTCGCTTACCACGACCAGGAGTGGGGGACGCCCGCCCACGACGACCGCCACCTGTTCGAGATGCTGACGCTGGAGGGGGCGCAGGCGGGGCTGTCGTGGTCTTTGATTCTGAGCAAGCGGGGCGGCTATCGCAAGGCGTTCAAGGAGTTCGATCCCGCGGCGGTGGCACGGTTTGCACCGAAAGAGGTGGAGGGCTTGCTGGCCGATCCCGGCATCGTTCGCAACCGCCTGAAGGTGGAGTCGACCGTGAACAACGCGGCTCGGATCCTCGAGGTGCAGGAGGAGCTGGGGAGCTTCGACGCGTATGTGTGGAGCTTCGTCGATGGCGAGCCGCTCGTAGGCGGCTGGAGGTCGCTGTCGGAGCTACCGTCCGAGACCGCCGAGTCGAAGCGGATGAGCAAGGAGATGAAGAAGCGCGGCTTCCGCTTCGTAGGCCCGACCGTCTGCTACTCGTTCATGCAAGCAGTCGGCCTCGTCAACGACCACGTGACGACATGCTTTCGCTATCGTGAGTTGACCCGATGACCAATCGGACCCACACCCTGGCGCTTCTCCTTCTCCTCCCCCCTCGGGGGGAGTAATCGCCGGGCGGCGCGATAGCCGCGAGCACAAGGTCATCGAAGGTTTCTAGAGAAGGAGTCAAGCCCATGAGCGGGCCGAACGAAGTACCAGCCGAGAACCGCGTCCACATCTTCGACACGACGCTGCGCGACGGCGAGCAGTCGCCCGGGATCTCGCTGAACTCGCAGGAGAAGGTGGAGATCGCGCAGCAGCTCGCGCGGCTGGGCGTCGACGTGATCGAGGCCGGGTTTCCGATCACCTCCCCCGGCGACTTCGAGGCCGTGGAGGCGATCGCGCGCAACGTGGAGGGGCCGGCGATCTGCGGGCTCGCCCGCACCCACAAGGCCGACATCGACGCCGCCTGGGGTGCGATCAAGGACTCCGAGCGGCCGCGCATCCACACGTTCATCTCGACCTCGGACATCCACATCGAGCATCAGCTGCAGACGACGCGCGACGACGTGAAGGGGCAGGCGAAGGCCGCCGTTGCGCTCGCGCGCTCGTACTGCGAGGACGTCGAGTTCTCGCCGATGGACGCGACCCGCGCCGATGTCGAGTTCACGGCCGAGGTCTGCGAGATCGCCGTCGCCGAGGGCGCCAACGTGATCAACATCCCCGACACCGTCGGCTACACGACGCCGGAGGAGTTCACGCGCTACTTCGAGCGCCTGTACGAGCTGGCATCCTCGCTGCGCGACGTTCGCCTCTCGGTCCACTGCCACGACGACCTCGGGCTCGCCGTCGCCAACTCCTATGCCGGGCTGCTGGCCGGCGCGCGCCAGGTCGAATGCGCGATCAACGGGATCGGCGAGCGCGCCGGCAACTGCTCGCTGGAGGAGATTGTCGTCCTGCTTCGCACCCGCACCGACGAGCACGGGCTCGACACAACCGTCAACGCCCGCGAGCTGGCGCGGACGAGCCGGATGGTCACCCGCTTCACCGGCTACCAGGTGCCGCCCAACAAGGCGGTCGTCGGCCGCAACGCGTTCGCGCACGAGTCCGGCATCCACCAGGACGGCGTGCTGAAGGAGCGGATGACGTTCGAGTGGATCCCGGCCGCCGAGGTCGGCGCCGAGCCCGAGCAGATCGTGCTCGGCAAGCACTCCGGCCGCCACGCGCTCCGGGACGCGTTCTCGAAGCTCGGCTTCAACGTCGAGGGGAACGCCCTCAACGACGCCTTCCGGCGCTTCAAGGAGATCGCCGACAAGAAGAAGCAGGTGACCGCGCTCGACCTGGAGGCGATCGCCTCCGACCAGGTGCGCTCGGCGTCGCAGCGCTACGAGTTGAGCTGGTTCGAGGTCGAGGCGTCCTCGCGGCGCGCGCCGCACGCCAAGGTCGCGGTGAAGCTGCCCTCCGAGGAGGAGGCGGTCGGCGAGGCCGGCGGCGACGGCCCGGTGGACGCGATTTTCGGCGCCATCCACGCCGCGACCGGAGTCGAGGCCGAGCTGCGGCAATACACCGTCGCCGCGGTCACCGGCGGCGAGGACGCGCTCGGTGAAGTGACGGTGATGCTGAAGGCCCACGGCCGCCTGGCATCGGGCCAGGGTGTCGCGACCGACATCCTCGAGGCGTCGGCCCGCGCGTACATCCGCGCGCTCTCGAACGCGCTCGAGGGCGCAGCGGTGCGCGAGGCCGAGGGCGTGACCGAAGAAGCCGCTTCGCAGCCGACTCCGGGCCCGTAGCTTCAAGCCCGACTCGTCATATAGTCCTTGCGATGGGCGCGCTTGACGGCAAGGTTGCATTGATCACCGGAGCCTCGTCCGGGATCGGCGAGGCGTCTGCGCTGGCGCTGGCTGGCGAGGGAGCGGCGGTGGCACTGGCCGCCAGGCGGACTGACCGGATCGACGCGCTCGCGGATCGCATCAACGGCGACGGTGGCAAGGCGCTGGCGATCGAGACCGACATCACCGACGAGGCGCAGGCTGTCGCGATGGTCGAGAAGACCGCGGACGAGCTCGGCGGCCTGCAGATCCTCGTCAACAACGCGGGCGTGATGCTGCTGGGACTGATTCAAGGTGCCGATACCGACGAGTGGCGCCGGATGATCGACGTCAACCTCCTCGGCCTCCTCTTCGGCACCCACGCCGCGGTGCCGGTGATGCGCGACGGAGGGCGAGGGCACATCGTCAACGTCTCCTCGGTCGCTGGACGGACGGCCGCGATGGGCTCGGCCGTCTACAACATGACCAAGTGGGGCGTGGTCGGCTTCTCCGAGGGGCTGCGGCAGGAGTGCCTGCACCTGAACATCCGCGTCACCTGCATCGAGCCGGGCTTCGTCGACACCGAGCTGCAGGGACACAACACCAACCCGATGGTCGTCGACGCGACCGAGAAGATGCGCGAGCAGATCGGCGACCTGCTCCAGTCCGAGGACATCGCCAACGCCGTCCTGTACGCCGTCAGCCAGCCCGAGCACGTCGCGATCAACGAGGTCCTGGTCCGGCCCACCCGCCAGCTGCGCTGAGGGGTACCGGTCCTGGACCGGGGGCAATACAAACGTATGTGATAACGTACGGTGCCGGGTGAGCGTCACGGTTGAAACGAAGGTTCCGTCCGAGGTGTCGGCGGTGGGCGAGCGGGTGCGTGCACTGCGCGAGGCGATGAATCTCTCGCTGCGCGCCCTCGCCGAGTGCAGTGGGGTATCGGCGCCGATGCTCTCGCAGGTCGAGCGGGGTGAAACCAGCCCGACGCTGGCGGTCGCGGCGAAGATCGCCGCCGGGCTGGAGCTGACGCTGTCACAGCTCCTGCGCCTCGACGAGAACAGCCATGTCGTCGTCGTCCGCAAGGGGAAGGGTCGCAGCAGCCGCCGCGGCGGACATCGGGTCGAGGAGCTGACGCCGGCGCTGCCCGGGCAGCGAGCGGAGGTGTCGCTGCACCGGCTTGATCCCGGGACCGCCACGGGTGGCCCCGGCGACCCACCGATGCACGAGCCGGGCAGCCGGGAGACGATCTACGTCAGCTCCGGCGCCGCCGTGCTGGCGCTCGAGGGCGAGCGACACGAGCTTCGCGAGGGCGACGCGGTGACGTTCGATGCCGACTTGCCTCATCACTTCGAGAACGAAGGCGACGAGGTGGCAGAACTGGTGGCCGTCGTCGCGGCCGGGCTCAGGAGGAGCTAGCCGATGGCAAGGACGCTGTTCGAGAAGATCTGGGAGACGCACGAGGTCGCCGACGGCCTCATCTACATCGACCTGCACCTGGTGCACGAGGTCACCTCGCCGCAGGCCTTCGACGGGCTGCGGCTGGAGGGTCGCCCCGTCCGCCGCCCCGACAAGACCGTCGCCACCGCCGACCACAACGTGCCCACCGACGGCACGGCCGTCGCGCGGCTGATCGCCGACGAGCTCTCTCGCACCCAGGTCGAGACGCTGGAGCGAAACTGCGACGAGTTCGGAATCCCGATCTACTCGCTGGGCTCGGAGCGGCAGGGGATCGTGCACGTGATCGGGCCGGAGCTCGGCCTCACCCAGCCGGGGATCACGATCGTCTGCGGCGACTCGCACACCGCCACCCACGGCGCGTTCGGAGCGCTCGCGGTCGGGATCGGCACCTCCGAGGTCGAGCACGTGCTCGCGACCCAGTGCCTGGTGCAGAAGCGCCCGAAGTCGATGCGGATCGAGTACTCGGGGGCGCTTGGCCCGGGGGTGACCCCCAAGGACCTGATCCTGGCGACGATCGGCCGCCTCGGCACCGCCGGGATGCAGGGTCACGCCGTCGAGTACGCGGGCGAGGCGATTCGGGGCCTGCCGATGGAGGGGCGGATGACGATCTGCAACATGACGATCGAGGGCGGCGGGCGCGCGGGGATGATCGCCCCGGACGAGACGACCTACGAGTGGATGAGCGGCCGGCCGGGCGTTCCGGCCGATTTCGACTCAGCGGTCGAGCGCTGGCGCGAGCTTCCGACGGACAACGGCGCCGGCTTCGACACCGAGGTCGAGATCGACGCCTCGGAGATCTCGCCGATGGTCACCTGGGGGACCAACCCCGGTCAGGTGGTCGAGGTCACGGGCGCAGTGCCCGATCCCCAGAACGAGAGCGAGGAGCGAGCCCTGCAGTACATGGCGCTCCAGCCCGGAACACCGATGCGGGAGATCCCGCTCGACCGCGTGTTCATCGGCTCGTGCACGAACTCCCGCATCCGCGACCTGCGCGAGGCGGCCGAGGTGATTGCGGGCCGCAGGGTTGCCGATTCGCTCCAGGCCATGGTCGTCCCCGGCTCCGCCCGAGTCAAGGCCGAGGCCGAGGCCGAGGGACTGGACGAGGTCTTCAGGGCGGCGGGATTCGACTGGCGCGGCGCCGGCTGCTCGATGTGCCTGGGGATGAACCCCGACATCCTCGCGCCGGGCGAGCGCTGCGCCTCGACGTCCAATCGCAACTTCGAGGGTCGTCAGGGCAAGGGCGGCCGCACACACCTGGTGAGCCCGAGGATGGCCGCCGCGGCCGCGATCGAGGGCCGCTTCGTCGACATCCGGGAGTGGGCATGAGGCCAATTGACGTGATCAAGGGCAAGGTCTCCTTCCTCGACCGCGCCGACGTCGACACCGACCAGATCATCCCGAAGCAGTTCCTGAAGCGGGTCGAGCGCACCGGCTTCGGCGAGTTCCTCTTCTACGACTGGATTCGCGACGGCGAGCTGACGCTCGAAGCGAACCCGATCCTTGTAGCCGGTCGCAACTTCGGCTGCGGCTCCTCCCGCGAGCACGCCCCGTGGGCGCTGCAGGACTTCGGCTTCGAGGCGATCATCGCACCGTCGTTCGCGGACATCTTTTACGGCAACTGCACCAAGATCGGGCTGCTGCCGGTGATCCTCGACGAGCAGACCTGTCGCGAGATCGCGGAGGCCGGTGAAGCGAGGATCGACGTCGACGATCAAACGGTCGACTACGCCGGCGGCGTCGTTCGCTTCGAGATCGACGAGGAGGTAAAGCACAGGATGCTGCACGGCCTCGACGACGTAGGCGTAACACTTCAGAACGTGGGAGCGATCGACGACTTTGAGGCGTCAGGGCGCGCCGACCTCGGGCCTGTGACGACGGCCATCTAGATGAATTGCAGGAGATGATGTCCGACTCGTCTCCCGGCGGAAACGAGCGCCGCGGCAGCGGCGGCTGGGAATCGGTTCTCGACCGCGAGGCGCACGAGGTAGCGCCGGGGAGCGAATGGCGCTCCGACCTGTGGCGCACCGCGGTCCATCAGTTCGAACGCGCCGCCGACCTGCTCGCTCTCGACCGCGAGCTTCGCAGCCGGTTGCTCGAACCGCGGCGGTCGCTGGTCGTCAACTTCCCCGTCCGCAACGACGCCGGCGAGGTGCACAACTACACCGGCTACCGAGTCCAGCACGGCCTCACGGTCGGTCCGACGAAGGGCGGCATCCGCTACGCGCCCGGCGTCTCGCTCGGCGAGTGCGCCGCGCTGGCGATGTGGATGACCCTCAAATGCGCTCTGCTGGAGCTTCCATTCGGGGGAGCGAAGGGGGGAGTCCGCGTCGATCCCCACCGCCTCTCCGACGGTGAGCTGGAGCGGCTGACGCGCCGCTACGCGGCCGAGATAATTCCCCTTGTCGGGCCCGACCTGGACATTCCGGCACCGGACATGGCCACCGGCGAACGGGAGATGTCGTGGTTCATGGACACCTATTCCCAGCAGGTGGGCCACGCCGAGCCTGGTGTCGTGACCGGAAAGCCCGCCGCGCTCGGGGGCACCGCCGGCCGGAAAAAGGCGACCGGCCTCGGCGTCGTCTTCTGCGTCGAGTCGGTGCTCAAGCGGCTGGGCTGGGAGATCTCGGGCCAGCGGGTCGCGATTCAGGGTTTCGGCAACGTCGGCAGGGTCGTCGCCCGAGAGCTCGCCGCGAGAGACGCACAGATCGTCGCGATCGCCGACGTCAGCGCAGGGATCGTCAACGACAGGGGAATCGCGATCGACGACGCGGCGACCTGGGCCGAGGAGCACCGTTTCCTGCGCGGATTCGGGGGCGGCGAGGAGGTCGGGCGCTCCGACGTCCTGGAGGTACCGTGCGACATCCTGATCCCCGCCGCGCTCGAGTCCCAGATCACGCGCGAGAACGCCGATCGGCTCGACTGCAAGTTGATCGTCGAGGCGGCAAACGGGCCGACTACGCCGGAGGCAGACGAGATCCTCGCGGCGCGCGGGATCCCGTTGATTCCCGACCTGCTCGCCAATGCCGGCGGGGTGACCGTGAGCTACTTCGAATGGGCTCAGGCCCAGCAGCGATACCTGTGGGACATCGACGAGGTGGAGTCCAAGCTTCACCAGTACCTCACCAGGGCGACCGATCACGTCGCCGAGAGCGCCGACTCGCTCGGGGTGCCGTGGAGGGACGCGGCGCAGGCTGTTGCGGTGGAACGCCTCGCCGACGCGGCCAAGATGCGCGCGGTCTTCCCGTGAGCCTGTGATGGCAACCGACTGGGATGCGGCGACCTACGATCGGGTCGCCGACCCGCAGGCGGAGTGGGGGAAGGAGGTGCTGGAGCGGCTGACGCTCGACGGCGACGAGACCGTGCTCGATGCCGGATGTGGCACCGGCCGAACGACGAAGCTGCTGCTCGAACGGCTGCCGCGCGGCCGCGTGATCGGGGTCGACGCATCGCTGTCGATGATCGAGATGGCGCGTGAGGCTCTCGACCCCGAGCGCACCGAGCTGATCGTCTCCGACCTGCTCGAGCTGGATCTGCCCGAGCAGGTGGACGCGATCTTCTCCAACGCGACCTTCCACTGGATCAGCGACCACAACCGCCTCTTCGCGAAGCTGTTCGAGCTTCTGCGGCCCGGGGGCGTCGTCGAGGCCCAGTGTGGCGGGCAGGGAAACGTCGACGAGTTGGTGAACGCCCTGATGGCAATGGAGGGCGACGAGCGCTTCTCCCCTTACCTGAGAACCATGGCGCAGAGCTGGCACTTTGCAAGCCTGGGCGATACGCGCACCCATCTGGAGCGAGCGGGGTTCGAGGTGAAGGAGTTGTCCGTCGACGACCGCGTCGTCATTCCTCCCGACCCCGGCACCTACATCGCTGCCTCTGGCCTGAACGCGCAGATGGAACGCCTCCCCGAGCACCTTCGTTCGGAGTTCATGGATGCGTTGCTCGGCTCGATGCCGAGGCCGATCACGCTGCACTACGTGCGCCTCAACATTTCGGCCCGGCGACCAACATGAATACCGCCGAATCCTCCGCTTCGCGTCCGGTTCGGCTCGATCTCATCTGCATGAGATGACCCGGCTCGTCCTCCTTCCGGGCGACGGGATCGGCCCCGAGATTGGCGCCGCGGCAATGCGGCTGCTCGACGTTTTGGGTGGGTTCGAAGTCACCGAGCAGCTGATCGGAGGAGCGTCGATCGATGCCCACGGGACGGCGCTCAGCGACGAGGTCCTGGAGGCATGCCGCGGCGCCGACGCCGTGCTGCTGTGCGCGGTCGGCGGGCCGAAGTGGGACACGACCGATCCGAATGCACCCCGCCCGGAGCAGGGGCTGCTCGGACTGCGCAAGGGCCTCGGCCTGTACGCGAACCTGCGCCCGGTGAAGCCCAGCCCGTCGCTGCTGGCCGCCAGCCCGCTTCGCCCGGAGCGGATCGACGGCACCGATCTGCTCGTGGTCCGGGAATTGACCGGGGGGATCTACTTCGGCGACTCGGGACGAGACGGCGACGTCGCCCACGACACGTGCGAGTACTCGGTCGCCGAGATCGAGCGCATCGCCCGTGTCGGGTTTGAGGCCGCGGGCCCCCGCCGGGGGCGCGTCACGTCGGTCGACAAGGCGAACGTGCTCGAGACCTCGCGCCTGTGGCGTGAGACCGTCGAGCGGGTGGCGAGCGGCTACGAAGACGTCGCCCTCGACCACCTGCTGGTCGACAACGCCGCGATGCAGCTCGTCTCCGACCCCTCCCGCTTCGACGTGATCCTGACCGAGAACCTCTTCGGCGACATCCTCTCGGACGAGTCGGCGATGCTCACCGGCTCGCTGGGCATGCTGCCGTCGGCGAGCCTCGGGGACGGTGGGCCGGGTATGTACGAGCCGGTCCACGGCTCCGCCCCCGACATCGCCGGAAAGGGGATCGCCAACCCGCTTGCGACCTTCCTCTCGGTGGCGATGATGCTCCGCCACGGCCTGGATCGTGCAGCCGACGCCGAGGCCTTGGAGGAGGCGGTCGAGGCCGTGCTGCGTCGCGGCCTGCGCACTCCCGACCTCGCATGGGTCGAGCCCGAGGTCCCGCCGGCGTCCGAATTCCCCGGCGAGGTCGAGGTCGGCACCGCCGAGATGACCGAGGCCGTGCTCGGGGCGATTGTGCTCGGGGCGATTGACGCCTAGCGCCCAGCGGGCGGCTGGCATACTTCCGGCACCCGGCGCGAAAGGAGCGGAAGCAGCGTGGAGAAGTCCGAGTACATCTGGATGAACGGCGAATTTGTCCCTTGGGACGACGCCAAGGTCCACGTCCTCAGCCACGGCCTCCACTACGGCACCGGGGTGTTCGAGGGCATCCGCGCGTATGACACCGAGAAGGGCACGGCGGTCTTTCGCCACCGTGACCACCTCGAGCGGCTGGCGAAGTCGGCGCAGCTCTACTACATGGAGCTGCCGTACGGGCTGGATGCGATCCGCGACGCCACCCACGAGCTGATCCGTCGCAACGGGCTCGACTCCTGCTACATCCGCCCGCTCGCCTTCCGCGGCTACGGGGAGATGGGGCTGTACGCGCAGTCGGCGCCGATCAACCTGATGGTCGCCGTGTGGTCATGGGGCGCCTACCTCGGCGAGGAGGGGAAGGCGAAGGGAATCCGCGCCAAGGTCTCCTCCTGGCGCTCGCTGTCGGGCGACAGCCTGATCCCGCACGCGAAGGCAACTGGGCAGTATCTGAACTCGATTCTCGCCAAGACCGAGAGCGTCAAGTCCGGCTACGACGAGGCGATCCTGCTCGACGATCGCGGCTTCGTCTCCGAGGGGTCGGGCGAGAACATCTTCATCGTCCGCGAGGGCACGCTGATCACGCCGGGCCACACATCGTCGATCCTCGACGGCATCAGCCGCAAGTCGGTGATTCAGATCGCACGCGATCTCGGCTACGCGATCGAGGAGCGCGACATCGCGCGTGCGGAGTTGTACCTCGCCGACGAGATCTTCCTCACCGGGACGGCCGCCGAGCTGGTTCCGGTGCGCGAGGTCGACGACCACGCCGTCGGCGAGCCTGGTGAGATCACGCGCGTGATCCAGGCCAAGTTCGACGATGCCCTGCATGGGCGCGCCGAGGAGTACCTCGAGTGGCTGGACGTGGTAGAGCCCGCCCAGGAGCCGATGCAGGAAGCGAGTAAAGTCACCTCGTGATGCTTCGCATCGAGGCAATCGGACGAATTAGGGGCGCCGCAACCGCTTAGCGGTTCGCGGCCCGCGCGGCCATGCCGCGCCCCCCGGGTCCACTAGGCCCCCCTCGTCCACCTCGAAGCAGAAAGGCATCGTCTTGACTCAGGTTCACCTCTACGACACCACGCTCCGCGACGGAATGCAGGGGCAGGGCATGTCGCTGTCCGCGGCCGAGAAGGTACGCGTCGTTCACGCCTTGGACCGCCTCGGCGTCCATTACGTCGAGGCCGGCTTCCCGAGCTCGAATCCGAAGGAGGTGGAGCTGTTCGGCCTGCTCGCCCAGGAGAGCTTCGAGCACACGACAGTGTGCGCGTTCGGGATGACGCGTCGTCGCGACGTCACGCCCGCGGACGACGAGGCGCTGCAGGTCCTTGTCGGCTGCTTCGCTCCGGTCGTCACCCTGGTCGGCAAGACCTGGGGGCTTCACCTCGAGAAGGTGACGCGCGTCTCGCCCGAGGAGAACCTGGCGATGATCGCCGACTCGGTCGCGTTTTGCCGCGGGGAGGGAAAGCGCGTCGTGTACGACGCCGAACACTTCTTCGACGGCTGGCGGGACGACAGCGCCTACGCGCTCGAGTGCCTGACCGCGGCCGTCGAGGGAGGTGCCGAGAACGTGACGCTCTGCGACACCAACGGATCCAGCCTTCCTGGACAGGTCGGCGAAGCGACCGCGGCGGTTGTGGAGGCGTTGGGGGAGAGAGTGCAGGTCGGGATCCACACCCACAACGACGCCGAGTGCGGGGTCGCGAACTCGCTAGCGGCTGTGGAGGTCGGCGCGCGGATGGTGCAGGGGACGATGAACGGCTACGGCGAGCGAACCGGGAACGCGAACCTGGCCTCGATCCTTCCCGCCCTGGAGCTGAAGCTGGGCTATGAGTGCGTTGGCGCAGAGCGGCTGGGGCGGCTGACCGATACCTCGCACTACCTGGACGAGCTCTGCAACCTGCCGCCTGATCCCGATCGGCCGTACGTGGGACGCAACGCCTTCGCGCACGGAGGAGGCCTGCACGCCGCCGGAGTACAGGCGGACGCGCGCACGTTCGAGCACATCGATCCGGAGCAGGTCGGCAATCGCCGCCAGGTGTTGATCTCGGAGCTCTCGGGGAAGGGCTCGGTGTTGAGCCGCGCCGGCGAGGTTGGTGTGAAGCTGGACGAGGAGGCCGCGCGGCGCACGGTCGAGCGGCTGAAGGAGCGCGAGCACCGCGGCTACCACTACGAGGCCGCAGATGCATCGTTCGAGTTGTTGCTGCGCCAGGAGGCGGGGGAGTACGAGTCGCTGTTCCGGCTCGAGAGCTTCCGCGTCGTCGTCGAAAAGCGCGCCGACGGCAAGGTCGAGACCGAGGCGACGATCAAGATCTGGGTCGACGGCCAGCGCTACATCCGCACCGCGGAGGGGAACGGCCCCGTGAACGCGCTGGACAAGGCGCTGCGGGAGGCGATCGGCGAGCTGCACCCCCACCTGGCGGACATCGAGCTCGTCAACTACAAGGTGCGGATCCTCGACGAGGACCACGGGACCGGCGCGGTCACCCGCGTGCTGCTCGACTCCTCCGACGGCCACGAGAGCTGGGGCACGATCGGGGTCTCGGAGAACATCATCGAGGCGTCGTGGGAGGCGCTGGTCGAGTCGCTCGAGTATGCCTTCCAGCCGCGGCACGCCGGCTCGCGTGTCTGAGCCGGAGCGGATTCCGCTCGCGAGACCGGAGCTTGGGGCCCGGGAGGAGGAGCTCGTGCTCGAGGTCCTGCGCTCGGGGCGACTGTCGCTGGGACCGATGCTGGAGCGCTTCGAGCGGGAGTTTGCCGGCTGGATCGGCAGCGGGGACGCGGTCGCGACATCGAGCGGAACGACCGCGCTGCACCTCGGCGTTCGGGCGTTGGGGTGGGGCGCGGGTGATCGGGTCGTCACCTCTCCGCTGAGCTTCGTCGCGACGGCCAACTGCCTTCTGTACGAGGGCGCCGAGCCGGTGTTCTGCGACATCGATCCGGTGACGCTGAACATCGATCCGGAAGCTGCCGCGGCGGCGCTGGGCGGCGGCGCGGCCGGGCTGCTGCCGGTGCACATCTTCGGGTATCCGGCCGCGATGCCCGAGCTCGAGAAGCTTGCCGCCAGGCACGGGGTCGGGATCCTTGAAGACGCGTGCCAGGCCCTCGGGGCTGTGGACTCGGAAGGTGTGCGCGTCGGCGCCCGCGGGAACCTCGCGACCTTCGCGTTCTACGCGAACAAGCAGCTCGTCACGGGGGAGGGGGGGATGCTGATTCCCTCCGGCGCTGAGAGCGCCGCGCAGGCTCGCAGCGAGCGAAACCAGGGCCGGGCCCCGGACATGGGGGTGCTCGATCATGACCGGCTCGGCTTCAACTATCGGCTTTCGGATCTGGCCGCGGCTCTGGGGGTGGCGCAGCTGGAGGGGTTGGAGGAGAGGCTTGGGGCGCGAGTGCGGGTGGCGGGGGTTTATCGCGAGCGGCTTGGGGCGGTTGGCGGGGCGCCGGTGGGGGAGGGGGACCCGGACGGTCTCGTGCTTCCTTGCACCGATGGAGGGCAGGCCCGGAGGAGTTGGTTCGTGTACGTGGTTCAGCTGCCACGCGGCGCAGATCGGGACGAGGTGATCGCGGCGCTCGGGAGAGAGGGGATCGAGGCGAAGGCTTACCTGCCGTGCATCCATTTGATGCCGTATTACCGCGAGCGCTTTGGGTTTCGCGGCGGGGAGTTTCCTGTCGCCGAGCAGGTGGGGGAACGCTCGGTTGCGCTGCCGTTCTTCCCTGCACTGAGAGAGGGGGAGGTCGAGAGGGTGTGCGGCGCCCTCGCTCGTGCTCTTGCGGCGTGAGTGTCGCCTTATTGGCGCATACCGCCAATAACGCGCCAATCGGGCTCTAGATCCGGCCCTCTTCGGCCATCCAGCGGACCGTTTCGCGGATTCCCTGCTCCCAGGGCCTGAACTCGACGCCGAGCTCCTCGCGGGCCTTGGTGTTGTCGACTCGCGCCTGCCAGAGCACGAAGTGGAGTTGGCCCCGGCCGACCAGCGGGGGGCGGCGGATGACCCGCGCCACCGCCTCTGCGCCGGCGGCCAGCATCTTTGCCAGCGGGACCGGCAGCGTGCGGGGGACTCGGCCGCGGCCTGCCTCGTCGACCGCGACCAGGAAGATCTCTCGCATCTCGGCGAAGCCGTCGCCGAGGATGTAGCGCTCGCCGGGGCGGCCGCGATCGAAGGCGGCCAGGTGACCGTCGGCGACGTCGTCGACGTGGGCGAGCGTCATCCCTCCGGGCGGGCCCGCGGGCAGGCGGCCGCGGATCGCGTCGCGAATTCCGCCGTCGAGGCCGGATTCGGCCCAGGGGCCGGGTCCGTAGACGCCGGCGGGGTTGACGATCACGACTTCGATCCCGTGATGCGCCTCGCCGAGCACCAGCTCCTCGGCCCGCTGCTTCGAGCGCTCGTAGACGGTTCCCTTCGGGTAGTCAGCGAGGTCGGCCTCGGTCATCGTCCCGCCGCGCTCGGCGTGAAAGACGTCAAAGGTTGAGGTGTGGAGGGCCCGCTTCACCCCGGCCTGGCGGGCGGCGGCGATCACGTTCGAGGCGCCGATCGCGTTCACCCGGTTGAAGGTGTCCGGGTCGGACAGCCATTGCTCGTAGATGCCCATGCAGTTGAAGACGGCGTCCGTGCCCTCGACCGCGGTGTGGACCGAGGCGGGCTCGGTGACGTCGCCGACCGCCAGCTCGACGCCGGCCGGCAGGAGATCGCGCGCCTTTTCGGCGTCGCGGACGAGCGCGACGACCTCGTCTCCGCGCTGGGCAAGCTTCCGCGCGACCGCGTTACCGACCTTGCCGGTCGCTCCTGTGACCAGTGCCCTCATCTCACACCTGGATCGCGCTTCGCCCGACAATCAGAGATTCTGCTCCCGCGCTCACGGGCGCACCCTATATTCAGCCGCCATGGGCCGGTTCGAGGATCCGCAGCACCCGGTGTTCAGGCGTATCAACGCCTCGATCGGGTTCGACCTGCCTCTTTGGCCGTACGACGTCCGCGGGTCGCGTGCGCACGCGCGGGCGCTGCGCGAGGCGGACGTGCTCGACGACTCCGAGCTGGAGGCGCTGCTGGCGGCGCTCGACGGCGTCGCGGCCGAGTTGCAGGAGGGGAGCTTCGAGGTCAAGGACGACGACGAGGACGTGCACATGGCGATCGAGCGGCGGGTGACCGAGATCGCCGGCCCGGTCGGCGGCAAGCTGCACACGGGGCGCTCGCGGAACGACCAGGTGGCGACCGACCTCGCGATGTACGTACGGGAGCGCTGCGAGCGTGCGGTGGCGCTGTTGGGGTCTCTGATGGAGCGCGTGCTGGCGCTGGCCGAGCAGCACGCCGACTGGCCGATGCCCGGATACACGCATCTGCAGCGCGCGCAACCCGTCTATCTCGGCCACCACCTGCTCGCCTATTTCTGGATGGCGCACCGCGACTTCGCGCGCTTTGGTGCGGCCCGCGAGGCGACGCTTGAGATGCCACTCGGATCGGGTGCGCTCGCGGGGGTGAACTGGGAGCTCGACCGGCGTTCGGTCGCGAAGGAGCTCGGGTTCTCGACGGTGAGCGCGAACTCGCTCGATGCCGTCTCCAGTCGCGACTTCGCGCTCGACTACCTCGCCGCTGCCGCTACCTGCGCCACCCATCTTTCGCGGCTCGGCGCCGAGGTGGTGCTGTGGTCGAGCCAGGAGTTCGGTTTCTGCGAGCTCGCGGACGAGTTCTCGTCGGGCTCGAGCATCATGCCGCAGAAGAAGAACCCTGACGCGGCGGAGCTGATGCGGGCGAAGGCGCCCCGGGTCGTTGGGTCCCTGACCGCTCTGCACGGCGTTCTGCACGGGCTGCCGTTGACCTATTCGAAGGACATGCAGGAGGACAAGGAGGGGTTGTTCGATGCCGCGCAGACCCTCGAGCTCTGCCTCGAGGCGGCGGCGGAGATGCTGGCGGGCATCAGCTTCGACCGCAAGCGGCTCGCCACGGCGGCGGCGGACGAGTTCCTCGCTGCCACGGACGTCGCCGACCTGCTGGTTCGCAAGGGCATGCCGTTCCGCGAGGCGCACGGCGTGGTCGGCAAGCTGGTGAGGATGGCCCTCGCGGAGCACAAGGCGCTGTCGGAGCTGACCGGCGAGCAGATTGCGGAGCAATCCGAGCTGCTCGACGACGAGTACTACGAGGTGCTGGCGGCGGACAGCTCGCTGGAGTCGAAGCGCTCGGACGGCGGAACGTCGTCCGAGAGGCTCGCCGAGCAGCTCGACGCGGCCCGGCAGGCGCTGCGCGATCTGCGCAGTTGAGCGATCTCGACGAGACCTTCTTCGCGCGCTCGGTCCCCGACGTCGCTCGCGATCTGATCGGCTGCTCGCTGCGCTTCGAGGGGGTTGGCGGGGTGATTGTGGAGACCGAGAGCTACCACCGCGACGATCCCGCGTGCCACGCGTACGCGGGCTTGACCCCGCGCACCGAGGTGCTGTTCGGGCCTCCGGCGCGCGCGTACGTGTACTTCTCATACGGGATGCACAGCCTGCTGAACGCGGTTGCCGAGCCCGAGGGCGAGGCGGCGGCGGTGCTGATCCGCGCGATCGAGCCCGTTTGGGGGATCGAAGAGATGCAGAGGCGGCGTCGCCGCAAGAAGCTTCGGGAACTGTGCTCGGGGCCCGGCAAGCTGACGGAGGCGCTGGGCGTCGGCCTGGAGCACAATCGGCTCAGCTTGCTCGAGGCGCCGTTCGAGCTTCGAGAACGTGACCCGAGCGGCGAGGCCCCGGCGATCACAGAGGGGCCGCGGATCGGAATCACGAAGGCGACGGAGCTGCCATGGCGCTTCTGCTCCGCCGCGAGCCCGTATCTGTCGGCGCCCTAGGCGCTTAACCCGCTGACACCCCGCCGCCCTCGCTGGTCGAGGGGGCGGGGGAGGACTCCGGTGCGGGTGCGGGCTCGGCCGGCGCCTCGGGGACGGGCTCTGACGTCTCGGGAACGGAGCTCTCGGGCGCAACCGGCGCGACGTAGCCGCTGTCGTCGCTGGACGAATCGCTCGACGATTCCCTGTCCTGTCCCTCCTCTTCCTGGATCGCCTCGTAAGCGAGCACGACCTGGCGCCAGATGTCGGCTGGGTACGTGCCGCCGTCCACCGGGTTTCCGCCGTACTCGTACTGCATCGGCTCGTTGCTGTCGGCGTGCCCGACCCACACGCAGGCGGTGATCTCCTCGGTGGCGCCGCAGAACCAGGCGTCGCCGTTGTTCTCGGTCGTGCCGGTCTTGCCCCAGGCGAAGCCGCCGTAGTTGGCGTGGGTGCCGGTGCCGTAGTCGACGACGCTCTCCAGCGCTCCTCTGACCTGGTCGGCGACCCCAGGCGGGATCACCTCCTCGGTGAGGATCTCGTTGTCGCCGGTTCCGCCGTCGTTCGGTCTCGACGAGGTTGCCCTCGTCGTCCCTCGACCTCGGTGATCCCGACGGGCCCGCCCGAGGAGGAAGCCATCGTCCCGCTGACGCGCTCCCCGTCGTGGGCGAGGGTGACGAATGCGTGGGTCATCTCCAAGGGGGTCACTCCCTGTTCGAGACCGCCGAGGATCATCGCCGGGTTGGTCGAGATGTCATTAGACTCGATGCCCATCGCGTTGGCGCGGGGCGGCGATGTCGGCGGGGCCGACCTCGAGGCCGAGCTCGGCGTAGACGGAGTTGTCGGAGTAGGCGGTTGCGGTTGCCAGGGAGATGGATCCTCGGTACGCGTCGCCGTAGTTGTTGAAACGACGAACTGGCTGCAGCTTCTTGTAGCCGGGCGCCTTGAAGTACGCCAAGGGATTTTATGCGGCTCCAGGTAGACCCACAGGTCGGTGGAGCAGGTGCCCCTCCATCAAGCGCCGTGGTGAGGGTGAACGGCTTCCACGACGACCCCGGCTGGCGATGGCCGTCGGCGGCGAGGTTGAACGGGAGCGGTGGTAGTCGGAGCCGCCGACCATTGCGCGCACGGAGGCGGTGTCGTTGTCGAGCACGACCACGGGCGGCGGTGGGGCTCGATGCCGGCGAGTGTGCCGTAGGCAATGTCCTCGACGGCCCGCTGGAGGTCGAGGTCGAGGGTCGACTGGATCTGCAGCCCGCCGCCGAACGCCTGGTCCGGGACCGTAGTAGTCGATGATCTGCTGCCGCAGCCAGGTGGTGAAGAAGGGGGCTTCCGAGTCTTCGGTCGGCTGCTGGATCTTGTCCGGTGGGGGTGGGGGTTCAGCAACGGCCAGGTCGTAGGACTCCTCGCTAAGCGTGCCCTGCTCGACCATCTTCTGGAGCACGATGTTGCGTCGCTCGACGGATGCCTCGGGATGGACTGCGGGGTCGTAGGCCGATGGCGAGGAGATGATCCCGGCGAGCATCGCCGCCTCATGGGGCAGCAGCTCGGCGGCGCAGGGTTGCTCCTGCTTGCCGCAGCCGGGGTGGTTCCAGCCGAAGTACGTGCGGGCGGCAACCTCGATTCCGTAAGCGCCGTTGCCGAAGTAGACGGAGTTCAGGTACTCGGTGAGGATCTTGTCCTTCGACCACTGGCGCTCGATGTGGTATGCCAGCGCCGCCTCGCGCAGCTTCTGCATCACGGTACGGCTGTTTTGGGCGGCGAGCGCGTTCTTGACGAACTGCTGCGTGATTGTGGAGGCGCCCTGCACGGCGGCGCCGGCGAGGATGTCCTGGTAGACGGCGCGGGCGATGCCGACGAAGTCGACGCCGCGGTGCTCGTAGAAGCGCTGGTCCTCGATCGCGACGACCGCCTGCTTCAGGGTCGGGGAGATATCGCCCGACTCGAGCAGGATCCGGTGCTCGTTCCCCGTCACGGTGGAGATCCGCTCACCGTCCTTGTCGAGGATGGTCGAGTTCTGGGCGCGCGCGTACTGGGAGCGGTTTTCCAGATCAGGCAGGTCCTGGGCGACGGCCATCATGATCCCGAAGATCCAGGAGACCAACGCGAGCAGCGAGAGCCCGAGCAGGACGAAGAACAGGCGCAGCTTCTTCATCCGCGGGCGCTTGCGGGGCTGTATGTCGGGTGGTTGGCCGGCGCGCGCGCGCTGCGGCCGCCGTAGTCGGCTGCGAGTTGCCATGAGGGTGTTCGAGGCTAGCATTGGCCACGTGAGCGATCAGCCGCTTCAGGCGCCTCCCCAGGAGCAGCTGACGCAGCTGTCAAGCGGCGTGGTGGAGGCGCTGCCGGAGGGGCGGTTGGCCACGCAGCTGGAGGGTGCAGTGGGCGAAGGTCGGCCGCTGCGGGTGAAGCTCGGGATCGATCCGACGGCCCCGGACATCCATCTCGGTCATGTCGTGGTGCTGAACAAGCTGCGCCAGTTCCAGGACCTCGGTCACCTGGTGGTCCTGATCATCGGCGACTACACCGCGCGGGTCGGCGATCCGAGCGGGCTGTCGGTCGAGCGCCCCGTGTTGAGCGAGGAGGAGATAGACGCCAACTCCGCCAGCTTCCAGGCGCAGGCGTTCAAGGTTCTGGATCCGGAGCGCTGCGAGGTGCGGCGCAACAGCGAGTGGCTGCGGATGCCGAGCGATGAGCTGTTCAGGCTGGCGAGGCGGTTCACGGTCGCTCGGCTGCTGGAGCGCGACGACTTCACGCGCAGGATGGAGGCGGGGCAGCCGATCTCTGTGCTGGAGCTGCTCTACCCGGTGCTGCAGGGATATGACTCGGTGGCCGTGGAAGCGGATGTGGAGCTGGGGGGTACGGACCAGAAGTTCAACCTGCTGTTCGGGCGCGACGTGCAGGACTCGTTCGGCCAGCCCGCGCAGTCGATAGTGACGATGCCGATCTTGCCGGGAACCGACGGGGTGCAGCGGATGAGCAAGTCGCTGGGCAACTACGTCGGGGTGACGGATCCCCCGGAGGAGATGTTCGGGAAGCTGATGAGCGTGCCAGACGCGGTGATGGGGGAGTACCTGCGTCTGCTGCTGGGAGCGGAGCTCGATCCCTCACGGCATCCGGTCGAGGTGAAGCGGGAGATGGCGAGGCGGCTGGTGGAGCGCTTCTGGGATGCGGATGCGGCGACGGCAGCCGAAGCGCACTTCGACCGCCTCCACGTCGAGAAGGGGGTGCCGGACGAGCTCGAGGAGGCGGCGATCGTCGCGAACGGGGAGGTTCACCTGCCCGCGTTGCTGGCGGAGCAGTTCGGCCTCAGCCGCTCGGAGGCGAGGCGGTTGCTCGAGCAGGGGGGGGTGAAGCTGGACGGGGAGGCGCTGGCTGCCGAGCCGCTCGACCTGCCAGCCGAGGAGCTGGCCGGTAAGGTGTTGCAGGTCGGCAAGCGGCGTTTCGTGCGATTGGCTCCCGAGCCGGCTTCCTGAAGGCTATACTGGCTGGTCGCCCTTCGGGGGCGGGTCGTGCCTGGCGGAAGAGTCCCTTGCGCTCGGCGCGGCGCGGTCTTTGAAAACTGAGCAGTGCGATGTGATCCGGAGGGAGACCTCCGGACGCGTTCAAGCCCGACCCGCATCGGTGCGCCCGCATGGGCGGCGATGCGGTTCATTTGAACCCGTCATGCCGGCCGCCATATTTGTGTACTTGGTGGCCGGATCTGTAGATCAGGCATGACAACTCTCTGAGACAGAGGAACCGCCTTCCGCCTCACGCGGTCGGCGGATTGAAACCCTCGAGTCACTTTTTACGGAGAGTTTGATCCTGGCTCAGGACGAACGCTGGCGGCATGCCTAACACATGCAAGTGGAGCGACGAACCAGGGCTTGCCCTGGGGCGAAGCCGCGAACGGGTGAGTAACACGTGGGTAACCTGCCCCGATGACTGGGACAACCCGAGGAAACTCGGGCTAATACCGGATGTTCTCCACACTCATAAGGGTGTGGAAGAAAGGAAGCTTCGGCCTCCGCATTGGGAGGGGCCCGCGGCCCATTAGCTTGTTGGTGAGGTAACGGCTCACCAAGGCTGCGATGGGTAGCTGGTCTGAGAGGACGATCAGCCACACTGGGACTGAGACACGGCCCAGACTCCTACGGGAGGCAGCAGTGGGGAATCTTGCGCAATGCGCGAAAGCGTGACGCAGCAATGCCGCGTGGGGGAAGAAGGCCTTCGGGTTGTAAACCTCTTTCAGGAGGGACGAAGCTGTGGCGGCGAATAGCCGACCGCAGTGACGGTACCTCCAGAAGAAGCCCCGGCTAACTACGTGCCAGCAGCCGCGGTAATACGTAGGGGGCAAGCGTTGTCCGGAATCATTGGGCGTAAAGCGCACGTAGGCGGCCCGGTAAGTCCGCTCTGAAAGTCAGAGGCTCAACCTCTGGAGGCGAGTGGATACTGCCGGGCTAGAGTCCGGAAGAGGCGAGTGGAATTCCTGGTGTAGCGGTGGAATGCGCAGATATCAGGAGGAACACCTATGGCGAAGGCAGCTCGCTGGGACGGTACTGACGCTGAGGTGCGAAAGCGTGGGGAGCGAACAGGATTAGATACCCTGGTAGTCCACGCCGTAAACGATGGGCACTAGGTGTGGGAGGTGTCGACTCCTCCCGTGCCGGCGCTAACGCATTAAGTGCCCCGCCTGGGGAGTACGGCCGCAAGGCTAAAACTCAAAGGAATTGACGGGGGCCCGCACAAGCAGCGGAGCATGTGGTTTAATTCGACGCAACGCGAAGAACCTTACCT
>CAWIPO010000008.1:517500-1226219 GCA_963838095.1 uncultured Thermoleophilia bacterium
GCTTCTAGCGACCGAGATCGGGCCTCGACGTCCCACCAGCCGCGCCGAGCGCCTCGGCGCGGAGCTGATGCGAAGCGAGCTCACCCGCCACGGCGTCGACGCCCGCCTCGAACCCTTTGATGGCTTTTCGACCTTCGGCCTCCCGGTCGGCATCACCGCGGCTCTGGCAGCGCTCCCAGCGCTGGTACCGGCCAGCCGCAGCGGTCTCCGTAGCGCGATCGCCCTCACTGCCGCAGCAGCCCTCACCACCGAGGGCGGGCTCATCCACACCCCGCTGTCACGCCTTCTCTCACGCCGCCCGAGCCAGAACGTCGTCGCAATGATCGAACCCGAGGAAGAGCCCGAGCGAACCGTCTGCCTCGTCTCGCACCTGGACAGCTCGCGCAGCGGCCTGATGTTTCACCCCTCGTTCGTGCGCTGGCTCAATGCCTGGATCACCGTCCAGGCCGCGGCCGGTATCGTCGGGCTGGGGGAGCCGGTGCTGAGCCGCCGGCGCGCCGGCCGCCTCCTTCTAGCGCTGTCCAGGGTGTTCATCGCGACCGGTCTCGCGCTCCTGCTCGAACGCGAGCTGCGGGGCGAGGACGTCCCGGGGGCGAACGACAACGCGTCCGGGGTGGGGGTGACCGCGCAGCTCGCCACCGAGTGCGCACAACGCCCGCTCACGAGCACCCGGATCGTGCTGCTGATGACCGGCTGCGAGGAGGCGGGTCTGTTGGGCGCCCAGGCGTTCCTGCGCACGCACGACACCGACGGCTGGCAGTTCGTCAACTTCGACAGCGTCGGTGGCCCCGCCACATTGCGCTACATCACCCGCGAGGGTTTGGTGCAGAAGTGGGACGCCGATCCCGCCCTGTGCTCGATCGCCGAGCGGATCGCCGCCCGCCGGCCCGATCTGAAGCTGAAGCGAGCCGACGGCCCGATCGGGCTCACGTACGACACCACGGCCGTGATGGCGCGGGGCGGCCGCGCACTCACCTTCGTCGCCGCCGACGACGTCATCCCCAACTACCACTGGCCGACCGACACCGCCGAGAACGTCGACGTCGACGCAATCCAGCGCGCGCTGGAGGCGGGCCGCGACATGCTCGCGGCGATCGACCGCGGTGAAGCCGACGTGTCCAACGGGGTAGGTGACGCCTCCAACGGGTAGGTTGTCGGCATGACCATCGCCGAATCCTCCGCTTCGCGTCCGGTTCGGCTCAATCTCATCTGCATGAGATGATTGGTGCCCTGATCCTCGGCATCGTCGCCGGCTTCCTCGGTCGCGCACTGCTGCCCGGGAAGCAGGAAATGGGCTTCCTGATCACGATCGTGCTCGGCCTTGCCGGCTCGGCTGTCGGCTTCCTGATCTTCACCGAGCTGCTCGGCATAGGCGACACTGAAGCGTTCGACCTCGGCGGCTTGCCCGGCGCCGTGATCGGGGCGATGATCCTGCTCTTCGCCTACGACCGCTTCATCGCCTCACGCTCCGCCCCGGCGGCACGCCCCGCGCCCGCGAAAGGTGCCGCGCCCGCAAAAGGTGCCGAGGCCGCGCCCACCGCCGCCAGCGAGGACCGCCGGCGCGAGCGCGAGCGCGAAGAGCGCCGCCAGCGCCGCGAAAAGCGCGACGGCTGAGCTCAGCTAAAGCGGACGCTCAGCCGGCGACCAGCGCCGTATCGGCGGCGCTGCGCGCGCACTGCCCTCGACGCGCCGGCGCGAGGGCCTCCCAACCGGTCGTCTGACCGTGTCCCTCGCAGCCGGCGTCGAAGGCGGCAACGGGCTCCAGCCCGTACTCGCCGAGCGTCGCAAAGTCGATCACCAGGTCGATTCCGCCGACCAGGCGCTGCATCACATTTCTTCTCATTGATCTCATCGTGGGGGCGACCCTAAGGACGGCCTCGGACGGAACATACGTTCTGCAAGGGATCTTGCATCACCGCCCTCGGCGGCCAAAGCTGTGGCCTGCGGGCAGTGCCGTGGCGAGGTCAGCCAAGTCGTCGTGGTGGATACCCGGTTCGGAGTTATGTACCCCTCCGGCTGCAATCCGTTTCGTGCGAATTGCCTCGTTTTCGCCTGCATAGCGGCCGGTTTCGCGTTCCGTGGGCGGCTCGATAGTGCGCACATCCGCCACCGGCAGATCCGGCCGCTGCAGCTCGTGCAACTCCGAGACGAGCACGTTCGTGTTCGGCCCTCGCCGCTCGAGCTTGCCCAGGACCCTGGCCATCGACGCCGTCCGCACGGCAAGGCGGTGCCGCTTGTAGACCGGGGGAGGGACGATCAGGTTGATCGTCCCGACCTCGTCCTCGAGCGTCAAGAACGTGATCCCGCGGGCCGTGGCCGGACGCTGGCGCGCCGTCACCAGCCCCGCAACCCACACCATCTCGCCGTCGCGGCCGCTCTCCAGCTCGACGCTGGCCAAATAGCGCTCACCCAGGCTAGGCCGGATCAGCTCCATCGGATGCGTCCCCAGCGTCATCCCGGTCGTCTCATAGTCAGCGACCAACCGCTCCCACTCGCTCAGCTCGCGGAGCGGAGGAGACGCCGGCAGCTCGAGCGGCAGCGCCAACTGGTCGCCGGCCCGCAGCCGCTTGCCGCCGGAAACCACCCCGGATCGCCACAGTGCGGGACGTCGGGTGTCTCGAACCTCGCTCAAGCGCCCTTCCAACTCCGCACACGCGCCTGCCCAGGCCAGCCGCTCCAGCGAGTCGCGCCCGATCCCAGAGCGCGACGCGAGGTCGGCAAACCCCTCGTACACGCCGCCGCGCTCACGCTCGCGCTGAACAGCTTCCGCGTCCACTTCCGCCAAGCCGCTGACATAGCCGAGACCGATCCGAACGGCGAGGTCGGGCTCGACAAGACATTCCACAGCGCTCATGTTCACATCCGGGCCACGCAGTGCATGCCCTTTCCGCTGCGCCTCGTGCACCAGCGCGTCGGGCGGATAGAACCCCATCGGCTGCTCGTTCAGCAGCGCACAAAGAAGCTCCGGCCAGTAATGCACCCGCAGCCACGTCGACTGGTAGGCCAGAAGGCCGAACGCCGCCGCGTGCGCCTTCGGAAACCCGAATCCCGAGAAGCCCTTGATCTGCTCGAAAACCCGCTCCGCGACCCCTCTCTCCACGCCCTCGGCCAGCGCCCCGTCGATGAACCGATCGCGGTAGGCCATGATCGCCTCCTCGGAGCGCTTGCGGCTCATCGCCCGGCGCAGCCCCTCGGCCACGCCGGGGCTGAAGCCGGCCATCGCCATCGCCACCTGGATCACCTGCTCCTGGAAGACGATCGTCCCCAGCGTGTCGCCCAGCACCGGCTCCAGCGCCGGGTGCTCGTACGGCACCTCGTAGCCGGGGTCCTCGCGCAGCCGCTCCTTGCGCTCGATGTAGGGGTTCACCGCGCCCCCCTGGATCGGGCCCGGCCGCACCAGCGCCACCTGCACCGTGATGTCGGCGAGCGACTCCGGCAGCGTCCGGCCCAGCATCTGCATCTGCGCCCGGCTCTCGATCTGGAAGACGCCCGTCGTGTCCGCCTTCTGGATCGTCTCGTACACGCTTGCGTCGTCGAGCGGGATCCGCGAGAGGTCGATCCGCTCTCCCCGCACCCGCGCGATCTCGTCGACGGCGCGCTCCACCGCCGACAGCATTCCCAGCCCCAGCAGGTCGATCTTCAGAAAGCCCGCATCCGCGCACGAGTCCTTGTCCCAGTGGACGATCTGCCGGCCCTCCATCGCCGCAGGCTGCAGCGGGCACACGTCCACCAGCGGGCGCGTCGCCAGCACCATCCCGCCCGGATGCTGGGAGACGTGGCGCGGCAGCCCCCACACCTCGCGCGCCAGCCGCGCCAGCGCCCGCCAGCGCACCGAGCGCGCGCGCCCCTCGCCGATCGCCTCCGCGATGTCCTGCTCCATGCTCCGCTCGGGCGGTCGCTGCAGCCAGTCGCTGGCATCGTGGAGGTCGACCGTGCCCAGGTCGGGCCGCGGATGGACCTCGGCCGTGCGCGCCACCCGCTCGATCTCCCCGGCCGGCAGCCCCAGCACCTTGCCGAAGTCCCGCACCCCGGCCCGCGAGCGGTAGCAGGCGAAGGCGGCCACCAGCGCCGCCCGCTCGCTGCCGTAGCGCTCGTGCACGCGCGGGATCAGCTTCTCGCGGATGTCGCGCGGGAAGTCGAGGTCGATGTCGGGCGCCTCGGTGATCTCCTCGTTCAGGAACCGGCCCAGGAACAGCTCCCCCTTGACCGGATCGATGTGCGAGAGCCCGGTCAGGTAGCAGACCACCGAGCTGACGCTCGACCCCCGTCCCCGGCCCGGCGGCAGCAGCATCCGCGCCGAGTCGGGGCCGCGCACCTCCGCCGCCACTTCCCGCGCCAACTCCAGGAGGTCGTAGTGGAGGAGGAAGAAGCCGGACAGTCCCAGCGAGCGGATCACGGCCAGCTCCTCCTCCAGCCGCCGCTCTGCCTCCCGGTGCTCGGGCAGGCCGGCGTAGCGATGCTCGAGCCGCCCCTGGCAGATCTCCGCCAGCGCCCGGTCGGCCCCCGGATCCTCCGAGCCCGGGTAGCGATAGCCCAGGTCCTCGGTGAGGTCGAAGCGAAGCCGCTCGGCGAGCCGCGCGGTCTCCGCGACCGCGCCGGGATGCTCGGCAAACCGCGCCGCCATCGCCTCCGGGGAGGCGAGGAAGGCGGAGGAGTTCCCGCGCCGCTCGGGCTCGCACTCCTCCAGCGTCCGGCAATGGCGCACCGCGACGAGCGCGTCCTGCAGCAGTGCCCGCGAGCGGTCGTGCATGTGGACGTTCCCCGTCGCCACGCACGGCACTCCGAGCCGCTCCGCGAGCTGGGCGAGGCGGCGGTTGCGGGCGCGGTCGTGTCGCCAGTAGGGGCGCTGGAGCTCGACGCGGAAGTGGTTGGGGCCGAAGGCGGTTAGGAGGCGGCGGGCGAGTGCTTCGGGGTCGGACTGGGAGGCGACACCGTTGCGCGCGCAGCCTGAGAGGCAGACGAGGCCTTCGGTGTGGTGCTCGAGCTCCGCTAGATGGATGGAGGGGGGGAGAGGGTTCCTGCTGGGTAGAGAGCGGGTGTCTCGGTGCGCTGCGGTGAGGATCCGGCAAAGGCTTGTCCAGCCGCTCGCGCTCTCGGCCAACAGTGTCAAATGGAAGCCTCCGTCGACCGACACCTCGGCGCCGACGATCGGGCGGACGCCTAGCGGCTTGCACGCCTGGGCGAACTCCATCGCTCCCCAGACACCGTCGTGATCGGTGATCGCCAGTGCCTCGTAGCCGTGAGCCGCCGCGGTCGCGGCCAGCTCCTGCGGCGACGAGGCCCCGTCCCCGAACGAGTAGGCCGAGTGGCAGTGCAGCTCGACGTAGCTCATCGGCCGTCTACTCCGAAACGAGATTGACGTTTTGCATGACATAGCTGCAAAACGTCAATCTCATGCTCGCTGGGTGAACCAGCGCCCGGTTTCATTGAAGACGACCACGCAACGGCCATCGACGAGCGCGAGCTCGAAGTAGCGACGGGTGATCGGGCGCTGCGTCCACCATTGATCCTCGACCAACCACTGTTCGCGCACCGCCTCAACTGCCACCCCGGCGATGCTCAGCGGCACTCCCTCGGTGCTCATGTCGACCTCCACCGGTTCGGGCCAGTAAACGTTCATCACTGCCCGCCGCCCGGCTCCGGAAACGGCGCCAGCAGCACCCGCCGTTCGGGCACGCGCGAGTCGGGATCGACGTCGAGCACGCGCAGCACCGCGTCGCGGCCCGCCGCCGCCCGCGCCTGCCGCACCGCCTCGCCGAGCCGTTCGCGCCGCCGCTCCCGCTCGGAGCGGGTCAGCGCCGGCTGCTCGTATGCCTGCGGGCCGAACGACAGGGCTCGCAATCCCAGCGTCTGCGCCGGAGCGGGCAGCTCGCCGAGCTTGGGGAGGAGCGCCAGCCGCAGTCGCAGCGGGTCGGCGCTGGCGCGGCGCAGCGGCACCTCCACGCGCCAGCCGCCTCCCGGTGCGAGCTGCGCCTCCAGCCGCAGCCGCCGCAGCGAGCGCCCCCGTCGCTCGCGCCGGGCGAGCAGGCGATCGATCAGCATCTCCAGCGCCCGCTCGAGCTGCTGCCCGTAGGCCGCCTCCGGCAGCTCGATTCGCTCGACGAGCTCCTCGCCCGCCGCTCGCGGCCGCAGCGGCTCGTCCCCGCCGCTCGCCAGCGTCAGCGCCAGCAGACCCACCGCTCCGAAGCGGTCCGCCACCGCCGCCCGCGACAGCTCCGCCAGCTCCCCCAGCGTGCGCACGCCCAGGCGCTCGAGCGCCGCCGGGAGGTCGTCGCGCAGCCGCTCAGGAGCGAGGAGGCGGTCGCGCAGCATCGACACCGGCAGCGGCGCCAGGAACGCACGCTCGGCCCCCTCCGGAACGATCACCGAGCGCCGTCGTCGTCGTGTCTGTACCGCCACCGCGTAAGAACAGAACCGATTCGCCCCCGCGCCCAGCCGAGCCGACACTCCCAGCGCCCGCCGCGCCTTCGCCATCACCCCCTCCAGATGCCCACCCCACAGTCCCCGCAACCCTTCCGCCTCGAAGAACGCCTCCCCGGCCCGCTCCGACTCAACCGCCGCGCCGATCCCCTCCAGCCGCCGCACCACCTTCTCCCACGCCGCCTCCGCCCGCGCCGGGTCGGGCGGCACCAGCGCCAGCTCGGGGCAGCGCGCCAGCGCCTCCCCGAGCCGCATCCCCGCCCGCACCCCGAACGCCTCCGCCGGTCCCGAGACCTCGCCCAATGCCTGCCCGCTCCCCGGCTCAGGCGCCAGGGCGACGGGGTGGGAGAGCAGCTCCTGCCGATCGGCGCTCGCGGCGAGAAGGTGAAAGCGGGGGATAAGTACGCATACGACCGGCATCGAACACATGTTCGTACATGTTCAGACAGAAGTCAAGGCACATTTCGCGATACTGAGTCTGTGGGCGACGTCTGGAGACCAGGGAAGGTGCACCGGCGACTGCTGGTTGGCGGCTTCGCCCTCGTAATCGCGCTCCTCATCACCGGCTGCACGATCGAGGAACGGGCGACGACGAGCATTGCCGGAACGACGCCCGCGAGCGATATCCCCGGCGGCGCCGACCCCGCCGACGTCGAGGTGATCGAGAGCTGGGTGACGACGCTGGCGAGAGGCGACATCGAGGGTGCGGCCTCCTTCTTCGCACTCCCGAGCGTGGCCGAGAACGGCCCGCTGCTGCTCCACATCGAGACGACCGAGGACGCGCGCCGCTTCAACGCATCGCTTCCCTGCGGCGCCGAGCTGATCCGCGCCGTTCCGAAGGGAGACCTGACAACTGCAACGTTCAGGCTCAAGGAGCGCCCCGGGGGCCAGTGCGATGCACCCGGCGCGCGAGCGAAGACTACGTTCCTGATCGAGGACGGCGAGATCGTCGAGTGGCGCCGGGAACCGACCGCGACCGCGCCGCCGCTGGAGGGAAGCGAAGTCTAGGAACGGGCTCCGCTTATGCCGGGACCGCCAGCTCGAAGCTGACTCCGGTCAGCTCCTCGGAGAGCTCCCACAGCAGCCGCGCCGTTTCGGGATCCTTCGACGCCGAAGTGGAGCCCACCACCTTCGGATGGCCGCGCTGCTCCCTGAAGCCGTCGGGGCCGATGTACGAACCGCCGGGCAGATCTTCCACGGTCGCCGCGTACAGCGTCGGCAGCGCGCCCATCTCGTCGCTCTGCGCCAGCAGCTTGTTCGTGACCGCCATCATCGCCGACTCCAGCCGCCCGACGATCGCGATCCCTCCGCCCGCGCGCCCGCCGACTGCAGGTGCGTCGCCGAGTAGCCCGGGTGAGCGGCCATGCTCTTCAGCCCCACGCCCGCCGCGTCCGCGCGCCGTTGCAGCTCGTAGGCGAATATGAGGTTCGCGAGCTTCGACTGCCCGTAGGCCGACCAGCGGAAGTAGCGCCGCTCACCATTCAGGTCGTCGAAGGAGATCCTCCCGATCCGGTGGGCGACGCTGCTGACCGTCACCACCCGCGGCTGGGGCGCGGCCAGCAGCCTCTCCAACAGCAGACCGGTGAGCGCGAAGTGCCCCAAGTGATTGGTGCCGATCTGCATCTCGAAGCCGTCGACCGTCTGCTTTCGCGGAATCCCCATCACCCCGGCGTTGTTGATCAGCAGGTCGATCTCGGCATGCCGCTCGCCGACGGCGGCGACGAAGTCGCGCACCGACGAGAGGTCGGCGAGATCGAGCCGCATCACCTCGGCCTGGGCGTCGGGCACCGCCGAGCGGACGTCGGCAGCCGCCTGATCGCCGCGCGACATGTCCCGGCACGCCATCACCACCTGCGCCCCGGCCCGCGCCAGCTCGCGCGCCGTGCACAGCCCGAGGCCGCTGTTCGCGCCGGTGACGACCGCGACGCGCCCGCTCTGGTCGGGAATCTCGGCCGCGGTCCAATCGCCCATGGCAAGAGGCTAACCGGGAGCGTTCGTTACCGTGCCGCCGATGCGCGCACTCGCGTCCTTCGTCGCCGGGAAACGCACCAAGTGGGTCGTGCTCGCGCTGTGGATCGTCGCGGTGTTCGCGCTGACGCCGCTCGGCGCGAAGCTGGCGGACCAGACCGAGGACGACACCGGCTCGTTCCTTCCCGAGAGCGCGGAGTCGACCGAGGTGGTGAACATCCTCGACGAGGATTTCAAGCAGGGTGAGACGACGCTGGGGCTGGTCGTCTACTACCGCGAGGGCGGGCTCACCGACGCCGACAAGCGGAAGATCGAGGAGGACGCGCAGGCGCTGGACGCGCTCCCCGAAGAGGAGCTGCCGCTCGTGCAGCCGCCGACGACGCCGTTCCCGACCGAGCCTGTGGACGACTCGCAGGGTGATCAAAGGTCGAACACGTCCGATTCGCTCGGCCTGGTCTCGCCCGACGGCGACCTCGCCTACACCGTGCTCACCGTCCGGACGGACTTCGAGAAGGTGGCCGACTGGGGCGAGAACATCCGCGCCGTCACCGGCTCCGACAGCGACGGAATGCGGATCATCCTCACCGGCGACATCGGCTTCAGCACCGACGCCGAGGAGGTGTTCGCCGATTTCGACACCAAGCTGGTGCTCGCCACCGTCCTCCTGGTGCTCATCCTGCTCGGCGCGATCTACCGCGCGGTCCTGGTCGCGCTGACGCCGCTGCTGGTCGTCTTTTTCGGTTACCAGGTCGCGACCGCGCTCATCTACCTGTATGCGGAATCGGGCGCGACCGTTTCCTCCAACGGCACCGGGATCCTCGTCGTGCTGATGTTCGGTGTCGGCACGGACTATTGCCTGCTGCTGGTGTCGCGCTACCGCGAGGAGCTGCGGCGGATCGAGGACAAGCACGCGGCGATGCAGCGCGCACTGACCCGTACCGGTCCGACGATCCTCGCCAGCGGGCTCACCGTGTCGCTGGCGATGCTGACGCTGGCGCTCGCCGACGCTCGGCTCACTTCGACCCTCGGCCCGGTGGCCGCGATCGGCGTCGCCTGCGGGATGGTCGCCGGGCTGACGCTGCTGCCGGCTCTGCTGACGATCTTCGGACGCGCCGGCTTCTGGCCTCGTCGCAACACGGTCGAGCTCAGCTCCGACCCCGAGGGGACGGCTGCCGCACGCCAGGGCTTGTGGAGGCGGATCGGCGATCGCGTGCTCGGGCGACCCGCGGCGGCGCTGACGGCGACCGTGATCATCTTCGTCCTCGGCAGCCTCGGCCTGATCGCCTACAAGGTCGATTACTCGACCACGACCTTCTTCAAGGAGTCTGTCGATAGCGTCGAGGGCTTCGAGCTGCTCGAGCAATCCTTCCCGGCTGGGTTGCTGGCGCCGACCACCGTCCTGGTACAGCGCGAAGGCGGGGAGGTGGACGATGCCGACCTCGCCAAGGCACAGGCGGGGGTCGAAAGCGTCGACGGCGTGGCCTCGGCTACCCCCACGGGGCGGGCTTCGCTTGACGGCAGCATGGAGACGATCGACGTCGTCCTAGAGGGCGATCCGTTCACGAGGGACGCCCTGAACGTCGTCCCCGAGATTCGAGAGAGCGTCAGCGACCTCGGCCCCGGGCTGACGGCGCTCGTGGGCGGCGGATCCGCGATCCAATACGACTTCGACAAAGCGATTCAGTCCGACCTGAAGCTGATCGCACCGATTGCGCTGCTACTGATCGCGATCATTCTCGCGATCCTGCTGCGCGCGATCCTGGCGCCACTCGTGTTGATCGCAAGCGTGGTCCTCTCGTTCCTGTGCACGCTCGGGATCGCGGTGCTCTTCATCCGCTTCGTCGTCGGCGACGCGGGCTTCGACGCGTCGATCCCGACCTTCGCGTTCATCTTCCTGGTCGCGCTGGGGATCGACTACACGATCTTCCTGATGGCGCGCGTGCGCGAAGAGGCGCGCTACTACGGCACCCGCGAAGGGACGCTGCGCGCGCTGACGGTGACCGGTCCCGTGATCACGAGTGCCGGACTGATCCTCGCCGGCACCTTCTCGGTGCTGATGACGCTGCCCGTCACCTACACGTTCGATCTCGGCTTCATGGTCGCCGTCGGGATCCTGCTCGACACCTTCATCGTCCGCACGATCATGGTTCCCGCCGCGGTGGAGCTGATCGGCGACAAGATCTGGTGGCCGTCGACCGCCGAGAGCGGAGGCGCACTACACGAGGACACCGGCGAGCACCCGGCTCAGCCCGGGACGCCGGCGGCCTGATCGAGCCCTACGGCGTTACGCGTTCGTCCCCAGAGCGTCCCAAGCCTCGAGCTTCGTCCTCACCCGGGAGAGGACCTCGTCGGTGAACCCGCTCGTCGTCGCCTGCCCGCCGAGGTCGAGCGTTCGCACTCCCGCCGCCGTAGCTTCCATCACCGCCTCGTAGATCGCCCGCGAGACGCGCTCGGTCCCCTCATGGCCGAGCTCTCCCGCGTAGTGCAGCACCGCGGCGACGGCGAGGATCATCGCCATCGGGTTGGCGACGTCCTTGCCCATGAGCGCCGGCGCCGTGCCGTGCGGCGCCTCGGCCATCGCCACGGTGGTCCGCAGGTCGTCGTCGAGCCCCAGCAGAATCGACTCGGCCCCTGCGATCGATCCGAACAGCGGCAGCACCAGGTCGGAGAGCAGGTCTCCGTCTCGGTTCAGGGACGGGATCACGAGCGGGTCGGTGGCCGCTCCGGACACCAGCCCAGCGAGCGTCGCGTCGATCAGCACCGGCTCGTAGGTGACGTCGGGATGGCGCTCGGCGGCGGCGTCCATCTCCTCCTTCAGCATCCCCTCGTACACGGGGCTCACCGTCCACTTCGGCCCACCGTAGACGCGGCCGTCGATCCGGGTGGCCATCCGGAATGCATGCTCGGCCACTGCGCGGCAGATCGAACGGCTGATGCGCTCGGTGCGCAGCGCGATCTCGTCCCCGTCGACCTGCTCGCGCCACTGCTCGGCGCCGTAGGCGTCGCCGACCGCCATCCTGCAGACCGAGATCGGGTGGTGCACGCCCGCGACCGGCGTGACGCCGGGAATCCGCCTTCCGGTGCGCACGATCACCTTGCCGCCGATTCCCTCGCGGATCAGCCGGTTCGGGCTGCCGACGTCGTCGGCGCCCTCGGGCGTGATCGTTGCCGCCTTCAGCCCGAGCCCGGTCTCGGCCATCCGCGCGGCCGCCTCGTCACAGACGCCGTTGCCGGTCGCGCGCCGGTTCTCGAGACAGAGATCGAAGCGCTCGAGCTCGACGCCGACGCCGATCGCCTCCGGCTCGAGCAGCCGCAGTGATTGCTCCAACAGCTCCTGCCCGGTCTCGTCGCCCTCGAGCACGACTATCGTCGGGGCGATGGTCATGGAAAATGAATCTATATCCGAGCGCTGTAGCTGGTGTGGCGGGGATGTGGACCGCCACGACTGCTGGGTAGCGCGTCGGGTGCGCGGGGAGGAGGAGGCGGCTTTCTGCCGCCTCGAGCACATCGTGCCGTGGGCGATGCGGGGCGGCGCGGGCTGGGGAGCGGGGGAGGTGGAGCTGGTGCGACAGCGCGGAGCGCATCGAATCGTCGAGCGGTTCGAGAGCGCCGAGCAGATGCGGATCTGGGCTCAGAAGGGCGGTCCCTGGCAATAGCCGGCCGATAGGGATATGGTCCCCAACGTGGTGATCGTCGCTGATCACAGGCACAGAGAGAGGAGACTCGCATGCGCAAAATGAGGCTTGTGCTTCCGGGCTTGGCAGTGCTTGCCCTGACATTGGGGCTGGCCGCCTGCGGAGACGATGACGATGACGGGGACGGGGGTGGCGAAGGTGCAACCACCCTCGATCTTGTGATCGGCGATTCGGTGCCGCTGAGCGGCGCCCTGAGCCCGTACGGCCCGCCCGGCCAGAAAGCCGCCGACGTTGCGATCGAGCAGATCACCGCGGCGATCGAGGAGTCGGGTGCGGATCACACGGTCGAGATCATCCACGAGGACAACGAGACGCTTCCGAACCCCGCCGTGAGCGTGGCGCGGAGCATGGTCGACGAAGGCGCCTCGTGCATCGCGGGCGCGTGGGCCTCGAGTGACACGATCCCGACGGCTCGCTCGGTGGCGATCCGTGAGGGCGTCGTGCTGATCTCGCCCTCGTCCACGAGCGACGAGATCACCGCCCTCGAGGACGACGGTCTGGTCTTCCGGACCGCGCCGCCGGACAAGTACCAGGGCCCGACGCTGGCCGACGCCATCGAGGAAGACCTCGGTGGAGCCGAGGGTATGGTCGTCAACATCGGTGCCCGCAACGACTCCTACGGCGAAGGTCTCGCCGGCACGTTCAGCGAAGCGTGGGAGGCGAAGGGCGGCGAGATCGGTGAGACGGTCCTGTACGACCCGGAGCAGCCGAGCTACGACTCGGAGGCCCAGCAGATCGTCTCGGGCAACCCCGACACGATCGTGATCATCGACTTCCCGGAGACGTTCGCCAACGTCGGGCCCGCCCTGCTGCGCACCGGCGGCTACGACCCGGCGAGCTCATGGGGAACCGACGGCCTCACGATCGGGCCCGTGGAGCCCCCGGAGATCGTCGCGGGCATGCAGGCGACCGCCCCCGGCTCGCCCAACGAGGGCGACACGCCTGAGGCATTCGCGGACGTTTTCGCGGAGTCGGAGCCCGCAGATGTGGAGCAGGCGATATTCGCGGCGCAGAACTTCGACGCCGTGATGCTCTGCTACCTGGCTGCAGTCGCAGCGGGCTCAACGGAGGGCGCCGATATGGCCGCCGAGGTGATTGACATCAGCGGCCCGCCGGGTGATCAGTACACGTTCGAGGAGCTTCCCGACGCGATCGAGGCGCTCCAGAACGGAGACGACATCGACTACGAGGGCGCCGCTGGCTCGCTCGACATGGACGAGGCCGGCGACCCGACGTCGGGCGTCTACGACATCAACGAGTTCCAGCAGAACGGCGAGCTCGAGGAGATCAACGAGGTGCCGGTCCCGGAGCTCGAGGAAACCGAGGAGTAGCGACCGAGGACGTGAAGCGACGGCCGGGGCGCGAGCCCCGGCCGTTCGCGTTTCAGGCTTCCTCTCCCTCGGCGATCTCGGCCACGGCCTGGGGCCGATCGATTCGGGCTGTGCCCCCCAGGTAGAGCTCGGCCACCCTCGGGTCCTCGAGCATCTCGCGCCCCGTTCCCTCGAAGCGGTTGGCGCCGAGGTCGAGCACGTAGCCTCGGTTTGACATCGCGAGCGCCCGGCGGGCGTTCTGCTCGACCATCACGATCGTCACCCCGGTGCCGTTGATCTCCGTGACCTTCTCGAAGATCGCCTCGACGAACGCAGGCGCGAGGCCGGCGGACGGCTCATCGAGCAGCATCACCTGCGGGTCGGGCATCAGCGCGCGCGCCATCGCCACCATCTGCCTTTCCCCGCCGCTCATCGTCCCGGCCGACTGCCCGCGCCGCTCACCTAGCCGCGGAAACAGCTCGTACATTCGCTCGCACTGCTCGCGGGTGCGGCGGCGGTCGAGGGAGCCCATGCCGAGATTCTCCTCCACCGTCAGGCTCGGGAACACGTTGTCGAGCTGGGGCACGTAGCTCATCCCCAGGCGAGTAATCGTGTGCGGCTTGTGCGCGGTGATGTCCTCGCCTCGAAAGACAACGCGGCCCCGTCGCGGTTTCAGCAGGCCGAAGATCGTCTTCAGGAGCGTGGACTTGCCAGCTCCGTTTGGCCCGATCACGGTGACGATCTCGCCATCGCCGATTTTGATCGAAACGCCGCAGATCACGTCCACCTCGGTCACGTAGCCGGCGATCAGGTCCTCGGTGGCGAGGATCGTGCCGTTGGCCTGCGGCTCGGGGCTCGTCATCAGGCCTGCTCCGGCGGGCGCTCGGTCACCGGGGCCGTCCCCAGATAGGCGTCGATCACGGCGGGATCGCTGCGCACCTCGTGCGGCTCGCCGTCGGCAATCACGCGCCCCTCGGCCATCACGATCACTCGGTCGGAGTGGTTCATCACGACCTCCATGTCGTGTTCGATGAACAGGAACGTCACGCCTTCCTCGTGCCGCAGCCGCTGCATGTGCTCGAGCAGGCGAAGCCCCAGCGTCGGGTTGATGCCCGCCATCGGCTCGTCGAGGAGCAGAAAGCGGGGGCGGGCCATCAACGCCCGGGACAACTCCAGCAGCTTGCGCTGCCCTCCGGACAGCGTGCCCGCGTAGGCGCCGGCCAGGTCGGTGAGGTTGAACACCTCGAGCAGATCCTGCGCCTGTTCCCGCACCTCACGCTCCCGCCGCCGGACCGCACCCGGCCGGAAGACCACGTTGCGAAGCCGCTCGCCGGGCTGGTCGGGCGCGGCGAGCATCATGTTGTCGATCACCGGCATCCGGGTGAGTGCCTTGGTGATCTGGAAAGTGCGGACCATGCCGAGTCGAGCAATCGCGTACGGGCGCGCACCGAGGATCGGCCTGCCCTGGAACGTCGCCGAGCCCCCGTCGGGGCGGTAAAACCCCGTGATCACGTTGAACAGGGTGGTCTTGCCCGCCCCGTTTGGGCCGATCAGCGCGGTGATCGAGCCCTCTCGCACGGTGAGGGTTGCGCCATCCACGGCCCGGATCCCACCGAAGCGCTTCACCACCTCGCGTGCCTCCAGGATCGCCCCGTTGCGGGGCTCGGCCGCGCTCGCCCCCGGCGCCGCGTTCTCAGTCACCGAGCACCATCTCCTCGCGCTTGCCGAACATCCCCTGTGGGCGGAACGCCATCAGCGCGATCAACACGACTCCGACGATCACCAGCCGCAGGGCGACCTGGTCGGACTCGTCGTCGAGCACGTCGATGAAGCGGGTCGCCTCCAGCAGGGTCCAGAAGATCACTGACCCGACGAGCACGCCACCGTAGCTCGCCAGCCCGCCCAGCACGAGCACCCCGTAGGCGAAGAAGGTGACCAGGGGCTCGTAGTCGATCGGGTGCAGGGTTGCCAGGTTGAACGCCAGGATCCACCCGGCGACCGCGGCGATCGCGGCCGAGATCATCAGCGATTGAAGCTTGAAGGCGAGCGCGTTCTTCCCCAGCGCCCTGGCGGCGTCCTCGTCCTCGCGCACCGCGCGCAGCACCCGGCCCCAAGGCTTACCCTGTACGAACACGAGCCCCAGGGTGATGACGAGGACGAGCGCCCACGCGACCAACAGCAGCGGAAAGAGGATCTCCGGATCGCTCCAGCCGAGATCGACAAGCCAGCCCTCGATCGTGTCGGAGACGTCGAGCCAGGCGTCGTCGAAGCACTTGGACTGATCGTCGCTGCAGAACAGTCCCTGATTCCCGCCCGTCAACTCGCGGGCGTTCTGGGCGATCAGGCGGATGATCTCGGCGAAGGCGATCGTCGCGATCGCCAGGTAGTCCGTGCGCAGGCGCAGCGCGGGCAGTCCGACGACCAGCCCGAACGCCATCGTCACCAGGATCGAGATCGGGAGGGTGAGCCAGAACGAGATCCCCGTGTCGATCGTCAGGATCGCCATCGTGTAGGCACCGACCGCCATGAACCCGGCGGCGCCGAAGTTCACGATCCCCGTGAAGCCGACGTTGAGCTGAAGGCCGAGCGCGACCAGCGCGTAGGTGGCCGCGAGCACGCCGACGCTGGTCCAGAAGCTGATGCTGCTCAGGAAGTCGAATGTGATCCCGATCGGGAGCAGGTCCATGGGCTGTCAGATCGCTTTCGCCTTGCCGAAGATCCCCTGCGGCCTGACGATGAGGACGACGATCAGCGCCACGAAGCCGACCGCGATCTTCCATCGCGCCTCGATGAACAAGGTGGACCACTCGATGATCAACCCGAGCACCAGCCCCCCGACGAGGGCGCCGAAGGCGTCGCCGATCCCGCCGAGAATCACGGCGGCGAAGATCGGCAGCAGGAGCTCGAAGCCGAACTCGGGTCGGACCTCGGTTGTCGCCGCCGCCATCACGCCCGCCAACCCCGCCAGGGCACCCGCGAAGATCCACGTGTAGAGGATCACCCGAGAGGTGTCTATTCCCGACGTTTCGGCCAGCTCGAGGTTGTCGGACAGCGCCCGCATCCGCTTTCCAAGCAGCGAGTAGCGGAGCATCAGCCCGATCGCGGCGATCACCACGATGCCGACGACCAGCACGACGAGCGACGTGCGCCCGATCCGCAGGCCGAGGATCTCGACGGTCGCGATGACGTCGACGTCGAGGAAGCGCAGCTCGGTGGACCAGACGTACTGGATCACCCCTCGGAGCACGAACGCGAGCCCGATCGACATCAGCAGGAGCTGCAGGAGCCCGGCGCGGCGCGTCCTCATCGGGCCCCACATCACCTTCTCGAAGAAGACGCCCAGCAGCGCCGTCGTCGCCATCGCGAAAAGGATGCCGAGAACGAGCGGCATTCCCCAGGTGACGTTCACCACATAAGCCATGTACGCGCCGAACGTGAGAAAGTCGCCCTGCGCGAAGTTGACCAGCTTCAGGATCCCGTAGACCAGGGTCAGGCCAACGGCCCCAAGCGCGTAGATCGCCCCGAGCGAGAGCCCTGTGAGGCCGGTCTGTGCAACGTCGTGAAGGCCCTTCGCGACGATCATCACGACGACGACCACGGCGAGGAGCACGGCCGCGACGAGCGCCGGTCGGCGGTTCAGCCCGTCGCGGAGTCGCCTCAGGGCGGATCCGCGGACGTCATCGGAAGTCAGCGTCCCGGCCTCCATGTACCTACGCGATCCTATGCCCGGAATCAGCCAACGAACACCCGGGACGCAGTTGCGAGCGCGGGGCGACGCTCAGCTGGAGACCTGCTCCGCGCTCAGCCCCAGCTCGTCGGCACGCTCGGACATCGCGTCGATCACGACCTGGATGTGCTCGTCGAAGTCGACGTCCAGCTCCTCGGCGCCGCGCTGGATCTCCTCCCGGTTGACTGCGGCGGCAAAGGACGGGGTCTTCAGCTTCTTCTTCACCGATTTCGGCGCCATCCCCTCGATCCCGGTGGGGCGGACCAGGGCACATGCCGCGATGAATCCGGAGAGCTCGTCGACGGCGAACAGGGCCTTGGCCATCTGAGTCTCGCGTGGGACGCCGAGGAACTCCGCGTGGCCGGCGACGGCGTCGATCACCTCCTGGGGATAGCCGAGCTTTTCCAGCTCCTTCAGGGCGATCCGGGGATGCCCCGTGTCCAGGTCCGGGTAGCGCTCGTAGTCCAGGTCGTGGACCAGGCCGGTTACGGCCCAGCGCTCCTCGTCCTCCCCGAACCTGCGACTGCGTACGCGGTCATGCCCGCCTCGACGCCGAGCGCGTGGCGGCGCAGCGACTCGCTCTGCGTCCACTCACAGAACAGCTCCCAGGCCTCCTCGCGCGTCGGCTGGCTCATAGGTATGGTCGCGAATGTACCGCGACCAGGAGGAAGGCAGATGGGCACCAGAACCAAGCACGAGCCCGGGAACGTTCAGCTGGGTCGACCTCAGCACCACCGACCCCGACGCCGCGAAGGAGTTCTACAGCGGCATCTTCGGCTGGGAGTACGACGACTTGGACGCCGGTGAGGGGATGATCTACACGATGTGCAAGGTCGACGGCTCACAGGCCTGCGCGATCTCCAAGCAGCAGGAGGGCCAGGCCGCGGCCGGCGTTCCACCGATCTGGAACAACTACGTCACCGTCGAGAGCGCTGGGCTCAGCACCGAGAAGGCGAAGGAGCTGGGCGGGAACGTGATGATGGAGGCCTTCGATGTCATGGACGCGGGCCGGATGTCGGTGATCGCCGATCCAAAGGGCGCGGTTCTCTGTCTGTGGGAGCCGAAGGAGAGCATCGGCGCCCAGATCGTCAACGCCCATGGGGCGCTGACGTGGAACGAGCTGCACAGCCCCGACCCCGACGCGGCGCAGGCCTTCTACGCCGACCTGTTCGGGTGGACCTACGATCCGATGGATACGCAGGGTGGACCGCCGTACAGCATCATCCTGAACAGCGGGCGCGCGAACGGCGGGGTGACCAACATCCAGATGGGTGAGCCGCCGAGCTGGCTGCCCTACTTCGCCGTCGACAGCCTCGAGGAGGCGATCTCCAAGGTGGAGGGCAGTGGCGGCTCGAAGCTCGCCGGGCCGATCCGGTGCCGCAGGGCCAGATCGCGGTGCTCGCGGATCCGCAGAACGCGGCGTTCGCGCTGTGGGAGGGGGAGCTCGACGGACTAGCGCTTGCCCGACCGCGCGGGATCCGCCCTCCAGGCCGATCTCCGCCGCCCTCGGAGCGCCGGCGTCGCCCGGGCGGCGAAATCGAGGATCAGCTCGGCGGTCTCCTCGGGCTTTTCGACGTTCGGCGAGTGCCCCGCGTCGGGGACCTCGGCCGTCTCCACGCCCGGCACCGACTCCTCGTACGCGGCCAGCGCATCCTGCGTGTCGTAGATCTGGTCCTCGCTGCCGAAGATCACCATCAGCGGCACCACCGTGTCCGCCATCCGCTCGTCGAGCGGGATCTCTTCCGTGTAGTCGTCCTCCGCCGCCGGTGATTCGTCGTACGACGTGTACGTCGTCGCCCGGAAGTCGTCGACCACCTGATCGGGGTTGGGAAAGCCGCTCGAGATCTCGAAGTCCGGCGCGAACGCCGACTTGTAGCCGTCCTTGACGAGGAAGCTCGGGGACAGCCGCCACAGCGCCGGCCCGATCAACGGGACGTAGGTGAGCTTGGCGATGAACGGCAGGCTTCCGAAGGAATTGTCCGGCGCCTGGTCGATGTTGACGACGCGATCGACCAGTTCGCTGCTCTGCTCCGCGAGCGCCGTGGCGACGGTGGCCCCGAGCGAGTGGCCGACCACGACCGCTCCCTCGACCTCGAGCCGGTTCATCGCCGCGCCCACCAGCGCCGCCTGCTCCTCAATCGAGTAGCCGGCAGCCGGCTTTTCCGAGCCGCCGAACCCAAGCAGGTCGATCCTGATCACCCGGTGCTCCTCCGCCAGGATCGGCGCCATGCGGTCGTACCAGTGCATCGAGCACCCGTAGCAGTGCAAGAGCACGATCGGCGCCGCCCTCTCGTCGCCGTTCAGCGGCCCCTCCTCGAAGACCTGAACGTCCCCGCTCGGGAGCTCAAGAATCTGCCCGCCATCGATCGTCACCTCGGCGTTCTTGGTCTCGTTGCTGACCGAGAACGTGTTGACGACGAGCAGGACCGCAAGCACGATTCCCACCCCGATCAGGATCTTCCAGCGTCGCTTCAAGGCGCTGTTACCCTAGTCCAGCCTTCGGCGTGGCCCCCGCCGTGGCCAGCCTCGACCGTCGTCAACCTCGAGCGTCCAAATCCCATGGAGAAGTTCGTCATCCAAGGTGGAGTACCGCTGTCGGGCGAGATCGTCGCGGCCGGCAACAAGAACGCTGCCCTGCCGATCATCGCCGCCGCGCTCCTGACCGAGGAGGAGCTGGTGCTGCGGAACGTGCCCCGGATCCGGGACACGGAGACGCAGGTCCTGCTTCTCGAGCGGATGGGCGTGAGCGCCGAGTGGGAAGGCGAGGGAGACCTGCGCCTGCGCGCCTCCACCGTCAATGGCGAGGTGGACAGTGACGCGGCGAGCAAGATCCGCGCATCGTTCCTTGTCGCCGGGCCGCTCCTCGCCCGGTTCGGGGAGGCGCGTCTGCCCCCGCCGGGCGGCGACTTCATCGGCCGCCGCCGCCTCGATCCGCACCTCGACGCGTTTCGGGACATGGGCGCGGACGTGCGCGGCGATCGCGCGCTCGAGCTTCAGGCCCCGCCAGGCGGCCTGCGCCCGTGCCGCATCTTCATGGACGAGCCATCGGTGATGGGAACCGAGAACGCGCTGATGGCGGCGGCCCTGACGCCGGGCCCGACCACGATCTCCAACGCCGCCTGCGAGCCGCACGTCCAGGACCTGGCTCGCCTGCTGACCGCCATGGGCGCGGAGATCGAGGGGATCGGATCGAACGTGATGACGGTGCACGGCCGCGACAAGCTCGGCGGCGCCGAGCACAAGATTTGCCCGGACCACATCGAGATCGGAAGCTTCATGGCCGCGGCCGCGGTCACGGGCGGCGAGCTGCGCATCCGAGACACCGAGCCCGAGGACCTGATCACTA
The DNA here is from genome assembly GCA_963838095.1 of uncultured Thermoleophilia bacterium. GTDB lineage: Bacteria > Actinomycetota > Thermoleophilia > Solirubrobacterales > 70-9 > CAWCGU01. Next base: position 537,967 of record CAWIPO010000008.1, read on the forward strand.
TCCTGCGCCAGTTCCGCCGCCTCGGCCTGCAGGCGATGGTCGAGGGCAGGGACGTTCTCGTCCCGCCCGAGCAGCGCCTTGAGATTCGCGACGACCTCGGGGATGCGATCCCGAAGATCGATGACGGGCCGTGGCCGGCCTTCCCGGCCGACCTGACCTCGATTGCCGTCGCGATCGCGACCCAGGCTCGGGGCACGATCCTGATCCACGAGAAGATGTTCGAGAACCGGCTGGTCTTCGTCGACAAGCTGAACGGCATGGGCGCTCGGATCACGCTGTGCGATCCCCACCGGGCGATCGTCAGCGGTCCGAGCCGGCTTCATGCGGAGCGGCTGGAGAGCCCGGACATCCGGGCCGGGATGGCGATGCTCATCGCCGCGCTGTCAGCCGACGGGTCCTCCGAGATCGGCAACGTCAGCCAGATCGACCGCGGTTACGAGCGCATCGACTCGCGCCTGCGGGATCTGGGCGCGCGGATCGAGCGCGTCTCGACCGAGCGCGTCCACGCCTAGACGCACTGGAACGCCCCGTCGGGCGGCGGAGGGTTTCCCCGTCCCCGCCAGAAGCAGGATGATCCGGCCGTGATCCACCCAATCCCACCAGGCACTCGCGACGTGCTCCCCGACGAGATGCGCGAGCTGCGCCGGCTCGAGCGTGCCCTCTCCGAGGTATTCGAGCAGGCGGGATACGGCGAGGTGCGCACTCCGACGATCGAGTACGACGAGGTGCTGGCTCGGGGCGATGAGCGCGGTGCTCTCACAGCGCACCGCTTCTTCGACGAAAGCGGCGAGCTGCTCGCGATGCGCTCGGACATGACGATCCCGATCGCGCGACTGGTCTCCGATCGCTACGCGGACGCCGAGCTTCCACTGCGCGTCTTCTACATCGGCAATGCCTTCCGGGCGATCCGTCCCCAGCGCGGGCAGATGCGCGAGTTCCGCCAGGCCGGAGTCGAGCTGATCGGCGTTCCCGCGCCCGAGGGGACGGCGGAGGTCGTCGAGGTGCTCGCGAAAGCCCTCGACGCGGCGGGGCTGGACCGGGCGGTGATCGGCCTCGGCGACGCCGACCTCTACCGCCAGCTACTCGGCGAGTTCGGCGTCGAGGAGGCCGAGCGCGACGAGATCCTCGACCTGCTGGCGGCCCACGACCTGGTCGGCCTCGGCGCCGGGTCGATCGACTCGAGGGGCTCGACGATCGCACGCTGGAGACGCTGAAGCGCCTGCCCGCCCTGCGGGGGGAGAGCATGGTGCTCGAGGAGGCGCGGGCAATCGGCGGCGAAGCGGTCGAGCGGGCGACGGCGCGGCTGGCGGCGACCTATGCGGCCGTGGGGGAGCGCGGCCTCGCCGACAGGGTCCAGCTCGACCTCGGCCTGCTTCGCGATCTCGGCTACTACACGGGCGCGATCCTCGAGGTCTACGACCCCGCCGTCGGGCACATCCTCGGAGGGGGCGGCCGCTACGACGATCTCATGGGGCGGTTCGGGCGACCGCTCCCGGCGGTGGGCTTCGCTCTCCAGCTCGAGCGCCTCCACATCGCCCAGGCCGAGGAGGAGCGGCAGCCATGACCCACGAACCGCTGACCTTCGCGGTCCCCGGTGGGAATCTCTACACGCAGACGCTGGACGCGCTCGATCGCGTCGGCATCGACACGGCGCCGCTCCGTGCCGACTCACGGGCGCTGACCTTCGAGACCACCGGGAGCGACGGGGATCCGATCACTCTGATCACGATGCGTCCCTCCGACGTTCCCACCTATGTCGAGGCCGGCGCGGCAGACCTCGGCGTCGCCGGCAAGGACGTGATCGCGGAGCAATCGGATCGGGTTGTGTACGAGCTTCTCGACCTCGGCTACGGGGCGTGCCGAATGGTGCTGGCGGGCCGTCGCGGCGAGCAACGGCTGGGAGAGTCCGAGCGCCGCCTCGGGGCGATGCGGATCGCTACCAAGTACCCGCGCACCGCCGAGCGCTACTTCGAGCGCACCGGTCGCCAGGCGGAGGTGATCGAGGTCAAGGGGTCGGTCGAGCTGGCGCCACTGGCAGGCCTCGCCGACGGAATCGTCGATCTCGTCGACACAGGCCGAACGCTTGCGGAGAACGACCTCGAGGTGAGAGAGGAGATCGCGGCCTCGACGGCGCGGCTGATCGTCAACCGGATAACGCACAAGCTGCGCGCCGCGGAAGTCGATGCCCTCGTCGAGCGGCTGCGGGAGGCGACAGGCGAGTGAAGGTCGAGCGGATCGATTGGGACGGGCGAAACGCCCCCGCGCTCGCGCGCAGCCTGCGTGCACTCGGGCCTCGTCTCTCGGAGGTGAGCGGGGAGGTGAAGCGGATCCTCGACCAGGTCCGCGAGCGTGGCGATGCGGCGATCCGCGAGCTGGCCGAGCAGTTCGGGGATCCCGCCCCCGATTCGCTGCGGATCGACCCGGAGGCGATCGAAGCCGCGCCGGGTCTGCTGGAGCCCGAGGTCCGCGAGGCGCTTCGCAACGCCGCCGCGAACATCGAGGAGGTGGCCCGCGCCGAGCTCTCGCGGCCCGCCGGGGCGGTGGTCGATCTTGCGGAGGGCCAGAGGGTGGAAGTGCGCGAGGACCCGGTTCCCTACGCCGGCATCTACGCGCCCGGAGGGAAGGCGGCATATCCGTCCTCGGTGCTGATGTGCTCGATTCCCGCGCTTGCGGCAGGCGTCTCGCGGCTCGTCGTCGTCACGCCTCCCGCAGGGTCCGGGCGGCCGAATCCCGCGGTCCTCGCGGCGTGCGCGATCGCCGGCGTGAACGAGGTCTACGCGATCGGGGGCGCGCAGGCGATCGCCGCGCTCGCCTTCGGCACCGAAACGGTTCCACGTGTGGACGTGATCGCCGGCCCCGGCAACCGCTACGTGACCGAGGCCAAGCGAATTGTCGCCGGCCGGGTCGGGATCGACGGGGTCGCGGGGCCGAGCGAGCTTGCGATCGTGGCCGATTCAGGCGCCGACCCGCGAGTGCTGGCGCTCGACCTCTGCGCCCAGGCCGAGCACGGCGCCGACAGCCCGCTGCTGGTCGTCTCGCCGGACACCATCCTGCTCGACCGGATCGAGGAGCTGATCGCGGAGCTGCCCGCGGACCGTCCCAGCGTCGCCGAGGCGCCGTTGGCGATCGTGTCCACGCCTGGGATCCAGGTCGCGCTCGACCTCGTCGACGCGTTCGCGCCCGAGCACCTGCAGCTTGACTTCGACGGCGCCGACGAGAACTCGGCCCGGGCCCGCCTCGCCGGGTGCGTGTTCCTCGGCCCTGGCGGCGGCACCGCCTTCGGCGACTACGCCGCCGGCTCCAACCACGTCCTGCCCACAGGCGGCGCAGTCCGTTTCGGCGGACCGCTGGGACCGCGGACGTTCATGCGCCGCACCTCGATCGTCACGATCCCCCTCGAGGCCGCTCGCGCGCTGGCTCACACGGTCGACGTGCTCGCGCGCGCCGAGGGGCTGCCGGTACACGGGGAGTCGGCGAGAGCCCGAGCCGGGGAGAATGACGACTCCACCCGATAAGGAAGGCGGCTTCTCAGGCCAATCCCGTCAGCACGGGAGTTTGCGCCTGACGGCCCCGTCCGGGCCGCTCGATCCCCTCGTGCGCGAGGGCGCGGGAGAGGATCACCTCGGCAGCGTTCACGTCTGCATCCGCGATGTGCCCGCAGGCGGTGCAGTGAAAGCGCTCGGCCTGTCGGCTTCGCGCGTCCACCGCCCCACATCCCGAGCATGTGCGCGATGTGTTCGCCGGATCGACTCTTACCACTCGCGTACCAGCCTCTTCCGCTTTGTAGGCGAGGAACGAAAGGAACTGCGCCCAACCCTGATCAGCGATCTCGCGGTTGAGCGACGACTTAGCGCGGACGCTTCGGCCTGGACTCTCAAGGGTTCCGCGGGCCGAGCGGACCATGTTGCGCATGCGCAACTCTTCGACGGCGATCAGGTCGAAGCGCTCGACCAGAACGCGGGACAGCTTGTGTGCTCGGTCGCGGCGCCGATTGGCTTCACGCTCTCGCTGGCGAGCGAGCAGGGCTGCTGCCTTCGCGCGACGCCGGGAGCTGCGCTGTCGCCGGGCGAGGCGGCGCGCGGCGCGGCGAACCGCCGGACCCATCGCTCGACCCGCCCTCGGGCCTTCGAGCTGCTCGCCGGTCGAGAGCGAGGCGAGCCGTCTCACTCCGAGGTCGATACCGACCACCTTGCCCGTCTTAGGACGCGGCTCGGGCTCGGGAAGCTCGCAGTAGAAGGCGACGTGCCATCGCCGCCCGTCAGAGCTTCGGGTCACCTTCACCTCACCGAGCACTGCGTCGGCGGGGATCGCGCGGTGCCACTTCACCTTCATGCAGCCGATCCCTTGCAAACGCAGCCGTCCGTGGTCGGTGAGCGCGACGCCGCCGGCGTTGCCCTTCATCGTCCAGGTCAGGGTGTCGAAGCGGCGAGCGGACCTAAAGCGGGGGTAGCCGGGCTTTTCCCCGCGCTTGATGCGACGAAAGAAGGCTGCGAACGCACGGTCGAGTTGGCGCAGCACGGCCTGCTGGGACCAGAAGTTGGCATCGGCTGGAATGAAGCCCACCGAGCGCAGCTCGCGAAGCTCGGCCGACTGTCCGTAGTAGCTGAGTGCCTCCCGGGAGCCCCGCCAGGCCCAGCGACGCTGTTCGAGCGCGGCGTTGTAGAGCTCGCATGCAGAGCGGAGCTGGACGCTCAACGCCTCACACTGGCGGCGGGTGGGATAGAGGCGGTAGCGGTAGACGCGATACACGAACGGATGTTCGCACCCGGCTCGGACGGAGAGCAGCGGGGGCCGAGACCCCTGTTGGGCTCCGCCACCCCGTCGCAGCCAATTCCGGCACCGCCCTCCTGCAAACGTCCCCTAGGCTGGTTCTGATGGAGGAATCGATGAGCCGTAGCGCCGAGATAGAACGGACCACCAAGGAGACCTCGATCTCGCTCGCCCTCGACCTCGACGGCGGCGAGGTCGCCGTGGCGAGCGGTGTCGGCTTCTTCGATCACATGCTCGAGCTGCTCGGCCGCCACGGCAGGTTGGGGCTGCGCGTGGAGGCAAAGGGCGACCTCGAGACCGGCGCCCACCACACCGTTGAGGACGTCGGGATCGCGCTCGGCCAGGCGCTCGACCGGGCGCTCGGCGACCGCAGCGGGATTCGCCGCTACGGCTACACCGCCGTGCCGATGGACGAGGCGCTCGGGATGTGCGCAATCGACATCTCAGGCCGCCCCCTCTGTCTGTTCGAGGCCGAGCTGCCTCCGGTCGCGATCGCGGGCTTCGACGCCGAGTTGGCGGAGGAGTTCTTCCGCGCCGTGGCCACGAACGCGAAGATCACGCTCCACCTCGGAACCCGCTACGGGTCGAACGCGCACCACCTGATCGAAGCCTGCTTCAAGGCGTTCGCGCGGGCGCTGCGCGAGGCGGTGTCGATCGACCCCGGCGAGACCGGGGTGCCGTCCACGAAAGGGACGTTGACCGAATGACCCGTGTGGCGATCCTGGATTATGGGATGGGGAACCTTCGCTCAGTCGAGAAGGCGCTCGAGCACGTCGGCGTCAGCGCCGAGCGAACCGCCGATCACGCCAGTGCTCGCGCGGCGGACGGGCTGATCCTGCCCGGCGTCGGGGCATTTCCAGAGGCGATGCGGCGACTTCGCGAGCTCGGCCTCGACGAGCTTGTGGGCGAGCGGGTGGCCAATGGTGCGCCGCTGCTGGGAATCTGCCTCGGGATGCAGCTGCTGTTCGATTCCTCGAGTGAGAATGAGGGCGCAGACGGCCTCGGGCTGCTTGGCGGCTGCGTGGAGCCGCTGCGGGCCGACGGATTGAAGGTGCCGCACATCGGCTGGTCACCGGTGAGCTGGGAGAAGCCCACGCCGCTCACCGATGGGCTTGCGGATGGGACCCCGTTCTACTTCGTCCACTCCTTCGATCCGCGTCCGGCCGACGCCGACGATCTGCTCGGCAGCGCCGTGTACGGCGAGAGCTTCGCCTGTGCGGTTGCCCGCCCACCCGTTTTCGGCGTGCAGTTTCACCCCGAGAAGTCGAGCTCGGCGGGCCTGCAGCTGCTGGCCAACTTCGCCGGGGTCTGCGCCGGCGCCGCCGCGCCGGCGTGATCCTCTACCCGGCGATCGACATCCGCGGCGGCCGGGCGGTGCGCCTCACCCAGGGCGACTACGAGCGCGAGACGCCGTTCGACGACGACCCGCTCGATGCGGCGCTGCGCTGGGTAGACGGAGGGGCGCAGGCGCTGCACGTGGTCGACCTCGACGGCGCGCGAGCCGGCCATCCGGTGAACGCGCATCACATCGAGCGAATCGCGCGGAAGGTGAACGTCCGCGTACAGGTCGGCGGTGGGCTGCGCGACTCGGTTGCGGTCGAGCAGATCCTGGCTGTCGGGGTGGAGCGGGTGGTGTTGGGCACCGCCGCCCTCGAGAACCCCGATCTCGTCGGTGCGCTGGTGGAGGCGCACGGCGATCGGGTGCTGGTCTCGGTGGATGTCCGCGGAGGTCGCGTTGCGCATTCCGGCTGGGTGCAGGAGGGCGAGGCGAGGGCGGGGGATGTGGCCGAAGTGATGGCGCGCCGCGGCGTGCGCGGCTTCGTCTACACGCCGATCGAGGTGGACGGAACGCTCGCCGGGCCGGCGCTCGACGGTGTTCGAGAAGTCGCCAAGGCGGTGGGGGAGAGCGGCGCCGAGCTGATCTACTCGGGCGGGATCGGCTCGGTGGACGACCTTCGAGCCCTGGCGGCGCTCGACCTCGACCCGCTGCGGGGAGCGATCGTCGGGATGGCGCTCTACCAGGGCCGGTTCAGCGTCGCCGAGGGCCAGGCGGCGCTGGGCGAGGGCTGAGCGTCGATCCGGGCGACTGCGGCAGGCACCCTGGGTACCCTTGAGGCGATGCCAACCGCCGCCGCCATGGTCATCGCCGCCCGCCGGATTCCGTGGAGCAAGGTGTTGCTCGCGGGCCAGTACGTCTACCGGAAGGGCACGGCCGCACGCGCGGCGCTCACCGAGACCGAGCGCAAGCACTTCCTCGAGTTGCTGAAGAAGTCGAAGGGGTTGCCGCAAAACCTCGCCGCGCACGAGCGGGTCCGGATCAAGGAGCTGGCGGCGAAGGCGCTGGCCGGCGCCCGTCAGAGTTAGCTCGGAAGACTCCCGCCGGTCGGCTGGTTCGCGCGGCTACCCTCACCCAATGGTCCTGAAGCGCGTCATTCCATGCCTCGACGTTGATCGCGGCCGGGTCGTCAAGGGCACGAACTTCGTCGACATTCGCGACGCGGGCGACCCCGTGGAGCTCGCAGAGCGCTATGACGCCGAGGGTGCCGACGAGCTCGTCTTCCTCGACATCACGGCCTCCCACGAGGACCGAGACACGATCGTCGAGCTCGCCCGGCGTACGGCCGACAACGTCTTCATCCCGTTCACGATCGGCGGCGGGATCCGCTCGGTCGAGGATGCCCAGGCGGTGCTGGACGCGGGAGCCGACAAGGTGTCGGTGAACTCCTCGGCGCTGGCGAGACCGGAGCTGCTCGGGGAACTCGCCGATGTGTTCGGGGCCCAGTGCGTTGTGATCGCGATCGACGCCAAACGGCGCGACGGGGAAGCCGCCTGGGACGTTTACGTAAACGGTGGGCGCAAGCTGGTCGACGGGCGCGACGCGGTTTCGTGGGCCCGCGAGGCAACCGAGCGCGGGGCGGGGGAGGTGCTGCTGACGAGCATGGACCGCGACGGGACCACCGACGGCTACGATCTGGAGCTGACGCGGGCGGTCGCCGATGCGGTCTCAGTCCCTGTGATCGCGTCGGGGGGCGCCGGCGAGCTGCCGCACCTCGAACAAGCACTAAGAGAGGGAAGGGCCGACGCGGTTCTGTGCGCCTCGATCTTCCACTACGGCACGTACCGGGTGCGGGACGCGAAGCAGCACTTGAGCGAGGCCGGTATCCCGGTCCGGCTCACCTAGCCGTTTCGCGCGCCTCCCTCGGCGCTGTCGTTCGTCCCGCCGCCACCTTCCGTCCCTGGGCCGTTCGGGTTCCCGCCGCCGTCTGCCGGGCTGCCGCCGTCCTCCCGCTCCCTCGGCACGAACGCCGTAATCCCCGAGTAGCCCGTGATGTAGAGCCTGCGTCCGTCGGAGATCGCGGGGTTGTACTGGCCGCGGTCGAGCTGCCAGACGACCTCGCCGTTGGTGACATCGATGCCGAAGGTCTTGCCCGCCAGCGTCGAGACGTAGTAGATCTCGCCGATCACGCTGCCGGCGCCGGAGATGATCGAGCCGACGTTTCGTGTCCAGCGCACTTCTCCGGTGCGGGCGTCGAAGGCATAGGCGTTGTTGTCGAAGGAGCCGGCGTACACGCTCGGCGGGGTGCCGGGAGTGTCGGCGGCGACGACCCCGCCGTAAACCCAGTCGCCCGTGGATTGGCTCCAGGCAAGCGCACCCGATTGTGCGTCGAAGCTGTACACGCGTCCGTCGACGCTGCCGACGTACACCCGGCCATAGGCCACGGCAGCGGTGGAGTAGAAGCGGCCCGCGATCCCGAACCCCGTGCCCGAGGCCGATGACGTCCAGCGGATGCTGCCGTTGGCCGGGTCGATCGCGTACATCTGCCCGGCGTAGTCGCCCACGTACGCCGTTCCGTTCGAGATCGCGACCGCGGCCTTCACCTCCGCCGCCGTCCCCGTCGACCACACCTCGGAGCCGTCCTTGGTGTCGAGCGAGTAGACACGCGCGCACTCGCAGCCGACGATCACACGGCCGTGATGGACGATCGGCGAGGACTCGGCCCGTCCCCCCAGCGGATGCTCCCACAGCACCTTGCCGTCCTTGGCGCGCAGTGCCACCACCTGGCCGGGCTCGAGCGTGGATACGTACAGCACCCCGTGGTCGTAGGCCGGCGCGTTCGCGCTCAGGGCGCCGACGTCCTTGCGCCACAGCACGTCGCCGTTCTTGGCGTCGAGGGCGAAGAACGTCGCCGTGTTGTTGATCCCGTAGAGGCGGTCCTTGACGACGATCGGCGAGAACTCCAGCAGCTCTCCCGAGTCCCATCCCCAGATCTCCTTGAATGGTGGCTCGATGCCCTGTACGGGCAGATATTTGGTGCGCGCGGCGTCGTATCCGAACAGCGGCCAGTCGATCGTCCTGTCCTTCTCCCCACCCTTGGAGGGCACGAGAGCGCCGCGCTCGTCCACCTGCAGCGAGCAGGGGGGCGGGCAGACCTTGTCCGCCGGCCGCTTCGCGGTCAGATATCCGACCGAGACGAAGCTCGAAACGATCAGAGCCGCGGTCAGGACGACGGCGAAAAGCCGGTCGAGCGGCCAGGAGCGCCAGAGTTTCAGCATGCGACGCATCGCCGCCGCATGCTACGAAACCCCTGTGAGGTCCCATTGATGGCGGGTTCGCGCCAGATCGATGTCGAAGCGCTCGCCGAGCGTGTCCGGTCGCTGGAGCTGGGCCCGCTGCTCGAGGCGGCCGGCCCGACGCGCCTCTACCTCGTCGGCGGCGGCGTCCGCGACCTGCTCCTCGGCTGGGAGCGCACCGACCTCGACATCGCGGTCGAGGGAGACGCGGCCGAGCTGGCACGGCGCCTCGGCGGAGAGATCGCCGAGCACGAGCGCTTCAGGACCGCGACCGCTGAGCTGGGGCCGCTTCGGGTCGATCTCGCCGCCACGCGGGCCGAAACCTATGCGCGCCCGGGAGCGCTCCCGGATGTTCGTCCCGCGAACCTCGCCGACGACCTCGCGCGGCGTGACTTCACGATCAACGCGATCGCCGTTCCGTTGCAGGGCGAGCCGGAGCCGATCGACCCACACGGCGGCCTCGGCGACCTCGAGGCGGGGCTGTTGCGGGTGCTGCACCCGGGCTCGTTTGTCGACGACCCGACGCGGGCGCTGCGGGCAGCCCGCTACGGGGCCCGCTTCAGCTTCGAGCTCGACCCGCAGACCGAGGAGCTGATCAAGGCCGTCGACCTCAGCACGATCTCCGTCGATCGCCTCGAAGCGGAGACGATGAAGCTGACGGCCGAGCCCGAGGCGCTGCGCGGTTTCGAGCTGCTCGAGGAATGGGGCGTGTTCACCCTCCCTCCCGGCAGCGATGCGCTGATCGAGGGTGCGATGCGGCTCGTCCAGGGGCCGCCGTGGAGCGAGCTCGCCGATCGCACTCTCACGTTGCACGCGGCCGCGATCGGGCACGTGCCGGGGGAGGCCGGCAGGCGCGAGAACGTGAGGGAGCAGGCGCGAGAGCTCGCCCGCCGGCCGCCACCGGCGAGCCCCTCGGAGATCGTCGCTGCGGCCCGTGGTCACAGCGGGGTCGAGCTGCTCCTGGCGCGCGCGATGGGCGCGAACTGGATCGAGGACTACGTGGACCACTGGGCGGGCATCGAGCTCGAGATCAACGGCGACGACCTGCTCGCCGCCGGCGTTCCCGAGGGCCCCGGGATCGGGCGCGGGCTCGAGGAGGCCCTGCGGGCGAAGCTGGACGGGGAGATCGCGGGACGCGACGCCGAGCTGAGCACGGCGCTCGCGGCCGCGCAGCGGGGATAGGAGCGATCATGGAGTGGCGGGAGAGAGATGGGGTTCGCTGGCTCGAGGCCGGGTTTCCCAGTGCCCGCGCGGCGTTCAGCGCCGCGCCGCTCGACGTCAGTGAGCCGGGCGAGCGCGATCGACTGGCGCGCGCGCTGGGGTTCGACCCCGGATCGCTCCTGCGCTCGCGCCAGGTCCACGGCGCCGAGGTGCTCGTGCACGACCGAGCGCAGGACCCGGATCAGCCGCTCCCCGAAGCCGATGGGCACGCCACCGCCACCGAGGGACTGGCGCCGATGGTCGTCGTCGCCGACTGCCTGCCGATCGCGGTTGCGGGTGAGAGCGGGGTGGCGATGCTGCACGGAGGGTGGCGCGGGCTGGCCGCCGGGATCGTGGAGCGGGGGGTGGGCGTCACGGGCGCAAGCGCGGCCGCAATCGGGCCCGGGATCGGTCCCTGCTGCTACGAGGTCGGCGACGAGGTGTTGGAGAGCTTCGCCGGGCTCGGAGAGGGCGTCGCCGACGGCCGCATGCTCGACCTGCGCGAGGTGGCGAGGCGACTGCTCGAGCGCGCCGGCGTGCGCGCCGTCGAGAGCAGCGAGCTCTGCACCCGCTGCAACCCGGACACGTTCTTCTCGCACCGCCGCGACGGCGAGCGCGCCAGGCGGCAGGCGGGTGTCGCATGGCTGAGCTGATCACGGGCCTCGATCCCGAGCGCGTGCGCGCGAACCTCGAGCGGGTGCGGGAGAAGGCGGGGTCGGAGGTCGAGATTCTTGCGGCAACCAAATACCTGCCCAGCGACGAGATGGGAGTGCTCGCGGAAGCCGGCGTCGGGCTGGTGGGGGAAAATCGGCTACAGGACCTGGAGGCAAAGCAGGCGCGCTGGCAGGACCAATTCGAGTGGGATTTCATCGGCGCGCTTCAGAGCCGCAAGGTGAAGCAGCTGGTCGGGCGCGTGCGCTTGATCCACTCGCTCGCGAGCGAAAGCGCCCTCGCCCAGCTCGGGAGGCACGCCGGTGCGGAGACGGAGGTGCTGGTCGAGGTGAACGTGGCTGGCGAGGAGTCGAAGGCAGGGGTCGCCCCGGAAGCTCTCGCCGACTTCATCGCCCGCTGCCCGGTGATGGTTGTCGGGTTGATGACGATGCCTCCCTTCAGCGACGATCCGGAAGCCTCGCGTCCCCACTTCGCCCGCCTCGCCGAGCTCGCCGCCGAGAACGGACTCGAGCGCCTCTCGATGGGCACAAGCCAGGACTGGGAGGTGGCCGTGGAGGAGGGGGCGACGATCATCCGCCTGGGCAGCGTCCTATACGGCTAGATGCGCACCGGAAAATGCGCAACGAGCCGCTTGAAGCGATGCGTGCAGCGCGGCATAATCAGTAAAGGAATCGGCAGTAGGGAGGCGAAGGTTTCCGCTCGACATGGCTATTCGTGACACATGGCACCGCGCGCTCGTCTACTTCGGGCTCGCCGAAGACCGTCACGACGAGTACGAGGAGGCCGACGTGTACGAGCCCGAGACCGCCGCTGAGGAGGAGATGTTCGAGCCGCGCCAGCAGCGCCGGGCTTCGAACGTGCGCCGGTTGGAGCGCCGGCGTCCCCGCGATGAGATCGACGAGATCTTCTCCGACGACGAGGCTCCCACCGGCACTCGGACGCTGCGCCCGGTCGACAACGGCGGCATCGACGTCCAGGTCCATCTGGTGACCCCGAACAACTTCAACGACGCGCAGGAGATCGCCGACAGGTTCAAGCGCGGCGTGCCGGTGATCCTCAACCTGCAGTCCAGCGACGCCGAGCTCTCCAAGCGGCTGATCGACTTCGGATCGGGCCTCACATATGCGCTCGAAGGCGGAATGCAGAAGATCGCCGACAAGACCTTCCTGCTGACGCCGCGCAACGTCGAGGTCTCGGCCGAGGAAAAGGCCCGCCTGGTCGAGCGCGGGTTCTTCAACCAATCGTAATAAACGCCGCTTCCTCTGCTCCGCTCCGGGCGGCTTGGCTTCTGGCAATAACCTTCGCCGACGATGAAGGTCGGCTTTGCAGGCGCGGGCAATATGGCTGCGGCAATGGCTCGCGGTTGGGCTGGCGCTGAGGGAGGCCCAACCTCGATGTCGTTCTGCGACATCGACCGTGAGCGCGCCCAGGCGCTCGCTTCCGAGGTCGGCGGTACGACGCGCGACACGCTTGCCGAGCTGGGCGCCGATGTGGATCTCGTCGTCCTCGCCGTGAAGCCTGCGGCGCTCGAGGAAGTGGCAGGCGAGCTCGATCCGCCCGCGCTCCTGTCATTGCTCGCCGCCACGCCGCTCTCGCGGATCGCGGATGCGTTTCCCGATGTGCCGGTGATGCGCCTGATGCCGAATCAGCCGGTCGAAGTCCGCCGCGGCGTTATCTGCCATCCGCCGGCCGTGGGCATGCCGGACCAGCTGGCCGCCGATGTTCTCGCCCTGCTCGCGCTGCTTGGAACCGTGATCGAGCTGGACGAGGCGCAGATGGACGCGGCGATGGCCGTGATGTCCTGCTCTCCGGCTTATGTTGCGGATGTGGCCGAGGCGCTCGAGGAGGCAGGCGTTGACGAGGGTCTGGAGCGCGATCTCGCGCGCGAGCTGGTCGCCGGAGCGTTCGCGGGTACGGCCGAGCTGCTGCGAAAGCGCGAGCCGGCCGAGATCCGGCGGGCTGTCGCGCCGCCCGGAGGCGCGACCGAGGCCGGGCTCGAGGCGCTGCTGCGGCGCGACGTGCGAGCCGCGTTTGCGGAGGCTGTGAACGCGTCGCTGGAGCGGTTCCGGTGAGCCGCCTGCCGATGCTCGCGGCGATCGACCGTAACGACATCGCGAACTACGTCGAGGCGCTGTTCCTCGTCTATCTGATCGTGATCTTCATCCGCGTGCTGCTCTCGTGGATCCCGCGGCTGCCCTACAACCGCTACCTGCGCGCGGTCGTCGGCTTCGTCCACGAGGTCACGGATCCCTACCTGAACATCTTCCGGCGCTTCATCCCGCCGCTCGGCCCGATCGACCTCAGCCCGATCCTCGCGATCCTGCTTCTGTACGTCGTCTCGGGCGTGGTCGTCGGCCTGATCCGAGGGTGAGCAGGTTCGAGGCCTGGCGGCGGGCCCTGCTGCTGATCGGGGTCGTCTTCTGCCTCGACCAGGTGACGAAGCAGATCGCGTTCGACAACCTGGCCTTCGAGCGGCCCGTCGACCTCGTGCTCGGCTTCCAGTTCGACTACGTCACGAACAGCGGCATCGCGTTCGGCCTCTTCGACGGCGGCGAGGGCGTGGTCAGCGTGCTGACCTTGCTCACGATCGCGGCGCTCGCGACCTGGCTCACCCTGAACCCGGCCCGTCCCGACCTCTGGCTCGCGATCGGCCTGCTCGTCGGCGGTGCGCTGGGGAACCTCGCCGACCGCACGCGGATGGATGCCGTGATCGATTTCCTCGATCCTCCCGCCTGGCCGGCCTTCAATATCGCGGACGTGGCGATCACCGCGGGCGTGATCGTCCTCGTCGTCGGCGTCTGGCGAGCCGAACCACGGTGATGGCGGCGCGCACAGGCGTCCAGGTCGTCCACCGTGACGACTGGCTGGCGGTCGTGGACAAGCCCGCCGGGCTGGTGGTTCATGCTGCGCCTTCTCACCACGGGACCACGCTGGTAGACGAGCTGGGAGATCTGCTGGGGGGAGGAGAGGAGAACCGGCCGGGAATCGTCCACCGGCTCGACAAGGACACGTCGGGGCTGATGGTCGTCGCCCGCACAGATGAGGCCCACAGGCGCCTCGCCGCGATGGTGAAGGCGCGCGAGCTGCGCCGTGAGTACCTCGCCCTGGTCGAGGGGCGCCTCGCGTCTCGCACCGGCACGATCGACGCCCCGATCGGTCGCAGCCACCGCGACCCGACGCGGATGGCGGTCGCCGGCCGGTCGCAGAGAGGCGCACGCACGCACTTCGAGGTCGAGGAGGTCCTGCGCGCCGACACGCTCGTCCAAGCGCGCCTGGAGACCGGCCGCACCCACCAGATCCGGGCGCACTTCGCCGCGATCGGTCATCCGGTGGCGGGGGATCCGCGTTATGGGTCGGCGGGGCGGCATGGGCTTGGGAGGCAGTTCCTGCATTCGCGGCGGCTGGGGTTCACGCATCCGTTCACGGGGGAGCCGCTCAGCTTCGAGTCGCCGCTGCCGCCGGATCTGCATGTGGCGCTGGAGAAGGCACGTAGCAGCGAGGGAGGGTGATTCAAAGCCTCGCACTACACTTCGTGCCTCGTGTAACCAACCCCGCCGGAGGCGAAGGGGCCCTGCCCGGGGCCGACATCCCGGGTCCCCGTAGCGCCGGCGGCGCACACAGCCAAACCAACCAAGGGAGCCTGAATGGCGGAGACCGCCGAAATCGCTGAGACCCCTGCGCCCGCGGCGGCGAGCGCGGCGGACGTGAAGAAGCTGCTGGAGGCCGGGGTTCACTTCGGCCATCAGACGCGGCGCTGGAACCCGCGCATGCGCCGCTACATCCACGGTGAGCGCGACGGGATCCACATCATCGACCTGCTGCAAACCGAGCAGCTGCTCACGGAGGCGCGCGACTTCGCTGCCGAGATCGCCGCAAAGGGCGGCGCGGTGCTGTTCGTCGGCACCAAGAAGCAGGCGATGGACTCGATCAAGGAGTGGGCCGATCGCACGGGCATGCCGTACGTCAACCAGCGCTGGCTCGGCGGGCTGCTGACCAACTTCCAGACGATCTCGAAGCGGATCGAGCGGCTGCACGAGCTCACGGAGCTGGCCGAGACCGGGCAGCTCGAGCTGCTCCCGACCAAGGAGCGGATGTCCATGCAGGCCGAGCTGAAGAAGCTCGAGTACAACCTCGGGGGCGTCCGCGACATGAAGCGGCCCCCTCAGGCGGTCTTCATCGTCGATCTGAAGAGCGAGGAGATCGCGTTGCGGGAGGCCGACCGGCTCGGGATTCCGATCATCGCCCTGGTCGATTCCAACTGCGACCCCGACCCGGTTGATTTCCCGATACCCGGCAACGACGATGCGATCCGCTCGTGCGAACTGGTGATCTCCACCGTCGGTGCGGCGATGGAGACGGCGGTGGCCGCCTGGAACGAGGCGGAGGAGCGCCGGCGGGCGCAGGAAGAGGAGCGCCGCCGCGAGGAGGAGGAGAAGGCGCGCCGCGAAGCCGAGGAGCAGAGGGCCCGGGAGGAGGCCGCGAAGGCGGAGGCCGAAGCGCAGGCCGCGGCAGCCGCGGCAGCCGAAGCCGCGCAGCCCGGGCGGCCCCCTCAGCCGCCACAGGCCCCTCAGCCGCCACAGGCGCCCGCCACCCAGGCTCAGCCACCCGAGCGACCCCCCGCGGAGGCACCCCCGACGCCGGGCGAGAAGGCTTGAGCATGGCCGACGTGACGGCGGCAGACGTGAAGGCGCTCCGCGATCGGACCGGCGCCGGCGTAATGGACGCGAAGGCGGCGCTGCAGGAGGCCGATGGGGATATGGATCGCGCGATCGAGGTCCTGCGCGTAAGGGGCCAGGCGACGGCCGCGAAGCGGGCGGGCCGCGGCACCGGCGAGGGCGTCGTCTCCTCCTACATCCACTCGAACGGCAAGGTGGGGACGCTGGTCGAGGTGCAATGCGAGACCGATTTCGTGGCCCGGAACGAGGATTTCCAGGCCTTCGCCTACGAGGTCGCGCTACACGCCGCAGCCGCCGACCCGCAGTACGTCTCGGTTGAAGAGATCCCGGACGAGGTCAGGGAGGCCGAGCGAAGCCTGTACGAGCGCAAGGCGCACGAGGAGGGCAAGCCTGACAACGTGATCGAGAAGATCGTCGAGGGGCAGCTGCGAAAGTGGGCCTCGGAGGTGGCGCTGATGGAGCAGGTCCACGTGAACGCCGAGAAGCACGAGTCGAAGACGATCGAGGAGTTGCGCGCCGAGCTCGCGACAAAGACCGGCGAGAACATCCGCGTCGCGCGCTTTGCCCGCTTTCGGGTCGGCGAGGGATGAGCGTGGAGCCCGCCTTCAAGCGCGTTCTGCTGAAGATCTCGGGCGAGGCGCTGATGGGCTCGCTCGATTATGGGACCGACCCCGATCGCGTCGAGCGGATCTCCCGCCAGATCCAGGAGGTGACCCAGGGCCATGGTGTGGAGATGGCGCTCGTGGTCGGTGCCGGCAACATCTACCGCGGGCTGTCGGGAGCGGCGGCGGGGATGGACCGCGCGACGGCCGACTACATGGGGATGCTGGCGACGGTGCTGAACGCGCTGACGCTCCAGGATGCGCTCGAGAAGCAGGGGGCCGACACGCGCGTGCTCTCGGCGATCGAGGTCACCGAGGTCGCAGAGCCGTACATCCGCCGGCGTGCGATCCGCCACCTCGAGAAGGGCCGGGTGGTGATCTTCGCCGCCGGCACCGGGAACCCGTTCTTCACCACCGACACCGCGGCGGCGCTGCGCGCGCTGGAGATCCACGCGGAGGCGATCCTGATGGCAAAGCACGGGGTCGAGGGCGTCTACGACGACGATCCGTCGCTGAACCCTGACGCGAGCTTCCTCCCCGAGATCACCCATCTCGAGGCGATCGAGCGGGGGCTGCGGGTGATGGACACGACCGCGCTTTCGCTGTGCATGGAGAACGAGCTTCCGATCCACGTCTTCAACATGGCCGACGAGGGCAACATCGAGCGCATCCTGGCCGGCGAGCGCGTCGGCACCCTGGTCGCCGCGAAGGCGGGGGCACCGCAGCAGGCTGGATAGGATCAAACATATGGGCACGGCACCTGCTGCTCGCGTCGCCTTACGGCTCCGCGCCGGAACACACTGATGGACGAGCTGGTCAACGAGTTTCTCGACGACGCCCGCGAGCGGATGGGCAAGTCCGTGGATGCGACTCGAAACGAGCTCGCGACCGTGCGCACCGGACGCGCGTCGCCGAACCTCCTCGACCGGCTCGAAATCGACTACTACGGCACGCAGACGCCGCTGAAGCAGATGGCGCAGGTGAACGCGACCGACGCCCGCCTGCTGACGATCACCCCGTACGACAAGTCGTCGATCGGCACGGTCGAGAAGGCGATCCTCGAGTCCGATCTCGGGCTGACGCCATCGAACGACGGCAATGTGATCCGGCTTCAGATCCCGGAGCTGAATGAGGAGCGCCGGAAGGAGCTGGTGAAGGTCGTCCACGGCGTCGCCGAAGAGGGGCGCGTCGCGGTGCGCAACGTCCGACGCGACTGCGTACATCACCTGCGCGAGCTGAAGAAGGACGGCGACGTCGGCGAGGACGAGGAGCGCCGAGCTGAATCGGAGCTGCAGAAGGCGACCGACAAGGCAACGGGCGAGATCGACACGCTCGTGAAGGGCAAGGAAGAGGAGATCCTCGAGGTCTGACGGCAGCTAGGTCCAGTACCGCTCCGCCGCCGACCGTGCAAGCTCGGCGAGCTCGCCCGCAGTGTCGAACGTCCACTCGATCGCGCTGCGCGCCTGCGAAATCGGGTCAAAGTGAGAGTCGAAGCTTGGGCTCACCAGCACCTGGATCGCGCGCCCCAGTGTTGAGCCACTTGTACGCGCGCATCTTGACCTCCGTTGTAGCCGCGGCGACGAGAGCCGAAACGGCACCCTAATGTCCCGCGCATGTCGGCGAAATACGTCGCGATCATCACCGACGGCAACGGGCGCTGGGCGCAACAGCGCGAACTTCCGACGATCGAGGGGCATAGGGCCGGGGCCGACGTCGTCAAGGCGCGGTTGAAGGACGCCGTGGAATTCGGCGTCGAGGAGCTGACCGTGTTCTCGTTCTCGACCGAGAACTGGTCGCGGTCGGACGACGAGGTCAAGGGCCTGATGCAGATGTTCGCCGAGCGGATCGACGGCGAGACGCCGGAGCTCCACGACGAGGGCGTGCGGATGCGGTTCATCGGCCGCCGCGACCGGGTCGGGGAGGAGCTGCTGGAGCGGATGCAGTGGGCAGAGGGAGTGACGGCGGAGAACGAGCGGATCACGCTGTTCGTCGCCTTCGACTACGGCGGCCGCCAAGAGATCCTCGACGCCGCGGCGCGCTACGAGGGCGGGGGGGACGATGAGTTCGCGAGCCACCTGTACGCCCCCGAGATGCACGACCCCGACCTGCTGATCCGCACCAGTGGCGAGCTGCGGGTCTCCAACTACCTGCTCTGGCAGTGTGCGTACTCGGAACTGGTCTTCCGCGAGGAGCTGTGGCCGGACTTCAGCCGCGAGGCTTTCGAGGAGTCATTGGCCGAGTACGAGACCCGCCGGCGGCGCTTCGGCGCTCGCTGAGCGCGGCAACCGGACGCCCGCTCACCCTGGTTGCGATCAATTACTGTCGCCGGGCATGCCCACACCCCGCCGACGAGTGCCGGTTGACGACGGCGAGGAGCCTGTGCGGCCACGCCGGCCCCGCGGTGAGACGACGCAGCGGGTGCTTTGGGCGATCCCGTGGATCATCTTCGCGATCGCGATCGTCGTCATCGGCGAGCTGCCGTTCACGCTGGCGATGATCGGGTTCTCGATCGTCGGGCTCGGCGAGTACTTCCGCATGGCTCGCCGAGCGCACCCGATGACGCCGGTCGCGTTCGCCGCCGCCGCGGCGCTGATGCTGGCCGCCCACTACGGCGACCAATACCAGCTCGTTCTGGTGTTCGCGGTCGCCTTCCCGGTGATGTTCTTCGCCGGCGCGATGCGGAAGGATCGCGCCCGGGTCGCCTACTCGCTTGCGATCACCGTCTTCGGTTTGGTTTGGATCGCGATCCCCTTCGCTCACGCGGTGCTGCTGCGCGACTTGCCCGACCACGGGGCCGCGCTCCTGATTGATGTCCTCGTGGCCACGTTCTTGGCTGACACCTGCGCGTATGGTGCCGGGAGGTGGTTCGGCCGCATCCCGCTGGCGCCGAGCCTGTCGCCGAACAAGACCGTCGAGGGCCTGATCGGCGGCGTCCTGGGCGGCACACTCGGCTTTTGGTTCGCCGGCCTCTACCAGGACTGGCTCCCCGGCCTCGACGCGCTCGCAATCGGCCTCTGCATCGCCCTCCTGGCGCCGATAGGCGACCTCTTCGAATCGATGATCAAGCGCGACCTGGGCGCGAAGGACTCGGGTCAGCTGTTCGGCCCCCACGGAGGCGTCCTGGACCGCCTCGACGCGGTCCTGTTCACCGTTGTCGCCGGCTATTACCTGTCGGTTGCGTTCGTGTACTGACCAACGCTTAGGCACGCTTACGAACGCTCCGTATCCTCTCCCGCGTGAAGCAAATCGTGGTCCTGGGCGCCACGGGCTCGATTGGCGTGCAGGCGCTCGAGGTCGTCGCGGCGTCCGATCAGCTGCAGGTCGTGGGTCTTTCAGCGGGCGACCGCTGGGAGCCGCTGCTGGACGCCGCGCGTGAGCACGGCGTGCCCGTAGTCGCACTAGCCGACGAGTCGGCTGCAGCACAAGCGGCCGACTCGTGGAGCGGGCGGGTGCTGACCGGCGAGGAGGGAATTCGAGAGCTCGTCGCGTCATCCGACGCTGACCTCGTGCTCAACGCGATCGTCGGCTCGGCCGGGCTCGGCCCGACGATCGTCGCGCTCACCGAGGGGATCGACCTCGCGCTCGCGAACAAGGAGAGCCTCGTCGTCGGCGGGGAGCTGGTGACCGCGTTGGCCGAGGCGACCGGAGCCCGGATCATCCCCGTCGACTCCGAACACTCCGCGCTCGCCCAGCTCGTCGCCGCCGAGCCCCCGGGAACGATCGACCGCCTCGTTCTCACCGCTTCCGGCGGCCCGTTCCGTGGCCGATCGGATCTGGCCGGGGTGACCCGAGAGGAGGCGCTCGCGCACCCGACCTGGGACATGGGCGGCAAGATCACGATCGACTCGGCGACGCTGCTCAACAAGGGCCTCGAGGTGATCGAGGCCCACCACCTCTTCGGCTTGCCGTACGAGCGGATCGAGGTAGTGGTTCACCCGCAGTCGATCGTCCACGGGATGGTGCATCTGAACGACGGCGCCTCCCTCGCCCACCTCGGCTACCCCGACATGCGCGTGCCGATCTCCTATGCGCTGCACTACCCCGAGCGGGCTGACGTCCCAGTACAGCGGCTCGATCTCGCGGAGCTCGGCGAGCTCACCTTCGAGGCGCCCGACCTCGAAGCCTTTCCCTGCCTGCGCCTTGCCCGTGAGGCGGGCGAGACCGGGGGGACCGCGCCGTGCATCCTCAATGCCGCAAACGAGGTTGCCGTCGATGCCTTTCTTCAGGACCGGATTTCCTTCACAGCGATCCCGGGGGTGATCGAGGACACGCTCGCGGCCATCCCGCCGTCGGTGCCCGGCCATTTCGACGATTTGTTTGCAGCCGACGCGGCCGCACGTGAGCAGGCAGCCCGCCTGGGGGCGACTGCATGAGCTGGGCACTGGCGATCTTCGGGTTCATGATGCTCGTCGTCCTCCACGAGCTCGGCCACTTCATTGCCGCGAAGTGGACCGGGATGCGAGTCGAGCGCTTCTTCCTCTTCTTCCCGCCGAAGGTCGCCTCGATCAAGCGCGGCGAGACCGAGTACGGGATCGGCGCGATCCCGCTCGGGGGCTTCGTGAAGATCACCGGGATGAATCCGGACGAGGAGCTCGACCCGGAGGTCGCTCCCCGCGCCTACTACCACCAGCCGGTGTGGAAGCGGATCGTCGTCATCGGGGCGGGGCCGGCGATGAACGTGCTCGTCTGCTTCGTGCTGCTGTTCGTGCTCGCGCTCGGCGGCGAGAAGCAGAGCAACACCGTCGGCGACATCGAGTCCGGCTCGCCGGCCGCCGAGCAACTCCAAGCGGGCGATCGGATCATCTCCGTTGACGGCGAGACGGGGGAGGGGCTTACGCTCGAAGAGCGCCTGCAGCTCTTCGCGGGGAACGTCGATTCACACGAATGCGCGCGCGAGCCGCGTGACGGGTGCGCCGCGGAGACGCCGGCGACCTTGACCGTCGAACGCGACGGGCAGACGCGCGAGATCACGATCACCCCCGTCTACGACGAGGAGTTCGAGCGCAACCGGCTCGGGTTCCGCTACGGCACGGAGTCGATCGACGGTGCGGGCGAGGCCGCGGGCGTGTCGCTGGACTTCATGTGGCTGGTGACGAGTCGAGACCCTCTCCACCTTCGCCCAGCTCTTCAAGGCCGAGAAGCGCGAGCAGTTATCCAGCGTCGTCGGCGCCACCGAGGCGACCAAGCAGGCATTCGATTTCAACACCGAGACGGCGCTGAAGCTGCTCGCGATCATCAGCCTCTCGCTGGCGCTGATCAACCTGTTCCCGTTCCTGCCCCTGGACGGCGGCCACATCTTCTGGAGCCTGGTCGAGAAGGTTCGCGGCCGTCCGGTCGCGTTCAGCGTCATGGAGCGCGCGAGCGTGCTCGGCTTCGTTTTCGTGCTGATCATCTTCATGATCGGGCTCACGAACGACATCGATCGCCTCAGCGGCGAGGGGTTCCAGATTCGTTAGGAGATAATCCCTGACTGCGGTAGTTTCAAGCAGCACACACTTCACGGGAGGAGATCACCGAGATGGAGATGAAGACGGCGGAGCGGTACGCGAGCGGCGGTCCGGGCCGCGACCTGATCGCGAAGAACCTCGCGCTCGCCTTCCACGCGACCGTCGACCGCTTGGGCGACGAGACGGCCGTCAGCGACCCCGAGCGCGGCGTCGAGCTGAGCTGGAACGAGCTCCGCGATCGCGTCAGCTCGCTTGCCGGTGGGCTGGCGAAGCTGGGCGTCGGCAAGGGCGACACCGTCGCGCTGATGCTCAACAACCGCTGGGAGTTCATCCCCCTCGACCTCGCGGTCGTCTCGCTCGGCGGCGTCCCGTTCTCGATCTACCAGACCTCCTCGCCCGAGCAGATCGCCTACGTGGTCGGCGACGCCGAGGCGCGCTTGGCGATCGTGGAGGCCCCCTTCCTCGAAGTGTTCGAGAAGGCCCGAGCGGACCTGCCGGGGATCGAGAAGGTGGTCGTCGTCGACGGCGAGGGCGGGGACATGACCTTCGACGAGCTGGAGAAATCGGGAGAGGGATTCGACGTCAGCGAGAGCGTCGACGCGGTCGGTCCGGATGACCTGCTGACCCTGATCTACACGTCCGGCACGACCGGGCCGCCCAAGGGCGTCCAGCTCTCCCATCGAAACCTGATGAGCCTGGTTTCGGGAATCGATGACGTGATCGACTTCCCGGAGGACGGCGGAGGGATCATCTCCTGGCTCCCCGCCGCCCACATCGCGGAGCGCGGCGCGCACTACTACGTGCCCGTTTCCCGGGGCCTCTCGATCACGATCTGCCCTGACCCGCGCCAGATCATCGATTTCCTGCCCCGCGCAAGGCCGGCCTGGTTCTTCGCCGTGCCGCGCATCTGGGAGAAGCTCAAGGCCGGATTGGAGTCGAAGTTCGCCTCGATGCCGGATGAGCAGAGGGAGCCCGCCCAGAAGGGCGTCGAGGCCGCGATTCAGAAGGTGCGGCTGGAGCAGGCGGGCGAAGAGGTGCCCGAGGCGCTGGCCGCCGCGGTCGCCCAGGCCGATGCGGCGATGTTCTCCGAGCTGCGCAAGATGCTGGGGCTGGACCGCGCGGTTTCGGTCAACGTCGGGGCCGCCCCTACACCGGTCGAGGTGCTGGAGTTCTTCCACGCGATCGGAATCCCGATCGGCGAGCTGTGGGGAATGTCCGAGACCTGCGGGGCCGCAACCGTGAACCCGCCCGACAAGGTGAAGGTCGGCACCGTTGGCCCTCCGCTGCCCGGCTTCGAGATCAAGCTCGCGGAGGACGGCGAGGTGTTCGTGCGCGGTGCGGCGAACATGGTCGGCTATCGCAACCTGCCCGACAAGACCGCCGAGACGATCGACGAGGACGGCTGGCTGGCGACCGGCGACATCGGCGAGCTCGACGACGACGGCTATCTGAAGATCGTCGATCGCAAGAAGGAGCTGATCATCAACGCCGCCGGCAAGAACATGTCGCCGGCGAACATCGAGGCGAAGATGAAGAGCGCGAGCCCGTTGATCGGCCAGGCGATCGCGATCGGCGACGCTCGTCCCTACAACGTCGCCCTGCTCACCCTCGACCCGGAGTACGCGCCGGTCTGGGCCCAGAAGCAGGGCATCTCCGACACCTCGCTGGAGTCGCTGGCCGAGGACGAGAAGGTGATCGCCGCCGTTCAGGAGGGCGTCGACGCGGCGAACACGCAGATGGCCCGCGTCGAGCAGATCAAGAAGTTCACCCTGCTCGGCGGCGACTGGCTGCCAGGTGGCGATGAGTTGACGCCGACGATGAAGCTGAAGCGCAAGCCGATCAACGAGAAGTACACCGAGGAGATCGAGGCGCTTTACGGCTCGTAGGGGACGGCGCGTTACGCGCGTCTGAACCGCCGCGCCCAAGCGCGCGCCTGGCTAGGGTTTGCCCGATGAGAGGGGTAGCGGGCGTCGTCGCGCTCGGGGTGTGGTTGCTGGTCGCGTTCGCCGGTTCGGCGCACGCCGCGCCGCCGTGCCCGAAGCAGCCCGAGGCGCGGACGCTGGTGGAGCTGGGCAGCACGCTCGAGTCGATCATCGCCGGGCCCGATGGACGGCTCTACTTCACCGATGCCGACGCCGGTGAGTTGCTCGTTCTCCCGAGGCCGGGGGCGGAGCCGAAGGTGCTCCTGGACGGAATCGATGCGCCTGGCGGGCTCACCTTCGATTTTGACGGCTCGCTGATGGTTGGCTTCGGCAACTCCATCCCCGGGGGGACGGCCGGCAACGTTTCCCCGATGGCAGGGCTGCTGCGTGTGGACATCCGCAGTGGTGAGTCCGAGGTGGCCGTCGAGGGCCTCGCGATGGCCAACGGCCTCGCTACCGGGCCCGACGGCGCGATCTACGCATCGGATGATTTCGGCACCGGCATCGATCGCGTGGTCGCGAGCGAGGTTCAGAGGAGCTGGGCGAGCGTGGTGTCCTCAAACGGACTGGTCGTCGACAGGGCGGGCGAGAACCTCTATGCGGCCCAGACTTTTCAGCCGGCCGCGATCGTCAAGGTGCCGATCGCCGATCCTGCGAGCGCTTCGACCTATGTCCAGGCTCCGCCCGGCGACACCTCCGCCGGCCCCGATGGGATGACCCGCGACGGGCTCGACCGCCTCTACGTCGCCGCAAACGGCGCCGGCCAGATATGGCGCGTCAACCGCAAGCGGGAGATCTGCTCATTGGCCGAGACAGCGCCGCTGGGCCCGAGCGCCGTCAGCTTCGGGCGCGGCCGCAAGGGCCCGTTCCCGCGCACCAACCTCTACTTCGTCAGCTTCCAGGGCCAGCTGGTGGAGCTGGAGGGCGTGCTGCGAGGCCAGCGCTAGCGGCCGGTCAGTCCTCGACGACCCTGAAGCGGTCCGTGTCCGCGGACTTGTCGACGTTGCCCGCCTCGTCGGTCGCCCGGACCTTGAAGCTGTGGCTGCCCTCGTCGAGCCGCCTCAGCCGCTTCGGCGACGTGCACGACTTGAACGGCTTCTTGTCGATCTTGCACTCGAACGTCGAGCCCGGCTCGTCGGAGCGGAACCTGTAGACCGCGGTCGGCTCCTCCAGCCGGTTCGACGGTTCTTTGGTGATCGTCGTCTGGGGCGGGTCGTTGTCGTTGCCGCCACCGGTGCACGCGGTTTCGGTCGGAGCGACCGTGTTGTTGCGCGGAGTAAGGCTCGTGACCGAGAAGTCGACCGAGCTGTCGTCGGTGTCGTCACCGGGCTCGAGCAGGGTCGCGCACCCCCGCGCAATCGAACGTGAGATCGAGGACCCGGCGGGGATCCCACCGGGAGCCTCCGGCAACCCGGTCGCGCCCGGCAGCGCGCCCGCGCCTGTGAAGTTGCCCCAGGAGACGCAGTCGGGAGGGGACGCGTCCGCGAAGCACACGGCCCCACCTGTCGTAGTGCCGGGGAAGAGTGCATCGTGGAGCTGGTCGTAGACGAGGTCGGGGTTGCCGGTGGTGGCCGTATCGCCGATCAGGATCGTGCGCTGGGTATCGCCGTTGGGGACGTTGGCGGTGAACAGCGCGGAGCCCAGCAGGCTACCCGTACGCGGTGTAGTAGTCGACATCGTGGCCGAGCACGAAGTTCTGGCCGGCTGTGTGCATCTGCAGCTCGATGAACGCATCTTGGGACGTCGAGTTGGTCCCGGGATAGACCTCGCTCACCTTCATCAGGTGGAAGGCGGCTTGGGCCGACCCGGCGCCGACGGTCAGCGTTGCCAGAACGGCGCCGATCGCGACCGCGGTTGAGAGACGTTTACTGATGCCGGGCATCCTGTCAGTCCGTGAGGTTGATCGTGCGCCGCTCCTCGCTCGTGTTCCCGGCGGGATCGGTGGCCGTTACCTTAAGCCTAGCCTTCTGGGTGCCGTCTTCAAGGGCGTTCCTGACCTGCTCGAGCGCCTTCGGGGCGAGCTTGAACCGCAGCCTCACGCTCTGACCCCCGGTGACCGTCTCCGTCACCGTCTTGAACTTCCACAGCCTCCGGGGGCCGGGCACTTTCACCGTTCCCGTGCCCACCAGAGTCGCCCCCTCGTCCGCGCTGACGCGAAGCGAGAGCTTGTCCACGTCCTGCTTCTTCGCCCCGTTCACCTGCTGGGTCGGGTCTCTGTTGTCGACGCCCGGCGGACAGCCATTCGCGCCCAGTGCCGCGGTCGCCGGGCACTGGTCGGTGGCATCTGGGACGCCGTCTCCGTCCCCGTCCCCGTGGGTTGGGGTGGGGCAGCCGTTCGGGGTGCTCGCCGGGAAGTTCTGGCAGGCGTCGAGGGTATTGGGGATCCCGTCACCATCGCTGTCGGGCGGGCACTCAGTCTCCGTCGAAGCGACGGAATTGGGGCGCGGCGACGGGTTCGTCGCTGTGAAGTCGTTGGCGCTGACGTTGGTGTCGTCCGCGAACTCGTGCAGCGTCGCGCAGCCGGAGCCGATGTTGCGGGTCAGCGACTGGCCATCGGGGATTGCAGCCGCGGGAGTGCCGGACGACGAGGTCCCGGCCGGAGCAACGGTGGCGGCGCCCCAGCTGACGCAATCCAGCGACCCGAATGCAGTTGAGTTGAAACAGGCCGAGCCACCGCTGCCATCAGTGGGAAACGCGCAGGCAAGCGTCAGGTCGAGCGTGACGCCGAAGGTGCCCTCGACCAAGGGACAGCCGGCGAGGATCGTGCGTTGGTTGTCGCCATTGGGTGGGTTTGACGCAAATGTCCCCGCGGCGGTTGGGCTTCCGGCCGCGTCGTACAGGCGCACGCTCGAACCGCCACCGGAGGTCACTTGGTTCTCGCCGGCCGAGGTGAGCTGGAGCTCGACGAACTCCGCCCCGGGAACGGCCGAGGACCCCGTATAAACCTCGCGGATCTTCACCAGGTGGTGAGCCGCGCCCGCCGTCTGGACCCCGACAAGACACGCCAGCCCAGTCACCAAAGCGCATGCAAGAGCCCTGCGCATGGCCGGAGCATACGCCGCCGCTGTCATCATGTCCACGTGGCCTCCAAGCGCCAGATATTCGTCGGCGGGGTGCCGATCGGGGGCGGTGCGCCGGTCGTTGTGCAGACGATGACCAAGACCGAGACCGCCAACCTCGAGGCGACGATGGATCAGATTCGCAAGGTCGCCGAGGCCGGCGCCGACCTCGTCCGCGTCGCCGTGCCGCGCGACGACGACGCCGTCGCCCTGAAGACGATCGTCAAGCAGTCGCCGATCCCCGTGATCGCCGACATCCACTTCAACCACACGTTGGCGCTGAAGGCGATCGACGCCGGCGCTCACTGCATCCGGCTGAACCCGGGCAACATCGGCGGCCGCGAGAAGGTCGCCGAGGTGGCGGCGAAGGCGACCGCCGCCGGGGTCCCGATGCGGATCGGCGTCAACTCCGGCTCACTGCCCAAGCACCTTCACGAGCTCGAGCGCGAGCAGCCGGTCGAGGCGCTCGTCGCCGCCGCGGTCGAGTTCGTCGAGCTGATGGAGTCGCTCGACTTCGAGAACTTCAAGGTCTCGATCAAGTCCACCAACGTCCCGAACACGATCGCGGCCAACCGCCTGCTCTCCGAGCGGATCCCGTACCCGCTCCACCTCGGGATCACCGAAGCGGGGACGAAGTGGTCGGGGTCGCTGAAGTCCGCCGTCGGCCTCGGCACACTGCTGGCTGATGGTGTCGGCGACACGATCCGGATCAGCCTCTCCACCTTCCATGCCGAGGAGGAGGTGAAGGTCGCCTGGGAGATCCTGAAGGCGCTTCACCTGCGCGAACGCGGCCCGGTGCTGATCGCCTGCCCCACCTGCGGCCGGCTCCAGTTCGACATGGACACGGTGGTCGCCGAGATCGAGCGCCGCCTCGAGGCCTACACGGAGCCGATCGAGGTCGCCGTGCTCGGTTGCGCCGTGAACGGGATCGGCGAGGCCTCGCACGCGGACTTCGGGATCACCGGCGCCAAGAACGAGGGCCTGATCTTCGCTCACGGCAAGCCGCTGCGGAAGGTCCCGCAGGACGAGCTGGTGAGCGCGCTGTTCGAGGAGATCGACAAGTCCGTGGGGCGCGGGGGAGAGGTCGAGGTCGATCCCGCCAAGTCCGCCGAGGGCGCCGAGTGGCTGGCGCGGATCGAGGAGGAGAACGCCGACGAGCTGACGCCGGAGCGGATCGCGGCGATGGAGCATGAGGCCGCCAAATCGGGCGAGACCGACAAGGTGCTGCTCGACGAGGAAGCCTCGCCGACGGCAGGGCGTCGCTTTACGCGGGCGTAGCGGAGCTGGTCTCCGGCACGACGCACACCATCCCCTCCGAGAAGCCCTGGGCCGCCATCCCCGTCGCGTGGTTGAAGCGGGCGCGGAAGTTCTCGATCGCGATCGCGCTCGTCAGCTCGACCAACTGGGCGTCGTCGAAATGCTCCCGTAGGCGCGCGAACAGCTCTTCGTCCACCTCGGCGGGAGAGCGGCTCATCGCGGTTGCGTAGTCGAGAACGAGGCGCTCGAGCTCGTCGAACGCCGGGCTCTCGCGATGGCGGGGCATCTCGCGCAGCTGCTCGTCGGTGACGCCGTGCTCGCGGCCGATCATCGAGCCGAAGTCCATGCACCACTCGCAGCTGACGACAGTCGCGGCCTTGATCTCGCCCAGCGCCTTCAGCTTCGCGGGCACCTTGTTGGAGCGATCCAGCGCCATCTCGAAGCCGCCGTAGCCGATCGCGAGCTTCGGGTGATGGGCGAAGACTCCGCCGGGGGTGACCTCGTTGCCGTACTCGCGGCGCGCGTACCACGAGCCGAACCGCGCGAGCATGCCCTTGGTGCGGGGCGCGATTCTGGCCGCGCCGTTTCCCTGCGCTCGAACCGGGGTGGCTTGCGGCCGGCGGCGATCGCGAGAGAGCCACAGCAGGAGGCCGGCCACCGCGATCGTGGATACCAACGCCACGTTGCTGACGACGCGGTCGCCCGTGGGCAGAACATCATCCGCGCCGAGGTGAAACACCGTATGCGGGATCTGAAAGACCAGGTAGGAGATCAGGGCCGCCTGGACGAGCTTGTGGCCCATCCACACGGCGGCGAGGATCAGCATCACTCCCGTGGCGGCAAAGAACGCGCCGGCGTCGAGCGCCAGGTGGTCGTTGTATGGCCCGTACGCAGGAAGCCAGTCGCTTGCGAGCGGACCGGGAAAGCTGCCGAACCAGCCGCTGGTATCGACGATCGCCCACAGCCCGATCAGCAGCTGGGAGAGCCCCAAGGCGACGAGTCCGAGCCGGATGGTGCCTTTGTGTGCCTGCATGTTCGCTGTCCTCCTGATGGTCGCTACCGAATTGTGGTTCGGTTATCCGCTACTCTACCGAATTGGGATTCGGTATGGAGTTGCAGCAGGTACAGGTCGAGCGCCGGCGCCTGAGCGCCGAGGAGCGGCGAGAGCGCATCCTCGACTCCGCGGTGCAGGTGTTCGCGGAACGCGGCTACCAGGCGGCGTCGATGTCCGAGATCGCCGCCCGGGCCGGGGTGGTGGCATCGGTGATCTACGACCACTTCCCAGGCAAGCGGGAGCTGTACGTGGAGTTGCTGGAGCTGCACGGCCGGGAGCTGATCGAGCGCTCCATCCGGTTGATCCCCGGCGCGTCCCCGTACGAGCTTGTTCGGGCCGCGGCGGAAGGGTTCTTCGAGTTCGTCGAGGAGGATCCGTTCGTGTGGCGTTTCATCTTCCGTGATCCGCCTCCGGACCCGGAGGCTGACGCCGTCTACAGGAGGGTGAGGGGGTCCGCAACCGATGCCATCGCAGCGATCATCGACGCCGTCGCCCCGCCCGGTGACGTGCTGTCCGGCGTCGAGCGCTCGCGCGCGATCCAGATGCTGGCGGAGGCGTCGCGAGCCAGCACCGACGGCTTGGCGGGCTGGTGGTATGAGCATCGCGAAGTCCCGCGCGAGGAGATCGTCGAAGCGGCCACCCAGCAGCTGTGGCTGGGTCTCGGCGGGCTGCTGGAGCGTGGCCGCTAGGAAGGCTTGTCGGATACGGCGACTGGCCGCGGGGCTTCCATCCCAGCCTCCGGTGGGACCAAGATTGCGCCCTCGCCTGCGGGATAGGCCTCCTCGCCGTGCTCCAGCCCGTCGAGGCCGAGCGACTCCTGCTTGTCGGTCGTGCGCAGCGGCATCAGGGCGCCGATCACGCGCAGGAGGACGTAGGTGACGGTGAATGCGTAGATCGGCACGGTGACCGCGGCCAGCCCCTGCCAAAGCAGCTGGTCGGCATTGCCGTAGAAGAGGCCGTCGGAGATCCCGTTCCAGTCGGCCTGAGCGAAAAAGCCGATGAAGAGGATGCCGGTGAAGCCGGCGATCCCGTGGGCTGCGAGCACGTCGAGCGTCTCGTCGACCCGAGTCCGCGGCCGGTAGACGATGACCGCGTAGCACGGAAGCGCGACCAGCACTCCCAGGACCATCGACCAGATCGGACTGACGAAGCCACCCGCGGGGGTGATTCCGACGCAGCCGACGATGATCGCGGTGGCGGCGCCGACCGCGGTGATCTGGCGCCCGCGCACGTAGTCGAGCAGGAACCAGGTGACCAGCGTGGCGGCCGGGCACAGCAGCGTGTTCACGAACGCGAGCATGCCGTTCTCGTTGATCCCGAATCCGCTACCACCGTTGAATCCGAACCAGCCGAACCACAGCAGGCCGCCGCCGAGAAGGACGTAGACCGCATTGTGGGGGAGCAATGCCTGGCGTCCGTAGTTGGTACGCGCCCCGACGACCAGCGCGGCCGCCAAAGCCGAGAAGCCCGAGGCCATCTCGACGGCGATTCCGCCGGCGAAGTCGAGCGTGAATGTCTCGCCGGAACCGATGTCGATCGGCCCGAAATCCAGCTGCCCCGCGAACAGCCAGCCGCCGCCGAAGCCCCAGTGAGCGAGCACCGAGTAGACGAGCAGCGACCACAGGACCGCGAAGAGAAGGTAGGCGCCGAAGCGCATCCGCTCGACCACTGCGCCAGAGACCAGCGCCACCGTGATCATGCAGAAGGTCGCCTGGAAGGCGAAGAAGACCACGTGCGGGATCGTCGTTCCGAACGTCGGGTTGGGCGCGAAGCCGACGTCCTTGAGCAGCGCGTAGTCGAGTCCACCAAGGAACCACCCACCCTCGGCGAACGCGAGCGAGTAGCCCAGCAGTGCCCAGGTGACGCCCGCCACACCGAGTGCCGCGACGCACATCATGAACGTGTTCAGGGCGTTCTTCGAGCGCACCAGGCCCGCGTAGAAGAGCCCCAGGCCGATAGTCATCAGCAGCACGAGGGCGGTTGCCGTGACCATCCATGCGGTGTCGCCAGAGTCGACCCCCTTGATCACGCCGAGAATCGCGGTCAGGTCCATTACTCGCCGCCTACCGGTGTGACGGCGGCGTCGTCCTGCTCGCCGGTGCGGATTCGGACGACCTGGTCAAGCGGTACGACGAAGATCTTGCCGTCGCCAACCTCGCCCGTGCGCCCGCCCTCGCAGAGGGCGTCGATCGTCGGCTGCACGAAGCCGTCGGTGACCGCGATCTCGAAGCGCACCTTGTCCGAAACTCCGACCTTCACCGTGGTCCCGCGGTAGGTCTCCACCCGATCGAGCTCGCCTCCGTGGCCTTGGACGCGGCTCATCGAGATCCCGCTCACCTTGGCGCGGAAAAGAGCTTCGAGCACGTCGTTCGCCTTCTCAGGCCGGACGATGCCGATCACCAGCTTCACGGTCTGCCCCTCTCTCCATCTACCAAGGCGGCGCGAGCCTAACGGAAGGAGCGGCGCGAAGTAGGCTCACGCCCTTGAGCGCGGGAGCAGATCATCTGATTGTCGGGCGAAGCGCGATCCAGTGATGTCTACCCGGCTTTCCAACTACTTCCTGCCGACGCTGAGGGAGGACCCCGCCGACGCCGAGGCGATCTCACACAAGCTGATGGTGCGCGCTGGGCTGATCCGCCAGCTCGGCGCAGGCCTGTGGACGTACCTGCCGGCCGGGTGGCGGGTGCATCGCAAGGCCGAGCAGATCCTGCGTGAGGAGATCGACGCGATCGGCGGCCAGGAGATGCTGATGCCGGTGCTGCAGCCCGCAGAGCCGTGGCGGAAGACCGGCCGCTACGAGATCGAGGAGCTGTTCAAGCTCCTCGATCGGAAGGGCTCGGAGCTGGTCCTGGCGATGACCAACGAGGAGGCGCTGACCACCCACGTCGCCGGCGAGGTCCGCTCCTACCGCGACCTGCCGCTGATCCTGTACCACATCCAAACCAAGGAGCGAGACGAGCCGCGCCCGCGCGCCGGGGTGCTGCGGACGCGCGAGTTCACGATGAAGGACTCATACAGCTTCGACCGCGACGAGGAGGGGCTGGATCGCTCCTACGAACTCCACATCCAGGCGTACGACCGCATCTTCGACCGCGCCGGGATGCGCTGGTACCGGGTCGAGTCCGACGTCGGGATGATGGGAGGGACGGGCGCCCACGAGTACATGGCACCCTGCGCGGCGGGCGAGAACGAGGTCGCTCTCGCGCCCGGCTACGCCGCGAACGTCGAGGTTGCCTCGGCCGAGCCGCAGCCGGTCGAACTGCCGCCGGCACTCGACGAGCCCCGCGAGGTGCCGACGCCGGGCCTGACCACCGTCGCCGAGGTCTCGGAGGCGCTGGGGGTCCCGGAGGGGGCGGCGCTGAAGGCGATCCCGGTGGTGGTGGAGGGCCGGGGGATGGTGATGGTGCTGGTGCGCGGCGATCACAGGCTGAACGAGATCAAGCTGGGGAATGCGCTTGGCGCCGGCTTCCGCCAGGCCCAGCCGGAGGAGATCGAGGCCGAGATCGGACCGCCCGGGTTCATCGGTCCCGTGGGCGCTGGGGTCCCTGTGATCAAGGACGTGGCGATACAGGGCGAGGGCTACTACGGCGGTGCCAACAAGCCCGACGCGCACCTGATCGGGATCAGCCCCGGACGCGACTTCTCATTCGAGGAGATGGACGTGCGCGCGGTCGAGGCGGGGGATCTGGCACCCGGCGGAGCGCCGATCGAGATCGAGCCCGCGATCGAGGTCGGGAACATCTTCAAGCTCGGGACCCGGTACTCGGTGCCGCTCGGCGCCACCTACCTCGACGAGTCAGGGACCGAGCGGCCGATCTGGATGGGCAGCTACGGGATCGGGCCCGCCAGGATCATGGCGGCAGCGATCGAGCAGGGGGCCGACGAGCGCGGGATCGTCTGGCCGCGGGCACTGGCGCCGTGGCAGGTGCACCTGGTGACGATCGGCAAGGGCGAGGCCGAGGTCGCCGAGGCGGCCGAGCGGCATCTACGCCTCGCTGACGGAGGCGGGGATCGAATGCCTCCTCGACGACCGCGAAGCCGGCCCCGGCGAGAAGCTCACCGACGCCGAGCTGCTGGGTTGCCCGTTGCGGCTTGTGATCGGCAAGCGCGGCCTAGCGGAGGGGCAGGTGGAGGTGCAGGCGAGGCGCTCCGGCGAGGAGCAGCGGCTCGGCCTCGAGACGGCGGCCGCCGAGGCGATCGCCCTGCTTGGACGGCTCGAGTAGGAGCAAGACCGGTGGCGCGCGTCAGCCGCAGACGCCTGTTCGGGATCGATCGATCGGGCCCGGACCCGAGCGAGACGCGCGCCGGAGAGCCGCTTCGGCCGCTGACGATCCCCAACCTGGTCGGCTATCTGCGGCTCGCCGCGATCCCGGTCTACCTGGTGCTCGCGTTCAACAGCGGAGATGGGCACGCATTCGCGCCGGCGGCGATCTACCTCGCGATCGCGCTCGGCGACTACGTGGATGGGTTCCTCGCCCGCGCCACCGGCCAGTACAGCCGCATGGGGGCGCTGCTCGACCCGCTCGTCGACCGGCTCACCGTGCTGGCCGGGACCGCGGTGTGCTGGCACTTCGAGCTGCTTCCCCGCTGGGCGCTGGCGGCGCTTGTCATCCGCGAGCTCGTGACCGCTTTCCTGGCGCAGATCGGGCTCCGAAGGGGGGTCGACCTCGAGATCAACTGGGTCGGACGGATCGGCGTGGCGCTGGTTCTCGCTTCGATCTTCTGGGCGCAGGTCACCGAAAGCGTGGTCTTCGACATGATGTTGGTCGCCGGAGTCGTGTTCTCGAGCCTTGCGACGCTCCTTTACGTGCGTGCAGGGCTCTTGCGGACCCGGGCGACGTAGGAGCGGCGCCGACGTTGCAACCTTCAACCTTTGGTCGACCCTTGAGAGGAAGGGAAGTATGATCGCTGACATGGAAGAGACATATCCCGAGCAAGAGACATTCCCGGACGTCGGGTCGATGAACGACGCCGAGCTCAAGGAGCTGATCGAGCAGCTCACCGCCGAAGAAAACGAGGTCTCGTACCGCCGCCGGATGCTGCACGGCAAGATCGACATCCTCCGCGCCGAGCTCGTCAACCGCCTGAAGACGAAGCGCGAGGCGGGCGATGCCTTGATCACCGGCGACGACGTCCAGGCACTGACCGACATCCTCGCCGGGCGCGGCCCGAGCGCGGACGAGCCGGCGTAGGAGGATGCGAACGTGGCGCTTCACTGCCACGAGTGCGGCTTCGTAAACCCCGAGGGCGCGAACTATTGCCAGAAGTGCGGCGCCTACCTGGCGCGCGAGCCTGGCTCGGAGGAGCCGACCACGATGACGTACACGGTCGACGAGACCGGGGAGTACCTGCCCGTCGATCTGGACGAGGTGGTGACCGAGGCCGGCGCCGCGCTGGTGATCCGCTCCGGCGGTGGGCGGGCCGGAGAGAGCTTCACGGTTGACGACGAGCGAATCAGCGTCGGCCGTACACCCGATGCCTCGATCTTCCTCGACGACGTCACCGTGTCTCGAAACCACGCCCTGATCGTGCGCCGGCAGGACGGCTACTACATCGACGACCTCGGCTCGCTCAACGGCACCTACGTCAACCGGCGCCGGATCGAGTCGCACAAGCTGACCGACGGCGACGAGATTCAGATCGGCAAGTTCAAGCTCAGCTACCTGGAGCGCTGACAAATGGGGATCGCCTCCAGACAGGAGACTGAGCCAAGGGAGCGCGGCGACTCGCGCCCGCGCAAGGCGCTGACGATCGGCGCCGTCTCGCAGATCCTCTCGCAGGAGTTCCAGGACATATCGATTTCGAAGATCCGCTATCTCGAGGATCAGAAGCTGCTCTCCCCGCGGCGTACCCCGGGCGGCTACCGGCTGTACAGCCAGACCGACGTCGAACGGCTGCGGACGATCCTGCGCCTCCAGCGCGACGAGTTCCTTCCCCTGCGGGTGATCCGTCAGGAGCTGGCGGCCGGCGGGGCAGAGCCCCGTGAGTCGCAGGCGGGCAGCACGGCCACCCGCCGTCGCGCCGTCAGCGTCGACCCGCCCAGCGCGCAGATCGCCGAGGAGGATCTGCTCGAGGACACCGGCGCCAGCGAGCAGCTGCTGCGCGAGCTGGAGGAATTCGGGATCGTGCAGCCCGAGCGCCGAAACGGCGGCGTCAGCTACGACGAGACCGATCTCGAGATCGTCCGGGCGGCATTCGAGCTCGCCCGCTTTGGCGTCGCGGGCAGAAACCTGAGGGTGTTTCGAACCTCGGCCGACCGCGAGGCCGCGCTGCTCGAGCAGCTTCTCGGCCCGGCGCTGCGCTCGCGCAGCCAGGTCCGGCGAAAGGAAGCGGTCGAGAACCTCGAAAGCCTGGCGGCTGTCTGCAGTCACCTGAAGCATCTCCTCCTGGTGCGTGACCTGCGGCGTCTGAAGGGCTGAAGCACTGGCCCGGGTCAGCCGGAGCAGGGTTCTCGCCGCGGCTCCAGATCGCGTTTGGGAGTTGGTCGTTGACCCCTACCACCTGCCCCGCTGGTGGCCGCGGTGCACGCGGGTGGAGGACGTGCAGGCCGGGGGGACGAGCGGGCGGGCGAGCTGGACGAAGGTGCTCGGGACCGAGCGCGGCGGCGTTCGTCAGGGCCGATTACCGGCGCCTGAGCATGTCGGAGCCGACCTCGATCGTCTGGGAGCAGGAGATGGCCGGGACGCCGTTCGAGCGCATCCTCACCGAATCGAAGCTGGAATTCGGGCTCGCCGCCGAGAACGGTGCGACCAAGCTGACGATCACCGCTCGGCAGCGAGTGCGCGGCCTCTCCAGGCTGGGTTCACCGATGCTCCGCAGGGGGACCGCGCAGACGCTCGACGACGCGCTGGCCGGCATCGAGCGGGCGGTCAGCGAAGAGTCGTCTGCAGACCCGGCCGCCCCCGGACGCGAAGCGGAGGAGGCGGCCGGCCAGTGAGGTGGAATAGATGGGGGGTGCAGGAGCGCCGGCATCCGCTCGGGCCGGGTGCACTGGCGATGCTGCGCGAGCTGATCGGCGATGCCGAGCCCCAGGAGGCGGTTGCGCTCGAGGACGTGAAGCTGCCGCGGAGGCGAGCGCTCCCCGAGGCCGTGGTCAAGGCCGCGGGAGGGGAGGATGCGGTCCTCACTGACCGCGAGGCGCGCGCCCGCTACGCGGCCGGCCGCAGCTACCCCGACCTGGTCCGGCTGCGCACAGGGCAGCTCGGGATCGCTCCGGACGCGGTGTTGCACCCGGCCGATGCGAGTGCGGTCGCGGCGCTGCTGGACGCGTGCTCGAAGGCCGATGTCGCGGTGGTCCCGTTCGGCGGCGGGACGAGCGTCGTCGGCGGGGTCGATCCCGTGCGAGACGGGCACAAGGCGGTCGCGACGCTCGACCTCTCGGCCCTGCGCGCCGTGGACGTCGACCCGACCTCGCTGGTCGCCCGGCTCGGGCCCGGTCTTCTCGGCCCCGACGCCGAGCGCGCCCTCAACGCCCGCGGGTTCACGATCGGGCACTTCCCGCAGTCGTTCGAGCACGCGACGATCGGTGGGTTTGCGGCAACCCGCTCCGCCGGACAGGCGTCGTGCGGGTACGGGCGCTTCGACGAGCTCGTGAGCTCGTTGCGGATGCTGACGCCTGCTGGGGAGCTGCGAACGCTCGACACGCCCCACACCGCTGCGGGTCCGTCCCTGCGCGAGCTCGCGCTCGGTTCAGAGGGAATCCTCGGCGTGATCACCGAGGTCGGGGTGCGAGTGAGAAGGGCGCCACGCGAGAGCCGCCACGAGGGCTGGCTCGCACCCGACTTCGAGTCGGGATCGGAGATCGTCCGGGCGCTGGCGCAAGCGCGCGCCCTGCCCGACGTCCTGCGTCTCTCGGATGGCGAGGAGACAAGGGTGTCACTCGCCCTCGGCGGCGAGGGGCTGGCTCGGAAGGTGCTCGGGACGCTGATGTCGGTCGGCCGCTACAGCGGTGGCTCGATCCTGATCTGTGGCTGGGACGGCGATCGCGAGTCGATCGGCCGCCGTCGGGCGCTCGCCGCCCGCGTCCTGCGCCGCGGCGGCGCGATGCCGCTCGGCCGCGCGGCTGGCGAGGCGTGGAAGCGTGGACGCTACGACGGCCCCTACTTCCGCGAGGAGCTGCTGGACCTCGGGTACTTCGTGGAGACGCTGGAGACGTCGCACACCTGGTCGCGGCTTTCAGCGCTTTACGAGGCGGTCAGCAACACGCTGCGCTCGGCGCTGGAGGGTCAGGGAACGCCGGGCCTCGTCTACTGCCACATCTCGCACGCCTACGCCGACGGAGCATCGCTGTACTTCACGTTCGTGGCCCCGCGCCGCCCTGGAGAGGAGATCGAGCAGTGGCGAGCGGTGAAGACGGCCGCCTGCGAAGCGATCGTGGCCGCGGGGGGGACGATCACGCACCACCACGCCGTCGGCCGCGACCACGCCCCCTACATGCCGGCCGAGGTGGGCGAGATCGGGATCGAGGCACTGCGAGCGCTGAAAGAACGCCTCGATCCCGCCGGGATCATGAACCCGGGGAAGCTGCTGCCGGGCTAGGTTCCGGAGGCCGTGCGCGGGATCTCGCCGCGCAGCACGCTGTTCCCGATGAACGCGAGCGAGTCCTCCTGGGATTCGAGGGCGGTGCGGAAGGCAGCGACGGCGTTTCGCAGCTGGTCCCTGTCGAGCGTGGCGATGTCGATGAAGCGGGCGTCCTGGATCAGTGGCAGCAGCTCGGTGGAGACGGGCGCCTGGAAGACGGCGCTGCCGTCCTTCTCCACTGGGATCGGGTTCAGGAGGAAGAACCCCTGGTTGTCCTCGTTCAGGAACCAGAGCAGGTAGACGTGATCGGTGTCCGGCTCGGGCAGTCCTTCGAGGGCGCCCTCGACGACACCCTGGTCGCCGCTTGTGAATCCGAGCGCGACGAGCCCGCGGGCGTCGCTGCCGTCGGTGGCCTGGAGCACGACCCGGGTGCCCTCTTCGGTCGCGGTGCCGCCTGCCGGCGTCGTCGCGTCGGCGGTTTGCGGCGGCGCTTCCTCCTCGTTGGACCCCCCCGTAATCGCGAGCACAATCACGATCAGCAGCAGCAGCGCGCCGGCGCCGATTCCAGCGATGATCCGTGACTGGCTGCTCGAGATTCCGCCGGTTCGCTCGCTCGGCGCCTCGTCGTCGTCAGCCTCCTCGGCCTTGCTGGGCTTCGTCGGAGCGGCTCGCCGCTTCGCCTTCGCCTTGCCCTCGGGAAGCTCGGGGAGCTCGGCATCGGGGGCGACCAGCTGCAGCTTTGCACTCAGCTCACGCGCGAGATCGAGGGTCTCGGCGTCGCCCTGTAGGTGGCGGACGACGTCGGCTCTGGCGATCGGGTCCGCTTCGCCCAACAGGTAGTCGCTGAGGGCGACGTCCTGGTCGGGATCGGATCCCGCCAGCTCGGTCAGGGCGCCACGGGCCCTCCGACGCACCTCGGGTAGCTCGGTTCCCAGCAGCGAGGCGAGATCCTCGTAGCTCTGGTCGCGCTCCAGCAACAGCTGGAGCAGCGCGCGTTGGTCGTCGCTGAGCGCCATCGAGCCGGAAAGCCTAGATCAGCGCCTACCATGCGCGCGCCAGCGGTGTGGCGGTATGGTCACGATCGTGCTGGGCGAGCTCGTGGACGGGACGCTGCGCCGCCCGGGGGCGACACTCGCCGGAGCCCTGCTCACGGTGACGATTCTCGCGCTGTTCGCGCTCGGATCGGGGTCGCATCTGCCCGTGCTCGGATCGGTTGCGGAGCCGGGGGACCGGGCCGCTGAAGAGGCGGTCGAGTTGGTGTTCGTCGTCAAGGGTGGCGAGCCGGTCGACTCGCCGGCCTACCGGACGACTCTCGAGGTGCTCACCGCCGGGCTTGAGTCCGACCCGGATGTGGCGCAGATTCGGCGTGGGCCGGTCGGGGAGGACGGGCAGACGACGGCGCTCGGAATCGTGCTCGCCGGCGGGTTCGGCCATCGACCGCGAGCAGGCCGCCGAGCGCCTTTCGGCCGATCTCGATCCCGGCGAGCTGCAGATGCTCGCCGGCGGTGAGGCGGCGGTAGCGGACGAGGTGCGCGAGCGGATCGAGGGGGAGTGGCCGCTGGCCGCCCTCGCGTTGCTGGGGGCGATCGCCTTTCTGCTGCTTTTGGCCGGTGGATGGCGACTGGCGATCGCCGGGGCGATTGCCTCGACCGCCGGGACAGTTGGGGCGGTCGCGCTGCTGCGGGTGGTTTCGCGGCGAGTCGAGCTCTCGGCGGCGGGGATTGCCACGGCAGTGGTCGTCGGCGCCATGGTCGGAGTGGAGGCGACGGTGACCCTGCAGCTGCGAATTCGCCGGCGAGCACGCGGTCGGGACCTGAACGCAGCGGTGCGGGAGGCGGTCGCGGGGGCGGGCTCGCGGCTCGCCGCCGCCGCTGTCGCGGGCGTCGCTGCGTCGCTCTGCCTGCTCGTGGTCGATCTTCCCGCCGCGCGCTCGGTGGCGGTTGCGGGCGCCGGCGCGGCGGCTGTGGCGACGGTGGCGGCGCTGGTCTCGCTGCCGGCTCTGCTTCAACTCTCACCGCCCGGATGGGAGGGGAGGGGTGGCCTGCGGCACAGGCGCCGGGGCGGCCCGATGCCGCGCCGCTTGCTCGCGGCGATGCTGGTCAGTCGTCGGACTTGCGGCGATGGCGGCGCTCGCGTACCCGGCGCTCGACTCCGACCCGGTGGCGCTGGATGCGACCGAGCTGGAGGAACCGAGCGCCGCTGATGAGGCCTACGACCTCGCCCGGGCGCAGTTCCCCGAGCCCTTCGGCGCCGGGCTGGGGGCGGCATTCGCTCCGCTCGTGCCCGACGACGTGATCCCGAGGCTCGGCGTCGCGCTGGGGCTCGCCGCACTGCTCGTCGCGCTCGCCGCTTTGAGACTGTCGCGCTCGCCACTGAGCGCGATCGCGCTTGGACTCACCGCCGCGCTGCCGGCGGCTGCGACCACCGGCCTGTTCGAGCTGCTGTGGAGGCGACCGAACGCGGCGGTGATGCTCTGCGCGGCTGGCACCATCCTCGCCGTCTCCGCTGTCCGCAGCGCGAGTGCGGCGGGACTGCTGGCCCACGCCGGCCGCGGCCGCCGCCGCGGCCGCCGGATCTCTCGCGCGACGATTCCTCCCGCGACCCTCGCCTCCATCGCCGGCGTCCTCGCCTGCGGAGGGCTCGCGTGGGTGCTGTTCCCGCCGCTCGACGCGCTCGCGGTCGTCCTGGCCGCCGGCCTGGCGGTCGACCTGGTGGTCGTGCGCTGGATCGTCGTCCCGGCACTGGCGCGGGCGCGCCTGCGTCGCGCCGTTACCTAGGCTGTCAGTCGTGACCGAACCAGAGGATGGACTGGCGAAGCTGCTCGGAATCGAGTATCTCGGCGAGAAGGACGGGACGGCTCGAGCGCGGGTCGCGGTTCGCCCCGAGCTGCTGCAGCCGTTCGGACTGCTGCACGGCGGAGTGCACAGTGCGCTCGCAGAGATGGTCGCCTCGCACGCCACCGCCGAGGCGGTCACGGGGGACGGCATGGCGGCGATGGGCCAGTCCGTGAACACGACCTTTCTGCGCCCGATCACCGAGGGTGCCGTGCATGCCGAGGCGATCGCCCGCCATCGCGGCCGCACCACCTGGGTCTGGGACGTGGAGCTGAGCGACGACGACGGGCGCCTGTGCGCCCTTTCGCGCGTCACCGTGGCCGTGCGCCCGGTCAGCCCGTAAAGCGATTCGTGATCGGCAGCCGGCGGTCGCGGCCGAAGGCCTTCGTCGAGATCTTGATGCCCGGCGGCGCCTGGCGGCGCTTGTACTCGGAGCGGTCGACCATCCGGATAACGTCGGCGACGACGTCGGACGGCAGGCCCTGGGCGACGATCTGCTCACGGCCGAGATCGCGTTCCACATATGCCTCGAGGATCTGGTCGAGGAGGTCGTAGGGGGGAAGCGAGTCCTCATCGCGCTGGTCGGGGCGCAGCTCGGCCGAAGGCGGCCGCTCGAGCACCGACTCCGGAATCGGCGGCCGCTCGTCGAGCCCGTTGCGATGGCGAGCGAGTCGGTAGACGAGCGACTTGAAGCAGTCCTTGATCACGGCGAAGCCTCCCGCCATATCGCCGTAGAGCGTCGCGTAGCCGACCGAAAGCTCGCTCTTGTTTCCCGTCGTCAGCACGAGCCAGCCGAAGCGGTTCGAAAGCGCCATCACGACGTTTCCGCGGATTCGCGCCTGCAGGTTTTCCTCTGTGAGCCCGGGGTCGCCCGGAGCTCCGGCAAAGGGCTCGGCGAGGGTCTCCTGGTACGCGCGCATCGCCGGCTCGATCGGGATCTCGATCAGCTCAGTGCCCAGGTTCTCGGCGATCTGGCGGGCATCGGACCTGGTTCCCTCCGAGGAGAACGGGGAAGGCATGGATACACAGGTGACGCGCTCCGAGCCCAGCGCGTCGACCGCCACCGCCGCCACCAACGCCGAGTCGATCCCGCCCGAGAGGGCGATCACGACGCGCCCGAAGCGATTCTTGGTCACGTAGTCGTGCAGCCCGAGCTTCAGAGCTTCGTAGACCTCCGCCTCGTCCGGTTCGTACGGCTCCGCGACCCTCGAAGCCGGGGCGTCCCCTTGCAGTTCGGGCACTGCGATGCTGGCGAGCACGGTCGCCGGACTCGATCGAGGCTCGTCGTCCTCCCGCCCCCGCGCTGGTAGCGCTAGTTCGCAGACGAGCAGCTCCTCGGCGAACTGAGCCGCGCGGGCGATTGTGTTTCCCTCGCCGTCGACGACGAAGCTCTGACCGTCGAAGACGAGCTCGTCCTGTCCGCCGACCGTGTTGCAGAGGGCGAAAAAGGCGCCGGTTTCGCGCGCGCGCGCGGCGGCGATCTGCTGCTCCCGCTCCCTGCCCTTGCCGTGGTGATACGGAGAGCCGGAGGGGTTGACAATCAGGCTGGCCCCGGCCGTCGCCTCGGTCGAGGAGGGCGGCCCGGCGAACCAGATGTCCTCGCAGATCGTCAACCCGACCACGACTCCGGCAATGTCGATCACCGCCGGGGTGTCGCCAGGCTCGAAGTAGCGGCGCTCGTCGAAGACGCCGTAGTTGGGAAGCAGCATCTTGCGATAGATCCCGTGAAGCTCTCCACCGGCGAGCACCGCCGCCGAGTTGTGGACGTAGCCGTCGCGTTCCGGGAAGCCGACGAGGGCAACGATGCCCTCGCTCTCGCCGACGAGCGAGTCGAGCGCCTCGCGGCAGGCGTCGAGGAAATCGCGCTTCAGGACCAGGTCCTCGGGCGGGTATCCGCTGATCACCAGTTCCGGTAGCACCACCAGTTGAGCGCCAGCGTCCCTGGCGGCTGAGATCTGGGTTGCGATCAGATCGCGATTTCCCTCGATGTCGCCGACGGTGGGATTCACCTGGGCGAGGGCGAGGCGGAGGCGGTGTCCCTCGCCGTCGCTCATGCTCGCCTCGGGCGCAGGTTGCTGACCAGGACGGCGACGATGGTGACGAGGTAGATGGCGCCGATCAGCTGCTCCAGGATCGCCAGCGAGCGTCCCAGGTTTCCACTCGGCACGAGGTCGCCGTAGCCGGTGGTGGTCAGCGTCGTGAAGCTGAAGTAGAGGAAGTCCGAGATGTCGTTGGCCTGGCCCCCGGCGAAGAACGAGTTATTCGAGATCTCGGCGGTGGCGCTGTACAGCGAGGCGAAGATCATCCCGACCAGCAGGTACACGCAGAGAACGCCCGCGACCGCCGACAGGGTGACGCCCTCGTGCTCGCGGATGTTGCGGATCACCCCCCAGGCGATCACGGGTGGCGCGATTGCGACGACGGCGATGTTGATGATCCGGAACGCCTCGGGCGCCTCGTCGCCGAGACCGATCGCGGTGACGATGCCGGCGAGGGTGGCGACGACGGCTCCGATCTCGGCGGCGCGCCGCAGTGCCCTGTGTACCTGAGAGGCGTGGAAGACCAGCACCAGCACCCCTCCTGCGAGTGCGATCGCCACCGCATGCGCCCACGCCTTGTCGGGCGCCCCCATCTGGAACATCAGCAGGACGAGGAGCAGCGCGAGGACGAGTCCGTAGGCGTGCTTCATCCCCCAATCATCGCGGAGCCGGGGACGGAAGCCGCGCGCGCAACCCAATAGGGTCCGCCGCCGAATGGACTTCATTCTCGAGGACAAGGTCGCTGCGCCACCGGAGACGGTGTTCGAGGTGCTCACCGACCACAGCGGCTACGCGAAGTTCACGCCGCTGCGGTGGGCGCGCCTGGAGACGGAGGGGAGCCCGGATCCGAACGGCGTCGGAGCGGTACGCGCCCTCGGGCTCGTCGGCCCGCCGATCCGCGAGCGGGTGACCGAGTTCGAGCGACCGAGCCGCTTCGCTTACGAGCTGGTCTCGGGTGCGCCGATGAAGAACCACCGTGGAGAGGTGGAGCTGACCGAGGTGCCGGGAGGCACGAGGATGCGCTACTCGATACACACGGAGCCGAAGGTGCCC
Source organism: uncultured Thermoleophilia bacterium (assembly GCA_963838095.1). GTDB lineage: Bacteria > Actinomycetota > Thermoleophilia > Solirubrobacterales > 70-9 > CAWCGU01. The sequence goes on from CAWIPO010000008.1 coordinate 581,644, forward strand.
GTGGCCGGCCACATCGCCGTCGTCGTCGCAAAGCGCACGATCGGAGTCCTTTTTCGCGGCGTCAAGGGCGAATCCGAGCGCCGCGCCTCGAGCTCGTAGGCGTCCGCCGCCTCGGCGCCTAGCTTGTCCGCGTGCGACGGGACTACTACGTGATCGACGGGTTCGACCTCGAGCGCGAGATGGAGCGGCTTCGGGCGCTGCCGGTGTTCCGCGGGGCGCGGCTCCAGCGCGAGCGGCCGGCGCTGAAGCTGAGAAGGGCTAGCAGGCGACCGAACCGGCTCGGCTTCGCGATCCCCGCCGAATGGCGGATATCCGTTACCGCGTATCCCGGCATCCGCGTCTGCGACGCCCAGGAGACGCTGCTGCACGAGCTCGTCCACCTGCATGTCGGCGAGCAGCCGGGGCGGCGGCGCTGGCACGGGCGCGAGTTCCGGGAGGCGCTGCACCGGGTGATGGGGGAGGCGTACGGCGTCGCGATCCCTGTTCCGGGGAACGCGCTCCACGGGACCTACGCGGAGGCGATCGAGCGCGCCCGATGGGGCGAGCAGCTCTCGCTCCCAGTTGCGGCTTGAGATCCCCGAGGAAGTTCCGCGGGTTTGCGGGGCAATAGGCTGCGGTGACTGCAAGCAACTGGGAGGTTGACCATGTCGGACAGCAACGCCGACCTGCTGCGCGGGGCCTACGACGCCTTCGGCCGCGGCGACATCGCCGGGGTGATGGCGGTCCTGGCCGATGACGTCGAATGGCACGCTCCGGACGTGCTTCCGCAGGGAATGGATGCGCGCGGGAAAGAGGAGGTCGGGGCCTTCTTCGAAAAGCTGGTCGGTACCTGGGAGGGCCTCAGCCTCGACATTGAGGACTTCTGCGCGAGCGGCAACCGAGTCTGCGTGATCGGAAAGGCCAGCGGGCAGCTGGACGGCGTCGAAACTGGATATGGCTTCGTCCACGCCTGGACGGTGGCGGATGGGCTCTGCACTCGGTTCCACGAGTACGTCGATCCGGAGCCCGAGATGCTCGCTGGCTGAGCCCTTCGCTCGCTCGAACCATTCACGCCGCCTCGCTGATCATCACCGCCGACGACTACGGCTACGCGCCGGGTTACAACCGCGGGATCGTCGAAGCCGCCGAGGCCGGAGCGGTCGACGCCGTCAGTGCGATGGTGGAGCGGGAATGGTGCGACCCCGACCCGCTTCTCGACACGGACGTGGCGATCGGCCTGCACCTCGAGCTCCCCTCACTGCCCTTGCGCGCAGACGACGACCAGCGCCGGGAGGCCTCCGAAGCGCTGGACCGCCAGCTCGACCACTTCTCAGCGCTGTTCCGGCGCCCGCCCACTCACCTCGACGGCCATCACCACTGCCACGCCGCGGCGGGGATTGCCTCCGTGGTCGCGCGAACGGCCGCGGAGCACGGCCTGCGCGTTCGCTCCGTCGATCCCCGCCACCGGCGGCTGCTGCGGTGCCTGCGCGTCGAGACGCCGGACCTGCTGATCGGCAGGCTGAGCGAGAATGAGCCGGTGCTTCCCCCGCAAGTCCAGAGCCTGCCCGACGGGCTCACGGAATGGGTCGTCCATCCGGGCTACCGCGACGAGCGCGCCGGCTCCGCCTACGACGCCGGCAGGGAGGAAGACCTGCGCGTGTTGCTGTCGTTGAAGTCGGCGGGGAGGGCCGACGGGCGATGACCCCGGCGGTGATCAGGCGCCGGCGCGTGCTGGCCGTCGCCGCGTGCGTGGCGTTCGGCGTCGGGGTGAGCGTTGCGATTGCCGCCGAGACCGAAACGGTGAGCCCGAGTGCGGTGGTGCGCGCGGAGGGCGACAGTGGGCCCACCGATCCGCGGTCCGCGCAATCGGCGTTCGATCGGCGGCAGGAGCTGGCGGCCGTTGATCGGCTCGGCATTCGCGAGCTCGCGGGTCAGCGGATCGTCGTCGGCTTCGGTGGCACCGACGTCCCTGGATGGCTGAGACAGGCGATCGAGCGCGGTGACGTCGGCGGCGTGATCCTTTTCGCCGAGAACGTGGTCAGCCGCGACCAGGTGCGGGCGCTGACCAAGGAGCTGCAGAAGATCGATCGGCCCGTCTCCGAGCCGCTGCTGGTGATGGTCGACCAGGAGGGTGGGCTGGTCAAGCGCCTGCCGGGGCCGCCCGATGCCTCGGCCGAGGAGATGGCCGAGGGCGGGGTGGAGGGCGTGGCTCGGGAGGGCGAGGCGACCGGGCGCAGCCTCGCGGAGATGGGCGTGAACGTAGACCTCGCCCCGGTCGCCGACGTCGCGCGGCCCGGAAGCAACCTCGATCAGGACGGAAGGGCGTTCGGGACCGACCCGGGGCGGGTCGCGAAGCTCTCGACCGCCTTCGCCGAGGGAATCCAGGAATCGCGCGTCGCGGCGACCGCGAAGCACTTCCCGGGCTTCGGAGCCGCCGCGGTGAACACCGACGACGCGGTGGTCGTCGTCGACACCTCCAAGCGCAAGCTGCGGAGGATCGACGGGAGGCCGTTCGAGGCGACGATCGACGCGGGGGTCGAGCTGGTGATGCTGAGCACGGCCATTTACACGGCGTTCGACCCCGACCTCCCGGCCGCGTTCTCGCCGCGGATCGCGACGAAGGAGCTGCGAGGGCACTACGGCTTCGAGGGGGTGTCGGTCACCGATGCGCTCGGAACGCCTGCCGCCGCTCCCTACGGAGGCCCGGGTGAGCTTGCGTTCCGGGGGGCGAAGGCGGGGATGGACGTGCTGCTGTACTCGGATGGAGCCGGCCTCGCGGGGGGCAGGACGCTGACGAGGAAGCTGCGAAAGGGGAGGCTGGATCGAAAGGAGTTCGAGAAGTCGGTCGCGCGGATTCTCGAGTTGCGCTCCGGGCTGGTCGGCTGACGAGCTGCCCTACCCAGCCCCGTTCGTTTGCGCCCCGGCGCCGCTTCGCGCTCTTTGGCGAGCCTTCGTCCCGGGCTTCGGCTTTGCCTTGGCCTCCCGCTTCGGCCTCGGCTTGGCCGCTCCCAGCGCCTTGATCTCTTCATCCAGGTCACTCGCGAGCGTGTCCAGGTCCGGCAAGCCGTCATAGTCGCCCACGAGGCCGAAGTTGATCTGTCCGTCGTAGCTCATGATCCCGACGCAGACGGCCTGGTTGCCGGCGAGCGGCACCATGGGGTAGATGGCCTCCAAGCGACGGCCCAGCAGGTAGAGCGGGAACTGCGGGCCCGGAACGTTGGTTACGACGAGGTTGAACAGCCTCTGGCGGGCCTGCAGCCTGGCGGCTTGGCCGAGGATCGTCGGAGGAGCGAAGTTGGCCAGCTCGGTCATCATCTCGGCACCGACGGCTTGGCGCGACTGCTTCAGGTCGCCCATCCGCGAGCGGATGATGCCGATCCGCTCGACGGGGTCCTCGCACCACACCGGCAGCGGCGCCATCATCGCCGAGACGCGGTTGCCCAAGGCGCCGCGCTCCTCTTCCGAGCGGACGCTGATCGGCACCATCGCCCGCAGCTCGACGCCGGCGGTCGCGTGGCCGTGGGAGCGCAGGTAGCGCCCCAGGGCGCCGGTGACGACGGTCAGGACCACGTCGTTGACGGTCCCGCCGTGCGCGTTCTTGATCCGCTTGAACTCGCCCAGGTCCGCGTTCACCCAGCGGAAGCGCCGGTGCGGCCCGATGTGGACGTTGAACGGGGACGAGGGGGCGGAGAAAGCGCCGCCGGCGAAGGAACCGATCGCCGCCAGTGCCTCCTGAAATGCTCCCAGCACCTCACGCGGGCGACGCAGCGTGGCACGGACGCCGCGGACGATCTCGTCGCGGCTGGTTGCCCGCTCCAGCAGCGCCTCGCCGAGAAGCTGGGTGTCTGACGGCTCGGGCTCGGGAACCCATTCCTCGGGCTCATCCGCAGGCGGGGGCTCGGGGGAGGCGTCGAACAGGACCGTGGTGATGTCGACCCCCGAGACCCCGTCGACAAGGGCGTGATGGCTCTTTGCGACGATTGCGAAGCGGTCGCCTTCGAGCTTGTCGACCAGCCAGATCTCCCACAGCGGCTTCGAGCGGTCGAGGCTCTGGGAGAAGATCCGGGCGGCGAGCGTTCGCAGCTGCTGCTCGGTGCCGGGATGGGGGAGGGCGGTGTGACGCAGGTGGTAGCGGAGGTTGAGGTGGGGGTCGTCCACCCACACGGGCCGGCCCTGGTCGAGCGGCACGAAGCGAAGCTTCTGCCGGAAGCGGGGAACGAGGTGCAGGCGGGAGGCGAGATGGCGGCGGAAATCGTCGTATTCCGGCACGGGGCCCTCGAAGGTCATCGTCGAGGCGACGTGCATGTGCGCTCCGTCCCGTTCGAGGTGGAGAAACGACGCGTCCAGGCCGGTGAGTCGATCGGGCACGCAAGGATCTTCCCACCTTGGCTGATGTGATGGAAGTCACACAGAGCCGGGACGTCCCTCCCTAGCCTCGCCGGTTCGAAATCAACCCGCCGAGTCGATCCCCCGGGGACTATCGAGGGGAGCGAGTGGGGGACCCAGCGCCGGAAGCCGAGACTTCCGGCGGGGGCGTAGGCGGATGAAAGGAAGGGCTGATCCCTTTGCGACGCTTCCGCGTCAGACGGAGGCGGCTGATCGCGCTTGCACTTGCGCCTGCCGCCGTTTCAGTGATAGCCGGCTTCGCGCTCACGGGCGCCACGGCCTCGCCCAAGGGGCAGATGCGCGCCGCCGACGGCAAGGTGACCAGCGGCGACTCCGTACGCCTGGTCGGCCGCGTGCCCGAATTCGACGGCAACCGGGCGACGATTCAGTTCCAGCCCGCCGGCGAGAACAGCTGGAGGCCGCAGCGGCAGGTGCCGCTGGGACCCGCCGGCGGCTTCTCGGTGGCGGTGGAGCCGAAACAGACCGGGCTCTGGCGCGCGAGCGCGCCGGGCGGCCACGCGACCGGGACGACCCGTGTGCGGGTTCGCTCCGACGTCGAAGTCGCTCCCAACGACCGCCACATCATGGCCGGAGGGGAGTCGACGATCAGCGGTCATGTGACCCCGCGGACCGCGCACAGGCGCGTCGTTGTCCGCGTCGGTGGCGATGAGCTGAGCGCGAGGACCAACGGCGCCGGCCGCTTCGAGGTGGTGTGGGAGGCGCCGCAGATCGGCACCTACAAGGTCAGCGCGACCGCCAAGGGCGACCGCGTCGCCGCGGGCAGCGACGACGAGGGTGGGCCGGTCAACGTCTACCGCTCGTCGGTTGCCTCCTGGTATGGCGGCGGCGGAACGACGGCCTGCGGTGGTTCGGTGTCCGGACTGGGTGTCGCCCACCGGACGCTGCCGTGCGGCACGAAGGTGAAGATGCGCCACGGCAACAACACCGTCACCGTGACGGTGATCGATCGCGGCCCCTTCGTCGGCGGGCGTGAGTGGGACCTGGCGCCGGCGACGAAGAGCGCGCTTGGGTGTGGGGACATCTGCACGGTGCTCTCCACCAAGTAGCAGCTGTGACTAACATCGCTGCCTACGGCGGCAATCTGCAGGAAACGGAGCTCGAACTTGGCTGATGGGTTGATGGTGCGGGCGACGGCGATCGGACTGGCGGCCCTCGTGGCGAGTGCGGTAATCGCGTTTGGTGCAGGGGCCGCCGGTGCGGAACCGGACCAGCGCACGCCGATGATCGTCAACGGTCATCCCACCGATCCGGGCGAGTTTCCGTGGATGGCGACGCTGGTGGATTCCCACGAGCCGGCAGAGGATGGGCATTTCTGCGGCGCTTCGCTGGTGAGGCCGAAGCTGATCCTCACCGCGAGCCATTGCGTTGAGGGCTCGGCGCCGCGGAGCTTCGACGTCGTCGTCGGCCGCTGGGACCTGCGAAACCGCGACGGGCAGCGGATCGACGTCACCCGGATCGCGCAGAAGCCTGGATTCGTCTTCCGCGGATACAACATCTACAACGACGTCGCCCAGGTTCGCCTGCGGGACCGCGCGACCCAGACGCCGATCGAGCTTGCGGGGCCCGAGGACGATGCCTTGACGGCCCCCGGCACACCCGCGATCGTGATCGGGTACGGCACGATCTCGTTCGGCAGCCCGGAGCAGTCGGACATCCTGCTCCAAGCGGATATCTCGATCACTCCGGAAGACGCGTGCAAGGACACGTATCCGAACGTGAAGTTCAACACGGAGATCTGCGCCGCCGGGCCGGGCACCGACAGCTGCCAGGGTGACAGCGGTGGGCCGCTGATCGTTTCGGATGGCGCCGGCGGGTTCCTCCAGGCGGGCGTCGTCAGCTCCGGCAAGGGATGCGCGCGCCGCGACGCCGCCGGCCTCTACTCGAGGGTCTCGACCCAGCGCGGATTCATTCTCGAGCCCGATCCGGTGTTCAAGCCTTACAACGTGGAGCGACCGTTCATCAGCGGCCGCCCGGAGGTGGGGCGTCGACTGAAGTGCCACCAGGGCGATTGGCGCGGAGTCGATGTCGATTTCCAGACCTTTTGGACGCTGGTCCGCGGTGGTGAGGCGACTCGGGCGCTCAGCGACGGGAAGGTGCTCGAGCTGCGCGACAGCCTGGCGGGCAAGAACGTCAGCTGCGTCGTCACCGGTACCAACGATGGCGGCTTCTCCCAGGAGCGCTCCAAGTCCGGCCGCGTGCGCTCGGACTGACGGCACGATCCACGCCTGCTGTAACGGGGGATCCGGCTGATAGACATTCCGTGCAGATGGGCCCACGGGGAGCGAAAGGGAGGAGCGGAGTGCGCGAGGTTTCGAGGCGAAGGTCGCCGATCAAGGTGTTGCTCGCGCTCTCGGCGGTCAGTGCCATCGCCGCGGGAGTGCTGGCGCCGGCGGTTGGCGCAAGCGCACCGGAGCGTGAGCCGCTGATCGTCGGAGGCGGGCCCGCGCCTCCCGGCGCCTATCCGTGGGCCGCGTCGCTCGTGTTTCGCGACGAGCCGGCCGAGGTGGGCAACTACTGCGGTGCCTCGCTGATCAAGCCCAAGGTGGTGCTCACGGCCGCCCACTGCGTCGAAGGCTTCTCGCCGCGCGAGATCGAGGTCGTCGTCGGTCGATACGACCTCGCCAAGCGCGACGGGCAGCGGATCGGAGTGGAGAAGGTGGCCGCGAACCCGCGCTACTTCCCGATCGGCTTCACGGTGCGCAACGACGTCGCCCAGGTGCGGCTGAAGGAGAAGGCGATGGTGACGCCGATCGCGCTCGCGGATCCTTCAGACGAGGCGCTGACCGCGGCCGGTACAGCGGCGATCGCGCTCGGTTGGGGTCACGTCAGGGAGGGTGGCCCGGAGTACCCGACCGAGCTCTACCAGGCCGACTTGTCGATCACCTCGAACGAGGCCTGCAAGGACGCCTACCCGGCCTTCTCGGGAGTGACGATCATCTGCGCTGCCGCGCCCGGCGCCGACAGCTGCCAGGGCGACAGCGGCGGGCCGCTGATCGTCTCCGACGGGGCCGGCGGATGGCTGCTCGCGGGCGTCGTCAGCTCGGGCAAGGGGTGCGCACGGCCGAACTTCCCGGGGCTATACGCGAGGGTGTCGAGCCTGGACCGGTTCATCCGCGACCAGACGCCGGTGTTCGCGCCCTTCAACGTCAAGCGCCGGCCGAGGACCGTCGGATCGGGCGAGGTTGGGACAGATCTGCGCTGCCGCAAGGGCGATTGGCGCGGCGAGGGGGTCTTCTTCGACTTCCTGTGGGTGCTGGTCCGCAATGGTGAGCCGACGCAGGCGATCGGCGGAGGTCAGAACTTCAGGGTTCCGTTCCGGTTCAAGGGCCGCGATGTGTCATGCGTCGTCTTCGGCGGCAACGCGGGTGGCTTCTCGCAGGCGCGTTCGACTTCGGTGCGCATGCACGGACACTGAGGGACCCAGGCTCTTACTATTCGAGGAGCAGATGGGCTCCTCGGTGGGCAAGAACCTGGAGGCGATATCGCTGGCGATCGACCAGCACAACGCCCGCTGCGCGTTCCCGGCGAGCGAGGTGCGGATGAACCCGTACGAGGCCGAACGGCTGGATTGGGACGAGATCCGCGGGCTGCCGATCGTTGGCGACCCTGCCGTCGGCACGGGCCGCTTCCGGATCGTCTGCTCGCGCGACGGCTCCGGCGAGGAGCTGGAGGAGGTCGAGGCGGTCGGGACTCCGGTCGAGGTCGGGGTGCCGGAGGCCGTGCCGGTGCCCGTGCGGCGCGAGCCCTCAGAGATCGAGCCTTAGAGATCGAGCCCTAACTCGCGCGTCAGCTGCTGGGCCTCCTGGTTCAGCGTGGTGAACTCGCCGCTCACCATCAGCACGCCCATCGCGATCAGGATCGCTCCTCCGACTCCGATGACGACGTTGTAGTGGCGCTTGACTGCGTCGAAGAGCGTGGTGGCTCTGCGTGAACGCAATTGCGGCGACGAGGAAGGGAATCGCGAGGCCTGCCGAGTAGATGGCGAGCAGCGCGACGCCCTCGACGGGTGAGGTCTCCGCGCCTGCGAGCACCAGGATCGAGCCGAGAGTGGGGCCGATGCAGGGAGTCCAGGCGAGCGCGAAGGCGGCGCCGGCGACCACTGGGCCGCCCTTCCCGGCGCGCGACATCAGCGCGTCGATGTGCCAGTCGCGCGCAAAGCGGCCGCTGCTGGAGAGCAGGAAGAGGATGCCGAGGGCGATGATCAGCACCCCGCCGATCGTCGTCAGCGTGTCGCGGTTCTCACGCAGCGCTTCCCCGAGGAGGCTTGCGGGGAGCCCGAAGATGACGATGAAGATCGCCGAGAAGGTGGCGCAGAAGAGCAGAGCGGGGGGGAGCACACGGCGCCAGCTCGCCTCCCCCAGCTCCGGCAGCGAGATGCCGGTCACCACCGACAGGTAGCCGGGGACGAGCGGCAGCACGCAGGGGGAGAGAAAGGAGATCAGGCCGGCGCCGAACGCGGTCAGTACGCCGATGCCGGCGAGATCTACCCCGTCCATTTGGAGTTCAGTTTGCCCGCTTTGGTTGGGTCAGGTCAGTGCCGCGGCGAGCCGGCGGCGGTGCACGCGCGCGAGCGGATGATCGGCGCCAAGCTCCGTGAAGAGGGCGACCATCACGCGCCGGATCAGATCGCGGGTGTCGGGGTCATCCGTCTCCATGAGGGCCTCCTGGAGCGACTGGAGGGCGGTTTCGTGGTCGCCGTCGTCCCAGGCCGCGAATGCGAGGCGAGGGCCGCCGTCTGCTGAGCCGTCGCCGTTCTCCGCCGCGCCGGCACGGTTCAGCGACAGCCGCGCGCGAGCGGCCAGGCCCTCGGCGAGGAAGTCTCCCGGGAATGCCTCGAGCAGCTGGGCGGCCTCAGCCGTCTCGCCGCGCTCGATCAGCAACCGTCCGAGCTTGTGCGCCGCGGCGGCTTGACGCGGGTCGAGCTCGAGGGCGCGGCGCAGCGATTCCTCATCGTCTGTCGCGGCAAGCTTGTCGGCCTCCGACGGTGCCAGCTGGTCGAAGAACGCCTCGACCTGGGCGGGCGGGATCGCTCCGGTGAACTCGGCGACGACCTTGCGATCGCGAAACGCCTTCACCGCGGGGATGCCGCGGATGTCGAAGGCGGCGGCGATGTTCTGGTTGGCGTCGGTGTCGAGCTTCGCAAGCTCGACGTCGCCCTCTCGACGGTTCGCGGCGGCCTCGAGCGCGGGCGTCAGCGTCCGGCACGGCCCGCACCACTCGGCCCAGAAGTCGACGACGACGGGCAGCTCACGCGAACGCTCGATCACGCGCTGCTCGAAATCGTGCTCAGTGACGTCGAAGACCATTGCCATCAGGTTAGAGAGGACGGCTCTCCAGCAGGGAGAATGCGGGGGATGGAGGAGTCGCTGCGCGGAAAGCTGCTGGTGGCCTCGCCTGCGCTGCTCGACCCCAACTTCGCGCGCACGGTGGTGCTGATCACCGAGCACAACGAGGAAGGGGCGATGGGAATCGTGCTCAATAGACCCTCGGAGACGGCGGCCGCCGAGGTGCTGCCGGAATTGGCCGAGATCGCCGGTGAGGAGCCCGTCTACGTGGGCGGCCCGGTGCAGCCGGACGCGATCGTGTTGCTGGCGGAGTTCTCAGATCCCGAGGCGGCCGCTTGGATCGTGGTCGCAGACGTCGGGCTCGCTGGTGCGGAATCGGACTTGGACGAGCTGGCGGGCGCGGTTCGCCGAGGACGACTTTACGCCGGCTATTCGGGTTGGGCGCCCTCGCAGCTCGAGGCGGAGATGGAGCTCGAATCCTGGATCGTCGAGCCCCCGCTGCCCGCCGAGCTCTTCCCCGACAACCCAGAATCGCTCTGGAGCGACGTCCTGGACCGAAAAGGCGGCCGATACAAGCTGATAGCGCGAATGCCGGAGGATCCGTCGCAGAATTAGGGGTTTGACGCCTGAGAGGCCTCCTCGCGGATCCTACGCTCGCGAATCTCCGTTATGTCCCCCTGGCCGGAATTTCTCAGTTCTGGCGCCCGATACGCCCTGGCCTCCTCCAGCTGCACTTTCAAGCGCTGTAAGCGACCTTGAGCCGATTTCGGGGATCTACTGCGAGCGACGAGCTCGACTGCTTGCCGCCTTCGATGAAGCCGGCCAAAAACGCACCGTCCTCCGCCGAAACCTCTGGATAGCCGCCGTCTGGGATGCGGCCGTTCTTGGATCCCGGTGGACGTCCGACGCGTGGGGCCATGCCACATGGTCGCCCAGGCGGCGGACGGAAAAGCGAACAGGTGTTCTATTCGCCGGCGGACAGCCAGGCGGCTGGGTTCTGCTCCATCATCGTCGCGATTTGGTCGTCGGTCACGCCCAACTCGCGTAGCTGGTCCAGGACCTCGTCGAACAGGTACGTGTAGTGCCAGTTCGGGACCAATTCGCGCATTTGCTCCGGGAACCAGTCGAAGTTGACGACGGCGTCCTGCGAGAGCGTCATCCGGTCGGCGTAGCCGCGGTTGCAGAGCTCGGCGACGGTGGCGTTTCGCTTTTCAGTCGGCAGGATGATGTCCAGGCCGTAGCGGTCCATTCCGATGTAGCAGCCGGTCGCCAACAGCTCCTCGATGTAGTCCAGGTCGTCGGTGTCGCCCGTATGCGCGATCTGAACCAGCTTCGGGTCGATGCCCTCCTCGGTGAAGATCGCCATCTCCTCGAGGCCGCGTCGCGTGCCCGGGTGTGAGTGGGCCATGATCGGTCGTCCCGTGCGCTTGCTGGCCTGCGCACAGGCGCGCAACACCTTGTCGACGTGCTCGCTGATTCCGGGCTCGTCGACCGCGCACTTCAGGAACGCGGCCTTCACGTCGCTGCCCTGGATCCCCTCCTCGATGTCGTGGACGAAGGCGTCCGCCAGGTACTCGGTCTCGCGGTTGGCGAAGTGCTGCGGGATGAACGTGTAGTGCTCGCCGTAGATGCCCGTGCACATCACGAGCTGGATTCCGGTCTGCTCCACCACCTTCTGAGCGAGGACAACGTCTCGATCCAGATCCATGCAGGTCGGGTCGACCATCGTCTTCACTCCGTGCTCCATCACCCTCTTCACCTCGGAGACGGCGCGCGCCACCTCCTGCTCCTCGTCATAGAGGTGCGGCCACTGCTTGCGCACCGACTCGAACGTCGTACGCAGGTGCTCGTGGGCCAGCGTCAGGCCGAGCTGCGAGGAATCGAGGGGCCCGGAGACCGTTTCGATCTGTGCCACGCCGGCAACCCTATCCGCGGTCGCCGGTTCGGCGCCGGTCCGGCCTGTTAGTGCTTCTTCCAGCCGCCGCCGAACATCCGGGAGAGGCGGCCTCCCCGGCGCGGCGTAAAGCGCGGCGGCGCCTTCTCGGGCGTCGGCAGGTGCGCGGCCGCTTCGGAGTCGATGTTCAGAGTCACTCCGCGCTCGGCGGTGCGCTGAACCTCGGGGCCGTCGATGAAGCGGATTTCTCCCGCGGTCGTCTCGACCACGATCCCGTCGAGGATGTGCTCGTCGTAGTTGTCGAGCACCTCGTCGACCTTCCCGATCTCCACGCCGTCGGAGGAGTAGATCGGCGTGCCGCGCTCGACCGCCGAGTAGTGGATTGCGTGCCCGTCGTCAACCATCGGCGTGAAAGCATAGCCCGCGAATATGGCCTTCACCGCCGGCTACTCAGGCACCCCGCTGCCGCGCAAGCTCGGGATCAAGGAGGGGGCGCGGGTCGCATTTCCGAGCGCTCCGGAAGGCTTCGACGAAACGCTCGGGGAGCTTCCCGACGGCATCCAGGTCCGCGCCCGCGCACGCGGGCCGCTCGACGTGATCGTCGCCTTCTTCACCCGCCGCGCCGACCTGGAGCGCCGCTACGAGCGCCTGGCGGTCGCGCTGGAGCCCAACGGCGGGCTCTGGATCGCCTGGCCGAAGCGCGCATCCGGAGTCGACACCGACATCACCGAGGACGTCGCACGTGAGGTCGGCGTCGCCCACGGGATGGTCGACAACAAGGTCTGCGCGATCGACGACACCTGGTCGGGGTTGCGACTGGTCTGGCGCCTGCGCGACCGGCCGAAACAGCGGCCCTAGCCGGCCGAGCCGCTCCCGGACCGCGTCCTCGTCGGCGAACGCGGCGATCTCTCGCGAGAGCCGGCCTCCCTGCCATGCCAGCGGCGCGGACCCCTCGGGCTCCGAGATCAGGCGGGCGCTTGGCAGCCGCTCCGCCCATTCCTCCGCGACGGCAAACGGATGCCCTGGATCGGCCTCGTCGCGGCTGGCGACTACCAGCGCCGGGACGTCCAGGAACTCGAGCTCCCCGAGACCCTCGAACGGCACCGAGCGCGGCACCTCGCGCAGCGCCTGCGCGACCGCCCCGAGGTCCTGGTGCACGCCCATCCGCTCCCGCGTGAAGCCGAGAATCCTCTCCCTCCATCCCTCCTCATAGTCGGCACCGAGCACGCGCAGGAAGCCCTCCACTCCCCCATCGTCCAGTCCCGCCGCGAGGCCGTCCCAGTAAGCCTCGACCTCGGGCGTCGGCGGCAGGCCGCGCGAAGCCGGCCCGATCAACACCAGCCCCGCAACTCGATCGGCGTTGTCGAGCGCGTATGCGGCCGCCGTGTGCGCTCCCATCGAGTGGCCGGCAAGCAGCGCCGGACCGTCGCCGGCCTCCTGGGTGAGCACGGCGCCCAGATCCGACGCCAGCGAGGGATATCCATAACTACGCGCGGATTCATAACTACGCGCGGATTCCACCCCGCTCGAGCGTCCGTGCCCGCGAGCGTCGTACGCAATCGCCGCGAATCCCTTCCGCGGCAGCAGCTTCGAGCCATGGACGACGTAGCGGCGGGCGGCGGTCAACCCGTGCAGCAGCGCCACCGGCGGCCCCTCCCCCATCCGATCGCCGACTAGGACCTCTCCCTCGAACGGGACCTCGAACTGATCCGGCCCCGTCCCGCCGGGCTCCAGCGGCCCGTCCCACGCCCGCGCCGGGACGATCTCCTGCCGCGCGCTCACGGCTGCAGCAGCTCCGGGACGTCGGCGATCGAGTCGACGATAGCTGTCGGCTCGATCCCCGACTCGCGCACGAACGCCTCCCGATACTTGCCGGTGCGAACGAGGACGCCCGCCAGGCCCTCGTTCATCGCTCCCGCCACGTCCGTCTCTACGTCGTCGCCGACCATCGTCGCGTCCTCGGGGTCGACACCGAGATCGCCCAGCACCAGCTCGAAGAACCCCGGCGACGGCTTCCCGACCACATAGGCCTCCTTTCCGCTCGCGTACTCGATCGCGGCGACGAACGGGCCCTCGTCGAGCGACAGCCCACCGGCTGTCAGCCAGAAGCGATTCTTCTGCAGCGCGATCAGCTCCGCGCCGTCCATCACCAGCCGGAACGCGCGGTTGAGGATCGGAAATCCGAACTGCTCGCCAAGGTCGCCCATCACCACCGCATCCGCGCCCGTCTCCACATCACCCACGTCCTCGAGGCCGGCGAAGTCCTCCTTCAGGGCCTCGTTCATGATCAGCGCAACACTTCGGTGGCCGGCCGCCTCGCAGCGACGACGGGCGAGTGCCGCCGGGGTGACCAGCTCCTCGGGAGCCACGTCGAACCCGAGCCTGTCGAGCTTCTCCAGCGTCTGCCGCCGCGATCGCTGGGTCGTGTTGGTGACGAAACGCAGCGGCAGGCCGCGCTCGCGCAGAGCTGCGACGGCATCGCTGGCGCCGTCGATCGGCTCCCCCTCGACGTACAGAACCCCGTCGAGGTCGAGCAGCACCGCCTTTGTATCCGCGAGCGGCACGCTCAGCGCAGCGCTGATACGGCTCGCTCGAGATCCTCGGCGCTCTCGTACGTGAGCCCGATCTTCTTCACGTTGCGGTAGCGGATCGTCAGCTCGCCGTCGATCACGAACACCGCCCGGCGAACGAAGCCCCCGGGCCCGAGCACGCCGTACGCCCCGGCCACCGACTTGTCCTCGTCGGCGAGCAGCGGCACGGTGAGTTCGTAGCGGCGTGCGAAGCGCTCGTGCGAGTGCACCGATTGCGGCGAGATCCCGATCACCTCGACGTCGAGCTCTCCGAGCCGCTCGGATTCATCGCGGTAGGAGCAAAACTGGCGCGTGCAGACGGCCGTGAAGTCACCGGGATAAAAGGCGAGCAGGACGCCGCGGCCTTGATACTCATCCAAGCGATAGTTGCGCTCCCCGGTGGCCGGCAGATCGAAGTCCGGCGCCCTGTCTCCGACCTTTGGATGCGTCACCCGTTCAGCGTATCCACAACGGGCGGCGGCGCCTGGCCGAGATGCCGCGACCGGCCCCGAACTAGCATCCGCTCGTGAGCTCGGACCGCCGCTTTCTGCTGCTTGCCAATCCCTCCGCCGGCTCGGGGCACGCGTCCGAGCTTCTGCCCGAAGTTGAGGCGGCCATGCGCAGCCGCGAGCTCGAGTTCGACCTCGTCCGCACGACCGACCTCCGTCACGGCTGCGATCAGGCGCGGGCCGCGGCGGCGCAGGGCGTGATCCCGGTCGTGATCAGCGGCGACGGATTGATCGGCCAGGTCGGCGGCACCCTCGCCGGGTCGGAGGTGCCGATGGGGATCATCCCGGGGGGCCGCGGAAACGACCTCGCACGCGTGCTCGAGATCCCCCGCGAGGTGGGGCCCGCTGTCGACGTCCTCGCCGCCGGGCACACGCGCACGATCGATGTCGGGGACGCGAACGGGCACCGCTTCCTGGGCATCGCCAGCTTGGGCTTCGACTCCGACGCGAACCGGATCGCGAACGAGGCCAAGTTCGTGCGCGGCCACCTCGTCTATCTGTACGCGGCGCTGCGGGCGCTCGCCGCCTGGAAGCCGGCGCGCTTCACGCTCTCGCTCGACGGCGAGAAGCACGAGTTCAGCGGCTACTCGGTCGCGATCGCGAACAGCCGAGCCTACGGGGGCGGGATGTTCATCGCCCCCGACGCCGAGCTGGACGACGGCCTCCTCGACGTCGTCTGGACCGCCGATGTCGGCAAGCTGCGGTTCCTGCGCGGGCTGCCGGAGGTGTTCAAGGGCAAGCACGTGGAGAAGGAGGAGGTCACGGTCATGCGCGCGGCAGAGGTCGAGGTGAGCGCCGATCGGCCGTTCGAGGTCTATACCGACGGCGACCACGTGGTCGACCTTCCGGTGACGGTGCGACTGCTCCCGAGTGCCCTGCAGGTCATCGTCCCCGGGCAACCGTGAGCTCGCGGGCGAGCGCAGAGGCCATGCTCGCCGACCCGGTCCTGTGGAGCGACGTCGAGAACGGCGCCTACAGCGCCGACCTGCCGCTGTGGGAGGAGCTGGCGGGGAAGGAAAGCCCGATCCTGGAACTGGGTTGTGGATCCGGACGCGTGGCGCTCCACCTCGCCCGTCGGGGATCGGAGGTCGTGACGGTGGATCGAGTGCCGGAGCTGGTCGCGGCGGTGCAGGAACGCGCCGACGCGGAGGCGCTGCACATCGAAGCCGTGATTGCAGACGTAACGGCGCTGGACCTCGGCCGGCGCTTCGAAAACGTGCTCGCGCCGATGCAGATCGCGCACATGATCGCGGACCCTGCTGATCGCGCGGCGATGCTGATGGGCGTCCGCGATCATCTCGTCCCGTCGGGGATGGCGGCGTTTGCGCTGCTCGACGAGCGCGCCGCGACGGCCGCTTACGAAGCCGGGCGCGAGGAGCTCGTGCCGGACATCCGCGAGCACGAGGGCTGGGTCTGCTCCAGCCGACCGTTGGCGATCCGCAGCACCGACGAAGGAATTGAGATCCAGGGGCTGCGCCAAGTGGTGGCGCCCGACGGCGAAATGGCCGAGGCGGAACACTCGATCCGCCTCGCACACGTCGACCCGGCGGAGTTCGAGCACGAGGCTCGGGAGGCGGGCCTGGTTTCGGCCGGGCGCCGGCAGATCGAACCCACCGCCGTCCACATGGGCTCGACTGTCGTGCTCCTGACGAGACGAAACTGATTTTCGGCACCGTATGCGGGTCGAAAATCAGTCTCGTCCGAGACTCAGCGTCCGGTCGAGCCGAATCCGCCTTCGCCGCGGGCGCTTGACGCGAGCTCGCTGACCTCGATCGGTTCCACGGGCGCGAACGGCGTGATCACGAGCTGGGCGATCCGATCACCCGGCCGGATCTCGAAGGCCTCGGTGGAATCCGTGTTCAGTAGCAGCACCCGCAGCTCGCCCCGATATCCAGCGTCGATCAGCCCCGGCGCGTTAGGCAGCGTGATGCCATGGCGGACAGCGAGACCGGATCGCGGCAGCACGAGCCCCGCGTAACCCTCGGGGATCTCGACGGCGAGGCCTGTGCCCACACTCTCTCGGTGCCCCGGGTCGATGACGGCCGTTTCAACCGCGTGCAGGTCCAGACCGGCGTCCCCCTCGTGCGCGCGGTCGGGGAGGATCGCCTCTTCACTCAGGCGTCGGAAGCGGAGCTCCATCGTCGCGAAACGCTAACGCGCGGCGAGGTCGGCGAAGCGGTGTGCGAGAGCCGCTGGGACCCGGGCTCGCACGAGCACGCCCTCCGGCCGCTCCTCCCGCTCGAGATCGCCCGCCAGGTCGTGCAGCTCAGAGAGGCGGGCGCCGTCCTCGTAGGGAATCAGCAGCTCCAGCGGCTGAAGCGTCTCCTCGAAGGCGGTGGCGATCCGGTCGCGCAGCTCCTCGACGCCGTCGCCGGTTTGCGCCGAGATCCCGACCGCGCCCGGGCTGTTGATCAGCAGGTCGCTGCGCTCGTCAGGATCGAGCAGGTCGAGCTTGTTCAGCACCAGCAGCCGCGGCACGTCGTCGGCGCCGATCTCGGCCAGCACCTCGTCCACAGCTCGAATCGCCTCCAGACGCCGCTCCTCGGGCTCCGACGCATCGACCACGTGCAGGATCAGGTCGGCGAGCACGGTCTCCTCGAGCGTCGCCTTGAACGCCTCCACGAGCTGATGCGGAAGCTTTCGGATGAAGCCGACGGTGTCGGTGACGAGATACCGCCTCCCGGAGTGTTCGTAGGCCCTGGTTGTCGGGTCCAGGGTGTGGAAAAGCCTCTCCCCCACGCCGACGTCTGCTCCGGTGAGCTCGTTCAGCAGCGTCGACTTGCCGGCGTTGGTGTAGCCGGCGAGCGCAATCGACGGTGCGCTGTCTCGCGCGCGCCCGGTTCGCATCACGCTCCGGTTGCGAGCCACCTTTTCCAGCCGCCGCCGCAGCGAGGCCATCCGGTCTCGCGCGAGCCGGCGGTCGATTTCGATCTGGCGCTCGCCTGGTCCTCGCGTCGGGCTTCCTCCCCGCGTCCCGATCCCTCCAGCCAGGCGCTCGAGGTGCGTCCACAGGCCGCGCATGCGCGCCATGTCGTAGTCGAGCTGCGCGAGCTCGACCTGGAGCTTGCCCTCGGCGCTGTGCGCGTGGTCGGCGAAGATGTCGAGGATCACCGCGGTTCGGTCGACCACGGGCACGTCGAGCGCCGCCTCCAGGTTTCGCTCCTGCCGCGGCGCGAGCTCGTCGTCGGTGGCGACGAGGTTCGCGTCGGCCCGCTTGATCGCGGTCTTCAGATCCTCGAGCTTGCCGCGCCCGAGATAGCGGTCCGGGTCCGGGCGGTCGCGCTGCTGAACCATCTCGCCGGCGGTCGCGACCCCAGCGGTGCGCAGCAGCTCCTTCAGCTCGGCGAGCGGGTCGTCTCCGTCCTGCTCGGCAAGCACCCCCACCACCAGCGCCCGCTGGCGCGCGCGTGGGTTCTCGACCCCCGCGCCGCCGCTCGCGTAGCTGGTCTCGGTGTCTCTGCCGTGGCGGGTTCTCTGCACTGGGCCAAGTGTAGGCTTGTCCCGATGCGGATCTTCCTCACCGGGGGCACCGGGTTCATAGGCGGGCACGTTGCCGCCAAGCTGCGCGCACGCGGCGATGAGGTGGTCGCACTCGTGCGAGATCCGCAGAAGGGCAAGGTGCTGCACGAGATCGGCTGCGAGATCGTCCAGGGAGACCTCTCGGATACCGACGCGATTCGCGCCGGCATCGAGGGTTGCGAGGCCGCGATTCACGGTGCGGCGATCTACGAGGTCGGGATCCCCAGCAGCGGCCGCGAGCCGATGAGGGCCGCCAACGTCGAGGGCACCCAGAACGTGCTAGGCGCGGCGCTGGAGGCGAAGACGCCGAAGGTCGTGTACGTCTCGACCGTGGGCGCGTTCGGCAACACTCACGGGGAGGTCGTCGACGAGAGCTACCAGCACCCCGGGCAGGAGTTCACCTCCTACTACGAGCAGACCAAGTACGAGGCCCACCAGGTCGCGAAGAAGCTGATCGCCGACGGGCTGCCGTGCGTGATCGTGCAGCCGGGCGGCGTCTACGGGCCCGCCGATCATTCGATGCTCGGCAAGCAGATAAACGACTTCGTCGGCGGGCGGATGCCCGCGCTGCCGTTCCCCGACCTCGGGATGAACATGGTCCACGTCGAGGACGTCGCCGACGGCGTCCTGCTTGCGCTGGACAAGGGCGAGCTCGGCGAGTCCTACGTGCTCGGCGGCGAGGTGACGACCATGCGCGGGATGATCGAGGCCGCCGCCAGGGTGACCGATCGCAAGCCGCCGCGGTTCACCGTCCCGACTGCCGATGCTGAAGATGATGGCGCCGTTCGGGCCGATGGTCGGCAAGGTGATGAAGCAGCCGCCGAACCTGCGCGAGCTGATCAGCTCCTCCGACGGCGTCACCTTCTGGGCCACGCACGAGCGCGCGGTCAACGAGCTCGGCTATTCCCCACGCGGGCTCGACGACGGCCTCGTCGACACGCTTCGGGCCGAGGGCAAGCTGCCGGCGTCCGCCTGAGCTTCAGGCGCAGGGACCGACGCGCCGCAGCTCGTGGCGGTAGCGCTCCATCTCGTCCCCGTTCCAGTCAGTGTGGATCGGCCCTCCGCGAAATTCCGGATCGCGCTCGACGTAGAACGGTGAGTCGCGGCTCTCGTTGTGGCCGACCACGTTGTCGATCTGGATCCCGAAGCTACACACCAGCCACCGCGTGAGCTTCAGCGATCCCCGCAGCTGATCGGAGTCGCCGAGGACCTCAGAGCCCTGCGAGCCCAGATGCTCGATCCCGATCGAGGTGTAGTTGAGGCCGACCGTGTGTCTGCACATGATCTCGGTGCGCACGAACTGGATCACGCTGCCGTCCTCCGTGACGAGGAAGTGCGCGCAGACCCCGGGGTACTCGCCGACCTCGGGATCGGGCTGGTTGGCGGCGAAGATGTCGAAGACGGCGTCGGCGCTGTCGGTTGCAGCCATGTGCTCGACGATCACCGCGGGATCGCCCAGCCGCCAGGTGCCCAGCCCGTAGTGGCGCTCGGCGTAACGATGCATCTGTGTGCGGCGCTCGGCCCCGAAGGGGATCGGGCGCCAGGAGATTTCCGGCATCCCCGCCACGCCCAGCGGCGTTGAGCCACTCGCGCCCGTGGGCTCCGACTCGAGCGCGGCAGTGGATCCGTTCAGCGCCAGGGCGGCGATTGCCAGCACCGTGGCGATTGCAGCCATGCGAGGAAGATTAGGCGCAGTCCCAGGTTTGCCTTTTTCCCGTGATGGGAGGATGATTCCGGTGATGGCCAGATTGCTGCGGATCAGCGTCGGTTGTGTCGTTGCTGCATCCGTTGTCGTTCTTGGCCTTCCAGCGACGGCGGCGGCGAAGCGGGCAAGCATCGAGGGGAGCCTGAGTGAACGCGGTTACACCGTGCTGGCGCTCGCGGCTGACGGCGAGGTCAGCTCGGTCCAGGCCGGCCGCGGCAGCTTCAAGCTTCGCCCCCCCGCGAACCGCGTGACGCTGCACCTTCGCGGACCAGATGGCGTGTACGCCGGCCCGGTGGTGGTCGGTCAGAAGCAGGGCGGACGGCGTGCCATTCTCGGCGTGGAGTCTGGCGCGAAGCTCGGCAGAGTGACGGTCAACGAATCGGAGGGATACGCGAAGGTCAAGCGGAACCTTCCACGGAGGTTGATCGATGAGGACGTGATAGCGCGCGCCAAGCGCGGGGTCCCGATTGGAGCGGGGGTGTTTGGCCGGGTGCGCTCGAAGAAGGCTCGGGGCGGCGCGGACCGGGACCTCGACGGAATCCCTGACGCGCTCGACATCGACGATGACGGTGATCTCGTCCTCGACAAGCTCGATACCTCACGATCCAGGGGCGCTTCCGCTGCCGGGAGCGAGAACGCACTTCAGCTCTCAACGGCGATCGGCGCCCCGGTGTTCGGGACCCCGAACGCACATGCGGGTGTGAGCGACGCGCAGATCAACGCCGCCCTGCGCGACTTCGGCTTCATGGGAATCAACATCCCCCAGGGAGAGAGCGCCGAACTGGATTGCGGCGACCCCGTCCCGGTGGGCCTCTCCTACTGCGCGCTGGGAGGCACCGCGACCACCGGCGAGCAGGGGCGCCCGTTTCCCGACTGCTGCGATCGCGACGGCGACGGGTTCGGCACGATGAGCGACGTGAGCGTCGGCCCCGACTTCGTCCAATTCAGCATCGACCATCACGCCACCACGGCCGAGATCGGGACCGGCGACCTCATCACCGAGCACATGACGCTTTCCGGCAGCGAGAGCGAGTGCCCGCCCCCGACCGGGACCAGTCCCAACTGCTTCTCGCTCTCCTCGCTACAGCAATACGTCTTCGCCACCGTGCCGGCGCTGCGCTCGTTCAGCGACGGTCAAGGCACCCCAACGGTCGTCCAGTATCCGGTGCCCTTCGGCGGTCTGGGATCTCCCCAGAACCCCTTCCCGGTCTCGGCCACCGGCGGGGACGTGGTGCTGCGGCTCACCCTCTTCCGCCCCCAGCGGCGACCGACGTCGCAGAATGAGTGCTCGCAGCCCGGGCCGACCTGCACGACCAGCGAGTGGATCGACATGGGCGGCCTCGTCTACACCGCCACCAGCGGTGACGCCGGGGACGCGCTGAACGACGCCGGGTGGTGCCCGAAGGGCGCGTTCTCGGAGTCGGACCCGAACCTCGGGCCGGGTGGCCCCGAGGAACCGGGGCAGGAGGGCGAGGCCGGGTTCACGGATCGAGGCTTCAGCGATCAGGCCGCGAACCCGAACAACACCTTCACCTACACGTTCAACCTGACCGAGTGCCTACGCTCGCACGGGATGTCCTTCAACACGGGCCAAACCCGAGAATTCAGGTTCCAGGCATTCACCCCGACGGTCGGCTTCTTCGGCGGGTCCGGGGGAGTCGACAACGCCAGTCAGAACGTCTGGTTCCGCCGAACGCCCTGAGGGCGAGCTTACGCGCGGGCGCCGGCGGCGCGGACGGGCCCGGGCATCAGGGCCGCAGCTGCGATGACCGCCAGGAATGCCGCGCTGCGAAGCACGATACCGGCCGGGTCCTCGCCGACCGGGTCGCCGAAGACCAGGATCCCGCCGAGGATCGCTGTGCAGTTGGCGGCGACGCTGGAGAGCGCGATCACGGTCAGTCCCTCTCCGACCTGCAGCCCGCGCGCGAGCGCGTAGAAGCCGAGCACCGCGGCCGCGAGCGCCACCGCCGTCCAGGGGCTGATCAGGGCGAGCACATCGCCCGGGACGGTCGTGCTCAGCGCCTTGATCGCTACGTGCGTGACACCGACGAGCAGGCCGGCGGCAATCGCGAGCATCTCGCCGTGACGGTGGTTGACCCGATCGAAGGCATGGGAGCCCAGCAGGGCGACGCCGATGACGACGAGCGCCGCCTCGAAGGCGATCATCGCCGCGTGCGAGTAGCCCGTCTGCTGCCTGGCAGCCTCGGGATCGGTGGTGATCGCGAGCAGCGCCAGGCCGGCCGCCGCAAGGCCGAGGCCCGTCCACTCCCGCCGGCCGAGCTTGAACCCGAACCAGCGCTCAGCCGGATAAGCGAGCAGCACGAGGCTGCCGGCGACCACCGCTTCCACGAGAGAAAGGGGCGCGAGCATGATCGCGCCGACGTGAAGCAGCCAGGAGACGAAGGCGACGCTGAAGCCGATCAGCCACCAGCGCGAGCGAAATAGGCCGGCGGCGCTGCGCAACGGCGCCCGGAAGCTGACGCTGGGCGCAGCGACGGCGCCGCGGTGCTTGCAGAGCATCGCGACGTTGCCGGCCAGGGCACACGCGAGCGCGAGAAGGATTCCGAGTTCGATCATCAGCTAAGAGAAGTGCGGGACAGCGTCCTCCGCCCCTGTATCCCTCCATCGGCAGAGATCGGAGCGGGGTTAGCGCGCCGGACAGGTTGACCCCCGTCAGGGTGCCCGGCGAAGCCGCACCCTAACGAGATCGGCCGCAGGAGGTCGCACCCCCTTGTGGCAGATGAGGCTTGGCAGTGCTGTCTACTGCTCGCCGAGGTGCTCGCGCATCCGCTCAACCGCCTCGCGGAGCCGCTCGTCCGGCGTCGTCAGCGAGATCCGGAAGAAGCCCTCGCCACTGGGCCCGTACATCGAGCCCGGCGATACCACGACCGCCGCCTCGTCGAGCACCAGCTCGGCGAACGAAGCCGAGCTGTGCCCATCCGGCACCGGCGCCCAGATGTAGATCGTCCCCTTTGGCGGCTCGATGTCCATCCCGATCTCCCGCAGCGCTCCCACGACCAGGTCGCGGCGGCGCGCGTAGATCGCGTTCATCTCCTCGACCGGCTCGCGTGGGCCGTCCAGGGCCGCCGTCGCGGCGAGCTGAACCGCCTCGAACAGCCCCGAATCGACGTTTGACTTCAGCCTCCAATACGAGGAGATCGCGTCGGCGTTGCCGAGGATCGCGGCGCAGCGCCAACCGGTCATGTTGAAACCCTTGGAGAGCGAGAAGACCTCGACGCCGACCTCCTTGGCGCCTGGAGTGGCGAGAAAGCTCGGCGCGACGTAGCCGTCGTAGGTGGTCTCGGAGTAGGCGTTGTCGTGGACGACCAGCAACTCGTGCTTTCGCGCCAGCTCGACCACCCGCTCGAAGAAGCCCTCGGGAGCGATCGCGCCCGTGGGGTTGTTCGGGTAATTCAGGAACAGCAGCCGCGTGTTCGAAAGCGCGAACTCGTCGATCGCGTCCAGGTCGGGGACGAAGCCGAGCTCGGGGACGAGCGGCATCAACACCGCCTGTGCCCCGGCCAGCACCGGGCCGGCGGTGTAGACGGGGTAGCCGGGGTCGGCGGCGAGAGCGACGTCCTCCGGGTCGAGGAAGGAGAAACAGAGGTTGTAGATGCACTCCTTGGCGCCGATCGCGGGGATCACCTCGCTCTCGGCATCGATGTCGACGCCGAAGCGGCGCTCGTAAAAGCGCGAGAAGGCGTCGCGGAACTCCTGGCGGCCGCGATTGGAGGGGTACTGGTGCGTGCCCGGGTCTGCGACCGCCGCCCGTGCCGCCTCGACGATGTGCGGATAGGTGGGAAGGTCGGGATCCCCGATCCCGAGGCTGATCACATCGATCCCCGCCGCCTTCTTCTCGGCGACGCGCCGCTCCAGCTCCGCAAACGCGTACGGCGGGATCGCGTCGAGCCGGTGCGCCGGATCGGTCAGCACGCGCTTGGCTTCGGTTGCCACCGCCGAAGCGTAGTCAGAACTCAATCGGCGACGGAAGCGAGCGCCTGCTCGCGCGTGGGGTATCCGACGATCCTGACGATCTTTCCCTCGCGTGCGATCCACAAAGCGACGACCGAGCTCCACGGCACCGCCGCGCCGCTGCCGCGGCCGATCACGCGGCCGGTTGCCCAAACCATCACCCGCTCGTGGTCGAGCGCCTCAACCTCGCGGCGGTCGACCTCGATCTCGTCCCATGCCTCGAACCACACCTGCCAATGCTCGAGCCAGCCCTCCCAGCCCTCGTACAACGCCTTGCCGCCGATGTTGAGCTGCGCCGGGTCCAGCCGGGTGTAGTCGATCACGATCTCACGGTCGACGCTCTGCTCGAGGTACTCCTGGAACGGACCCAGGAGTGATCGCGCATCTCCGGCGCTCGCCCGTTCGTCGAGCGAGGAGCGGATCGCCTTGAAGTCGGTGTCGTCGAAGAGCGAGTTCAGCCGCCGCACGAGCTCGAGGGCGCTGGGATGCTCGCCGTTCTCAGGCATTTTCCAGAGCGCTCACAAGCTCTGCGGACAGCTCGCCGCTGTAGAGGGGCTCGGCCCTCCCCGACAGCGTCACGTCGAGATCGTCGCTCACGTCCACGGTCAGCTCTCCCCCGTCCAGCCGGACGGTGATCGGGCTTTCCGAGCCGCGCAGGCGGGCTGCTACGGCGGCGCCGCTGGCGCCCGTTCCCGACGACAGCGTCTCACCCACGCCGCGCTCGAAGATCCGCGCCCGCACCACCGAGGCGTCGATAGCGATGAACGAGACGTTGCTGCGGTTCGGAAACAGATCGATGTTGCCTTCGATCTCCGGTCCAATCGCTGACAGATCCAGCTCCTCGACCCCCTCCCCCACCTCGATCACGCACTGCGGGTTCCCGACGTTGATGTGCTGGAAGCTCCATTCGCGACCACCCGCCGTCAGCGTGCCGCGGCCGTCTGCGGGGCCGCCGGGGTAGTCGGGCGACTGCGTGGATGCCCTCCCAATCTCCATCGAGACCTCGCCCGGCCCGGTGATCGTCGGGGTCACCTCCCCGGCCTTGGTGATGATCGTGAACGTGTCCTCCTGCGTCCAACCCGCGCTTCGCAGGTATAGAACCGCCTCCCGAGCCCCGTTCCCGGACAGCTCCGCCTCGGAGCCGTCCGGGTTGAAGATCCGCAACTCGGCGACGTTGCGATCGTCGTCAGCCGGCGAGAGCAGCAGGATCCCGTCGGAGCCGACGCCGAAGTGGGGATCGCAGATGCGGCTGATTCGCGCGGGCGAGAGCTCCCATGGCAGCCGCGAAGCCTCGACCACGATGTAGTCGTTGCCGAGCGCCGTCCACTTCTCGAACCGCATCCCGTCAATCATCGCCGAGCAGCCCGATGAGCTGCGTGGCGACCTCGTCGTCGCTGCGGTCCGTTCGGTCGATCACGTCCACCCCTTCCATCCTTCGCATCCAGGTCAACTGGCGGCGAGCAAAGGCGCGCTGGGCTGACTTCATCCCTTCGACGTCGCCGCCCAGCAGCTGCTCGAAGCCGATTGCCGCTCGCGCGGTGCGCGAGGCGCCGGCCTGGTCGGCCCGGCGGACCTCGTCGGCCGCTCCCGCGTCGATCATCACGTCGACCCGCCTTTCGATCGCTTCCGCGAGCTGCTCGCGCTCGACGGTCAGCCCGGCGAGCAGCGTCGGGTGGCGCAGACTCTGAGCCCACAGTCCCTCGCTCGACGCGTGGGGAGCGATTCCGAGCCGCGTCAGCTCGGTCAGGCGTGCGATCCGCTTGCGATCGTGCGGATGCACCCCCTCGGCGAGCTCCGGCGCGAGCTCGGCGTGCAGTGCCTCGGCCCCGCGCGACGCCAGGTCCTCCTCCACCTCCGAGCGCACCTCTGAAGGGACCGGCGGGCGCAATTCGAGCTCGGAGAGCGCGGCGCGCAGGTAGAGCCCGGTGCCGCCGACGACGATCGGCCTGCGGCCGGCGGCGAGCAGCGCGTCGATCTCGGCGTGGGCGAGCGCGGCGTAGCGGCCGGCGGAGAACTCCTGCTCCACGCTCACCAGCCCGAGCAGCCGATGCTCGAGTTGCTCGCGCTCACGTTCCGTGGCCGCCCCGCTCAGAGTCTCCAGGCCCCGGTAGACCTGGATCGAGTCGCAGTTGACGGCGACCGGGTCCTCTCCGCGCTGGCGGAGGTGCTCGGCCAGCGCGATCGCCACGCCGTCTTGCCGACGGCGGTGGGGCCGAAGATCGCCAGGACCTTCAGGAGACCCGGCTGAGCAGGCGCTCGCTGCCCGAGAGCGTCGTCGAGGTGGCGCCGCCGATCTCGACCTCGACCAGCTCGCCAGGCTCGGCGATTCCGTCGAAGTTGACCGTCTTGTTGTGGCGCGTACGACCGCGCAGGCGGGCCGGGTCGTTCCGGCTGGGTCCTTCCACCAAAACCTCCATCGTTCGGCCCAGGAAGCGTTGTGAGCGCTCCTCAGCGCGCCGCTGTACAAGCTCCACCAGGCGCTGCATGCGCTCGCGCTTGACGGGGTGGGGAAGTTGGTCCGGAAGCTCGGCCGCACGCGTGCCGCGACGGGGAGAGAAGATGAAGGTGAAGGCGCCGTCGAAGCCCACCTCGTCGACGACCTCGAGCGTCTGCGTGAACTCATCCTCGGTCTCGCCCGGGAACCCGACGATGATGTCGGTGGTCAGGGCCGCGTCGGGCAGGTGCTCTCGGATCAGGGCGACCCGATCGAGGTAGCGCTCGCGGTTGTAGGTGCGCCGCATCGCCTTCAGAATCCGGCTGGAGCCGGACTGCAGCGGCAGGTGGATGTGCTCGCAGACTGCTCCGCACTCGGCGTGCGCCCGGATCACGTCCTCGCGCATGTCCTTGGGGTGCGGGCTGGTGTAGCGGATGCGGTCGATGCCGTCGATCGCGTCGACGCCTCGAAGCAGCTCCGCGAACGTGATTCGCGCCTCCGAAGGAAGGTCGCGGCCATAGCTGTTCACGTTCTGGCCCAACAGCGTCACCTCGCGCACCCCGTCTGCCGCGAGACCCTCGATCTCGGCGATCAGCTCCGCCGGAGCGCGGCTCACCTCCCTGCCCCGGGTGGAGGGCACGATGCAGTACGAGCAGACGCAGTTGCACCCCTGGGAGATCTGCACCCAGGCCTGGAACTCTCGCCCCCGCTTCATCGGCAGGTGCCCGGAGAGGTCCTCGAACTCGAAGTAGCCCTGCGCGGTCAGAGAGTCGGAGTTGAGGAACTCGGCCAGGCGATGGATCTGTCCGGGGCCGAAGGCGACGTCGACGAACGGGAAGCGCTCGAAGACCTCCTCCTTGACCGACTGCGCCCAACATCCGCCGACGCCCACCACCCGCTCCGGGTCCTCGCCCTTCAGGCGCTTCGCCTCTCCGAGGTGGGCGACGAAGCGGTTGTCGGCGGACTCGCGGATCGAGCACGTGTTGAAGAGGATCAGGTCGGCCTCGGCGCGCTCCGGCGCCTCGGAGTAGCCGAGCGACTCGAGCATCCCCTTCATCCGCTCGGAGTCGTGCTCGTTCATCTGGCACCCGAACGTGGTCACGTGATAGCGCTTCACGGTCGGCAGAGCGTAGCTTCCCGCCAACCCCAAGGACAGAGGAGAGAGATGGAATACGAGACCCTGACCTACGAGCGCGACGGTCACGTCACCGTGCTCACGTACAACCGCCCCGAGCAGCGAAACGCGGTCAGCCGGAAGATGAACGACGAGCTTCATCACGCATGGCGGCGGTTCCGCGACGCTGACGACGAGTTCGTGCTCGTGATCACCGGAGCGGGCGACGCCTTCTGCGCCGGCTGGGACCTCGCCGACGCGGCGGAGATGCGAATGGACGACTGGGACGAGTACCGCACCCATGTCTACAACTCACCCGGCGACTGCGGCTACACGCGGCGCCCCGACGTCTTTAAGCCGGTGATCGCCGCGGTCAACGGCTGGGCGGTCGCCGCGGGGCTCGAGAACGCCGTTCTCGCGGACATCCGGATCGTCGCCGAGAACGCCGTCTTCGGCGCCCTGGAGAGGCGCTGGAACATCGTCGCGGGCGACGGGATGACGGTCCGCCTGCCGCTGGTCGTCGGCTACGCGAAGGCGATGGAGCTGATCATCACCGGCAGGCCAGTGGATGCGCAGGAGGCGCTGCGGATCGGCCTCGCGAACGAGGTCGTCCCCGAGGGCAAGGCGCTGGAGCGCGCGCTGGAACTGGCACACGAGGTCGCCGCCTTGCCGCAGGGAGCGATCCGCAGCGACAAGGAGACGATGGTCCGAAACGTCGGCCGTACCTACGAGGAGCAGTTGCGACAGGAGATCGAGCAATCGCTGTCGATGTTCATGCGCCGCGACTCGCACGCGATCGGCGCGCGGGCCTTCAAGGAGGGCCGGGCTCCCGAGTGGCCCCACCACGGGCTATAGCCGGCGCGAGACATGAGCGGCGCCAGGCTCAGAGGTTCTCGAGGAGCTTGCGCTTCGCGTCCGCGAACTCCTCGTCCGAAAGCGCGCCAGAGCCGTGCAAGTGGCTCAGCTTCTCGATCTGCCCGGCCACGTCGTCCGCGGCGGGCTTCGTCTGCCCGCCCGCCGCTCCGGTTGCCTGCGCAATAACCGCGCCCAGGTCCATTCCACCTCCCTGGGCCGTGGCCCCGGCGCCGCCCTTCATCATCTCGGCCATCTGCTCGGCCTGCTGCATGGCCGTCTGGTCACCGGTCGGGACGTCATCCCAGTGGATCTTGAGGCGCGTCGGGTCGGCCAGGTCCACGGTGACGGGCAGGGTCACGCCAGGAGTCGGCCAGCGCTTGACCGAGGCCATCGCGGTGTGCTCGACCGGGGTGGGCTCCAGGCCCTCGGCGCTGACCACGAGGTGCATCGAGCAGTTCGACGAGGTCGCGTCGTAGGGGGGCATGCTCGCCGACACGACCTGGGCCGTACCGCGCACCGGCTGACTCATCCGCTTCGACTTCGCCCAATCTCCGAGCAGGCCCATGACCGGACCCTAGCGCTTGTCGCGTTTCGTGCGGCGCGAGTCCTCAAGGAGGTTCGCCTACTCGACCGTCAGCGGCCCTTCCATCCCGCCTTCCCTGTGCCCCGGCACCGCGCAGTAGAAGACGTAGTCCCCCGGCTCGAGCTCGGCGCTCGCCGTGCTCAACTCGCCGTCGGTGACGAAATCGCCCTCGGCCACCGTCTCTCCCCCGTTGTCCTCGATCGCGACGTTGTGCGAGACGCTCGATGGGTTCTCGTAGTCGACCGTCACCTCGCCCGGCGCCGCCTCCAGCTCCGGGGGCTCGAACGAGAGACCGCCGTCCTCGGGTGAGGAGACCTCGAGCGTCTCCCCGCCCCCCGCTTGCTCCTGCTGTTGCTGGCCCTCCTGCGCGGTCTGTTGCTCCTCCTCGGAGGCTCCAGCCGGGCCCTCGGTCCCGGTCTGCTCGGCCTCCGCCGATTCCTCGCCCGCCTCGTGGGCGAGCTCGGCGCGGCGGTGCTCCTGCTCGTCGCGGGCGTTGATCACCGCCGCGGCGGCGGTTCCAACGACGACAAGCGCGATCAGCCCGATTCCGGCCGTCATCGCCCCCCGGGATGAAGGGAAGTTCTCGTTCCGCAGACCGATGAAGGAAACGATCAGGGCGAGGACGACGAGAATGGCGCCGGCGATGAAGAACGGTGTCTGCTCCATGCGGACGCGATCCTACAACCGAGCGCAGGCGCCCAGCGGCCGCCGATTCGGTCTCACTGCGCGTAACTGGTGGAGCGGCTCTCGCGAATCACCGTGATCTTGATCCGGCCCGGATAGTCGAGCTCGCCCTCGATCGCGGTGGCGATCCGGTGAGAGAGCAGGGCGACGTCGTCGTCGTCGATCTCGCCCGGGTCGACCATCACCCGCAGCTCGCGCCCGGCGCGCATCGCGTAAACGCGCTCGACGCCGGCGTTGCGCTGCGCGATCTCCTCGAGATCACGCAGGCGGGTGACGTACTGCTCGAGTGCCTCTCCACGCGCCCCGGGTCGGGCGCCCGACAGCGAGTCGGCCGACTGCACGATCACCGCCTCGACCGTCTTCGGCTCGACCTCGTTGTGATGCGCCTCCATCGCGTGCGCCACCGCCTCGGGCTCGCCGTGGCGGCGGGCGATCGTCGCTCCAACAAGAGCGTGCGGCCCCTCGACTTCGTGCGTGACCGCCTTTCCAAGATCGTGCAGCAGGGCGGCCCGGCGAGCGGTCTCGACCGATGCGCCGAGCTCCTCGGCCATCAACCCCGCAAGCGTCGAGCACTCGACCAGGTGGTCGAGCACGTTCTGCCCGTAGCTGGTTCGGAACGACAGCCGGCCCAGGAGCTCGACCAGCTCTGGGGCCAGGCCGTGCACGCGCGCCTCGAGGACCGCCTGCTCGCCGCGCTCGACCGCCGATGCCTCGACCTCGGCCTTCGCCTTCGCGTAGGCCTCCTCGCACAGGGCCGGAGTGATCCGCCCGTCGGCGATCAGCTTCTCGAGCGTCAGGCGGGCGATCTCGCGCCGGATGCCGTCAAAGCTCGAGACCACGACCGCGTTCGGGGTCTCGTCGATGATCACGTCGACGCCGGTCAGGCTTTCCAGGGCGCGGATGTTGCGGCCGTCGCGGCCGATCACACGGCCCTTCATCTCGTCGTTCGGAAGCTCCACGAGCCGGGTGGTCGTCTCGCTCGCGTGCTGCGCCGCCAGCCGCTGCGTGGCGATCGCGAGGATGTTCCGCGCCCTGCGCTCGGCCTCGCGCTGGGTCTCCTCCTCGATCCGTCGCAGCGTCATGCCGGCCTGGTGTCGTGCCTCCTGCTCGACCTCGGCCAGCAGCAACTGCTTTGCCTGGCTTGCGCTCAGCCCCGAGATTCGCTCGAGCTCGCGCCTTTGAACGCGCTTCGCCTGCTTCAGCTCCTCGACCTGCTGTTCGAGGTTTCGCTGGCGATCGTCCTGTGCCTGGCCGCGGCGCTCCAGATCCTCGCGCTGGAGCTCGAGCGAGCGCTGCTCGCGCAGGGCGCGCTCCTCCATCCGCGCGATCTCTTCGCGGCGGACACGCAGTTCCTCGTCCACGGAAGCGTGAGCTGTCGCGGGTACTTCAAGCGGCTGCTCGACTGGGACCGCAGCCTCAGGTGGCTGCGCAGGCGGTGGAGCGTCCTGGCGCCGCCGCCACCAATCAAGGCCCGGTAGCTGAATCTCCATCGGTTCCTCTTCTCTGCCCTTTCACGGGCTTCTCAAGGTCTCGGTTTGCGCCGGCCCAACCTGGACCGGTCCGTGACCTGAGGCGGCCGGAGACACGCTCACGCTGCTATCGGATCGATGCCGTCGCGGCAGCAGCGCCGCGGCAGCCGATTTCTGCGCCCGACGGCGAACGGTCGGCTAGGCGCCGCACCTCCGCGTCGTCAGAGAGTGGTGATGGTCTGGTCCAGTCTTCAAGTTCCGAGTCACAGTTGATGAGAGAGTCTTCGGCCGCATCGCGGCCACAGGGAAAGAGTAGACCCGAATCCCCCAATTAGCAACCGTTTTCCGTCTCTGAGCCGCAGCTTGCGCGGAATCGACGGCGGTCAAGCTGCCTTGCGCTCGCTGCTGTGGATCGCCTCGTAGGCGAGCTCGTAGGGGTAGCCACGACGGATCAGAAAGGCAAGCGCACGCCCCCTGGCTGCGTCGGTGCGGAGCGGCTCGGTCCGCCCCCCGAGCTGCGCGATCGCCCGCTCCAGCTCCTGCTCGTAGCCGTCCACCAGAGCTGCATCGATCTCGACCCGTCCGACGCCCCGGGCAGTGAGCGCCTCCCGGATCCGTTCGGCCCCCCACCCGCGCAGCTCGCGCTTGTCCTCGGCGTAGCGGCGGGCGAAACGGGCGTCGTCGAGCTCGCCGAAGTCCTCGAGGGTGGCGATGGTCTCCTCGACGTCGCCCTCCCCCACGCCCCGTTTCCGAAGCCATTCGGCGAGCTCCCAGCTTGTGCGCTCGCGCTGCCGCAGCGCTTTGACGGCGAGGGAAAGTGGATCGTCGGGCATTCGCCCTATGCCGCTTTGCGCTCGGCCTCGTCTCCCTCGGCGCCCTCGTCCTTGGCGGCCGCTTCGGGCTCCTGGAGTGCCTTGGCCTTCACGGCCCGCTCGGGCGCCTTCGGGCGCTCGATCCCGAGCCGTTCGTAGATCAGGCCCTCAATCTCGTCGGTGAGCTCGGGGTGCTCGACCAGGTACTGCTTGGAGTTGTTACGGCCCTGGCCGAGGCGCTGCTCTCCGTAGGAGAAGAACGAACCCGACTTCTGGACCAGGTCGTGCTCCATGCCGAGGTCGAGGATGCAGCCCTCCTTGGAGATCCCGACGCCGTACTCGACGTCGAACTCCGCCTGCTTGAAGGGCGCCGCGACCTTGTTCTTGACCACCTTCACCCGGACGCGGTTGCCCACCGCCTCCGTGCCCTCCTTCAGGGTCTCGATCCGGCGGAGGTCGAGCCGCTGCGAGCAGTAGAACTTCAGCGCCCGCCCACCCGGCTGGGTCTCCGGGGAGCCGAACGACACCCCGATCTTCTCGCGGATCTGGTTCGTGAACAGGCAGACGGTGTTGGCGCGGTTGAGGTTGCCCGTCAGCTTCCGCAGCGCCTGCGACATCAGCCGGGCCTGCAGGCCGACGGTCTGCTCCCCCATCTGCCCCTCGAGCTCCACCCGCGGCGTCAGCGCCGCCACGGAATCCACCGCGACCACGTCCACGGCTCCGGAGCGCACCAGCACGTCGACGATCTCCAGCGCCTGCTCGCCGAAGTCGGGCTGGGAAACGAGCAGCTCGTCGGTGTCGACACCGATACGCCGGGCGTAGATCGGGTCGATCGCGTGCTCGGCGTCGACGAAGGCGCAGACACCGCCGCGGGCCTGAGCCTCGGCGATGATGTGGTAGACGAGGCTGGTCTTCCCGGAGGACTCGGGCCCGAAGATCTCGACCACTCGTCCCCGCGGGACGCCGCCGACGCCCAGCGCGAGATCGAGGGAGAGCGCTCCGGTCGGGATCGCGTCCACCTGCACGTGGGCGTCGTCGCCCAGCTTCATCACCGACCCGGCTCCGAACTCGCGCTCGATATGGGTCACGGCGGCGGCAAGCGCCGCTTCCTTGGCCTTCGCCTCCTTCGCCTTCGCAGCGTCCGTGGCGCCTGCCTCCTTGAGGGGAGCTCGCTTCGTTTCTGCCATCTTCAAATCACCTCTTCATCGCCGCATCCGGCATCTCGCGCGGCAACTCTGTCTGGGCCAGGAGCGCATACTCGGCGCCCTGGGGCCGGAGATTCGAACGGTAGAGAGAGACCCGGACGGCATCGAACGCGTGTACGGTGAGGAACTCGGGTAGCGGCCCGGGGAACGTGCTCACCTGTCGCGGCTTCTTCGAGCCCCGCCGTTCGGCCTTCACGCGGGCGACGGTCACGTGCGACCAGAATGGCCGCTTCTCGCGCTCGTAGAGGCCCGAGGCCTCGAGCCGGGCGGCGATCTCCTCGTGGACCGCCATCACCCCTTCGGACGGCGCATCGAGCGCGAACAGGGCCGGCCGCCGCTTGCTTCCGCCCTTCCCCACGGGCTCGGAGACGAAGCGCAGCGCCGGCGCCGCCAGCGGCAGGTCCGCGAGCAGCTCGGCGATCGGCTCGATGTCGCGTTCGGCCCGCCAGCCGAGGAAGGCGAGCGTCACGTGCAGGTTTTGCGGTGGGACTACCCGCAGGGCCGGGTCGACGAGCTCACGGCGCTGCCACGCAACCACCGCCTCGCGAATCTCGCCTGGGAGGTCGAGGGCCACGAACAGTCGCGCCCGTGGGCTCTTCAGCCGCTCCTTCGCCACCCCCTGGACGCTACGCGGCTCGACGTGACGAGTGGGTCACGACTGCAACTAGATTGCGCCGAATGGTGCGCGAGATACCGCACGTGGAGGGTGTCCGCCACGTGTTCCTCGACCTGAACGGGATCCGCGTCCACGTCGCAGAGGCCGGACCGGCCGACGCGTCCCCGGCGATCCTGCTCCACGGCTGGCCGCAGCACTGGTACATGTGGCGGCGGGTGATCGGCGCGCTGCAAGCCGATTTCCGGCTCCTGACGAAGGGAAATGGCCGCGATGCCTTCCTCGATGCCGAAGTCAACGAATTTGCAGACAGCCTCCGCGAGCCGGCTCGCGCCGACGCCGTCAGCAGGCTCTACCGCTACTACCTGAAGGGTGTTCAGGCAGGCAGCGGTCGGGCACTGGCGCTCAGAGAGGCTGACTGTCCCAGCCTTGATCCTCTTCGGCGAGGACGATGTCCTCATCACCCGGCATCTGCTTCCTGGGTTTGAGGCGCATTCGGACCAGGGCCGGCTCGAGTTCGTGCCCGGCTGCGGCCACTTCATCGTCGACGAGCAGCCTGAGCTCGTCGCCGAGCGCGCGCGCTCGTTCCTGCTCGGCCAGGCCTAGCATGGAAGGCGGGAGTGGGACGAAACGGCAGCATCGAGGGGGTGAATCGGCGGCGCAATGGGCCGATTGGCGCCTTTGTTTCGGTATGCGGAAGAAAAGCGCCATTTCCGCAGGCGTGGCGCTCGATTCGGGCATTTCCGACGCTATGGCGTCCAAAACGCCCCAACGGGCCGCCGCCAAGCGACGGTGCTGCTCTCGGTGCTGCTGTTCGTCTTCCTCTCGCTCCCCAGGCAAAGGAGGGGGTGGTCCTCAGAGCCCGGCCAGGAATCCGATCACGTCGTCGGCGAGCAGCCGAGGCTCCTCGAAGGCCGCGAAATGCCCGCCGCGCGGCATTTCGGACCAGGAGCGCAGGTCGGCGAGGGTTCGGTCGGCCCACTCTCGCGGCGCCCGCACGATCTCGTGTGGGAAGTCCGCGACGGCCGCCGGGACCTCGATCCGCTCGTCGGGCGCCAGCCGCCAGCGATCGCGCGCCTCGGCCCAGTAGAGGCGCAACGAGGACGCGATCGTCCCCGTGGCCCAGTAGAGCGTCAGGAAGTCACACAGCTCGTCCTTGGAGAACCGCCTCTCCACGTCGCCATCGCAGTCCGACCAGCGCCGGTACTTCTCCACCAGCCAACCGGCGAGGCCGGCCGGGGAATCCTGCAGCCCGACGGCAAGCGAGTCCGGGGCTGAGGCGTGAACCAGCATGTGGAAGCCTTCGCGGACCCGCCACCGCATCGCCCCCTGGATGAATTCCTGCTCGGCCTCGCTCAGCGGCGGCGTGCTGAGATCGGCCGGGCGCGGCAACAGCGAGACCGCGTTCAGATGCAGCGCCGCGACCCGATCCGGCGCGCTTGCCGCCATTCGCGCCGAGGTCACCGCGCCCCAGTCGCCGCCCTGGACGGCCCAGCGCTCGTAGCCGATCACCTCCATCAGGGCGCGTAGGCGGTCGGCAACCGCGATCACGTTCAGGGGCTGAGCGGGGATCGCCGAGAAGCCGTAGCCCGGCAGCGACGGCACGACGCAGTCGTGGCCGGCCTCCAGCAGCAGCGGCAGCAGGCTCGTGAACTCGATCGGGCCCCCGGGCCAGCCGTGCGTGAGCAGGATCGGCAGCCCTTCGCCGCCCGACCGCGCCCAGACGAAGTGGATCCCGTCCCAGCGGTGATTCGGGTGTGCCGCCAGCGCCGCCGGAACGCGTTCGAACTCATACCCGGCCCGCCAGTACTCGCACAGCTCGCGCAGGTAAGCAAAGTCCATCCCGCCCGCCCAGCCGAAGCCCTCGGGCTGCGAAGGCCAGCGCGAGCGCTCGAGCCGCGCCCGCAGGTCGCCGATCGCGGCGGCGTCGAACGCAGGCTCGAAGGGTTCGAGCTGGCTCACGTCTCCGGGAACGGCGTGCCCTCGCCCAGCAGCAGTCGTCGCAGCATGTGCAGCGAAAGCGTCACGGTCCGGTCGCGGATGTCGTCGCGGTCGCCCGGGATCACGATGTCGCGGGTGGTTCCCTCTCCCCCGCTGCGGACGACGCTCACGCACACGTATCCGACGGGCTTCTCCTCGGTGCCGCCGTCAGGCCCGGCTATTCCCGTGATCCCGATCCCGATGTCGGCGCCGAAGCGCTCAAGCGCTCCCGCCGCCATCGCCTCGGCCACCTCTCGCGACACCGCGCCGTGCGACTCGATCAACGCTGGGTCGAGGCCGAGCAAGGAGGCCTTTGCGGCATTGGAGTACGCGACCACGCCGCCGGCGAAGTACTCGGACGCGCCGGGTCGCTCGGTCAGCCGCGAGGCGAGCATCCCACCCGTGCACGACTCGCCGACTCCCAACGTGTGCCCCTGGAGCAGGTTCGCCATCTGGTCGTCGAGCGAGCTGCCGTCGTCGCTGAAGACATCGTCCCCGTGCGCCTCCCTGATCCGCTGCACCAGGAGCTCGGCATCGCCCTCCGCTCCGGGCCGGTGGCGGATGTCGACGTGAAGCTCGGCGCGTCGCAGGCAGGTCGTGATCTCCAGCGCCGAAATGTCCCTCTCGGCCTCCACCTCGCGCAGGGTGCGCGCGATCTCCGATTCGGGGACCCCGAACAGGCGCAGGGATACGTCCACGTAGGGGTCCGCTCGGGCGAGCAGCTCCCGCACCGGCTCGGTCTCCACTGCCTGCGGCCACATCTCGTGAAGCTCGCGAGGGGGCCCGGGGAGAACGACAACCACCACGTCGCGCGCTCGCACCACCAGCCCGGGCGCCGTGCCCGCGGGGTCGATCATGGTCGAGCCTTCGGGCACCGTGGCCTGCTTGCGGTTAGCGACCCGAAGGCTCTCCGGATCGAACTTGAAGCGCCGCGCGAAGCGCTCGAGGATCGCCGCGATCTTGCCCTCCATCTCCTCGTCGACCACCATCTCGGCGCCCGCGAAGCGCCCGACCACCTCGGCGGTGAGGTCGTCGGCGGTCGGGCCCAGCCCGCCACTCGTGACCACGAGATCCGTTCCCTCGCCCTCGAGGAAACGAAGCGCGCCCTCCAGGTCCTCGGCACGGTCGGCGACGCAGATGATGTGGGCGACCTCGATCCCCAGCTCCCCGAGCCGTTCCGAGATCCAGGGACCGTTGCGGTCGCTGATCCGGGCGGTGATCACCTCGGTGCCGGTGACCAGGATGCCCGCCCGCGGGTTCACGGACATCCCGACCCCCCGACCTCGTCCGGCCCGCTCGGCTTTCCCGATGCCGCGATCCGGTAGCCGATCGAGCCCGAGGGAGCGACTCCCAGATCCAGCGGCTCGCCGTCGACGATGACGTCGATCTCGCTCGGACCCAGTCCCTCCGGGAAGCGCAGCTGGTAGCTGTAGGAGTCGAACTCGAGCTGCTGCTCGCGATGGAGGATGTCGTCGAAGAGCTCCTTCCCGTCACCGTTCAGCAGACAGAGCTGCACCGGGGCGGCGTCGCCCCCGACAAGGATCAGCGGCAGGGCTGCCGGCCGGCCCTCGGCCGAGCCGCGCTCCTGCCCGCTGCGCCGATCGTCATTGGCGATCTCCGGAGCCGGCGACTCCTCGCCCCCGTCCTCGCCTCCGGTCAACCCAAGCACCAACAGCACCAGAAGGAGGATGACGATCAGGGCGCCGATGGCGAGCCCCCTGCCCGGCGCCCAGTCCCTTCCGGTCTGGTCGGCCCGCCTGCGGGTGCGAAGCATCGGCTCCGTGATCGGGTAGTGGCCGACACCACGTGGGTCCTCCCGACGGCGCCGAAACTCGTCGACCAGCGATTCGGCGTCGAGCCCGAGCAGCTGCGCGTACGTGCGCAGAAAGCTCTTCGTGTAGACGTCGCCGGGCAGGGCGTCCCACTCCTCGCCCTCCAGCGCGCGCAGATAACGCGTGCGGATCTTCGTTTTCTCCTCGGCGACGCTGATCTCCATGCCGGCGCGCTGGCGCGCCTGCTTCAGCACCTCGCCGATCGAGAGTGGCTCGGGTGGGTAGTCGGCAGCCATCAGCAGGCATTCTTGCCCGCGAGTGGTGGTTTGTGCGCGTCAGCCGTCGATCGGGCCGGCAACGGCTTCGCGATCCTCGGTTCCGGGATCGTCGCCGAGCGCCTCGGGCTCCGGAGCGTTCGTAACGTCGCCCATCACCCTTGGCAGGTCCGCGTAGCCGACCAGCACCTGGCGCGGCTTCGATCCCTCGTAGCCCGTGATCACACCCCGTCGCTCCAGCATGTCGATCAGTCGCCCGGCGCGGGTATAGCCGACCCGCAGGCGGCGCTGGATCATCGAAACCGAGGCGGTGCCGCTTTCGACCACGATCCGGGCCGCATCCTCGAGCAGGTCATCTTCGTCCGGCGAGAGCTCCCCGGCCCCGGGCTCATCCGCGTCGGGGCGCGCCTCCAGCAGCTCGATCGCGAACTCGGGCTCGCCCTGCCGGGACCAATGCTTGGTGATGCGGGCGATCTCGTCCTCGTGCACGAACGCCCCTTGGATTCGCTGAAGCTTCGACGTGCTGACGTCGCGGAACAACATGTCTCCCGCACCCAGCAGGCTCTCGGCGCCGCCTTGGTCGAGGATCACCCGCGAGTCGACCTGGGAGGCGACCGAAAACGCGATCCGCGCGGGGATGTTGACCTTGATCGTCCCGGTGATCACGTCGGTGGAGGGCCGCTGCGTTGCGAGCACGAGATGGATCCCGACCGCCCGCGACTTCTGAGCGAGGCGGATGATCGAGTCCTCGACCTCGGCCGGAGCGATCATCATCAGGTCCGCGAGCTCGTCGATCACGCACAGGATGTGCGGAAGCGGCGGCTCGCCGGCCTTCGCTCGGACCCGGTTCAGCTCCGGGAGGTTGCGCGCCCGGGCCTGGCCCATCACCGCGTAGCGGCTCTCCATCTCCCCGATCAGGTTCGCGAGCACGTTGGCCGCGACGCGGGGGGCCGTGACGACCGGCGTCAGCAGGTGAGGGATGGTCTCATAGTGATTCAGCTCCACCCGCTTCGGGTCCACGAGCACGGTGCGAACCTCGTTCGGAGAGGCGTGCATCAGGATCGAGGTCAGGATCGCGTTGATGCAGCCCGACTTTCCGGAGCCGGTGGTGCCGGCGACGAGGATGTGGGGCATCCTCGAGAGGTCGGCGCAGATCGCCTCGCCGGAAACGTCCTTGCCGAGCCAGGCGAGCAACGGCGAGCTGCCCTTCGGGCGACCCCTGTAGATGTCGCCCAGCCTGACCAGCTTCCGGTGGTGATTCGGAACCTCCACCCCGACCGCGCGCTTACCGGGGATCGGCGCAAGGATGCGGATGTCCGTCGAGGCGAGGGCGTATGCGAGGTCGTCCTTGAGCTTCGCGATCGCGCCCACCTTGGTACCAGGAGCGAGCTGAAGCTCGTAACGGCTCACATGCGGCCCGCTCACCACTCCAACGATCCGAGCCTCGACTCCGAAGCTTGCGAGCGCCTCGAGCAGCGCCTTGCCGGTCGCCTCGCGATCGCGGGTGTCCGGTCCCTGATCGGCCGCGCTGCCCTGCTTCAGCAGCTTGATCGGGGGCGCCTCGTAATTGCGCTCCTCCGACTCGGTGATACCACGCTTGCTTCCCATCGGCGTGCGCTCGACGGCGATCTCCTCACCCACGGGTTCGGGCGGCTCGGGAGCCACCTCGTCGCCTGCCGGGCGCTCGTCGGCGCGATCCTCGGCGTCGACGCCAGGCTCGTCACTCATCGGCCGCGTCAAAGTGCGGGAACGGTTCGGGGAATGCGTCGCCGCGGCTTTGTATCGGGTCGGTCTCGAAGGTGTCGGCCGGCATCGGGTGCGTCGGCGCGGTCGGGAACCCCGGCGTCTGCGGCGCTGGGCGCGCAGCGCGGACGGCCTGCGTCAACTCCCGCGTCCCGCGCGCGGCCCGGGTGGCCGCCCGCCCGGTGCCGCGAAGTGCTCCCGCGATCGTCCCGCCCGTGGCGAGAACCACGCCCGAGACGATCAGCAGCACCGCGATGATCGTCGCCCCGAGGCGCTGGAAGAGCGTCGTCGAGCACCAGTACAGAGCTTCGCCGATCGCGCCGCCATGCGCGCGGATGAACGCGGGATCGAAGTAGGCATCGGTGCGCGCCGGCGTGTCGGGGCCGATCCCCGCGGTCTCGGCCGCGAATGCGAGCAGCACCCCGCAGCCGAGCAGCACGGCGCCGGCGTTCACCGCTCCGGGCGAGGAGATGAAGGGGCGCAGAATCAGGGTCAGGCCGACTCCGGCGAATGCGATCGGGATCAGGTCAGCCCCCGCGCCCGCCGCGTATTCGCTGCCCGTCGTCACCCAAGAACCGACTCGGCCTCCGTCCCAGCCACCGTAGAGCACGAAACCGAGGTAAACAGCCGATCGCGATCAGCGCCAGTCCGACCACGTCGAGCTGACGCTGCTCGAGCGCTTCGATGCGCTCGTTCATCGCGGCCCTGCGCTCGTTCATCGCCGCTCGAGCCCGAGCAGTGTTCGCGCCGCCGCGCCTGCGGCGAGTGGAGCCCGAACGGCGGCGACTGGAACCCTTGCGTGTGGAACGCACGAATGTGGCTTCGACATCGCCCGCCGTGTCCCTGCGAGCGCCGCTGCATAGGCGCTAAACGGGCGCTAAATAATCGCCCGATTGGCGCCAGATGGACCTAACATCGCATGAGGAGCGCGGGAGCAGATGATCTGATGGTTAGGCGAAGCGCGACACAATTGATCTAATGGCAGATGCTCGGGCACCGGAACGTCAGGCGCCGGGACGCGTGCTGGTGGTCGAGGACGACGCCGAGATCGCCGAGGTCGTTCGCAGGGCGCTTCGCCAGGCCGGCCACGAAGTGCGCAGCGCGGCGGACGGCGTCGAAGCGCTCGACGCGGCCACGGACTTCATCCCGGATCTGGTCGTGCTCGACCTCGGGCTCCCCCGGCTCGACGGAGTCGAGGTCTGCCGCCGCCTGCGGGAGGCGGGCGATGTCCCGATCCTGATCCTGACCGCCCGCGCCGACACCGACGACCGCGTCGTCGGGCTCGACGCGGGCGCGGACGACTACCTCGTGAAGCCGTTCGAGCTCCGTGAGCTGCTGGCCCGCGCCCGCGCCCTGATGCGCCGGCGCCCGCCGCGCGGCAGCGCAGCGCTGGTGGTCGGCGATCTGCGCCTCAACCCGGACACACACGAAGTCGTTCGCGGCGAGCGCGAGATCGACCTCACCAGCCGCGAGTTCGAGCTGCTCGAGTACCTGATGCGAAACGAGCGCCTGGTGGTCTCACGCGAGCGCCTGCTCGAAGACGTCTGGGGCTACGACCCCTTCTCGATGACTAACACGATCGACGTCTTTATCTCCAACCTGAGGCGAAAGCTGGAGGCCGACGGAGGGTCGCGGATCCTGCACACCAAGCGCGGCGCCGGATACGTGATCAGGGCGGACTGAGGCAGAAGTGCGCGGGCTCTCGATCCGGTGGCGTCTGGCCGCAGTCTCCGCCGGACTGACGCTCGTGATCCTCGTCA
This sequence comes from uncultured Thermoleophilia bacterium, assembly GCA_963838095.1. Lineage (GTDB taxonomy): Bacteria > Actinomycetota > Thermoleophilia > Solirubrobacterales > 70-9 > CAWCGU01. The sequence continues at coordinate 622,783 of CAWIPO010000008.1, forward strand.
TCTTCGCGCTCGTGGTCGGGCGCCTCGTCAGCGACCGTCTCAGCGACGACTTCGACGACGAGCTGCGCACCGCCGCCAGCCAGATCGCCTTCGAGTTGCAGGGAGGCGTCAGCCTGAACACCAGGCCCGACGCGATGGCCGCCGAGGCGAAGGCGATCAGAATCGTCACCCCGGATGGCCAGGTCTTCCAGAACTACGAGTCGCCCGGGGCTCCCGACCTCGGCGCCCCGAGCTCCGAGATCGTCGAGGTCGACGGCCTCCGAGTCGCATCGACGCCGATTAGCTCGACGGCGATCGGAATTCCGCGGCTGTACGTCCAGTACGCCCGTGACACCAGTGGCCTTGAGAAGACGATCGGCCGGATGTGGCTCTTCCTCGGCGGCGGCGTCCTCGCCGGCACGGCCCTGGCCGCTCTTGCGGGCGTTGCGATTGCGCGCCGAGCGATGCGCCCGATTGCCGCCCTGACGGCTGCCGCGGGTGAGATCGCATCCACCCGCGATCCCTCGCGTCAGCTCCCGATCCCGCCGACGGACGACGAGGTCGCCGAGCTGGCCCGCACCCTGGACCAGATGCTCGCCGAGCTCGAAGCGGCGCGTGCCGAGACCCAGCAGATGGTGACCGCGCAGCGCGAGTTCGTCGCCGATGCGTCGCACGAGCTGCGCACACCCTTGACCAGCGTGCTCGCAAACCTCGAGCTGCTGGCGACGACGCTCCCCGACAGCGCAGGGGCAGACCCCGGCGAAGCGCGGGAGATGGTCGAATCGGCGCGGCGCTCCGCGCAGCGGATGAGCCGCCTGGTCGCGGACTTGCTGCTACTCGCCCGCGCTGACGCCGGCCGGAGCGCGGCGTGGCGCTCCTGCGACCTGACCGAGATCGCCGAGGATGCGATCGTCGAAGCGCTTCCGATCGCCGACGGACGCGAGATCGACAGCGACCTGGCGGGGCCGGTGCCCGTTGAGGGAAGCCCGGACGAGCTGCACCGGATGGTCGCCAACCTGATCGACAACGCGATTAGGCACACGCCCGGCGGAACGAGGATCAACGTCCGCGTGGCGACCGACAACGGCTCGGCCCTGCTCGAGGTATCTGATGACGGCCCCGGACTCCCGGAAGCGGCCGGGGATCAGATCTTCGAGCGCTTCGTGCGTGGATCCGGCCCAGCGGATCTCTCGACCGATGCCGGCATCGGGCTCGGCCTGGCGATCGTCCAGGCGGTTGCTCGATCGCACGGCGGCACTGTGGCCGCCGGGACATCCCCCTCCGGAGGGGCCCGCTTCAGCGTCGAGTTTCCATCCCGCGCCGCGTGGGTAGAAGACGGGGATGAGCAGCCGAAACCCAACAGCCACACGGGGAATCCTGTCTGAGGAGAGCTCCGAGCAGCGCGAGGAAGTCCTCGAGCTGCTGAAGAAGGCGTACTGGATGGAGATCGAGACGGTGATGAGCTACATCGCCAACTCGGTGAACCCGGACGGCGTCCGCGCGCAGGAGATCAAGGAGTCGCTCGAGCAGGACATCCAGGAAGAGCTCGGCCACGCGACCTTGTTCGCGCAGCGGATCAAGGAGCTCTACGGGGTCGTCCCCGGCTCCGAGGAGTTCGCGGCGGAGCAGTCATACCTACAGCCGCCCGACCACCAGACGGACATCGTGCACGTGATTCGCGGCGTGATCGAGGCCGAGAACGGCGCGATTGAGCACTACAACCGGATCATCGAGTTCACCGACGGCATCGATCCGGTCACGAACGACATGGTGATCGACATCCTCCACGACGAGGAAGGACATCGCCGCCTGTTCGAGGGCTTTCTGCGCGAGTACGAAGCGGAAGGGCTGGCCTGAGGCCAGCCCTTCGCGCCTGAGGCTTTTCGACCTCCGCTACTCGAGCGTGAACTCGAAGCTCTGGCCGAGCTTGTAGTGGGGGCCGTCCTTGCCGACGATCGGGCAGATGATCGCGTAGTCACCTGGCTCCAGGGTCTCCGTGACCTCGGCGGGGGTTGAGGTCTTTCCGGGCTTTGCTCCGGTGCCCTTGGTCACCTCGATGGCGGAGTCCTTCTTGCCCTCGAGCTCAAACGCCTCGTCGAGCGTGAAGCCCTCACCGAGCCGCGCGAAGATGAGCGCGTGTTGCTCCTTGCTCTCGTTGACCAGCGTCACCGACTCCGTTTCGGCGGTCGGCGTCGGCGAGACCTCCCAGGTGTAACCGTCAGCGGTGTCGCTGGTGGTCACGGTCACCTCCGTGGCGTCGTCGGTCGCCGTGTGTGCGTGCCGGCGTCGGTCGTCGCCCCCGACTCGGCGCCAGTGGTGGTCTCCTCGTCGTCGCCGCAAGCGGCGGCCCCGAGTACGAGCGTCAGTGAGACGAATAGTGCGACTGTGATCTTTTTCATGCGCCGCAACCTACCCGCTCCATCAGACCTCAACCACGACGGGCAGCACCATCGGCCGGCGTCGGAGGCGCTCGTAGACGAACTCGGCGACATCGTCGTGTAGGTCCTCCTGGAGCAGGTCCACCTCCCTGACCTCTCCCTTTGCTGCCTGTGCCAGGGATGCGACCACCACTTCGCGAAGCTCCTCGACCAGCCCGTCGGCCTCGTCCAGGAACGGCACTCCGCGGAAGATCACCTCCGGCGCCGCCACCGAGGTGCCGTCATCGGAGGAGATCGTCGCGACGACGATGAAGATGCCGTCCGCCGAGAGCATTCGGCGGTCGCGCAGCGCGACATCGTCGGGCTCGCCGATGTCGACGCCGTCGACGAAGATCATGCCCACGTGTGCGTCCTCCCCGAGGCGGGCTCCATCGGAGTCCAACTCGAGCGCCACCCCGTTGCGGTTCTGGAAGATGCGCTTTGGCGCGACGCCCACCGCCTCCGCGAGCTCGGCGTGAAGCCGCAGTCGCTTGTAGTCGCCGTGCGCCGGCATCACATAGCGGGGCTTGGTCAGGTTCAGCATCAGCTTCAGCTCCTCCTGCCAGCCGTGCCCGGAAGCGTGGATCGGCGCATCCGCGGCCGTGATCACCTTCGCTCCGATCTGGAAGATCCGGTCCACCGTTTCCGACACCGCACGCTCGTTGCCCGGCACGGGGGTCGCCGAGAAGATCACGGTGTCTCCGGAGTGCAACTCGACGTCGGAGTGCTCGCCGTGGGCCATGCGGCGGAGCGCCGATAGCGGCTCCCCCTGGCTTCCGGTCGAGATCGCGACCACCTTGTGGTCGGGGAAGTCCTCGATCTCCTTCGGCTGGATCAGAAGGCCGTCAGGCACATCGACTATGCCGAGGTTGCGGGCGATGTTGAAGTTCTTGCGCATCGAGCGCCCCACGAGCGAGACCTTGCGGTCGAGCTCGATCGCGGCCTGGATCACCTGGTCGACGCGGTGCACGTTCGAGGCGAACGACGTGACGATGATGCGGCCATCGCAGCGGGCGAACTCCTCCAGCAGCGCAGGGCCGACGCTGGACTCGGAGGGAGCGACCCCGGACCGGTCGGCGTTGGTCGAGTCCCCGAACAGGCACAGCACCCCGTCGCGCCCCAGCTCCGCCAGGCGTGAGACATCGGCAGCCCTCCCCCCGACCGGCGTCTGGTCGAACTTGTAGTCACCGGTGATCAGGACCGTGCCGTGCTCGGTGTGCAGCGCCACCGCGCGCGAGTCCGGAATCGAGTGCGTCATGTGGATCATCTCGAGGCCGAAGGGGCCGGCGTCGACCTGCGTACCGGCGTCGAGCACCTCGAGCGGCACATCGCGCAGCTTGTGCTCCTCGAGCTTGGAGCGCACGAGCCCTATCGTCAGCGGGCCGCCGTAGATGACGTCGGGCAAGCCGAGCTCGCGAAGAACGTAGGGGAGCGCACCGACGTGGTCCTCGTGGCCGTGCGTGAGCACGATCGCCTCGATGTCGTCGGCGCGCTCCCGAAGCGAGGAGAAGTCGGGAAGCACGAGGTCGATTCCGAGCATCTCCGCCGTCGGGAACATCAGCCCCGTGTCGACGATCACGATCCGCCCATCGCTCTCGACCACGGTCATGTTCTTGCCGATCTCGCCGAGCCCGCCGAGCGGGAGGATTCGAACCGCGGCCACTAGGCCGCGGCGGCCAGCAGGCCGTACGCCTCGAGGGTCCGCCTGATCGCAGCGCGCTGCTCGTCATCGGCTTCGACATGCGGCAGCCGCACTCGCCCGGAGACAATTCCAAGCATCTCGAGCGCGGCCTTCACCGGGATCGGGTTCGAGGTCACGGTCGTAGCTTCGTAGATCGGCTGGATCCGGGCGTCGATCTCGCGCGCCCGGTCCAGGTCGCCCTCGCTTGCCGCCTCGTACAGCTCCCGCATCTCGGGCCCGACGAGGTGCGAGGCGACGAGGATCCCGCCGGTGCCGCCGATCTCCAGGGTGCGGCAGAAGATCTCGTCGTTGCCGGCGAGGATGTCGAGCCCATCGATCGGGCCGAGGTCGTCGTTGTTCGCCTGTTTCACGGCGACGACGTTCTCGTTCTCGGCGGCGATCTCGCCAAGCAGATCGGGGTCGACGTTGATCACGCAGCGTGATGGGATGTTGTAGAGCACGACTGGGAGGTCGGTGGCGGCGGCCACCGCCTGGAAATGCGCCTTCAAGCCTGCCCGGTTGGGCTTGTTGTAGTAGGGGGTGACGACCAGCACCGCGTCCGCCCCAGCCTCCGTCGCCTCCCGGGTGAGCTTCACCGAGTGGGCGGTGTCGTTGGTGCCGGTGCCGCAGATAACGGTTGCCTCGGCGCCGACCTCGTCGACAACCGCCCGCAGGAGCTCGATCTGCTCGGCGTCGGCCAGCGTTGGGCACTCCCCAGTCGTGCCGGCGACCACGAGGCCGTGCGATCCGTTGTCGATCAGATGCCGGGCTAGCGAGCGGGCGGCGTCGAAATCGACACCCCCGTCCTCGCTGAAGGGCGTCACCATTGCCGTGATCACGCCCGAGATCGTGCTCGCATTCGCGCTCATCGTTGGCGATGGTATCTAGCCCGCAAACACGGCCGGGCGCCGATCCGCCCATGGCTGCGCCTGCTGGAGCTGGCAGGCGATCCTGATCAGCACGTCCTCGCGGCCGTACGGGGCCGCGAGCTGGATGCCGACCGGGAGCCCATCCTCGGTCCAGTGCAGCGGCAGCGAAATCGCCGGCCCGCCGGTGACGTTGAAGAGCGCGGTGAACGCTCCCTGGCCCCTGGCGCGGTGAAACGCCTCCATCGGGTCGGGGCCTGAGTCATCGTGGGTGCCGAGCAGCACCGGCGGCTCGGCCATCGTCGGCGTCAGCAGCAGATCGAAGCCCGACTCGAACCAGCCCGCGATGATCCGGGAGAGGCCCTGGTGAAGCGCAACGTCAGTTAGGTAGCGGCCCGCGTCGCGAGAGCGCCCGATCTCGGCCAGCGTCCAGGTCAGGGGTTCGACGTCGTCGGCGGTCAGCTCGCGCCCGAGGGCGGTGCCGAGCTGGTCCATCAACGATGCCTGCCCAGCTCCCCAGCGGGTGAGGAATGAGTCGAAGATGTCCACTTCCTCGCCGGAGGGCACCGCGTCGGCCGGTGAGCCTTCCTGCACCTGGTGCCCGAGGGACTCGAGCAGGCGTGCGGTGTTCTCGACGGCGGCCACACACTCGGGGTGGACATCGGTCTCGATCGCCGGGGCGACCACCGTGAAAGCGATCCGCAGCTTGCCGGGCTCGGCACCGACCTCCTCGGTGTACGGGCGCTCCGGGGCGGGTGCAACGTAGGGGTCGCCGGGAGCAGGGCCGTGCACCGCCTCGAGGATCGCTGCGGTGTCGCGGACCGATCGCGAGACGACCAGCTCCTCCGTGAGGCCGGAGAGGCCGTCGCCGAGAACCGGCCCCTGCGTGGTCCGCGCGCGGGTCGGCTTCAGGCCCACGAGCCCGTTGGCGCTCGCTGGGATCCGGATCGAGCCGCCGCCGTCGTTTGCGTGCGCCGTCGGAACGATCCCGGCGGCCGTGGCGGCGCCAGAGCCACCGCTCGATCCCCCGGTCGAGCGCGAGGTGTCCCAGGGATTGCGGCTGGCGCCGTGGGCGTTCGGCTCCGTGGTGGGAAGAATTCCGAACTCGGGCGTGTTCGTCTTGCCGATCACCACGAACCCAGCGGCGCGAAAGCGTTGGGCCAGGTACGTGTCGATGGGGGCTCGAAAATCCGCGTCTTTAAGCGCCTGATTTCCGAGGTGAAGGGGCTGGCCCGCGTACGCGGCGCCGAGGTCCTTGAACAGAAAGGGAACGCCCTTGAAGGGGCCGTCGGGCAACGGGCCCTTCGCCTCGGCCAGCCCCTCCTCGTAGAGCTCGTGGATGATCGCGTTGATCTCGGGGTTGACCCGCTGAGCGCGCTCGATCGCGGCTTCGACGAGCTCGGTCGGGCTGGCATCGCCGGAACGCACAAGCTCCGCTTGTGCGGTTGCATCGAGAGAGGCAAGATCGGCAGTCACGTCCCAGACCCTACAGCGGGACCGAATGGCGCCTTTTCGTCGGTATGCGACCAATCGGCGCAAATCCCGGCCGGGATGTCGACAATCGCTGGATGCGCGCGCTCGCCGCCTCGATTCTCCTCCTCTCGGTGCTTGCCGTTCGGGTCACGGCGGCCACAGCGGAACCCGACCCCCTCACCCTGATCGCCGACGGCGCGCAGGGCGTCCTGGTCGCGCAAACCGAGCCGCGGGTCTGTCCCGAGCTCAGCATGGGTACGGCCGGGCTCCCGGAGGACAAGTCGGTCCGCACCGGAGCGGATCGAGGCAACGGCCTCGCCCCGGGGGACCCGACGTCGGCGCCCGCCACGCTCCCCGACCAGATCTACCTGCGCTCGATCACGCAGACCTACAACCGCCGCTACTGGTTCGTCCTCGACGGCGGCCGGATCTTCTACAAGTCGAACGCCGAGCAGACAGAGATCGAGCAGCCCTGGGCGCCGCTGCCGACACCGCCGTGCTTCGACGGCGACGTCCAGGGCATCTCGGCCGACGACGACGAAATGATCGCGATCGACTCCGAGCGCCAGATCTACACCATGGACGGAGCGCTCGGCGATCCGGCCTTGTTCAACTGGACCGTGCGCTGGGGCCCGGCGTTCTGGACCGGCGCCGGGCGCACGCTCCCCCCGGGCGACGTCTGGTCATGGTCGGTCTCCTCCCCGGTCGAGGACGGGACGTTCACCGACCCGGCGGGAAACAAGCACCCGGTGGGCGCCGGCAAGGTCAGCCACGTGTGGCTGCTGGGCGGCGGCGGGCAGCGGTTCACGTACATGGACCCGTGGCTGCCGTCGGACGAGAGCTACGAGATGTGCGGGCCGAGGCGAGGGCGTTTTCGCTCAGTGGCGATGTCGGCAAGCGGCTCGAGCGTGTTCGTGATCAACCGCTTCGGCGACATGTACACGCGCCTGTACGACTTCGACATTTCCGGGCCCGACTCGTTCTTCGTCACCTACAGCTACGAGGACCAGCGCGGGGTCGCCGACCCGGCGGTGCAGCTCCCGCCAGAGCGCTGGAGGCGGCAGCCGAAGATCCCCGGGCGGATCACGAGCGCGATCTCGATCTCGAAGCGCGGCCGCGGCAGCATCCATCGCACGCTGCGCGTCGAGGGCAAGCGTGGCGACCTCACGGGGTACTGGGAAAAGGACATCGTCGACCGCGGACGCTACGCGTGGCACTTTCACGTCACCGACGAGCCGCTGCAAGGCCGCCACGTCCGCAATCCGTGGGCCAACACCTCCGGCCGCGGACTCGGAGCGAGCGAGGACGCCGCTTGGTTGGGGGGCGCCGACGGCATCCGCATCCAGATCGCGAACTTCAACGTCCACTGCTCGCCGGCGCACTTCCGAGTTCGCCTCGGCGACGGGACGCGGATCGACCTGGTGCTCCACACCACCGACGTGATCCGGCAGAGCCCGCGAGCGCGCGGCCTCGACGAGAACCCTCGCCTGATCCAGGGCACGATCGAGGCGCCGAGTTCGGTGCTGGAGAGCGAGCAGCCTGCGGTGCGCGATTTCATGGCCACATACCTGACCGGGGGCCGCTTCACCCCCGCGAGGATCGACGCCACGACCGATCGCCTCGAGTTCCCCCAGCAGGGCTGGGCCCTGCGTCCGGCAAAGAACGAGTAAGCCCTACTCGGCGCCGCGGACCCTGAACTCGGCCGTGCCCGCGGACTCGTACTCGTCGGCGAGGAGGTAGTGGACGACGTAGCCCCCCGCGGGCAGCGGCCACGGCTCGCCCTGACTGGCGGGGCCGAGCGTGGCCCCACCGTCGATCGTCGGCGGAAGCGTCCCCGCCGAATGGCCGGCGGTGTACGTCCAGATCAGGTAGTCGTCGCGCTCGGGGTCGGGTGCCGAGGCCTCCAAGACCGCGAGCCAGTCCCAGCGATTGGCGGGAGCCCGGGCCCAGGAGACCTCGATCGGTTGCCCGGGCGCATAGGTGCGCCGGTCGGTCGAGAGCTCGAGGCGCGCCTGCGGATCGCGTAGGTGCAGCGAAACGCGGGCGATCTCCGTGCCGTCGTCCGCGGAGAGCACCACGTCGTAAGCCCCGGGGTCCCAGCCGGCCGTATCGAGGCTTGTCGTCCCTCGATCGCCAGAGGCATCCGGCGTCTCGATGGCGTCGGCGGGGTCGCCGCCCTCGGGGACGACGGCAAGCTCGCCGCCCGGTCCGGGCGCGTTGTACGTGACAGCGATCTCGTCACCGACCGTTCGCAGGCGCGCGTCGACCGCGACGAGCGTCGGCATCGCCACCGGCGTCACTTCGAGAGTCGAGAGCACGGCACGGTGATCGGAAGTCCACGAAACATCGGCCTCGATGTCCACATCATCGCCGCCGCGCTCGCCGACGAGCTTCGAGTCGAGCGTGGTCGACGGACCGGCTGCGTAGACGTAGTCGATGCGCTCCCCCGAGGGCCGGTGCGTGAAGCCGGGATCCTCGACCGGATCCGGATGTGTCTCCCGGTACGTGTCGCGGAACCCGAGGCCGAAGAGCTTCTCGCTGACGGGCCAGGCGACCGGTTCGGGGATCTCCGGACGGCTGCCGGCCGTCTCCTCGACGTAGTCGAGGCTCGACGGCTGGTTGAAATCCCCGGTGAGGAAGACGGGATAGCCGTCATCCAGCAGCTCAGCCATCGCCGCGAACGGAGCCTCCATCGCAGCGGTCCGGACCTGGTTCTCGCTTTCGATCACTGACGCGACCGAATCGCCGTTGCGCAGTAGCCGCGGACCCCAAGCGACGTAGTCGAGGTGGTCGTTGAAGAACGGGACGACGTAGCCGGGCTCGACCTCGATCAGCGCGTACAGCCCGTCGCCGCCCGAGGGCTCGAGGATCGGGTACTTGGAGAGCAGCTGGAGCGAGGTGTTGTGGTAGGGGTAGCCGGTCTTCCTGGCGATCTCGGGCAAACGCTCGTAGGACTCCAGGACCCCGACGACGTCGGCGTCGAGGTCGCGGATCACCGCGTCGGTCGCCGGCCCACCCCCGTACTCGACGTTGTAGACGAGCACGTCGAGTCGCACGCGATCGGCCTGCGCGGGCTCGGGCGCGTCGTCGTCGCCACCGCAGCCGGCGAACGCGAGCAGGCCCAGGACCAGTGCCGCCGCGAGCCTCCTGCGGGGCGCCGGCATGTCTAGAGGAAGTTTTCGAGGCCGACCACGAGCGGGTCGGCCTGGTCCCCCACGCGTCTGATCGCCAGAAGCACTCCTGGCATGAACGAGCTGCGGTCGATCGAGTCGTGGCGGATCGAGAGCGTCTGGCCCTCGCCTCCGAAGATCACTTCCTGGTGGGCGACGAGCCCGGGCAGGCGAACGGAGTGGATCGGCTCGTGGACGTTGCCGCCGGCCTTCAGGATCAGGTCGGCCGTCCGCTTCGCCGTCCCCGAAGGGGCGTCGAGCTTGCGATCGTGGTGGAGCTCGACGATCTCGCACTCGGGCATGTGCTTCGCGGCCTGGGCCGAGAGCTGCATCATCAGCACGGCGCCGATCGCGAAGTTCGGAGCGACGAAACAGCGGGCGCCATCCGCAGACTCGCTCTCGACGATCGAGCGCAGCTCCTCGAGGTCGAACCCGGTCGCCCCGACCACGGCGTGGACTCCGGCACGCACACACTCCGCCACGTTCGCCGGCACGTGCTCCCCGAGCGAGAAGTCGACGACGACATCGGCCTGCTCGAGTACGTCCGCAAGCGGCGTGTCGAGCGCCGGATCGGCCCGCCCGACCAGCTCCATGTCCTCCGCGCTCTCAACCGCTTCGCAGACCGTCGCGCCCATGCGCCCGGCGGCGCCGGAGACTCCTACCCGTATCACCGGCCTAGCGTATTACGCGCTCCGAACGTCAAGCAGCGACGAGCTCGCCGCTGACCGGCGCGAGCGCGGAGCGGAAACGGTCCTCATCGGTCCCCACGCAGGCGGCCGAAAAGCGACTCGGGTCATACAGCTCGGCAGCCAGCTCCCCGACCTCGTCCTCCCCGACGGCGTCGACACGCCGCAGCAGCTCGTCGAGCGAGAGGAGCGGGATGTCGAACAGGGTCGATCGGGCGATCCGCCCCATGCGGGCGCCGCTCGACTCCAGGCCCAGGACCATTCGGCCCTTGACGTGCTCCTTCGCGCGTTCCAGCTCTTCGCCCGAAGCCCCGTCGGTGCTCAGGTGGGCGAGCTCGCGGCCGATGATCTCCATCGCCTCGGTGACGTTTTCCTTGCGCGTGCCGACGTATGTCGCGACTGCGCCGGCGTCCATGTACTGCTCGCTGTAGGAGCCGACCGAGTACGCGAGGCCGCGCTTCTCGCGCACCTCACGGAACAGGCGTGAGGAGGTGGAGCCGCCGAAGATCGAGTCCAGCACCCCGAGCGTGAACCGGCGGTCGTCGCCGCGCGAGATTCCCGGCGCCCCGAGGCAGATGTGGTACTGCTCGGTGTCCTTCTGGTAGAAGCTCGCCGTCGGCTGATGGCCATTGACTCCGTCGGGGGGGTCACCGGGGTCGCCCGCGGTGGCCGCGACGTGGCGCGACGCGAGCTCGACTATGTGGGCGTGGTCGAGGTTTCCGGCGGCCGCGACGACGATGTTTGGACCGACGTAGCGGCGGCGGTGGTAGCCGTCGATCTCCGGCACGGCGATCGAGCCGATGATCTCGGCTCGGCCGATCACCCGCCGGCCGAGCGGGTGCTGGCCGAAGAGCGCCTCGGCGAGCACGTCGTGGACGCGATCCTGCGGCTCGTCCTCGTACATCGCGATCTCCTCGCAGACCACCTCGCGCTCGGAGTCGACCTCCGGGTAGGTGGGCCCGAGCAGCATCTCGGCGAGCAGGTCGAAGGCTCGGTCGGTGTGCTCGTCCAGGAACCGGGCGTGCAGGTGCGTGGACTCCTTGCTGGTTGCGGCGTTGACCGAGGCGCCCATGCCGTCGAAGAGCTCCGAGATCTCGATCGCCGAATAGCGCTCGGTGCCCTTGAACAGCAGGTGCTCGAGGAAGTGTGAGACACCCGCCTGAGCGGGATCCTCGTCGCGGGAACCGGTCCTCACCCAGAGGCCGACCGCAACCGAGCGCACCGAGGGCATCGCCTCAGTGACGACGCGAACGCCGTTGTCGAGCTGAGTGAGCTCGACGCCCTCAGGGAGTTCGGTCAACGTCTGCGATCGCGGCTGCCGCCGCCGTCGCGCCCGCGTCCACCGCGGTCGCGGCTGCCCCGGTCGCGGCCGCCGCGACCTCCACCGTCGCGGCTGCCACCGCCACCGCCGCTGGTGCCCATCGCGATCAGCTCCTCGGGCGTCTTGCCCTCAATCGCCGGATCGTCGGAAAGGCGGAGGCCGATCCGGCCTCGCTCCTTGTCGACCTCGGCGACCGTGACGTCTAGCTCGTCGCCGGCGCTGAGAACGCTTTCGACGGTCTCCACCCGCTCTCCGGGCTTCACGTTCGAGATGTGCAGCAGGCCGTCGGTTCCCTTGGTCAGCTCAACAAAGGCGCCGAAGGTCGTGGTCTTCACGACCTTGCCCTTGTAGCGGTCACCGATCTCGGCTTCCTTGGTCATCGCCTGGATCCGCTGGACGCAGGCATCGACCAGCTCGCCGCTGGCGGCGTAGACGCGGACCGTGCCGTCGTCCTCGATGTCGATTTCGGCCTCGAACTCCTCCTGCAGAGCGCGGATCGTCTCCCCGCCCTTGCCGATCACGGCGCCGATCTTGTCGGGGTCGATCTTGATCGACTCGATTCGCGGAGCGAACTTGGAGAGCTGCTCGCGCGGCGCGTCGATCGCCTCGGCCATCTTCTCGAGGATGAACAGGCGGCCCTTGCGTGCCTGCTCGAGCGCCTCGGTGAGGATCTCGAAGGTGACGCCCGTGATCTTGATGTCCATCTGCAGGGCCGTGATGCCCTCGTTCGTGCCGGCGACCTTGAAATCCATGTCGCCGAGGTGGTCCTCGACGCCGGCGATGTCGGTGAGGACGATGTGGCTGTCCTCCTCCTTGATCAGGCCCATCGCGACGCCCGCGACCGGCGCGCTGACCGGAACTCCCGCGGCCTGCAGCGCCATGGACGACGCGCACACCGAACCCATCGAGGACGAGCCGTTGGACTCCAGGGTGTCGGAGACGACCCGCGTCACGTAGGGGAAGTCCTCCTGGCTCGGGATCGTCGCCGCGAGCGCGCGCTCGGCGAGCGCTCCGTGGCCGATGTCCCGGCGCTTGGGACCGCGCATGAATCCGGCCTCCCCGACCGAGAAGGGCGGGAAGTTGTAGTGGTGCCAGAAGCTCTTGGTCTCCTGGAGCCCGAGGTTGTCCACCTTCATGTCCATCCGAGTCGTGCCGAGCGCGACGCTGGAGAGGATCTGCGTCTCACCGCGGGTGAACAGCGCAGAGCCGTGCACTCGGGGAGCGACGTCTACCTCCGTTTCGATCGGGCGGATCTCGTCCTGCGCGCGACCGTCAGGGCGCTTCTTGTCGACGGCGATCCGCTTCCGGATCACGTCCTTTTCGAGCTTCGCGAACGCCGTCGAGACCTCGGCGGCCCGCTCCGGGTCGGGACCGTCGCCGTTCTCGGACGGGGCGTACTGCTCGAGCACGGCCTCCTCGACGGAATCGATCGCATCCTGGCGAGGGAGCTTTTCGGGGATCTGGGTCGCCTCGTCGAGCTGGCCGCCGTGGGACCCGCGAATCGAGTCGATCAGGTCGGGATCGACAACGGGCTCCTCGACCTCGAGCTTCTCCTTGCCGGCGGCTTCACGCAACTCCTCGATCGCGCCGACGATCTTCTTGATCTCGTCGTGGGCAATGTCCAGGGCATCGAGCACTTCCTGCTCGGTGACGCCCGTGGCGCCGCACTCGACCATCAGGATCGCGTCCTTCGAGCCGGAGACGATCAGGTCCATCTCCAGGTCCTCGCCGCGGTCCTCAGGTGGGTTGACGACGAAGTCGCCGTCGAGCTTCCCGACCCGGACCGCGCCGACGTGCTCCGCCACCGGGATATCGGAAATGGCGAGGGCTGCAGAAGCCCCGTTCATGGCCAGGATGTCGTACGGATGGACGCTGTCCACGGACATCGGCTGCGAGACGAGCTGCGTCTCGCGATGCCAGCCCTTGGGGAAGAGCGGCCGCAGCGGGCGATCGATCATCCGCGCGGTCAGCGTCGCCTTCTCACCGGCGCGCGCTTCGCGGCGGAAGAAGGAACCCGGGATCTTGCCTGCGGCGTAGTGCTTCTCCTCGACGTCGACCGTCAGCGGTAGAAAGTCGACGTCGCGCTCCCTGTCCGAGGTCGCCGTGGAGAGCACCATCGTGTCTCCCTGGCGAACCACGACCGCACCGCCGGCCTGACGGGCCAGCTTTCCGGTCTCGAAGGAAATCTCCTCACCGCCAACCTCCACCGAGACGCGGCGTACATCAAACATGCTCATTAAATTCGTACTTCCTTTCGGCCCCCCGGCTGGAGACCTCTTTGCATCGGATTTTGTGTTGGGGGCATGGTAGCGGGGGGCCGCAAGTTGCCCCGACTCAGTTGGCGAGCGCTGCGAGCGCCTCCCCTACCTGCCCCAAGACCATTTGTCTCCGGATGAACGCTGCGGGCGTCCCCGTAACGCCTGCCCGGATGCCAGTCTCGAAGTCCCGCCTGATCCGCGCCTCGATTTCAGCGGAGCGGCGATCGGCGTCGAAGCGCTCCAGGTCGAGGCCGAGTGCCTCGGCCCGCTCCCACAGATGCGGGTCGTCCTGATGGCTCTGGTCTGCGTAGAGCGCGTCGACCAGCTCCCAAAACGCCTCCTCTCGCTGCTTCGCGGCCGCTTCGGCGGCCGCGTGGAGCGCCGGCGCACGCTTGTGCTTGGCTGGCATCGGGAAGTGCCGGAAGCAGAGGCGAATTGGGAGCCCGCGCATGTCGGGCCACGTTGCTGCGCAATGCGGGCACCCGAGGTCCAAATAGACGATCGCCTCCGGCCCATTCCCGCGCGCGTGATCGCCGCCGCCGATAGGCGGAACCGCGGCGCTGCCGAGCTCACCCAAGGCCGGCGGCCGCCAGCGCTTCGTCCCTGGATGCGTAGGCGCGAAACTCGTAGAGCAGCCTGCGGCGGACGCGCCACAGCTGGTACACGTCGAGATCGACACCGATCTCCTCTCGGCCCCGTGCCTGGAAGCGCATGTGCGTCACAAACACGCCTTCCTCGGCGGTCCCGCGCCCTCCCAGCACGGCGACGATCTCGGCGTTGATCTCCTCCCATGGCTCGATGAAGGTCGCCCAGAAGTGCCGCACGCCTTCGTGGCCGCGATAGACGGCGTCGACGTCGGGGAGGAGTCGCGCGGTGTGCCATTCGATCTCGGGATCGATGCTGGCTATCGCTCGTTCGAGATCGCCTGTGTTCCAGGCCTCGATCCCGGGCCCGAGGACCGCCATCAGCCCTTCGCCGTTCGCGTCTCCCGACGCCTCGCTCATCAGGCGTCGAGCGCGTCGAAGATGAGGTTCGCGCCAGGAATCTCCAGATCCGAAGGCGAGGCATACGACCACTCGACGACGCCGTCGGGTCCGACCAGCACCAGGCAGCGATTGTTGAACCCCCGCTCCTCCTGGTAGGCGCCGTACGAGGCGGACATCCTTCCCTTCGGGTGAAAGTCGGCCAGCAACTGCATCGTCAAGCCCAGCTTCTCGCGGAAGGCGTGGTGGCAGAAGACGCCGTCGACGCTGACGCCCACCAAGGTCGCGCCCTTGGCCTCGATCTCCTCGAGCACCTCCTGGTAGACCGAGAGCTGATCCGAGCAGACCGGGCTGAAGTCGCCGGGATAGAAACAGAGCAGCAGGCGCTTGCCGGAAAAGTCGCCCAGCGTCACCTTCTGCAGATCCTGGTCGCGAAGCTTGAAGTCGGGGGCGGCGGTGCCCGGCTCGATCACGAGCGCTTCCTCGGGCTAGTGACGCAAGCCGAGGTCGGCCACCAC
The DNA here is from genome assembly GCA_963838095.1 of uncultured Thermoleophilia bacterium. Taxonomy (GTDB): domain Bacteria; phylum Actinomycetota; class Thermoleophilia; order Solirubrobacterales; family 70-9; genus CAWCGU01. The sequence continues at coordinate 638,135 of CAWIPO010000008.1, forward strand.
GGCGCGGTATCGATCGAGATCGATCCGCTCCAGGTAGCGGAGCAGGCGCCGGCGCCGGCCGACCAGCATCAGCAGTCCGCGGCGTGAATGGTGGTCCTTGCGATGGGAGCGAAGGTGTTCGGTGAGCTCGTTGATGCGCTCAGTGAGCAGCGCGATCTGAACCTCTGCCGAACCGGTGTCGTCGTCTGCGCGGCCGAAGCGGCCTATCAGCTCGGCCTTCTTGTCCTTGGTCAGTGTCATGTCGATTCCGGGAAATGGCCCTATCCATGAAGTCGGCGGCCAACGGCCGCCTAACTCGTGGAGAAGCTAGCACACAGCTTTCGGGCCTCATCCACGTCGCGATGCATCTGCGCGATCAGGTCCTCGACGCTCGGAAACCGCTGCTCTCCGCGCAACCGCTGCACGAAAGCCACCCTCAGATTCTGCCCGTACAGGTCGCCCTCGAAGTCGATCAGGAAGGCCTCGACGAGCAGCTCCCGCCCGGTGCCGAACATGGGTCGCACACCCACGTTGACTGCTGCGGGGGAGCCGTTGGCGAAGGCGGCATAGACGCCGTGTCCGGGCGGGACGAGCGAATCGTCAGGAACGATGTTCGCGGTCGGAAAGCCGAGCCTGCGTCCCCTCTTGTCGCCCTTGACCACCGTTCCCTCGAGCATGAACGGCGCCCCCAGGAAACGTTGCGCAGCGACAACGTCGCCGGCGGCGATCAGGGCACGAATCTGTGTTGAGGAAATGGTCTCGCCGTCCATGGCGACCAGCGGCACGACGCGGGTGGAGAACTCCTCGCGCGCGCTGAGCATTTCCGGGTCCCCTTTGGCGCGCTTGCCGAAACGGAAGTTCTCCCCCACCGAGACCTGCTTGGCGCCGAGGCGCCGCACCAGCACGTCGGCGCAGAAATCCTCCGCTTCGATCTGCTGGAACTCCTTGTCGAAGGGAATCACGACGAGCTCTTCCACCCCGAGGCCCTCGATCATGTCCCGCTTGATTTCGAACGGCATGATCAGCTTCGGCGCCGCCTCCGGATGGATCACCTGCACCGGATGCGGGTCGAACGTGAGCACGGTGTCGGCCCCATCGATCACGGCCTGGTGGCCGAGATGGACGCCGTCGAAGGTCCCGATCGCGACGTGGCGATCGCGCGGCTGGGCGTCGGGAAGGGACGTGACGCGCATGCTTACGCCGGGAGGCTATTGCGCGTTGGGCATGAGCACGACTTCAGGCTTGATTTCGCGACCCGCGACACGCCCGATCGCGATCAGCTCTCCTGCGTGGGTGAGGCGCGTCGCGCTTACGGAGCTGGGTAGGGCAGCAAGATCGTCGCGAACCGGGCCCACCGGAACCGCTACGCCGTTTCTTGCTCTCGATGCTTCGTTTGCGTCCAGCGGGCGCTCTGGGAGGAATTCCAGCGCCTGCTCAACGGACAGCGGCTCCCCGCCGGCGTTCTCGATCCGAAACGTCCCAATCGCCGTTCTCCGCAGGCCCTCGCAATACGCATCCCCAAGCGTCTCGATCAGCGTCCGCACATACGTCCCCGACGAGCACTCGACCTCGTATTCGATCCGGTCGTCGCCTTCCCCAACGAGCTCCGCCCGGTAGATCTCGACTTCCCGCTCAGGCGTTTCGATCGTCTCCCCTCGGTGCGCCCGCTTGTAGAGCCGCTCACCCCCAACCTTGACCGCGGAGGTCAGCGGCACTCGCTGCATCACTCGGCCGGTCGGCAGCGAGAGATCCGTCGGCAAGTTCCCGGTCTCGGTCAGCTCCCCATCCGGGTCCCCCGTGGTCGAGCACCAGCCCAGTCGGGCGACGGCCCGGTAGGTCTTGGGCAGCGGCAGCAGGTAACGCTGCAGCCTGGTCGCCTTGCCCAGCAAGACGAGCAGCAGCCCGGTCGCAAACGGGTCGAGCGTGCCCGCGTGACCAGCCTTCACCCCAAGCTCGCGCCTCACCCGGGAGACGACGTCGTGCGAGGTGACGCCGGCGGGCTTGTCGCAGAGAAGGACGCCCGCGGTGCCGGCGCTAGAGATGCTCGCGGACCGAGGCACTGAGCATCTCGACCAGCTCGGGGTAGGTGAGGTCGGTGGAGAACCCTGCGGCACGCTTGTGGCCGCCACCGCCATGCTCGCGAGCGATCTCCGACACGTCGACGACGCCGTTGGTGGAACGCAGGCTCACCTTGCGGGCGGCCCTCGAGTCATCGGTCTTGTCGCGAACCACGGCGGCGACAGAGGTCCCCTCGAGGCTTCGCACGTAGTCGATCACCCCTTCCGAGAGCACCTCGCTCGAACCCGTCGCCGCATAGTCGTCGGCCGCCAGGTAGACGACCGAGAGCTGGCCGCCCTCGAACCGCTCGATCTTCTCGATCGCTCGCGAGATCAGCCTCAGCTTCTCGACCGGAACTCGCTCGTACAGGCGCCGAAACGTGTCTCCGACGTCGACCCCCGCCTCGATCAGGTCGGCCGCAAGTCGGTGGGCGCGGGCATCCGTGTTCTCGTACATGAACCGTCCGGTGTCGGTGACGAGGCCGACGTACAGCGCGACCGCGATCTCCGGCGTTATCCGCACGCCAAGCTCCTGCGCCAGCTCGAACACGATCTGGGCGGTGCAGCAGGCCTCGACGTCGACCAGGTTGACGGCGCCGAAGCGGGTGTTGTCGTGGTGGTGGTCGATGTTGATGATCCGCACCCCGTCGACCATCAGCCAATCGACCGGCATCCGGTCGATGTTCCCGCAGTCCAGGAACACGACCACGCGGTCGGCAACGTCGGCGGGCGGCTCGTGGAAGACCTCCTCCAGCGGCAGGAACCGGTACTCGACCGGGAGCGGGAACTCCTTCGCGCCGAGGAACATGACCGAGTCCTTGCCGAGCTGCGTCAGGATCGCCTGCAGCGCGAGCAGCGACCCGAGCGCGTCGCCGTCGGGTCCCTCGTGGGTGGTCAGCAGGAAGCGCTCGCCTGCGCGCAGCTCGTCGGCAACACGTTCCAGGTCCTCCTTGATCGATACGTCGCCCACGCGCACCACAAGCAGCTCAGCTGTCCAGCAGGCGCGTGATCCTGTCGCCGCGCTCGACGCTGTCGTCGTGGTGAAAGGTCAGGGTCGGCGTGCGCTTCATGTGCGTCTGGTCGGCGATTCGGCGCTGCAGGACTCCGTGGGCGCGGCTCAGGCCCTCCATCGACGCCTGACGCTCCTCCGCGCTTCCGAGCACGCTCACGAACACTTTCGCGGAACGAAGGTCCGGGCTTGTCTCGACTGCGGTCACGGTCACGAATCCGATCCGGGGGTCCTGCAAGTCGGAGGCGATCGCGTCACCCACCACTTCTCGAAGGGCTTCGTTGACGCGCCGCATGCGGGCGCCGGGCATCGCCGGTCGAATATAGCCGAGCCTGCGTTCCCCGTCCGGCCGGTGAGCCCTGAGACTACCCGCGAACGTCCTCGAGGCTCAACAGGTCGCGCTCGAACGAGCACTCGTCGGGACAGCGAGAGCGGATGAAGCGCTCGAGATCCTCCGCTCGCGCCGCCAGCTCCGAGCCGCCGACGAGCGCGAACAGCAGCGTCGAGCGCTGCCACGTGTCGTGCCCGTCGATCTCGGCGACGGAGGCGCCGAAGCGCTTGCGCGCTTGCGCCTTCAGCGAATGCACCAGCTTTCGCTTCTCCTTCAACCCGTGGGAGTCGTTCAGGTGCAGATGGACCTCAAGCAGGCAGACGTAGGCCATTCCGAGAGCGTAAGACCGGCCGCCCCCGGACGCGGAGCGGAGGAGGCGGCCGCTTTATTCCAATGTCTTCTCGACCTGCTTCGTCGTGAAGAACTCCAGCACGTCGCCCTCCTTGACGTCGGCGAAGCCTTCGAGCACGATCCCGCACTCGAGACCCTCCTCGACCTCCTTGACGTCGTCTTTGAAGCGGCGCAGCGAGCCGACCTTGCCGGTCCAGACGATGGTCCCGTCGCGGACCAGGCGAGTGGCTGCGTTGGCGGTCACCTTGCCCTCTGTGACCATGCATCCGGCGATCCGACCGACGCGGGAGGCCTGGAACGTCTGCTTCACTTCCGCCTCGCCGAGGCTCTGCTCGACTTCCTCCGGCTCGAGCATGCCCTCCATCGCCGCCCGCAGATCGTCGGTGACCTTGTAGATCACGTCGTAGGTGCGGATGTCCACGCCCTCGGAAGCGGCGGCGCGCCGGGCGTCGGCAAGTGGCCGGACGTTGAAGCCGATCACGACCGCGTTGGAAGCCGCCGCCAGCATCACATCCGATTCGTTGATGCCGCCCGCAGCCGCACGGATGACGTTCACCGCGACCTGATCCTGGGGAACCTTGGCGATCTCGTCTCGGAGCGCCTCCAGCGAGCCGGAAACGTCGCTTTTGAGAACGATGTTGAGCTCGCTCAGCTCCCCTCCCGTCGCCTTCGCGAACACCTCCTCGAGAGTGACGTGACGCGCCTGCTGGCGTGCGAGCGCCTCGGTCTTCAGGCGGTGGCTGCGCTCGCCCGCCTCCTGGCGGGCGGTGCGCTCGTTGTCGGCGACGTGGAAGTGCTCGCCGGCCTCGCAGACGCCGTCGAGGCCGAGCACCTCGACCGGATCGCCCGGCCCGGCACTGTCCAGCCGTGTTCCCAGGAAATCCATCATCGCCCGCACGCGGCCCCACACAGGGCCCGCGACGACTGCGTCGCCGATCTCCAGGGTGCCGCGCTGGATCAGCAGCGTCGCCACCGGGCCGCGACCGGGATCGAGGTGGGACTCGATCACGACGCCGGATGCCGGCGCGTTCGGGTTCGCCTTCAGTTCCTCCAGCTCGGCCAGCAGGACGATCGATTCGAGCAGGTTGTCGAGCCCCTCCCTGGTCTTCGCGGAGACGTCGCAGAAGAGGGTGTCCCCTCCCCAGTCCTCGGGGTTGAGGCCCTGACTGGCGAGCTCGCCCCGCACCTTGTCCGGCTGGGCGCCGTCCTTGTCGATCTTGTTCACGGCGACCATCAGCGGCACCCCGGCCGCCTTGGCGTGGTCGATCGCCTCGACGGTCTGCGGCATCACGCCGTCGTCGGCGGCGACCACGATCACGGCCAGGTCGGTGACCTTTGCGCCGCGGGCACGCATCGCGGTGAACGCCTCGTGCCCGGGGGTGTCGATGAACGTGATCGTGTTGCCGTTCTGGCGCACCTGGTAGGCGCCGATGTGCTGGGTGATCCCACCCGCCTCGCCGGCGACGACCTCGGTTTCGCGGATCGCGTCAAGGAGCGAGGTCTTGCCGTGGTCGACGTGCCCCATGATCGTCACAACCGGCGGACGGTCGACGAGGTCGCGGTCCGCGTCGTCGAACTCGGGCTCCTGTGCCACCTCCTCCGCGGCGGAAACGATCTCGACCTTCTGGTCGAGCTCTTTCGCGAGGACGGAGATCGTTTCGTCCGGCAGAGTCTGGGTCAGCGTCGCCATCTCCCCGAGCTGCATCAGCTTCTTGATCACCTCGGCCGCCGACAGGCCGAGAGTCTCTGCGACCTCGCTGACCGTGGCCCCTGAAGCGACCTTGGTCGCCTCCGGCTCCACCACCTCCGTCGGCTTCTCGACCGGCTCCTCGAGAAGCGGCCTGCGCCGGCGCCCACCCCGTCGCCGCGGCGGGCGCTGCGGAGGTGGCGGCCCCATCTGGTCGCGCCGCGAAGCCTGTGAGTCGATTACCACGCGACGGCGCTTGCGGCCGCCGGTCCGAGCGGGCCCCGCGGCGGTTTCGCCGCCCTCGCGGCGGACCGGGCGCGGTTTCGCCGCTCCGGCTCCGTCGGTGGAGGCGGGCTTGGGCTTCGACGCGGTGCTCGCGGATTTCTGCGGTGCCTCCGCGGCCGTCTCGGGCTTCGCTGTCGCAGCGGCGCCGTCGCCGCTCGCGCCGAGCGCCTTCAACGCGTCGGCTTCCTCAACGCTCGACGCGGCAACCTTCGCATCGATGCCGGCAGCGTTCAAAGCCTCCAGCACCGCTTTGCTGGTCAGGCCCTGCTGCTTGGCAATCTCGTGTACGCGCTTCTTGGCCATGCCTACGGACTGACATCACTTCCGCCAGCGGCCGCTCGCGCGGAAGCCTCCGGATCGGCATCACTTCCGGCAGCGGCCGCTTGCGCGGCCTCGCCGGAATCTTGACCTTCGGCAACATCACTGCCCGCCGCCTCCTCAGCCTCAGGACTGCCTTCACTTCCGCCAGCGGCGGCTGGCGCCGCCTCGTCGGAATCTTGACCTTCGGCAACATCACCACCGGCCGAATCCTCCGCTGTCGCGTCCGGTTCGGCCGGGTCCTCGGCGGGCTGGGCTTCCGGTGCTTCGGGCTCCTCAGCCGCCGGCTCCTCTTGGATCTCCGGCTCCTCGGCCTCCTCAGGCTCGGCCTCGTCCATCGCCGCCGTTGCCTTTTCGACCAGGGGGCGGACTTCGGCGTCGTCGGCGTCGGGGTCGGCAAGGCGTTCGATCTCGTCGGGGGTGAGGGCGTTCATCACTGACGACTGGTTGGTGTCGAAGCGGGCGAGGGCCTGGTGCTGCGGCAGGCCGCAGTACCGCGAGCCGGAAAGGGAGGCGTTTGGGCAGCGTCTGCCGGCCGTCAGCACGGCTGCGCAGCGGCCGTCGGCGTCTCCCTCTCCGTCGTCGAACTCCATGTCGTCTTCTTCCTGGCTGAACTCGGTTTCGGACTTGATGTCGACCCGCCAACCAGTCAGCCGCGCCGCGAGGCGGGCGTTCTGGCCGTCGCGGCCGATCGCCAGCGAAAGCTGGTCGTCGGGGACGATCACAGTCGCCTGCTTGTCCTCGTCGTCGACGAGGACCTCGCGCACACGCGCGGGCGAAAGGGCCTTGGCAACGAAGCGAGCGGGCTCGTCGTTGTAGGGAATGATGTCGATCTTCTCCCCGCGAAGCTCTGACACGACCATCCGCACGCGCGAGCCACGCGGGCCGACGCAGGCGCCGACCGGATCGACGCCGTCAGCGTGCGAAATCACGGCGATCTTGGAGCGGAAGCCGGGCTCGCGGGCGACGCCCACGATCTCGACCAGCCCATCGGCGATCTCGGGAACCTCGAGCTCGAACAGCTTTCGGATCAGCTCAGAGTTGCGGCGGGAGACGACAATGCTCGGGCCCTTCCCCTCACCGGAGACATCGCTGACGACGACGCGAATCCGCTGCCCGTGGTCGTAGCGCTCGTTCCACACTTGCTCGGAGCGAGGCAGCAGTGCCTCCACGCGCTCGCGGAGCTGAACCAGCGTGTAGCGGTTGTCCGACTGCTGGATGATCCCGGTGACCAGCTCGCCGACACGGTCCTTGTACTCCTCGAACATCATCTCGCGCTCGGCCTCGCGGATCCGCTGCAAGATCACCTGTTTCGCGGTCTGGGCGGCAATGCGGCCGAAGTCGTCGGGAGTGACGTCGCGGCTCTCGATCTGGTCCTCGTAGGGGGCGAGGATGGCGGGGTCGAGCTCTGGGTCCTCGGGCTCGCGAAGCTCGCCGGTCTCGGGGTCGATCTCCTGCTCGGCCTCCTCGAGCTGGGCCTCGCGCGCCTGCTCCAGGAGCTTTTCCTCGAGCTCCGGCGGAAGGATCAGCTCGAAGACGCGAAAGTCGGCCGTCTCGCGGTCGAGGTCGACGCGCGCATAGCGCGCGGCGCCGGGAGTCTTTCGGTACGCGGACAGCAGCGCGTCCTCGAGGGCCGCCATCAGGGTCTCGGCGGAGACCCCCTTCTCCTGCTCGAGCCCCCGGATTGCCTCGACGATCTCACGGCTCATCGGTTTACCTCCATCGGAAGGTCGGGGACGAGGTTCGACCGGCGAATGCCCGAGAGCGGGATCTCGACCTCGCCCTTGCCGGCCTCGACGCACACAGATTGCTCGCTGGCGCTGGTCAGCTTCCCGGTGAAGCTGCGACGACCCTCGATCGGCTCGCGAGTGCGGACGCGCACGGTACTGCCGACGAAGCGACTGAAGTGCTCGGGCTTCGTCAGCGGCCGGTCGAGTCCCGGGGACGAGACCTCCAGCGCGTAGTTCTCGAGCAGCTCGCCAAGATGCTGGGTGACCCGTTCGCAGAGCGTCAGGTCGACCCCATCGGGATGGTCGATGAAGAGCCGCAGCGTGTCGGTCTTTGGTCGATCGAGAGCAATCAGCTCAACTCCGGGATCGAGCTCGGCCAGCCTAATTTCGATTTTTTCCTCCAGTTCAGGCATCTCTCCGCGCTTTTTTCTCCGTCCGAGGGCCCAAAAAAAGGTGGGCCCGGGCCCACCTCTGATCAGGGGTTCGGGTGCTTGGAAGAAGCTGTCGCCAGTATAGCCGCGGTTTTACGCCTAGCCGCAGCCAGAAAGCGCGGCAGAACGTCCCGGAACCCGACAAGAACGGGGGACTCCGGGACGGCGCGGGTCAGGTCTCCAGCAGCAACGTAACCGGGCCGTCACCCGTCAGCTCGACCGCCATCCGGGCGCCGAAGCGACCGCGCCGAGCGCCGAGGCGATCGCAGAATCGCTCGTACAGGGGCTCGGCCACGTCCGGCGATGCTGCGCCGGCGAAACCGGGCCGGTTTCCCTTACGAGTGTCGGAATACAGCGTGAACTGGCTGATGCACAGCACCTCGCGCTCACCGAGCGGCTCGTTCATCTTCCCGTCCGCATCCTCGAAGATCCGCAGCGCCCGAACCTTGTCGGCGAGGCGATCTGCCTGATCGGTGCCGTCGCCTGTTCCCACCCCGAGCAACACGAGCATGCCCGCGCCGATCTCCGCAAGCTGATCGCCGTCCGCCGAAACCGATGCTCGGCTGACCCGCTGTACGAGCGCCCTCAACCCCTGCGTGCCAGGCGCTCGCGGTAGAGCCGGTAGTCACGCCGATCGGGGCGCAGGTTCGACGCCAGCGCCAGATGCCGGCGCGCGCGGTCGGGCTGCCCGCACAGCGTCAGCGCGCGGCCGAGGCAGAAGTGGGCGTAGTCGTTGACCGGATAGCGCTCGAGGACGGCCTCGAACTCCTGTGCAGCCTCGGGAAAGCGCCCGGCGTGGAAGTAGGCCCGGCCGAGGGCTTCGCGGATCGACGACTTCTCGGGGGCGAGGCGGGCGGCCTTTGTCAGCGGGACGGTCGCCTGGGCATAGTCGCGGCTCTCGAGGAGCGCCATGCCCTTCTGAACAAGCATGTAAAGAGAGTCATCCGGAGTGGTATCGGCCACTACCTGAGAGTGTAGGACGGCTCAGGAGGTTGTTACACCGCTTCGTATCGCCTCGACGCGATTAAGAATGGCGTCGGCCACGTCCTCCTTCGAGGCCAGCGGAACGTGGGTCTCGTTATCGGCCTCCACGATCACCACCTCGTTCTCGGCGCTCTCGAAGCCGATGTCCGGCCGGGAAACGTCGTTGACGACGATCGCGTCCGCCCCCTTCCTGCCCAGCTTCTCTCTCGCGCGTCCCACGGGATCGCCGCCGTGCTCGGCTGCAAAACCGACGATCGTCTGGCCCGGTGCCCGCATCTCCCCCAGCCCGGCGAGGATGTCCGCGGTCGGCTCGAGCCTCAGCTCCAGTCCGCCTTCTCGCGCCTCCCGCACGATCTTCTCGCCGGCCTGATCAGCGGCGCGAAAGTCGGCCACGGCTGCGGCCATCAGCACCACGTGTGCGGCCTCAAACTCCTCCTTCAGTGCTCGTTCGAGCTCGGCGGCGGTTTCGACGTTCAAACGTCTTACTCCCGGCGACGCCTCGAGCGCAACATTCGCCGCCACCAGCGTCACGTCCGCACCGCGGGCCGCCGCGCGCCCCGCAAGCGCCACTCCCATCCGCCCGCTCGAGCGGTTACCGATGAAACGCACGGGGTCAATCGGCTCACGCGTCCCCCCCGCGCTGACCAGCACGCGGAGGCCATCCCACGCCCCGCTCGGACCGGGGAGAAGGGACTCGATCCGATCGAGCAGCCGCTTCGGGTCCGGAAGCCGCCCCACGCCGTGCTCGCCACGCGAGGCGAGCGCCCCAGCCTCGGGGTCAATCACCGTGATCCCACGTTCGCGAAGCGCCGCCAGGTTGGCGCGGGTCGCTGGGTCGTCGTACATGCGCTCGTTCATCGCCGGGGCGACGAGGAGGGGCGCGGTGCATGCCAGGAAAGCGGTGGTCACCATGCTGTCGGCGAGGCCCGCTGCAAGCTTCGCGATCGTGTTCGCGGAGGCCGGGGCGATGATGTAGGCGTCGGCGTTCTGCGCCACCTGAAGGTGCCCGATCGGGTCGTGCTCGGGAAGCGCTTCCCCGGGATATGCACCGCGCATCGGGTCGCGCTCGAACTCGTCGCTCAACACGGGGGAACCGACGATCCCCTCAAATGATGCGGCGCCGACGAAGCGCTTTGCTGCGGGGGTCATCAGCACGCGGACGCCGTGGCCCGCGGTTGTCGCCAGGCGCGCCAACTCGAGCGCCTTGTAGGCGGCAATCCCGCCGCTGACGCCGAGCAGGATCCGTGCCATCAGCTGCAGCTACGTGCGGTAGCGGTACTTGAGCTTGCCGGCGGCGAGCTCGTCGAGCGCGATCGTGAGGTAGTTGCCGCTGTGGGTCTCCACCATCGGCGGCGTGTACTCCTCATAGGTGCCCTCGCCAAGTGCTCGGTAGTAGCTGTTCAGCTGGCGGGCGCGCTTCGCGGCAACGACGACGGCGGCGAAATGAGTGTCCGTCCGGTCCAACAGCTTGTCGACTCGTGGCTTGATCATCTCATGCAGATGAGATTGAGCCGAACCGGACGCGAAGCGGAGGATTTGGCGATGGTCATGTCGGCTAGTCTAGAGATCGGCTGACGAGGATCATGCACCAAGTTCGGCGCGCACGATTGCCTCCAGCTCATCGGTTGCTCGCTCCAGGTCGTCGTTGACCACCTGGTGCTCGAATTCGTCCTGCGCGGCAAGCTCCTCCAGGGCGACCTGGAGACGGCGCGCGATCGCCTCGGGGGAATCGGTCCCACGCCCCTCCAGCCGGGTGCGTAAGACGTCCGCGCTCGGAGGAGCGATGAAGATCAGCACCGCCTCGGGCATCGCGTCGCGCACCTGGCGCGCGCCCTGCACCTCGATCTCCAGCGCCACGGAGCGACCGCCGGCGAGCCGGTTCTCCACCTCTGATCGCGGCGTGCCGTAGCGGTTTCCGCTGTATCCGGCGTGCTCGAGGAACGCCTCCTCGGCGGCCATCCGATCGAACTCCTCCGCCTCCAGGAAGTGGTAGTCGCGTCCGTCGCGCTCCCCCGCCCTCGGCTGCCTCGTGGTCGCAGACACCGACAGCTCGAGCTCCGGCAAGCGCTCCCGCAGCCGAGAGATCAGCGTCCCCTTGCCGACGCCGGACGGCCCGGTGATGACAAAAACCTTGGACACGGCAGCATCCTTTCAAGCCCCCAGGACCGGACCCCGCCCCCGGAGGCGCCGGATTGCAGCGGCTTGTACGCCTAGCGGCGGCGCAGCTGTTGGACCAGCTCGTTGCGCTGGCGTTCTGACAGTCCGCCGATCGTCTTGCTCGGCGAGATCCGGCAGTGGCTGAGGATCCGATTCGCCTTCACGCGCCCGTACTTGGGAACGGCGAGGATCATGTCGATCGCCTTCGCAGACAACACGTAATCGGGCGGGTCGAGCAGCAAGGTTTCGATCCTCGCCTTACCCGCCTTCAGATCGCGCTTCAGCTTGGCACGCGACGTGCGGATGTCGTTGGCCTTCCCCAGGGCCCGCATCCTTTGGTCGTGGGTACGCTCGGGGACGGCGGCGGCAGCGGCGGTCTCGAGCGAGGGGGCCATTCGGGGCGCGAGTATAACTGCGTCAGGCAGGCTTGCAAGCGTGAATTCGCGTTTTTCGGGTTTTCCGTCTCGAATTTCAGTAAAGCTCAGGTAGAGGGTTAGATCCCCAGCAACTCCGATGCTCGGCCGCCGAGTTGATCGAGGCCCCGGATTCCGCGCCGAGCCAACTCATCGGCGAGCTCGTCGCGGATGCGGACAGCCGCTCCCGGGTCACGAAAGTTGGCCGTTCCGACGGCAATCGCACTCGCCCCGGAGGCCAAAAAGCCGAGGGCGTCGGCCCCGGATTCTATTCCGCCCATCCCGACGACCGGAATCGAGATGACCGCAGACACCGCGCGCACCTGCGCCAGCGCAACCGGCCTCACGGCCGCACCAGAGAGCCCGCCCGACCCCGCTCCAAGCCATGGCTTGGAGCCGTCCGGCTCCATTGCGACGGCTTTCAGGGTGTTGATCAGCGAGACGGCGTCCGCACCGCCCTGCTCGGCGGCGGCTGCGACGGCTCCCGGGTCGGCGACGTTGGGTGTGAGCTTCGTGATCAACGGCTTCGCCGTCAGCGGGCGAAGGGCATGCAGCAGCGAAAGCGCTTCGGCCGGCTCCTCGCCGACGATCAACCCCGATTTCACATTCGGGCAGGAGATGTTGAGCTCGATCGCTGCGACCTCGTCCCGGCTCGCCACGCCGTCGACAAGGCGGAGGAACTCGTCCGTGCTCGTTCCCATGACCGAGACGATCAGGGGCACCGGCAATTCGGCCAGCCGCGGAAGGTCCTCAGCGATGAAGCCATCGAGCCCCTTGTTCGGGAGGCCGATGGAGTTGATCATCCCGCTCGGGGTCTCGTAGAGACGCGGCGGAGGGTTGCCCGCTCTCGGCTCCGGGGTGATGGTCTTGGAGACGAAGGCGGAGAAGGGGAAGTTCTCCAGGAGTTGGTCGCCGAAGGCCTTACGCGCGGCGATCGCATCGAAGGTCCCGGACCCGTTGAGGACGGGGTGCTCCAGGCGTAAACCAGCTATTTCGACGCTCAGATCCACGAACGGCAGCACCGAGATGGGGTTTTGCGGAGGCGCCGGCGACGAGAGTTACGTTTTGCATGACATACATGCATTTCGTACCTCTCGTCCAATGAAGGCGATGCGTGGTGCTCTACATGCTCGTTCATTAGTGCCCCGCCCCCGCCACCATCGCCGTTTCGATCTCGTTCGCACGTACCACAGGCCCGTCGGTGCAGAGGCGCATGTAGCCGCCCCCGGCCAGCGGCACCGCGCAGCCGAAGCAGGCCCCGAAGCCGCATGCCATCGGGCTCTCCATCGCCAGCTCGGCCGGCACCCCCCGCTCGAGGCACATCACGCGCACCGCTTCGAGCATCGCGGGGGGCCCGCAGGCGTAGATCGCCGAGCTGGCGGCGTCATCACCCTCGAGCAGCACCGAGAGCAGGTCGGTTACGTACCCCCGGTGCCCCACGTGGCCGTCCTCGCTTGCGAAGCGCACCTCGCTGCAGTCGAACAGCTCCACCCCGCCCGAGTGCTCCCGATCGCGGAAGCCGAGCAGGGTCCGGGTGGGCACGCCGCGCTCGACGAGCGTCTTTCGCCACGCTGCAAGCGGCGCCACCCCGATCCCACCCCCGACGAGGATCGCCCCCGCGGGTTCGGCGCCGAGCTCGCTCGGTGCCGAAAACGGCCGCCCCAGCGGACCGGTCAGCCACAGCTCCTCTCCGGCGGCGACATCGACCAGCCTCGCGGTCCCGGGTCCCACGGCCTCCGCCAAGAACTCGAGCTCCACGCCACCCCCGTTGGCGCTCGCCGAGGCAAACGAGAACGCCCGTGGCAGATATGGCCGGCCCGTGTCGCCTCCCCAGCCGGCAGCCGTTGCCAGCATGTAGAACTGCCCCGGAGCGGGAATCGGTCCGCTCTCGTCACGGAGGGCAAAGACCCTGTAGCCGCCGGAGGGGCGGTTAGCCGTCACCTCGGCGAGCCGGCGAGCCGGTGGGGCCAGCACTCGCTGATCGCTGCTTGTCGGCGGCCCGTTGGTGGTGCTCACTTTGTGGCACGTGCCTCGGCCGGGCGAGGCGTGGTCGATGACTCCGCATGGAGCTCCTGTAGGGAACGCACCTCGGCGTCTCTCGAGCGCGAGGCGAATATCGCCCGGGCGGCCGCGGACGCCCCGGTCATCGTCGTGATGCACGGGATTCCATGCCGGACCGCAGCGCTGCGGATCTCGTGGCCGTCTGAGCGCGCACCGCTGCCGGTCGGCGTGTTGATCACGAGGCCCACCTCGCCTCTGGTGATGTAGTCGACAACGTGGGGCGAGCCCTCGGCGATCTTGTTGATCTCCTGGACCGGCACCCCCATTCGGGAGATTGCCTGCGCGGTGCCCTTCGTGGCGATGATCTTGAAGCCGAGGTCAGAGAAGCGGGTCGCAAGCTCGCTGGCGGCGGGCTTGTCGGTGTCCGTGACGGTGATGAACACGGTCCCCGCGTCGGGCAGGGAAACGCCGGCCGCTGCCTGGGCCTTGCCGAACGCCGTCGGGAAATCGCGGGCGATCCCCATCACCTCACCGGTGCTCTTCATCTCCGGCCCGAGCACCGCGTCCGCGCCGGCGAAGCGCGAAAACGGCAGTACTGCTTCCTTGACCGACACGTGTCCGGTCGGCATCTCCGGCAGCTCCTGTGCCGCGAGGGACTCCCCGAGCATCAGCCGGCAGGCGATCTTGGCGACGGGAGCCCCGACTGCCTTACTGACGAAGGGAACGGTCCGCGAGGCCCGCGGATTGGCCTCGATCACGAACAGCGATCCGTTCGCGACCGCGTACTGGATGTTGATCAGGCCGATGACGCCGAGCTCGAGCGCGATCCGCTCCGTCGTCTCGCGGATCTGGACCAGCATCTCCTCGCCGAGGCTCATGGGCGGCAGCACGCAGGCAGAGTCGCCGGAATGGACTCCGGCCTCTTCGACGTGCTGCATGATCCCCGCGATGTGCACGCGGCTTCCGTCGGCGAGCGCGTCGACGTCCACCTCGATCGCGTCCTCGAGGAAGCGATCGAGCAGCAGCGGGTGCTCTTGGTCGGCCTTCACGTTCGCCTCCAGGTATGCCGCCAGGCTCTCGACCGAGTAGCAGATCTCCATCGCCCGGCCGCCGAGGACGTAGGAAGGCCGGACGAGAAGCGGGAATCCCACCTGCTCCGCGATCACCTGCGCCTCGTCGGCTGACAGCGCCGTGCCGTAGGGCGGATGGGAGATTCCGAGTCGCCCCAGCAGGGCGCCGAAGCGCCCCCGGTCCTCGGCGAGATCGATCGCGTCCACGGGGGTGCCGAGCAGCGTCACCCCCGCCTCCTGGAGCGGCTTCGCAAGCTTCAGCGGCGTCTGGCCGCCGAACTGGACGATCACGCCCTCGGGGTGCTCCTGCTCGATCACCGCGAGCACGTCGTCGACCGTCAGGGGCTCGAAGTAGAGGCGGTCGGAGGTGTCGTAGTCGGTGGAGACCGTCTCCGGATTGCAGTTGATCATCACCGCGTCGCGGCCGGACTCGCGCACGGTCATTGCCGCGTGGACGCAGCAGTAGTCGAACTCGATCCCCTGCCCGATCCGGTTCGGGCCCGAACCGAGGATCACGACGGAGGCGCGCTCACCGCGGCGAACTTCGGACGACCGCGCCCGTTCGTGGGCGGAGTAGTAGTAGGGGGTCGCGGCTTCGAACTCTGCCGCGCACGTGTCCACCGACTTGAACCCGCGCACCAAGCCCTCGGTGCCGTCGCCTTCGAGCGCCAGCCGGCGCAGCTCCTCCAGGAACCAGGGGTCCACCTGCGTCCGGTCCCCCACCTCCTCCACCGACACGCCGCGGCGAAATGCCTCGGCGACGAGGTCGAAGCGGTCCCAGGACGGCGTCTCGAGACGCCCGAGCAGATCGCCCGAGCCGGTTGGGATCTCGGCCGGCGAGTCGAGCTCGCGTGAGCGCATCGCCTTCGCAAATGCCTCGCGGAACGTGCGCCCGATGGACATCGCCTCGCCGACCGACTTCATGTGCGTCGTCAGGCGTCCCTCCGAGCCCGGAAACTTCTCGAACGCGAACCGCGGCGCCTTGACCACGACGTAGTCGATCGTGGGCTCAAACGACGCCGGGGTGGCCTGGGTGATGTCGTTCGGGATCTCCTCCAGCGCGTAGCCGACGGCCAGCCGTGCGGCGATCTTCGCGATCGGAAACCCGGTCGCCTTCGACGCCAGCGCCGAGGAGCGCGAAACCCGCGGATTCATCTCGATCACGACGATCTCGCCCGTCTCCGGGTTGACCGCGAACTGGATGTTGGAGCCCCCCGTCTCGACCCCGACCGCGCGGATCACTCGCAGTGCCTGATTGCGAAGCTCTTGATAGAGGCGGTCGGTGAGTGTCTGCGCGGGCGCAACCGTGACGCTGTCCCCCGTGTGCACGCCCATCGGGTCGACGTTCTCGATCGAGCAGATGACGACGACGTTGTCGTTTCGGTCGCGCATCACCTCGAGCTCGAACTCGCCCCAGCCGATCACCGACTCCTCGACCAGCACCTGGTTGATCGGGCTCGCCGCCAACCCCTCGGAGACCACCTGCGCGAGCTCGGTCTCGGTCTCCCCGACACCTCCACCCTGCCCGCCGAGCGTGAACGCCGGGCGCACGATCGCCGGAAGCGTGATCTCGCCCGCGGCAAGCGCCTTCTCCGCCTCCCCGACGTTGGTCACGATGCATGACCACGGCACCCGCAACTCTGCGTCCTCCATCGTCTGCCGGAATGCCTCGCGATCCTCGGCGCGGTGGATCGCCTCGTAGTTGGCGCCGATCAGCTCGACATCGAAGCGCTGCAGCGTGCCGTCGTCGTGCAGCGCCTTCGCGAGGTTCAGCGCCGTCTGCCCGCCGAGCGTCGGCAGCAAAGCATCGGGGCGTTCGCGCTCGATGATCCGCGCCACCACGTCCGGCAGCAACGGCTCGACGTAGGTGCGGTCGGCGAACTCGGGGTCGGTCATGATCGTCGCCGGGTTGGAGTTCACGAGCACGACCTCATAGCCCTCTTCGCGCAGCACCTTGCACGCCTGCACGCCCGAATAGTCGAACTCCGCAGCCTGCCCGATCACGATCGGCCCCGACCCGATCAGAAGGATCTTCTGGATGTCGTTGCGCCTAGGCACTGGCGAGCCCAACGAAGCGGTCGAAGAGGTGGCGGGCGTCGTGGGGTCCGGGGCCGGCCTCCGGGTGGTACTGGACCGTGCAGCCCGGGACGTCCTTCAGCACCAGTCCCTCTACCGTGCGGTCGTACAGGTTCAGGTGCGAGAGCTGGGCGGCGCCGAAGTCGGTGTCCCAGCGCACCGGCTCGTCCGTCTCGAGCTTTCCTTCGCCGCTTGGTCCGGCGACGGCGAAGCCATGGTTTTGCGAGGTGATCTCGATTTTCCCGGTTGCCAGCTCCTTGACGGGATGGTTGGCTCCCCGATGCCCAAACGGCAGCTTGAACGTCTCCAGGCCCACCGCGCGACACAGCAGCTGGTGGCCAAGGCAGATTCCGACCACCGGGCGCTTGCCGACGAGGTCACGAACGGTGTCGACGACATAGTCCAGCGCAGCAGGGTCGCCGGGCCCGTTGGCCAGGAAGATCAGATCGGGATCCGCCGCGAGCACCGTCTTTGCGGAAGCTGAGCACGGCAGTAGTGTCAACCGGCAATTTCGCTCGCGAAACTGCCGAATAATTGAGTGCTTGATCCCGGTGTCGATGCCCACCACGTGCGGGCCATCCCCCTCGATCTCGATCGGAGCGCCGGGGGTGACGGTGCGCGCGTAGTCGGCGCCCTGCATCGACGGCTCCGCGGCAACCCGCTCGCGTGCCTCGGCCTCGCTTGTCTCGCTGCTGAAGATCCCGCCTCGCATCGCTCCACGGTCGCGGATGTGGCGCACCAGAGCCCTCGTGTCGACGCCGGAGATCCCGGTGATCCCGCAATCGCGCAGCCAGTCCAGCCAGCCCCCCTCGGCATCGGCCGATTCCTCGTCGTTGTGCGCCTCGCGCATGATCACCGCGCGGGCGTGGATGCCGTCGGACTCCATCGCCTCGGCGGCGACGCCGTAGTTGCCGATCAGCGGGTACGTGAAGGTGATGATCTGGCCGGCGTAGGAGGGGTCGGTGACCGCCTCCTGGTAGCCGGTCATCGAGGTGTTGAAGACCACCTCGCCAGTGATCGCCGACGCTCCCAGGGCTCCGCAGAGATCGCCCTCGAGCCGTGTGCCGTCCTCGAGCAGGACAAAGCCGGGTGCAGTCGCGGGAGCGCTCACTTGACCAGCGCCTGAACCGCCTTGAACTCTGCCGCATCGGAGCGGCGCAGGAGCTCGAACAGGGCCGTCTCGACGCTCGTCACCAGGCCTCCGGCGGCCTCCGCGCGCTGCAGGCCGATCTCCTTGTTCGCTTCGGTACGCGACCCGACCGCGTCGCGCGCGACCTGCACCTCCACCCCGCTACCTGCCAGGTCGATCACCGTCTGGTTGACGCAGACGTGGGTCTCGATCCCGCAGACCAGAGCCTGGTCGCGCCCGCCCAGGTCGAACCCGTCCGCGGCGGCCGCGGAGAAGCTGAGCTTCTCGAGCGGCTCGACGTCGTCGGGCAGGTGCTCGGCGACTTCCGGGACCGTCGTACCCAGGCCCTTTGGGTACTGCTCGGTGATCACGATCGGGATTCCCATCGCCTCGGCCCCCTGAACCAGGGTGGCGGTGCCGGCGGCGATCGCATCGAAATCGGGGATCGCCTTTCGAAACGCCTCCTGGACGTCGACCACTACCAGCACGGTCCGATCGCGGTCGAGCTTCACGCGGCAACTCCGACTGCGAAGGCCCGCTGCCGGTAGGCGACCGAGCCTCCGGCGACCGTCATCAGCACTCGGCCGGTGAGCTTGCGGCCCGCGAAGCAGCTGTTCTCGGAGCGGCTCTCCCATCCCTCCGCCCCGGCCTCCCACTCTGCCCCGGGATCGACGAGGACGATGTTCGCCTCGCTTCCGACGCTGAGGCTCGGCGGCTCGAACCCGAGGCAGCGCGCGCCGGCGCTCATCCGCTCGACGAGCAGCCCGAGCTCGAGGATCCCGGGCAGGACGAGATCGGTGTAAAGCACGGCGAATGCCGTCTCCAGCCCTGTCACGCCCATCGCCGCCTGCTCGAACGGAACCTCCTTCTCGTCGATCGAATGCGGCGCGTGATCTGTGCCGATGCAGTCGATTGTCCCGCTGCGCAGGCCCTCGATCAGGGACTGGCGATCCGCTTCGGCGCGCAGCGGCGGATTCATCTTGAATCGGGCATCGAGCGAGCGCACGGCCTCGTGGGTGAGCGTCAGATGATGGGGAGTCGCTTCGGCCGTGATCGAGATCCCCTGCTCCTTGGCCGCCTGCATTGCTTGCACCGAGGCCGCGGCGGAGAGGTGCTGCACGTGGATGCGGCCGCCCTCATACCCTGCGATCGCCGCGTCGCGAGCGATCATCGTCGATTCCGAGATCGAGGGAATCCCGCCCAGCCCGGTGGCGGCCGACACCTCGCCCTCGTGGGTGACTCCGTCGCCGGATAGCTCGGGGTCCTCCTCGTGCAGCGCGATCGTCCCCCCGGCCACCCGCTGGTATTGCAACGCGCGCCTCATGATCCGAGCGCTGCGGATCGGCAGCCCGTCGTCGGAGAAGCCGGCCGCGCCCGCCTCCCGCAGCTCCACCATGTCGGTCAGCTCCTCGCCTCGCATTCCGCGGGTGACGGTGGCGAGAAATCCGACTGGGATGAACGCTTCGCGCGCGGCCCCCTCGCGCAGGTCGCGAATGCCCTGGACCGAGTCGACGGGCGGCTCGGTGTTCGCCATCGCGACGATCCCGCAGTAGCCGCCGGCGGCTGCCGCGCGGGTTCCCGTCTCCAGATCCTCCTCGTCCTCACGCCCCGGAGTGCGCAGATGAACGTGGGGATCGAAGAACGCCGGCAGCGCCAGCATCCCCTCGGCGTCGATCTGCTCGAGATGGTCCTCGGAGGTGCTTCCCGGTGCGCGCAGCTCGGCGATCGTGCCGTCACGGACGACAATGTCGTGGCCGGCATCGATTTCGGCGCGTGGGTCGAGGGTGCGAACACCCCGGAGAACGAGGCTGGCACCGGATGGGCGCCGCCAGTCGAGCGACGAGATGGTTTTCATCTCATGCAGATGAGATCGAGCCGAACCGGACGCGGAGCGGAGGATTCGGCGGTTTTCATGCGAACTGCCCGATCGACGGGGTTTCCTCGGCATCGGGCGCGCCGACCCTGCTCTCGATCGGCCGTGGATCCTCCGACCCGGTCAGGAGCTCGAACAGGACCGCCATCCGCACCACCAAGCCGCTGGCGACCTGCTCGGCGATCAGGGAGTTCGGTGCGTCGATCACCTCGGGCGCCAGCTCGACCCCGCGGTTCACGGGCCCGGGATGCATCAGCAGCTGGCGCGGCCCCAGCCGGCGGGCGTCGATCTGGTAGCCGCCGACGTACTCGCGCAGGGACGGCATGAAGCTCTCGCGCATGCGCTCGTTCTGCATTCGCAGGCTGTACACGACATCGGCCTCGCCGAGCTCGGCGATCGAATGTGTCACCTCGCATCCGAGCGACTCGAACTCGCGCGGGATCAGCGTCGGCGGGCCGCAGATCGTCACCCGCGCGCCCATCTTCCCGAACGCGAGCACGTTCGAGCGCGCGACGCGGCTGTGGAGGATGTCGCCGACGATCCAGATCCGCTTGCCCTCAAGCGATCCGAGCCGGCGCTGGAGCGTGAATACGTCCAGCAGCGCCTGGGTGGGGTGTTCGCGCTTGCCATCGCCTGCATTGATCACCGAGGCGTCGGTCCACTGGGTGATCAGCGTGGCGGCCCCGATCTGCGGCGAGCGGATCACGATCGCGGCCGGGTCGTAGGCCGAGAGCGTCAGCACCGTGTCCTTCAGCGACTCCCCTTTATCCACCGACGATCCGGCGGACTTGATCGAGATCAGGTCGGCCGACAGGCGCTTGGCGGCGAGCTCGAACGACGAGCTGGTCCTGGTGCTGGACTCGTAGAAGAGGTTGACGATCGTGCGCCCGCGCAGGGTCGGGACCTTCTTGATGTCGCGCCTCCCGACCTCGGCAAAGCTCTCGGCGCGCTCGCAAATGCGCTCGATGTCGGCGCGATCGAGATCGGCGGTGGCAAGCAGGTGCTTCACGGCTTCTCCTCCTCGGTTGCAAGCTCCGTCACGACCCCGTTGCCTGAGGCCGAAGTGCCGGGGCCGATCGACACCTCGTCGACCTCGTCCACCTCCTCCAGGCGGACGAAGACGTGCTCGCTGCGAGAGGTCGGGAGGTTCTTGCCGACGAAATCGGGGCGAATCGGCAGCTCGCGATGGCCGCGGTCGACCAACGCCGCGAACTGCACCCGCTCGGGACGCCCGTAGTCGAAGAGCGCCTCGATCGCCGCCCTCGCCGTGCGACCGGTGAACAGGACGTCGTCCACGAGCACGATCGTGCGCCCACTGAGGTCGAAGTCCAGATGCGAAGCGTGGACGGTCGGCTGGTCGCCGGGCTCGTTGCCGACGTCGTCGCGGTAGAAGGAGATGTCGATGTCGCCGAGTGGGACCTCGGCACCGGTGAGCTCCCCGACGAGCGCATGCAGGCGGCGAGCGAGCACCGCGCCACGAGTGTGGATGCCGACCAGGGCGACACCGCGAGCATCGGGGCCGGCGGCGGGATTCTTCTCGGCGATCTCGTGCGCGATCCGGCGCAGGGTGCGACGCAGATCGTCGCGATCGAGTACGACCTTCTCAGGCTGCGCTCCGTCGGAGCGCTCCGAGTGCTTCAAAACGTGCCCCTTCCTGGCCTCTCCGGACCGGGTTAAAGGAACCGACGGGGTCAGCCTACCACCCGAGCTCGACGCTGCCCGAACGTTTCGTTACGCGTTCCGGCAACGAGGGTGAAAAGCTTGCACTGGTGCCGACCACGAGCGAGGTGATCGCACAGCACGAGGCCGCCGGACGCTACTTCGAGGCGGGCGGGCTGCGGAGCTTCGTCCGCGACGAGGGCGAAGGCGATGCGGTGGTGTTGGTGCACGGCGTTCCATCGAGCTGCTTCCTGTACCGGAAGATGCTTGCGCCGCTTGCGGCGGAAGGGCTGCGGGCCGTCGCGTTCGACTTTCCCGGCCTCGGATTGGCGGATCGTCCCGAGGGTTTCGACTACACCTGGTCGGGCCTCGCGGCGTGGATGGGAGAGGCGATCGACGCGCTCGGAATCGAGCGCTGCCATCTGGTGGTGCACGACATCGGCGGGCCGATCGGGTGTGAGTGGGCGGTGCGCAATCCCGAGCGGGTGCAGTCGCTGACGGCGCTGAACACCCTGCTCAACCTCGCAAGCTTCCATCGCCCGTGGTCGATGCACCCGTTCTCAGTCCGCGGCGCGGGTGAGATCTGGCTGCGTTCGCTGAACCGGTACGCGATGCGGCAGCTGCTCTACCTGCAGACGGTGGAGGACCGCGCCGCCCTGCCCAAGGAGCAGGCTTACGCCTACTACGAGTTGCTGAAGCGCGACGACGGCGGCCGCGCGTTCCTGAAGATCATGCGCGGCTTCGAGCTCACCGAGGAGAAGGAGCGCTTCCTGCGGGAAGGTCTGGCGACCCGGTCGTACCCGGCTCAGGTCGTGTGGGGCGAGCGCGACCCGGCGCTGAAGAAGGAGCACCGCTTGGTCGTCCAGGAGATGCTCGGGGTCGACGACCCGATCCTGCTGCCGGCGAAGCACTTCCTCCAGGAGGACCAGGCGCCTGCGGTGGCGGGTGCCGTAGCTGCGCTCAGCCGGTTGAGTTGACCTCTTCCGGTGCCTCGTCCTTAGAAGCCCTCGCACCGTCCCGCACCAGCCGCGGCTCCCCTCGCTCCGGAAAAGGGATCTCCACCACGTCGAAGTCCCGCGGCGCCTCGGCCGCGGGAAACTCTTCGCGCGCCTCTTCCAGCACAGCGCCGACGTTGTAGCGCGAGGAGACGTGGACGAGAGCGAGGAATCGCACCTCCGCTTCGCTCGCCAGCTTCGCCGCGTCGCGCGCGGTTGAGTGCCCTGTCTCGGCGGCTCGCTCGGCCTCCTCGTCGGCAAAGCTCCCGTCGTGGATCAGCAGCTCGGCCTGGTGAGCCGCGACCTTCGTCATCTCACACGGACGGGTGTCGCCGGTCACCACGATCTTCCGACTCGGTCGTGACCCGCCCATCACCTGCTCGGGCTGCACCGCGCCGGCGCTTCCCTCGACCGCTTCACCTCGCTGCAGGGAACTGAAGTCCGGCCCGGGCGCCACCCCGAGCTTCTCGGCGGCCTCGGGGTCGAAGCGCCCCGGTCGCTCTTGCTCCACCAGGGCGTAGCCGCACGCTCGCCCGCGGTGATCGACCGCGAACGGGCGCACCTCAGCGTGCTCGAGCTCGACTGCGTCACCCGACTCCAGCTCGGTCAGCTCGAGTGGATAGCCGACTCGCCCGATCAGACTCTCGAGCGTCCCGATCAGCTCGCGAAGCCCAGGCGGGCCGACGATCTGGAGCGGACGCTGGCGATCGTTCAGCCCGTAGGTCTTCAGCAGCCCGGGAAGCCCGAGCCAGTGATCGGCGTGGTAGTGCGTGAGGAAGATGCGGTCGAGCTGAACGAGCCCGGTCGAGCGCTGCATCTGCCGCTGCGTCCCCTCGCCGCAATCAAACAGCAGCCGCTCGCCGCCACGGCGAACGAGCGCGGCCGCCGTCGAGCGCCGCGCCGTGGGCACGGAGCCGCCGGTACCGAGGAAGACAACGTCCAGATCCATGCGGCAACGGTAGCCGCGCGCCTTGTGGCCGGTTGGATAGCCGCTGTCAACCGGGGATCACGACGCCTAGACTGGAGCATCCGCGCCCGTAGCTCAGTGGATAGAGCGCCCGCCTCCGGAGCGGGAGGCCGCAGGTTCAAATCCTGCCGGGCGCGCTCTCAGTCGAAGCAATCCCTGACGTTGCTGTAATCGTCGTCGCCGGGGCCGAGGTCGAAGTCGTTCGGGTTCAGGTCTTCGCCGACGTTCGACGCCTGTCGCGTGGGGCCGTCGGCGGCGATGATCGTCCCGCCCTGGCCGTCGTAGGCGCGCTCGCCGAAGATCCAGATCAGCTGGTCTCCGTCGGGACCGGTGCCGGCGACGTAGTGGACGTCTCCCTGCAGGTCCGGCGGCGCCTTGTTGGAGAAGGTCTCGGCCTCAACCGCAACCGGGTCGGCGAGCTGCACGTCGAGCTGATCGAGCGCCGTTTTCGGCGCCTCCAAGCATCCGGACACCCCCTCGGTCTCGCAGCCGTAGGCGAGGACGGCGGCGCCGCCTACAGCGGCGAGGACGGCGACCCGCCTCATTCCTGTTCGGGGGGCGCGAACGGCCACTCCTCGAACTCTATGCACAACCTGGCGTCGTCGAAGCGGACGATCCAGATGTCCAGCCAGCGCTGCGGCGGGTCGCGCTCGTAGCGCACGTCGACCCGGGCAATCCCGGTGTTCGCCTCAACGGCCAGCACCTCACTACTCATCGTGAACGGCTCGTCCGGCCCCTCGCGCTCACCGTCCCAAAGCTCGCCGATCGCCTCGATCCCGACCACCGGTTGCTCGAACGGGCCCATCGAGTAGCTGGCGCCGGGGGCGAACAGCGTTTCGAGCATCTCGATCCCCGGCGTGCGCCACGCACGCTCGTAGCGAGCGATCCAGTCCGAGAAGCTGTCGCGGTCGAGGCTCAGCGGCCGCCGGCGACGGCCGGCAGGATCGTCACTTCGTCACCATCGGAGACGGCGGTCTCAAGCCCGTCGCGAAAGCGGATGTCCTCGCCGGCGACGTAGACGTTGACGAACCGGCGCAGATCGCCGTTCTCGGTGATCCGATCCTTGAGCGCGTCGTGTTGCTCGAAGAGCGCGTCGAGAGCTTCGCCGACGGTCGAGCCCGTGACCTCGATCGCCGATTCGCCGCCCGTCGCCGCCTTCAGCTGGGAGGGGATCTTCACCGTTACCGCCATCGGCGCAGAACCCTAGAGGACCGATCCGGCGGCCGCCGGCGTGCGCACGTTCTCGATCGCCTCGAAGCTCTCGAGGTCGGGATCGATCTCCTCCATCTGAAACGAGTCTCGAGTTGCGTCGAGCGTCTTCAGGCCGTCGCCGGTGATGTAGACGACGACGCGCTCGCCGGAATCGATCTCGCCCCGCTCGGCGAGCTTGGTCAGCGTCGCCACCGTCACCCCGCCCGCCGTCTCGGTGAAGATCCCGGTGGTCTCGGCCAGGAGCCGGATCCCGTCGCGAATCTCGTCGTCGGTGACCGCCTCGACGCTTCCGCCGGTCGATCGCGCAAGGTCGAGCGCGTACGGGCCGTCGGCCGGGTTGCCGATCGCGAGGCTCTTGGCGATCGTGTCGGGATGCTGCGGGCGGCAGCTGTCGAGACCCGCCTCGAACGCTTCAGCGACCGGATTGCAGCCCGTCGCCTGGGCGCCGTTGAAGGTGGGCAGCGCACCCTCGATCAAGCCGAGGTCGAGCCACTCGGTGAACCCGCGCCCGAGCTTCGTGAACAGCGAGCCCGACGCAATCGGGCAGACGACGCGGTCGGGAAGCGTCCACCCGAGCTGCTCGGCGGTCTCGTAGGCGAGCGTCTTCGAGCCCTCCGCGTAGTAGGGACGCAGATTCACGTTCACGAACGCCCACGGCCGCTCCTCGCAGAGCTGGGTGCAAAACCGGTTGACGTCGTCGTAGCTGCCGCGGATCCCGACAAGGCGGGTCCCGTAGACGCCGGTTGCGAGCAGCTTCTGCTCCTCGAGGTCGGCGGGAACGAAGACGTAGGAGGCGATGCCGGCAGCCGCGGCGTGCGCGGCGACCGCGTTCGCGAGATTGCCGGTCGAGGCACAGGCCACGGTCTCGAAGCCGAGCTCCCGGGCCTTGGCAAGGGCGACCGCCACCACCCTGTCCTTGAACGAGTGCGTCGGGTTGGCGGCGTCGTTCTTGACGAACACCTCCCCCAGCCCAAGCCGCTCGGCAAGTCGCGGAGCGCGAACCAGCGGCGTCAAACCCGGTTCGAGCGTCCCCTGCTTGGCCTCTCGAACTCCCGGCTCGTCGAACGGAAGGAAATCGGCGTAGCGCCAGATCCCCTGCGATCCCGCCTGGATCTTGCGACGCGTCGTGCCCGCGTCGAGCGCCGAGAAGTCGTAGGCCACCTCGAGCGGTCCGAAGCACTCCTCGCACACATAGCGCGCGTCGAGGGGGTACTCGCTTCCGCATTCCTTACACCTGAGGCCTTGCAGTGCCATTTCGTCTGTTTTCTCCTTGTCCCGTTGTATTTCGCTTAACGAAATAGACCTCTGCCGGTGTGAGCAGAGGTCTTTGGGACTTCCACTCACATCTTCCAGGCTTTCCACCTGCTGGAATTGGCACCTTCCCCTCCGCTTTCGCTTTGGGGGGGTTGCCGGGGTTTCAACGGGCCAGTCCCTCCACCCCTCTAGATGTGGCGGTCTATGTGGCGCGGGACTATAGCAACGGCATCCCGCGATCTCAAGCGCAGATGCGCGCGTCTTTGCATTCACAAATCGTGGCTTCGCGTAACCTAGGACAGGCGTGAGGAGAATGAGCGACGAGGCGACAAGCGATGCCGAGCCTTCCCCGGCCCAGACTCAGAAGGTCGGCGCGAGCCGGCAGCCTCGTCACGCCCGCTTCTGAGCAGCGGACGCCGAACGTAGAGACGATCCAGGGCGAGGGCCTGCGCTGGGTGCGAATCGAGCGCCCGACGTCGCTCGAGACCGGGTGGCTGGAGGAGAACTTCGACTTCCACCCGCTCGACTTCGAGGACGTGCTCTCGCGCAACCAGCGGCCGAAGATCGACGAGTACGACGCCTATCTGTTCATCGTCCTGCACTTCCCGGTCTTCGACCGCACCGTCGGACGCCTGAACGCGGGCGAGCTGGACATCTTCGTCGGCCCCGACTACCTGGTCACGATCGCGAACCAACCGCTGCAGCCGATCGAGTACCTGTTCGAGCGCTGCCGCTCGAAGGAGGAGTTGCGCGAGCAGCTCTTCTCCAGGGGCTCGGGCTATCTGCTCTACCGGATCGTCGACGACGGCTTCGACTACTGCTTCCCGATGCTGCGCAAGATCGGGAACAAGCTCGACGCGCTCGAGGAGGAAATCTTCTCCGGTCGCTCCGAGGAGATCGTCCGCGACATCTCCAACGCGAAGCAGGAAATCATCAACTTCCGCAAGGTGATCCGCCCCCAGCGGACCGTGCTCCAGGACCTCGAGAAAACGAAGCAGAAGTTCCTCGCCGAGGACATTGACCTCGAGATCTACTTCGACGACATCGTCGACGCCCACGAGCGGATCTGGGACATGCTCGAGAACTACAAGGAGGTGGTCGAGGCGCTCGAGGAGTCCAACGAATCGGTGATCTCGCATCGCGTCAACGAGATCCTGCGTGTGCTCACGGCGATCAGCGTCATCGTCCTGCCCCTGACCTTCATCGCCAGCCTATGGGGGATGAACGTCGGCGTCCCCGGTGAGGGCGATTCCGAGGACTTCTTCGTCATCGTCGGGGCGTGCTTCCTGATCCTGGTGACGATGGTCGCCTACTTCCGCCGCCGCGGTTGGCTCTGAACGACTAGACGCCGGCGGGCTCGCGCACGCGTACGCGCTCGCAGCCGCGCGGGTCGTCGAGCGAGTCGACGATCGCGAGGTCGGTGCCGGGGCCGCACTCCACCAGCGCATCCTTCTCACCGTCGTTGGCGATCACGCGGTCCGAGCCGCGGCCGGCGTTCAACCGGTCGCGGCCCAGCCCGCCGACGAGGCGGTCGGGGCCGCGCAGCGCAACGAGCTGATTGTCCGCGGCGTCGCCGACGAGGACGTCGGCACCCGAGCCGTAGTTGATTGCCGGCTCGCCGTCGTCGGCTGGCTGCCTGGAGGGGATCGTGACCCGCTCCACCCCGACGTTGTCAGCCTCGCTGCGATCGGTGCGTCCGTCGTTCGCGGCCCCGTCGAGCGAGATCGCGCACGTCGGACACAGATAGACAAACCTGTCGAATCCCGTGCCGCCGAGGTAGGCGTCGTTGCCCGAGGCGCTGTCGAAGCGCGCGAGGAAGCGGTCGTCCCCGTCCCCCGCGTCCATCGTGTCGTCGCCCGGGCCGTCCTCGAAGAAGTCACGCCCCGCCCCGCCCTCTACGAGGTCGTTGCCATCGCCGCCCTCGAGGTAAACGTCGTCACCCTCTCCCCCGAAGAGCTGGTCATTGCCCTCGTCCCCGTGCAGGTAGTCGTCTCCGTCACCGCCGTTGAGAACGTCGGTGCCGTCGCCTCCGTACAGGCGGTCGTAACCGGAGCTGCCGGTGAGTTGGTCGTTGCCCTCCTGGCCGTCGACGCTGCACGACCTCGACGCGGTGGTGATCGTGACCTTGTCCTCGCCGAGACCAGCATCGACGCAGATGTCGCCGTCCGGGCCGATCTCCGCGACATCGGCACCCTCGCCCGTGTCCAGCGTCAGCTGAACCTCCGGGTCGCGGGTGTCGGCGATCAGCGAGTCATCGCCGTCGCCGAGATTCCCCTCGATCAGGTACAGGCCGTTGAGTGTGCACACAACCGCACCGCTCGGATCCGAAGCACAGCCGGGGCCGGCGCTGGGCGCGGGGCCGCCATCGCTGACGCTGACCCGGGTGGCGCCGCCGGCGACGGGCTCGACTGTGAGCGTGATCAGGTTCTGCTCGCCCGGGGCGGCGTCGATTTGCAGCACGCCCCGGAAGTCGCCTTTCTCGATCGTCGCCGCGGCCGCCGAACCCGGCGCGGCCAGCGCGATCGCCATCGCCACCGCAGCTATTGAACGACGAATGAAGCGCATGGTTCGTAGCATCATGGCTGATGGCCAGCGAGCGGATATGGGCGCCGTGGCGGCTCGAGTACGTCAAGGACGCCTCCAAGGACGAGGAGCAGGGGTGCATCTTCTGCGTCAAGCCGGCGGAGGGGGACGACGAGAGATGCCTGATCGTCCACCGCGGCGAGCGCTGCTTCGTGATCATGAACCTGTTCCCGTACACGAACGGGCACGTGATGGTTGCCCCGTTCGAGCACGTCGCTCGGATCCAGGACCTGGACGAGGCGACGGTCGCGGAGATGATGGCCCTCTCGCAGCGCACGATGACGGCGATCGACGAGATCTACGCGCCTCACGGCTACAACGTCGGCTTCAACCAGGGGCGCGTTGCAGGTGCCGGCGTCGAACACCACATCCACCTGCACGTGGTCCCGCGCTGGGGAGGCGACACGAACTTCATGCCGGTGCTCGGCGATACGCGGGTGATGAACCAGTCGCTCTCCGACAGCTACGACCAGCTGCGCCAGCGTTTCTAGTGCCGGCAGTCCCTGCCGAGATTTTCAAGGCGTACGACATCCGCGGGGTGTACGGCCGCGACATGGACGGCGACGCCGCGTACCTGATCGGGCGTGCGTTCGCCAGGGTCCTCGCCGACCTGCGCGGAAAGCGGACGGGGGAGCTCCGCGTCGGTCTCGGCCGCGACATGCGCCTTCAGGCTCCCGAGATGGCGGGCAGGGTGCGCGAGGGCCTCAGCGACGAGGGCGTCACGGTCCTCGACGCGGGGATGGTCGGAACCGAGATGCTCTATTTCCTCGTCGGCGCCCGGGAGCTCGACGGAGGGGCGATGGTCACCGCCTCGCACAACCCGAAGGCATACACCGGAGTCAAACTCGTACGCGAGGGAGCGCTCCCGCTGTCGGGGGATTCGGGGATCGGCGAGATCCGCGATTTGATCGAGCGCGGGCTCGGCGACGCTCCCGGTGGCGGCTCGGCCGAGGACGTCGATATCAGCGCGGAGTTCGGCCAGCGCGCGCTCTCCTTCGTCGACCCCGACCGGATCCAACCGCGCCGTGTCGTTGTCGACGGCGGTAACGGGATGGCGGGACCGATGGTGGGCCCGCTGCTCGAGGGCCTTGGGTTCGAGTTGGTGACGACCTACTGGGAACCCGACGGCGAGTTCCCCGACCACGAGCCGAACCCGCTGCTGGAGGAGAACCGGCGCTTCATCATCGAGCGGGTGCTGGCCGAGGAAGCGGACCTCGGGATCGCATGGGACGGGGACGCCGATCGCTGCTTCTTCATCGACGGCGGCGGCGAGTTTGTCGACGGCGACTTCCTCACCGCGCTGCTTGCCCGCTCGATTCTCGCCAAGCAGCCGGGCTCCACCATCCTCTACGACGTCCGTGCAAGCCGCGCTGTTGCCGACACGGTTGTGGCCGCCGGCGGGACCGCGCACGTCAACCGCGTCGGCCACGCGTTCTTCAAGCAGGCGCTTCGCGAGCGTGACGCCACCTTTGGCGGCGAGGTCTCGGGGCACTACTACTTTCGCGACTTCTACTGCGCGGACTCGGGAACGATCCCGGCGCTGCTCGTGCTTGAGCTGCTCTCAATCGAGGATCGGCCGCTCTCGGAGCTGGTGGGTGAGTTCCGCAGCCGCTACTTCATCTCCGGCGAGATCAACTCCGAGGTCGCGGATCAGGACGCAAAGATGCGCGAGATCGCCGAGCGATATCCGGATGGCGAGGTGAGCTGGCTCGACGGCGTCTCGGTCGACTACCCCGAATGGCACTTCAACGTCCGCCCCTCGAATACCGAGCCGCTGCTGCGCCTGAACCTGGAGTCGCTGGTCTCGCGCGAGGACATGGAAGCCAAGCGGGACGAGGTCTTGGAGCTGATTCGTTCGTGAGCGAGGCGGCGCCCGCCGACTCGCCGGCTGTCGAGGAGGCGCTGGCGAGCGCCCGCGAGGCCGGAATCCACCGGCTCCGAATCCCGACGCCGTTCGCGGTCGGCCGGGTGAACTGCTACCTGCTCGACGACGACCCGCTGACGCTCGTCGACACCGGCCCGAACTCGGGCAAGGCGCTCGACGAGCTCGAGCACCAGCTCGCCGACCTTGGTCACTCGATCGCCGACCTCGAGCTGGTGATCATCACCCACCAGCACATCGACCACCTCGGCTTGGTCGAGATCATCGCCGCGCGTTCCGGAGCCGAGGTGGCGGCAATCGACGCGGTTGTGCCCTTCGTCGAGAACTACGGTCAGGACGCCGAGCGAGACGACGAGTTCGCCGCCGGGCTGATGCTCCGCTACGGCGTCCCTGAGGACATGATCCACGCCCTTCGCAGCGTCTCCGCGAGCTTTCGCGCCTGGGGTGCAAAGGCGAACGTGACCCGGCCGCTCCACAAAGGAGAGCTGCTCGAGCTTCGCGATCGCACGCTCGAGGTCCAGCTCCGCCCCGGGCACAGTCCCTCGGACACCCTCTTCTGGGACGCCGACCGGCGAATCCTGATCGCCGCCGACCACCTGATCGGCCACATCTCCTCCAACCCGCTGATGTCTCGACCGCTCGACGGCTCCGAGGGACGCCCACAGGCTCTCGTCACCTACCTGGACTCGCTTCGCAAGACCCGAGAGCTTCCCGCCGAGATCGTGCTTCCGGGGCACGGTGACCCGGTGACCGACCATCGCGGGTTGATCGACTCCCGCTTCGATATGCACCACCGCCGCGCCGAGAAGCTCCACCGGTTGATCGCCGAGCGGCCGCAGACCGCGTTCGAGCTCGCGCAGGAGCTGTGGGGAAACGTCGCCGTCACCCAGGCCTTCCTCACGCTCTCGGAAGTCGTCGGCCACGTCGACCTGCTGATCAACGATGGGCGTGTGCGTGAAGCTGTCGACGGTGACGTGGTGCGATTCGAGGCTCACGGGTAAGTTTCAAGACAGTGAGCGCCACGGCCACGCCCTCTACCCCTGCCGCGGTCGCGCGCCGCGATCCCCACGCCGGGGAGCAGCTCGCCGCCCTGCCCGCGCGTCCGTCCCGGAAGCGGATGCTGATCATCGTCAACCCGTACGCGACCACGGTCTCCGATCGGCTCAAGAACCTGGTCGTGTACGCGCTCCAGGGTCGTTACGACGTCGAGGCGGTGATGACGGAGGCGAAGAACCACGCAACCGAGATCGGTCGCGAGGCGGTCGAGGGCGGCTACGACATCGTCGTTGCGTTCGGCGGCGACGGGACCCTGAACGAGCTC
The DNA here is from genome assembly GCA_963838095.1 of uncultured Thermoleophilia bacterium. Taxonomy (GTDB): domain Bacteria; phylum Actinomycetota; class Thermoleophilia; order Solirubrobacterales; family 70-9; genus CAWCGU01. The sequence goes on from CAWIPO010000008.1 coordinate 669,889, forward strand.
GCGAACGGGCTCGCAGGCACTGACGTGCCGGTGTCGGTGCTCCCGGGCGGCTCGACCAACGTCGTCGCCCGCACGCTTGGGATCCCGAACGACGTCGTCGATGCCACCGAGCACCTGCTCGGGCTCGCCGACGACTTCAAGCCGCGCAAGATCGACCTCGGTGTCGCCAGCGGCCGGCGGTTCGTGTTCTCCTGCGGCGCCGGGATCGACGCCACCGCCGCCAAGCGGGTCGATGCTCACCCGAAGCTGAAGTCGAGCATCGGTCCCTACTACTACACGTGGGCCGCTATCTCGGGCTTCTACCGCCAGTATCTGCGCAACCCGGTGCGGATGAATGTCCGCGTGGGCGAACAGGAGACGGAAGGGGTAACCGCAATCGTCCAGAACACCGATCCGTTCACCTTCTTTCGCGACCGCCCGGTGAGCCTCTCGCGCGACATCGGCCTCGACGACGGCTCGCTCGTGATCGTCTCCCTTCGCCGCGCCACCCAGCGCGACATGCCGTTCATCATCGGCCGGGTGCTGGTCGATCGACTCGGAGGCGCCCGCAGCCATCGCCACGTCGACGAGTTCAGGGAAGTCACCGAGGCGAGGATCGAATCGGTATCGCGCGACGCCGATGGGGCGATCCGCCGCTTCCCCGTCCAGGTGGACGGCGACTACATCGGCGAGCACGGCGAGCTGGACATCGCGATCGAGCCCGCTGCCCTGACAGTCGTTGCCTAACTCGCCGCGAGACGACTGCCTGTTCTGCCGCATCGCCTCGGGAGAAATCGAAGCGGAGATCGTCTTCGAGGACGAGATCTCGATCGCGTTCCTCGACCACCGCCCGCTGTTCCACGGCCACTCCCTGCTGATCCCCCGCGAGCACTACGAGACGCTCCCTGACCTGCCCCGCGAGCTGGTCGAGCCCTACTTCTCGAATGCGCAGCTTCTGTCCCGAGCAATCCCTGCGGCGATGGGCGCCCAGGGCTCGTTCGTGGCGATGAACAACGTCGTCAGCCAGTCAGTGCCCCACCTCCACGTCCACATCGCCCCCCGCAACCGCAAGGACGGCCTCCGCGGCTTCTTCTGGCCGCGACGGAAGTACAAGGGCGACGAGGCAGCGGAAGCGGCACGTCAGATCCGGGCGACCGTGAAGCGCTTGCGCTAGGTTCGCGCATTGTTGGCGGCGATGGGTGCCGCGCCCTACGCCGTCGGCGTGATCCGGTAGGCGTCGAAGACCGACTCGATGTTTCGGAGGCGGTTCACGGCCTGCTTCAGCTGGGTCGAGTCGCCGACCTCGACCACGAAGCGGTTCTTGACCATCGGCGGGCGGGTCGTGCACTGGGCTTCGAGGATGTTTATGCCGGCCTCCGAGAAGGTCCTCGACAGGTCTTCAAGGAGGCGGGTTCGGTCCCACGCGTCGACCTCGATCTCGACCCTGTAGGAGGTGGTGTTCTCGCCGTCCCACGAGACCGGGGTGAATCGCTCGGGCGCCCGCATCAGCGCCTTCACGTTCTTGCAGTCCTCGCGGTGGATCGTGATCCCGCGTCCCAGCGACACGTAGCCGACGATCTCGTCGCCCGGCACCGGGCGGCAGCACTTCGCGAGCCGGACCATCACGTCGTCGACGCCCTCGACCTTGATCCCGTACGCCGATGCGTCGTCGGTGCGGCGAAAGCGCTCGTCGCGGCCCTCCAGCACCCCGGTCGGGTGCTTCTCAGGCCGTGGCTCCTCCTCAGCCCCGACCGCCTCGCCCTGCTTCAGCCGCTGCATCAGCTTGTTGGCGACGACCTTCGGTGAGATCTTGCCGGCCCCGAGGCCGATGTAGAAGTCGTCGGCCTTGCGGAAGCCGACCTCTCGGATCACATCGACGAGCAGCGGCGAGCCGGCGATCTTCTGTGCCGGCAACCCCCGCTTTCGCAGCTCCTCCTGAAGCTTCTCGCGGCCGCGATGCTCCGCGTCCTCGCGGGACTCCCGCTTCAGGAAGGCGCGGATCTTGTTCCGCGCTCGGGTGGTGCGCACGAGGCTGAGCCAGTCGCGCGAAGGCCCGCGGTCCTGTTTCGAGGTCAGGATCTCGACGATGTCGCCGCTTCCGAGCTGGTAGTGGAGGGGAACGAGCTTCCCGTTCACCTTCGCCCCGACGCAGCGGTGGCCGACGTCGGTATGCACCGCGTATGCGAAGTCGAGCGGGGTCGAGCCGGCGGCGAGGCTCTTGACCTCGCCCTTGGGCGTGAACACGAAGACCTCGTCCTCGAAGAGGTCGACCTTCAGCGCCTCGAGGAACTCAGAGGGGTCCTGCTCGCCCTCCTCCTCCAGCAGCTGACCGAGCCAGGTCATCTTCTCCTTGCGCAGCTGCTGGTTGTCCCCGCGGGTGGCGACACCCTCCTTGTAGATCACGTGGGCGGCGATCCCGAACTCGGCCAGCTCGTGCATCTCGCGGGTGCGGATCTGGATCTCCAGCGGCCGGCCCTCGGGACCGATCACGGTCGTGTGCAGCGCCTGGTAGAGGTTCGACTTCGGGGTCGCGATGAAGTCCTTGAAGCGGCCCGGCAGCGGCTTCCAGATCGAGTGGATGATCCCGATCGCGCCGTAGCAGTCCTTCACCGAGCCGACCAGGACCCGCATCGCGGTGAGGTCGTAGATCTCGTTGAACTCGCGGCCCTTCTTCGTCATCTTCGAGTAGATCGAGTAGAAGTGCTTGGCCCGGCCCGAGATCTCGGCCTCGATCCCGACCTTCTTCAGCTCGCGGCGCAGGAAGCGGCCGGCGCCATCGACGTAGCGCTCGCGCTCCTGGCGCTGCTGGGAGACGAGCTTCTTGATCTCCGCGTACTTGCGCGGGTGAAGGGCGGCGAACGCGAGGTCCTCCAGCTCCCACTTGATCGCGTGGATGCCCAGCCTGTGGGCGAGCGGCGCGTAGATGTCGAGTGTCTCGCGCGACTTCTCGAGCTGCTTCTGCTTCGGCAGCGCCGAGAGCGTGCGCATGTTGTGCAGGCGATCGGCGAGCTTGATCAGGATCACCCGCACGTCGGCGGCCATCGCCACCATCATCTTGCGGTAGTTCTCGGCCTGGCTCTCGTCGCGGGACGCGAACGTCAGCCCGGTGAGCTTGGTGACGCCGTCGACCAGCCGCGCGATCTCCTCATCGAACGCCTCCTGCACCTGCTCCAGGCTCGCGCTCGTGTCCTCGACGGTGTCGTGCAGCAGCGCCGCGCACAGCGTCGCGGTGTCCAGGCGCAGCCCGGCGCAGATCTTCGCCACCTCGAGCGGGTGGATGACGAAGTCCTCGCCGGAGCGGCGGCGCTGGTCGGCGTGGCGCTCGCAGGCGAACGCGAATGCCTTCTCGAGCAGCTCGCGATCGACGCGCTCGGGTGTGGCGGCGCTGTGCTCCTCGACGACGGCGAGCAGGTCCCCGAGCAGCGCCCGGTGGGCGGGATCGATTAGCCGGGTTACCTCGTCGCTCTTCGCCGGCTCCGCCGCCGCGGTGGCGACTCCGACCTGGGTGTGGCCCTGTCGCTCTGGGCCTGGGCCGGTGCTGTTCCCCTTCGCGCCGCGCGCAGGCTCCACCGTTCCCTCCTCCTCGGCGGGCTCGGTTACCTGCGGGGTCTTCGACTGCTTAGGAATTGCGTGCCCTCCTCGCACCGCGCTCGGTAGGCGCGAAACGCATCGGATCGCTCCAGGTCGGCTGCCACCGAGGATACGACCCTGAGCCCGCGAGCGGCGCGCTTTCCCTCCCACGTCAGCAGCCCCACCTCGGCCAGCACCCGGCAATGCCTCGCTACCTGCTCGGCGCTCGGCGGATGCGCTCTGTCGTCGCTGACGAGCGAACGGAGGTCCGCCCGGGGCAGGACACCATCGCCGGCGGCGTCGCGCAGCAGGCGATAGAGCTGGGCAAGGGTGTGCCGGGACGGCCATTCGAGCTCCCACACCCGAAGCGCAAGATCGAGCTCGGGATCGCCCCACGCCAGATGCACGAACCCCGTGCCGGCGTACGCGAGCGACTCGAGCCCGGGGTCGGGCAACGGGTCGATCAGGACCACCTGCTCGAAATGCTCGGGCAGCTCGGGCGCGCGAGCCAGCGCACTGGAGTCGGCGAGCAGCAGGCCCCTGCCGCCGGCCGTCACCCGCAGGGCGCCGGCTGCAAGCGCCTCGCGGGCGCAGTGCCCGCAGGAGAGAACCGCCTCCCCACCGCCGAAGCGATTGGGGGCGGCGGCCCGCTCGGCGAGCCCGCGGCGCCTGCCGGTGTCGGCGCAGATCGCGAGCACCGGGGATCCGGCGGAGAGAAGGCTTGCCAGCAGCGCGACCGGAGAGGCGTCACGCCGATCGACGACCTCCCGGCGCTGCGTCCCCCGTGGGCGCGGGGCCGGATGCCCGGCCCCCGGGTCGGCCGCGAGCTCGGCATCGAAACTATGCAGCCACTCTTCATCGCCGGCGGCGGTCTCGCATCCCGGACTGGGAGGCCCGGCGCCCTCCGGATCGGGATCGGGCACCGGGTAGAGCTCGCCGAGCACGACCCTGGGCTCAACCGAGCCGTTCCAGTGGTTCAGCTCCAGCCGCAGCGTCAGGTCGTGCGGGCCCTCACCCGCCTGCGAGAGCTCGCCGCCCGTACCGAAGGCGACGCCCAGCGCTCGCCTGCGGCCGCTTTCGAGGCTGAACCGAGCGTGCTTTCCTTCCCCCATCGGCTGTACGTCCTGGACTCGACCGGACGGGACCAGCAGCCTCACGGCCGGGTTTCCCTTCCCGAACGGCGCCAGGCGCTCGAGCTCCTCAGCGATGTCGAGGCCGAGGCTCTCCCCACCGACGATCGCATCGACCCGTTCGCTGCGGACGAGGTCGCCTGCCGACAGGGTGGTGCGGGCGTGCTCGCAAAGCGCCTCCCTGAAGGGCTCGATCCGGTCCGCCTCCAGCTCCAGCCCCGCAGCCGCGGCGTGGCCTCCGTAGCGCACCAGGTGCTGCTCGCAGGCTCGCAAACCGGCGAGGAGGTCGTACCCCGGGATGCTGCGAGCCGACCCCCGCCCGCGGCCGTCGGGGTCCAACGAGATCACCACCGCCGGGCGCCAATGTCTCTCGACGAGACGCGATGCCACGATCCCGACCACGCCGGGATGCCAGCCCTCGCCCGCGACCACCAGCGAGTCGACATCCCCCGGCTTCCGCGAGAGCTCGCGCACCGCTGCCTGCGCTTCCGCCAGCACTTCGGCCTCGACAAAGCGGCGCTCGCGGTTCGCCGCCTCCAGCTCCGCAGCGATCGCGGTGGCCCGGCGCTCGTCCGCCGACAGCATCAGCTCGATCCCGGCATCGGCCCGGTGTAGCCGCCCGGCGGCGTTGATCCGCGGGGCGAGGCGAAAGGCGAGGTCTCCCTCGTCGAGGTGAGCGGGGTCGACTCCGGCGGCGGCCATCAACGCGCGCAACCCCGGGCGGCGGGCGCGACGCGCCTCGGCCAGGCCGGCTCGGACCAGTGTGCGGTTCTCGCCCCTCAGCGGGACCAGGTCGGCGACCGTCGCCAGTGCCACCAGGTCAGCGTCGCCGCCGGTATCGCCGGCTCCAGCGGCGCCGCGCTCACGCAGCGCCGCCGAGAGCTTCGCCGCGACCCCGGTGGCGCAGAGGTCCGGGCACGGGTAGTTCGACACCACGGGGTGCAGGATCGGGCAGTCGGGCAGCGTCGGACCGGGCTGGTGGTGGTCGGTGACGATCACCTCGATGCCGGCCTGGCGCGCCAGTCGCACCTCCTCGACGCTGCCGATCCCGCAGTCCACAGTCACGATCAGCCCGGTTCCACGGTCGGCCAGGCGCTCCACGCCGGCGGGTGTGAGGCCGTAGCCGTCATCCATCCTGGAGGGCACGTACCAGTCACAACGGCCGCCGAGATCGCGCAGTGCCGCAACGACGATCGCGGTCGAGCAAACCCCATCGACGTCATAGTCGCCATGCACGGTGATCTGCCGGCCGGCCTCGATCGCGTCGAGGATCACGGCCACGACCTCCTCCATCGAGTCGAACTCGAACGGGTCGTGGGTCACCACGGCTTCGAGAAACACCCTCGCCGCTTCCGGTGTGTCGTAGCCGCGCCGCACCAGCGTCGCCGCCACCGGATCGGACACGCCGAGGCTGCCGCTCAGCCGCCGCGCCGCGTGCAGGTCGTACGGCTCGAGGGTGAAAGCGGCGGCCTGTCCACGAGCGGGCATCTGCCCAGGCTAGGTTTGGCCTCCGACGGAATCGCGAAGGGAGCTCACCTTGCAATGCGCGAACGCCCGTTGCGGTAGGTGGAATTTGACAGGCCTACGCCCGCACCGACAGGGAGCGTTCGAGGCGGTAGGCGACTCGGTCGGGTTCGTCGCAGAGGTGCTCCCAGGTGACTCGGGCTGTGCGAATGCCATCGGCCAAGAGCTCGGTGTCGCGGCGGCGGTCGCTCTCAAACGAAGCCCGGCTGGAGTGGGAGCGCGAAGCCGTCGACCTCGACCACCAGCCGCTGCTCACGCCAGTAGAAGTCGAGCTCGTAGGGGCCGAAGTTGACATTCGTCTCGGGCTCCGGGCTGAGGGTGGCGCTCGAGGACGTCGCGCAGCTGAGAGTCGCGGACGAGGTTTCGGTGCTTGGCCTCGGCAACCATCCGCTCGAGCTCGATCGGCGGCTGATCGGCCGCCAGGTCCAGGAGCGTTCTCGCGGGGCTTGTGTGCGGGATCCGCTTGTGGATGCGGCGCTCGGAGGGGTGCACGAACGGGACCCGGTATGTGCGGATGCCCCGCTTGCTCACGGCCTTGCCGACGTCGTGACGGTGACGCGGGCGGAATTGCCGGGTGGGGGAAGCAGTTTCAACAGGAACGCCGCGCTTGTGTGACTCAGTAGTGCGTGTGGACCGCAGGCCAAAACCGCTGCCATCTCTCGGGCGAGCGGGGGAAGGACGGAGTGACCGAGCAGGTAGACGCCGCGGTGCAGCGGGTGCAGACGACCCGCGCGCAGCCACCTCTTGATCGCCTCTGGGCTTGCGCCCAAACCTAGGAGCTGCTCCCGCGTGAGCACACCGTGCTGCTGCGCCGCGAGGGCAGAAACGGCCCGCTCACGTGCACCGCGCTCGACTTTTCCGGATATGGGTCGCATACCGACCCAAAGTCGGAAAACTCGACGGGTGCCCCCCTCTCGGTGCTATCTGTGTGCGTTTCGTCGCTCGGAGGCGCCCGAGCTGGGCGCAGAAGCGCCCGCTACACCCGCTGCTGTTCCTGCCGCGAGCCGATCGCGTAGACCACGGCGAGACCGATCACCGTCCCCGGCACCGCGACGAGCGCCGTCGCGAGGTCGGTGTTGCCGATCGTTTCGCCGATCGCGATCTGGTACGCGGCGCCGGTGATCATCGCGCCGGTCACCGCGCCGAGCAACGCGCCGACGATGCCGGCCCAGAAGCGGTCCGGGAGGAAGACCGTGAAGTGCCACAGCGCGAGCCCGACCATGAACCAGACGAGTGCGGCCATCAGCGGCTCCTCCCGTGCTTCTTTCGCCGGCGCTGCTGCTGTCGCTTGGGCTTGGGCTTGGGCGGCGGCTTCGGCTCAGCGGCATCCGAACCGTCGCCGCCGCTGTCCACGACCTCCCGTGGCTCGGGCTCAGGCTTCCGCTGCGCGAGGCCGTCCCCGCCGTCGGCCTCCGGCAAGGGGGACGGCGCCGTCGCAACCGCCGCCGCCGTCGCTGCGGGTGCGGCCTGCACCTCCTCCGGAGCCGAAACCTCCGGGTCGGGCTCACCATCCTCCCCCTCGACGCGCTCGACCACGTTGTCCTCCGGGAACCCCGGCACATAGCCCATCGAGTGCTCGATCTGGGCGCGGCGGTTGCGGTACTGGGGCTCGCGCTCCTTCCAGGCGGTCAGCACCGGAGAAGCGATGAAGATCGACGAGTAGGTACCGGAGGCGACCCCCACCATCATCGCGAAGGCGAAGTCCTTCAGCGTGTCGCCGCCGAAGATCAGCAGCACCCCGATCAGGAACACGGTCGAGAGGCCCGTGATCAGAGATCGCGTCAAGACCTCGCTCATCGAGCGGTTGACGATCTGGGAGAAGGTTGCGCGCGGCAAACGCGGCACGTTCTCACGGATCCGGTCGAAGACGATGATCGTGTCGTACATCGAGTACCCGAGGATGGTGAGGAAGGCGGCGATCGTTCCGCTCGTCACCTCTCGGTCCGAGAGCGAGTAGACGCCCGCCGTGATCAGGATGTCGTGGACGAGGGCGATCAGGACGGGGATCGCGTACTTGGGTTCGAAGCGGATCGCCACGTAGGCGGCGATCACGAGCAGCGAGAAGAGGATCGCGTAGACGGCGCTGCGAGCGACCTGCTCGCCGAACGTGGGGCCGATCGTCGTGCTGTCGAAAGTCGAAACCCCGTATTCCCGGTCGAGCACGGTCTGCACCCGGGCGGCGTCGTCGGTCGGGATCTCCCCGGCGATCGTGTACGCGTTTTCCCCCAGCGTGTCGCTCTGCGTCGCCACGATCTCTGCGTTGGAGGCCTCCGCGATCCCCGCGTCGGACAGCGTCGTCCGCAGCTCCTCCACCTCGGCGGGTTCGCCAAGGCTGATGGTGATCCGCGTTCCCGACTCGAAGTCGATCCCCAGGTTGAGCTGGTTGATCGCCAGCGAGAGCGCCCCGATCGCGAGGATCGCGCCCGAGATCGAGAAGAACCAGCGACTGGCGCCGGTGAAGTCGAAATGCCAGCGGACGCGCTGCTCCCCGGCGCCGAGCAGGCGCGGCGAGCGCAGGAACTTCGAACGTCCGAAGGTGCCGAGGATCGCCTGTGTGAACACCACCGCGGTCAGCAGCGAGACGATCGTCCCGACGCCGAGGGTGAACGCGAAGCCCTTCACCCCTGAGGTCGCAAGGACGAAGAGGATGAAGGCCGTGATCAGGGTGATCACGTTCGCGTCGATAATCGTCGCGATCCCCTTGCGATAGCCCAGGGCGATCGACGACGGCATCGAGCGACCGGCTCGAAACTCCTCCTTTATTCGCTCGAAGATGACGACGTTCGCGTCCGCGGCGACGCCGATGGTCAGCACCAGGCCTGCGATGCCCGGCAGCGTCAGCGTGATCGGGATCAGCTCGATCAGCGCGTAGAAGAAGATCGCATAGACGAGCAGGCCGAGTGCCGCGACGACGCCCAGCAGGCGGTAGTAGGCGACGAGGAACAAAAGCACCAGCGCGAGGCCGATCAGGCCTGCCTTCAGGCCTTGGTCGAGCGCCTCCTCGCCGAGGGTGGCGGACACGGTCGACTGGCTGATCAGCTTCAGCTCCACCGGCAGCGCGCCGATGCGGAGGTCCTCGGCGAGGTCCTGGGCCTCGGTCAGGTCCATGCTCCCGGAGATCTGGGCTCCGGTTCGGCCGTCGATACCGGCCGGGTTCTCGGCGAAGTTGATGATCGGCCGGGTAACGACTTCGCCGTCGAGCACGACCGCGAAGTGCTGCGAGTACGCGTCGGCCTGCTCCGCGCTGGTGGTACCGATCGGCGCTTCCGCCCGCCCGCGCTCGGCGATCTCCCTGGTGATGTTGGCGAAGGCCTCGCGACCCTCGTCGCTGAACTCGAAGGTGACGTTCGGCTGGTTGGTGTTCGGCTCGAAGTTCTGCTCGGGGTTGGTGATGTCGTCCCCCGAGAGAGCCGGCCGGTCGTGGAGGACGAAGTACTCGGTGCCCGGCCCTTCGCTCTCGTCCTCGTCGGTGTCGGGGTTGTCGAAGGGCGGTTCCGCAACGACAACGGTCCCCTGGGGCACCGCCAGCACGACGCTGTTCGGCGGCTGCTGGCCGTCGAACTCGGTGTACAGGTCCTGCTCCCTCTGGGTCGGTTGCTCGACCAGCGGCAGCAGCGTGTCCTTGTCGAACAGGTAGTAGCGCTCGCCCGTGAATGTGCACACGTCGGCGCACTTCTCGTCGCTGACGGGCTTCTGCTCGGACGCGAACTCGACGGCGTCGTACAGGCGCGCGAAGCCCTGCTCGGCGGGATCCCCGGCGCCCGGCCGGCCGATCACGTTCGCCTGCCAGTCGTAGAAGTAGAGCTGGGCGGTGGTGCCGATCCGGTCCGTTGCCTGCTGGACGTTCTGGACGTCGGGGAGGCCGATCGAGATCTGCGTCTCGCCGACCGTCGCGATCTCGGGTTCCGAAACGCCGAGGCTGTCGACCCGCTTGCGGATGATCTCGATCGCCCGATCGAGGTCCTCGAGGTTGACGTCAGGGTTCTGCGGCGTCGGCTGGCCCTCGTAGACCAGCTCGGTGCCCCCTCGCAGGTCGAGCCCGAGCTTGGACTCCCTGTTGATGATCACGAGCACCGACACGACCGTGAGCGCGACCACGAACAGCAGCACGAACAGATTGCGGCGGCGGCTTCCCATTATCTGGTGAGCGCCTGGCTCCCCTACTGCGGCGTCAACACGAGCAGCAGCCCGCCGTCGTCGTCGTAGGCGGGGAACAGGTCGGCGACCGCCTCGGCCGGGAGATCACCCTCGGCGTGTACCGCCACTCGCTTTCCGAGAGAGCGCACTCCCCACTCGAGCGTGGTCTCGATCGGGTCGGTCTCGCCGTCGCCGTCAGTGTCCGCCTCCTCTCCCCCGTCCCCGCGGTCCACCCACTGAAGGCCGAGCACCTCCTTCACGGGGCGGCCGATCACGTCCTCGTCCTTCAGCCCCGTGAGCTCGAAGGCGCCCCGGCCCGCGTCGAGGACGCGGCCGTCGTTGTCGCAGGTGAAGAAGGCCGCATTCGGCGCCGGGTAATAGTCGTCGAGAAGCTCGAAGAGGAAGCCGAAACCGCAGTTGGAGCAACCCTTTGCGCGACCGGCGAAGCCGGCCGTACGCTCGGCGCTCTGTTCCCGGTTCCCGCAGCTCGGACAGATGAAGAACGGCACGCGGCAAAGGCTAGTGGACGCTTCTTGATCGCCGCCTAAAAGAGGCTCGCGGCGCGCGCCGGCACTTCCAGCCCCATGTGCTCGAAGGCGCGCTCGGTCGCCACCCGGCCGCGCGGCGTCCGCTTCAAGAACCCCTGCTGGAGGAGGTAGGGCTCGTAGACATCGGCGAGCGTGTCCTCCTCCTCGTCGACCGCGGCGGCAAGCGTCGAGAGGCCGACCGGGCCGCCGGCGAAGCGCACAGCGATTGCCTCCAGGATCGCGCGGTCGCGGCGATCGAGCCCGCACGGGTCGACCTCCAACATTCCGAGCGCCTCCTTGGCGAGCGCGCCGTCGATCGAGCCACTGCCGTGGACCTGTGCGTAATCGCGGACCCGCCGCAGCAGCCGGTTTGCCACCCGCGGCGTCCCCCGGGCGCGCTCGGCGATCGCGATCTCTCCGGCGTCGTCGATTGCCACCTCCAGGATCGCCGCCGAGCGGGCGACGATCTTCGCCAGGTCGGTGGCGTCGTAGTGCTCGAGGCGGTGGGTGAGGCCGAAACGGTCTCGAAGCGGCGTCGTCAGCAGCCCCTCGCGAGTGGTCGCCCCGACGAGCGTGAACGGCGGCAGATCCAGAGTCACGGTGCGGGCGCCTATGCCCTGGCCGAGGACGACGGGCAGCCGGCGCTCCTCCATCGCCGGGTACAGCGTCTCTTCGATCGCGCGACCAAGGCGGTGGATCTCGTCGATGAAGAACACGCTTCCGGGCTCGAGCGCGGTGAGAAATGCTGCGATGTCGGCCTTTCGCTCGAGCGCAGGGCCGGCCGTCTGCACGAGCGGGGCGCCGAACTCGGCGGCGATGATGTTCGCGAGCGAGGTCTTCCCGAGCCCGGGTGGGCCGGCGAGGAGGACGTGATCGAGGGGCTCGCCGCGGCGCTTGGCCGCTTCGATGAACAGCTCGAGCTGCGCCGTCACCTGCTCCTGGTTGACGAACTCGCTCAGGGTCGGGGGGCGCAGCGAGCGATCGAGCTCCTCATCGTGCCCGTCGCCCCGGGCGTCGATGCCGATGCCCGCGTCGCGCGGTTCGGCCTCGGCCTCGGGGTCGAGGCCGGAGATGCCGGGGTCACGCTTGATCGTCACGATCGCGTTGCCGTCCCGTCGGAGGCACTGCGAAGCGCGCTTGCGATCAGATCCTCCGCGGACTCGCCCTCGGCCGCATCGAGCAGCCGCTCGGCTTCGACGGCGCTGTAGCCGAGCCCGAGCAGGCCCTCACGTGCGTCGGAGCGCGGCTCGGCGGGGCCGCCGGGCGCGGCGGACGCCGACTCCGACAGCTCGCCGCCCACCTTGTCCTTGAGCTCGACGATGATCCGCTCGGCCGTTCGCTTTCCGATCCCGGGGACGGCCTGAAAGCGCTTTGCGTCCTCGGTGGCGATCGCGCGCACGAGATCGCGCGGCGCACCGCCGGAGAGCACCGCCAGCGCAACCTTTGGGCCGACGCCCGAGACCGAGATCAGGTGCAGGAAGAGCTCCCGCTCCTCCTCGGTCGCAAAGCCGTAGAGGGCGAGGGAATCGTCGCGCGCAACGAGGTGGGTGTGGAGGGTCGCCTCCTTCCCGGAGGCGGGCACCGCCCGCAGCGTCTCGGCGGAAACGGCCAGGCGGTAGCCGACACCGGAGCAGTCGATGACGACGTGGTCGGGACGGCGGACCAGCACCCTGCCGGCCACGGAGGCGATCATGCGGTCGCCCCCTCTGCGCTGCGGCCTCCGGCGCCCAGGGAGCGCCGATCCTGTAGCTGAGCCCCGGCACGGCTCCGAACCTCCAGCGGGCGCGCGTGCGCCGCGTGGCAGATGGCCACCGCCAGCGCATCGGCGGCGTGATCGGATCGAGGTGGTTGCGGCAGCCCGAGCAGCACAGCCACCATCCGTTGCACCTGGCGCTTGTCGGCCGCACCGGTCCCGCAGACGGCGAGCTTCACCTCCTGGGGGGTGTAGTCGACCGTGCGCACGCCGTGCTCAGCCGCAGCGAGGATCGAGACGCCGCGAGCCTGCCCGACCCCGATTGCGGTGCGGACGTTTTTCCCGAAGTAGATCTGCTCGAGCGCGACCGCCTCGGGCTCGTGCCAGGTCAGCAGCTCGGCCAGCGCCTCGCGGATGTGCGTCAGCCCGATGTCGGCCGAGGCGTCCGGCGGGGCCTCGATCACGCCGGCATCGATCGCGTGCATGCTGCTCCCCGCCATCCGCACGACACCGAACCCGGTATTGGCGAAGCCAGGGTCGATGCCCATCACGACGATCATCCTTAGGGATTCTGGCCCGGAGGCCGGATGCCTCCCCGGACGGGGATCGGCGCCTATCTCATGCAGATGAGATCGAGCCGAACCGGACGCGAAGCGGAGGATTCGGCGGCCTTCATTCAGGCGGCCACCTGCTCGAGCAGCTCCGCGGGAATGTCGAAGTTGGCGTGCACCTGGTCGACGTCGTCGTGCTCGTCGAGAGCATCCATCAGCCGCATCAGCTGGCGCGCCTCGGCCTCCTCCCCGACTTCGACGACGTTCTTCGGCTCCATCGCCAGGTCGGACTCCTGAATCTCCACCCCGGCCTGCTCGAGCGCCTCTCGCACGCCCGCGAGCGTCGCCGGCTCGCTCATCACCTTCAAAAGGTCGCCGTCCACGGCGACATCGTCGGCACCGGCGTCGATTGCCGGCAGCAGGTCCTCTTCGTCATAGCGCTCGCCGTCGACCAGCACCACGCCCCGCTTCTCGAACACCCACGCGACCGAGCCCGGTTCGCCGAGGCTGCCGCCGTGCTTCTCGAACGCGTGCCGGATCTCCGACCCCGCGCGGTTGCGGTTGTCGGTCAGCGCCTCGACGAGAATCGCGACTCCGGCCGGCCCGTAGCCCTCGTAGGTGATTCGCTCGATCGCCGCTGCGCCGCCACCCTCGCCGGTACCGCGATCAATCGCCCGCTGGATGTTGTCCTTGGGCATCGAGAAATCGCGCGCTTTCTGGACCGCGGTCGCCAGGGTCGGGTTGGCGTCGGGGTCCCCCCCGCCCTCACGCGCCGCAACCGTGATCGCCCGCGCAAGCTTCGTGAACTGCTTCCCCCGCTTTGCGTCGGTGGCAGCCTTCTTGTGCTTGATCGACGCCCACTTCGAGTGCCCGGACATGGGTTGATTCTAGGAGCGCCCGAGCCGAAGCCACGGTCTCCCGCGTGGCCTTGAAACGGACGACGACGGCCGGAGAACCGGCCGCCGTCAGTCTTGCATCCCTCCGCTAGCCCCCAGACCGCGTCAGGCCTGGGTGCGGGCTTGTTGATCACGCGCCGTTGAGTTGGGCTCGGGGCGCGCGACCGTCGCCCCGTATGTGCTAACCGCGAGGGGTTGTGGAAGTTGCGCGTTGGAGGTAAAAAGTTCCTAATCAGACGGCGAACTTGCCATCTTCCTGGAGCAGCTCGCCGTCGACCTCGATCTTCCCGCCCTAGCGCAGGTCGCAGATCATGTCCCAGTGGACGGCGCTTTCGTTGACGCCGCCCGTCTCGGGGTAGCTCTTGCCGACTGCGAGGTGGACCGTGCCGCCGATCTTCTCGTCGAGCAGGATCTCCTTGGTGCCGCGGGTGATCCCGTAGTTGGTTCCGATGCCGAGCTCGCCCAGGCGCCGCGAGCCCTCGTCGGTGTCCAGGGTCTGGATCAGGAAGTCCTCGTTCCGCTCCGCCGAGGCGTCGACGACCTTGCCGCCCTGGTAGCGCATCCGCACGCCACTCACCTCTCTGCCTCCGTAGCTGGCGGGAAGATGGAACGTGATCTCTCCCTCGGCCGAGTCCTCGACCGGGCCGGTGAAGAACTCGCCATCGGGCATGTTGTGGGTCCCGTCGGCGGCGATGAACGTGCGCTCGGCTATTCCCAGCCTCAGGTCGGTGCCGGGCCCGGTGATGTGGACCTCCTCACGGCCCTGGATCCAGTCGCGCAGGCGCTCGGTCTCGCCCGACTGCCGCTTCCACGCACCCAGCGGGTCGGGATCCGTCGCCAGGCAGGCCTCGTAGTAGAAGTCCTCGTACTCGGCGAAGCTCATCTCGGCTCCGCTGGCGTAGGCGTTGGTGGGAAACAGCGTCAGGCTCCAGCGATAGGAGCCCTCGGCGGCGCGCTCCATCCCCCTGTTCATCAGCTCGCGCGTCGCCGCCCTGCGCCGCGTCTGCCGCTCGGGGTCGACCTGGGAGAGCTCGCGCACGTTGGTGCTCGCCATCACCGCGATCGAGACGTCGGCGTTCTCGACCTTCCACTCCGCAAGCGGCGAGACCCAGTCGAGCTGGGCGTCGCCGGCGTGCTTGAAGTAGGCGGCCTGCTGGCCCTCCAGGCTCATGTTCACCAGCGGCTGCCCGCCGGCCTTCAACACCTCCTCGTAGATGGCGAGCAGCAAGGGCTGCGCCGCCGACTCGCCCTCGATTGCGCAGACCTCGCCCTCCTCGACCGCGGTCGAGTAGTTGACGAGGATGCGCGCCAGGTTCTGCACTCTCGGGTCCCTCACGGTGAGTGCTTTCTAGCCGAGTTCGGCGGCCGGTGCGGAGGCGGGGGCGCTCGCGATCGCCATGAAGAGGGCGTGCAGGCGCGGGTCGTCGGTGAGCTCGGGGTGAAAAGCGCAGGCGAGCAGCGAGCCCTCACGAACGACCACCGGGTGTTCTTCGTACGTTGCGAGCACCTCCACCCCGCTCCCGTGGTCGTCGATCCAGGGAGCGCGGATGAAGACCGCCCGCACGGGCTCGGGGCCCAGGCCCTCGATCGTGAGGTCGCACTCGAAGCTCTGGCGCTGCCGTCCGAACGCGTTGCGACGCGCCAGCACGTCCATCAGCCCGAGGTGCTCGCGGTCCAGCACGATCATTCCCGCGCAGGTGCCGAACACCGGGGCATCCGCGCCGGGCGAAGTCCACCAGCGCCGTGTCGAGCCCGTCGCGCGCGAGCGCCTTCATGATCGTCGTCGACTCCCCGCCCGGGACTACGAGCCCGTCCAGCTGCTCGAGGTCGTCGGGAGCTCGGACTTCAACCGTCTCGGCGCCGAGCGATTCGAGGGCGTTCGCGTGCGCTGCGAAATCCCCCTGGGAGGCGAGGACGCCGATGCGGACGGCCGCGGCGCTCACCAACCGCGCTGTTGCAGCAGCTCGCCCGACTCCGCGAGCTCGGCGATGTCGTCCCCGCGCATCGGCTCCCCGAGCTCGAGCGACGCGGCGGCGACGCGCTCGGGGTCCTTGAAATGCGTGGTCGCCTCGACTATCGCCCGCGCGCGACGTTCGGGGTCCTCCGACTTGAAGATCCCCGAGCCGACGAAGTTGCCCTCGGCGCCGAGGTGCATCATCAGGGCGGCGTCGGCGGGAGTTGCGATTCCGCCCGCGCAGAAGAGCGGCACGGGCAGCCAACCAGTCGTCGCGACCTCTCGCACCACCTCGATCGGAGCCCGGTGCTGCTTGGCCGCGCTCGCCAGCTCCTCCGCGGGCAACGCCTGAAGCTGCTTCATCGCGCGCGTGATCTCGCGCATGTGCCGCACGGCCTCGACGATGTTGCCCGTTCCAGCCTCGCCCTTGGAGCGGATCATCGCCGCGCCTTCGCTGAGCCGGCGCATCGCCTCGCCGAGCTCGGTGGCGCCGCAGACGAACGGGACCTCGAATCGATGCTTGTCGATGTGGTTGGCCTCGTCGGCCGGCGTCAGCACCTCTGACTCGTCGATGAAGTCCACCTCCAGCGACTGGAGCACCTCCGCCTCGGCGAAATGTCCGATCCGCGCCTTGGCCATCACCGGGATCGTCACCGCCTTCTGGATCTCCTTGATCACCCGTGGGCTCGCCATCCGCGCGACCCCGCCCTCGGCGCGGATGTCGGCGGGAACCCGCTCCAGCGCCATCACCGCGCACGCCCCGGCCTCCTCGGCGATCCGAGCCTGCTCGGCCGTGGTCACGTCCATGATCACCCCGCCCTTGAGCATCTCGGCAAGTCCGCTCTTGACGCGAAATGTGGCGCGCTCGGCCATCAACAGCAATATAGAGCGCGACCCTCGGCAAACCCGGCTGAACCGGACGCGGAGCCGAGGATTCAGCCGGTTACTTCAATTTGAAGGCACGGATGCGGTCTTTGAAGGCGCCCTTGTCGCGGGCGTAAACGCCGTGGGCCAGCGCCTGGACCACCGCCAGCAGGGCGGTGTTCGAGCGGCTGTACGAGGGCGAGTTCGACGAGTAGTAAAGAGTGTGGTCGGCGTGCTCGCCGACGTCCGAGAGCGTCGCGTCGCAGATCGCCAGCGTTGGGGCGCGGCGATGGCGTGCAAGCTTGATCGCGCGGACGACGAGCGGATGCGCGCGGCCGGCGGAGAAGGCGACCACGAGCGTGTCCTCGTCGACACGTGCCAGCCTGTTGATCGACTCCTGTCGCGGGCTCGCGACGACCTCGCCGCGGATGTCGAGCAGGGCCAGGAGATGTCGCAGATAGCTGGCAAAGAAGGCCATCTGGTCAACGCCGACGAGAACGACGCGCCTGGCGCTGGCAAGCGCCCGGACGGCGGACTCGACCTGCTCGCGCGTGAGCGCGCGCACGGTCGCCTCGACGTTTGCGTGGTCGGCACCCAGCGACGCCTCGAACTCGGAGTGGTCGAAGTCGAAGAGCTGGCCGCCGTTGCCGCCGCTGGGGGCGCTGTTGCGGTACTCCTCGATCGCCGCCTGCTGAAGCTCCGGGTAGCCCTCGAACCCGAGCGCCTGCGAGAAGCGAACGACGGTCGAGGAGGAGGTGCTCGCGCGGCGGGCGAGCTCCTCGGCAGTCTGGAAGGCGGCCTCGTCGAGGTGATCGACGATGTAGCGCGCCACGTCCTTCTGCGAGCGCGAGAAATCGTCGAAGCGCTCGGTGATGTATGCCGACAGAGTCTTTCCGTCTCGCTTCCCGTTCGGGCGCGAGCGAGTTGCGGTCTTCCCCATGGGCGCCAGATTCGCCTCGCCCGCTGCTTTCCCTTCTAAACGACTACCGCCGAATCCTCCGCTTCGCGTCCGGTTCGGCTCGATCTCATCTGCATGAGATACCGGTGTGCGGGCAAATGTGCTTGGATCGCGGCCGATGGATGCCGAGCAGCTATTGCGGCTCACCAACCGCAACATGATCGCCTTCGATCTCGCCCTCGGAACGGGGGCGCTGCTGGCCCCGGCGGCAACGCTTCGCGTCCTGGGCCACGCTGATCCGATGCCCGACGCGGAGCAGCTCTTTCGCCGCTGCGGGCCGATCTGGCTCACCTTCGCCGCGGCGCACGCGGTCGCGGAGGCGCGCGACGAGCCGCGTGACTGGTGGGCGCTTGCGTGGCTGCGCGGCACCGAGATCGCGACCGACGTCGTCTGGTCCCTCTCCCCGGGGTTCACGCGACCGGGCGCGCGCGGCGGTCTGTGGCTCGCGGGCGTCGCGAACCTGACGATGGCGCTCGGTTTCGGGTGGCTCGCCGGCCGCCGCCCAAAGCGCCGCGGGCTGCTTCGCCGCTAGCCCGCGTCGCGCCGGCTGCAGACCTCGAAGCCGACCGCGGCTGCCAGTCTCTCACGTTCGCCCTCGCCCTCTTCCAGCTCCTTGTCGGCCTGCGCGTAACCCCGCTCGTCGCCGTCGCGGATCGATGTCTCCGCATCACGCAGATGCTGGAAGGCCTCCTCGCGCGCCTCGAGGTATGCCTCCAGCGGCTCCTCCAACTCATCGGGCGCTGCCAACTCGCGAAGCGCGTCCTGCTCCTGCTGGGAGATGTCGAGCAGGCGTTGCATCCGGTCTGCAGCCTCCTGGGTGGTCCCGGGCGGCGTCTGCTGCGCCTCGTCGTACAGGTTCCGCGCGTCAGCGCAGATCTGATCGCCCTGCGCGATGAGCTCCTCCTCGCTCAGAGCGTCGTCCGAGAAGGGGCCGAGGTCGAGAACGATCGCCGCGATCACCAGCAGGATCGCGATCACGAGAATCGGGACGCCGTATGTGAGGAAGCGCCGGTTGGTGGTCTCGGTGCCGGGAAGCTCCATCGGGGCGCCAGCCTAGCGACGGCATGGCGCTCCCAATGGCGGGTTTCGTCACACTGCCTCGCCGATGAACGAAGCCGAGCTCGCATTCGCAGGGGTCGCCAGGCAGGCGGAGATGGTGCGCTCGAAGGACGTCTCGGTGCGGGAGCTGATCGAGATGACGGTGAAGCGGATCGAGCGCCTCGACCGCGAGCTGAACGCGTTCAGGTCCGTCTACCCGGAGCGCGCGATCGAGGAGGCGAAGAGCGCTCAGCGCAAGCTGCGTTCCAAGCAGCCGCCGCCGCTGCTCGGCGTCCCCGTCGCGATAAAGGACAACTTCGACGTCGCCGGGGACGTCACGACCCACGGCACATCCGGGCACGGCGGTCCGGCGCAGCAGGACTGCGAGGTCGTCCGCCGCGTCCGCGAGGCCGGGGCGATCGTCGTCGGAAAGACGCATCTGCCCGAGCTGGCGGCGATGAACACCACCGAGTCCGCAAGCTTCGGCTGGTCGCGCAACCCCTGGGACACCGGCCGCAGCACCGGCGGCTCCAGCGGCGGCTCCGCGGCCGCCGTCGCCGCGGGGATGGTGCCGACCGCGCTGGCCAGCGACGGAGGCGGCTCGATCCGGATCCCCGCGGCCTTCTGCGGGGTGTTCGGCCTCAAGCCACAGCGGGGGCGGATCAGCCTCGCTCCCCTCGCCGAGCACTGGCACGGGCTCAGCGTCGCCGGCTGGGAGACCCGCAGCGTCGCCGACTCGGCGCTGATGCTCGACGCAACGGCCGGTGCGACAGAGGTCGACGCGGAGGCCGCCCCGCCACCCGATCGGCCGTTCGCGGAGGCGGCCGCAGCTACTCCCGAGGGCCTGCGAATCGCTTACTCGTTCGCCGTTCCTGCCGGATTTCTCGGCATTCGCATTGAAGATGAGGTCCGTAGCGGGCTCCTGCAGACGGTCGAGGTGCTGCGCTCGCTCGGCCATCGGGTCGAGGAGCAGGCCCCCAAGTACGGCTTCGCAGCCGCGAGCTGGGTCCCGCGCTTCCTCAAGGGCGCCGCGCAGGACGCGGCGGCGCTCCCCCATCCCGAGCGGCTGCAGCGGCGCACTCGCGGCTGGGTGCGCTCCGGACGGTTGCTGCCCTCGTCGGTGCTGGAATGGGCGCGCCGGCAGGAAGCGCCCATCCGCGACCGGGTGAACGGGATCTTCGAGCGATTCGACGTCCTGATCACGCCCGTCACCAGCTGCGCCGCCTTCGAGCTCGGACGCTGGGAGGGGCGCGGGTCGACCTGGACCCTGAACGGGATGTCGTCAACCGTGCCATGGCCGAATGTCTGGAACCTGACCGGTCAGCCGGCCGCTTCGGTCCCGTCGGGGCTGAGCTCATCGGGGCTGCCGCTGGCCGTTCAGCTTGTCGGTCGCCCCAACGACGAGGCGACGCTGCTCTCGCTCGCGGCCCAGTTGGAGGGCGAGGTCGGCTGGACCGACTGGCGTCCGCCGGTTTCCTAGCTACTGGCCGAAATCGTCCGCTCATGGTCCTTGCAGACAAGACCGGATGAGTGCATGATGGGCGCGTGTCAAGCCCACGACGGATCGTCATCGCCGCCTTCGACGACGCTCAATCGCTCGACTTCGTCGGCCCGCTGGAGGTGTTCGAGACGGCTGAGCGCCTATCCCCCGGTCGCTATACGACCGAGCTGCGCGCTCCTTCGAAGCAGCCGTTTGCGAGCCACAGCGGCCTCAAGGTCACTCCCGACGGTTCGCTGAGCGCGTGCCGCGGGCCCGTTGACACCGTGGTCGTCGCCGGCGGCGTCGGGGTCGATGCCGCCATAGAGGACCCGAGGTTCCTCGCGGCGGTTCGCTCGGTAGGAGCCCGCTCCCGGCGCACGGCGTCGGTCTGCACGGGGGCGTTCGTGCTCGCCGCGGCAGGACTGCTGGACGGTCGCCGGGTCACGACCCATTGGGCCGGAGCGGAGCTGCTGGCAGGGCGCTTTCCCTCGCTGAAGGTCGAGCCCGACCGGATTTACGTCCGCGACGGCTCCGTGTGGACCTCCGCCGGCGTGACCGCCGGGATGGACCTGGCGCTGGCGCTGGTCGAGGACGACCTCGGTCGCGAAGCCGCGCTCGAGGTGGCGCGCTGGCTGGTCATGTACGCGCAGCGAAGCGGCAGCCAGGCGCAGTTCTCCGAGCCGCTCGCCGCCCAGCTCGCCGAACGGGAGCCGATCCGGGAGGCGCAGGAGCGAGTTGTGGCCGACCCGTCGCGGCCCCACACCGTCGAGATGCTCGCCGACGCCGCCGGGATGACCGTGCGCAGCTTCGCGCGCGCATTCAAGCGCGAGGTCGGCATCACCCCCGCCGCCTATGTCGAGACCGTTCGGGTCGACCGCGCCCGCCAGCTTCTGGAGACGAGCACAACCGACACCGCGACCGTCGCCGAGCGCTGCGGCTTCGGCACGGTCGAGACCTTTCGACGCGCCTTTCGCCGCCGGCTGGGAGTCAGTCCCGGCGCGTACCGCGACCGCTTTCGCGCCGCGGCCTGAACAACGACAAAGGAGATACCGATGCAGATCGCGATTCCGCTGTTCGACCGCTTCACGGCCCTCGACGCAGTCGGGCCCTACCAGGTCCTGTCCGCGATCCCCGGCGCCAACGTGCGCTTCCTCGCCCATGACTCGGGCCCGGTGCGCTCGGACAACCGGATGCTTACGATCCTCGCCGACGGGCAATTCGAGGACCTGCCGGACCCGGAGATCCTCGTCGTGCCGGGCGGTATCGGCACCCGGCTGCTGCTCGAGGACGAGCGGGTGCTCGACTGGGTTCGCAAAGTTCACGAGACCTCGCAGTACACGACCTCGGTCTGCACCGGCTCGCTGGTGCTCGCCGGAGCCGGCGTGCTTGACGGGCTCGAGGCGACCACGCACTGGATGGCGATGGACGTGCTCGCCGAGCTGGGCGCCAATCCCACTTCCAAGCGCGTGGTGGAGCAAGGCAAGGTGATCACCGCCGCGGGAGTCTCGTCGGGGATCGACATGGCGCTGCGACTGACCGATCTGCTCATCGGACCCGAGATGGCCCAGGCGATACAGCTCGCGATCGAATACGACCCGCAGCCGCCATTCGGCGCCGGATCGCCGGAGAAGGCGCCGGCGGAGATAGTCACCCTGGTTCGGGCAGCGATGGAGCAGCTGGAAGCCGAGGCGGAGCAGCAGATGACGGCCGAGAGCGTGTCCCGCTAGGAACGCGACCGCCGCCGGGCGAGACTCTAAGCTCACGCATGTGGGGCGAATCCGCGCAGGCTGGGAGCTGACGAAGAAGAGCTGGGGGCTGCTGCGTGAGAACAAGGCGCTGCTGCGCTTTCCGATTTACGGCGCGCTCGCGGCACTGGTTGTGATGCTGGTGACGCTCGCGCCCGGCATCTATCTGATCGACAGCCAGGCCTCGACAGTCGGGGGCGTGATCCTTGCGGCGGTCGGCCTCTACGTGGCGGTTTTCGTCGGCTACTACTTCGGCGTCGGCCTCGCGGCGGCGGCGGACCGGATCTTCCGCGGAGAGAGCGCGACGATGGCCGACGGGTTGAGCGTCGCGCGCTCGAGGGTCGGTGCGATCGCGGGCTGGGCGCTCTTGTCGGTCGTTGTCGGAGCCTTCTTTGCCGCGATCGAGCAGATCCGGGGCCTGGGGCCGATCGTCGCCGCGCTGCTGAACGCGGCCTGGTCGCTGATCACCTTCATCGCGGTCCCGGTGATCGCGATCGAGGGAACGGGGCCGATCGAGACCACCAAGCGTTGCGGGCGCTGTTTCGCAGCCGCTGGGCCGGCCAGGTGACGGGGAACGTGGCGATCGGCGGGATCATCGGGCTCCTGGGCCTGCTGCCAGCGATCGCACTCGGCGCCCTGGGGGTGTACCTGTGGTCGTCGAACGGCAACGGCGAGGACGTCGCCGCCGGCGCGGTGCTGCTCGGCCTCGGCGTGATCCTCGGCGTGATCAGCCTGGTGGTGATGCGGGCGCTGAGCGGGATCTTCGGCGTCGCCCTTTACCGCTTCGCGGCAGACGGGCAGCCGAGCGGCGGCTTTACCGCAGACGAGCTGAACTCCGCCGTCAAGACGCGCTAGGCCGGGCATCGCCCGGAAGCCCGGCGCTCAGCCTGCGGCGGAAGGCTGGGTCGGCTCGCTTCGCGGGCTCGGGATTCGCAGCATCGTGCCCGGGCGCTCGCGGAGCATGCCGAGGATCAGCGGGCCGAGAGTGCGCCAGAACCCGTTGCGGGGGATGCGGCGGAAGAGATCGTTCAGCCACGACCGCGTCAGGCCGAACGCGACGAGCCCGCGGGTGACATCGATCAGGTCGGACTGGCGCATCAGCTCGACCTCGGTGCCCCAGCCCCACCGCGAGCGCAGCGCGTGGTGCTGCTCGATCGAGTCGAAGCAGAGCGCCAGCCGCTGCGGCGACCAGCCGAACGGCTCCAGGGTTCGCTCGGCGAGCCGCGCGCCGTCGCTGACGTAGACGTCTCCGGTCGACACGCTCGGGTAGATCCCGGCGTCGTGTAGAAACGCGGCGCACAGCAGGAGCTCGCGATCCACCTCCTTCCGCGCCCGCTCTCCCAGCTCCTCGGCGATCAGGAACTGGCGCACGCAGTGGCGCTCCATCGGTCCGTCGAGCTCGCCCGTCGCGGAGCGGAGCGCGCCGAGGCACGCCCGCTCCGCGTCGGTTCTTACGAGCTCGTCAGCGCGCGACACCTAGTCGACGTTGATCGTTCCCTCCATCCCGGGGTGGAACGTGCACACGTAGGAGATCGTGTCGCCACTCGCGCCCTCCACGGTGTACTCGTAGGTGTCGCCGCCCTCCATCGTGGGGGACTCGAATTCGCCGCCGTCGGCGACAGTGTTATGCGCGATCGTGTCGTCGTTGGTCCACACGACCGTGTCGCCGACCGCCGCAGTCGTATCGGCCGGGTCGAACTGGTTGCCGGTGACCATCGAAACCGCAGCCCCGCCGCCGCCTCCGGCGGCAGCGCCGGTGGTGTCCTCGCCCTCTCCGGTGGCGCCCGTCTCAGCGGTCGTCGTCGCCGGCGGGGTCGTCGTCGTCTCGTCGTCGTCACCGCAGCCCGCCGCAACTCCAGCAAGCGCAAACGCCAGGCACGCGGAGATGATCAGAAGTGGTCGCATCAGGACTCCCTTCACTAGTGGGTCGGGTCGTACCCTACTTCCCGCTATAGCCTTACGCACTGCAGGCAGCGGGGCTGGATTGATCTACAGAGGAGAGGGCTCATGCGAGGACGACTCACGTACGCCAACGTAATCTCGACGTTGGCGCTGTTCGCTGCGCTCACCGGGGGCGCTTACGCGGCGATCAACATTCCCAGGAACTCGATCACTCAACTCAACCCGTTCCGCTGCGTGATGCCGATCATCAACTGACATGGAAAGCCATGGGCCGGGGTGGATTCGAACCACCGACCGACGGATTATGAGTCCGCTGCTCTGACCGCTGAGCTACCGGCCCCGGCATCAAGCTTATGACGCCAGACGCGCGACTCAGTTTGTAAAGCCGCCGATCGCCAGGAACAGGGCCGTGCATACCACGATGCTCAGGATCGCGGCTCCGATCACGATGTCCTCAAGCATGTGGTAGGTCCACGCGAGCGGCTGCCATTCGGTCAACCCCATCTCCCACGCGCCTCGCATTCTGCGCGCGCGGGACCGAGCTCGGACCCGGGCGGCAGCGATCGCGGCGACGATCGCGAGGACGACGTAGGTCGCGGCGACTCCTCCGACTGCCGTGACAAAAGGCACCTCTGTGCCGCCGGGATCATCCGGATCGGGCTGCATGATCGCGAGCCAGATGAGGGGAATGCCGATTCCGAGGAGCGCCCGTGCGATCTGCAGGAAGGCACGTTGCGCAGGTGACCAGTTCTTGATCGGATCGGGGCGGAGTTGGCTGTGGGAAGTGCGGACGCGGTCCTGGCCCATGACCCCGGCGCCCAAAAGCTCGCCATCGTGATCGCGACCTGGGCCCGTCGCGCTGACCACCACGCCCGCGTGGCCTTCGGAGCGTTCAAGGGCTAGGGCGGCCGCCGGGAGGCCGAGCGCGACCGCCAGCTGCGCCACGTGCTCCGATGTGATCGGGCACCGGATCACGGCAACCCCTTCGTACTCCCCCCGCTGATGCGAGCGAAGCACCTCGAGGCAATCACGAAACACCACAGCCCGTCCGGTATCCCCGATCACCGCCGAGGCGCGATCGATCCCAAAGATCGCCCTCCGCTTGTCGAATCGACCGCGATCGGGCGAGGTCACCCAAAGGGGCCACGATGGCCCGGGGTTGGTCGCCATCCCGGCGAAGCCGAGCATCCCGCCGGCCCCGTCCCTGATCGGGAACGTGATCCTCGAGCGGAACTGAGAATGAACGCGCGCACGGAACGAACGTGTTGCGATCCCCGCTTCGTAGAGCTCAGCGGCGGAGTACCCACGCCGGCCAAGGTGGTCCAGCACCAGGTGATGCTCGCCAGGGGCATAGCCAACGCCGAACGCGCGGACGGTTTCCTCCTCGACGCCGTCGCGCTCCATGCGCTCAAAGACGGAAACACCGATCTCGGTCGTCCATAGATACTCGCTGAAGAACGCCGCGGCGGCCTCCAGAACCTCGACGAGACGCGCATCGCTTTCACCGACCGTAGCCATGGCTACACGGTCGCATACGCGACCTCCGCCACATGCAGGTTGTAGGCGAGGTGCCCGCGCCAGATTCGAGACTCGCTTCGAAATACTGCCGAGGTGGAGCTCGTGCGGCGTACCGAGGTCGAGCGGAGTTATGGCCATGCCTATCTGGGTCACTGCCTTGCGCCCGGCTCGGTCGTGTTGGATGTGGGGGCGAACAGGGGTGAGTTCTGCTCCGACGTCGTGGCGCGGACCGAATGCCACGTCTATGCGATCGAGCCCGTTCCAGAGCTGGCTGAGTCGATCCCTTCTCACCCGCGGGTGACGGTGGAGACCGTGGCGCTGACCGCGCGATCTGGGGCCATCACCTTCTTTGCGAGCCCTGACGAGTACGCGACGATGATCGATTCGTTCAGGCGAGACGGGCAGGTCGAGATACAGACGGAAGGCGTCAGCCTCGATGAGTTTCTGAAGACGCGAAGGATCGAACGCGTCGCGCTGATGAAGATCGACGCCGAGGGCGCCGAGCACGAGATCATCAGGGGCGCAAGCTCCGAGTCGCTTTCGGTGATCGACCAGATCTCCGTCGAGTTCCA
Source organism: uncultured Thermoleophilia bacterium (assembly GCA_963838095.1). GTDB lineage: Bacteria > Actinomycetota > Thermoleophilia > Solirubrobacterales > 70-9 > CAWCGU01. Next base: position 695,927 of record CAWIPO010000008.1, read on the forward strand.
CGAGTTCCTGCACCCGTCGGAAGCCCCTGAGATCGCTCGAACGGCATCCAGGCTGCGAGAGGCCGGCTTCATGCAGCTGGACTTCTCCCGCGGCTATTGGTCCGACGTCCTGTTCCTGAACAAGAAGCGCTCGGCGCTGCTTCAGCGTGGCTACCTGAAGGCGCGCTACCTCTACTGGCCGCGGATCCGGCCGTAGGCCTTCACCTGGGCCTTGACCAGGCCGACGAGGTTGCCCATCGCAACGTTCATGTCGATGATGTGCAGGCCCCAGGTGTCGTCGGGTCGCTCGCTTACGCGGGGGCGGGGATCTTCCGGGTTGATCGCCCTGACGTGGAGGAAGTTGGCGTCGTCCTCGGTCCGGCAGCGCGCCTCGTAGAGGCCGGGAGCCGATGCCCACGGGGTCGGCGCATCGGGCGGTTCGTCGGTTTGGCTGCCCACCAGGCCCGGGATCCGTTCCGTAGGGACGTAGAGCTGCATGCGACCGCCTCCGCCGGCAAGTGACGCGGGGTTGTTGCAGAGGACCTCATAAGTGGCGGGGTCTCGGTCGGCGCTGTAGCCGCTGCCGACACGGCCGAATCGGGAGTCGGCGGGTGGGACGTTGAGGAACGACGAGTATGCGACGACGCAGCCGGTTTGCGTTCGCGATCGGCACGCCGGCACGTTCTGGAAATCGCCCCCGGCGTCGCTTCCCTTCCGCACGACGACGTTGCTCCCGATCAGCAGCGCCGAGACGAGCCGGCGGCGGATCGCAGGGCGCTTGTCGATCTCCTCGGCGACCAGCCGGGTCAGCATCCGGCTCCCCTGGGAGTGGCCGATGAGCACGACCGGGCGGCCGCGGTTGTAGTTCTCGAGGTAGTCGAACCAGGCGTCGCGGACGTCGCCATACGCCTTCTCGCGCGCCGAGGCGGGAATGCCGCCGAGGAGTCCGCCCGCCAGCAGGGTTGGGACGGTGGTCTGCCTGTAGACGGGGGCGAAGACGCGGCAGGTCTGCGAAAAGCGGGAGGCCTGAGCGGTCGCGACGCCGCGAATGTTCGGATCGACTTCCCAGTTCGCGTTCGGCCCCGGCTGGTCGGAGATCGTCGGGTAGACGTAGAAGCAATCAACGCGCGGGTTGCGCGCCGGGCGGCTCCGCTCGACGGTGGTGCTGCCGTCGGCGTGGAACTCGGTCGTCGTCATGTCGGTGCGGCAGGGGTCCTCCGCGAAGCCCGGATTGCAGACCCAGCGCGAGGCGGCGCTTGCGTCGGGCGGGAGCGCCGCGCTCACCAGCAGCGCCAGCAACAGCGCGCAGCCGGCTGCGGCGATCCATGCACCGCCTCCTCTGATAGGCAGGCCCCTCGACACGGCCGAGTCAGATTACCCGGCTCGGGCTCAGCTCTCGCTGGTTGCCTTGTCGAGCGCGGCGTTGAGCTCGTCGACGCTGAGCGCGCCCTCGAAGACGCTGCTGACGCGGCCGTCGGCGTCGATCACGAACACCCACGGCTCGGTCTGGAGGTTGTAGTCCTGGACCTGCGGGCGCAGCCCCTGATCGACGGAGTTCTCGTTGTAGATCTCCATGTGGATGAATGCGGCCTCGTCGTCGCGCTCGGCCTTCACCTGCTCGGCGATGTCGACGACCGGCCCGCAGACTCGGCTGACGCACAATTGCGGCGTCGCGAACACGAGCACCACGGGCTCCTTGCCGAGCGCGTCGGCGAGATCCTCGTCGTGCATGCTGGAGGCGGGGATGCGGGTGTCGATCTCGGAGATATCGGCGACCTCGTCGGACGTGGGCGTGTGAGTCGATGGGGCCTCGTCTCCCGGCTGCGGGATGTCCGGGTAACGGCCGACCTTGACTGTCGGCATTCGAGCGGCGGTGTAGGTGCCGCCCTCGCGGATCAGGCCGATCAGGTTCCAGGCGCCGTCGCTGCTGAAATCGACGTCGGACACGTAGACGACCTTTGCGGAGTCGGGGTCCTGTGCCGTGGTCTGGGCCGTGAACGCGGGGTCGGTCTCGAGGCTCTCAATTCGCGCGGGATAGGGGCCCTGCGCCGGGCCGCCGCTTGCGGGCGCAGCGTAGAGCGCGATGTCCGCGTCGGTGATCTGCATGCGGGCGAGGTCGAAGACGCCGAACCCGAGGCGGTTCTCGCCCTTCTGGTACGCGGCACCAGCGGGCGCAAGCACGAGCTCCTCGTTAGGCGCCGCAGAGGCCAGGATCTCGTCCAGGGTCTGGCCATCCGGCTCTGGGAAGGCTGATGCGGGAGGCGCCGCGCGCTCGGGCTCGTTCTTGGACTCTTCGTCGTCCCCGCCGCAGCCGGCGATCGCGGTCAGGCCCGCGAGGAGGGCGATCGCCAGCGCGTGTTTGGCCATTCGTGGCATCCGCAGATCCTAGATAAGCGGGCTTCGCACTCTCTAAAGAGGGCGCACCGCATAGGGTGCCCGCTCGGAGTGCAAGCAAAGGAGGCGAGTTGAGCGAGAGAGCTGCAGTGGTGACCGGGGGATCGAGCGGGATCGGCCTGGCGATCGCGCGGGCGCTCGGCGAGGAGGGTTACGCGGTGACGCTCTCGGCGCGCCGGCCGGACAAGCTGGAGGCGGCTGCGGCCGAGCTGCAGGGCGAGGGGCTGGAGGTGCAGGCGGTGGCGGCCAACGTCGTCGAAGAGGACGACGTGATTCGAATGTTCGAGGCGCACAAGGAGAAGTTCGAGCGGCTGGACGTGCTGGTCAACAACGCTGGAGTCGGAATCGGCAGCGGGCTGGACAGCGTGCAGACGAAGCACCTGGACATGCAGCTGAACGTAAATCTGCGCTCCTACGTGCTGGCCACGCGGGAGGCGATCCCGATGTTGAAGGCGGCGGGCGAGGAGCACGGGAAGGCGCTGATCGTGAACACGGCGTCCGTGGCCGGCAAGAGCGGTCAGGGATGGCTCGCCGTCTACTCGGCGACCAAGTTCGGCGTGGTCGGGCTCTCGCAGGCGACGCAGAAGGAGTTGGGTGGCTCAGGCGTGCAGGTGACGGCTTTCTGCCCCGGCTTCGTGAACACGCCGATGACGGAGTGGGTCAGGGACCAGGTGAACCCGGAGGAGATGATCCAGCCGAGCGATCTCGCGGAGGCCGCGAGGTTCCTGCTGCGGACGTCGAAGAACTGTCACGTGCCTGAGATCGTGTTCCTGCGACCCGACGAGGAAACTCAGATCGCCGCCTGATTGTGCGGACTTGCGTTTCGTCATCAACCTCAGGCGCGGAGGGCGCTCAGGGGCCGAGTCGTCGGCTCCAGCGCCGCATTGCTGAGGGTTTGAGCTAGAGCCGAGTGGGCTCGGCGTGGCCGAGGAGCTCTTCCGCGCGCTGCTCGGAATGCTGCTCCTCGGCCGCGGCGACGCGCTCGGCGAAGACGTCGTAGCGGCGGGTCGGGATCAGCCAGGCCCAGCGGCGGCGGCGGCGCAGCTCCTTGGTGCGGCTGCGATCGGTTGACGGCGCTTCGGCCGGGTCGGGTGTGGTGACGCGATCGGTCGATGTCTCGGGCTCGTGCTTCAGCAGCTTCGCCTCGGCGCGCTCGGCGCGGATGCGCTGCGCGGCCGAGCGCAGCGACTCCTGGCCGATGTCGTCGTGGAGCAGGCTGAGCTCGATGTAGCTGCGCAGGGCGCTCACCTCCCGCTTGGTGGCGAGGCGGGGACGGCGGGCGCCGGTGAAGCGATCCCAGGAGCGGGCGAAGCTGGCGAGGTCGGTGCGGCCGCCGGTGCGGTGGGCGGCCAGCATCGGGCAAACGCCGCCGGAGTCGCGGTCGCGGTAGCCGCCGGCGATGATCCGGTTGCGGCGGATGCCCTCCAGCATCGCGATCCGGGTTCGTCGCGGCATCGCCTCGACGGCGGAGCGCATTCGCTGGGCGGGATTGCGGGCCTTGCGCGTCATGGGAAGAATGGATAGCGATTTGCCGCGTCGATGCGGGCAGTTTCTCCACCGGGAAAGGAAAGTTGCAGGCAGGAAAGTCGCTGACGCTGCTGGTCGCCGCATTCGGCGACCCTGGCCATGCGTTCCCGGCGATCGCGCTGGCGCGGGCGCTGGACAGGCGCGGGCACGAGGTGCTGGTAGAGACGTGGGCGAATTGGGGCGAGGCGGTCCAGGGCGAGGGGCTGGCGTTCACCCCTGCCGAGGCGTACAAGCCGTTCCCTCCCCCCGCGGCAGACTCTCACGAGGGGGTGAGCGCGGCGGAAGCGGTGCGGGCGCTTGTGCCGCTGCTGGAGGAGATGCGGCCGGACGCGGTGGTCAGCGACATTCTGACGCTGGCGCCGGTCCTGGCGGCGGAGCTGGCCGGCTGCCGGGTGGTGACGCTGATCCCGCACGTGTATCCGGTGCAGGAGCCGGGGATGCCGTTCTTCGCGATCGGGTGGATGCCGCCGCGGACGCGCCTCGTGCGGGCGGCGTGGAGGGCGGCGATGCCGGCGCTGGATGTGGGTCTGCGGAGGGGACGCGACGAGATGAACGAGCTGCGCGCCGAGCTGGGGTTGCCGCCCCAGGAACGCTTTCACGCCGGGATCAGCGAGGAGCTGGCGCTGGTGGCGACGTTTCCGCAGCTCGAGTATCCGCGGCGGTGGCCGGCGCACGTGCACGTGACGGGGCCGATGAGCTTCGAGATCCCGTTTCCGGACATCGAGATGCCGGAGGGCGAGGGGCCGCTGGTGCTGGTGGCGCCGAGCACGTCGAAGGATCCGGAGTGCCGGTTGGTGCGGGTGGCCCTGGAGGCACTGGCGGACGAGCCGGTGCGGGTGCTGGCGACGACGAACCGGCATGAGCCGGAGACGCCGATCGGGGAGGTGCCGGCGAACGCGAAGGTCGTCGATTGGGTCTCCTACTCGCAGGGGATGCGCGAGGCCGACCTGGTCATCTGCCACGGCGGGCACGGGACGGTGGCGAGGGCGCTGGAGGCAGGCGTCCCGGTGCTGTGCTGCCCGGCAGCGGGAGACATGACCGAGAACGGCGCCAGGGTTGCGTGGGCCGGGGTCGGGTTGATGCTGCCGTGGCGGTTGACGCGGCCCGGGCCGCTCCGGTCGGCTGTCCGGATGCTGCGCACCGAACCCGCGTTCAGCACCCGGGCGGGTGCGGTTGGGGCCTGGTCATCACGAAACGAAGGAGGAATACGCGGGGCCGAGCTCATTGAAGCGCGCTACGACGCCGTTGCGGAAGCGCCCTAAAATGAGCCCGCGGTTTGAGCTTGACACGAACCGCGAACGCAGATCGCCCGTCATCTAACGGCTAAGATTCCAGATTGTTAATCTGGCCATGGTGGTTCGAGTCCACCCGGGCGAGTTCAGAGTCGCATGCTCAGCTGGTCAAAGTCCTCGAGCGTGCGAAACCCCGCCTCCACTTCGGCGTGGCAGTTGGCGCACAGGAGAATGCACTTCTTCGCCTCCTCTAACACCTCCGAGAAGGCTCGCGTGATGCCGCTCCGGCTGACGCTGAACTCCTTCAACGATGGATCGATGTGGTGGAACTGGAGTGCCGCCGGGCAACGGTCGTAGCCGCAGAGCTGGCAGCATCCGCCAAACTCCTCGATCAGGATCTCCTTGATCTTGCGTCGGCGCCTCACTACAGCATCAGACGCACACCGTCCGCAACGGGCGCGGCCTGCTCCAAGGACCCGGAACTCCGTCTCTCCATGATGCATGCAGACACTCGTGAAGCGATCGAGCCCTGCTGCCTTTGCCGCCAGCGCCTCAGCCTTTCGACGGCCATACGGCCTGGTTTGAAGGCCATGCTTCTTAAGCCAATGACGCACTGTGGACAGGCTCCGATCGAGCCGGCGGGCGATCTCGTTCTGTGAGAGGCCTTGTTCGACCAGAGGCTCCAGCTGCTCGCGGCTGAGGCCGCCGCGGGGGGCGTACTTAGCCTTGCCGTTGGCGACAAGGCCATGCTTGGCGACCCAGTAGCCCACCGTCGAGGGATCGCGCCCGACGATCTCGCCGATCTGCGGTAGCGACAGCCCTTCGCTCAGGTAGGCCTCCAAACGATCCCGATCCATGCGGGCATTTTCCCTCCACCGCCGGACGGAAAAAGCGAACGTGTGTTCCCGGTCTACCGCTCCGGCTCGGGCAGGGACTTCGCCGCTTCTGAGTCGATCTTCAGCAGCACCCCGTGTTCGAAGATCTCCTCCACCTGCTCGCCGCGGACGAAGCGCTTGTCCGCTCCGAGGTGACCCGTGCCGACGACGAGTCCGTCGAAAATGTCCACCTGGAGGTCGGCGACCACCTCGCTCACCTTCCCCACCTCCTCGCCGTCGCTGGTGTAAACGCGAGCGCCGGGCTCGAGCACGGTGTAGGCGATCGGGGCGCCGAGGTCTTCCATGGCGCCACCCTATCCGCAGCGCCGCCTACCCCGCGGCCGCCTGCCGGTGGGCGATCTTCTCGGACAGCTCCGCACGCTGGCGCTGTAGGTCCTGCACGGGAGCGTCGCCGCCGGCGACCGCGGCCGCCTCGATTCGGCGTTCGATCACCTTTCGCTCCAGCTCGAGGAAGTTGATCTCCATTGCACCCTCGCTCACCGGCTCGCGCTCGGCGCGCATCACGATCTGCGTCACCATCGAAACCAAGTCGTCGTCGTCGCGCGGCAGCCCCGAGAGCGGCGCGTCGAGATGGTCGTGCAGCCACTCGCGAGTTCGCGCCATCGCCGGAGTCGACATGTGCTCCGCGGTCAGCCGCTCCAAATACCCCCGGCCCTCCTCAGGGGCTGCGACGCACATCGCCAGCAGCGCCCGCTCACGCTGCTCCTGCGCGCTCAGCCGTCGCGGCGCGGCCTCCTCGCGCTGCCCACCGCCGTCCTCTGAAGTCTGCGAGCCCTGAACTGCGCCCCTGGGCTCACGCTCACCCGCGCGTTGATCTGTCCCGACGCCATGGGCGATTCGCGACATCACCAGGGCCGGATCGGCGTTGAGCCGATCGGCGACCTCCCTCGCCAGCTCGTCGTGAATGATCGTCTCCCCCAACCCAGCGATCACCGGTACCACCTCATCCAGCGCCCGGTCGCGTCCGCCCGGCGAGCTCAGGTCCGCCTCCGCCAGGATCGAGCGGACGTGAAAGACCGGCATCTCGACTGCGGCGTCGAGCAGACCCCGGAACCCCTCCGCCGCCACCTCTCGCGCGGCCTCATCACCAGCCAGCAGCATGTCCGCCGGGTCCTCCCCCGCCGGCATCGCCGCCACCTTCAAGCGCACCTCGCGCCCCACCCCCGCCCCCGAACGCCCCGCGATCCGCTGCGCCCGCAGCATCGCCTCCCGCCCCGCCCTGTCGGCATCCATCGCCAGCACCACCTCGTCGGCGTGAGATGCCAGCTCCCGCAGCTGCTCGGGCGTGATCGCCGTCCCCATCACCGCGACCGCCTCCTCCACCCCGGCCTGATGCAGCGCGAGCACGTCCGTGTATCCCTCCACAACCACCGCCCGGCCCGCGCGACCGATCGCACCGCGCGCCCGATCGATCCCAAACAGCGTTTTGCTCTTGTGGTACAGCTCGCCCTCGGGCGAGTTCAGGTACTTCGGCTTCTGGTCTGCAGTCAGCGCCCGCGCCCCAAACCCCAGCACGCGCCCACGGGAGTCACGAACGGGAAACGTGATCCGCGACCTGAAGCGGTCATACACCCCGCCCTTTTGGCCCTTCTGCACGAGCCCGGCCGCCGTCAGCTCCTGGACGTCGAACCCCGCCTCCTGCCCGCGCGCCAGCACCTGGCCCCACTCGGAAGGCGCGCACCCGACCTCAAATGCGCGCAGCGCCTCCTCCCCCAGCCCCCGCTCCGACAGATATCGCCTCGCCTTCTCCGCCTTCGGCGACTCCCACAGATAGCTCGCGTAATAGGCGGCCGTTCGTTCCAGGACCTGCGCCAGACGCGACCGCCGCCGGCGCTGTTCCTCGAGGCGCGGATCCTCCTGCTCGCGCTCCAGCTCGACGCCATAGCGCTCGGCCAGCGTCTCGACGGCCTCCGGGAAGCTCAGTCCCTCCTGCTCGCGCACGAACTTGATCACGTCGCCCCCCGCCTCGCAGCCGAAGCAGTAGTAGAGCTTCTCGCGCGCGTCCACCGAGAACGACGGAGTCCGCTCCTCGTGGAACGGGCACAGCCCCGTCCACCGCTCCCCCGAGCGCCGCAGGTCGGTGTACGCAGAGATGATCTCGACGATGTCCGTCGCCTCCCTGACCCGCTCGATCGTGGCGTCGGTCAGCAGGCTCACAATCTCGACTCCTCCGGGAGCGCGATCTGCCTGTAGCGGGCGATGCAGAAGCGATCGGTCATCCCGGCGATGTAGTCGGTGACCGCCTGAACCGGATCCTCATCCGGCCCAGCGCCCGGAAGCTCGCCGGGGTTCGCCATGTAGTGATCGAACAGGCCGCGAAGCGTCCGCTGCACCCGCTCGTGCTCTCCTCTTGCCTCCGGTCCCAAATACACCCTCTGGAACATGAACTTCCGCAGCCTCAACATTGCCCCCCCTATCTCCTCACTCTGGGCGATGTCGCCGGCCGCGCGCGAGGTCTCGACGATGTCTCGAACCAAGGTGTCGATCCGAATCGACCCCGTCGGCCCCAGCAGCGCCAGCTCCGCCGCCGGCAGATCCTCGTCGGTGATGATCCCTCCCCGGACCGCGTCGTCGATGTCGTGGTTGATGTAGGCGACGCGATCGACGAGCCGCACGATCCGCCCCTCCAGCGTCGCCGGCTTCCCCGAGCCCGTGTGGTTGAGGATTCCGTCCCGCACCGATTCGGTCAGGTTCAGCCCCTCGCCATCGCGCTCCAGCACGTCGACGAGCCGCAGCGAGTGCTCGTTGTGCCGAAACCGCCTCCCCGCCACCTCCTGAAGCGTTTCGTCCAGCGTCTCCTCGCCGATGTGACCGAAGGGCGGATGGCCGAGGTCGTGCCCGAACCCGATCGCCTCCGTCAGGTCCTCGTTCAATCCCAGCGCCCGCGCCACCGTGCGCGAGATGCAGCACGTCTCCAGCGTGTGCGTGAGCCGGGTGCGGTAGTGGTCCCCCTCGGGAGCGATGAACACCTGCGTCTTGTGCTTCAGGCGCCGGAACGCCTTCGAGTGCACGATCCGGTCGCGATCGCGCTGGAACGGAGTCCGCACCGGGCTGTCCTCCTCGGGCTCGCGGCGCTGAGCGGGGTATGAGGGCGTCGCTCGCTCCCAGAGGAACCCCTCTTCCCACGCGCGAACCCGCGCCTCGAGCGCGTCCGGATAGGCGCCTTCACTTCGCGTAGATGTCGTCGAAGTCTCCGTAGTCTCGTCCCTATCGAGAGTCGATTCTAGGAGCGCGCCGCTGACGGCCGAGCGCGGGCGGCTCCCGACATAGGCTTACCGTCCAATGCCCGTCGCTCTCATCACAGGGGCCTCCTCCGGAATCGGGGAGCAGTTTGCTCGCCAGCTCTCGACACGCGGCTACGAAACGATCCTGGTCGCCCGGCGCGCCGAGCGACTCGAAAAGCTCGCCGGGGAACTGCCAGGCGCTTCGCATGTGATCGCCTGCGATTTGACCGCCGATGCGGCTTCACTGCCTGACCGCGTGACCGACCTGGGACTCGACGTCGACCTGCTCGTCAACAACGCCGGTTTCGGGACCTATGGCCGCTTCTGGGAGATCGATCCGGGGCGCGATACCGAGATGACGCGGCTGAACTGCGAGGTCGTTATCGCACTCACCCGTGCATTCCTGCCGGCGATGGTCGAACGCCGCAGCGGTGGCGTGATCGTCGTCGCCTCCAGCGCGGGGATGCAGCCGATGCCGTTCGAGGCGACGTACGGCGCGTCGAAGGCGTTCGCGCTCTCGTTCACCGAGGCGCTGCACGAGGAGCTGCGTGGCACCGGCGTGAAGGCGCTGGCCGTCAATCCGGGCCCGGTGCCGACCGAGTGGCAGGGTGTGGCCGGGTTCGAGGGTTCCGCTGGCGTCGTCCCTGGCGTCATCGAAGCCGAACAGGTCGTCGCCGAGGCGCTCGCCGCTTACGACCGCGGTCGCCGCTCGCTCGTTCCGGGACGGCGCTTTCGCTGGTTCCTTCGCGCTTCAAGCATCGGCCCCCGCTGGGCTCAGCTGCGTGTGACGGCGAACCTGTACGACCCCCGCAAACGCAACCACGGCTGATGGAGTCGAGCAGCGGGATCTACACGGTCCCCACCGGGCCGATCTCCCGCACCTGCTGGCGGATCGCCGAGTCCGGCCTCTTCCAGGGGTTCATTTTCGTCGTGATCGTCGCCAACGCGATCACCCTCGGCCTTCAGACCTACGACGGAATCGAGGAGAGCGCCGGCGAGTTCCTCGATCTCCTCGACGCGATCTTCCTCGGAATCTTCGTGGTCGAATTGGCGATCCGGATCACCGCCTTCGGCCGCCACCCGCAGAACTTCTTCCGCGACGGCTGGAACGTGTTCGACTTCATCGTCATCGGGGCGGCGTTCCTGCCCGGCGTGCGCGAGAACGCCACCCTGCTGCGGATCGTTCGGCTGCTGCGGGTGGTTCGCCTGGTCAGCATCCTGCCCGACCTGCGGATCGTGCTGAAGGCGATGGCGCACAGCGTGCCGCCGATCGGCGGGCTTGCGATCCTGACCGTGTTGCTGATGTACGTCTACGGGATGATCGGCTGGATCCTCTTCCACGAGGAGCTCCCGAATCAATGGGGAACGATCGGCGAGTCGATGCTCAACCTTTTTATCGTGCTGACCCTCGAGACCTGGCCCAGCCTCCTGCGTGACGGGATGGAGGTGCACCCGTGGTCGTGGATCTACTTCGTCAGCTACGTGCTGCTCGCCTCGTTCCTGGTGATCAACATGCTGATCGGGATCGTGATCAACTCGATGGAGGAAGTCAGGGCGGCCGAGCGCGAACAGCTGGAGCAAAAACGCCGGCGACGCAAGACCAAGGAGGCGACGAAAGCCGGGCACGAGCCTCCCGTGGAGGTATCGGCCCTGGAGCGCGTACGCGAGCTCAAGCAGTCGCTCGCCGAGTTGGAGCAGAAGCTCGTGGAGGCGGAGGGCGGCGGCACCGTGCTGCGGCGCCCCGGCATGCGCCCCTAGTCCGCACTGGTGGCGACCCGCTGTGCCCGGTCTCGGCGCCATTGATTCCTCAGACGGCGGCGCGAAGCTGGACGTGCGCGTGGTGCTCGAGCGTCTCGGAGATTGCACGCTCGGTCTGGCGCAGGGTGCGCCGGTCGCCGCTCGGGGCATTCGAGAGCGGGCGGGCCAGCGCCTCGACCATAAATCGGTGCGACTCCTCGGAGAGCGCAAACCCGCCGCCTTCGCAGGACGCGCACACCACCCCGCCCGCGGCGCCCGAGAAAGCCGTCAGGCCATCTCCCTCCCCGCAGCTCGCACATGCCGCCAGTTCCGGCGTGAAGCCGGCAGTCAGCGCGAGCTTGAGCCGAAAGGCGAGCGCCGTTGCGTGGTCCGTGGCCGGCGCCCCTGATCCAGCCTCGCCGTCAACCTCGCCGTCGAGCAGCGCCAGGTAGCGACAGAGCAGGTTGTAGGCACCGGGGTTCGCCTCCATCGAGTCGAACAGGCGCAGCACGGCGTCGCAGGCCCGCGAGGCGGCCGCCAGCGCCTCCCCGCTCTCTCGCAGCTTCGGATGCCCGGCGACCGTCGATGCGCCCGTCACCGTCATCAACTCGCCGCGTCCCTCGTGCAGCAGGAGGTCGAGGCGGAAGAACGGCTCCAGGCGCCCGCCGAAGCGCGAGCGCGGCCGCCGAGAGCCCTTCGCGATCGCCCCGATCCGCCCCCGGGAGGCGCTGTAGAGGTGCAGCACGCGATCGGCCTCGCCGTAGCGGATGCTGCGCAGCACGATCGCCTCGGTCTTGATCGTCCCCGGCATGAGCCCTGGACCTTGCACGAGCGACCGGACGCTGTGAGGATGCCCCTATGTGGGAGGCAAGCCACTCGGTACGCACCAGTGCCCCGCCCGAGCGCGTCTGGGCGCTGTGGGCGGGCCCGGCAGGCTGGCCGGAGTGGAACGAGCGGATCGAACGCGTCGAGGTCGACGGCGCATTCGAGCTGGGCACTGCGCTGAAGGTGAAGCAGAAGGGCGGTGGAACGCTGCACGCGAAGATCACCGCCCTCGATCCGGGGCGAGCGTTCACCTACGAGGCGCGGCTGCCGGGGGCGCGGTTGGGGTACGAGCACGAGATTGCGTCGAAAGAGGAGGGAGCCGAGATTTCGAATCGGGTCTATATCTCGGGGGCGCTCAGCGGGCTCTGGCGGCTGATGATGGGAAGGAGGGCCGCGCAGGCCCTACCGGCCGCCGTGGAGCGTCAGCGCGAGCTGGCCGAGGCCGCGTAGACGGCATCGCGGATCGCTGCGGCGGTGATCGTGGCCGCGGTCGTGCCGACGGCGATCGCGGCGAAGCGCTCGTACTCAACCGGGCCGGACGCGAGGCAGAAGACCACGTCGCCGTCGACGTCCGAATACACCGGGTCGACGGCGCGGGCCACGCCGGCGCTTGCCATCCGCGCGACGCGCGTGCACGCCGGCTTCGAAAGCCCGGCGTCGGTCATCACGCACACCAAAGTTGTGTTTCGCTCCTCGAGCTGGGTCCAGTCCGGTGGTGCCTCGAGCGCACTCACCAGCTCGGCCGTCGAGTGCCGGCGCCCCTCCTCGTCGGTGGGACCAGCGATCACCGCTCCGTCGCGCCCGATCACATCGCCGAACGCGTTCACCACCGCCACCGCGGCGACCGTCTCACCTCTTCCCGTCCGAGCCGCCGCGTAGCCGACGCCGACGCGCACCCCGCGCTCGCGCCCGAGGATCTTTCCGACCGCCGTTCCCGTGCCGGCCCCGACCAGCCCGCGCTGCGGCACTCCCTCCCTCGCCGCCTCGCATGCCGCATATCCCTCCTCGGGCCCGGGGCGGATCAGCGGGTCGCCCTCGATCAGGTCGTACACGACCGCCGCCGGGACGATCGGCACCAGCCCGCCGGGAGTGAAGTATCCGCGCCCGTGCTCCTCCAGCCAGCGCACGACGCCGTCGGCCGCCGCGAGCCCGTACGCGCTGCCGCCGCTGAAGAGCGCCGCGGTGACGAACTCGGTGCCGGTGTGAGGGCTGACCGCCTCGATCTCGCGCGTGCCCGTACCCCCTCCCCGGACGTCCACCCCGCCCCGGCTTCGGTCGGGCGCGATCACGACGGTGCAGCCGGTTCTGCCCTCCTCGTTGGTGCTGTGCCCGATCGCAAAGCCCGCGGGCGGCGGGATCAGCTTGGAGCTCATCGCCGCGCGGCCGCCTTGCGACGAGACCTGCGACGCAGCCGCTTCTGGCATCCCGGGCAGAAGTAGCTCGAGCGGCCACCGATCACAATCCGCCGGATCTCGGTCCCGCAGCGCGGGCACGGCTTTCCCTCGCGCCTGTGGACGAGGAATTCGTCCTGCATCGTCCCCCGCTCTCCGCGGGCGTCCAGGTAGTCGTCCATCGACGCGCCGCCGCTCGCAAGCCCGGCCATCAGTGCGCCGACGATTCCCTCCCGCAGCGCCTCCGCGTGCTCGTGACGCATCGAGCCCGCGGGCGAGAGCGGATGAAGCTCAGCCCGGTGAAGCGCCTCGTCGGCGTAGATGTTCCCGATCCCGGCGATCCCCGATTGCGAGAGCAGGAACGACTTCAGCGGCGCTGTTCTCCCCGCAGCCAGCTGCTCGATCGCCTCCGCGGTCAGCGACTCGGTCAGCGGCTCGATCCCGGCCCGGGCGGAGAAGAACTGCTCGAGATCGCGATCCTCGACCAGCGCGCCCGTACCGAACCGCCGCATGTCGGTGAAGGACAGCTCGCTGCCGTCATCGAGGCGGAAGTGCGCGCGCAGATGGCGCGAGTCGGTCGGGTTGATCAACAGGTTGCCGGTCATCCGCAGGTGGATGATCAGTGTCCGCTCGCCCTCCAGCCGCAGCAGCAGCCACTTGCCCCGGCGCTCGACCGCCAGGATCAATCGCCCGATCACACCTCCCTCCACCTCTGCGGGCGGCGTCGGGCGGGTCCAGCGCTCGTCGAGCACCCGCGCCGACTCGATCCGCCGCCCCACGAGGACGGGCTCGAGCTGACTGCGGATCGTCTCGACCTCCGGTAGCTCGGGCATGCTCCCGTTTCTAGCAGGGCGGCGGCCCGTGCTCAGTCGGCAAGTCCCGCTGCGGTGAGCGCCTCCTCGCGCGACACGAAGAACTCGATCCGTGCAATGCGGCCGTCGCGGACGCTGAACAACGCTCCGCCCGGCTGCTTCACCTCGACCCCGCCGTCGCGCGTGGTCCCCGTCGCTTCGCCGAGCGCCAGCACCCTGCCTCCGCCGAGGTCACGAAAGTCGTCGGCGCGTTCGCGATAGCTCTCGAACGGCTCGGTGGCGGCGCGGTAGGCGTCGCGAAGCGCCTCCCACCCCGCGCGGTGGCGAGGCAACCCGAGCGTCACGAGGCCGGGGCTTTCGAGCACCTCGAAATCCTGCGCCATCAACGGCTCGGCTCGCGCCCGGAGCTCGCGGTCGATCCCGTCGTCGTCGGCCCATTGCTTCAGATCGAGGTCCCAGTTCCCGACCCACTGCCGGACGACATCCACCTCGGCGCTCCCCATGGGGGAAGACTACGCTCGCGCCCGCCGGCTGGGAGTTGGCGTCGTTCAGCGCACGAGATCGAAGTGGAACCTGTCCACTCCGTCCCCCGGCTCCGGGTGGATGATCATCTTGCCGGCGACTCCGTCGAAGTCGCCTGAGCCGTTGACAACCAGGAAGGTGTTATCACCGCGGCCCTCGTTGCCCTTGACGACCAAGGCGCCGCGGCCGCCGACCTCGCCGTTCAGGTGAAAGAGCACACGGCACCGGATCTTCCTGCGCTCCTGATTGCACCGCGCTCGCGCGGTGCCGACCTTGTCGCTGCGGTCGAACTCGTCAAACAGCCTGAGCTTGAAGTGGAAGGCACCCCGCCGTTCCTCGCCGGAGACGAACTCGGAGATCACGGTGAAGTGGCGGTCGAAGCCTGCCCCGGAGGTCGTCGCCGCCATTGCCATCCCGGCCATGATCCCGACGAGTGCAGCAAGTGCGAACCTACGCATGAATTGCTCGAGCCTACCCCCTTGCTCTCGGATGGGCGCGGAAGTAGACCTCCTTGATCTCCTCGCCCGAGAGGTGCGTGTACATCTGCGTCGTCGAGATGTCGGCGTGGCCGAGCATCTCCTGCACCGAGCGCAGGTCGCAGCCGCCGGTGAGGAGGTGGGTGGCGAAGGTATGGCGCAGCGTGTGCGGGCTCATCTTGCCCTCGAGCCCCGCCGCCTTGGCGTGCTTCTGGATGATCTTGTAGAGACCCTGCCGAGTCAGCGGACCGCCGCGGAAGTTGACGAACAGCTTCTTCTCCACTCGCAGGCCGATCAGCTCCGAGCGCCCCGAGCGCAGGTAGCGACGCAATAGCCGCTGCCGCCTGGCTGCCGAGCGGCACGATCCGCTCCTTCGAGCCCTTGCCGTGGGCGCGGACGAACCCACGCCGCAGGTCGATGTCGGTGACCTCCAGCCCGATCGTCTCGGAGGCGCGCAGGCCACAGCCGTACATCACCTCCAGCAGTGCGCGGTCGCGCAGCGTCGTCGGCTCCGCACCCCGCGGGATCTCGAGCAGGTGCTTGACCTCCGAATACGTGAGCACGTGCGGCAGCTTGCGACCGCGCCTCGGGGCGGTGAGCGCGGCGGTCGGATCGTTGTCCAGCAGCTCCTGGCGGCGCAGGTGACGGTAGAACGAGCGCAGGCACGCCGCCTTGCGATGAATGGTCGACGCCGAGCACGGCGGGCGCCCGTTCCCGGTGGCGAGCTCGGCGAGGAAGTCGGAGACGTCGGACGGACTCGCCTCGGTCGCGTCCAGATGGCGCTTGGCCAGGAACTCGCCGTACTGGAGCAGGTCGGTGCGGTACGCGCTCAGCGTGTTGCGCGCCAACCCGCGCTCGAACTCCATGTAGGCGAGGAAGTCGAGCACATGCGCCTCGAAGCGCCGGTCCGGCGCCGGTCCATTGCCCCCGGTCGCCAGGCGGGGATCGTTTGTCGCGGTGGCCACGCGGGGTCTTTCAGCCCGCGGACCCGGTTCACCTTCCGGTGCAACGCAGCTGGCGGAAGATCGTCAGCCCGATCAGCGACTTCGAGCCGCCGCTTCCTCGACGATCGCCTCGCAGACGCCCAGCATCTGCACGATCCGCTCGGCCGCGACGCTCTCCTCCGGCGTGTGGTTCGCCTCCGTGCCGTTCGCCAGCAGGACGCATTCGAGTCCGGCCGCGTACAGCGCGTTCGCGTCGCTGCCCCCTCCCGTCGCAACCTCCCGCGGCTGGAACCCGCGGCGCGCCAGCGCCGCCCGCGCCAGCTCGACCGCCGTGGAGCCGCTGCGGACCCGGTAACCGCGGAACATCTCGGTCAGCTCCACGTCCACGTCGCAGCCGTGCTCGCTGGCCGCCCACGTGCACGCGTCGACCATCGCGCCGATCGTCTCGCCGGCGCGCTGCTCGTCGATGCTGCGTGCCTCGCCGTCGATCCGGCAGCGGCCGGCGACGACGTTCGACGCGGTCCCGCCCTCGATCGTCCCCACATTGGCGGTCGTCTCCGGATCGAGCCGCCCCAGCTTCATCGACGCCACCGCAGCGGCGGCCGCGACGATCGCGCTGCTGCCCGCCTCCGGCTGGATTCCGGCATGCGCCTCGGTGCCCTCGAACTCGGCCGCGAGCCGGTGGTACGTCGGCGCCGCCGTGATGATCTCGCCGATCGGGCTCGCGTGATCGATCACGAAGCCGAGGCGTGAGCGCAGCGATCCCAGGTCCAGCTCCTTCGCCCCTCGCAGTCCGTCCTCCTCGGCGACGGTGAACACGAGCTCGATGCCGACCGGCGGCCGGGTGGATGCGTACGTTGTGGCAAGCTCCATCAGCACGGTGACGGCCGCCTTGTTGTCGGCCCCGAGGATCGTGTCGCTGCGGCTCCGGAACACACCGTCCTCGCGCGCCACCTCGATCGGGCCATCGTGGGGAACCGTGTCGAGGTGGGCGCAGAAGAGCACCCATTCGTCGCGCTCCCCGGGAACCCGGGCGATCAGGTTGCCCGCCCCCGCACGCGCAGGCAGGGCAGCGCCGTCCTCGGCTACCTCCACCCCTAGACCCGCAAGCTCGGCGGCCACCCCGTCGGCGACCTCGCGCTCCTGCCCGGTAGGACTGGGGATCTCGCACAGCCGCACGAAACGGTCGAGCATGCGCTGTTGATCGGCCACGCTATGCGAGAGCGTCGCGGATCAGGAGGCGCTGACCACGTGGACCCGCCCCGAAACGGTTCCCGCGTCGATCAACGGCTGAATCCTCGACTGCACGTCGCCGCGAATCGACTCCTGCTCGTCCGCATCGAGCCTGTTGATCGCGTCGGCCAGCGGACCGGCGAGCTTCAGCGTGAACTGCCAGTGCTCATCGGCATCTACGTACGGCCATGGGACCTCCACCTGCTCGATCTCAGGCTCGCCCCACCCCGCGCCGGAAAGGAGCTCGCGAACGCGGGATTCCTCGCCAAGAGCCATGATCCCAGGCGCTCCCGGCTCGGGTGGCGGGAGGTGACCGCGTTCGATCAGCACCATCCCCGGGATCGCGGCCCACATGTTCTGGTCCGGTGTGGTCCAGACAGAGAACGCGAGGCGACCCCCGTCCTTCAGCACTCGCCGAGTCTCGGCAAGCGCCTTGGCCGGATCGGCCATCAGCATGTAGCCCCAGCGGCAGACGACGCGATCGATGCTCGAGTCCTCGAGGTCCATGTCCTCCGCATCGAGAACGCGATACTCGGCGTTCTCGAGCCCAAGCTCGCTCCCGACCCCCTTGGCCGCCTCGACCATGCCGGCCGCGAAGTCGGTCGAGATCAGCTTTCCCTCCGGCCCGATCCGCTGAGCAGCGATGAACCCGGTGTCTCCCGTGCCGGCCGCGATGTCGAGCACCGTGTCCCCGGGTTGGGGGTCGGCTCGGTCGACGATGAGCTGACCGACGTGCCCCGTCGCCCCCCAGATCCATTCGCGCTCGCTGTCCCAGTTGGCAGCGATCTTGTTCCAGTTCGCCAGGCTCGCCTTGCGGTACTCGTCGAGGTCGATCGGCATGGCGCGGATCCTATGCGTTCGATCCGCGAGGCGCAACGCCCCCGATTTCCCCTTGACCACGCCGCGGTTCGGGAGTAGGTTGACGGGGCGGGTGAGCTACGGAACGGAGGTAACCGAATGTCAGATTGGCGAATGAAGGGGCAGTATCTGAAGAACTGCAACTGCGTCCCGAGTTGCCCGTGCGACACCTTCGGCTACCCGGCGCCGAACGACAACTGCGAAGGGGTCGTCGGGATGAACATCCAGGAGGGCGATTTCGATGGGACCGACCTGTCCGGGCTGAAATGGGTCGTAACCGTGTACTGGCCGAAGGCGCTTCACGACGGCGACGGAACGATCGAGGTATTCATCGACGAGAACGCCGACGAGACCCAGCGAGAGGCGCTGGGGCAGATCCTGAGCGGGCAGGCGGGTGGGCCGCTGTTCGAGATCCTCTCCGAGATCGTGACGACCGTCCACGGCCCGCATTTCGTCCCGATCGACTTCGAGTTCGACAAGTCCGCCCGCAAGGCGCGAGTGGCGGCTGGAACAGTTGAGACGAGCACCGAGCCGCTGATGATTCCGGCGACGGACGAGGAGCAGCAGGTGGTGGTGCAGATGCCGAACGGATTCGAGTACAAGGAGATGGACGTCGCTCAAACCGGCGTCCTGAAGTCGACCGGCGAGATCAAGTTCGACTGGAAGGGAACGCACAGCTCGCTGGCAGAGCTGGAGCACACGCCGGAAGGCGTGGCGGTCGCGTAGGGCGGCCAACAGCCGAACTCGCGCCTGATCGATAATCGGGTAGACGATGGAGTCCGCAGCCCTCCGCCGGCCGCCCGCGCTGCCCCAACTGATCGTCGCGGGGCTGATCGCCCTGCTGTTGGTCCTCGCCCTCGTCGGCTGGGTCGTCACCGACGAACGCATGCGAGGCATGGACGCCGGCCCCGGAACGGACCTCGGGACGCTCGGGTTCTACGTCACTGCCTGGGTGGTGATGATGGCCGCGATGATGTTCCCGTCGATCTGGCCGATGGTGCTGATGTACCGACGAATCCAGATATCAAAGCGGGAACGGGGCAAAGATGCGCCCGCCGGCGCCACCGCGGTCTTCGTCGCCGGCTACCTACTGACCTGGACTGGAGCGGGGCTCGTGTTTTATGCGCTGCTCGAGCTCGGGGCTGCGCTGTTGCCCGAGTTTCTCGCCTGGGACAACGCCGGCCCGTACGTGGCCGGCGGAGTACTCGTCGCCGCTGCCGTCTACCAGCTCACCCCGTTGAAGGACGTCTGCCTGAGCAAATGCCGTGACCCGCTGAGCTTCGTGCTCACGTCCTGGCGATCGGGTCGCACGGGCGCGCTTCGGATGGGCATTGAGCACGGCGCCTACTGCGTGGGCTGCTGCTGGGCGCTGATGGCGACCCTGTTCGCGCTTGGGGTGATGAGCCTTGGATGGATGCTTTTCATCGCTGCGCTGATCGCGATCGAGAAGCTGCTGCCTTCCAAGCGGCTGGCGAACCGCGGAATCGCGGTTACGCTGGTGGTGCTGGGCCTCGCGGTCGCATTCGTCCCCGAGGATGTGCCGGGTCTGACCGAACCCGGGTCGGCGGAGGCAACGGAGGCGATGGAATCGATGGGGATGGAGGCTCCCGCGACGGAATCCGGCGACGAGGCCTCAGGCGAATCGATGGGGACCATGGAGCCAGAACAGCCTGGCTCGATGGGCGGGCAGGGCGACTCGATGGGTAAGCAGCCGGGATCGATGGAGGGCGACCGCTAGGAGCGGCTCAGAACGTGTCCTCGCTCGACCACTCGAACGGTATGTGCTTGGCCGAGCGGCCGGAACGCTCCCAGCTCATGCCAAAGGCGTCGACCTTGTCCACGGTGGTCACGCCGTAAGTCGCCGGACCCTGGCCGGGGCCAACCTCGCTACCGGGCGGGTTCAAGACCGCCATCCGCTCTCCCGGCGTGCTGGTCGGTCCGGTGAGAAGGTTCGCGCCTCCCTCGGCCTTGCCGTCCACCTTCAGGCGCCATGAGCTGAGGTCGTCGTCGATTTCCAACTCGATCGGCGCGAACTCGAGCCCGAGCATCTCGCCGAGCAGATTCTCCGCGAACATCTGCGGCCACCCGCCCGCCTGTCCGCCGAAGATTGTCTGCAGGGCCTCGCGCTGGCCATCGTCGGCGCTCTCGTCGACGATCATGCCCATGTCGGCCCGGACGTCCGGGTCCCAGGCATTCCCTTCGAAGGTGGCGATGCCGACGAGGTTCAACCCGCTCAGATCGGTGTCGCCGTAGCGACCATCGCGAATCCTGTACCCGATGATCCCCTGGCAGTCACCCTCGGTCGGTGGCTGGCCAAACGTGCAGGGGCACGGGACCGCGCACTTGCAGAAATCGACGAAGTCGCCGACGAGTCGCCATCGCTCAGCCATCCAGCCTCCCATCGCTTGATGTAAGCGGTCGGACAATTCTACGCATGACTTGTCGGCGTGAGAGACTGCCGCACGAAGGCCAACCCAATTGAAGGAGCGTTCGATGGCGTACAAGCTGGAGGGCAACTACTTCGAGAACTGCAGCTGCGATGTCGCCTGCCCCTGCGGGGTCAGCAACCTCACCCTTCCGGCGACGTATGAGCGCTGCAACTTCCTGATGGCCTTCAAGGTCGCCGACGGCGACGTGGACGGGGTCGACGTCAGCGGCAAGACCGTGGCGGTATTCGGCGACACGCCGGCGATGATGGTCGAAGGCCAGTGGCGGGTGGGGTTGGTGATCGAGGAGGACACCTCAGAAGAGCAGCGCCAGGCGCTCGCCTCCGTGTTCTCTGGCGAGCAGGGCGGGCCGCCAGAGATCATCGCCGGACTGCTGGGCGAGCTGCTCGGCGTCGAGTACGCCCCGATCGAGATCAGTGAGGAAGGACGAACGCACAGTCTCAAGATCGGCGATGCGGTCGATCTCGAGGTCGAAGACTTCGCCGCGGCCGAGGAGGGCGAGGTGATGACCCTGCACGGCATCGGGCATCCGGCCAATTCCGTGCTCGCGCTCGCCAAGGCGACGCGCTCGAAGATCAACCTGTTCGGGTTCGAGCTCGAGCTGGAGGGCCGCAACGGCCACTCGGCGCCGTTCTCCTGGGCGGGGTAGTCAGCCGGAGCGCCGAACGCGGATCTCGCCGGCCTCGGAGTCCGGCGACGGCTCCTGCTGCTCCGCCTCAACCTCAGCGGGCTCTCGCCCCGCGGAGCGCTTTGCCGCTGCGCCCACGAACTCCCGGAACAGCGGCTCGGGGCGGTTCGGGCGCGACTTGAACTCAGGGTGGAATTGGGAGGCGACGAAGAAGGGGTGGCCGGGCAGCTCGATCACTTCGACCAGGCGCTCGTCGGGTGAGGTGCCGCTGGCGACGAGACCCTCATCCTCGAGCCGGCGCCGAAGCATGTTGTTGACCTCGTAGCGGTGACGGTGGCGCTGGTAGATGACGGCCTCGCCGGCGTAGATCTCGCGAGCCCTTGTGTCGTCGTGCAGCTTCACGGGGTCGGCCCCGAGTCGCATCGTCCCACCCATCTCGGTGACCTCCTTCTGCTCCGGGAGCAGATCGATCACGGGATATGGCGTCTCGGGGTCGAACTCGGCCGAGTTGGCGCCGGCCATACCGGCCTTATGGCGGGCGAAGTCGACGACGGCGATCTGCATCCCAAGGCAGATGCCCAGGAACGGGATCTCGTTCTCGCGGGCGATTTGAGATGCGCGGACCTTGCCCTCGATCCCGCGCTCGCCGAAGCCTCCCGGGATCAGGATCCCGTCGGAATCGAGCAGCGCGGCCTCGTCGAGGTTCTCGGAGTCGAGCAGGTCGACCTTCACGTTCACGCCGTGGTGGTAACCGCCATGGCTGAGCGCCTCGATCACCGACTTGTAGGCGTCGGCCAGCCCGACGTACTTGCCGACCAGCGAGATCCGCACCTCGCCGGTGGCGTCGTCGGCGCGCCGAACCAGCTCCTCCCAGTCCGAGAGGTCCGGCTTGTCGGCCTCGATCCCGAAATGGTCGAGCACCAGGTCGTCCGCGCCCTCGGCACGAAAGACCAGCGGCACCTTGTAGATGTTGTCCACGTCGCGGGCGGAGAGCACGGCCTCCACTGGGATCGAGGCGAACAGCGCGATCTTGCTCCGGATGTCGCGGTCGAGCCCCTGCTCGGAGCGGCAGACCACCACGTGCGGCTGGATCCCGATCCGCCGCAGCTCGTTGACCGAGTGCTGCGTCGGCTTCGTCTTCATCTCACCGGCGTGTCCAACGTAGGGGACGAGCGTCAGGTGCATGAACATGCACCGCTTCGGCCCGAGGTCGACGTAGAGCTGGCGGATCGCCTCCAGGAACGGGAGCGACTCGATGTCCCCGACGGTGCCGCCGATCTCGGTGAGCACGAAGTCGACCGCCTGCGACTCGGACACGATCAGAATCCGCTGCTTGATCTCGTCGGTGATGTGGGGGATCACCTGCACGGTGGCACCGAGGTAGTCGCCGCGGCGCTCGCGGCGGATGACGTTGTTGTAGACGGCGCCCGCCGTGACGTTGGAGGCCCGCGAGGTGTTCTCGTCGGTGAAGCGCTCGTAGTGGCCCAGGTCGAGGTCTGTCTCGGCCCCGTCCTCGGTCACGAACACCTCGCCGTGCTGGAACGGGCTCATCGTTCCCGGGTCGACGTTGATGTATGGATCGAACTTCTGCAGCGCGACGCGGAAGCCGCGTGAGACCAGGAGGCGGCCGATCGAGGCGGCGGCGATGCCCTTCCCGAGGGACGAAACGACCCCGCCTGTGACGAAGATGAAGCGTGTGGAGCCGGTGTCGTTCCTCATCTGGTGACGGGAACCGAGTCTAGTGCGCCGGGAAGCGGAAAACGGGTGACGTTTCCCCGAGGAAGCGGGACTTACCCGGCTCACGCAGCCCGGAGCAGCTCGCGCGCGTGGCGGGTGGCGGCTTCGTCGTTGTGACCGCCGCCGAGCATCCGCCGGATCTCGGCCACCAGCTCCTCGCCGTCGACTCGCGTCACTTCGGCGATGGTGGCGTCCCCGGCCATGTGCTTGGTGACGCGGAAGTGGACGTCGGCAACGGCCGCGATCTGGGGTAGGTGGGTGATGCACAGGACCTGGTTCCCGCCCTCACTCGCGAGCGCGCTGAGCCTCTCGCCCACCGCTTTCGCGGTACCGCCGCCGATTCCCGCATCGATCTCGTCGAAGACGACGGTGCGACCTCCGCCGGCCATCCCCAATCCACTCAGCGCCAGCATCAACCGCGACAGCTCGCCGCCCGATGCGACGTCGCGCAGCGCACCGGCGGGCATTCCGGGGTTGGTTGAGACCACCAGCTCGATCGTCTCCATGCCAGAGCTGCCGAAACCGTCGGGGTGCGGCTCCAGCAGCACCTCGAGCGTCGCTCCGTCCATCGCAAGCTGACCGAGCTCGGCACCGACGCCCTCGACGAAGGGCTGGACGGCCGCCCGGCGCATCTCGCTCAGCGCTGCTCCCAGCTCCGAGCGTCGGGTCGTCGCCTCCTGGAGTGTCCGCGTGAGCTGCTCGCCGAGCTCCTCGGCGCCGGCCAGACGCGCGATCTCCGCACGGCAGTTCTCGGCGTGAGAGCCCACGGCTTCGATCGATCCGCCGTGCTTTCGCTTCAGGCGCTCGATCAGCTCGAGGCGCTCCTCGACCGCCTGAAGCTGCTGGGGGTCGGCCTCGGCGGCGTCAAGCGAGCCCCGCAGCTCCCCGGCCACATCGCTCGAATCGACGCAGAGCGCCGCCACTCGCTCCGCCAGCTCGTCGAGGCGCGAGTCGACGCCCGCCACCTGTGACAGCGCGGCCTCGG
Organism: uncultured Thermoleophilia bacterium; assembly: GCA_963838095.1. Taxonomy (GTDB): domain Bacteria; phylum Actinomycetota; class Thermoleophilia; order Solirubrobacterales; family 70-9; genus CAWCGU01. The sequence goes on from CAWIPO010000008.1 coordinate 719,774, forward strand.
CGTGGGCGAGGAGCGTCGTCGCGCCCCCGTCCTCCTCGTCCCCGGCGATGGCTGCAAGCGCGCGGCCGGCGGCTTCGCGCAGGGCCTCGGCATGGCGAAGCCGCGAACGCTCGCGCTCGAGCTCCTGGTCCTCGTCTGGGAGCAGCGCGGCCGCCTCGATCTCGCCGAGCTCGTACCGCAGCAAGTCGAAATCGCGCGCCCGGGCGCCGTCGCGCTCGCTCAGCTCCTCGAGCTCGCGCGCAAGTCGTCGCACCTCGGAGTGAGCCGAGCGGTAGCGAGAGCGCAGCTCGATCAGCGCAGCCCCCGCGAACCCGTCCAGGACCTCGGCCTGCGCCGCGGCCAGGGTGAGGCGGCGGTGCTCGTGCTGGCCGTAGAAATCCAGCAGCCGAGCGCTCAGCAGGCGCAGCTCCGCGGCCGATGCCGAGCGGCCCGCGATGAAGGCGCTGGTGCGCCCCGATGCGCCCACCCGGCGGCCGAGGACGACCTCTTCGACGTCCTCGGGAAGCCGCCCGGCGATCTGCTCCAGCTCGGGATCGTCGAGCAGGCCGTTCGGCAACTCGAACACGCCTTCGACGTAGGCCTCGCCGGCGCCCGGCCGGACGACCTGGGGTCGGGCGCGACCGCCCATCAGGAGGTCGAGCGAATGCGCGAGCACCGTTTTTCCGGCCCCCGTCTCCCCGGTGATCGCGTTCAGGCGCGGCCCGAAGCGCAGCTCCGCGCGCTCGATCACGAGCAGGTTCTCGATTCGCAGCTCCAGCAGCATGCCCTGGTTGTAGCGACGGCTGCCGACGGATTCGGGTGTTGGTGGCTGGTCGCTAGCCCTGCTCGATGAAATCGCGGGGGCGCACCAGCAGCGCCGTCAGCACCGCGCCTGCCCAGACGAGCAACGCGGCCGCGAGCATGATCGTGTCCATCCCGTCGATGAACGCTGTTTCGGCGGGCACAGCCAGTCCCGGATCGCCGCGGACCGCGATCGCGATGTTTCCGGTCGAGATCAGGTCCACGAGCCCGTGCTCGGCGGCGCCGATGCTGTCGAGGAGGCTGGAGGCGACGCGGTTCTCCATGATCGCTCCCAGCCCTGCGACCCCGATCGCGACACCGAGCAGCCGGAAGCTGCTGTTGAGCCCCGAGGCCATGCCGCTCTTCTCGACCGGCGCGGTGCCGAGCGCGGTCGCGGCCACGGTCGGGTTCGCGATCCCGATCCCGATCCCGATCAGGATTCCGCCCGCCAGCAGCACGTCCCAGTCCGAGCCGACCTCGATGTTGCGATTCAGCATCAGCCCGGCGCCGGCGATCGCAAGCCCGGCGACAACCAGCAGCCGAAGCGAGATCCGCTCGACGAGACGGGCGACGATCGCGGCGGCGAAGAACGAGGCGATCGTGAGCGGAAACAGCCGCAGGCCCGTTTCGAACGCGTCGTAGCCGAGGAAGCTCTGGATGTAGAGGACGAGGAAGGTGAGCATCGCGAAAGTCGAGATCGCAAGGGTGAGGATCGCGATCGAAGCGCCCCAGGTGCTGGGCTTTCGAAACAGCCCCAGATCGAGCAGCGGGTGCTCGACGCGTCGCTCGATGACGATGAACAGGGCGAGGAGAATCGCGGCGGCCGCAAACAGGCCGACGATCTCGGCGCTGCCCCAGCCCTGCTCGTTTCCCCGCATCAGCGCCAGCAGCAGGGACGCCATCGAGCCCGCCAGCGTCACGAGCCCGGCGACGTCGACCCTCCCGGTCGCGGACGGATCGCGCGACTCGGGCACGCCGCTCGCGACCAGCCACGCGGTGAGCAGGCCAACCGGTACGTTGACGAAGAAGACCGCTTCCCAGCCGAGCGTTTCGACCAGCGCCCCGCCGATCAGCGGCCCGGTCGCCACCGCTCCCGCCACCGTCGCGCCCCAGACCGAGAGCGCGATCGTCCGCTCGCGTCCCGAGTACGCGGCAGCGATGATCGCGAGCGAGGTAGACAGCATCGCCGCCCCGCCCAGCCCCTGGACGCCGCGAAAGATGTTCAGCGACAGAGGATCCCAGGCAAGCCCGCACGCGAGCGATGCGAGGCTGAAGGCGGCGAGCCCGATCGTGAACAGCCTCCGGCGCCCGAAGCGGTCGGCCATCGAGCCGAAGATCAGCATCGTCGCGGCGAGGGAGAGCGCGTAAGCGTCGATCACCCACTGCAGCTCGTCGAAGCTCGCTCCCAGATCGGACTGGATGTCGGGCAGCGCGACGTTTACGACGGTGACGTCGAGCAGGAGCATGAACGCGGCAATCGAGACGGCGACCAGCGGCCACCACTTGTGGCGCAGCTCACCGGCCTCACCGTGCGTGACGGAATCGGCTGCGTCCGCCATTTACCCGGCCAGGTGGCCGAACTTGTCTCGGATCCGCTGGTAGAAGTTCGTGCCCGGGAATTGCGCCAGCGCGCCGAGCCCGTCCCGGAAGCGGACCTCCAGCGCCTCCCCGCTGGCCAGCTCAGCGACCGGGACGCCGTCGAGCGAGACGTCGACGGGCTCTCGCCCCTCGGCGTTCTCGACGCGCAGGGTGTCATCCGGTGCGACGACGAGCGCCCTGGCGGTAAGCGTGTGGGGAGCGATGAAGCTGACCACGTAGCCCGCCACGCCCCAGGCGAGGATCGGGCCCTGATTGGCGAGGTTGTACCCGGTGGACCCGGCCGGAGTGGCGGCCACGAGCCCGTCGCATCGAACGTGCCCGACCTCGTGTCCGCCGAGGCGGTAGGAGAGCTCGGCCACCCTTCCGTGCGGGTTGCGGCTGAAGGAGACGTCGTTGAACGCGACGGGGTGATCGGCGCCGACACCCGCCTCGAGCGCTGGAAGAGTGAGGATCTCGAAGTCGCCGGAGAACGCGCGTTCCAGTGCTGCGATCAGATCTTCCTGCTCGGCTGCGGCGAGAAAGCCGATCGTCCCGAAGTTGATTCCGAACACGGGCACGCCGCTGCCCGAGTAGTCGCGGAGCGCCTGCAGGATGCTCCCGTCGCCGCCGAGCACCAGGCAGAGGTCGGGGCTTTCCGGCAGGCGGTCCGCCATCTCGATGCCCGCCGCCGCGTCGCCGTGCTTCTCTAGCTCTTCCGAGAGCGCACGCAGCTGCACGTCGGCGGCCGCAGCGGCGGCCACCGTGGCGCGCAGGGCGTCGGCTGTCTGATCCGAGCGCGTGTGGGTGCGGATCGCCGCCGTCTTCATCGCTCCACCGCGCTCGCCGCCGCCTCGAGGTCCTCGATCGGCTCGCCGTCTGCCGCGAACCAGACGAAGCTCTCGAGGTTTCCCTTCGGGCCCGGCAGGCGAGAGGACGCGAGCCCGCGGACGACCAGCCCCAGATCGTCGGCGAGCACTGCGACCGACAGCAGCGCCTCCCGACGCGCGGCCGGGTCGCGGACGACCCCTCCCCGGCCGACCCGCTTGCGCCCGAGCTCGAACTGGGGCTTCACCATCGCCAGCAGCTCCCCGCCCTCGGCAAGGCAGGCCGCCACGGCGGGCAGGACCTTGGCAAGCGAGATGAACGAGACGTCCACGGTCGCCAGCGCTGGACGCCAGGGGAGCGAGGCGGGGCTCAGCTCGCGGGCATTGGCGCGCTCGATCACGTGGACGCGGGAGTCGTTTCGGAGCTTCCAATCGAGCTGACCGTGAGCAACGTCGAGCGCGATCACGCGCGACGCGCCGTGCTGGAGCAGGCAGTCCGTGAAGCCGCCGGTGGACGCACCGACGTCGAGGCAATCCTTGCCCTCGACGGCCACGTCCAGCGCCACGAGCGCGTTCTCCAGCTTGACCCCGCCGCGCGAGACGTATCTCGGAAGGTACTCCACGCTCAGCTCAGCATCCTCGGGCACGAGCTGGCTTGGCTTCGTCGGACGCTCCCCTCCCCGCCCCACACGGACGAGGCCGGCGCGCACGGACTCGGCGGCCCGCGTTCGCGATGTCGCGAGGCCGCGCTCGGCCAGCAGAGTGTCAAGCCGGCGGCGGGTCACCGCGCAAAGGTAGCGGCGCGTGCGCGGCGGCGGCGAAAGAAGCGCGCCATTCGCGCCTCGCCGGTCTGTGATCGGCCTCACACACGAATCGCACGTATGTTCGTACTCTGAATCGCACTATGGCAATCAGCAGAGGGATTCCATCCGATCTTCACGGCGCAGTTGAGACACTCGCCGCTCCGGCGATCATGGCCGCTCCGTTCGTGCTCGGCTTCGGCGAGGCGATGGCCGCGATCGCAATCGCTTTCGGCGTCGTCCTCCTCGGCCTGGCCCTGTCGCTCTTCGGGCCGCGCCGGGCAGTCCCGCTCTCGGCACACGCGGGCTTGGACTACTCCCTGGCCAGCTTCGTCGTCGTGGCCGGCCTGCTCACAGGTCTGATCACCGGCGAAACGCTTGCCGCACTCTTCCTGGTCGGCGTGGGCATCGCGCACATGGCACTGACCGCTTCAACGCGATTCAGCGCTCCGCGCAACGCCTATTAACCGACCGCCCCTCAAACAGACACATATATATCTCTCCTCCCTGTACCCGAGAAGCCCCCGCTACGGCGGGGGCTTCTTTTTGTCGTTAGACAGAGGTACAATCGTCCCTGAATGGCTTTCAGCCGCTGCCCGATTCTCGCGTTGGCCACAGGACCGCCTAACTAGTTCGACGGGCCCCACGGGCACCACTCAGCGACAGGAACGCCGAACCGAAACCCGCAGGGATGCTCGATGAGCACCTATCGGGAGGAGGAGGCTCCATATGTCCAACACGAACGGAGGGGATGGACGGTCCTCGGTCCCGCAAGAGACACTGTCGGATGCCGACCAGACCGCTTCTGACGCTGACCAAACGGTCTCCGATCTAGATCAGACGGCATCTGATGCGGATGAGGAGCTGGCCAACCGCAATCAGGACCAGGCGAATGCAGATCAGGCCGCGTCCGATCGCGATCAGGCCGCATCCGACCTCGAGTGGCAGGCGCATCCGGAATGGCCGCAGTCGTCTATGGATGCCCACGAGACCTCCCGTAGTGAGCGCGACAGCAGCACTCTTGCCCGCGACGCCACGGCCGTCGCTCGGGCCGCCACCGCACAAGAGCGCACCGATCGGGCTGCGCGACGTGACCACAACGCCAGCTTGCGGGACCTGACAGCCGGGGCGCGCGATCTCGCCGCCGAAGCGCTTGATCGGGCCGCAGTGGAGTGGGAGAAAGAGCAGAGAGAAAAGTTCCCGCCCGATGCTCGGAGCGTCCACGACAGGGCGGTTGAGCACGCGAGCGCCGTCCGCGAGCGCGCGACCCAGGTTCGCGCCCGGGGCGCGACCGACCGCGCCGCTGCGGCCAAGGATCGACATGCCGCTGCCCAAGACCGCGAGGAGTCTGCGGGAGACCGCAAGCAGGCATGGGACGCGCTCCGCCTGGCGCACGTCGATGAGCTGACCGGCGCCTACATACGCGGCATCGGCCTGGTCGCACTACAGAACGAAGTCGACCGGGCGCGGCGAGACGATGGAACCCTCGTGCTGGCGTTCGTTGACGTGGATGGCCTGAAGGCGGTCAACGATCGGGATGGGCACGCAGCGGGGGACGCACTCCTGCGGGCCGCCGCCAGTGCGATGCGATCGAGGATGCGCTCCTACGAGCCGATCGTGCGCTTCGGCGGTGATGAGTTCGTGTGCACCTTTGGCGGTATGAGCATGATTTCCGTGCAGGATCGGTTCAAGGAGATTCAGGGAGTGCTGGACCACAGCCCGAACCCGGGAACGCTCGCGGTTGGCCTTGCCGCGCTCCAGGCAGAGGACAGCCTGGATGACTTGCTGAACCGCGCTGATATGGCGCTCATCGAAGCACGCAAGAGCTGAGCGTCACTTATCGGGCCGTTCGTGCGAGTCGACTCGGCGTCCCAGATTCCCTAGGTTCTCGCTGAGGGAGTCCCAGGCGAGGTACATCAGAAACGCGCCGGCGAGGGCGGCGACGACCCAGAGGTTGAGCCATCCCTCGCTCCACTCGTGCCACTCGACCGCAATCCCGATGCAGCCGACGCCGAATGCGATCAGACCGCCAACAAACTTGAGCGTCGTCTTTCGCATTCCGCAGAATGCTAGCTCTCGGCTCTTCCTAGAAAGGCTCGCTTGTGTACAACACCCGCGATGAGGCTGTCGAGGGTGTTGGCGCTTGTGGCGGTGGTGCTCGCGGCACTGTTGGCCGCGTTTGTGATCCAACCGACGTTCTTCTTTGACGTCGGAGCAAAGGAGCTCGCATACTCGCTCGGCGCCGAGGTCGAGGGTGGTGGTGGCGCCGAGTGCCGGTCGCGCGGGGAGGGAAGGTGGCTGTGCAAGGTCTCGATCGGCGGAAGCTCGGTTCAGAGGTACGTGCTCACCAACGACGAGGAGTGCTGGAAGGCGAAGCCGCTCAGAGACGAGCCCGGTGCCGACGGGGACGAGCAGCTGACCCTCCGAGGTGAATCGCTCTCCGGCTGCGTGGACTTCTTCGACTTCACCCGCCTCGACGACCGGCTGTACGGCACCGATCGCTGAACCGCCCTCGGCGGAGTATGGTCGGGCCATGGCATCGAGCCGCACGGGTGCCCTGATCGAGCGCGAGCGCGCGACGTTCGCCGAGCGACATCCCGGGTCGCGCCGTCTGTTCGAGCAGGCTCGGCGTTCGCTGCTCGCGGGCGTCCCGATGAGCTGGATGGCGCGGTGGGCGGGCGGCCACCCCGTCTATCTGGACGGCGCCCGCGGCGCCCGGGTCACCGACGTGGACGGCAACGAGTACGCAGACTTCTGCCTCGGCGACACCGGTGCGATGGCCGGTCACTCGCCTGAACCGGTGGTCCGCGCCGTCGCCGCGAGGCTCGGCGACGCCGGAGGCGTCACCGCGATGCTGCCGACCGAGGACGCCGAGTGGGTGGGGTCGGAGCTGGGCCGCCGTTTCGGGCTGCCGTTCTGGCAGCTGACGCTCAGTGCCACCGACGCCAATCGCACGGTGTTGCGGCTGGCGCGCGAGGTGACGGGCCGCACGCGTGTGCTGGTCTTCTCCCACTGCTACCACGGGACCGTCGATGAGACGTTCGTGATCCTCGATGGCGAGCGTGCGCGCTCGCGGCCCGGGAACGTCGGCCCGGCCGTCGATCCAACCGAGACGACGCGGGTGGCGGAGTTCAACGAACTCGACTCGGTCGAGCGCGAGCTCGCCGCGGGGGACGTGGCGTGCGTGCTGACCGAGCCCGCGCTGACGAACATCGGAATCGTGTTGCCCGATCCCGGATTCATGTCCGGGCTGCGCGAGCTGACGCGCCGGCATGAGACGCTGCTCGTGATCGACGAGACTCACACCTTCAGCGCCGGGCCCGGCGGCTGCACGCGCGCGTGGAATCTCGAGCCCGACGCGCTCACGATCGGGAAGGGGATCGCCGGCGGAATCCCGGTCGGTGCGCTGGGCGTCAGCGCCACACTGGCGGAGAGGGTGGCGGCGCAGGCCGACGCCGACTACGAGGACGCCGGCGGAGTCGGCGGAACGCTGGCCGGGAACGCGCTGTCCAGCGCAGCGGTGCGGGCGACGCTGTCCGAGGTGCTCACCGACTCGGCCTTCGAGCGCATGATCGAGCTGGGCGAGCGCTTCACCGCCGGCGTCCAGGACGCGATTCAGGAGCACGGCCTCCCGTGGTCGGTAGTCCAGCTGGGTGCCCGCGCCGAGTATCGGTTCGCCTCTCCCCCGCCTCGCACCGGGTCCGAGTCCGCCGCCGCGGCCGACCCCAAGCTCGACGAGCTGCTTCACCTCTACGCGCTCAACCGCGGCGTCCTGCTGACTCCCTTCCACAACATGGCGCTGATGTGCCCGGCCACCAGCGCGGAGGACGTCGACCTGCACAGCGAAGTCTTCGCCGCCGTCCTGGGAGAGCTGACCGCCTAGCGCGAACCGCGGGGGGATCTGCCCGCCCAACCCCCTCGCCCCTATCATCGGCCAAGTGAAGACGAGGATCGTGTTCTCCGATCGGGCGACGCTCACTGTGACCATGGACGCCGTGCAAGTGCACGCCAAGCTCACGGCGGCGAAGCAGAGCGGTGAGCCCTTCACCCACTTCGAGGAGCAAGGAGGCCGCGACGTCTACGTGGCCGCCGACAGGGTTGCGTACATCCAGCAGATCAGCGCCACCGCGACCACCTAGACGCTCAGTTGCCGACGCGGCGAGCGATTTCGGCCAGCACGCGCTCGGCGACCGCCTCGCCGGTGAAGCCGACCTCTTCGCGCAGCAACGCGGGCTTGCCGTGGGTGACGTAGCGGTCGGGAAGGCCGACGCGGATCACCCGGGCGCCGCCGTCCGCTCCCGCGTCTGAGAGCTGCTCGACGACCGCCGAGCCGAATCCGCCGGCGAGCACGTTCTCCTCGATCGTCACCAGCAGCTCGTGGTCGCTCGCCAGGCGCTCGACCAGCTTCGCGTCCAGCGGCTTCGCGAAGCGAGCGTCGGCGACCGTCGGGCTCAGGCCGTGCTCCGCGAGCAGCTCTGCGGCCCGGTTGGCGACCTGGACCCCGTAGCCGTAGCCGAGCAGTGCCACGCGCTCGCCCTGCTGCAGCACCTCCCCGGTCCCAACCGGGATCTCGAGGCCGCGGTCGGGAAGCGGGACGCCCTCGGCGGTGCCGCGCGGGAAGCGCAGCGCGATCGGCCCGTCGTCGTGGGCGAGTGCGGTGCGGATCATGTGCACGAGCATCGCCTCGTCGCGCGGCGCCATCAGGACGATGTTCGGAAGGCAGCGCAGGTAGGAGATGTCGAAGGCGCCGTGGTGGGTCGGGCCGTCGTCGCCGACCAGGCCCGCGCGGTCCATCGCGAAGACGACGTTCAGCTGCTGCAGGCAGACGTCGTGGACGATCTGGTCGAATCCGCGCTGCAGGAAGGTCGAGTAGATCGCCGCGACCGGCTTCGCGCCCTGGATCGCAAGCCCGGCCGCGAACAGCACCGCGTCCTGCTCGGCGATGCCGACGTCGTAGTACTGCCCGGGGAGCTCCTTGGCGAGCTTGTCGAGTCCCGTTCCGCCGGCCATCGCGGCGGTAATCCCGATCACGCGCCCGTCGCGCTTCGCCTCCTCGATCAGCGCGTCGGCGAAGATCGCCGTGTAGGCCTTCGGCGCGGGCGGGGGCGCGTGGGCACGGCGGCCCTCGACCATCTCCTCGCGCGTCAGCGGCGGCTTCGCCGACTTCTTCGGAGCCGGCCTGCGATCGACGATCGACCCCGGCTTCGCCGCGTGCCAGCTCTCCATTCCCTCGAGGCCGCCCTCCTCGGCCGGCGCGAACCCCTTGCCCTTGACGGTGTTGATGTGGACGACCACCGGGCGGTCTGCCTTGAGCGCGTCCCGCAGCGCGCTGCGCAGCGCGCCCACGTCGTGCCCGTCGATCACCCCCATGTAGGCGAGGTCGAGCTCCTCGAACAGAAGACCGGGAGCGGCATAGGCCTTGATCGCCGACTTGATCTCGGGGCCCAGCTGCTCGATCCTGCGGCCGAGCCCGAGCGGAAGCTTGGTCAGCCGGCCCTCGACGTCCTCGCGCGCGTGGTAGAGGCGCGGGTTCAGGCGCACGCGCTGGAAGTAGTTCGAGAGCGCTCCGACGTTCGGGGAGATCGACATCCCGTTGTCGTTGAGGACGATCACGATCGGCGTCTCGAGCCCGCCGGCGTTGTGAAGCGCCTCGTAGGCGACGCCGCCCGTCAGCGCGCCGTCCCCGATCACCGCGACGACCTTCCCGTCCTCGCCGATCCCCTTGCGCATCGCCTCCTTCAGCCCGACCGCGTAGCCGATCGAGGTCGAGGCGTGGCCGGCTCCCATGATGTCGTGCTCGGACTCGAACACCGAGCAGAAGGGAGCGAGGCCGCCGTACTGGCGGATCGTCGGAAGCTGCTCGCGGCGGCCGGTGAGGACCTTGTGGGGGTAGGCCTGATGGCCGACGTCCCAGAGGATCTTGTCTTTCGGCGACTCGAGCAGGCTGTGCAGGGCGACCGCCAGCTCGCAGGTGCCGAGGTTGGCCCCGAAGTGCCCGCCGATCTCGCCGATCACGTCGATGATCAGCTCCCTGACCTCCTGCGCGACGAGCTGCAGGTCGGCGTCGTCGAGGCTCTTGAGGTCGTCCGGGCTCTCGATCGATTCCAGCAGTCGCTTGTTCGTGTCCTCGCTCATCTCTGGCGGGTGTGGATGAAGTCGGTGATCAATTCCAAGTCGTGGGTCTCGCCGGCAGCGTCGGCAAGCGCGGCCCGGGTGCTCGCGTGCGACTCCGCCGCGAGCTCGCGTGCGCGCTCGAGTCCGAAGAGGCTGACGTAGGTGAGCTTGCCATGTCGCTCGTCCGAGCCCCGCGGCTTGCCGAGCTCGTCGGTGCTGCCGGTGACGTCGAGAATGTCATCGACGATCTGGAACAGCACACCGAGCTCATCGGCGAAGCGGCGGTAGGGAATTGTGGCATCTTCGTCCAGGCTCGCCAGGCGGAGGGCGACGCCGACGCTGGCGGCGATCAGGCGTCCTGTCTTCATTTCATGCAGGCTGCGAAGGCCATCGGCGTCGAGGCTCGGCTCGGTGACGTCGACGTACTGGCCGCCAACCATCCCGGAGACGCCGGTCGCGGTTGCGAGCTCGCGCAGCGCCGCGAGCACGAGCTCGGGCGGGCCCTGCTGGCGCTCCGCGAACAGCCGGATGGCCTCGGCGAAGAGGCCATCGCCGGCGAGGATGGCGACGTTCTCGCCGTAGACGACGTGCGACGTCGGGCGGCCACGGCGCAGCTCGTCGTCGTCCATCGCCGGCAGGTCGTCGTGAATCAGCGAGTAGGTGTGGATGAGCTCGATCGCGGCGGCCGCCGGGCAGCAGGGCTTCGGGGTCGCTGCCGGTGGCGCGGGCGGTCGCGAGCGTCAGCACGGGCCGGATCCGCTTCCCCCCCGCGAGAAGGGAGTAGCGCATCGCCTCCTCCAGCCCGGCGGTGGCCGGCGTCTGCGAGAAACGCAGGCCCCCGAGATAGTCCTCGATCAGCCGCGCGAGATCGTCGGGATACTCAGAGGCCACCGTCGGCCTGATCGCCCGCCGACAGCTCGCGAAGCTGTGCTTCCAACACCGAGCCACCCTCGGTTGCGAGATCGGCTGCCTCTCTCGCCAGGCTCTCGGCCTCCTCGTCGCCGAGATCATCGGCGCTCAGCCGTTCGCTCAGCTCGCGCAGGCGGGAGGCGATCCGCTGCAGCTCTCCCGCGCCGCTCACCGCTCGTCCTCGCTCCCAGCGCGCGCGGCTGCTCCGAGCACGCCGTTGACGAACCCGGGCGCGTCGGCGCCGCAGTACTGCTTGGCGAGCCCGACCGCCTCGTCCAGAGCCACTTCGTCGGGAATGTCGTCTCGGTGCTGCATCTCGTACATCGCAAGGCGCATGATGCTCCTCTCGAGCGGCGCGACGCGGTCAAGGGTCCAATCGTGCAAGAGATCGGCGAGCTGCGCGTCGAGCTGGTCGCGCTGCGCCTCGGTTCCCTCCGCGAGCTCGCGCGTGAACGGCTTCGCGCCCTGGAGCAGCTCGGAGAGGGGCTGGCCCGTGACCTCGTGCTGGTAGAGGGCGAAGACGGCGTCGCGTCGCTGGTCTGAGCGGCGCATCGTCTGCTGGTCCTCGCCGCCCGCCCCGCGCTAGGCGCGCGAGACGTACTCGCCCGAGCGAGTGTCGACCCGCACCAGCTCGCCCTCGTTGATGAACAGCGGCACCTCGACGGTCACGCCCGTCTCCAGAGTCGCGGGCTTCGTCGCGCCCCCCGACACGGTGTCGCCCTTCACTCCCGGGTCGGTCTTGGTGACCGCGAGGTCGACGGCGCTCGCAACCTGCACGTCCGCGGGCCGCTCGTCGACGTAGAGCACGTCGACCTCGTCGTTCGGGCGCACCCACCTCATGGCGTGCTTGACGAGCTCGGTGGACAGCTCGGTCTGCTCATAGGTGGAGTTGTCCATGAACACCGCGGCCGAGCCCGAGTCGTAGAGGTACTGCATCTTGTGCGTCTCGGTTCGCACGGGGCGGAACTTCTCCCCGGCGCGGAAGGTCTTGTCGAGCACGCTCCCGTCCTCGAACTTGCGCAGCCTCGTGCGGACAAAGGCGCCACCCTTGCCGGGCTTCACGTGCTGAAAATCGAGGATCTTGTAGATCGTCCCATCGACCTCGATGTGGGTTCCGTTCTTGAACTGGTTGGTGCTGATCACGGCTGGTCAGGGTAGCGAGGGGCTGCGTGTGATCGAATCACTACGTGACCGTCCGTGGACCAACCGCCCGGGCTATCGGAGGGCCCGCCGCCGTTGTCGCCATTCTGATCGGGCTCTCTGTACTGCGCTTCGTGTTCCCGGACGCTCGCGGAATCATGCTGTTCGCGAGCGTGCCGATCGTGCTGCTCGGGATCATGCTCGGGTTCCGGGCCGGTCTGCTCGCAGCGCTCTACGCCGCGGTGGTCGCTGCAGTCTGGGCGGCGACGAGCGGCAACGCCGGCGCTGGTCAATCCGTCGGCGAGCCCCTGATCTTCTTCCTGCTCGGCGGGCTCAGCGGCTACTTCGCCAAGGGAGTGCTGGGCGACTTCGACCTCGGCCCTGCCAGGACATGCTCGCAGTTGCGACGCGCGCTTTCGCGCGAACAGGTTGGGCTCTATTACCAGCCGATCGTGCGTCCCAACGGGGAGTTGCTCGCGGTCGAGGCGCTGGCGCGATGGCACGATCCCAGCCGGGGCATCATCGCTCCCCTCGAGTTCATCCCCGCAGCTGAGCGCGACGAGCGCACGATTTGGGAATTCACGAGGCACACCGTCCGGTCGGCCGTCCGAGATGCCCAAGAGCTCGGGGACCCCGTGGTGGTGGCGGTCAACCTCTCGCCCGTGGCCCTCCGACGTCGGGAGCTTCCGGATGTGATCGGTGAGATCCTCGGCGAGAGCAATCTGCCCGCCAGTCGGCTGGCCGTGGAGGTCACCGAGACCGAGATCTCCCGGTGGGATGAATCGTTGATTGTCAAGGCCCTCGAGGGTCTTCGGCAACTTGACCTGAAGATGGTGGCGATCGACGACTTTGGCATCGGACACTCGTCCCTGGCGAGACTGGCGCGTTTGCCGGTCGACACCGTCAAGATCGATCGCACGCTGATCGCGGATAGCGCGCGCCCAAAGACCGGGGCCGTCATCGAGGGGATTGTCCACCTCGCTCACTCGGTCGGCTTGACGGTGATCGCCGAGGGCGCCGAGGATGCCAAGACGTGGGAATGGCTGATTCAGGTTCACTGCGATGCCCTACAGGGCTTCAACCTCAGCCGGCCGATGCCCGCGGAACAGCTCGCGGGCTGGCTCGAGGCTCACAAGGTCTAGGCTTGCGGGAAGGGGGCTGAGTGGCGAAACAGAGAGCAGAAAAGGCGGCGTTTCGGTTCGGACCGGCCGCCCGATGGCTGGCTCCGATTGGATTCGTACTCTGCGCGGCCCTCCCCTCGACGCTGGGTGACGGCGTCGCGACCGCTCAGGGTCCCGGCACGGTAAGCGAGGGCCCGAACGTCGTCGTGATCATGACCGACGACCAGACGATGGGCGCGGTTCAGCACATGCCCCAGGTGCAGAGCAGGATCGCCCAGCAGGGGGTGCGGTTCACGCAGAGCTTCGTCAACCTGCCGCTCTGCTGCCCGTCCCGCACCACCTTCCTCACCGGACAGTACGCGCACAACCACGGGGTACTCGACAACAATCCGCCTGACGGGGGGTTCGAAGCCTTCGAGCCCACGTTCGGCACCAACAGCCTCCCGGTGTGGCTTCAGGCTGCTGGCTACCGGACGGCACTGGTCGGCAAGTACCTGAACGGATACGGCGACTCGGATCCGCAATACCTTCCCTCCGGCTGGAACGAGTGGTACGCGGCCGTGGGCGACGTCCAAAGCGCCTACGACTACACGCTGAACGAGAACGGCACCCTCGTCGGCTACGGCAACAGCGAGCAGGACTACAAGCAGGACGTTTTCACCCGCCACGCCGTTTCGATCGTGGAGCGGGAAGCCCCCTCCGATCAGCCGTTCTTCCTCTGGGTCGCGTACACGGCGCCGCACAGCGGCGGACCGAACCCGAACCCCCAGCCTCCATCTGATTGCGCTCTAGCTCCGAAGCCGGCGCCCCGTCACGCCACCGCGTTCGATGCGGAGCCGCTTCCGCAACCCCCGAACTTCAACGAGGCCGACGTCTCCGACAAGCCACCGACCATCGCCGCCCTGCCGAGCCTGACCCAGGCCGAGATCGATGCGCTGACGCGTCGCTTCCGCTGCCGACTGGAGTCGCTGCTGTCGGTGGACGAGGGAGTTGGGCAGATCCTCGATGCGATCGAGGCCGAGGGTGAGCTCGAGGACACGCTGGTCATCTTCACCTCCGACAACGGCTTCTTCCAGGGCGAGCACCGGCTCGAGGGAGGAAAGACGCGACATTACGACGCGGCAAGCCGGATGCCGCTGCTGATAGCAGGGCCAGACGTGCTCTCGGGGGCGACGGTCGACGATCCGGTCCTCAACGCCGACCTCGCGCCGACGATCACCGCTGCCACCGGGGCGGTGCCAGGGGTCGAGCCTGACGGGCTCTCCTTGCTTCCGCTGGCCGGCGGCGCGATCAGCGGTTACCACCGCGACCTCGTCGTCGAGGCAAAGCGCTATTCGGCGCTCAGGACCGACCGCTTCGTGTACGTCGAGCACACCGACGGCGAGGACGGCGGATTCGTCGAGCTCTACGACCTGATCGCCGATCCGTCCCAGCTCGAGAACCTTGCCGACGACCCCGCCTACGCCGACGTCCGGACGGAGCTCTCCGAGCGCCTCGCGGTGATGCAGAGCTGCTCGGGCACCTCGTGCCATCCCGGATTCCCTCCGCCTCCCGACCCCCAGCCGTCCCCTGACCCGTCGCAGCCGCCGCAGGAGCCTGAGTCGCCGGGCACGATCGTGGAGACCGACACCCTCGCGCCGCGAACCTCGATCACCAAAGGCCCGGCCAAGTCGATCACCCGGCCGCGGGTCCGGTTCGTGTTCCGGGCCAACGAGCCCGGGGGCACCTTCCTCTGCAGGCTCGACAGCCGCCGCTGGCGCCCCTGCGAGTCGCCCGCGACCTACCGCGGCCTCGACCCCGGCCGACACAGCTTCCGAGTCTTCGCGATCGACGCCGCCGGCAACCAGGATCCGCGTCCGGCGCTCCATCGTTTCGTGGTTCGGCTGGGCCGGGACAACTGACCTCCCCCCGATCTGATCGGCCCGTCGGCGCGCTACCCTCGATGCCGATGAGCACCCGCTCGGGCGCAAGATCGTTCGAATCGGTCCGTCATCAGCTGCGGCCGCTGTTCGATCGCATCGTGATCAAGGAGCTCGACTCCGATCGCGTCCGGCGATCGGGCCTGGTTGTTCCACCGGGCAGCCACGATCCGCCGCCGCAACAGGGAATCGTGCTCGCGGTCGGCCCCGGGCTGGACTGGTGGGAGCACGTCGGCGTCTCGATGCCGGTGCAGCCAGGCGACCACGTCGTCTTTCCCGCCTCGGCCGGCGTCTGGGTCGAGGTTGACGAGGAGCGGCTGCTGGTCTGCGCCGTGACCGACCTCCTCGGCGTGCTCGAGACCGCCAAGGCCCCGCCCGAATAGCGGGCTTGCGAGCTACACGGCGAGCAGCGAGAGCAGATCGGCGTGAAGCGCCGCCCGGTTGCGATGCAGCTCTCGCCAAGTCACCCGGATCACGCGCCAGCCGGCGGCGGCAAGGATGCGGTCGCGAACGCGGTCTGACTCGAAGCGCTCGGGGGTCGCGTGCCAGCGGCGGCTGTCGAGCTCGACGATCAGGCGTTGCTCTCGCCACACGGCGTCGCACTCGAACCAGCGTGCGCCGACGTTTATCCACGTGTTCGTCCTGGGGGGCGGGAGGCTTACGGCAGCGATAAAGGAGAGGAAGGCTTCCTCCAGGTCGCTACGCGTAACGCTCTCGCCGAGGCGCTGATCGGCGAGGATCGCCTTAATCGTCGCCGTGCCCCTGCGGCGCGGGTAGCGCTCGAGCAGCTTGGGGAGCGAGAGGCGGTCATAGAGGCGCTTTTCCTCGATTTCGTTGATCGCCTTCTCCACCTGGCGGCGCGGAAGTACGGCGGCGAGGTCGAGGATCGTGCGGGGGATCGTGGTGACGGGGATCCCGTCCTCGGTCGTGACCTCGTCGAACGGCAGCACCGAGCGATGGAAGACGACGCCCTTGCGGGGGCGGCGCTGGTTCGGCGATGTCACCTCGAGCAGCGAGTCCGCGCGGATCTGATGCAGGGCGGCCGCGGCCCGGTGGCTGAGTGCGGCTCCCGGGCCGCCGCTGAGCGCCGCCGCCATCCAGCGACCTTCGCGCGAGAGCGTGCGGTGGCCGACCGCGTAGACGCCGGGCCAGACGATGTGCAGGTGCCCGGCTTTCAGCAAGCGGCCGATCGCGCTCGTGCTGACACCGAGCTCGATCAGCTGCCACCGCGCCACGACCCCGTGCTGGCGCGCTGCAAGCGGAGAAATCAGGCGTCCCCAACGACGAAACTGATTTTCGACCCGCATAGCGAGTTCAAAATCACTTTCGTCCTCGGACACGCTACGAAGAAGCCCGAAACGCCCGATCCTGCCCCCAAACCTCTCCCTCGGTGCTCCAAACGCCTGCCTCGCCGAACGCACGGAGAGACACAAACGCCCCTCTTGCAAGGATGAACCCCATGGAGGCTTCGACGCAAACCCGGTCACGCCGCATTCGCGCCGTCAGGCGTGAGGGGGAGCGGGTGATGCCGCTCGAGCTGTTCTTCGACCTGGTCTTCGTGCTCGCGCTGACGCAGTGCACGGCGTTGATGGCGGATAACCCCACCTGGGAGGGGGTCGCTCAGGCGATGGTGGTGCTGGGGCTGCTGTGGTGGTCGTGGGGCGGGTACGCGTGGCTGACGAGCGTGATCGATCCCGAGGAGGGGGCCGTGCGGATCGCCTTCTTTGCCGCGATGGCTGCATTCCTGCTCGTTTCGCTGTGCGTGCCCCAGGCCTTCGGCGGCCTGGCGTTGGAGTTCGCGCTCGCCTTCGGAGCCGTGCGTGCCGCCCACATCGCCCTCTTCGTGCTCGCCAGCAGCGAGGACCCCGGCTTGCGGCATTCGGTGATCACCCTCGCAATCAGCACCGCGATCACGGTGGGCATACTGGTTGCCGGCTCTTTCCTGGACACCGACGCGCAGCTTGCCGTCTGGGGGTTCGCTCTCCTTCTGGATCTGGCTGGGCCGTACTTCTTCGGCACTGAGGGCTGGCGACTCGTCCCTACCCACTTCGCAGAGCGCTACGGGCTGATCGTGATCATCGCTCTGGGCGAGTCGATCGTCGCGATCGGCGTGGGTGCGGAGGCGGGGCTGACCTGGGGCGTCGCGGCGGCCGCCGTGCTCGGAATCGCCCTCGCGGCGACCATGTGGTGGGCCTACTTCGACGTTGTCGCGCTGGTCAACGTTCGTCGCCTCGTCGAAGCCGAAGTTGGAAAGGTGCAGAACGCTCTCGCTCGCGACGGCTACTCCTACCTGCATCTTCCGATGGTGGCTGGGATCGTGCTGGTGGCGATGGGCATGAAGAAGGTGCTCGGCGACGTCGAGGATCCGCTGAAGACCGTTCCCGCCTTCGCACTGTTGGGCGGGGTTGCCATTTACCTGCTCGCGCACGTCGCTTTCCGCTACCGAAACGTGCACACGATCAACAGGCAGCGTGCGCTTCTCGCCCTGCTCCTGTTCGCGCTCGTGCCGGTGGCGAGCGAGGTGCCCGCCCTTGCGGCGCTCGCGGGGACCGCGATCCTGATGTCGGTGCTGATCACCTACGAGACGATCAGCTATGGCGAGTCGCGACACCGCTTGCGCCATCAATCTGCCGGCGGGAGCTCAGCGGGCTAGGCGACGACGGTCAGATCCTTCTCGAGCCCGGTCAGGTTTCTATGGCCGTCCTCGGTGATCGTGACCAGGTCCTCGATCCTGACCCCGAAGCGGCCGGGGACGTAGACACCCGGCTCCACAGTGACCACGTCGCCCGGCTCGAGCACGTCCTCCGAGGTCGCCGCGATCCGGGGCGCCTCGTGCACCTCCATGCCGACACCGTGGCCGGTGCCGTGCCCGAAGCGATCGCCGTGGCCGGCCGCCGCGATCACGTCTCGCGCCGCGGCATCGGCGTCCTTTGCGCTCACTCCCGGCCCCACTGCTGAAAGCGCCGCGAGCTGTGCCTCGAGCACGACGTCGTACACGACTGTGGCATCTTCGTCCAGCGGCCCGGTCGCGTACGTGCGAGTGCAGTCCGAGCAGTAACCGTCCAGCTCCACCCCCATGTCGACGATCACCAGCTCCCCCGCGCCGATCTCGCGCTCGGAGGGCTCGGAATGGGGCAGGGCGCCGTTCTCCCCGGCGGCGACGATCGGCGGGAAGGAGGGCTCGGCGCCGAGCTCGCGCGTCCGGGCCTCGGCGGCGCGCGCGACCTCGCGCTCGCTGCGCCCGGCGAGGCCGCGCTCGGCCAGCCATTCGAACACCTCGTCTGCCAGGCTGGCCGCAGCGGCGATCGCCGCCAGCTCGGACTCGTCCTTGTGGCGGCGCAGGCGCTCGACCAGGCCCGCCGACGCCACGAGCTCGACACCCTCGCCGATCGCCTCCTCGAGCCGTCGCAGGGTGCGGACGCTGACGTTCGCATCGTCGTAGCCGACGCGCCCGCCGAGCCGCTCCGCGAGGGAGGGCAGCAGCTGGCTCTTCGCCTGTACCAGGTCGTACTCGCCCCCGAGCTCGCTCTGGACCCTCTCCGTGTACCGGAAGTCGGTAACGAACGGAGTCGGGTCGGGACCGATCACGCAGGCGCCGCTGGTTCCGGTGAACCCGGTGAGCCAACGGAGGTTCGTCATCTCCGCTCGGCCCGAGTCGCCCGGTCGGACCAGCCCGCCGACGATCAGTGCGTCGAGCCCCTCCTCCCCCACCAGCTCCGCCAGCCGCGCCTTTCGCGCCGCGAGCAGCTCGCCGGAGGCGCTCATCGGTCCAGCTTCTTGGCGATGATCTCCAGCGCCCGCTTGTAGCCATCGGTGCCCTCACCGGAGACGGTCTCCAGGACCAGCCCCTCGAGCACCGAGTGGCGCCGCCACTCCTCGCGGCTCTGAACATCCGAGATATGGACTTCGACCGCGGGGATGCCGGCGATCTCAAGCGCGTCCCTTATCGCCCAGCTGTAATGGGTCCATGCGCCGGGGTTCAGCACCGCCGCGTCGGCGGCGTCGGGAAGCCGGTGCAGCCGCTCCACGAAGTCGCCCTCGTGGTTGGTCTGGAAGAACGCCGCCTCGAGGTCGAAGTCGCGCGCCCAGCGCTTGATCTGGACCTCCAGCTCCGCCAGCGTCGCGGTTCCGTACTGGTCCGGATCGCGCCTGCCGAGCATGTCGAGGTTGACCCCGTGGAGTACCTCGACCCGATTGCGGGTCGCCTTCACGACGCCCGCAGCTCCTCGATCGCGGCGCGGACCCCGGCGTCGTCCACTGCCTCGCCGACCCGCGGCTCCCCGGGCCGCTCGATCAGAACGAAGCCGACGCCGGCCTCGGTTCTCTTCTTGTCGCGCCCGATCGCAGTCTGGATCTCATCGTCTGACACCGCCTCGTCCAGCCGAGTCGGGAGACCGGCCCGCCCGAGCAGCTCGGCGACCTCGGCTCGGAGCTCGTCGGCTCCCGAGAGCCGGAGCGCCGCAAGCAGCCCCAGCCCGACCGCCTCACCGTGCCGGTAGCGGCGGTAGTCGCTCGCGGCCTCGATCGCGTGCCCGACGGTGTGCCCAAGGTTCAGCACCGCCCGGCGCCCCGAGTCGCGCTCGTCGCCGGCGACCACGTCGAGCTTCGTGCGCACGCAGCCGACGATCACCTCGTCGGGCGGGAGCGAGCCGGGATCGCCGCCGCGCACGGTGTCCCACAATCCGCCACCCGCGATCAGCGCCGTCTTCAGGACCTCGGCGTAGCCCGCCCGCCGCTCCTGCTCGGGGAGCGTCTCCAGAACCGAGGGATCCGTGATCACCGCGGCTGGCTGGTGGTACGCGCCGACGTAGTTCTTCGCCTCCGGCAGGTCGACGCCCGTCTTGCCGCCGTAGGCCGAGTCCACCTGCGCAACCAGCGTTGTCGGAACCTGGACCACCGGCACGCCGCGCTGGTAGACAGCGGCGCAGAAGCCGCCGAGGTCCCCTACCACGCCGCCTCCGAGCGCGACCAGATGGTCGTCGCGCCGCATCCCGAGGCGCGCCAGCTCGCGCAGCACCCGCTCGGCCTCGCCGAGGGTCTTGCGCGCCTCGCCGGGCTCGATCTCGATCTGCGCGGCGATCTGCCCCAGCTCGCCGGCGTGGAGCTGAGCGACGGTGCTGTCGGTGACGCAGAAGCCACGACTTGGCAGCGGCCAGTCGACCCCGCCGAGCATCCCGCGCCCGATGAACACGGGGTAGTCGCCGGACTCGGTGCGAGCCCACAACAGCCGCGAGCCCTCGGGGGCGGAGCGAAACGCGAGGATCGCCGGCAGCGCCCCCCGTACACGCCCGCGCTGCGCTGGTATGACCACGTCGGCCACCTGCTCGTAAAGCGGACGCCGCTCGTCGAGGCGGGCTTCGAAGCCGTCGCGGTCGGCGGCAAGCGGGCGCTTTCCCGCCACCCGCTTCCACGCCTTCTCGGGGCTGACGTCGAGCCACACAACCAGGTGTCGCTTCATCGCATCGCGCACGCGCTCGGACAGCACGCTGCCACCGCCGGCGGCGATCGCCTGGCCGTCGGCCTGCTCGAGCAACGCGGTGACGATCTCCTCCTCGCGCACCCTGAACGCCGCCTCGCCGTCACGCTCGAACAGCTCGCCGATCGACGTCCCCAGCTCGCGCTCGATGACGCGATCGGTGTCGATCACGTCCAGCCCCAGCTCTGCCGCGGCCTGCACCGCCTTCGACTTGCCGGCCCCCATGAAGCCGACGAAGACGATCGCGGGCGTCCTCGGCGGCATGCCCGTCGTGTCGCCTATCGCCGCCAGCCGATCCGCTCCCGATAGGCAGTCAGGGCGGCGTGCACGTCGTCGATGTGGTCGCCCCCGAACTTCTCCCGGTAGCAGCGAGCCAGCACCAGCGCCACCATAGCCTCGCCGACGACACCGGCGGCGGGCACCACCGCCGAATCGGTGCGCTCCCGCAAGGCCTGCGCCGGCTCCTTGGTCTCGGTGTCAACCGACCGAAGCGGCTTCGTCAGCGTCGAGATCGGCTTCAGGGCGGCCTGCGCAACCAACGGCTCGCCATTCGACATCCCGCCCTCGACGCCGCCGGCGTGGTTGGTCTCGCGATGCCAGCCGCGCTGCTCGGAGAAGAAGATCTCGTCGTGGGCCTCCGAGCCCGGCCGGCCCGCCACGTCCCAGGCCTCGCCGATCGTCGCCCCCTTCACCGCCTGGATCGAGACCAGCGCCTGCGCCAAGCGCGAGTCGAGCCGCCCTTCCCACGTAGTGAACGAGCCCAGCCCCGGAACGAGCCCGAATGCCCGCACTTCGAACACCCCGCCGAGGCTCTCGTTCGCCTTCCGCAGCCGGTCGATCTCGGCAACCATCGCCTCTGCGGCCTCCGGGTCCAGGCAGCGCACCGGCGAGTCGTCGACGCCGGCGAAGTCCTGCGCGGATAGCTCGTCGGGCACGGAAGCGCGCACCGAGCCGATCTGGAGCACATGGCTGTAGACGGAGACGCCGAGCGCGCCCAGGAGCTCCTTCGCGAGGCCGCCGGCGGCCACTCGCGCCGCGGTTTCGCGGGCGCTGGCGCGCTCGAGCACATTGCGGACGTCGGTGTGCCCGAACTTGTGCAGACCGGCGAGATCGGCGTGCCCCGGACGCGGCAGGTGCACCTCCTCGACATCTGCATCCACCGGCCACGGGTTCATCCGCTCTTCCCAGTTCTCGTAGTCGCGGTTGGCCACCAGCAGCGCTACCGGGCTGCCAAGCGTGCGCCCGTGCCGGATCCCGGAGCGAACCTCCACCGAGTCGCTCTCGATCTTCATCCGGCCGCCGCGGCCATGCCCGAGCTGGCGCCTCGCCATATCGCGATCCAGCGCCTCGCGGCTGATCTCCAGACCCGCGGGCAGCCCTTCGACGATCGCCACGAGCCCCGGCCCGTGCGATTCGCCGGCGGTTGTGAACCTGAACGCCATCCCGCCAAGGCTAGACGGCCGAGCTGTGCGTAGAAGGGAGCCTGCTTGCGGCGAGCGCGCCCAGCTTCGGGCAGCTAAGCGCCTAGGCCGAGCCAGGCAGCCATCCCGGACGGAACGGAGGCGCTCTGCTGGTCGCGCTCGCCATCGCCCGGGACCGCATCGTCACCGTGCTCGACCACGACGAGCTCGACTCCGGTCAGCTCGAGTGTGAAGTCCTCGGGGGTCTTGCCCTCCGGCGCGTAGGTGAGCGTGCGCCGCTCGCCCTCCTTCAGGGTGACGAATTGGCAGTCGGCCGCGCTCGGACTGCACTCGCCCGCTCCGCTCGTGCCGGTGACATCCGAGGAGAGCATGAAGACGGCTTGCTCGCCGTCCTCGCTCACGCCGACGAACACCGCCACCGGGCGCTGGCGGCTGGGAAGGAAGCTGAGGGTCTTGACGCCGCTGCGCTCCGTCGCCTGCCCGGAAGCGCCGACCAGCACGTTGACGCGGTAGCTGAGGCGGTACTCCTCCCTGACAATCTCGTCGGGCGAGGTACCCCCGCTGTCAGTGGTGTCGCTGCTGTCGGTGCTCGTGCCCGTGTCCGTGCTGCCGTCTCCGTACTCGTTCACCGATTCCGGGTATGAAGGAATCGGAGAAACGGAAGTCGACGTCGACCCGCCGGAGGTGGTGGGCGGAACTCCGGAGTCAATCGGGACCTCGGGGGCCAGTTCCACCGCGCCTTGCTCCTCGACCACGGAGGGCGCAGGCGCGAAATGGTCCTCGAACGGATTCTTGCTCTGCAGCAGGTCGAGCCGCTGGCGGTAGTTGCGTATTCCCTCGTCCTCGACCATCACCGCGGGCACCGCCTCGCTCGTCTCCTCGGCCCCAAGAGGAGCGGGCGGCGGTACGACCTCGGGCTCGCTCTTGAGCAGGAACGGAACCGCAACGATTGCCACCACGAGCACACCGATGACAGGCAGCAGGCGGCGATCGCGAAGGTCGCGATAGAGGTCGCCCATTAACCCACCGCCCGCACTCACGGTGTCCCTCCAACGGTCGCGGCCGGTGGCGCCGGTGCGGCCGTGGGTTCAGTGCTCGCGGGCACCGGTGCCGGTCCGGATGGGCTCGCGCCCGCGGTTACGCCCTCGCCCGGCGGGGTGACGAACGTCGTCACCACAAAATCGGCCTCGAGTGCGGGCAGCGTCCCGAATGTGCCCGCAAGGAGATCGTCCTGCGGAACATTGAGGCTGAAGCCGTCGATGGTCAGCAGCCGGCCGAACACAGATGGAGACCCGTCCTTGTCGAGACCGACCTGGCGGTTCATCTTCCCGATGAACTCCGAGATCGCGAAGAAGTCGCCGCTGAATCCGAGCTCATAGGGCATCACCGGCAGGCCAGCCGGCCCGACCGTGGCGCCGATCGGAAGCGTGGCGACGCTCGACTCGGTGGCGGTTGGAGCCACCGGGGCGGCGGGGGCGGCGCCGGCCTCAGCGCTCGCCACCTGCTGCTCCGACTGCTCGGCGGTGGTCGCCGGAGTCGCCGGGGCGGGTGGCGGGGCAGGCGCGGCGGCGCTCTCACCTCCGACGAGCTCGAGCGAGCTGAAGTCCACTCCGGTCGCCGCAGCCAGCGTGCTGAGCTGGACCAGGAGGCTGGAGGTGTCCGAATCCTCGGGAACGGCCTTGCCGAGCACGACCATGCGGCGGTAGTTGGCCGGGAAGGTCTCCCGCGAGGCCTCTGCCGCCAGCGCGAGCGCTTCCTGCTCCTCCACGGACGCCTGCAGCGCAGCGACGTCTTCTTCCAGACTCGATGCCTCCTCGCGCTTCGGCGAGAGGATCAGGAACCAGAACGCTGCCAGCAACGCTACTACCGGAAGCACGAGCAGGACTCCCTTGTCGACGCCTCTCATCTCACGGCCCCTCGGTCGAGGTTGGGGTCGACTCGGCCGGAGCCGGAGCAGCGGGGGCGCCTGTCGTCGGCGTGGCCGGTGGCGCCGGCACGGCGGTTGGCGGAGCCGCGGTGGGAACCGCTACCTCGTCGAACGCGGCCGCGAGCGCGAAGCTCGCTCCGGCGAAGCACTCACCGCCCGTTCCTCCGCTGCCGGCATCCTGGTGCTCGGAGCTCTGGAGGCCGACCCTCGTGACGCCGTCGATGTCCTCGAGCGCCGCGACGAGCGCCGCAACGGCCTCTTGACCGGCTGCGCATCCCGTCATCGTCAGCGCCGGCCCCGGAATCTCAGCGCGCAGTCGCACATCGCCGGCGTTCTCGAGTGAGACCGCCGGATTGACCGTCCCCGTCAGGTCCTTCAGCGTGATGCCGGCCGGGATCACCACCGCGAGCTCGCGCAGGACGCGCTCCCAATCGAAGCGGCTCTGCGCGAGAGTCGAGACGGTCTGCGTCCGCTCGGCCTGCGCGGTTGAGAACTCAGCGAAGGCGGCCAGGCTTTCGGCGCGGGCAGTCGCCGCCGCCTCTTCCTGCTCCAGCCTCGCGATCTCGGCCTCGCTCTCGGAGATCGAGTTCCCGGTCATCACGACCATCGTCACCCCGCCGAGAATCGCCACTAGGGCACCGATCAGCAAGTATGCGGCGGGTCCGGTCCGGCTCGATCGCTTTCCCGCACGCCGCTCCTCGGGCGGAATCAGGTTTACCGGGCGCACGCTCTACTCCTCCAGGGCGAGGCCGTAGGGGAGGGTCAGCCTCGCGGCGCTGGCATCGTCCAGACCGGCCAGCGCGCTGGGACGACCGACATCGAAGCGCAGTCCGAGGTCGCGCTGGAGCCGCTCGATCAGGCCGGGAATCGTGACTCCGGGCCCGCAGGCGACCACCGATTCGATCGCGCCCGCGCCCTCCTGAGCCGCGTAGAACTCGAGCGAAAGGCGGAGCTCGTCGGCGAGCTTCGCGGCACCCTCTCCGAGCACCTCGCGAGCGCGCTCGACGATCTCGGGATCGCCCTCGATGCTCTCCAGGGGCTGCTCGAGCCCGACGTGCCCCAGCCACTGCCGGGCGTGCTCCAAAGTCAGCCCGCGCTTCTCCGCCAGGCGTTGCGCGATCCCCTCGACTCCAAATCCGGAGATGCGGGTGAATTCGCAGGCACCGCCGCGGGCGACCGCCAGGTTGGTGACGTCGCCGAGGTTGCAGAACAGCCGCACGGGCTGCTGCTCCCGGACGGGCAGTCCCGAGGCGACCGGAGGCTCTGCTTGGGGGGCATCCCCGTCAGCCTCTTGCTGGGGCGCGGCCACCAGCTCCTGCTCGCGGTAAAGGGCGCGGATCATCCCGAACGCGGAGAGGTCGATTCCTCCGGGGCGCAGTCCGGCGCTGCGGACCGCCTCGAGCACCGCGGAGATCATGTCCCGGCGAGCCGCGACGACGACCACGTCCATCCGCGGCTCGCCGTCCTCGCTCTGCACATAGCCGACCACGCGGTGCTGCAGCACGGCCTGGTCGAGCGGCATCGGGATGTGGTCCTGGGCCTGGAATCGAATCGCGGTATCGAGCTCGTCCTCGCGCTCGATCACCGGCAGGCGCAGCGTGCGGACCGCAACACGCTGGTTGGCGATTCCCACCCGCACGGACTTCGAGAGGCCGTCACGGGAGAAGAGCTCCTTCAGGGCGGCGGAGAGAGCGCCCACATCGGAAACTTCGCCCTCGCGAAATACCCCCGGGCCGAGCGGCAGGATCGCGTTCGCGGTCACGCGCTGGCTCCCGTTCGCCTCGACCATCGCGGCCGCAATGCTTCCGGCCTCCAGATCGAGGCCGGTCAGTCCCTTGCTCTTCTTCGCAGAGATCATTTCGTGGCGTCAGGGATGGTTTCGTTCCCCGTGAACTCATCGGTTCGTCGCCTGCGAAGCTTGAGCACGCCCAACGCACGTCCACTGCCTAAATGTCCGGTCAGGCGCCGGTAAACGTGTCCAGATACGCATCGACGATCTCGTCGCCCGCGAGCAGCCCCACGATCCCGCCCAAGGCCAGAAACGGCCCGAATGGAATCGCCCGCTTGCGGGCGGCGGCGCCGTAGCGAAGCATCATCGCGACGCCCACAAGCGCTCCGGCCGCAAACGCGACCAACAACGCCGGCGCGACCGCGCGGCCGAGGTAGAACCCCAGAAGCGCCGCGAGCTTCGCGTCGCCCATTCCCATGCCTCGGGGGTACGCAAGGGCGACGATGAAAAGCCCGCCACCCGCTGCGGCCGTTGCGATCGCACGATCCGCGAAGCTCGACGGATCGCTGATCGCGACCACGGCCACCCCCGCGACGGCGCCGGCCAGCAATACCGCGTTCGGGATTATCCGGCGCTCGAGGTCCGTCGCGGTGATGGTTACCAGCACGGCGCAGAGCAGCAGCCCGAGCGCGAGCTCCCCGGCATCGTCGTCGCCGAGGACGAGGTAGGTGAGGGCCCACAGCACGCCGAGCGAGAGCTCGATCAGCGGGTAACGAGCCGAGATCGGCTCACCGCAGCTGCGGCAGCGACCGCGCAATACAAGCCAAGAGACAACGGGGAGGTTGTCGCGCGCGGCGATCTGCGTCCCGCAGGCCGGGCAGCGCGAGCGCCCGCTTACGAACGACTCGCCGTGCGGCAACCTGTACGCGACCACGCTCAGGAAGCTGCCGATCACGCAGCCGAGCACAAACAGGGCGATCGCCACCAGTGCCATCAGCCCAACCTATCGGCAGCCCAATGCCCGAACCGGAGCGCCGGCAGGCTTAGAACCTGAGGATGCTTTCGCTCTCGACTTCGAGCCGGCTCTCGAAGCTGGGATGGTCATACATGAACTCCAGCGCCGCGCCCGGCTCGGTGCCGCTCTTCTTCACCATGGCCGTCATCCCGAGCTGGCTGCCCTGCTCGAGATGCAGCGGCTCCAGCGCTCCACCGCCGTCAACGGCGAGGAACTCCATCGGCACCGAGATCTCGGTCCACTCGGTGGGCCACGTGGCGTCTGAATACTCAAAGTAGGTCACGTCCGGGTCCAGTGCGGGGTTGAAGGTGGGGTCGGTGTTGACGACGGGCAGGTCGATCGTCAGCTCGATAGTGCCGATCGGGTTCCCATCCTGGTCGCGCGTCGGGACGACGAGGGTCCGGCGCACGAACAGCGAGACGCAGATGCGGCCGGGGTGCGCGGCCCCGTTGACCGTCTTCGTCCACAGCTCGAGCGTTGCGTTGCCGCTCATCGGCGCCGGGTCCGTGTTCGTGATCGCCGGCGTGAGCCAGGTGTGTGCGCGCAGGTGCTTGCTGGATTCACCCGTCACCAGGCCGAGGATCCCGTCGGTCTCATTCGTGCCGATGTCCACACCCGCGGCCAGCGGCCCCTGTCCGTCAACCAGCTGCCGCAGGTCGGCCAGGCTGAGGACGGGCTCGAGCAGGCAGCTGTCGTTCGTCGACCACGGCATCAGCAGACCCGCGTCCTGGTCGCCGCCGACCGAGGGCTCCGCGTCGATTGCGTAGTCGAACATCGGTTGCTGATCGGACGGGTAGTCGGGGTCCAGCTCGGGTCCTTCGTCGAACATCAGGTCGGGGGCACCGGGCGACGTCCCTGTGTGCAGACCGTCCTCGCAGCGGGCTCCGGTGTTGTGCGCCGGGCCGCCGGCGACGGTCTCCTGGTGGCTGGAGTAGCTGCACGGCGTGTCGGTGATCCACAGCTGTCCGACCGCGTTCTCCTCCTCCGGTGCGGAACCTTCGGGCGCGGGGTTGTCGACCGGCGTGGCCTCGGGGTCGGCGACCTCGGAGTGGACCTCCTGGAAGCTGCGCTCGAAGGAGATCGGCGATTGGTTCACCTTCGCCGCGACGATGATCTGCTTCAGATCCTGCGCCCCGGGGCAGAGGTTCTCGGGGCAGCTCGGATCGTCGTGCCAGACGATGAACTTGAAGATCTCGCCGCTGATGTCGCCGACCTGGAAGGGCTCCGGCCCAGGGTCGACGGCCCCGTTCTGAGCGTCCACCACCAGCGGCTTCAGTTGGCCGCCGTTGCTTGAGATCGCGAAGTTGGACCCGTTCACACGCCAGCGGGGATCGTTGCTGTCGCCGGAGTGGGACGGCTGCGAGGTCAGCGCTATCCCGGTGAAGGGAAGGCGTTTGACCTCCTCCAACTCCGCCTGCAGGCGGTTGTTCAGGGTCTGGCTCTCCTCGGCGCGGAAGTTGGCGCGGGTGGAGGCGTCGAGAAGCTGCAGCGTGCCCAGCGCGCCGATCATCAAGAGCAGGGCCGCGACGGCCCCCTCGACGACCGTGAATCCGCGCTGGTCGCGAAGCCGGCGGCGGAGATGGGGCCTGATCCATCGTGGGTGGCGAAATACACCCGGAATCATCGGCCGACCCATCGGCAGACCGCCCGCGGGACTTAAGGCTTCCGGGGCGGAATCCTGACCCGAGCCGGGTGAGTGTCGGCCATTACCCGATCAGAAGCTGATCACCTCCTCGCTCTCGACCTGGAGCCGGCTCTCGAAGCTCGGATGGTCGTACATGAACTCCAGCGCGGAGCCGGGCTCGGTGCCTGTCTTCTTGACCATGATCGTCATCCCGAGCTGACTGCCTTCCGCCAGATGCAGCGGCTCGAGCGCCCCGGTGCTGTCAACGGCCATGAACTCCATCGGCACCGAGACCTCGGTCCACTGGGTCGGCCACGGATTCTGCGAGTACTCGAAGTAGGTCGGCTGAAGGACGTTGTCGGTGTTGACCACCGGGAGGTCCACCGTCAGGTTGACGCTGCCGATCGGAATCCCGAGGATGTTCAGTATCGGCACCGTGATCTGCTGGCGGACGAAGAGCGTCACGCAGATCCTCCCGGGGTGCACCGCCTCGTTCACGGACTTCGTCCACAGCTCGAGCGTGGCGTTGCCGCTCATAACAACGCCGCCGGTGTTCTCGACCGGTGCCGAGAGCCACGTGTGGGCGCGCATGTGCTTGTTCGACTCGCCCGTGACCAGGTTCAGGATCCCGTCTGTTCCCTGGGTGCCGATCGGAACGCCCAGCAGCGTCCCTTCGATCAACTTGTGCAGGTCGAGCAGGCTGAGAACGGGCTGGAGCAGGCAGCTGTCCGTCGAGGACCACGGCATCAGCAAACCCTTGTCCTGGTCGCCGCCGGTCGCGGGCTCGGAGTCGGTCGCGTAGTCGAAGAGCGGCTGGCCGTCCGGCGGAAAGTCCGGATCGAGCTCGGGCGCCTCGTTGAACATCAGGTCCGGGGCCCCCTGAGTCGCACCGGTCTGCATGCCGTCGGAGCAGCGGGAGCGGGTGTTGTGGGCCGCATGGTCCGCGACGATCTCCTGGCGGACGGAGAGGTTGCAGGGCGTGTCGGTGAGCCAGAATTCGCCCACAGCGTTCTCCTCCTCCTCGCCGCAGTTCGGGTAGCAGGGGTCGCCGGGGTCGCCAGGGCCACCCGGAAGAGGGTTCTCGGGATCGATCGGGACGGCCTCCGGATCGGCGAGGTCGGTGTGCACCTCCTGGAAGCTGCGCTCGAACGAGATCGCCGCCTCGTCCACCTTCGCCGCGACGATGACCCGCTTCAGGTCCTCGTCGCCGGGACAAAGGGTTTGCGGGCAGCTCGGGTCGTCGCGCCAGACGACGAACTTGTAGATGTCTCCGCTCACGTCCCCGACCTGGAACGGTTCAGGCGCCGGGGAGATCGCGCCGTTCGCAGCGTCCACCACCATCGGCTCGAGGTTGGTCCCGTTGCTGGCGACCGCGTAGTTGGCGCCGCTGACCCGCCACCGGGGGTCGTTCTGGTCCGCCGATCCCGATGGTGCGGCGCTGAGCGCAATCTCGCTGAACGGAAGGCTCTTGACCTCCTCCAGCTCCGCCTGCAGGCGGTTGTTGAGCGACTGGCTCTCCTCGGTGCGGTAGGCGTTTCGAGTGGCGGTGTCGAAGAGCTGCAGGGTGCCGATCGCGCCAGTGACCAGAAGCAGGGCAGCCACAGCCCCCTCGACGACCGTGAAACCGCTCTCGTCGCGGATCGTGGCGAGCCTGCGACGAAGCTTGATCTTGGTCTTCGTGTTCAAGCTCCGGGCTCTGCCTCGAGGTAGTTGCGCATTGCGACCCCGTCGCTCACGGTCACGCCCTCGCTGCCGTCCTCCGCCGGGAAGCTCAAACTGACGCCCACATAGGAGGGATCTGCGGCGCTCGGCGAGTAGGTGAACACGGCCGAGCTCTGGATCCCGTCCACCACCGGCTCTGCGACGCCGGTGCCCGTTCCGTTGGGGTTGCGCTCCGTGCGCGTGCACGCGGTGCTCGTGCAAGAGTAGGTGACTCGGCACAGGATCGCGCTCGCGGCGGGGGCTCCGCCGCAGGTGGCGCTGTTCACGTAGGTGAGGATCTCGAGGCTGGAGCTGGTCGCGTTGCTCACCGACTCTCCCTGTCGAAGCTCGCGCGCCACTCGCTCGGTCATCGTTCGCCCGTCTTGGATCTGGGCCGCGCGATCGCTGACGCGGTCCTGGTTTCGGATCGTGGACATGAGCACGGTCATCGCGGCGGCGGCGGTGAGCAGGGCGATGAAGATGCCCACCAGCAGCTCCGCAAGGCCGATGCCGCGCTGGTCGTCGCGCCAACGGGCGAGCGCGGTTTGCACGATCGCGCGCATCTCAGCATCCGGCGTCAGGCGGATTGGTCGCGGCGGTCGAGCACTCGACGAACTCCTCCGGTGCGTAGTGGTCGACGACGTTCGGGAGCTGGAAGTCGCTGCCGAGGACGCTGGTGCGGATATCGGAATTCGAGTTCAGGTCGATCGACTTCGCCGCGATCGCCCCGCAATAGAACGAGTTGCTCGCCATCGTGATGTCGGTCCGCGGCCCATACACGACGAAGTCCTGCTCGCAGGCCTCGTTCGCCTGTGTGTTGCTGCTGAAGTGGGCCTCCGTGCTCAGCGCATCGGAGCCGACGAAGTACATGGCCACGTTCGCCGCGCCGGTCGCGCTGATGCGCGAGTTGGAGTTCATCGAGAGCTGAATCGCGCCATCAGCGAGGCCGCAGTTCTCGGGCGAGTCGAAGTAGAGGCTGATCGCCGCGCCGGCGGCGATGAAGACGTTCGAATTGCTGCTCAGGGTCAGCGTGCAGAGGCTGTAGTTGACGCCTCCCAGCGTCAGCGAGGAGTTCTGCCGGAGGTCGAGGTGACGGGTCGTCGGGTTCCAGCACACGCGCTTCGTCCCGATGTAGCCGGAGGAGCAGCTGCCGTTGGCGCCCGTGATCAGATCTCCGGGATTCGCCCCGATATTGGAGAAGAAGCGCCCGTTGGAGTTGTTCGTGGCGACGTCGCCCTGGTTGACGGGAGGCAGCGAAGTGGTGTCGTGAACTGGCGCCGGGCAGGTGTAGTGGGCGTTCGATCCCTGAATCACGCTGTGGCCGGGCCCAACCTCGACGTAGTTGCAGATCAGCTCCGAATTGGAATCCATCGTGATGTCGCCGTTCGTTGCCACGTTGGCCGCGATCGCCGCGTTCGAGTCCAGATGGATGAAGTTGAGCCCGATCACGCTCGCTTCCCCGAACGGCTCCCTGTTCGCCGACGAGCGGGCAACGATCTCGACCTGGCGGCTGACCCCTTCCAGGTTCCCCTGCGAGACGACCTCGAGCTGCCCTTCGGTGGGCCGGACCCAGTACGTGTAGCTGCCGCCGTCGACTCCCGTGACAGCGTGCGTAACCCCGGTGCACCAGCCGGATCCCTCCGTCGTGGATGCGGTGGCGACGGTCCCGATCAAGCAGGGCGCGCCGCTCGTGGTCGGAATCCGGTTGTAGTGAAGAAGCGCCTCGTTGACGCCGGCCTCGGCGACCGCAAACGCCGCCTTGGTGTCCTGGTCGCGAATGGTTCCCCGCTGCGCGCCCACGGTGGAGATCACGGCGGTACTACCGAGGGCGAGCGCCGCTACGAGCGCTCCCATCACCACCGGTATCGCCAGTCCGGACTCCTCTCGTAGCCGGGAGGCGAGCTTCGTCGGCCAGGTGAGCGGCCCGGATGTCGGCGCGGTCGAGGGTGGCATTTGGCGACGCACTGGTCGCCTACTCATCGGCCACCCACCGAACCCCCCAACAGCGCCTGGACGGCGGTGGACAGATTATCGAGCGATTATCGAACGACTACCGAGCGATTATCCGTGCCCGCCCGTGCCCAAAAAAGCAGAGGGCGGGCCCGGAGGCCCGCCCTCTTGTCCCTGACGCGAGGTCAGATTTGCTGGGAACTCAGTCCCAAGTACCGTCCGCTGGACAGCCTCCCGTATCGACGGGGAGACAGGTCAGCGTTGTGGTCCCGTTCGCGAGACGACTGATGCTGAATGTGTTCGTGGTGTCGGATTCCGCCGTCACCGTGTAGGTGTCGTCAGCAACACCCGAAACCGTCAGGGTCGCGCCGTTGAGCGTCGGCTCGACGCCCTGCAGGTTCGCGACCGTGACTCCGTTGGCGCCGCTGTAGACGCCGTTGTTGTCGGTTGCGATCGTTTCCGCAGCGGTCTCCGCCGTACGAGCTGACGCCTTGGCGTCCGCGTCACGCGCCTTGTCGCGCTGGGCGAAGAACGACGGGATTGCAATTGCGGCCAGAATGCCCAGAATGAGCATGACCACCAGGAGCTCGACGAGCGTGAAACCCTCTTCACGACCCATCCGCTCACGCAACTTCTGCACCATAGGTACCCTCCTCGGTTCCTTTGGAATTCGCCAGAGCCGCGTCGCGTGGCCCAATCGGGGTTACCCCGGTGGTGGCCCGGCTGACTCGATCATCTGAGCCCCGTGGCTTTGCGCCCCCATCTCGCGACGGGTTTGCCCTGAGCACCGTGGCACTGGCCTTCATATCCGCCCTATCGACGCTCGGGACCAAACCTTTAGGCCGAAGTGGGGTCCTCCTGACACTTGTTGAGGGGAAACCCCTATGACGGCATGGACGCCTGATCGATGCCCGTCCGTCCGTGGCGGTCGAGACTAGATGGCAGCGCGACGGCTGCTGATCGTGATGGTGATCCTGCTGGTGATCTCGAGCCTTGCGGCGGCACTCGTACCGCCTCCGCCCGACAGCACGAGCTCCAGCACGACCGAGAGCACGCCGAAGGAGCCGGTCGAGAATCCGGAGCCCGTGCGTGGCAAGCAGGTGGCGCTCAGGGTCGACGCTGCCTCGGAGGCGCCTCGACGCCTAGGCGTGGCCGTCGGCGATCAGCTTTCGATCACCGTCACCTCGCCGCGCTTCGTCGAGGTCGCGATCCCCGAATACGGGCTCTTGGAGAGCGCGACGGAGGGATCCCCGGCGCGATTCGACCTCCTGGTCGACGAGCCGGGCAAGTTTGAGGTGAGGGCGGTGAAACCGTCGCGGGAGCTCGCCCGGATCGTCGCCAAGGAGCCGGCGCGCCCCGATGGGGATTCCGCCGGCGGGCAGGGAGCTGGGTCTAAACCGAGCCAGTCAACTCGTTCGGGCGAACGGTAAGCGAGAGCTGGCGGTCCCCGCGGATCACACGAACGTCCAGCTCGCGGCCGATCGCAGCCGAGTCCATCAGCCGCTGCAGGTCGCCGACCTCTGACACGGTGCTGTCTCCCACCTCGACGATCAGGTCCTCGGGACGCAGCCCGGCTCGATCGGCGGGGCTGCCGCTGACGACCTCGACGATCTCGACTCCGCTGGCATGGGCGGCTCCGCCCGCAAAGCGCGGCGGCAGGGGCCGCGAGCCGCCGACGATCCCGAGGTAGGCGCGGCGCACGCGACCCTCGCTCATCAGCGCCCCGATGATTCGCCTGGTCGCCTCGTTTATCGGCACCGCGAGCCCGAGCCCGATGCCGGCCACCGCGGTGTTCACGCCGACCACGCGCCCGAGGCCGTCCGACAGCGCGCCGCCGGAGTTGCCGGGGTTCAGCGCCGCGTCGGTCTGGATCACGTTCTCGACCAGCCGGCCCGCGGAACCGTCTCGCGTCGGCAGCGAGCGCCCGAGCGCGGAGACCACCCCGGCTGTCACCGAGCCCGCAAATCCGAGCGGGTTGCCGATCGCAACCACGAGCTGGCCGACGCGCAGGTGCCCGGCGTCGCCCAGCTCCGCGGTCGCAAGGGCGCCGTCCTCGGTGCGCAGCACGGCGAGGTCCGAAAGCGGGTCGGTTCCGACCACCTCGGCGCCCAGCTCGCGGCCGTCGGGAAAGGTCGCCCGAACGCTGTTGGAGCCGCCGGCGACGACGTGGGCCGAGCTGAGTAGGAACCCGTCGGGGGTGATCACGACGCCGCTGCCGCCACCGGCGGCCCGTCCCCGTCGCATCCGACGCTCGACCCGGAGGTTCGCCACCGATGGGCCGAGGCGCTCGGCGACCTCGGTGATCGTTCGCGAATAGGCGTCAAGCGCCTCAGCGTCGGGAAGCTCGGAATCGGGGCGCCGACCCGCGGGATCCGCGGGGCTCGAGTCGCTGATCGGTCGCAGCAAGGGCACGGATCGAAGGTAGCAAGCCGCCTGCGCCGGCCCGCTGAGCGTCAATCCCCGAAATGGCGAGCGAGGACCGCGAGGATGTGCGCGAACCGGCGCCGCATCCACCAGGCACCGCCGAGCGCGAGCACGGCTCGATCGAACGCCGTCACGCGTGTCACCTCCGCGCTGAGGCGGGCCCGAGTGCCCTCCGGCTCCTCCCGCAGGGTCCACTCCACGCGTGCCTCAGTCCCCTCCCCCACCGTGGCCGTCCCGCTGATCGAGGTGTGCGGAACCACCTCCCGCACTGTGGTCGTCGCGGTCCGGTGCACCCCGAGCGGACCCTGCATCCGCACCCGGCCGCCGCTCCGGGCGCCGGGAGGGCCCTCCAGCGCCACCACCTCGATGAAGCGCCCGGCAAGCAGCCAGTGGTCGTCCAGGTCGGCCAGAAAGCCGAACACATCCCCCGCCGGCGCGGGCACCAGCGTTTCGGCCGCGATCGTCCTCTGCACGGTGGGCATCGTAGGGTTGTCGGATGGATGAGAGCAGCGAGCAGAGCAGCCAGGAGAACGGCCAACAGAACCGGGCCCGCCTGGTGTTCGCGGCGATCCTGATCGCCGGGCTTGCCGTGGCCGGAATCCTGATCCCTCTGCTGGCGAGCGGTGACGATGACGATTCCGTCGTTCCCGCGGACCCCGAGTGCATCGAATCGTGGAACGCCGACAAGCTGCAGCTCCAGTTCGGGATCCACCAGTTCGTCGCCCACAACTACTCGGAAATCCAGGTGCTGAGGCTCGCCGACGACGGCGGTCCCGTGGACGAGGGCGAGACGGGCAACTGCGCTGTTCTATTCGCAGCCCTGCGATTGGACCCCGAGCCGGGCGCCGCCGCTCAGATCGAGATCGACGGCAAATGGGGTCCCGTCAGCGCGCTGCGAGGGGTGACGCCGAAGCGGCTCGGCCAGCTTCAAAGCGAAGCCGTCACGGGCTCCAACGCGACCCTCGACGAGCAGGGGCTGCTGACCGCGCTGGCGACGGAGTAGCTACTTGATCTTGTCGTAGAGCGAGAAGATCGGCAGGTACATCGAGATCACGATGAAGCCGACGACGCCGCCGATGAACATGATCATCACCGGCTCAAGGAGCGAGGTCAGGGCCTTGATCTTGGCGTCGACCTCGGCCTCATAGAAGTCTGCGATCTTCGCCAGCATGTGGTCGAGCTGGCCGGTGTCCTCGCCGACGGCGACCATCTGGGAAACCATCGTCGGGAAGATCGGGTGGCGCTCCAGCGGCGCCGAGATCGAGCCTCCGCGCTTCACCGACTCATAGACCTCGTCCATCGCCTCCTCGACGACCGCGCTGCCCGAGGTCTGGCCGGTGATCTTGATCGACTGCAGGATCGGCACACCGGACTCGACGACGCCGGAGAAGGTCCGCGACCAGCGCGCGAGAGCCACCTTCTGGACCACGTCGCCGATGTGGAACGGGATCTTCAGCTTCACCCGGTCCCACTGTTTCCGCCCCGCGTCGGAGCGCTTCCAGCGCAGAAATCCGATTGTCGAGGCCACCGCCCCAGCGAGCACGAAGTACCAGCTACCCGTCAGCAGGTCCGATGCGCCCTTCGTGATCTTGGTCGGCAGCGGCAACTCCGCGCTCTCGCCCGGGTTCTCGGCGACGAGTTCCTCGAAGATCCCGACGAACACCGGGACGATGAAGGCAACTACAACGATCATCACGATGATTGCGAACGTGAAGACCAGCGCCGGATAGGTCACCGCCGCCTTCACCTGGCGGCGGAGGGCGTCGAGCTTCTCCATCTGGTACGCGACGCGGTCGAGCGCGTCCTCGAGCCGCCCGGAGCTCTCGCCGGAGCGAACCATCGAGCGATAGAGCGGATCGAAGACCTGCGGGTGCGCCTCCATCGATTGCGCCAGCGACGTCCCGGCCTCGACGTCCTGGCGAACGCCCGCGACGGCCTTCGAAATCATCTCGTCCTCGGTCTGGTCCTCGAGCGTGTAGAGGGAGCGCAGCATCGGCATCCCGGAGGCGATCAGGGTCGCGAACTGGCGCGAGAAGATCGCCAGCTCCCGCATCCCCGCGGTCTTGAAGCGCTTGAAGAAGTCCTCGAGCTTCAGCGGATCGCGCTGCTCGGAGACCTCGAGCACGATCAGCCCGCGGCGCCGAAGCTCCTCGGTCACCTGGGCCTTGGTGGGGGCCTCGAGCTCCCCCCTGGAAGGAACGCCGGCCACGTCAACGGCTCTGAACGCGTAGCTGCTCATTCAGGCTCCTTCAGAAGCTCCTACGCCACCTGCCGCACGGGCGACGCCTGCCCCGCCCCGCCCATCAGGCGGCGAAGCTCCTCGGGGACCGACGCCCGCGACTCGGCGAGTTGCCGAGTGATCTTGCCCTGGTGAACGAGCTGGGACAGGTGGGCGTCCATCGTCTGCATTCCGGTCGCGGCCGAGGTCTGCAGCACCGAGTAGATCTGGTGCGTCTTGCCCTCGCGGATCAGGTTCCGCACGGCCGGAGTGGGCACCAGCACCTCGCAGCCGCACACGCGCGCCGAGCCGTCGGCCGTCGGCAAAAGCTGCTGGGTGACGATTCCCTCGAGAGCGATCGAGAGCTGCATCCGCACCTGCTGCTGCTGGGTGGGCGGGAAGACGTCGATGATCCGGTCGATCGTCGAGGACGTCGACTGCGTGTGCAGGGTCGCGAAGACCAGGTGCCCGGTCTCGGCGGCGGTGATCGCGGTCGAAATCGTCTCCAGGTCGCGCATCTCCCCGACGAGGATCACGTCGGGGTCCTCGCGCAGAGCGGACTTCAGGGCGCTGGAGAAGTCGTGGGCGTCGGCTCCCACCTCGCGCTGGTTGACGATGCAGCCCTTGTGGCGGTGGAGGAACTCGATCGGGTCTTCGATCGTGAGGATGTGCTCCTCGCGCTCGCGGTTGATCAGATCGACGAGCGCCGCCAGGCTGGTCGTCTTCCCGGAGCCCGTCGGGCCCGTGAAGAGCACCAGTCCGCGCGGCCTGCGGGCGAATTCCTCCAACACCTTCGGAAGCCCGAGCGAGTCGATGTCCTTGATCTCGCTCGGAATCAACCGGAATGCGGCGCTGATGGCGCCACGCTGGAAGAAGCAGTTGACTCTGAATCGAGCAACGTCGGGGATCGAATAGGCGAAGTCGAGCTGGAGGTTGTTCTCGAATCGCTTCCGCTGATCGGAGTTCAGGAGCGAATAGACGATCTCGCGCGTCTGCTGGGCGGTGAGCGCGGGGTAGTCATCCAACGGCGTGATCCGCCCGCGGACGCGGATGGCAGGCGCAAAACCCGGCGTCAGGTGGACGTCCGAGGCCCGCTCCTCCACCATCCGGGTGAGGACATCGGCGAAATCAAGCTGCTCCATCACGGAGCTAATCGGCTCGAACACGCACCCGCTTGAGCGCGCCGGACGGCTACACGCAGACGCGGGCGATCTCTTCGATGCTGGTGACGCCAGCGCGGACCTTGTCGAGGCCGTCTTCGCGCAGTGACCTCATTCCGTTGGCGCGGGCAGACTGGGCGAGCTGGGACTCCGCGGCACCCTCGATCGCAAGGTCGCGGAGCTCGTCGTTCATCACCATCACCGAGAAGACGCCGAGTCGGCCCTTGTAGCCGCTGCCGTTGCAGCGCCCGCAGCCGATCGGCTCGTAAGCCTCCAGGTCGGCGCCGAATCGGAATCCCGCCTCGTTGAGGGCATTCTCCGGGATCAACGTGCGGCGTTTACACACGGTGCACAGCCGCCGTGCGAGGCGCTGGGCGACGACGCAGTCGACCGCCGAGGCGGTGAGGAAGCTCTCGATGCCCATCTTCGCCAGCCGGATGACGGCGCCCGGGGCGTCGTTGGTGTGCAGCGTCGTCAGCACCATGTGGCCCGTCAGCGCCGATTCGATCGCGATCCTCGCGGTCTCGCCGTCGCGGATCTCACCGACCATGATCACGTCGGGGTCGGCGCGCAGGATCGAGCGCAGGCCGCGGGAGAAGTCGAGGCCGGCCTTGCGGTTCACGTTCATCTGGTTGATTCCCGGCAGCCGGTACTCGATCGGGTCCTCGATCGTGATGATGTTCTTGCTGACATCGTTGAGCTCGTTCAGCGCCGCGTACAGCGTGGTGGACTTCCCCGAGCCGGTCGGTCCGGTGACCAGAACCGCACCGTAGGGCTGGCGGAAGGACGATTCGAAGCGTTCCGCCTCAGTGGCTTCCATGCCGAGGTCGGCGAGCGGTCGCAGCGCTTCCGTCTTGTCGAGGACGCGGATCGACAGGCCCTCGCCGCGCTGGGTGGGCATGGTCGTGACGCGGAGGTCAACCGGGTGATCGTCGACGTTGAGCGAGACGCGGCCGTCCTGCGGGAGCCGCTTCTCTGCGATGTCGAGCTCGCTCATTATCTTCACCCTCGAGACGACGCCCGATGCCATTCGCCTCGGCACCCTGGCGGCCTCGTAGAGGACTCCGTCGACCCTGAAGCGGACCCTCATGTCGCCCTCTTCGGCCTCGAAATGGATGTCTGAGGCTCCCTCCGAAACAGCCTGTCCCAACACCGAGTAGACCAGCTTGATCACCGGCGCGTCCGAGGCGGACTCCCGCATCTCGGCGACGTCACCCTCCTCGCCCTCCTCCTCGTCCTCCTCATCGGCGGCTTCTGTCACCGCGTGCTGAAGCGAGCTGAGGCGACCGATCATCGCCTCGATGTCCTCATGGTCGGCGACGGCGACACGACAGCCAAGCCCGGTCAGCATCTGGATGTCGTCGAGCGCGAGCACGTTGGAGGGGTCGGCCATGGCAACGAGCAGCGTGCGCTCGTCGGCGTAGCCGATCGGCACCGCGCGGTAACGGCGCGCGGCGGTGATGCTGATCAGGTTGGCGGCCGCCATGTCGACCTTGAACTCGCCGAGGTCGACGTGGTCGAGGCCGTAGCGCTCGGCGATCGCCCGCGAGAGCTGGGAGCCGTCGAGGGCGCCCTGCTCGACGAGGAGCAGCTCGGGTGCCTTCCCGGCGCTGCGCGACTCCCTCACCGCTTCCTCGGCTCGCTCGCGGGTGAGGTAACCGAGCTCGACGATCACGTCGGTCGTGAACGCGCGGATCCGGCCGCGATGGGTCGGCGGCGTCAGTCCCTGGGGATGAGTGGGCTCGGCGGGGGTCGGGCTGAGGGCCGCCTCAGCCGCCGCACCACTCTCCACCGCTCTCAGGAACGGAGGTCGATCGGCCGTCATGGGCGGGCTTCGCTCTCGCGGGGCTCAAACGTCATCTGTGGGTCTGGCTGCCTCTCGCATCGCGTCCATGGGGGGCTCGAGTCCCGTCCATATCCGGAACGAAGCGGCGCCCTGGTGGATCAAAACCTCACGGCCGTCGATCGCGACCGAGCCGCGCTCGCGGGCCGAGCGCAGAAACTCGGTCTCTTCGGGTCCGTAGACGAGATCCACCACGGTCTGTCGCTCTGCAAACGAATCGGCATCCAGGCACAGGGCCTTTAGGTCTGCACCGGGTTCGGTGGACGGAGCGAGGCCCACGGACGTGGAGTTGACGATCAGGTCGTGGTCGGCTGTCGATAGCAGCCCGGTCTCGGCATCCGGCTCTAAAACAGCAGCGCCGAGCCCGGAAGCCAGCTGCCGAGCTCGAGCCGGGGTTCGGTTCCAGATCGCAACTTCGGCGCCCTCGCTGAGGAGCGCCCAAACCACCGCCCGCGCGGCGCCGCCGGCACCCAGTACCAGGGCTGGGAGGCCTGCCGGGGAGCGGGGCAGCGAGGAGAGGAAGCCCGAGGCGTCGGTGTTGTCCGCGCGGATCGAGCCGTCTCTGAAGCTGAGGGTGTTCGCGGCACCGATCTCGGATGCGGTCGACGAGCTGGTGTCGGCGAGCGCGAGCGCGGCTAGCTTGTGCGGGACGGTCACGTTCGCGCCGACGTAGCCGGCGGCCGGCATGGCGCGAACACGGGGCTCGAAGTCGGCGGGCTCGACCCCGATCGCGTCATACGTCCACTCGTCCCCCAAGCCCAGCGCTTGAAATGCGGCGTTGTGGATCGCCGGCGAGAGCGAGTGGGATACGGGAAATCCAAGCACCGCCAAGCGTCTCATGAGCCTAGGTTCCGATCGATTGCAGGGTTTGCATGGCTATAGCCAACACAAAGCTGCAATCGGTCAGCACTCGACCGGCGAGCGGCCGCCGGCGGCGTCGCGGGCGGCGTGGTAGCGCTCGACGGCGGCGTCGTGCTCGGCGGCGGTGGTCGAGAACTCGAGCTCGCCGCAGGTGCCGGGCTTGACGACGAAGTAGTACCAGTCGCCCTCGGCCGGATTCGCCGCCGCCTCGATCGACGCGATCCCGGGGTTGGCGATCGGGGTCGGCGGCAGTCCCGCCTGCGTGTAGGTGTTGTAGGGCGAGTCGATCGCGAGATCGGACTCGAGCAACGGCTCGTCGTAGTTGGCCTGCGCGTAGCGAATGGTCGCGTCGATGCCCAGCGGCCCCCCGTCGGCGAGCCGGTTGTAGATCACCCGCGCCACCAGCGGTCGGTCCTCGGGCACCAGCGCCTCCTCCTCGATCATCGAGGCGATGATCAGGACCTCGTATTCGGACAGGTTCTTCGACTCGGCGTAGGCCATGTCGACCTCGCCGAAGTTCCGCTCGAATGTCTCGAGCTGCACCGAGACAAGGTCGTCCGCGGTCGCATGCGGCTTCAGCTCGTAGGTATCGGGGAACAGGAAGCCCTCGAGGTTGTTGGGATCCTTCGCTCCGTAATCGGTCGGGTCGAGCACATCCGAGCCAGAGCTCGCTCGGACATATGAACCTTTCACCTTGGAATCGCTGACTACATCCGCGATCTGCTGACGGGTCAGACCTTCGGGAATGGTCACCGACTTCGTGTTGGGAGGAGGCGGCGGCGTGCTCAATGCGTCCATGACGTTCGCGTACGTCATCCCCTCGCGAAGCGTGTATGTGCCGGCGAAGAAGTCACTCCGACGTCCAGCCAACGTGGCGCGGATCTCGAACATCGTCGCGCTCGAGATGACGCCCCCCTCGTCGAGGATCTCGGCAATCGTGCCCAGGGACGAGTTCGGCTCAATCTCGACGGACTTCTCGGCCCCTGGGTCACCGGCGAACGGCTGGAAGAGCGCAAGCAGGAACCAGCCGACCACGCCCAGCAGGGCGACGCACACGACGAGCGCGGTGATCCGCTTGCGGGACCGGGGTGGCCGCGGTCCAGCGGCGGCGCGGTCCTCGAACCGGGTGGGCTCAGCCGCCAGCTCGCCACTCCACGGATCCAGGACAGGGGCGGGCTCGTCGAGCGCCGTGAATGGGCGCTGGCGCTGTTGCTGAGCCGCGAGCTCACGCTCCTGCGTCTGGCGCTCCTCGTCGCGCGCGAGCTTCTCGGCGTCGCGCTGGCGATCGCGCGCCAGCTTCTCCGCCTCTTGCGCTTCCCGCTCCACGCGTCGCACTTCGCGTTCGCGCCTGCGGGCCTCTCGCTCTCGCGCCGCGGGATCGTCGGAGAGGAAGGGGTCGTATGGATCGTCGCCGAACGGCGGGGCGCTCGGTCATTGTTTCTCCCCCGCTCGCGACTCCAGGAAGCTCTCGAGCAGGTGGGCGGCGGCAAGAGAGTCCTCGGCCGCCCCTGCCCCTTCCCGGGCGCTGCGCTCGGCGAGCCGGGTGGTGAGGCGCTCGTCCCAGGTCTCGACCGGCACCTCGAGCACGGCCTCGAGCTGCGTGCAGAAGGCGCGTGCAATCTCTGCCTGCGGGCCCGCCTCGCCTTCGAGCGTCAGCGGCATCCCGACCACGACCAGCTCAACGGCGTGCTCGGCGGCGAGCCGAGCGACGGCGCGCGGATCGGAGGGCTCGATCACCGGCAGCGGTCGTGCCAGCGTCCCGCTGGGGTCGGAGATTGCACAGCCGCAGCGTGCCGTGCCATGGTCGATGGCAAGAACTCTCATCTCGGCCTATTCGCTGAGCTTTCGCTCGATCGCCGCGCGCGCCGTCTTCAGCGCCTCAGCCAGCTTGCTCGCGTCGCGACCCCCAGCCTGGGCGATGTCGGGGCGACCGCCTCCGCCGCCCCCGACCACCTCCGCGGCCTCACGCACGATTTCGGCGGCGTTCAAGCCGCGCTCGACGGCGGATTCCGAGAAGGCGCCGACGATCGCGACACGGCCGTCGTCGCTGCCGCCCAGCACCACCGCCGAGTCGCCGAGCTTCGAGCGCACGCGGGTGGCGAGCTCGAGCAGCTGCGCTGGTCGGCGCCGATGCCCTCGCCGACGACGACGCTGACGCCGCCGATCTCGGTTGCGCTCGCCTCCAGCTCGCCCGCGAGCTCACCCTGCCTCGCCTTGCCGCTCTCCTTCGCACGCCTATCTCCAGCTCGGCCAGCCGCTCCGCGGCACGGCGGGCCCCGGCCACCGGGTCACGTGGCGAGCCGAGCAGTTCGCCGATCTGCTCGAGTTGCGCCGCCCGCTCGCGGTCGAGGTCGATCGCCGCCGGGCCCGTAACCGCCTCGATCCGGCGCACGTTGGCGGCGCTCGAGCCCTCGGAGACGATCGAGAACATGCCGAACTCGGCCGTATTCGCGACGTGGGTGCCCGCCGCACAGCTCTCGCGAGACGCCGACGACCTCCACCACCCGCACCCAGTCGCCGTACTTCTCGCCGAAGAGCGCCATCGCCCCCAGCGCCTCGGCCTCGTCGCGGGCCATCTGCAGCCAGCGGACAGGAAGGCTGGCCTTGATCTGCTCGTTGACGGTGCTCTGGATCGCCTCTACCTGCTCGGAGCCGAGCTGATCGCCGTGAGTGAAGTCGAAGCGCAGCTTGTCGGGGCGCACGGCCGAGCCCGCCTGGCGCACGTGCGTCCCGAGCTGCTCGCGCAGGGCGGCGTGCAGGAGATGGGTCGCAGTGTGGTTTCGCATCGTCGCGTGGCGCGCGAGCCGCTGCACCTCCGCCTCGACGCGCTCCCCCGGCGACGGCCCCGCACCCGCGACCCGCACCTTCAGCGCCTGGTCCTCTCCGACGCGGTAGACGTCCAGCACGTCCGCCTCGGCGCCGTCCCAGCGAATCACGCCGGAGTCCGCGACCTGGCCGCCGCCCTCGGCGTAGAACGGGCTCTCCTCGAGCTTCACCAGCGCGGCGTCCTCGAGCGACTCCACCGCGGCAACCGCCGTCTCCGTCTCGAGCGTCTCGTAACCGACGAACCTGCTAGGGGGTGCGGCGGTGACGAAGGACAGCACGAGCTCATGGCGGTCGGGCGTAGCGCGGGCGGCTCCGGTGCGGGCGCGCTCGCGCTGCTCGTCCATCAGCGCCTCGAACCCGGAATCGTCCACGGACAGCCCCTTCTCGGCCAGCAGCTCCTTGGTCAGGTCGTAGGGGAAGCCGTATGTGTCGTGGAGCAGGAAGGCGTCGGCGGCGTCGACCCAGGAGGTGCCGGACGCCTCGGCGTCGCGGATCAGCTCCCCCAGCAGCTCGGTGCCGCGCTCGAGCGTGCGCGAGAAGCTTCGCTCCTCGTCCTCGACCCAGCGGGAGATCGTCGCCTGC
This sequence comes from uncultured Thermoleophilia bacterium, assembly GCA_963838095.1. Lineage (GTDB taxonomy): Bacteria > Actinomycetota > Thermoleophilia > Solirubrobacterales > 70-9 > CAWCGU01. Next base: position 763,716 of record CAWIPO010000008.1, read on the forward strand.
GCTTCGGCGAGGTGCGGATAGGCGTCGGCTCATCGTCTCGATCACGCGCTGGGTGAAACGTCCGAGGAACGGCGGCTCGAGGCCCAGCGAGCGGCCCCGCTGGATCGCCCGGCGCATGACCCGGCGCAGGATGTAGCCGCGGTCCTCGTTCGAGGGCACGACCCCGTCGGCGATCAGATGCGCGGCGCCGCGCGAGTGGTCGGCGACGATCCGCATCGCCCGGGTGGTGGCCGCGTCGTCGCCGTAGGAGCGCCCGGACAGCTCTTCGGCGAGCGAAATCAGCGGCCGGAAGACGTCGGCCTCATACACCGAGGGGACCTGCTGCAGGATCGCCGCCATCCGCTCGAGCCCCAGCCCGGTGTCGATGCCGCGCTGGGGCAACTCCGTCAGCGAGCCATCCTGATGCAGGTCATAGGTCATGAAGACGTGGTTCCAGTACTCGAGGAAGCGTTCGGTGTCGTCGCCGGGGAGGTCGTCGGGGCCGCCGAAGGACTCGCCGCGGTCGACGTACATCTCTGAGCAGGGGCCGCAAGGGCCGGTCGGCCCCGCCTGCCAGCAGTTCTCGGAGCGCGGCAGTCGAACGATCCGCTCCTCGGGCACTCCCAGCTGCCTCCAGATCTCGATCGCCTCGTCGTCGGGACCGAGGCCGAGCTCGTCGTCGCCATCGAAGACGCTCACCCAGATCTGCTCCGGCTCGAGCCCAAATCCCTCGATGGAGAGCTCCCAGCCAAAGCCGAGCGTCTCCTGCTTGAAGTAGTCGCCGATCGAGAAGTTGCCCAGCATCTCGAAGAAGGTGAGGTGGCGGGCGGTGCTGCCGACTTGTTCGACGTCGGTAGTTCGAAAGCAGCGCTGGCAGGAGGTGAGGCGGCGATTGGGAGGCTCCTCGACGCCGAGGAAGTAGGGCTTCAGCGGCTGCATCCCGGCGGTCGTCAGGAGGACCGAGGGATCGTGCGCCGACGGCACGAGAGAGGCCGACGGCAGGCGCAGGTGGTCGTTCGCCTCGAAGTAGGCCAGGTACGTCTCGCGGATCTCGCTCGACTTCACGGGCGGCAGTCTAGGTACGCAGCGGGGTTGCTACCCGGCGTCGGCACCCGGCAGCGCATCCATCGCCTCACAAATCTTCGGCAGGATCTTGGCCTCCGCCCCGGTGACGTTGAATCTCTGGGTACCACCCTCCTTGTCCGTGACAACCAGGTCGGGGCTGAGCCGTCCCTTGGTAGCGACGGTCTCGATGCTCTCGAGTGCTGCGCCCCAGGCTTTCCCCTCGCCCCGCAGCCGGATGCCGTCAGCCGGAGAGAGAACGCTCAACGCCCTGATGAGGTTGACGACCTTCTCACTCTCGAACCTGTGCGGATAGAAGATGAGCTTGGTGCGGCTGAGAATGAGCTTGCCTCCGACCTCACGGGCACCCTGGAGGCGGTTGGCATTCCACGCCTCCTCGATCGGCTCCCCCAGCGACTCCTCGATCTCGGGCACCCGCCCCTCGAAGCCGCCCTTTCCAAACAGCGCTCGGTCCAACAGGCCCATGGTCATCTCCTCAGCCGATTTGTTCGCCCGCGCCCGCAATCGTCGCATGCCCGACGATCACGTCACTACTCATCAGACTCGCGGTTTGCCCGGGCGCTACACCGTAGGCGGGCTCGGCTAGGCGGACGCCGAGCTCTGCGTGCTCGCCGGGTGCGGCTTCGTCGGGCTCGAGTCGGCAGGGCAGCGGCCGCGCGCGGTAACGCAGCCGGACCGCGTCGACGCGCTCGCCCGGGCGATGGAGGACGGCGTCACGGAGCTCCACCGAGTTCACGGCGAGCTGCTCGCGGCTGCCGACGACGACGCGGTTGGAGCCGGCGTCGGTGTCAAGTACGTACAGAGGCTCGGGAGCGGACACCCCGATCCCGCGTCGCTGGCCGACGGTGAAGTTGTGGTGGCCGCGGTGGCGGCCGATTACGCGGCCGCCGCGATCGGCAATCGGTCCCTCGCGATCCCGGAGCCCGCCGTGGCGGGCGAGGAAGTCGTGGCGACCCTCTCCGGCGAGGAAGCAGAGGTCCTGGCTCTCCCGCTTGGCTGCGACGGGCAGCCCGGCCTTGGCCGCGATCTGCCGCACCTCGGGCTTGGTCAGCTCGCCGAGCGGGAAGCGCATCCGAGCGATCGACACCGGCCGCAGCGCCGAGAGCATGTAGATCTGGTCCTTGTGCGCGTCGGCCGCGGCGGCGAGCAGGGGTCCGCCGTCGTCGTCGCGGACGCGCGCGTAGTGGCCGGTCGCAAGGCCCGCGGAACCGATTCGCCGCCCCAGATCGAGCATCGCATCGAGGCGCAGGTCGCCGTTGCACCGAATGCAAGGGTTCGGAGTCTGGCCGCGCGCATAGCCGTCGAGGAAGCCGTCAACGACGGCGGCTCGGAACTCGCGCTCGAGGTCCATCGTCAGGTGCGGGAGGCCCAGCGAGTGGGCGAGGCCGCGGGCGTCCAGGACCGCCTCGGGCGAGCAGCAGCTTCGCTCGCCGTCGTTGTGGCGGTCGGCCCACAGCTTCAGCGTCACAGCGACGACCTCGTGCCCGGCGTCGCGCTCGAGCAGTGCGGCGACGGCGCTGTCGACGCCGCCGCTGATCGCGACGAGGACGCGGTTGTCAGCGGACTCGCCGCTCGGCGTCAGCGGTTCGTCAGAGGCAACGACTGCGGTGAGGGCTCTGTGCAGGGCGTCGGCTGCGAGGTCTGCCGCGTGACGTCCCTGGGGAGAGAGGCCTCCGAGCTCGGCGGCGATTTGAGCGGGGCCGACCTGGGCCGCGTCGAGGATCGACTCGCCCTCGGCAAGCTCGGTGACCGCCGCCGCAGCCGCACGGGCCGCAGCGCAGCCCTCGGCGCCGAAGCTCGCGATCACGATCGCGCCGTCGTCGACGTTTAGAGAGACGCGGACCAAGTCGCCGCAGGGGGCACCCCCAGCCGCGCCGGTGTACGAACCGGGCACCGAGGGAGAGCAGCGCGAGTCGTCGGTGGCGTAGTGCTCGAAAGCCTCAGGATTCATGCTTCGAGCGTAGCGTTGCGAATCAGTCAGGGTTGTAGGCCCTATAGGACCCACAATGCGGACAGTTTCTGCTGGAGGCGTCTGACCTCCTCTCGGTGCCCGCCGTTCGGGCGCCCGGCTACTCCGGGTAAGACGGGACCTGCGGGCCGTCGTACAGGGCGTCCTCGACTGCCTGGACGACGCTCTGTGGGTCGCGGAATCCGTAGCTGACGCTGGCCAGCGGGACGCCGTCGCTGAGGTCCTTCGGCTTGATCACGATCAGCGCCGGGGTGCGGCTGACGCTGACGCCCTCGGTGATCCGCGAGTAACGGGAGATGTTGTGCGCGTTGGTGAAGAAAACGGCCGCTCCGCTCACCACCGGATTGAACGAGCTCTTCAGCAGCCGCACCGACGTGTTCACGAAGACGTCGTCGATCCCCTTGCGCCGGTAGACCAGTAGCACGACCGCGCTGCCGCCCTCGTAGGCGGTGACCACCGGCTGCGGAAGGCCGGGCCCGGCCGTGAACTCGCCGACGCCACCGGTCACGGCGGGGTCGGGTGAGGTCGCGGGCGCGTCGGTCGACGGCGCCGGGGCCGAAGGTGCTGTTGTCGACGGATCCGGAGTCGCGGGGGCCGGCGCCGCGGCGGCGTCAGTTGAAGTCGCGGGCGCCCCAGTCGTTGGGGCGGTCGATGCCGTAGTTGGGCTCGTCGGGCTGGTGGCAGCCGTGTCGCTGCCGCCTCCCATCCGAGTCAGCAGCAGCAGGCCGACCCCGACCGCCAGAACCGCCAGGATGGCGATCTGGACCATCGGGTTCTCGTTCAGTGCCTTTCTCACGAGCGGCCCCCTGAACGAAGGATGGGCTCCAACCCGCCGACGCCGCCCGGCTTGAGAACCTGAGAGAACAGGTGGGTGTCTACCGGCGCGACCAAGGTCGCAACCGAGTTCGACTCCCAAGCCAAATGTGTTGGTTCACTATTGGAGCGGCTATCGAACGGGCTCGAGCCCGCTCCAAGACTAGCGCTCTCCAGGCACCCCTTCATTACCTGATTGCTCGGCACGTGGGCGAGAAAGCTTGAGTGGGTTAGGCGCGGCTGGACTTGCCGCGCTGGGCACGTAGCTGCAGGCCGAGCTCGCGCAGCTGCATCTCGTCCACCGGGGCGGGCGCGCCGGTGAGCGGGTCCGTACCCGAAGCGGCCTTCGGGAATGCGATCACGTCGCGGATAGACTCCGCGCGGTGCAGTCGCTGGACGAGGCGATCGAGGCCGTAGGCGATTCCACCGTGCGGCGGGGCGCCGAAGCGCAGCGCGTCGAGCAGGAACCCGAACCGGGCCTGGGCATCCTCCTCGCCGATGCCGAGGGCATCGAAGACGGCCCGCTGGACGTCGGGGCGGTTGATTCGAATCGAGCCGCCACCCATTTCCTGTCCATTCCAGACGACGTCGTAGGCAGCGCGCGGGCGGCGCCTGGGTCATTCGGGTCGAACTGGCCCGCGGGAGCGGTGAACGGGTGGTGCAACGAATCCCAGCCCCCCTCGTCGTTTCGCTCCAGCAGCGGCCAATCGACGATCCAGCAGAGCCCGGTCGGGTCCACCTCATCCTGCCAGCCCGGCGCAAGACCGAACTTCTGCCCGAGCTCGATCCGGAGCTGACCCAGTACCGCCGCCGCCACCGCGGGCGCATCGGCGACCAGCAGCAGCAGGTCACCCTCCTCTGCGCCCAGTTGGTCGTTCAGCGTCGCCAGCTCGTCGGCTGAGAGGAACTTCGCGGTCGGCGAGCGCCAGCCGTCTCCCTCGCGGAAAGCCCACACGAGCCCCTTCGCTCCAAGCTCCTGCGCCCGAGAGATCAATCCGTCCAGCTCCGAGCGCGGCATCTCGCGGCGGCCGGCGTTCAGCCCTCGGACCACCCCCCCACCCTCGATCGCACCGCTGAACACCTTGAACTCGGTGTCGCGAACCGCGTCGGAGAGTTCCACGATCTCGAGCCCGAAGCGCGTGTCGGGGCGGTCGGTTCCGTAGCGGGCGATCGCATCGTCGTACGGAATCCGCGGCAGCGGCAGCTCGACGGCGATCCCCCGGGTGGCGAACACGTGCCTCAGCAGTCGCTCGTTCAGATCGAGCACCTCGTCGACGCCGACGAACGAAATCTCCAAGTCGAGCTGGGTGAAGTCGGGCTGGCGGTCGGCGCGGAAATCCTCGTCGCGAAAGCAGCGAGCGATCTGGTAGTAGCGCTCGAAGCCGGCGACCATCAGCAGCTGCTTGAAGAGCTGCGGGGACTGCGGGAGGGCGTAGAAGGCGCCGGGCTGAAGCCGGCTGGGAACGAGGAAGTCGCGCGCGCCCTCCGGGGTGGAGCGGGTGAGGATCGGGGTTTCGATCTCGACGAATCCCTCGGTCTCGAGGAACTCGCGAATCGACGCGTTGACCGCGGCGCGGAGCTCGATCGCGGAGCGCACCTGCGTCCGGCGCAGATCGAGATAGCGGTGGCGTAGCCGCACCTCCTCGCCCACCTCTGAGGTGCCCTCGATCTGAAACGGAGGCGTCGCGGCGTCGGCGAGCAGCTCGACCTCGCTCACCATCACCTCGACCTCGCCCGTCGGGAGCTCGGGATTGACGGTCTCTGGGCTTCGGCGACGACCTCGCCGGCGGCGCTGATCACGTCCTCGCCGCGAAGCCGCTCGGCAAGCGCGTGCGCCTCGCCCGCGTTGTCGGGGTTGAAGACGAGCTGGACGAGTCCCGTGCGGTCGCGCAGGTCGACGAAGATCAGGTTGCCGTGGTCGCGGGTGCGGTGAACCCAGCCGGCGACCCTGGCCCTTGAGTCGACGAGTGCTGGGAGCACCGCACCGCACCAGCGGTCGCGATACGCGTTCGCCTGCAGCGGCGGGAACCCGACTCCTCTCACCGCCGGCGACTCGCTCATCGCTCCCGCAGCTCCTCGACGAGGTTCTCCACCGCCAGCTCACGCTGCTCACCGCTCGCCATGTCGCGCACCTGCGCCCTGCCATCGGGCTCGAGGATCACGGCCTGACGCGCGCCGAGGCGGTCGGCCTGCTTCATCTGTCCCTTGGCGCTGCGGCCGGCAAGATCCAGGTCGGCCGAGATCTCGGCGCGGCGCAGCTCGACCGCCAGCGCGAGGGCGCGTTCGCGGTCCTGCTCACCGGCGACGACGAAGACGTCGATGCCCTGCGGCTCTGGCTGGGAGTCGAGCGCGAGCAGGATCCGCTCCACACCCGCCGCCCAGCCGGCGGCGGGAGCCGGCGCGCCGCCAAGCTTCTCGACCAGGCCGTCGTAGCGCCCACCCCCGCCCAAGCCCGACTGCGCTCCGAGCCGATCGCAGTCGAACTCGAACACGGTGCGGGTGTAATAGTCGAGGCCGCGGACGAGCGAGCCGTCGAGTGTGTACTCCGCACCCGCCTGGTCGAGCAGGCGCCGGACCTCGGCGAGATGCTGTGCGTCCTCGTCGGCGAGGCGATCGAGCATGGTGGGCGCCGCACCCATTACGGACTTGGTCCCTTCATCGTCCGAGTCGAACGCCCGCAGCGGGTTCGCGTCGATGCGGTCGCGGACGTCGCGCGAGAGCTCAGACTCGTGCGCGCGCAGGTACGCCTGCAGCTCCTGCCGGTACTCGGCGCGGGTCCCGGCCGAGCCGAGGCTCGAGAGCCGCAGCTTTACCCCTTCAACCCCGAGAGCCTGAAGCAGCTCGTCGAGGAGGATGATCAGCTCCGCATCGACGAGCGGTGAATCGGAGCCGATCGCCTCGGCGCCCAGCTGCCGGAACTGGCGATAGCGGCCTGCCTGCGGGCGCTCGTGGCGAAAATACGATCCCCAGTACCACAGCTTCACGGGCTGCGGCAGGACATGCATCCCGTGCTCGACGTAGGCGCGACAGATCGGCGCGGTGCCCTCGGGCCGCAGGGTCAGCGATCGCCCTCCGAGGTCCTCGAACGTGAACATCTCCTTGCGAACGATGTCGGTCGCCTCCCCGATCCCGCGCGAGAACAGCTCGGTGTCCTCGAACGCGGGAGTCTCGATTCGGCCGTAGCCCGCGCGGCCGAAGCCGGCGGCCGCGGCGGCGTAGAGGTCAGCGCGGGCGGCCGATTCGGCGGGCAGGACATCGAAAGTCCCGCGAGGGGCCTGAAACTCGCTCGGCGACATCACTGGATCGCGCTTCGCCCGACAATCAGAAATTCTGCTCCCGCACTCACGGGCGACACTATCGAGCGAGCTCGGCCAGGAACGGATTCGAGGCGCGCTCGGCGCCCAATGTGGTGATTCCCATGTGTCCCGGGTAGACGAGAGTCTCCTCGGGATAGGAGTCGACAAGCGTGCGGATGCTCTCGAGCAGCGTTCCCCAATCGCCGCCGGGAAGGTCGGTGCGGCCGACCGAGCCCTGGAAGAGGACGTCGCCCGAGAACAGCGAGGGCACGGCACCCTCGCCGTCGGCCTCTCCTTCCGGATAGGCCGCGTAGGTGACGTGCCCGGGGCTGTGGCCGGGGGTGAAGAGGACATCGATCTCGAGTCCGGCGAGCTCGAGGCGCTCTCCCCCGCTCACCGTCTCGTCGGCGTCATAGCTCTCGTACGGGCCGAAGCCCGGCCACGGCACGAACGACATGATGTCGGCAAGCACCGGGACCTCGATTTCGGGGCAGTAGACCGTCGCCCCGGTCGCCTTCGCCACCGGGGCGACGGCACCGATGTGGTCGAAGTGGGTGTGGGTGAGCAGAATCGCCTCGACGTCGACGCCCAGGCCCTCGACAGCGTGAAGGATCCGATCGGCCTCCTCCCCGGGATCGACGATCAGGGCCCGATCCGAGTCCTCCGCGCGAAAGAGGTAGCAGTTCTCGGCCACGGGACCGACGGTGAAGCTGCGAACGTCCATGTCGGGAGGGTAGCTACGTAACGCTCGTGGGCCGCGAGGCGCTTGGGGTCGCCGACGCGCTGAAGACCCACAGCAGCGAGCCGGAGATCGACAGGATCAGGCCGCCCGCGGCCGCGGCTATCACCCCCCACCCGAGGTCGAGTGCCACGAGGTTGACCAGCGGGTCGCCGGTGGAGCCGGTGATGTCCACGATGCTGATGATCGCCACGGCGAGCACCCCGGTGCCGGCGAGATCGGCGACGAGCGCCAGCGAACGGGCTCCCCGGGCGAGCATCAGAGCGAGCGAGACCAGCGCGACGGCAGCGAGCGCGAGCGTCAGCCAGCCCGGAGCGAAGACGTCCTCGAGCTGCCCGCGGTAGATGTCGAAACCCTGGATGCCACCGATGCCGTGCAGAGTGACCGGGCCCTCCTCGGCCCAGACTCCGAACGAGCCTGCGATCGCAAGCAGCGCGCCGAATGCCGCCGATGCGGCGGCGACGCGAGCCGGGGTGCTGAGACGGGCTTCACCCATCTCTGAACGCGCCTACTTACCGTCCCCGTCGGCCTTACTCTGCTCGCGCTTCTTGGCCTCGCGGCGCTGGCGCAGGTTGTAGAAGAAGCGATCCAGGTAGTAGCCCATCGGGATATAGACGAGCAGCATGAAGGCCGAGAGCGCGATCGCCTCCCCGAACGGCCGCTGGAACAGGACGATCAACAGCAGCAGGAAGATCCCGGCGGCGATCAGCCCCCGGTTGATCGCGCTTCGCCAGGTTGGGGCCGCCTGCTGGCGCTGCTGCGGCGCCCGCTTCGTCCGCGAGCGAGCCCGAGCGCGGGCCTCGGCCCGGTTGCGGGGCCGCCCCCGCGGGCCGCCGCGGTCGACGGTCCCGGCCTGGGTGCCGCGCCGCTTCTTCCGCCGTCGCTTTCGCTGCTGGGTCCGCGCCATGGGGGTCGGAATCTAGATGATCGATTCGATCTAGAGGCGGCGCTCGATCATGTGGCGGGCGGGATCGAACCCGTCAGGAAGCAGGGCCTCGGGGAAACCGGCCATCGCGGCCTCCGGCACCAGCCCGATCAGCTCCGTGGCGACAACCCAGGCACCGCGGTGGCGCGCGAGCCGATCGACTGCAGCCACGACCTCGACGAGCGGAATCGAAATCGTGTCGTGGACGTTGGTCGACACCTGGACGCGGCCGTCGCCGAGGTCGATCCCGATTGCCCGCACCCCAGGCAGGCCGCCCCCGCTCTCGCGCAGCTCGGCCGCGATCTGCCGCGCTTCGTCGATGTCTGCGCCCTCCAGGACGAGGTTGAAGGCAGCCAGCGGCGGGCGTGCGGTGACCAGGGTCGCTCCGGCGCTCGGATTCGGGGCGCGAGGCCCAAGATCAGGTTCCAGCCCCCCCGACTGCATCCTGCCCACCAGCGCCTCGAGCCCGCCATCGCGAAAGAACGCCCGCTCACGACGAGGCTCCGCCGAGGCCAGCTTGCCGTAGAGAAAGACAGGGACCTCGAGCTCCGTTGCGATCATGCTGGCGACGTTGCGAGCTTCTGCGAATGCGGCGTCGCGGTCAGCCTCCGAAAGCCAGACCACAGGACAGACGTCAATCGAACCGACAGCAGGGTGGGCGCCGTCGTACTCGCGCATATCGATCGCTTCAGCCGCCGCGACCGCGCCAGCGAGCAACGTAGACGCGAGCTCGCCGGCCTCGCCGCGAAGTGTGAAGACACTGCGGTTGTGGACGCGGTCGGAGTGAACGTCGAGCACCCCGCCATCGCGATCGAACGCGGCTCGGACAAACTCGATCCGCGCCTCATCGCGCCCCTCGGAGAGATTCGGAACCGCAAGCAACACCGTGCCGAGGAGCCTAGTGCTGCCCAACTTCTGTGATCCACGTCCGAAGGGTGGACGCAGATTGCATATGTTCGGCCCAGCGCTACGCTGAATCGCCCCGCCGGAGTAGCTCAGCTGGTTAGAGCAGCGGAATCATAATCCGAAGGCCGTGGGTTCGAGTCCCTCCTCCGGCATGAAGTACCTGCAAATCAGACAGGTTCGTACGGGTGCCGAGCTGCGGAATGGTTACTAAGAGTGTCACCTGGCCAGGCACGCAGCCCAGCCGCGAGTAACCCCGGGAGTCAATGCTCAGGCCTACGCTCGCCGAGCGCATTCCACCGACAGTGCTCAAATCATGCGAAAGCAGAACCAACCCGTCGGATCGGGCGATGGCGTCCACCTGATAGCGAAGGCCCATCGCCACCTAGGGCGGCGGGCCGTTCTCCGCGCAGGACCGCACGTCGTCTGGCCCGATCGTGCGCGACCAGAATCCCATTGGGCGGACAACGCCCTCGATACCGGTACGTGAACCGCGCGATCGCCGCCGAGCTGCTCGCGGAGGAGGTCGAGGCGATCGCCGAGTGACCGGAGCTTCGATCACGAGGCGATCGCGCGCACCAAGGCCCACGTGGACGCCACGACTAGACGGGCATTGCTTGCCGGGTGGGCTCGGGCAGCGCCGACCGAAGGTCGCGGCGGGAGCTGATCTCGAGCTTCGCGTACACCTTTCGCAGGTGCCATTCCACCGTTCGCGGACTGAGGAACAACTGGGACGCGATCTCGGGGTTCGTCAAGCGGTCGCGGGCCAGCCGCGCGATCTGTTCCTCCTGCGGGGTGAGCTCGTCGCGGGTGTCATCGCGCCGGCTGCGGGCCTTCTCGCCGGTCGCTAGGAGTTCGCGACGGGCACGCTCGGCGAACGCGTCGGCGCCGATCGAGGCGAGCGCATCGTGCGCCGCTCGCAGCTGCTCGCGCGCATCCACACGCCGGCCCTGTCGCCGCAGCCATTCTCCGTACAGGAGCCGCCCGCGGGCGAGGTCAGGCCGAAGTTCGGTCCGGCTAAGGTGATCGATGGCCTCTCGATACAGGCGCTCGGCCTCCTTGCCGTCGTTCAGCAGCGCGTGCCCGCGCGCGAGGATCCCGAGCGCCCAATCGCTGTCGGTCCCGCTCGCGTGCTCGGCGAGTCCGGCGGCGGCACGCTCGGCGAGCTCGGCGTTCTGCGTCCGGCTGGCCGCCTCGACCAGCTCGCTCAGCGCCCACCTGGACAACACCATCTCGGGTGTCTCCTCGCTCGCCGCAACCGCGGCCACGACTGCCTCCTCGTAGCGGCCGAGCCCGTTCATCACCATGGCTTTCGCGTAGTGCGCGAGCTGCACGGCCGTCCCGTTATGGCGCGGCGTTGCCTCCCTGATCGTGGCTTCGATCAGGCCAGTCGCCTGCGCGGCGTCGCCGCGATGACCGGCGAGCACGAGCGCCGCGTACGGGTCGACGAGCGCCCCGGTTGCCGTGCTGACAGCCTCGGCCTCCGCGACGAGAAGCGCTGCCCCCGCGTAGTCCCCGCCGATGGAGAGGACCTCGCTCATGATGTTGTCGCCGACCGCGAGGACCTCGAGCGCTCCCGCCTGCCGGGCGACCTCGACCTCGCGCGTGGAGATTGTGCGACAGGCGTCGTAGTCCCAGACGTATACGGCGGCGATGGTCGCCAGCCAGCCCCACCGGAGCATCTCCTCCGCGGAGACGTCGGGGCTGGCGAACGCGGTGACCGCGTCCTGTAAGACCGGTTCCGCGGCGGCGCGCCCTTCCGTGAACACCATCGCGAAGCCGTCGAGCAGCAGATCGCAGGCCCGGGGGACGCCAGCCGGATGGGGCCCGGCTCTCACGGCGCGAGATACGTCGAGCAGACTGCCGGCGGTTGCGAGTTGCCCTGTGAACAGCGCCGCGCTCCACGCGTCGAGATACGTGTCGCGCGAGAGAGACGCGTCAAGCGGCTCGAACTTCTTCGCGGCCTCGAGCAGAAGCGCGGGACCCTCGCTGCCACGATCGTGGGCGAAAGCCAGTTGAGCCTGCAGCAGACCCAGGCGTGCCCGTCCGAGCTCATCCAGCGGCCCGGACTCCGCGGCCTCGATCAGCGCGAGCGCGGCGTCGAACGCGCCGGCTTGCAGGCTGGCCTGTGCTGCGGCGAGCAGGCGTTCGGCGCGGCGGGCCGGATCGACGGTCAGGTCGGCTGCGCGGCCCAGGAACGCCGCCGCCGCGGCGAAGCCGCCGCGGCCCTGCGCGCGGTCGGCGGACCGCTCGAGCTCGTCGGCGACCTCCTCGTCCGGCCCCTGAGCGGCGTGCGCGCGGTGCCAGGCACGGCGATCCGGTTCGAGACCGGCGTCGGTCACCTCCGCCAACGCTGCGTGCGCGCTCCGGCGCTCGCCCTCCGACGCCGACCGATAGACGGCCGACCGCACCAGCGGATGCCGGAAGCGAACCTTCGCCCGGACGTCGAGCAGGCCGTCCTGGGTCGCGGGCGCGATCGTCGCGTTCGGGATCCCGAGCCGCTTGGCGGCGCGCCACATGACCGCAGGATCTCCAGCCGGTTCCGCCGCCGCGACCAGGAGCAGGAGCCGCGTCTGCTCGGGCAGCTCGTCGAGCCGGCGCTCGAAACTCTCCTCGATCCTGCCCGACAGCGGGACCAGATCCGGCATCCCGAACCCCCCGGCCAACTCGGCGGTCGAAAGCCCTCGCGGGAGCTCCAGCAGCGCGAGCGGGTTCCCCCGGGTCTCGGCGACGATCCGGTCGCGAACGCGGTCGTCGAGGCGGCCGGGGATGACGGTCGCAAGCAGGGCGCGCGCATCTTCGTCGTCCAGCCCGTCGAGGAGAAGCTCCGGCAGGCCGCTCAGCTCCGCCGCCGCGCCGGGCTCGCGCACGGCGAACATGAGCGCGACGGGTTCCGCAAGGAGGCGCCGGGCCACGAACCCGAGTACCTGGCGAGAGGCTTCGTCCAGCCACTGGGCGTCCTCGACGATGCAGAGAAACGGCTCTTCGTCGGCGACCCCGGCGAGGAGGGTCAGGGTCCCGAGCGCCACGAGGAAACGGTCGGGTGGATCCCCGGACGCGAGCCCGAGGGCGACACGCAGGGCCCGCTCCTGCGGTGGCGGCAGGCCGTCGAGCCGGCCGAGCATCGGTGCGAGGAGCTGATGGAGTCCCGCAAACGGCAACTCCATCTCCGATTCGACCCCGGCGATCTGAGCGACATTGAAACCAGAAGCCTGTGTGGCGACCTCCTGCAACAACGCCGACTTGCCGATCCCCGCCTCGCCCCTGACGACCAGGACGGAGCTCCGCCCACCGCGCGCGTCCCGCAGAAGCCCCTCGAGCGTCTCGCGCTCGCTCAGCCGGTCGCGAAACCCCCGGTCGTTGGGCATGGGCCAACGATAACCCCACTTGGCCCGCTGAGCGCGCCCCTCGACGCCCCGGCCAGTGTCCTATTGGAACGGGAGACGCTCGAGCATACGGAGGCTTACGAGCTCGCCGGCGGTCCGCGCCGACGTTCGACGCAGAGCAGGAGGCGAAGGCCGGCGCCTCCCTCTAGACCAGTGGACGAAACCAGGGGTTTCCACGGGCGCGACCCCGGAGCAGCTAAGCCAAGCTCGTCGGCATGTCCGACCAGAGTCCAACGGGCTCGCACAAACGAAAGGCCTAACCGTGTCAACGCTCCTCGCCTCTCTCGCCCGAACCCTCTCCCGCCGCTGGAAGCGCGGCCTCGTCGGTCTCCTGGCTGCCATCGTCTTGATCGGCGTCGCCCTCGGCTCGCAGACTGGGAGCGCGGCCGAGGACTTCTCGGTTCCCGGAACCGATTCCCAGAGGGCGCAGGACCTGCTCGAGGACAAGTTCCCGGCCGCGTCCGGCGTCACGGCCCAGGCCGTCTTCACGATCACGTCCGGAAGGCTCACCGACCCCGAGCCGCGCCAGGCGATCGAGGCCGCGCTCGACAAGGTCGGCAGCCTCGACCACGTCACGTCGGTCACCGACCCGCTCGCCGCCGATGCCGGATCGCTGTCAGAGGACGGGCGTACCGCGTTCGCGACCGTCCAATACGACATCCAGCCGACAGAACTCGAGAAGGAGCACGGCGAGGCGCTCGAGGAGGCCGCGCGCGGGGCCGAGGACGGCGGCGCCCGCCTCGAGCTGCGTGGCCAGCCGATCGACATTGCCGCCGAGCCGGAGGTGCCGGTCGGCGAGCTCGCCGGCATCGCGATCGCGATCCTGCTGCTCACGGTCCTGTTCCGCTCCCTTACGGCGATGGCCGTCACGCTCTTGGGCGCGCTGACCGGCGTCCTGATCAGCCAGCTCGTCCTGGCTGCCGTCTCCGAGCCGCTTGGCATCCCCGAGTTCGCGACGACGATCGCGATCATGCTCGGCCTCGGCGCCGGCATCGACTACGCGCTGCTCGTCTTCAGCCGGTTCCGCGAGCAGCTCGCCGCAGGCGACTCCCCGCCGGAGGCGGCCGCGCGCGCGAACGCCACTGCCGGCGTGTCGGTGGTGGCGGCAGGGCTCATCGTCATGGTGGCGATCGCCGGCCTGCTCGCCGTCGGCATCCCGCTGGTCGGCAAGATGGGCGTCGGCTCGGCGATCGCCGTCGCCTTCGTCGTCGTCTCGTCGATCGCGATCTTGCCGATCTTCGCCGGCGCGGCGGCCCGCTGGCTCCATCCGAAAGACCCCTCGCGCGTCGCCCGGTCCGTGGGGTTCGAGCGGTGGGGCCGGATCCTCGTTCGGCGCCCGTGGGTCCCGGTCGTTGCCGGCGGCCTCTTGCTCGTCGTGCTCGCCCTGCCGCTCACCGACCTGCGCCTGGGCCAGCCGGACGACGGCAACCTGGCGGAGGACAAGACCCAGCGCGTCGCATATGACCAGCTAAGCGAGGCGTTCGGCCCGGGCTTCAACGGCCCGCTGCTGCTCGCGGTCGACAGCGAGACCGGCCGGCGCCTCGACGACGCCCAGCTCGAAGGCTTCCAGACGGCGCTCGAAGACACCGACGGGGTCGCGTTCGTCGCTCCGGCGAGCCCGAACGACGCCGGCGACGCGGCGATCATCCAGGCGACGCCGACGACCTCCCCGCAGGACGCCAGCACGTCGGAGCTCGTCCGGCACCTGCGCGACGACGTCATCCCCGCCGCCACCGAGAGCTCGGACCTCAACGTCTACGTCGGCGGCCAGACAGCGGGGTTCGAGGACTTCTCGGACAAGATCGCGAGCCGGCTCCCGCTCTTCATCGCCATCGTCATCGGGCTCTCGATCCTGCTCCTGATCGCGGTGTTCCGCTCGATCTGGGTGCCGCTCGCGTCCGCGGTGTTCAACCTGCTGTCGATCGGCGCGGCCTACGGCGTCATCGTCGCGGTCTTCCAGTGGGGCTGGGGCGCGTCGCTCCTCGGCGTCGGCGAGGACGTGCCGATCATCTCCTTCGTCCCCCTGATGATGTTCGCAATCCTGTTCGGCCTGAGCATGGACTACAACGTCTTCCTGCTCAGCCGCATCCGCGAGGCGTACTTCGAGGGCGACTCGCCGAAGGAGAGCGTCGTCCGCGGCCTCTCGCGGATCGCGAAGGTCGTCCTCGTCGCGGGCCTGATCATGTCCTCGGTCTTCCTGGCGTTCATTCCCGGCGGCGACGTCGTGATCAAGATGTTCGGCCTCGGCCTCGGCGCCGCGATCCTCATCGACGCGGTCGTCGTGCGCATGGTCATCTCGCCGGCGCTGATGGCGCTGCTCGGCGACCGCGCCTGGTGGATGCCCGCCTGGCTCGACCGCGCGATACCGAACGTGTCGCTCGAGGGCGGCCGGGAGGACCGCGCCGAGCGGGTCACCGACCAAGGGAGGGTTCCCGCGTACGTCCCGCCGCTCCCCTCCCAATCAGACACGAGGTAGCCAGTCATGCGAGGACTAAAGGACAAGGTCGCGCTCGTCGCCGGTGCCGGCCACCGAAGGCAGGTCTCGCCACGAGGCGAAGAGTGACCGAGCCCGCACGCCACGCGCGCCACCCGCGGCGTCGCGCGCTCGCGCTCGTCTCGGTCATCGTCGTGATAGCAGCGTTGGCGGTCGGCTGCGGCGGAGACTCGGGGGGCGACGCCACGGAGTCGGCCGCGGCGGAGTGGATGACGCCCAACGCCAACTACGAGAACACGCGCGTCGCGACCTCGGAGATCGACGCCGACAACGTGGACGAGCTGAACGTCACCTGGACGCAGCCGCTCACCGGCGCCGGCACCTTCGGCGCCTTCGCCTCCACGCCGCTGATCAGCGCGGACGGCGTGACGTACGTGCAGGACCTGGCCTCGAACGTCATGGCCTACGACCTGGAGACGGGCGAGCAGCTGTGGAAGGTCGAGTACGACGCCCCCTCGCTCGGGCCGAACGGTCTCGCCTATGAGGACGGGGTCCTCTACGGCGTCACCAACGACGACGTGTTCGCACTAGACGCCGAGTCCGGCGAGAAGGTCTGGAGAAAGCACGTCGTCGACTACGACTTCGGCGTCGCCGAGGGCCAGAACCTCGGCTTCACGATCCAGCCGGCGGTTCGGGATGGCGTCCTGTACCTGTCCGAGGCCGCGAAGGTCGGCGGCGGCCGCGCCCTCGCGTTCGATGCGACAACAGGCGAGCAGCTTTGGACCTTCGACACGACCGACGAGCCCGAAGGTGACGACACTCCTTCCGCAGGAGCATGGAATACGCCGCTCGTCGACGACGACGGCAACGTCTACTACTCGGTCGCAAACGGCTACTACTCGCACAACTCGCCGAAGAGCACGCAAGACCAGCGCCTCTATACCAACAGCCTCGTCAAGCTCGACGGCGAGACCGGCGAGCTCCTCTGGCACTACCAGGCCATTCCGAACGACTTCTGGGACTGGGACCTCCACCTCTCGCCCGTGCTTGCTGACAACAACGGCGAGGACCTCGTGGTGACCGGCGGGAAGCTGGGCTACGTCATCGCCGTCGATCCCGAGTCCGGCGAGGAGGTCTGGAAGACCGCCGTCGGTGTCCACAACGGGCACGACAACGACAGTCGCGAGCAGCTGAACGGCAGGCTCGCGCTCCCGTCGCCTCCGTTCAAGGTCTTCCCCGGACCGTTCGGCGGTGTCGAGACGAACCTCGCCGTCCAGGACGGCAAGGTCTACGCGGCGGTTGTGAACCTTCCAGGGCTCGTGAACACGCCGGCGGATCTGAACCTGCCGATCCTCGACGTCAACTTCGCGACGGGGACGGGAGAACTTGTCCGGCTCGATCTGGCGACAGGTGCGATCGACTGGAGCGTCAGGCTCGACACGATGCCGTTGGGTGCGGCCACCATCGCGAACAATCTGTTGTTCACGACGCTCTTCGACGGTCGGCTCGTCGCACACTCGCTCGAGGACGGCTCGGAGGTTTGGTCCGAGAGGCTGCCGGCCGGGACGAACTCACCGGTTGCAATCGCCGGCGACAGGCTCGTCACCGCCGCAGGCTTCCCGCAGGGTGCGGGGCAGAAACCGGCGCTCGTCTCCTTCCAGCTCAACGGCGAGCCAGTCACGCCTCCTGCAGCCGACGGAGCTGACGCAAACGCGGGCGACGCCGGCGCCACGGGAGGGGGTGCCAGTGATGAGGCGATTGAGGTTGGCGTGGTCGAGGGCGCCCTCCGCTTCGACCCGTCTGAGCTCACGGCCGAGGCCGGCGAGGTGACGTTCCGCTTCAACAACACCGAGGCCACGTCGCACGACTTCGTCATCGAGAAGGACGGCGAGCGCGTTGCCGGCACAGAGCTCATCTCCAACGAGAGCGCAGAGGCCACTGGCGAGCTCAAGGCCGGTCGGTACACGTTCTTCTGCACCCCGCACGAGTCCGCGGGGATGACGGGCACGCTGACCGTGCGCTGACCGATGAACGAAAGGCGAAGCCATGACCACATCCGTTCAGGCCACCCCACGCACCGATAGCCAGCTCACGGCCGAGAACCTTTCGATGGAGGCAGGCGACATCTCGTTCACCTATCGCCGCTTCGGCGATGCCCAGACGGATGGCTTGCCGCTGGTGATGCTGCAGCACTTCCGCGGCAACCTCGACAGCTGGGACCCGCTGCTCGTCGATGGCTTGGCGAGGGACCGCGAGGTCGTCCTGGTCGACAACCGAGGGGTCGGCGGCTCGACGGGCGCCGTTCCAGAGGACGTCACCGAGATGGCCCGGGATGCGATCGCCTTCATCGATGCACTCGGGTTGGAGCGGATCGACCTCCTCGGGTTCTCGCTCGGCGGCTATGTCGCTCAGGAGCTGGTCCTATTGCGCCCGCTGCGGGTTCGACGGCTCGTACTTGCCGGCACAGCGCCGCAAGGCGGCCCGGATCTGCACCGCTGGACCGACGAGGTCTATTCGCTTGCGACCCCGGATGAGCCCACCGCGGACGATCTGCTCGATCTCTTCTTCTCCCCCTCGGAGCAAAGCCGCGCCAAGGGCATGGAGTCCATCCAGCGGCTCTACAGCCGGGAGGCGGACCGCGACGAGCCGACTGACCTTGCGACGCGCGACGCGCAGCTGGCGGCGATCACGGCCTGGGGCATCCCCGACGCATCCAAGCTCAACCGCCTCGCCGGGATCACCCAACCGACGTTCGTCGCAAATGGCGACAACGACACGATGATGCACACCGAGAACAGCCGGCTGCTGGCCGAGCATCTTCCGAACGCCGAGGTGCGGATCTATCCCGACGCCGGGCACGGCTTCCTCAACCAATACCCAGAGCAGTTCGGCGACCACGTCCGGGCTTTTCTCAACGAGTGAAGGGAGTACCAAGTGACGTCCTCAACCACCACAATCGTGCTCGAACCCGCAGCTCAGGAGTTCGCAGCCGCGACCGCCGATCCCCCGTACCTGTTCGACCTCGGGCCCGTCGAGGGCCGAAAGACCGTCGACGAGGTGCAATCCGGGGAGGTCGAAAAGCCCGATGTCGAGATCGAGGACACCACCATCCCCGGCGGCCCGTCGGGTGCGGTGTCGGTCCGGATCCTACGTCCCAAGGGTGGTCAAGGCCAGTTGCCAGTGATTCTCTATACGCACGGCGCCGGCTGGGTGTTCGGCAATAGCCACACCCACGACCGCCTGGTTCGCGAGCTCGCCGTCGGGACCGGCGCCGCGGTCGTATTCCCCAACTACAGCCTCTCGCCGGAGGCGCGTTACCCGACCGCGATCGAGGAGATCTACTCGGTGCTCGAGTGGGTTGCTGAGCACGGCGCAGAGCCGGATCTCGACGGGGCGCGGGTCGCTGTCGCCGGCGACTCGGTCGGCGGCAACATGACCGCCGCTGTGACGCTGATGGCCAAGCAGCGCTCGGGGCCGCACCTCAGGGCCCAGGTGCTGTTCTACCCGGTGACCAATGCGAGCTTCGACACCGGTTCCTACCACGAGTTCGCCGAGGGCTATTTCCTTCGGCGCGACGCGATGCAGTGGTTCTGGGACCAGTACACGACCGACGAGGACCAGCGCGCCGAAATCACGGCCTCACCGCTTCGCGCGACGACGAACGATCTCGCCGGCCTCCCGAAGGCGCTCGTGATCACGGGCGAGGCGGACGTGCTTCGTGACGAGGGCGAGGCGTACGCCCGCAAGCTGCGCGAGGCCGGCGTCGACGTCACCGCGACGCGCTACGAGGGCATCATCCACGACTTCGTGATGGTCAACGCGCTTCGTGGTACGAACGCCGCCGGCGCCGCAATCGCTCAGGCGATCGAGTACATCAGGCGCGCGCTGGCCTAACCGACCGAGCGGGGCGAGGTCCCGATGCGGGGGCCTCGCCGGGCTGGGGCGCTGCTGTCTTGCGCGAGGACCAGGTGCGCGGCTGGGTGCACGTGAAGAGAGCGCAGCGGCGCGCGGGGCCGGCCCGCACGCCCAGCGGCAGTTCCTCGACACGGTGGGCGCGCCACCTTGGGAGGCGTTGCGAGAGCCCCGCGACGGGGCTCTCGCATGCGTCGAGGTGTCGTCAGGCGAGCGCTTCGCTCAGGTAAGCGGTGGACTGGGCCATCGCGCTCTTCGCAGCGTTCGTCCCTCGCAGTGCGTTCAGCATTACGAAGTCATGAATCACGCCTTCGTATCGGGTTGCGGTGACGTCGACTCCGGCCTGGCGCAGCTTGCGCCCATAGGCCTCGCCCTCGTCTCGCAGCACATCCGCCTCGCCGGTGATCACGAGTGCTTTGGGAAGCCCCGCGAGCTGCTCGCTCGTCGCCCGTAGCGGCGAGGCCGTGATTTCGGCGCGCTGGTCCTCGTCGGTCGTGTACTGGTCCCAGAACCACTGCATCGCGTCTCGGCGAAGGAAGTAGCCCTCGGCGAATTGGTGGTAGGAGTCCGTGTCGAACGAGGCGTCGGTCACCGGGTAGAACAGCACCTGCGCTCTGAGCTCCGGCCCGGACCGCTCCTTGGCCATCAGGGTCACGGCGGCGGTCATGTTCCCGCCGACCGAGTCGCCGACGATCGCGATTCGCGATCCATCGAGATCCTTCTCAGCGCCGTGCTCGCCGATCCATTCCAGTACCGCGTAGCTCTCCTCGATCGCCGTGGGGTACTGCGCCTCCGGAGAGAGGCTGTAGTTGGGAAACACGACCGCCGCGCCGGCGCCGTCGGCGAGCTCGCGGATCAGCCGTCCGTGGGTGTGGTTGTTACCGAACACCCAGCCGGCGCCGTGGATGTAGAGGATCACCGGAAGCGACCCCTCGGCACCCTTGGGGCGCAGGATCTGGACCGACACCTCACCGGAGGGACCGCCGGGGACCGTCGTGTCCTCGACGTCGACGTCGGGCATCTGAACGCCTTCGCCGTTCTGCACCTCGTCGACGGTCTTGCGGCCCTCGATCGGTCCGAGGTCGGGCAGGTACGGCGGGTTGGCGGTCGCGTCCGCGAACTCCCGGGCGGCGGACTCGAGGACGACGGAGGTTGTGGTCGTTGTGCTCATCAGATCCATCCTTTTCGCGCCATCTGGCGCCGTTGAGTGACTGTTCGTGTGTTGGTAGGGATCGGGCTTGGTGGTGATTGCGGACAAGAGCGAACCTACCAGCGAGCGTTAGGGCTCGCATCCGTCGCCTGACTGAAGTTTTCGGCTCGATGACGTACGTCATTCGCCGGGAGTCGGACGCCCGGTGCGTCCCCTGCGGCGTATGTCGCCTCCGCTGCGACTCCGCGATTGGCTCGCTCTCGCTTCGCGCGAGTTGCGGAAGCCGTCACGGTGCCCTGCCGGGGATGGGAACCGCGTGGAGCACACGCGACGGCTGTCCCCGGCCCTAGCCGGCGTCGAACTCGTCGGCGAAATCCCAGATCCGGATGTGGTCGGGCTCGAGCCGGACGATGACATCCGCGCCTCGGAGGGCCTCCGCGTCAGCCTCGGCTTCCTCATCGCCGGGGTACCTGGCCACGATGCGGCGCGCGATTTCGGTGACGCCGTCGTCGATGAACTGTGCCGAGCCTCGGACCTCGACGCCACGCAGCGGCGGTTCGGACTCGGCCACCAAGATCGTCGCTCTGGGGTCGCGCCGCAGATGCCGAGCCTTCACATTCTGCGTCTCGATCACCACGTTGAATGCGCCCTCGCGCCATTCGTGGTAGACGGGAGAGAGCAAAACGGTTCCGTCGACCCTGAGGGTGGCCAACACCGCCACCCGCGGCTCGTCGAGGAAGGTGCCCAAGTCCTCAACGGACAGGTTCGTCCGCATGGGCCCAGCGTATCGGGTGTGCAGTTTGATACACGCAACGCGGCGCCTCCGAGCCGCCACGCCTCTCGCTTCGCGCGAGGACCGAAAGGCACCCTCCGCATCGAAGGCGAGACTTTTCGCCGCGATGCTGTCTTAGGCGATGAGCCTAATGGTGCATATCCCGCGGGTTCGACTCCTATCAGGTGCCTCCCAATGCCGACGTGAGCTCGCCTCGCGCGCTGATTCCGAGCTTGGGAAAGATGCGGTAGAGGTGCGTGCTGATCGTGCGGTGGGAGAGGTAGAGCTGTTGGCCGATCTCGCGGTTAGAGAGGCCTTCGGCGGCGAGGTGGGCGATCTGGAGTTCCTGCGCCGTCAGTTGGTCGCGGGAGGCTGGGTCGCGTCGCCGGCTCGACTCCCCTGATGCGCGCAGCTCGCGGCGTGTCTGTTCACTGAATGCAGCGCAGCCAAGCGAGTCGAACGCGTCACGGGCCTCGCGCAGTGGTGCGCGCGACTCGGTGATCCGGCGCTGGCGGCGTAGCCACCGGCCGTAAGCAAGCAGGGCTCGGGCGCGCTGGAAGGGCCAGCGGCTGAGGTCGGCACCCAGTGCCTCCTCGAAACGTCCGGCGGCCTGCTCGTCGTCGGCGAGCAGTGCGCGGGCGTGCCGCAAACCCAGCGCGATCCAGACAGTCGGGTTGTCGCCGGCGGCCGCTTCGATCTGCGCCACGCGCGCTCGTGCCTCCTCGACGCGGCCACCGTGCAGGGCGGCCTCGGCAAGGTCTCCGATGATCCACGAGGCCATCGCGGGATGATGGGCCGAGTCGGTGGGGTCGAAGAGACGCTCGGCGGCCTCGTAGGCGTCATCGTGTCTGGACGCCCCGAGCGCTGCGGAGGCTCGCCCGAACTGCGCCAAGGCGACGATGTTGTTGGCACCCGTGGGCGCTGCAATCCGCTCGGCTTCTGCCGACGCCTGCTCGGCCGCGTCCTCGTCACCGCGCATCCCTGCGATCGTCGAGCTGACGGTGTCAGCTGCCGCCTTCCAGAGCGGCTGGCCGAGCTCTACCGCGAGGGACCTTGCCTCCTCCGCGGCCGGGATTGCGACGTTCCAGTCGGTGAGTCGCGCTGCCACGATCCCTTGGATCGCGAGCACGTATACCAGGTGCCCGAGGCGTCCGTCTGCGCGTAGCCCTTGGGTCGCTGCGCTCAGCAACGTCATGCCGACGTCGAAGGCGCCGACGGCGACCGCGGCTGGGCCCAGGTACAGCAAGGCCTCCGTGTCGCGACCACCCTCAGCGGCGGCCTGCTGGACTGTGGCCAGCACCGCTGGTGCGTGACCGAACGGATCGGCGTACGCCTGGATCGCCAGCACCTGCAGGTCGTCGGCGTCGCCGAGGCGACTTGCCGCCTCCACGAGGGTCCGCCGCGCCGCGGGGCCGGGGTCTGCCCACCAGGCACGCGTGGCGACGAGCCAGAGCAGGGCGAAGTGGAGGTCGCGATCGCCGGCCTCCCCGGCCTGCTCGGCAGCGGCGATCAACGCCGTGGCCCGTGCGGGACTCGGCGCTCGTAGTTCGATCATCTCGTCGATCCAGGCGGCGCGCGCCCGCTCGAGCGGTCCCGGCTCAAGCTGTTCAGCCTCGCGAAGCAGCGGGGCGACGATGTCCGGCTGCCCGAGCTCGAAGGTGACCTCGGCTGCCGCGACCAGGCGCCGGGCGCGTCGCGCGGGCTCGCTGAGCTCCGCGGCGCGACGCAACGCAGTTGCGGCGACACTGGCTGCTCCACGGCGTCGGGCGCGCCGGCCTGCCTCTTCGAGCTCCATGGCCACGTCTTCGTGCGCGCCGGAGATCAGCGCCGCGCGGTGCCATACCCAGCGGTCCGGCTCCGCATCCAGCGTCGCGGCCAATGCCGCGTGCACACGACGGCGCCGCTCCACGCTTGCGCTTTGCCGCACCGCTGAACGCATCAGCGGGTGGCGGAAGCGCACCGTGCGTTCGTCGAGTTCGACGATGGTCACGTCAGCTGCGGCCTGCAGCGCCTCGACTCCGAGCGGCTCATCGGCGACCAAACGTCCGGCCTCCAGCACCTCGCTGAGACTCTCGCTGTCGTTGAGTGCCGCGACCAACAGCAGGAGCTGCGTTTCGGGCGGGAGATCGGCTGCGCGCGCGGCAAATGCGCGCTCCAAGCGCTCGGTCAGCGGAACCAGGCCCGGCATCAAATGCTCGCCGTCGAGCTTCTCTGCGATCGACGGCAACTCGACGAGGGCGAGCGGGTTGCCGGCAGCCTCGCGAAGGATGCGCGTGCGCTCCCCGGCGGGCAGGTGATCGCCCGTATCCTCGAGCAGGCGAGTTGCCGACGCTGGGTCGAGCGGGTGGAGCCGAAGCTCCGGCAGCTCGCCTGCGCTGAAAACGGTCGGGTAGCCCTCGCGCGCGGCCGCCAACAGGACGATCGGATCTGACTCGAGCCTACGAGCGACGAAGCCGAGGACGTCCAACGACGGCTGGTCGAGCCAGTGAGCGTCCTCCGCCACCAACAGGAGGGGGCGATCGGTCGCCGCGTCCGACAACAGGTCAAGCACCGCCTGAGCGATACGAAAGCGCTCCGGCGGTTGATCGTCACCGATGCCCAGAGCGGCGTCGAGCACGGCTTGGTGCGTCGCGGTGAGTCCCGACGCTTGCGAGTGCACCGGCCGCAGTAGTTGCTGCAGTCCGCCGAATGCAAGCCGAGCCTCCGATTGCACGCCCCGGGTCACAAGTACGTTCATCTGCCGCTCTTCGGCCAGGGCGATCGCCTCAGAGAGCAGCCGCGACTTGCCGATGCCCGGATCACCGCGCAGAACCAGGGCGGCGCCCACGCGGCCAACGTCATCTAGAAGTTCGGTCAGAACCTCAACCTCGGTCGCCCGCCCAAGCAGCGGCGCCCCATCGTCCGATCGCGCCAGCATCGGAGCGCCATCGTCTCATGTCCCGGCCAAAGACGATAGCTGGCGTCCCGCGCGTGTGCCCCGCGCTCTGAGAGAGCACGGGGCACACTTCCAGCCGCTCAGGCTGCGTCGACTAGGCGGCGCTCGAAACGGCCGATGTCGCTTGGACGGCGGTGCGGATCAGCTCCGCAACCGCGGTCGGCTGCGACAGCGCGATCGAGTGCGACGCATCAACCTCAATCGTCTGCGCGCCGGCGCGGCTCGCCATGTGGCGCTCGGCGTCCGGGGGAATCGCGTTGTCGGAGGTGGCGACGATCGCCCATGACGGCAGCGACTTCCAGGCCGCGGCCTCGGCGCGATCCTCGAAGATCGCGGCGAACGGACGCTGGCTGACCGCGAGGACCCGGATCTGGTCGTCCGAGAGGTCGGCTGCGAACGCCTCCTTGTAGAGCTCCGGAGCGATAGTCAGCTCCACGGCCGTCTCGCCGCCGGGGAGCGGATAGTTGCTCGGACGCACGGCGCCGACCAGCGGCGTGTCACCGAATTCGGCGAAGATCTCGCCGAAGGACTCGCCCTCGTCGAGCGCGAACGCCGCCACGTAGACCAGCCCGACCGCGTTGGGCGTACTGGCGCCCGCGACCGAGATCACGGCACCCCCGTAGGAGTGCCCGACTAGCAGAACCGGCCCGTCGATCTGGTTGACGTAGCTGGCGAGGTACTCGGCGTCTTGGGCCAAGCCCCGCAGCGGGTTCGGTGGCGCCAGGACCGGCACGTGGTCGGCCTGCAGCTCTTTGATCACCGGCGCCCAAAACGAGGCGTCGGCAAAGCCGCCGTGAACGAGGACGACCGTCGGTGTGTTCGTTGATTCACTCATGTCCGTCTTCCTTTCTGGTTGTGATTGCGGACATGGCGAACCTACGCCCGAACTTGTGCGGTCGCGTCCGTCGCCTGACTGAAGTTTTCGGCTCGATGACGTACGTCATTCGCCACACCTCGAAGCCCTCGCGCACCCGCCGTTGCGCTGTCATGGAGCTGGGCTGCTGGTTTGCGCGATAAGGAGCAGTCCCTGGTCGCCCTGCCCTCTGATGCGGAGTCCGGTGGTGCAGAACGGTGCGGGTTAGGCTGGCCGCCGATCCAGCCGCGGCCTGATCATCCTCCTGCTCACCGCTTCGCTCGCCCTGCTGAGCGTCGGCGCTTCGCTCTGGATGCCCGCGGAGGGGTCGGCGGCGAAAGGGAAAAGGACCTTCCAGCTCTCCTTCAACACCCTCTACAGCGCGCCGCTCGACACCGGCATCTCGGCGAAGAAGGGCCTCACCTTCACCTGCTCGGGCATCATGCCCCCAGACGAGTTCGGCTCCCCCCCGCAGGCCTGCGATACACCTGACCGATTGGGTTCGGCTCCCGTCCCCGGCAAGACGGTCGTCGTTGCCCGTGCCGGATCGGGCCCCGATCAGGCGGTCAGCTCCGGCAAGAACAAGATCAAGGGCAAGGGGACGCTCCAGCTCGGGATCAACGACTCCCGCGCCAACAACCCGGCCGGGTCGTTCACGATCAAGGTAGATTCCGAACCTTGCGCGACAGGCCGTTCGGGTCGCGGTCTTCGGGGGGAGGGGCCGTGGGCGACGACCGCCTCTCGGTGCCGACCTTCTGGGAACAACTGGGCCTTCTTCTTTCAAAGGTACAGGTCCTATAATTACGGGGGCGCCGCTTTAATTATACCGCGGCATCCTCAACCCCTTACGGCAGGAGATTGGTTGCCAAAATCTGGCGGAAGGTAGCCAAGAACGACTTCATCGCCTCGGAAATGCAAACGCTCCACCTCGTCGGCCATGGCATGCCGCGACCTTCGCGGCCGGAGGCCTGGAAATCTACTTCGAGGGGCTCGCAAAGGATCCACCGGATCCGAACTTCGACGAGATCGCCTATCCCGAGGTCACTTGACCTCGACCTCCCCGAGCCGGGGGGTAAGCCTCGCGAGCGCGCGTTCCTCGAGTCGCTGATCCGCTTCGCGAACCTCGAGGCCGAGATCGTCGGGCTGGCGCGCGCCGGGAGCGACGTCGATCGACCGCGCCGGCGGTGCCGACCAAGCCGGCGCTACCGAGGCCGAGAGCGGCCAGATGCTCTACGCCGCCGGCTACGCCGACGCGCTCGCCGACGCGCTCGATCGGTCGGTCGCGCTCGGCAAGGTCGTGACGAACGCCTTCGCGAAGCTCAACGACGGCGACGAATCGTTCGACTTTCGCGACCGCGTCCTCAAGCGGTCGCAGGGGGATATCCGAGACGATGGCCTTCCGAGGAAGTTCGTCAAGCTCCTGAATGAGGCGGGCGCTACGCTGGCCGAAGTCTCCGCGATCGAACGCGACCTTTCGAAAGGTAACGTGCGGAAGCTCGACGTCGAGTTTCCCGCCGTAGTGGTCGGGGATCAGAAGCAATGGACCGAGACCAGAGCGGCCGCCGACGCGCTGCGGGAAGCGGCGAAGCAGATACGGGCCAATCCGCAGGCCGGGGGCTTCTGACACTCCGGGCAGGGCTTTCACCTGCACCGCTGTACGAGCGAAGGGGATCGCCGAGGTCACCCCTCCATTTCGCGGCATCCACTACGTGACAGTGCCGGGGATCAACTCGCAGGAGGTTTCGGCCGCGTGCAACGCAAGCGCTTCGCGATCAGAGTCGGGACATTGACGAAGCGCAGTCGCGCATCCGGGCGCTCTCAGACGCCGCAGCCTCGCTGCCCCTCCATGTCTACCGGCGCGGCAACCGCCTGCTGACGCCGAACTCGTCGACCGCCCGCAGCTCGGCTAGCCGAGCTGAACAACCTGCTCGGGTCTTACAGCTAGTTCCGCAGCCGTCTACAGGTCTTGAGCATGGCCTCGCCCACGCGCACAATGTAGGTGAACTCGAAGTAGTAGGCGTGAAAGGTCTGGTCCTCAAGATCCTCCGCCGCGACGCCCGCGCATTCGGCGGGATGTTCGTTGATGAAGTCCTTGGCGGTGGCCAGGCGCTGATCAGGCGAGAGCACGGTCCACGCGCTCCCCAGGGTGTCCTCTCCGACCGGATGCCCGAAGTCGTCCGTTATCCCGCTCGCGAAGGTGTGGGCCGCGGCGGGCGCGGTCGACTCATCCTCGCCACAGGCGATCAGCCCCGGGGCGCAGATCAGGGCGGCAAGGAGGGCCGCGCGGCGCGATGGCTTACTGTGGCTCTCCATCCCCCGCTCAACACTACCCGCGTGGTGGACGTGACAGTGCCGGACCCCGAGCGGCGCGCGTACTTCGGCCTCGCGGAAGGACACGCTGGAAAAGCTGCTGAAGGGCGGGAAGGAAGTCCCCCCAGCGCCTTCAAGAAGCTCACGGAGATGAACGAGCGGCTCCAGCGGATCATCGATCAGGACCTCACAGGCGACGCGCTCGTGCAGGAGGTCAACCAGGTCGAGTACCTCAAGCGCGTGCTCATCGAAAACAACTTCCGCGGTGAGACGGTCTACGGCTTGTCGTTCGCCCCTCTCTTCAAGAGCCTCGAGGGAATCGACGTCAACCTCCAAGGCGCGTTGAATCCCGACAACAGCGACGACGCAAGGCGCACCCGCATCAGGGCCGCCAAGACACGCGCCCCAGCTGGCCCCTTTGGCGGCCCCACCGATATGTTCGGCCTCACGCCCGCGAGAAACCACACCGTCGTCGCGCGGGGGGGCGGGAGACTCCTACGAGGCGCGACCAATGTGGACCGGCCGCTCGTCCATTTCTGTGCCGCAAGGGCGGCAGGGTGTCAGCACCCCTCGTACAAAGACCCTGTGTTTGGCACCGCCCCCGCGTTCACCGCCACTGATCCAAGTGCCGCATCGCTCCCGCTTTGCATGGAATGCAGAACTTCCCGCGCGATACTGCGCTGACGATGTCGGAGGAGAACGTCGAGGTGGTACGACGGGCGGTGGATGCGATGAACCGCGCGGGCGTCGTCGAAGTCCGTGCAGCCCGCGTTCCGCGGAACGCGATCGCACGGAACCATCACGACTCTGTCACGTTTGGGTGACTGCAGATGCGTGCCTCCTATCGACTGCTCGTTGCTCTGGCGGCCCTGGCCCTGGCCCTGGCCGCCTGTGGTGGCGGCAACGAGATCTCAGAGGTCACCTGCGGCGAGCTCGGGATCGGCGGGCCCGACTCCGAGCTGGAGCAGAACGACGAGAGGTTCGACGAGATCGTAAGCCAGATCGTCGACGAAGTAGACGGCGATGTGGAAGCCGAGATCGTCGCCGGCAGCGCGCTCTCCGCGGCCTGCGTGAGGGAGGACGACCCGAGCTACAAACCCGGCGACGAGGCGCTGGAGTACGTCAGGGAAAATCCCTAGAACGGCTTCTCGCCGCAGCGGAAGAAGTAGGGCAGCGTGCCCAGTGGCGCTGGAATCGGACCAGCGCGACCCGCTTCGAAGGCGACCCTACTCCCAATCAGTTATCGAGCGAGACGGATTGGGCAGGGGTTCCACATCGGTCGGCCGGCCCCGCTTCCGCAGGGACGGATCACCAACGACGCCTAAGCGGCGCCGACGCGCTTACTCGCCGGCGTGCGCGTCGCTCGACTGCCCGCCGCGATTTGCCGGCAGCGACGCATCCGAGGGCTCGGTCGGGACCTCGGGGTTGTCGATCTCGGTGAGGCGGTCGATCAGCCGCACCCACTGGTCGGGCTTCAGGAGCTGGACGAACTGCTCCTCGTCCCCCTCCGGCGCGTCGGTGGGCGAGTATCCCACGTGGATGTGGTCGTTGTGGTCCGACAAGGCGAACGACGCGCCGCCCATGTCCATCAGGCTGATGATCTGCGACGGGGCCATCGTGCCCTGCAGTCGCAGCAGCTGTTGAAGGACGGCCTCGGTGATCGAGCCCGAGCCCTGGTGGCCGAGGATCGGGATCCCGTTCACGGCGGCGATGTCGACAGCCATCCCGTAGGAGTGCATGGAGACGCCGCCGTAGGCGGTGTTGAAGGAGTGGCCGCACTTCAGGGATGTGATCGTCAGGCGGAACCCGGATTCCACGAGGTATTCGAGCACCGCCAACGTCCGCCTATCGATCTGATGCGTGGCGATGTCTTCGCGACCGCACTCGTAGATCTCCAGCCGCGGGTCGGCGAGCACGCGGCGCTCGAGCTGCGTCTTCGACATCAAGAGGATCTGCGAGATCGTCGCCCCCTGGTTGAAGGAGAATGGGTTCTGCCCGGTGGCGCGGTAGATCGCCGTGGACTCCAGAAGCTTCCAGCCGTCGAGGATCGGCTTCGGGTCGATCTCGGGCGCGCCGCGCCCGGTGGGGCGAATCGAGAAGTTGATGTGCGGGGCGAGCTCGTCTGTCTTCGCGACCCTTCCGAGCACGGTCCCGGCGACGACCTCGGCGCCCTCCTTCAGGGGCTGCAGGTCCATCTTGTCGGCGTCGAACTCCAAGACGCCGCCGAGGTAGTTCTTGATCGTCTCATAGCCCGGCAGGCTCTCCCCGAGCAGCTCGTCGAGCTGGCCCGAGAGCGAGGCGTTCTCGACGTTTCGCGGCCGCTCGGGCAGCGCGTAGAGGCGCTCGCGGTCATCCTCGGTGTTCGAGGGCTCATCCGAGGTCTCCTCGGAGGCCGGGCTCTCTGCGGAGTCCCCTTGGTCTGGGCCGTCCTCGCCGCCGGTCGCCGGCTCGGTGGGGGCGTCGTCGTCGGGCGCCGAGAGCTCGAAGTCCTCGGCGGTCAAGGGCCTTTGCTCGGGGACCGGGTAGAGCTTCGCGATCGAGCCCAGCTCGGCGTAGATGAAGCGGTTTCCGTAGGCGTCTGTGAGCTCGATGTACCGGCCGAGCTCGGGGTCGTGGCCGACCGCGGTGATCTCGCCGTCGTTGACGGCGACGACGGGCGCGCCCTCGCGCGAGTAGATGTTGATCCCGCGCCGCGTCGGCGAGGAGGTGACGACGTCGGCGACGTTGCCCTCACCGCCGCCGCCCGATGCCCTTCGCGCGGCGATCCGCTCGGAGATGTCGTCGGCGTAGCGCGCCGGGGCGGCGATCGGGAAGTGCGCGCCCTCGGTGAGCCCGGTGAGCGAGCCGACGAGGTCGTCGGGGAGGCGGCCGTATGAGTTCGCCGCCGACATGATCATGTCGACGTACCAGTCGGCGTGGTTGTAGGCGAAGATCGCTCCGCGCAGGTCGTCCTGGCCGCCGGCCGCGTTCAGATAGCGCGCCGCTGCGCAGATTGCGTCGACCGGGTTGTAGGGGTCCTTGCGCCCGTCGTTGTTGGCGTCGACGCCGTAGGCCTCCCAGCTCGAGGGGATGAACTGCATCCAGCCCATCGCTCCTGCGGTGGAGACGTTGAGGTTGGTGCCGAAGGCCGTCTCGATCTTGTTGATCGCGGCGAGGATCTGCCACGGGATCCCGTACTCGGTGCCGCACGCCTGGTAGATCGGCAAAAGGAACGGCGGGATCTCGAAGCTGTCGATCATGAAGTTCGGCACGCCGATCGGCGTCGGGCCGAAGTCGGCGATCGTCACCGAGGGGTTGGAGCGGGTGGGGGTGCCGTCGGGTCGGCGGATCGGGGGCGGGGCGATGACGCCGCCGCCGCCGTGTCCACCACCACCGCCCTCTTCATCCGGTGCTTCGGTACCTCCGGACCCGCCGGTGGTCGTGTCGCCGCCCACGCTTCCCTCGCTCGGAGCGCCCGAGCCCCCGGGACCGATCGGGCCTGTGATCGGGCCGCTGCCCTCGCTGCCTCCACCGCCGCCAGAGTCGTCAGGCGCGGGCTGGTCCGGCGTCGTCGGAGTGGTGGGAGTGGTGGGAGTGGTCGGGGTCGGAACCGTGGGGACCGTTGGGACGTCGACGCAGGTCTGGCCGACGCAGATGTCGTCCGGCACGTCGACGGAGATGTCGGAGCCGCCGACCCCGAGATCGACTGACGCCGCACCTGCGCCAGAAGCCAATACGACGCTGGCCACTCCGACCAACAGTGCGAAGAAGAGCTTCCGTGCCATGTCGCCCGAGGGGCTACTACCCCCGAAGTCCTCCCTCTATTCATCCTTGCTGGTCAACTAGGTGCCAGCAGGGTGTCAGCGGAAGCCACGGGCTCAGCGCGCAATGGAGCGCCCCTGAGCTGCCGGAAATGGCCGTACTAGCAGGCAAAACGGGGAATAGCCCGCATCCCCGCGAAGCGCCGGAGCGCGATCATAATCCGCGTGTCGGGGGTTCGAGTCCCTCCTCCGGCATCACGACGCTATGTCGCGCCGGCGGCCTCGATCGCCTGGTCGACCATGTCCGGTGCGAGCACGTGCTCGATCACCAGCACCGCGGCACCGACGATCCCGGCTCGGTCACCCAGCCGGCTGGGGACGGTTTGCAGGTCCCCGGTGGCCAGGGGCAACGAGCGGCTGAAAGTGACCTCGCGGACGCCGGCGAGCAGCTGCTCGTGCACCTGGGCGAGGTCGCCCCCGATGACGATCACGCTCGGATTGAAGAAGTTGACGCAGGTGGCGAGGACCTCTCCAAGGGCGCGGCCCGCCTCGCGAACCATGCGCCTTGCGATCGGATTCCCGGCGCGTGTGAGCTCCACCACTTGGCGACTGTTCTCGGCTTCTATCCCCTCGGCGCTGAGGCGCTGCGCCAGAGCCCGGCCACCCGCGAACGCCTCGAGGCAGCCGACGTTGCCGCAGCGGCAGACCACGTCGTCGTGCTCGCTGAGGCGGATGTGGCCGATGTCGCCTGCCGCCCCCTGCGTGCCGCGATGAATGTCTCCCCCGGCGACGATGCCACATCCGATCCCCGTTCCCACTTTGATGAAGAGCAGGTGCTCGTGCTCGCGCCAGTGACTGAAGTGCTCGCCGAGGGCCATGATGTTGACGTCGTTGTCGACCAGCACCGGCGCCTCGTACCGGCTCGAGAACCAGCCTGGGATCGGGAAACCGTCCCAGCCGGGCATGATCGGGGGGCTGACCGGCTGGCCGCTGCTGAATGCCACCGGGCCCGGGACGCCGACGCCAATCCCGCGGACGTCCTTTGCCGAACGCCCGACCTCCCGCAGCAGTTTCGTGAATCGCTCCTCGACCCATTCGAGCACAGGTTCAGGGCCGAGGCCGATGTCGAGATCCTCCGCCACCTCCCCCAACGGCACGCCGGCAAGATCGCACACAGCCAGGCGCGAGTGGGTGGCGCCGAGGTCGGCGGCGAGCACGACGCCCCCTTCGTCGTTGAAGGCGAGCGCCGTCGGCGGACGGCCCCCGGTCGAGGCGGCCCCGCCCGCCTCGTAGACAAGTCCGTGGGCGATCAGGGCGTCGACTCGCTGGGCGACTGTCGAGCGCGCGAGCCCGGTGCGGCGGGCAAGCTCGGCGCGGGTTAGCGCGTCACCATCGCGAATCAGCCGCAGTACAGCTCCAGCCCCCGCAGGGCCCGACCAGAAGCGCCCCGCGCCTGGATCGTTCATCAGGCCAGCAAGTAAAGCAAAGGAATAGCCACCACTTACGTCCTGTATAGCGCAAAAGAGCGCATACTTTGTATGGACACCCGGCAAAACTGTTAGGGTCATCCGGATGGCAAGCCGCATCCGCGCCGCCATAGCGGGAACCGGGTTCATCGGAACCGTCCACGCGCGCTCTGCGCGTCTCGCGGGCGCGGACCTCGTGGGCGTCGCAAGCTCATCGCCTGAACGCGCGGCCGCGGCCGCGGCCCGGCTTGGCGCGGAGCGGAGCTTCGACTCCGCCGAGCAGCTGGTCGAGTCCGCCGACGTCGACGTCGTCCACATCTGCACCCCCAACCACCTTCACCTGCCGCTCGGGGAGGCGGCTCTCGGCGGCGGCAAGCACGTCATCTGCGAGAAGCCCCTCGCTCTGAACCTGGAAGGGGCGAGGACGTTGCTGCGCGCGTCCGAGGCGGCGGGGGTCTGTGCCGCCGTGCCCTTCGTCTACCGCTATTACCCGGTCTTGCGCGAGGCGCGGGAGCGGGTGCGGGGCGGTCGGACGGGGTCACTGCGCTTGATCCATGGAACCTACCTCCAGGACTGGCTGCTCTCGGCCGACGACCACAACTGGCGCGTCGACGAGCATCTCGGCGGAGCCTCGAGGGCGTTCGCGGACATCGGAACTCACTGGTGCGACCTGGCCGAGTTCGTCTCCGGCCATCGCATCGCCCGGCTCTCCGCGCGCACCACGACCGCCCTCCCGGAGCGCCGCAAGGGCAGCGGCGACGACACCTTCTCGCGCGCCGGCGCCGACGGTGAGCCGCGACCGGTCGAGACCGAGGACGCCGCGATTGTCGAGTTCGAGACGGACATGGGAGCGCTCGGGAGCGCCGTCATCAGCCAGGTGTCACCGGGTCGCAAGAACCGGCTCTGGCTCGAGTTCGACGGCGCCGAGGAGTCGCTCGTCTTTGACCAGGAGAACGCGGAATCGCTCTGGTGTGGACGCCGTGAATCGGCAACCCTCGTGCCCCGCGACCCAGGCTCGCTCTCCCCGGCCGCGGCTCGATACGCGAGCCTGCCGGGCGGTCACCCGGAGGGCTACGCCCACTGCTTCGACTCGTTCGTCGCCGAGGTCTACGAGTCGATCCGCACCGGCACCGCCGCCGAGGGGATGCCGCAGTTCAGCGACGGGGTGCGCGCCGCGGAGATCACCGAGGCGGTGCTGAGCTCGGCAGCGCAGCGCAGCTGGATGGAGGTTCCGGTCGCGGCACCAGTGGAGGTGGGCGGGTGAAGCTCGGGTTCCTCACCGCCTGCATGCCCGAACGCGGACTCGAAGAGATCGCGGCATGGGCGGAGAGCCACGACTACGAGGCGATCGAGATCGCCGCCTGGCCAGCGCGCGGCGACCGTCCCTTCACCGCCTCCCACATCGCCGCTGAAGACTTCGGCGAGGCCGATGCGGAGCGGGTGCGGGGCCTTCTCGACCAGCATTCGCTGACCCTCTCGGCGCTCGCGTACTACGACAACAATCTCCATCCCGACCCCGGCGAGCGCTCGGCGATCCATGCCCACCTGGACGCCTGCATCGACGCTGCCGCGGCGGTCGGGTGTCCGGCGCTCGGCACGTTCATCGGGCGCGATCCGACGCGAACCGTGGCGGAGAACCTGGCCGAGGCCGAGCGCCTGTTCCCGCCGTTCGTAGAACGCGCCGGTGAGCGCGGCGTCAAGCTGATGATCGAGAACTGCGTCATGGAGGGCTGGCATCCGGACGGCTACCCCGGCAACCTGGCCTACTCGCCCGAGCTCTGGGAGTGGATGTTCGAGCTAGGGCTGTATCTCAACTTCGATCCCTCCCATCTGCTCTGGCTCGGCATCGATCCGGTCGCCGCACTGCGCCCCTATGTCGACCGGGTCGCCCACGCGCACGCCAAGGATGCAGAGACCTTCCCCGTTGAGCGCAACCGCTTCGGGTTCTTCGGGCGTACCTCCACGCGGGACCGGGACCCGTGGGACATGGGCTGGTGGCGCTACCGCATTCCCGGCCTCGGTGAGGTCGACTTTCGCCGCTATGTGGACACTCTCTACGAAGGCGGGTTCGATGGCGTGCTCTCGGTCGAGCACGAGGATCCGGTCTGGGGTGGCAGCCCCGAGCTGATCGAAGCGGGGCTCGAGCTCGCTCACCGCAACCTTCGCGGGCTGGTGGTGCGCTGATGGCGGCGGCGACTCCGGTGCTCGAGGTGCGCGGATTGACCAAGGAATACCCCGGGGTCAAGGCCCTCACCGGCGTCGACTTCGACGTGCTCGAGGGCGAGATTCACTGCGTCGTCGGGCCAAACGGCGCCGGCAAGTCGACCCTGATCAAGTGCATCTCGGGGGCCGTCGAGCCGACGCGCGGTCAGATCCTGCTCGGCGGCGAGCCGCTGCCCAGCGGCGATCCCGGCGGGTCCATAAACAGGGGCGTGGCGACGATCTACCAGGAGCTCGATCTTGTCGAGGACCTGAGCGCTGCCGAGAACGTCTTTCTCGGACACGAGCCGAGGCGCGGCGGGTTGCTCGACCGTGCGCGGATGCGACGGGAAACTGCCGCGATCCTCGGCCGTCTCGACCACGAGGGCATCTCCCCCGATTCGTACGTTCGCGATCTGCGGCCCGCGGCGCAGCAGGTCGTTTCGATCGCCCGCGCGCTCTCCCGTCATCTGCGGCTGCTGATCATGGATGAACCGTCGGCGATCCTCGACGACGGCGAGATCGAGACGATGTTCGGAGTCGTGCGGCGGCTCACGGCCGAGGGCGTCGGCGTTGTCTACATCTCGCACCGGCTTGACGAGATCCGCCGCCTCGGCAACCGCGTCACGGTGCTCTCGGATGGCCGCACCGTCGCCTCCGGCCTGCCCGCCACGACCCCTCAGGACGATCTCGTGGAGCAGATGGTCGGGCGCCGGGTCGGGACCCTCTACCCCGACCGGCAGCAGAGCAGCGGCGAGGTGGTGCTCGAAGTCCGCGGCTTGACCCGGCTCCCTGAGGTGATCGACGTCAGCTTCGAGGTTCGCGCCGGGGAGGTCGTCGGTATCGGTGGGCTGGTGGGCGCCGGCCGCAGTGAGCTGCTGCGAGCTATATACGGGGTCGATCCACGCGACAGTGGCGAGGTCGTGATCGACGGCAGTCCGCTCCCAGCCGGCAGGCCCGATCGCGCGATCGCAGCGGGGCTCGGCCTCGCCCCCGAGGATCGCAAGTCCCAGGGGCTGCTGATGGAATGGAGCTTGGCCAAGAACGTCAGCCTCGCCGACCTCGGGAGATTCGTTCGCCACCTGCTGCTGAGCCCGAGGGCGGAGCGCGCCGCAACCGCCGAGCGCCTGCGCTCTCTCAACACGGTGCCCGACGACCCCGACCGAATCGTCCGCGAGCTCTCCGGAGGGAATCAGCAGAAGGTCGTGCTCGCTCGCTGGCTGCTACGCGAGTGTCGCGTGCTGCTGCTCGATGAGCCGACCCGTGGTGTCGACGTCGCCACCAAGGCCGACCTCTACCGGGTGATATCGGGCCTCGCCGGAGCCGGGCTCGGCGTGGTCGTCGTCTCCTCCGAGCTCGAGGAGCTGAGCGGATTCTGCACCCGGGTCCTGGTGATGCGGGAGGGCAGGCTCGTTGCCGAGGTCGCCGGCGCCGAGACCAGTGAGCTGGAACTGCTGCGCCTAGCGGTCTCGCAATCCGAGTCCCAGGCCGAATACCGCGGGGAGCTGGTGCAGGAGGCCTGATGCCAGAGCCGCCCGTCAAGACCACACCGGCAGGCCCCGACGGTGGGAGGCCGCGTTGGCTTCCAGACCTGCGCCGGATGGGATCGCTCGAGTTGCAGCGCTACGCGCTCGTTGCCGTTGTCCTGATCCTGGTGGTGGTCGGGTCGGTGTTGGAGCCGGACAGCTTCCCGACCTCCGACAACGTGCGGGCGATCCTGACGCAGGCGAGCGTCGTCGGCGTCATCGCGATCGGCATGACCTTCGTGATCGCGACCGCGGGCATCGATCTCTCCGTCGGCTCGGTGGTGGCCGCGGCGGGCATCGCGGGCGGCCTCGTGGTCGACTCCGGGTCGGCGGCATTCGTGCTCGGCGCCCTCGCCTTCGGCCTTGCGCTCGGGAGCATCAATGCCACCGCAATCGCCTTCGGCCGCATCGTCCCGTTCATCGCAACGCTTGCGATGTTCACGATGGCTCGCGGCCTTGCGTTGCTGATGAACGACAAGCAGCCCGTGAGCCTCTTCGGAGCCGACGGGGTGCGCTGGTTCGGGACCGGGGAGATCCTCACGATCCCGGTCTCTGTCGTGATCTTCATCGGCGTCACGATCGCCGGCTGGGTGTTGCTCAACCGCAGCCGCTACGGCCGCTACGTGGTCGCGGTCGGTGGCAACCGCGAGGCGGCTCGGATCGCCGGGGTCAAGGTTCGCCGGATCATCTTCAGCGTCTACTGCCTGAGCGGGCTGCTGGCGGGGCTTGCCGCGATTCTGCTCTCCGCGCGACTGGCGAGCGCCTCCCCCGTCAGCGGCAACCTGCTCGAGCTCGACGCGATCGGCGCTGTCGTCATCGGAGGCACCTCCCTGGCTGGTGGCCGCGCGACGATCGGCGGCACCTTCCTGGGGGTGCTGATCTTCGCGATCATCTTCAACCTGCTCACACAGCTCAACCTGGCTACCGAATGGCAGCAGATAGTCAAGGGGGTGATCATTCTTGGGGCCGTCCTGATCCAGCGCCCGGAGCGGATCTGAGTGAGCGCTCCGCTCGCGCCCATCCGCTGATCGGCGTTCGGCAAATCGACCACACGCGTTCAACTTTCAACCTTCAACGAAGGAGACAGAGATGTCGTTGACACGACTATTGATGTGCATGATTTTCGCGGCGGTGCTGGCGGTTGGTGCCGCGGCCTGCGGCGACGACGATGACGAGGGCGGCGGAACCACCGCGGCCGAGAGCGGCGACGGCGGTGGGTCGGGCGAGACCGTGACGATTGCCGCCAGCGTCCCACCGACGGACCACGGCTGGCTCGGAGCAGTCTCCAAGAACGCCGAGGAGGCGGCGGCGCAATTCGACGACGTCGAGTTTGAGCTGGTGGAGGCTGCCGACGCCGATTCCCAGGCTTCGCAAATCGAGACGCTGATCAACGAGCAGCCGGACGCTCTGGTGGTGCTGCCGCACGACGGCGAGGCGCTGACCCCGGTGGCCGAGAGGGCGATGGAGGCCGGCATCCCGGTGATCAACGTCGACCGCCTGTTCTCGACACCAGAGGCGGCGCGCGCGACGATTCTCGGCGACAACTATGGCATCGGCGTCCAGGCCGCCGAGTATCTCGCCGAGGAACTCGACTGCCAGGGCAATGTGGTCGAGATCCAGGGTCTGGCCGGTATTTCAGTCACCGAGGACCGTACTCAGGGCTTCTCCGACACGATCGAGGAGCTGTGTGGGACCGGGATCGAGGTCGTGGCCCAGCAGCCGGGTGACTTCAATCCCGACACGGGGCTCGAGGTGATGGAGGCGATCCTCCAGTCCGAGGACCAGATCGACGCTGTCTACACACACGACGACGACATGGCAGAGGGCGTGGTCGCGGCGATCCAGAACGCCGGGCGCGAGGACGAGATGATCCTCACTGGCGTGGGCGGCTCGTGCAACGCCTTCGACGCTATCGCGGAGGGCGGCTTCTACAAGTCGACCTACCTCTACAACCCGACGATGGCGGGCTCGGCGGTGAACATGGCGCGCCTGATCGCCCTCGGTGAGGGATTCTCGGATCTAACGGAACCCGAGGTTCCCTCCCAGATCGTCGTGCCGCCCACTGAAGTCACGGCGGACAACGTCGAGGAGCTCCGCGAGTACTGCTTCAACTAGAAGCCAAGTGACCGATTGCCCGCCGGGTGCGAGGCGCCCGGCGGGCTACGGGGGTGAGTCAGGAACCCCGCGTGCTCAGTTTGTGGCGGCGAAATGCCGATGAGCACTGAAGTGGAGCGGCCACGGGCATTCCGGCGCGAGGGCCTCGCCACCCGTACGGCACCGTTCATTGCCGTCGGCGTATTCGGCTTGTTCTGGCTGGCCCTCAAGGGCCAGTCGATCGACGGAACGCCGATCGATCAACTGGATCTTTTCCTGGCATTCGGCCTGGTCGCCGTGCTGATAGCGGCCATATTCCTCGTGCCCTGGGAGAAACTACCGCGGTGGACTGACGCGATCGTTCCGCTCGCTTACTTCGCCGTTGTGGCGTTGATGCGCGAGGCGGAGGGCGGACGAACGGCGACGACCGGCATCTTCGTCTTCCTGCCGGTCGTCTGGTTCGCGCTCTTCGGAAGCCGCCGCGAGTTGATGCTCTCCATCGCCGGAGCCCTCGGTGTCATCGCCGTCCCGCCGCTGGTCTTCGGGGAGCCGAACTACCCCCTCAGCGAGGTGACGAAGGCGGTCAACCTCAGCCTCGTGCTGACCATGGTCGGCTTCGTCGTCTACCGCCTGGTGGCCGAGAACACAGCGCTGGTGGCCGACCTGAACGATCGCGCGCACAGTGACCCGCTCACCGGGCTTCCCAACCGGCTCGCCTGGACCGGCCTGATGAGGGATGCGGTCGACACCAGCAACAGCACCAGGGAGCCGCTTTGCGTCGCGATCATCGATCTCGACGGCCTCAAGGCGATCAACGACCGCGGTGGCCACGAGGCCG
This sequence comes from uncultured Thermoleophilia bacterium, assembly GCA_963838095.1. Classification (GTDB taxonomy): domain Bacteria; phylum Actinomycetota; class Thermoleophilia; order Solirubrobacterales; family 70-9; genus CAWCGU01. Next base: position 803,038 of record CAWIPO010000008.1, read on the forward strand.
GCGACCACGCCCTGATCGATGCATCGAACGCATGGGCGGCGGCCGCACCCGAGGGTGGAACGCTGGCGCGGCTGGGTGGCGATGAGTTCGCGCTGCTGCTGCCGGGCTTTGCCGAGCTCGCCGCAGCGGAAGCTGTTGAGGCGCTGCGTCAGGGTGCCGATCCCCACCCCTGCTCAATCGGCCTCGCGCTCCACAACCCTCCCGAGAGCCCGAGCGCTTTTCTGCGGCGAGCCGATCAAGCCCTCTATGTGGCGAAGAGCGAGGGAGGGAACCGGACTTCCAACGACGCCGACGGAGCCCCGGTGTTCGCCGCGGTCTAGCGCAGCCCGGCTTCCGCCGCCTTCAGCCTCTTCCTCGCCGCGGTCGTGTCGCGCTTTCGCCTTGCCAGGCGCTGCTTGTCTTCTCGCAGAGCCCGGTCGGTGCTCTCCACACGATCGCGCGCGCTCTGCTCGGCCTTCTGGGCCTTCTCGTGCTCACGCCGCAGACGGTCGACCTCCCTGCGCGCCTCTGCCTCCCGGCGCTTGGCTTCCGCCTTCGCCTGCCGCTTGACTTCCGCAGCCGGTCGTCGCTTGGCGGGCTTGGATGCGGGCGCGGGATCAGCGGCGCTCAGCGGCATCCCGAGGGTCGCTGAGAAGCGCTCGCGCTCGAGTCGCCCGCGCGTCGCCTGTTCGCGCATCTCCTCGTCGCCCGCTGCCGCCCGCAGCGTCTCGCGGGCTAGGTCGAGGGCGCTTTCGGCGGCGGGGTGACCCGCGTCGCGTGCTTCACGTTCTGCCTGTTGCACGATCCCCGCAATCGCCTCGTCCTCTCTCGTCGCGGCGGCGCGCCACTCCGCGGCTGCGTCAGCGTCGCCGGCGAGCGCCCTGGATTGCGCGTCGGCGAGCTCCCGCCCGGCCGACGCGAACTCCTGAAGCAAGCTCGGCTCCGACAACGCGACCCGGTTGATCAGCCAGGCGGCCGCACTCGGACGGCGCAGCCCCTTGACCTGCTCGGCCTCGTCGCGGCGCTTCGCATCCCGCAGCTCCTTGACAAGCTGATTTCGAGCTCGGACGAAGTCCGCCGGATGCTCGCGGAAGAGCTGATCCAGTCGCGGCTGCAGATCGGCCTCGGTCACCGTCACCTTCATCGCCGTATCTTCCCCAACCGCCAGACCTGAAGTGGACTGACTGAGGGCTGGCAGCCGCGACATCGGTCTCGTTTACCGGCCCGACGGGCGGGTAGACCGAAGGCCAGGGTCGAGCTCGACATCGGGTGCGACCTCTCTCAGGCAAGCCAGAGGTGGCCTTCTTTGCCGGTGGGCCGTGCCGCTTGCGATACGAGCCCACAACCGTCCACGAGGTGACCCGCGATCCTGCGTATAGACCGACACGCGACTCAGCTGCCGCCCCCATCTGACCCCGACCCGGAGGGCGCTCGCGTGGTTCAGGAACTGCTAGGCGGCAAGTACGGCGAGATGTCCACGCTGATGACTTACACGTTCCAGTCGTTCAACTTCCGCAACCGTCAAGGCGCGCGTCCGTTCTACGACCTCGTTGTCAACATCGCCGCCGAGGAGTTCGGCCACATCGAACTCGTCTCGGCGGCGATCAACACAATGCTCACCGATCCGTCGGCGGCCTCGAACAAGGCGCCCGAGAGCCTGAACGGCAACCAGTCGAGCGGCAATCCGCAACACCTGATCGCCGGTGGCCGAGCAGCCCTCCCGCAGGACTCGATGGGCAACCCCTGGAACGGAGGCTACGTCCACGCATCGGGCGACCTGGTCGAAGATCTCACACACAACTTCTTCCTCGAGACCGGAGCGCGTAACAACAAGCTCAAGGTCTACGAGATGGTCGACCACCCGGCCGCCCGGGCGCTCACCGGGTATCTGCTTCGTCCACCAAGTGGCGTATGCACGCGCGCTCGAGCGGTTGACTGGCGCCGATCTGACAAAGCTGTTTCCTTCGCCTCGGATTCCGACCGAGAAGATTCCAGAGTGCCAGCCTCACATCGAGGCCGGCGAGCATCTGAAGCTCTACCGCTTCTCGCTCTCGGATTACCTCGAGCTGGCAGCCGTCTTCAACGGCCCGCATCCCGAGACAGGCGAGGAGCTGGCGGTCGTCAACGCGCCCGAGGGCGTGCCGCCAACGGACCTTCCATCCCAACCCGATGTCTTCGCGCCTGACTACGCACCGGAGGAGATCTCGGAGATCGCCGTCAGGCTTCGCAAGGCGGCCGGCCAATCCGAGGAGCCAAGCGGTGTTGTCGCCAACGAAGAGAACGGTGTGATCGAGAAGGTCAAGAAGAAGTTGCCCTAGACAGCAGCTTCGTTCAACGCCCGCGCGGCGGCCGCGAGACGCTCACGCTCCAGGGTCTGCTCCTGAGCGGAAGCGCGCTCAATCAAGGAGTCGAGATCGACCTCCGTCAGGTCCGGGTAGGCCTCTCGCACCTGCGCGAGGGCGATCCACATACATTTCTTCCCGGTCACACCGAGGCGCAGGGTCTCGAGCGCCATGAAGAACCCATGGTCTGGATCTCCCGACGCGGCGCCGCTGAACTTGACGGTGCTCGCCTTCTCCGCCAGCCAGCCGGTGACTTGCTTGACTGGATTGCGCGAGATATCGAGCGCATCCATCAACACCAGCAACGCCTGGCGATCCTCCTCGATCTCACGCGCCAGCTTCGCCATCTCGGCCTCAAACGGCGTGCCCTCGCTGTAGTCGCGAATCTGTTCAGCGAGGGCGCTGCCCAGCATCGCACCGCCGAGGTGGTCATTGAGGTAGATCTCGATCGCTTTATCGGGCATGCATGCAAACCTCGTTCGTCGCTTTGCGACCCCGGCTCAGGCCTCGGCCGCCGAGACGTCCTTTCCTTGCACTGCTCCAAGCAGCTTGTTCAACCCTCTCCGGGAGACCCGCGAGACCTGCATCTGCGAAACACCCATTCGTGAGCCAACCTCGGACTGGGTGAGCCCGGCGCCGAAGCGCAGGCGAATGGCCGCATGTTCGTGCCGGGCGAGACCTGCAGTCGAGCAGGCGAGGTTGGCCTCGACCCGATCGAAGCCGGGGTCCGGCTTCCCTACCAGGTCGGCGACCGAGCTCAGGTTGTCGTTTTCCCCCGCGCTGTGAGCGTCCATCGACACGGTCCACCGGGCCTCCCGGGCGACAAGAGCCTCATGAACCTCGTCGATCGAGAGAGAGGTCTCCTCGGCAAGCTCCGAATCCGTCGGCGGCCGGCCAAGCGTTTCGGTCAAACGATGGATCGACTCCTCCACAGTGGCTACCGCCTCCTGGAGCGCTCGCGGGAGACGCAGGTTCCAGACGCGATCCCGAAAGTGACGTCGCAGCTCGCCGAGAATCGTCGGCACGGCGTAAGCGGCGAACGAGGTGTTGCGCGTCGGGTCGAAGCCCTGGATCGCTTTCACCAGCCCCAGATCCGCGACCTGCACCAGGTCCTCGAACGGTTCACGGCGATCGCGATAGCGAGCGGCGAGGGAGTGCGACAAAGGCCGATATCGATCAACCAATGCAGCCAGTTGTGAGGGCTTACGTTCGGCAGCGTAGGCTGCCAGCAAGTCAGCGTCCAAGGCACAGGTTTCCAGCGCTTCCACGGAGCCTCCAGTCAATGTTGGGACGGCGACTGGACCCTTCGGCTGATACCGGAGAACCGCGTCGAACGCACAAAGAGGGAGCGACCCCCGCCGGAGACGCTCCTTGCCTTATCGAATACCCGTGCTGAACCTGGACTAAACGACGGTAGATTCCTTGGTCATGGCCACGGGCTCCGAGCAGACAGCAGCGGCTAGCGACCGTGCGATCGCCTCCCTCAGCGCAATTTCACGAGAGCTGGTTGCGCTGATGAAAAAGGACTTCGGTCGCGGTCCGGTTTCAGCAAAGTCCTATCTGATCGATGACTTCCTGCTTGTCGTCATGCGTGGCGGCCTCACAACCGCAGAACGGACGATGCTGGAGGTCGGACGCCAAGATGCGGTGCGGGAGTTCAGACAGGTGTTCCAAAACGAGGCGGCCGACACCCTGATTGCCATCGTCGAGCGCCTCACTGGCCGCAAAGTGGTGACGTACCAAAGCCAGGTCCTGTTCGCCCCCGACATCATCCTTGAGGTCTTCTTCTTCTCCGAACCGGTCGGCGCCGAGGCTCTGGCAGCTACGGCACGAGCCTTAACCGACGGCTCCTGACTCGCGTCGGAGCAGGCGTCCATCAACTTGTTGGCTTTAGAAAGCCGTTCTGGAGTTCTCACCGTCATTTCATCCCCGCGTCGTAGCTTGGCCGTCGATGTCGCATCCAACGAAAGGAAACACGATGACCGACAAGATCAAGGGCATGCTGGTTGCGCTGGCGGCCGTCGCCGTCCTCGCGATTGGGGGCGCCGCGATCGCGGGCGCGGCTGGAGGCGATAACTCCTCCTCACAGCCTTCGTCCGAGGCGGCAGAGGATGAGAACGGGCGCGAGGACGCGAGCGAGGACTCGAACGAGGGTCCCGACACGCCGATCGCCGGCTCCGAGCTCGACCAGGCCAGCGCCGCGGCGCTCGAGCACACCGGTGGCGGTCAGGTGACCGAGACCGAAGTGGGTGACGAGGAGAGCTATTACGAGGTCGAGGTGACACTCGACGACGGTAGCCAGGTCGATGTCCAGCTGGATCGCGCCTTCAACGTGGTCGGCGAAGAAACCGACTAGGCGATCCGAGCTAACGATGGCTCAGCGGGCCCCTGCGAACGCGGGGGCCCGTCTGCTTTCAGGGCTGGTCGGGCGTCCGGCGAGGTCTGCTGATCCGCGACCCGGCGTCCGAGCTCTGATCGCGGCGATGCTTGGCGGCCATCAGAGCGAGGTCGGTCTGCTGCAGAAGGTCCGCGGCGGTCATCGTCTGATCGAGCTCCGCGACTCCCCATGACACGGTCAGCGGATGTCCGCTCGGGTCGAAGCAGCTGGAGGCGACCGAGGCGGCCAGCCGGTCGAGCGCGCGCTCGGCATGCTCGAAGGAGGTGTCCGGGAACAGCAATGCGAACTCGTCCCCGCCCCAGCGGAATGCGCGATCGCCGCCGCGGGTTCCATCGGCGACGGTGGTGGCGACCTCGCGCAGGCAGCGGTCGCCCTCCAGATGCCCGAATGAGTCATTCAGCGCCTTGAAGTCGTTGAGATCGATCAGCGCGACGGTGACGGTCGATTCCGCCCGCCGGGCGCGCGCAATCTCAGTCTCCAAGGCCTCGTCGAAGGCGCGACGGTTTCCGAGTTCTGTGAGTGCATCCGCTCGAGCCAGCTGCTGCGCCGCCTCCTCCTCGGCAGCGAGCTTCAGGCGTTGCGCGCGCACCGCGGTCATCAGCGCCAGAATGATCGCCCCCATCAGGGCCCACAGCATCACGTTCGCGGCAAGGCCCTCCACATCGCTGGACGTCTGGCTCTCGTAGAGCAGCGGGCCGAAGGGGACGGCGAGCGCGATCACGAGGAACGGAAGCGCCCGCCGCAGCGGGTGGATGCCCATCACCGACCCGATCCAGAAGAGGTAGAGGTTCTGGTAGGGCGCGTCGATACCGCCGGCGAGCCACTGCAGCACCGCAACCTGAGCGACGCCGAAATAGCTGATCAGGAGCAGCGCGTCGAAGCTCAGGGGCTCCGCTCGGCGAAGCAGCGTCACCCCCGCGCCGAAACTGAACGCGATAATGACGCCGGCACAGATCCAGCCCGCGTCGCCGATCGCGTCGGTGGGCGGGTCCAGGGGGAGATAGGCGAGCGTGAGGACGCCGTTCAGGAGCCACAGTAAGGCGACAATCCGGTTCGCGTTTCGGCGATCGGCGCCTGCGTAAGGATCGTTCGCGGACACCGAGTCGGTCTATCAGCCTCGCCGCCGGGCGTCAACCACGCGCCGGCGTCACGGGCTACTGGTTGGGCACGACCTCGAACGCCCCCCGCATCCACGGATGGATACGGCAGTAGTACGAGTACTTGCCGACCTTGAGGTCGGTCGGGGTTTCGGCGACCGGGTTCGGGCTGCCGCCGGAGACCGCGTCGTAGCCGAGGGTGCCGGAGTCCCAGACGCCGTCACCGTGCGGGTAGTTGGCGACGTAGGGGCCGTTGCACGGCCACGGACAGGTGGTCACCGAGTGGCGGATGTTGGCGGTTTGGTCGGCGTTGACGAACGTCAGCGGGGACCCCTGCGGGACCTGCACCGGGTCGCCCATCTGGCCGCTCAGCGAGAGGTCGCCGGGCAGGTACTGGAAGTTGGCGATCGTCACCTCGCTCGTGCTCACCCCCGGCGCGTAGGGCTTCTGGGGGCGTCCACACGGTCCTTCGCCGAAGCGCTTGCCGCAGATCTTGTCGGTGTGGTGCTTGCCCCATGGCCGGTTGCGGACGCCCTCGGTCACCGAGACCCCGGGCTTCTTCGCGGCCTTGCCGACGAGGTAGGGCTTGCAGCGACCCTTCGGGGGCTCGGCCTCGTCGATGTACATGCCCTGGTGGGCCATGGCCTCATACCAGGCCGTCTTCTTGTTCGCGTAGTCGGCGCTGATCCGGATCCGGTCGCCGACGTGGAGCGGCGCCCGCCAGGCCGGGTTGGTGACCTCGGTCTGATAGTCCTCTGTGAAGGGGACGCCTCCGCGCCAGATGACGTCGGAGTCGAGCAGCAGCGTGCCGCCGTATCCGTCGCCGGTGTCGGGACAGGGCTTCTCCTCGCTGCCGTAGTTCTCGACCGTCATCCCGAGACCGCCGGGGTGGACGTGGCTGCCGGTGCCGATGATCGTCCCCTCCAGAGTGGAGGTCCACTCGATCACGCCGCGCTCGTCGTCCTCGACGGTCTCGTAGGTGCCGTCACGGCTCTTGCGGTCGCGGGGGACGTCGAAGGTGCGGCCGAAGAGGATGCCGGTGACGTCGCGATAGGGGCGGTCGCTCGTCGAGTTGAGCTCCTCGAGCGTCCCGTGGATGAAGGTGACGTTGAGGCGGATGTAGGCGAGCTTCGACTCCGACGTCTTGTTGTGCAGCATGTAGATCATCGGCTGCCCCTCGTGGGGACCGATCCAGCTGCCGTAGATCGGCCCCTTGGGGTCGGCGGCGCTGCGCTGCGTGAAGTCGGCCTTCGTCTCCTCGTCGCCGTTGCCGAACATCCAGTCTGTGAGCCCGTAGGTGTAGTTGTCGTTCTTGCTGCCGGGGTGGAGGTTGAACCAGTGCGCGTGGTGGATGTGCGCGATCTGGTGCGACGGCTCCGAGCCGTCGAGCGCCATGTGCAGGCTGGGGTCGATCGAGATGAACATCCCGTTGGCGACGGGAATCTCGAGGTCGGCGCGGTTGGCATCCCACCCCGCCGGCATCACGTAGGGCCCGTACCAGAGTCGGATTGTCTCCTTGGTGCCCGCGGGCTTGGGGATGTAGTGATCGCTCTTCTCGGCGATCGGCTGCAGGGGGTTGAACGGCTCCTCTCCCGGGGGGATGTGGGGCCTCTCCGGAGGGTTGTGCGGCGGGCGCTGATTGTTCCCGCCTCCCTGGTTTCCGCCGCCGTTGCCGTTTCCGTGGTTGTGATGACCGCCGGCCAGAGCGCCCGTCACCTCGCCACCGGAGCCGAGCAGCGCGACGCTCAGCGCAAGCACGGAAACCGCGCTTGCGACTGCGGCCCGGGTCCGTCTTGGATGCACGGATTGCGACGCACGACCGCGCGTGGTTTTTACCCCCATCAGCACATACCCCTGCGCGCGACTTTACCTCACCCGCTGGCGGCATGCGGAGCACAAGCCGGGGGCGCGCGCCGGAACTCCAGCCTCGATTCGGGTGTTGTAGGTAACAATGACGGGCGCTTTGGGGAACTCGGGTACAGGGACGGGCGGTGGCGGGCCGCTGTGCCGGCGCGTTTCCGTCGCGATCGCACTGGCGCTTACGTGGGCGACCGCGGCGCCCATCTCCGTCGCCGGCGCGGGTGACGGCGACGGGATCCTCGTCTACGAGCGCGCTGGTGGCGATGCGCGCGAGAAGCGGATCCTCGACTACTGGACGCCGGAGCGGATGCACCGTGCAGAGCCGCTCGACGTCGTGATCGAGCCCGGTGCGCCGGTGCCGGAAGGCGGCGACGCCGACGCCGTTTCGCCCAGCTACGTGCCGCCGGCGCCGCCGGGTCAACCGGCGAGCGGCGAGCGGAAGGGAAAGGTTCCCGCCGGAGGACGCCGGCCCGAATACCTGTCGGGGGCGGTTCCCGACCCCACCACGTTTCCGAACACGACGAACGGAAAGGTCTACGGGCGCCTGAAGGGGTTCGGTGGCTACGAGTGCTCGGGGACGGTGGTCGATTCGCCGAACATGAGCGTCATCTTCACCGCCGGGCACTGCGTCGCTGAGAGGGGCAGGCTCGCGTCGCGGCTGATCTTCATCCCCTCGTACGACCGCAACGACGAGCCGTTCGGGCGCTGGGTCTTCGACACGATCCTCGTGACGAAGGAGTGGGCGCAGCGGGGGAACTTCAACTGGGACATGGCCGCCGTGCTGATGTCCCCGCAGACGGGCTCCGGGCTGCTCGTCCAGGAGGCCGTCGGCGCCCGCGGGATCGCGTTCGGCCAGGCGCGCGATCAGGAGTACGCAGCGTTCGGCTATCCCGCCAACAAGGTCAACGGCCAGGTGATGTGGAGCTGTGATTCGCGCTTCTTCCAGACCGATCCGCGCCCGATCGGAGGGGGGCCGATCCCGTTCGGGATCGGCTGCGACATGGGCGCCGGCGCCAGCGGAGGCGGGTGGATGATCGGAAGCGGTGTCCTGAACTCGCTCTCGAGCTTCGGATACGGCGCCCGCTCCGATGTGCTTTATGGGCCGTACTTCGGCGGCAAGGCGCGGTCGATCTATCGCTCCGCCACGTCGCTGCCGGCTCCGTAGCGCTCAGGGGCCGGACCCCCGGCCTCAACCTGCGAACGGCGATCGGCCTGATCCGGATCGCCCCGGCGAGCGTACGGAGGGTGCAAGAGGGCACGCCCACACCATCGAAAGGAGCCCATCTTGTCGATTGCAAAGATCATGCTCATCCCCCTGATCGCGATTGTCGCCGCCTTTGGCGTCGCCGCGTGCGGAGACGACGATGAGACGACCACCAACGCCGGCACCACCGAAGAGACGACCGCCGGCGGCGAGGAGGCCACGGTCTCGTTCGTGACCCCGACCGACGGCGAGGAGATCTCGGGTGAGGTCACCGCCGAGGTCGAGCTCAGCGGCTTCGAGATCAACTCCGATGCGGTAGGCAAGCCGCCCGTGGACGGCGAGGGCCATCTGCACTTCGCGCTCGACGACGGCAAGTACGACAACTCGAAGTACTCGGGCGCCAACGGCAAGCTCGCGGAGCAGCTCGGGGTCGACGGGCAGTACTCGCCCTCGACCGAGCCGACGATCACCTACACCGGCCTGCCGGCCGGCGAGCACACGCTGACGGTGTACCTGGCGAACAACGACCACTCCGAGACCGGCGTCGAGGAGACCATCACGTTCACGGTCGAGTAGCCCGCGCGCGCTCGAGTATCTCGAGCACCGCCACGGCATCCCGGGGGTCGACCGGGAGCGCGCTCCCCTCGGCGAGCGCGGCCTGAAAGTGCCGGTAGAAGAGCGGCCAGGCTCCAGCTTCGGATGGAGCCTGCTCGCTCTTCTCACCGCGCACGATCCTTCCCCAGCGCTCCGCGGGCTCCCTGCCCCAATCGCTCAACGGCTCAGGGCGGAGCCCCGTTCGAAGTGCATCCTCCTGCCCGTCGAGGTCGTCAACCACGTAGGCCGCCTCGCTTCCCAGCACCCGGAGTCGGGGGCCGGCGGAGGCCGCAACCGTCGATGCCCACAGGTGGCTGCGAACGCCCGAATGGTGATCGAGCGCCACGAACGCATCGTCATCGCCAGGGGCGCCGCGGCGGCCGTCGCTCTCGCCATAGACGTGGCGGACCGGCCCGAAAAGCACAATCGCCTGGTCGACGAGGTGTGTTCCGAGATCGAGCAGCACCCCTCCACCCTGCTCGCCGGTGAGCGTCTCGCGCCAGGCGTCGCCACGAAGCCGCGGGCGCCAGCGTTCGAAGCGCGATTCGTAGCGATGGATCGCACCCAGCGTGCCGGCTTCCATCATGCGGCGCAGCGTGAGCTGGTCGGAGTCCCAGCGGCGGTTGTGGAACACGGTCAGCGCCACACCACGCGACTCAGCGAGCTCCACGACCTCCCTTGCGGCTTCGCTCGTCGGCGCCAGGGGCTTGTCGACGACGACCGGGAGCCCGGCTTCGATCGCTCGGCGCGCGAGCTCGGCGTGCGAGTCGTTGGGCGTCGCGACGACGACGAAGTCGTGCTGCTCGGGATGCTCCCAGAGCGGATCGGCCCGGGGCTCAATATTGGCGGTCGGGTATTCGTCCCGCGCTCGGGCTGCGCGCTGTGGATTCCCGGTGACAATCGTCGCACACTCGCAGTCCGGGTGTTGCCGCGATCAGCGGGGCGTGGAACGCCGATCCGGCGAGCCCGAAGCCGATCAGCGCCGCGCGAAGCTCCGCCACCGGCGTCAGCGCGTCGATTGCCTGCGAAGCCTGGTGGACGCGTCGATTGTCACCGCCGCCAGCAGGACAGCGCCGGTGATCATGAACTTGACGTCCGAGTCGAGCCCCAAGAGATCCATCCCGTTCGCGATCGAGCCGATCACGACTGCCCCGAGCAACGCGGACCAGACATAGCCCCGCCCGCCGAAGAGGCTGGTCCCCGCGATCACCGGGCCGGCGATCGCCAGCAGCAGCACGTCGCCGCTGCCCGACTGCTGATTGACCGACAGCAGTCGCGAGGCGGCGAGTATGCCTCCGGCCGCAGCCAGGGTCGAGGCGAGCATGAAGACGCTGATCTTGATCCGGTTGATCCGGATCCCGGCTCGGCGCGCCGCCTCGGCGTTTCCGCCGACGGCGAAGATGTGACGCCCGTAGCGGGTGCGCTCGGTGATCAGCGAGAACAGGACCGTCAGCGCGACGACGATCACGCCTGCCAGCGGGACGCCGCGGTCGGCGTTCAGGATCGCGATCGTGGCGATGATCGCGGCGGCGACCAGCGCCACCTTGGCGACCAGCAGCGCGACCGGCTCGGCGTCCAGCCCCGAGGCGACGCGTTTGCGACGCGAGAGGAACAGCGACGCCGCGTAGGCGGCGACCGAGACCGCGGCGATCGCCCAGCCGACACCCGGCTCGAAGAAGGTGCCGGTGAGGTCGGTGATCACGCTGTCGGGCAGGTTGACGGAGCCGGTGTCCCCCAGCACCCACAACAGCGCGCCCTGCCAGGCGAGCAGGCCGGCGAGGGTGACGACGAACGAGGGGATCCCAAAGGTCGTGACCATGAAGCCGTTGAAGAGGCCGATCAGGGTGCCGACGGCGAGACCGGCGAGGATCGCGAGCTCGGGCGAAAGGCCCTCCTTGACGGTAAGCACCGCCATCACCGCCGCGGCTAGGCCGCTGACGGCGCCGACCGAGAGGTCGATCTCCCCGAGCAGCAGGACGAGGACGACGCCGATCGAGATCGTCGCGACGGCGGCGATTTGAAGCGTCAGGTTGGAGAGGTTGACCGCGCTCAGGAAGCGGTCGTTTGCGAGCTGGAAGATCGTCCAGATCACCGCGATCCCGAGCAGCACCCGGATCCAGGGGAGCTCGCCTCGGGAGACTCGGCGCAGCACCGCCCCGGGGGTGAACTCGCTGCGGTCGGCCTCGGGAGCAGGCGCGGGGGTGGCGGCTGCGTCGCTCACAGCGGCGCCTCCTCGGTCGGCCGGTGCATGCCGAACTCCGCGCCGGTGATCGCGGCGACGATCTCCTCCTGCGAGGCATCCTTGAGCTTGAAGTCGCCGACCATGCGGCCGAGGCGCAGCACCGCGACGCGATCCGCGACCTGGAAGACGTCGGCGAGGTTGTGGCTGATCACGATCACTCCCAGCCCCCGCTCGCGAAGCCGCTTGATCAGGTCGAGGATGTGCGCCGTCTGGACGACGCCGAGCGCGGCGGTCGGCTCGTCGAGGAGCACGACCCGGGGCTCGCCGAGCAGCGAGCGGGCGATCGCGATCGCCTGACGCTGGCCGCCCGAGAGGCTTTCGACCTCGATCCGGACGCTGCGGATCGTGGTCACCCCCAGCGATCCGAGCAGCTCGGTCGCCTTCTGCTCCATGGCGGTCTCGTTGAGAAGGTGCGCGCCGCCGCCGCTCTCCTCCTTGCCGAGGAAGAGGTTCGCGACAACGTCGAGGTTGTCGCAAAGCGAGAGGTCCTGATACACGGTCGCGATCCCAAGCTCGGTTGCGGCCTGCGGCGAGGACAGCGCCACGGGCCCGCCTGCGAAGTAGGCGCGGCCGGTGTCGGCCGGCTGCACGCCGGCGATCGCCTTGATCAGAGTCGACTTGCCGGCACCGTTGTCGCCAACCAGGCCGATAACTTCGCCGGCGTGCAGCTCGAGGTCGACCTCCTTCAGGGCGTCGACAGGGCCGAAGCTCTTGCTGAACCCGTTCAGCGCGAGGAGAGGCTGGGAGTCTCGAGCGGCCGTATCGGCCGGGCTCGTGCTCTGACTCATCTCCGTTTGCCTCTCCTCGCGCCTCGGGGCTTCGTTACTGGATACCTGCGTCCTTGCAGGCCTGGGCGTACTCCTGCGTGCAGATGTCGTCGACGCTCCAGTAGTCGTCGGCGATGATCGTGTCGTTGATCTCGTCCACCGTGATCGGGATCGTCTCGGTCAGCACGGTCGGGACCTCCTCCGTGCCGTTGTCCTCCTCGCCGTTGATCAGGCCCTCCGGCACTTCCTCGCCGTTGACGATCGCCACGGCGATCTCGGCGGCGGCGTCAGCCAGCGGCTTGATCGGTTTGTACACGGTCATGTACTGCTCGCCGGCGATGAGCCGCTGGATCGCCGCCAGCTCCGCGTCTTGACCCGTTATCGGGATGCTCGACGGATCGATCCCGGCTGCCTTCAGGGCCGCGATCGCGCCGCCCGCCGTGCCGTCGTTGGCGGCGTAGACGCCGACGAATCCGTCCTCGCCGACCGAGGTGATCGCCTGTTCCATCTCGCGCTGGGCGTTCTCCGGCAGCCAGTCAGGCGTGTCGAACTCCTCCGCCACCTCGACCCCCTCCTCCTCGAAGACGGCGTTCGAGCCCTCCTTGAACAGGGTCGCGTTGTTGTCCTTCGGGTCGCCGTTGATCTTGATGATCGGGCCCTCTGGATTCCCTGCCTCGGTGAGCGCCTCGACCAGGGCGGTGCCCTGCTGCTGGCCGACTTCCGTGCTGTCGAACGCGGCGTAGTAATCGAGGTCCGCGTCTAGGATCAGGCGGTCATAGCTGACCACGGGAATGCCGGCGTCCTTGGCCCGGGTTGCGAGCGCGCCGGCCGTGGTCGAGTCGACGGGGTCGAGGACGATCACGTCGACGTCCTCGGTGATCGCGGCCTCCACCTGCTGTTGCTGCTTGGCCGGGTCCTGGTCGGCGTTCTGGTAAAGGATCTCGCAGTCGGGACATAGCTCCTCCACCGCGGACTCGAACAGCGGTTTGTCCTGCGTCTCGTAGCGAGCCGTCTGGGTCTCGGGAAGCATGAACGCGATCGTTCCGCCGCCCCCCGTGTCGCCGCTGGTGTCGCCGTCGTCGTCGTCACCACAGGCGGCGAGTCCGATCGCCGCGAGCAGCCCGACGAACGCGAGCAACAACTTCGTGTGTGGCTTTGCGTCACTCATGTGCAGCTCCTTGGTCGAACGTCAATTTCCTCTCCAACGCACTTCTCCTCTCTCTCGCGCCACCCTTGCGGCGGCACCTTTTTGTGATTCCAAGCATCATGCGGCCCGGGTCAGCAGCTCCGCGGTCGAGTAGCGATCCGAGCCCTGGATCACCAGCGCCAGCGCGCCGAGCAGCTCCGCGCGCTCTCCGAGCACCCCGGCGACGATATCGAGGTCGGCGACGGCGCTTGGGATCGCGTTGCGGCGCACGGCCTCCCGCAGCGGACCGAGCAGGTGCTCGCCGGCCGCGCTCAGATCGCCGCCGACGATCACGCATTCCGGGTTCAGCAGGTTGCAGAGATTCGCCACCGCGATCCCGATCGCCCGGCCGGCGTCGCCGACGAGCCGTTGCGCGGCCGCGTCTCCCGAGTCGCAGAGCTCCAGCAGTCGGCGGCTGGAGATCTGCTCGCCTCGAGAGGCGCTGAGGAGGGCAGCGATAGCTCTGGAGGAGGCGAGCGTCTCTAGGCAGCCGCGGTTGCCGCAGCGACAGACGGGGCCACCTTCGGCGATCAGCGTGTGCCCGATCTCGCCCGCGGTCCCGCCGACGCCGTGCCGCAGGGCACCGTCGGAGATCAGACCGGCGCCGATCCCGCCCGCGACCTTGATGTAGGCGACCTCGGACCTGCCCTTCGCCGCGCCCCAGACGAGCTCGGCGAGCGCACCGAGGTTGGCGTCGTTCTCGACCTGCACCGGCATCCCAAGTCGCGCGCTCGCCTCGGCCGCGGCGTCGACGCCCACCCATCCGGGAAGGATCGAGGCGGCCTGCACCGCTCCGGTAGCGCGGTTGATCGGTGCCGGGAGCCCCATGCCGACGCCGATCACGCGGCTTCGGTCCACCTCGGCTTCGGCCAGCACCTGGTCCACGAACTCGGCCGCGGTGTCGAGACCCTGGCCGGCCGAGTGATCGACGTCGAGCTCGCGCCAGGTCTCTGCGAGCACGGTGTGCGAAAGATCCGAGACCGCGACCGCCAGGTGCCGGTGCCCGAAGTCGATCCCGAGTGCGAGCCCGGCAGAGCTCTTCAGGGAGATCATCACCGGGGGGCGGCCCGCGTGGACCTCGCCCTCGAGTGGTCCGTCGCGCTCGGCCGCGAGCTCGCTCTCCAGCAGGTCGGCAACGATCGTCGAGATCGTCGAGCGCGAGAGCCCGGTGATCCGCGCGAGCTCGGCGCGGCTCGCGACGCCGCTGGCCCGCAGCGCATCGATCACGAGCTTGCGGTTGCCCTCTCGCAGCGAGGCCAAAGATCCGCTACCTCTCCTCACATGCGAATCCTTTTCACAAATGGGGCTATTTGTCAAGGCTTAGTTCAAATAATTGCTTCTTTTGCGGTGATATCTACGGAGGTCGATCAAATAGGAGCACCGCGCGGCGCTTGAATGCTCGTGCCTTTTGTCACACGGTTCGTCCCGATTCCGGCGGAAGCTAAGGAGGCGGCTCAGCGCACCGGGAGGACTTCGAGCGCATCCGAGAACGCGAGCCCGGGCTGCGGCCCTCCCTCGACGGCGAAGATGCGCCCTCGCAGCGTCGCCGCGCCGAGTCCGTGGCGCGGCGTCAGCATCGGGGGGAGCCCGGCCGCGGACCATGCGCCGGCGGGTCGCAGCGACTCGAGCTCGCCGATCGTGTTCCCTCCACCCACCTCCTCGCCTCCGAACGCGTACAGCCCGCCGGCGGTCGCGACGGTCGCGTGGCCGCTCCTGGGAACGGTCAGGGATGGTTCTGATCGCCAAGCATCGCGGGCGGGGTTGTAGCTCTCGACGACGTCGAGGTTGACGACGCCGCCGCCCTGCACGGTCCGCCCGCCGGTGACGTAGATGCGATCGCCGAGCGCGGCGCCGGCGATGTGGTTGCGCGGGGTGGGCATCTCGGACCCGCCTCGCCAGCGATCGCCGCTCGGGTTGTAGATCTCGACGCGCCCGGTATCGCCGGCCGGATCGATCCCTCCGATTGCGTAGAGCCTGCCGTCGAATGCGACGAGGGCAAGCGCGGCGCGGGCTGTCGCTGCGTCGGCCAGCCGCTTCCAGCGGTCGCTCTGCGGCGAGTAGCGGAAGAGGCGGGCGCTGCGGCCGGTGGGGGTGTCGCCGCCGAACAGGTACAGGCGGCCGTCGAGCGCGGCGACGCCGGGGTGGTTGACCTCGATCGGGGCGGGCGAGAGCCGCTTCCAGCGATCGTCGGAGATGTCGTAGCGGACGAGCTTGCCGGTGCTGCCTCCCTGCGGGACGAAGCCGCCGACGACGTAGATGCGGTCGCCGATCCGGGCGGCGCCGACCTCCGTTCGCGCAAGCGGGCTGGATCGGAGCGTGCTCCACTCCTGGGAGCCGGCATGGGCGGGTGACGTGCTTCGCTCGCCCAGCGCCAACCCCGCGAGCGCTGCCGCCGGCAGCAGCAGTGCCGCGATCGCCCTCCTGCACCTCCAGCGCGCGCCCCGCACTCTCCCAGTATCGCCGAGTCTTCTACTTCAGTTTGTATAGTTTTGGCACATGAGCACTTTCCGGCGGTTGCTCGGCTTCCTGCGCCCGTACCGCCGCCAGGTGATCGGTTCGCTCGTTTTCGCGTGGGCTGCGATGGGGATGACGGTGCTGATCCCGTGGCTGGTCGGGCAGGCGGTCGACGCGATCCAGAGTCAAGATCGAGACGAGCTGATGCCGCTGGCGCTGGCGATCGTCGGCGCCGGCATCCTGCGCCTGGGGCTGACGGTGATCAGGCGGCTGATCGCCGGCAAGGTCTCGCTGGCGGTGGAGTTCGACCTCAGGGAGCGCTTCTATGGCCACCTGCAGACGCTCGAGCTCGGGTTCTTCGACGGCCAGCAGACGGGGCAGCTGATGTCGAGGGGGACGGTCGACCTTCAGGGGATCCGCTTCTTCCTCGGCTACGGGCTGATCTTCCTGACCCAGAACGCTCTCACGATCCTGCTCGCGAGCGCTGTGATGATCGCGATCGAACCGTGGCTGGCGCTGCTGGCGCTGGCGCCGGTTCCGTTCGTCGTCATCAGCGCGATGCGCTTCAACAGGCTGTCGCGGCCGGCGCTGCAGGAGGTGCAGCAGCGGATCGCCGAGCTGACCGCGGATGCCGAGGAGGGGGTTTCCGGGATCCGGGTTGTGAAGGCGTTTGCGCGCGAGGAGCACATGCTGGATCGCTTCCGGCGCTCGGTCGCGCGCGTCTTCGATCAGAACGTGTACTCGACGCGGCTGCGGGCTTTCTACAGCCCGCTGCTCGGCTTCCTGCCGAGCCTCGGGTTGGCGGCGGTGCTGCTCGATCGGCGGGCGCGAGGTGATCTCCGGCGGCCTCACGCTCGGCGAGTTCGCCGCCTTCTACACGTACGTGCTGATGCTGACCGGCCCGATGCGGATGCTGGGGATGGTGCTGGGAATGGCCCAGCGGGCGATCGCCTCGGGCAACCGCCTCTTCGAAGTCCTCGACCGCGAGCCGCGGATCGCCAGCCGGCCGGGGGCGCCGCCGCTGCCGCCGGGGCCGGGGCTGGTCGAGCTGCGTGACGTGAGCCTTGCTTACGACGGGGCCGAGCCTGCGCTGAGCGACGCCGACCTCGTGGTGCCGCCCGGGAGAACCGTGGCACTCGTCGGGCCGACGGGATCGGGTAAGACGAGCCTGGTGGCGCTGCTGGCGCGCCTGTATGACCCGTCGGCGGGCATGGTGATGGTGGACGGCGTCGATGTGCGCGACGTCGATCTGCGGTCGCTGCGCTCGGAGATCGCCTTCGTCGCCGACGACAGCTTCCTGTTCTCGGCCTCGATCGCCGAGAACATCGCCTACGCGCGGGCCGACGCGAGCATGGAGGAGATCGAGCGCGCCGCGCGGCGGGCGCAGGCGCACGAGTTCATCGAGCGGCTGCCGAATGGCTACGAGGCGTTGGTCGGCGAGCGGGGACTGACGCTGTCGGGAGGGCAGCGGCAGCGGATCGCGATCGCAAGGGCGTTGGTCGCCGACCCGCGGATCCTGATTCTCGACGACGCGACCTCGTCTGTGGACGCGCGCACGGAGGCGCGGATTCGGGTGGGGCTGCGCGAGGCGATGGCGGGGCGAACGACGTTCATCGTCGCCCACCGCCTGTCGACGATTTCGCTTGCCGACGAGATCGTGGTCGTGGACGAGGGCCGGATCGTCGATCGCGGAACCCACGACGAGCTGATGGAGCGGTGCTCGCTCTACCGGGAGATCGCCGAGCACGGGTTGGAGGACTCGGTGTTCCTGCAGCGCGACCTCGAGGAGCGCGAGGAGCTGGCGAGGCTGTGAGTACGCCCGAGGAACAGGTGCGGACGCAGACCGGAGAGGGCACGGAGACGGCGTCCGACGGCCGCCTGCGGTCGATCTGGCTGCTGGTGGTGGCGCTTTGGAGGCTGGTCCGGGGCGAGGACGACCGGGGGCGGAAGCTGCGGTGGCTGCTGGCGCTGCTGCGGCCGTATCGGGCGCGCGTCTGGTTGATGATGCTCGCGCTGCTGACGGCCACCGCCGCCGGGCTTGCGCCGCCGTATCTGGCCGGGCTGGCGGTTGACGACGGGATCGTCGCCGGGGACGAGACCGCGCTGCTCGCCATCGTCGGCGTGTTCATCGCTTCGGCGCTCGTCTTCTGGGGGGCGACGTACGCTCAGACGTATCTGGTCGGCTGGGTCGGCCAGCGGGCGCTGCAGGATCTGCGCCAGCGGATCTTCGCCCACCTGCAGGGGATGTCGATCGGGTTCTTCACCCGCAACCGCCCGGGGGTGCTGATCTCGAGGCTGACGAACGACGTCTCGGCGCTCGACACGCTGGTCACCGATGGCATCGTGACGCTGTTCTCGAGCACGCTGACGCTGATCGGGGTGGTGATCATCCTGCTGCTGCTGGACGTGCCGCTGGCGCTGGTCACGTTCATCACCTTCCCGCTACTCGCGATCGGCAGCGTCGCCTTCCGGATCGTCGCCGCGAATGCTTACAAGGCGACGCGGGTGAAGATCGCGAACATCACCGCCCACCTGCAGGAGACGCTGAGCGGGGTTCGGGTGGTGCGCAGCTTCGCCCAGGAGGGGCGGCACGTCGATCGGATGACGGCCCTGAACGATGAAAACAGGGTCGCGAACATGAAGACCGTCTACCTGAACGCGAGCTACTTCCCGGCCGTCGAGCTGCTGTCGGCGGTGGGGACGGCGGTGATCCTGCTGTACGGCGGGTACCGGGTGATCGACGGGGACATCCTGATCGGGACGATCGTCGCGTTCGTCGGCTATCTGCAGGCTTTCTTCGACCCGATCCAGCAGATCTCGCAGCTGTACACGACCTACCAGCAGGGGATGGCGGCGCTGGACAAGATCTTCGAGCTCCTGGACACCGAGCCGGACATGGTCGATCGGCCGGGCGCGCTGGAGCCAGGGCGGATTCGCGGTGAGATCGCGCTCGAGGACGTGTGGTTCTCGTACGAGCTCGACGCGAAGAGCGGGCGGGCGCATGATGCTGGAGCGGTGGAGGAAGGTGAGGTCGCGGAATTCGACGACCTCGAGGAGCTCGAGCGCCATCGCGACTGGGCGCTGCGCGAGGTGGATCTGCATGTGCCGCCCGGGCAGACGGTTGCGCTGGTCGGCGCGACGGGCGCCGGCAAGTCGACGCTGGCGAAGCTGGTGGCGCGCTTCTACGATCCGCAGCAGGGGCGGGTGCTGATCGACGGCCAGGACCTGCGCGACCTGAAGGCGACCGCGGTCCGGTCGCAGCTCGGGATCGTGCCGCAGGAGGGCTTCCTGTTCTCGGGGACGGTGCGGGAGAACATCGCGTTCGGGCGCCCGGACGCGAGCGACGAGGAGATCCGCGAGGCGGCAGCAACGGTCGGCGCGGATGTGTTCATCGAGCGGCTGCCGAACGGATACGACACCGAGATCGGCGAGCGCGGGATCCAGCTATCGGCCGGCCAGCGTCAGCTGGTCGCGTTCGCCCGCGCGCTGGTCGCCGATCCGCGGATCTTGATCCTCGACGAGGCGACCTCGAACGTGGACGTGCGAACGGAGAAGACGATCGAGCGCGGACTGGAGCGGCTGCTCGCCGGCCGGACGGCGCTGGTGATCGCCCATCGCCTGTCGACCATCCGCCGCGCAGGGCGGATCGTGGTTCTGGAGGGCGGAGAGATCGTCGAGTCGGGCACCCACGAAGAGCTGATCGACGCCGGCGGGCCCTACTCGCAGCTTTACGGAGCGTGGTCCGAGCAGGCGGCCTAGCCCTACGGGCTGACGCCGCCCGAGCCGCTGCCGTCTGTGCCGCCCGAGTCGGTGCCCGAGTCGGTGCTGCCGCCGTCGGTCGGGGTGTCGGTGTCGGTTCCGCCGGCGGGCGGGGTCGACGGCTCGGGGGTGGGCGCCGGGGTGACCGGCTCGGTGGGCGCGGGCTCGGTTGTCGGCGCTGAGGTCGAGTCGTCGGACGAGGTGTCGCTGGAGTCAGTGGTCCCGTCGAGCGCCTGGCCCTCGTCGCCACAGTCCTTGAAGCCGTAGCGATCGGCGGCGGCACGGGCGTCGGCGAGCGCAGCCTCCGCGGTGAGCGTGTCGTCGTCCTCGTACGCCTTACGGGCGTCCTGGAGCGAGTCGTAGAAGTCGTCGAGGTCGTCCTCGTTCTCGGTCCCTGGGTCGCCGAGCGACTGCATGCTCTCGACCAGGCCCTCGACGATCGACGCCTGCTGTACGCCGGTGACGTTCGCCGGCGCGCTGACGAGCGCGGTATAGGCCTCTGCACAGATCGGATCGCCCTCGTCGATCAGCTCCTCAGGCGTGATCGCCCCCGCCTCCGCCCCCGTCGCCCCGGTCGCCCCCGAGTCGACTGGCGTGATCGGCGTCGGCTCGTCGTCGCCACAGCCGGCGACGAGCAGTGCGGCGGCAACGGCAAGCGTCGCCGCGGGCTTGGAGAACTTCTGCCCCATCACGCCTGAACGTTAGCTAGCGCACAAGTCATAAACGGCACTTACCCCGATCGTCCAGGGAGATTCGCCGAGAAGCGCTGATGCCCTGCCTTACGCAGCAGCCTCGAGGTCGTCATCGGCCAAGCGCGGCTTGCGGTGCCCGTTGCGGCCTCCGTAGGTGTCGGTGAGGGAATGGCAATTCGGGCAGAGGAGCTCGAGATTCTCGAGCCGGTTGTCGAGGCCATCGCCATTCTTGTGGTGCAGCTGCATGCTGAGGGGCTCGCCGTTCCATTCCGTGAGACCACAGCGTTCGCAGCAGTTCTGTTTCAGCCCGGCTTCGATCAGCCTTCTCTTAAGGTGGCCACGGCTCGTCTTGCGGCCAACGACAAGAAGCTCCTCAAGCGGGATCCGCCAGTCGCGGAGAACGATGTCCCCTCTACTCACCGCGTAGTTCCAAGAGTCCCGGGAGAATCCGAATCGCCTCTGGCATTCGCGATAGCTGGCGCCGGACTCATACATCTTGCGAATCTGATCCCAGTCGTATCTGCGACCGAACTGCTCGTCCACCGGTAATCCCAACCGCCGGATGTGAAACGCAACGGTGCTCCGTCCGACGATGAGCTTGGCTGCAATCTGCGACTTGCTCAGACCCTGCCGCCGCAGCTCGCGAACGGCTTCGCGCGTAACCCCAGGAGGGTGCTTGGGACCCGGATTTCCCCGCTCCATAACGAACGCATGTTCGCATTCTGGTCGGACGGAACGGCGAGAAGAATTGGAACTGCCCGGGATGGATTCGAACCACCGTTCCGCGGTCCAGAGCCGCGTGTCTTGCCACTAGACGACCGGGCAACGCTGGGCTGATCGGACCCAGGTGCAGCTCCGATTGTAGGCGTCAGTCTGTGTTTCCGAGGCTCTCGAGATCGCCGTCAGTGTCCCCGAGAACAGCGGTGTCGGCTGAAATATCGACGCCCGACTCGATCAGCCGGCGTGCGTGCGCCAGGTCCTCCGAACGCTCAACTGACAGCGCGCCGGCTACTTTGCCGTCCTTTACGTACCAGGCTGAGAACTCGCCTTCTTCGGCGCTTCCTCGCCAGACGACCTCGTCCCATTCGGTCGCCGGGCCGACGTATTCCAGGCTCGCCCAGTCGGCTAGGTCGCTGAAGAAGTACGGGACCACTCGGTAGGGCTCGGACTCGCCGAGCATTGCCTTTCCGGCGTACTGGCCGTGGTTCAGCGCCACGTCCCAGTGCTCCACGCGCAGCCGCCTCCGGTGGATCGCGCTGTCGTAGTTGCAGACGTCGCCGGCCGCATAGATCCCCTCGACCGACGTCTCCAAGCGCGAGTCGCAGACGATTCCGTTCTCGACCTCGAGCCCGGCGCGCTCGGCCAACATCGTCTCGGGATGGACGCCGGCGCCGATCACCACTACGTCGCACTCGAACTCCTTCCCGCTCTTCGTCCGCACCGCCGAAACCCGCTCGTCCCCCACGAAGGCGTCCACCTCCTCCCCGCCGTGGATCTCGATTCCGTGCGAGCTCAGGATCTCGTGGAAGTACCGCCCCGCCTCGTCGCCGAACACGCGCGAGAGCGCGATCTCCTCAAGCATCAGCATCGTGCATTTCGTCCCCTGCGCGGTCAGGGACGCCGCCACCTCGCTGCCGATGTAACTGCCGCCGACGAGCACCACGTGGTCCGCCCCCTTCGCCTCCTCGCGGATCGCGTCGGAGTTGTCGAGCACGCGCAGGTAGTGGATCCCGTCCAGCTGCGCGCCCTCGAGGTGGTGGAGGATGTTCACGCGCGCGCCGGTCGCCACCAGCGCTTTGCCGAACTCGACCACTCCCTCGCCCTGGATCTTCGCCGTCCGCTCCCCCGCGTCCAGCGACATCACGCTCTTGCCCATCATCAGCTCGACCCCGTTCTCCTCGTACCACTGCGCCGAGTTGACAAAAGCGTCCTCGCGCTGGCTCTCCCCGCGCATGTACTCCTTCGACAGCGGCGGGCGCTCATACGGCGGGTCGTGCTCGCGCCCGACCAGCAGCACGCTCCCCTCCTCCCCCTGCTTGCGCAGCTCAGAGGCGCAATGGGCAGACGCCATGCCGCTGCCGATCAACAGGAAGTCGACGCTCCGATCCGCCATCTCCAACAACCCTAACCGTTGCCCTCACCGGCCGGGTTTGGGCGCTAGTTCTCGGAGCCGTCGACCCCGAAGTAGCTCTTCAGCTCCTCCTCAAGACCAGGATCGAGAACGGCCAGGATCTCGTCTCCCGACTCCAGCACCGTGTCCGGGCCGGGCACGAACCCCCGGCCGTCCCGCAACACCGAGATCAGCAGGCTTCCCTCCGGCATCGTCAGGTCCGCCACCCGCAACCCCGCCGCCTTCGAATCCGGCCAGATCTGCATCTCGATGATCTCCAGCCGCTCCTCGGGCAGATCGAGGAGGTGGACCAGGCCGTACTCGGGCACCTCGTGCTCGAGCAGCCTCAGGATCAGGTCGGTCGCCGACACGTACGGCCTGACCCCGAGCAACTCGAAGTGCTGGCGGTTGCGCGGGTTGTTGACCCTGGCGATGATCCGCTCCACCAGGTACTTCTCCTTCGCCACCTGGCAGATCAGCATGTTGTCCTCGTCGTCGCCCGTGACCGCGATCACCATGTCGGCGCGCGGGATGCCCGCCCTCTCGAGCACCCACAGCTCCGAGGCGTCGCCGTACATCACGTTGTGCTCCAGCTCCTGCTCCACAGTCAGGAAGCGGTCGCGGTTGCATTCGATCAGTGTCACCTCGTGACCCTTGTCGAGCAGCTCCCGCCCCAGGTTCCAGCCCACCTTGCCGGCCCCGACGACGATCACGTACATCCGCTCCGGCATGACCTAGCTGCCCCCGTTGGCGCGCCCGGCGCCCCGCTCGCCCATCTTCTCCGCCGCATCGCGCACCTCGCCGGCGAGCATGTCGATCGCCACCCGGGTCGGGCAGATGATCGCCATCCCCTGCTGCTCGTACCACTCGGCCCGGTACGGGTCCAGGATTCGCGCGATCACAGTCGGCACGTTGAACTGCCGCTTCGCGACCTGGGCGATAATGATGTTCGTGTTGTCGCCGTCGGTGGCGGCGACGAACGCGTCCGCTCGCTCCACCCCCGCCGCGATCAGCGCATCGATCTCCAGCGCCGTGCCGACGGTGAACTGCCCGCCCTCGTCCTCCCATGAGCGCTCCAGGCCGACCTCGAGCCGCGCGTGCGCCTCCGGGTCCTCGTCCAGGCAGGCGACCTCGTGACCCTCACGCAGCATCGTCCGGGCGAGCGATGACCCGACCCTGCCCACTCCCACGATCAGCACGAACACGCGGCGGATCTTAGGTACTTGCGGCGGCGAGCACCTCGTCGCGGTCAGTCGGCTGCTCGTCCTGCGAGGGCGGCGCGGTCAGCAGCACCGGGCACGGCGCCTTTCGCAACACATACTCGGTGATCGGCCCGATCTCCTCCGGGCGCGACCCGCCCACGCCTCCCAGGATCGCCCCGCCGCGGATCCGCGTCGGCGGCTCAGCGCCCATCACGATCGCCTCGGCCCCGCGCGAGCGCGCCTCGCCGACGATCCCCGCTCCGATCGTCCGCGCCCGCACCATCGAGGTCGTCACGTCCACCGTCTCGTACTCCTCGGCAACATCCTCCGCCCTCCGCAGCGCCTTCTCGGCCGCCTCGAGCCGTTCGGGCGGCGGCTTCGAGTCCAAAGCCACCGACAGCGGCTGCTCGATCACGAAGATAACCTCGAGGCACGGCGGCTCCTCCCCCGGCATGTCCGCGGCGTCGGCCAGCCTTCCCGCGGTGCCGACGATCTCGTCGTCGAGCCCGGTCCCGAACACCGGCACCAGGATCCGCTCGTACTCGAACTCCGGCGGCCGCTTCTTCAGCGACTCCTCCGGCACCTCCACCCGCTTCGTCAGCGACGTGCCCTGGACCGCCCCCCGGTAGACGACATACGCGACGAGCCCGAACAGCATCCAGCCCCCGCCCAGGAGGCGGGCACCCTCGTGAAAGACGATCACGCTGACCCACGCCAGCACCGTCACCACGCATCCGAACAGCGCCGGCAGCGGCAAGTCACGGCCACGCCAGCGAACGTTCAGCGGAACCCGGTACGGCCGCGTCCGCTCGGGGTCGGTGAAGCGCAGCCGGATGATCGAGGCGTGCGCGATCGCGATCGCGATCAGCGCCCCGAACGCATACACGCCGGCCAGGAACAGCACGTCGCCGGGGATCACGAGCACGAACGCCAGTACCGCCCCGGCACCAATCGCCACGTGCGGCGTGCTCCAGCGCTGATTCAGCTTCCCGAGCCAGCTCGGAATCTGGCGATGGGTCGCCAGCACGTACGCGTGGCGCGACAGACCGAGCATCGCCGTGCCCGCCGCCCAGATCAGCGCAAGGGGGGCGATCAGCACCACCGCCACCTCCATCGCATCGCCCAGCCAGACGGGCTCGAAGCTCATCACCACCCCGAGCAGCGGCTGCTCGAGGAACGCCCCGGCGAGCGGCGTCTCGGGCCCGGCGGGGGTCGCCACCACCGGCACCGCCATCAGCGCGACAGCGGCAACCCCCGTGTACAGGATCGGCACCACCACCGCCCCCGCCTTCACGACCCGTCGCAGGTCGTCAGGCACCCAATCAAGGTCGGGCGCCAGGTTCGACGCGGCCTCGATTCCCGCGTACGCGACGGTCGCGATCACCGTCGCGTAGATCAGATCCTCGACGCTCGGGGACGAGAACAGGTCGAGCTCCGCCGTCAGTGCCCCGGGGTCGAGCGACGTCGCCATGCCGATGACGATCACCGCCACCAGCAGCGTCACCCCGGCGAGCGCGACGCCAGTCAGAAGCGCCTGCCGCCGCTGTCCGGTCAGCCCGCCGATGTTGACCGCTGCCACCAGCGCAATCACGGCCCCGGCAAGCACGGTCTCCCACCCGGGCTCTCCGAACGAATCGCTCAGCGGCGTCAGGTAGTGCGGGACCGAGATCGCGGCCAGCGCGACGACGATGATGTAGTCGATCAGGATCGCCCAGCCGGCGATGAAGCTGACCAGCTCGTTGAAGCCGTGGCTGGCAAACGTCGCCGACCCGCCGCGCTGAAGGAACATCGCCGAGCCCTCGACGTACGTCATCGTCGTCAGCGCGAACAGCAAGCCGGCGACGAGGAAGATCAGCGGCGTCAGCCCGAGCCCGTCGTCAGCCACCAGGCCGAGCGCGAAGTAGATCGACAGGCCGACGCTCGAGAACGCGACCGCGAACAACCACGGAATCCCCAGGTAGCGCCGCGCCAGAGCATCCCTGCGCGCCAGCTGCCGCCTCACCTCCATCACCGCTCGCCCCGCAGCGCCAGGTACAGGCGACCGGCGCCGATCGCGCTGAACACGACCCCGATCAGGATCCCGAACGACGCCACCCCCCGCCGTTGCTGAGCGTGACGACGACGATCGCGATCCCGACGCCGATGATCACGACCGAGAAGGCCCGCGTCGCGAGCGCATATCCGTCAGAGGGCTGCATCGTCATCACCTCATCTCATGCAGATGAGATCGAGCCGAACCGGACGCGAAGCGGAGGATTCGGCGGTATTCATGTTGTAACCGTCTCGCGAACGATTGCCGGGTCGATCTGGCCCGGCGTCACCACCGGCTCCGGCTTCGCGACCACGATCACGCGGCACGGGCGCCGCCTCAGGACTGTCTCCAGCGTCTTCGAGTACAACGGCTTGCCGTTGCGGTAGTTGAGCTGGACCACGATTGCGGCCGCGTTGATTCGCTCGGCTTCGTCGGCGATCTCGTTCCCAGCCTGCCCCGGCCTGATCCTTGCCACGTGACCGGTGACGCGCCCTCCCGCGATCAGCTTCGCGCGCTCGACCTTGCTCTGCGCCTCGCCCTCCTGCGCGTCCAGCCGCGCGTCCAGCGGCAGGTAGGTGGGAACGTTGAGCATCGAGTGGACGTGGATCCCGCGCAGCCGACGGGCGGCCAGCCGGGCGGCCGTGGCGATCGTCTCCTCCCGGAACGGATCGTCCTCGAATGCGACCAGGACGCTCTCGTACTCGGGCTCGTCCACCCCCAGCGGCTCAATCGACTCGACCTTGACGGTCTTCGTCAGCGGCAGGCGCTGCGAGCGCCGGTAAAGCAGGTACACCGCGATCCCCACAAGCATCCACCCCGCCCCGATCGCCAGGGTGCGCAGATCGAGCGCCATGACAACGATCCAGGCGCCGAACGTGCCCAGACCTCCGAGGACCGCGGTGATCGGCACCTCGACCCCGAACGCGCGCACGTTCAACCGGGGCTTCCAACGGTTCTCGTCCTGACGCTTCTCGATCGGCTGCAGGGCGCGCAGGCGCAGAACCGAAACATGCGCAATCGTGAACGAGAGCATCGCCCCGAACGAATACATCGTCGCCAGCAGGTCGGTCTCGCCCGGAATCAGGGTGATCGCCGCCGCTCCGCTGAACACCAGAATCGCGACGAATGGCGTGTGCAGCCGCGGGTGGACCTGACGTAATCGCTCCGGGAGCTGTCGGTACTGGCCCATCGAGAACGTCAGCCGCGAGACGCCGATCAAGGCGGCGTTCGTCGCGATCACCAGAATCACTGCCGCCAGCACACCGACATAGACGCGCAGCACATCCGTAAACGCCGCCGACAGCCCCAGGTTCTCGACTATCCCCAGCACCGGGTCGTCGGCGAACGTCGTCCCCAGCTCTGTGGTGTATGCGCCCGCCGCGTCCTGCGTGACAGGCATCGCCGACAGGGCGATGATCGGCAGCAGCGAATACAGACCGATCACCGCCAGCACCGTCAGCCCCGTGCCCCTCGGGATCGTCCGCCGCGCATCCCGCGCCTCCTCGGCCATATTCGAGATCGTCTCGATGCCGGTGTAGGCGATCATCCCGACCGCAATCCCCAGCAGGAAGTCGCCCCAAGTCGGCGCCACACCCAGGTCCACCTGCGAAACGAGGATGTCCGGGTCTAACACCAGGGCGAGACCGATCAGGACGAGAAGCACCTGCGTGGCGAGATCGCCGATGGCCAGGATGAGGTTGAAGCGCGCCGACTCCTTCGTCCCCTTGATGTTCAGTGCCGCCAGCGCCGCGATCAAGGCGATGCCGGCGAACACGTCCCACGGCCCACTCCCGAGCGGATCCCAGAACACCCCCAGGTAATGCGGGACGAAAAAGGCCGAAATCGCGACGGTGATGATGTAGTTGAGCATCTGTCCCCAGCCGGCGATGAAGCTGACGAATTCGTTAAATGCGTGGCGCGCGAAGCTGGCGGAGCCGCCCGCCTCGGGATACAGCACGGTTCCCTCGATGTAGGTGGCCGCGGTGCAGACGAAGATCAGGCCTGCGATCACGAACGCAACCGGGGTCAGGCCGAGGGCGAAGGCCGCCACCACCCCGAGCGCGTAATAGATCGACGAGCCGACGTTCCCGTAAGCAGCCGAGAACAACGCCCCGGTGCCATGGACCCGCCGCAGCGTCTCCTCGCGCGGATGTCGCTCAGCCACGAGACACGAATATAGGCAGCGCGCAGGTCAAGCCGGCGCCCTGGAGACGTGCGCGCGACTGATCTCCCGGGGCGTCGGGCATCCGAGCAGGCAAAGCCCCAGCTCGACCTCGTCGCGAAGGATCTCGAGCACGGCACGAGCACCCTGCTCCCCAGCCACCGCCAGTCCCCACAGCGGCGGACGTCCGATCAGCACCGCCCGGGCCCCGAGCGCCAGCGCAACGAGCACGTCCGTCCCTCGCCGCACGCCGCCGTCCATGAACACCTCCACCCGGTCCTCCACCGCTTCCACCACCTCCGGCAGCGCGTCCAGGCTCGCCCCGGCGCAATCGAGCTGACGCCCGCCGTGGTTGGAGACGACGATTCCGGCGGCGCCGTGCTCGACGGCGAGCGACGCATCCTCAGCGGTCATCACGCCCTTGATCAGCACCGGGACATCGAGCTCGTCGCACAGGCGCTCCAGGTCCTCCCAGGTGAGCGTCGGGTCGACCTGCGCGAACACGTCCTGGATCGTGATCGGCTTGTCGCCGCCGATCGCCGCGTCGAGACTCGGTACCCCGACCTCCGGCGGGACCGCGAAGCCCGTGCGCAGGTCGCGCTCGCGACGGCCCGCGCGAGGTGCGTCGACAGTCAGCACGATTGCGTTGAACCCGTGCTCGATCGCCTCCTCGGCGAGCGCGCTGGTGACTGCCCGGTCGCGAAACAGGTAGAGCTGAAACCAGCGCGGGGCGTCGGGGGCTGCGGCCGCGATCTCGCTCGGCCGCGAGGTCGCAATCGTCGAGAGGCAGAAGAGCGTTCCGGCGGCCGCCGCGGCGCGCGCCATCCCCGGCTCGCCGTCCGGGTGCGCCAGGCGCTGGAACGCGGTCGGAGCGACGAGCACCGGCATAGAGACCTCCTCGCCGAGGACAGTGGTGCTTGCGCTCACCTCACCGACGTCGACCAGCATCCGCGGCCGCAACCGCCAGCGGGCAAACGCAGCGACGTTCTCGCGCAGCGTGCGCTCGTCGCCCGCCCCGCCGGCAAAGTATCCGTGCGCGCCCGGCTCCAGCGCCTGCTCGGCGAGGCGCTCGTAGTCGCTGACGTTGACCGGCTCGCCCACGGCTACCGGGAGTCTGCCTACAACGCGATGATCGGGATGATCAGCAGCGCGACGATGTTGGCGACCTTGATCATCGGGTTGATCGCCGGGCCGGCAGTGTCCTTGTAGGGATCGCCGACCGTGTCGCCGGTGACCGACGCCGCGTGGGCCTCCGATCCCTTGCCGCCGTAGGCACCGTCCTCGATCAGCTTCTTGGCGTTGTCCCAGGCGCCACCGCCGGCGGTCATCGAGACCGCGGCAAAGAAGCCGACGACGATGACGCCGATCAGCAGGCCGCCGAGCGCCTCGGCGCTGATAACGCCGACGATCAGCGGGATCGCGATCGGAATCAGCGACGGGAGGATCATCTCCCTCTGTGCCGCCGCGGTGACGATCGCAACCGTGTGCCCGTACTCGGGCTTCTCGGTCCCGGCCATGATTCCCGGCTTCTCGCGGAACTGACGCCTCACCTCCTCGACCACCTGGCCGCCGGCGCGTCCGACGGCCTCGATTGCTAACGCGGCGAAGAGGTAGACCATCATCCCGCCGATCAGCAGCCCGATCAGAACCGCCGGGTCGGCGATGTCGAAGCTGATCCCGGCGCCCCCCGGCTCGTCGGCAAGCTCGAGCTGGAATGCCTTGAACAACACCAGCGCCGCCAGCGCGGCGGAGCCGATCGCGTACCCCTTGGTGACGGCCTTGGTCGTGTTCCCGACCGCGTCGAGCGGGTCGGTGACGTTGCGCACGTCTTCAGGCAGGTCGGCCATCTCAGCGATCCCGCCGGCGTTGTCGGTGATCGGGCCGAAGGCGTCGAGCGCCACGATCAGCCCGGTCAGGGAGAGCTGTGCCATCACCGCGACCCCGATCCCGTAGATGCCCGCGAGCTCGTTCGCACCGAGGATCGCGAGCGCGAGCACCAGCGCCGGCGCCGCCGTCGACTGGAACCCCTGCGCGAGGCCCTGGATGATGTTGGTCGCGTGACCCGTCTGCGACGCCTTCGCGATTGCCTTCACGGGCCGGAAGCGGGTTGACGTGTAGTAGTCGGTGATCACGAACAGGAACGCCGTCACCGCGATCCCGATCAGCGCGCACAGCCACAGATCGGTGACGGTGATGCCCTCGAGGCTCCCGATCGCGCCGCTCAGCGGGCCGTCCATGAGCCAATCGGTAATCGGGTAGAAAGCCGCGGCCGACAGCAGCCCGGATACGAACAGGCCCCTGTACAGCGCCGCCTCGACGTTCCCTGTGGTGGTGCGAACCGACAGGGCACCGACGATCGAGGCGAGGATCGCCACGGCGCCGATCACGAGCGGATAGATCGCCACCTCTCGCGCGAACTCGGGGAAGGTGAGCACCCCGAGCAGCATCACCGCGACCGACGTCACCGCGTAAGTCTCGAACAGGTCGGCGGCCATGCCGGCGCAGTCGCCGACGTTATCGCCGACGTTGTCGGCGATCACCGCCGGGTTGCGGGGGTCGTCCTCGGGGATGCCCGCCTCGACCTTGCCGACCAGGTCGGCGCCGACGTCGGCGGCCTTGGTGAAGATGCCTCCGCCGAGCCGGGCGAAGACCGAGATCAGCGAACCGCCGAAGCCGAGGCCGATCAGCGCATCCACCGCCTCCTTGTCGGTCTTGTCGGCGAGGACGAGGATCCCGAAGTAGCCGGCGACGCCGATCAGGGCGAGCCCGACCACCAGCATGCCCGTCACCGAACCGCCCTTGAAGGCGACGTCGAGTGCCGGTGGCACGCCGCCGCGAGCGGCCTCCGCGACGCGGGCGTTCGCGCGCACCGACAGGTTCATGCCGATGAAGCCGGCGGCGCCGGAGAGCACGCCTCCGATCAGAAAGCCGATCGCGGGGAGCACGTCTCCCTGGACGATCCAGAGCAGGATCGCGAGCGGAAGCGCGACCGCGGCGATGATCGTGTACTGGCGGCGCAGGTAGGCCTGGGCGCCCTCCTGGACGGCGCCCGAGATCTCCTGCATCTGCTCGTTTCCGGGCGAGAGCGCGAGCAGACGCCGGGTGATGATCGCGCCGTAGAGAATCGCGGCGGCGGCGCAAGCGAGCGCGACGATCACGCCCCAATCGGTAAAGAACTCCGTCAAAGCTTTCTTCCCTCCGGGTTATCTACGTGGAACGCGGCCGCGCAAAAGCGGCCGCAGGCGCGGGGAGTCTAGCCGGATCGCCCGTCCTAAGAGGACCCGGGAGGGGTCCAGAGCTTCGGTGGCGGCTGGCGGCTCGGCGGCGGTTGCGGAGGCTGTTCCGGGCGCGGTGGCTGATCGGCTTCGGAAGGCTCCGCTCCTTCGCCCCCGGCCTCGTCGCCGCCTCCCGCCGCGCGGGCATACAGCACCTGGAGCTCGGAGAGCGCGTTTCGGATCTGCGGCTGGACGTCGTCCGGCAGCAGCGGAGTCAGCGCCCGCACCGCCTCGATTCCAACCCGTGCCTGCTCCAGGTCGCGCTCGTCCTCCTTCGCTATCCGTCGCGCGGTCAGGTTGACGATGCTCGCGGTGCTCTGCAGCACGACCTCCTCGATCCGGACCTTGCGCAGCTCCTCCTCGAGCTGTGCGCGCAGCTCCTCCTCCGAAGCGCCGGACTGCGCGGGATCGGTCGGCTGAGCCTGCTCGTTGACGGGAGAGTCCTCCACTAGATCACCTGGTCCGCAGGCTAACCGACGACCTGCTCCGGGGCATACGTCCGACGGGTCTCCTCGACGGCGCCGCGATAGACGTCCTCGATCCCGGCGCCCTCCTCGAATGCTCGGCGTAGCCGCTGTGCACCGTTAAGCGGCGACACTTGAATCGGGAGGTCCAACGCCTCGCGCGCGGGAGCCGTCCACTCGAGCAGCTGCTCGACGACCGCCCGCGTCTCGATCTCCTCCCCACGCCCGAAGTCGATCAGCTTGCCGTCCATCCCGAAGCGAATCGCTCGCCACAGGTTCTCCTCGATCTTGCGCTCGCCAAGTGGCTCCGCAAGCCGGCCGTCGTCGTAGTCGAGCGCCGACTGGGCCACGCAGGCGGCCATCAGCGCCGCCAGCGAGAACGACTCGTCGCCGCGCATCTGCGCGTCGCAGATTCGCACCTCCACGGTCCCGAAGGCATGGTGCGGGCGCACGCTCCACCACAGCTGCGTCGACTCGACGATCGAGTTGGTGCGGACGAGAAGCTCGACGAAGTCCCGGTACCCGGCCCAGTCACGGAACGGCTCGTGGATCCCGCAGCGTGGGAAGACGCGGGTGAAGATCTCGGTGCGGATCGAGTGCAGGCCCGTGTCCTGCCCGTCGAGGAACGGAGAGCTCGCCGACAACGCCAGCAGGGTCGGCAGGATCGCGCGCATGTGGTCGCAGATTGCGATCGCGCGGTCAGAGCCGCGGATCCCGACGTGCACGTGCATGCTCCACGTGTTGTTGCGCCTGGCGACGTAGCCGAGATCGCCTTTCAGCCGCCGGTAGTGAGGCGTGTCGATGATCCGCTGGTCGAGATAGCTGGCCCACGGGTGGGTCCCCAGCGCCGCGAGCGCGATTCCCATGCTCTCCGCGAGAGCAAAGAGGCGGGCGCGGCGCTCCTCCTGGTAGCCGGCAGCCTGAGCGAAGCTCTCGCCGCGCCCGGAGCGGATCTCGATCTCGGTATCGATCAGCTCTCCCGCCGCGGACTCGGCAAGGAGGTCATCCTCGAGGCAGCGCTCGTATACCTCCTCGAAGCGGTGCTCGAGCTCGAGGGTGTCGGGGTTCAGAAGCGCGAACTCCTCCTCGAGCCCGATCGTGAAGTCCTGAGATGACTCGAACACCTCGCGCGCCCGCGCCATGTCGAGGGACGCCATCCCGGGTGCCCGATTCAGGTGAGGTAGAAGTAGAGCGCGTAGAGCAGGTCGACTGCGGGGCTGGAGGTGTGCACGGTCACCTCGGGCGGGACGTCGAGCAGCTGCTCGGAGTAGTTGAAGATGATCTTGACGCCGTGCTCGACGAGGCGATCCGCGACTTCCTGCGCGGCGCCGGCGGGCACCGCGAGCACGCCGACAACGATGTTCTCCTCGGCGACGACCTGCTCGAGGTCTGAGAAGTCGCGCACCGAAACGCTGCTGCCGACGGTGGTGCCGACGCGCTCGGGATCGACGTCGAAGACGGCCGCAACGCGGAATCCGTGGTCCCCGAAGATGTCTGAGCCGGCAATCGCCTGGCCCAGGTTGCCCGCCCCGAAGAGCGCGATGTTGTGCTGCCCCGACGTACGGAGGATCTTTCGAATCTCGCTCACCAGCGAGTCGATTCCGTAGCCGACGCCGCGCTTGCCGAACTTCCCGAACCCCGAGAGATCACGCCGGATCTGGGTCGAGTTGATGTGCGTGTACTCGGCCAGCTCCTGAGAGGAGATCGTGTCCTTGCCCATCTTCCGAGCCTGGATCAGCACCTGGAGGTAGCGCGACAGGCGAGCAGCGACGCCGAGTGAGAGCCGCTCAGCGCCGTCAGCCGACGGTCCAGCGCCACTGCCGGGAACCAAGTCCTCACCCGGTCCGGTCGTCGCGCTGCCTGTCCCCGATTGCTCGGTCATGCCGTGACAGTATCGAGCCTGGCTCGCACCGCGTCGAGGTCCAGCCCGAGCTCGCAGACCACCTCTCCCGCAATCTCAATCACAGGAATCCGCTCCAGGTACGTGGCGAGCGTGCTGTCGTCGCGCTCGATATCCACCTCGACGAGATCGAAGCGAGCGCCATCGAGCGCAAGCGCATGCAGACCGTCTCGCGCCTCGTCGCAGAGGTGGCAGTCGGGGCGCGAGTACAACACTAGTTCCGGGTTGTCCACGCGTCCCAGGCCAGATAGTCGGGGTAGGGCGCCGCGTCCACGAATCGGGCGGCCGAGGCGATCATCGCCGCGTTGTCGGTGCACAGCTCCGGCGGAACAAGCTTCAGCCGCGCCCCGCGCTTCTCGCACACATCGGCGGACCGCTCGCGCAACAGCGAGTTCGCAGCGACGCCGCCCCCCAGCACCACGGCGCTCCATTCGCCGCCGGCGAGCGCTCGGTCCAGCCGCGAGACGAGCTGTTCGACTACCGCAGCCTGATAGGAGGCGGCAAGATCCGAACGCCTCGCCTCGAGCTCGCCCTCGCCGAGGTCCCTGACCCTGTACGCGAGCGCGGTCTTCAACCCGCTGAAGCTGAACTCCAGCCCGGGCTCATGCCGCATCGCGACGGGGAACCCAAACGCCTCGCCATCTCCCTCGCGGGCAAGGCGCTCGATCGCGGGACCGCCCGGATAACCCAACCCCAGCAGGCGGGCGCCCTTGTCGAGGGCTTCCCCGGCGGCGTCGTCGAGGGTCTGTCCGAGGATCTCGAAGCCCCGTGGCTCGTTGACCGCGGCCAGCAGCGTGTGTCCGCCGCTCGCGATCAGGCACAGGAACGGCGGCTCGAGCGGGTCGGGCTCGAGAAACGCGGCCGCGACATGCCCGTGCAGGTGGTCGACGCCGGCCAGCGGCTTGCGAGAGGAGGCGGCGAGCGCCTTGGCGGCGCTGACGCCGACGAGCAATGCCCCGATCAGGCCCGGCCCACGGGTGACTGCGAACGTGTCGATGTCGCGAAGCCTTGCGCCGGCCTCACCGAGCGCGGCATCGACGACCGGGTTCAGCAGCTCGAGATGGTGGCGGGAGGCGACCTCGGGCACGATTCCGCCGTAGCGCTCGTGGAAGGCGGCCTGGGAGGAGACGACGTTCGAAAGCACCCGCCCGCCATCGGCAACCGCCGCGCAGGTGTCGTCGCAGGACGTCTCGATAGCGAGGGTGAGCAAACCGGGCGACTAGGCCCCGACGGGCGCCGGCGCGAGCCACATGATCAGGGCGTCCTCGCCGTTGTCGTGGTAGTAGCGCCGGCGCTTCCCGGCGGCGCGGAACCCGAACTGCTCGTACATCTCGATCGCGACGCGGTTCGACGCCCTCACCTCGAGGGTGAGCCGCGAACCGGCTCCGGTCTCCTCGAGAAGGCGCTCGATCAGGGAGGTGGCGACGCGTTCGCGGCGTCGCCCGGGGTCGACGGCCACGTTCATCAGATGCCAGACATCGGCGTAGCGGGAGCAGACGATGTAGCCGGCCATGCCGCTGTTCGTCATCGCCGCGAGGCAGATCCCGGACGGCTTGGAGAGCTCCAAGACGAACATCGCCAACGACCAGGGCGTCGGAAACGATCGCCGCTCGATCGCCAGCACGGAAGGCAGATCGCTGTATGTGAGCCGGCGGATCTCGAGCTCCAGGCCGGGTTCCATCATCGCGCTCGTTGCACGCTCGAAATCAGAGTCTTGGTTCGCCATGGTCTCGCTCAATCCATCGTTCGGCATCGGGTGCCCTCAGGTAAACCGGCTTCACCTCCGGCGGGGCGACACCCTGCGCTTGCTCGGCGAGTAGACACAGGTGCCGCGCCGCAACCCGGTGGGCATTGTCGGTCGCTGGAAGCACCTCGGCACCCGCCTCTTCGAGCTCACGCCGAAATCGTAGCGCCCCCGATCCGGCTGCCAGCGGCCTCAGCCGCTGCTCCCGAAGCCGCCGCCCAAGGTCCTCCGGCGCGGATACGAAAGGCTCCCACCGGGTCGCCCCTCCGGCGTCGATCAGAGACGCGAACACCTCGGAGCGGCGGGCGTCGATCACCGGCAGCAGCGCCCTTCCGACGGCGGCGGGGAGCTCGGCAAGCCCGCGGCCGAGGGCGGCGAGCGTCGAGATCGGAGTGATCGGCTTCGCCAGTCCCTGGCCCAGCGCGCGTGCGGTGGCGACGCCGATTCGCAGCCCGGTGTACGAGCCGGGGCCGACGCCGACCGCGATCCGGTCGACCCGCTCCCACCCACCCGTCTCCGTGACGATGCGCTCGATCTCCGGCAGCAGCGCGGAGGCGTGGTTGGGTGGTCCCTCGGCTGGCCCCTCGAGCAGGCTCCCCGCCACCGCCTCGCCGTCTTCGGTGACGGCGACGCTGACGTCCCCTGTGGCTGTGTCGAAGCCCAGAATGCGAGCCATGATGCGGAGAAGCTATTGCCCCGCGGCGTCCTCGATGGTGATCCCGCGCCTGTCCTCCCCCGCGTGGCTGATCAGCACCCGGATAACGCGCCCGCCGCGGCTTCGGGCTGCCTCCAGCAGCGGGCCGGCTGCATCGGGCCACTCGGCGAACACGATCGCGCCTGGATCCAGGTAGTCGTCGAGCAACCCCGGCTCCTCGCCGAGCGCCGCCGGGCCCGCGCCGGGCCCGCCTCCGGCCAGGCGGTAGAAGTCCAGATGCGAGACGGCGGTTCGGCCCTGATAGCGGTGGCCGATGGTGAAGGTCGGCGAGGTCACCGGCTCGGTGACCCCAAGCGCGCGGCAGGCGCCGCGGATCAGGGTCGTCTTCCCCGCGCCCAGCTCGCCGCTGACGAGGACGAGATCGCCGGGCGCGAGCTCTGCTGCGAGCCGGGCGCCGACCTCCTCGGTTTCCCCCGGGCCGGCACTGGTGCTCGAGGCCGGAAGCAGTGTGGCTCCCCGCTAGGCAAACAGGTCGAGCTGGTCGCCGTCCGGCGCGCCCGCCGCCAGTGCCACCGGGCCCTCAGTCTCGAACCCCGGCGCCTCGCTTGCCAGCAGCTCCCTGAGGCGCGCGAAGTCTCCCCGCAGAGTCTCCACCAGCGAGGGCGTGCGCAGGGCCGCCGCCGGATGCAGGAGCGGCATCACGAGCACGCTTCGCCCGCCGAGAGTGTGCTCCTGCGGAGTCCCGCGGACGCGCGTGATCCCCGTCTGGTTGCGGGTCAGCAGCTTCGTCGCGAAGTTCCCGAGCGTCGCGATCACCTTCGGCTCGATCAGCTCGAGCTGGCTCTCCAGGTAGGGCCAGCACGACTCGATCTCCTCGGGATGCGGGTCGCGGTTTCCAGGAGGGCGGCATTTCAAGACATTGCACACAAACACGTCCTCCCGGGTCAGGTCGATCCCGGCCAGGAGCTCGGTGAGAAGCGCCCCCGCGCGGCCGACGAACGGCAACCCCTGCCGATCCTCCTCCGCGCCCGGGCGCTTCGCCGACGAACATCAGATCCGCGTCGGCATCCCCATTGCCGAACACGACCGTGTTACGCGTTGCGGACAGCGGGCAGCGCTCGCAGACCGAGGCCTCGCGGTAGACCTCGACCAGGGCGCTGCGGCGCTCCGCCGCGCGAATCGCTCATGACC
Source organism: uncultured Thermoleophilia bacterium (assembly GCA_963838095.1). Taxonomy (GTDB): domain Bacteria; phylum Actinomycetota; class Thermoleophilia; order Solirubrobacterales; family 70-9; genus CAWCGU01. Next base: position 840,346 of record CAWIPO010000008.1, read on the forward strand.
CGCCCTTCCCGGGCGACCCGGACGCGGACCTCCGCCTTGCGGCGGCTCTGCTTGAACCGCTCCAGGGCGCCGCCGCGCGTCACCCCGCGCTTGTCCTCCAGGCGCCGGTTCTGGGCGGCTGTCTTGGCCAGCTTCGGAGAGGCCGAAGGCGAGGACATGATCCGCTTGGCGCGGGCGTCACCGCAAGCCGGGCAGGCTTGGCCTCGGTCCCGGCGGCGACCAGCTCCTCGAAGCGATGGCCGCATTCGCCGCAGAGAAACTCGTAGATGGGCATTTGGCTTCGGATGGTATTTCGGGCCGGGTGGACCGGGTGACGCAGATCGTCTCGCGCAAACTGCGGGAATCGCCGCCGGCCGGGTAGCCGTTGTGTGCGCTACGTCACAGTTGGAGCGGCGAGCCCGGGGGGCGCTCTCCGTATTATTCGCAGTGGCCGCGACCCGGCGAGTTCCGGGCGTGGACCTACCGGCCGACTCGGGCCGGTGACCGTTGCTCACAACCCCAGACGCCGTCTGGTATCTCCGATGCGAGAACTGGAACGGGATTCGACCCCACCCCAACCGATTGCCGTCGTCGGCGCCGGCCGCGCCGGCGGATCGATTGCGCGCGCGGGGGCCGGCGCGGGGCTTTCCATCGAGCTCGCCGACCGGGACCAACTCGAGGCCGTCTGCCGTCGATCCGAGGTGGCGCTGCTGTGCGTTCCGGACAGCGCGATCGCGGATGCGGTCGAGCGGGTCGCGGAGTCGGTGCCGCCCCTGCGGCTCGTCGGCCACACCAGCGGCGCGATCGGGACAGAGGCGCTCGATCCGGCGCGCGTGCGGGGAGCCGAGACGTTCGTCCTCCACCCGCTTCAGACCCTGCCCGATGCCAGCTCCGACCTCTTCGGAGCCGGATGTGCGATCAGCGGCTCCAGCCCCGAAGCGGTTCGCTTCGCGAGCTGGCTCGCCGAACGGCTCGGGATGCGGCCGTTCGAGCTTGCCGACGACGCCCGGGCCGCGTATCACGCCGCGGCATCGATCGCCTCCAACTTTCTCGTCGCCCTCCAGGAATCCGCCGCCGAGCTGCTCACGCGAGCTGGGGTCGAAGACGCACGTGGGCTGCTCTCGCCTCTCGTGCTTCGAACCGCGGCGAACTGGTCCGAGCGCGGCGAAGCGGCGCTGACCGGGCCGATCGCCCGCGGCGACGAGGCCACCGTCGAACGCCATCTGCAGGCGCTGCGCGTGAGCGCGCCTGAGTTGCTCCCCCTGTACGAGGCGCTGGCGGAGCGCACTCGGGCGCTCGCGATGCGAGCCGAGGCGACGCGATGAGAATCGTGCGCACCAAGGCCGAGCTGCGCGATGCCCTCGCCGCACCGCGCCGCACGGGAGCCCGGATCGGCCTCGTGCCGACCATGGGCTCGCTGCACGAGGGGCATCTTTCGCTGCTGCGCGCCGCGCGAAGGGATTGCGACGTCGTCGTGATGAGCCTTTTCGTCAACCCCACCCAGTTCGCACCCGGCGAGGATCTCGACCGCTATCCGCGCGACGAAGCGCGGGACGCTGCGAGCGCCGAGGAGGCCGAGGTCGACCTGATCTACGCGCCGGCCGCGTCCGACGTCTACCCCGCCGGGTTCGCGACTTCGGTTGCGGTGGAGGGAGGGCTCACCGAGGTGCTCGAGGGCGACCCGGGCCAGCGCGGGCCCGATCACTTTCGCGGCGTCACCACGATCGTCGCCAAGCTCTTCAACGTGGTCCAGCCCGAGGTCGCCTACTTCGGGCAGAAGGACGCACAGCAGGCGGCGGTTATCCGGCGGATGGCGGCCGATCTGGACTTTCCCGTCCGGATCGAGGTCTTACCCACCATGCGAGAGCCGGACGGGCTCGCGATGAGCTCACGCAACGCGTATCTGAGCGACGGCGAACGCGATCGCGCCGCGGCGCTCAGCCGCGCCCTGGAAGCCGCGAAGCGCTCCGCGGCAGATGGCGCGCCAATCGCCGCCGTCGTCGCCGCCGCGCGGGCCGAGCTCGAGCGCTCCGGGGTCGACCCCGAGTACCTCGAGGCGCTCGACGCACACGACCTCACCCCCGCAACCACCTTCAACGGACGACCCGTTCTGGTCGCCGTCGCCGCACGAGTCGGCAAAACGAGACTGATCGACAACATCGTCATTGGAGGCAACTAGCCACATGCAACGCCAGATGCTCAAGTCAAAGATCCACCGCGCGACGATCACGGCGTGCGACGTCGACTACATCGGCTCCGTCAGCGTCGACGCCGAGCTGATGCGTGAGGCCGACCTGCTGCCGAACGAGCAGGTCCACGTCTGGGACATCGCCAACGGCGCCCGGATGGTCACCTACGCGATCGAGGGCGAGCCGGGCCAGATCCAGATCAACGGCGCCGCCGCCCGCCTCGTCACTGAGGGCGACAAGGTGATCATCGCCTCGTACGCCGCCTACGATGAGCGGGACCTCGACGCGTACGCGCCGCTGGTCGTTCACGTCGACGATCACAATCGGACCGTCGCAGTGGACAGCCACCCGGAGGTGCTGCTGAGCGCGGAGGAGCGCTCGTGAGCGCCGCGCCAAGCCCAGCCGGTGGGCCCCGCCCGGTGTCGATCCCGCAGCTGACCGAGATGAAGCGGTTGGGCGAGCCGATCGTGATGGTGACGGCGTACGACCACCCCTCGGCGCAGGTGGTGGAGGAGGCGGGTGTGGACGTCGTCCTGGTCGGGGACTCGGCCGCGATGACGGTGCTCGGCTACGACTCAACGGTCCCGGTCGGGATGGACGAGATGGTGATCCTCGCCGCCGCCGTGCGCCGCGGCCTGAAGACGCCGCTGCTGGTGGGCGACCTGCCCTTCGGGTCCTATGAGGGCTCCAACGAGCAGGCGATCGCCAGCGCGCTGCGATTCGTCAAGGAGGCGGGTTGCGACGCGGTCAAGCTCGAGCGCGGCGGCGCATCGGTCGAGAGGGCGCGCGCGATCATCCGCGCGGGGATCCCGGTGATGGGCCACGTCGGCCTCACTCCGCAAACAGCAACTCAGCTCGGCGGCTACAAGGCCCAGGGGAAGACCGCCGAGCGCGCGAGCCAGATCGCCGACGAGGCGCTGGCGCTACAGGCGGCCGGCTGCTTCGCAATCGTCTTCGAGGCGATCCCGTCCGCGGTCACCGACGCGCTGATGCCGAAGGTTGAGATCCCGGTGATCGGGATCGGGGCCGGCCCCCACACCGACGGTCAGGTGCTCGTCTTCCACGACCTGCTCGGGATCTTCGGCGGCCACACTCCGCGCTTCGTCAAGCGCTACAAGGAGGTCCGCACCGAGATGGTCGAGGGCGTCCGCGCCTACGCCGAAGAGGTCCGCGGTCACCGCTTCCCCGACGCCGAGCACAGCTACGCGATCGAGCCGAACGAGCTGGCCGAGCTGCGCCGCTACCTGGAACAGGAGAGCCTCGTCTCGCATTCGGCCTGGGACTGGTAGCCGCCTCAGCAGCTTTTTGTCCGGTCCTTGCCGGGGCCGCCCAGGCAGCGATCCTTGCGGCCCTTACCGCCGAGCAGCAGGTCGCGGCCGGCACCGCCGGCGAGCCGGTCGTTTCCGCGACGCCCGCAGACGACGTCCCTGCCCCGGCCGGCCTTGATCCGGTCGCGCTTGGCGGTACCGACGATCACGTCGTTGCCCGCCGTGCCTCTCGTCACCGTGCCGGGCACGGCGCGAATCGTCGCTGTTCGTCCTTGCATTTCAGGGGCGGCTCCTCCGGCGGCGGGGGCGGTGGCTCGCCGCCCTCGAAGCGGGCGAGCGCGAAGTTGTCGGGGTTCAGCCCCTGGTCGGTGACCCCCGCGACCACGATTCTCCCGTCGGCCTGGATCGCCAGGGCAGTGGCAAAATCGGATATGCCCCCGAAGTCGGTGCAGGCCAGCGCTGTGCCGCATGCGAGCACGAGCAGTGTGGAGCGGGGGGACTGGACCGCGCCTCGTCGACCGTGCTCCCTCACGCTTCCCGCAGTATGGGTACGCGACACGGCCCGGTTCCCGCCTCTCGAGTACGGCGAAATCGCGCCCGATGACACGCTTCCCGGGTGTACGATCCTCGTGCCCATTCACACAACGGGCAAGGGAGCGGATGGCTGCTTCTCACCCCAGACGCCGGGCAAGGACAATCGCGGCAACGTGCGCGCTGCTCTTCGTCGCCTGCGCCGTGGTCGGCGACGCCGCCGCACAGGGGGGGACGCCGGGTTGCCCCGCCAACTCGCCGGCCGAGCAGGCGACGCAGTGCTTCATCATCGTCGGTCTCGGCGGCGAAAACGGCGTCGCGAATCTGCGGGTCGACTCGTTTACCCCCCAGAGCCCCGTGAAGATCGAGATCTACGCGTCGAAAGCCGGCTTCGAGGCCGGCGATGCGCCGCACTTCGGGCCGCTGACGCTTCCGACGGACGGCACGGGCAGCACCGGGACGGGGCCGCTCCTGGGCGGCGCGCCAATCACCCCCGGCAACTACGCCGTGGTCACAGACGAGGCCACCGGGACCGTGAAGACGCACGAGGTATCCCCCCACACGATCCTGACGGTCGACGAGGAGAGCGACACCGTCTCCGGCACCGGGCGTCCGGGCGACTTGATCGATGTAACGCTCGGCAGCCCGATCGTCGGAGGGCAGATTGTGGCCTTTGCGGGAAAGCAGGTCTTCGTCGACCCCGATGGATCCTGGACAGCCGATTTCCGAACCTGCTCGCCGGGCTCGCCATGCGGTGGCGGACTCACAGAGCCTGCGGACATCACCCCCCAAACCTCTGCCGGGGCGACTTTCAGAGACACGGATGGAGACGTGACTCGAGTGCCTGAGCCGCTGCGCTGCCCCCCGCGCAAGTCGTTCCTCCCCGATTGCGTCGTCGGGGCAGACCTTGAGCTGGATCAGGTCAACGGGGTGGCAGTCACACCCAACTCGGAGGTTTCCTTCCAGGTCTTCGCGGCGAACGGCCAACCGGTGTTCGGGCCGCTGAGCGCGACAACCGACAGCGTCGGGGCCACCGAGTTGGTCTTGCTGGGCTTTGACTACGGCGTCGACCTCGTGCCGGGACAACGTGTTGTGATGACCGATCTCGCCACCTCCACGGTGAAGGTGCTCGACTTGATCCCGCTGTCCATCGACAGCGTCGATCCCGTGGCGAACGTGGTCGCCGGACGGGCGCCACCCGGTTCCACTGTCGGCCTCGGAGGCGGGAGGCCGCTCGGCGGGAGCGCTCCGGCAATGATCCTCGGTGCCGACTCCGAGTGCAGTCCGCCTGACCCTGTTCTGCGTTGCTGGACGGCCGACTTCGCCGCCGTCGGCTACGACGTCACCGATCAGGACGGGTTCTCGATCAGCGTCTCCGACGACGACCAGGACTTCACGGCCGACGGGCTCGGCGCGCCGATTCCGGGATGCGTGCCCGACGAGCAGACCGTCTGTGGCACCGCGGGTCCAGACACGATCCGGCCCGGGGAGGACGCGACCCCTGCGAGGGTCGTGACAGCCTCAGGCGGACCATCGCCGGCGGATCAAGCGCCGCGCACGGCCTTCGCCGGCGCCGGTGACGACATCGTGCTCGTTACCGTCACGCGCTCCACCCAGCAGACGATCGTTGACACCGGGACGGGCAGCGTCGAGCGAATCGTGGTCAGCCCCGGAGCCAAGCCACCCCGGCGCCCACCAGCGGACGGCCCCGTTCAACCGCACGTGATCGTCCGCGGCAGCCAGGGCTCGATGCTCGTCGTCCTCCCGGCCCACGCGGGCAACCTGGTGCTGAAGGTAGTCGGCGGGAGCGGGTCGGACTCCATCAGCACGCGCGACTTCGGAGGCACGGGCAGCTCCCGCGGCGGCTATCGGATCTCGGGCAAGGACGGCAACGACGCGCTCGTATCCGGCGACGGCGCTGACCGCATCAACGGCGGCAACGGCAACGACGGACTCGGCGGCGGGCGTGGCGCCGATCGGCTTGACGGCGGTCTCGGCAGTGACGTGATCAGTGGGGGGCGTGGTCGCGACACGTGCATCAGGGACGAGGGCGACATAGTCAAAGGGTGCGAGGTCGTTAGACGGAACTGATGGCCCTGCGCACACGGATCTGGCCCGGTCGTCGCCCAGCCGCCATCTGTGTCTGCCTGTTTTTCGGTCTGTTCGGAGCGCTTGCAGGCCCCAATCGGGCCGGGGCCGCCGGGCTCGCCGACTCCCCCTGGCCGATGTTCCAGCACGACCCCCAGCACACGGGGCGAAGCCCCGTCGCCGCGCCGTCGAAGCTGGGGATCAAGTGGCGCTTCCAGGTGCAGGGCAACCCGGCATCGCCGGTGATCGGCCCCGACGGCACGATCTACGTCCCGACCGGGGACATCGACGACGACCCCGCGGGCTTCCTGTACGCGATCAATCCCGACGGCACGCTGCGCTGGCGGTTCGCGTTCCCGCCCTCGCCCGAGACCAATTGCGTAATCGTCCCCGGGGTGACGACGCCGGCGATTGCGGATGACGGCACCGTCTATGTCCACACGCAAAGCGGGCGCACCATAGATGGCAGCGGCCACTGCACCGCCGGGCCGAGCTTCCTGTACGCGATCAACCCCGACGGCAGCGAGAAATGCAAATACCAGTTCAACTTCGGCGGCGCCGTGTTCCAATCCAGCGGCATCTCCTCTCCGGCGATCGGTCCCGACGGCACGGTCTACGTGACCTCGCTCGACACTGGCCTGCACGCGATCAATCCCGCGGACTGCACGTTCGATTGGATCGTCTCTCCCGAGGCGACCAGCATCTCCTCCTCGCCGGCGATCGGCACCGACGGCACGATCTACTTCATGATCGCCGACCTGTACGCCTATGAGCCCGACGGCGATCCGAAGTGGACCGCCGAGACCGGCAGTGCGGTCCCGAACAACTCATCGCCGAGCATCGGCGCCGACGGCACGATCTACGCCTGTGGCCTCTTCCCCGACGCTTGCCACGCCGTAAGCCCGGCCGGCAGCGTCCTCTGGAGCTTCCCGCTGGAGCTACCGGTACCGGGCTGGGGCACGCCAGCGATCGCCGCGGACGGAGCAATCTATCTCCCCGCCAGGGACTGCCAGCAGGACGCCGACAGCTGCGTCTACGCAATTAACCCCGATGGCTCCCAGCGCTGGCGCGTGTTGTTCCCGTTCGGCGGCGCCGGGGTCAACCATTCCGTCATCGTCGGCGGCGACGGGCGCGTCTACACGCGCGGCGACCTCGGCGTCGGCGCTGGCGGGTTCTTCGGCTCCCTGTACGTACTCAACCCTGCCGACGGCAGCGAAAGCGACAGGCGCGCGATCCCGGCGATCAACCAGGGCAGCGGCGAGCTGAACCCCGCGATCGGCTCGGACGGGACTCTCTACGTCCCCGAGCCGCACAACGCCGGGGTGGGGGTTGACCCCCACGACCAGTACCTCGCTGCTTACACCCAAGCTTCCGGCGGCCCTGGGCCGGCGGACACGAACAGCCCGAACCTCAGACTTAGAGGCCGGCAGATCCAGCGGCTTGACGCGAGCGTCGAGGTCGGTGCTAGGTGCGACGAGGACTGCTCCGTCACCGGCACCGGCGTTCTGATCATCAGCGTCCCGCCGCGAGAAGGGGCGAGCCGAGTCGAAAGGAAGCGGGTCAGGTTCCGGCTCAGGCGTGACAGTCGGCAGGCTACCCAAGGCGAAACGGTGACCCTGAAGCTGCGTGTGCCGAGGAAGGCGCGCGGCGCGGGGAGGGCCGCCCTGCGCGACTTCCGCTCGGTGATCGCCCGCATGTCCGTTGTGGCCACAGACACAGCCGGCAACGAATCCAGGAAGAAGCGCAGAATCACCTTCACGGGCGGCCGCGGCTGAGTAACCACCTGCCCCGCGTGGGGTATATCTCGTTGCAATAGTCACTAGCTCGCGACACGGGTCACGAGCGCTTCGCAGGAAAGCGAGGTGTGTGCAGATGGAGTTGCTGAGGAAGTTCGAGCCGGTCGCCTTCTTCGTGATGGCGATCGGTGCTCTCAACTGGGGCATCCTCGGGCTGACCGGCGGCGACACGAACGTCCTCGCCGAGATCTTCGGCACGGGGACGCTGCTTGACGTGATCTACGTCATCGTCGGCGTGAGCGCACTGATGCTGGTCCCAAGGCTGATGGACGAGTTGCACATCGGCCACGGGCCGCACCCGCGCGGCGTCTGACGCCCAGACCCTCCCCTAACGCGACGAGCCGGGCTGGATGTCCGGCTCGTCGCCGTTTGGTGCCGCCCGCCGGTATTAGGGTGGAAGGGATGAGCGTCCACAGCGGGGAATTGCGGCTCTCGACGCGCGGTGACGGCGATGTCGTCGACATCACGGAGGGAGTTCAGCGGGTGGTTGGTACGGCTGGTATCGGCGAGGGACTGGCGGTCGCCTTCGTGCGCGGGTCAACGGCCGCGATCACGACGATGGAGTACGAGCGCGGCGGAGTGCAGGACCTGCAGGCGATGCTCGAGCGGCTGATTCCGACCCACGGCGACTACGAGCACAACCGGCTCAATCACGACACGAACTCGCACGCGCACCAGCGGGCATCGATCGTCGGGCCGTCGCAGTCGGTGCCGGTCCTCGGCGGGCGGCTGACGCTGGGGACGTGGCAGCAGCTCGTTCTGATCGACTTCGACGACCGACCGCGGGAGCGGACGGTCGTCGTCCAGGTGCTCAGCTAAATCAGCTCGGAGCGCTGGAACTCGATCTGGCGAATCACCTTCGCGGGGGCACCGGCGGCGATCACTCCCGGGGGTATGTCCTTCGTCACGACGGAGTTCGCCCCAATCACCGCCCGGTCGCCGATCGTCACCCCTCCCGTGACCACGCAGTTGACCCCGAACCAGACGTTCGACCCGATTCTCACCGGCCCGCGCGGCGTGAACCCCTGCCAGGTGACGGGCACATCGGGGTCGTCGTGGCGGTGGTCGGCGTCGCCGACGAAGCAATGATTGGCGAACATCACATGGTCGCCGATCTCGATCCGCTCTAACGCGGCCAGCATCGTGCCGCGGTTGAGAAAGCAGCCGTCCCCGATCTCGATCCTTGCCTCGGGCCCCAGCGTGAGCCAGCAGCCGGGCTCGAACAGCGTCCCCTCCCCCACGCTGAGACGGCCGTCGTCGAGCGCCTCGAGCACCTCGCCCTCGATCGGGTGGCGAATGTACGAACCGGCGCGGGCCATGTGGGCGTTGATCCGCCAGCGGTTGCGGAGCCTATGGGTGCGCTCGTACCAGCGGCGCTTAACCCACCAGACGCGCCACCCGCTCTGCTCGCTCACGCGGCGAGTGGCTCGCGCTTGCGGCGGCGACGCGTCAAGCTGGGCGTCGCGGGCTGCACCAGCTTCGCCAGGAACTCGCCCGTGTACGAGCCCGGGGTCCCCGCGACCTCCTCGGGGGTCCCGGTGGCGACCACCTCTCCCCCGGCCTCGCCGCCCTCAGGCCCGAGGTCGATGATCCGGTCGGCCGACTTGATCACGTCGAGGTTGTGCTCGATCACGACCACCGTGTTGCCGGCGTCGACGAGGCGGTCGAGCACCTCGAGCAGCCGCTGCACGTCGGCGAAGTGAAGGCCGGTGGTCGGCTCGTCGAGGATGTAGAGCGTGTCGCCGGTTGCCACCTTCGAGAGCTCTGAGGCGAGCTTCACGCGCTGGGCCTCCCCGCCCGAGAGCGTGGTCGCCGGCTGGCCGAGGCGGATGTAGTCGAGGCCGACGTCGCGCAGGGTGCGCAGGCGGCGGCTGATCTTCGGGATGTGCTCGAAGAACTCGCACGCCTCGCCGACCGACATCTCCAGCACGTCGGCGATGTTCTTCCCCTTGAAGCGGATCTCGAGCGTCTCGCGGTTGTAGCGGCGGCCGTGGCACTGCTCGCAGGGCACGTAGACATCGGGCAGGAAGTGCATCTCGATCTTGATCTGGCCGTCGCCGTGGCAGACCTCGCAGCGTCCGCCCTTGACGTTGAACGAGAAGCGGCCCGGCTTGTAGCCACGAGCGCGCGAGTCGCGAGTCTGCGAATAGAGCGCTCGGATGTGGTCGAAGATGCCCGTGTAAGTGGCCGGGTTCGACCGCGGGGTGCGCCCGATCGGCGACTGGTCGATGCTGATGATCTTGTCGACCTGGTCCATACCGTCGATGCGCGAGTGCTCACCGGGGCGAAGCCGCGCCCGATGGAGACGGTTGGCCACCGCCCGATAGAGGATTTCGTTCACGAGCGTCGATTTGCCCGACCCCGAGACGCCCGTGACGCAGCAGAAAACTCCGAGCGGGATGTTCACGTCCACGTCCTTCAGGTTGTGTTGCCGAGCGCCGTGCAGGAGCAGCTCGCCCCGCGGAGTACGCCTGCCCTCCGGCAGCGGAATCGTGCGCTTGCCGGCCAGGTACTGGCCGGTGAGCGATGCGGGCTCGCGCGTGATGTCCGCCGGGGTGCCCTCGGCGATGACGTGCCCACCATGCTCCCCGGCACCGGGCCCGAGGTCGACGACGTGGTCGGCGGCCCGGATCGTGCCCTCATCGTGCTCGACCACGATCACGGTGTTGCCGATGTCGCGCAACCGTTCCAGCGTCCCGATCAACTTCGCGTTGTCCTTCTGGTGGAGGCCGATCGAGGGCTCGTCGAGGATGTACAGCACGCCGACCAGGCTGGAGCCGATCTGCGTCGCGAGCCGGATCCGCTGCGCTTCGCCACCCGAAAGCGTCGCCGCAGCGCGGTCGAGCGACAGGTACCCGATCCCGACGCTGTCCAGAAACGCGAGCCGCTCCTCGACCTCTCGCACCACCAGCCGCGCGATCGCGCGCTCGGTCTCGGTCAGCTCGAGCTCGCGAATCCAGTCGAGCGCCGCGTGCGCCGAGTAATTCGCGTATTCGTGGATCCCAAGACCACCGACCGTGACGGCGCGGCTCTCGGGACGCAGCCTCGCCCCGCCGCAATCAGGGCAGGGGTTGAGCGACATGCACTGCTCGATCCGCTCGCGCGTGCTCTCGGACTCGGTGTTGAGATAGCGCCGCTCGAGTCCGGGCAGGATCCCGTCGAAGCGCACCGCGTAACGGCGCGGGCGGCCGAAGCGGTTGCGGTAGCTGACGACGTGCTTCTCGTCACCTGTGCCCTGCAGCAGCACGTCGCGGTCGTCCTCGGGGAGGTCCTGCCAGGGCGTCTCGGGGTCGATGCCGCGGCTCTCGGCGACGGCTTCGAGCAGGCGGCGGTGATAGCGGGAGGCCGAGCGGGTGAACGGCTCGAGCGCCCCCTCGGAGATCGACATCGTCGGGTCAGGGACGACGAGCTCGGGATCGACGACACGCTGGAACCCGAGCCCGTGGCAGCGCTCGCAGGCCCCGTGGGGGGAGTTGAAGGAGAAGATCCGCGGTTCGAGCTCGGGCATAGATGCGCCGCAGTTGAGGCAGGCGAAGCGCTCGCTGAAGATCAGCACCTCGCCGCGCTTGCCGGCTGACGGCCCGGACAGGACTTGGACCCCCGGCGCGCCGTTTGCCGGGGCCTTTGCTGAGCCGTCGACGATCTCTACCTCGACAAGGCCGTCGGCGAGCTGCGTGGCCGCCTCAATCGACTCGGCGAGGCGCTTGCGGATTCCCTCCTTCATCACCAGCCGGTCGACGACGATCGAGATGTCGTGCTTGTACTTCTTGTCGAGCTCTATCTCCTCGTCGAGCCGGAGCAGGTCACCGTCGACCACCGCACGGGCGTATCCCTGCTGGCGCATCTCCTCGAGCATCCGCCCGTACTCGCCCTTGCGGCCGCGGACGACCGGCGCCAGGACCATGAACCGGGTTTCGTCATCGAGCGTCAGCACGCGATCGGTGATCTGCTCGATCGACTGCCCGGCGATCGGCTCGCCGCAGTTGAAACAGTGGGGCTTGCCGATTCGTGCCCACAGCAACCGCAGGTAGTCGTAGATCTCGGTCACGGTGCCAACTGTGGAGCGCGGGTTGCGCGAGGTCGTCTTCTGGTCAATGGAGATCGCCGGCGAGAGACCCTCGATCGAGTCCACGTCCGGCTTCTCCATCTGGCCCAGGAACTGGCGCGCGTATGCCGACAGCGACTCGACGTAGCGGCGCTGGCCCTCGGCATAGATGGTGTCGAACGCAAGGCTCGACTTGCCCGAGCCCGAGAGGCCCGTGACGACTATCAGCGCCTCGCGCGGAAGCTCGAGGTCGACCCCCTTGAGGTTGTGCGCGCGGGCCCCCGAGATGACGATTTTGCCTGAGGCGGCCACGGCGAACAAGTGTACGGTGAGGGTCAGTCAGCCCCGATTCGTACTCTCCGCAGTGTGCAGCCCCCATCCGTGACCGGCATCTCCGAGTTGGTGCTCGAGGTTTCCGACCTCGATGCGGCGCGGGTCTTCTACCGCGACGTGCTCGGGTTCGAGGAGACGCTCTACGGCGAGGGTCGCGAGGGGCGCTACTGGTACCTGGTCGGGGAGACGGCTCGGCTGGGGCTATGGACCGAGCAGGTCGGGCTCGCGGGCGGGCGCGGAGGGGCGCACGTGCACTTTGCGTTCCATGTCGCCGACAGGGAGATCGACGCCCTCGAACGACGGTTCACCGCCGGGGAAACGGACTTTGAGGGGCCAATTCAGCTCGGGCCCGGAAGGGCCATCTACGTGACCGATCCGGACGGGAACGTGGTCGAGTTCTGGTCGCAGGACATGCAGGCGTACACGGCCGAGGCCCGCGCCGGCGGCCCCCCGGGCACGTTCAGTCGGTCCAGGACTTGAGCTTGTCGATCAGCTCGTCGGTACCGGGCTCGTCGCTCGAGCTGGGGCTTGCTTGGTCTCGCTGCTTCAACGGATTCCGAAACCGACGTCGGCCGGCGCCCGAGGAGGGAATTGGCGCTGATTTGGGCGCGGTCCCAAGGTCGGGCTCGACCTCCTCCACGGGCTCGAAACTGCCGCCGGATTGGAGTTGCGAGAGCGCCCTCCGCACATCGTCGCGCTGCCGACGCGCGTGCTCCTCCGCCTCAGAGCGGATCCGCTCCGCGTCCCGCTCCGCGTCAGTGACGATCTTGGCGGCCTTCTCCTCCGCCTGCAAGACCGCGTCGCGAACCTGAACGGTGAGCTCTTCGACGATCCGCTGTGTGTCCATCGGCGGGAGAGTAGAGGGCGCGCCGCACGCCTGCGCCGGTTCTCAACGTCAGTCCGAGGACGACTTCAAGCGCTTGATCAGCTCGTCGGTGGTGGGTCGATCGGCCGCATCGGCTGACGAAGTCCGCGCGGGAATCTCGCCCCCGCCGGATTCCACCTCGGCTTCCGGCTCGGTCTCGGAGTCGGACTCAAGGGTGCTCTCAAGCCGCGCCAGCGCTTGGCGCACGTCGTCGAGACGCTTGCGTGCCTGCTCGTCGGCATCGGCGCGAATCTGCTTCGCGTCCGCCTCGGCATCGCGGACGATCTGCTCGGCCTTCTCCTCAGCCTCGGCGATCAGGTCGCGCACGCGCCCGGTTACATCGCGGATCAGCTCCTCCGTGTCCACAGCTGAAGCTTATGCCCGCGCGGCTTCCGGTGCCGCGTCGCCGCGGGCGCTGGCAGCCTCACGCTCAGAGCGCACCTGCGGCAGCCACCGGAGCCAGCTCGGCAGGTACCAGTTGCGCTCGCCGAGCAGCTTCATCGTCGCCGGGACCAGCACTCCTCGGATGATCGTCGCGTCGATCAGGACCGCCACCGCCAGGCCGACGCCCATCTGCTTCATGTCGATGAACGAGAGCGTGGCGAAGATCGAGAACACCGCGACCATCACCACGGCGGCGGCCGTGATCGTGCCGGCGGTGCTTCGCACCCCGGCCTCCACCGCGCGCTCGGTGCTGAGCCCGCGATCGACCGACTCCTTGATCCTGCTGAGCAGGAACACGTGGTAGTCCATCGAGAGCCCGAACAGGACCACGAACAGGAACAGCGGTAGCCAGTTCGTGATGCCGTCGCTGTCGGCGCCCAGCAGGCTCTGCCCGAATCCCTCCTGGAATACGAGCACCAGGACCCCGTAGGCGGCACCCACCGACAGGAGGTTCATCAGGATCGAGGTGATCGGCACCACGATCGAGCGGAACGTGACCAGCAACAGGATGAACGCGATCGCAAGCACGAAAGCGAACACCAGCGGCAACCGGTCCTGGAACGTCTGCTGGAAGTCGACGGATCCGGCGGTCTCGCCGGTGACGTTGACTTCCGCGTCGACTTCGGCGAAGGCGCCGGGGATGATCTCGCTTCGCAGGTCGGCAAGCGCCTGCTTCGAGGTCTCGTCCTCGCCGTTGCCGGCCAGCGGGAGCTCGTACGCGACGAGCGTCCCGGAGGCGCTGATCTCCCCGCTGCCGGGAGCAACGGCGACACCGGTCGCGCGCGCCTCGTCCTCAACCTGTTGAAGAGCGGCGCTGACGTCGTTCGCTCGAACGTCATTCGCCTCGACCACGAGCACGGCCGGCGGGCTCTCCGACGGGAACACGTCCTGAATCCGCTGGTACGCCTGGATCGCGGACAGATCCTGCGGGAGGTCATCGATCCCCGTCGTCTTTGTGTTCATCCCGAAGGCGGGGATCGTCAGCGCGACCAGCGCGCCACCGGCGACGACGAGCGACACGACGGGCCGCCGCATCACCGCGTTGACGATGCGGCCCCACACCCTCGACTCCCCATCGGGATGCCGGAAGCGCCCGATCAGCGGAATCCGGCCCTTCTCGACTCGGTCGCCGAGCCAGGCGATCAGCGCCGGCAGCACCGTGATCGAACCGAGCATCGCGATCCCAACTACGAGCAGCGTCCCAACCCCGAAGGAGACGAAGATGTCGCTTCCGCTCAGGAACAGGCCCGCCATCGCCGCCATCACCGTCAGGCCGGAGACCAGCACAGCACGCCCGGAGGTGGCCGACGCGACATCCAGGGCCTCGCGCGGGCTACGCCCACGACGCCGTTCCTCACGCTCGCGGCGCAAGTAGAACAGCGAATAGTCCACACCTACGGCCATCCCGATCAGCAGCATCACCGACGAGATCGATTCGTCGACCGGGAAGATCTGGCTCGGTATCGAGACCAGGCCGATCGCGGCGGCGACTGCTGAAACCGCGAGGACAACCGGGATTCCCGCCGCCACCAGAGCGCCGAAGGCGACCACGAGGATCAGCAGCGAGATCGGGAGCGACAGCATCTCGGCCCGCTGGAAGTCTTCTTCCATGACGGCGTCGAACTGCCTCTCCCCCGTCCCGTCGCCCGTTCCGGTGATCTCGAAGCCGGCGTTGGCCGACTGGGCTTCTTCGACCGCGGCAACTACCGGCTCGACCGTGTCGCTGGCGTCATCGGGGTCGCCCGCGAGCTCGAAGTTGACCAGCGCCGCGTGTTCGTTGTCGGACACCGGCGCCTGCTCGTTCAGCGGCGATTCGATGTTGCGCACGACGTCGACTTCGGCAAGCCGCTGCTCGACATCCGCGATCGCGCGCTGGAACGCAGGGTCGCCCGCGGTCAGCGTCTCGCTCTCGATCAGGACGGTCTCCGAGGCGCGGTCGCTGATGTCGCTGTCGGCGAGCGCGAACTCGGCCTGGCGCGACTCGCCGGTGAACCCCTCGGCATCGCTGAGCTCGTTCATGCCGACGGCGCCGCCGCCAACGAGCGCGACCGCCACCAGTGCGATCCACAGCAGGATCGCCTGCTTTCTGTGCGTCGCGCTCCAGTGACCGGCGCGTGCAGCGATTCCACGTCTCCTCATCACGGTGTCCTTTCGGTTGAGTCGCTAGTGATGAGTCGAGAATGCGCTTCGCCGGCCCAACTTCCAATGGGGGTCGCAGGCGTTTCCGGGTGAGGCGACCCGCGCTGAGGGGTGCGGATACCCGCACCCCGGCTGAGCGCTGTCCGTATTGGCAACACGCCGCCCAGCAGCGACAATCAAGGTGCAATGAGGCTGCTGCGCACCCTGAAAGCACACTCCCAGCGCTCCAACCACTCCCTGCTGTCCGCTCTGGTCGGGCTCGGGATCGCGGGCTTCGTGCTGGGCATCGCCGTTCTGGCGACGACCGTCTCCAGTGACCACATCGACGACCCGGGCACGCGGGCCGCCCTCGCCCTGGCAATCGGGTGGTCGTTCATCGGAACCGGCCTGTTTGCGTGGTACCGCCGCCCGGCAAATCGGATCGGGCTGCTGATGACGGCGCTCGGCTTCGCCTGGTTGATCGGCGAATTCGTGGCCTCGGACAACCAGGCCCTGTTCACCATCGGCGCCGCCCTGAACTCACTTTCGATCACGATCCTCGTCCACCTGGTGCTCTCGTTCCCGACCGGCCGCCTCGTCGGCCGGCTGAGCCACTGGCTCGTCGGCGTCGGTTACTTCATCGCCCTCGTCTACCTGCCGCTGACGCTGATGTTCGTCGACTCCAAGGACAAGGAGGAGTGCGGGCCGGAATGCCCCGCCAACCCGATCCTCGTGGACGCGAACCCAGAGTTGGCGAATCTGCTCTACGGAATCGTCAGCGTGGTCGGCGTGTGCGCGCTGACGCTGGCGCTTTGGATCGCGATCCGGCGCTGGCGCAACGCTCCTGTGGAGCACCGCCGCGGCCTCGGGCCGATCCTGTGGGCAAGCCTGGCGACTCTGGTGCTGTTCGCGCTGGTGCTTGCCACCGGCCTGTTCAACCTCGACGCCGAGGACACGATCTACGTAGTCGCGCTGGCGCCGTTGGTCTGCGTGCCCTACGGCTTCCTTGCCGGGCTACTGCGCACGAAGCTCTCGGAGGCGGAGCAGATCGCCGAGGAGAACGAGCGCCTCGACGCCGAGCTTCGGGCGCGGATGCACGAGCTGCGCGCCTCCCGTACCCGCATCGTCGAAGCCGGCTATACCGCGCGGCGCCAACTCGAGCGTGACCTGCACGACGGTGCGCAGCAGCGGCTCGTCGGGCTCGCGCTTTCGCTGCGACTGGCGCATGACCGCGTCGAGACGGACCCGGATGAAGCGAGCGCACTGCTGGACGAAGCGGCTGCCGAGCTCGCCACGGCGACCAAGGAGCTGCGCGAGCTTGCTCGAGGCATCCACCCGGCGATCCTCTCCGAGCGCGGACTCGGCGAGGCGGTCAGATCCCTGGTCAAAGCGACACCATTCCCCGTCGAGCTGCGCAACGGGATCGAAGGTCGTCTGCCGGCATCGGTGGAGGCCACCAGCTACTTCGTGGTCTCGGAGGCGCTCGCGAACGCGACAAGGCATTCCCAGGCGACTCGAGGCGAGGTCGAGTTGAAGGCGGCGAACGGCGACCTGCGGGTCGAGGTGCGCGACGACGGAGTCGGCGGTGCCGACCCCAACGGCTCCGGCTTGAGCGGGCTCTCGGACCGCGTCGCGGCCGTCGGCGGCGGGCTCGAGATCGCCAGCCCGAACGGCAGCGGGACCACCGTCCGAGCCTGGATCCCGATCCACCACGGCGAGGACCCGGCTAGGTAGTCCGATGCGGGTGGTGGTTGCAGATGACTCCGTGCTCCTGCGCGAAGGGTTGGTCCGTCTGCTGCAGGAGGCCGGCATCGAAGTCGTCGGGCAGGCAGCGGACGCGGAGGAGCTGATGCGAAAGGTGCGCGCGCACAAGCCCGACCTCGTGATCGTTGACGTGCGGATGCCCCCCGACCAGACCGACGAGGGGCTACGGGCTGCGCTTGAGATCCGCGCTGAGCTGCCCGATGCGTCCATCCTCGTCTTGTCGCAGTACGTCGAGGAGGCCTATGCCCGCGAGCTGCTGGCCGAGGACGCCGCGGGGCTCGGCTACCTGCTGAAGGATCGGGTCACGGATGTCGAGGGGTTCGTCGACGCAGTGCACCGGATCGCAGCCGGCGGAACGGCGCTCGACCCGCAGGTGGTTTCTCAGCTGTTGGGCACGACGACCGGCAGTGACCCCCTGCAGGACCTGACCGAGCGCGAGCGCGAAGTGCTGGCGCTGATGGCCGAGGGGCGCACGAACGCGGCGATCGCGGAGCGCATGGTCGTCACCGAGCGCGCCGTCGAGAAGCACGTCACCAGCATCTTCTCCAAGCTCGGCCTGCCGCCGAGCTCCGAGGACCACCGCCGCGTGCTGGCGGTGCTGCAGTTCCTCGATGCCTGACGCTGGGCGGGCGCTAAGCCCGCATCGCGTCGAGGTCGTGGCGGAGCTCCTTGATCTCGTCGCGGATCCTGGCCGCCTCCTCGAAGCGGAGGTCCTCGGCCGCGAGCAGCATCTCCTCCTCCATCTCGACCATCAGCTTCTGTAGCTGCTCGGGGCTCTCGATCGTCTCCCCGTCGGAGCGGCTGATCCGCCTGCGGCGATCGGGGGCGGTGCGGGACTCCATCGCGAGAAAATCGGTCATGTCGGAGATCCCCTTCTGGACGGTCTCGGGCGTGATCCCGTGCTCGCGGTTGTAGGCGAGCTGGATCTCGCGGCGGCGGTCGGTCTCGGAGATCGCAGCCCGCATCGCGTCGGTCTCGCGGTCCGCGTACATCAGCACCTTGCCCTCGACGTTGCGGGCGGCGCGGCCGATCGTCTGGATCAGGCTCGTCTCGCCGCGCAGGAAGCCCTCCTTGTCGGCGTCGAGGATCGCCACGAGCGACACCTCCGGCAGGTCGAGCCCCTCTCGCAGCAGGTTGACCCCGACCAGGACGTCGTACTCGCCGAGGCGAAGGTCGCGGATGATCTGGATCCGCTCCAGCGTGTCGATCTCGGAATGCAGGTAGCGGACGCGGAAGCCGTGCTCGAGCAGGTATGCCGTCAGGTCTTCGGCCATCTTCTTGGTCAGCGTGGTGACCAAAACCCGCTCGCTCACCTCGGCGCGGACGCGGACCTCGTTCATCAGGTCGTCGATCTGGTTGCGGGTCTCGCGCACCACGACGTCGGGGTCGACGATTCCGGTCGGGCGCACGATCTGCTCCACGGTGCGAGCCGCCGAGCGCCGCTCGAACTCCCCGGGCGTCGCCGAGACCATCACGAGCTGATTGACCCGCTCCATGAACTCGCCGAACTTCAGCGGGCGGTTGTCGATCGCAGACGGCAGCCGGAAGCCGTGCTCGACCAGCGTCGTCTTGCGCGAATGGTCGCCCTCGTACATGCCGCCGATCTGGGGGATCGTCTGGTGCGACTCATCGACGAAGACGACGAAGTCGTCGGGGAAGTAGTCGATCAGCGTGTGCGGCGGGCTCCCCGCGGGCCGATTGTCGAGGATCCGCGAGTAGTTCTCGATCCCGGGGGCGAACCCGAGCTCGCGCATCATCTCCATGTCGTACTCGGTCCGCTGTCGCAGCCGGTGCGCCTCGAGCTCCTTGCCGCTCTCCCAGAGCTCGTTGCAGCGCTCGTTCAGCTCGTGCTTGATCTCCTCGACGGCGCGCTCGATCTCGGACTCCTTGGTCACGTAGTGGGTGGCCGGCCACACCGAGACGTGGTCGAGATCGTCATCGAGGATCTCGCCGCTGACCGGGTGGAAGTGCTGGATCGCCTCGACCTCGTCGCCAAACGTGGTGATCCGGTACGCGGTCTCGGCGTAGGCGGGAAAGATCTCCAGCACCTCGCCCTTGACGCGGAACGCGCCCCGCGAGAGCACGGTGTCGTTGCGCCGGTACTGCATCGCGATCAGCTTCCGGAGCAGCACCTCGCGGTCGATCCACTCCCCGACCTTGAACAACTGCATCTGCTCGCGGTAGAGCTGCGGCGAGCCGATCCCGTAGATGCAGGAGACCGAGGCGACGATGACGACGTCGCGGCGCGCGAACAGCGCCGCGGTCGCCGCGTGCCGAAGGCGGTCGATCTCGTCGTTTATCGACGAGTCCTTCTCGATGTACAGGTCCTGCGCCGGGACGTACGCCTCGGGCTGGTAGTAGTCGTAGTAGGAGACGAAGTACTCGACCGAGTTCTGGGGGAAGAACTCGCGAAACTCGTTGCAGAGCTGGGCCGCCAGGGTCTTGTTGTGCGCGATCACGAGCGCCGGCCGCTGCACCCGCTCGATCGTCGCCGCCATCGTGAACGTCTTCCCGGTGCCGGTGGCGCCGAGCAGCGTCAGCAACCGCTCGCCGGCGTCGAGGCCCTCCGCGAGGCCGGAAATCGCATCCGGCTGGTCGGCGGTGGGCGTGTACGCGGGATTGAGGCTGAAGCCCGCCTCCCGTGCTGATGGTGCGATCGCCATGCACTCAATCTAGAGGGTCACCAGGGCGACACCAGGCGTTTTGGGCAGCGTGCAGTCGAGGGCTCGCGCTAAGGGTGAGGGCGCCCGGAGCCGATGGGTGTTTGTGACCACTCGCGAAGAGCGGGCGAGCCTGCGCTCGGTGGTCGCGCGGTGCCTGGCACCGCTGCGGCAACCTGGGGCGATGGCGTGGATCCAGTGCCTGCTTTTCGGCACCGGAGGCGTGATCGGGCTCGCGATCCTGCCGTTCTCCGGCTTTTTGAGCGCCGGCGAGAGGACCGCCTTGGTCGTGCTCAGTGTGCTGGCGCTGGCGCTTGCGGTCGTGCTGGCGCTCACCTGGCGGCGGCTTCCGCCCGTGGCCTTTCAATTTACGCTTGCGCTCGGGATGCTGATCATCACCGCCTCGGTTCCGATCGGCGGCGACCGTCCCGCCCTGAGCGGCCTGTTCTACGTCTGGGTCGCGCTGTACGCGGCCTACTTCTTCACCCTTCGCCAAGCCGCCGTGCAGATCGCCCTCGCCGGGACGGCGTATGCCATCGCCCTGAGCGTGAACACCGACATGAGCGTCGCCGTCATGAGCTGGATCGTGACGATGGGAACGCTGGCCGTGACCGCACTGCTGTTCGGCTACCTGAAGCAGATGCTGGCGGGCGAGCTCGAGGAGAGAAAGCGGTCGCAGAGCGAGCTGAAGGCCTCCCTGTCCCTGTACAAGGCGACGCTGGAATCAACGGCCGACGGCCTGCTGGTTGTCGACCTCGAGGGGAAGATCGTCAGCTACAACAGCCGCTTCCAGACGATGTGGCGGCTTCCGGACGAGGTTCTCGGTTCTGGAGATGACGATCGCGCGATCGCCTTCGTACTCGACCAGCTGGCCAGCCCCGAGAAGTTCGTCCGCAAGGTGCAGCAGCTGTACCAGCGGCAGGGAGCCGAGAGCTCAGACATCCTCGAGTTCAAGGACGGGCGCGTCTTCGAGCGCTACTCACGGCCGCAGAGAGGAACAGGAGGTGAGATCTACGGGCGTGTCTGGAGCTTTCGCGACGTCACCGACCGCGTCCAGATCGAGTCCCAGCTCCGCCACCTCGCCGACCACGACGTCCTCACCGGTCTCCTCAATCGGCGCCGCTTCGAGGAGGCGGTGGCTGAACGCGTCGCTCACGACATCCGTTACGGCGGAGGCGGCGCGGTCCTGCTGCTCGACCTCGACAACTTCAAGTACGTGAACGACAGCCTCGGCCATCGGACGGGGGACGGTGTGATTCGCAGCGTCGCCGGCCTGTTGGGTGAGCGGCTGCGCGAGAGCGATGTCCTCGCCCGCGTCGGCGGCGACGAGCTCGCAATCCTGCTTCCAGAGGCCGATGCGAAGGCAGCCGAGCATGTGGCCGCGGATCTGCTCGAACTGGTGCGCAACCACCGTCCCCTGTTTCGCGGTCAGAGGACGAGGTTGACGACCAGCGTCGGGATCGCGCTGATCTCGGGGTCGCGCGAGCGGACGACCGAGGAGATCCTCGTCGAGGCGGACATCGCCATGTACCGCGCCAAGGAAGCCGGTCGCGACCGCTGCCACCTCTACGAATCGGCCACGGACGCCCAGCTGCCCCCGCAGGGTGCCAGGCCTCCGTGGACGGATCGGATCAGGAAGGCGTTCGATGAGGATCGCTTCGTCCTCTACGCGCAGCCGATCGTCGATCTGCGAACCAATAAGCCCTCCCAGCACGAGCTGCTTCTGCGAATGGTGAGCGAGAGCGGCGAGCTGCTTGCGCCGGCGGCGTTCCTGCCGAGCGCCGAGCGCTCGGGCCTGGTGACCGAGATCGACGCCTGGGTGATCGCCGAGGCGATCAGGCTGGTCGAGACGCAGGAGCGCGCGGGGCTGAAGCCAAGGCTCGAGATAAACCTCTCCGGCCGATCGCTGAGCGATCCCAGCCTCGTGAGCACGATCAAGACCGCGCTCGAGGAGAGTCCGATCGATCCCGCGAGCCTGATCTTCGAGGTCACGGAGACCGCAGCAGTCGTCAACCTCGAAGAGGCCCGAGAGCTGGCGAACGCACTCACGAGCCTTGGCTGCCGCTTCGCCCTCGACGACTTCGGCGCCGGCTTCGGCTCCTTCTTCTACCTCAAGTACCTGCCCCTCGACTTCCTGAAGATCGACGGCGACTTCATCGTCAATTTGACCAGCAACGAGACCGACCAGGCCGTGGTCCAGGCGATCGTCGAACTGTCGCGCCGGCTCGGGAAGTCGACGATCGCCGAGTTCGTGGGCGATGTCGAGACGGTGGAGCTGCTGCGCGAGTACGGCGTCGACTATGCGCAGGGATTTCACCTCGGTCATCCGCGGCCGATCGAGGAGGTCTGGGGCGTTGCCGAGCGGGACAAGCGGCCTCGAGTCGCCGTCGGGCGCTGACCGCGGGCGCCAGGATCGCCGCCGTTCGATGCCGCGAGTGTAGGCTGGCCTCCCAGCTCTGATGACCGCCTCGCTGCGACTGCTCACCGCCTTCTTCACCTTCGCCGGGATCATGCATTTCGTGATCCCGCGCTCTTACGAGGCCACCATGCCCCCGTACATCCCGATCGATCCGAAGCCGGCCGTGCAGATCAGCGGGGTCGCGGAGATCGCCGGCGCACTGCTGGTGATTGCGCCGGCGACCCGCTCGCTGGGTCGCTGGTGGCTGCTGGCGCTGCTGGTCGCCGTGTTCCCGGCGAACGTCTACATGGCCACCGACTCCGAGAAGATCAAGGGGCTCGACCTCGACAGGGTGCCGCGGTGGGCGTTGTGGGCGCGGCTGCCGCTCCAGCCGCTGATGATGTGGTGGGTGTGGCGCGCGACTCGGGCCGCATAGCTCCAAGGCCTACAGACCCAGTTCTTCCGCGTAGTTCTCGCGGTACTCCTCGCGCTTGCTGAGGACCTCGTGCACGTAGTCCTGGGTCTCGTCCAACGGGATGTCCTCGAGCTCAAGCGCTGAGCCGCCCCATACGTCGGCATTGCCCGGGCCTGCGTGGTAGGCGGCCAAGGCGGCGACCTCGTTGCCGTCGTACATGTCGAGCAGGTAGCCGAGGTAGTAGGTGCCGTAGCGGATGTTCAGGTCGGGATTCGCCAGGTCCTCGTAAACGAACGTCTCGCCCCCGCTCAGGCGTTCGATCGTGTCGGCAGTGTCGGGCGTGATCTGCATCAGCCCGCGGGCGCCGGCCTCCGAGGTCTGGTCGCGAAACCGCGATTCCGCGTAGATGACGGCGGCGATCAGCGACGCATCGACCCCCTTCTCCCTGGCCTGTTGGCGAATGATGTCGTCGTGGCGCAGGGGGAGGGTGATCTCCCTGATCTCGTCATCGAAGACCTTGGTCAAGCCGTAGATCCCCAGCACGGCGACCGCGAGCGTGCCGACAATCAGGAGCCCCTGCCGGAGTATCACCGCTCGTCGCGCTCCTCCCTGAGCTCCGGAAGCAGGTCAGCCAGACTTTGCTCGAGGCCGGCGACGGTGCCGTCGTTGACGACAACGTAGGTGGCCCGCTCGGCTTTCTCTTCCTGGGAGAGCTGCCGGCCGCTCCCCTCCGCCGCGAGGCCCACCCCACGCTCGGCAATCCGCTGCTCGCGCAGCGAGTCCGGTGAGACGATGCTGACGACCGCCGCGAACAGGCTTTCCATGCCGGTCTCGAAGAGCAGCGGCACCTCGATCACGGCGAGCTCGGCGTCGTCGGGGAGAGCCTCGCGCCAGGCGAGAATCCGCGCGCCGACACGGGGGTGGAGCTGCGACTCGAGCCAGGCGAGCTCTTCCGGGCTCTCGAACACGATTGCCCCCACCCGCTCGCGGTCGACCGCTCCGTTCGGGGCCACCTCGGGACCCCATCGGTCGATCAGCAGCTCCCGCAGCTCATCGGAGGCGAGTAGCTCATGAGTGACCGCATCGGTCGAGATCGTCTCGGCGCCAAGGCGGCCGAACGCGGCCAGCGCCTCGGATTTACCGGCGGCAACACCACCGGTGAGACCGATCAAGGGGGGATTTGCCAACCCTCCGAGTCTAGGGTCCGGCCCGGAGCCAGCCTCTAGGCGGAGTCCGCTTCTTCCGGATCCGCAACGGCTGCATCAGCCGGCACTTCCTCGGCCGGCTCCTCGTCGTCGGAGGCCGGTTGCTCCTCTTCCTCGACGGGCTGCTCCTGGACCTCCGCCGTGGGCTCCCCGGGCTCTTGAGCCGGCTCCTCGGCCTCGGCGACCGGTTCCTGCGCGGGCGCCGCCTGGGCGAAGACCTCCTCGGAGAGGTCGATCTGAGGGACGGAGGCCGTCGCCTCCTCTGCGGTCGGCTCGGAGGTCGCCGCGAGCTTCGAGTCGCGCAGCGGCAGGCCTCCACCCGAAACGCGCTTCATGCTGAGCGAGATCCGGCGTCGCTCCTCGTCGATCTCGAGGATCTTCACCTGCACGGGATCGCCGGCGGAGACGACCTCGGCCGGGTTCTCGACGTGGTGCTCCGCGAGCTCGGAGATGTGCACCAGGCCCTCGACTCCCGGGAGCAACTCGACGAAGGCGCCGAACGCGACGACCTTGGTCACCTTGCCGTCGAGCACGTCGCCGATTCCGTAGGAATCGAGCACGCGCTGCCATGGGTCTTCCTGTGTCTGCTTCAGCCCGAGCGAGATCCGCTGGCGATCGCGGTCGATGTCGAGCACCTTCACCCGCACCTCCTGGCCGATGTCCAGCACCTCGGAAGGGTGGTTGACGTGGCTCCACGAGAGCTCGGAGATGTGGATCAGGCCGTCGATCCCTTCGAGGTCCACGAAGGCACCGAAGTCGACGATATTGGAGATCTTCCCCTCCACCACTTGCCCGGGCTGCAGGCGACCGAGGATCTGCTGCCGGACCTCCTTGCGCTCCTCCTCGAGAACGGCCCGGCGGGAGAGGACGACGTTGTTGCGGGAGCGGTTCAGCTCGATCACCTTGCAATCGAGCTTCTGGCCCATGAACTCGTCGAGGTTGTGTACGCGCCGGATGTCGACGAGCGAGGCCGGCAGGAACCCGCGAACGCCGAGGTCGAGGATCAGCCCGCCCTTGACCACCTCGATCACCGAGCCCTCGACGGGCTCTCCGGTCTCGGCAGCGGATTCGATCCGGCGCCAGGCCTTCTCGAAGCGGGCGCGCTTCTTCGACAGGATCAGGCGACCCTCATCGTCCTCCTTCTTGAGGACCAGGGCGTCGACCTCTTCGCCGAGAGAGACCTCGTCGGACGGATCCACCGAACGGCGGATCGAGAGCTCGTGCGAGGGGATGACGCCCTCAGACTTGTAGCCGATGTCGACCAGGACCTCGTCCTTGTCGATCCGGACCACCTCGCCGCTGACGACGTCGCCCTCGTCGAAGTGCTTGATCGTCGCCGCGTAATTGGGGACGATCTGGCCGTCGACCTCGATCAGGAGGCCGTTGGAGCCCTCCACGGGCGTACCTTCAGCGCCATTGGCCGTGGGGTCGAGAGCTGTCTGAGTGACAGGCACGGCCGAGTAGTGTGGCAGAAAGGGATAACTGCGCTGCTTCCTCTGCTACGACGACCGGCCACCAACAATCAGAAATGCTTGGCCGGTCGTCTCCGCGTCCGGGAGCGGCTTGGCTTCCGTTGTGCGGTCTTTCAGTACCGTTGGCGGCGATGCCCATGCGACGCACAATCCGTGGCGCGGAGCGCACGCCGCTGCGGGAGAACCCCGACGTGCTCGTCTGCGGCGCAAGCTTTGGGGGGCTCGCGGTCGCAAGACAGCTCGCGGGCTCGGGCGCAGGCGTGCTTGTGATCGATCGCTACGAGGTCGGCGAGCGCCAGACCTCGGCCTGCGCGGCCCCGACCGGCTGGCTGCAGGCGCTCGGCCTCCAGGCGTCGATCCGCCAGACCTTCGAGGACCTCGTCTTCCATACCCCGCATGTCTCGGTGCGCATGACCCTGCCGTGGACGTTCTCGACCTTCGACTACGCGCAGCTCTGCGAGGCGCTCTTCGCGCAGTGCGACGCCCGCTTCGAGATCGCCAAGGTCAACGGCCGCAGCGGGGAGACCGTGCACACGGACCGAGGCGACCTCGACGCGCCGATGGTCGTCGATGCGCTCGGCTGGAGGCGAATCCTCGCCGCCGACGGCGACGGCATCCAGCCGCCCGACGCTCCCCTCTCCCGCGGCCTCGAGGTGCATCCGTGGGGCGTTGACGAGGATCTCGAGATCTGGATCGATCGCGACTACGTGCCCGCCGGGTACTCCTGGAGCTTTCCGGCCTCCGAGGAGGTTCGCGTGGGGGTCGGATCCTTCGACCCCCGGCATCACGTCAAGGAACCGACCGTCCGCCTCGCCACCGATCTGGGGCGCGATCCCGTGCGTTACCAGGGAAACTGGATTCCGCACCGCCTGCGCCCGGCGGCCGAGGACGGACTCTTCTTCGTAGGCGACTCCGCGGGCCACTGCCTGCCGCTGACCGCGGAGGGCATTCGCACAGCCCTGTACTTCGGAATCGCATGCGGCAGCGAGCTGCGAGCCGTGATCGACGGCCACCAGGATCGCGAAGCCGCACTGCGCCGCTACGCGTCGTTCTCGGCATCCCACCGACGGAAGTTCGAGGCGATGCTGAGGGTGCAGCGGCTGATTCCGCAGATCCCTCCGAGAGCCCTGTCCCTGGCCCTGCGCGGGATGAGCAGCCGGAGCTTCCTCGATTGGTCCTTCGGCCACTATCTGCGCATCGCACCGCCGGGGTTCGCCACCCGCGTACTCGTTCCACCGGCAATGACTCGCAGCCTGTCAGCCGCGGCTTGACCTGCGGTTCTAGTTGACGGTAACGGTGCCCGACATCGACGGGTGCAGGCTGCAGAAGAACGGGTAGCTACGGCCCGGCTTCAGGCGCTCGGCCCCGCTCACCGGGGCCGTTTCGCCGAACCCGATCAGGTCGCTGCGAAAGAGCAGCCGCGGGGGTGGCCTGCGCTTCTGGCCCTTTTTCCGTTTCGGGCGGTAGGTGTCCTTGGAGGTGACGTCGTGGCTGACGAAATCGAGGTTCTGGAACTCGAGCGACTCCCCGGCCGAGATAGAGACGTTCGGGGTCAGGTAGTTGACTGACGCAGCCTGGGGGCCGGCCGAAATCGTCGCCGCCGAAGCCCCGGGTGCAGCCGCGAACATTCCGACCGCGGTCGCGACCACCGCCGCTAGTGCGATCGGCGCCTTCCTGGAAGCCCTGGTCGAC
The DNA here is from genome assembly GCA_963838095.1 of uncultured Thermoleophilia bacterium. Classification (GTDB taxonomy): domain Bacteria; phylum Actinomycetota; class Thermoleophilia; order Solirubrobacterales; family 70-9; genus CAWCGU01. The sequence goes on from CAWIPO010000008.1 coordinate 867,608, forward strand.
CCTGTTCTCATCTTCTCGCTCCGTTCATTGTCGTAACCGTTGCAGCTTTGAGCCAGGCAGGCGTCACTCCGGGAGGCGATATGCGATCACGGCGCCGTTGCCGCTGCCGCCGCTGCCCACCGCCGCGTAGACGGTGTTGCGGGCAACGCTCACGCCCGCCCACGACGACTCCCCGGTGAACCCGTCGCCGACCGCAAGAGGTGTCTTCAGCAGCAGCACGCCGGTTTCGGCGTCGAACGCGTCGAGGTAGCCGGTGAAGTCCACCGTGTAGACGACTCCGTTGGCGACGGCGACGGGCGGGCCCCAGTGGAGGCCGTCGCCGAGCGGAGCGACCCATCGGTGGGAGCCGTCGCCCGCGTCCAGCGACCACAGGTACCCGGGGATCGTGATCGGCCCGTAGAAGGCGCTCCCGTCGTAAGCGGTGGAGCCGACGATCCCGCCGAAGTAGCTGGGCGGGCCCACGACCGTGTTCCAAACCGGGTCCATGGTCTTCGCGTCGAAGGCGTGGTAGACGCCGGACTTCTGCCCGGCGCCGACGAGCAGGCGCCCGTCGGGGCCCCGGAACAGGTTCGGCGAGGCCCCGAAATCGAGGTCGAGGTCGGCGCATGAGCCGAGGCCGGTTGGATACGGCGGGATGTTGCCCGGAAAGTCGATGCACGGGGTCTCCTCGAGCGCCTCGAAGTACTCCTCCGGCGTTCCCTCTCCGAAGTCGAGGATGTCGCCGAAGCGGCGGCTGCGACGGTCGATGTCGATCTTCAGGATCGCGCCGGCATGCGGATGTGCGGCCGCCGGCACGTACGGGTTGGCCGTCCCCACGTATGCGACCCGCGCGCGACGATCGACCGCCGCGGTCCCCCAGATTCCGCCGCCCGCGAAGTCGTCCTTCGGCTTCTTTGGCGCGTGGATCGTCCAGGTCTTCTCGAGGACCTTCCCGGTGCGAGCGTCGAGGAAGTTCATCGAGCCCTGGAAGTTCGCGCGGATTGACTCGTCGCCGCTGAGCTCCGCGACGCCTCCGGAGACGCCCATCAGCACCACCCCGCGGAAGATCACCGGGCTCGTGTAGGTCTCCGACCCCTGCTGCTTGTCAATCGGACGGCTCACCCACACCCGCTTGCCGTTGTCCCGGCGCAGCGCGACGACAAACGGACCCAGGCACGGGTCGTTGTCGGGGCAGCCGGTGAGGCCCTGCTGGGTGCGGTTCACTCCAACGAAGACGCGTTTCCGCGTCACTCCCACGGAGCCGTATACGAAGCCGTTGTCGGGAAGCTTCGCCTTCCACACGGTTTCGCCCGTGTCGGCGTTGAACGCAAACACCCAGCTGCCGGCCGTGGCGACATAACCGCAGCCGCCGTCGATGACCGGGGTGCCCGCAATGTCGCCGGCGCCGCCGGCCTCCTCGACCGTGAAGGCCCACTCGGCCGACAGGCCGGAGACATTGTCGGGCGAGATCGTGCTCTCGCGGGGCTGATAGCGCGTGTTCGTGTAGTCGTGGCCGTACGAGCGCCAATCTCCCCCGGCCGACTTGGCCGGAGCGCACTTCACGCCCTGCTTCGGCTTCGGGGCCGCTTCGGCGGCGGGCGCGAGCACCGCGATCGCCAGCGCGGCGCTCGCGGCGGCAAGCTTTCCCGAGTGCCGGGCTAGGGCGACCACGGGTTCTCGCGCAGCGACTTCAGCACCTCGCGGCGCGTGCGCGGTCCCGGTGCGGTGTTGGACGCGAGCGGTGCGGACTCGTCCTCGCCGCCCGGCTCTCCGCTGAGGTACGCGGCCTCGCGGATCTCGTTCACCTCGTCGCAGTCGATCTCGTGCCTGCGCTTATCGGGGTTCACCCGGTAGGCAGGAGCGACGTTGCGACCGAGAATCCCGTTGCGGATCGTCCGCGACGGCTTCGGCGCCTTCCGCGTCGGATCCTCGACGTCTCCCTCGAGGCCGAACGGCAGCCCATAAAGCTCCTTGCCGCGCTCGGTGAACTCGAAGCGGCGCAGCGCGACGATCTCGTCGTGGGGCGAGCCGTACCAGAGGCTGTCGGTGCCCCAGACGACACGCTTCGGGCCGACGTGGGTGATCAGCTTCCCGAGCAGGTGGGCCGACTGGTCCGGGTCGAACATCACGTCTCGCCACACCGAGCCCAGCTCGGCATAGACGTTGGGCACGTTCCCGAACCGCTCGCCCTTCTTGCGGTGGCGCGAGGCATCCCACCTGTTCTCGCGCAGGCTCTTGATCAGCGCATCGACCGTGTTGCTGTCGGACCGTGCCTTCTCGTCGCCCGGATATGGGCGCTGGTCGTCGCCGATGTCGTGACCGGAGTGGTAGGCGATGATGTTGACGTCGGGAAACTGCCTCGCCGCCGGCCCGACGTCCTTGGGCATGGCCGCGCGCTGGTCGAATCCTGGGAGCGCGAACCCCTTGTGGGTCGCAACCGTCGGCGGCACCTCCGGGAATTCGCGGCTGACGTTGCGCACCTGCTCGAGGAACGCCATTCCCGTGTCGCTGTCGAGCGTCCACCCCTGGACGTTGGGCAGGTCGCCCCACGGGCAGTACGTCTTCCACCCGCGGAGGATGTGCCGGTACTGGTGCGCCCGCTCCATCATCAGCTGCAGTTCCTCGTCGAGGTACTGCGGCTTCACGCGCGCCGGGTCCTGCGTGCCGAGCCCGCGGTTCGGCATCACGAACGCATGCATCACGGCGCGCTTGGAGCGCGCGAGCTCGTTAACGGTGTCGACCGTCTTCGAGGCCTCCGCGAGCGGCAGCGGGTTGGCGGTATCGGGCGAGGTCGGAACGCAGGAGAGCACCGACATCGTCGTCGCCGAGTCGAGGTAGACCTCCTTCAGGTAGTGGTGGCGAGAGAGGTTGTCCCACGGGACTGACTCCCCGCCCTCGCGCGCCTGCGGCCAGACCGCAGCGAAGAAGGCGCTGAACCACGGGCTCGTCACCAGCCACTGCCCGTCGGGGTCGACGTGGTGGGTCTGGATGTCGAAGATGAACTCCCCCGGCAGGTTGCGAAGCGTCTGCTTTCCCTTGCGCCCGTCCCACTCCAGATCGCAGGCGTCGGTGGTGGCGGTGTTGTCGGCCCAGCCGTAGTTGCCGAAGATTCCGGGCATCACCATGTCGATCGCCCAGAAGCCGATTGCCGAGGCGGCGGCGGTGCGCACGAACTGGCGACGGCTCATCCCGAACTTGCGGCGCAAGCGCTCCGTCTCGCGCTCGGCGAGGCGCCGGATCGCAAGCTGCGCCGCGTTCGGCGGCGGCGGCAGGAACTCCTCGTTCGAGCACGGGAGCACGTCGACCGGCAGGTCCTCGGGCATCCCGCGCCACGAGTGCCGCTTCGGTCCCGAGGTCAGTGCCTGCCCGCTTCGATTCCAGTTGATCACCGTTTACCCCTTGCCCCTGATTCGTCGCCTCGGCCCACTACTTCGTGACCTCGAACGCTCCCCTCATCGACGGATGGATGCGGCAGAAGTAGGTGACGGTGTCCCCGGACCTGAACCCGGCATCGCGGGTCACGGGAAGTCCCCAGTCGAGCCGGTTCTTGGCGGGGCCGATCTCCGGCGGACCGATCCCGAGCTCGCTGGAGTCGAAGTCGACCTTGCGGCCGCTGCTGGTCTCACCGTCGGCGATCGGGTAGTTGGTGCTCGTGGGGCCCATGCACGGGAAGCGGCAGGAGGTGACCGTGTGGTAGATCAGCGCGCCTTCGAAGTTGAGGAAGTTCAATGTCTCCCCCAGCTTCACTTGTGGGATCCCGGTCATCGCCATCATCGACAGATCTCCCGGAAGGTAGAGGAAGTTCGCGATCCCGACGCCGGGTGACGGGGTCCCAGGCGGCGCGCTCCAGGCGCCGGACGCCCCGGCGTGATTGTCGTTCTCGGGCAGGTGCCCATGGGTGGGATAGAGACCCTCGTCGCAGAGGGTCGGGCGCTTGCCGCGCAGACCCTGGGATCGGCATCTCGGCGAGCTGTCGTGGGGCGCCCTGAAGGGATTGACGCCGGGAGCTTGCGGCCTTCCGTTCTCGTCGTCGGGCACGAGCAGCGTGACCGAGATCCCCATGTTCTCGTAGGTGGACTGTTGGGTCGTGTCATACGTGGCGTTGCTGCGCAGCGTGTCGCCGGGGTTGACGTGCACGCCCCAGTACGGCAGCCCCGTCACCCTCATCGAGAAGTCCCACGACGTCGGTGGGCCGTTCATCCTCGAGGTGTTCTTGCGCCCCCAGTAGCCGGCCCGCCCGGTGTAGATGCGGACGGATTTTCCGTTCCTGACGAGGTCGACCTCGTTCTGAATCCCGCCCGGGTGCACATGGCCGCCGATCCCGATCAGGGTGCCGCCCGTGAAGTCGTCGATCGCGCCGAGGCTCCCGCCCTCGTCCGGCAGCACCAAGTCCTCGCCGGTGCCGTTGCCGGGTTCTCCCTGTCCCACGATCTTCTTCCCGTACGGATCGAACTCGGCGCATTGCTCGTCGGGCCATGTGCACTCCCCGTCCCTGCCTCCGAACTGGCGCTGGACGTTGAACACCGGGTAGCCGGAGGGCCGGACGTCGAGCCACTGGGGGTACGCCGGCGTGATCCCGAGCTCATCCCCCGCGTCCTGGGGGATGAAGTCGACCTCGTAGGTGATGTAGAGCTCCATCGGAGTCTGCACCGCGGAGTGGATCATGTAGAGCAGCAGCCACACGTCGGAGGCTTTGACCGGCATCCCGTAGCCGCGCGGGAACGGCGCGATGGTCTTCTCCTCGCCGGCTGCGAAGAACGGGCCCGACCCGTAGCTCGGTACCGAAAGCCAGGTGCCGTGATGAAGGTGGACGTCCTCGGTCGGCGGAACGTTGCCGCTGGGGTCGACGAGATTGGGCTCGATTCGGGTGATGTAGCCGTCGCGCATCGGCTTCTCGATCCGCACCGGCTCGACGAGGACGTCGTTCTGTCCCGGCTTGATGGTGATCGGCCCGTAGGAGAACTTCAGCCGCTCGCAGGCGCCCGGATAGCGCGTGTACTCGGGCGGCTTCCAGCCTTCGGTGCGGTAGTAGCGCCGCTCGAACGGGTCCTCACCCTCGAACGAGCATGGCCGCGGGTCGGGGTTGGCGATTCCGCCCAGCTCGGGCGGCAGCGGCGGATCTGGTGGACTGGCTCCGGCCCGATCAGAGCCGGCAGCGACCAGGGCACAGACAGTGAGTGCGGCCAGCAACGAGCTCAACGCGAAAACGCGCCCTGATATCCACCCCGATGACATCAGTCGATGTTTCATGACCTGATGTGCGAGCGGAGGCCACCATACCACCAAGTAGGAACGAAGCTGTACGCACCGTCAGCGCACCACCAGGTAGGTGCCCGCCAACAGCAGCCCGACTCCGGCGAGCCGGCTCGCCGTCAGCGGCGTCTGCTCGAGCCCGAGGACGCCGAGGCGGTCGATCAGCACCGCCGCGGTGAGCTGGCCGGTGATCGTCGCCGCGGCCACCCCTCCGGCGCCGATCTCGCCCACGGTCACGAGAGCGGTGAACACGTACGCGGCGCCGAGGACGCCGCCGAGCAGGTAGTACCACTCGACGTCGAACGTTGATCCGAGCCCCGACGCCTTGCCGCTGAGGATCACGATCAGCGCCAGCAGCAGGGTGCCGATGGCAAACGAGACCAGGGTGGCGGGGAGGCTGCCGGTCGCCTTCCCGAGCCCCGCGTTGATGGCGGGCTGCATCGCGATCAGCCCGCCGACGGCAGCCATCAGGATCACCGCGAGGCCCCGGTCCACGGGCGGGACTCTAGTCACGGCGCGGAGATCGGCCGGCGTACGATCAGCGCCAGCGCGGCTTCAGCTTCGCCAGGCGCGGACGCGGCAGCTCGTCGAGCACGGGCTCGAGCCGTCGCGCGATCTCCGCCGGCACGGGTCGCATCCGTGGAGCGTGTTGCAAGCAGGCAAGGATCGTCTCCGCGACCGGTGCCGAAACGCGGTCCACCAGCGGGCCGGGCCCGTTGATCAGCTGGGGCCAGCGCTCTTCCGCAGTCTCCGATTCGGGAACCGCACCGGGGAAGGGCTTTTCGCCGCACGCCGCGCGGAAGAGAGTGGCGCCCAGGCCGAACACGTCGGCGGGCGGCGCAACCGGGCCGAGGTCCGTGGGCAGGCATTGCTCGGGCGCCATGTAGGCGTCGGTCCCGACCACCCGCTCGAGCGTCGCGGCGCTTGCGACGCTGCGAGCGACGCTCATGTCGATCAGCCTCGGCGGCGCCCCCATGATGATGTTGCCGGGCTTCACGTCGAGGTGGACGATTCCCTCCTGGTGCAGGTAGTGAAGAGCTGAGCTGAGCTGCAGCGCGAGGGGCAATAGTTGCTCGGGAGGCAGCGGGCCGTATTCGCGCACCAGCGTGGACAGCCGCGGACCCTCCAGATGCTCCAGCACCAGGTGGGGGCGCGGTCCGTCGAGCACTGCGTCGAAGCTCCGCAGGAGCACGGGGTGGTTGACGCGCGAGAGGATCTCCGCCTCGTGCCTGAGGCCACGGATTGTCGACCTGTCGTCGACCAGATGAGGGCGGACCAGCTTTGCGACGACGAGCGCGTGCAGCCGATCGTCCCACGCGAGGTAGGCCTCGTAGTGGTGTCCCCCGCCGAGCTTCTTGACCGCGCTACGCCCGGGGACAATGGGATCGCCCTGGCGCAGATGCCACCGGCGGTTCTCGGAATCGGCTGAGGCGCCGGCGTCGCTCGCCGGCGCCTCAGCACGTTGACTGGCGTTCAGCCTCTCCTCCTCGCTCAGGAACCCGAGTGCGAAACCGAGTTCGAGGCGCCGGTGGCCTGCGTGGTCCCGGTGGCGGTGTCGCCGTTCGGGTTCTCGCCCGACTCGTCGGTGGCATCATCATCTTCGTCGCCGTTGCCGTGGCCGCTGTTCGAGCCGGAGTTCGAGGCGCCGGTGCCCTGCGTGGTCCCGGTGGCGGTGTCGCCGTTCGGGTTCTCGCCCGACTCGTCGGTGGCATCATCATCTTCGTCGCCGTTGCCCGGGCCGCTGTTGTCGTCGTCTTGTTCGTCGTCCCCGTCCTCGCCCGGTCCGCTGCTTCGGGCCGCGAGGTTGTCGTCACCGCTGGCCGTCGCCGCCAGGGGCTGCAGAACGACGAACATCAGCGCCGCCAGCAGCAGAATCACGCCGGCGAACGCGGCTCGATTCCAAAGCGTGGCTCTATCTTCCATTTGCTGAGTCCTCTCTCGCTCGGATGTGCTTCGTACGCCCCCTGAACACGTGACGAGATGGAAGATCACGCGGGCTTGCCCAGTGTCGCCAAATCACTCAGCCGGCGGGCGTGATTTTCGGCGCCTTCGCGTGTTGTTGGAGCGGGTACTCCCTGTGGCTAACATCGTCTTGACCCGACCATGAGCACCACCGCCACGGCAGGCAGGCGAGCGCCGCTCGCCGATGCGGCACTGAGGATCCAGCCCGATTCGCGCCTGGTCACGCTTACGAGACAGGGCTACCAGCGCGCCTTCGACGAGATCGTGCGCCGCTACAGATCGCGACTGGTTGCTTTTGCCGGCGGCGTGGTGCCTGCCCACCGCGCCGAAGACGTGGTTCAGGACGGGCTCGCCAGGGCATGGTTGGCGCTGTCGGAGTCCGATCGAGAGATCGAGCTGCGCCCGTGGCTCTACCGCATCGTTCGAAACGGGGCTCTGAACAGTCGCCGCGACGAGCGCGTGCATGAACGCATCGACGACGACTTCGACGGCGTCCCGCAACCTCCGGACGTCGCGCAGCGCCGCGAGGATCTGGCGCAGCTGATCTCCGGCCTGCAGGCGCTGCCCGCAAACCAGCGAGAGGCAATCGTCCGGCGCGAGATGGAGGGCGCCGGCCACGAGCAGATCGCGGCCGATCTGAACACCACCCCCGGCGGGGTGCGACAGCTGATCTACCGGGCCCGCACCACGCTCCGCGACGGGCTCGGGCTGCTGGTTCCGGTGCCCCTGCTTCGATCGCTGCTCGAGATATCGAGCGTGGAGGCGACAACCGGCGCCGTAAGCACCGGGGCAGCGGCGGCGGGAGGCATCGGCGCGGCACTGAAGGCCGGGACGGTGGTCGCGGTCACCGCCGTCGCCGTCGGTGCCGGCGTGGCGATCAAGGATCGCGACGGTGGCCCTGATCAAAAAGCGGAAGCCAGCTCCCGCGAGCAGGGCTCGCGGGGTGGTGACGATGCGACTTCGTCGGCCGGTTCCGAGCCGGCGACGGCCACCGTCTCGCCGGGCGCCGCAACGACCAGCGCCGACTCCGGCCCGGGCCCGTCAGACGACTCGGGCGCCAGCGGCTCGGCGGGCGATGACGACGGCCCCGAGACCGAGGGCAACTCGGGTCCGGGGGGTCCACCCGAGTCCGGCGAGGGCGGTGATGACTCCGGCTCGAGCGGGTCGGGATCGAACGGAGGCGAATCAGACGATGCTGATTCAAGCGGGTCGGGATCGAGCGGGTCGGGATCGGGCGGGTCCGGATCGAGCGGATCAGGGTCGAGTGGCTCTGGATCGGGCGGGAGCGGGTCAAGCGGACCGGGCTCGGGCGACCCCGAAGTGGAAGCGTCGGATGAACCCGAACCGCCCGAGCCGCCGGAACAAGAGTCCAGCGACGGGGAGGATTCGTCAAGCGGACCCGGTTAGGCGCCGATCCTCCTTTTGAGGAGGAAACTTTGCCAGCCGAGAACGCAACCGACCCGAGTCCTTCGCGCCGCCGGGGCGCTGTTTCGCTCGTCGGAGCGATCGTGGCGGCGATGGTCCTGATCGCGGCGCTGCCGGTGACTGCCGGTGCTCGCGACCGCAACAAGGACAGGATCCCCGACCGCTGGGAGCGCCAGCACGGCCTCTCGCTGAAGGTCAACCAGGCGCGCAGGGACCAGGACCATGACGCGCTTCGCAATCGCGCCGAGTTCCAATCCCGGATGGATCCGCACGACCCCGATTCGGATGACGACGGCGTCGACGACGGTGACGAGGGGGCCGGCGTCATCGGCTCGTTCGACGAATCGACCGGCAAGCTGCGGATCGATCTCTTCAACGGCGACACCGTCATCGGACTGGTGACCGACGAGACCGAGATCGTGTGCGACAACGGCGATGACCACGGCGACGAGGACGGGGACGACGGGAGCGGCGGCGAAGAGGGCGAGTACGACGACGGCGAAGAGGGTGACTTTGACGACGGTGAGGACGAGGGTGACCTTGACGAGGGCGAGGGCGACTTCGACGAGGGCGAGGGCATCGAGGACTACATCGAGAATTCGGGCGATCGCAGAAACAGCGATCTCTCGGACGACGAGGGCGATTACGAGGACGAGTGGGACGAGTGGGAGGACGAGGTGGACGACGAGTGCAAGTGCTCGACCGATGCGCTCTCCGTCGGCACGGTCGTCCAGGAGGCTGAGCTGGAGGTCGGCTCAGGCGGGGCCGTCTGGGTGCAGGTCGAGCTTCTGACGCCTTAGCGCATCCCTTTCGTACCGGCTCTCACTTGGCGCTCAGCCAATCGGCGCCCACTCCGACCGAGATCACCAAGGGCGGGTCGAGGTCGAAGGCGGCGATCATCTCGCGGCGGACAAGCTCCTCCGCCGCGGCAAGTTCGTCCTCAGGCACCTCGAACAGCAGCTCGTCGTGGATCTGGAGCACGAGCCGCGTCCCCATGCCGGCGTCGCGAAGCGCCGAATTGCAGCCCAGCATCGCCAGCTTGATGATGTCGGCGGCGGTGCCCTGGATCGGCATGTTGACGGCTAGTCGCTCGCCGAGGAAGCGGCGCTGGCGGTTCCCGGAGCGCAGCTCGGGGATCATCCGGCGGCGGCCGAGCAGTGTCGAGACGTAGCCATCCCGCTCGGCGCCCGCGATCGTTTCCTCGCGATAGCGCTTGATCGCCGGAAAGCGCTCGAAGTAGCGCTCGATGTACGTCCCCGCCTCCTCGCGCGATATCTGCAGGCGGTCGGCGAGCCCGAAATCGGTCAGGCCGTAGGCAATCCCGTAGTTGACCATCTTGGCCTTCGAGCGTTCCGAAACCCCGACCTGATCGCGCTCCATACTGAGCACCTCGGCCGCCGTGGCGGCATGCACGTCCTCCCCACTCGCGAAGATCTCCCGCAGCGCCTCTTCTCCGGCAATTTGCGCGAGCACGCGCAGCTCCACCTGGTCGTAGTCGGCCGACAGCAGCATCGAGCCGGGCTCGGCGACGAAGCAGGAGCGGATCGGGGCCCCCTCGTCGGAGCGGATCGGGATGTTCTGCAGGTTCGGGTTGGTGCTCGAGAGCCGGCCCGTGGTCGTGGCGACCTGGTTGAAGGTGGTGTGGATGCGTGAGCTGTCGGCGTCGATCAGGCTCGGCAACGCGTCGAGGTACGTGTTCTTCAGCTTGGTCAGCTCGCGCCAGCTCTCGACCTTGGCGACGATCGGGTGCTCGTCGCGGATCTGGGCCATCACCCGGGCGTCGGTGGAGAACCCGGTTTTGCCGCGCCGCTTCTTCGTCAGACCGAGGTCCTCGAAGAAGACCTGGGAGAGCTGCTGTGGAGAGCCGATCGTGAACTCGTGGCCGGCCAGGTCCCAGATCTCGGCTTGCAGCGTCTCGATTCGCTCCCCAAACCCTTCGTTGATCGCCGCCAGGCGCTGCGCGTCGACCCTGATCCCGACCCGCTCCATCTCTGCCAGCACCTCGATCAACGGCATCTCGACCTCGTTCAGCAGCCGCTCGAGGCCAAGCTCGGTGATCCGGTCGCGCTGGCGGGAGGCAAGCTCGAATGCGAGCCGGGCCTCGACCGCGGGATCGCCCGCGGCGTCGCCCTCATCGGCCTCGAGCGAGAGCTGCCCCGGCTCGGCGCTGGAAGGAGCGGCGGCCAGGCCCGCGTCGGCCGCCAGCTCCTCGAGGTCGTACGTGCGCTTCGCGGGGTCGAGAAGGTAGGCGGCGACCATCGTGTCGTGGGCGAGCTCGAGCGTCCCGGGGCCGGCGGCCGAGATCAGGCCCTTCCCGCCGCTGCCGCCAAGCGATTTGACGTCGTGGGCGATCAGGGGCCGGCCCTCGAGGTCGGCGGAGAGGCCCGCGAGATCCGCCGCATCTCCGGTCACCACCCGCTGTCCGTCCGACGCCGCCCAGGCCCCCGCCGCGATCGCGATTGCGATCTCGCCGTCGGCGAGATCGGCCGGGGTCCCCTCGACCGCGTCGGCGCTGAGCGTCTCCTCGACCGCGCGGCCGGGAATCTGCTCGTCGAAGTCCTCCTCGAGGCGCTCGAGGATCACGCGAAGCTCGAACTCCCGCGCCTTCTCGCGCAGGCCGCTGCGGTCCTGAGGGCGCCGCATCACCTCGGCGAGGTCGATTCCGGTGGCGACGTCGTAGATCAGCGTCGCGAGCTGCTTCGAGGCGCGGGCATCGTCGGCATGCTCGGTCAGGTTCTGCTTGCGCTTCGGCCCCGAGACCTCGTCGATGCTGTCGAGCACCGCCTCGAGTGAGCCGAAGCGCTGCAGCAGCTCCGCCGCGGTCTTGTCCCCGATCCCCGGAACGCCAGGGATGTTGTCCGAGGTATCCCCCTTGAGGCCGATCAGGTCGGGAACGAGCTCCGGCGTGACGCCGTAGCGCTCGATCACGCCCTCGCGATCGTAGATCTTCGTATCGGTGATCCCGCGGGACGTCGTCATCACCCGTACCCCGTCGCCGACCACCTGGTAGACGTCGCGATCGCCGGAGACGACCATCACCGGGATGCCCTGCTGCTGCGCCTGGCGAGCGAGGGTGCCGAGCACGTCGTCGGCCTCGTAGCCGTCGACCTTGATGTTCGAAAAGCCGAATGCCTCGACGAGTGGCGCGAGGTGGGGCCACTGCTCGCGCAGGAGGTCCGGCCGCGGGCGCCGCCCCTCCTTGTACGGGGTATAGGTGAGCTCGCGGCCCGACAGCCCGGCGTCCCACGCGACGACGACGGCGCCCGGGTGGTGGTCGGTGAGGATCTTCGCCAGCATCGAGGCGAAGCCGTAGATCGCGTTGGTCGGGCGGCCATCGGCGGTCGCGATGTCCTCGGGCAGCGCGAAGAACGCCCGGTAGGCGAGGCTGTTGCCGTCGATCAGGAAAAGCTCAGGCGGTTGCTGCGTTTCGGCCACACAGCGATCCTACGGCCGCTTCAGCTTCACCCTTCGCTTCGCCTTGTCGCTGCCGGCATCGTTCGTGGCGACACCGCGAACGATCACCGTGCCGCGGGCGCCTCGCTCGAGGGCGGCGGTGATCCTGCGCAGTCCCCGTTTGCGCTGCTTCAGCTTCAGCTTCACGGTCTTGCTCTCGCCCGCCTCGAGCGTGACGGTGGTCTTTTTCAGCGCCAGCGAGATGCCGCGCCGGCGGCTCCCCGCCGGTTGATGAGCGCGTCGACCGCCGCTGCCGCCCCCGCGGGCGACGACCTTGCCTGACAGCCGCAGTCTGCACGGCGCCCCGCCGCAGGTGACGATCACGCGAAGCCGCCTTGTGTTCTGGCGCTTGTTCCCATACACGCTCAGCTCCGGGGCGAGGAGCGGTACCTCTGCCCGAGCGAATTTCTGCACCCTGCTGTTGAGGACGTCGAGCACGTAGATGTCGCGATCGCCGTCAACCGCGATCGAGGTCGGCGAAAAGAACTCGCCCGGTCCCTCGCCCGCCGTCCCGTCTCCGCCGTTCGCCCCCCAGCGGCCGAGGAAGTTGCCGTTCGAGTCGAAGCGCTGAACGCGGTTGTTGTCGCGATCGGCGACATACACGTTCCCGACGCTGTCCACGGCGACGTCGGCGGGGCCATTGAACTCCCCGTTCCCGGTTCCGGGGGCGCCCCATGCGGTGAGCAGGTTCCCGTTCGGGTCGAACTTCTGGATCCGGTCGTTCCCCGTGTCGGCCACATAGACGTTGCCATCGGCGTCGGTCGTGACCCCTTCCGCCCCGCCGAATTGGCCGGGAGCGCCTCCGGCAGCGCCCCACGTGCCGAGGAAGGCACCGATCGGGGTGAATTTCTGGATCCGGCTGTTGGTCCCGGACTCCAGGGTGTACACGTTCGCTCCCGGTCCGGCGGCGACATCCACGGGGTCGTCGAACTCGTTGGTGTTGCTTCCGGTCGAGCCCCATGCGCCGAGCGTGGCGCCGGTTTCGTCGAAGCGCTGGATCCGGTCGTTGCCCGGGTCGGCGACGTAGACGTCCCCGCCCGCGTCGGTGGCGATGCCTGCCGGGCGGCTGAACTGGCCCGGGGCCGTCCCCTCCGAACCCCAGGCGCCGAGGAAGGCGCCTATGGGATCGAATCTCGCCACCCGATTGAGAGCGTCGGTGACATAGACACCGCCGCTGCCCGCGGCGATGCCCACAGGGAGGGCAAGTGTCGACGGGCCCGGCTGACCGATGCGCGCCTGGAAGACGCCCTGTCCGCTGAAGCGCTGGACTCGAAACAGGGCGGAGTCGGTGACGAGAACGTTTCCCTGGTTCTCCGCCAGGCCGTCGGCAACCTCAAACTGGCCGTCACCGGAGCCCTGCGCGCCGAACTGGTCCTGGAAGTCGAGTCCGAGGGTCCATCGCTGCACGCGGTGATTTGACTGGTCGACGATGAATACGCTGTTGTTCGCAGGAGTCGGATCATTCGTCACGTCGATCCCTCGGGGTTCGTTCAACTCCCCGCTTCCCGTGCCCCCAAGTCCAGCCTTGCAATTGGCGGCGACGGGGCACTGCTCATGCCCGGCAAAGGCGGTAGTGGCGTCCACGTCCTTGCCTCCCATCCCCTGGAACACACCGTCAACGGTGAAGCGCTGGACCCGCTTGTTTGCGTCCTCGCTGACGAAGATCCCGTAGATGCTGGCGGCTACGTCGGTGGGGAAGCTGAACTCCCCACCCGCTGTGCCTTGGACCCCGGCCTGACAGCTCGCCGGGACCGTGCAGATGTTGACTCCCGCCCCGCCGACGTCCTTCCCCCACATCCGCTCGAAGGCACCGTCTGCGCTGAAGCGCTGGATCCGGTGTCCCTCTGCGATGAAGACCTGGCCCGTGGTCGGGTGGACCGCTAAGCCAGAGACGAATTCGAACTGCCCGGCGCCAACTCCGAAGCTTCCGAACTGGCCGAGGAAATTGCCGCTCGAGTCGAAGTGTTGGATCCTGGCTGTCGCAGTGGCGCCCCGGCCGAAGACATCGGCCACGTAGACCTCGCCGCTCGCTTCGTTGACGCCGATCGCGCTGGGGAACGTGAACTGGCCGGGGCCCGTGCCGAGTGAGCCCCATCGGAGCACGAAGGTGTCGGCCGCGTCGTACTTGGTCACGGTGCGGGTAAGGGGATCGAGAACGTATGTGTTGCCGGCGTTGTCGCGATCGACGTCGGTCGGCACCCCGAGCTCGCCCGGCTTGGGTGCTCCCCACTGGGTGAGGAACTCGAGCTCGGCGTGAGCGGGCGCAGCAAGTGCGAGCGAGAGCAGCGACAACGAGCACTGAAGCAGTGAGACCCTGCCGTGAAAACCCCGCGCCTTCACGATCCAAAGCGTACCGCTGGCCAGCGGGGCTCGGCTCCTATCATTCCCGCCCCATGCCATCGGTCAGCGCACAGTTCTCGGTCACGGTTCGCGTCGAGCTCGATGCGCGCTCGGAGCCGCTGGGCAAGTTGACTGCGTCGATCGCCGAAGCGGGGGGCGCGCTGCAGGGAGTTGACCTCGTGCCAGGCGCCGGAAGCGAGGGCAAGCGGGTGCGGGAGTTCACCATCGATGCCCGCGACCAGGCGCATTGGGAGCAGATCCTGCGCGCGATCGGGTCCACGCGGGGCGCGAAGGTGCTCGAGTACACCGATCGCACGATGCAGATGCATCGCGGGGGCAAGATCGAGCTCCACAACAAGTATCCGCTGAAGACCCGCGACGACCTCTCGATGGCGTACACGCCGGGCGTGGCGCGGGTGTGCACCGAGATCGCCGAGGATCGGTCGAAGGCGTTCGAGTTCACGATCAAGCGCAACACTGTCGCCGTAGTCTCCGACGGCAGCGCCGTTCTCGGCCTCGGCGACATCGGTCCCGAGGCGGCGATGCCGGTGATGGAGGGCAAGGCGATGCTGTTCAAGGAGTTCGCCCAGGTGGACGCGTTCCCGATCTGCCTCGACACCAACGACCCCGAGGAGATCATCCAGGCGGTGAAGCTGATGGCGCCGACGTTCGGCGGCATCAACCTCGAGGACATCTCCGCGCCTCGTTGCTTCGAGATCGAGGATCGGCTGAAGGAGGAGATCGACATCCCGGTCTTCCACGACGACCAACACGGGACCGCCGTCGTGACGATGGCGGCGCTGTTCAACGCGCTGAAGATCGTCGACAAGCCGATCGAGTCGATGCGGGTGCTGATGCTCGGCCTCGGCGCCGCGGGCGTCGCGGTGACCAAGATGATGCTGGCCTCGGGGATCACCGACATCGTCGGCTGCGACCGCATGGGCGCACTTTCGACGACCCGCGACGACTACGAGCAGATGACCGAGATCAAGCGCTGGTACTCCGAGAACTCGAACCCGCACAAGCTGCTCGGCTCGCCTGCCGACGTGATCGAGGGCGTCGACCTCTTCGTCGGCCTCTCCGGCCCAGGGCTCGTGACGGCGGACGACATCGCGAGGATGGCCGACGACGCGATCGTCTTCGCGATGGCCAACCCGACCCCGGAGGTGATGCCCGAGGACGCCGAGCCCCACGTTCGGATCATGGCCACAGGGCGTTCGGACTACCCGAACCAGATCAACAACGTGCTCTGCTTCCCCGGGATCTTCCGCGGCGCGCTCGACGCGGGCGCACCCCGGATCACCGAGGAGATGAAGCTGGCCGCGGCACAGGGGATCGCCGAGGTCGTCGCCGAGGAGGACCTGGCCGAGGACTACATCATCCCGAGCGTCTTCGACCGCGATGTCGCGCCCGCGGTGGCGCGCGCGGTCGTCGACGAAGCGCGGCGCGCCGGGATCGCTCGGGTCTCAGAGGACACGGGGACGTTCACGACTACGGGCGACGGCAACACGCCCGAGCCCTTTGCCGAAGCGTCACCGGCCGACCCAGACGACTGATTGACCTAAAAGAGATCGTCGGCCGTGTTGTTGACGTTGTCCACGCGCCAGCCGTCATCGTTGACCATGATGAACTCGTACAGGCCGGCGCTGGTGGTGACCTCGACCGTGGCGGAGTCCTCGTCCTCGTCCACGGTCTCGACGCTCTCTACGTCGGCGAAGAACTGGCCGGCGCTGGAACCCGTGTCCTCGACGAAGCCCTCACAACCTCCGCCCTCCTCCGAGCCGACACCGTCCGTGGCGTACGTGCAGGCCTCCCCTGCGTCCCCCGCGGCGTAGGCGGCGGCGTACTTCTCCGCCGCCTCCTGTGGTGTCTCGGCGCCGCCGCCCCCGCAGCCGGCGAGCGCCCCGATCGACACCGCGACGACGATGGACGCAGTCCGGCGGCTGTCGATGCTCATCACTCCCCCTCCGATCGGTATTGGAGAGCCAACCCTATCGAGGCCCTCGGCATTCAGCGAGGCCACTGTAGGGTCCGCCTCCGATGAGAGTCCTCGTTACTGGGGCCAGCGGTCTGATCGGTGCAGCGCTCTGCGACGCACTGCTCGCTCGCGGTGACGAGGTGGTCGGCCTCAGCCGCGATTCGCGGCGGGCTCGGAGGACCAACCCCACCGTCGCTTGGCACGCGTGGAACCCGCTCACCGAGCGGCCACCGGGGAAAGCGCTCGAGGGTGTCGACGCAGTCGTCAACCTGATCGGCGAGTCGATCAACCAGCGCTGGACCGAGGAGGCGAAGCAGCGGATCCGGGCCAGCCGCGTTGACGCCACGCGCAACCTCCTGCAGGGCCTAGCCGCAGCCGACGCGCGCCCCCGAACGCTGATCAGCCAGTCGGCGGTCGGTTACTACGGCCCTCGAGGAGAAGCGATCATCGATGAGTCCACCTCGCCGGGGGACTCCTTCGACGCCCAACTGTGCGTCGAGTGGGAAGCGGCCGCGGAGGAGGCGAAGGCGCTCGGGATACGCCTGGTGATCACTCGCATGGCTCCGGTGCTGAGCACGGACGGCGGCCTGCTGAAGGAGCTTCTGCTGCCGTTTCGCCTCGGCGTCGGCGGCCCGCTTGCGGGCGGCGCCCAGTACATGCCCAGCATCGAGCTCGACGACGCCGTTGCCCTGCTGCTCTGGGCACTGGACGAGCCAAGCGTGTCAGGCGCTTTGAACGTCACCGTGCCGGAGCCGGTCACCAACCGCGAATTCTCGAAGGCACTCGGACGCGCGCTTGGGCGCCCGGCGGTGATGCCGGTGCCGAAGCTCGTCCTCAACGTTCGCCTCGGCGCGGAGCTGGCGCAGGCTGCGCTGGGCAGCCAGCGCATCGTCCCCCGACGCGCACTCGACCTCGGTTACGAGTTCCGCTACCCGAACGTCGACGCGGCCATCAGAGCCGCGTTGCGCTAGGGGTTCACTGCACCGCGGACACCGCGAGGCTCTCGATCTTCCACGTGTCGCCGTCCTTGACGAGCTGCACCGCCAGCGGCGTCGTCTGCTGGCCGGCGGTCTCGAAGCTGACCTTGACTGTGGCCTCGCTGCCGGCCTCCACCAGAGTCTCGGTCGTGAGCTCGCTGGGCTCGGTCGCCGTGAGCCCGTTCACCGCCGTGACGCAATCCTCGCCGCTGGCTGGAACTCCGGCCACGGCGGAACCCTCGAGCGCGGCGTCCGTGAGCAGGCCGCAGGCGCGCTCGCCGTCAGCCTCGCTGATCGCTTGGAAGTAGGACTCGACGGCGGCTTCGGGCGTCTCGGCGTCGACGTCGTCACCGCCGCAGGCGCCGAATGCGGCGCCGATCGCCATCAGCGCGATCACTGACTTGCTTCTCACGGGGCCTCCAGTGCCGCCTCGAAATCCGGTCGGCCATTCTCGACGACATACCCGGAAACCGCACTCAGGCTCGTGTTGCCGATCTCGTCGATCGAGTACGTGCCGAGCACGGAGTCGCGCCCCTCTGTTGCGAAGAAGGCGTCGATCACGGCCTCGCGATCGCTGGGATCGGTGGCACGATCGGTCGAATCCAGCACCACCGCCATCGCCTCATAGCCATAGGCGGCATAGCGATCGGGAGGCTGTCCGTACTCGGCTTCGTAGGCGCGGGCGAAATCCTGGCCCTGCTGCGGAAGCTGCTGCGGCGCTTGGGCGGATGAGGTCACGTACACAGGCTCGTCGACAACCGCCGGCGCTGGGAGGGCCTCGCCGAGCACGCCTCCATCGCCCGTGGGATAGACGCGGCGAACTCCGAGCTCCTCTGCCCACTCCTCCCCTGCAGCCGCCTGCACCTCGATGTCCGGAATCACGCGCCCAAACGTGCGCCGGCCGCTTTGCTGGTAGAGCGGCCCTGCGCTGCCCGGCCGGTCCTCAACCAGGTCAACCGCCGTGCTTGCCGGCGAGACCTGCAGGATCCCGGCCTGGTTCGTGATCGGAAGTGAGGTCCGGGTGGCGCCCGATTCGAGCTCGCCGATGTACGCGATCGTGCTCGCGTCCTCGGTCGCCCGACGGGCGTTCTCGCCGACGACGACCGGGTCCCAGCGCGCGCTTCGCTCATCCCCCGAGGTGTCATCGAGGTAGACCGCCCGTATCTCCGTCCCGCCCGCCTCACCGCCGGCATCGGCGAGCGCCAGCTTCGCTCCGTTGACGATCGCTTGGCCGGCGGCTGCGCTCTCGCCTCGCAGGGGAGCGCTGACGTAGATGGTGCGGTAGGCGTCAGCTGTCCCCGAGTCGCCCCCCTCAGATCCACAGGAAGCACCGAAGGTAAGCATCAGCGCTCCCGCGACAACGATTGACGTTTTTTGGACCCTATGGACTACAAAAAACGTCAACCGCTTGCGTTTCCCCTCAGTGCTCACCGTTGGACCTCGCATTCGGCGTCGATTCTCAGCAGCCGGGCGAGCACATCTCGGTGCCCCGCCACCAATCGATAGGCGCGCTCGGTGAGCACCGGGAAGGCGCGGAAAACGGCAGCAAGCGGTCGTCCGCCGGGCAGGAGCTCCGCTAACGGGGCTACAGCCGCGCCTGCGGACACGATTTCGCCGCCCGGCAGGACCAGGTGCCACGAGTCGAGCCGCTCAGCGGCCGGCATTGCCGCAAGCAGACGATCTCCCTCCTCGCTTTGAATCGCCACGGGCCGCAATCGACGGTACCGGTCCCAGGCCAGGAGCTTGTTCAGCGACCACTTGCAGAAACCGCAGTCGCGGTCGTAGAGGACGACGTGGGTCGCAGCCAACCCGGGCGACTATATTCGCGTCCGATGCGGTTCGGCGTGTTGACCGGTGGTGGCGATTGTCCGGGACTGAATGCGGTCATCCGGGCGATCGTTCGCAAGGGCATCGACGCTCACGGCGACGCGATCGTCGGCTTTCGAGACGGCTGGCGGGGGGTGCTCGAGAATGAGTACCAGGAACTGACGATCGAGTCCACCCGGGGCATCCTGCACCGGGGCGGGACGATCCTCGGGACCTCGAGGACCAACCCCTACGGGCGCGACGATGGGGCCGACCACGTCCGCGAGACGCTCGCAGGCCTCAACCTGGAGGGGTTGATCGCGATCGGGGGCGAGGACACGCTCGGCGCCGCCAACCGCCTGAACGAGGACGGCATCCAGGTCGTCGGGGTGCCGAAGACGATCGACAACGACCTCAACGGCACCGACGTCACGTTCGGATTCGACACCGCGCTGAACGTCGCCAGCGAGGCAATCGACCGCCTTCACACGACGGCCGAGAGCCATCACCGGATCCTGGTCGTCGAGGTGATGGGCCGTCACGCCGGCTGGATCGCTCTTCATTCCGGGGTATCCGGCGGCGCCGACGTGATCCTGATCCCGGAGCAGCCGTTCGACATCGACGCCGTCTGCGGGCTGCTGCGGCGGCGCAAGTCGCGCGGTCGCAACTTCTCCATCGTCGTCGTCGCCGAGGGCGCGATGGCGAAGGACGGACAGGAGGCGACGAAGGAGGGCGAGCTGGACGAGTTCGGGCACCGCCGCCTGGGTGGGATCGGACACTGGCTCGAGCGCGAGATCGAGGAGCGGACCGGCTTCGAGACCCGGGCAACGGTTCTCGGCCACGTTCAGCGCGGCGGCACCCCCACCGCGCACGACCGGGTGCTGGCGACGCGGTTCGGGCTCGCGGCGATCGACGCTGCTCACTCGGGCAACTGGGGAGAGATGGTGGCGCTGAGGGGAACGCGGATCCAGTTGGTACCGCTTGCCGAGGCGGTCGCGGAGCTGCGCACCGTGCCGCTGGAGGACTACGAGGCGTTCAGCGCCCTGTTCGGTTAGGGCTTCAGACGCTCGACTAACGGCTGCGCCCAGCGCACCACCACTCCGGTGGTCAAGATCGCGAGGAAGATCAGCGAGCTGTCGGTGCCGCCCGCGCCGAAGGCGTAGGCGACCATGAAGGCGACAGCGGCGACAACGGTGAAGACCAGCAGCATCATCGGGCCGGAATCTACCTCACGCTGACATCGCGGCCCGGCATGCGGAGAGGAAGTCTCGCGCCTCTTCCGGCACCACGCCATCCTCCCCCGCCATCCGCACCAGGCGGCTGCCGATGATCACGCCGTCAGCGATCGCGCCGACCGCGGCGGCCTGCTCGGGGGTGCCGATGCCGAATCCGACGGCGACGGGGACCGTCGAGTCCTCGCGCAGTGCCGACACGAATGAGGTCAGTTGCTCGGGCAGGTGCTCGCGCTCGCCGGTGACGCCAACGTCGGAGACCGCGTAGAGGAACCCGCGCGCCGCCTCGCAGATCAGCCGGCGGCGCTCCGCGGGGGTGGTCGGGGCGACGAGCGGCACTAGGGCGAGCCCGTGCCGGCTCAGCGCTGCGCGGATCTCGGCGCCCTCCTCGAGCGTGAGGTCGGGGACAATCGCGCCGGCGGCGCCGACCTTCGCTGCAGCGCTCGCGAACTCGTCGGGGCCGCGTGCCAGGACCATGTTCGCGTACACCATCAGCACCACAGGCACGCGGTCACTGACCGAGCGGCAGACGTCGAGCACCGACTCGAGTGTGCTGCCGGCATCGAGCGCCCTGGTGGCCGCGGCATGAATCACCGGGCCGTCGGCGAGCGGGTCGGAGAACGGGACGCCGAGCTCGATCAGGTCGGCGCCGCCCTCCGCGTAGGCGTCTGCGATTGCCAGCGAGGCGCTCGAGTCGGGGAAGCCGCCCATCATGTACGGCATCAGCGCCGCGCGGCCCTGCGCCCGCGCCGACTCGAATGCGGCAGCGATCCGCTGCTCGCCTGTAACGAGCGCTTCCGTCGGGCTAGCCATCCAGCTTCTCCAGGGCAGCAGTCGCCTCGGCGAGATCCTTGTCCCCACGCCCGGACAGACACAAGAGGTCGTAGCCAGCGCTTGTCGTTCCGTTCTCCAGCAGCCAGGCGATCGCATGCGAGGGCTCGAGCGCGGGGATGATTCCCTCCAGCTTTGCGAGCTCTCGGAACGCCCGCAGCGCATCGGCGTCTGTGACCGCCTCGTAGCGGGCGCGGCCGGAGTCGCGGAGCTGGGCGTGCTGAGGCCCGACGCCCGGGTAGTCGAGGCCAGCCGAGATCGAGTGCGCCTCGAGGATCTGGCCTTCGTCGTCTGCGAGCACGGACGAGAGCGCACCATGCAGGACGCCGGTGCGGCCGGCGACGAGCGAGGCACCGTGGCGTCCGTCGAGCCCCTCTCCCCCGGCCTCGATCCCGATCAGCTCGACGTTCTCGTCATCGAGGAACGCGGTAAAGGTCCCGATCGCGTTCGAGCCGCCGCCGACGCAGGCGATCACGCGAGCCGGGAGCGTGCCCTCAGCGGCGAGCGCCTGCTCGCGCGCCTCGTCACCGATCACCCGCTGAAGGTCACGCACAAGCGCCGGGAACGGTGCCGGGCCCACGGCGGAGCCGATCACGTAGTGGGTGTCGCCGACGTTCGTCACCCAGTCGCGGATCGCAGCGCTGACGGCCTCCTTCAGCGTCCGCGCGCCCGCCTCAACCGGGCTCACCTCGGCGCCCAGGAGGCGCATGCGATCGACGTTCGGAGCCTGGCGCCGCATGTCCTCGGTGCCCATGTAGACGACGCATTCGAGTCCGAGCAGCGCGCACGCCGTCGCCGCGGCCACACCGTGCTGGCCGGCGCCGGTCTCGGCGATCACGCGCGTCTTGCCCATCCGGCTCGCGAGCAGCGCTTGCCCGACGGCGTTGTTGATCTTGTGGGCGCCGGTGTGGGCGAGGTCCTCCCGCTTCAGGTAGACGCGGCGCCCGGCCCGCTCGGAAAGCCGCTCCGCGAGGTAGAGCGGGGTCGGGCGGCCGACGTAATCGCGCAGGAGGCGGGCGAGCTCAGCTTGGAAGTCGGCGTCGTCGCGGGCCTCCGCCCAAGCGACGGTGAGCTCGTCGAGCGCGGGAACGAGCGTCTCCGGTACATAGCGGCCCCCGTAGGGGCCGAAGCGCTGCTCGACCGTGCTCGACATCATTGGATCGCGCTTCGCCCCACAATCAGGAAATCTGCTCCCGCGCTCACGGGACGGCGGCGGTTGCGGAGCGGGCGCTGTCGAAGAAGGCGGCTAAAAGATCGGGGTCCTTGCGGCCGGGCTCCGCCTCCACCCCGCTCGCAACGTCCACGGCCCACGGGTGCACAGAGCCGATCGCCTCGGCGACGTTGTCGGGCGTCAGACCGCCGGCGAGGATCATCGGCACCTTCGAGCGTCGTCCCGCGAGCAGCTCCCAGTCGAAGCTTTCCCCGGTACCGCCATGGAGGCCGGGCCGGTGAGCGTCCATCAGGTGGTAGTCGACGCGAAAGGCCCTGGAGCCGCGGATCTCGGCACCGCTGCGGACGCGAAAGGCCTTGATCACCCCGGCGCCGGTGCGGCGAGCCACCTCGCGGCAGAAGCCCGGCCCCTCGTCGCCGTGAAGCTGGACGAGCGTCAGCCCTTCGTCCTCCACGGCATGCGCGATCTCGTCGAGCGGCGCGTTCACGAACACCCCGGCGACCTCGCATCGTCGCCGCATCGCCGCCCCGATCTCCACCGCCGCGTCAGGCGGGCAGAACCGAGGACTCTCGCGGTGGTGATTGAGCCCGATCGCCCAGGCGCCATGGCCAACAACCGCCTCGGCGTCGGAGAGATTCGTGATCCCGCAGATCTTGATCTGCATTGCCCTCAGAGCTTGGCAGACGGAGGTGGCGATTCTTGCCTGGGGGCGTGCGAACGCCGCCGCACCTCGCGTCAGGGAGGCTGCGGCGGCTACTCGGGGTGCCGGGGGAGGATCGGCCCCGAGCGGATGGGGTGAGCTAGGGAAGTTCTGGCGACTGGCCCTGGGCGCTGCCACCGGGCTGGACGGCGTCGGTGCGGTTGCCGAGGGTGACCGTGATCGTGAGCTGTTCGCCGTCGCGGATCAGCTCCAGCTCCATCTGATCGTCGGGATTGCGGGTGTCCACGGCGGCGACGACGTCATCGCCGGAGTCGACCGGCTCGCCGTCGATGGCGACGATCACGTCCCCGCCGGCCGCCACTCGGGCGCCCTCGACGTTGATCCGTCCGCTACCGCCCTGGATGCCCGCCTCCTCGGCGGGGCCGCCAGGGGCGACTTCCTGCACCAGCGCGCCCTGGTCGACGCCGAGGTTGAGGGCGTCGTTCAGCTGTGCGTCGACGTCGGCGACGGTGACGCCGAGGTAGGCGTGGTCGGCCTCGCCGTCCTCGAGAATCTGGTTCGCGACCTCGCGGGCGGTGTCAATCGGGACCGCGAATCCGATTCCGACGGAGCCGTTGCTGCCGCCCGTCGCGATCTGGGCGTTGACGCCGATCACCTCGCCCGTCGCGTCCAGCAGCGGGCCGCCCGAGTTGCCGGGGTTGATCGGCGCGTCTGTCTGGATCGCCTCGGTGATCGTGAACTCGTTCAGCGAGGAGATCTGGCGGTGAAGCGCCGAGACGATGCCGCTGGTGACGGTGCGGTCGAGGCCGAATGGGTTGCCGATCGCGACCACGGGGTCGCCGACCTGAGCGTTCTCTGACGAGCCGAGCGGCAGGGGATGCAGGTCCTCGGAGGGGGCGTCCGCGCGCAGGACCGCGATGTCGGTGGACGGGTCGGCGCCGACCACTTCTGCGTCTACTGGCTCTGAGTCCTCGCTGAGCTGAACCCGGACGGAGTCCGCACCCTCGACGACGTGCGCGTTGGTGATCACGTGGCCCTCCGTGTCGATCACGAACCCGGATCCCGTTGCGGTTCCGCCGGGTGAGGGGATCGGGTTCAGCGGGTCGGCTCCCTGGCCGCTGGAGTCCGCCTCGACGTGGACCACCCCAGGCCCGGTGCGCTCGAAGATCTCGCCGACGGTGAGCGCGCCGCCCGAATCGGATGACGCCGGCTCGGTCAGAGGAGTCTGCGCGACTGTCGTTGTCTCGTCGCCGGCGTCCACCCAGCCGGCAGAGATCGCGATCAAACTAACGGCGGCGACGACCAGCCCGCCGGCGATTCCGGAGAGAAGCGGAACGCGAAGCGAGCGCAGGCGTCCACGGCTGCCTCCGCCGTCGGTGAGTTCGCTGGTTGGCGCGTCGTGGTCCACCATGGATCGCGGAAGATGCTCGGTGTCGCTAAAGCGGCACCTAAGGGCAGATCAAGGGCGTGTAAAAAAGAATCGCGCCCTACAGGTTGTACTCGCTCGTCGGGTCCTCGTCCAGGGTCAGCGCCCGGATCATCGCCTCGGGGTCCGAGGCCAGCATCAGCGCCTCCCCGATCAGGACCGCGTCGGCGCCGATGCGCTCCAGCTCCTCGATTTGCTCACGATGCTCGTATCCAGACTCTGCGACGACCGTCTTGCCGGCTGGGATGTCCGTCATCAGCTCTGCGGTCCTCGCCGTGTCCACGGAGAGGTCGCGCAGGTCGCGGTTGTTGATCCCGATCACGTCGCAGTCGATCGCCAATGCGCGTTCCAGCTCTTCCTGATCGTGCACCTCAACGAGGCAGTCCAGGTCGAGCCCGAGCGCTTCGTCGTGCAGCCCCACGAGCTCCTCATCGTCCAGCGCCGCGACGATCAGAAGCACCGCGTCCGCGCCGCCGACCGCCGCCTCGTAGAGCTGGTACGGGTCGACGATGAAGTCCTTGCGGAGGATCGGCAGGTCACACGACTCGCGCGCCTCCTTCAGGTCCGCCATCGAACCGCCGAAGTGGCGTTCGTCGGTCAGCACCGAAAGCGCCGCCGCGCCGCCGCGCTCGTATGCCGAGACGATCTCCCCAACAGCCACTCCGGGCCTGATCTCACCCGCGGACGGCGATCGCCGCTTGAACTCCGCGATCAACGAGACCCCGGGCCGGACGAGCGCCTCGCTGAACGGGCGATCGTCGCCCCTCGCGGACAACTGGGCTTCGAGCTGCGACCGGGGGGTCTCGGCCTTGCGCCGCTCCACGCCCGCCCTGGCGACGTCCACCAGCCGATCGAGAGTGGTCATTCCTCTCCCGCCTGATCGTTACTCATCGAGATCAGCCGCTCGAGGACGTCCCGCGCAGCGCCGGAGTCGATCGCACGTGCCGCCTGCTCGATTCCCGCTGCCAGGTCATCGGCCCCGCCGCCAACGAAGATCGCGGCCCCGGCGTTCAAGAGCGTGAGGTCCTGCGCCGGGCCGGGCTCACCGGCGAGGACCGCCTTGGTCACCGCCGCATTGTCCTCGGGGCTTCCTCCGGCAACTGCGTCCAGCGGCGCCTCGCTGAGCCCGAACTCTCCGGGCTCGACGAACCACTCCTCCGTGCTTCCGTCACGGACTTCGATCACCCGCGTTCGCCCGGCCAGCGAGAGCTCGTCGATTCCGTCCTCGGCGCTGACCACGAGCGCGTGGTCGCAGCCGAGCCCCGCCAGTGCCTCTGAGATCGTCTCCTGGTAGGCGCGGTCCGAGATGCCCAGCACCTGCCGCTTTGCGCCGGCCGGATTCGTCAGCGGGCCGAGGAAGTTGAAGATCGTGCGCACCGCCAATTCCTTGCGCACCGGCATCACGTGCTTCATCGCAGCGTGGTGGCACGGAGCGAACATGAAGCCGAAGCCGACCTCGTCGATGCAGCGCCCGACCGCCTCTGGGGGAAGCTCGATGCCGACGCCGAGCGCCTCGAGCAGGTCTGCCGAGCCCGACCGGCTGGTATTCGACCGATTCCCGTGCTTGGCCACCGCGCAACCCGCCCCGGCGGCGACGAGGGCTGCCGTCGTCGAGACGTTGAAGGTGGACGGCCCTCCCCCGGTCCCAGCCGTGTCGACGAGGTCGTTGCGCGAGGTCTGCACCGGCGTCGCGAGCCGGCGCATCGTCCGCGCGAGGCCGACGAGCTCGGGCACCGTTTCGCCCTTTGTCCGCAAAGCGACAAGGAACGCCGCAGTCTGCACCTCCCCCGCCCGTCCCTCCATCACCTCGTCGAGGACCGCCGATGCGTGATCAGCAGTCAGATGCTCGCCGTTGCACAGCGCGTCGACGGCGCGGGTGAGGATGTCGTTCGGCATCGCGAAGGTGGGGACCGCCGTCCTGGCGGCGCGATCAGGTCGTGGAGTGTGGCACCCCGTGCGCGAGAAAGGCGCCCAGCAGGTCCTTTCCGCGCGGTGTCAGCACAGACTCGGGATGGAACTGCACACCCTCGGCGGGCAGGGAGCGATGGCGAACTCCCATCACCACGCCGTCAAAGCTCGCCGTCTGCTCGAGCTCGTCGGGCAGGTCGGGATCGGCGACGAGCGAGTGATAGCGGCCGGCCAGTAGCGGCGACGGCAGGCCGGCGTAGATCCCGGTGCCGCCGTGCTCGACCTCCGCGTCCTTGCCGTGGATGGGCTCGCCGCGGATGGTGCGGCCGCCGAACGCCTCGACCATCGACTGATGGCCGAGACAGACGCCGAGCGTCGGCACCCCGGCCTCGGGCAGCGCCCGCGCCGCCTCGATCGAGATCCCCGCGTCGGCCGGCGTGCACGGCCCGGGCGAGATCACCATCCGGTCCGGCTTGGCCGCCACCAGCTCCGCCACCGAAGCCCTGTCGTTTCGGACCACGTCCACCTCCGCCCCCAGCTCGCCCAGGTACTGGACGAGGTTGTAGGTGAAGGAGTCGTAGTTGTCGATGATCAGCACCCGGGTCATGGCCACTCCGGCTGAGCCGCCGCCAGCTCGACGGCGCTGAAGATCGCCTTTGCCTTCTGCAGCGACTCGCGGTACTCATAGTCGGGCTTGGCGTCGGCGACGGTCCCTCCCCCGGCCTGCACGTACACATGGCCGTCCTTGATCACCACGGTGCGGATGTGGATCGCGGTGTCGAGATCGCCGTTGAAGCTCAGGTAGCCGATCGCGCCGCCGTAGGAGCCGCGTTTGTGGGGCTCGAGCTCGTCGATGATCTCCATCGCCCGCACCTTCGGTGCGCCCGAAAGCGTGCCCGCCGGGAGCACGCTGCGCAGCGCGTCCATCGCCGTGATCCCCTCGCGCAGGGTCCCCGACACCTGGCTGACGATGTGCAGCACGTGCGAATAGGTCTCGACGGCCATCAGCTCGTCCACCTGCACGGATCCGTACTCGCTCACGCGCCCGAGGTCGTTGCGGCCGAGGTCGACGAGCATGATGTGCTCCGCCCGCTCCTTCGGGTCGTTCAGGAGGTCCTCGGCGTTGCGGCGGTCCTCGTCCTCGTCGGCGCCACGCGGATAGGTCCCCGCGATCGGTCGCGTCTCCACCCTGCGGCCGGTCACCTTGACGAGCGGCTCCGGCGAGGCGCCCGCGATCTGGAAGTCGCCGAACTCGAGGAAGTACATGTACGGCGAGGGGTTGACCGTGCGTAGCGCGCGGTAGATCGAGAACGCCTCCGCGGGGGCGGGCGCCGAGAAGCGCTGCGACGGGACGACCTGGAACGCGTCGCCGGCGTGCACGTATTCGATGATCCGGCTGACGTTGGCCTCGAACTCCTCCCTGGTCATATTCGACGTGAACTCGACCCCGTTCGAGCTAGCCGGTGCCCCCGGCGGGACGGGCACCGGCTGGCGCAGCGCGGCGCGGACATCGGCGATCGCCGCTTCGGCTCGCTCGCGATCGCCGTCGCCTCCCCAGTCGTAAGCAAGGATCGTGAGCTCGTGGTTCAGGTGGTCGAAGGCCAGCAGCACCTCGCAGACCATCAACGCCATGTCGGGCAGGCCGACGGGGTCGGGGTTCGGCGGGCCCAGGTCCTCGACGGTCCGCACCAGGTCGTAGCCCCACAGCCCGACCGCGCCGCCGGGGAACGGCGGCAGCGACTCGTCACCTGCAAGGTGGAACCCTTCGATCAGGCGAGCCGCGGCCCCGTAGGGCTCGGGCTCGGGCCGCTGCTCGCGGTTCGATCCCTGATCGATCGTCAGGGTGCCGTCGGACCACCGAAGCTCAAGCCGCGGCCTGAAGCCGAGGAAGGAATAACGACCGACGCGGCCCTGCTCGGCCGACTCGAGCAGGAAGCACGGCTTGCCGTCGCGCAGCTTCAGGAATGCGGAGACCGGCGTCTCGCAGTCGTCGACGAAGCGCTCTAGAACCGGGACGACCCGTGGTGCATCCACGCCGGTTGCCTCCGCGGACCCCGCGTCAGCGGCGGCGCTCATTCAGCTCCTCCATCACGTCGGCGAGCGCAACCCCGCGCGAGCGCAGCAGCACCAGCAGGTGATAGAGGACGTCCGCGGCCTCGGCGGTGACCCGCTCGCCGGACTCGTCGGCGCCCGCGCGGGCGGCCTCCTCCGCCTCCTCGCGCACCTTCTCGCCGATCCTCGCCGGGTCGTCGAGGAGCTCGACCGTGTAGCTGCCCTCGGGTCGCTCGCGCTGGCGATCGGCGAGCGTGCGCTCCAGCACCGCAAGGGCCTCGTGCGCGGCGGGGATCGGCTCACCGGGAACAGCGGCGCCGTCGGGTTCACCATCGGCGCTGCCGTCGAGATCGCGGTAGAAGCAGGAGCGCTCGCCGGTGTGGCAGGCGGGGCCGGCGGGCTCGACCAGCGCAACGAGCGCATCGCAGTCGCAGTCGTAGCGAAGCTGGCGCACCCATTGCACGTTTCCCGACGTTTCGCCCTTGTGCCACAGCTCTCCCCTCGAACGGCTGAAGAAGTGCATCTCGCCGCTCTCGCGGGTTCGCTCGAGCGCTTCCTCGTTCACGTAGGCCAGCGTCAGCACCTCCCCCGTGCGCCAATCCTGGCTCACGCACGGGACGAGGCCCTGCTCGTCGAAGCGGATCAGGTCTTTTCCCGTCATTGCTGGGAGTTTAGGAGGGCCCCGGCTACTCGATCCCGAGCCGGTCGAGCAGAGCGTCGTCACGCCGCCAATGCTCGCGCACCCTCACCTGCAGGTCCAGGTACACGCGGGCGCCGAGCTCGCGCTCGAGCTCCTTGCGAGCCCCGGTGCCGATCTCGCGGATCATCCGGCCGTCGCGGCCGATCAGGATTCCGCGCTGGGACTCGGACTCGACCCAAAGCTGCGCGCGGACGGTGGCGAGGCCGTCGTCGCGCTCGCTGACCTCCTGCACCGCCACCTCGACCGCGTGCGGCAGCTCGTGGCGGGTCCGCTTCAGCACCTGCTCGCGGATCAGCTCGGCGAGGTGCACCTCGCTCGGCTGATCGGTTCGGTCCTCCGGGGGGTAGAGGAGCTCCCCCTCGGGCAGCAGCTCCGTCAGCCGGGCGATCAGCGGCGCGAGCCCGCTGCCCCGCTTCGCCGACACGGGGAAGACCTCGTCCACGATCTCAAGCTCGGCGGCGTCGGAGAGCACCTTCACCGTCTCGGGATCCGAGAGGCGGTCGCACTTGTTCACGGCGCAGATCACCCGTGTCTCGCTCCCAGCCGTCAGCAGGTGGCGGGCGATGAATCGATCGCCCGGCCCGACTCCCTGTTCGCCGTTCAGCACCAGCACCACCGCGTCGGCGTCGTCCAGCTCCCGCACCACCCGTCGCTGCATCCGCTCGGTGAGCACGTCGCGCGGCCGCTGCACCCCTGGAAGGTCCACGAGCACCATCTGCCACCCCTCGGCGAGATCGGTGGCGACGCCGCGGACCGCGCGCCGGGTCGTCTGCGGGCGGTCGGAGACGATCGCGACCTTCGCCCCGACGATCGCGTTGGCGAGCGTCGACTTGCCGACGTTCGGCCGTCCGGCGAGGCCGACGAAGCCCGACCTCAACGCAGCTGCTCCATAACCCGCGCCTGCAGCTCCAGCATCTCACCGTCGTCGGCATCGTGGTCATAGCCGCAAAGGTGGAGGACGCCGTGGACGGCGGCCTCTGGCACGTCGGCGGCGTGCTGCGGGCAGATGACGACGTCCCCGAGCTCGCGCGGTCCGGACACCTCTCGCGGGCCGTCGAGAGGGAACGAGAGCACGTCGGTGGGTCGATCGAGGTCGCGATGCTCGCGATTCAGCTCCTGGATCCGGTCGGCTTCGACGAGCTCGACAGACAGATGGCCGTCGTGAACGCCGGCCGCGATCAGCGTGGCCCTTACTGCGTTATGGAGCTCGGGCGGCACGTCGACCAGGTCGACCGAGCCCTGGCTCAACTGTCCTGGCGCTCGGCGTAGGCGCCGTAAGCCGCGACGATCCGCTGCACGAGCTGGTGGCGGACGACGTCCTCGCCTCCGAAGCGCACGAACGAGATGTCCTCGACCTCGGACAGGATCTCGCCGATCACGACCAGGCCGGAGCGCTGGTGGCGCGGCAGATCAATCTGCGTGATGTCGCCGGTCACCGCCATCCGCGACCCGAAACCGAGCCGGGTGAGGAACATCTTCATCTGCTCGGGGCTGGTGTTCTGGGCCTCGTCGAGGATCACGAACGAGTCATTGACCGTCCGGCCCCGCATGAACCCCAGCGGCGCGACCTCGATGATCCCGTTCTCGAAATACGAGTTCACGCGCTCCGGGTCGAGCATGTCGTAGAGGGCGTCGAAGAGCGGGCGCAAGTAGGGGTCGACCTTCGCGGCGATGTCGCCGGGCAGGAACCCGAGCCTCTCCCCCGCCTCGACCGCCGGGCGGGTGAGGATCACGCGGCTGACCTCGCGCGCGTCCAGCGCGGCCACCGCCATCGCCACCGCGAGGAACGTCTTCCCGGTGCCCGCGGGGCCGATGCCGAAGGTGATCGTGTGATTGCGGATCGAGTCCACGTAGCGCTTCTGGTTCACGGTCCGCGGTGCGACCTTGGTGCCGCGGTGTCGCCAGATCACGTCTTCGAGCACCGCCGACGGGCTCTCGTCCTCGTCGAGTGCCCCGCTGACCGCCCCCACAGTTCCCGGGCTCACCTGGTGACCGCGCTCGATCAGGCCCACCAGCTCGTCGACGATCGTCTCGGCCGAGCGCACTTCGCTCGCCTCACCCTCGAGGGTGAGGACGTTTCCGCGCAGATAGAGCTCGCAGTCGAGCTGCTCCTCGAGCTCGCGAAGGACCGAGTCGGCGGATCCCGCCAGCTCAGCGGCCACCTGGTTGTCGAGCGTGAGCTGCCGGCGCGCCAAGAAGTCAGCTGCCCAGCCTCTCCCGGACAGCGGCGCTGACCCGCTTGCCGTCGGCGCGACCGCCGACCTTCGGCATCACGGCACCCATCACCTTGCCCATGTCTCCCTGGGCCGAGGCGCCGGTTTCGGCGATCGCTTCGTCCACGAGCGCCTGAAGCTCATCGTCGGGGAGCTGTGCCGGCAGGTACTCCTCGATCAGCTTCGCCTCGCTCTCCTCTGCGGCGGCGCGCTCCTCGCTGCCTCCACCCCGGAATGCCTCCGCCGCCTCGAGCCGGCGCTTGTGCTCACGGCGCAGGACCGCGATCTCATCGTCGTCCCCCAGCTTCGCGTCCTGCTGAAGCGCGCTTGCGAGCATGCGCAGCGTCCCGACACGCTCCTTCTCGCGTGCCTTCATCGCCACACGGGTATCGGTTTGGACCTGTTCGAGAATCGTCACGCAGGCGATGGTAGCCCGGCGAGCAGCGTGTCCGGCTGTCCGGGACCGGGAGGCGTCCCATCGTTCGCGATCCCGCCGGGCAGTGGCTGGGCCCGCCTGCGTTGAAGCTCAGCCTGCGCCTCTGCGCTGAACCACAGCCCCACCGCCCGCGCCGCGGCCTCGGGGCTCAGCCCGCGGTTCCGGCGCCGGGTCGATCGCACGGTGGTGTCGAACACGTGCTCCAGGTGGCGAAGGCGCGGCATCTGCTTCGCCAGCCGAGGGCGCTCGCACGCAACCCCCTTGATGGTCGGATCGCAGCGAGAGCGCCAGAACCAGCGTCGCCCGTAGTGCGCCGGATACATGACTCGAAGCATCACTCCGACGGGGCAACCTCCACGCTCGCGGTCCTTGAACAGACGGCCAGCGACCAGCGAGTCGGGGTCGCTCTCGATCCCCTCGATCATCGCCAACAACATCTCGGTGGGCAGGCCGCGAAGCGACCGCTTCAGGATCGGCGCGCGGTCGAAGATGACTGCATCGGGGATGACGGGTCGCGGGTCCATCCCAGCGGCGTTTGCTCCCTTGGGAGTTGGCCCGAAAACGATACCGCCGGTCCGGCTCCGGGGCGGGCCTAGATCTGCTCGACGTCCCCCAGCGGCATCTGCAGAAACCGGGTTCCGAGCTCGCGAAACGATTCGATGTCGCCGGTGCAGAGGAAGCGGTAGTCGCCCTCCTCGCTGCTCTCGCTGAGCAGGCCGCGCGCTTCGAGGATCCGCTGGGATGCGGCAGCAACGGCGTGACCGGCGCTGACGAGGCGAACGTCGCGGCCGAGCATCCGCTGCAGCATCGGGGCGACCAGCGGGTAGTGCGTGCTGCCGAGGACGACGGTGTCGACGTCGGCTCGCTTCAGCGGCGCGCAGTAGGAGCGCACTGTCTCGACCACCCCCTCGTCGAAGGGAAAGCCGTTCTGGATGATCGGTGCGAGGTCGTGCGCTGCCACCTCGCTCACCTCTAGGCCTCGCCCCTGTCTCTGAAGCGCCTGGCGGTACGCCCCGCTGTCCACGGTGGCCGGCGTGGCGAGGATCCCGACCCGGCCGGACTCGGTGATCGCGGCGGCGATCTCGGCCGCGGGCTCGACAACGCCCACGGCTTCGACGCCGTGCTCGTCGGCGATCTCGGAAGCGAGGTCGAGGCCGGCGGCCGTGGCCGAGTTGCAGGCGATGATCAGCAGCTTCGCGCCGCGCTCGAGAAGCAGGCGGCTGTTGCGCTCGACGTACCCGCGAAGCTCGTCCCGAGTCTTCGTCCCGTAGGGAAAGTGGGCGCTATCGCCGAGGTAGACGAAGTCCTCGGCGGGAAGCGACACGAGCAGCTCGTGCAGCACCGTCAGACCGCCGACGCCCGAATCGAAGACCGCGATCGGGAGCTCGGCTGTCGGCGATGCGGCCGTCAGGGCTTGACGACCATGAAGAAGATGGTCGCCAGGATCACGATCCCGGCGAGGGTGCCGACCTGGGCGATCCGCTTCGAGACCGCCCAATACTCGTCGCTGAACTCGACCTCGCCGGTCCCCGCGGCGGCGATGTCGCGCTCGGCGAGCCTCATCGCCTTCCGCCCCTGGGGGTTGAAGAAGCCGTGTGCGAGCCCGAGGAGGACGATCACCGCGGTCAGCCCCACGGTCACGAACAGGTCGCCGAAGTCCCACGCGTCGATGACCAGGTAGATACCGGCGGCGATCAGGACGATCGCGCCGGGCGTGAGGAGGTAGTTCGTCGCTCTCTCGGTTGCCCGCCACATCGTCGGGACGCCGCGCGGGTTCGTGCGCTCGGTGACCACCTGGAAGAACGCGTAGCCGAACGTGGGCCCGAAGGCAACCACCGCGGCCGCGACGTGGATGAAGGCGACCAACTCGTAGGAGCCGATCTCGGCCAGGACCATGGGCCGGAACATACCCGCTTGGGTGGACCGCTCACGAGGCGAGAAGGCAGGCGGCCCACTCGCCCTCGTGGACGCGCCTGTGCTCGCTGAGGCCGTGCGCGGAGAACACCTCGACGACGCCGTCGACCTCCGCGTGGAGCATCCCGGAGCACAGCAGGCGCGCGGGAGGCTGCTCGATCCGCTTCGCGACCTCACGCAGCACCGGCGCCGTCAGGTTCGCGGTCACAGTGGGTGCCCACGGTGCCGATTGCTCGCGCAGGTTGCGGCGCGAGAACTCGATCTCGACGTCGTTCAGGGCGGCGTTGGAAGCGGCGGCCTCGAGCGCCGCGGATTCGCTGTCACAAGCGTTCACCGGGCCGAAGCCGAGCTTGACCGCGGCGATCGCGAGCACGCCCGAGCCCGTGCCCCAGTCGGCGAGCGGCCCCAGCCTGGCGCCCTCATCGGCGAACCCGAGCAGCAACTCCAGGCAAAGACGGGTTGTCTGGTGAGCGCCAGTTCCGAAGGCGCGGCCCGGATCGATCACGATCTCGACTGCATTCCGAGCCGCCGACGGCTGCTCGTCGCCCTCGACCCACGACGGGCGGACGATCAGCCTGTTCGCAACGACGACGGGCCGATGGAAGTCGCGCCAGGCGTCGGCCCAGTCGTCAGGAATCTCGGTGGTCTCGATCTCGACGAGCCCGTCGCCCGCCGCGGCCCGCAGGTCGGGGAGCTCCGGCAGCTCACCGGGCGGACCGTAGATCGCGTATTCGACGTAGGTCTCGCCATGCTCCTCCTCGACGCCGTCGGGGACCAGCTGCACGAGCTCCGCGAGCACCCGCTCGGCGGCCTCGGGAGCACAGCGAACAGCGAGGCGGATCACCCGAAGGCGCGGCGGACCTTGGAGAAAAGGCCCTCCCGCCGGGGGCCCATGTTCTCGTCGGTGAGGCTGTCGGCGAGAGTGCGGGCGAGCCGGCGCTGCTCGTCGTCGAGGTTGGCCGGGACGAGAATCCTGATCACCACGTAATGGTCCCCGCGGCCCGAACGCCGAAGCGCCGGCAGGCCGAGGCCCCGCAACGGAAGCTGCTCTCCGTGCTGCGTCCCGGGCGGGATCACGAGCTC
Source organism: uncultured Thermoleophilia bacterium (assembly GCA_963838095.1). Classification (GTDB taxonomy): domain Bacteria; phylum Actinomycetota; class Thermoleophilia; order Solirubrobacterales; family 70-9; genus CAWCGU01. The sequence goes on from CAWIPO010000008.1 coordinate 902,408, forward strand.
GCGCCGATCGCCGAGGGTCTCGACCTCGATCGTGGTCCCGAGCATGGCGTCGGTCGCGGCCAGCTCCACGACCGTGATCAGATCGGGGCCCTCGCGGTGGAAACGCTCGTCCTCGGCCACCCGTACGACCACGTAGAGGTCGCCCGCGCGCCCTCCGGGCTCCCCAGCGTGGCCGCCGCCGGCGACTCGAATCCGCTGGCCCGACTCGATTCCGGCCGGAATGTCCACCTCGAAGGTGCGCTTCGCGGCCTCGCGGCCCGTCCCTCGGCAGCGCTCGCAGGGCTGCTCCGGCGCCTTTCCCGCGCCTCCACACCGATCGCATGGGACCGCTCGCACGAGCTGACCGAAGGCCGTATTGCTCACCTGCCGCAGCTGACCCGCGCCGCCGCAGTCGGGACACGTGCGAATCGGCGTTCCGGGCTCGGCTCCGTTGCCGTTGCAGTGCTCGCAGGCCCGAACCGCATCGAAGCTCAGCTCCCGGCTCGTCCCGGTGAGCACCTCACCCAGCGTGATCTCCACCTGCGCAGCGATGTCGCCGCCGCTCGCGGGCCCGCGACTTCCGAAACCGAAGAGATCTCCGAACAGAGGGTCGGATCGCCCGAAGAAGGCCTGGAAGATGTCCTCGACGCTGCCGAACGAATGCGGCGAGAACCCGCCCGAGCGAAGCCCCTCGTGCCCGAAGGCGTCGTAGGTCCGCCGCTGCTCCGGGTCGGAAAGGACCTCGTATGCCTCCGCGGCCTGCTTGAACTTTGCCTCGGCCTCCGGGTCCTCGGTGTTGACGTCCGGGTGCAGCTCGCGCGCGAGCCGGCGAAACTGCTTCTTGATCTCCGCGTCGCTGGCGCCGCGGTCGACGCCGAGGGTCTCGTAGTAGTCGTTGGGCATCGTGGCTAAGACCTAACCCTCGTAGACGGTCTCGAAGAAGCGGGACAGCTGGCCGGCCGCCTCGCGGACGGATGAGATCGCGGTCGCATAGTCCATACGCAGCGGCCCGACGACGCCCACCGCGCCGAGGTTGCGATACCCGAGCCCGTAGTTGGCGCCGACGACGCTGACGGTGCGCAGCTGGGGGTCGGGGTTCTCGTCCCCGATCCAGAGGAACACCGAGCGCTCCTCCAGGGCCGAGCGCAGCATCTCGAGTAGGTTCGCCCGCCGCTCCAGCGCACGCATCAGCTCGTCGGCCCGCGGCAGATCGCCAGCGTGCTCGGCGGACAGCAGCCTCGCCGCCCCGTCGAGATAGACGGTGCTTTCGGCGTCGCGCTCCACTTCCGCGAAGACGCCGCGAAGCTCGGCGAGGAACCCGGCCTCCGAGGGCCCGAGCGCGGGGTCCTGCAGGCGGGTGAGGATCATCCTCGCGCCCAGGCCGAGGCCGTTCAGGCGCTCGTTCAGATAGCTCGATGCCCATTCCACCAGGCCCGGGTCAACCGGTCGCCCGAAGGTGAAGACGCGCTTCGTCACCGTGCCAGTGGACGCGATCACGACCACCATCACCACCCGGGCCTGAAGCCGCAGCACCTCGACGCGATGAACGCGCGCGCTGCTCGGCGGCGGCGCCGTGGCCAGCGCGAGCAGGTCGGTCGCGCGCGAAAGCGCCGCCGTGGTCTCCCTCATCGCTTCGTCGACCTCTCTGCGCATCCGCGCCACGTCGAGCTCTCCGGTACCGGTGGCGGGGAGGCGCTGCTCGCCCGCGAGCAGCGCATCGGCATAAACGCGATAGCCGGAGTCGGTGGGCACGCGCCCCGCGGAGGTGTGGGGATGACTGAGGAACCCCTCGCGCTCGAGCGCGGCGAGCTCGGCCCTGATCGTCGACGGGCTCCACTCCAGCTCGGCGCGATCCGCGATCGCCTTCGAGCCGACCGGGCGCCCCGACTCCAGGTAGGCATCGACGACGATCCCGAGGATCCGCTGCTGGCGCTCGGACAATCTCATGCAGATGAGATTGAGCCGAACCGGACGCGAAGCGAGGATTCGGCGATGGTCATGTTTCCTAAGTCTAGGAACGAGCGCGGAGCGCGAGCTACCGTTCGAGCACGGCGGAGGCGTTGCGGATGATCTGGTTGCCGCCCTGCTCGGCGACGGTGTCGGTTGTCAGGGTTGCCTCGTCGACGTCGGTGACGGTGGACGCAACGGCGATCTCCTGCTCGGGAAAGCCCATCCCGCGGAACTGCACCTCGAGCCGCTTCAGCGACCGCGGGTCGCCGCCGGCGGCGTCGGTGTGGGCGCGCGCGACCTGCGCCATGGTCCAGAGGCCGTGCAGGATCACGCCCGGCAGGCCCACGGACTTCGCGAAGTCCTCGTCGAAGTGGATCGGGTTCGGGTCGCCCGAGGCGTCGCGGTAGCGCTTGGTGAGGCCGGCGTCGGGGGTCACCCTCAGCTCCGGCAGCGGGTCACCCTGCTTGATCTCGTCGAACATCAGACGCCACGCACGATGTCGGTCCAGGTTCCGCGCACGGTCTCCTGCCCGTCCTGGTTCGCGGACACACTCTCGAAGACGTAGAACCCCTTGCCGTCGCGCTCGGCGATCTCGACGCAGCGGGCGGTGGTGCTGATCGTGTCCCCGGCGCAGACCGGCTCGGCCCACTCGAACCGCTGGCCTCCGTGAACCATCGCGCCGAGGTTCATTCCCACTTCGGGGTCGACGGTCGCCGGGCCCAGGGCGGCGGCGCTGTAGACGACGCAGAACATCGGCGGCGCCACGACATCCCTGAACCCGGCCGCCTTCGCGGCCTCCGGATCCCTGTGGATGTCACCGCTCTCGCCGACGGCATCGGCGTACTGGGCGATGCGCTCGGCGTCGACCTCGAAGCTCTCGGGTCCCCACTCTTTGCCGACTGCGCTCGCATCGAGAGTCATGCCGGCGGTGATTCTATTTCGCTTCAGCTCAGCGAAGATCGCGAGCTAGGAAGCGGCCGCGACCCCGGCCGCCTGGGGCAGGCCGGAGGCAAGCAGCGGCTCGATCCCAGGGGCTGGGACGGGCCGCGCGAAGAGGAATCCCTGGGCGTAGCGGACGCCGAGGTGGAGCAGGTCTGCCGCTGGGCCTCGGTCTCGACCCCCTCGGCGATCACGCCGAGGTCGAGGTTGCCGGCGAGGTCGACGATCGTGCGGACGATCTCGGCGCTGCCTTCGTCGTCGCAGATGGAGGCGATGAACGAGCGGTCGATCTTCAGCGTGTTGCCGGCGAAATGGCGGAGGAAGGTGAGCGACGAGTAGCCGGTGCCGAAGTCGTCGATCTCGGCCCCCACCCCGAGCTCGCCGAGCTCGCTCGAGCACCGTCGGCATCAGGTTCGGGGTCGCGCATGATCGCGTGCTCGGTCACCTCGAGCCGCAGCCGCTCGCCCGGAAGCCGCTCTCGCTGAGCGCCAGCGCGACGTCGGCGAGCAGGTCCGGGCTCGCCGAGCTGACCGGCCGGAGATGTTGACACGAGATCGTCACCTCGTCGTCGACGAGCCCGGCGGAGCGCCAGCTCGCTCAGCTGGCTGCACGCCTCGCAGCAGGACCAGGCGCCCGAGCGGGCGGATCAGCCCCGTGCTCTCGGCGACGGGGATGAACTCGATCGGTGAGATCTCTCGGCTCGGCGTCGCCGGGCCAGCGGGCGAGCGCCTCGAAGCCCATGATCGTGCCGCTCTCGATCTCGACGATCGGCTGGTAGAAGACCCGCAGCCGCTTCTGCTCGATCGCCTCGCGCAGCTCGGTCTCGATCTGCAGCTCGCCGACAGCCGGTTGCGCATGCTCGCGTTGAAGACCGCGGTGGCGGCGTCGCTGCTCGCGCTTCGCCTCGTACATGGCGATGTCGGCGTTTCGGATCAGCTCCGCCGCGTCGCTGCCCGGGCTCGCTCACGGCGATGCCGATGCTGACGCCGAGGATCAGGTCCCGGCCCTCGGTCAGGAACGGCTCGCGCGACGACGCGCTGAAGCGCGCTCGGCGACCTCGACCGCGGCCTCGGCCGAGTCGATGTCGTGGAGGAGGATCGTGAACTCGTCGCCGCCGAAGCGCGCGACCGTGTCGCCGGGCCGGATGCTCCGCCTTCAGCCGTTCGCCGAGCGCGATCAGCAGCTGGTCGCCGACCGCGTGGCTGAAGCCGTCGTTGACGAGCTTGAAGCGGTTGAGGTCGAGGAACAGCACCGCGCAGCGATAGCCGGGGTCGCGCTCGGCGCGGCTCAGCGAGAGCTCGAGGTGGTCGAGGAACATCGTCCGGTTCGGGCAGCCCGGTGAGCGAGTCGTGGCAGGGCGTCGTGGCGGAGCCGCTCCTCGGCCGCCTTGCGGGCGGTGATGTCCGACATCGAGCCCGCCAGCCGCGTCGCCCTGCCTTCGGCGTCGCGGACCGCGACCCCGCGGCTGAGCACCCAGCGGTAGCTGCCGTCGGCGTGGCGGATGCGGTGCTCGCTCTCGAAGTGGGGGGTCTGGCCCTCGAGGTGGGCGTCGAGCGCGGCGCGCAGACGCTCGAGGTCCTCCGGGCGCACGCGGTCGAACCATTCCTCGGGCGTGGTTCCGATCTCGTCCTCGGCGTGCCCGAGGATCTCCTTCCAGCGGGGGCCGAAGTAGACCTCGCCGCGTGACCAGGTCCCAGTCCCAGATGCCGTCGTTCGCGCCCCTGACGGCGAGCGCGTAGCGGTCCTGGGCTGTCGCGCAGCTCGCTGAGCATCGCTGTGGTGGCGGACCGCGTAGCGGATCGAGCGCTCGAGCAGCGGGCAGTCGAGCCGGCCCTTGATCAGGAAGTCGGTGACGCCGAGCATCGAGGCCTCGACGTCGACCTCGTAGTCGTCGTAGCCGGTGAGCATGATCACCGGCGCGTGCTGCGCCCCGTCGCCGAACGCCTCGCGGACGAGGTCGAGGCCGGTGATCTCGCCGAGCCGGTGGTCGATCGAGGTAGATGTCGTGGCGGCGCTCGCGGATCAACCCGAGCGCCGCCTTGGGGTCGGACGCCCACTCGACCTCGAAGCGCGTCCGGTCCTGCTCGGCGAGCAGGTCGCGGGTGAAGATGAAGTCGTCCTCGTCGTCCTCGACGATCAGGACCCGGATCAGCTCAGGGGCGGCTCATTCCCGGCACCCGGCCCGCCGCTTCGGGAGCTCGACGATCTCGAACCAGTAGCGGGAGAAGGCCTGCATCACCTCGACCAGCCCGGCGAACGTGACCGGCTTGGTGATGAACGAGTTGGCGCCGAGCTCGTAGGTGCGGAGCACGTCCTGATCGGCCTGCGAGGTCGTCAGGACGACGACCGGGAATCTCCTTCAGATCGGGATCGGCCTTGATCTCGGCGAGCGCCTCGCGGCCGTCCATCTTCGGCATGTTGAGGTCGAGGAGGATGATCCCCGGCGTCGGTGCGTCGCCGTTCTCGCCGGCGTACTCGCCCTCGCCGGCGCAGGTAGTCGATCAGGTCCTTGCCGTCGACGACGAAACGAAGGTCGTTGACGAGGTGTGCTCCCCGCAGCGCCTCCTCGGTGAGCAGGCGGTCCTCCTCGTCGTCGTCGGCGATCAGGATCGTGAGCGGCTGGCGCTCAAGCGTGGCATGACCCTCTCCTCGCTCGGCGTCTGGGGCATGCGGTGCCGGGCGCGGGTACCAGCTCCCGATCGAGCGGCAGGGTGACGGTGAACGTGGCGCCCTCGCCGGGCGTGCTCTCGGCCGAGATCGTGCCTCCGTGGCGCTCGGCGATCTTGCGACAGAGGGCGAGCCCGATCCCGGTGCCGGGATAGTCGGCGCGGCCGTGCAGGCGCTCGAAGACGCGGAAGATCCGGCTCGCGTGGCGGGGCTCGAAGCCGATCCCGTTGTCGGTGACCCGGATCTCGGCGAACCGACCCCGCGTTCCGCCCTCGATCCGGACCACGGGCGGGACGCCCTCGCGGCCGAACTTGATCGCGTTCGAGATCAGGTTCTGGAGCAGCTGCCGGATCTGTGCCGCATCGACTGACACCGTGGGCAGGTCGCCGATCTCGACCGCGGCCCCCGCTGTCGGAGATCGTGTGCTCGAGGTCGGCGACGACCTCTGCGCCAGCTCCCCGAGGTCGCACTCCTGCGAACGGATCGCGCTCGGGTGGAGATGCGGGAGAGCTCGAGCAGGTCCTGGATCAGCAGCTGCATCCGAGCCGGCGGCGTCGGTGCTGCGGCGCAGGTAGTCGCGGCCCTGCTCGGAAAGGCCGTCGGCCTCGGAGTCGACGACCTTCTGCGAGAACATCTGCACCTTGCGCAGCGGCTCCTGGAGGTCGTGGGAGGCGATCAGCGCGAACTGGTCGAGCTCGGCGTTCGAGCGCTCGAGCTCCTCGGCGCGACGCTGCAGCGCCTCGCGGCTCGCCTCGAGCCGCTCGTTGGCCTCCGCGAGCTCGGCGCTGCTGCGCAGCACCCGCCGCAGGAGCAGCATCGCGGCCACCCCGATCAGCGCGAAGGCGGCCAAGATCAGCCACGGCGTCCAGCGGTTCCAGCCGCTCGACGGAGTCGAACAGCACGTCCTCGGGCGCGGTCGAGACGATCACCCAGGTGGTGTTCGCGACGGGGCTTGCGGCGAACTACTGGCCGTCGCCGTAGGAGCCCTGGTCGCCGCCGGCGATCGCCTCGGTCAACCCGGGCGTCGGGGACGGGCTGCCCCGGAGCGGATGTCGGGGTCGGAGCTCGCGACCACCTTGCCCTCGGAGTCGAGGGCGTAGGCATGCCCGCCCTCGACGTTCGGAACCTGTGCGAGGTAGCCGCCGATGAAGACCGAGAGCAGCTCCGGAGGGAAGCCGTTGACCAGCACGCGGATGTCGCCGGACTCGGTCTCGACGGTCTGCGCGAAAGCGATGACGCCCTCCGCCCCAGGCCCGAGATCGAGCACGTCGGAGAGGGTGTATGGACTTTCTCCGTCGAGCACCCGGGTAACGAATTCGGGCCCGGAAGTGAGCTCGGCGACGGTGCTCGGGCGGCGCTCCGTCGGAGATCGCGATCAGCTCGCCGCGATCGTCGAGCAGGGCCGAGAACAGGTTGTTGCCCTCACGCCAGGTCCTCGGTCATCGTCTCGTCGCTGACGTCCGCACCCCCGAACTGCTTTGTGAGGTCCTCCTGCGCGCTGGGGGTCGCCGTGGTCGTCGCGAACAGGGCGTCGGTGAGCGCGGCGCTCACCTGGGGGCGCTCGCTGAAGCGCTCCTCGATCTCGTCGCGCGAGTCGGACTGGGAGTTGTTGAGCGCGAGCGCAAAGCCGGCGAGCAGCAGAATCAGCGCGACGCCGGCCAATCCGAGGGCAATCTTTGCTTGCTGGCTCAACGCTCGCTCCTTCGCGCGCGGTCGCGGGTCAACTCTCTCAAGCTTCTTCGGCCAACGAATGTTCGAACTTGAGCGTTTGCCCTCAAGTCGGTAGGCGTGCCCAGGCTAGCGGGCGCGCAGGTCGGCCTCAGCCCTCCGACCTGCGCCAGCTTTCGATCGCAGTGAGCGCCTGCTCGCGGTCGGGGTAGAGGTGCGCACGGGTCGTCAGCTCGTGCTTGAGCTCGAACGCCCAGAACACGTTCATCACGATCTCGATCCCGCTGCCGGCCCCGAGACCGGTCTGCCTGACTTCGACCAGCACGTGCTCGTCGTCGAGCGCTTCGACCGAGACCGGTTCGACGGTGAACGACTCCCAGGCCTCGTTCCACTGGCCGATCCAGACGAGGTATCCGTCGTGGCCGTGGAAGTCGCCGGAGTTGATGAACCCGGGAGCGGCATGAATCTCCACATCGGGATCGAACGCCGCGAGGTTGGCCTCGAAATCGCCGCGGTTGTACGCGTCGAAGGCCTGTTCGACAAGCTCGACGATCCGCACGTTTTCAGCCACCGTCGAGCTCCAGCACGGACAGGAACGCCTCCTGGGGGACCTCGACGCGGCCGACCTGCTTCATCCGCTTCTTACCGGCCTTCTGCTTCTCGAGCAGCTTCCGCTTCCGGGTCACATCGCCGCCGTAGAGCTTCGCGGTCACGTCCTTGCGCAGCGCCTTCACAGTCTCGCGCGCCAGCACTCGCGCGCCGACGGCGGCCTGCACGGGGACGTCGAAGAGCTGGCGCGGAATCGTCCGTTGCAGCCGCTCGACGAGGGCCTTGCCCGCCTTGTAAGCGTCGTCGCGGTGAACGATCATCGAGAGCGCGTCGACGCGATCGCCGGCCAGCAGCACGTCGAGCTTGACGAGGTCGGAGGCGCGGTTGCCGAGCTGTTCGTAGTCGAGCGACGCGTAGCCGGCGGTGCGCGACTTCAGCTGGTCGTAGAAGTCGAGCACGATCTCCCCAAGCGGCAGGTCGTAGCGGATCTGCACCCGCTCCGGAGAGAGGTAGTGCATGTCCACATGCTCGCCGCGGCGGCCCTGGCAGAGCTCCATCACCGCACCGACGTAGCCCGACGTGACGATGATCGAGGCGCGGATGTACGGCTCACGGATCTCCTCGATCAGGCCGGGGTCGGGCATCTCGACCGGGCTGTGGACCTCGACGGTGTCGCCGTTTGTGAGAGTCACCTCGTAGCTGACGTTCGGAGTGGTGGCGAGCAGCTCGAGGTCGTACTCGCGTTCCAGGCGCTCGCGGACGATGTCCATGTGCAGCAGGCCGAGGAAGCCGCACCGAAAGCCGAAGCCGAGCGCCTGGGAGGTCTCGGGCTCGTAGGAGAGCGCGGCGTCGTTCAGCGACAAGCGGTCGAGCGCGTCACGCAGGTCCTCATAGCGGTCGGTGTCGATCGGGAAGAGGCCGCAGAAAACGACCGGCTTCACCTCCCGGTACCCGGGGAGCGGGTCGGCCGCCGGGCGCTCGCCGGCGGTCAACGTGTCGCCGACGCGCAGCTTTGCGACGTCCTTGATCCCGGTGATGATGTAGCCCACCTCGCCGGCCGACATGCCCTCGGCGCCGCGCATCTGCGGCGTGAAGAACCCGACCTCGTCGATCTCCGCCTCGGTGCCCGCCTGCATTGCGCGGATCGGCTCGCGTGTTGCAAGCGCGCCGTCGATCATCCGCACGTAGGCGACGACGCCGCGGTACTGATCGAACTCGGAGTCGAAGATCAGCGCCCTGGGCGGGGCGTGCGGCTCGCCGGTCGGCGCAGGAATGCGGTTCACGATCGCTTCCAGCACCTCCTCCACGCCATGCCCCGTCTTCGCCGAGATCCGCAGGATTTCCCCCGGGTCGCCCCCGAGCAGGTCGGCGATCTCGCCCGCAACTCGCTCCGGGTCGGCGCTCGGGAGGTCGACCTTGTTCAGCACCGGGACCAGCTCGAGGCCCGCTTCGACCGCCGCGTAGGTGTTGGCGACGGTCTGCGCCTCCACTCCCTGCGCGGCATCGACGACGAGCAGGGCGCCTTCGCAGGCGGCAAGGCTGCGCGAGACCTCGTACGAAAAGTCCACATGGCCGGGCGTGTCGATCAGGTGCAGGTGGTAGGTCTCGCCGTCGCGTGCCCGATAGGAGACGCGAACGGCCTGCGCCTTGATCGTGATCCCGCGCTCGCGCTCCAACTCCATCGAGTCGAGCATCTGCGGCACGTGGTTACGCGGATCGACGGCGCCGGTGATCTCGAGGATTCGGTCGGCGAGAGTCGACTTGCCGTGGTCGATATGGGCGATGATCGAGAAGTTGCGAATGCGCTCCATGAGAACCAGCCAGTATGGCGGGGCACTGCTCGTGCTTGTGATCGCGATCGGTGTGAGTGCCGGTCGCGCTGAGGCCGCGATTCCTGGTCCCGAGCCATGCATCGCAGGCGCTGGAGCCTCGTGCTGGGATCCCGAGCCGACCACCGAGCCGTGGCAGTGGCAGCTCCAGGGAAGGATCGACCTCTCCGTGCCGGCCCCGGTTTACGACATCGACATCGACGTCGATGCCGCGGTCGTCGACGCGATTCACGCCCAGGGCGATCGGGCGATCTGCTACCTCAGCGTCGGCACCCACGAGCCGTTCAGATCCGACGCCGATAGCTTTCCCAAGCAGGTGCTTGGCGAGCGGCTGGATCGTTTCGCCAGCGAGCGCTGGCTCGACATCCGCAGGATCGGCGTGCTGCGCCCGATCATGGAGGCGCGGCTGGACGAATGCGCCCGCAAGGGCTTCGACGCAGTCGAGCCCGACAACGTCGATGGCTACCAGAATCGCTCGGGGTTCCCGCTGACCGCAGCCCACCAGCTCGCCTACAACGCGATCATCGCCAATGAGGCCCACGAGCGCGGGATGGCGGTCGGGCTGAAGAACGACCTCGGCCAGGTGAGGCGACTGCTCCCCTACTTCGACTTCGCCGTCAACGAGCAGTGCTTCCAGTACAACGAGTGCCGCGTTCTCGAGCGCTTCATCGACGCCGGCAAGCCGGTCTTCGGCGCCGAGTACGAAGTGGGGCTTAACCGCTTCTGCGACCGTAGCCTCGAGCTCGGCTTCAGCACGATCTTCAAACGCTACGGCCTGCAGGCGTTCCGCCGCACCTGCCCAGTGGGGCAGTAGCGGAGTAGCTTTCGCCCTCGAGATGGCGAAGCACGTCTTGATCCTCGGGGCCGGCTTCGCCGGCCTGGAGCTCGCGACCCGGCTATCCGAAACGCTTGCGGACGAGGTAAGTGTCACGCTTGTTGACCAGAGCGACTCGTTCAGCTTCGGGTACTCGAAGCTGGACTTGATGTTCGGCCGCAAGGCCGTCGCGGATGTACGGCTGCACTACCGCGAGATCTCCAAGGACGGGGTCGAGTTCCGTCGGGAGCGGGTGACCTCGATCGACCCGGAGACGCGACGCGTCACCACCGACGGGAACACCTACGAGGCGGACGTGCTGGCCGTCGCTCTGGGGGCGGATTACGACTTCGCGGCCACCCCCGGGTTCGCGGATGGAGGTTCCGAGTACTACTCGGTGCCGGGTGCCGAGCGGATGCGCGATGTGCTGGCGGAGTTCGATTCGGGAACGGCTCTGATCGCGATCCTGGGCCACCCCTACAAGTGCCCGCCCGCCCCATTCGAGGGTGCGCTGCTGCTTCACGATCACCTCACTGAGCGGGGAGTCCGGGAGGACACGCAGATCCGCGTGATTGGACCGATGGCGGCGCCGGTTCCGATCACATCCGAGGTTTCGAAGCAGATCCTCGACGCCCTGCACGAGCGTGGAATCGAGTACGGCGCCAAGCAGCAAGTGACCAGCGTGGATGCAGATCGCAAGGAGGTTCGGCTTGCGAGCGGCGACGGCGTGTCGTACGACCTGTTGATCGGGATACCCGTCCACCGGGTTCCCGAAGTGGTTGAGAGCTCCGGCCTCGCGGTTGACGGGTGGGTGCCCGTGGATCACACCAACCTCGCAACCCCGTTCCCGGGCGTGTATGCGCTTGGCGACGTCTCCGGCGCGCCGGTCGCGAAGGCCGGCGTCTTCGCCGAGGCCGCGGCGCGGGTTGTCGCCGACGACATCGCCGCGCGCCTGCACGGCGGAGAGTTGGAGCAGCCATACGAGGGTGCCGGGAGCTGCTACATCGAATTCGGCGGCGGGATGGTCGGAAAGGTCGAGGCCAATTTCCTCGGCGGACCAGCCCCGACGGCGCGACTGGCAGGGCCGTCGCGGGAGCTGGCCGCGGAGAAGGAGGAATTCGGATCGACCCGTCGCGAGCGCTGGTTCGGGTCCTACTTCTAGCGCCCTATCCGCGCGGGTGCTTCAGCGCCGACCAGTCGCGGATGACCGGCATCGGGTCGGTCGCCTCGCCCATGATGTCGCGGCCGTCGCGGATCTCGAAGTGCAGGTGGTCGCCCCAGCAGGAGCCGGTGCAGCCGACGCCGCCGACGCGCTGGCCGGCGTGCACGTGATCGCGCAGCTCGACCTGTGCAGGCTCGATCATGTGCATGTAGACGTAGGTGCGATCGCGACGGGGGTCGTAGATCGCGAGGTGGTTGCCTCGGGCCCCGTCCGTGCCCTGCTCGACGACGACGCCGGCCGTCGGCGCGACCAGCGGCGTGCCGGGCTCGGCGAAGACGTCCTGCCCGGCATGTGTGTGGCCGGAGCGCGAAGCGCCGAAGCGCGCCTCGGAGTCTCCGTAGTCGGGCTTGCCGATCAGGGGATGAAACGGCGGGCGGGGACCCGCGGGCTTCGTCTCCTGCGAGTCCTCGCTGACCTCGACGTCGGGGACGATCAGCTCGTCCCCCTCGGCAAACGGGTCGGGCTGGGCCGCGACCGCGGGCACCGCGAGCAGGGCGGCGCCAAGAGCCGTAAGCGTGGCCGTCCACAGTCGCGCGTTGGTACGCATCGGAAAACGTCACCTCTTCCGTGTCGGATCGGGCGCGCGTTAAAGCGCGCAGGCGCCTGGAGCGCCAAAACGCCGCCCGCCGGGGCCCCCTCGGACCCCAAAGTGGATGGGCGGCTTCGTTCGGATCAACACCGTGGCCGTCCGGGGGGTTCGCCTGTGTGACCGACGTCACTCTGCAACGGGGCGTTCGCCCCGTCGTGCGGCAGGCGTCAGTCGGTGCGCGGCTCGAGCCCCGCCGCCGACATTGCTTCCTCGGCGTTCGGGTAGGCCCGCATGCTCACGATCTTCCCGTCGCGAACCGAGTAGACGTGCCCGACGATCTCGTCCAGGTCCAGTCCGGTCGCACGGCTGCGGCCGCGGTTGTGCACGATCGCAACGACCTGATCACCGGCATCGTGGAGCTCTACTAGCTGGGAGCTCCAGGCCTCGAAGGTCTTGAATAGCTCCCGGATCCACTCGCGTACGCCCTCGTGCCCTCTCATGTCCCCTGCGCTTGTGCGCCACTCCACCTCGGGATCGAGAAGCTCGTAGACCGTCTCCCGGTCGGCTTGCTCGAAGCCGTCAAAGAGCCGGCGAACGATCTCCACCTCGCTACTGCTCACGGCGTGATCCTTTCACCGTCCTCGTCGCCTGACCAGCTCCCTGACCTGGGCCGCCTCGGGCACGCGAAGCAACGTGACCACGGCCGCGTAGACGGCGGCTCCGCTGCCGAGCGCCGCGGTCATCGCCACGACCTGTGCCCACAGGCTCCTGCCGAGCGCCTCGTCGAGCAGGCTCCAGACCAGGTAGCTGACGCCGGCCAGGGCAGCCGCGGCGATCGTCACCGGCACGGCCGTAGCGAGCAGGCGGCCGAGCTCCAGGCCTCCGAGCTGGCGACGGAGCACGACCGCGCCGGCGATCACGCTCGCGGCCGTCGCGATCGCCGTCGCGACGACGATCCCCGCCACCTCGAACTCGCCGTACAGCGCCAGCGCCCCGGCGGCCGTCAGCACGAGGTTCAAGCCCGCGATCGCGGTTGGCACCCACGGCCGCTGAAGGCTGAAGAACGTGCGGGTCAGCAGCAGGAACATGCCGTTGAAGGGAAGCGAGAACGCGAACCAGAACAGCGCCGTCGCGACGAGCTCGGTCTGGGAGGCGTCGAATTCGCCGCGCTGGTAGACGAGGCGGATCATCGGCTCCGAGAGGACGAGGATCGCCGCCGTCGCCGGGATCAGAAACAGGGCGATCTGGCGCATGCCGTTGGCCATCGTCGCCCGCAGGTCCTCGAATGCCCCTCTTGCTGCGAAGCGGGCGAGGGTCGGGAACAGCACCGTCGCCACCGCGACCGAGAATACGCCCTGAGGCAGCATGTAGACCCGAAACGCCTTGTCGATCGCCGCCGGGGCGCGCTCGCTGGTCACCGGGTCGGAGATCAGCGTTCCGAAGAAGCTGTTGACGACGACGTTGAAATTGATCAGCCCGAGGCTGATCGTCACCGGAAGCATCAGCACCAGCACCCGCCGCAACGTGGGGCTGCGCCAGTCGAACACGCGGCCGAGCCTGAACGGCGTGTTGCGGATGTCGAAGGCGGGGACCGCGAGCTGAACGACCGTCCCGACCAGGATCGCCACCGCGTAGACGTAGATCTCGTCCCCGTCGGGGAAGGCGGGGATGAAGCCCACCATCACGGCGATGATCGCGAGGTTCCAGACAAGCGGCGAGAGCGCGAAGGCGGCAAAGCGGTTGTAGCTGTTGAGAACGCCCACCACCAGGCCCGTGACTCCGAGCAGAATCAGGATCGGGAACATGATCCGCGAGAGCGCGACGACGAGATCGAGCTGCTCCCCCTCGTAGCCGGGCGCGAACAGCGGCATGATCACGGGCGCGAGGAGGATGAAGAGCGCCGTCAGCGCGCCGACGACGAGAACGGTGAGATAGAGCAGCGTCGAGGCGAGCCGGAACGCCTCCCGGCGCTCGCCCTTCTCCAGCTGCTCGGTAAAGATCGGCACGAAGGCCGCCTGCATCGCTGCATCCGCGAACAGGCTGCGAACCAGGTTCGGGACCTGGAACGCGATCGTGAACGCGGACATCGGGCCCTTGACTCCGAAGTAGGAGGCGGCAACGATCTCCCGCACGACGCCCGCGATGCGCGAGAGCGCGGTGGCGATCGAGAAGAAGGCTGTCGAGCGGGCGAGTCGGCCCGGGCCCTCGGATTGCTCGCCGCTTGCCGCGGTGCCGACCTCGAGCTCAGCCTGCTCGGCCGGCTCAGTCAAGGTGCACCCCGGCGCTCCCCAGCCGCACGCGTGGGATCGGGCGAAGCACCGCTATCCTGCGCCCGCAGATGGCAAACATCGCCTCCCAGAAGAAGAGGATCCAGCGCTCCGCCCGCGAGCACCAGGAGAACAGGCGACTGCAGAGCGCCGTGAAGACCCATTTCCGCCGCCTCGAGAACGCTGTGGCGGGCGGCGACGGCGCTTCAGCCGACACCGAGCACCGGCTGCTTGTCTCGCGAATCGACAAAGCGGTGCAGAAGGGTGCCCTTCACGCCAACAACGGCGCCCGCAAGAAGAGCCGCGCTGCACGTATCCGTGCGCGAGCCGCAGCCTGACGCCGGCGCTAGCCGTCGAGCCCACCTGCAGCTGCCCCGACCGCGAGCATGAGCGCCGTGGGATCACCGTACTCGGACCCTCCCCTGGTCCACCACTCGAGGTCGGCGACCGAGCCGACCGCCACTCGAAGCTCGGCCGGCGTCGCGTCGCGGATGCTGCGCACGAGCATCTTTGCGGCATAGGGACTGATGCCGAGCGAGCGCTCGACCTCCTTCGGGGAGCGGCCAGACTCGAGCCCGTGCAGCGCCGTGAGCGCCCGGCGCAGACGCCCGGCAAGCGTGTAGACGAGGTGGCTGGCGCTCTCCCCCTGAGCCGCGAGGCGCTCGGCAGCCACAAGCGCGTCGGGAACTCGCCGCTCGGTGACGGCGTCTGACAGGGACCAGATCATCTCCTCGGAGGTGTCGGCCACCATCCCGGCGAGATCCTCCGCGCTGACGCTCCCGCCCGCGCCCGCCCACAGCGACAGCCGATCGAGCTCGGATGCGAGCCGTGCGGTGCGGTCACCGATTCGCTCCACGAGGACGCGGGCGGCATCCCGGTCGATGGCGAACCCACGCGCCTTCGCCTCCTCCACCACCCATTTGGGCAGCTCACGCTGCTTGGGAGCTTCGTAGCTGAGCACCTCGCCGCCGCAGCCCTCGACGGCTTTGCCGAGCACTGCAGAAGCTCGGTCGCGCGCCACCAGCACGACGGTGGTCTCCGGGCCCGCGTCGCCGAGGCGCTCCGCCACCGCGTCGGCCTGTTTCTTGCTCCAGCGATCGACGTTGTCGGCGACCAGGTAGCGGCGGCCTCCCAGCAGCGACATCGCAGGAAAGGCCGCGATCAGGGCCTCGGCATCCGGAGGACCGTTGCCGTCGGGAGGATCGAACGACTCCAGCGCCGCGGATCCGGTCTCGCGCGCGGCGCGGGCGCGAAGCCGCGCCAGGGCGGCGGCGATCTTTGCCTCGTCGCTGCCGGCAATCAGATAGGCGGGCTTGATCGCGTCACTCATCGGTCACTCTTCGCGGGCGAGTGTATTCGCGCCCTCGGGCGGCCCCTCGTGAGGTCAAATGCTGCCGGCAAGGACCCCCACGGCCCCGACCGCGACGGCGGTGATTCCGGCCGCCAGGATCTCCCGCTCTCCCCCGTGTCCGCGAGCGACGTGCACAAGCGCGAGCAGGGCGGTGATCGCGGCGGCGGCGGCGCTGGTCCAGCAGGCAAAGAGGTTCATCGCGTGAACGCCTGCGGAACCGTCGAAGCACGGCTCAACAGCGCGAAGACGTCGCTCGTCGCAGAGGGGCCAATCGCCCACTGCCACCACGACGTTGATCATCAGGCTGCATCCAAACGAGTAGACGACGGCGATCGCGGCCGCCGCCCACCGGGTTGAGTTGCTCATGCGCGGCCAGGATGTCATCCCTCGGGGATGGCGATCCAGTCGCTCGGATTCACCGCCAGTCCGATCTCGCCGTCCTCGTCGGTGCGGAGCACGGGAACTTCCGCCTCGGCGAGCGCCTCCAGGGTCTCGCCAGAGGGGTGTCCATACGAGTTCTCAGCCCCGACCGAGATCACCGCCAGCAGCGGCTGCGCGCGGGCCAGCAGTCCCGGGAGGCCGGCGTCCTCGCTGCCGTGATGGGCGATCTTGATCACATCGACGGGCCCGGGGTCGATGGGTGCCACTTCCGCCTCAGCGTCTCCGGTCAAGAGCAGTGAGAACCGCCGCCAGCGAGCGAGGAAGACGAGCGAGCGAAGGTTCGGGTCGGCTCCGGGGTCGGCGGTCCCCTCGGGAGGCCAGAGGACCTGTAGGCGGAGCTCTCCGAAGCGGAGCACGTCGCCCGCCGCGATCCGCCTGCTCGGCACTCCGGCCGCGGCTGCCGCCGCTCCGGCTTGCCCTGCCCGTCCCGAATGAAGCAGGGCCCCCACGGGGCGCTCGCCGAGAATCTCGACGACGCCTCCGTAGTGGTCTAGCTGGGAGTGGGTGAGCAGGATTGCGGCCAGCGGCTCGCCCCCGGCCTGATCGAGCTCGCCGAGCAGCCCCGTACCCGGTGGGCCCCCGTCCACAAGCACCGGATCGGCGCCCGGTGGATCGAGAAGGATCGCGTCGCCCTGGCCAACGTCGAAGAACGAGACCGAAAAGCGCGGCTTCTCCGCGGGCTGGTCGGACGACGGCCGGACGAGGAGGATCGTTCCCAGGGCACCGAGGCCGATCACGATCAGCGCGACGCCGACGTGGAAGGTTCGAGGTCGTCTGCCGGATGGCGTCGTGCGAACTCGCATCCCGCGCCGGCGGCGGGCGAGTCGAGTGGCGAGAGCGATCGCGGCGGCTACTGTCGCGTACATGGCCGCCAGCGCCGGCCATTGCGGCGCCGCCACCGGGAGCTGGGAGAGCTCGGCGGATGCACACCAGCGCGCGACCTGCTCCAGGTAGGCGATCAGCAGCGCGGACAGAGCGTTCAGCGGCTCGACCGGCACGACCGGCAGCTGTCCCAGGAACGCCACCAGCATTCCCAGCCACATCACCGGCGCCACTGCCGGCAGTGCCAGCAGGTTCGCCGGCAGGGACGCAACCTGCACGACCTCGAAGTGCTGGGCGATCAGCGGCAGGGTCGCAAGCGTCGCCGCGGCGGTGATCCCGAAGCCTTCCGCCACCGCCGCCCGCGGGCTCAGTCCTGGCCGCTCGCGGCATCGAAATAGGGAACGGGCGGCGGCGGCAAGCGGTCGAGCCCAGATCCCGATTCCGATCACGGCCGCGAAGCTGAGCTGCCATCCGACATCCTCGCTCGAGCGCGGGTTCAAGGCCAGGGTCACGAGGGCCGCGAGAAGCAGCGCGTAGACGCGTGAGCGGGGCCGCGATGCGAGCACCGCGATCACCGCAGCGGCGCCCATCACACCCGCGCGCTGGATCGACGGTCCGCCTCCCGCAACCGGAACGTAGACGGCGATCAGCACCAACACCCAGATCAGGCGGGCGCGCAGGGAGGCGCCGAGGAGCGCCAGAAGCGGGACCGCGAGCGCCGAGAGAAGAACGACGTTCTGGCCGCTGACGGCCAGCAGGTGGGACAGCCCCGAGCGGCGGAACTCGTCGGCCGTCAGCGGGGAGATGCGATCGTCCTGGCCGAGCACGAATCCGCGGGCGAGCGCGGCTTCGGCCGGCGGGATGCCGCGCTCGAGGGCCGCCTCGGCGCGCGAGCGGATGCCGTCGAGCAGACCGGCGACCCCGCCGCGCCGCGCGCCCGTGAGCGTGAGGTCGCGCGCGCGGACGACGCGCGAGACGCCGCGCACCCGGAGGTAGGAGGCGAGCCAGGGTTCGGGGGCGCGGATCACACCGGTGGCCTCGATCTCCGCGCCGACCGGGAGATCGGGCTGTGGTTCGTGCGCCTCGACAAGAAGCGTGCCGGCGGCGGTGTCAACTCGGACTCGAACCACCCCGTCGCTGCGGCGAGGCACGTCCGTGGTGTACCCGCGCAACGTCACCGTGCGCCCGGGCTGTCCGTCGAAGGCGCCGGCGTCGATCGCCCGCAGGCGAGCCGAGCCGACCATCAGGCCGGCAAGTGCGGCGAGGAGGACGACCAGCGCGAAATGGGTCCACGCCGATCGCCGGCGTCGTACGAGCGCGATTGCACCGAGTGAAACGACCGGCGCCGCGATTGAGAACGCCGGCGCGGCGAGATACGGCGATGCGCCGAGGCCGAGCGCGAGTCCGCCAAGCAGCGCGAGGCGCCACACTAGGGCTGCAGCCGGGTCCTGAGAGCCTCCATCGTCGCCGGGCCGATGCCGCTGATCTGGTCCAGCTCCTCGATCGATGCGACGCCGCCGTTCTGGTCGCGGAAATCGATGATGTTCTGTGCCGTCACGGGTCCGATCCCCTCGATCGTGTCGAGTTGCTCGACGGTCGCCGCGCCGAGGCTGATCGGGCCGTCGGTGGCCGCCGCCGGGGCGATCGCTCCCGCGCGGCCGGCCGCAGCGGGCACGACGACCTGCTGGCCATCCGCCACCTCGGCCGCCAGATTTACCGAGTCGACCGCGCCGTCTGCCGTCGGGCCGCCAGCACGCTCGATCGCGTCGGTGACCCGGGAGCCCCGCGGGAGACGGTAGACGCCGGGATCGCGCACCTCGCCCGCCACGTGGACGACGACGTCGCCGCCCGCGCCTTCGCCGCCGCTCCCCGTCGGCCCCTGGTATGCGACCGCGCCCGGATCGCCCCCGTCCGCTTCAGCGGAGCGAATCCAGCGCGCCCCCAGGAGCAGCACCGCAACGCCGATCGCACCGTAGACGAGCAGCTGCGAGCGGCTGAGGTCGAGCATCGCTGAGAGCCTGCACCGTGGCGGCGCACACATGGCGCGCAAATCGCGCTGAAACCGTCACGGGTGCGTGCCTGGTCAGCGGATCTGGAAACCGGAGATGCCCTCCGGCGGCTCGTCGATGACCTCGACGCTCTCGACCACTGCTCGTCCCGGACCCTCGCGGCTGATCCGGACCATGCTCTCGACGCTTCCCGGTGCTCCCTCGAAGACGGCCTCGACCGATCCGTCGGGGTTGTTGCGGACCCAGCCCGCGACCGCGCGGGTGGCCGCCTGACGGCGAACCGTGTCGCGGAAGAAGACGCCCTGGACCCGCCCCCGTGCGATCACCCGGCGGCGAATCACCAGTTAAGCCGCCCCGGACGCGGGAGCGAGCCCCGCAAGATTTGGATGTTGCTGAGGTGCGGGGCTCGCGGGAGCAGAGGAGGCGGCGCCTCACTCGTAGTCGTCGCCGTACTGGTCGAAACCGGCTGCGTTGGCGGCCATCTGCCGTTCCTGCAGCTCGTCGACCGAGATCGCGGGGGATTGGACCGAGAGCAGCGCGAGGTCGCCGTCGCCGTCGTTTGCGATCGAGTGGTCGGTCGCGGGTGGAATCAGGGCGAGGTCGCCGACGGTGAGTTGCTCGGTGTCACCGGCGGCGGACATCTTCCCGTCGCCGCGCACGACAACGTAGACCTGCTCGGATTCCTCATGGGAATGAAGGCTCTGGGACGCGCCCGGCGGGACCTCGATCCAGGTCACCGACATGTGGCGCGAGCCGAGCTCTCCCGCGTCCATCAGGATGTGTGAGCGGAGGCGATGCCACTCGTGAACGGCTGCCTCGGACTGCCGCCTGACCAGCACGGGGGCTTTGTAGCAGAACCGGGCGCTCGGTCGGTTACCAACCGGCGTTTGCGTGCGGTTTGCTACCTGACGACGAGGTTGACGAGCTTGCCCGGGACGACTATCTCCTTCACCACCTGCTTGCCGTCGATGTGCTGGCGAACGCGCTCGCTGTCGCGTGCGAGGCTGAGCAGCTCAGCCTCGCCGGCGCCGGTGGCGGCCTCGATCCGGTCGCGGAGCTTGCCGTTCACCTGGACGACGAGCGTGTAGGTGTCGTGCTCGAGCAGCGCCGGGTCGGCCTGTGGCCAGGGCTGCTCCCAGACTCGTAGTCCCGTCAGCGCTTCGTAGATCTCGGCTCCGAGGTGGGGAGCGAATGGGAAGATCAGAGACGCGGCGGTGAAGGTGGCGAAGCGGACGGCGGCGGCGCCATCGGGATCGCCGTAGAGGCCGTCCTTCAGCCGGTACGCCTCGTTCACGAGCTCCATCACGGCCGCGATGACCGTGTTGAACTGGAAACCGCGCTCGAAGTCGCGCGTTGCCTTGTCGATCGCCCAGTGGGCCTTGGCCAGCAGCTCGCGGGCGTCGCCGCCGGCCCCGGTTGCGTCGGCCGCCGGGTCGGTGCGCTCCTCCGCCTCGACCGCGAGCCGCCACAGGCGGGAGAGGAAACGGTGGACGCCGTCCACCCCCTCGTCGGTCCAGTCGCCGCCGCGCTCGGGGGGGCCCATGAAACAGATGTAGGCGCGGGCGGCGTCGGCGCCGTAGCGCTCGACGAACTCGGAGGGGCTGACGGTGTTGCCCTTCGACTTGGACATCTTCGCTCCGTCGCGGGTGATCATGCCCTGGGTGAAGAGGCTGGCGAACGGCTCCTGCACTCCGAGGTGGCCCATGTCGGCCAGCGCCTTGGTGAAGAAACGGGCGTACATGAGGTGCAGGATCGCGTGCTCGACGCCGCCGATGTACTGGTCGACGGGCATCCAGTAGTCGGCGATCTCGCGCTCGAAGGGCGCCGATTCGTTATCGGGGTCGAGGTAGCGGAGGAAGTACCAGGAGGAGTCGACGAAGGTGTCCATGGTGTCGGTCTCGCGGTGGGCCGGACCGCCGCATTGCGGGCACTCGGTGTTCACCCAGTCGTCGACGGCGGCTAGGGGGCTCTTTCCCTTCGGCGCGTAGTCCTCGACGTCCGGCAGCTCGATCGGAAGCTGGTCCTCGGGAACGGCGACGATCCCGTCCCGCTCGCAGTAGACGACCGGGATCGGGCACCCCCAGTAGCGCTGACGGGAGACGAGCCAGTCGCGGAGGCGGTAGTTGACGGCGGCCTTGCCCCTCCCCTCCTCCTCCAGCCAGGCCGTGATCTCGGCGATCGCCTCGGATGCCGGGCGGCCGCTGAATGGGCCGGAGTTGACGAGACCCTCGTTCTCGGAGTGCGCCACGAATGCCGCGCCAAGCGGAGCCTCGTCAGACCCGCCGCGCCCGGGCGCGAAGGGAGGACGCGGCCGTTTATGACCTGGCGGATCTCGAGGTCGAACGCCTTCGCGAAGTCGTAGTCGCGCTGATCGTGCGCGGGCACAGCCATGATCGCTCCGGTGCCGTACTCCATCAGCACGTAGTCGGCTACGAACATCGGGATCTGCTCGCCGTTGACGGGGTTGGTGACGGTGCGGCCGAGGGCGACGCCGGTCTTCTCGCGCTCCTCGGAGCCGCGCTCCTCGGCCGAGCGGCGGGCCGCTGCGTTGACGTACTCGCGCACCTCGGCCTTCTGCTCGGTGCCGGCGATGATTCGCTCCAGCTCGGGGTGCTCGGGGGCGAGGACGAAGAAGGTGGCGCCGAAGAGGGTGTCCGGGCGGGTGGTGAAGACCGGGAAATCCAGGTCGAGCTCGTCGGAGCGGAAGACGACCTCGGCGCCCTCGGAACGGCCGATCCAGTTGCGCTGCATCGTCACCACGTGCTCGGGCCAGGATTCGAGCAGCTCGAAGTCCGCGAGCAGGCGGTCGGCGTACTCGGTGATGCGGAAGAACCATTGCTCGAGCTGGCGCTGCTCGACCGGGGTGCCGCAGCGTTCGCAGCGGCCGTCGATCACCTGCTCGTTGGCGAGCACGGTGGCGTCCTTCGGGCACCATTGCACGGGTGCCTCGGTGCGGTACGCGAGCCCGCGTTCGAACAGCTGCAGGAAGATCCACTGCGTCCAGCGGTAGTAGTCGGGCTCGCAGGTGGCGAGCTCGCGCGACCAGTCGATCGAGATGCCCCAGGAGAGGAACTGCTCGCGGAAGGTCTGAATCGAGCGCTCGGTGGCGCCGCGCGGATGCTCCCCGGTCTGAATCGCGTTGTTCTCGGCGGGGAGGCCGAAGGCGTCGTAGCCCATCGGATGGATGACGTGGAATCCGTGGCGACGGCGATAGTGCGCGATCGCGTCGCCGACGGCGTAGCACTTCAAGTGGCCGACATGCGGTTCGCCGGAGGGGTACGGCAGCATCTCCAGCACGTAGGCCTTTGGCTTCGTGTCGTCAAAGCCGGGATCGCCGGGGTTTGGCACGCGCCAGGTCTCCTCCTCGGCCCAGATCGCCTGCCACTTGCGCTCGATCTCGTCGGGGGAGTAGCGGTCGGACATGCGTGTGAGTTTAGGAAGAGTGAGGTTGCTCACACTGCTCGGAGGGCCTGATGGCGAGGCGTATAGTCGGGCGCAGTTCGAAGAGAGGAGCAGCGATGGCGCGCTTGATCAGGATGGACAGGACGGGGCACACGACGGTTGCGGAGTGGACTCCGGGTGACGATGCTGCTCAGGAGGCGGCGGTCGCTGCTTTCCGGGCGGAGCTGGATCAGGGGATGCTGGCGGCCGTGACGCGGGCGGACGGGACCGCGGAGCAGGTGCGCGAGCTGCCGCTCGACGCCGAGCTGGTTGTGCTGCGGCGCCCGATCGCCGGGGGCTGAGCGCTGGACGGCAGCCGACAGACGTGGGCGCCGCCGGCGCCGGCAGGCGTCGAGCGCCGCGATGGGCTCCCCGAGGCGGCGGATCTGTGGTGGCGGCCGGAGAAGGACCGTCGATTCCTCGCTCGCTACGAGTGGGCGTGGACCGGGTGGACTGCGACGGTCGTGGTCACGTTCCTGGCTCCGGCGATCGTGCTCGTGGCGCTGGAGCCGTTGCTGGCGCCGGTGGCGGCGATCTGCCTCGCCCACGCTTGGCTGATCCCGGATCTTTCGGCGCGGCGCGGGTGGCGGCAGGTGGTGCCGATCGGCAGCAAGCGCAGTGCGGCGCGCACCGGCAAGTCGACCCCGGAGGCTGAGAGGGCAGCGCTGGGATTGCTGGGAGATCTGCTCGGGCACGCAGAGCGCGACCTGGCGCTGGAGACGGGGCTGGCGATGCAGCGCGGCGAGCTGGGGGTCTGGCTGCTGGGCGAACAGGGTGCGCTGCTGGTGAGGCCGCGGGGTTGGCGGGTGGACTGCTGGTGCGTGAGAATTGCCGATGCGGGCGAGCTGCCGGGCGGCGATCGGGTCGCGCATCTGCTCCTGGCGCTGCGCGAGGACGAGACCGGGTTTGCGACGGTCGCGAATCTGGGGTTCTCGGGGGCGAGGTGGCGTGTGCGGCGGCGAATGCCGGAGCGATCGCGGCCGGCGCTGGTTGAGGCCAGAAGGTTGGTCCGGCAGAATCCCTGACGGGATGGCAGCCGGGCGGGATTTCACACGGACTTCGCTACTGCCGGCAGTTGCGCTGATGGTCGCTGCCGTGCTGGGCTGGAGCGCCTCGGCGGTTCAGCCGCCAACGGCGCAGGCGTCCGCAAAGGCGAAGCTGAAGCCGCTCGGCTTCGAGCCGCTGACCAGCAAGGAGGCGGCGGAGCGGGTGCGGCGGACGGGGTACGAGCCGCGGCCGAAGAACGGCGCCGAGAACCGGACGGCCCCGCGGCGCCGGCAGCTGCGCGAGTGGCATTCGGGCGAGTTCAGCCCGTACTCGGAGCTGGTGAACGGACGCTTCCGCGGGACGACCGACGAGGTCATCCAATGGGCGGCTTACAAATGGGGACTGCCGGAGGACCTGCTGCGGGCGGCGGCGGTGGTCGAGTCGTGGTGGGACATGGACGCGGTCGGCGACAACGGCGACTCATTCGGGCTGTTCCAGATCCGAAGGCCGTACCACTGCGACGGCGAGTGCGCGATCGCGCGCGACTCGACGGCGTTCAACGCCGACTACTACGGGGCGGTGATCCGGGCGTACTTCGAGGGCGAGATGGAGTGGCTGAATACGGTTGAGCACGGGAAGGAGTACAAGCCAGGCGATTTGTGGGGCAGCGTCGGCGCCTGGTTCTCGGGGCGGTGGTGGACGCAGCCGTCGGTCGAGTACGTGGGCAAGGTGCGGCAGGCGCTGCGGGATCGGACCTGGCGCGAGCCGGACTTCATCTCGTACGGCTCATAGCGCTCTCATGGCGGGCTCATCGTCGGGCCGTAGAAACAGGGGCGATGAGAACTCGAATGGCCGCGGCAGTCTGTTTGGTGCTGGTCGTCGCAGTGGTGCTCGCAGCGTGTGGTGACGAGGATCCGGGCGAGACCACAACCGCCGCGGCACCGGAAGCGATCCCGCAGCCGAGCGAGGCCGAGCTGGCCGCCGCCGGCTTGGCCGAGCTGCCTGTGGCGCCGCAGAGCGAGCGGGTGGACATCGAGGTGCCGAGCTTCTCGAATCCCACGGAGATCACGAATCCGCTGTTCCCGATAAGCGAGCTGGACTCGGCGATCTTGAGTGGAGAGGTCGAGGGGAAGCCGTTCCATACCGAGACGACGCTGCTCCCGGAGACGAGGTTCATCGAGTGGGCGCCGGGACAGGTGGCCGAGACGAGGGTGTCGCAGTACATGGCGTTCCTCGACGGGCGGCTGCAGGAGGCCGCACTCGACTTCTACGCGCAGGCCGACGACGGGTCGGTTTGGTATTTCGGCGAGGACGTCTTCGACTACAACGAGGCGGGGTTCGCGGTCACCAACGAGGGGACCTGGCACGCGCCAGTGGATGGGCCGATCGCGATGATCATGCCGGGCGACCCGCAGGTGGGCGATGTGCACCGGGCGGAGAACTTTCCGGGGATCGCCTTCGAGGAGGTCGAGATCACGACCGTCGATAAGACGGTGAAGGGGCCGATCGGGCCGGTGCCGGGAGCGATCGTTGGACGCGAGCTGCACGACGACGGCAGCTATTCGGACAAGGTGTTCGCGCCGGGGTATGGCGAGTTCTTCAGCGCGCATCGGGGGGACGTGGAGGCGATGGCGCTCGCGCTGCCGGCGGATGCGGTCGAGGGGCCGCCGCCTGCCGAGCTGGAGGAGATGGCCGGCGCCGCGGAGGGCGCGATCGACGGGGTGCTGGCGGAAGATTGGACGGCGGCTCGCAATAGCGCCGCCGCGGCCGATCGTGCGTGGGAGAGCTACCGGTCGGGCGAGGTGCCGCCGCGGATCGAGGTGGAGATGACGCGGGCGCTGCGCGAGCTGGAGGCGGCTGTGGATGCTCGCGACGAGGGCGCAGCCGGCGGCGCGGCGATCGATGTCGCACAGTCGGTGCTGGACTTGAAGCTGCGGTACCTGGATCCGGCGGAGATCGACCTCGCGCGCTTCGAGCTTTGGGCGCGGCAGGTTGAGGTGGATGCGGCGGCTGGGGACCTGGACGGAGTCGGCAGCGCGGTGACGGTGATGGAGTGGGTGCGGGACCGCTTCGCGGATGCGATCGAGCGCAGCGAGTTGACCTCGATCGACAGCCATCTGGTGGTGCTGCGCGAGAGCGTCGTCGACGGGGACGTGGATGCGGCGGCTGCCGAGGCGGAGCGGCTGCGGCAGGCGCTTGAGGGCGTCGAGCTCAGCTCATAGTGCGGCGAATCGCCGCCGGCGGGCTTAGGCGTCGTTCCGAGCTGCCTCGGCCACCCACGCTTCGCTGCGCTCCCAGAGCTCGCGGGCGAGCTCTGGTGTCGCCGACTTGCTCGGCGTTCTCTGCTCGCAGTTGTCGTAGTAGAGCCCGGTTTCGTCCGCCAGCTCTGGGGAGGTCGCGCAGTGAAGCGTGGTGCGGGCCCCATCCTCTGGCGACTTCATCCGCGCCTTCATCACCGGACGGATCGGCCACGGCACGCGGCGCCAGATGTCGGAGGCGATCACGCCGGGGTGCAGGGCGTACGTGGTGACGCCTGTGCCGGCGGTGCGGCGGGCGAGCTCCTGGCTGAAGAGCACGTTGCAGAGCTTCGAGACGCTGTAGTGGGACATGCCGGTCAGCGAGCGGGACGGCTCGCGGACGGCGTCGAAGTCGACCCCGTCGGCGCTGTAGTGGGCGGCGCTGGCAAGGGTGACGACGCGGGCCGGGGCGCTCACTGTGAGGTGGTCGAGGAGTGCGGTGGTGAGCGCGAAGTGGCCGAGGTGGTTGGTGCCGAAGGCGGGCTCGAAGCCGTCGGTGGTGAGGCCGCGCTGGCCGGCAAGGCCGGCGTTGTTGATCAGCACGTTCAGGGGCTCGTCGCGGTCGATGATTTCGGAGGCGCAGCGGCGCACGGAGTCGAGGTCCGCCAGGTCGAGTTCGATGAAGTCGAGCGACTCGTTGCCGGTCGCGCGCTCGATCTCATCGATCACAGTGCGCGTCTTCTCCTCGCCGCGGCCGGCGAAGATGACGCGGCCGCCGCGCGCCGCAAGCTCGGCCGCGGTAGCGCGTCCGATCCCGCTGCTGGCGCCGGTGATCAGGAACGTCTGGCCGTTGAGGTCGCTGAGGTGCGGCACTCGTCTACTCGATCACGTCCATGCGGGTGACGAGGCCTTCCTGGAGGCGGTAGCGGTGGCGGATTTGGGAGTCGCTGAGGAGCTCGCCGGTGTTGGTGTCGTGTACGACGGCGTGGACCGCGACGGTGATGGCGCCGTCGGACTCGTCGGTGAAGGATTCCGCTTCGACGTGGCTGGAGATCGCCCCGAATTGGCGGGTCCAGTAGTCGCGGACGGCTTCGCGGCCGACTACGCGGCCGCCTTCCCACGCGTTCGGCCAGTCGACGTCGGGGTGCATCAACTCGAGCGCCGCGTTGATGTCGCGGGCATTGAAGGCGTCGTAGGCGGCGCGCAGCGTTTGTTCGGCGGAGGGCATTTCGACCAACACTAAAGTGGAGGGTCCGCCGGTTCGGGCTGGGCCACCTCGAGCTGCGTCGGGGAGCCCGCGCTCAACCGCACGTAGGCTTTGCCGCGGCGGGTGACGTTGAAGGTCTCGCCGGCAGCCGCGCGTTGCATGTAGAGGCCGAAGTGGTTGCGGAACTTGTTGGCGCCGACGGTGACGGCGCCCGGCTCGATCGGTGCATCGGGGAAGTGGAGCTGGTCGGACTCGAACCGACGCCCTTCCGGCTGCCAGCCGGACGCTCTTTCCAACTGAGCTACAGCCCCAGGAAGGCGAAAAGCCGCTTCCGAGTTTATCGAGGCTCGTTGCCCATTCTTCGGTGGGTCAATGCGCAGAAACAACGAACTCCGCTCTCCGACCAAGTCAAGCGGAGCGAGGTAGCACTGATCAGTCTCAAGGCAGTAGGCCGCGACAGCGTCAATCTCGTCCGCCGTGTACCGCGTGCGAATGAAACCGTTTGGGCCACGGCGATTCGTCACAAAGCGAATCTCAACAACCCCAGTCCTGAAGGCGGCCCATTTGCACTGAATTCGGAGTAGCCGACCGCCGATCTCGAATACCAGGTCGTAGCGGCTGTGCTCCGCGACGGGCTTGAGGACTGGAATCCCGAGCTGAATCGCCGCCGCGGCAATCTCTGCCTCGGCAATCGCACCTTTGTGGTTTGGGTCGAGCGCTTTCACGAACGCATGTTCCCATATCGACCGGACGGAAACGGCTCTGGAAAGCCGTTTTCCGGGGGGTCAGGTGTGTCGAGAGTGGAGCGAAGGTGTGGCGAGATGCGCGCGGTCGCTACCGGCGCGCCATTGCGGGCGGGTTCAGCTGCTCCTCGCAGTACGCATCCCGCGTCGCCCGGTAGTCGGGCTGCTCGAGCGCCGCGAACGTCTGGGCCCAGCCGGCCGCATAGTCCTCGATCGACTGCGCCACCTCCGCCCGCTCCTCGTCCGTCTCGGCGTTCACCAGCCGCTCCGCGTTCCGCCACACCGTTTCCCGCCATCCACGCACCATCTCCAGGCCGGCGATGTCGTCGACCGGGTGCAGCGGCGAGTTGATCGTCGAGACGGAGGGGTCGTAGCGCTTAGCGACCTCCGCGACAACCGCCTCGTAAGCCCGGTTCAGCGTCTCGTTGACGATGTCGTGATCGCGCTTTCGCGACTCACCACTCGGCTTCGACAGCCCCAGCGCAGCGAGCACGAACGGCATGTCGTTCTGGACGTGAGCGTTGATCCCCAGCAACATGTCGACCGCCGCGTTGTGCTCGCCACTCTCCGCGACCTCGAACGCGATTCGCCACGCATCCGGAACGTCCTTGCCGGCATCCCACGCCCTCACCGTCCGGAAGTACACATCCGCGAACAGCATGTCCTCCCAGTACAGGTAGCGCTTGTACTTGATCAGCTCCGGCTCCTCGCGCATCAGCGTCCGGAACACCCGCGTCAGAGTCAAGTACGTCGTCGCGAACACCCCGCGGTGGTCGCACCCGAACCGATCCCGATGCTCCCTCAGCAGCCGCGCCGCAGTGCTGACGCACTTGATCGTCGGCTTGCGGCAGTGCGGCACCGGTCCCGGCTGCGGCTCCAAGTTGCTCGGCAGCGCCGGCAGCAGCGCCACCCAATTCACGTTCGGCACCGTCGCCCCCGAAGCAGCCGAACCGAGCGCCGCCGAGAGCGCCAGCGCCGCCACGGCAGTCGCGACCAGAATCGGTCTCCGGATCACGACCCCATGCTAGGCAATCAGGCAACGCTCGAGCGCCAGATGCGCCGGCCCTGCTCATCCGCGGCGACCCGGGCCATCAGGCCGCTTCGTCAACGTCGACGATCAACTGATCGTCGCGCAGGCTCCGCACCTTGATCTGAAACGGCGAGCGCTCCTGCAGCTCCCGCAGCAGCTCGATCGGCCGCTCCAGGCGCAGCGCCAGCGTCGCCCTTCCCTGCGAGAACCGCTTCACCGATATCTCCGTGGCCGCGCCGATCCCCGTCAACACGTCCTCGAACCGGACCAGCTGGGAGAAGTCCCGCAGCGGCCCGACCTCCATGTGCACCATCCCCTCGAACAGCTCGACCGCCCCACTCCCGACCGGCTCCGAACCAGACGCCGCCGGCGGCCGCTCCACCGGAGCCGACTTGCCCAGCTCCCCCACGACCTCCTCCCTCTCCTCGGCCCTTTCGGCGATCGCAGCTTCCTCGCGCGCCGCGAGCTGCACCGCCTGGCGCAGTGCCTGCATCCTGATCCGCGTCGCCTGGCCGCGCGCCTGTGCGCCGATCTCTTCCATCTGCCGCTGCAGTCGCTCCAGCGCGCGCGCTCCCTCCTCATCGCGCTTCTGCAAGGCGTCCAGCTCGTCCGGCAGCGAATGCAGAGTCGCCAGCTCCGTCCGCAACCCCTTCAGCTCCCCGTCCCGCTCAACCACCACCCGCGCCAGATACCGCGTCACCCCCTCGAGCTGGGCGATCCGCATCGAACGGGCCTCCAGCTCGGCGTTCCGCGCCGCCAACTCGGCATCGCGCGCCGCCAGCCGCTCGCACGTGCTCGCCAGCGTATCCTCGCCCCGCCGCACCTCACCGTCGAGCGAATCAAGCGCCTGATCGACATCGCGGACGCGATATCCGAGCAGAGACCTCTTGAAGCGGCCCTTCGCGATCCGCCCACACTAAGGGCCGCGGCAGACAGACGCCAACCCTCGCCGCCCCGGCCCCGACTACTTGCCCGCTGCGACCTCTTTCCCCTCGGCCCGGCCGGCGATCCCCGCTTCCTCACGCGCGGCGAGCTGCACCGCGTGGCGCAGCGCCTGCATCCTGATCCGTGTTGTCCGGCCCCGCGCCTGCGCGCCGATCTCCGCAACCTGCCGCTGTAGCCGCTCCAGCGCCATCGCCCCCTCCTCATCGCGCATCCGCAGCGCGTCCAACTCGTCCGGCAGCGAATGCAGAGCCGCCAGCTCCGTCCGCAACCCCTTCAGCTCCCTGTCCCGCTCAACCACCACCCGCGCCAGATATCGCGTCACCCCCGCGAGCTGCGCTATCCGCTTCGAGCGAGCCTCCAGCTCGGCGTTTCGCGCCACCACCTCAGCATCGCGCGCCGCCAGCTGCTCGCACGTGCTCGCCAGCGCCACCTCGCCCCGCCGCACTTCGCCGTCGAGCGAATCGATCGCCTCGTCGACATCGCGGACGCGATATCCGAGCAGAGACCTCTTGAAACGACCCTTCGCGATCCGCCCATACTAAGGGCCGCGGCAGACAAACGCAACCGGCGCCGCAGCGCCTTACTTGCCCGCTACGGCCGTGCCCTCCGCCCCCTCCAGCTCCAGCTCCACCCGCGGCGCCTCGCCCCACAGCGCCTCCAGCCGGTAGTAGTCGCGTGCCTCTGGCGTGAACACATGCAGGATGCAATCGAGGTAGTCGAGCAGCACCCAACGCGCGTCCGCCTGCCCCTCCACTCGACCCGGCAGAACCCCCTCGTCGTGCTTCAGCCGCTCGCGCACATCGTCCACGATCGCCTTCGCCTGACGCTCGTTTCGCGCGGTGCAGATGACGAGGAAGTCCGTGTAGCCGACCAGCCGGCGCATGTCCAGGACGACCAGATCCCCCGCCTGTTTGCCGTCGGCGATCTCCGCGACTCGCCGCGCCAGCTCCTCAGTGCTCATACAGCCCCCGCTCGGCGATGAAGTCCGCAATCGCCTCCGGCACCAGATCGTCGATCGAATCTCCAGCCGCGACCCGCTCCCGCACCAGCGTCGACGAAACCGCCACCTCCGGCATCGCTATCGACGACACGGCCCCGCCGATCGCCTGCTCCACCTGCTCCCGATCGACCCCGTCGCGCTCCGCAGCGCCAATCCGCGCCAACTCAAGAATCCGCTCCGGCCGCTTCCAGCCGGGCAGCCCCACCGCCGCGTCGGCTCCCATCACGAGCACCAACTCAGCGTCTGGACTCTCCTCGCGAAGCAGCTCGAGCGTACGGTAGGTGTACGAGGGGCCTTCCCGTGCGGTCTCGAGCTCCGATACCTGAAGACTAGACCCGCCGGCGGCGGCCAGCTGCGCCATCTCCAGCCGCACCGACACGCCCGGGTCGAACTCGATCTGCTTGTGGGGGGCGATGCCCGTCGGCATCAGCAGC
Source organism: uncultured Thermoleophilia bacterium (assembly GCA_963838095.1). Taxonomy (GTDB): domain Bacteria; phylum Actinomycetota; class Thermoleophilia; order Solirubrobacterales; family 70-9; genus CAWCGU01. The sequence continues at coordinate 933,468 of CAWIPO010000008.1, forward strand.
AGACGGTCCATTCCGAGCTGTGACAACGCTTCCCGCGCGAGCGCCATATGCCCGTGATGGGGAGGATTGAAAGCCGATCCGAGAACGCCGATTCGGGTTGCGACGACGTCCCTCTACTCCCTGATCTGGCCGTTGCCCCGCACCACGTACTTGCTCGTGGTCAGCTCCCGCAGCCCGATCGGGCCCCGCGCGTGCAGCTTCTGGGTCGAGTTTCCGATCTCCGCCCCCATCCCGAACTCGAATCCGTCGGTGAACCGCGTCGAAGCGTTCACGAACACCGCCGCGGAGTCGACGTCGTCGGTGAACCTCTCCCCCGCCTGATCCGAGCTCGTCACGATCGCCTCGGAATGACCGGTGCCGTGTTCGTTGATGTGCTCGATCGCCTCCTCGAGCGAATCGACCACCCCGACCGCCAGCTTCAGGTCGTGGTACTCGGTGTCCCAGTCCTCCTCGGTCGCCTCGCCCACCGGGATGCCGCCTGCCGCCCCGCGGACCCGCTCGTCGCCGACCAGCTCAACCCCCGCACCGCTCAGCTCGGCGAGCACCATCGGCAGAAACTCCTCCGCGACGTCGGCGTGCACCAGCAGCGTCTCCGCCGCGTTGCACACCCCCGGCCGCTGCACCTTCGCGTTGTACGCGATTCGCCGTGCAGCGTCGAGGTCGGCGTCCTCGTGCACGTACACGTGGCAGTTGCCCGCCGCCGCGTACATCACCGGAACCGTCGCCACGTCCTTCAGCGCCTCCTTCAATCCCTCCCCGCCTCGCGGGATCACCAGGTCGACGACACCCTCCTGCGTCGCAAGCTCGGCCAGCTCCTCGCGTCCCCCCGAGAGCAGCACCGTGCAGTCCTGCGGCAGATCGGCGGACGCGATCCCCTCGCGAACGATCGTCGCCAGCACTCCGTTGGAGCGAGACGCGTAGCTCGACCCCCGCAGCACTATCGCATTGCCGCTCTTCAGGCAAAGCGCCGCGGTATCCACCGTCACGTTCGGCCGCGCCTCGTAGATCACCGCGACGACCCCGAGCGGGAACCTCACCATCCGCAGCTCCAGCCCGGAGCGAAGCGTTCGCTCCTCCACCACCTCGCCCACCGGGTCGGGCAGCAGGGCGATCTCGCGCACGCCGGCCGCAATCGCCCGAATCCGCTCACCGGTCAGCGACAGGCGGTCGAGCAGGGCGGCGCTCAGCTCCTGCGATCGTCCCTCCTCCACGTCGGCGCCGTTCGCCTCGAGGATCTCCGCCTCGCGCTCCTCGAGCAGCGCGGCGATCCGCTCCAGCACGGCGTTCTTCTGCTCGGTGCCCGCGCGCGCGAGCTCGCGTGAAGCGAGTTTCGCCGCCGTACACGCCTCGGCAACCGTGCGTGTTGCAATTGCCATCCTGAAAAGGCTACTCGGGTGCCGAAGCGCCCCCCGAATCGGACTCGGGCTCCGGCGGCGGTTCCGTCGTGGTCGTTGTTGCCTCGGGCGTCACGGTCACTTCCGGGACCGTCGTCGTCTCCTCCTCGCCTCCTGTTCCGCTGCTCTCCCCACCCTCAGTCGGCGTGTCCGTCTCGGGGGTGGTGGTGGTCGTCGTCTCCGTGCCATCGCCGCTCAGTCCCTGCGCGGCGTCCTCCGTCGAGGCCGAATCACCCGGGGCGGTCCCGACGGCCGACGTGATCGTCGTCCCGCGCTCCCCGACCAGCGCATAGGCGAGCGCCGCCGCCGCCGCCATCACCACAGCGGCCGCCGCAACTCCCGCCAGCACCCACAGGGCGCGATCTCTCCATCCGTAACGCAAACGCGGATGGACGCTATCAGCGCCGCGTGCAGCCTCCGCGGGGCACCTTCAGGCGAGCACGAACTGGTCGCGGTGCACCGCCTCCTCGATCGCGTGCGGCATCAGCTCCCGCACCTGCGCCGATTTCAGCCCCTTGATCCGATCCAGCTCCACCGCGGAGTAGTTGACTATCCCCTTGCCCACCAGCTCGCCATTGCAGACGACGTCGACCGCATCGCCGGCACCGAAGCTCCCCTCGACGCCCGAAATCCCGACCGGCAGCAGGCTGCTCCCCTGCTCGCGCAACACCCGGGCCGCGCCTGAATCCACGCTCACCGTTCCGTGCGCCGGCTTCGCGTGGCGCAGCCAGAGCTTGAAGCTCGCCCCACGCTCGCGATGGGCGACGAACCGCGTCCCGACCCGCTCGCCGCCAACCGCGGCCGCCAGCGTGCCCGGCGCCGTTCCGTCGCAGATCACCACCCCGATCCCCGACGAGGAGGCGATCTGCGCCGCGGCCACCTTGCTGCGCATTCCCCCGAGCCCGAAAGCCGAGGTCCGATCGCCGATCTCCAGCCCCTCGAGCTGCTCCGGCTCCGCCACCTCCTCGATCAGCCTCGCATCGGGATCGAGGCGCGGGTCGGCGCTGTGCAGGCCCGCGGTGTCGGTGAGCAGTACGAGCAACCGCGCCTCCAGCAGAATCGCTACCTGCGCCGAGAGGAAGTCGTTGTCGCCGAACGTGATCTCGTCGGTCGCGGTCGTGTCGTTCTCGTTCACCACCGGGACCGCGCGCCAGGCGAGCAACCGCCGCAGAGTCTGGCGCGCGTTCAGGTAGTTCGTCCGCGCGGAGAAGTCGAACGACGTGATCAGCACCTGCGCGGCGTGGATATCGCGCTCGGCCAGGCGCTGCTCGTAGGCCCTGAAGACCGTTCCCTGCCCCACCGCCGAGGCGGCCTGAAGCTCGTCGATCGCACGCGGGCGCGCCGGCAGGCCCATCAGCCGCATCCCCAGCGCGATCGCGCCCGAGGACACCAGCGCCACGTCCTCACCCGCAGCGTGCAGCTCGCCCACCTGCCCGCAAACGGAATCGAGTACGTCGTCGCGCAGCTCACCGCTCTCCGCGGCGACGATGGAGGAGCCGAGTTTGACGACCACTGTCATGGCGCCGCCAAGTGTTGCAAGGACTCAAGATTTCGCCTGCATATGCCGACGCCTAGGGTGGAGAGGTGCGGCCACTGGGGCGAAGCCACGATAGGGATGGATCAGGTCGTCCCTCCAAGGCTGCGCTCGTGGCGGTGGTGGGGACAATCGTGGCCGCCGTGGCGCTGGCCGCACTACTCGCCGAGACCGCCGACTGGGACCCTGCCACGCTGCTGATCCTGCTCGGCCTTGCGCTCGCCGCCGACCTCGCCTCAACGCAGGTCATCGAGAGCCACGTCCGGATCTCGGGCAGCTTCATCGTGATCGTGGTTGCGATCATCGTCCTCGGCCCGGTACCCGCGGCGCTGATCGGCGTCGCCACGATCATCGCGGGGCTGCGAACCTCGACCGCGTCGCACTACGAGCAACTCGTCAACTTCGCGACGTACGCGTCGTTTCCATTGATAGCCGGGATCGCCATCGAGGGGGCGACCGACTTCTTCAACGTCGGTCAGAGCGATCTCGGCTTCTATCTGCTTGGCGTCGGGGCTTTCGCGCTCGCGCTCGCGCTCAACTTCTCACTGATTGCCGCCTCCGCCTGCTACCTGGACGGCAGCGGCTTCATGGTCAAGGTCCGCCGGGCGCTGCTTCCGATCCTGCCGTCCGAAATGGCGTCCGCCTTGCTGGCGGTGATCATCGCCTACCTGTACTGGCGGGAGGGGCTCGTCGTACTGCCCCTGATCGGGATCGCGCTGATCACCTTCCAGTACCTGCTCGGCGCGCTGCTCGTTTCGCGGCGACGGGGTGACGAGCTCGAGCTGCGGGCAAAGCAGCTCGCCGGCGCCCAGTTCGGCCTGATGAGCGCGCTGCTGAAGACGCTCGACCTCCGCGATCGGATGACCGCTCGGCACAGCGCCGCCGTCGCCCGCTACGCCAGCGAGGTCGCCCGCGCGGCGGGACTTTCCGAGCGCGAGCAGGACCTGGCCCACACCGCGGGGCTCCTCCACGACATCGGCAAGTTCACGTTCCCGGACCGACTGCTCTCAGGCGAGCGCGAGCTGACCGAGGACGACTGGGACATCATCCGCACGCATCCTGAGCAGGGCGCGCGAATCGTCGCCGAGGTCGACCACTACCGACCGATCGCCGACGTCATCCGGGCCCATCACGAGCGCATCGACGGCTGCGGATATCCGAGCGGGTTGGCGGGCGACGAGATACCAATCCTGTCGCGGATCATCTCGATCGTCGACACCTACGACGTGATGACGGCGCGCGACTCCTACCGGACGGCCGTCAGCCCCGATCAGGCAATCGAGGAGCTCCGCCGCGTATCGGGCACGCAGCTCGATGCCCACCTCGTCGATGTCTTCATCGCGCTCCTCGAGAGCAAGGGGCTCGACTACCGCCACGCAGAGGACGCCGACTTCGACGCCGAGCTCGCGCTCGAGCGCCGGGTCCACGACTTCGTGTACGAGCCCGAGCCGAATCCGCGTCTGGTCGGCGCGGGCTCGGGCTGATGCCCCGACGCGCGAAACGGGCCCGGAGCGCCTGTGCCGCCGTGCGGCGGGGGCGTCACCCGAGCCCGATAAGTGCGTTCGGTGTCAATGCTTGTAGCCCATCTCGCCTCCTCGCGTTCGGGGGACAACCGAGCCTTCTCTTGATCGGTGGCCTCAGATCCACTTTGCACCCTCGGTCAAGCTTCTGGACGGATGATCTATCGCCGTTGCGGACGGATGGTCGAGGGCCCCGGCAGACGGATGATCGATGGCTGCGGCGCTGTCCAGCCTGAGGATCCGGGGCTTTCCGCAGCTCGCGGCCTCCTACTTCGTCAACGAGCTCGGTGACTGGCTCGCCACCGTCGCGCTGGCCGTACTCGTCTTCGACCACACCGGCAGCGCGCTGGCGACCGCTGGCTTCTTCCTCGCCCAGCAGTTCCTTCCCGCCCTGCTGATCCCCGCGGTGGTCGCGCGGCTCGAGGTGTTCCGAACCCGGCGGGTGCTTCCGATCCTGTACCTCAGCGAGGCGGTCGCGTTCCTCGCCCTCGCCGCGCTCGCCGATGCGTTCCTGTTCGCCGCGATCATCGCGATCGCGGCGCTCGACGGCGCGATCGCCGGCTCGGCGCGGGCGCTTACGAGAGGCGTCAGCGGGGCGATGCTCTCTGAACACGGTCGGCTGCGGGAGGGCAACGCGCTGCTCAATTTCGGGTTCACCGGGGCCGCCGCCGCCGGCCCCGCCCTCGCAGGTCTGCTGCTCGCCGCGTTCAACGTCCAGACCGCGCTGATCGCGAACGCGGTCTCATTCGTGGCGGTTGCCGCCCTCCTGGCAAGCGCCAGGGGCCTGCCGAACCTGCGCCCCGAAGCCGCCGGGTGGGTGCAGCGACTCCGCGACGGCCTCCGCTACGTGCGCGGGAATCGCCTCGTCCGCACTCTGCTGGGGGCACAGGCGATCGCGTTCGTCTTCTTCACGATGGTGATACCGGTCGAGGTGGTGCTGGCAAAGCAGACGCTGGGCGCGGGTGATTCGGGCTATGCCGCCCTGCTCGTGAGCTGGGGAGGCGGAATGGTCGCCGGTGGCCTCCTCTTCGCAGCCCTGCGACGCCGCAGCCTCCCGATGCTGCTCGTGACGAGCTCGGCGGCGATCGGGGTCGCGTACCTCGTCACCGCGGCGGCCCCCACCCTGCTCGTCGCGTGCATCGCCTCAGCGATCGGAGGAGCCGGCAACGGAACGCAGTGGGTGGCGCTGATCAGCGCCCTGCAGGAGCTCACCCCGGCCGGGTTTCACGCCCGGGTCATCTCCCTGCTGGAGTCCGCCGCCAGCGCAATGCCGGGCCTCGGCTTCATCCTCGGCGGGACGGCCGCCGCGGTGCTCTCCCCACGAGCGACTTTCGCGATCGCCGGATTCGGCGTGCTTGCGGTGCTGGCGATCGTGATCATGAGTTTGCGTCTGGGTGCAGTTCGAGCACCTCGTCGCCCACACGCACCTCATCACCCGGCGTGAAGCCGGCGTTTCGAAGCGCCGCGATGACCCCGATTTCTGTCAGACGCTGCTCGAGATAGGCGAGCGCCTCCGCGTTGGAGAGGTCGTGGCGCTCGAACAGCTGCTCTATCCCACGGCCCACGACTCGGTAGGAGCCGTCCTCGACCTCCACGCTGAACCCGCCCTCCCCCGCCGGCCGGTAGACGCGGTGCTCCGCCTCGAAAGTGGGCTCGGCCGCCGCCGGCTCCCCCTCCTCTGCCTGCTCGGGCACCGCGGAGGCGATCGCGGACCGCAGGGCATCAAGTCCCGCGCCGGTGGCCGCCGATGTGGCGATGACGTCCACAACCCTCTCCCCCAGCCGCTCCCGGACCGCTTCCAACCGCGGGCGCAGCTGCTCGGCCGGGAGCAGGTCGCTCTTGGAGATCACCACCAGCTCGGGCAGGGTCTCGAGTCCCTGCCCGTACTCGGCCAGCTCTCCGCGAATCGTCTCGTAGGCCGAAAGTGAATCCTCGGCCGAGACATCGAGCACGTGGAGCAGCACCCGGCAGCGCTCTACGTGGGCGAGGAACTCGTGACCCAGCCCGGCCCCCGTCGCGGCACCCTCGATCAGGCCGGGGATGTCCGCCAGCACCAGCTGGCGATCGTCGACGTCAAGCGTGCCGAGCACCGGCTCCAAGGTCGTGAACGGGTAGTCCGCAATCTTGGGCGCGGCGCGCGTCATCCGCGCGAGCAGCGACGACTTGCCCGCGTTCGGCAGCCCGATCAGCCCGGCATCTGCGAGCAGCTTCAGGCGCAGCTCGATCCATCCCGACTCACCGCCCAGCCCGAGCTCGGCGAACCGAGGCGCCTGCCGGGTGGAGGTGGCGAAGCGCTTGTTGCCGTGCCCGCCGAGCCCGCCCGCGGCGACCACCGCACGCTGGCCCGGCTCGGTGAGGTCGAAACGCTCGCCGCGGAGGCCTTCGGTCGTCGTCCCCGGGGGCACCAGGACGATCTCGTCGGATCCTCGCGCCCCATGCTTGCGCGCCCCCTTGCCGTGGATGCCGCGCCCGGCGCGGAAATGAGGCGAGCTGCGATGTGCCGCAAGGTCGCGCTTCGACGAGATCGCAGACGAGGACCACATCGCCGCCACGTCCGCCGTCGCCGCCATCGGGCCCGCCTCGCGGCACGTGTGCCTCGCGTCGAAAGCTGACGCAGCCGTCGCCACCGCGGCCGCCCTCCACGTAGATGCGCGCAAGGTCCTGGAACACGCCGAAAGCGTGGCAGGCCCGAGCGGGAAGCGGCTACTCCCCGCCGGAGAAGGCGGCCAGGATCCGCTCCCGCGTGTCGGGTGTGATCTCGCCCGGGATCAACCCGTGCAGGGCGCGGACCGTCTCGCGCATCTGGGCGACGTAGTTGTGGCAGCCGTGGCAGGTCTCGAGGTGTTGCGCGGTCCGCTGCAGGTCCTCAGGGGAGAGCTGCCCCTCGAGGTAGTCGGTCACCAGCTCGACGAACTCCTGGCAATTCATGTCTGGGATGTCGGCCGCGTTCATCCGCCCTGCTCCTCGAAATGGCGCTCCAGTGCCTCGCGCACCTTTGCTCGCGCTCTGTGGAGGAGAACTCGCTGATTTGACTCGCTCAGCTCGAGAGCGTTACACGTCTCCTCGGCCGACCAGCCCTGGATGTCGCGCAGGGTGAGCACCTCTCGCTGGCGAGGGGCAGGTCCGCGATCGCCTCCAGCATCTTCAGTCGCGTCTCCGCTGTGGCGAGCTTCTCCTCGGGCGAATCCCACTCGCCCGGGGGACTCGCCCAGGCGCCGGGCTGCTCGCCACGGCGGCCCTGGAACCGGTCCGCGTCGACGGTGGGTTCGTCCTTGCCGTCCTCGTCCCGCCGGCGCAGCGACGCAAACGGGATGCGTCCGCCGCTCTCGCTGACCACGCGTGCGGGCGTTGTTGAGCAGGATCTGGAAGACCCACGTGCGAAGCGCGGAGCGGCCCTCGAACCGGTGCCAGGCCCTGCAGCACACCGAGCCATGTGTCCTGGACGACCTCCTCGGCGACAGCGCGGCTGGGCACATACGCGAGCGCGGTGCGCAGCAGCGCCGGCGACCATTCGTCAACCAGCCGCTCGAACGCCTTCTCGTCGCCCGCCCGAAGGCTCGCGATCAGCTTCTGCTCGTCCTCGCGCGCAGCCGCGGCGTCGTTCACTGCGGGAACGCTACTGCGCCGGTGAAGGGCCTAGGACCTAGGCGTCCAGCTCGGAGACCGAGACCAGCCGACCCTTGCGCGCGGGGCGAAACTCGACGATGCCCGGGCGCGTCGCGAAGATCGTGTGGTCGCGACCGATTCCCGCACCGTCACCGGGACGAAAGCGGGTCCCGCGCTGGCGAACGATGATTTCGCCTCCCGCCACCTTCTGGCCGGCGAAGATCTTCACGCCCGAGCATCTTCGGATTGGAATCGCGCCCGTTCCGGCTCGAACCGAGTCCCTTCTTGTGCGCCATCTGCTCTGCTACTCCTCGCTCTTCTTGGCTGCCTGCGTCTTGGTCGCGGCGGGCTTCGAGGCCGCGGGCTTCTTCGCAGCCGGCTTCTTGGCGGGCGGCTTCTTGGCGGCCGGCCCTTCGGCTCGGCCGGTCGTCTTCGCCGCCGGCTTGCGGGTCAGCTTCTTCAGCTCGGTCACCTCGAGCCTGGTCAGCTCGGAGCGATGCCCAGCCCGCTTGCGATACCCCTTCTTCTTCCGGTACTTGAAAACGCGGATCTTCGGCCCGCGCAGATGCTCGACGACGGTGGCCTCGACCTTGACCTTCTCGAGGTCGGGCCCGGCAACGGTCGCATCGCCGTTGTCGAGGAACGCCACCGCGCGCAGCTGCACCTTCCCGCCCTCGCCGCGAAGGCAGGCGATCGACAAGCACCTTGGTGCCCTTCTCGACGCGGTACTGCTTACCGCCGCTCTCGACTATCGCGTAGCTACTCGAACGTGGCAGCTGTCCTCTGCAGCAGAACGGCGCCTGCCGCCCCTGCGGCCGCGGCGCCTTCCGGACCCGGATTCTAGGGCGCGCCGCGGCCATCGGAGCTGAACCACATCTCCCGTTCTCGTCGAGCAGCGACGCAACGGCCGCCGCTCGATCGACGCTTTCGATCCGCACCAGCCTTCGCTCGCCGACGTGGCCGCCGCCGCCGGTGACGCTGACGATGTAGGAATCGAGGCGGGCGACGGCGTCGTTCGGGTTGTACATGTGCGGCTCCTCGATCGAGACGAGCACCTCCTCGCCGACCTGGAAAGGGCAGCGCCCGTTCCTCGATCTTCTCGCGCGATCCCGACTCGATCACCTCGAAGGTCTCGATCGGGAGCGCGTCGCCGCCCTCGAAGTGGAAGTGCTTGCCGGTCTCGGTCTCGAACTCGAGCAGGCCGCTGTCTCCCCGCAGGAGCTCGCGGGCGACGCGGGGATTGACGCGGACGAGGTGCGCGGCGGGCTCCGGCGTCTCGTCGATGACGTCGCGCAGGCGGCGCATGACGTCGATCGCCACGGTCTGCTCTGAGAGCACGACGCCCTCGCCGTCGCAGGTGGGACAGCGCTCGGTCATGATCTCGCGCACCCCGTCGGTGACGTTCTGGCGCGTCATCTCGACCAGGCCCAGCGGCGAGACCTCGACCACGTAGGTCTTCGTGCGGTCCTCGTCGAGCGCCTTGCGCAGCGTCTTCAGCACCTGGTCGCGGTTGCGCGCCCGCGCCATGTCGATGAAGTCGATGACGATGATCCCGCCGATGTCCCGCAGGCGCAGCTGGCGCACGACCTCCTCCGCGGCCTCGACGTTGACCCGCGTGATCGTGTCCTCGAGACGACCCTTGCCGCGACCCGTGAAGCTGCCGGTGTTGATGTCGATCACAGTCAGCGCCTCGGCGTAGTCGATCATCAGGTAGCCGCCGGAGGGCAGGTCCACGCGGCGCTGAAGCACGGAGTCGAAGGCGTCCTCGACCTCGTACGCCTCGAACAGGGGCTCTCGGTCCTCGTAGAGCTTCACCGAGTCGACAAGCTCCGGCGCGGTGCGCTGGAAGAAGCTCGTCACCCGCTGGTGCTGCTTCGGCTCGTCGATGATCGCCTCCTCGAACTCGCTGCGCATCACGTCGCGGACGACGCGCACGGAGAGGTCCGCCTCCTGGAAGACGAGCGACGGCGCCTCGACCTCCTTCCCGCGCCGCTCCAGCACCTCGTTCAGCTTGTGCAGGTAGCCGATCTCACGCTCGAAGTCGGCCTTCGTCGCGCCGTGGGCGGCGGTGCGCACGATCAGGCCGCCAGCCTCTTCTTCCCGTCATGGAGCTTGTCGAGCAGCTTTCGCTGCCGATCGCGCTCCTTGTCGTCGAGGCGGCGGCTGACGCCGATCCCGCCGCCGGACGGCATGTAGACGAGGTAGCGGCCGGCGACCGAGACCTGCATCGACAGCCGCGCGCCCTTGGTCTTCAGCGGGTCCTTGACGACCTGGACCAGGATCTCCTGGCGCGGCTTGATCAGCTCGTCGATCCGCCGGCCCTTGCCGCGACCCCGCTTCGGGGCCGGCTGGCCGTCGGCGAGGATGATCTCGTCGACGTGCAGGAAGCCGTTTCGCTCCAGGCCGATGTCGACGAACGCAGCCTCCATCCCGGGGAGCACGTTGTCGATCACTCCCTTGTAGATGTTCCCGACGATCGAACGCTGACCGCGGCGCTCGACGTAGAGCTCGGCGACGTGCCAGCCGCCGTTACGACGCCCGGCGTCCTCGCCTGCTGACGCCGCCTTGTTCCTTGTAGAAGCGCGCTGACGGCGAGCGGGCGTGCCCTTCGCCTCGCGCACCGCGACGCGGGTTTCGCCCCGGTCGACTGATACGAGTATTTGCTTTCTCAGTTAAATCACCTCAGAAGAGCGGTTGAGCCTTGCTCTTCGAGGTGAGCCGCGCTTGAACGTAGATCGACTGCAGGATCCCGATCGCCATCAACGTCACGAGCACGGAGGAACCTCCGTAGCTCATCAACGGCAGGGGTATCCCGGTGATCGGCATGATTCCAACGGCCATGCCGACGTTGACGAAGACTTGGAACATCAGCATCGCGGCGATACCGCCCGCGATCATGCTCCCGTACAAGTTCTTCGAAAGCGTCAATATGCGCAGCGCCCTCCAGATGAGCAAGGCGTAGAGGGACAGTAGGAACGCGGCGCCGACGAACCCGAACCGCTCCCCGACCGCAGCAAAGATGAAGTCGGTGCGGGCTTCGGGCAAGAAGTCGTTCCGCGTTTGGGTGGCCTCGTCGCCGCGGCCGGTCTTCCCTCCGGAGCCGATGGCGATCTTGGCCTGATTGATCTGATAGCTGGAGTCGCCCGGGTCCTCGCTCGGATTCAAGAACGAGGTCAGGCGCTCTGTTTGGTAGCCCTGCAGCACGGGCACCCCGATCGCCGGCATCACCACGAGCGCCATCACCACCGCGGCCACGGCGAGTGTGCCGAGGGCCGCGAAGTGGGTCCAGCGCACCCCGGCGATGAACAGCAGCGCCAGGGTGATGACGACGTAGACGAGTCCAGTGCCGAGGTCCGGCTGGAGCATCGACTAGTCCCGCCGGGACGAGGCCGAGCAGGAGCAGGCGCGCTGTGCGTTGCCGCTCGGACACCCGCATCGCGCGATCGATCACGAACGCGGCCAATGCAAGCATCAGCAGCAGCTTGCCCAGCTCCGACGGCTGGAAGGTGAAGAAGGGAAGTTCGATCCATCGTCGCGAGCCGCGCGTCGCGGTGCCCATCAGCAGCACCAGCACGATGCTGGCGATCATCACCGAGTAGAGGCCGACGCGCAGGTCGCGGAAGCGAGAGTAGTCGATTCGCGCCAGCGCAAGCATCAGCGCGATGCCGACGACGACGTAGAGGGTCTGCCTGAAGGCGAAGTAATAGGGCTCGCCCGGCACATCGCCGCGGGTGGTCAGGGCGAGCGTGAGGATGCTGATCAGCGCCAGCCCGAGCACGGCGAGCGAGCAGCAGCGGATCAAGGTTGGTGAGCCCGGGGCGCTCGCTCGCGCGCTCGCGGCGGGAGTGGCGGGGGCGCGGAAATGTCCTTGCGGCGGTGCGCGTGACCATCACTCGTACGCCGTCGACTCCGTCGACGGGGGCGTTCTGATCTTGTCGGTGACGTGCGGGAAGTAAGCCTGCAGGATCTCGGACACCGCCGGGGCGGCCGAGTCGGCACCGAAGCCGCCGCGCTCGAGTGTCGCGACGACCACGACCTGCGGGTTCTCGTACGGGGCCAGGCCGACGTACCAGGACTGGTCCGCCTGCAAAGACCCGCGCTCGGCGGTACCGGTCTTGCCGGCGATCTCGATCGGCCAGCCGCCGAAGATTCCATAAGACGTGCCTCCCTCCTCCATCGCGGCCCCGTGCAGGCCGTCGAGAATCGTCCGCTGCGTCACGGGGTCGATGTCGACGTGGCGCCTGGACTCGGGATTGATCTCCTCGACCACGCGCCCCGTCGGATCCTCGACCTGCTGAGCGAGATGCGGGCGAACGACGTCGCCGCCGTTGGCGAGCGTCGCGTAAGCGACGGCGAGCTGGAGTGGAGTCACCTGGAGATCGCCCTGACCGATCGCGAGGTTGACATTGTCGCCGACGCTCCAGGGACGATCGGTCTCCTCGAACGGAACGATCTCCTCGCCACCGGGCGAGTCTGGGTCTTGAGCTGCTTCGTATAGCTCGTCGCGCCACTCCGGAGTCGGGATCAGGCCGCCGAACTCCGACGGCAGATCGATCCCGGTCGGGCCGCCGAGTCCGAGCCGGAAGGCCCAGTCCTGGATCGCCTCGTTGCCGGCGTTCTCTGCCCTGCGTCCGAGCTCGTAGAAGAAGACGTCAGAGGAGACCCGGAGCGCGTCCTCCATCGCGATGTTGCCGTAGACGGCTCCCCCTGAGTTGTGTCGAACGAATCCGTCACCAAGGTCGAATGAGCCGCTGTCGTAGAACGGCTCGTTCGGCTCGATCAGTCCCTCCTCGAGGGCGGCGGCCGCGGTGATCAACTTGAACGTCGAGCCCGTCGGATACAGGCCCTGGATCGCGCGGTTGGTCTGCGGAGAGTCGTTCCCCTCGGAGGTCAGGGAGCGGTACTCGGACTGCGACAGCGTCCCGGTGTAGACAGATGGGTCAAAGGTCGGCGCCGAGCCGATGGCGATGATCTCGCCCGTGTTCACGTCCATGGCGACGAATGCCCCCGGCAGGCCGAACTGCCCGATCGCCTGCTCGCCGGCAGCCTGCACGTCAGCGTCGATCGTCAGCACAAGATTGTTCCCAGACTCGGGCTCGCGATCGCTGAGCGGGTCGCCCTTCGGCCTCCCGAGCGCGTCGACCTGGACCCGGGTCGCGCCGTCGGCTCCGCGCAGCAGGTGGTCGTAGGTGTATTCGATCCCGGTCTGGCCGATGGTGTCACCCGGTTCGAGCCCTTCGTATCGGGTCGTCTTCAGCTGCTCCCCGCTGACCTCGCGCACGTAGCCGAAGAGGTGGGCGCCGAGCGAGCCCTGGGGGTAGTTGCGGACATACACGCGCTCGATCGTCACCCCGGGGTACTGCTCCTGGCGCTCCTGCAGGTAGTAGACGAGCTCGTAGGGGACGTCGCGCTTCAGCATTACCGGACTCGCCGGGAGGGCCTCTGTCTGCTTGCGGATCTGGTTCTCCACCTGCTCCGGCTGCATCCCGGCGAGCTCGGCGAGGCGCCCGATCACCGCCTCGCGCTCGTCCGCATCCTTCGGCAGCTCGTCGGGCTGAAGCTGCAGCGCGAGCGCGGTGCGGTTGCTGACCAGCACCTCGCCGTTGCGATCCATGATCAGGCCCCGCGGGGCCGGGATCTCGAGCTCGCGGATGCGGTTGTTCTGCGCCTGCTCGGTGTACTTGTCGCCCGACAGCACCTGCAGGTACCACAGCCGCAGGAAGATGATCGAGAACATCGCCAGCGCGATCCCGCCGAGAATCGCCACCCGGAGTGCGAACTGGGAGGTCATCGGCGGGGGTCTGTCGTCGCGTCCGAAATACATCGGTCAGGCCGCAGCGAGCGGCCGGCAGCAGGCGGTTGTAGGGGTCGCGGTCATCATGCACTCCGAAGCGGAGACGTTGTGCGGATCGGCCGCCTGCGGGACGAGTCGTCGACGAGAGCCGGGCGCAATATGCGGCGAACGAGCGGGTAGAGCGGGATCGCAAGCAGGAAGCCGAGCAGGCCCTTGACGAGGATCTCGCGCACGACCAGCAGGCTAACGGGCGCCTCGACACCGAGCATCAGCTGAATCGCGCCGAACATCGCCGCCGCCAGCAGGGTCAGCATGCCGGCCACCAGAGGCGCGGTGAGCGAGCTGGTGAGGTCGAACTGCTCGCGGAATCGCCCCGCCAGATAGCCCGACGGTGAGCAGCACGATCGAGGAGGCACCGAGCGTCTGCAGCAACATGATGTCGATCAGAAGCCCGATCGCGAACCCGCTGACGGCCCCGACCACGGCGCCGCCCAGCAGGCCGAGGGAGACGGCGATCACGGGCAGGATGTCGGGGGTGGCGCCGAGGATCGACAGCCGGCCGAAGAACGACGACCTGGAGGATCGTGGCGACGACGATCAGCAGCGCCAGCCGGGCGACGATCGGCGGGGTGAAGATCACGGCGTCACCTCCGGCCCGCCGGTGAGCACCTGCGCGTACTCGAAGTCCTTCAGGTCCGCGAACGGCCGCACGTGCACGCGCTGGTAGATGTCCTGCTCTCCAGCCTCGGACTCGAGCACCTCGCCGATCGGGATGTCGTGGCGGGAACAGCGACTCCAGAGACTCGGGCGTCGAGCCGGATGTGACGAGGGTCGCGCCGACATCGACCTGCTCGTTGTCCTCGATGAAGTCGAGCAGGAGATCGTCCGGGTCACCGACCTCTGGCCTGACGATCCCAAGCGGGCCGTCCGGGTTCACGAACGCCGAGACGGCGCTGCGGTGGTCGGTGATCAACGTCACCTGAGCGCTGCCCGACGTCACCTCGGCTGACCCGTCCGACGAGCCCGTCGCCGGTGACAACCGGGTCGTCGACGCTCGACGCCGGAGCTCGATCCACGATCGAGGGTGACGGTCGAGTACCAGACCGTCGGCGAGCGCCCGATGACGCGCGCGTTGACCGGCTCGTAGCCGGCGAGGACGCCGCTCGCGCTCGAGGTCGAGCAGCTTGCGCAGCTCGTCGTTCTCGCCCACCGCCGCCTCGGCCTCGGTCAGCCTGCTCGCGGAGCTCGGCAACCTCGGCGTGAAGCTCGTCGTTCTCGCCCCGGGCGTCGAAGGTCTCGTCGAACCAGTTGATCAGGTCGCGCACCGGCTTCAGCGCGCTGCTCGCCCCCTCCTCGATCGGCGAGAAGACCGTCGCGAACACCGCGCTGGATCGAGTGCAACGGGCCGCTCTGCGGCCTCGCTGAAGTGCGCCGAAAGCAACAGCAGCGAGAAGACGACGAGGACGATGAGGATGGCCCGGCGGCGGCGGACCTGCTTGCGATACATCAGCTGACTCCTCAGCCCGACGGGGGCGAAGCGCCGGCGCGCCGGAGTTCTTGCTCGCCCGGTGCATCGCCTCGAACTCCTCGAGCGAGCGGCCCGAGCCGACAGCCACGCAGGTGAGCGGCGACTCGGCGATCTGGGCGGGCATCTGGCACTCCTCCCGCAACCGTTGCTCCATCCCCTGAAGCAGCGCGCCGCCGCCGGCGAGGGTGATGCCGCGGTCCATGATGTCGCCGGCGAGCTCGGGCGGCGTGCGGTCGAGCGTGTCCTTGACCGCGTTCAGGATCTGGTCAGCGGCTCCTCGAGCGCGGTGCGCACCTCCTCGGAGGTGAGCATGATCGTCTTCGGGAGGCCGCTGACCATGTCGCGGCCGCGGATCTCGGTGGTGATCTCCTCCGGGAGGGTCGACGCCGAGCCGAGCTCGAGCTTCACCTCCTCGGCGGTCTGCGGAGCCGATCAGGAGCTTGTGGCGGTGCTTGCAGTGGTTGACGATCGCCTCGTCCATCTCGTCGCCGCCGATCCGGATCGACTGCGAGACGACGATCCCGCCGAGCGAGATCACGGCGACCTCGCTGGTGCCGCCGCCGATGTCGACGACCATCGAGCCCATCGGCTCGGACACCGGCAGCCCGGCGCCGATCGCCGCCGCCATCGGCTCCTCGATCAGGTAGGCCTGGCGCGCGCCCGCCGAGAGGCACGCCTCCTCGACCGCGCGCTTCTCGACGCCGGTGACGCCGGAGGGAACGCAGACGACGACCCGCGGGTGGGCGAAGCGGTTCTGGTGGACCTTCTGGATGAAATGCCGCAGCATCTGCTCGGTGACGTCGAAATCGGCGATGACGCCGTCCTTGAGCGGGCGGATCGCGCTGATCGTTCCGGGGGTGCGGCCGAGCATTCGCTTTGCCTCGAGCCCGACGGCGTGAACCTCGCCGGTGCGGGAGTCGACCGCCACGACCGATGGCTCCGAGAGCACGATCCCGCGCCCACGCACGTAGACGAGGGTGTTGGCGGTGCCGAAATCGACCGCCATGTCGCGGCCGCCAAAGCCGGTCAGATAGCTGAAAACACCCATGCGGGAGGTATCGGTAGGCGGAACGGAGTGTGGCAGGGAGCCGGCCGGGAGTGGCCGTCGAAAGCGCTGCTGCAAGCCGTCCGTCCCCGCCGCGAACGCTCGCGAGGCAGTTTAGCGACTGCACACATACGGACCGATACGTTCGCAAATTGCGGATTTCCGCGGGGAACCCGGGTGCTCGGGGCTATTCTCGGTTTGGGATGGGGTTCGAGGCCAGGCGGGGAGCAGGAGCGATGGGGCGATCGGCAGCAAGCATTGTGCTCGCTGCCCTCTCTCTCGGTGCTGCCGTTCCGTCAGCCATCGCGGAACCCGTCCCGCGCCCCGAGCACCCCAACATCCTCCTCGTCGTCACCGACGACCAGCGCGCCTACGGGACGATGCGGGCGATGCCGCAGACGCGGAATTGGCTGGCGCGTGGCGGCACGCGCTTCGCGCCCGCGTACGCGACCACCCCCCTGTGCTGTCCCTCGCGCGCCTCGATCCTCAGCGGCCGCTACGCGCATAACCACGGAGTGCTGTTCAACGACACTGGGACAACCACCCTCAACCACCACCACTCGGTGCAGCGCTACCTCTCGCGCGCCGGCTACCACACCGCGCTGATGGGTCGCTACATGAACAACTGGCCCAACGACGAGCCGCCTCCGTTCTTCAACGAGTACCACCGACTCCTGTTCGGAGAGCCGATCTTCGGAGGTCACCGGCTCGGGACCTGGAGCATCAACGGTCGCACAGAGGTCGTGCCCGACTACACGACTTCCTACATCGAGCGCCAGGCGCTCGGGTTCCTCCATCGGGCGAACGATGGAGACGACGAGGAACCGTGGTTCCTGCATCTGACTCCGTCCGCGCCGCACGCGCCTCTGGTGCCCGAGGAGCGCTACGCGGACGCCCCGGTGGGCCCTTTCCCCGCCAGCCCCGCAGCCGAGGAAACCGACCTATCTGACAAACCACCCTCACTGCAACGCCTGGTCGCCGAGCACCCGGAAGCGAGAGGGCAGGGCGCCGAGGTCCGCGCCGGGCAGCTGAGGATGCTGATGTCGGTGGACGACATGATGGGAGCCCTGCGCCAAGCGCTTGAAGCGACGGGCGAGCTAGCCGACACCCTGGTGATCTTCATGTCGGACAACGGGCTCCTCTGGGGCGAGCACGGCGGGCTGACGATCAAGGACCTCCCCTACCCACCCTCGTCGAGGATCCCCCTGCTGGCGAGCTGGCCGGGCCACATCGGGCCGAATCGAACCGACCGGCGGATGGCCGCGAACATCGACATCGCGCCGACCATCCTCGACGCCGCCGGCGTCGGGGCTCCGCAGCGGCTAATGGACGGACGCTCGCTGTTGCAACCGTGGCGGCGCCGGCACCTGCTGCTCGAGTACTTCGGGCTCGGCGACCGGATTCCGGCGTGGAAGGGATTGGTCACCCGCGGCTGGCAATACACCGAGTACGCCGAGCCCGAGGGTACGTTCCGCGAGTTCTACGGCTGGGGCACCGACCCGTTCGAGCTCGACAACCCGTTCGGAAACGAGCTCCCCGAGGACGACCCGGCGAACGCAGGCGAGCTAGCCGCGCTGCTGGCCGACGCCGCGGATTGCAGACGCCGCAACTGCCCGTAGCTCGGGCACGAGCCGAAGCAGCTCACCGACGGGCAACCCGACCACGTTCGAAAAGTCGCCCTCGACGCGCTCGATGAGAATCGAGCCGAGACCCTGGATCGCGTAGGCGCCGGCGCGGTCGCGCCATTCGCCGGACGCCACGTAGAGCTCGAGCGTTTCGGCGTCGAGCTCGCGAAAGCTCACCAGAGACTCTGCGATCGCCGTGCGCTCTTCGATCTCCCCCTCTTTCGACGCAACGAGCACGGCAACACCGCTGAGGACCTGGTGGGTCCGACCCGAAAGCGCCGCCAGGTGCTCGCGAGCGGCGTCGTCGTCAGCCGCCTTACCCAGCAGTCGTCCTTCCACAACCACCTC
The DNA here is from genome assembly GCA_963838095.1 of uncultured Thermoleophilia bacterium. GTDB lineage: Bacteria > Actinomycetota > Thermoleophilia > Solirubrobacterales > 70-9 > CAWCGU01. The sequence continues at coordinate 951,862 of CAWIPO010000008.1, forward strand.
GGTATCGACTCCAAGAACGAGGTCTGCATCCGGGCGCGCCTTCAGCCCAAACCGAGCCTTTCTCAGCGCGTTCTCCCTCACGGCTGCCTGCGGGTCGCCATCCTGTCGCTCCTCCACCTCGGGAGCCAGCGCCTCGAACTCCACCCCGAGAGATTCGAGAATCTCGCGGCGCCGAGGGGACGCGGACGCGAGAACCAGCTTCAAGCCAGATCCGGAAACCAGAGCGCGATCTCGCGCTCTGCGGAGGTGTCGGAGTCGGAGCCATGGACGAGATTGAAGGTCACCTCGAGCCCGAAGTCGCCCCGGATCGAGCCCATGCCCGCCTCGATTGGATCGGTCGAGCCGATCACCTGCCGCGCCGCCTCCACGGCGCGCGTGCCCTCGAGCACCAGCGCGACGAGCGGGCCCCGGGTGATGAAGTCGACCAGCTCGCCGAAGAAGGGCTTCTCGGTGTGCTCCTCGTAGTGGGCGTGCGCGAGCTCTTCGTCCACCGTCAGCTGTTTGACCGCAGAGATCCGCAGGCCCTTGCGCTCGAACCTCGCGATCACCTCGCCGGTGAGCCCACGCTCGAAGGCGTCGGGCTTGATCAGGATCAGCGTGCGCGCCACAGGGGCGGGCAGCTTACACGCGCGTTCGCGCCGCTAGCGCTTCTCGACCGGGACCGTGGTCTCTTCGGTCGGCGGCGACGTCGCGCTGGGGTCGGGTCCGCCGTCATCGGCGGCCGCAGCCTTGCCCTTGCCCAGCCGTGCGCTCGCCTTGGCGCGCCGAGGGCGCTTCTGCTCCGAGGTCTCGGCGGCCGGCGCCGCTGCACGCTTGGCGGGCTGTGCCGGTCGCCTCTTTGCCTCCGCCGGGGCCGCGCGACCTGTTGCCGCGGGCCGCTTGGCTCTGCGAGGCTCGCCGGCGCGCCTGGCCTCCTCGGGACGCCGCTGTGCGGGGCGCCGGCGTTGAATCGGCAGCTCGCAATAGGGGCACACCGACCAGCGAGGATCGATCGGCTTCGCGCACGAAGGGCACGGATCCTTGAGGCGTGCGCGGCAGCTCGGACAGCGAAGATAGGAGCGCTCGATCGGCTGCTCGCAATTCGGGCACGACTGCTCGGCAAGCTGGCGCACCCGCAACTCAGAGGCACGGATCTCCAGCTCGCGCTCGTGAGCGTCCTCGAGGAACTCGGGCGGGCGCAGGATCGTGTACACGATCGCGCCCACGAAGGGGAATAGCGCGCCAACCGTTGCGCAGGTGACCAGGAACTTGTCCGAAATCCGCCTCGAGGCGTCTAGATACACCCAAGCAACGAGCGCAATCCAGAGCACGACCAGGAAGAGAACGAGCAGGTTGACGGCGAGGTTCAGCCCACCGTCGTCGATTCCGAATAGTCCAAGGAGCATGGCGAGGGGGTTGCGGAGTCTACTTCGCCCGGTTAGAGAAAAAGCCTGCCAAACAGGTAGCCCAGCGCAAAGAACACGAGGATCACCACTGCGACGATCGCGGCAACGAGCCCCATCATCGAGAGGAGTTCTGAGCGGGCCTCCCTGTCCATATGTAGGGCAGAAGGTAGTGCGTTCCGGTCGCGAGTGCCAACCCTGAGGCATCCACAGCAAGTCTCCGGGCGTGGGCCAGCGCAGCTTCGGGTTCAGGCACTGTGACGACGGTTGAAGCGCCCGCCCGGTCGAATGCCGAGGCAAGCGCGCCTGCCTCGACGCCATGGGAACCAGGACGACCGGCTCCGACGAAGGCATGGTCGGGGAGTTGGGTGCAGACGACGGCGGAGAGCGCCGGCGAGAGTGCTTGCGCGAAGCCCTGGATGTCCTTGCCTTCGAGCATCGCGATGCAGGCGATTACGGGGCGGCCCCGGGCGATTGCCGGGAGGGCTTCGGCGAGCGCCTTGGCGCCGCCCGGGTTGTGGGCGGCGTCGAGGATTAGGGGTGGGGTGTCGTCGATCAGTTCGAGGATGCCCGGAAGGTGGAGGTGGGACTGAACGGCAGCACCGAGGGCAGCATCCAGGGGGCCGGTGATTGCCTCGACGGCGGCGCTTGCGACAGCGAAGTTGTCCTCCCGAAAGCTCTCCGAGAGGGGTCCCGCACGTTCCGTCCGATATATGGACGCTTCGTCAGGGACGCCCTGGTCGACGGCCCGGATCAGGCGGGCTGAGCACTCGGCGGACACCTGCTCCGCCAATTCCTCTATCTCGGTGCTGACCCGTCCCAGCACCAGCGTCGAGTGCCGGCGAAGCACGGCCAGCTTCTCGCGCGCTATCTCCGCCTCCGTATCCCCCAGCAGATCCGTGTGCTCGAGCGAAATCGACGTCAGCGCGGTCACCTTCGAAGGGATCACGTTCGTCGCGTCCAGCCGTCCGCCCAGCCCGGCCTCGATCACCGCGACCTCGACCCGCACGCTTGCGAGCACGACGAACGCCGCGGCCGTGACCAGCTCGAATTGCGTCACGGCGTCGCCCTCGTCGAGCGTCCGGTTCACCGCTTCGGCCGCCTGGGCGGCGCGCTCGATCGCGCCCGCGAATGCCTCCGGGTCGATCTCATCGGTGCCCACAGTCACGCGCTCCGTCCAGCGCTCGAAGTGCGGTGAGAGGTAGGCGCCCGAGCGCACGCCGCCCGCCTCGAGCAGCGCCGCGGCAGTACCGGGTGACGGACGACTTCCCGTTCGTCCCGACGACGTGGATCGAGGCGAAGCGGTGCTGCGGCATCCCCAGCAGCGAGACCAGCCGCCGCATCCGATCGAGCCCGAAGCGCCAGCCGACGGGCTCAAGCGAGGCCAGGTGCGCCTCAGCCTCTGCGTAGGTCCAGGTCAGCCGAGTTCCTCGAGCTCGGCCCTGTAGCCCGCCAGCTTCTCTCGCTCCGCGTCGACCACGTCGGCGGGCGCCTTGGCGACGAAGCCCTCGTTGGCGAGCTTGCGCTCGCCGCGCTCGACCTCTGCCCGGAGCGTCGATCGCCGCTCCTCGATCCGCCCGCGGACCTGGTCGGCGTCGATCTCGTCCGAGGGAAGCACCTCCACCCTCCCGACCGAGGCGACCGCGTCTGCTTCGGCATCGACGAACGAGAACCGGGCCAGCCGGCCGACCAGCTCGTGGGGCCGCTTACCGTTCTCGGCCCGCGCGGAGAGCACGCTCCCGGCCTTCACTCCGGCTAGGTCACGCCAGCGCCGCAGGGCCCGGGTCAGTGCGATCGCCTCCCCGATCTCGGACTCCGCGGCGTCGTCGATGAGCGCCTCGTCGGCAACCGGGAACGCGTGCACGACCAGCATCGGCGAATCCTCGCGCTCCGCGCTCGCCTGGACGAGGTAGTCCTGGATCTCCTCCGTGACGAAGGGCATCACGGGGTGCGCGAGGGCGAGCAGCGTCTCGAGCACGTGCAGCAGAGTCGCCGAAGCGTCCTCGTCGCCGTCATACAGCCGCGGCTTCACGATTTCGAGGTACCAGTCGCAGAACTCCGACCAGATGAACCGGTAGAGGTCGAGCGCGGCATGTGCGAAATCGAAGCCGTCGAGCTTCGACGTCACGTCCTCGATCGCGTGCTGGAGCCGGGACAGGATCCAGCGGTCCTCGAGCGTTGCCGTCCGCGGCGCGGGCTCGACCTCGGCGACGTTCAGGAGCACCAGGCGCGACGCGTTCCAGAGCTTGTTCGCGAGGTCGCGGCCCTGCTGCACCTTGGCGCTCGAGTAGCGAACGTCCTGGGTCGAGGACATTGCCAGCAGCCCGTACCGCAGCGCGTCGGCGCCAAGCGTGTCGATCTCGTCCACCGGGTCGATTCCCGTGCCCAAGCTCTTCGACATCCGGCGCCCGTCGGGCGCCTGAATCACGGAGTGCACGTAGACGTTCTCGAACGGGACGTCCCCCGCGAACTCGAGCCCCATCATCACCATCCGCGCCACCCAGAGGAAGATGATCTCCCGCGCCGTGGTCAGGAAGTCGGTCGGATAGAACGCCCTCAGCTCGGCCGCGTCCTCGTCGGGCCAGCCGAGCGTCGCGAACGGCCACAGCGCCGAGCTGAACCAGGTGTCGAGCACGTCCTCGTCCTGGCGCAATTCCCCGCCGCACTCGCCGCAGCTATCAGGGGCCGATTCGGAGACCAGCGTCTTCCCGCACGCGTCGCAGTAGTAGACCGGAAGCCGGTGGCCCCACCAGAGCTGCCGCGAGATGCACCAGGGGCGAATGTTCTCCATCCAGTCCAGGTACACGCGCTTCCACTGCGCCGGGGTGATCCGCACCCGGTTGCTCTGCACCACCTCGATCGCGGGTGGGGCGAGTTCGTCCATGCGGCAGAACCACTGCAGCGAGATCAGCGGCTCGATGCGCTCGCCCGAGCGGTGCGAGAAGGGCACCGAGTGCGTGAAGGGCTCCTCAGAGCGGATCCGGCCCTCTGAACGGAGCGCATCCACAACCGCCGCCTGCGCCTCCGTCGCATTCAGGCCGGCGAACGCCTCACCGGCCTCCGCCGTCATCCGCCCGTCCTCCCCGATCACGCTCACCTCCTCGAGGCCGTGAGCGCGCCCGATCTCGAAGTCGTTCGGATCGTGCCCGGGCGTGATCTTCAACGCCCCGGTGCCGAACTCGACGTCGACGTGCTCGTCGGCGATGATCGGCAGCCGGCGGCCAACGAGGGGCAGAATCGCGTTCCGCCCGACGAGGTGGCTGTACCGCTGGTCGTTTGGGTTCACCGCCACCGCGGTGTCGGCGAGCATCGTCTCGGGGCGGACTGTCGCAACCGTCAGCACCTCGTCGGAGTCCTCGAGCGGATAGTCGATCTCATACAGCGTGTCCTCGACCTCGCGGTTCTCGACCTCGAGGTCGGAGATCGCCGACTGTGACCCGGTGTCCCAGTTGACCATGTAGTTGTCGCGGTAGATGTAGCCCTTCTCGTACAGCGCGACGAACACGCGGTTGACCGCGCGCACGTAGCCCTCGTCGAATGTGAAGCGCTCGCGCTCGTAGTCGCAGGACGCACCGAGTCGCTTGTACTGCTCGATGATCTGCGAGCCGTACTGCTGCTTCCACTCCCACACCCGCTGCACGAACTTCTCCCGTCCAAGCTCGTGGCGAGAGGTTCCCTGTGCGCGCAGCTCCTTCTCGACCACCGCCTGGGTCGCGATCCCCGCGTGGTCTGTGCCCAGCACCCAGAGCGCGTTCCGACCCTGCATCCGCCGCATTCGCACCAGTGCGTCCTGCATCGTGCCGTTCAGCGCATGCCCCATGTGCAGCGCCCCGGTGACGTTCGGCGGCGGGATCGCAACCGAGTAGTTCTCCGGGGGCGTTCCCTCGGCCGGCGGGTGGAAGTAGCCGCCCTCCAGCCAGCGCTCGAGAATCCGGCCCTCGACGCCCGCGGGGTCGTATCGGGTGGCCTGCTCGAGCTTGGCGCGCGCCTCGTCGTTCACGGAGGCGCAAGGTTAGGGCGCACGGCTCGTGGCCGTGCCCTAATTCGCGAGCCCGGCGTGAGCGCTTACGCCGACTCGGCCTCGTCCAGATCGGCCGATTCGTCTGGAACCGCCTGGGTCACCAGCGTCGGCTGCTGGCCGCGCTCGATCGTCTCCTTGGTGACCACGCACTTGCTGACGTCGCGGCGCGAGGGGAGCTCGAACTGGACGTCGAGCAGGGTTTCCTCGAGGATCGAGCGCAGGCCGCGGGCGCCTGTCTCGCGCTCGAGCGCGCGATCGGAGATCGCCCCGAGCGAGTCCTCCGCGAAGACGAGCTCGATGTCGTCGAACTCGAAGAAGCGCTGGAACTGCTTCGTGAGCGCGTTCCGCGGCTCGGTCAGGATCTGGATCAGGTCCTCGCGGGTGAGCTGATGGATCGCCGCCACCACGGGCAACCGGCCGATGAACTCGGGGATCAGCCCGTACTCCATCAGGTCCTCCGGCAGCACCTTCTCGAACAGAGCGCCTGTGTCCTTCTGACTGCGTGAGATCACGTTCGCGCCGAAGCCGACGCCCTTGTGGCCGATCCGCTTCTCGATCACCTTGTCGAGGTTGGCGAACGACCCACCGCAGACGAAGAGCACGTTGGTGGTGTCGATCGTCAGGAACTCCTGGTGGGGATGCTTGCGCCCACCTTGCGGGGGCACCGAGGCGGTGGTCCCCTCGAGGATCTTCAGCAGGGCCTGCTGCACGCCCTCACCGGAGACGTCGCGGGTGATCGACGGGTTGTCGGCCTTGCGGGCGATCTTGTCGATCTCGTCGATGTAGATGATCCCGGTCTCCGCCTTTTTGACGTCGAAGTCGGCGGCCTGGATCAGCTTCAGGAGGATGTTCTCGACGTCCTCGCCGACGTACCCGGCTTCGGTCAGCGCGGTGGCGTCGGCGATCGCGAACGGTACGTTGAGGATCTTCGCCAGCGTCTGGGCCAGCAGCGTCTTTCCGCAGCCGGTCGGGCCGAGCAGCATGATGTTGGACTTCTGCAGCTCGATCTCCTCTTCGCCACCGTTCTGCGCCATCTGCACGCGCTTGTAGTGGTTGTAGACGGCAACTGACAGCGCTCGCTTGGCGGTCTCCTGGCCGACCACGTATTCGTTCAGGACGGCGTCGATCTCCTGCGGCTTCGGAAGGTTCTCGAGCTCGAAGCTGGGCGGCGCGGTCAGCTCCTCGTCGATGATCTCGTTGCAGAGATCGATGCACTCGTCACAGATGTAGACGCCGGGGCCGGCGATCAGCTTCTTGACCTGTCGCTGGGACTTTCCGCAGAAGCTGCAGAGGAGCTGTTCGTTCGAGTCGGTTGGGCGTGCCACTACGGTCCTTCCTCCCTTGGGACGGGTATCGGCGGCCGCTTGGCTGAAGCTTAGACCGCGGCCGTTATTGGCTCGAGGGTCTTGTTACTCGCCCGCCGTGCCGGTCCCTGCAAGCGACGGCGCTGTTGCGTTGCTCAGCAGGGCGACAGGACGTTGCCGGCGCCGCCGAACGTGTTGCCGTTGCCGCAGTTGCCACTGCCCTCGTTCAGGAGGTTGGTCGGGTTGCCGCTGACGCGGTTGGAGGTGAGGACGTTCGCGTCGGATTCTCCGTCGAGGTGGATGCCGATCTCGCCGTTCTCGCTGACGTCGTTGTCGAAGATCCGCACGCCGTCGCTGTTGTGGAGGAAGATCCCGGTCGGCGGCCCGAGTCCTGCGAGATCGTTGTCGTGGATCCGGTTGCTCTCGACCACGATCTTCCCGCCCGCGGAGTCCTCGACGATGATCCCCCGGTTGTTGTTGAAGGTGTTGTTGTCGCGGATGCTCAGCGCGCCGTTGCCGGTGCTGGTGATCCCGCCGACGTAGATCCCGGCATCCTCGAATCCGCGCGTGCGATTGCCGACGATGTTGATCCGCTCGCTGCCGAAGACGTTGATCCCGTACTCGACCTCCTCTCCGCAGGTGTTCTTGACGGTCAGGTCCCTGGCGCTCCCCCGTCCGACGCCGTTGAAGTCGACACCTATCGGCACTGAGCCGAAACCCTCGTCGGCGCCGATCACCGTCAGCCCGCGCAGCAGCACTCCGCCGGTGCGAACGGCGATCACGATCCCGGTCCGGCAGCGGCCGTCGATGACGGGATCGTCGCCCTTCGCGGCGATGATCTTCACCCTCTTGGTGATCACCAGCGCTTCTCGGTAGCGGCCCGCGTGGACGCGGATCGTGTCGCCACTGTCGGCGCGGGCGATTGCCTTCGCGATCGCGTTATCGCCCGGGCGGACCTCGATCGGGCCGCGCCCACGGTTCTCGGCGAGGGCGCCGGGCGCCGCGATCAGCAGCGTTGCCGCCGCGGCAACGGCGAGCGCGGTGGGGCGACGAGTGAGTGCGAGGCGGCTCATCGGGACTCTCAACACCCCCGCGAGCGTAAAGCTTCGCCCAGCTCTACCGGTGCTCGAGAACGCGGTCGACGATGTTGTACTCGACCGCCTCCTCGGCGCTCATGAAGTAGTCGCGCTCGGTGTCCTTGGCGACCTTCTCCAGCGGCTGACCGGTGTGCTTGGCGATGATCTCGTCGAGTCGGCGGCGGACGTCGATGATCTCCTTGGCGTGGATCTCGATGTCGGTCGCCTGCCCCTGGAAGCCACCCGATACCTGATGGATGAGAATCTTCGAGTTCGGCAGCGCCATCCGTTTCCCGGGCGCGCCGCCGGACAGCAGCAGCGCCCCCATGCTCATCGCGACCCCGACGCAGATGGTCTGAATGTCGGGCTTGATGAACTGCATCGCGTCGTAGATCGCGAGCCCCGCGTACACCGAGCCGCCCGGCGAGTTCACGTATATGGAAATGTCCTTGTCCGGGTCCTCGGACTCGAGGTGGATCAGCTGCGCGACGATCAGGTTCGCGATGTCCTCGGTTACGGGCGTGCCGAGAAAGACGATGCGCTCGTTCAGCAGCCGCGAGTAGATGTCGAACGCGCGCTCGCCGCGCGAGGTCTGCTCGACGACCATTGGGACCAGGGGGCTCATACCGGCGGCAGTCTAACGATCGGGTTTGCTCGGCCCAGAGCCCGACGGGCGTCGGATCAACGGCCGGGAGTCCAGAGCTCGCCGGGTTTGTCGGCTTCCTCTGTCCCACCCTCGGTGCTCTCGTCCCTCTGCCGCTCCCCCTTCTCTGGCGTCCACAGCCTCTCTCGGGCCTCCGCCTGCGCCATCGGAATCGGCTTCGCGCTCTCCGCCACCAGGTCGACGGCCTTTCGCAGCCTCAGATCCTCTCTCAGCACCGCGTCCCGCCCGCTTTCGCGGAGCTGCGCGAGCACCTTCTCCGGCGGGTCGTGGCCGTGGTCCTCGTGCCCCGGGCCCGGGTCGAGCGCGGCCAGCATCTCTCCCTCGCTGACCTCGATCCCCTCGGCGTCGGCGATCGCCGTCATCACCGCCTCGCGCTTCAGCGCCCGCTCGGCGTCTGGCCGCGCGTCGGCGAGCAGCCGTTCCTCCCCGCCTTCCTGCACGCGGGTGAAGTCCTCGCGCGAGATGCCGCGCCCCTCGAGCTGTCGCAGGAAGCGGTCGACCATCTCCCCGGCCCGCGCCGTGACCACCTCGTCGGGCAGCTCGATCTGGGATGCGTCGACCGCGGCGTCCACGGCGGCCGTTCGGAAGAGCTCGTCGGCGCGGCGGCCGAGCGCCTCGCGCAGCTTCGCCTCGATGTCGGCGCGCAGCTCGGCGAGGGTGTCGAACTCCGAGGCGTCGGCCGCAAAGTCGTCGTCCAGCTGCGGAAGCTCCTTCTCCCGGACCTCCTTCACGCTGACCGCGAAAGCTGCCGTCTTGCCCCCCAGTTGCTCAGCCGGGTAGTCCGCGGGAAAGTCGACGTCGATCGCGCGCTCCTCGCCCGCGCTTGCGCCACGCAGCCCCTGCTCGAGGTCGTCGAGAAGCCTGCCGCTGCCCAGCTCGACCAGCTCGTCGCGGCCCTCGCCGCCTTCGAACGGCTCGCCGTCGACAGTGCCGACGTAGTCGATCAGCAGATGGTCGCCATCCGCGGCCGGGCGCTCCACCGGGTTCAAGCTGGCGAAGCCCTCGCGAAGCCGATCGAGCTGCTCGCTGATCGCCTCCTCGGGAACCTCGGGCTCGGCCTTGCCGACCTCCAGCCCCCGGTACTCGCCGAGCTGCGCCGGAGGCCGCACCGAGACTTCGATCGAGAACTGAAGCGACTCGCCGGCGCTCTCCGGGAGGGTCGCGACGTCGAGCTTCGGCTCGCCGATCGGCGACACGCCGGAATCGAGCAGCGCGCGCTCGTACCACTCGGGAAGGGAGTCGCGCAGCGCCTGCTCGACCACAGCGCCACGGCCGACCCGCTGCAGCACCACCTGCGCCGGGACCTTGCCTTTGCGGAAGCCCGGGATCTTCAGCTCGCGCCCGATTTCGGCTGCGGCGCGCTCAATTCCTCGCTCGACCTCGGGGCTTTCGACCTCGACCTCGATCCTGGCGCGCGAGTCGGGAAGATCTGTGACTGCGGTTTTCATTGGGCCGACAACCTTAGTGACGGCCAGTTGGCGACGGACGGTGAGCGGCTACCGTTGGCGGCATGCGCGACCCCGGCCGGACGGCGATCGGCACCTGGAGCGGCGGGCGCTTCATGCGCTTCGGCGAGGACATCGGCGACGAGCGGCTGCGCTCGCTGTTGCTGCCGGACGCCGCGATCGACACGCTGGTGAGCGCCGACGTTTACGGCGAGGGCGCCGCCGACCGCCTGCTGGGTGAGGCGATCACTGATGTTCGGCGCGATTCCTATGCCCTCGTCGGTGCGGTCGGCCACGACTTCTACGAAGGCGAGCGCGAGGGCGCGAAGGGCTTCCCGCGCTTCACCGACCCGGCGCTGCGCTCCGCCGACGGGTACGCCTCGTATCTGCGGATGGCGACCGAGCACAGCCTCGAGCGCCTGGGTGCCGAGGCCTTCGACCTGCTGCTGCTGCACAACCCCGACCGGATCGGCTACGAGAGCGAGGCGGTGTGGGATGGGATGGCGGCCCTCCGCGATGCCGGACTGACCCGCATGATCGGAATCGCTCCCGGGCCGGCCAACGGGTTCACGCTCGACCTGATCGGCTGCCTCGAGCGCTTCGGCGACCGCATCGACTGGACGATGGTGATCCTGAACCCGCTCGAGCCGTGGCCGGGAGAGCTGTGCCTGGCGGCGGCGGCACAGAACGACGTTCGCGTGATTACCCGGGTCGTGGACTACGGCGGGCTGTTCTGGGACGACCTGCTGCCGGGCGCCGAGATGGCCCCAGGAGACCACCGCAGCTTCAGGCCCGAGGGCTGGATCGAGGCCGGCCGGGAGCGGATCGACCGCCTGCGCCCGATCGCCGCCAGAGCCGAGCTGACGCCGCTGCAGCTCGCGTGCGAGTGGAACCTGGCCCACCAGGCGGTGCAGTGCGCCGTGCCGACGCTGATTCAGGAGGCGGGTGAAGCGGCGCGAGCGGTTGAGGACAAGCGCGAGGAGCTCGCCTCCCTGCCCGCCGATAGCCGTCTGGGCGCGGACGACATTGCACAGATCAGGCTGATCGGGGACAACACCGGCTGCATGGCGCTGAAGGGGGCGAGCCCCGATCATCAGGGGGCGGAGCGGCCGGATCGCTGGCCGCTGACGACGGAGCTGAGCGAGGTGGCCGACCGATGGGGGATCGAGCCGCAGCGCGAACTGGCGGCACGCGCTTGAGCGGGGGCATGCGTTTGAGCACCCGTGACCGCCTGCTCGCCTGGGTGGTCACCGGCCCCGTCGGTCGCGGCGTCGCCTTCGCCATCGACCTGACCGCCGCTCTGATCGGGGGGGCGATGCGACGGTTACGGGCGCGCCGTCACTCCTCGGCTGCGTAGCCCAGAATCGAGCGGTCGACGAGCCACTCCACCGGCGCCCGATCGTCGGTGTAGACCTGTCCTCCGGGAAGCCGCGGCTCCAGCCTCGCGGCGTCGGCGACGGCAATCGCTCGAAGCTCCGGCGTCAGCAGCCCGAGTGCCGCTCTCAGGCGTGCTGCGGACGCGGGGGCATCGGTTCCGAGCATCTGCGTGTTCGTCGGCTCCTCGGGGTCCCGAAGGACCGTCGAGAATACCTCCGCCATCGTCGCGCCAATCGCCGTCTCGAGGTCGTTGTTTCCCTCGGGGTGACCGACGTTCACAAGCACGACACCGCCGGGAGCGAGGCGCGCACGGGCAAGCTCGAAGAACTCCTTCGTCGCCAGGTAGAAGGGGATGTACGGCTGGCGGTAGGCGTCGACGATGATCACGTCGAAGCCACCGGGCGAGCGGCGCAACCACGGCCTCGCGTCGTCGGCGTGCACCGCGAGGTTGGGGCTCGAGCCCATGTCGAAGTAGCGGTAGCCGACCTCCGTCAGCTCCGCGTCGATCTCGACGCCGTCGACGTGCGTGTCCGGGAAGTAATGGCCGTAGCCGCGCGCCGATGTCCCGGCCGCGTTGCCGAGAATCGCCACCCGCCCCGGAACCGTGTCGCGGGTCGCGAAAGGGAGCACGAGCAGCGAGTCCCAGTACTGGCCGGTCAAGAACGAGTCCGGGCGATACAGCGAATGCGTGGCCTGGCCCTCGTTCAGCTCCAGGCGCCGATCTCCGTCGGGCTCCTCGACCACACGGATGTACTGGTGCTCCGACTCGCCCTCCCATAGGACGCGCCCGTCGTCGGTCGCCTTCACGGTTCCCACCGGCAGCGCGATCACCCCGGCGATCAGCAGCGGAAGCGCGACGAAGCGCCAGCCGAGCCCGGCGGCGGCGACCAGCGCGAGGACGACCGCGAAGATCAGAAAGGTGCGCTGGGTGCCGGCGAAAGGGATCAGCGCAAGTGCGGCGAGAAGCGTCCCGGTGAGGGAGCCGACGGTGGATACGGCGTACAGCCTCCCAGCCACGCGGCCGGCATGCTCGACGTCGGGAACCGCGATCCGGATCGCCCACGGGGAGACGGTCCCCATCAACACGACCGGGACGGCAACCAGGACCAGGACCCCGGCCAGCGAGCCAACGAACGCTCCCGCTTCGATCTCGTCGAGCGCGTCCACCGAGATGTCGAGAAACGGGCGCGCGACGAAGGGAACGACGGCGAGCAGGATCGCGGCCACCATCACCACCCGGCACAGGCTGGCGACGTCGGGGCGGCTGTCCCCCAGGCGGCCGCCAAGCCAGTAGCCGACCGAGAGCGCGACGAGAACGACGCCGATCGTGTTCGCCCAGATCACAGTGGAGGCACCGAAGAACGGCGCCATCAGGCGCACGGCGGCGATCTCGGCACCGAGGCTCGCCATCCCGACCGCGAATACGAGGGCGTACAGGAAGCGGTTGCCCGTCACGAGCGCTTCAGAGCGTTCCTCCAGCCGCGCACCCTCCCGCGCGGTTGCCGCCCGCGCCGCACGCGCGTCATCCAGCTCCACACCCTGCTCGTGCGCGAGGTCGAGCAGCCGCTGTCGCTCGGTGTCCTGCTCGGCCCAGCGAAAGAAGATCCAGGCGAATAGCCCCAGGGTGACGAAACCGCTCTCGATCATCATCAGCATCCCCGCCGCCCCTTGGTCGGTGAGCGGGGCGATGCCCCACTCGGCCTCCCCCGGCGCGTAGTCGGGGTAAAGCGGCGGAGCCGGACCAGGCAAGCACGTTGGCGAGCACGCCGCCGGTGAGGCGGACGACGACGACGTAGGCGAGCTGCCAGCCGTAGCCGAACCAGGCCGGTTTCGGAAGCGGCCCAAGCAGCGGCATCCACATTGCGATCCCGAGCGAGAGGAACGCGGCGTGCTGCACCAGATGCAGTGCCGGGCTGGTCAGCACCCCCTGATAGAGGGCGCTGAGGTGCCAGAGGTAGAGGTTCAGCGCCCACAGCGGCAGCGCCACCAGCGGATTCGCCAGCGCCCGCAGCCAGCCGAGCCAGCGAACCGCGAGCAGGGGCTGAAGCAGAGGGCCGGTCAGTCCGAGCACGATCAGCAGTGCCGCCAAGTCGGAGAGGATCAGGTGCTGCGCCATGTGGGCGACGACGAGCTCTTCGGCCACCCCGGATGCCGGCGGCAGGTCCGCGACCGCGACCAGCAGCAGGCCAACCCCGAAACAGGCCTGACGCCACACCGGCACGGGGCGCTCGCGGCTCGCCAGCGTGGAGCTGCGCCGCACATACGCGTACGCAACCGCCACCAGCAGCAGCGGCCCGAGCACGTCTATCACGACTTCCTGCACCCAGCGATTGTTGCCTACAACGGGTCTAGAGCCACTGGATGCGCTTGAAGAAGCGGTGCAGGATGAGGGTAGAGATCAGCATCACCGTCAGCGCCAGCGGGTAGCCGATCCGCTCGTCGAGCTCCGGCATGTACTCGAAGTTCATCCCGTACACCGAGGCGATGAAGGTGGGCACAGCGATGATCGCGGCCCAGGCGGAGATCGCCCGCACGACCTCGTTTTGTTGCACGCTCAGAAGCGCGAGGTTTGCCTCCAAGATCGAGGTCAGCAGCTCGCGCTGGCTGGTCACCTGCTCGTCCACGCGCCGAGCGTGGTCGGAGACGTCGCGCAGGTAGCGACGCACCTGCTCGCCCACCTCCACGTACACCCCGCGCTCGAGGGTCTCGAGCGGGATCAGCAGCGGAAAGACGGCGTGGTGGAACTCGATCACCTCGCGCTTCAGGAAGTAGATCCGCTGCGTGACGTTCGACTCGGTGGTGAAGACCTCGCTCTCGACCTCGACGATGTCGTTGTCGATCCCCTCGACGACCGGCTGGTAGTCGTCGACGACCTTGTCGAGCACGGCCCATGCCACCGCCACCGGGCCCTCCCGCAGCAGCTCCGGCCGCTCCTCGAGCCGTCGCCTTGCGGACGAGAGTTCACTCGCCGCGCCGTGCCGGACCGCGATCACGTAGGAGGGACCGAGGAAGAGATGGATCTCGCCGAACTCGACCTCCTCGCGCTCGTCGACGTAGCGGGTAGTGCGGAGGACGATGAAGGTCCTGTCGTCGTAGTCCTCGATCTTCGGCCGTTGGTGCGCATTGTGAGCGTCCTCGACCGCGAGCTCGTGGAGGCCGAACGACTTTGCCAGATCGTTCAGCTCGCCTTCGGCAGGCTCCTTGATCCCGAGCCAGACGAACTCGTTTTCCCCCGCCTTGCTCGCGAGCTCGGAAGCGCGCGCGACGTCGAGTGGGCCCTCGTGCTGGCGCACGCCGTCCTGGTAATGGGCGCAGTCGACGATCACGGCGAACTGTTCCCTTCGGGCCCCGCGCCTCCTCCCGTTGCAGCGCGTGGCCCGACTGGGCCTCGACTACTTGATCGCGCCCTCGAGCCGCAGCAGGAACCTCTTCATCTCGGGCCCGCCGCCGTAGTTGCCGACGTCTCCCCCGGTTCTCAGCACCCGGTGGCAGGGGACGACGAGCGGGATCGGGTTCGACCCGAGAGCGCTGCCGGCGGCGCGGTAGGCGTTGGGGCTTCCTGCGGCCACGGCCATCTCCCCGTATGTGGTCGTGTCGCCGTACGGGATCCGGGCGGTCGCCCGAAGCACGCGGCGCCGGAACCCCGGGCCGCTGAGGGTCCAATCCAGCGGCAGGTCGAAGCTGCGACGCCGTCCCTCGAAATACTCGTCGAGCTCGCGCCGCGCCTCGTCGAGCCGCGCCGGGTGCTCGAGGATCCGGGGCGAGAGGTCGGCCGCGATGCGTGTCAGGACGTCATCCAGGTCCTCGTTGGGCAGGGCCACGCGCACCAGGCCGCGCGGCGTTGCGGCTACGACCACCGTTCCAAGCGGCGAGTCGGTCGTCGCGTAGGCGACGTCCAGCAGCCCATCGGCGCCGGCGCGCTCGGCGAGCAGCGCCAGCCTCTCCTCCATCGCGGTTGTTTCGGTTTTGCGCTTCCCGGGGCTCATGGTGAGTCCTCCTCTCCCGCGGCCAAAGACGCGGCGCGCAGGGCGCCGGCGTTCAGCCGCAGCTTCTTCAGGCCTTCGTGGACGCTCCGCCTCGCAGCCTCTTCGCTGCACTCCAGGGCACGCGCAAGCTCCGCGTAGCCGAGGTCGTTTCCGTAGCGAAGCGCAACCGCGGCCCTTTGCTTGGGTGGCAGTTGTGCGACGAGTCCCCACACGTCCTCCGCGTCGAACCGATCGCCGTCGGCCGACGGGTCGTGTCGCTCAGGGAGCTCGGCCACCGGCATCGGCCGGCGGGCGCTGGAGCGGTGGTGGTCGGTCGCCTTGTTGCGAGCGATCGTGAACACCCACGCCCGCAGCTCGTCGTGTCGCCGCAGCCTCGGGTAGGCGCGAAGCGCCGCCAGGAAAGTCTCCTGAAAGCAGTCTTCTGCGTCAACCGGGCCGACCATCGCACGCAGGAAACGCAGCACCTCATGGGCGTGCTCATCCAGCAGGTACTGGAACGGAGGTGGCGCGGTGGCGACTTGCATCTGCCCGGTAAACGTCGCACACGCGCGCGATTGTGAGATCTGGCGCCATCATTGCCCCTTGGCACGGCTGCGAAGAATCGATTGCTCCGAGCCCGGAATCCGCCGGATCCGTCACGGTCGCGGGTTCCGCTACCTCGACGAGCGTGGAAGCCCCGTCGACGAGGAGACGCGGGAGCGCATCCAGGCTCTTGCGATCCCTCCCGCATGGACCGACGTCTGGATCTGCACCCAGCCGCGCGGCCACATCCAGGCCACCGGCATCGACGACGCCGGGCGCAAGCAGTACCTCTACCACGACGCCTGGCGCGTGCACCGCGACCGCGAGAAGTTCGAGCGGATGCGCGAGTTCGGGGTGGCGCTGCCGCGGGTGCGCCGAAGGGTGAAGCGCGATCTGAAGCTGCGCGGGTTGGTGCGCGAGCGGGTGCTCGGGTGCGCCGTTCGGCTGCTCGACCTCGGGCTGTTCCGGATCGGCAGCGAGCAGTACGCCGAGGAGAACGAGACCTACGGTCTGGCGACGCTTCGAAAGCGTCACACGCGCTTCGAGAACGGAGCGGCGGTGTTCGACTACCGGGCGAAGAACTCGCTCCGGCACATACGCGTGATCGACGACCAGCTCGTGATCCCGACCTTGAGGTCGTTGAAGCGGCGGCCGGGACGCGGTGGCCTCCTCGGCTACCGCGACGATCGATCGCGCTGGGTGGACCTGCGAGCCGACCACATCAACGAGTACCTGAAGCAGATCGCGGGGGAGGACTTCAGCGCCAAGGACTTCCGAACATGGAACGCCACCGTGCTCGCCGCCGTCTCGCTCGCGGCACTCGACGGCGAGCCGCGGATGAGCAAGGCGGCGCGCAAGCGAGCCGCCTCCGAGGCCGTGAAGCAAGTGGCCTCGTATCTCGGCAACACCCCCGCCGTCTGCCGAGCCTCCTACATCGATCCCCGGGTGATCGACCGCTTCGACTCGGGCGAGACGATCGGCGACGCGCTCCCGCACACGATCTCGGACCCTGACCCGGTGACCTTGCGAGGCCGCGGTCGGATCGAGGCCGCAGTGCTGGATCTGATCGGTTGATCGGTGCGCCCGATCAGCGGCTGCGGCTGAGAGCGGTCTCGGCCCCCTGCGCGCGCTCGCGCCCGCCAGTGGGCAGGGTTACGTAGACGCCGCCCTCGCGCTCGAGCTGGGCGCGAGCGCCCATGAAAGTGATCCCGGTCAGCCGTCCCCGCTCGTCGTAGGTGCAGACGTGCTCCTCGGGGGTGAGCTCGCGACGGTCCGTGGGGACGTCGATCAGGGTCGCGTAGAGGACGTCGCTGGGTCCGTCGTAGATCGCCTCAGGGAACGTGTAGGGGCCGACGCGCAGCACGAGCGCAGTGTGCCGAAAAAATGAATCTCAACGCGAGCGGCGCCGCTTGACGACCAGCGTCGTCGAGGTTCCGCCGGCCTGATCGCTGTTGGTGGCGGTCACGGCCAAGCCACCGCTCCGCGGGTTCCGAAGCCGTGTCTGGGCCTGCCGGGAGAGCTTGAACACAAGCGTTCGTGACCGGCCCGCGCGGACCGAGTAGCGCTTCTTCGCGTACGTCCGGGCGCGCTGCCCGCCACCTAGCACTGCCACGCCGACGCATCGGGAGACACCCTCCCCGGGCCAGCGCCGCGGGCAGGAGAGCCGCACTCGCAGCAGCGAGCCCTGGCGGCGCACGCCCGCCAACCTCAGTCGCGCCGCGCGGGCGCGCCCCGGCCCGGCCGGTGGAAGCGGATCGGGATTCCCGCCCTGCGAGTATTGGTCGGGCTCGAAAATGGCGGTCTGGAACCCGTAGTCGGTATCGGGCTCGTCGCGGGTTGGCTTGGCCGGCGGGCTGATCTTGATCGGCTCGTCGGTGATCGACTCGAGCACCCGCCTGTAGAGCCCCAGCTCCCAGCTCTCGCCGTAGCTCCCGGCCATTCCCGGATCCTGTCCGGTGCGGACGATCACCAGCTCCTGGCTCGGGAACACGGTGACCAGCTGCCCGAAGAGGCCGGAGAAGTTGTACATGTCGGCGGGGATCGTGGGGTACATGCGCTCCTGGGAGACGCCGCGATCCTCGATCGTCACGCCGACGCAGGGTGCTCCGGCATTCACCCAGATCAGCCAGCCGTAGCAGCCGTTGGTCTCCGAGGGCGAGGTCGCCCGTCTTACGTAGTTGCGCGAGAGCAGTCGCTGCCCCCTCCACACGCCACCGCGGCGCAACAGCTCGCCGAGCCGCCCGAAATCGTCGGCTCGCATCGTGGCCCCCCAGAAACCTTGGATGTTGCCGGCGCGATCGCGCGCCCACGTCCAGCTTTCAGAGTCGATTCCGATGTGGTCGAGAACCTCGCGCTGGAGAAACTGCTGCGGGTCCTCGCCGACGGCGCGCTCGACCGCCTTCACCAGCAACGCGACCGCGCTCTGCGCGTACTCGAAGTAGGTGCCCGGCTCATGCACCACCGGCAGCGTCAGCGCGTCGCGGACGCGATCGGGCATCGTGAAGACGTTGTAGTCACGGAAGCCGTTCCACAGCAGCCCGGACGACATCGTCAGCAGGTCGAGCATCGTGATCTCGCCGTGCGCCTGGTCGGCCTCTGGGACCAGTGAGCCGACCGGATCGTCGGGCGAGATCAGCCCCAGCGTCATCGCCCTGCCGAACAGGATCGAAGCGATCGACTTCGACATCGAGTAGCTCTCGAACGTGGTGTTGTCATTGACGCCCTCGGCACGGTCGGCGCCGACGAGGCACCCGCGGCGGTAGACCCGAACGGCGAAGCCGGCGTTGGCGGAACCGTAGTCGAGCGCTTCCTGGAGCTTGTCCGCGTCCATTCCCATCGCCTCCGGCTCGACGCGCTCCCAGTCATCCCCGGGCACGGGGCAGCCGGCGGCGGCGTTGGCCGACGCAGTTGTGCCCGCAAACGCGGCGCAGCAGGCGACAAGCGCCAGTGCATTTCGACTCCTCCCCATTCGCCCGGTCAGGTTAGGGCCAAGTGAAATACCGGGCGCCGATCGCCGAACACTGCAATCGGCGATACGCTCCTGTTGAAGTGAGCGGGAGCGACGTGAGGAGAGTCGCATTGGCGGGATGCCTGGTGGCGCTGCTTGCGCTGCCCGCGTCGGCCGGGGCCGTGCTCCCCGGCAACAACGGGAGGATCTTGTTCACGAGCGGGCGCGACGGCCCCGACAACAACGACGCCAACGCAAGACTGTTCCTGCGGACGATCGACAACAGCGCGGGTGACGGCACAACGGGCGCCGCCCTCGACACAACGGCCGGGCAGCATCGGCACGCCACGTGGTCGCCGGACCGGACGATGATCACCTATGCGCGGGGGCCCGCGCCGATTCGACATCTTCACTCTGGATCTGACGTCGCCGGGGGCGACACCGGACAACATCTCGAACACCCCCACGCTCAGCGAGGACCATCCCTCGTGGTCGCCCGACGGCACCCGGATCGCGTACGAGGGTGAGGTGACCGCCGGTGGGCAGACGGACATCATGGTCAACCCGGTCGGGCTCGGTGCGACGCAGAACATCACAGGGACCGGCGCGGACAACGAGAACGACCCCACCTGGACCCCGGACTCGCAGACGATCTATTACGCAATCGGTACGGACGACATCTTCAAGGAGCCCGCATCTCCCATCGCGGCACTTCGCACGGCGGTCCTCACCACCGGGGCCAACGAGTACCAGCCGGCCCTGTCCCCGGACGGAACCCAGCTCTGCTACGTGAACGGAGCCGGCAACAACGCCGAGATCTTCGTCACCAACGCTAATGGGCCGGGAGTTGGGACCAACCTCTCAGACAACGCCGGGGTGGCCGACTACAACTGCGTCTGGTCGCCCGATGCGACGAGAATCGCCTACGCGCGCGGTGCGACGACCACCGGCGCGCTGGTAATGGAGAACTCCGACGACAGCGGGGGCTTCCGGACGCTGGAGGACGACAGCCTGAACTTCGACGGCAACCCGGATTGGGCGCCCGACGGCGAGCCGACGTGTGACGAGGTCACCGCGGGGACGGCCTTCAACACCCCGGTTTCGGTCCCCCTCGTCTGCACCGACACCGGGCCCACTTATGAGCAGGCCCCGGTGGCGGAGGTGATTGCGAGCGCGCCCGCGAACGGCACGCTCTCGGTGGTTGAGCAGGGCGATCCCTCGACGGTCAGCTACACGCCTAACCCCGGGTTCTCTGGCACCGACTCGTTCACGTTCAGCGGCCAGGACCGGAACGGAAACGCCGTCGCGGTGACGGCGACGGTGAACGTCGGCGCCGACGCCATCGCTCCGCTGCTGACGCTCTCGGGCAAGAAGGGCCAGAAGCTCGATGGCCGAATCGAGGTCGGAGCGCGGTGTGACGAAACGTGCGAGTACGACGCAACCGGCAAGCTCGTGATCAAGCAGGGCGGAGGGGGCGGCCGGATAGAGGTCGTGATCAAGCGCACGCTGAAGCCGGCCGAGGGTCAGGGGGACGCAGACGAGAAGCTGACCCTGAGCCTCAAGGTCCCGAAGAAAGCCCGCAGGACGGCCGGAAACGCGCTCGACGACGAGCGCGGCGTGAAGGCGAAAGCTCACTGTCGTCGCCACCGACGGCGCGGGTAACACGACGACCGAGAAACGCACCGTCACCCTGCGGGACTAGGCGTCCGGTTACGGCAGCGGCAGCTAGCGAGCAGCCGGCGAAGGTGAGCGACGGGACTCGAACCCGCGACCACCTGGACCACAACCAGGAGCTCTACCAGCTGAGCTACGCCCACCGCGTGCCATCAATGTAGCGGCAGGGCGGGGTTGGGCTGGCCTCAGGAATTCTTCTGCGCGTACATTGCGCGGTCGGCCTTTCGGAGCATCGACTCGGCGTCGTCTCCTTCCTGGGAAGTTGCGAACCCGATGATCGCGGCGATCGCCGCGCCGTCGATCGTCCCGCTCGCCTCCTTCCCCTCCACCCCAGCTTTGAAGTCGTCCACCACGCGCTCGATTCCTCCGGGGGTTGATCGCGTCAGCAGCGCTGCAAATTCGTCCCCGTCGAGGCGCGCGACGACATCTGTGCCTCGCACTGCGTCCCGCAGCGCATCCGCCACAGCGCACCTCCACGCCCGCGTTCGCCCTCCCGACCGCCCTCGCTCGCCGTCCTTCGTCGACCACGAGCCCGACTTCGACAGAGGTTCGGCCGATCAGCTCGTCGCGTGAATAGCCAGTGAGCTTGCAGAACGAGTCGCTGACTTCGAGGATCCATTGCGACTCGCGCTCGTTGACAACTATCCCGTCGAACGATCGCTTCAGCAGCGCGCCGAACAACCCGCGGAAGTCGGCGGTCACCTCCTCGACCGTGAGCGGGTCCGGCAGGCTCGAGCCGGCGCGATGCGCACGCGCTCGCTCAAGCCACCGGGAGGCAAGGTCACGCGCCCACTGTTGCTCCGTCAAGTCGCTCATCGCTTCCATGCTGCGGCGAGTCGCCCCATCGCTCCCTGCTGAAAAACGACTCCGCGCGCGGGGCATGGTAGCTGGCGGGGTTTCGCTAGGCCTCTGGCTGATTGGCTCCCGGAACCCAGTTCGTGCCGGCCAGGGGCACCTTGGACATCGCCGCGGCCTCGAGGGTGAGGGCGACCATGTCCTCCGGCTCGAGGTTGTGGAGGTGGGACTTGCCGCAGGCGCGGGCGAGGGTCTGCGCCTCGAGCACCATCGCGCGCAGGTAGTTGGCGAGGCGGCGGCCGCCGAGCTCGGGGTCGAAGCGGCTCGCCAGCTCGTCGTCCTGGGTCGAGATCCCAACCGGGTCGCGGCCCTCGTGCCAGTCGTCGTAGAACCCCGCGGAGCTTCCGATCGCCTCGTACTCCTCCTCGTGCGAGGGAGAGTTGTCGCCGAGGGCCACCACCGCGGCGACCCCGATCGAGACGGCGTCGGCGCCGAGCGCCAGGGCCTTCGCGACGTCGGCGCCGGAACGGATCCCGCCCGAGACGATCAGCTGGACCTTGCGATGCATGTCGAGCTCCTGGAGCGAGCGGACGGCCTCGGGAAGGGCGGCGAGGATCGGGATGCCGACGTGCTCGATGAAGACCTCCTGGCTCGCCGCGGTGCCGCCCTCCATCCCGTCGAGCACGATCACGTCGGCTCCGGCCTTCACGGCCAGCGCGACGTCGAAGAACGTCCTGGTGGCCCCGACCTTGACGTAGACGGGCTTGCGCCAGTCGGTGATCTCGCGAAGCTCGCCGATCTTGATCTCGAGGTCGTCGGGGCCGGTCCAGTCCGGGTGCCGGCAGGCGCTTCGCTGGTCCACCCCCTTCGGCAGGTCGCGCATCTCGGCGACGCGGTCGGAGATCTTCTGGCCGAGCAGCATGCCGCCGCCGCCCGGCTTCGCGCCCTGCCCGACGACGATCTCAACCGCGTCGGCGCGGCGCAGGTCGTCCGGGATTCATACCGTAGCGGGAGGGGAGGATCTGGTAGACGAGCGTGTCGGAGTGCTCGCGCTCCTCGGGCAGCATGCCGCCGTCGCCCGTGGTGGTGGACGTGCCGACGGCGCTCGCCCCCCGGCCCAGGGCCTCCTTCGCCGGGCGCCGAGAGCGCTCCGAAGCTCATCCCGGCGATCGTGATCGGGATGTCGAGGTGGATCGGCTCGGTGGCGAAGCGGGTGCCGAGGGTGACGTCGGTGGCGCACCGCTCCCGGTAGCCCTCCAGCGGGTAGCGGGAGACGCTGGCGCCGAGGAAGAGGAGGTCGTCGAAGTGGGGAACCCGGCGCTTGGCGCCGAAGCCACGGATGTCGTAGATGCCCTCGCGGGCCATCCGGTGGATCTCGTGGATGGCGTTGCGGTCGAACAGGGCCGACTCGCGAAGGCCGGGCCGCCAGCGGCCGGCGAGGCCAGGCCGGAAGCCCTCCTCCTTGCTGAGCGCGTCGAACTCGGTCCATCAGTACGCCCCGGCGTTATCGACCTTGAACGTGTAGAGCTGCCGCGCCGAGCCGAAGCGACGGAAGTCGCCGGGGTCGGCGTCGGCGTCGGCCCTCTCCAGCAGCTCCGCGAGCTGGGCGCGGTGCTCGTCGCCCATCTCCTTCTCGATGCAGTCGGCCCCCAGGCCGGCGACGTCGCCCCGCACGTAGACCCTCGCCTCGTAGATCGAGTCCCCGAGGCCCTCCCCCGCGTCGCCGCAGACGACGAGGGTCCCCCTCTGCGCCATGAACCCGGCGACGTGGCCCACCGAGCCGTGCACCACGATGTCGACGCCCTTCATCGAGATGCCGCAGCGCGCCGAGGCGCTGCCCTTGACGACCACCAGCCCGCCCCGGCCCGTCGCCGCGGCCGACTGGCTCGCGTCGCCCTCGACGACGAGCGCCGCCGGACATGATGTTCTCCGCCACCCCGGGCCCGCAGTTGCCCAGCCACCCGCACGGTGGCGAGCTTGTTCATGCCGGCGCAGTAGTAGCCGACATGCCCGTCGATCTCGACCTCGGCCGCGTGAGTCGAGCCCGACCGCGACCGCGTGGGCGCCGTTGGGGTTGGCCACCCGCCAGCGCGACGGCGTCTCCGGATCGAGCTCGTGCAGGCGCTGGTTCAGCTCTCGCACCGTGGTGGTCGCGAGGTCGACCGTCTCGACGGCGACTTCGGTCGGGCTCACGCGACCCTCGCTCGCTCCCAGGAGTAGACGCGGCCGGGCTCGGGCTCCCAGATCCTCGCCTCGTCGGCGCCCGGGAGGACGGCGATCGCCCGGTACTCCGACGCCATCGCGACCCAGTCGTCGGTCTCGGCCATCACCGCCGGCTTGCACGCGATCGGGTCCCTCAGCACGGCGAAGCCCTCGGCGGTGCCGACCGCGAACGTATAGAAGCCGTCGAGATCGTCGAGGCAGCGATTGAGCGCCTGCTCGATGTCGTCACCCTCGGACAGGCGCCACGTCAGGTAGCCGGCCGCGACCTCGGTGTCGTTGTCGGTCTGGAAGCCGATCCCCTGGTGGCGCAGGAACGTGCGCAGCCGGTTGTGGTTCGAGAGCGAGCCGTTGTGCACCAGGCAGAGGTCGAGGCCGGTCGAGAAGGGGTGGGAATGCTCCGTCGTCACCCGGCTCTCGGTGGCCATCCGGGTGTGGCCCAGGGCGTGCGTCGCCGAGACGCCCTCGAGCGCGAACCGCTTCACGAAGTCGCGGGGATCGACGGCCTCCTTGTAGATCTCGATCCGCTCGCCGACGCTCATCATCCGCAGCTCGGGGTGCTGCTCGGCGAGCCATGCCTCCACGTCCGCGGGGGCGGCGGGGACGACGAAGAGCGCGTGCGAGGCGCGAACCTCCGGCTCGCCCTCGGCTCCGAACGCCTCGTCCAGCTCCCTCGCGAGGGCGTCCCAGGGAGCCGGCTCGTCGGCGGAGAACAGGGAGACCTTGCACGAGCCGGCGGGCGCGGGGTCGCGGTAGAGCGCGACCCCGGCGCTGTCGGGCCCGCGATCGGCGAGCTGCGACGAGCATCGCGCTCAGGTGGGCCCCGAGCGACTCCTCGATCGAGCCCGACTTGCTGAACAGACCGGCGATCCCACACATGGCCGCATCACCTCAGAAGTGCTGGAGGTAGCGGTCGAGTTCCCACTGGGTGATCTGCTCGTGGGCAGCCTGCCACTCGCGCCGCTTGCAGCGGACGAAGTAGTCCACGTAGTCCTCGTCGCCGACCGAGCCGAGCGCCTTGCGCAGCACGTCGTCGGCCTCGAGCTCGCGGGTTGCGTCGAGCAGGTTGGCGGGGAGCGTCTCGATCCCCATCTCCTCGCGCTCGGCCTCGCTCGTCTCGTACATGTTCGCCGCGGTGGGGTCGCCGGGATCGAGGCCGCGCTCGATTCCGTCCATGCCCGCCGCGAGGATCGCGGTCGCCGCGAGGTAGGGATTGCACGAGCCGTCGACGGTGCGGTCCTCGATCCGCCCCGCCTCCGGGATGCGGAGCATCATCGTCCGGTTGTTGTAGCCGTAGGTGATGTAGGCGGGCGCCCAGGTGGCGCCGCTCGCGGGCGCCCCGATCACCAGCCGCTTGTAGGACGAGACGGTGGGCGCGGTGAGCGCGATGTAGGCCTTCGCGTGCTGCCTTCAGCCCGGCCACGAACTGGTAGGCGACCTCGCTCAGGCCGAGGCCGCGTGGGTCGTCGCCCACCTCGCGCATGAACAGGTTCTCCTCCCCGTCCCAGAGGCTCATGTGGAAGTGGGCGCCGTTGCCGGTCAGGTGCGCGAACGGCTTCGGCATGAAGGTCGCGATCAGGCCGCGCTCCTGGGCCATCGCCTCGACCATGTAGCGGTAGAAGACGGCGCGGTCGCAGGTGGTCAGCGCGTCGGCGTAGGCGAAGTTCTGCTCGAACTGCCCGTTCGCGTCCTCGTGATCGGTCGCGTACATCTCCCACCCGAGCGAGTTCACGTGACGGACCACGTCGGCGACGAAGTCGAACGAGCGGGTCAGCGCCCGGATGTCGTAGCAGGGCTGCTCGAGGGTGTCGAGGGGGTCGGCGAGCTCGATCCCGCCGTCGTCGGTCTTCCGCACCAGGAAGTACTCGAGCTCACAGCCGACCTTGAACTCGAATCCGGCCTCGCGCGCGCGATCGATCTGGCGGCGCAGAATCGTGCGCGGGCAGTAGGGCCACGGCTCACCCTCGACCGTGGCGTCGCACGCGAACCAGCCGATCTCCGGCCTCCAGGGGAGCTGGATGAACGTCCCGACGTCCGGGATCGCGATCAGGTCGGGGTTGTCGGGCGTCTGGCCGATGTCCCCCGCCGCGAACCCCGCGAACCCCGCCCCGTCGGTGAGCAGGCCTTCGAGCTGCTGCGCGGGAACCAGCTTCGCGCTGGGCTTCGCGTGCATGTCGACGAACTGGGCGAAGAGGAACTCAACCCCATCCTCGGCTACCGCTCGCCGGACGTCGTCGGCCGTTGTTCGTCCCGCCACGCCTGGATGTATCCCACATACCGCTGAGCAGTGCAATGGCGCTCCTGCCCAGCATTTCCGTGACATGTGGGCGCCTACATGAGCCCGCCGGCCGACGTCACCGCCGCGTGCGCCCCTTGCGCTGTTGTACCAATTTGTCTAGTCTTGTCCCGGAGCCCGGGAGGGCCTCAAGGCGATGTCGTTTCTCCTCACGTGTCCCAATTGCGGCGAGCGCGAAGTCACAGACTTCGCCTACGGCGGCGAGGTCGTTCCGCGCCCGGCTCGAAGCCCACCGAGCGCGAGCTGAACTCCTACAACTACTTCCGCCGCAACGTGGCCGGGCGTCCAGCGCGAGTGGTGGTACCACCGCTCCGGCTGCCGCGAGTGGTTCCTGGCCGAGCGCGACACCACCACCAACCAGGTGCAGTGGGTCGGCCTCCCGGAGCGATGAGCCGCCTCCCCCCCAGACCGCGGCCAGCGCGTGGATCGGGACCGGCCGGTGACCTTCACCTTCGACGGCAGGGAGGTTCACGGCGCTCGAGGGCGACACGATCGGCTCGGCGCTCGCGGCCGACGGCCAGCAGGTGCTCTCGCGCAGCTTCAAGTACCACCGGCCGCGCGGGCTGTTCTGCTGCGCGGGCCAGTGCCCGAACTGCCTGGTCGACGTCGACGGGTGGCCGGGCGTCCGCGCCTGCACCGAGCCCGTGCGCGAGGGGATGCGCGTCGAGCCGATGAACGCGAGGCCCTCGCTGCGCTTCGACGTGATGCGTGCCACCGACCACTTCGGCAAGCGCGCTGACCCCGCCCGGCTTCTACTACAAGACGTTCATCAGGCCACGCCGCCTGTGGCCGCTCTACGAGAGGTCCTGCGGAACGCCGCTGGCCTCGGCAGGCTGGCCCGCCGCCAGCCCGAGCGGGAATGGCGCACCGAGTACCGCCGCCGCCACGCCGACGTGCTCGTGGTCGGAGGCGGCGTGGCCGGGATGGCGGCCGCGCTGCGCGCCGGCAGAGCTCGGGGCGGACGTGACTCTGGTCGACGACGGGCCCGAGCTGGGCGGCAGTCTGCTCGCGAGCGACCGCGCAGACGAGGCGCGCGCGCTGGCCGCGCGCGTCCGTGCCGCCGGGGTCGAGGTGCTGGCGCCGGCGGCGGCGCTCGGGTTCTTCGACGGGATCGTCCCGGTCTGGGCCGGCAGCACGCTGCACCAGGTCCGCGCTCGCGCCCACGTCGCCGCGACGGGCTCGATCGAGCAGCCTCTGATGTTCGAGGGCAACGACCTCCCGGGGGTGATGCTGTGCTCGGGCGCGCGCGCCTGGCCGCCCTCTACGGAGTGCGGCCCGGGAACGTGGCCGTGGTCGCGACGACCGCCGACCGCGGCATCGAGTCGGCGCTGGCTCTTCGTGATGCAGGCGTGGAGATCGCCGCCATCGCCGACGCTCGCGCCGGCGGGCGCGAGCGAGGAGCTGGAGCAGCGAATCGCCGAGGCCAGGATCGAGCTGCTCGTGCGGCACGGCCGTCGTCCGCGCGTTCGGGCGCGGACGCGTGAAGGGCGCGGTGGTGGCCGACCTCGACGAGGACGGCCGCTGGATCGCCCGACCGCGAACGCGGCATCGACTGCGACCTCGTCGCCGTCTCCGGCGGGACGGTGCCGGCGACGTCGCTGCTGCTCCAGGCCGGGGCCAAGGCCCGCTGGGACGACGCCGCCGGCGCCTACCTCCCGGAGGAGCCGCCGCCGGGCATCCACGCCGCCGGCGCGGTCGCCGGTCTCGCGCGAGCAGACGCTGCCGAGGCCTCGGGCTCGGTCGCGGGGGCGGAGGCCGCGATCGAGCTCGGGCTCGGTGACGAGGACGACGCGGCCCGGCTCGAGGCCGATCGGGCGGCCCTGAGCGGCTTGCGGGAGACGGTCGAGCGAGGCGGTGCCGGCAGCCGCGTCCGGGGCCGCCCGCGGCAAGGGCCGCTGCTTCGCCTGCCTATGCGAGGACGTGACCGCCGACGACATCTCCTACTCGCTCGACGAGGGCTTCGACTCGCTCGAGCTGCTCAAGCGGTACACGACCGTGACCATGGGGCCCTGCCAGGGCCGGATGTGCCAGCTGCCCACGATCCGCACGGTGTCCGCGGAGACAGGCGCCGCCGTCGGTGACGTCGGGCTGACCACAGCCCGGCCGCCCTGGTCGAGCGTGCCGATGGGCGTGCTGGCGGGCCGGCCGTTCGAGCCTGCGAAGCGCTCCGCCGTCCACGGCCGCCATCGTGAGCTCGGCGGGAACGTGCTCTGGGCGGGCGACTGGCGCCGGCCGTACGACTACGGCGACCCCGAGGGCGAGACCATGGCGGTGCACGAGGGCGCGGGCCTGATCGACGTCTCCACGCTCGGCAAGCTGATGGTCCGCGGGCCCGAGGCCGCCACGTTCCTCAACCACCTCTACCCGAACCGCTTCGACACGCTGAAGGCCGGGTCGCATCCGCTACGGGGTGCTGGGCGACGACGCCGGGAGGATCACCGACGACGGCACCCTCTGCCGCCTCGACGACGAGTCGTTCTACGTCACCACCACCTCGAGCGGCGCCGACGCGGTCGAGAGCTGGTTCGCGTGGTGGCTCGCCGAGTGGCGGATGGACGTCCACCTCACCGACGTGAGCCAGGGCCTGGCGGCGTTCAACCTCGCCGGGCCGCGGTCGCGCGAGATCCTGTCGGGGCTCACCGACCTGGATTGCTCGAACGAGGCGTTCTCCTACCTCGACGGCAAGCGAGCCCACGTCGCCGGGGTTCCCTGCCTGCTGCTGCGGATCGGCTTCGTGGGCGAGCTCGGGTACGAGCTCCACTGCCCCGCGGCGCTCGCCGAGCACCTCTGGGACGCGATCATGGCCGCCGGCGAGCCGCACGGCAATCAGGCCGTTCGGCCTCGAGCCCCAGCGGGTGCTCCGCCTCCAGAAGCTTCACATCCTCGTCGGCCAGGACACCGATGCCGAGTCGAACCCGCTCGAGGCTGCGATGCCGTGGATCGTGAAGTTCGACAAGGAGGAGGACTTCATCGGGCGCTGGGCGCTCGAGTCGGTCCAGGAGCGCGGCGAGGAGAACATGCTCGTCGGGTTCACCGTCTCCAACGGGGCGGTGCCGGCCGAAGGCGCCGCCGTGGTCGCCGACGACCGGCCCGTCGGCAGGGTCACCTCGTCGCGCTTCTCCCCGCAGCTGCGAGCGGACGATCGGGATGGCCTGGGTGCCGGCGGAGCTGGCCGAGGACGGCGCCTCGATCACGCTCGCCGACAACGGGCGCCGGCTGAGCGCAACGGTCCAGACCGCCCCGTTCTACGACCCCGACCAGGAGCGCCTGCGGGGGATGAGCGTCGAGTTCCTGGCGCCGGACGCGGCAGAGCCCTTCAACGGGGTCATGCCGGCCCTGCGCAGCCCGATCGAGTGGGTGCATCGCGACGCCGGTGCGCGGCTCGCGGAGCGGGCGGGCTGGCGCCTGGTGGCCGACTACGGCGACGCAGCCCGCGAGGCCGCCGCCTGCGAGCGGTCGGTCGGGGTCGCGGACCTGTCCCACCTCGGCAAGCTCGAGCTCCAGGGCGCACCGGAGGTCGTATCGGGCATCGTCGCGAGCGCTCGCCGACGGAGCGGCCCTCGCCCTCGGGCGGGCGGCGCTGCACGAGGGGGTCTGGTGGTGCCCGATCACGGCGGACCGAGTCCTCGCCGTCACCCCTCCCGAGGCGACCGCGCGAGTGCGCGACGAGCTCGAGGCCGCGGCATCGGCGGAGTCGTTCGCCTCGGTCCACGAGCTGACCACGGCGCTCGGCTCGAACGGGGTCGTGGGGCCGCTCGCCCGCGAGGCGTTCGCCCGGAGCACGGCGCTCGACATGCGGCCCGGCGCCTTCGGGGAGGCGGCGTTCGCCCCGGTCTCGGTGGCCCGGGTCCCGGGGATGGTCCTGCGCACGCAGAGCGACAGCTTCGTGCACCTGTTCGGCGCCGGGTACGCGCACTACGTCTGGACCGTGTTCGTGGACGCGGCGGAGCAGCTGGGCGGCCGGGCGGTCGGCGTCGACGCGTTTGGCGGGGAGGCCGGATCCGATGCTTGACCTCTTCCGCAAGCGCCGGATGTGGCGCCGGACACCGAGCCCTTCGGGACCGCTACGACGTCGTCATCGTCGGCGGCGGCTCCCACGGCCTCGCGATCGCGTACTACCTGGCGCGCGACCACGGGATCTCCGACGTCTGCGTGCTCGAGCAGAGCTACATCGGGTCGGGCGCCGCAGGCCGCAACACGACGATCCTGCGCTCCAACTACAAGACCCCCGAAGGGGCCCGATTCTATGACGCCTCGGTGCGGCTCTACGAGGGCCTCTCCGCGGAGCTCGGCTTCAACCTGCTGTTCTCCCAGCAGGGGCACCTGACGCTCGCGCACACCGATCGGGCGATGTTCGTCATGACCGAGCGCGCCGAGGTCAACCGCCTCGGCGGGATCGACTCCCGTGTGATCGGGCCCGACGAGGTTCAGCGCCTGGCCCCGGCGATGTCGCTGCACCCGGACGCCGTCTATCCGGTGATGGGAGCCCTTTATCACCCGCCGGGCGGGATCATCCGCCACGACGCCGTCGTCTGGGGGCTTGCGCGGGGCGCCGACGCCGGCGGAGCCGAGATCCACCCCTACACGCAGGTGACCGGGATCGAGCGCTCGAACGGGCGGGCCACCGGGGTCGAGCTGCGCGACGGGCGCACGGATCGGCGCCGGCACGGTGATCAACGCGACCGCCGGCTGGAGCTCGACCGTGGCGGCGATGGCCGGGGTCGAGCTCCCGATCACGACCCACATCCTGCAGGCGTTCGTCACCGAGCCGCTGAAGCCGCTTCTCGACGTCGTGATCGTCTCCTCGCAGATGCACGTCTACATCTCGCAGACGGACCGAGGCGAGTTCCTGATCGGCGCCGAGATCGAGCCGTGGACGACCTACCGCCAGCAGGGCACCCTCAACTTCCTCCAGGAGTCATCCCGGCACACCCTGGAGCTGTTCCCGCAGCTCGAGCGTGCGCGGATGCTGCGGAGCTGGGCCGGGCTCTGCGACATAAGCCCCGACTACAGCCCGATCCTCGGCCGCACCGAGGTGGACGGCTTCCTGCTCAGCGCCGGGTGGGGCACCTACGGGTTCAAGGCCGCGCCGATCGTCGGCAAGACGCTGGCGGAGCTGGTGGCCACCGAGCAGCACGCCGGAGCTGATCGAGCCGTTCGCGCTCGAGCGCTTCTACCGCGACCGCCTGGTCTCCGAGGTCGGGGCGGCGGCCGTTTCACATTGACCAACCAAGGAGAGGACACAAGGAGATGAAGTCAAGCCTCGAGATCGCGCAGGAGGCCGAGCTCGAGCCGATCGACGAGATCGGTGAGAGGCTGGGCCTCGAGCCCGAGGAGATCGAGCCGTACGGCCACTACAAGAGCAAGATCTCGCTAGCGGCGCTGGAGCGCCTGGCGGACCGGCCCAACGGGAAGCTGGTCTGCGTCACCGGCATGACGCCGACCAAGGCCGGCGAGGGCAAGACGACCACCTCCGTGGCGCTGACCGAGGGAATGGGCTACATCGGCCGGAACCCGGTCCTCTGCCTGCGCGAGCCGTCGGTGGGCCCGGTCTTCGGACTGAAGGGCGGGGCGGCCGGCGGCGGATTCGCCCAGGTCGTCCCGATGGAGGACCTGAACCTCCACTTCACCGGCGACATCCACGCGATCGGCGCCGCCAACAACCTGCTGGCCGCGATCCTCGACGCCTCGATCCTGCACGGCAACCCGCATCACATCGACGCGCTGCGCGTGACTTGGAAGCGAGCCGTGGACATGAACGACCGGGCGCTCCGGCAGGTGACGCTGGGACTGGGCGGCGCCGCCAACGGCTACCCGCGCGAGACCGGCTTCGACATCACCGCCGCGTCGGAGGTGATGGCGATCCTCGCGGTGGCCCATGACCTCCAGGACCTGCGCCGGCGGATGGGCCGGATCACCGCGGCCTACACGCGGACGGGCGAGCCCGTGACCGCCGAGGACCTGGGAGCGGCCGGAGCGATGACCGTGCTTCTCAAGGACGCGATCAAGCCCAACCTGATCCAGACCCTCGAGGGTCAGCCCTGCCTGATGCACGCGGGCCCGTTCGCGAACATCGCCCACGGCAACTCGTCGCTGGTCGCGGACCTCCTCGGGCTGAAGCTGGGCGACTACGTGGTCACCGAGGCGGGCTTCGGCTCCGACATGGGGATGGAGAAGTTCATCGACATCGTCTGTCGCGCGGGCGGGATCGTTCCCGACGCGATCGTCGTGGTGGCCACCGTGCGCGCCCTGAAGCACCACGGCGGCCTGACCGACGATGCCGAGCGCGAACGGCCGCGACCGGCTGGCCGCGATCGAGGCCGGGATCGAGAACCTGCGCCGCCACCTTCAGATCGTGCGCGAGTTCGGGCTGCCGGCGGTGGTGGCCGTGAACCGCCGGCCCGAGGACACGGACGAGGAGGTCGAGCTGGTGACGAGGCTCGCCGGCGAGGCCGGAGCGTTCGCCGCGGCCGTCAGCGACGGGTTCGCGCAGGGCGGCAAGGGCGTCGGCCGACCTGGCCGAGGCCGTCGTCGCGGCCTGCGACGAGCCGAACGAGTTCCGCTTCCTCTACGACGGCGACAGCTCGATCAAGGACAAGATCGAGGCGATCGCGAACGCGGATCTACGGTGCCTCCGAGGTCGTCTACTACCTCGAGGCCGAGCACAAGCTGGAGCAGTTCGAGGGACAGGGCCTCGGCGACCTCCCGGTCTGCATGGCGAAGACGCCGCTGTCGCTTTCGGCGGATCCCGAGCTCCTCGGCGCGCCAACCGGCTTCCAGCTGCCGGTGCGCGACGTCCGTGCGTACACGGGAGCCGGGCTGGCTGGTCCCGCTCTGCGGAGAGATCCAGCAGATGCCCGGACTGGGCAAGAAGGCGGCCGCCTTCCAGGTCGACATCGACGCCGAGGGCAGGACCGTCGGCCTGTTCTGAGCAGGCCGGTAGCGTCCCGGCCGTGCCCGGGTTCGACGACCGTGCGGTGGGAGAGGTGCTGGCGGAGCTCGCCTCGCGCTGGTGCGTCGCCTGCTGCAGGCGTCGCGACGGCGCTGACCTGCGCCGCGGCCGCCGCGCTTGTCGAGCTGACCGCCGTCCTGGCAGCGGATCGAATGGCCTCCGAGAACCCGAGGCCGAGGCGCGCCTTCGGGAGCTCGGCCGCCGGGCGGGTAGATCACGGGAGCGTGCGCTCGCCGCCGCCGACGAGGACGTCGACGCCTATTCGCGGGTGACGGACGCGGACGATGCCTCCGCGCGCGCCGCAGGCCCTCGAGCGGGCGAGCGAACCGCCGCTCGCCGTCGCCGAGGCGGCCGCCGAGGTGGCCGAGAGCGGGGCCGAGATCGCGGCGGCGGGCGATTGGCCGTTCACGGCCGACGCGGTGGTCGCCGCCGGGCTGGCGGCCGCGGCGGCGACCGCGGCGCCGCTGCGAGCTCGTCGCCGCCAACCTCGGCGGGCGGCGACGATCCCCGCCTTTCGCGCGCCCGCAAGGCGGCCGAGCGGAGCGCGGCGGGCGGCCGCGGGCTGAGGCCGCGACATGGAGCTGCCATCGCCCTCGGCTTCGCCGCGGCGGTCTGCTGGGGCTTCGCCGACTTCCTCGGCGGGCTTCGCACCCGGCGGCTGACCCTGGCGCTGGTGCTCGTCGTCAGCCAGCTGTGCGGCCTCGCCGCGATCACCGTCGTGGTCGTTGCGGCGGATCTCGAGATCCCCTCGGGATCCGACGTCGCGCCCGGCGTTGATCGCCGGCGTCTGCCAGCTCGCGGGGATCGCGGCGCTCTACCGGGCGCTGGCGATCGGCACGATGAGCGTGATCTCGCCGGTCTCAGCAAGCGGCGCGGCAGCCCTCCCCGTGATCGTGGGCGTCGCCACCGGGGAGCGCCCGGGCGCCCTTCAGGTCGTCGGGATGGCGGCGGCGTTCGCCGGCGTTGCGCTCGCGACCCGGACCGCGGGCGGCGTAGCCGACTCCGGCTCGTCGCGCGAGGCGCTGGCCCTGAGCGCGGTCGCCGCGCTCGGCTTCGGCGGCTTCTTCGTCGGCATGGACGCCGCCGCCGACTCGACCGACCCGCTCGGGGCGCTGCTGATCGCCCGCCTGGCCGCCGGTGCGGCGCTGGTGGCGGTGCTCGTCCTCGCACGTCCTCGGCTTGCGGGCACTGCCTCCGACCTACCGGCGCTGGCGTTGATCGGCTTTCTGGACGTCGGCGCCAACGCCTGCTTTGCGCTCGGCACCGAGACCGGCCTGCTGAGCGTCGTCGCGGTGCTCGCCTCGCTTTACCCCGTTGCCACTGTCGTCCTCGCGCGGGCGGTCCTGGGCGAGCGCCTGGCGGCTGTGCAGGCCGTGGGCGTGGGCGTCGCGTTGACAGGGGTCGCTCTCATCGCCGCTGGATAAGTACGAGTGGCGGGAGTATGGAACCGCTACGTCCAGGGGTACGGGCCCCTGGAGGCGATGTGGGTCTCGCCGCGCTCGAACCGGCCCAGGCCGAACGCGCCAAGGCGCTCACCTCGGTCGAGCACGTCGTCGGCAGCGAGGCGCCCGAGGGCCAGCATCTTGAACCCGTGCCCGGAGTCGACGATCGCGTACACGTTCTCGAGGATCCAGTCGCAGATCGGATAGTTGTCGGGGGTGTGGGCGACGATCCCGCCGCCGAGCGTCGTTCGCCAGTCCATGGCCTTGCCGCCGAAGCGGCCGAAGGCCGCGGCGAGCCCTGAGACAAAGAACTCCTCGAACTCCGACCCCGCCGCGTGTTCGGGGTTCTCGGGGCCGTACGGGTCGAGGTCGGGATCGGCGAGCCGCTCAGGGAGGCCGCCTCCGGTAACCCCGGTGCCGGTGCGGCCCATCCGCAGGTAGATGCCCCACGGGCCCGAGTGGATCACGCGGTCGTCGCGATCGGAGCGAAGCTCGCCCTCCTGGTCGAGGTGGAGGACCGGGGGCTCGGGGCCGGCGCGGCCGGCGAGCCCGACTCCCGGCAGCTCGAACTCCCCCTCCTGGGCCTTCCAGTAGGCGATCAACGGCTCTGGCTCTGCGCCGGGCGCCCCGATCTCGGGCCGCAGGCCGAGGAGGCGCCAGATCCGCTCGACCCACGGGCCAGGCGCCACGACGAGCGTCTCGCAGGACACGGTCCCGCGCGAGGTACGAATCGCCTCGACGCCCCCGTCCCGCACCTCGAATCCAGTCACCTCCGTGTCCTCCGCGATCGCCGCCCCCGCTTCGCGCGCGCGCCGGGCCAGGTGGCGGACGGTCTGCATCGGGTCTGCCCACCCGCCCCGCCGCTCGTGAAGGAGGGCGGCGACCGGGGCTTGGAAGTCGGGCCAGCTGAACTCGAGGTAGGTGCGGCACTCGTCGGCGCCGACGATCAGCTCCGACTCGTACTCGGCGCTCCCGTGCTGCTCGCGGATGGCGACCAGGTCCTCCACCTGGCCCGATGGCACCGCGGCGACGTAGCCCACCTGGCGAAACCCGAACTCATCGGCCTCGGCCTCGAAGATGTCCACCGACGCCTTGATGATCCGCGTGATCGCGGGCGACCGGTAGTAGTTGCGAACGATCCCGCCAGCCGCCCCCGAGGCGCCCGAGCCAACAAGGCCCTTCTCCAACACCAGGACGTCCGCGCCCTGCTCGGCGAGGCGCCACGCCGCTGACAGCCCCAGCACGCCGCCGCCGAGGACGACGTGGCCGGCGCGCCTTCCCTCTAGCTCCACGGATACGGGCTCTGCGAGACCGGGTGGAGCTCGCCGGTCGCGAAGCGCTCGAAGCGGAAGGGCTCGAGCAGCCCGGAGCGCTCGCCGCCCAGCTCGCGAGCGATCTCGCGGCCGACCGCGATCATCTTGTAGCCGTGGTTCGAGTCGGCGGCGACGTAGACGTTGTCGCGCATGCGGTCGAAGACCGGGAAGTTGTCGGCGGTGAAGGCCCCCGCTCCGCCCGATCGCACCTGGACGTACTCCGAGCGACAGCCCGCGAAGCGGTCCATGCAGTGCGAGAGCGCGGCGCACCAAAGGTCGGGGAAGCCCGGCTCGACGCTGCCGGTGGGATACGGATCGAGGTCGATCTCGTGGCCCAGCTGAAGCGGCTGGGCGCCGCCCTGCACCGTCTCGCGATCGGGCTTCACGTAGATGCCCCAGGGCTCGTCGGTGAGAAGCCGGCCGTCGTCGTCGGCCAGCGGCGCGTCCGAGTCGACGTGGAGGACGGGCCCCTCGGCGCCGGCGGCGGTGTCCAGCGTCGCGGGCGCAAGCGCGACCTCGCCCTCCTGGAGGTACCAGTACGTCCACATCGGGGCATCGCGCTCGACCTCGCCGTCGGGATGTCGGAGGTCGATCTCGTCGGGAAGGCCCAGCAGGTCCCATAGGTGGGCGATCCACGGGCCGACCGCGATCACCACCTGCCCCACCTCCACGGTCCCCGCGCTCGTCTCGACCGCCGTCGCCGAGCCCGAGCCGTCGAAGCTGAAACCGGTGACCTCGACACCCTCCGAGATCCGGGCGCCCGCGGCCCGTGCCTTGTCGGCCAACCCGAGCATGGACTCCCGGTTGAAGGCGAACCCGCCCGCCCGCTCGTGCAGGCACACGGTCAGCCCCTCGGCGCGCCAGTCCGGGTAGAGCTCGTGCATGTGCGCGCTGACGGCTTCGGCGCCCGTGTGAAGCTCCGACGGGTAGCCGATCGCCCGCTGGCGCTCGAACACCTGCGAGAGCTCGGCCTCCTGGCCCGGAGGCCCGAGGGCGATGTAGCCGGACGGGTGGTAGTGGAGCGTCGAAGGGTCGGACTCCCAGATCTCGACGCATGCCGCCATCAGCTCCTGCATCGCCGGCTGGAAGTAGTTGTTGCGAATGACCCCGCAGGCAATCCCGGACGCCCCCGCCGCGACCGACCCCTTATCGACCACCTGCACCTCCTCCCCGGCCTGCGCCAGGTGCCACGCGGTCGAGAGCCCGTGGACGCCCGCCCCGATGACGAGGTGGCGGGCGGAATCGGGCAGAACCGTCATCGCCGCATCCGACGGACTAGTGGTCCGGCGGCTCCCAGCCCTCGAGCACCGACGGCCGCCAGTCCTCGCCGACGATCGGCGAGTCGGAGACCCAGGGCCCGAGCTCCGGCTGGGGGAACTTGGCGTGGGCCCGCTTGAGGCGGACTCCGTAGGAGTTGCCGGCGGTGAGATGCGCGATCAGGACCTTGCGGGCGATCTCGTCCTCACGCCCGTCCGGGATCGGGAAGTAGATCCGCAGGAACGAGTTGGAGTACCGGTCGAAGACCGCCGGAGAGCCCTCCTCCTCCAGCAGCTGGACGTCCTCGAGCCAGTTGAGGTCCTGGCCCGGGGTCGCGGCGTCGAGGTCGATGTCCTCGACGAGCGAGATGTCCTCCTGGTATGCGAACCGCTCCCCTGAGAGGTACTCGGCGTCGATCGACACCACCTTTTCGGGCTCGCGGACGTCGTCTGCCCGTGTCACTTGCCGTCCTCCGTCGCAGTGCCGGCCGGCTCGGGAAGGTAGTCGACCGGGTTCTCGAGGTAGCGGTCGAGCAGAGTGCGGATCTCGCCCAGCGCCCGTTCCTCGGTGACACCAGGGATGTACTCGGTGCCGGCGAGCGGCACCTTGGCCATCGCCGATGCCTCGACCGTCAGCGCCGCCAGATCCTCGGGCTCGAGGCTGTGGACGCTGGTCTTGCCGCAGGCGCGCGCCAGCATCTGCACCTCGAGGGTGAGCGTGTGGAGGAAGTTGAAGACGCGCTGGGCGGCCTCGTCGACGTGAAGGCGCTTTCGCAGCTCGGGGTCCTGAGTCGTGATCCCCACCGGACAGCGGCCCGTGTGGCAGTGATAACACTGGCCCGCCGGGACGCCCACGGTGCCCTCGTAGTCGGTGACCCCGGGGATCTCCTTGTTGCAGTTGAGCGCCATCAGCGCCGAGTGGCCGATCGCGATGGCGTCGGCGCCGAGCGCCAGGCACTTCGCGATGTCCCCGCCGTTGCGGATCCCGCCCGCGACGACCAGGTCGACTTCGTCGACGAGACCCACGTCCTCGAGGGCCCGCCGGGCCTCCGGGATCGCCGCCAGCAGCGGGATGCCAGTCTCCTCGGCGGCGATGTGCGGGCCCGCCCCGGTGCCGCCCTCAGCGCCGTCGAGGTAGATGATGTCGGGCCCGCACTTGGCAGCCATGCGCACGTCGTCGTAGACCCGGGCGGCGCCCAGCTTGAGCTGGATCGGGACCTCGTAGTTGGTCGCCTCGCGGGTCTCCTGCACCTTGAGCGAGAGGTCGTCGGGCCCGAGCCAGTCGGGATGACGTGCCGGCGAGCGCTGGTCGATGCCGGCGGGCAGCGACCGCATCTCGGCGACCTGTTCGGTCACCTTCTGGCCCATCAGGTGCCCACCGAGGCCGACCTTGCAGCCCTGGCCGATGAAGAACTCGATCCCGTCGGCCAGCATCAGGTGGTGCGGGTTGAAGCCGTAGCGGCTCTGGATCACCTGGTAGTACCACTTGGTCGAGAGGTCCCGCTCGGGCGGGATCATCCCGCCCTCGCCCGAGCAGGTGGCCGAGCCCGCCATCGAGGCGCCCTTCGCGAGCGCCATCTTCGCCTCCAGCGAGAGCGCGCCGAAGCTCATGCCGGTGATGTAGACGGGGATCTCGAGCTCGAGCGGCTTCTTCGCGAAGCGGCTTCCCAGCACCGTCCTCGTGTCGCACTTCTCGCGATAGCCCTCGATCACGAAGCGGGTGAGCGTGCCCGGCAGGAAGATCAGGTCATCCCAGCCCGGGAGCTTCTTGAACATCGAGAAGCCGCGCATCCGGTAGCGCCCCAGCTCCGCCTTCATGTGGATGTCGTTGATGACCTCCGGCGTGAAGATCGGGCTGCGTCCGATGACCTCCCGCGCGGCGGGGGCCTGCTCGTCGCGAGTGTCGTCGCTTGCCATGGCGAGCCTCCTAGAGAACCAGCCTGCGCTCGCTCGGCTCGAGGCTGTCGTAGTTGTAGAGCTTCTTCCCGCAGACGAACTTGCGCAACTTCGGCGGCGCGCCGAGGCCGTAGATCGAGAACTTGCGCTCGACCAGCTCGGTGTCGGGGTCGTCCCATTCAGCCTCGACGCAGTCGATGCCGAGCGAGGCGACGTTTCCCCCGACGTAGATCGTGCCGTCGTACATCGAGTCGCCGAGCCCCGGCCCGACGTCGCCGCAGATGATCTGGCGCCCGCGCTGCATCATGAAGCCGGTCATCGAGGCCGCGTTACCGAGGACGATGATCGTGCCGCCCTTCTGATCGATGCCGGTGCGGGCGCCGACGTCGGACTTGACGACGAGGTCCCCTCCGCGCAGCGCGGCGCCGGCGAGGGAGCCGGCGTTCTTCTCGACCACCACCACTCCCGACATCATGTTCTCGGCCACCGACCAGCCCACCCGCCCGGTGATCTCGACCTCGGGGCCGTCGATCAGCCCGCACCCGAAGTAGCCGAGGCTTCCCTCGAAGCGAATCCGGCACCGGGTCAGGATCGCGACGCCGAGCGAGTGCCTCGCGCTCGGGTTGAGCACGGTCACGTCGCGGATCCCCTGCTCGTAGATCAGCCAGCGCAGCTCGGCGTTGATCTTGCGCGGGGTCAACTCGGCCGCGTCGATCACGGCGCGGCCGTCCTCGATCTCCGCCGTCTTCGGAATCGAGTCGTCGAGCTCGACGAGCCCGCGCTCGTCCATCCGCACTGTGGCCTCGCTCACCTCGTCCAAACGTGCACCTCACCTTCGTACGGGTCGTGCGTCTCGATCTCGCGGTCGAGCACTTGGCGGATGGCGATCTCCTCGGACGCGAGCGCCACCACGTTGTCGTCCTCATACAGCACCAGCGGCTTCGCGCCCAGCACGTCCTTGGCCACGCCCAGCGAGTCCTCGGTCACGCACATGTAGGTGAAGACCCCGTCGAGCTCGGTGAGGCTCCGGCGCATCGCCTCCTCGAGCGAGAGGCCCTCGCTCATCCGCTCGGCCAGATACACGGCGATGATCTCGGAGTCGCAGTCGGACTGGAAGCGGTGGCCCGCGCGCACAAGCCGCCGGCGCCACTCGTGGAAGTTCGTGAGCTGGCCGTTGTGGACCACTGCGACGTCGGGAAACGGGTAGGCCCAGTAGGGGTGCGCGTTGGCGATGTCCACGTCGGACTCGGTTGCCATGCGGGCGTGCCCGATCGCGTGGGTGCCGACGTAGTCGCCCAGCCCGTACTCCTCGGAGACCGTCTCGGCGTCGCCGAGGTCCTTGACGATCTCCAGCGAGCGCCCCAGCGACAGCACCTCGGTGTGCCGCACCCGCTCGACCGCGTCGGCGAGCGGCTTCAGATCGCCGTCGAAGCCGAACTCGATCGTCATCGTGCGGGGAGTGCCGTTGATGTCCTCGATGCGAGCCTCGGCGGCGCGCATGCGGGCCTCGACCTGGGCGCGCTGGCGCTCCACCCGCTGGGCGAGGTCGGGGTCCGTGTCGCTGGGCTCGCTCAGCTTCACGTGCATCACGAAGGAGTCGCCGGCGCCGCGGTAGAGCGCGTAGCCGGTGGAGTCGGGGCCCCGGTGCTTCATCGCCTGCAGCATCCGGGTCAGGTCACGGCCCACCTGGTGCTCGCCATCGCCGTTGCGATAGATGATGCCGGCGATCCCGCACACGTCAGCGGCTTCCCTCCACTACGGGAGGACCTCCAGGTACTCCTCGCGCTCCCAGTCGGTCACAGCCGCGAGGTAGCGCTCCCACTCGTCGCGCTTGTAGTGCCGGAACACCTCGTAGAGGCGACCGGGCAACGCTCCGCGCACGACCTCGTCGGCCTCCAGCGCGTCGAGAGCCGCCCCGAGGTGATCGGGCACCCGCTCGAACTCGGCACCCTCCGCCAGCAGGTCGTAGGTGTTCGCCTGCTGGGGCTCACCGGGATCGAGCTCGCGCCGGACTCCGTCCAGGCCGGCCGTGAGCAGGGCCGCCTGGGTCAGGTAGGGGTTGCAGGCCGAGTCCACGCCGCGGAACTCGAACCGCCCACCACTGGCCACCCGGACCATGCAGGTGCGGTTCTGCCATCCGTAGTTGCGGTACACCGGCGCCCAGAAGCCGAAGTCCCACATCCGCTTGTAGGAGTTCACGGTCGGCGAGCCGATGCAGACGAGGGCCGCGAAGTGGTCCAGGATCCCGCCCATGAACCGCTTCCCGACCTCGGAGAGCTGCGCCGGCCCCTCGGGGTCGTGGAAGACGTTCGTGCCCGCCTCGTCGACGAGCGTGAAGTGGTGGTGGTGCCCGTTCGCCGAGACCCCGGTGAACGGCTTTGGCATGAACGACGCGTGCAGCCCGTGCTCACGCCCGACCGCGGTGCAGATCTGACGGTAGGTGGTGATGTTGTCCGCGGTCCGCACCGCCCGGTCGAAGCGGAAGTTGAGCTCGAGCTGGCCGGGCGCGTCCTCGTGGTCGCCGTAGCTCATGTCGAGCCCCATCGCCTTGCCGTGCGAGACCACATCGAGGATCACCGGGCGCAGCTGCTCGAACTGGTTGATGTGGTAGCAGTAGGGCTTGGTCACACCCTCCGGCGCGCTGCCGTCCTCGCCCAGCTTCAGCCACATCATCTCGGGCTCGATGCCGCACAGGAACGTGTAACCCAGCTCCTGCTCCACGTCGTGTGCGATCCGCTTCAGGTT
Organism: uncultured Thermoleophilia bacterium; assembly: GCA_963838095.1. Classification (GTDB taxonomy): domain Bacteria; phylum Actinomycetota; class Thermoleophilia; order Solirubrobacterales; family 70-9; genus CAWCGU01. The sequence goes on from CAWIPO010000008.1 coordinate 993,175, forward strand.
CTGGCGCGGGTCGGCGTCGAGCAACTCCCCGGTCTCGGTGTCGTAGCAGTCGCAGTAGACGCGCGCCACCCGCGGGTCCCACGGCAGGCGACAGAAGGTGTCCAGGTCGGCCACCGCAGCCAGCTCTGATTCCTCAGGCCCGAACCCGATGTAGTTGTCCTGGCGATCGGTGAAGAGGTCCGCCGTGGCGCCGTAGACGAGCTGGTAGCCGCGCTCAGCCACCTGGGGGAAGTAGCTCGCCACGACCCCCTTGCCGTTGATGTGCCCGCTGACGGACACCTGCTGGAAGAAGACGTACTCGATCCCCTCGCGCTCGATCTCGGCGGTGATCTCCTCGATCCGTGCCGCCCGTCCGGGCGCATTCCGCGCCTCCTCCAGCGTCGGCGGCGGCGGCTCGATCCTGAAAGTGTCCAGCACCCTCTGCACCTCGCCAGTCGCCACCGGACTCTCGGCTGTCGCCACTATGGCCCTCCTTGCTCGGCGGTGATCGTTACGCCCAAATCGGGATTCTTCGGTCGCTGCGGCGACTCCGCCCTACTATAGCCCTCGATTGGACAAAAAGGTACAAACGTCCCGGCCCTCCCTGGTTGACGCGACGGAGGCGGCTTTGCGCGAGCGGCTTTCTCCCGGCCGGGCCCGCGAGGGCGACCGGCTACCGCCCGAGAAGGAGCTGGCGGAGGCTTTCAGCGTCTCGCGTGGAACCCTGCGGCTGGCGCTCGAGCGCCTGGAGAGCAACGGCGAGATCGTCCGCAGGCAGGGCAGCGGCACCTTCGTCGGTCGCGTCGCGCTGGCCGCGGCCTTCAGCGAGGGGCTCGAGGTGCTCGAGTCATACGCGTCGCTGGCGCATCGTCAGGGAAAGCGCCTCGGGGTCCGCAACCTCCAGATCGAGCAGGCACGCACGCCGGGATACGTGGCCGAGGCGCTCGGGATCCGCAGGGGCACGAGAGCGCCGCTGATCCAGCGCACGCTGCTAGCCGACGGACTGGTCGCGGCCCACATGCGCGACGTCGTCCACCCCGACGTGGCGCTGCCGCCGCCGGACGAGCTGCGAGCGGAGCTCGAGGCCGGCCGCATGGTGCTCGACGTACTGATGGACGAGGGCGTGCCGATCGCCTTCGCCAGCACTCAGGTGCGGCCGAGGCTCGTGGAGCCGGCGAGCCGGCTCGGCGAGGCGATGGGCGCGACGCGCCTCGCGGCCGCGCTCGAGCTGGTCGAGTTGATGCACCTCGCGGGCGGCCAACCCGTGCACTACTCGATCGAGGTATTCGCACCGGGTTCGATCGACCTGCACGTGATCCGCGGGGTCAAGCTGAACGACGAGCCGGCGGAGGACTAGCTCTAGGCCGGGACTCTGGCTTTCGAGGCCGCGAGCGTGTTCTCGAGCAGCGACGCGATGGTCATCGGGCCGACGCCGCCCGGCACCGGGGAGACGGCGCCCGCAAGCCGGCGGACGGCCTCGTAGTCGACGTCGCCGGTGAGGCTTTCGCCGCGCCGGTGTATGCCCACGTCAACGACGGTCGCGCCGCGCCGGACGTGTGCCTCGCCGATCAGGTGGGTCTTCCCCGCGGCCGCGATGAGAAGCTCCGCCCGCCGGCACTCCTGCTCGAGGTCGCGGCTTCGCGAGTGGCAGACGGTGACGGTGCTGTCGCGCCTGCTGAGCAGCGTCGCGACCGGCCTCCCGACCAGCTCCGAGCGGCCGACGACCACCGCCCGCCGCCCGGCGAGCTCGACGCCGTGGTGATCGAGCAGCGCCACGATCCCCTTCGCGGTGGCCGGCACGAGGGCATCCGGGTGTCCCGGACGACTCGCCCAAGCTAGCCCGAGTCCGTCCACATCCTTGCCCGGATCGATCAGCTCCAGCAGCCGGTGTGCGTCGAGGTGATCGGGCAGGGGGAGCTGCACCACGATCCCGCTGACCGTGGAATCGTCGTTGAGCGCGGCGATGCGGGCCTCGAGGCTCTCCTGTCCGGCCTCCGCCCCGAACTCATGGAGTGAGAACGAAATGCCGGTCCGGCCACAGGCGCCATCGATGGCCATGGCGTACGCGTCCGCCGCGGGCCTGTGGCCGACGGCGATCGTGGCCAGCGTCGGTGCGGGCTCGCCGGCTGCCTGGCGTCCGGCGACCTCCTCCGCGACGCTCTTGCGTATCTCGGCGGCGGGCGCGCGGCCGTCGAGGAGCCGAGCCTCGCGGGAGACCGCAGAGAGGCCCGGGACGCCGCGGACGTTCGAGAAGCCCACGTCCGCTCCGCTAGCCGGAGCCCGCGCCCTGCTGGGAGAAGCGCTCCGCCTCCTCCGAGCCGCCGGTGGCGTCGCCCTCCGAGTAGGAGTGGGCGCCGGCGCCGGCGAGCGCGCCGCCCTGGACGATCAGGTACTCGTCGCGGATCGGGCGGCCCGCGAAGTGGCACTCGAGGATCTCCCGCGTCCCGGCCGCGTAGCGGGCCTGCGCCGAGAGGCTCGAGCCCGAGGTATGCGGGGTCATCCCGTGGTGGGGCATCGTCCGCCACGGATGGTCCTTGGGCGCGGGCTGCGGGAACCAGACGTCGCCCGCGTAGCCGGCGAGCTGGCCCGATTCGAGCGCGCGGGCGACCGCGTCGCGGTCGCAGATCTTGCCCCGGGCGGTGTTCACGATGTAGGCGCCGCGCTTCATCCGCCCGATCATCTCGTCGTCGAAGAGGTGCTCGGTCTCGGGGTGAAGCGGGGCGTTGATCGTGACCACGTCCATCTCCGGGACCATGTCGGCGGCCGACTCGTGGAAGGTCACCCCTAACTCCTCCTCGACCCCGGCCGGGAGGCGGTGGCGGTCGGTGTAGTGGAGACCGACGTCGAACGGCTTCAGCCGCCGCAGGACGGCCGATCCGATGCGCCCGGCGGCGACGGTCCCGACCTGCATCCCCTCGACGTCGTAGCTGCGCGAGACGGCGTCCGCGATATTCCAGCCGCCGTCGAGGACGATCCGGTTCATCGGCAGGTAGTTGCGGACGAGCGAGAGGATCATCATCACGACGTGCTCGGAGACGCTGATCGAGTTGCAGTAGGTGACCTCGGCGACGGTGACGCCCGCGTTCATCGCGGCCTCGAGATCGGTGTGGTCGGAGCCGATCCCCGCGGTGATGATCAGCTTCAGGTTCGGCGCCTTCGCGATTCGCTCCGCGGTCATGTACGCGGGCCAGAAGGGCTGTGAGATCACAACCTCGGCGTCCGGCAGGTTGCGGTCGAGCTCGGAGTCCTCGCCGTCCTTGTCCGCGGTGACGATCAGCTCGTGGCCGGCGTCCTCGAGAAACTTGCGCAGGCCCAGCTCGCCGGAGACGCTGCCGAGAAGCTCACCTGGGGTGAAATCGATCGCCTCCGGCGTCGGGGTCGTCTGGCCGTCGGGGTAGCGCTCGAGCTTGGGGATCGCGTCGCGTGGATACTCGGGCGGATAGCCGTCGACCGGGTCGTCATAGAGAACGCACAGGATCGTCGCCATCGTTGTCTCCTCCTTGAGGGCGAGCGTGGGTCGGACCCCACTATATCCAGGGACTGGACAAAAAGGTACAGTCTCAGCATCGGTCGTCTGACCCGATGTCGAGCCAGTTCGCGAACAGTCGACGGGCGCCCGGGTGCAGCTCGCCGCCACGGCGCTCGACATCGGCGATGAACGCGGGCCCGCGCTCCTCGCCGAGGGTCTCGCGCAGCGAGCGGCGGTAGGCGGGAACCTCCCCCCACTCGCGCGCCATCGCGCCCGTGACCTCGAGGTGGAACTGAACGCCATACGCCCGCTTGCCGAAGCGAAACGCCTGGTTCGACGCGAGCGGCGAGCGGGCGAGCCGTGCCGCGCCCGGCGGGAGCTCGAAGGTGTCGCCGTGCCACTGGAGCGAGAGGAAGCGCTGGTCGAAGCCCGCGAACAGGGGGTCGTCGCGCCCCTCGGCGGTGAGCTCGACCTCGAGCAGCCCGACCTCCGCCCGCTCGGCCTCGTAGACGCGGGCGCCGAGCGCGGCGGCCAGGAGCTGCACGCCCAGGCAGACGCCGAGGAATGGAACGCCCTCCCCGGCCGCCTCGGCCACGAGTCGTCTCTCCGCCGCCAGCCACGGGTGCTCGGCATCGTCGCCCGCGCCCATCGGACCGCCCATCGCCAGCACCCCGTCGAAGTCGCGCCAATCCGGCAGCGGCTCTCCGCGGTCGAGCTCGACGGCCACCGGCTCGACGCCGCGTTCGCGCATCACCTCCGAGAACACGCCCGGGTGCTCGCAGGCGATGTGCTGGAGGACGAGTACCCGCACCCCGGGGGCCCTCAGGGCTGGGCCTGGTCGGAGTCCGCCCCCGCACCCGGCCCTGGTGGGGCCGGCGTCTCCTGCTCCTCGACGCTCTCGACGGTGCCCGTGTTGGCGTCGATCCGCACCAGGGCCAGGCGCTTGAAGAAATCCGGGTCCGGGCCCTCCTCCCCCTTGGGGATGGAGAGCGAGATGACCCAGATCGGCCTCCGGTCCAGCCCCTGGCGGAGCAGCCGGATCTGGACGTTCTCCGGCTCGAAGTCCACCTGCTCCTCGGCGAGCGCGATCGCGTCCTCCTGCGTCAGCCGAACCTGATCGTCCTGACAGGCCTTGACGACGAAAAACGTGAATGCGAACACGACTAGCAGCGCTGCGACCCGCGGCCACGTTGGCAGGGCGCCCTTGCGCCCCGCGTAGCCCCCGAGCTTTCCCCCGTCCGTCGGCCGAGCGTCCGGCTCCGGCGGCGTCACTCAGTGGAGCTGCAGGTCCAGCTCAGACGGTCGGGCGGAACTCGTCGCCGATGTTGGTCCCGAAAACGACGATGAGGACGATGATCACGCAGACGATCGAAATTATCAGCATGGCCCGCTCGAACGCCTTTACGTGAGTCTGCTTCTCGGGGAACTCGATCTGCTTTCCGTTCATGTGCGGCCTACTCCTCCGGTGCGCCTGTCATCCCCGGTTGCGGTGAGTCGGGGGTGGGGTCACGGCGCCCGAGCGAGTACGCGATCAGACGCCGGTTCTCGTAAATGATCCAGGCGATGATGGCCAGCACCATGACGGTGATGCCGATCCAGGTGAGAAGCATGTAGGCGGTCTCGGCGCCCTCGCCCTCCTCACCGTAGGTCGAGCCGGGGCCGAAGGTCATGAAGCCCGCGCAGTCCGCCCACTGGTCGCCGACCACGAAGTCGGCAACGTCCTCGACCCGGGCCTCCTCCGTGCCGATCTCGTCGACGATGCAGTCGGGAGCGCTGTCGATTATCGCCGGCATCGATCGTCCTTCCCTCTCGTCGCCACGCTAGCTCACCAACTCCCTGTGCGTGGCGCGCTGCAGCTCTCCCGCGTCGGACGCCGCCCCGTCGGGCTCGATCACGAGGTCGTCCGCCCACTCGTACTCGGGCACGTGGATGTCCGGGCGGTACTCCGCCGTATCGAGCCCGTCGACCTCGACCTCCGGCGGCACCCGCAGCAGGTTGAACATCTTCAACACCTTCGAGGCGATGTAGCCCGATAGGAAGCCGAGCGGCAGGAACACAGCAAGGCCGAGGAGCTGCCCCCAGATCGAGCTCTCCACGTTGTTGAGCCCTGTCGGGTACCCGGCGGCGAAGACCCCCACCCAGATAATCCCCATGAAGCCCGCCACGCCGTGGACCGCGACGGCGCCCACGGTGTCGTCCACGCGCATCTTCTCCTCGATCCAGGTCCCGGCCCAGACCACGAGCACCGAGCTCATCATCGCGATCAGGTAGCCGAGCGTCGGCGCGTAGACGTCGGCGCCGGCGGAGACGCTGATCACGCCGGCGAGACCACCCGAAACGGTCCAGAACGGATCGCCCTTGGAGGCGAAGTAGGCGCCGGTGAAGCCGCCCGCGAAGCCCATGGTGATGATCATCGCAATCGAGCCGAGGGTGGTCGGGTTCAGGTAGATGCTGGCCCAGCCGGGGAAGGTGGTCGAGACGATCACCAGGCAGGCGGCGTAGAAGCCGTAGAAGCCGGTGAAGATCAGCATCAGCCCCATCAGGCTCATGTGAACGTTGTGCGGTCTGAAGACCCGCGTCAAGCCGTCCTTCGTGTACTTGCCTATTCGTGGCCCGAGGTTGAACAACACTCCGAGCGTGAACGCGCCCGCGACGCCGTGCACCACCGCCGAGGCGATCGAGTCGTGGAAGCCGAAGCGCAGCGTCATCCAGCCGCCGGCGCTCCATCCCCAGGCGGCGTCCAGGATCCACACGGCCGAGCCCAGGAGGACCGCGAGGACGAGATAGGCCGAAAGCCGGACGCGCTCCAACAGGGCGCCCGACATGATCGAGGCCGTCGTCCACGAGAACAGGAGGAAGGCGAGGAAGAAGACGAGGTTGATGTTGTTGGTGAGGTTCGGCCCGAAGGCGTCCGACCACGGGATGCCGCCCTGGCAGGCGACGCTGGTGAAGTCGGTTGAGTTCGGTCCGATCGGCGGCCCGGACTGGTTGCAGTTGTAGATCCACCAGCCGAAGAAGTAGAAGCTGGGGGTGACGACGGCGATGGTGAGGATGTTCTTCATCGCGGTCGCGAGCGCGTTCTTGCGGCGCGCGATCCCGGTCTCGTACGTCATGAAGCCCACGTGGATGAGCCACATGAGCACGACGGTGAAGAAGTAGAACTGCTCGCCGAGGATCAGACTGTCGAGGCCAAGGCTCTCGGCGGGCGCCGCTTGCTTGAGGTCCGTGACCTGGGCGAGCAGGAAATCCATCCCTGCCGGGAACGTATCCCCACCGGGCGCATCGTGGCAATGGGCAACGCCCCATACTTTTGCCCCTGCGAGTGTAGGGTCGGTCCATACTGGCCGGCGGTCCTCGTGGATAGGATGGGCGCGCTGGCGGCCCAGCTGGGCCCGAGAGAACGGAGGTCTCGATGAACCTGCAGCTCGTGGACGAGGGCGAGACGGCGCGCAGGGTGCGGCGGGAGAACGAGACCCTCTACGCGGTCATCAAGACCGTGTCCTCATCGCTCGACCTCGACCGCGTGCTCCGCGGCATCGTCGAGATCGCAAACGACGCGACCGGTTGCCACGCCTGCTTCATCTACTTCCTGGAGGGCGACCGCTTGGTACTGCGGGCCGCATCGCCTCGCTACTCGGCCTTCGTGGGGGAGCTCGGGCTGAGCGTCGACGAGGGACTCGCCGGCTGGGTCGCACGCACCAAGACCCCCGAGTTCATCCGGGAGAACGCGATGGCGGACGCGCGGATGAAGTTCGTGCCAGAGCTCGAGGAGGAGGAGTTCCAGTCGATGGTCGCGGTCCCGATCCTGGCCAAGTCCGGCGACGTGATCGGGGTCGTCGTCCTCCACACCGAGGCGCCGCGCGAGTTCGAGGACGACGTGCTCAACTTCCTCGTCCACACGGCCTCGCTGGTCGCCGGGGCGATCGAGAACGCCCAGCTCTACGAGGAGACCACGCGCCGAGTACAGGCGCTCACCACCCTCGCCCAGCTCAGCCAGGCGCTGGCGGGGGTGACCCTGAAGGAGGACCTCTACGACGTGGTCGCGCGCGGCGCGCGCGAGCTCCTGCGGGCGGACGCCTGCCAGATCTACCGTCTGGATGTCGAGGCCGATGAGCTGATGCTGGTGCGCTCGGACCCGGAGGGCGCGCCCGAGGCCAGCGCCCGGCCCGGCGGCGCCGCCCTTGTGCTCGACCTCATGCGCCGGGCAAATGGCCGGGGACGAAACCGACGGCGCAGAGTCGCGCGCGAGCTCTGGCCCGACGTCAACGAGGACTCCCTGCTGGTAGCACCCCTGGTGGCCCGCGAAGAGCAGCTCGGCGTGCTCTGTTGCATGGCGGAGGACAGGCTGTTCACGCAGGAGGACGCCGAGCTGATGGGCGCCGTCGCGAATCAGACGGCCGTGGGCCTGAAGAAGGCGGAGCTGATCGAGCGGTTGACGGCGGAGAACATCGTCAAGGACATGTTCGATGCGCTCGCCGCCGGCTCGCTGGAGACCGCGGAGGCCAAGGCGAGCGAGACCCGCTGCGACCTCGGCCAACCGCATCTCTTCCTGCACGCCGAGCGTGGGCCCGGCGCCGACGAGGCGGCGTCCGCATGGCCCGAGCTCGCCGCGCGGTTGGAGCCGCGGCTGCGGAAGCTCTGCCCGCGGGCGCTGTTCGATTCGCGTCACGACCGGGTGCGGGCCCTGGTGCCGCTGCCGAACGGGCCCGGCGCCGGGCTCGCGGAGCTTCGCGCGGAATGCGATTCGCTGGGCCGCGACGAGCGGCTCGTGGTTGGCCTGAGCGACGTGGATAGAGGCGCGTCCGGCGCCCGGCGACGGATGCGGGAGGCGGCCGACGCCGCCCGGATCGGCCGCTCCCTGGTGGTGGATGGCGGCGCCGTCTCATACGAGCAGCTCGGCGCCTACCGCTACCTCGTGCACCTCGAAGTGGACGACGCACCCCACGATCGCTACCGGCAGTCGGTGGCGGCTCTCAATGACTATGACCGCCGGCGCGGCTCCCGGCTGGTGGAGACGCTCGAGCAGTACCTCGCCGACCGCGGCAGCATCACGGCCAGCTCCCGGGTGCTCTACGTACACCCGAACACCGTCCGGCAGAGGCTCGAACGGATCGAACGAGTCGCCGAGCTCGACCTCTCCAAGGAGGACCTGCTCTCGCTGGAGCTGGCCCTGAAGTTGGCCCGGCTCCATCAGGCGCGAGCAGGGAGTAGTCCGTAATGGCGCTAAGCGGCGCGGTGTACGCGCCTGCGCGCAAGCCAGATCCAGAAGATCCCGAATCCCACGACGTTCAGCAGCACCACGAACAGCACCCACCACGCCTTCCACAGGAAGGGGACGTCGTCTCCCTCCTTCCACAGCTCGTAGCCGGTGAGGTAGGCCATGATGGCCAGGGTCAGGACCAGGATCGGGGGGGCCTGACCCGTGAGGATGAAGAGGATCATGGGCGCCGCCGCGATCCTAGCGGCGTCACCTAGCGATGACGATCCGGGCGAAGCTCTACACGGCCATCGCGCTGACGGTGCTGGGCCCGCTGGCAACCACCGCGGTCGCGCTGCACGGGATGGCGCAGCTCGGCGACCGTTTCGACGAGGTGCTCGCTCGCAATCAGTCCGAGGCGATCGCCCGCCAGCTCAAGTTCCTGGTCACCGACGCTAACGGCTGGCAGACGGCCTACGGCTACGCCGGCGGCGAGTTCCGTTCCCGCTTCGTTCACTCCGCGGGCGAGCTGCGCGACGAGCTGGAGCTGGCCGCGGACACCTTCACCGATCAGCAGGAGAGGTCGCTGCTGGACGAGCTCGACGCCGAGTTCGAGGCGTTCATGACTCTCGACGAGGTCGCGTGGCGGAGCCTCGAGGCCGGCGACGCAGCCCGCACGCGACAAATCCTGCTCGGCCCCGAGCTGGAGCGCTTCGAGACGATGGCGGCAACGGCCGACGAGCTGGCGATCTACGAGCAGGAGCAAGCGGAGGCGACCGACGCCGCCTTCGACGACGCCCGCGACGACGCCCGCCGGCGGCTGATCGCGGTGGCGCTCGGCGCGGGCCTCGTGATCATCATCCTGCTCGTCACGGCCAACGACGTCGCCCGCCTGGCGCTGGAGGGCGAGCGCAGCGCGCGCGGGGGCCACCGGCGCAAAGGGCAGGACGACGCGGGCTCGTGACCCAGGATGTCCTGCTCACGCTGAGCCTGCTGCTGGGTGCCGCGCTCGCGGCACGCTTCGTGGCGAGCCTCCTTCGGGTTCCCGAGATCCTGCTCCTGGTCCTGGTCGGCGCGCTCTTCGGTCCCTCGTTGCTGGACGTGGTCGACGTGCCCTTGGACTCGATCGGCGCTCAGCTCCTGTTCACGCTCGGCGTCTCCTTGATCCTCTTCTACGGCGGTCTCAATCTCTCGCTCGACGTGCTGCAGAAAGTCCGGGTCGGCCTCGGGATGCTCGTGATCCCCGGGGTGCTCCTGACCGCCCTGATCACCGGAACGGTCGCGCATTTTGCCTTCGACCTCTCCTGGACCGCGGCGCTGCTCATGGGAGCAGTGCTCGCCCCGACCGACCCGGCGATCCTGATCCCCCTGTTCGTGCGCTCGCGGCTGCGGACCAAGGTCGCTCAGACGGTCGTGGCGGAGTCGGCGTTCAACGATCCGACCGGGGCCGTCCTCGCCCTCGTGCTGGCCGGGGTCGTGCTCACCGGTGACGGCTCGATAGCAACGCCGGTGCGCGAGTTTGCCGTGGACCTCGGGATCAGCACCGTCATCGGCATCGTCGCGGGCATCCTGCTCGCGGCGACGATCTCCAGCCGCCGCGCGGGTATCTGGCGCGAGTCGTCGGCGGCCGCCGTGCTCGCGGTGGTGACGATCGGCTACTTCTCGCTCGACTCCGCCGGCGGCAGCGGATACTTGGGCGCCTTCCTCGCGGGGCTCATCGTCGGGAACATGGAGCGCCTCGGCCTCGCCATGCACAGCAGGCACAAGCGGGAGCTGCAGCAGTTCGCGTTCTCCGTAGCAGACCTGGTGACGCTGTTGGTGTTCGTGGTGCTGGGGGCGAACATCCCGTTCGAGACGCTGGGCGAGTACTTCCTGCCGGCGCTGGCGGTCCTCGGGGCGCTGCTGTTCCTGGCGCGGCCGGTGACGGTCCTCGCCTGCGTCCTTCCCGACCGGCGGGGAGCCTGGACCCGGCCCGAGCTGGCGTTCCTGTGCTGGACCCGGGAGACCGGGGTTGTTCCGGCGGCGCTGGTCGGTGTGCTCGCCGGGCTGGGCGTTCCGGATGTCGACGTCTACGCCGCCGTGGTCGCGATGGCGATCGTGGCGACCCTCCTCCTCCAGGCCCTCCCGGCGGCCTGGCTTGCCGGGAGGCTCGGGCTCCTCGACGGTCGCGGGAGGGGGCCGGCCGCCGATCCCGCGGTTCCCTGACACAGCAACGTGCCCGCCCCGAAGGGGACGGCCTGGAAGCACCCCCGCCAGGACTCGAACCTGGGGCCTGCGGTTTAGAAAACCGCTGCTCTATCCAGCTGAGCTACGGGGGCTCAACGGTCAGCGTAGCGCTGGTGCAGGCGAGGATCTGGAGCTAGGGGTTCGGCTGGTCGCGTCGCCTGCCACCTTGGCCACGCCCGCCTCTTCTGCCGCCACCGCCCCGCCCCGGTCCATCGCGACGGCGGCCCCCGCGCTCGGGTGAGTCGTCGACTGCATCAGGTGCATCGGCCGCCGCGGCAGGAGCTGGCGCGGGTGGATCAGCAGCCTCCGTCGGTTGGTCGACGTCGTCAACCGCCTCCGGAGACGCCCCAGGGTCCTTGATTGCCTCGACCGCCGCCTTCGCCTTCTCGCTCAGGCTCCCCTCGCCCTTCGCGATCGACTTCAGATCTTCGGCGTCCTCCTTCAGGCTGTCGGAGCCGCCGCGCTTGTCGACCAGCGCCTTTGCCTTGCTGCTCAGGCTCTTGAAGTCCATTGGACCGAAATTATCACGGGCGCTGGATTTGTTCCGGCGACCTCTGAAAATCGGGGCGACTGGATTCGAACCAGCGAACCTTCGATCCCCAAAACCGACGCTCTGACCAGACTGAGCTACGCCCCGTCGCGGGCCGAGTCTAGCCATTGTTTGAGCAGGCACTCCATCCAGGCCTGAAGCCGAGCCCGAAAGAGCCGTATCGATGCGTCGATGGCGAGCACACCATGTTCCGACCGCCAATTGCGCCCTGAAAGCTTGCCGCTGTTGGACTTGCGCAAGTGGCGGAATCGATCAGGGCCAACACCCAACTCCGGCTCCAGAATGCCTTCAGCGCCTCCGGATCCTGATCAGCGTGATATTGGAAGCGAAACACGGGTGGACGCTGGGCAAAATGCGTCATCCAACGCGCAGCAAGCTGATGACGGTCGGGATTGGAGTTCGCGAGTGAGACGACGTTTCGGCTTCCGCTTGTATCCCTCTCCGACGTACATGCAGACGAAGTCCCGGAAGGTGGCGTCAGCGGCCAATGCATGAAACTCCGAGCGTCCCCGCACGTAGGCAGCCTCCCGTAGTTCGCGGTAGTTGCGCGCGTCGCTCTGCTGCCCTCGCACGCGCCGACTCCGGCCAGTCGCTGTTCGGCTTCCGCTGGATCGGCAGGTCACTGACCCAGTAGTAGATCGTCGTTCTCGAGATCGCCAGACGCTCCGCGAGCTCGTCGATCGTCAGCTTCTTCTCGGTCCGAAGCTGCTTGTCTTCTCCCTGATGTAAGCCGGATACGCCATCTGGCCAAACCCCTCAATCGAACGGATGTTCGCATGCGCGCCGGACGGAACGGGTAGGGTGCGCGCCGATGGCTGAGGTGCGGCCGCTGAATGCTTTGCACTACGAGCCCGCTGCGGTTGGGTCGATCGCGGACGTGACGGCGCCTCCCTATGACGTGATCACTCCGGAGATGCGGAGCAAGCTAGTCGCCCGCTCGCCCTTCAACGTCGTCGAGATCGACCTGCCGGAGGCGCCTGAAGGGGTCGACCCCTACGAGCACGCCGATGAGACGCTCGAGGCGTGGACGCTGCAGGGCATCCTCGCGGCCGACCGCGAGCCGGCGGTCTGGGCGCTGACGCAGGAGTTCCCCGGACCCGACGGCTCTCCCCTCGTCCGGCGCGGGTTCCTGGCCCGAGTTCGCCTCGCTCCCTACGGGCCCGGCGCCGTTCGACCCCATGAGCGCACCCAGCCGGGGCCCAAGGAGGACCGGCTGCGGCTCACCCGGGCGACGCGGCACAACCTCTCCCCCATCTTCGCGCTGCACTCGGGTGATGCCTGGAGCCACATCGAGCCGGCGCTCGGCGACGAGCCGTGGGCCGAGGTCACCGATGACGACGGCACCGTCCACCGGGTCTGGCGGCTCGCCGACGCCGCGCTGCACGAGGCACTCGCCGCGAGCTCGCCGACAGGGAGCTGCTGATCGCCGACGGGCACCACCGCTACGAGACCTCGCTCGCCTACGAGCGCGAGGTCGGGGACGCCGCAGGCGAGGAGGGGCCGCACAGCTTCGTGCTCATGTGCCTGGTCTCGCTGGACGACTCCGGATTCGCCGTGTTCCCCACCCACCGGCTGCTCTACGACCTGAAGCCCGAGCAGTACGAGATCCTCGCCGACGGGCTCCGCGCCCACTTCGAGATCGAGGAGGTGCCGGTCGAGCGGCCTCGACCCCGCCGGCGAGCCCGGGCTCGGGGTCTTCGGCTACATCGACTCCCATCTGAAGCGCGGCTTCCGGCTGCGGCTCAAGGACACCGACGCGCTGGAGGCGGCGCTGCCCGATAAGCCCGCGGCCTACCGCAACCTCGACGCGGTGATCCTCGAGGAGCTGGTGTTCAAGAAGACGCTGGGAATGAGCACCGACGACATCGCCGCCAAGCGCGGGCTCGCGTACATCAGCGATACCGACCGCACCCTGGCGGCGATCGAGGCCGAGCAGCGCGACTGCGCTTTCCTGCTGCGCTCGACTCCCGTCGAGCAGGTGCGGGAAGTCGCCGCGGCCGGCGAGACGATGCCGCCCAAGTCCACCTACTTCTTCCCGAAGCTGCTCACCGGGCTGGTCTTCAACCCCCTGAGCTGAGGGCAACACCGGCGTCTGGACGGATGGCTCCGATGACCCGCATCTACACCCGCAAGGGAGACGACGGGACGACCTCGCTCTGGTACGGAGGCCGCAAGCCGAAGCACGACGGCCGCATCGACGCGTACGGGACGATCGACGAGGCGTGCTCTGCGCTCGGCGCTGCCCGCGCCCTGTGCGACCACGGCCAGGATGAGATCGCCGCCGACATCCTGCGGGTGCAGCGGGAGCTGTTCGTCGCCGGAGCCGAGCTGGCGACGGCGCCGGAAGCCTCGGAGCGGCTCGAGGACGGCGTCAGCCGCGTCACCGATGAGATGGTCGCCGAGCTCGAGCCGCTGATCGACGGGTACATGGATCGAGTCGAGCTGCCGCCGAAGTTCGTGATCCCCGGCGGCACGCCGCTGTCCGCGCAGCTCGACATCGCCCGCACGGTCGTCCGTCGCGCCGAGCGTCGTGTCAGCGAGCTGCGAGACGCGGAGAGCATTGCATCGGATGCCGTGATCGGCTACCTAAACCGCGCCTCCGACCTCGTCTACGCGATGGCGCGATTCGCGGACACGCCCGATCCGGAGCTGTTCGAGGGCCGCGACGCGGGGAAGCGCAAATGAGAGCGGTCGCCCGCCGGCGCTCGGGCTACACCCACGACGTCGAGATCGAGGGCGGGCACTCGCTCGTCATCGACGAGCCGCAGGATTCCGGTGGGGCCGACCAAGGACCCTCCCCGACCCGCGTGCTGGCGGCGTCGCTGGCGGCCTGCACCGCGATCACGGTCGAGATGTACGCCGAACACAAGGGCTGGGACGTCGGCGAGCTCGAGGCCGTCGTCGAGATGGAGTACGGGCGCCCCAGCCAGCCGAAATCGTTCGCCGTCACCCTGCGGGTGCCCGAGTCGGCCGGGTTGAGCGAAGAGCAGCTCGATCGGATCAAGCTGATCGCGGGAAAGTGCCCCGTGCATCGGGCGCTGTCGAGAGAGACACCGGTCGAGATCACCGACCGCGTCGAGCTGGTCTGACGTGAGCGTAAACCGGCGCTGATGGACCTCGGCCTGGCGGGAAAGACGTGCGCGGTCACCGGCGCAAGCCGCGGGATCGGGCGCGAAACCGCGCGTCAGCTCGCCTCCGAAGGCGCGAACGTCCTGCTGATCGCACGCGGCGCGGATCCGCTGGCCGAAGCGGCGGTGGAGTGCTCTCAGGCGGGCGGCGCCGCGGAGACCCTCGTTCTAGACGTCACCGACCGCGACGCGGGCGATCGCATGGTCGCCGCCGCGAGCGAGCGTTTCGGAGCGCTCGACGTGCTCGTCAACAACGCCGGCGGTGCCCGCCATCGCGCTCTCGACGAGGTGCCCGATGAGGACTGGCAGGCGGCGTGGGAGCTGAACGTGATCGCCCCGCTGCGGGCCATGCGCTCCGCGATCCCCGGGATGGCCGCGCGCGGCTGGGGCCGGATCGTGAACGTCTCCTCCACCGCGGGCAAACGCCCCTCCGCCTCCATGCCCGAGTACTCCGTCGCGAAGGCGGCCGAGCTCTCCCTGTCGCGGCTGTTCGCCGACCGCTACGCGGCGGAGGGCGTGCTGATCAACGCGATCTGCCCCGGCCCGGTGAAGTCCGAACTGTGGATGGAACCCGGTGGCCTGCTGGACCAATCCAAAGAGCGGGCTGGATTCGAAACCCGCGAGGATGCCCTCGAGGCTGCCGGCGCCAAGCGGCCGATCGGGCGTTTGGCCGAGCCGGACGAGATCGCCGCCGCGATCGTCTTCCTGTGCAGCGAGCGCGCCTCCTACGTCGCCGGGTCCGCCTGGAGCGTCGACGGCGGCACCGTCCAGGTGATCATCTAGACACCGCATGGAAGCGCTCGTAGACCGGCTTCGCGACGCCCTCCTGTCTCCAGCCGATGCGGAGGCAATCGACGCACACGGCCGGATCGAGGCCGCGGTGCTCGTGCCGCTGTACATGGACGAGGGGCGGCCGGGGCTCCTGTTCACCGAGCGGCGGGCCGACCTTCGCCGCCACGCGGGCGAGATCTCGTTCCCGGGCGGACGCAGAGACCACCCCGGGGAGGAGCTTTTGGAAACGGCCCTGCGAGAGTCCGAGGAGGAGGTGGGGATCGACGTCAGCGAGGTCGAGCTGCTCGGCGCGCTGCCGCCAATCGGCACCTTCGTCACCAACTACAAGGTGTATCCGTTCGTCGGGCTGATCCCGCACGGGCTGCGCCTGAAGCCAAACCCGGCGGAGGTTGAGGCGATCCTCATGTTCCGCCTCGACGAGCTTCACGAGGGGTACGAGATGAAGCGATTGGTCCGCCGCGGGGTTCCGTTCCGCACTCCAACCTACACCGTCGACGGGCACCTGATCTGGGGGGCGACGGCGCGGATCCTGGGCGAGCTGATGGAGAGAATGGACGGCGACTAGGCTGTTAGGAACCCTAGAAACGGAGGCACAAAAATGAGTTTGAGCATCGGCGACACCGCACCCGACTTCGAGGCTGAGACGACCGAGGGCACGATCAGCTTCCACGACTGGATCGGCGACTCGTGGGCGGTCCTGTTCTCGCACCCACGCGACTTCACGCCGGTATGCACCACCGAGCTCGGCTACATGGCCAGCATCAAGCCGGAGTTCGACAAGCGCGGCGTGAAGATAATCGGGCTCTCGGTCGATCCCGCCGAAAACCACGAGGAGTGGGCGAAGGACATCAAGGAGACCCAGGGCACCGCTCCGAACTACCCGCTGATCGCCGACCCGCACTTCACGGTGTCGGTGCTGTACGGGATGCTGCCCGCGAGCACCTCGGGTGACCCCACCCAGCGAACCCCCGCCGACAACCAGACGGTGCGCAACGTCTTCGTGATCGGGCCCGACAAGAAGATCAAGCTGATCCTGGCCTATCCGATGACGACCGGCCGCAACTTCGACGAGGTGCTTCGCGTGATCGATTCGCTGCAGCTCACCGCCAAGCACAAGGTCGCGACCCCGGTCAACTGGAAGCAGGGCGAGGACGTGATCATCGCCGGCTCGGTGTCCGATGACGAGGCGCGGGAGAAGTATCCGGACGGCTGGGAGGCCCCGCGGCCGTACATCCGGATCGTGCCGCAGCCGAGCGACTAGCGAGCCGACAACCCAGCTCGGTCAACCGCGACGCGGCCCCCGCCACTCGCGGTAAGGTGGCGAAGATGACGAGCGTGGACGAGCAGAACGAGGCCCCGGAGCAGCCCACCGGCGACGAGCAGTCCGCCGGCGCTGCTCCCGCGTCGTCGACGCATTCCCATCGCAGCATGCAGGAGCGGATCCAGCAGGACGAGGGGCTGCCTACCGCTCCCTCGATCGGGCCACACACGCACATCGAGGCGCCGGTTCACCACGAGCCCGAGCCCGGGGACGAGCCCTCCGATCTCGACGCGATGGGGCTGGACAAGCGCCGTGAGGTCGTCGGCGGCACATACAGCCCCACGCGCACGCGAATCGTCATCACCTTCGCGACCTTCTTCGCGGTCGTCGCGGTTCTGGCGGTCGGCTTCTTCCTGCTGGCGAAGGAGCTCGACCAACCCCCGGAGACGCAGGCCGACGAGGCTCCCTGGGCTCAACCCGACGCGCCGCAGGACCCCGTCCCGCAGCTGCAGTAAGCCCCCAGTCCGGGGACGCGCAGCGCGCTCACGAAATCAATCGCTGCACGGCGTTCCGCATCGCATCGGCCCAGCTCGCCGCCAGCGTTGGGTCCGCTTCTACAACCTCGGCCGGGATCCGCCAGCGCTCGGCCGCGGCTCGCACGATCGCGCCGCCACTCTCGAGCAGGCCGCTCTCGGCGCTTCCCGCCGCCTCGTACAGAAACCCCCGCACCGGAGTGTCAACCAGCTCTTCGAGCAGGCGCTCCAGGCGGTGGCCGTGGACCGCTGCGACGCTCTGCGGGTCGCCGGTCGCGGAGCCGAGCAGCCAACAGAGGACGGTGACGTCGCCGACATGGTCGAGCACGGTGGAGACTCGGTCGGGGTCGGCGAGCGCCGGCTCGATTCCGGCCGCCTCGATCTCCCCGGCATTGGCCAGATCGCGCGTGGTGCCCCGGACGAGCCATCCCTCGGCGATCAGCGTCCGGCCCAGCTCGCGACCGCGACAGCCGCAGGCCACGAGCAGCGCCCTTGCCATCTATCTCATGCAGATGAGATCGAGCCGAACCCGGGCGTGGAAGGGGCACCCGGACGCGAAGCGGAGGATGCCCCGATCGTGGATGTCGGAGGATTCGGCGGTATTCATTTAGTCAGAGGGTTCCGAGCCTGATTCGAGCCGATCCAGCCGTCCGCGCTCCCGCACCGCCTCGTCCTCCTTCGCCCAGCGCTCGGCGTCGGCCTCGGTGATCGCGCCCTTCCCGCGACGGCGGCGCATCTCGTTCTGAGCGTCGATCATCTGCTGCACATCCTCCAGCTCCAGCTCGGCCTCGGTCTCATAGGAGCGCGTGGGCTTCCAATCGACGAGGTCGGCGCCGCTCCCGGGGTAGGCCCGAGCGAGGAGGACGAGGACTCCAACCAGCAGCGCCACCATCCCCACGGTGAGGAGAAAAAACTCCATGGCTACTGGTGCGAGGATACCCCCGCAGTGGCCGAGGCCCTTGTCATCGACGCCGTCCGCACCCCGGTGGGGCGCTTTCGCGGCGCGCTTGCCGGCGTCCGCCCCGACGACCTCGCCGCTCGGGCCGTGGCGGCAGCCGTCGGCAGGGCCGGGGTCGAGCCGGCCGACGTCTGCGACGTCTACATGGGGGCCGCCAACCAGGCGGGTGAGGACAACCGCGACGTTGCCCGAATGGCGGCGCTGCTCGCCGGGCTCCCGGTCGAGGTCCCCGGGGTAACCGTCAACCGCCTCTGCGCCTCCGGTCTGGAGGCCGTGAACCAGGCATCGCGGGCCCTGCGGCTGGACGAGGGCGACCTCTACCTGGCGGGCGGAGTCGAGTCGATGAGCCGGGCTCCATGGGTCGTGGCCAAGCCCGAAGCCGGTTTGCCACGCGGGCCGCAGACGATGCACGACACCGCGCTTGGGTGGCGGCTGGTCAACCCCCGAATGGCCGAGCTGTACTCGACCGAGGCGATGGGGGAAACCGCGGAGAACGTCGCCGAGCGCTTCGGGATCTCACGTTCCGACCAGGACGCGTGGGCGTTGTGCAGCCATCAGCGCGCCGTGGCCGCGATCACATCGGGGCACTTCGACAACGAGATCGTGCCGGTGGAGGCGCCGTCGGAGAACGGCCGCGGCGCCACAACGCTGGTCGAGCGCGACGAGGGGCCGCGCGAGGACACCACGCTGGAGAAGCTGGCCCGCCTGCGGACGGCTTTCCGCGACGACGGGACCGTTACCGCCGGCAACGCGTCGACGCTGAACGACGGCGCGGCCTGCCTCGTGCTCGCCTCGAAGGAGCGCGCCGAAGCACTCGGCGCTCGGCCCCTGGCCCGAATCGTCGCTATCGGGGTCGCTGGCGTGGACCCGGCGGTGATGGGAATCGGCCCCGTGAGCGCGATTCCGAAGGCGCTCGAGGCCGCCGGCCTCCAGCTCAGCGAGATCGACCTGATCGAGATCAACGAGGCGTTCGCCGCCCAGGTGCTCGCATGCGCCCGAGAGCTGAACATCGACGAGGACCGGCTGAACGTCAACGGCGGCGCGATCGCGCTGGGCCATCCACTCGGCTGCTCAGGCGCCCGGATCCTGACGACGCTGATCTGGGAGCTGCGTCGCCGCCGCGCTCGCTATGGCATCGCTTCTCTGTGCGTAGGAGTAGGTCAGGGGTTGGCCACCATCGTCGAGAACCCCGAGGCGACGAGCACCGCTCCCGGCTGAAACGGGGGAGCGCCCTACTCGCTCGGCCCGGCGGCTTCGAGGGCTTCGGTGTGATCGAGGAGCCACTCCGACATCGCCTACTCGCGTTTTGCGGCAACGTCTCCCGCCTTGCCGCGCTTTTCGACGATCCAGAAGTGTTCGTATTCATTGACCACCACTTCAACGCCCGGTTCGACGTCGGTGGCTAGGTGCCCCGGCGCGACAGCGAAGCGCTCCGCTCGAGAGCGGACCTCCTCCCATTCCCTCCTGGACAGTTGTATGCGGACGCCGCAATCGATCCGCCAGCACTCGCATCGAAAACCCGCTACCTGAAGGCCACTCCTGAGCCAGTCGTGCTTGCTCTTGTTGAGGTCCCGGCAAAAGGCCTCGTTTTCCGCGATGCGCTCCTCCTGCGACATCGCCTACTCCCGCAGCCCGGCGGCTTCGAGGGCGTCTGCGGGATTCAGGAAACCCTCGGCCCTCATCACTTTGCCGTCTCGAACCGTGAATACCCAGCCCGTGGGCGAGTCGATCTCCAGACCGCTCCCGCGGCCACGGGCATGGATGTGTCCGAACGCGACGATGCGTTCACCCAGATCCCGGTACTCCGTGAACTCCGTATTCAGCTCCTCGAAGCTCTCCATCGATTCGGCGTACCACCGTCGGAATCCGTCGTGTCCCCGGAACATGTTTCCTTCGGCGCCACCGATGATCGCTGAGTGAAGCTCGCTCTCCGGATCTACGTACGACAGCATTTCTTCCACGTCGCCGCCTGCGTAGGCCTCCATGCATCGGCGCACGATCTCCAAGTTCTCCTGCGACATCGCCCGCGCAGTATCCCGCGTAGCGCCGCGGCTAGAGTGCCTGCACTAAGACCATATGGACATCCCTATGCGTCGGGGTCGGCCAGGCGTCGCGACCTCGTCGAGAACCTCGAGGCCGGGACTGAGCCACCTCTTCAGCAAGTAGCCTCGCTCTCGTGGGCGAGCACATCGCAAGTCTGGACGGCGCCATCAGCGCGGCTCCCGAGGCGACGATCTCGGTCACCGACGACGGGCTGCTTCGCGGCGACGGCGCCTTCGAGATGATCAAGCTGTACTCGGGCAGGCCGTTCCGGCTTAGCGATCACCTCGACCGGCTCGGACGCTCGGCCGACACGATCGAGCTTGGGTTCGACCGCGAGGCGCTGGAAGCCGAGGTCGATGCGCTCCTGGCCGAGTACGGAGACCACGACGGGGCGCTGCGAATCGTCGTCACCCGGGGTGGAAGGCGGATTGCGCTCTGCGAGCCGCTTCCCTCCTGGCCGCCTGCCGCAAGCGTGGCGAGTGTCACCTACGCACCCAGCGGGATCCTGACGGGGGTGAAGTCGATCTCCTACGCGGCGAACATGCAGGCGACCAGATCGGCAGCGGCTCGCGGAGCGGACGAAGCGCTGCTCGTGCGCCCGGATGGAATCGTGCTCGAGGCGCCGACGTCAACAGTCTTCTGGGCCTCCGATGACGGCATCCTGCGAACGCCGTCGATCGAGTCCGGGATCCTCGAGTCGATCACCCGGGCGCTGATCCTCGAGGCGATGGAGGTGATCGAGGGCGAGTGGAAGCTGGAGGAGCTGAGCTCGGCCACCGAGGCGTTTCTCGCCTCCACCACGCGCGAGGTCCAGGCCATATCCACCGTGGACTCCAAGCCGCTGCCAGAGGTGCCCGGGCCGCGAACCGAGGAGGCCGCCGCCGCGCTGCGCCGAGCGATCGAGGCAGAGCTGAACAACTAGGGTCTGGGCTCCGTGGACCTGGAGCTCAGCGACGAACAGCGCCTGATCGCCGATACGGCTCGCGAGTTCACCGACCGGGAGATCATTCCCCGGGCGCGAGAGAGCGATCGCGAGCAGCGCTTTGACCGTGAGCTGGCGCGCAGGCTCGGCGAGATGGGATACCTGGGCTCGGTGCTCGGCGAGGACTACGGCGGTCGCGCTCTCGGCTACGTCAGCTACGCGCTGATCGTCGAGCAGGTCGGCCGCGGCGATTCCGCGATGCGAACCGTGGTCTCGGTTCAGACCTCGCTCGTCGGCAGCTCGCTGGAGCGCTGGGGCACCGAGGAGCAAAAACAGCGCTGGCTCCCCCGCGTCTGCTCGGGCGAGTCGCTCGGCTGCTTCGGGCTCACCGAGCCGGACACCGGCTCCGACGCTGCAGCGCTCAAGACCCGCGCCGAGCGAGTGGACGGCGGCTGGCGTATCAGCGGCCAGAAGATGTGGATCTCGTTCGGCAACTACGCCGACTTCGCGCTCATCTTCGCCCAGACCGACCCCGAGCAAAAGCACCGCGGACTCGCCTGTTTCATCGTCCCCACCGACAGCGAGGGCTACTCGAGCCAACCGATCCACGGCAAGCTGGGGCTGCGCGCCTCCGACACGGCCGAGATCTCGCTCGACGCTGTCGAGGTCGGAGACGACGCCCTGCTGGGCGAGGTGGGAGAGGGATTCAAGGTCGCGATGTCTGCCCTGGACTCGGGCCGCTACAGCGTCGCGGCCGGCAGCGTCGGGATCTGCGACGGATGCGTCGACGCGTCGGTCTCATACTCGACCGAGCGCCGGCAGTTCGGTGTGCCGATCGCCCGCTTCCAGCTCGTCCAGGAGCTGATCGCCGACATGATCGTGAAGCGCGATGCGGCCCGGATGCTGGTGCTGCGCGCAGGGATCCTGAAGGACGCGGGCAAGCCGAACACAGTCGAGACCTCGGTCGCGAAGCTGTATGCAACCGAGGCGGCGATTGAGTGCGCGAACGCCGCGATCCAGGTCCACGGTGGCTCCGGGTATGTCGACGACCACCCGGTCGAGCGCTACCTGCGCGACGCGCGCGTGACCACCCTGTACGAAGGCACGTCACAGATCCAGAAGCTGATCATCGCCCGCGATGCGACCGGGATCAGCGCGTTCCTCCCGTACGAAGCCGAAGCAGACGAGTAGCCGGCGATGCCCGAGCTGATCGAGACCAGCGTCAGCGATCGGGTCGCGCTGGTGCGGTTGAACCGTCCCGAGGCCCGGAACGCGCTCTCGCCGGAGCTGATGGAGGAGCTCGCGAGCGCGCTCGAGGGCTTCGACGCCGATCCCGAGGTGCGCTGCATCGTCATCGCCGGGTCCGACGAGGTGTTCGCCTCAGGCGCGGACATCCGCGCCCTTCGCGATCGCACCTTCGAGGAAGCGCTTCGCCATCCGTCGGCGAGCTTCTGGCGGCGCGTGGCCGCCGTCAAGACGCCGACGATCGCCGCGGTCTCGGGCTGGGCACTCGGCGGGGGCTGCGAGCTGGCGCTTACCTGCGACATGATCGTCGCCTCCGAGCAGGCCGAGTTCGGCCAGCCGGAGATCACGCTCGGAATCATCCCGGGCGGTGGCGGCAGCCAGCGACTGGCGCGAACGATCGGCAAGCAGCGTGCGATGGAGCTGCTGCTGACCGGCCGCCGCCTCAGCGCCCAGGAGGCGCTGGGCATGGGTTTCGTCAACTCCGTCACCGGCAAGCGCGAGTGGCTCGAAAAGGCGGTGGAGCTGGCTGGGGTCGTGGCAAGCCGGCCGCCAATCGCCGCCCGCCTCGCCAAACAGGCCGTGCTTGCTGCCGAGGAGATGCCGATGAGCGGCGGGCTCGACGCCGAGCGCCGGCTGTACGAGCTTGCAATGGCCACCGAGGACCGGGTCGAGGGCATGGAGGCTTTCCTGGAGAAACGCAAGCCGGACTTCAAGGGGCGCTGATGGCGAACGTCTTCAACCCCGACTTCGACGACTCCGAGTCTCGCGACGGCTTCACCTGGCGCGGCGCCGAGATCGGCATCCAGGCCGGGTCCGATCGGCTCGGAGCCAGCCTCTACGAGCTCCCTTCCGGCCAGGCGATCTGCCCGTACCACGCGCACCTGGCGAACGAGGAGATGCTGATCGTGATCAGCGGCCGGCCCAGCCTGCGCACACCCGACGGGTGGCGCGAGCTCGACGAGGGGGAGGTCGTCTCCTTCCCGATCGGGATGGAGGGCGCGCACCAGGTGGTGAACCGCGGCAGCGAGCCTTCGAGAGTGCTGATGCTGAGCGAGATGAACGGCCCCGAGGTCGGCCTGTATCCGGACTCCGGCAAGGTAATCGCCCGCGAGCAGCCCCCCGGCCGGCCGGCGACCGGCTATCGGAAGCTCTTCCGAGACGCCGACGAGGTCGACTACTGGGAGGGCGAGAAGCCGCCCGATCCGGGGCCGTAGCGTGAGCGTCGAGCGGGTCGGCGTCGCCGGCGCCGGGACCATGGGTTCGGGGATCGCGCAGCTCGCCTGCATGGGCGGGTTCGAGACGTTCTTGCACGATCCCGACGCGGGCGCGCTGTCGGCCGGCGTCGAGCGCCTGCGCGAGGGGCTGGGAAAGGGCGTGGAGAGGGGGCGCTGGTCGGAAGGCGAAGCGCAGGGGGCGGCGGAGCGGGTCCACCCCGCTCCGGAGCTCGACGACCTCGCCGGCTGCGAGCTGGTGATCGAGGCCGCGCCAGAGGATTTGGAAGTCAAAGGAGGCCTCTTCGGGCGCCTGGCCGCGGTGTGTGAGCGCGACGCAATCCTGGCTACCAACACCTCTTCGCTTTCGGTGACGGCGATCGCCGCCGGCGTCGAGCAGCCCGACCGGGTCGTGGGGATGCATTTCTTCAACCCGCCGCCACTGATGCGGCTGGTCGAGATCGTCGCCGGATCCGACTCCTCGCCGCAGGCTCTGGAGGAAGCGACCGATGTCGCGGTGCGGATGCGGCGGGTGCCGGTGCGGGCGAGCGACGAGATCGGCTTCATCGCCAACCGCTGCGCGAGGCCGTTCTCACTCGAGGCACTTCGAATGCTCGGCGACAGGATCGCCACCCATGAGCAGATCGACCGCATCGTCCGCATCGGCGGCGGCTTCCGGATGGGCCCGTTCGAGCTGATGGATCTCGTCGGGGTCGATGTCAACTTCGAGGTCGCGAAGTCGTTCTGGGAGCAGAGCTTTCACGAGCCGCGCTGGCAACCGCACCCGATCCAGGCGAAGATGGTCGCCGCCGGCCGCCTGGGCAGGAAGACCGGGCGCGGCTACTACGACTACTCCAGCGGCCCGCACCGCGCCGACGATCCCGAGCGGAAAGCGGGCTCCGAGCCGGACGTGATCGCTTGGCCGGGCGACGCCGCTATCGACCTCGACCCCGACCTCCAGCGCTGGATTCTCGGCCGGATCGTCTCCCAGCTCGTCAACGAGGCAGCCTTCACCCTCGGCCGCGGGGTCGGGAGCGCGGAGGACATCGACACCGCGATGCGGCTCGGCTTCAACTGGCCCCGCGGCCCGCTGGAGTGGGGCGATGCAATCGGTCCCGAGCGCGTGCTCGGCCTTCTCGATGCTCTGCGCTCAGAGCTCGGTGAGGAGCGCTACCGGGCTGCTCCGCTGCTTCGCCGGGCGGTTGCGGAGGGCCTGGCGCTTCGCTAACCGGGGCGTCCGTTGCCCGACGCCGGGCGCTCGATCTCGCCGTAGTTCATGCCGCCGTAGGTGAACGTCGGCAGCACGGGCCACTGGCGCTTCCAGCTCGCCATCTCGGAGGACGGGAAGACGTTTGCGTAGCGCGGGTCGTGCGGGTTCGGGTCGGCCAGCGCCTTCTCCTTGATCATCGAGTCGTACTGGTCGATCGAGTCCTCGAGCGTGTTCGAGTTCAGGACCACCTCGCGGTTGAAGAACTCGGCGAACTTGCGCACGCCCGGGATCTTCGAGAAGTGCGGGTGCCAGTTGTCGGCGCAGACGCCGTTTTCGGACGAGACCCAGACGCCGTCTGGGGTGTTGATGCACACAGAGTGATTGCCGTCGGTGTGGCCGGGCGTCCAAACCAGTGCCACGCCCTTGCCGAGCTCGACGTCTCCCTCGACGAGGACCACGTTGTCGGTCGGCACGTCCTTGATCCCCTCGGCCACGTACCAGGCCCACTGCATCGGGTGCAGGGAGGCGAACGTGTCCCACTCCTTGCGCTGCGCGATCAGCTTCGCGTTCGGGAACAGCGGCGGGCGCGGCGCGCTCTCCCCTGCAATCGGCTCGGTCGTCCCCAAAACGAAGCGCACGTCCTGGACGTGCAGGTGGTCGAAGCTGACGAAGTCGACGTCCTCGGGACGAAGGCCCGCCTTCAGCAGCGCCTCGTCGGGGTGGTTCCAGATCTTCGCCAGAACCTTGTAGGAGAGGAACTCTCCGAGGCGCTCGATGTTCTGCTGGTAGAAGGGCGCCTCGGCCGGGCCCTCGGGGACCGTCGGCTCGTAGGCGAGCGTCTTCAAATCACCGTCGAAGTCCTCGAACTGGATCACCTGCAGGCGGTTGATGATGTTGATGTAGGGGTTGGCGCCGATCGCAGCGCCCCCGAACGCGAACTTGACCGGGTAGCCGGCCGAGGCGATGTCGACCGTGCGCACGGCGCGGACCCGGTTCTCGGGGGTGGCGAAGCGGGCGCGAAACTCGGCTGCGGCGCCGCGGATCGCGGCCGGCCGGTCGCCTCGCGGCCAGGTCGCGTTCGCGTCGTCGAACTCGTGGAATGGCTTCAGCCCAAGCGTCTCAGGCTTCTCGATCACGGCCATCTCATGCAGATGAGATTGAGCCAACTCGGGCGTGGAAGGGGCACCCGGACGCGAAGCGGAGGATGCCCCGACCGTGGATGGCGGAGGATTCGGCGATGGTCATGGTCGGCGAACCTTACTGCGGTGCGGGAGCGGCTTCGCTAAGCCGCCGGGGCCTGTGCGGCTTCGCGCTGTTCGTGCTCGGGGCCCGTGGCCCAATGGGCCTCGGGCGAGGGCGGCACGTCCCGCAGATACCACTCCGCGTCGAGCGCACCCTTGGTGCCGGAGCCGGCGGCCGTGACCGCCTGTCGGTAGGTGTGGTCGACGAGGTCGCCGACCGCGAACACACCGGCGAGCTTGGTTCGGGTCGAGGGCTCGTCGACGATCACGTAGCCGTTCTCGTCGGTGTCGATCTGTCCCTCGACCAGCTCAGAGCGCGGGGTGTGTCCGATCGCGACGAAGGCGCCGCCCACGTCGATCTCCTCGGTCTCGCCGCTGTCGGCGTTGCGCACCCGGACGTGGTCGAGCTTGCCGTCATCGCCGGCGACGAACTCCTCGACGACGAACGGGGTCTTGAAGTCGATGTTGTCCTGAGCCCGTCGCGCGCTCCTGCATGATCTTCGAGGCGCGGTACTCGTCGCGGCGGTTGACGCTGGTCAGCCGGTTGGCGAACTTGGAGATGAAGATCGAGTCCTCCATCGCCGAGTCGCCGCCGCCGACGACGATCACGTTCGCGCCCTTGAAGAAGGCTCCGTCGCAGACTCCGCAGGTGGAGACCCCCTTGCCGCCCAGCTCCAGCTCGCCGGGTACTCCGAGCCGCTTCGGCTCGGCGCCCATCGCGAGGATCACGGCCTTGGCCTGATACTCGTCGTCGCCGACCCAGACCCGCTGGATGCCGCCGTCGGAGAGCTCGATCTTGGTCGCGTCGTCGGAGATGAAGCGGGTTCCGAAGCGCTCCGCCTGGTCGCGGAACTTCTGCATCAGCTCCGGCCCCATGATCCCGTCCTCCGGGAAGCCGGGGTAGTTCTCGACGTCGGTCGTGTTCTGAAGCTGGCCGCCCCACTGGAACCCCTCGATGACGAGCGGCTCGAGGTTGGCGCGGGCGGCGTAGAGCGCCGCCGTGTAGCCGGCGCAGGCGCCACCGACAATGATCACGTTCTCGATCTTCGGCGATGCTTCCATGACTAAATCATACTTTACTTTCTGAAGTAAGGGGTGCCAGGGCCCCACGCTCTTCCTCCCAGCGGGCCACCGTCTGGCGCAGCTGGAAGAAGGCCACGATACCCGGCGGGATCGGAAGCCAAAACGCAAACAGCCGATACGTGAGGATGGCGGCGAACACGGTCGAGCCGTCGAGCCCGAAGAGGACGAACGTGCCGATCATCCCCGCGTCCACGGCTCCCACGCCCCCGGGGACGAACGGGATCAGGTTGGCCACCATGCCGATGAAGAACCCCTGAACGACGACGGCCAGCGGCACCTCGATGTCGTAGGCGTGAAAGCTCGCCCAGAGGATGCCGATGTTGGCGGCCCAGAAACCGATCGCGCCGAGAATCGCCAGCCCGCCTCTGGAGGGCTGGCGGACGAAGCCGAGCGCCATCCGGGTGCCGTTCGCGAGGGTGGCCGGCACGCTCGCCAGCCGCCGCGCGGCTGTCTGGAAGCGATAGCCGCGGGTGAAGCGGGCGATCCGGCGCTCGAAGTCCTGCGGGATCAGCGCCATCAGGCCGATCAGGATCAGGATCCCGCCGGCGATCGCCGCCGGCACGATCGTCAG
This sequence comes from uncultured Thermoleophilia bacterium, assembly GCA_963838095.1. GTDB lineage: Bacteria > Actinomycetota > Thermoleophilia > Solirubrobacterales > 70-9 > CAWCGU01. The sequence goes on from CAWIPO010000008.1 coordinate 1,020,794, forward strand.
CCCGGGCGGGTTGGGCCCCGAGAACACTCCGGCGCGCAGAAGGATGCCGTCAATCACAAGCGCCAGCAGGTAGACCGTGTACATCAACAGCAGCAGCGTGAGCATCCGGCTCGCGGCCTCGCGCCGCACCATCCCCGCCTTTCGCACCGCCCAGTAGGTGAGCACGAGCCCACCTGCGCCGCCGGCCGAGAACAGCCGCGTCGCCGCCAGCCCCGCCATCGTGATCTCGTAGGACTCCCGCCAGTCGAGCTGAACGCTCTTCTCGCCGATCACGCCGCGAAAGAGCGCGACGTACGAGCCGAACATTGCCAACGTGAACGTGAGCGCGATCACAAGCCAGAGGGGGTCCCCGGTGCCGAGCTTGTCGAGCGCATCCTCGAGCCCGATGACGTTCGGGAGCAGGACGTAGATCGCGATCACGATGACGACGACGATCACGAACGTCTGCAGCAGCCGCTTCGGATCGAAGAACGACGGTTCTGCCTCGTCCTCGTCGCCTTCGACGTCTACGTCGGGCTCGCCGTTTCGGCTCGGATCAAGCTCGTCGACCGCCAGGTCTTCGCGCTTTTGCTCCGAGTCAGGCATCGCTAGGGGTTGGCTACCCGTTCCAGCCTCTGGATTGCGCGGCTGACGACGGTCGCAACCGGCTCGGCATAGCGCTCGCCCTTTCGGACCACGGCCACGAGCGCTGCGCCGGCCAGCAGGTCGACGACGTAGTGCTCTCCGAGATATACGAGCGCAAAGCCGAGGGTGAGCGCATAGGACCATCCAGCGGCACCCCGGGCGGGGCCGCTCTCGGAGAGCAGGATTGCGGCCATCACGGACGTTCCGAAGTGAAGCGAGGGCATTGCCGCCCAGGGGTTGCCTCCAACGGAGTCGTACATGCGCGGCCACGCCCTTCCCCAGGCCTGCTCTCCCACCTCGACCATCACCCGCCGGCCCTCGGCGCCGATGTGGCCCTCCGACGCCGCCCACCACGGCGGTGCGGTCGGGACCAGGTGGTAGAGGAGGCACCCGAGGTCGTAGGCGACGGCCATCTGCCGGGCCGCGCGCGGGAAGCGGTCGGTGTCGCGGAGCAGGATCCACGCCAGCGACAGGTGCGGCTCGAAGAACCAGGACCAGTGGACCATCGTCAGCGTCCAGTCGAGGCGCGTCACCTTCCCCGGGCGGGCAAGCAGGCGCTGCAGCCGCACGGTCGGCAGCTCACCCCCCCCGAGCGCGCGGTCGGCCCGGATCGGATAGTGAATCCGCAGTCGCCCGGCGAGCCGCTCTGGATCGTCGTAGGCGAGGTCCTTCACATGCAGGAAGCCCCACATCTGGAGTGCGTAGATCGTCGCATCGCGCCCCTTTGTGCGCGGCTGCAGAACAGCTAGCGCGAGCGGACCCGCAACGGCGGCGGCGAGCGTCACCGGCTGCGGAATCCCCAGGCGCCTTCGCAAGAGCGGTACGGCTATCGATGCGACGAGCAGCGACGCCGCCGCGCCGCGGACGGCTGCCCGCCGCGCCGAGCGGCCTCCCGGGCGTGCTGAGAGCGGCCAGCGCAAGGCGGGCGCGAGTATAAGGACGTGCTTGTGTGGGGCCGGTGCGCGCAGAAGGGTTGCTCTGAACATAGAATGGCGCCCGCCTTGGCCCGGCTCCGACTGCTCGCCACACTTACTGCGCTGTTGACGAGCGCGGCGCTGCTGCTCGCCGTCGCCCCAGCAGCGGCAATCCCCCTCGCGCCCGAAGAGGCGCATTCGCCCAACGCCGACGACATCACCACCGCCTACTGGGTCCTCCTCATCGTCGGGGTGCTGCTCGCGGTGGCGATCAACGCAGCGCTGATCGTCGCCGTGGTCCGGTTCCGGGCACGGCGGGGAGACGAGCCGAGGCGGGTGCAGTCCGGGCGCGGCCTTCAGGGGCGCGTCGCGGCGGTGCTGTCGGCGGTCGCGATCGCGCTGTTCGTCTTCGGCTTGATCATGACCGAGCGGGTGCGTGACGTGGAGCCCTCCGGCCCCGACGGTCTCGAGGCATCGCTGGCGCTCAGCGCGCAGACGCGGATCACCAAGCCTGCGGACATCGCGCCGCTCGAGATCAACGTCACCGCCCAGCGCTGGCTGTGGCGCTTCGACTACCCCGTCGAGGAGGGCGCTCCGCGCCTCTTCTCCTACCAGGAGCTCGTCGTCCCCGTCGACACCTCCGTCGTGCTTCGAATCACCTCCACCGACGTCCTTCACCGCTGGTCGGTGCCGGCGCTCGGCGGCAAGGTCGATGCCGTCCCCGGGCAGCACCAGGAGACCTGGTTCAAGGTCGATGAGGAGGGCACCTACGAGGGCCAGTCCGCGGCCTTCTCCGGACCGTCGTACCCGACGATGCAGGCCAGCGTCCGAGCCCTCAGCGCCGAGGAGTACCAGGCCTGGCTCGACCAGCAGGCGGCCGACCTCGCCGAGGCGCAGGCCGCCGTCCAGGATCGGGTCAACGCCGAGACGGCGGCCGCCGAGGAGGATCAGTGAGCACCCCCGAGCTCCAGGTCGCCAAGCCACGCCCGGAGGTGATCACGCGGGAGGTCCCGCGCAAGCGCCCGGCATGGATCGAGATCGCCACATCGACGGACCACAAGCAGGTCGGGGTGCTCTACATCGCGACGGCGCTCGTCTTCCTCGTTCTGGCGGTGACCGAGCTGGTGCTGATGCGCCTGCAGCTGATCGTGCCCGACAACACGATGATCGATTACACGATCTTCGACCAGCTGCTGTCGGCCTACGGGGCGACCGCGATCGTTCTCTTCGCGCTGCCGCTGGCGTTCGGGATCGCCACCTACGTCGTCCCGCTCCAGATCGGCGCCCGCAGCGCCGCGCTGCCAAGGCTCGGCGCGCTGTCGTGGTGGCTCTATCTCGCCGGCGGGGTGACGATCTACGCGACGTTCCTCTACACCCCCGCAGACGCGGGCACGTTCGCGTTTCCGCCGCTGTCGGAAGAGGCGTTCAGCGTCAGCAACGGTGTCGACGCCTGGATCGTCGGGCTCGCGCTCGCCGTCGCCGGGTTGATCTGCGCGGCGATCAACCTCGTCGTCACAGTGGCCCGGCTGCGGGCGCCGGGGATGGCGTTCCGGCGGCTGCCGCTGTTCTCCTGGTCGGCGACGGTGATCTCCTGTCTGATGCTCGTCGCCGGTCCGGTGCTGCTCGCGGCGCTGACGATGCTGTTCTACGACCGTAACTTCGACGGCGTTTTCTTCGCCGCCGGGGAACGCGGCGCGCCGATCCTCTTCCAGCACCTGAGCTGGATCTTCTACACCAGCGCCTACCTGACGATCGTGATCTTCGCCGTCGGGGTGCTGGCGGAGATCGTCCCCACGTTCTCGCGCAAGCCGATCTTCTCCCACCGCGCCGTCGCCGGCTCCCTCGTAGCCGTCGCCGGCATCGGCTTCTTCGCCTGGATGCAGAACATGTACACCGCCGATCTGCGGATCGGCTTCGACTACTTCGCGATGCTGTTCGCGCTCGCGTTGCTGGTCCCCCTCGGGGTGATCTTCTTCAACCTGGTGGCGACGCTGTGGGGAGGCAGCCTGAACATCCGCGCGCCGATGCTGTTCGCGCTCGGGGCGATCAGCGCGATGAGCTTCGGACTCGCGGCCGAGCTGGGCTACTCCGTCGTCCCCGTCGGCTGGCTGCTCAACAACACCGCAACCGCCTGGCAGGACACCCACTACGCGCTGGTCGGCGGCAGCGTGTTCGGCGGGTTCGCGGCGCTGTATCACTGGTTCCCGAAGATCACCGGCCGGATGATGAGCGAGGGCCTGGCCCGGCTCTCGTTCTGGACGCTCTTCATCAGCCTGCAGCTGATGCTGATGCCGATGTTCTTCGCCGGAATGGAGGGACAGCCCGTCGACATCTCCGAGTACGTCGAGGGCGCCGGCCTCGACGGCTGGAACCTCGTCTCTTCGATCGGCTCGCTCGGGGTCGCCGCGGGGATCCTGATGACGCTGGTGAACGCGGTCCGCAGCGTCCATCACGGCACCCGGGTCGGCCCCGATCCGTGGGGAGGCACGACGCTCGAATGGTTCGCGCTCTCGCCTCCTCCGCCGCACAACTTCGACGCGGTGCCGGACGTGCGCTCCGCCGAGCCACTCGAGGACATCCGGCGAGCGGTGCGCGCCCGCGACTTCGACGCAGAGGCCCCGGTAGCCTGAAAGCGATGCGGGCCGGGTTGCTGCATGGCGGGCGGGATGCGCTCGGGCGCTTCCGCGCATTGATCAACGTGACCATCGTCGCCACGTTCGTTCTCGTCCTGATCGGCGGCGTGGTGCGGGTGAGCGACTCGGGGCTCGGGTGCGGTCCGGCCGGCAGCGGCACGCACGGCTGGCCGCTCTGCGACGGCAGCGTGCTGCCCTCCTTCCTCGAGGGCTCGACCGCGATCGAGTTCAGCCACCGAGTTGCTGCCGGCGTCGTGTCGATCCTGATCGTGGCCCTGATCTGGACGGCGATCCGGCATCTCCGCGACCGCACGTGGCTCGTGCGAGGTTCGATCGCCGCCGGCGTCCTGGTGCTGGTCCAGGCCGGTTTGGGCGGCGCCACGGTCGAGAGCAACCTCGCCGAGGAGCTTGTCGCGGCCCACCTCGGGCTGGCGATGCTCCTGCTCGGGATCCTGATCGCGACGCGCCGGGCGGCCGCGCCCGAGCAGGCCGACTCCGCCCCACGGGGCGCGACTCGAGGGCTGCGAGCGCTCTCGGTCGTGGCCGCTTCCCTCCTCCTCGCGACGATCGTCGCCGGCGGGCTGGTGGCGGGAACCGAGCAGGAGGGAGCCGAGGGCGCGGGCGCCGCTCAGGGCGCACACTCGGCATGCGGGGACCAGTTCCCAGCCTGCGCCGGCGAGGCGTTCCCGTTCGGGCAGAGCCGGCTGATGGACATCCAGCTCACCCATCGAGCGCTGATGTACCTGGCCGCGATCGCTCTGGTCGTGTTCGTCATCGTCGCCGTCCGGCGCGGAATCCGCTCGCGGGCGTTTCCGGCGATCGCGGTGCTGCTCGCCGTCCAGGTGCTGCTCGGGGCGCTCAACGTCTGGCTGGGCGAGCATGCGGGGCTGATCGTGGCCCACCTCGCCACCGGCACACTGCTCTGGATGACTACAGTGCAGGCGGCGATGGAGCTCGTCCCCGTGCCCTCGCCGCGCGCCACATCGGTGCGCGGCGCCCGAGCAGAGGAGGCGGCCGCAGCCATCTGACATGGAGAGCTCAGCGAACACCGCCGCACTTCGCGAGGCGCCGCGCGCAAGCGTGGCTCCCGCGCTCGCCGTTGTCCGCGACTACATCGCGCTGACCAAGCCGCGGATCATCAGCCTGCTGTTGCTGACGACCGTGGCGGCGATGTACGTCGCCGATCCCGCCGGACCGGCGGCGTCGGCCGTGCTGCTGACGATGCTCGGCGGCTATCTGGCCGCCGGGGGCGCCGGAGCGATCAACCACTACCTCGACCGCGAGCGCGACGCTCGCATGGATCGCACGCGAGGCCGGCCGCTGGTATCGGGCCGGATCGAGCCGCTGCACGGGCTCATCTTCGGGCTCGTTCTCGGCGCGCTCGCGGTGGCTGAGCTTGCAATCGCCGTCAACCCGCTCGCCGCCGCGCTGTCCCTGGCCGGGCTCGTCGGCTACGCGCTCGTCTACACCGTGTGGCTGAAGCCGCTGACCCCCCAGAACATCGTCATCGGCGGGGCGGCCGGAGCAATTCCACCCCTGGTCGGGTGGGCCGCGGCAACCGGAGGGCTGTCAGTCGAGGCGCTGTGGCTGTTTGCGATCGTGTTCCTGCTGGACACCGCCCCATTTCTGGGCGCTCGCGCTGCTGATCAAGGACGACTACGCGCGCACGGGAGTGCCGATGCTTCCCGTGGTCCGCGGCGACGACGTCACGAGGCGGCAGATCCTCGCCTACGCGATCGTGCTCGTCGCGGTCAGTCTCGCCCCCGCGTTCACGGGCCTGTTCGGAGCCGGCTACGCGGTCGCCGCCGTGCTGCTCGGCGGCGGCCTGGTCGGGCTCGCGGCCGTGCTGCTGCGCCACCCTTCTCGTCGCGGCGCGCTGCGGCTGTATCTCGCATCGCTGGCCTATCTGGCGCTGCTCTTCTGCGCGATGGCGCTCGACCGCGTCAGCGGGTTCTGATAGAAGATTCGCGTGGATCGCCGCCGAGCACAGAGGAACACGAACGCGGCGCTGCTGGCCGCCGCCGTCGCGGTCTTCTTCTTCGGCCTCTCCTTCTACGCGGCGATGATCTACATCGGGTAGGGCCAGGATGGGTGAAGACGGAAAAGTCCCCGCCGGCGAGCGAGCTGATCTACGTGCCCAGGCCGTCGTGGGTGCCGGCGTTCATGGCGTTCGGAATCGCGCTCGTCTGCGTCGGGTTGTTTGCCGGCAGCGTGTACATCGTCGTCGGAGCCGTCTTCGCCCTCGGGTCCCTGATCCGCTGGGTCACCGACAACGAGGACGAGATCGCCCGGATGCCGGTCGAGCAGCAGACGGTGACCGCGGTGCTGCCGCCACCTTCACACGACCGAGTAGCCCGCGAGCTACTCGGGCGGCGTCATGCCTGACGTGGCGCCTTCGGTAGTCCAGCAGCGGACGATGTCGCGCATCGAGAGCACGCCGACGAGCTCGCCGCCCTCGACGACGACCAGGTGCCTGATGTGGCGGCGGGACATCTCCGTCGCCGCCTGCTCGAGGCTCCAGTCAGGCGCGGCGGAGATCATCGAGTCGGAGTGGTGGTTGCCAACCCGCTCGGTGTCGGGGTCCTCGCCCTTCCCGAGCGAAGTGAGGATGTCGCGCTCGCTGATCACGCCGGGGCCCGGCGCCTGCTCGTCGATCACCACGGCCGCGCCCACACCCTTCTCGGTCATCTTCCGCGCCGCGTCCCGCAAGGTGTGCGCTGTTCCCAGGGTCAGGACCACCCCCGACATGCCTTCGCGAACCTGCATAGTGACGATCCGCACCCTATCCGATCGGGCGCCTGGGCTCAATCGCGGATTCGGCGCGCGAGTGGGCTGAGGTCCGCCCACGGCCCGATATAAGATCCGCGCCGTGTCGCGCCTGGCGAGGCTAATCATCCTTGCAGTCGCCACCGCGGGACTCGCGGGGGTCGCTGGATGCAACAGCGGCTCGACCCTCGATGCCGCCAACGGCCGCGCGATGTTCATCGAGAAGTGCGGCACATGTCATGCGCTCGCGGAGGCGGCGACCGCCGAGGGCGTCGGGCCGAACCTCGACGCCGCCTTCGCCGACGCCCGAGCCGTGGGAATGGACAACGACACCGTCGAGGGCGTGGTCACCGCCCAGGTCGCGAACCCGCGCCCGGCGGACCCGGAGCAGCCCAACGTCTACATGCCCGCCGAGCTCGTCACCGGCGACGACGCCGCCGACGTCGCCTACTACGTCGGCCAGGTGGCCGGCGTCCCGGGCATCGGTCCGCCCACGGTCCCGGGATTCGAAGACGAGCCTGGAGCCCAGGTGTTCGCAAACAACGGCTGCGCTGCGTGCCACACGCTCGAGGGCTTCCCGGGTGCAACCGGAACGGTGGGCCCGGACCTGACCGAGACGCTCCCGGGCCAGGACGCGGCGGCGATCGAGGAGTCGATCGTGGATCCGGGCGCCGATCTCGTGCAGGGCTTCGACGACGTGATGCCCAGCGACTACGGCGAATCGATTCCCCCCGACGACCTCGCGGCGCTGGTCGAGTTCCTGATCGCCCAAACGGGCGGCGGCAGCTCCGGCGGCACGAGCGGCTCCGACGGGTCCGGCAGTACGGGCGGCTCCGGCGGCACGGGCGGTTCCGGCGGGAACTAGCTCAGACGCTCGCTGCCTTGGCCTGCCTCTGCCTCTGCCTCTGCCTCGAGGTCGACGACCACGTGGGTGATCGGAAGGTCCACTTCATCGCGAGCGCGCTCCACCACTCCACGCTCGAGCCACTTCGACTTCTGCGGCGGGTGCGTCGAGATGACCAGCTCGTCCGCCGGGAACGTGCGCAGCGAGTCTGAGATCGCGACGTTGGGGTCGGAGTCACCGACCTCGCCCCAGGTGGTCAGCCCCAAGGCGGTGATCGCGGCGACGGAATCCGCCAGCCGCTTCTTTGCCTCCTCCGTTGCCCCGTCTGTCGCCGACGCCCAGTAGTCGAGCTTCGAGCCTGGCAGCGCCGGGACCGTGACCAGGATCTCGCAGGGACCCCCCTTACAGCGATTTTCGATCTCGCTCAGCAGCGCCTTGCCGCCCACGGTCTGATTCGCAACCACAAGCAGCCGATGCTTGTCGTCGCCTCCGCCTTCGGCGACCTCGGTGCTGCGGGGCTCGGAGCCGCGCGAGCCGCGCCACGCCAGCCCGATGCCGAGCCCGGCCAGGGCGGCGAGCAGGATCGCTCCGTAGACGGGCTCGGTGGTCAGCGCGAGGGCAACGACGAGAGCACAGCCGGCGCCGATGATCACGACGAGCCGGAACATCTCGGCCTCGGATCTGAGCGGGTTGTGCACCTCGTCTCCTCTCGACCACGCAGAGTACATTCACGGCGGCACTCATGACCCAGGGGCTATCGCAGAAAAGCACCCCCGCTGCGAACGGGACTGGACCAGGCCAGATTCATGGCCTCGGCCGCGACGTGGGCAGGCTGGCCGTTCTCTCTCGCCGCCTGGTCGCCTACAACCTCGCCTACCTGGCTCTCGCCTGGGCGCTGGCGCTGGGAGCGATCGCGCTCTTCTGGGCCCACCCGGCCTGGTACACGTTCGCGCTCGCGTTCGTCGTCGTCTCCTCGCGCCAGCAGGCGCTGCTGAACTGCCACCACGAGTGCGTGCATCGCAAGTTCGTGCCCGGCGGCCGGCGCTGGAACGACTTCGTCGGCCGCTGGTTGTGCGCGGCGCCCGTGGGCTCGCCCTTCGGCGCCGCACAGGCTCGCCACCTCACCCACCACCGGCTGCTCGGAACGCCGGAGGACCCGGACCGCGACCTGCATTCGGGCGAGACAAAGCAGACCCGGCGGGGCCTCGCCCGGCACTTCATCGGCGGCGTGCTGGGCGGCTACGCGGGGATGGTGCTGATGGGACCCCGGGTCGGCGGCACGCCGAGCGGGCGGAGCTCCGCACGACGCGACCTGATCTCGCTGGTGGTCGTCCAGGCGGCGATCGCAGCGGTCCTCACCCTCGCGTGCGCCTGGTGGGTGTACCCGACGCTGTGGCTGGCGCCGCTCGCGACGGTGACGACCCTGTGCCATCTCGTCCGCAGCTTCGTCGAGCACGCGGTCACCGACTCGGAGATGGCGAAGCACGGCAATCGCCTGATCACGATTCGCAGCAACCTCCTCGAGCGCGGCCTCGTGGCGCCGTACTACATGAACTACCACGCCGAGCACCACCTGATTCCGTCGGTCCCAGCGCCGCGCCTGAGAGAACTGAAGAAGAGCATCGGGAGCCGCGCGGACGCTCCCACCGTGCTCGACCGCTCCTCGTACGCCGCCGCGGTCCTCGACTACTTTCGCGCCCTGAAGCACTGACGGGGGCCCTGACGCCGGATGAGCAGTGTGAAGACCGTCGAGGTGCCGTGTCACCACTGCGGCGCGGACGACGGCATGCCCCTATGGAGGGGGCGCGAACACGAGTACGACGACACGACGGACGCCGAATTCGGATTCGTGCGTTGCGTGCGATGCGGCCTCGTTCGCCTCAACCCCCGCCCCGACGTCAGCGAGCTGGGCCGGATCTACCCGCCGACGTACTACGCGTACACCCTGCTGTCCGACGAGGACGGGCGTCGCGGCTTCATCAAACGGCTCAAGATCCGCATGTATCAGGGGCGGATCAAGGGAATGGTCGAGCGCCTCGGGAGGCAGGGGACCGTGCGCCTGCTCGACGTCGGCTGCGCCGACGGGCGCCTGCTCGACTGGTACAAGGCCAGCTCCGTCGGCCCACGGCTGGAGACCCACGGCATCGAGATGAACGAGGCCGCCGCGGCATCCGCGCGAAGGCGCGGGCACCGGGTCGTCAGCGGGCGCTTCGAGGTGGACAGCGAGCTGGAGCCCGGGAGCTTCGACCTGATCCTCGCCGCGCACGTGATCGAGCACGTGGACGACCCCGAGCGGTTCGCGCGCCGGGCCTCTGAGCTGCTGGCTCCGGGGGGCGTGTTCGTCGTCCACACGCCCAACTGGGAGTCGGCCGACGCCCGCAGATTCCGGGGACACTGGGGAGGGAACCACTTCCCCCGCCACTGGACGCTCTACGACGAGGCGACGCTGGCGGCGCTGGCACAGTCGAGCGAGCTGGAGCTGGAGCGCGTGGAGTACCAGCCGAACCCGATCTTCTGGATCTGGACCTGCCACTCCTGGCTGCGCGAGCGCTTCCCCTACAGCCCCTGGCCCGATCGCCTCTTCCCCCCGATCGCGATCTTCCACGACTCGCTCTGGAGCTTCGTCCTGCTGTCGACGTTCACGGCCGTCGACATCGCCCTGCGCCTGGTCACCGGCAAGACCGGCAGCATCGCCGTGGAGATGCGAAAGCCGGGGCGCTAGAGGATGTAGACCGTCGTGAACACGATGATCCACATCACGTCCACGAAGTGCCAGTAGATCCCCGGCACCTCGACGCCCAAGTGGTTCTTGGCGTCGGGCCCGAAGTGGCCCTTCCAGGCTCTGATGTTGGCGAAGGCGAGCAGGGTGAGACCGACGAACACGTGGGCGCCGTGTAGGCCCGTGAGGCCGTAGAAGATCGACCCGAAGGCGCCGTCGCGGGCGCTGAAGCCGATGTGGACGTACTCGTTCATCTGGATGAAGAGGAAGGTCGCGCCGAGCAGGAACGTCGCGGCGAGGCCCATCTGCATGCCGCGGCGGTTGCCCCTCTTGATCGACTCGAGCGCCCAGTGGACGGTGAAGCTCGAGGAGACGAGGATCAGGGTGTTGACGAAGGCGACCGCCACCGGCAGCTCGTAGGGCTCCGGTGGCCACGGGCCCTCGTTCGCGACGGAGCGGATGAAGAAGTAGGAGGCGAAGAACGCGCCGAACAACATCGCCTCGGAGACGATGAAAAGATAGATCCCGAGCGTCTGGCGGTCGATCTTCGAGCTCTGGTTGGCCTCGGGCGGGCCGTGATGCTCGTGCTCGCCGTGGCCGACCGCGATCGATGCGCTTTCCATCAGCGCCCTCTCCCGCTCACAGGTGCGACTCCTCGCGGCCGGCGACCGCTTCGACCACGGCGGCCTCGCCGGCGCCGGCCTCCACGTGCTCGATCGGCTTCTCGCTGATCTCCTGCACGCGCTCGATCAGACCCTCCTGCACCCATACCGACTGCTGCCCGGCGAGGGTCGAAATCAGGATGTCGTCGATGCGGTAGTGCTCGATCGCGTTGCGAACCGCGGCAAACGGCTCGGGGCTCATCGGCTGCCCGGTGGCGTCGATTTCGTGCCTGTACATCTCTGCGAGGGCTCGCGCAAGCTTTTGCGAGACCTCTGAGCGGGTGAGGTCGCCCGAGCGCGGGCAGATGAATGTGTATCGATGCGGTCGCTCGGCGGCGCGGTCGGTGAGGCTCGCGAGCAGCTCCGGGCTGTCGACGGTCTTCGTCGCCACCACCAGGGTGTGGGTGACGTCCCAGCGAATCGCGTCGTCCTCGATTCGAACCGGGATGTGCGTGACGGCGGCGTCCACGTTCTCACGAGCCCACTCGACCAGGTCGCGGCGCAGGAGTCCGAAGCGCGACTCCTGGAGGCACGAAAGCAGGACCTCGGCCGGCTGGAAGGCGCGCACCGCATCGTCGAGCGCGAGCGACGGATCCGGATCCATCACCGACCCCACCGAGTCGACCCCGAACTCGGAAAGCAGCCCCTGGGTGACCTCGACACGAGCGGTGGCGGCGTCGCGGACCTCGTCGAGGTCGACGATCTGTCCCGCGGCGGGCTGGTTCTGCGGCGCGACGAGCGCGATCCGCGCGGCGCCACGTTCGGAGCGGTCACGCAGCGTCTCGAGCAGCTTGCGCCCGCCGGCGACCTCGTTCAGGAACGCGAGCACGGTCTTTCCGGCCACGTCGACCGGCGGCTCCGCCACCGCGGAGGCGCTCCCGGCTGGTGCGGGGGAGGCACTCATGTCGCTCCGGCCGGGGTGGTTTCCGCGTGGGCAGGCTCGGGCGTGCCGACGGTCGCCTCCTCACCGGCCATGATCGCGTGACGGGCCCCCGGAACGCCGAACTCGTACGGACCGCCGACCACCCGCGGGACCTCGTCGAAGTTGAAGAGCGGCGGGGGCGACGAGACCTGCCACTCGATCGTCTTCGCGCGCCACGGGTTCGCCGCCGCCTTCGGTCCCCACTTCCAGCTGACGACCATGTTGTAGAGGAAGATCAGCTGCGCGGCCCCGAGCAGGAAGGCGAAGATGGATATGAACAGGTTCCAGTCGCCGAACTGGGCCGCGTAGTCGGCGACACGGCGCGGCATTCCCTCCATCCCGATCCAGTGCATGGGGATGAAGGAACCCAGCATCCCCACGAGCGTGAGCCAGAAGTGCCAGCGCCCGAGCCGCTCGTCGTACATCTTCCCGGTCATCTTCGGGAACCAGTGGTAGATGCCGGCAAAGATGGTGAACACCGAGCCGCCGAAGAGCACGAAGTGAATGTGGGCGACGATGAAGTAGGTGTCCGAGACGTGGATGTCGATCGGCACCATCCCCAGCATCACGCCTGAGATGCCGCCGATCACGAAGGTGGCGATGAACCCGAGCGAGAACAGCATCGCGGTCGAGTACAGGTGCAGCTTCGCTCCGAACAGCGTCGCCAGCCAGGAGAAGACCTTGATCCCTGTGGGCACCGCGATCAGCAGCGTCGTGATCATCATCGGCACGCGCAGCCAGCTCGCCATCCCGGAAACGAACATGTGATGCGCCCACACGGCGAAGGCCAGGACCACGATCCCGAGCAGCGCCAAGGCCATCAGCCGATAGCCGAAGATCGGTTTTCGGGAGTGGGTCGAAATCACCTCGGAGATGATTCCGAAGCCCGGCAGCATCATGATGTAGACGGCCGGGTGCGAGTAGAACCAGAAGATGTGCTGGTAGCTGATCACGTCGCCGCCGAAGGCCGACTGGAAGAAATTGGTGCTGAGGGCGCGGTCGAAGAGGACCATGAACTGCACTCCGGCGATGAACGGGGTGGCGGCGACGACGAGGAGCGAGGTGGAGAAGTTCGCCCACACCAGCAGCGGCATCCGCCAGAAGTTCATTCCGGGCGCACGCATGGTGATGATCGTGACCAGGAAGTTGAGCGCGGTCGCGACCGACGAGGCGCCCGCGAACTGCACCCCGAGATTGAAGAACGACTGGCCTAACGGGGCCCCGGTCGAGAGCGGCGCGTAGCCGGTCCAGCCGGCGTCGAAGGCGCCGCCGGGTGCGAGGTAGGAGGCCAGGAAAAGCAGCCCCGCGATCGGCAGCAGCCAGAAGCTGAGCCCGTTCAGACGCGGGAACGCCATGTCGGGAGCCCCGATCATCAACGGCAGCACGTAGTTCGCGAGCCCGGCGAAGATCGGGATCACGAAGACGAAGATCATCAGCGCCGCGTGGGTCGAGAAGAGCCCGTTGAAGGTGCTGGGATCGACGATCTGCGTTCCGGGCTGGGCGAGCTCGGCGCGCATGATCATCGCCAGCCCTCCGCCGACGAAGAAGAAAAAGATCGAGGTGACCGTGTACTGGATCCCGATCACCTTGTGGTCGGTGTTGAACTTGAAGTAGTCGCGCCAGCTCTTCGCGCCGTGCTGGGAGTGGTCGTCCGGAATCGTCGGCCTGCCCGCCGCCCAGCGGAACCAGTAGTCGAAGCATCCGAGGCCGACGAGGAAGCCGAGCGGGGCGGTGATCGCCGGCACGATCACGTGCGGGTAGCCGGTCTGCTCGGTCTGGAAGGTCTCCAGGCCCGAGATCTCGCGCAGGATGACGACGAGGAAGAAGCCGAACGCGCCGCCGATCAGGGCGCCGAGGAGGGCTCGCCACCAGCCGGGTTGCTTCAGGGCTACAGGCACGGGCGCGTCACCTTACTCAGTCTGGGTGGCCGCATCTTGGGCCTGTTGGACGATGCTGTTTTCGGGGATTTCGGCCTGCTTGGAGACCCATTGCTCGAACTCTTCCGGTGACTCGACGACGACGAAGGCCCGCATCGTGGAGTGCCCCCAGCCGCACAGCTCGGTGCAGATCAGCGAGAAGGTGCCCTCCTGGTCGGGTGTCACCACGACCGTCGTTGTGAGGCCGGGGACTACGTCCTTCTTCATCCGCCACTCGGGGACCCAGAAGGAGTGGAGCACGTCGATTGCGTTCAGCGTGAACTCCACCTGCTGACCGACGGGAACGTGAAGCTCCTTCGAGGTCACCTGCTGATCGGGGTACTCGAACGTCCACTCGAACTGCTGCGCGGTGACGTCGACGTTGAAGGGGTTCTCACGCGCCTCGATGTCGTCGAGGATGATCCAGCTGTAGGCGGCGCCGAAGAGCACGATGACCGTCGGGATCAGCGTCCAGGCGATCTCCAGCCTGGTGTTGCCGTGGATCGGCTCGCCGTCGGATTCGTCGCCGGGCTTGGCGCGATAGCGCCAGATGCAGTAGCCCATCATCACCATCACGATCGCGAACACGAACGACGAGAGCACGATCATCACGTCGAGCAGCGTGTCGATCTTCGGCGCTTCCTCGGAGGCTGCGTCCCCGTTCCAGTTGAACTGGAGCAGGATCACCGACTGCACCACGGTGAGCAGCAGCATCGCGCCGACCAGCTTGGCCAGGGTGGCGCGGCTCATCTGATGGTTCGTGCCGGAGAGGGGGCCACGAGCGGGCGCATTCTATTCGCCAGTGGAGGCGGCGATCACTCCCCTTGCCACCCCCTCCCAGCTCCAGCGCTCACGCGCGGTGCGGGTGAGCGCTTCTCGAGCCCGCGTGCGTACCGGATCAGGGAGCTCCAGCCAGCCGAGCAGCCGCTCCGCGATCGCGTCCACGGCGCCCTCGCCGAGCTCAAACGAGACCAGCGGTCGCGCCTCATCGGGCAGTGCTCCTGCGAGAACGCTCGAGACCTCCCGCAGGCCGGAATGATCGGCGGACACCGGCAGCACGCCGGCGGCGGCCGCCTCGGCGGCCACCATCCCGAACGCCTCCGGGAAGGTGCTGGGAACCACCATCGCGTCGGCGGCCGGAAGGACGACGGCAACCTCCTCGTGCTCGAGGCGGCCTGTGAAGTGCACCGAGCCCGCCGCGACGCGCGCGGCGGCTGTGTAACCCGATTGCACCGAGGAGAGGAAGACGTCGAGCATGCGCAGGACTCCCTGGTCGCCCTCGGATCGAGCGATCGACCGCGCGGCCTCGAGATCGCCCAGTTCGAGCGCCTTCCACAGGCGCTCGGTCTGGGCGAGGGCTCCGCCAAAGCCGACGATCAGGAGCTGGGCGTCAGGATGGCGCTCGACCACAAGCGGCCAGGCGGCGAGCAGGAGGTCGGCGCCTTTGGTGCGGATCAGCTTGCCGACGAAGATGACGCGGGGTCCGGCTCCACGAACGAATGCACCGAGGGCAGCCGCAGCGGCGCCCGAATCGCGGCCAAAGGCCTCATCGGAGGGGGGTCCCTGCAGTTCCGTCCGGTATATGGACGCTTCGTGCGGGACCCCCCCTGAGAGCCGGGTCGCGAGCTCGCGGACTGCTTTCTCCGCCTCATCCCCCTCCCTCGGTGCAAAAAGGTCGACATCCACGCCCGGAGGCCCAAGGCGAATCTTGGTCCGCAGCGCCTCGTCCCGCATCGTCTCAACCAGCGCCTCCTCAATATGCCGGGACCCCACAAGCACCCCTCCAGCCCCCTCCAACCCCTCCCGCGCGTACGGCAGAAACCGCTCCGGGTCCCGCTTCACCGTGAACTCCATCGCCGAGCCGTGGACCTTGACTGCGTATCGAGGCGGGCCGGTGCCCATCTCGCCGAGTGCCGCCCGCGCGAGGATTGCCGGCCCCATCACCAAGTGGTTCGCGAGCGCGACGTCGACTCCGCCTTCGGTGGCGGCGGCGACGTCGCGTACAGCGGCGACATTCGCTTCGAGGTACGTATCCAGCTCCGCGTCGGTGAGCTCGCCGAACGTCTTCACCTCGAAGCCCGCGTAGCGGTCGAGCACGTACACGGGCAGGAGGCCGCCGATGTCCGGCGTGTAGGTGGTGATCGTGCCGTCTCCCGGGGATCCCTCCGTCTCCTCGACCGCCTCGACCGCCAACCGCCCCTGCTCCCAGCGCCCGACTGCATCCACCCAGCCCAGCGCGGCGGCCTCGCGGTCCTGGCAGAGCAGGTGCACCTCGTGCCCGAGCCGAGCCAGGGCCCGCGCGAGGCTGGCGTTGTAGACGTTGCTGCCGGTGCCGCGCAGCAGATAGCCGTGGAAGATCAGGACGCGGATCCCGCCAGGCTAACCCCCTGTTATGTTTGCGACCTGTGAGCGCGGGAGCAGATTTTCTGATTGTTGGGCGGAGCGCGAGCCAGTTGTGACGAGTGAGCAGCAGAAATATCGGCTCCGAGCACCCGCGTCGGGGCGGGAGGCGGTCGCGGAGGTCGAGGTCGACGGCGTCTATATCGACCGTGAGACCGGCGAGGAGATGCTGCCGGTCACGCGCGTGCTGCCGCTCGCCCCTTCGGAGTCGGCGCTGCTGCGGACGCCCGAGAACCTGCGGGAGTGTGGGCGCTGCAAGCAGTTGATAGGCCTGGACGTCAGCGATTGCCCGTACTGCGGCCAGCGTCAGGGCGCGGTCGACGACGCCCCTTGAGGCTGCGGCGAAGCGCCACCCGGCTGGCGGCTGCGCTCGTGCTGGCGCTTGCCTGCGCCGCGCTTGCCCGCTGCGGCGACGAGGACACCCCACCGACGACGTCGACCGGCGCCACGGGCGCCGCCGAGGACGCGACAACCACAACCACGTCCACCTCGACTGAAACCGAGACCGAGGATCGCAACGGCAACGGCGGCGTTACTACACCCGAGCCGAGCGGTGGCGACGATTCATCTACCGGCGGCTCCTCTCCCGAGGACGAGGAATCGTCCGAGTCCACGGATGATTCGTCTAACTCATCCGGCGGGAACTCAGGCGGCCAGTCGGGTGTGGACAGTGAGGAGAACGACCTCCCACCCGAGCCCGGCAGCCCCGAAGAGGCATTCGAGCAGGAGTGTGAGCAAAACCCGGAGTCCTGCGGCTAGCTGGCTCCGCCGCCTCCGCCGCCGCCCCCTCCGCCGCCTCCGCCCTGGTCCTGAGACTCGGGGACGAAGTAGGCCCAGTACAGAAGCCGAGCGGTCGTATAGCGGCAGCCGTAGCTGCGCTCGGAGCCAACCTCGGTATGGGGGCGCCCGTTCTGGATCTCCTCGCGCCCGGAACATTCCTCTGAGCCGCGACTGGCGCGCCAGACGTCACCCTTGGGCTGACTGACCGCGAATGAGGGCAGCCAGGTGGGAATCGTCAGGCCGACGATGTCTCCCTTGTTCACGCGCAACGGCTTATCGAGCGTGATCACGGCCCTGCGTCCAAGGTCGGACGAAAGCTTCACCGCGGGGCTCTGGCGCATGAGCTCGTACTTGTCCCCATCGCCGGCACGGAGGATCGCGATCGCGCCCGCCGGCTGGGTGCCGAACTTGCGGTCGTCGTAGAAGTCGCCGAAGAACTCGCGCTGATCTGAATCGGGGCGGGAGAGTTCAACCGCCCAGGCGACGATGTGGCCCTTTGCGCGGATCTTGAACAGTCCCTTTTCCCCGTCGGCCTTGGTCTGGAAGCCGGTGACGCTGCCAACCGCCTCGCAGGGGGTCTTGGGGCAGCTGGGATCGGCCGCTTGGTCGGTCTTGCCGATCAGCTTCACCTTCACGGCGCCGGCGCCGGCCGTCATCGCGATCGCGAGCACGAGCCCGAGTGCCGCGGCTGCGAACGCCAGCCGCCACACGGGCCTGCGAATCGGTTGCTTGTCGTCTCTCATCAGTGGGGGAAACACTCCCGGGGGCGTTCTTGTTGCGGCCGAGAGCCACCTAAAAGCCTAGATGGCCCGGCGGCCGCAATGCGCAGCGGTTGTTGCGAAGCACATTTCGGGCCATGCGGACGCCTCCCTAGAATCGGCCGGCGATGCCCGCGATTGAGGTCAGCGAGTTGCGGCGTGAGTTCTCCGGGGGAGTGGTCGCAGTCGATCGCGTAGACCTCGAGGTCGCCGCTGGGGAGATTTACGCATTCCTGGGGCCGAACGGCGCCGGCAAGACGACGACCGTGCGAATGCTGACCACGCTGCTACGCCCGACGAGCGGCACGGCGACGGTCGCGGGGCACGACGTGGTCCAGGATTCGGCTGCCGTTCGCCGCGCGATCGGCGTCGCCCTGCAGGAGGCGGCGCTCGACCCGCTGATGACCGGCAGGGAGCTGCTGCGTATGCAGGCCACCCTGCACGGGATGCCGCGCGAGGAAGGGCACCGCAGAGCGGAGGTGCTGCTGAGGAGAGTCGGACTGGTCCAGGCGGCAGACCGCAGGGTGGGGACGTACTCGGGAGGCATGCGCAGGCGGATCGACCTCGCCTCGGCGCTCGTGCACGAGCCGAGGGTGCTTTTCCTCGACGAGCCGACGACCGGGCTGGACCCGGTGAGCCGGAAGGCGATCTGGGAGGAGGTGCAGAAGCTGAACGACGAGGGGACGACTGTCTTCCTGACCACGCAGTACCTGGAGGAGGCCGACCAGCTCGCCGACCGGGTGGGAATCATCGACGACGGCAGGATCGTCGCCGAGGACACGCCGGGCGCGCTGAAGGCCGAGATCGGCAGACCCCACCTCGAGATGGTCCTGGCCGCCGACGGCAGCGACCAGGCGGACGAGGTTCTGGCGCGCTTCGGAAGGCCGCTCCCGGCCAGGGACGGGATGGTCGCGGTCGAGCTCGAGACCGGCGCGGCGGGGGTCGCAGCGGTTGTGCGGGCGCTCGACGACGCCGGAATCGTCGTCGAGTCGCTCGACCTCCTCCAGCCCACGCTGGATGACGTCTTCGTCGCCAAAACGGGCCACCGGCTCGAGGGTGCCGACGCCGAAGCCACTGACAGCGCGGAGATCGCGGCCGAGCCGGTTCCGGAAACATGATCGAGCGGTTGCGGCTGAACGCGCGGGTCGTGGGTGTGCTCGGGCTGCGCTCGATCAGGCAGACGTTCCGCCGCCCGCAGCTGATGGCTCCGATCCTGATCTTCCCAACGGCGCTGCTGGCAATCCAGGTCGGGGGCGCCGGTAGCGCCGTCCAGCTCGCCGACTTCCCACAGGTCCACGGCTTCCTCGACTTCATGCTCGCGGGGGCGATGATCCAGGCCTGCCTGCTGGCCGGAAACAGCGGCGGAATCGCACTCGCCGTCGACATCGAGATGGGCTTCACCGACCGTCTTCTCGCAGCGCCGATCTCACGCTCCGCCATGGTGCTGGGGCGACTGGCCGGGACGGCGGTGATGGGCGCATTCACAGCAGTCTGGTTTCTGGCCATCGGGCTGATCTTCGGGGCCCACATCGTGGAGGGGGTACCCGGCGCGCTGCTCGTGATCGTCTTCGTCAGCGCGACCGCCACCGCTGTCGGCGGCATCGGCGCCGCGATCGCACTGCGCACGGGGACAGCGTCGGTCGTCCAGGGACTCTTCCCGCTCGTTTTCGTCGTCCTCTTCCTCTCCTCCGCGTTCTTCCCGGCGAACCTGATACTCGAGCCCGCCCGGTCGATCTCCGACTGGAACCCGTTCAGCTTCATAGTCGATGCGATCCGCGACCCGGTGATCTCGACCTTTTCCAGCTCGATCCTGTTCGAAGGGATCATCGCGCTGGTCGGCATCTCCGCGCTCGGCTTCGGCCTCAGCGCCCTAGCTCTGCGCTACCGGCTCCGGGTGGGATGATGTGATGGAAGCGGCCACCAGCACGGCATCGGCGGCCACGCGGACCGGCCCACGGGCTGATCTGGCCACTGTCGCCGCGCTCGTGCGCCGCGCCGCGAACGAGCTGCTGCGTGTGCCGGGCGCCGCGATTCCCGGTGTGCTGGCACCGACGATCTTCTTCGTCGGCCTGGTCGCCGTGTTCGGCAACCTGACCGACCTCAGGGCCTTTCCGACCGACAGCTATCCGAGCTGGCTGATCGCGATCAGCCTCCTGCAGGGCGCGGGCTTCACCGGTGCCGCCACCGGCGTCAACCTCGCCCGCGACATCGAGATGGGTCTGTTCGACCGCTTCCTCGCCTCCCCCGCTCCTCGCCCGGTTCTGCTCGCCGGGTTGGTGCTCTCCGCCGGGCTCCGGGCACTGATCCCGGCGGCCATCCTGCTCGCGGTCGCACTCGCGATCGGGGCCCATTTTCCGGGCCTGGCGGGGCTTGCGCTCGCGATCGGGATCACCATGTGCTGGGGGGTGATCGCCGCGCTCTGGGGCTCGGCGCTGGCTTTCCACTACAAGAGCCAATCGGCGGCTCCGCTGATGCAGGTGGGGATGTTCCTGGCCATCCTCTGTACCAGCGCCTACGCCCCGCTCTCCCTGCTGACCGGCTGGCTTCACACGATCGCGGAGCTCAACCCGGTCACCCAGGTCGTCGAGGCCGTGCGCCAGGGTTTCCTGGGCGGCGTCACCTGGGCCGACACATGGCCAGGGCTGGTCGCACTGGCCGGCATCGGCGCGCTGATGACCGCCTGGTCATTGCGCGAAATGCGCCACGCCGCGGACTGAGCTGCCGCTACTTGTAGCGGTACGTGATTCGACCCCGGTCGAGGTCGTATGGCGAAAGCTCGATCTTGACGCGGTCGCCGGGGAGGATGCGGATGTAGTGGCGGCGCATCTTGCCCGAGATGTGGCCGAGCACGACGTGGTCGTTGTCGAGCTTGACCTTGAACATCGTGTTCGGCAGGGCCTCGGTGACCTCGCCCTCCATCTCGATCTTCTCTTCCTTGCCCATCGGCGCCGCAGGGTAGCAGCGGCACTGGAGCCGAACGACACTAACTCAGGCGTCAGCGGCCCTCGAAAGTCGCCTTTCCGGGCCCTTCGGCCAAGAACGACTTGACCGCGTTCTGGAGGTCCTCGCTGGCGAACAGGCCGGCGAACGACTCAGGCGTGACGCGGTCGGCCTCGTCGATGCCTCCGCGCAGGTAGGCGCGAACTATTCGCTTCGTCTCAGCGTGGGCGAGCGTCGGCCCCGACGCCAGGCGGTGCGCGAAGCGCATTCCCTTCTCGAGCAGCGCATCGTCGGGGACGACCTTGTTGACGACGTTCCAGCGCTCGAGGGTCGCGGCGTCGAAGACGCCTCCGGACATCACGAACTCGCGAGCCCTGCCGGGGCCGGCTCGCTCGGCCATCCGTTGCGTCCCGCCGGCTCCCGGGGTCAGCCCCACCACCGCCTCCACGAGGCCGAATTGGGCGGACTCACCTGCCCAGATCATGTCGCAGCCCAGCGCAATCTCGAGCCCGGCCGTGAGGCAGGTTCCGTGGCAGAGCGCGAGCGTCGGGATCGGCAACGCCTCCAGCCTCCGCACCGCATCGATCAACGGGCCCGAGAACTCCCCGGCCCGCTCGGCGCCGGCGTCGACGACCTGTTGGAAGGTGCTCACGTCCACCCCGCCGCTGAAGATCTTCCCCTCGGCCCGCCACACGGCGGCGCGGGCGTCGGAGCCCTCGATCTCGTCGATGCAGTCGACGAGCGCGTGGAAGCTGTCGTCGCCGAACAGGTTCAAAGGCGGGTTGTCGAGCACGATCGACGCGACACCGTCGTCACGCTCGAGGCGGATCGAAGGCTGCTCAGCCAACTTCGGCGGCCTCCTCGCCGCGGATCTCGCGCGCGACAGCGGCGATCTCTGCGGGGGACGCGCTGCGCGGTATATACGGCAGCTTCAGCGGATCGTCGGTGTAGCGCGGGATCAGGTGGACGTGGAAGTGGAAGATCGTCTGCCAGGCGACCGGACGGCAGGAGTTGAGGACGTTGAACCCGTCCGGGTGAAACGCCTCCTCGAGCTTGCGGGCGAGACGGCGCACGGCGAGCATGCTCGCGACCAGGTCATCGTCGGTGACCTCCATCAGGTCGTTGGAATGCGCCCGCGGAATCACCAGCGAATGCCCGCGGGTGGCCGGGTTGATGTCCATGAACGCGATCGTGCGCTCGTCGGAGTCGACGATCTCCGCCGGCACGTCACCGGCCACGATTCCGCAGAACAAACAACCCTCCGCCACGCCGGTGAGCCTATACGCGGAGAGAGCGAGCAAGCGCGATCGCATCGTCCCTGCTCTCGAGCTCGCCACAGAACACGGCCGCCTCGATCTCCGCCAGCAGGCGCCCCAGCTCGGGCCCCCGCTCGATCCCCAGCTCGGCAGCGAGCTCGTCGCCGCGAACCGGCGAGCGCGGGGGACCGCTTCGGCGCCACTCCAGCCCCTCCGCCACCATCTCGCGCGCCAACTCGAGGTGTCCGGCGATCATCTCCTCCGAAGCCGTCACTCCGCTGCCGCGGGCCGAGAGGCGGTCGGCGACGGTCAGGAGCGTCACGTCCACCGGGTCGGGATCGGTGGCGCGGAGGTAGTCGAAGACGGCACGCCGCGATAGAGGCCGCTGGGTGACCAGGAACCCGAGGCGGAGGTGGTTCTCGGCGATCCCGGCGAGATAATCGGCCAGGCGGCGGCTAGTTCGCAGCCGGGAGCAGAGCTGGCGAATGATCCCGGCACCCTCGCGGTCGTGCCCGATGAAGGTGACGAAGTCGCCGTGCTGGTCGCGGGTGGCGGGCTTCCCGAGGTCATGGGTGAGGGCCGCGAAGCGCAGAGCGTCGCGTCGCGTCAGCTCGTCGGCGAACGGCTCGTCGAGCAACACCTTCACGTCGCCGGCGCTCGACTCGCCCGCGTAGGTCGCCATGTCCGCCTCGACCTCGAGCAGTCGCGCCAGGACCTCGAGCGTGTGGCCGAGCACGTCGAGGTGGTGGTTCGGGTTCTGGATCACGCCGCGAAGAGCATCCAGCTCGGGCAGTACGGGGGCGGTCAGATCGAGCTCGTCGAGAAGTGCCATGCCCGCGAGCGGATCGGCCCCGGAGATGATCGCTCGCAGCTCGGCGAACTGTCTCTCCCCCGCCGCCTCGCCTGCGCGCGGAGCCGCGGCTCGCGCGAGATCGGCCGTCGCCGGCTCGAGGCTGAGCTCCAGCCCCACCGCGAGCCGAACCGCGCGCAGGAGGCGCAGCGGGTCGTCCTCGAAGGAACGGTCCGAGACCGCCCGCAGAACCCCCGCCTCCAGATCGCCGATCCCGCCGTGGGGGTCGAGCAGCGCGTCGTCCGCGCGCTCGGCAGCCGCCAGCGGGACGGCGATTGCATTCACAGTGAAATCGCGCCCGGCCAGATCCGCTTCGATCGATCCGCCGCGGACGGGAGCGACGTCGACCTGCCACCCCTCGGGTGACACCGCGCGCCAAGTTGCGAACCCCTCGGAGAGCTCGAACGCATGCCCTCCGGCCGCCTTGGCGATCGCCCGCGCGGACTCGCGCTCGCCGGTTGAAACCGCGAGGTCCAGGTCCACGATCTGATCGCCGCGGATTGCGCCCCGCACCGCGCCCCCGACGATCCACGCTCCATCCACGTCGCCAATCGCGGCGCGGGCCGCTGCGACAGGGGCCGCATGGGCAAGCCTCTGCCCAATGCTCAATGGCGCCATTAGGCGAAGTGCTCCCGCGGGACCCGCGCGGAGATGCCGCAGGTGACCTCGTAGTTGATCGTCCCGAGGCTGGCGGCAAGCTCCTCGCAGAGGATCCGCTCCGAGCCCTGGGCCCCTATCAGCACTGCCGGCGCACCCGGCTTCACATCGGTCTCGGGCCCGAGCTCGACGGTCACGTTGTCCATCGACACCGTCCCGACCACGGGGTGCCGGCGCCCTCCGACCAGCACCTCGGCGTTGTTGGAGAGGTCGCGCCTGACGCCGTCGCCGTAGCCGATCGGCAGCACGCCGACCCACGTGTCGTGCTGCGCCTTCCAGCTGCGCCCGTAGCCGGCGCTCGCACCCGCGGGGAAACGCTTCACGGCGGCAACCCAGGAGTGCAGCTCGAGCGCCGGCTCCAGGCGCTGGGCAAACGGATCGCGGCCGAACGGGTCGAGACCGTAGACGGCGATGCCGCAGCGGACCATGTCGAAATGGGAGGCCGGCTCGCGCAGGGTGGCGGCGCTGTTGGCCGCGTGGACCAGTAGCGAGGGGTGCTCGCCCCGGAGGCGCTCGGCGAGCGGCGTGAAGCGCGTCAGCTGCTCGCGGAGGTAGCTCGCGTCGTCCTCGTCGGCGGTGGCGAAGTGCGTCCACAGGCCGGCGAGCTCGATGCGCTCGTCGTCCGCGCACGCGCCCGCTATCGCCGCGACCGCCTCCGGGTCGGATTCCCCAAGCCGGCCCATCCCGGAGTCGTGCTTGACGTGCACCCGCGGCCGGACGCCAAGCCGTGCGCCGCGGGCCGCGATCTCCGACAGGAACTCGGGCCGCCACGCGCCGACATCGGCCCGGGCGGCGAGTGCCTGCTCCAGCTCGCCGCCCGTCAGCGCGCCCATGACCAGAATCCGTGCTTCGGGAAATGCGGCGCGGAGCTCCACGGCTTCAATCGCTGCTGCGACCGCGAGCCAGCTCGCTCCTCCGTCGAGCGCAGCGCGAGCGCAATCCACTGCGCCGTGGCCGTACCCGTTCGCCTTCACCACGGCGCACAGCGCCGTGTCGGCACTGAGCTGATCGCGAAGCCGGGCACAATTTCGCTGCACCGCGCCGACGTCGACCTGCGCCACCGCTCGCCCCGCCGCGCTGGCGCTCATCTCATGCAGATGAGATCGAGCCGAACTCGGGCGCGTCCCACTTGTTCGGAGGATTCGGCGGCTTTCATGTTCGGGCGAGTCCTTCGGGGATCTCGTCGACGATGTCGGTGGCGATCACCGATTCGGCGCCGAGCCTGGCGGCGGCGGCTCGACCAGCGCGAGCGTGGGCGAGCACGCCGGCGCAGGTGGCGGCGAACGGCTCCATCCCCCGCGCCACGAGCGCGGCGATCACTCCGCCGAGCACGTCGCCGCTCCCGGCAGTGGCAAGCGCGGAGGCGCTGAAGCCGTTGACCGCAAGCCGCTCGCGATCGCAGACGAGTGTGTCGTCGCCCTTCAACAGGACGATCGCGCCGCTTCGCTGCGCCGCCTCGCGCGCGCAGACGAGCCGGTGCTCGGAGACCTCATCCGATCCGCGCTCGAGCAGCCGGCCGAGCTCCCCGGCGTGCGGCGTCAGGATCGTCGCCGCCTGACGCGCCTCGAGCACCTCCAGCCGGCCCGCAAACGCGTTCAGCCCGTCCGCGTCGATCAGCAGCGGCGCCTCGATCTTGGGAGCGAGCGAGCGAACCAGCGCAAAGGTCCCCTCGTCGCGCCCCAGCCCCGGGCCGAGAACAACGCACGCGGCCGGCGCCGCGGCCTCAAGCACCGCCTCCTCCGCATCCGGCCCCAGCCTTCCGCTGCCTGGGCATGCGTGCGACATCACCTCGGTCAGCTTCACCTCGAAGATGTGCTCGAGATCGGCGGGCACCGCGACCGAGGCGTAGCCGGCGCCGGCGCGGATCGCCCCCATCGCGGACATGCACGGAGCGCCGGTGAGTCCCCGCGATCCGCCGACGACGAGCACCTGCCCCGAGCTGAACTTTGTCGAGCGAACGCCTCTGCGCGGCGGAAGGTCCAGCACCCGTCTCGCGATCAGGCCAGCGTCTGCCACCACGGGGGCGCCGGACGGGATCCCGATCTCCGCCACCCGAAGCTCGCCCGTGTGCCATTTGCCGGGCGCGATCCAGTGGCCGAGCTTCGCGGCGTGGAAGCTGACGGTGGTCGTCGCCTCGACGGCGACGCCTTCGACCTCCCCCGTGGAGGCATTCACGCCCGACGCAATGTCGGCCGCCACCACCGGGGCGCCGCAGGAGTTGATTGCCTCTATTGCACGATCCGCCGGAGCGCGCGGCGCGCCGCTGAATCCGGTTCCGAAGATCGCATCGACGACAGCCCCGGAGCCGGCGAGGGCGGCGGCAGCCTCGTCCGCCGAGACGATGCGCGCCGCAAGCTTCATTCGCTCGAGGTTGGCCGCAGCGTCCGCCGACAGCTCCTCTGCCGGGTACAGAAGCAGGGGCTCGACCTCGTGCCCCGTCGCGGCCAGGTGGCGCGCTGCGACGAGGCCGTCGCCGCCGTTGTTGCCCTTCCCGCAGACGACCCGGATCGGGCCCGAAGAAGCCAGATCGCGCACCGCCTCCGCGACGGCGGCCCCGGCAGCCTCCATCAGCTCCAGCGACGGGATTCCCTGCTGCTCGATCGCCCAGGCGTCGACGGCCCGCATGCGCTCGGCATCGAGAAGCGGGTCGAGCCAATTCTCGGACGACATGCGTGCCAGAGTAGCCACGGACCGGGCGTCGGATCGGCGGCCGGGATTCAGAACTTGAGTTATTCGACGGTAACTGTCTTCGCCAGGTTGCGCGGCTGGTCGACGTTGAGGCCGAGGCGGCGGGCCACGTAGTAGGCGAGCAACTGCAGGGGGACCACGGCGAGGATCGGCTGCAGCACCCAGTCGGTGTGCGGGATGTAGATCGTCTGGTCGGCGTACTCCTCGACCTTCTCGTTTCCCTCGGTGGCGATTGCGACCACGTCGGCGCCCCGCGCCCTGACCTCGGCCATGTTCGAGAGAACCTTGTCGAGGATCGGGCTGTCCGTGGCGACGCAGATCACGGGTGTCGACTCGTCGAGCAGGGCGATCGGGCCGTGCTTCATCTCACCGGCCGCGTAAGCGTCGGTGGGGATGTAGGAGATCTCTCGCATCTTCAGCGCTCCCTCGAGGCAGACCGGGAGCCCGACGTTCCGCCCGAGGTAGAGGAAGAAGCGCTGATCGGCATGCGTGCGCGCGATCGCCCGGATTTGCTCGTCGACCGTTCCCAGGATCTCCTCGATCTTCGACGGGACGCTCTTCAGGTCGGCGATGATCCGGCTCAGCTCCTCGGGCGGCCAGGTGCCGCGCACCTGCGCCAGCCACAGACCGATCAGGTACATCGCCGCGACCTGAGCCGTGAACGTCTTCGTCGCCGCGACGCTGATCTCGAGGCCGGCGCGCGTGTACAGCACGGTGTCGGCGATCCGCGACACCTCGCTGCCCATCACGTTCGTCACCGCCAGTACCCTCGCCCCTCGCTCCCGCGCGAGGCGCATCGCGGCAAGCGTGTCGGCGGTCTCACCGGATTGCGTGATCCCGATCACGAGGTCCTTCTCGCTGACGACCGGATCGCGGTAGCGGTACTCCGACGCGATGTCGATCTCGATCGGGATCCGCGTCCATTTCTCGATCGCGTAGCGGCCGACCAGCCCGGCGTGGTAGGCGGTCCCGGCGGCGAGGATCACGATCCGGCTCACCCTGCGGGCGAAGTCCTCGCTGATGTCGACGTCGCCGAGATCGACGCGGTCGAGCGTTGGAAGCCGGTCGGCGATCGTCTCGGCGACGGCGTCCGGCTGCTCGTGGATCTCCTTCATCATGAAGGTCGGGTATCCGCCCTTCTCGGCGGCGTCCTCGTCCCAGGTGACCTCCTCCTCGACGCGGGGGACGGGCCGCCCCTCCGTGTCGATGATCGAGACACCGGCGCCTTCGATGGTCACGATCTCGCCGCTCTCGACGAGCATCACGCGCCGGGTCTCGGCGAGGAAGGCGGGGATCGCGGATGCAAGGAACGCCTCGTCGTCGCCGAGCCCGACGACCAGCGGGCACTCCTGACGTGCACCGACCAGCTGATCGGGGTGATCGGCGTGCATGGCGACGAACGCGTAATGGCCTCGAAGATCCGCGAACGCAAGCCGAACGGCCTCGGTCAGGTCGCCGTCGTAGTGGCGCTCGATCAGGTGGGCGACTGTCTCGGCATCGGTCTCGCTCGAGAAACGGTGCCCCTCCGACTCGAGCTCGCGGCGCAGCTCGCCGTGGTTCTCGACGATCCCGTTGAGGACGATGTGGACGCGGTCGGAGCAGTCGCCGTGCGGATGCGCGTTCTCCTCGGTGACCCGCCCGTGGGTGGCCCAGCGCGTGTGGGCGAGGCCGATCGTGGCGGCGGGATCGGCGAGCTCGATCGCCCCGTTGCCGCTCTGCTTCTCGATTGCGCGCCTCAGGTTGGCCAGGTTCCCGACCGCGCGCACAGTCTCGATGTGCCCGTTTGCGAGCAGCGAAACGCCCGCGGAGTCATAGCCGCGGTATTCGAGTTTCGCGAGACCGGCGATGAGGAGATCGCGACTCGGCCGCCGGCCGACATATCCGACGATTCCACACATGGGCTGGGAAAGAAATCGGCCGGCTGGAACCGGCCGTTCAGGCGTTACAGGGTACCCGTAGCGGCGACAAGACGGTGCAAAACGGCCTCGCATTCCTCCTCGGTCGGCGCCTCGACCATCAACCGCACCACAGGCTCCGTTCCGGAAGGCCTCACCAATACTCGACCGCGCTCCCCCAAGTCGGCGGCCTCGCGCTCCACCGCCTCCCAGAACTCCGCCGCTCCATCGAGAGCCTCCCGATCCGCAAGCGGCACGCTTTCAATCCTTTGCGGCAGCCGCTCGAACGGCCGTTGCTCGGCGAGATCGCCTCCCTCGAGCGCCTTCGTGAGCAGGAGCGCCGCCGCCACCCCGTCACCGCTGGGGGCGAAATCGGTCCAGATCACATGGCCCGACTGCTCTCCGCCGAGCGTCCAGTCGCGCTCCAGCAGCTCCTGGATCACGTGCCGATCCCCTACGGGTGTGGTGGCGACCTCGATCCCGGCGTCCTTCATCGCGCGGTGGAAGCCGAGGTTGGTCATCACAGTCACTGCGACACCGCCCGGCAGGCGACCCGAGCGTTTCAGGTGCAGCGCGCAGGCGGCGATGATCTCGTCGCCGTCGTGCACACCTCCGTCGCGGTCCACCGCAAGCACGCGATCGGCGTCGCCGTCGAACGCGAACCCGACCTCGGCGTCGGACTCGGTAATCCGTTGCGCGAGATGCTCGATGTGGGTCGACCCGCAGCCCTCGTTGATGTTGCGCCCATCCGGCTCGGCTGCGATCACCTCGACGCGCGCCCCAAGCCGCTCGAAAGCCGCGGGCGCAGCCAGGTGCGCGGCCCCGTTTGCGCAATCCAGGATCACGCTGCGTCCCTCGAGGTCAGCTTCGAACGTGGTCCCGAGCTCCCGCAGGTAGTCGCCGAGCGCACCTTCGAGGGTGAGCACCCGTCCTCCCTTGGCGGCGCCTTCGGGCTCGCCGGCATTCACGCGGCCCTCGATTCGCGCCTCGGCATCGTCGTCCAGCTTCACTCCACCGGGACCGAAGAACTTGATCCCGTTGTCGGCCCAGTGGTTGTGCGAGGCCGATACGACCGCCGCAAGGTCGAAGCCGTAGTGGCGAAGGAGCACCGACCCCGCTGCGCTCGGCAGCACCCCGCCCAGCAACACATCGCCCCCCGCGGCGGTGACGCCCGACGCGAGCGCCGCCTCCAGCAGCGGTCCCGACTCTCGCGTGTCGCGCAGTATCAGTACCTGCGGGCGATCGCTCCGCGCCTCCTCGGCTGCGGCCCGCCCGAGTGCCAGCGCCAGATCCGCGGTCAGGAACTCGCCGACAGGCCCACGGACGCCGTCGGTTCCAAACAGCTTTCGCTCGGCCACTAGCGCTTGGAGAACTGCGGCCGCTTGCGGGCTTTCTTAAGGCCCGCCTTGCGGCGCTCCTTCATCCGCGCATCCCTGGTCAGCATGCCGCGGCGCTTCAGATCGCTTCGCAGCTCCCCGTCGATCTCGGTCAGTGCCCGGGCGATGCCGTGGCGAATCGCCCCCGCCTGTCCGGATATGCCTCCGCCGTGGACGCGGACGCGGACCTCGACGCTCTCCTCGAATCCGGTGGTGACCAACGGCTGACGGACGAGGACGCGGTGGTGCTCGCGAGGGAAGTACTCATCGAGGGTCTTTCCGTTGACCTCAAGACCGCCGTTACCGGCGCTGACGACGACCCGCGCGATCGAGCTCTTTCGCTTCCCTGTTGCCTGAATCCTGGTGTCGCTCGGGATCTCGGCGCGTCGCTTCGGCGCCGGCTCCTCTTCGAGGTCCTCGGTCGCCTCGGCCTCGAGACGGGCCCGCTCCTCCGCCTCGGCTTCCACCCGGGCGCGCTCCTCGGCGGTGAGCTCGCGCTCGCCCTCGAGCTCGATCGGCTCCAGGTCGGCGCCGGGGACCGACTCCTCGCCCTTCTCCTTCTTCGGGCGCGCAGGGGCCTGCTCCGGCTCGGCGTCGGCGACGGGCTCCTCGGCCGCTTCGGCTGGCTCCTCTACCGGCTCGGACGCCTCAGACTCCGTCGGCTCCGGCTCGGTGGCCTCGGGCTCGGTTCGCTCTTCGTCGCTCACGTGTTCTCCAGGGGCTTCGGTTGCTGGGCCTGATGGGGATGCTCGGGCCCAGCGTAGACCTTCAGCTTTCGAAGCTGCGCTCGCGCCAGCCGGTTGCGCGGAAGCATTCCCTTGACCGCCATCCGCAGCACCTCCTCCGGTCGGCGCTCGAGCATTTCGCCCAGCGTCCTCGACCGCAGCCCGCCGGGATAGCCGCTGTGCCGGTAGTAGCGCTTGTCCTCGAGCTTCTTCCCGGTCACCGTCACCTTCTCGGCGTTGACGACGACGACGAAGTCGCCGGTGTCCACGTGCGGTGTGTACTCGGGCTTGCGCTTCCCGCGCAGGGTGTCGGCGATGCGAGTCGCCAGGCGGCCCAGATTCTCGCCTTCGGCGTCGACCACGAACCAGTCTCGCTGGCGGTCGCTGGCGGTTGCAAAGTAGGTCTTCATCAAAAAGGCCCGCCTCCGGCGGGCGCGAGGCGCTGATGATAGTGGAAGATTTGCGCTCTCAGGCACGTTCGGCGGTGCGCAACCGACGCCTGCGACCGGCCGTAGGGATATACTGCCGCCGCCATTTGGACCTGCCGAATCGCTGGTGGCGCTGCCATCGGCGGGCGGGGGAACCGACGGAGAGAGGTCGAACTCTTTCCTGGGGCGAATCGGACCGGACGTCCGTAGCGCCGCTCTTTCGGCGCGAGCCCGTCAGCTAACCCCGTAGGCCCTGGAAAGAGAGGGTTATAGGGCGTGACAGAGCCGCTGGGGCGGAAGCCTCGCCGGTCCGTTCGGATAGCACCGGCCGTCGCCGGCTTCGGCGCCGCCGTGCTCCTCGCGCTCGGAGGAGGGGTCGCGCAGGGACGAAACGGCGGAATCGGCACTCCGCAGCCTCCGAAGGTCACCGACATCACCTGCATCGAGACCTGCGCCGGCCTGCGGGCGGCATCGGCGGGCTCGAAGATCTCACTCGTCGGCGAGAGCCTCGCCGACGTCAGCGAGGTCAGCTTCGCCGGCAAGGATGGCGGCGGCCGGATCGGCGTGGTGCCCGTTACCGCGAAGGTCGACGAGGTCGTGGCGAAGGTCCCCGACGGCGCCGGAACAGGGGTTGTGCGTGTGTCCGACAGCTACGGGCATTCGGCCGATGCCCCGGCCGAGCTGGAGATCGTCAGCGGGCAGGCCACCGAGCCGTCCGGGCCGTTCCGGTTGGACCAGGCCAGGGTCTCCTCCTCGAGGGTCTATTACGCCGGCAAGCGCAAGGCGCAGGTCCAGTTCATGTTCACCGGCGAATCGGCCCAGGACGTGCGGGTGGACGTCGTCGACCGCGATACGGGTGAGGCCGTTCGCAGCATGGTCGTCAGCGACGTCACGCCGGGAGCGCCCGCGACGGCGAAGTGGAACGGCCAGGCAAGCGGCGGCGACGTGGCGCCCAGCGGCGAATACAAGTTCCGGCTCGCCCCGATTACCGGCGGCGAGGGCGAGGACGGCGACGGAGCGACCAACTTCGACTTCTACGGATTCAAGTTCCCGATCATCGGCAAGCACACCTACGGCGACGGGGTCGGTGCCGACCGCGGCGACCACATCCATCAGGGACAGGACCTGCTCGCCGACTGCGGCCTGCCGCTGGTCGCCGTGCGCGCCGGCACGGTGCAGGCGCAGGGATACAACGGCGGCGCGGGCAACTACCTCGTCCTCGACGCCAAGCACGACGACCGCGACTACGTCTACATGCACCTCCAGGACCCGGCCAGCGTGCGAGAGGGCGAGCGGGTGAAGACGGGCGAAAAGGTGGGCCTGGTCGGCACCACCGGCTCGTCGACGGCCTGCCACCTGCACTTCGAAATGTGGTCGGCGCCCGGGTGGTACGAGGGGGGCGAGTACATGTACGAGGTCACCCGCGCTCTGAAGAAGTGGGACACCTGGAGCTGACCTAGGCTGCCGGGGTGCCACGGCACCTGGGGCCCATCGTTCGTTCGCGCGCGCTGCGCAGGCTGCGCGCCCATCGACAGCGTCCGGCGCGCGCCCTAGCCGATGCTGTCAGGCGCGCCGGCTCGAGTCCGCCAACTGCACAACGCGAATGGGCCGCCGCAATCGAGGCTCGGCGTGCGGAGCTTCTGTCCTCGGATCAGGTGCTCGAGACGCCGCTGAGCGAGTACACCGGCGAGACGGGCGACCAGGAGGTCGAGAGCAGGGCCGTCGCCGAGATCTGTCGCGCCGACAGCAAGCCCGAGGCCGCTTGCAGGCTGCTGCTCGCGATCGTGCACGAACTGCGTCCGGAGAGGGCGCTCGAGCTCGGAAGCGGGCTCGGGATCTCGACCGCCTACCAGGCGGCGGGCATGGAGCCGGCGGGTACCGGGACGCTGCTCAGCATCGAGGCTTCAGAGGCGCGCGCTCGAATCGCCCGCGAGACACTCGACTCGGTCGGGCTTGCGAGCCGGGCCGAGGTCCGTCACGGCCGCTTCGCCGACTTGCTCCCAGCCGCCCTCCAGCTGCTGGCGCCGCTCGAGTACGCGTTCGTCGACGGCCACCACGAGGAGGAGGCGACGCTTCGCTACTGGGGGCTGTTGCAACCGCACCTGGGAGACGAAGCGATCGTGCTCCTCGACGACATTCGCTGGTCGGAGGGAATGACGAGCGCGTGGGAGGCGATCGCCGGCGATCCCGCCGTGGACATCGCCCTCGATTTGAACGGAATCGGCGCCTGCGTGCTTGGTGGCGACTGAGCTACGGGCTGCCGCCGCTGAACTCCGTGAACGCGCTCCAGACGGGCTTGGCGCGCCCGTTCTCGGCCAGCAGCCCGGCCGAGAGGCAGAACGGGGAAGTGCACCCGTCCACGTACTGCGGGGGGTCGCGCCAGTCGAACCAGAGGATGCCGGCGACGTTCCACGACGTTCGGTCACGAAGCCGTGTGAACGCCGTCCGCAAGTGCTCGGCCTGGCCGTCCGGCCCTTTCAGGAGCGGTCCCTCCGATGGGTCGGCCGACCCCCAGCCGATCTCGGTGATCCAGATCGGGGTGTCGCCGTCGCCACGGCTGCGCATCACCGTGCGCACGCG
Organism: uncultured Thermoleophilia bacterium; assembly: GCA_963838095.1. Classification (GTDB taxonomy): domain Bacteria; phylum Actinomycetota; class Thermoleophilia; order Solirubrobacterales; family 70-9; genus CAWCGU01. Next base: position 1,054,127 of record CAWIPO010000008.1, read on the forward strand.
TCGAAGCTGGTAGGCAATCCCTCGCAGGTTCGGCGCGTAGGGGTGCAATGCGACGGCGTCGAAGTGGCGCTCGATTCCGCTCACCCGGTAGAGGCGATCGAGGTAGCGCCAGGCGATCAGGCGTTGATCCCCGCCCCCGAACGGCGTCCCGAACAGCCCAGCCAGCAGCACCTCCGCGGCGGGGTCCTTCGAGGAGATCGCCAGGCTGCTTAGCCGGACCAGCTTCGCGTACTCCCTCGCATCGGGGTGATCGGGCTTCCAGTAGGTGGGCGAGCTGGGCTCGTTCCACACCTGCCAGCGGGTGATCGGCGTGTATGGCGGAGGCCCGACCGGGGGGACGTCGATCGGGTCGGTCGGGTCCGGCGGCTCCGGGTCCGGCAGCGGCGGGACCCGCGAGGTCCAGAACGTGCCATCAGGGCCATAACGCTCGACCGCTGCGCCGACGAAGCGCTGCCACGCATCGCGTGCGTCAGCCGATTCGAGCGGCGGCCTGCGGCGACAGTCCGCCTCGCTCAGCTTCCCGCACGTCACCGTCCAGGGAGGCGAGCCGTAGAGAATCGGCAGCACCTGCACTCCGGCCCGCGCCGTGTGCGACACGATGCGGTCGAAGCCACGCCAGGTGAACCCCCCGGTCCGATTCGGCTGCACGTGCGGCCAGCTGAGCACGACCCGAAGCACGTCGACGCCGCCGTCGCCCATGCGCTGGTAGTCGGAGGTCGGCGGCTCTTCGAGGATTGAGACGCCGTAGATGGGGTCGGACTGGGCGCGGGCGGGGGTGGCTAGCAGCGCCAACGCCAGAATGGTCGTGAGCGCTAAGGAACGGCAAGCACTAAGAGGAGAGACCCCCGCCGGCATCGGAGAAAAGGCTAGTGATCGGGTCCCCAGCGGGCTTCAGTTCCGACGCTGCCTGCCTACTCCCACTCAATAGTCGACGGCGGCTTCGACGAGATATCCAGCGCCACCCGGTTCACGTGTGGGATCTCGTTGATGATCCGCGAGGAGACCCGTTCCAGGAGGTCGTATGGGAGACGCGCCCAGTCCGCGGTCATCGCATCCTCGGAGGTGACGGCGCGGATCACGACCGGGTACGCGTAGGTGCGCTCGTCGCCCTGCACGCCAACCGAGCGGACGATCGGCAGGACGCAGAAGGACTGCCACAGCCGCTGGTACAGCCCCGCCGCCCGAACCTCTTCCTGCAGGATCGCGTCGGCCTCACGGAGGATCTCGAGCCGCTCGGCCGTGACCTCGCCGCCGACGATCCGGATCGCGAGCCCGGGGCCCGGAAACGGCTGCCGCCAGACGAAGCGCTCGGGCAACCCGAGCTCGGTGCCGACCGCGCGGACCTCATCCTTGAACAGCATCCGGAGCGGCTCGACCAACTCGAGGTCGAGGTCTTCGGGCAGGCCTCCGACGTTGTGGTGGGACTTGATCGTCGCGGCGCCGGTTCCGCCTCCCGACTCGATCACATCCGAGTACAAGGTTCCCTGGACGAGATAGGCGGCGTTCGAGAGCTCGCGCGCCTGCTGCTCGAAGACGCGGATGAACTCCTCGCCGATGATCATCCGCTTCTGCTCGGGCTCGGTGATGCCCGCCAGGCGCCCGAGGAAGCGCTCGCGAGCGTCGACCGTGATCAGCGGGATGCCGAGGTGGCCCCGGAACGCTTCGGCCACCTGCTCGATCTCTCCCTTTCGCATCAGTCCGTGGTCGACCAGCACGCAGGTGAGCTGGTCCCCCACGGCCCGGTGAACGAGCACGGCCGCTGTCGCCGAGTCGACCCCGCCGGAGAGGCCGCAGATAACGGCGCCGTCACCCACCTGGGCGCGGACTAGCTCCACCTGACGCTCGATCACCGAGGCCGGCGTCCACTCCTGCTCGCAGCCGGCGATCTCCCTCAGGAAGCGGTTCAGGATCTCGGTCCCGTACGGCGTGTGCACAACCTCCGGGTGGAACTGGATCCCGTACTGGCCCCGCTCGCTGCTCTCGAAGGCGGCAACCGGGGACGAGGGGCTGGAGGCGAGCGGCGTGAAGCCGGGCGGCGCCTCGAAGACCGTGTCGCGGTGGCTCATCCAGCACTGCTGCTCGCCGGGGAGGCCGGCCAGCAGCCTCCCGCCATCTTCCGTCAGCGTCAGCGTCGTGCGACCGAACTCGGCCTTCTCGGCCGGCTCCACGCGTCCGCCGAGCTCGTGGACCATCAGCTGCATCCCGTAGCAGATGCCGAGCACCGGGATTCCCAGCCCCAGCAGCTCCTGGCGCAGCGGCGGCGCGCCGTCGGCGTAGACTGAGGCGGGGCCCCCCGAGAGCACCAGCGCGCGCGGAGCCCGCGCGCGGATGGCGTCGATGTCGGCGTCGTGCGGGAGCAACTCGGAGAACACACCGCACTCGCGGATCCGGCGCGCGATCAGCTGCGAGTACTGGCCGCCGAAGTCGAGAACGAGGACCTCCTCGGTGGCGGCCGGAGCCGCCCCCTGCAGGCCCTCCTTGCCCACCTCCTCCGTCACGGTGACGGAGGAGCCGTCAGTCATCTGAAACGGCTACTCCAGCGGATACCTGGGCGCGGCCGTTGGAGCCCATCCCGACCGCCTGCTCACGCTGCAATGCCTTGCCCTCGGTCTGCAGCGCCGGCGCCACCATCACCTCTGCGCGCTGGAAGTCGCGAATGTCCTCATAGCCGCAGGTGGCCATCGAGGTCCGCAGCGCGCCGATCAGGTTGAAGGTGCCGTCGTTCTCGTTTGCGGGGCCGAGCAGGATCTGCTCCAGAGTTCCGTCCTGGGTGGTCGCCACGCGCGTTCCCCGCGGCAGCGACGGGTGGAAGGTCGCCATCCCCCAGTGGAACCCGCGCCCGGGCGCCTCATCCGCCCGTGCCAGGGGCGAGCCGATCATCACCGCGTCGGAGCCGCAGGCGATCGCCTTCGAGACGTCCCCCCCGGTCCGCATCCCGCCGTCGCCGATCACGTTCACGTACTCGCCGGTCTCGAGCATGTGCTGCGAGCGCGCCGCGGCAACGTCGGCGATCGCGGTCGCCTGCGGCACCCCGATCCCGAGCACGCCGCGCGTGGTGCACGCGGCACCCGGGCCGACGCCGACCAGCACACCGACGGCGCCTGTGCGCATCAGGTGCAACCCAGTCGAATACGAGCCGCAGCCACCGACGAGGCACGGCACCGGAACCTCGGCGATGAACTCCTTCAGGTTCAGAACGCTGTGCTTGGACGAGACGTGCTCGGCGGAGATCACCGTCCCCTGGATGACGAGGATGTCGAGCCCGGCCTCCAGCGCCACCTCGTACAGACCCGTGACCTTCTGAGGGGTGAGCGAGCCGCAGGCGACCGCGCCCGCCGCCTTGATCTCTTCGATCCTCTGCGCGATCAGCTCCGGCTTCACCGGCTCGGCATAGACCTCCTGCATCCGCCGCGTCGCCTCCGCGGCGGGGGCCTTCGCGATTTCGTCGAGCATCGCGTCGGCGTCCTCGTAGCGCGACCAGATGCCCTCCAGGTTGAGAACCGCCAATCCACCGAGCCTGTTCACCTCGATCGCGGTCGCCGGGCTCACGACCCCGTCCATCGCCGCGGCGAGCAGCGGAAGCTCGAAGCGGTAGGGGCCCAGGGTCCAGGTGATGTCGACATCGTCAGGGTCGCGGGTGCGCCGCGAGGGCACGATCGCGATGTCGTCGAACCCGTAGGCCCGCCTGCCCTTTTTCCCGCGTCCGATCTCGACTTCCACAGTTCTCCCTATCTCCTAGTCAGAAGAAAAGACCCTACGAGCGCTCGCGGACGAAAAAGCCCCCTCGCGAGGGGGCCGAAAACGTCGAATTTGCGGGTTTGAAGCTGCTCGCCCAACGCCCAGGCGATGATAACAGCGGTCAACCCGGCTCACTTGGGCACGCCCCAGCACCCCCCTCCGCGCCCTCTAGCATCCGCGCTCGATGGCGGGAGCCGAGAGTTGAACTCCGCGCAGGCCCGCGAGGCCGTCGCCGCGAACCCGCTCTGGTACCACACGATGGAGCTGGCTCCCGGGGTGACCACCCCCGGCTGGTTCGACCTGCGACCGATCGCGGATCTCCTTCCCTGGCCCGACGTCCGCGGGAAGCGCTGCCTCGATGTCGGCCCGTACGACGGATTTCTCTCCTTCGAGCTCGAGCGCCGCGGCGCATCCGAGGTCGTCGCTGTCGACATCGGCAGTCCGAGCGAGTGGGACTGGCCGCTGCGGCTGCGCGAGCGCGGGGCGAGGACGCTGGAGCAGTTCGCGGGAGAGCGCACCGGCCACGGCTTCGAGATCGCCCGCGCCGCCCTCGGCTCGTCGGTCGAGCGCGTGGAGATGAGCGTCTACGACCTCACGCCGGAGGAGATCGGCCGCTTCGACGTCGTCGTCTGCGGCAGCCTCCTCCTGCACCTGCGAGACCCGGTCCGCGCGCTCGAGGCGATTGGCGGCGTCTGCGGCGAGAGCTTTCTGTCCGCCGAGCAGATCGACCTCTGGCTGACGCTGACTCGACGCCGGAGCCCGGCGGCGTGGCTACGAGGCGGGGAGCTGTGCCAGTGGTGGATTCCGAACATCGCCGGGCATCGGCGGATGGTCGAGGCGGCGGGGTTCGAGATCGTGCGCACGATTCGCCCGTATTCGATCCCGTTCGGGCCGGCGCATCCAAAGCCGGATAGAGGGCTCAGGCTCCGAAGTCGAGCCAGCCAGTTCGGAACGAGGCTCGTAGGGAGAGGGCCCGGATTGCTTCACTCAGCCCTCCAGGCGCACCCTAGCCAACGCCGGCGACGTCCAGCTCCCGCACGCTGACCCGTTCCAGCAGCCGCTCGACCGCATCCGGGTCGAGGTTGCCGGCGCCGAAGTGCTGGGTGGACTCGGCGCCGCAGGCGACGCCGTAGGCGAGGCATTCGCTTGCGCTTGCGTTCTCGTAGCGGGCGGCCACGTAGCCGGCGACGAACGCGTCTCCGGAACCGACGCCGGCGATCGGCTCCAGGGGCTCGATTTCGACCTCGTAACGGCGACGGTCGATCCCCTCACCACAAATCGCGACGCATCCCGCCTCACGCGTGATTATCGCCTCGCGGGCGCCCATCTCGATCAGGCTTCCGAGCCCGAGCGAGACATCGGCCTCGTCTGCGAACTCGTGGCCGACAGCCTCCTCCGCCTCGGTGGCGTTCGGCGCCACCACCGCGGGCTCCGCCCGCAGCCCCGCCCGCATCGGCTCTCCATCCGTGTCCAACAGCACCGGGACGCCGAGCTCGCGGAGCTCGGCCGTCAGCTGTCCATAGACCCCCGGGTCGACGCCCGGCGGAACGCTCCCGGCGATCACGCAGAACGCTGCGCCCCTGGCGATGTAGCGCAGCTTCTCCAGGAAGTGCTCGATCTCATCCGACCCCACAACCGGGCCGCGCTCGTTGATCTCGGTCTGGTCGCCGCTGGTCGGATCCACCACGGAGAGGTTCGTCCGCGATTCCTCGCGGATGCGCGTGAAGTCGTTCAGGATCGCCTCCTCCACGAGCAGCTCGAGAATTCGGCCGCCGGTTGGTCCTCCCGCAAGTCCGGTGGCGATCACCGGACGGCCAAGCTGCTTCAGCGCCCTGGCGACGTTCACGCCCTTGCCACCCGCGGTCGTGTGCGCCTCGATCGCGCGGTGGCGGCGGCCGAGGCGGAAGTTGGGAACGGCGACCGTTCGGTCGATCGCGGCGTTGAGGGTGACGGTGAGGATCAACTTCGCGCCGCCCTGATGATGATGACCACGGTCAATGCAATCAGCACAACGATAAGGCCCAGCCCGGCAATCAGGGCCCAGATCGGTACCCCGACCGAGTCCTCGATCTGATCGGACAGGCTCGCGGCGGGCGCGGATTTCGCGGCGACGAGCGGAGCCCGCTCTTCCTGGCGACCGCCCACGTACACGGTCAGCTCGCCGAGGCGCTCGCCTCGGGTGATCGGGCCCTCCAGCTGCTCCGGCGCATCGATCACTGACTTCACGCCCTCTCCCCTGCGCACGGTGACGACGGTGCGCTCACGCGACAGAAGCGACACCGTCCCCCCCGAGTCGACCTCGGGCCTCGCCAGGACCTCGTCCTTGCGGGCGACCGTCTCCTGCCGGTAGAGCGAGAAGCCCCAGTCCAGGAGCTCCAGCGTCTCGGAGTCGCGCGCGGCCTCGGACGGTGCGCCGAGGACGACGGAGATCAGGCTGACGTCATCCCGGGTCGCCGACCCGACGAGCACGAAGTCGGCGCCGAGCGTGTATCCGGTCTTCACCCCCGTCAGCCACGGCACCTGCGTCAGCAGCGCGTTCCGGGTCTCGATCGACAGCGTGCGCCGGTCGGTGTCGATCGATCGGGTCTCGGTGTCGGCAATCCGCTCGAAGACGGGATCTGACAGCAGTATCCGCGTCAGCTCCGCGAGATCGCGAGCACTCGATCCGGTGCCGGGCGCGTCGAAGCCGACCGGGTTGTCGTAGGCGGTCTCGCCCAGCCCGAGGCGGGCGGCGGTGCGGTTCATCTTCTCGACGAACGCGTCGACGTTGCCCGATGCAGCCTCCGCCAGCGCGACTGCCCCGTCGTTGGCGCTCGCGAGCACGAGCGCGTAAATCAGATCGCGCACCGAGATCACCTCTCCCTCCTGCAGGCCGAGAAGCGATTCGGGGCCGCTGGCCGCGTAGGCGGGTGCGGCTACCTGCTCCGAGAGCCGGAGCTGGTTCATCGCCACGTAGGCGGTCATCAGTTTCGTCGCGCTGGCGATCGGAAGCTGAAGAGCCGCGTCGTTTGCGGCCAGCCGCGCCCCGTCGGAGGCGTCGATCAGGAGCCAGGCCGTGGCGTCGAGGTCGGGCGGCGGCTCAGGCGCAGCCGTCGCCGGCGGGCAGCCGAGCGCGAGCGCCGTTGCGGCGAGCAGGATGGCCCGGCGCAGCCTCACTGCTCGAGCTTGTTGCACCCTTTCGGCTCGAGGTTTACGCACGACTCCGCCTGTAGTGCGAAGGGATCGATGTCGGGGTTCAGCTCCGCCAGCGTGTCGGCGTCGGTGCAGGCGCGAGCGGCGATCAGCTCCAGGTTCTCGCCGGGCTTGATGATGTAGTAGCCGGCATCCACCGCCGCCCCGGCCTTCGGGTTGCAAGCCTCGGCGCCGGTGGCCCCGGTCTCGGATGCCTCGTCGTCCGATCCGCCGAGCGACGTTACGAAGACGATCATCAAGGCGATCACAGCGAGAATCACCGCCGCAAGGGCAAGGAGGCGCGCCACAGGACTGGTGCCGCCGGTCCCCTCGCTCATGTCATCGGGTCGCCCAGCGCAAAATCGGTCTGCTCCGCGCTCAAGCGCCGGATGGTACGTGGCAGAGGTGTCGCATCGCCCCGCCGATCGCCCGGTCCGGTAGGACTTGTCCATGCTCGAGGCCAGCGAGACGCGCATCGGTGAGCTCTTGGACGAGGATGCGGTCGTCCTCGACGTCGGTGGGTGGGCGAAGCCTTTCGAGCGTGCGAATTGGGTGATGGACCTGATGCCGTACGAGACGAGAGGCGCCTATGGGGCCAGCGATCCGAGTCGCGAGCGCTTCTCCAAGGAGACCTGGATCGAGCGCGACATATGTGATCGCGAGCCGTTTCCATTCGGCGACCGCGAGATCGACTATTGCGTCTGCTCACACACGCTCGAGGACGTTCGCGACCCGATTTGGGTGTGTGCCGAGATCGTCCGCGTGGCCAGGGCGGGTTACATCGAGGTTCCTTCACGGCTCGAGGAACAGAGCTTCGGAGTCCACGGACCGTGGGTTGGCTGGTCGCATCACCGGTGGCTGATCGACGTCACCGAGGCGAGGATCGAGTTCGTCGCCAAGCCCGGGGTGCTCCAGGGCCGAGAGGACCTGCGTCTACCGGCGGGCTTCGCTGACCAGCTCAGCCCCGAGCACCGGGTGCAGACGCTGTTCTGGGAGGAGGCGTTCGAATTCGGAGAGCGGGTGTTCCACGAGGCGGCGGAGCTCGATGCGTATCTGGCGGAGCTACCCGCCCGCCACGGACCAGACCGCCTCGCGAAGCTCCGACGCCGCCGCCCCGGGATCCTCCGCGCCCGCGATCGACCGTGACGCGGTGACGATTGCCGAGGCGGGGCCGGCGGCGAACGCGGGGCCGAGGGCCTCTGCCTTTCCCCCCTGAGCCCCGACACCCGGGAGCAGGAAGATCGCTTCGGGCATCAGCTCGCGCAGACGGGCGATGAACTGCGGCGCGGTTGCGCCGACGACCGCGCCCATCCCGCTCAGACCCGAACTGCCGGCGAGGTGCGGCGCCCGCTCCGCGACCAGCTCCGCGAGGCGTTCGTGAAGCGGGACGTCGGGTGCCGGCAGGTCGAGCACGTCGGCCGCACCCGGGTTCGACGTGCGAACGAGCACGAAGAGCCCTGCGTTCGCGGCTGCGGCGGCATCGACGAACACGTCGAGCGCGTCGCCTCCGAGCATCGGGTTGACGGTGAACGCGTCGGCACCCAATCCCGTCACCGGGCCCCATGGGGTCTCTGTCTTACCGACCAGCGACTGCCCGTAGGCCGCGGCGCTGACCGGCACGTCGCCGCGCTTGCCGTCCGCGATCACCAGCAGGCCGGCGTCGTGGGCGGCGGCGACCGTCCGCTCGAGTGCCCCCCAACCGTCCGCCCCGAGACGCTCGAAGCAGGCGAGCTGGGGCTTGACGGCGACGCAGTTGTGGCCTGCGTCGCCGATCAGGCGCCTGCAGTGCTCGGCCACCGCGGCGGCGGCGAGCCGGCGAGCGTCTGCTTGATCGCTGCCCGAGACGGCGATCGTCGCGGGATCGGGATCGAGTCCGAGGCAGAGCTGGCTGCGACGCTCGTAGACGAGCGCCGCGAGCCGATCTGCGAAGGGCTTGGTCAGGCCGATTAGCCGCCCTTGACGCGGCTCTTCAGGCCGGCCCCGGCGGAGAACCGGGGCACCCGCCCGCCGGGGATGGTGATCCGCTCGCCGGTGCGCGGGTTGACGCCTTGCCTGGGGCCACGCTCGGCGACGTGGAACTTGCCGAAGCCGGTGAAGTGGACGTCCTCACTGCGGGCGAGCGCATCGCCGATTCCGTCCAGCACGGCCTCGACCGCGTCGGAGGCGCCCTTCTTGCTCCCCACCCGCTCGTCGCCGGCGATCATTTCAACGAACTCAGCCTTGGTCAATTTCTTCGTCCTTTCGCTCTCGGGTCTGCGGCGGCGTGAATCTAACAGCGGTCGGCGATGTCACCCGGGCCGCCTGCACGACAGGCCGACGTAGGTGTCGCGCTGCGCGCCGAGCGGACGGAAGAAGCCCAGCCGTCTCGCGTCCGCAAACCCGGCCGCAATCGGCAGCGCGCGAAGCGCGGCGAGGTTGCCCAGCCACCAGCTGAAGTTCGTCTCGAGCGGTCGGAAGCGCGACACGGGCCGGCGCGGGAACCTGACCGTCAAGGAGACCGAGAACGGCTCGAAGAGGCGCAGTTCACCTCCCGGCTCGAGCGTGTGCAGAATCCGCTCCAGGGCGCGAACGGGGTCGCGCAGGTGAAGCAGCAGGGCACCGCAGAGCGCGAACTCGACGGTTCCGCCGATCCGATCGGGTTCGAGGTCGTAGACGCTGCACGGCACCCTTTGCACTTTCGAGGCCAGCGCCTCGGCCGCCACCCGAAAGCCGTGACCGAGCTCGAATCCCTGCTCGGCTGCATCCCGCTCGAGCCGCTCTCGGCGAAGCGGCGGGAACTCGACCTGTTCGATGCGCTCGAGGTCGATCGCGACCACCTCGGCGCCCCTGCGCTCCATCTCGAATGCCCAGAAGCCGTCAAAGGTGGCGACGTCGAGAGCGCGCACCCCGTCGAGTCGCGGCGGAAGAAGCTTTGCCGCCGGCTTCCTGAGGTCTATGGAGCCGGGGGTGACGATCCCCGGCGCGAGCTCGATCGCGTGGTACCACAGGTCAGGGTTCCGTTCCAGGGCCCGCTGCGCGCGCTCGACGACGGTGCTCAGCGCGGACTCCTGCCATCGGCGGCCTGCTCGTAGAGGGATTCGTAGCGACCGATCAGTCTGCTCCAGTCGTACTCGGCGGCTCGTTCCCTGCAGAGCGCGGACGTCCCTTCGCTGCCGGAGAGCTCGAGCGCCTCGCGCATCGCCTCCGCGAGCGCGAGCTCGTCGTCGGGCTCGAACAGCCGACCGATGCGCTCGTCGTCGACGATCTCGGGACAGCCACCGGACCGGGCGGCGACGACCGGCGTCCCGGCAGCGAGCGACTCGACCAGCACGAGCCCGAACGCCTCGTCGGGGGCGGGAAGAACGCTGGCCCAGGCGGATGCGTACACACGCGCCAGTTGCTTGGTGCTGTCCGTCTCGATCCACTCGACCCCGTCGCCGCCCATGGGCTCATCTCCGCTCATCGCCGCGTCGCGGGATCGCACCAGAACCAGCCGGGCTTCGGGCATATCGGCTCGCAGGCGGGCGAACGCGCTCAGCAGGAGGCCTGCCCGCTTGCGCGGGTCGCCGAGGCTCGACGCGCACAGGAGCGTCGGCTCCGGAGCCCGCTCGCTCTTCGACGGCGAAGCTCTGCGAGGGCGACGCCAGGCGGGAGCACGACTGGATCGTGCAGCAGGTGGCGCCGTAAGCAGCCCGCCGCCGCGTCGCTGAGAACCGCGACCCTGGCGGCGTGCCGGATCGCCGTCGTCAGCATCTCGAGCCGGTACCGGCGCACCACCAGGTAAAGCCTGGTCGGGATGCCGTTGAACGAGAACACGTACGGAGGTCCCCCCACGCGTGCCGCCTGCGCCGCGGCCCACGCGTCAACGGGAAATAGCGCGTGGGCAACGTCGAAGTCACCTCGAAGCAGCCCCGCGAAGGCGTTCGGGGCGTTCTGCAGGTAGTACTCGAACGCGCGGGTGAGGGGCAGCCCGTCCGGCAGCCGCCGGCGCCTGATCACCCGGACACCGCCTTCGATCGAAGTCGACGACGGAGCGCGATGGCTGGTGAGGATGGTGACCTCGTGCCCACGCTCGACGAGGGATGACGCGAGGTCGTGAGCCATCCGTTCCGAGCCGCGCCGGACCTCAGGCCAGTAGGTGGGATTGAGCAGCGCGATCCGCATCAGGCCATGGGAACGCGGTGGCGGATCGCGTGGCGGATCGTGGCCAGCGTCTGTGCCACATCGAGCGCGGCCCGCGCCGGGAGGTGAATCGCGTGTCTCGCCGCGGCGCGGAGCCCGCCAACCGATGCCGCGTCGGTGTTCATCACCAGGTAGGGGAGCGCGGTCGCGACGGCGACGCGCGGTCGCCGGCGCGCGAACAGCAATCCGAGCAGCGCGAGCAGGACCGCGAAGTGGGAGCGGTTGCGAAAGAAGCCGAGGAACAGGTGACGGCGCTGCTCGGGATGCCGGGCGATCACCAGCGGCAGCGTCTCCCAGCGCCCCGCCTCGCGCAGTGTCGAGGGCAGCGGGCTGCACAGAACCGCGTGCCACACCAAGGCATCGGGGACGTACGTGCGACTGGCGCCGGCGGCAAGGGCGCGTCGGCCGAGATCGGTGTCCTCGCCACCGAACGAGAAACGCTCGTCGAGTCCGCCGAGCCGCTCGAGCAGCTCGCGCGGATAGGCCATGTTGCAGGTCTCGAACCACTCGCTCGGTCCCAGCACCTCCTTGCTCCGAGCGAGCCCGAACAGCAGGTGGCGCTCGTCGGGATCGACCTCGGTCCGGCCCTGGACGAACGAGTTGCTGCCGTCCGCCGCCGCCAGCAGGCGCTCGAGCCACTCCGGGTGCGGACGGCAATCGTCGTCGGTGAAGGCGACCAGCGGCGCGCCCGATTGGCGCCAGCCAAGGTTTCGCTTCACGGTCGGGCCGCCGGCTCCCTCGATGGTGAGGAAGCGAACGTCGAGACCCTCGGGAGCGCGGGCGAAGGGTCCGGGCGCGTCGGAGTCCCGGACAACGAGCACCTCCACGCGCGATGCGGCGACGGTCTGCGAGGCGAGCGCCTCGAGCGCGAAGGCGAGTCTGGTCTCACGCCCGCGTGTCGGTATCACGACTGCGATCTCGGGCGCTGGCATGAAGGGCGCGAGCGTAGCGGCTCAACTAGCCTCAACTCGGTGGCGCTTCAGGAACCGCAGGTCCCCGCGGCCGAGTACGACCGTCGCTACTTCCTCGAGACCTGTATGGGCGCCGAGGAATGGCGCCAGTCCGGCGGGGAGCGGGTGGCCGGGATCTATCCGGGGATGCTGGTCCGGGCCGGCTTTGAATCCGGCATGCGCCTGCTGGATGTCGGCGCCGGCCGTGGTGAGCTGGTGCGCGTGGCCGCCGAGTCGGGCGCCGCGGAGGCGGTTGGGATCGACTATTCGGCCGATGCGGTGGCAATGGCCGCGCAGACCCTGCGCGCCTCGGGCGCCGGCGATCGCGCGCGGGTGCTCCCCGGCGACGCCCGGCGGCTCGATTTCGAAGCCGGCCATTTCGACCTCGTGACGATGCTCGACGTCGTCGAGCACCTGGCGCCCGGCGAGCTGAGCCAGGCCCTCTCCGAGGCGCATCGAGTTCTGCGTCCCGGCGGCAGGGTGTTCGTGCACACCGTCCCGAACAGGCTCGTGTACGACGTCACCTACCGGCTGCAGCGACTGAGCCGGCCGGGCCGCCGCCACAGCTGGCCGATCGAGCCGCGCAACGACCACGAGCTCCGCATGCACGTGAACGAGCAGCGACTGGGCGCCTTGCGCCGCGCTCTGCGCGACGCCGGATTCGCCCGAGTTCGGGCCGAGTTCGGCGTCTGGGTTTACACGAGGTTCGTCCCGGAGGAGCGGGCACGAACCCTCTACCAGAGGTTGGCGCGGCTGCCGTGGCTGCGCCGGTTCGGCGTCATCGAGCTCTATGCGGAGGGCGCGAAATCGTGAGCGCGCCCGTCCCCGAGGTGAGCGTGGTCGTGTCCACCCGCGACCGCGCCGACCGCCTTGCGGCGCTGCTGCGCTCGCTTCGCGAGCAGACGCTCGGAGCTCTCTCGCTTCGAGGTCGTGGTCGTGGACAACGGATCGGTGGACTCGACGCGAGAGCTGCTCGAGCGCGAGGCGGCCTCGTCCCCGTACGCGCTGGTGGCGCTCGCCCGCGAACGCGGTGAGGGCCCCGCCGCAGGCGCGAAATCAGGGCTGGCAGGCGGCTCGCGCACCGCTGATCGCCTTCACCGACGACGACTGCGAGCCGACCCCGGAATGGCTCCGGCAGGGCGTCATCGCCCTCGCCCGAGCCGACCTCGTCCAGGGCTCGGTGCGACCCGAGCCCGACGTGATCCCCGGGCCGTTCGATCGCACTCTCTGGATCGACCACGAGACCGGGTTCTACGAGACTGCGAACCTATTCGTTCGCCGCGAGGTCCTGGAGCGGGTCGGAGGCTTCGAGCCGCTGATTCGATCCGAGGTCGAGCGGGTGATCGGCGAGGACGTCTGGCTCGGGTGGCGAGCGCGGCGAGCGGGGGCCAGCACGGCCTTCTGCGACCCCGCGCGGGTGCACCACGCCATCATCGGCCGCCAGGCGGTGGAGCTGATCGGAGAGCGCAGGAGGCTCCGCCACTTTCCGGAGATTGCCCGCCGGGTGCCTGAGGTTCGCGAGCGCTTCCTCGCCCGCGTCTTTCTCAGCAACCGGACCGCGCAGTTCGACCTCGCGCTGGCGGGGGCGCTCGTGGCCATGCGCCGGCGCTCGCTTTGGCCTCTGCTGGCGGCGCTGCCGTACGTGGGGACAATCGCCCGCCGGGCAGCGCCGATGGGGACAGCGGCACCGACCGTGGCGGTGACGGAGGCGGCAGCCGACATTGTGGGGCTCGCCTCGTTGGTTCAGGGAAGCGTCCGCCAGCGGACCTTGGTGCTGTGATCGACGTCGATCCCGCCCGCGAGGAGGCCGAGCTGCGGGAATACCTCGGCCCGGCCTTCGACCTCGGCAAGCTGCAGCGCTACGACGAAACGCTCGAGCGGGAGTTCGCCGAGATCGGCGACGAGCAGCGCCTCTATCGCAGCTCCGAGGCGTACCTCTACAACCTGACCGCGTTCGCGATGACGCTGACCAAGGTCCCCTATCTGGAGGACCTGACCGAGGTCGTGCCGCCTCCGGCGCGCCTGCTCGACTACGGCTGCGGGATCGGCTCCGATGGGCTCGCGCTGATCGATGCGGGGTACGAGGTCGCATTCGCCGACTTCGCCAACCCGAGCGCCGAGTACCTGCGCTGGCGGCTCGAGCGAAGAGGCGTCGAAGCGGAGGTCTACGACCTCGACAGCAACCGCATCCGGTCAGGGTTCGATGCCGCGTACGCGTTCGACGTGATCGAGCACGTGGACGACCCGGTGGCGTTTCTGGAGGTAATGGAGAGCAAGGCGCGCGTGGTTGTCGTCAACCTCTTGGAGCCGGTGCCCGGAGAAACGGCTTTGCATCGAGAGCTTCCGGTTCAGGAGTTGGTGGCGAGAGCGCGGGCGAAGAAGCTAGTGCGATACCGCGTCTATCACGAGAGGTCGCACCTGCTTCTTTACGAGCATTGAGGAAGGGTGTGCCCGCAGGGTCGCGCCAGGGATGCGCCGCGGGGCGCTCTTACGCGGCCTTGGCGATCAGCTCCGCCACCATCGCGACGACCACCTCCGGCTCGTCTCCGAGCTGCAACCAGGTGGTGCGCGGGCAGCGGATGCCCATCAGGGTCAGCTGCTGGTCTCGGCGCCGGTCGCGCTCGAAGGCGAACGGGGTCATGTGGGTCTGCTTGCCGTCGGTCTCGAGGATCAGGCGCTGCTCTGGCCAGTGGAAGTCGGGTTTGATCGTGATCCCGTTCGGGAGCTTCAGGGGCTTGTTGACGAGGGGCTCGGGGAGGCCCGCCTCGGTGAGCATGCGGATGAAGCGGCGTTCTAGCTTTGACTTCGTTTCACTCGTCAGCGGGTTGTAGGCACGAACGGCAGCGCTGAGAGAAGGGGCTCCCTTGCGGCCTTGGGAGCGGCTCAGGACGTCGCGGATTGCCGTGAGGTCGAGGACTCGCAGGATTGCCGCCTGTTCGACGGCTTCGTTGAGTTCGCTTTGGCTCGCCTGCTCGGCGAAGTCGAGCAGGGTTCGGGCGACGGTGGTGACGGGGATCCCGTCTTTGATCGTCACGTCGCGTTGCAGAAGCGTCGTGGTGCAGTGGACGCGGATGCCGTTGCGCGACTTGGCCCCGAGCCTGGGAACAGTTACGTCGATCGGATGCGGGCGCCGAGGGAGGAGCTTGTGGTGCTCGACTCCCGAGCGATACGAGAGCGCGGCGTGGCCGTAGGCTCGAACGGCGGCCAGCCGCCGGCCTTCTTGGGTGAGCTCCGGATGGCCGACCGCGTAGACACCTCGGTAGATGCGGTGTAGGCGCCCGGCGGCGACGCGGCTTCGGACCGCGCGGTCGCTCAGCCCAAGGCGACGCAGCTGCTCGAGCCAGATGACGCCGTGCTGGCGGGCGGAGATCCGGGCGATCGCCAGGTCGATCGAATCGACGGGGGGTCCCTGTAGTTCCGCTCCGTATATCGCCGCAACTTCTGGGACCCCTGGCATGAGCCCACCTTGGCGGCCGAGATGTGCTCTGTGGGTGCTCTGTCGCGCCGAAACCCGCGCCGGTTGGCGCCAAATCGCGCGCGTCGGCCTGCCCTCCCTCGGTGCTTGCCGTTTGTACAGCCGAGCGCCCTAGGTCGCCGGGGCCGGCTGTCTCGTGCCGCCGCGGATGTAGCCCACCATCTCGGCGAGCAGGCGGCGCTCGAAGAGGATCGTGGCGGCGATCGTGATGGCGACGTAGAGCGCCAGCTCGGCCAGCGCAAGGCCGGCGGTTCGGTCGAGGTCGAGCGCCGCGCGCAGGCCGAGGATCACGGCCACCGCCGGCACGCTCGGGGCAATTGCGCGGACGAAGTGCCTGATGATCCGGAAGCCGCTGAACAAGCGCCGCAGGTAGAAGACGCGGACGCACAGCTCAACCACCAGGACCACGGCCATCCCCGCCGCGTAGCCGTCGAGACCGATCTCGTACATCAGCGGCACCGTGACCGCGAAGAAGGTGATCAGCGCCAGCACCCCGTTGACCGCCATCGGCTTCGTCTTCCCGCGCGCGGTCATGAACACCGACCAGTTGAAGGCGACCTGCCTGAAGGCGAGGATCAGGCCGAATGCCTGCAGGAGGCCGGCTACCCCCCTCACCTCCCACTGCGAGCCGAGCACGAACTCGACCAGGTCGGGGCCGAAGAGCGCCAGGCCGACCCCGAACGGCATCCCCCACATCAACGCCAGCCGGTTCGACTTCACGAATGTCTCGAACAGCACCTCGGTCTGCTCCTTGACCGCCACCACCGCCGGATAGATCGTCATCCGGATCACCTGGTCCACCCGGTCCACGAACATCGAGAAGCTCGCAGCAAGGGCAAGCGCCCCCACCCCGGCGAGGCCGACGGTGAAGTTGCCGACGATCACGGCGGTCTGCACGATCACCAGCGAGCTGGCGCTGGTCACGAACAGCGGCCACGAGAACCCAAAGTACTCGCGCACGGTCTCCCGGTCCCAGCGCAGGCGGATCGGA
Source organism: uncultured Thermoleophilia bacterium (assembly GCA_963838095.1). GTDB lineage: Bacteria > Actinomycetota > Thermoleophilia > Solirubrobacterales > 70-9 > CAWCGU01. The sequence continues at coordinate 1,070,613 of CAWIPO010000008.1, forward strand.
TACGGGCAGGTGGCGATCGCCGCGATCGCGCCGCAGGCCGACCCCGCCACGGTGCCGATCACGAGGCTCCAGTAGTCCATCCCCGAGGCCGCGAGCGCGATCGTGACTACAACCGAGACCACCGGGTCGATCGCCTCCAGCGATCGCTGGCGGACGAAGCGCATCTGCCTGTACGCGATCCAGATCGGGGTGTGGAGCGCGCTGCCCAGCAGCGCCAGCGAGAGGACGTAGCCGGGAATCAGAATCTCGGACTGGTCGTAGACGAGCGCGTAGATCGGCAGCGCCACCAGCACGACCACGTAGAAGCACAGCGTGTAGGCGAGCTCGATCGTGAACGCCTTCTGGAAGGCGGCGACCTGGTCGCTCTCGGATTGCTGCACGTACTTGTCCCCGACCCCGATCTGCTTCAGCCACGCGAGCGTGATCAGCGTCGTCAGCAACAGTCCCCAGACACCGAACTCGCTTGCGGTCAGGAACGCCGCGACCGCGACCCGCTTCAGCAGTCCCAGCGCCGCGAGCCCGACGTGGAAGGCGGAGTTGATCACGACCCCGCGCGCCGTGTGCGCTCGCAGGCTGCGCCCCTCGAGGTCGAACCGACCCTCGAACGGCTCCGCTGCCTCCAGCGGCTCCTCGAGCGCGTCGCCGGACGGGGGCACGGCGGGTGCCGGGCTGGCGGACTCGCTCATGACCGACAATGATCCCCCACTCTTGAGTCGCGCTGATAGCCCCCTCAAGGACCGGATGATCTTCTGCTTCGGCGCCCGCCGCAGCGGCACCTACCTGCTGCAACGGATCGTCGGCGCGCACCCGCTTGTCTCGCAGGTGCCGTCGGAGACGCACCTCTTCTCCCACGGCCTCGCTCCGCTGCTCGAGCGCTTCCGACACGAGGACCCGGAATCGCTCGAGGTCGGGTCGATGTACGTGGAGCGCGACCTGGTGGTCGATGCCGCGCGTGACTTCTGCGACAGCGTGTTCCTCACCCGCCTGGAGCCGGGAACTGAGCGAATCGTCGAGCGCACTCCGCTGCACGCCCTCCACGCCGAGTTGATCGCCGAGATCTATCCCGATGCCCGCTTCGTCCACATCATCCGCGACGGCCGCGACGTCGCTCGCTCGATCGCCTCGCAACCGTGGGGCCCTGACTCCGTCGGGGCCGCCGCGGAGGAGTGGCGCGACTGCGTCGCCGGCGGCCGCGCGATCGCCGAGCTTCCCAACTACCTCGAGCTTCGCTATGAGGACCTGTTGAACGAGCCGCGGGCCAGCGTCGAGCGGATCTACGCGGAGTTGGAGTTCGAGCCGACTGACGACGCCGTCGAAGCTGGCCTCGCGGCGCTCGCGGAACGGGTAAACCTGCGGCCGGACTCCCTGCGGGTCGGGGCCGGCAAGTGGCGCGAGATCTGGTCGGAGGCGGAGCTGGCTGAGTTCGAGCGCGTCGGCGGCGAGCTTCTCTCCGAGCTCGGCTACTCGCCGGCGCCCGCGACGACCGAGCTGCGCAGCCGGGTCGAGGAGATGCAGTGGTACCACACGCTCCAGCTCGCACCGGGGGTGGAGTCCCCGGGCTACTACGACCTGCGCGGGATCGTCGACCGCGTGCCGCTGCCCGCCTCCCTCGATGGGATGCGCTGCCTGGACATCGGGACCTTCGACGGCTTCTGGGCGTTCGAGATGGAACGCCGCGGGGCACGCGAGGTGCTGGCGATCGACATCATCGACCCGACCCGCTGGGACTGGCCCGCCGGCAGCACCGAGGAGGTGCTGGAGGCGATTGCACGCCGCAAGGGCGGCGGCGAGGGCTTCGAGATCGCGCGCGAGGCGTTGTCCTCGTCGGTACGGAGGCTCGAGCTCAGCGTCTACGACCTTGATCCGGCCGCGATCGGGGAGTTCGACTTCATTTACCTCGGAAGCCTGCTGCTTCACCTCCGCGACCCGATCGGCGCGCTGGAGAGTGTGCGCTCGGTGTGCGCGGGGACGCTCGTCGTCTGTGACGCGATCGACCTCCCGACCACGCGTCTGTCGCGCTCGCGTCCCGTCTCCACCCTCGACGGCGTCGGGCGCCCGTGGTGGTGGAAGCCCAATGTCGCCGCGCTCGTCCGCATGGTCGAAGCGGCCGGCTTTGAGACCGAGGGTGAACCCGTACAGCTCTTGCTTCCCCCCGGCCCGGGCCATCAGCCTGCACCACGCCAGGTGCGACCCCGGTGGCTGCTGAGCCGGGCGGGCCGGCGGGAGGTCTACCGGGCGTGGCGCGGTGACCCGCACGCGGCCGTCGTCGCGCGTCGAGCCGAGCTGGGCCGGGACCAGATGGCCGATTCCGGCTAATGGATCAACGGCGACTCCGGCTCAGCGTGGTGATCCCGACGCTGGGAGCGCACTCCTCCCTCAGGCGCGTGCTCGACGGCTTCGAGGCGCAGCGCGCCGATCCGGCGAGCTTCGAGGTGATCGTCGTCTCCGATGCCGCGGAGTCCGAGCCCGCGCTGGTCGCAGCGCGCGATCGGCGAGCGGGCCTTCGAGGTGCAGAGGCTGAGCGGCTCGCGCCCCGGCGCCTCGGCAGCCCGTAACACCGGCTGGCGCGCGGCCCGAGCGCCGCTCGTGCTGTTCACGGACAACGACACGATTCCCACCCCGGCGCTGGTCTCCGAGCATCTGGCCTGGCACGAGCGCGAACCCGAGCCGGAGGTCGGCGTTCTCGGCCACGTGCGGTGGGCGCCTGAGCTGCAGGTGACCGTGTTCATGAAGTGGCTCGAGCACGGCGTGCAGTTCGACTACCCCGCGATCCAGGGCACCGAGGCCGGCTGGGGGCGCTTCTACAGCGCCAACGCCTCGATCAAGCGCGAGCTGGCCGAGCGCATCGGCGGCTTCGACGAGCTCCGCCTTCCCTTCGGCTACGAGGACCTCGACTTCGCCTATCGCGCCAGCGAGCTCGGGTTCCGGCTGCTCTACAACCGTGGCGCCGTCGCCGATCACCTGCGCCCGATGACCCTGGAGATGTGGCAGCGCCGGGTGCGAAGGCTGGCGGTCGCCGAGCGCACGTTCGTGAGCCTGCACCCCGCCGTCCCGCCCCACTTCCACAGAATGTTCTCGGAGGCAGCCGCGCTGCCCCCGGTTCGCGGCCGCGGCGTCCGCCTCGCCGGCTTCATCCCCCGCAGCGTCCCGTGGTTCGGGCCGCGGGCGTGGATGAGCGCCGACCTCGCGTTTCGGCAGGCGCTCGCGCCAGGTTTTCTCGACGCCTGGGAGGAGGCTGCGTCGGCCGGCGCCGAGCCCGCTCAGCCGGACGTCTCGGAGCGCGAGCTGAATTCCGAGGGACGCAGCTCCTCGGGGCCGAAGTAGTCGACAAGCCTCACCGGAACTCCAGCCGCGACGGTGTACGCGGGTACGGGTCGGTTGACCACCGTATTGGCGCCAATGAAACAGCGCTCGCCGAGGTCATTGATGATCGTGCATTTGGTCGTGACCACGGCGCCGTCGGCGATCCGGATCGGCTTGAAGTCGTAGCCCTGCGCGAGCATCGGCCGATCGAGGTCGCGGAAGCGGTGGTTTCCGTCGAATATCGAGCTGGACTGCCCGAACATGCATTGCTCCCCGATCTCGATCGAGGTCGAGCACTGAATGAGCACGTAGTGGGAGAACACCGAGCCCCCGCCGATGGTCACGCGACCCCCCTGATTGATCTCGGCCCGGAAACCTCGCCGGAAATCCACGCCTGGGCCGACGATGAAGGTGCCCCCATACGGCATGTGGAGGCTGAATCCGGGCCCCAGATGGACGTCGCCGTCGAAGCGGATCGTCGCCTGGGGGTTGCGAAAGACCACCCACCACTTGCGCAGGTTCGAGAGCAGCGCCGGGCCACGGTGATAGCTGAAGGCGGCGAGCATCCATCGCGCTCTTCGGATACCGCGCCCCAACAGCCCTCCCCCGCGCTCGGCGCTCATGACACAGTCCCTCGCGCGTGCAGGACGGCGTGCGGGACGCCGCCGCGGCGGTCGCGGAACGGCATCACGAACCGCCCGTGCAGGCGAACGTCCTCGAATCCGGCGCAGCGCGCCATCGACTGCCAGGTCCTGCTGGTCGGACGCCACCACGTCATCCACGGGCCCTCGCCGCGGAACTCGGCGAGCTTCAGCCGGGGCATCCACTCGAGCCGGCGGCTGTACGCCTCGGCCAGGATCGCCTGCCCGCCGCAAAGCGCGGCCATCCGCTCGAGCGCGAGCACCGGGTCCCGAAGGTGGACCAGCACCGATCCGCACAGGATCAGGTCGAAGCGGCCACCGAGAGCTTCCGGGGTGGCTTCGTAGATCGACATTCCCACCCGGTTGACGCTGCTGCCGAGGGCGGCGCGGGCAAGCTCGAACCCCTCCCCGCGGGGGGAATCGGCCGCCGGGCGCGACCGCGGCGACCAGTCCAGCTCCCGCACGCTGTCGACGTCGAGCGCGGTTACCTCGGCGCCGCGGCGCTCCAGCTCGAAGGCCCAGAACCCCTCGAAGGTGCCGACGTCCAGCGCGCGCATCCCGGACAGCTCCTCGGGGATCCCGTAGTGCGGGATCAGCGGGCGCAGGTCGAACATCCCCGGAGTGACGATTCCGGGCGCAAGCTCCTGTGTGTGGTACCAGGAGATCTCGTCGAGACGCTGGCGAAGCTCGGCCACGGGATCGCCGGCGGGCGCTGCCGCCCCTGCGGTCGCTTCCTCGGACATCGCAATGACGCTATCGCAGCGCTCGTGAGAATCCGCGCCGGTGCGCAGCGGCAAACTGGCGCGCCGAGTCTCGTCCGTCGGCGAAGCGAGGAGCGAATCGGGACGCCGCCGCGAGAACCGCCCATCGCACCAGCGCGCCGGCGAGGTTGATGAGCGCGAACGCAAGCGTGACGGTGCGCCCGCGGCGGCGAAGCATCCACTCGTACGAGGCGGACATGAACCGCTCCATCCGGCCCGCTCCGAACGCCTTCTCGGTCGCGGCGCTGAGCTCGTGGCCGACGCGGGCCTCGGGCACGTAAAGAGTTGTCCGCCCGCTCCGATCGAGCCGCCAGCAGAGGTCGAGGTCCTCGGCGTACAGCCACTGGGCCGGGTCGAAGCCGCCGACGGCGTCGAAGTCGCGACGCCGGATCAACAGGAACGCCCCGTGCGCCCAATCCACCGTCCGGGCCCTTCTGGGATCCCAGTGCCCGCCGATCAGCCAGCGATCCCCGAGTCCAGGGACCAGCACGTGCAACCCGAGGTTGAACACCAGCGAGAGCGCCGGGGCCGGAAAGCGGTGGACAGTGTGCTGTGTGGATCCATCGGGGAGCACCAGCCGCGGCGCCAGCACCGCGGTGCTCGGGTCCGTTCTGGCAGTTTCCAGCAGTTTCCTCAGCGCTCCCGGCTCGACGGCCGTGTCCGCGTTCGCGGCGACGATCCAGGGGGCGTCGCTTCGCGCCGCCACCTCGTTCACCGCGCGGCCGAACCCGATGTTCTCCGGGGAGGCGATCAGGTGCGCCCACTGGAAGCGCTCACGCACCGCCTCGGCCGATTCGTCGCCGGACGCGTTGTCCACGACCCACACCTCGGCGAGCCCTGCATCTGAGTCCGGCTTCAGCGAGCGCAGGCAGGTCTCGAGCAGCTCGCGTGTGTTCCACGAGACGACGGCAACCGCAACCTCGGCGCTGCCGCTCATCGCTGTTGCCCCGCTCGCTCGACCGCCGCCATCACCGCGTCATTGAAGCTGCGCTCGGTGAGCGTCGCCGCCGTCGCCAGTCCGCCCTCGCGAAGGCGCCCGCGCAAGCGCCCGTCCCCAGCGAGACGCCGCAGCGCCTCCGCCAGCGCGCCGGGATCGTCGCGGGGAGCGAACAGGACGCAGTTCTCGCCGTCGCGCATGTACTCGGCCGAACCCCCGGCGCCCGTCGCGACCACGGGGCGCCCGCTCGCCATCGCCTCGAGCGGGACCAGCCCCCACGGCTCCTCCCACAGGACGGGGAACACCACCGCGTCCGCCTCGGCGTACGCGGCGGCAATCCCGTCTCGCCCGCGGCGCTCGAACGCCACCCTGGCCTCAACCCCGATCTCGGCGGCGAGCTGGCCCAGAGCCGCCAGGTGGGAGTCGTCGCCCCCTCCGACGACGGTGAGCGAGGCCTCTGGAAGCTCGGCCAGGGCGCGGATTGCCGTCCCGATCCCCTTGCGGGAATCGATCCTGCCGACATAAAGCAGCCGCCAGGCCCAGTCCCGCTCAGGCGCGGCGTGGAAGCGCTCGGTGTCGACGCCGCCGCGGGCGATCCCGGTCCGCGACAGCTCCCAGCCGGCGGCGCGCGCGGCGTCGTGGGTGCGCTCGCTGACGAAGAGCCACTCCGCCGCCGCGCCGAGGTCGACCTGCACCGGCACGCCGCTCGCCGCCTCGAGCAGCCGCGCCGCCGGGCCGAGCCGGCGCGCCGCCCGCATCCACGCGTCGACCTTTGGCCCGTAGACCATCCAGTCGTCAACCACAACCCCCACCGCCGGCACGCCCAGCCTACGCACGCGCTCGATCAGCGACAGCGACATCCCCCCCATCGCCCACCAGTTGACGACGTCGGGCGAGACGTCGTCGAGGTGGCGTGCCAGGATCGCGCCGTTGTCGCGTTCCAGCCGCCAGCGCTCGGTGGCGCTCAGCCGTGGAAACTCGTGGTCGTGCCAGTACCAGCGCAGGTCGCGATGCACGTCCTCCTGCTCCTCGAGCGCCGGGTCGGGCGAGTCGAGACGGACGTCGGTCGTCAGAATCCGCACCCGATGACCGCGAGCGCGCAGCGCGGAGGCCGCCGAGCGCCACATGAGCTCGTACCCGCCAAGGTGGTGGGGCGGGTACATGTTCCCCACGCACAGCACGCGCACGCGCGCGAGGTTAGACGTTGAGAGCGGCGAAAACGCCTGAGGTAAGCGTCGTCGTCTCGACGCGTGATCGCGCCGAGCGGCTGGAGGCGCTCCTGCGAGCGCTTCGGGCCCAGACGCTGGCACCGTCGCGGTTCGAGGTGGTGGTCGTCGACAACGGCTCCGTCGACGAGACGCTTCCCCTGCTCTGGAAAGTGGCGTCCGAGAGCCCGTTCGAGCTGCGGGCGATCGAGCGGATGCGCGGCCACGGGCCTGCGCCGGCGAGAAACGAGGGCTGGCGTGCGGCGCGGGCGCCACTCGTGGCGTTCACCGACGACGATTGCGAACCGACCCCCGACTGGCTCGAGCAGGGACTGCGGGCCGCCGACGCCTCGCCCGGTGCGGTGATCCAGGGTCGTACGGAGCCGATGCCGGCTGAGGTGGCGACGAGCGGCCCGTTCTCGCGCACCATCCGCGTTGCCGAGCTCGGTCCGCATTTCCAGACCTGCAACATCTTCTACCCGCGTCGGGCGCTGGAAGCGCTCGGCGGTTTCGAAGAGCGCTTTCGCGAGCCGGCCGGGGAGGACACCGACCTGGCGTGGCGCGCGATCGAGAGTGGAACCAGAATCGAGTTCGCTCCCGGAGCGCTCGTCCACCACGCCGTCGAGAACCTCGGCCCAGTCGGCCATCTCCGGGTCGCCGCCCGATGGTCGGACCTGATGTACGTGCTCCGGGCACACCCCGGGTACCGCGTGCGGACGAGGTGGCGGCGGATCTTCTGGAAGCGCTCGCACGCGCTGCTGGCCGCGGCGCTGCTGGGGGTCGTGGTCTCACGGCGGTTCAGGCCGGGCGCTCTGCTCGCGATGCCGTACGCGCTTCACCTGGCCGAGCGCTGCGCCGAGGCCGGGGCGAGCCCGGCCTACGCGCCGTATCTCGCGCTCCATGACCTGGTCGAGATGGCCGCCGCGGTTCGCGGTGGGATCAGGCACCGCGTGCTGGTGGTTTAGGGAGATGTAACAAACCGACCCTAGACTCCAAGTCACAGTGACCCCGCGAGGCACCGACTGGGGGCTTGCGCTCCTCGTTGCGGTGCTGTTCGGGTCCGGTATCTGGACCTGGTTCAGCGGTGACGAGGGCGATGCCTGGGTTTTCGCGGCGCATGCGATTGCCGCCGGCGCGCTGGTACTGCTGCTGGTTTGGAAGCTGCGCCGGGTCGCCGGGAGGGTCTTCCACGCGGCGCGCTGGGATCGGCGCACCCTCGCCGGCGCGCTGGCGCTGGCGCTGGTGACGGCGACGCTCGCAACGGGTTGGATCTGGATCGCGGCGGGAAAGGTGAGCGTCGCCGGATTCACGCTGCTCGCATGGCACACGGCTCTCGGCGCGCTGCTGACCGTCGTGGTCCTGACACATCTCGCGCTGCGGGCGAAGCGACCCCGCCGCCGAGACATGATCGGCCGCCGCCAGCTGCTCGAGGGCGCGGCCATCGGCGCCGGCGGGCTGTTGATCTGGCAGCTCCAGCGCCCGGTCTCGGCCGCCCTCGGGCTGCCCGGGGCGAAGCGACGGTTCACGGGCTCCTACGAGGCCGACTCCTTCGCCGGCAACGCTTTCCCGACGACCTCGTGGGTCGCGGACGATCCGAAGCCACTCGAGCCCGGCTCCTACCGGCTCGCTGTGGACGGGCTGGTCGTAGAGCCTCTGGAGCTGCGGGCGGCGGCGCTCCAGCATGGGGAGGAGCTCGTGGCGACCCTCGACTGCACCGGGGGCTTCTACTCCACCCAGCGCTGGGGCGGTGTCCGCATCGGCCGCCTGCTCGAACGCGCTGGGGCGTTGCCGGAGGCGACGCACGTCCGGGTGATCTCGCACACGGGATACCGGTGGTCGTTCGACCTCGAGGACGCCCGCGAGCTGCTGCTGGCCACCCACGTCGAAGACGAGCCGCTTTCGCACGCCCACGGCGCCCCGGCGCGGCTGGTCGCGCCGGGCCGGCGCGGATTCCAGTGGGTGAAGTGGGTGGTGAGGCTGGAGTTGAGCGACGAGCCCGACCTCGGCGCGCTTCCGTCGACCGTTTGGAGCAGCTTCACCGCGGAAGGGCGCGGGAACACGTAGTCGCAGCGAGCAATCCCGCGGCTAGCGCCAGGCCAAGTGCTCGACGAGCGCCCTGACGAGCAGCCCGCCGGCGAGCAGGCAGGCGCCGATCGCGATCAGCACGATCTCGTTCTGGCCGGTGTCCGCCAGCGACCCGCTCGAGCCCGAGCCGCTCGAGGTGCTGCCGCCGCCGCCCGATGCTCCCACGCTCCCCGAGTCGGGAGTCGGAGCGATGCTCTCGATGTCGCCCGCGGCGGAGTCGGTGCTGCCGCTGTCCTCACCGCCTCCGTCCGATGCGGCAACCACCTCGACCGTGCCGACGAAATCCTCGTAGCCCGAGTCGGGGGGGTGGATGCTGCAGATGTAGCTGAACGTGCCTTCCTCGTCGAAGGTGACCGAATCCGTCTCGCCCTCGTCCATCAGCTTCGTTGCGAAAGAGTCGTCGTCGGCGGTCGCGTCGTGCGGGGCCTCGTCGAGGTTGGTCCAGGTGACCGTGTCGCCGACCGAGACGGTGATGTCCTTCGGCTCGAAGAGAAAGTCGGCGATGTCGACGGAGGTATCCGCGGACGCCTCGGCCTCCGGCTCCTCCGCGGAATCCGAATCGGCCTCGTCCCCACCCGGGATCCTCGTTCGTCCCCCCGGCAACATCCTCGCCGATCGCGGCGGGGATCGGCTCAGGCGCCGGATCCGATCCATCCCGAGGGGGCACCGGAGTCAGCTCGTCGACCGCCGGCAGCTCCTGCTGCGGGCCGTAGGCCGTCTCCCCGGAAGCCTGCGGCGGCGCAGCACCCGATGACGCGGTCGAGCCGAGCAGCAGCGTGAGAGTGAATCCGAGGATGGCGATCGCAACCGCACCCCGCCCCTTTTTCACATTTGAATCGTAGTCCCGCGGACGCTGCGCGTGGGGAACTACTCGCCCAACGAGAGCAGGCGGGCGAGCTTCGAGCTCTCGATCGCCAGGTTCGCGTCCAGACGCACCTTTTCTCGCCCCCTCCGTCCCATCTCGGCGCGCTGCTTCGGATCGAGCGCCAGCAGCTCCGCGATCGCATCGGCGAGCGCTTCGGCGTCGCCCGGCGGCACCAGCCGTCCCCACTCCGGCTCCACGATCTCGGGCAAACCGACCTCGTCGCTGGCGACGACGGGTATCTCCATCGCCAGCGCCTCCTTGACCACTACGGGCATCGAGTCGCGATCCCCGTTCGAGGCGATCACGGACGGCATGCAGAGCAGATCGGCCTGCTCGAGCAACTCGCGCAGGACGGGCGGCTCGAGCGAGCCGAGCAGCTGCACCCGTCCGTCGAGCTCGTGCGCGTCGATCAGCTCTTGAAGCTCACCCCGCATGGGGCCGTCGCCAACGATCAGCACCTTGTCGAGACTCTCCTGGGGCAGGTGCGCCGCTGCCTCGATCAGGTGAGGGAAGCCCTTCTTCTCGACCAGCCGCCCGACGGCAACCACGGTGCGTCCCTCCGGATGCGGGCGCCGGCGTCGAAACGTCTCGGTGTCCACTCCGAGCACGATCTTGTGGATCCGCCTGCCGGCGCTTTCGGGGACGAGCGTGCGGAGGTGGTCCACGGTGTAGTCGCAATCGGCGACCGCGAACGACGCCCGCGCAAGCTTCTCGGGCAACGCTCGCGGGCGGACGTAGATCTCGTGGGCGTGCGCGGCGACGCTGACACGGGCGCCGACGATCGCGCCGGCGCGGAGGGCGTTGACCTCGGCCATCAGCGCGAAGTGAACGTGGACGCGCTTCTCGCCACGCTCTTCGAGTCGCAGCGCAAGCGGCGCCAGGGCGCGCAGCGGCATTTGCTCCTCGGCGGCGAAACGGCGGCGGCGGCCGAGGTCGAGAACGCAACCGATCGGATGACGCATCGCGAGCGATGCGATCGCTCGCACGCGGTCCAAGGTTCCCTCGTCCTCCAGATAGTTGACGGCGAGCCCGCGAGTGCCTCCGAGGCGTGGCCGCGGCGGTCGCGCAACCGCCTCCACCCGCACCTCCCAGCCGGCGTTTCCGAGCTCCGAGACGTCGGCGCCGACGAAGGTCTCCGAAAGCGCCGGGAAGAAGTCTGTTGCGATCACAACCGACCTCTCCGCGGCGGGCGGGTGCGCTGTGACTCGCGGCTCGCGGGAGGCGGCGTTGCCCTGCAGGCGCCCGACTGCCGCAGCAACCAGCGCGAACCCGTCGAGGGCCCTCATGGCGGCCCTCCGTGGCCTCAGCGTGAGCGCGTGGACGACGATCGCACCGAGGCAATTCATCAGCCCCGGGCCCAGGGCCAATCCGGGCACGGACCCGGGGCGGCGGCGCTCCTGCCAGGCGTTGCCGGCGCCGTAGCGCGCAAACTGCCGCGCCACCGCCTTGACCGAGGTTCTGTGCAGGTGCCTGGTGGTCGCCGCCGGCCGCGGCTCCAGAGTCCAGCCGGCGTCCTGGAGGCGCCAGCAGAACTCGATGTCCGCTCCCGAGCGGACGCCCTCGTGGAAGCCGCCGACCCCCTCCCATGCAGAGCGGCGGACCAGCAGGTTTGCGGTCGCGGCACCTGAGTTCGAAACCAGGAGCTCCTGGTTGATCAGCTGCCGCGAAGCTGCCCAGCGCGGCAGCAGGCCGGGCTGGGCAGCGGCGCGAATGGAACCGGCGAGCGCGCCGACTCGCTCCACCGGCGGCTCGGAGAAGTAGGCGTCGAGCAGCGCTGGATCGGGACGGCAGTCGGCGTCGGTGAACAACAGCCAGTCACAGCGAGCGGCTTCGGCTCCGACATTTCGCGCGTAGTAAGAGGAGCGCTCCCCGCTCGACTCGAGCACTTCGATCGTGGTTCCCGAGGCGACACTGGCGACCGGCCGCGCAGGGTCGTTGTCGACCACGATCAACTCGTCCCCGTCGGCGAGGCGGAGCTCCAGCAGCGCGTCGACCAGCGCCCGAGCCTCGTCTGCGCTTCCGGCGAAAGGCACCACGACGCTGACCGCCGGCCGCCCAACCGAGTCGCCCGGTTGATTGGTCATCATCACCGCCGGGACTCTAGGTGCCTACCTCACTGCTCACCGTCGTGATTCCGACCCGCGACCGCCGCGAGACGGTGCTGGAGAACTTGTCGCGACTGGAAACGCGCGAAGTGGGCGAGCAGGTGGAGATCGTGGTCGTGGACGACGGCTCGGAGGACGGCACTGCAGAGGCGGTGCGAGAGGCTGCGACCCGCTTCCCGTTCGAGGTGCGGCTCGTCGCGGGGTCCGGACGCGGTCCGGCTGCGGCGCGGAACCTGGGGATCGAGGCGGCGCAGGGGGACGTCTGCCTGTTCCTTGATGACGATGTGCTGCCTGGGACGGAAATGGTCGGCCGACACGTTGGATTTCACCTGCAGCATCGAGAGAAGGGGGATGCGCTGCTTGGGAGGGTTGTGCCTGCGCCCGGGTTCGATTCGGAGCTCGCCACGTGGGCGCATGAGCAGGGAGGGTTGTTCGCATACGCGGAGCTGACGCCCGGCAAGCCGGTTCCGCCGGACCGCTTCTGGACAGCCCAGGTGTCCGTGAAGACGGCGCTGCTTCGCGACGTCGGTGGCTTCGACGAGGACCTGCGTTTCTTCGAGGACGTCGAGCTGGCGCGACGTCTGCAATCAGCGGGGATGAAGCTGAGCTACGACCCGGATGCGGTCGGCGAACACGCGCAGGCGATCGATTTGCCGATGTTGATGGCGCGTGCACGCGACTCGGGTCCGTACTTCAGGGTGCTGGCGGAGAAGGTGCCGGGAACGGCAGTGCCACGCGCGCCGGGCATGAGACACCGGGTGAAGGCCGGGGCGTTGACCACTTCGTATGCAGCGCGAGTGCGGCCCAGAGTCGTGAGGCATGCGGCGTGGAGGTTTCTCGTCGACGAGGCGCAACGCGAAGCGCTTTGGGGCAGCGAGAGAGATGAGCTACAGATCGGGGCGACGCTCCGGCGGGCGGCGACTCAAAGCGACGCTAAGTAACCGCCAGCACGCCTTGGCCTTCTCCCTGTCCACGAACGCGTACCCGACCATCCGCACCGCCGCGAGCACGGCGGCCAAGCCCCGCAGGACCACCCGCTCCCACGCCGGCCGATGCTTGTCGAAGTATCGGAACAGGCTCGGGTACCAAGCGTCGATCAGCTCCGGGCGGCCCCATTGGGCGAACGTCGCGCCGCCGACGTGCTCGAAGGTTGCGTCGTGGACATAGGTGACCCGTCCGCGTTCGTGCAGGCGGCATACCAGGTCCACGTCCTCGTACCAGAAGTAGAACCCCTCGTCGAAGCCACCGACCGCATCGAAGTCGGCGCGGCGGCAGGCGAGGCACGAACCGGGGGGCTGATCCACATCCTGCGTGCGCGAGTAGTCCATGTCCAGCATCAGGTAGCGGCGCGAGAGCGGATTGCTGGGCCAGCTGCGCTCCAGCCCCAGCATCTGAGCCGCCTGCGCCCCGAGTCGCGGAAACGAGCGCACGTTGTGGCCCACCTGCACGCGGTCAGTACCCGGATCGACGAGCCGGCCGCCCGCTGCGACATGCTCGGGGTGGGCTTCGAGGAACCCGACGAGCCTTGATACCGCTCCCGGGCGAGCGACGACGTCGCTGTTCAGGATCAGGACGATGTCGCCCTCGCCGCCGGCCAGCCCCTGGTTGCAGGCACTTCCGTACCCGACGTTGGCCTCGTTTCGGAGCACGCGCACCTCCGACCAGTGTTCGGAGATCGCATCGGCGGTTCCGTCGCTCGAAGCGTTGTCGACCACGGTGCAGCTCAGGTCGAGATCGCCTTCGATTCCGGACGCGATGATCGATTGGACGCAGCGGAGGGTGATCTCGCGCGTGTCGTGGGTGACGACGACGGCGTCGACGCGAGCGCCCGGGCTCAAGGTCTGATGGCCTCGCGGCCCAGAAGCGTTCCGGGGTGCTTTCGCCAGTACCGAACCAGGCTCGCCACGTGCCGGCGCCGGGCCGCCGACGACAGCAGCGAAGCGTCGCGGGCAGAGCTCGCGCGCCCGTATTCGTGGTGCATCGCAACCCGGGAGACGTAGACGACCCGCCAGCCCGCGTCGGTGCAGCGCCGGCAGAAGTCCGCATCTTCCATGTAGAGGCGGAAGCTGGCATCGAATCCTCCGAGCTCCTCGAACGCGAGCCGCCGGATCAGCATCGCCGCGCCGATCACCCAATCGACGTCCTCGGTGTCCGGCGAGCCCGCCGGAGACAGATAACGGGCGTAGCTGCGCCTGAAGGCGGACACCCGGCTGCCGATCCTCAGGCTCCCGATCATCGCTCCCAGGCTTGCCGGCCGCCTCGCCGATGGCTGCAGCGCCCCATCCGCGTACAGCAGCCGCGGTGCGCACACGGCAACCAGCGGATTGTCCGACAGATATCCCGACAGTTCCAGCAGCGCGTGCGCCGTCAGCTCGACGTCGGGATTGACCAGCAGCACGTCGTCGGCCGACAGTAGCGCGAAGGCGACATTGACGGCGCCCGCATAGCCGAGGTTGCGGCTCTGAAACGAGAGGATCAGCTCGGGATATTGCTGGCGCCATTCGCGTAGGAACTCACCTGTGCCGTCGGTCGAGGCGTTGTCGACCACCGCGAGGCGAAGCCCCAGCGAACGCGCCACCTCGACCTGGCCGAGAAATAGGCGTCGTAGCTCGGCCACGGAGTTGTGGGTAACGATCGCGATCGCGGGCAGGCCGCTGGTTTCGAGACCGTGGTCGGGACTGGCGTTCATCTGCGGGGAGTCGGCCGGTGATGCGTGCAGCGCAGCGGGCCGGGGGCGCCACCCGGCGCCGCTACAGTTTCGCAGCAAGGGCGGCCGGTTCCGCCAGCGATGCACGTGCGGGAACGCGACAAGAGCCACGAGCGGCGCGGTCAGCCCGCGCCGAGGAGCGACGCTGACCTGCGCGCAGCTCGGCTGCGCATTCAGCAACGGCTCGCCGACTGGCGCGGTGAGTTACATGAGCGGGTCGGGGAGATTGACACGCAGGTCGAGCGCGCCGAGATAGCGGCGCTCCCGATCACCCAGACCCACGATGCTGTCCCCGCTCCCTCCCGGCGTGTCGAACGGCGAGGGCTGCGCCGGCGCGTCGAGGAGGCGCCCGCGATCGCAATCGCGATCCCGGCCGGCGCTCTGCTGTCCGCAGCCGTGGCGGCAGCCTTCGTCTGGCTCGCGGTCAGCGACGGCGGCTTTGACCCTTCGGCCTACACCGCCGCCGGGCTTTTCGTCTGGTGGGCGGCCGTGCTGGCACTTCTGCTGCGCATCTGGCCACGCGGAGGGTTGCCGCCCGCGACCGCCGGGGCTGGAGCGCTGCTGGCCGCGTTCTCGATCCTCGCACTGCTCTCGACGACCTGGGCAGGCGATGGGGGCCGGGCGTTTGTGGAAGCGGTGCGGGCGCTCGGCTATCTCGGGGTGTTCGTGCTCGCGGCGATCGTCGTCCGCGCCGGCGGGGCCCGCGATCTGCTCGGCGGCATCGCGATCGGCCTCACCGTCCTCGCCGGGCTTGCGCTACTGAGCCGGTTGCAGCCCGGGCTGGTGGGAAGCGAGGCCGAGTTGCAGCGGCTGCTGCCGGAGACCGCAGGGCGGCTGAGCTACCCGATCGGCTACTGGAACGGCCTCGCCGCCTGCATGGCGCTGTTGATCTGCCTGCTCAGCTGGCTGGGAGCCGATGCGCGCAGCCGCGTGGGTCGCGCGCTGGCCGTCGCGGCGCTCCCGATCCCACCGCTCGTGATCTATTTCACCGGCTCGCGCGGGGGAGGCATTGCCGCGTTCGTGGGGCTCGTCGCGCTTCTCAGTCTCGCTCCGCAGCGATGGCGCACCCTCGCGGTGATCGCGCTCGGAACGGCGGGCGCAGTCGTGCTGATGGTGCTGGCCGATGGTGCGCAGGAGCTGGCCCGGGGGCTCGACACGTCGGACGCCGAGGCCGCGGGCGATCGGCTGACGATCGCAGTCCTCGCGGTTTCCGCGATGCTCGCACTGCTCGCATTTCGCGGTGACGGCTTCCTCGAGCGCCTGCGCCCGGAGCGGTTCGGAATTCCCTCCCCGATCGCCGCGGCGATCGTCGTGATCGCGGTGCTCCTGGCCAACAACGCAGTCCAGCCCGGCGAGCAGCTACAGGAGCAGCGAGCGACGGAGCAGATATCCAGCCGGGTTCAGCCGGTCGACGATCAGCAGATTCCCACCAGCACCACGAGCGGCCGGATCGAGTACTGGCAGACGGCCGTTGACGGGTTCGAGACTGCGCCCATCGTGGGGCTCGGCGCCGGGGAGTTCGAGACCTGGTGGACCCAGCACGGGGAGCTCTCCCAGCCGGTCACCAACGCCCATTCGCTGTTCGTCGAAACGCTCGCCGAGCTCGGGCTCGTGGGAGTGCTGCTGCTCGTGGGCTTCATCGCCGTCGCGGCGATCTCAGGCTTTCGCCGCACGCTCGCGACCCGCCGGCTGGATGCCCGCGACGCCAGCGTCGGCGTCGGCGCCGCCGCGCTCGCGCTGCTGGCGGCCGGCGTGGTGTCGGCGGCCGGCGAATGGACGTGGGAGCTACCCGCCGCGTTTGCACCCGTGGTCGTTGCCGCGGCGGTGCTGACGACGCCAGCCGCCGGCGAGACCCGGCGCAGGCGCACGCCCGGTGGCCCGGTGCGGCTCGGGCTCGTTCTGCTTCTGGCCGCGGGGGCGATCGTCGCGACCGGGCTCGTGTACCTGAGCGAACTGCGGCTGGATCAGAGCCGGGTCGCAGCCGCGGCGGACGACCTCGAGCTGGCGGCCGAGCGCGCCAGGTCGGCCTCTGACCTGCAGCCATGGGACGCCGAGCCGTACACGCAGCTGGCGCTGATCGAGCGCTCGCGCGGACACCCGGAGGTGGCAAAGACCGCAGTCGGAGAGGCGATCGAGCGCGCGCCCGAGGACTGGCGGCTCTGGTTCCTGCTCGCCCACATCGAGTATCGCCTCGGCGACTACGAGGCGGAGCGTGCGGCGCTGGCACGGGCCCGCGGGCTCGCCCCTCGCGCCCCCGCGTCGCTGTTCGTCGCACCTGGGCCGCGGACGCCGGTCGCTCCACCGGCTCCCGGGGTGGAGCAATGAGGCGTCTCGCACGAGGGGAAGGCGAGAAATCGCTGCCCACGCATGCGCTACCCTGGCCCAACCGCAGGCGAAGGTGAAAGGCAGGAGTGATCGTCGCGGCAGCACTCACAGGGGACGTACTACGACGGGACGAAGCGTGACCGCGACACCAGCCGCCCGCGTGCGTGCGGGAATCCTCGGCTGCGTCGCGCTCGGGCTCGGCTTCGCGTTCGCGCTGCCGGCCTCCCCGGCGACGGCGCAGTGCCCCGGCTGCGACGAGTACACGTTCGATCTCCCCGACAGCGAGGGCGACGAGCCGGTCCCCGAGCCCACAGCACCGGCTGCCCCGGTGGCGCCGGCAGCCCCTGCGGAACCCACCTACGTGCCCCCGGCGGAAGTCCCTGTCGCTCCGACCGAGCCCGAGCCGCCACCTGACCCCGACAAGCCCCAGGCGATGGTCGACTCCCGATCCGAGCAGGGCCTTGCGCCGATCGCCCTGACGCCGATCGATACCGCAAGCACGGTCAGCCCCCAGGGCTCCTCGGTCCTGCCGCTGGCGCTGGTGGTCGGCGCCGCAACCGTGCTGGCCGTGGCGATCGGATTTCGCCGCCGGGCAAGCGCCGACTGATGGGGTCACGGCGAGGGGTAGCCGGCCGCGTTGCGGCGACCGTCGCGGCGGTCGCTGCGCTGGCGGCGGTGGCGATGCCCGCGTCCTCGGCGGCGCGCGGGCCCGAGGGCTTCTTCGGCATTTCTCCCGCGGTGGTGCCGGGCCTGGCCGACCTGGACCAGATGGAGCGTGCCGGGATCACCACGATGCGCTTCCCGATCTTCTGGCCGATCATCCAGGCCGAGCCGCGACGGGGCCGGCCGATGTCCGCGGCGCTGGCGTTCGAGCGCTACGACCCGGTGCTGATCGAGGCCGCGCGCCGGGGAATCCGGATCGTCCCCTTCGTCTACGGGACCCCGTCCTTCCTCACCAAGCACTACACCACCCCACCGCTCGGCAGCCCCGAGCTGCGGCGCGAGTGGAAGCTGCTGCTGCAGGCACTGGAGGATCGCTACGGCGTGGGCGGCGATCTGTGGCGGGAGAATCCCGACGTCGAGGCGCTGCCGATCAAGGCGTTTCAGATCTGGAACGAGCCCAGCTCGGCGAGCTTCTGGGAACCGGTGAGGACATCGCCCGAGCGCTACGCGAAGCTGCTGGCGATCTCCGACCGCGCGCTCGGCTCCGGTGGTAGTGGCGGCACCAGAGGGCAGCGAGCGAAGGAGCCGCAGATCATCGCCGCCGGCCTCTTCGGCAGCCCCACCCACGGCATGGACCTGCCGACATTCCTGCAGCGCTTCTACGCCGTCAAGGGAGTCGGCAAGCACTTCGATGTGCTTGCGCTGCACCCGTACGCGCCCGGGCTCGACGGAGTGAAGCTTCAACTCGAGATCGGCCGCGACATCATGAAGGCCGCGGGCGACGCGCGCAAGCCGCTCTGGGTGACCGAGGTCGGCTGGCCAACCGACGGCAGCCCCCAGAACCCCTTCTACAAGACCCAGGAGCAGCAGGCAACTCTCCTGCGCCGCACGTTCGACCTCTTCCTCGAGAAGCGAGAGCGGTGGCGGATCCGAAAGGTGATCTGGTACACGTGGCGAGACAACAACGTCAACGAGGCGTGTGACCTCTGCCGCTTCTCGGGGCTGTTCGACCTCGACGGCAACCCAAAGCCCGCCTGGAGCGAGTTCGTCGAGTTCACCGGCGGCAGCCCATGATCCGCCGGCGGACGGTCGTCGCGCTGACGTTGGCCACCCTTGCCGCCGCAATCTGTGCCTCAGCTCCGACGCCGGCATCGGGCGCGACCGCCGCCTCGCAGCGCGCCGCGCGCGGGATCATCGGGATCGCGCCCGCTACGCGACTCCAGTCCCACGAGTACGAGCGCATACAGCTCGGCGCCGTGCGCTACCTGCGGGTGCCGATGTTCTGGGAGGACCTCCAGCCGGCGCCGGGCAACACCTACGACTTCTCGAAGTCCGACGAGGTCGCGGTCTACGCCGCCTACTACGGGATGAAGCTTCGGCCGTTCGTGATGGGGGTGCCGCCGTGGCTGCAGGAGAAGAGCGGCACCACCGACTACCCCCCGGTCTCCACCCACATCTTCAAGCGCAAGTGGCGAGCACTGCTCACCGCCCTGGTCGAGCGCTACGGCCCGGGCGGCGAGCTGTGGAAGCAGCTGAAGATCTATTTCCCCGAGATCCGCAGGCAGCCGATCCGCACCTGGCAGGCCTGGAACGAGCCCAACGCGGAGACCTACTTCCGTCCCGGGCAGACCGCTGCGCGGGAGTACGCGAAGCTGCTGAAGCTGTCGGCGGGCGCGATCCGCCGCGCCGACCCGGGGGCCAAGGTGATCGCGGCGGGCGTCTTCCTGACGCCGCTCGACGGGATCACGATGCCGGAGTTCGTGCGCAAGCTCTACAACGTGCCGGGAATCAGAGACGCATTCGACGCGCTGGCCCTGCACCCATATGCACGCAATGTCGGCGGCGTGATCAAGCAGATCAGGCTTACGCGCAGGTTGATGAAGGCCAACAAGGACGAGGACTCCGAGCTGTGGATCACCGAGCTCGGCTGGCCGACCGAGCGCTCCTACGGCAGAGGCCTGTTCGTTAAGACCGAGGCCGGCCAGAAGCGAATGCTGGCGCGGACGTTCAAGAAGATCCTCGCTAACCGCGAGCGCTGGCTGATCGGGAGCCTGACCTGGTACACATGGCGCGACAACGACTTCTTCCCCAACTGCGACCTGTGCCGCTTCTCGGGCCTGTTCAGGGAAGACGGGACGCAGAAGCCCGCATGGAACGCGTTCGTAAACCTCACAGGCGGCCAGGCGGAGCCGCCGCCTCCGCCGCCGAAGACCCTGGAGCGCATCGCGACCCGAGCGGCCGGCCTCGGCCGGCCGAAGCACCGAGAGGGGGCAATTCGGAGCTCGGGGGACTTGTAGGGGCTGTAGCCCCGTCAACTCCCCTCCGACGCTGCAACGCGTGCTCGCTCTGGCCAAGCGCCAACACGGGGTGGTCACCCACGCGCAGCTGCGGACGCTGGGACTCTCACCAGAAGCGATCAGGCATCGGATGCGCCGAGGACGTCTGTTCCAGGTTCGCCGCGGCATCTTCGCGGTCGGCTCTCCGATCTCTACGCGCGAGGGGTATTGGATGGCAGCCGTGCTCGCCTGTGGTCGGAAGGCGGCGGTCAGCCACGAAAGCGCGGGCTTCCATTGGGGCACTTGGGGCCGCCAGAGTCGAGGAATCGAGATCTCGGTGCCGAGACAGCACGATTGCCGCCCGCACGGGCTGACCGTTCACCGTCGCACGTCCTTCGGCGCAAACGATGTCACGCAGCACAACGGCATCCCGGTCACGACCGTGACCTGCACCCTGATCGACCTCGCGCCACGACTGAGCGAGGACGAGTTGGAGCGAAGCATCAGCGACGCCGCAAGCCAAGGTCTCACCGACCCCGACCGCCTGCTCTCGGTGCTAGAGACGACTGACCCTCGTCCCGGCACCGCAGTTCTCCGCCGCACCCTGACGAAGCACACCTTCACCCTCACCGACACCGAGCTCGAGCGCCGCTTCGTCCCGATCGCGCTCAAGGCCGGCCTGTCGATGCCACTCACTCAACAGTGGCTGAACGGCTACCGCGTGGACTTCTACTGGCCAGACCTCGGCCTTGTGGTCGAGGCCGACAGCCTCCGCTGGCACCGCACTCCTTACCAGCAAAGGAAGGATCGGCTTCGCGACCAGGCACACACGGTGGCCGGGCTGACCAACCTGCGCTTCACGCACTATCAGGTGACGTTCGAGCCCTCGGTCGTCGAGGAGACGCTGCGGCAAGTAGCGCAGAGACTCGTCAACAGAACATCCGATCCGAGGCGACAACGCGGCCTGACGATCACCTGGTGCCAACGAATCCCCTCCCTCGGTGCTGCCGTTCGTCAACCTGCAACCCCTACATCCGCTCCGGCGCGCTGACCCCGACCAGGTCGAGGGCCTGCGCGAGCGCGTGCTTTGCGGCGAGGCAGAGCTCGAGCCTTGCCTCCTCGAGGCCCGGGCCTTCCGCTCCGATCACCTGGCAGTCGCGGTAGAAGCCGTGGAAGTCGGCCGCGGCCGCGCTCGCGTACGCGCAGATGCGGTGCGGGGCCCGCAGCTCGGCGGCGCTGCGTGCTTCCTGCGGCAGGTCAAGCAGCCGCTTGACCAGCGCCCGCTCGGTCTGCTCGGATACGGGAGCCGCGAGCGCAACCTCGGATCCGCCCGGCGTCAGCTGCGCTGCTTCACCGGCCTTCCTGAGGATGCTGGCGATACGGGCGTGGGCGTACTGGACGTAGTAGACCGGGTTGTCCTGGGACTGGCGGCGGGCGAGGTCTAGGTCGAGGTCGAGGGTCGAGTCCGCCGAGCGCTGGACGAGGAAGAAGCGCGCCGCATCGACGCCGATCTCGTCGCTGAGCTCGTCGAGGGTGACGAACTCGCCCTTGCGCTTCGACATCGACGCCCGCTCACCGCCCTCGACGACGTGCATGAACTGGATGATCTGGGCCTCGAAGCGATCCGGGTCGATGCCGATCGCTGTGAGCGCGGCGCGCATCCGCGCCAGGTAGCCGTGATGGTCTGCCCCGAGCGGATCGATCACCCGGTCGGCGCGCTCGAGCTTGTTCCGGTGGTAGGCGATGTCGGTCGCGAAGTAGGTCTGCTCGCCGTTCGAGCGCAGCAGCACGCGATCCTTGTCGTCTCCGAATTCGGTGGTCCGCAGCCACAGCGCTCCCTCGCTCTCATATGTGTGCCCACCGCGGCGAAGCTCGTCGATCGCCGCCTCCATCGCACCCGACTCGAGCAGCGAGCGCTCGGAGAACCAGCGGTCGAAGTGAACTCCGAAGCGCTCGAGGCTGGCCGCGATCCGCGTCCGCATCGCTTCGACGCCGAGCCGCTCCAAGCGCCTCGAGGTCGTCGGGGTCCGCGCCCTGGGCGGCCAGCTCCTCGGCGAGCTCGGTCACATAGACGCCCTCGTAGCCGTCCTCGGGCGGCTCCCCGCCGCTCATCCGCGCGGCGATCGACTCCGCGAAGCGCCTCACCTGCGCCCCCGTGTCGTTGATGTAGTACTCGCGCTGCACGTCGTTGCCGCTGAACTCGAGCATCCGCGCCAGCGAGTCCCCGTAAGCGGCGCCCCGCCCGCTCGCCACGGTCAGCGGCCCGGTCGGGTTCGCTGACACGAACTCGACCAGCACGCGCTCGCCCCCGTCTCCAGCGCCGGAACCGCCTCCCTCCCCGACCGCGAGCATCGAGCGCACCGCATCGCGATACCAGCGATCGGACATGAACACGTTCAGGAACCCAGGCCCTGCCACCTCGACTGCCCGCACGCGATCGCCGAGGCGCTCGGCCAAGCCCGCCTGGAGCCTCCCCGCCACTTCGCGGGGAGACTGCGCCAGCGTCGGAGCGAGCAGCATCGCGGCGTTCGACGAGTAGTCGCCCATCTCGGGCTTGGGCGGACGCTCGAGCGTCAGCCGCCCTCGAAGCTCGGCCCCAGGGTCCAGCGTGGCGACCTCGCTCTCGACGGCATCGCGCAGCTCCGCGATCGGATCGGGCGGCTTTGAGGACGGCGCGTGCACTGGTGCGATACTAGGCAGCCGGTGGCCCTTCCCGGTCGGCCACACCGGAGAGAGCCCCCGCTCTGACATCTACGCGAGAGGTATCAATGTCCGACGAGCAGGGCCCCGAACGCCAGATCAACATCCACACGTCCCCCGAGGCGATGGCGGGCGTGTACGCGAACTTCGCGAACGTCAGCCACTCCGACTACGAGTTCACGCTCACGTTCGCCAGGGTCGACCACGAGATCGAGGACGACGAGGTCCCCGGGGTCGTCGTCTCCCGGGTCGCCCTCTCGCCGCGCTTCATGCGGGAGCTGATCGACGCGATGGAGGACAACTACTCGAAGTGGCGCACGCGGGAGGGGATCAAGAGCCTGCCCGAGTGGGAGGGCGAGGAGGGCTGAGCGGCGATGCCTGGACCGAGCCCGAATGTTAGGAACGAGGCGGGTCGTCGTGCCCATCAACGATGGCGCGCCGTGGGGAGGGTCGGAGCCTGCTGGACGATCGCAGCCCTCGCCCTGCTGATCGCCCCGGCGACCGCAGCAGCTGGGCCGACGGTCGTCTCGCTCACGTTCGACGACACGTTGAGCAGCCAGTACCAGACGGGCTCCATGCTCGCAGCTCGGGGCATGCACGGCACCTACTTCGTGAACAGCAGCCGAGTGAACGAAGGGGGGTACATGACCAAGGCGCAGCTTCGTTCTCTGCAATCAGGCGGCAACGAGATCGCCGGCCACGCGGTTCATCACCTCGACCTTTTGACCGTCGACGCCGTGGAGCAAAAGCGCCAGGTCTGCAACGATCGCAGCACACTCCTCGGCTGGGGCCTCAAGGTGAGCAACTTCGCCTACCCGTTCGGCAGCAACGACCCGGCACTCGCCCAGATCGTCAGGGACTGCGGGTACAACTCCGCCCGAGCGTTCGAGGGGCTCACCGGAAGTGGCGCGGACGCGGAAACGCTTCCACCGGCCGATTCGTTCGCGATCAAGACGGTCGACGAGGTTCTGTCCTCCACGACCCTTGCGGACCTAAAGGGCGCCGTCACCCGCACCGAGCAGTCGGGGGGCGGCTGGGTGATCTTCGTGTTTCACAACGTTTGCAATGCGTGCGGCACCGTGGCCACCAGCCCATCGACGTTCGCGAGCTTCCTCGACTGGCTCGCCTCCCCTTCCGAGACCAGCGCATCGGTTGCGACCGTCAGGGACGTGATCGGCGGCGCCGTCAAGCCGGCGGTGCCCGGCCCGGCGCCGCCGCCCGTGCGCAGCGGCAACATGCTGATCAACCCCTCGCTCGAACTCGATGCGAACGGCAACGGCTTCCCCGACTGCTGGCATCCGAACACGTGGCTGGTCAGCACCTCGAGTTGGGCCCGTACCACCGATGCACACAGCGGCGGCTTTGCCGCGCGCATGGACGTCACCAGCTTCACGTCCGGGGCCGTGCGACTCATTTCGCAACAGGACCTCGGCTACTGCGGCGCCACCGCCATTCCGGGCCACTCCTACAAGCTGTCGGCCTGGCACAAGGGGAGCGCGAGACCTCGCCTCGTTGCGTTCGTTCGCAACAGCGTGGGCGCGTGGAGGGTTCTCGGCGAGAGTGACAAGTTTCCGAAGTCGGAGACGTGGAAGCGGAGGACCTGGACGACGCCTGCCCTTCCCTCCGACGTGAACGGAATCGGGATCGCCGTGGCGGTGCAGAGCGTGGGCTCGCTCACGATCGACGACCTCGCGGTGTCTGACACGGCTTCACCGTAGGCGCCACTACTGCGCCTCCGGGGCGGGCTCGCCGTCCAGCTCCTCCTCGAACGCCCGCGCCGCGCCGATTCTCTCCACGGCGCTCGGATGGGTTGCGAACAGCGCCTCGTACCAACCCGGCGGATCGGGGTCGGACAGGTTGCGCTCGGCGAGCTCGGTCTGAAGCTCGACCAGGGCCGCGGGATCCTGAGTGAGATCGAGGGCGAAGTCGTCGGCGGCCGCTTCGACCTGCCTTGAGAGCTGGCTGCCGGGAACCGAAAGCACGAGCGCCGCGATCCCGACGCTGAGCGCGTAGCCCGGCAGAGCCGCCGGAGAGGCGGGATCGAGCCCGCGGCGGCGCGCCAGTGCCGTCCCGAGCTCGTACACGAAAAGCAGCCCGAGCGGCGCAACGATCGCGATGTACGCCAGCCCCCGCCAGAGGTCATTGTTGGCCTGGTGGGCGAGCTCGTGCGCGATCACGGAGCGCAGCGCGTCCTCTTCGGCGCTCTCGAGCAGGTTGTCGTAGATCACCACCCGCTTGGTCGGGCCGAGCCCGGAGACATAGGCGTTCAGCGTCGTCGAGCGGCGGCTGGCATCGACGCCATAGACCTCGCCGATCTCGACATCGGCACGCCGCGCCAACTCGAGGACTGCCGCGCGTGCCTGTCCCTCGGGCAGCGGTTGGAAGCGGTTGAAGAGGGGCTCGAGGACAACCGGCGCAAGGCCGGCGATGAGCACCGCATAGCCGACCACGACGCCCGAGGCGGGCACCCACCACCGGCGGGGAAACCTGCGCACGAGGGTCAGCAACACGGCGCCGCCGATCGCCGCAAAACCGGTCGCGATCAGGGTCGACTTGCCGCGATCCGCAAGCCATGAGCCCCAGTCCTGCGTCGAGAGGCCGTAGTCGGTGGCTCGCTCGTGTGCGATCGCGCCCAGCGGCAGGTCGGCAACGGTCAGTGTCAGCGAGATCGCCGCGCCGGCGATCGCGCCCCCGACCACGGGACGGCTCGAGAGCCCCTCCAGCCGCCGCGCGGCCCACCGGGGACGCCCGCTCACCAGCAAGACGAGTACCCCCGCCTCGACCGCGATCCCGGCCAGCAGCAGCAACCGCTGGCCGTCGCGGTACTCACGGGCGCGATCGAGCTGCGCGGGCTCGACCACCTCGGTGGCGCTGACCGGAGCGGGCTCCGGGAGATCCTCGCGTGGCCTCAGCAGCCACACCGCCACTTCCGCCACAGCCACGGCGGCAATCGCGACGATTGCGATGCGCACGGGGCCGGAGCGATGTTGGCGCGAGTTGTCCAAGCTTGGCGCTGGCATCCCCATACGATAGGTCCCGCCCTTGAACCTTGCGATCATCAGCGACGTCCACGGCAATGCACCCGCTCTGGAGGCGGTCCTCGCCGACATCGAGTCGGCCGGGCTCGACGAGATCTGGTGCCTCGGCGATGTGGTCGGCTACGGCGCGCAGCCGGATGAGTGCGCGCAGCTCGTTGCCGAGCACTGCTCCCTGTGCCTGGTCGGAAACCACGACCTCGCGGCGCTGGGCGAGCTGGACATCACCGCGTTCTCGCCGGCTGCGTCGGCTGCCGTCAAGTGGACGCAGGAGAACGCCGCCTCCGGGACGTTCGAGTTCCTGCGCGGCCTGAAGCCGTCGCTCGAGGACCGTGAGGTGGCGCTGTATCACGCATCCCCGCGCGATCCGGTCTGGGAGTACGTGCTGTGGCCCGACCAGGCGGCGGAGTGCATCGCGGCGCAGGCCAAGCGGGTGAGCATGATCGGCCATTCACACGTGGCGCTGTTCTTCGTCGTCCCGGAGGACTCGTCCCCCAACGAAACCGGGCACATCACGGTGGACGCGCGTGGTGCCCAGGCCGGTGCAGGCACGGCGCTCGACCTCACCACCGACCGCTGGCTGATCAACCCGGGAAGCGTCGGTCAGCCCCGCGACGGCGACCCGAGAGCGGCCTGGCTGGAGCTGGACACAGAGAACTGGGCCGCGACCTACCGCCGCGTCACCTACGACATCGAGGCGGCCGCGTCGGCGATCGAGGACGCCGACCTGCCGGAGCAACTCTCGCGGCGCCTGTTCGTGGGGCAGTAGTGATGGCGATCGGCAAACCGATCTTGGCGCTGGCGTGCACGCTCGCGGCGACCCTGGCTCTGGCCGGGTGCGCCCCGTTCGACGACAGCGGGGAGATCTCTGCCCGACCAGGCCGACAAGATGCTCGAGACGCTGAATGAGCTCGAGGACGCCACCGTCGACCAGAACTGCACCGGAGCGCAGGGGAACGTGGAGCAGCTGATGACCCAGGCGACTCAGGTCGAGGGAACGGTGGGCGACCAACTCGAGGACCTGGTGGGGCGGGCCGAGCAGCTCGTCGAAAGCGACGTCTGCACCGACACCGGGGCCACCGGCGCGGCAAGCGATCTCACTGAGGACGAGCCGGAACGAACCACGACCACGAGCACCGAGGAGACGACTACTCAAGAGACCCAGCCCGAGACGACGACCCCGGAGGATTCAGGAAGCACGGACGAGCCGCCCACCGATGACGGGGGAGGCGAAGAGAGCGGCGGCGAGACCGATCCGGGCGGCGGCAACCCGCCCCCGGGGCCCGAGGGGAACCCCAACACTCCCAGCGGCGGTATCGGCGCCGGAGGTGACGACTGATGGCGAGGGGTCCGATGGACGGGACGGTGATCTCGGACCGCTATGCGCTGGGCGAGCGGCTTGGGTCCGGCGGGATGTCGAGCGTCTACATGGCCACCGACGGCGTTCTGGAGCGCACCGTCGCGGTGAAGGTGCTCGCCGAGCATCTTTCCGACGACGACAAGTTCGTCGCCCGCTTCCGCCGCGAGGCGCTGGCGGTGGCGAAGCTGATCCATCCGAACATCGTCCAGGTCTACGACACCGGTGTCGACGACGGCCGCCACTACATCGTCATGGAGTATGTCGAGGGCCGTTCGGGCGCTCAGCTGCTCCAGCGTGCGAAGCGGCTGGGGGGAGAGACTGGCGCTGAAATCGGGATCCAAGCCAGCGCGGGGCTCGAGTACGCGCACCGGCAGGGCATCATCCATCGCGACGTGAAGCCGGGCAACCTGATGGTGATCGGCGGCCCGGCCGGCCAGTCCCGAGACGGCGAGCCCGGTGGCGAGATGACGGTGAAGCTGACGGACTTCGGGATCGCCCGCGCGGCCGAGCAGACCCGCCTCACCCAGGTCGGCTCGGTGGTCGGCACCGCCGCATACCTCGCTCCCGAGCAGACCAGGGGCGAGGAGGCGACGCCGGCCTCGGACGTCTACGCGCTCGGGGTGGTCCTCTACCAGTTCCTCACCGGGCGCCTTCCCTACGAGGGCACGACCCTGGCCGAGCTTGCGCAGCGCCGCGAGAACGAGCGCCCGCTCCCACCCCACTCCTACGACGACTCGATCCCGGACACGCTCTCCGATGTCGTCCTCCGCGCCCTCCACAGCGACCCCCGGAGCCGCTACACAAGCGCGGCAGCGCTCGCCGCCGCGCTCCGGCTCGGGGCAGCCGGCCAGGACCCCGCCCTCCTCGACACCGATGAGGGGATCACGGACGCGCTCACCGGAGCACCGATGACCGGGCGCACCCGGCGCCTGCCCGCCGAGGAACCGGAGCCGACGCCGCGAGATCCCTACTACCGCCCAGCCCCTCCGCCCGCACCGCCTCGGCACCCCGCCCCCGCGCCGGCCCCGGCGCCCTACCAGCCACCGCGTCGCTCCTTCTTCGGCACCCTGGCGCGGGTGTTCGGCGCGCTGCTGCTGATCGCAGCAATCGCGGCGATCGTCGTGGTAATCGTGCTCGTGGTCACCGAAGCGGGACAGGACACCGACATCGGCCAGTTCCTGGAGGACAACATCGGTCAGCAGATCGACTCGCTGCGCGAGTACCTCCAGGACAACGCCTCGCAGTAGCGAGCGCCCGGCTTCAGCGCCGCTTGCGCTTAGCCTTCAGCGAGACCCCGAGTTGCTTCGTGGCGGTGTTGCCGGCGAGGTCGGCGCCGTTGACGACGACCTTGGCCTTGACCTTGCCGCGGTTACGAAGCGTCTTCGTCCCCGCCCGGAAGGCGCGCTTCGGCAGCTTCACCTTCAGCCTCAGGGTCTGCCGCCCCCCGATGGACGCTGTGCTCTGCTTCAGCCGATAGGTTCGCTTCCTGGTAGCGACCCTGTCGCTCCTCCCGCGCCTGCGGCTGCGAACGGTCAAGGTGCCACCGCTGGTCACCTGGCAAACCTCGCCGCACCTGACCCGGACCGTGACCGCAGAACCGAGCCTTTGCTTCCTCCGCCCGCTGATCACGAGATCGAGGATTCGATCGCGCGTCGTCGTCGTCCCGGTTGTCGGCCGGGTCGTCGCGGTTGGAAGCCCGGTCTGGGTCTCGGTGGCCTGCCTTGGATCCGGCGCCCGCTCCGCCACGGCGACGCTAGCCAGCAGCGCTCCGCCCAGCGCCGCAATCACCGCTGCGATCACCACCCTCAAGCTCACGGTGCAGCGAGAATAGCGCTCCACGGCGCGACCCCGTCGAGGCATGCGTGCCGGTAGCGCTCGAACCGATTCTCGGCGATCGCCTGCCTGGCGCCCGCGACGAGACGCTGCATGTAGGTCAGGTTGTGCAGGGTCAGCAACCGAATCCCGGTCAGCTCCCTGGCGCGGATCAGATAGTGGATGTAGGCGCGCGAGTGCCTCTCGCAGGCCACGCACCGGCAGCTCTCGACCAGTGGTCGATCATCGTCGGCCCAGCTCGAATGGCGGAGGTTGAAGCGGAACCTGTGGTCGGGCAACGGAGCAAGCGCGACTCCGTGCCGCGCAAGCCGCGTCGGCACCGCGCAGTCGAAGAGGTCGATGCCTCGCCCGATTCCGTCGAGCAGATCGTCCAACTCACCGATCCCGAGCAGGTGCTTCGGTGCCCCCTCGGGGAGATGGGGCAGCGTCGCCTCGAGCACGGCTGCCATCTCGGTCTTGTCGCGGCCGAGCGTGCCCCCGATCGCGATCCCGTCGACGGCGGCGCCGGCCACATGCTCGGCCGACTCGCGGCGCAGGTCCGGGTAAACGCCTCCCTGGACGATCCCGAACAGGGCCTGCTGAGGCGGGCCGTGCTCGCGATGCCATTGCAGGCAGCGATCGAGCCAGCGATGGGTGCGCCGCGTCGAATGCTCGGTGTATTCCCGGTCCACGTGGTAGGGCGTGCACTCGTCAAAAGCGAGCGCGATGTCCGAGCCCAGCGCCGCCTGCACCTGCATCGAGGTCTCCGGCGAGAGCAGGTGCTCGGAGCCGTCGACGTAGGAGCGAAAGCGCACCCCCTCCTCGGAGATCTCCAGCACCCCGCCGCCGGAGACCGGCACGCCCCGGCGGCCCTTGATCTCGTCGGCGACCGCCCCGTGCGCAAGCGAGAAGACCTGAAACCCACCCGAGTCGGTGATGATCGGCTGCTCCCAGCCCATGAAGTGGTGCAGGCCACCCAAGGCCGCGATCCGCTCAGCCCCCGGGGAAAGCATCAGGTGGAAGGTGTTGCCGAGCACGAGCTCGAAGCCCAAGTCGGCTACGTCACCCGCCGTCAGGGCCTTCACTGCGCCTCGCGTGGCAAGCGGGATGAATGCAGGCGTGGCGATCGGGCCGTGTCCGGTCGTCAGCCGCCCTGCGCGGGCCGTCCCGTCGCTGGCCAGGATCTCGAACGTCAGCCGTTCAGGGTCGGTGCGCATTCCGCGCCATGCTACGCGCGAGCCGCCGCCCGGCCCGATAGAGCGGAGCCGGGTCTAACCGGTCTGGCGGCGAGCGCTACCCGGAGCGCGCGAACAGCTTCACGGTGCGCGTGCGCGTCTTCTTCACCGCCGGGTTGGCGGTGTTGATGCCGGTCACCCTGACCTTCGCGATTATCTTGCCGAACGCCTCCGCATCGAGCGCATCCCGGACCGCCTTGAGGCCCTTGGCGGGCACCTTGAAGCGCAGCTTCCCGGCCGGGTTCCGCCCGGGACGGCGCGGGAAGGTGCCCTTGGCGCGACCGAGGTTGAAGCTCTGGACCGCGGTCGCCTGCCTGCCTCCCCCGTAGGGCTGGATCTGGAGCTTGCCGGTGGCGTTCAGCTTGCAGCCGGCAGAATGGCAGAAGACGGTCGCTACGACGGTCCCTCGGCCGTGCTTGTCCTTGAAGTCGAATCGGAGGCTGTACCTAATCGTCCTCGGGAGCGGTCGCGTCGTGGTGGTGCCGGTGGTGGTCGGAAGCGTCGTGGTGGAGCTGGTGGTCGTGGTGCTGCTCGTGTAGTCCGTCCCCTGTGCGCCCGCACCAGTAACGCCGGCTCCAGCAATGCTGGCGACCAACACTCCGGTGACCGCCGCGAGCACCCCGGCGACCGTCATCCTTGCCTTCACACGCTTACCACCCATGCGCAAGTTCACCTTCCCCCATCAACTGAGAATTTCGCAGCGAGCGACCGGAACTGTAGGGCAAAACCCGTGCACCATGTGCCGGTTCTCGCCACGAGGTGCCCCGCATTAACGCTGCCTCCATGGCAGGCTCGTCACGCCCGATCCCAGCCGCGCGCGCATCGTGGCTCCGCTCGGCGCCTGAACCACGCTGGTGAAGACACCGGCCCGGGATCGGCGCAATCGCCTCACGGTTTGCCAGCCGCCGCGGCGCTTGAGCTGAATCTGAACGGCCCCGCGCACTGGGGCGATCCCCCAGACGCGGATCGGCTGGATCCGCGCCGCCTCGCCGCTCGCCGCTTTCCGATCGGATCGGCGACGAACGGGAAGCGAAAGGCCTGCAGCGCGGGTTTCGGCGTCCAGTCCTCGTAGTAGAGCCCGGTGCCCACGGCGTTCCTGCCGGGGCCGGGTCTCGAACCTGAAGCCACATCGCCACGCTCACACCTTGCTTCCAGAACAGGTACAGAGCCTCCTGAAGCCAGCGGGCGTGCTGCTCGGGCGAGACACCGAAGATGCTGGGGGGGTTGCTCGCCCACCAGAACTCGCTCACCCAGAGGGGCTTTGCTCCCCCGGTCGAATCGTGTTCGCGCGCTGGGCGCGCGTTAGCACACGCTCGATCCGACCGAGGTCCGGGTGTCGTCACATCAAGCGGATTGCCTGCATGGTTTCGCGGCCCGAACTGGTTGATCGGATGATGGCTGAGGATGTCGAATCGGGCGGGCGAAGCGCAGCCATCGGCGCGGCCGCCGCCACCGGGCCGCAGGCAGAAGAACCGCTCCAGGAAGGTGATCGGGCGCATCCGATCCTCGCCGGGCTCGTCTCCGTATGGCGCGAGCCCGCCGGCGACGATCTGTTGGGCGGCGCCGGCGCTCTTGACCCCCGCGTACGCAGCGTTGACCAGCGTCCGGTAGTGATCGGGGCTCGCGGGCTGATTGCCGGACCATTGGGGCCGGAGGTACGTGGCGAGGTTCGGCTCGTTCCAGACCTTGAAGTAGCGCACGCGGGGAAGCGCCGTCCCTGGGTTCGCCGGATCGGGGAAGTCCCCCGAATAGCGAGTGGCGAGCGCGTGCATGAAGTCGCCGAACGCGGCCGGGTCGGGCTTCCATGTGCCGGGTGCTGCGTTGAGCGGGCGGTTCGGCCCCTCCGCCCACGAGGGCGCACCGCGGACGCTGGGAACGACCTCGAATCCAGCGTCCACCGCGTCCCTCAGGATCGCGTCGAGCCCACTGAAGTTGTAGCGGGGATCGGACGCGGAACGCGGGTCGAAGCCGGCAGGCCGGAGCGCGGGCGCAACTGCGAATCCAGCTCGCGACAATGCCGACCAACTCGGCCCCGGTCCCGCGGCTGCGGTCCAGCCACAGGCTGCGAGTCGCAGCGTCGGCTTGGTAGTTAGGCGTCGAGCAGGCCGAGCTGGAGATCGCCGGCAGCGGCGGCGTTCGGCAAGGCAAGGGACACGAGAGCGACCGCGCCCACGATTGCCAAGTGATGAGCTCGAGCCGGTCGTTGCAACCGCGCCCGGCCGGGTACGTAACCCCGCCAGCCGCCTCACACGTTCCCGCGCAACGCCAGGTACGGAATCGTGCGCGCGATCAGCTTCAGGTCGGTCCACAGCGACCAGTTGGCGACGTAGAGGTAGTCGAGCGTGACCATCTCGTCGAGCGGCACCCTCAGCGAGCCGAGGATCTGCCAGTGGCCGGTGATCCCCGGCCGGGCGTTCAGGCGGCGGCGGAACCTCCCCTCGATCATCGCGTCCTCGTCCGGGATCAGCGGCCGGGGCCCGACCATGCTCATCTCTCCACGCAGCACGTTGACGAACTGGGGCAGCTCATCGAGAGACAGGCGGCGAAGAAGGCGGCCGACCTGCGTCACCCGGGGGTCACGCTCGATCTTGAACAGGCCGTTCTCGGGCCTGTCCGGCACCAGCTCGTGCTTCAGCTCGTCGGCGCCCACCACCATGGTGCGGAACTTGATCATCTCGAACTGCTTCCCAAGGCGCCCGACGCGCTGTTGACGGAACAGCACTGGCCCGCGCGAGTCAAGCTTGATCGCGATCGCGATCGCGACGAGCAACGGAGTCAACAGGGCGAGCGCTACGGCGGAGGCAAAGAAGTCGAAGCCGCGCTTCAGGATCCGCGAGGACGAGCGTGATCTCGAAATGGCGCATCCCGAGCAGCGCCATCCCGGGAAGCTGATCGAGATCGAAGGAGAGCGCCGCGATCCGTGAGATCCGCGGCAACACGCTCGACCTTGACGCCGACGGCACTCAGGTCTCCGATCGCGTGCACAAGCTCGTCGCCTTCCCAAAGGCCCGAGGCGAAGACAACCCGGTGGATCTCCTGTCCCTTTATCAACGGCATCAACCGCGCGACCAGCGATTCAGGGTCGCCCCTCAGATCCTTGACCGACTCGGGCTCCACGATCGAGACAAGCTCGGCGTTCGCCCCCTGGAGCAGGAGCTTGGTCGCGAACTCGTTCGCGATCTCTTCCCGGCCGACAACCAGGCACCGTTCCGGCGGAGTTGCGCGACTCGCCACCCCTCGCGCGATCGTGCGCCCGAGCACAAGGAACCCGAAGAGCGCCACCCACAGCGAGGCGATGGCGACCTGGTCGAGCGGCTCGGTCGCGAGAACTCGCTGACCAAGGAAGATCACAAGGGCCCCAATCGTCGCTAGCGTGAGCAGGGTCGGTAGCTCGTCGAGTGTGTCCTTGTGCAGCCTGGTCGCATCGCGGTCGTACAGCCCCATCGCCTTGGCCACGACGACCGTCAACGGCAGCACGAACACTGCCGCCAGATCCAGCGAGCCGCCAGCGACGATCGACCCTGCCAACCACAGCGCCAGCAGCATCGAGGCCGCGTCCGCAACCGCGAGCAGACGCCGGTAGACGGCGTCCCGGGTCCGAACTCGAGCCAGCGCCCCGCCGTGCTCGCCGAGCGTCCGCTGCCGTGCATCGGTTGGAAGCCTGAGCAGATCCGAGCTCAGCACCTCAGGGCCTATCCGGCGCTCAACCCAGCCCACGGCTCATCCACGGCTCGACAGCGTTCGGCCCGCCCACACTCCAAGGGCGGCGGCCGCGATCAGCATCAGCACGATCACCAGCGGCGTCGCGGGATAGCCGATCAGCGGCAGATCGGCACCTCCCCGCTCAAGCGCGCTCACGCTCAGGGACTCGTCGGCCCCCGGGCCCGCCGGCTTCGGCGGCCGCCATTGGAATCCGTCGCGCCACCGCCGGACGGGGTCTCCGGCCGGCGTCGAGGACGGCGTTGAGCCTCCTGTTTCGGCGCCCGGCGTCGCCTTCGGCTCCCGGTCCCGAGCCCGAGCTCGGACCCTCACCCGGGTGGCCGAGGTTGCCGGGGGGGTTCTCGACATACTGGTCGATGGCGGCCGGCGCCGCATCGGCTCCGGGCGCCAGCGCGGCCGCTAGCATGGCGGCGCCCGCCAGGACGGCCAGCACGAGAACTGGCCTGGATTGCCTCCAGGCTGGACGGTGCACAGGTGTCGACGTTTTCACGTCCCAGTTCCCCTCTTCAACCTCAAGCCCCAGAACACCCCGCGGCAAAGTTGAGCGAGCGAGCGAGTATAAGTAGCTTCGCTGCAAGTTCGCAAGTGGGAACCGTCGCGTCCGGCAGGGATCGATCCGATCAGCCGCCCCGCGAGTTGCAGATCAGGCGGGCGATCGCGTTCGCGATCGCCTTCGCTGCTGCCGACGGTGTATGCGCTTCGCGGCGGCTCCTACGACCTGATCGCGCGCCACGAGGAAGGGATCGTCGTCTGGCTGCTGCTCGAAGTCGGGTTTGCCTTCGGCCTGCTGCCACGAGCGAGGTTGCCGCGCCTGCTCTGGGTGCCGCTGATTGCGCTCGGCGCGCTTGCAGCTCTGACTGCGCTCAGCGTGATCTGGACGGAAAGCGATGGTCGCACCGTGGACGAGCTGACTCGCGTCGCCCACTACGGGGGCATCGTGCTGCTGGCGGTCTCAGCGTTGAACCGCTTTACGTGGCGGGCGGCCGCCGCGGGCCTGAGCGCAGCGGCGCTTCTGATCTGTGGCTTCGCCATCGCATCGCGACTCGATCCCGGGACGCTGCCCGACGAGGTGGCTGCCGTCTTCGACTCGAATCGGCTCAGCTATCCGCTGGACTACTGGAACGCGACCGCCGCCTGGGGCGCGATGTCGCTGGCGGCGGCGCTCGCCTGGAGCGCCCACGCCCGCCAACCGCTGCTCCGCGCCGCGGCGCTGGCGGCGGCGCCGGTCGCGAGCCTCGCCGTCTACCTCTCCTACTCCAGGGCGGGGGTGGTCGGAGTGGCGGTCGGCACGATCTGCGTCCTGGCGCTGAGCCGCAATCGCTGGACGGCATCGGCGCACACGCTGCTCGCTGCCGGCGCGGGCGCGGTGGTGATCCTGATCGCCCGCGGTCAGCCGCAGATCGCCGACGGCGCCGGGAGCGAGGGTGCCGGCGTGGTGCTCGTCGGGCTACTCGCGGCCGCCTTCGGTTGCGGCCTGGCCGCGTTGGCGATCGCGGCGGCCGGCATGGACCGAATCCGCCTGCCCGGCAACCTCGCTCGCGCCGCCGTGGCGGCTGGCGCCGTGGTCGCATTGCTGGCCCTCACGACCGCGGGACGCGCCCCGATCTCCGACGCTTGGGACGAGTTCCAAAACCAGGACACGGTTGCGGTCGGTGATGACCCCGCCTCCCGCCTTGAAAACGTCGGCGGCAAACGCGCCGACGTCTGGGAAGCTGCCCTCGCCGCCTTCGAAGCCGAGCCGGTGGGGGGCATCGGGCCGGGAACGTTTGAATTCTGGTGGAGCCGCACCGGTGAGAACCCCGAGTTCGCCCGCGACGCGCACTCCCTCTATTTCGAGCAGCTCGCGGAGCTGGGCCTGCCGGGGCTGCTGCTGACGGTCGCGTTTCTCGGTGGGCTCGCCGCCGTTGGGCTGAGGGCTCGCGTCGCAGCGAAGCGGACGGTCGACGCGGGAGCCAGTGCGGCGATGCTTTCGGTCTTCGCCGTCTTCCTCGTGCACGCCGGCCTGGACTGGATGTGGGAGCTGACA
Organism: uncultured Thermoleophilia bacterium; assembly: GCA_963838095.1. Taxonomy (GTDB): domain Bacteria; phylum Actinomycetota; class Thermoleophilia; order Solirubrobacterales; family 70-9; genus CAWCGU01. The sequence goes on from CAWIPO010000008.1 coordinate 1,106,374, forward strand.
GCCGTGAGCGCGCTCGGAATCGGCGCCGGCTGTGTGGCTGCCTCCGCCGCAAGCTCTCGCTCGGGGGCGCCGCTTGCCCCTTGGCCTCGCTTCGGGTTGGTGGGCCTTGCGCTGGTCGCGATCCTGATTCAGATTCCGGGGCTCGTGTCTACTGCTCGCGTACGCGAGAGCGAGGCGACCCTCGCCGGCGGCGACCCCACCCGGGCGCAGGAGCTGGCCGCGGAGGCCGTTGAGGCGGAGCCGTGGGCATCCGAGCCGTACATCCAGCGCGCGACGGTTGCCGACGTGCAGGGCCGGCTCGACGATGCGCGTGCAGACCTTCTGGAGGCGATCGACCGCGAGCCGACGAACTGGCGTCCATGGATCCTGCTCGCACAGGTGGAGCTGCAGCGAAAGGACGAGGAGGCGTCCCGAGCTGCATTCGACGAGGCCAGACGCCTGCATCCGACTTCGCGGCTGTACGTGAATTTTTCCCTGTTCAAGCTCGAGATCCTGTCGCCGGAAAAGCTCCCGCCAGAGTTCCCGGTGCCTGAGCCAATCGGCCCCTGATAGCCAGCGCCCCGCCTACACTCCGCGGCCATGCCGGCGAGTACCCAGGAGTTCGAGGAGCGGATCTCGGGTCTCGATCTGCGGCTGTTCGAGCGCATCGTCAGCCAGACATCGGATAACGAGAAGAGATCCATGCTGGCGTGCCAGCTGGGGACGAGGGAGCTCACCGAGGGGTACGTCTATCTCGAGATCGGCTCCTACCTCGGCGGCAGCATTCAGCCGCATCTGCTCGATCCCCTGTGTCGTCATATCTACTCCATTGACAAGCGCCCGTTCAAGCAACCGGACAGCAGGGGCCTCACCTACAGGTACAAGGACAACTCCACCGAGCGCATGCTGGGGCTGCTGAAGGAGGTCGACGCTGCAGCGCTCGACAAGGTCACCTGCCTCGACGGGGATACGGAGATGCTGCGCCCGGAGCAGGTGGAACGGACCGTCGATCTGTGCATGGTGGACGCCGAGCACACCGACGAAGCCATCCTCAGGGACTTCGAGTTCTGCCTCTCTGTGATGGGCGACAACGGCGCTCTGATCTTTCACGACGCTCAGGTCGTCTACAACGGGCTCTGGGAAGCGCTCGATCGCCTCAAGCTGCGAGAGCGCCCGTTTCACGCCTACAACATTCCTGACGGGTTGATGGTGATCGAGCTCGGGGACTTCCCCCTGCACCGGCAGCCCTTCATCGCGGAGCAGCTGCTGGACAACTACGTCGGGTATCTGGGGTCGATGCGGGCGGTCGATTACCTCCGCCGCTGGGCCAACGTGCCACCGGTTCGTATTGTCCGCGCGGTCAGGGCCCGGCTAAAGGGAGACGACACCGCACCGTGACCTGGCTCATAGTCATCTTCACCGTCCTCGCGGCGGCGCTCGTCGGGGTTCTCCCGGGCGCCCTCCCGCTGGAGGTGGTCCTCGGTATCTGCGCCGCCGGGATCCTGGTGCTTGCCGTCGTCGTCTTCCGGCGGATGCTGCCTGGGTCGTCAACACCCGCAACGGCAGCCGTCGGCGACAGCGATCACGCCCCGGCCGTAGTTGAGGAGCACCAAGCGCCCGAAGACCGAGATCTGCGCTTCACGCGCTTCCTCTTCTATCTCGGCGTGCTCACGGTCGCTGAGTCTTCGTGGCGCTTTTCCTTCGGTCTCACGGTCTCGGAGCTGTTCTTCATCGCCGCATTCGCCGGCTGCGCGTTCTCCGTCTGCGGGGGCACAGCATCGCCCGGGTGCCGGCAGCGCTGGTGGCCGGGGTTTGCATCTTCGCTTTCGGGGCCGCAATCAGCTCGGTCAGCGCCGCCTCGCCGACCGAGTCGGGGACCGAGGTCCTGCACGCGGTCTACGTGATGCTGCTCTGGGTCTGGACCGGGGCGATGGTGCTTCGGAACCGCCCTCAGATCATGATCGCGGTCACGCTCTGGGCGATCTCCACGGCGGTGAGCGGCTTCGGAGCGCTCACCCAGGTGTTCGGGATCGAGGCGCTGGCGGGCGAGATGGAGGGCAGCCGGGCGACGGGCTTCACCGTTCATCCGAACGACCTCGGTGGAGCGTGCGCGATCGCACTCGTTCCGGCGCTGCTGCTGGCCACCAGGTGGGTCCCGGGAAGGGCGCCGATCATCCGTGCTCTGAACTGGGTAGTGGTGGCGCTCGTCGCCGTCGGGCTCGTGCTCTCGGGGTCGATGGCGGCCCTGCTGGCCGGCTTCGTCGGGATCGTGGTCTGGCTCAGCTCACCGTTCGTGCGCGCGCCGGGGCGGGTCGCCGTCGTCGCGGCGATGGCGGTGACGCTGTTGGTGGTGGCCATTGCCGGCGGCAGAATCACCACGCCCTTGGAGCGCCTGGAGCAGGTGACCAGCCCCGCAGGATCGGGACCAGTCGCGGGCAGCGGGGAGGAGCGGCTCGAGATCACGAAGCGAGCTTGGCCGACGATCAGAGAGAACCCCATTATCGGCCAGGGGGTGGACCCCGCCGGGACGGTGGTGACGATCCTCTCCGGCGGCCGGCCCGTGGTCTATCAGGTGCACGGGGCGCCCGTGGCAGCCTGGTACGAAGCGGGGATCTTCGGTTTGATCGGGGTGCTCATCGTCTTCGCCGCTCTCGTCGCGACGGGATGGCGGGCGCTGAGCACCGCGGCCAGCGACGACGAGCTACTGATCGGGTTGGCCCTGTTCGCCGCCTGCGTTGCCTTCCTGATATTCGCTCTGACGACCCCGTTTGTGCTTCAGCAGTACGGTTGGTTCTCGGCGGTAATGCTCGTCGCCTGGCGCCTGCGGCGCGACTTGGCGCCGCAGCTGTCTCCGGCGATCCTGGTGCCGGACCGGTCGCCGGTTGCGCGCGCCTACCCGCGGCCGCTCCCGCGCTGAGTCCCCCGAGCACTGCGGGGAAGCACGCGCGACGGGTTGCGCACGTAGAAGCGCAACGCGCTTCGAATGTGGTGGCGCGTCGCGGCGGAGGCAACGCTGGAGCGGCTCGCCGCCCGATGGTCATGGAACACGCTCACGGTCGGGTCGTAGCGAATCCGGTAACCGGCTGACCCGAGACGGACCCCGAAGTCCACGTCCTCGAAATAGAGGAAATAGCGCTCGTCGAATCCACCGATTTGCTCGAACGCCGTGCGGCGGACGATCAGGCAAGCGGCAACCGCCCATTCGACGTCCACGGGGCCGGTGTCGCGAACGGCGTCGGGCTGGCGTCCGGTGAAGCGGCGGATGACCAGGTCCGCGGGCGTCGGGACCCTGCGCGCGGAGTCCTGAAGCTCGCCGCTCGGCAGCACCAACGCCGGGGCCACCGCCCCGACCGCGGGGTCGGAGAGGTGTCCTTCCAGGCGCGGGAGGTCATCGGGCCCGGCGAGGCGGACATCGGGGTTCAGCAGGGCAAAGACGGGGCCGTGGGTGCGCCGGGCGCCGAGGTTGATGGCCACCGCCAAACCTCGGTTCACGTCCTGTGGGACGACGTCGAAGCCCGCCTCCGCAGCAACGGCCCGCGTGTCATCGGAGGATGCGTTGTCGACCACGATCAGGTGGCGAAACGAGGAAAGCGTGCTCTGGCTCGCGGCGAGCGCCCGAATGTCTTCGGAGCTGTTGTGCGTGACTATGACCGCGTCCACGGGCCCGAGGCTAGCTGGCCGACGGCCCACCTCCGGCCTCTAGACTGATCGCGTCCTATGGCGGCGGAACCGAACGTCCTTGCCGTCTTGGTGGGTGCGGCGGCGCGCACCGGAGGACCGCCCGCCTTTGTCGGGGGCAGCGCCGTGGAGCTGGCAAAGCTCGGCGTCAGCACCCGAATCGTGGCGACGGATCTGGCGCTGGCGCCCTGGGGTTGGGTGCAGAAGCAGGAACGAATCTCCGATAACGAGCTGCACCCGACGCTCGCGAGCAGCGACCTGCGCATCTTTCCCGCCCGCTTCCCGCGCCGGCTGGCATTCTCGCCCGGCCTCTCCGCCGCCCTGCGTGAGCAGGCCCCGGATTTCGATGTCGTCCACGTTCACAACCTGTGGCAGTTCCCCCAGTTCGCGGCCTACAGGGCGTCCACAAGGAACCGCCTTCCATACGTCGTCTCCCCTCACGGTGGGCTCGATCCGTATCTGCGCCGGCACGGCCGCGTGCGCAAGAGCATCACCACCGCCCTGTGGCAGAAGGAGATGCTGAACCGGGCAACGCTGATCCACGTCACCACGGAGGCTGAGAGGGCGCTGATCGAGGACATCGCGCCGCACGTTCCCCGGGCGGTCGTGCCCTGCGGGCTGTACGTGAACGAGTTCACAAGCCCACCGCCGGCCGACGCCTTCCGTCGCAAGCACCTCGCTGACTACGACGGGCCCCTTATCCTGTTTCTGGGCCGCGTGACCAAGAAGAAGGGCGTCGACGTGCTGATCCGAGCGTTCGCGAGCATGCGGCGCGAGCACCCGAGCCGGCTGGTGATCGTCGGCCCCGACGACGAGGGCATCCTCCCCGGGCTGAGGCGGCTCGCTGCGGAGCTGGGCGTTGCCGCCGACGTGGTCTTCCTCGAGCCCCTCTATGGCGAGGAGCGCCTGGCGGCGCTGTCTGGCGCCGACGTCTGGGCGCTCTCCTCTCACACGGAGAACTTCGGCATCGCCGTCGTCGAGGCGATGGCCGCGGGCTGCGCGGTCGTGATCTCGAGCGGGGTCAATCTCGCAGCGGACATTGCCGCTGCCGGGGCCGGGGTGGTCGCGGAGGCAGAGCCGGAGGCGTTCGCGGCGGCCCTGCTCGAGGTGCTCGGCGACGATCGGGAGCGCGCGCGCCTCGAGCGGGTGGCGCCCGAGTTCGCGGCCAGGTACGACTGGAGCGAGGTGGCGCCGCAGCTTCTGGAGATGTACAGGACCAGCGCCGGCGGCTGACCGGGCTGAGGCGATCTCTCGTCAGCCCGCGCCGGTGCCTTTTCCGGCAGCGATCACGTAGTGCGTCGCGAGGTTCTTCCACCCACGCCTGATCGCCAGGTCCTCGTAGCGAACGTACAGCGAGCGGAGTCTCGGAAAGCGCTCGAAGTAGTCGGCACCTCGCCACAGCGGAATCACCCTGACCTCGTCCCAATCCGAGAACGCCGCGCGCAGGCCCTTGTCGTCGCAATGGTCGTAGTAGGCATCGAAGACGGTGTCGATCGGGCGGCGCATCAGGCGCGCGACAAGCCGCCGACCCGCCGTGCGAGGCAGGACCCGGTTTGCGATCGCGAAGACTGCATGCCGGCCTGACAGGCAGGCCACGAACAGCCCCTCTTCCTTCGCGTACTGGTGGAAGGCCTGCGCTGCCCCGCGCATGTCGCTGAAGTGCTCGAGAACCTGCCAGGACACGATCAGGTCGAAACGACCGACCAGCTCCGGCGCGAGACTCTGCGCGTCCGCCACGATCGTCTGGTCGTACGAGCCGAGCTCCGCTACCTCCAACTCGTGCGCCGAGACGTCGATGCCGACGTACTGCGAGCCCTCGGGGCGCACTTCGGGCGAGATCGTCGGTCGACGGCCGGAACCCACGTCCAGAATCGTTACCCCGGGGCGCAGGGCGTCGTCGACGATGCTCCAGAACTCCGTTCCCCAGTACCGGTGATACCTCGCGGGCAGCTCTCCCATCAGCAGGCGAGGGACCCGTGAAACTCGCTGCTCAGGGCGCAGGCGCTCGGCTTCGGCGTGCCATCGGAGCGAAAGACCCCGAACCCGGACTCGACCAGCTCCCCAGACCCCTCGGTTACGGGGTTGTAGGGGTCGTCGATCAGCCTGTGGATGAGCACCATGCGCACATCGGAATCATCCTCGAACAGGCCAAGCATCGCGAGCAGGTCATCGGCCTGCTGCTCCTCGATTTCGCCCGGCGCCTCCGGCGCCCCCTGCGTCGAGACCCCGATCTCGGTGATCCAGATCGGCTTTGACTGCTCACCGGCGGCGTCCCGCGCGCTGCGCACTCGCCCCAGCGCCTCCTCCACGGAGTCCAGGTTGAGGCTGGGCGCGCCGCCGGGGTCCACGACTGGATACGGGTGAGCACCGATCGCATCCATCGCCTCACCGCCGCCCGCGGCAAAGACGCCGGCGAGGAACTCGGAGTCCGCAATCCCGTCGGCACCGGACTCGGCGCTTGGAAACAGGCCAGCTGAGACGACCGGCATCTGCGGGTCGACGCGCTTCACCGCCTCGTAGGCGAGCGCCAGCAGCGTGGCGTATCGCTCCGGATCGGCCTCCGGCTGGAACGTCACCGTCAGGTTCGGCTCGTTCCAGATCTCGATCCCGACCGCCTCCGGATAGCGACCGGCAAGCTGGTGCATGTACTCGGTCCAGGCTGAATCGAATTCGGCGTCGGGCGGCGCCTGGGTGGTGGGACTGCAAGGAAGGGACGGGTAAGCCCAGCAGGGGGCGGCTAGCGCGAGCACCAGCGGCCGCAGCCCCTGCTCGAGCAGGGCCGAATACTGCGCATCTGCCGCGGTCCAGTCCCACTGACCGGGCGCCGGCTCGACCGCGATCCAGGGGACCGGCAGTCGGCGCACGGGCATCCCCACAGACGCCTGGAGCGGAAAGAAACTCGGGTCCGGATCCTCGTTGAACCCGTACACCTTCTCCGCGTCGGTGATCGTGGTCAGCTCGCCTTCACTCGGGGCCTGATCGTCGCCGTCGCGCAGCAACAGCAGCGCCGCGACCACGAAGATCGCCAGAACCCCGCCGGCCACGAGAAGTGCCTTTGTTCGAGTGCCCAGGGGGCGCACTACCGCAGCCGGCCGACCGCGTACACATTCCCGGCCAGAAGGCTTGGGAACGTTGCGGCCAGGCGGCGGCCGAGAGACCGCGGGCGTGATCGCCTCGCGAGGCGGCGCAACCCCGGCACGTACTGCAGAAAGGCGAGCTCGGCAAACCCGCCTCGCTCCAGGACCTCGAAGCCGCAGCGCTCCATCAGCGTCGCGAGAGAGCGAACGGTGAAGAATCGAATGTGGGGATCGCGCCACGGCTCCCTGGCAGAGAGATGGTCGCCGCGGGGGTTCCAGCGACCAAACAGCGCGTCGACGCGATTACGCCAATGAGCGAGATTCGGGACAGTCGCTATCAGCCGCCCCCCGGGTCGCAGGACGCGGTTGATCTCGGCCATCGCGCCTTGGGGGTCGAACAGGTGCTCGAGCACCTCTGCGCAGACGACGAAGTCGAACGAGTCGTCGGGAAAGGGCAACTCGGCCGCATCGTTGATGGGCTGAGCCTCGAGTCCGCGCGCGCGCACCATCAGCACCGCGCTCTCGGACACGTCGACACCCACGTAGCTTGCGGCGTGCTCTTGCAGCCACGGCCCGCTTGCCGAGCCGTCGCCACAGCCGACGTCGAGGCAACGGTCTTCGGCGGAGACGTAGGAAGCAAAGAGCTCGATCAGCTTCAACGGAGCCGCGACTTCAACCCACTCGCTTTCCCAGTAGGCGTCGTAGTAGCCGCGCACCGCCGTCTCAGGCGCTCGCTCGACGGCCGGGGTCCCGCCCTCTGGCGACTCGCGTGCCATCGGCGGGACTGTAGCGACGCGGTGTTCCGGCGCCGCCGATGGGCCCCGCGTCGACCCTCTTGGAGGTGATGGGGTGCCTGCTAGCGTCCTCAGCCGTGTCTCTTCCGGCACGCCTCAACCGCCCGGAATACCTCTTTCGCCCCAGCGCGGTGATCAGGAGGCTGCGCGCCGGTCGCGACGGCATCGGCGCGTCCGAAACGGTCGAGGACTTTGCCCTGCCGTGGTCGCGGACGATCAGCGTGTTTCCGGACGAGCTCGGTCACAGCGTCATGGTCAGCGGCGTATTCGACCTCTGCGTGACCGAATCGATCCACCGGCTCCTGGACAAGGGCGACTTCGCCGTGGACGTGGGCGCGAACGTCGGCTACATCACGAGCCTGATCGCGACGCGCATCGGGCCGGAGGGTTCGGTTCTCGCATTCGAGCCGCACCCGAAGGTATTCGAGCTGCTCGAACGCAACGTCGCCCGCTGGAATGCGGACGACGCCACCGGCGCGCTAGAGGCACGCCGGCTTGCGATTTCCAGCGAGGCCGGCATCGGCCACCTGAACGTGGACGCCAACTCCGCCAGCCACATGGGTCTGGCGTCGTTGCGCGAGGGAGCCGAAGGTGGAGCGCCCGAGGACTACGAGGTCGAGCTCGCAAGGCTCGATGACCTCGTCGGGGATCGCAAGGTGCAGCTGCTGAAGATCGACGTCGAAGGCCACGAGCTCGAGGTGCTCCGCGGGGCCGAATCGCTGCTTTCGGATAGTCACGTCCGCGACGTGGTCTTCGAGGACCACGGCATCTATCCGACCCCGCCGATGACGTTCCTCGAGGAGCGAGGCATGACCGTGCTGACACTTCGGCATTCGCTGCTCGGCCCGCTCGTGCACCCCGTGCAGGAGGGGCCGGCGCCGCCCGGATGGCCGGGCCCCAACTACCTGGCGACCCTCGATCCCGATCGGGCGCTTGCCCGGCTCAGCCCCAGAGGTTGGAGGTCACTCAACAGACCAAAGACCCGCCAAGCTCTCTAGCGATCGCGCAGGCAGCCGCCTTCGGCGTGCCGTCGGTCCGGTGTACGCCAAATCCTGCCTCGATCGGGTAATAGACGCTGACGCTGTACGGGGTTGTGACCTCTGTGACCGTCCCCAGAGCCGGGTCGCGAGGCGGATCGATCAACCGGTGGATGAGCACGGTTGCGACGTCCTCCGCACGGACGAATCCGCGCATCAAGCCAATCAGCATCCGCGACTGCTCTTCCTCGGTCAGGGCCGGTGGGTAGCCCGGACCGGTCTGCGTCGAGGCGCCGACCTCGGTGACCCACAGCGGCGAATTGTCACCCGCGGCATCGCGAACCGCGCGAAGCCGGTCGAGCGTCTGAGTGACGACGTTTGGGTCGTACCGGCTCGTTCCCCGCTCCCTGAGGGTGATCGGATAGGGATGGATCCCGATCCCGTCCATGAAACCGGCGGCGCCGTTGCGATACATCGCCTCGAGGAACTCGTAGTCGGCAATTCCGTCGGGGCCGCTGAGCGGCGACGCGAGCAGCCCTCCCGAGACCACGGCCATCCGCGAGTTGACGTCATTAACCGCCCGGTACGCCTGCTTCAGCAGCTCCGTGTAGCGAGCGGGATCCACCTCGGGCTGGAAATGAGGCAGGAAGTTCTGCTCGTTCCAAACCTCGACCGCGACGGCTTCCGGGTAGCGGGCGGCCAGCTCCCGAACGTAGCGGGACCAGAACTGATCGAAGGCGGGATCGGGAGGGCCATCGTGAACCGCGGCACACTTGGTCCCGGGACTCGCCCAGCAGGGGCTCGCGTAGGCAACGAGGAGGGGCCGCAGGCCGTTGCTGACGATGTCGCGGTAGATGCGGTCGTATTGATCCCAGGCGAAGCCTCCTGGGACCGGCTCCACATCCTTCCACGGCACCGGCATCCGCCGGACGTCGGCGCCGAGCTCGCTCTGGCGCCGGTAGCCGGACGGCGAGGGGTTCTCGTTGAAGCCGACGATCGTGCGGTCGTCGCATCGCGCCCGCCTGATCCGGGCACGATTGGGTCGTCGCGCCCGCGGACCCGTGACCGTCGCCACGCCGCGGCAGAATCTGAGCCCGCCTCGGATCGCGCTCCATCGACACGTGTGTCCGCGGACGGGGCCCGCCTTGCAGCTCACCTCCGGATTCTTGAAGTCACGGCTGCGCAGCAGCTCAATGGTGTGCCCGACAGCGGCCCGGTGCCCGCGGTGGCCGAGCGCATCGACCGGGAGCATCGCGGCTCCCATCGCGATCACCAGCATTGAGACAAGCAGTGGCCCCCTCATCGGGACCAGGGTAAACCGGCGCGCTCGAGAACAGGTGCCATCCGCTCGACGACGTGGTCCCACGTCAGGCTCCGCTCGACCCACTGCCGGCCCGAGGAGCCGATCCTCCGGGCGAGCTCGTAGTCGGTCAGCAGCTCGAGCAGGGAGTCGGCAAGCGCATTCGGGTCGTTCGGCGGCACCAGCAGTCCGGCCCTCCCCTCGTCCAGTATCTCCGGGATCGCCTGAACCTCGCTGCCCACACAGGGAATGCCATGAGCCATCGCCTCGGCCAGGACCAGGCCGAAGGGCTCGTAACGAGAGGGAAGGCAGAAGACCCTGGCTGAGCGATAGAGCTGCGCGAGGCGCCGGCGATCGAAGACCTTCCCATGGACGACCACGCGCTCGATGTCGAAGCGATCCGTGACCCCGACCAGATCAAGCCTGGCCTCCGGTAGCTGTTCGCGGACCTGCTCGAATGCCCGCAACAGGACGTCGCCGCCCTTGCGCTCGAAGTCTCTGCCCACGAACAGGATCGTCGGGTCTCGGGAGGGCTCTCCGTTGTCTGGCAGCGAATCGAAATTGAGGCCGCCGCCGACCACCGTCAGCCGAGAGGGGTCGATGTCGTAGTCGTCCACGAGAGAGTCTCCTACCGACTCGTTCATGAGGAAGAGATGAAACGCGTCCTCGTACATGCCGCGCTCTAGCGCGAGCAGCTCTGCGCGTTCGCGGCTCGCGAACGGCATCCATGCGGGCCAGCCCCGCTCAGCCATCAGGCGCGTCTGGTCGACGTAGATCGCGTAGGGCCGGGGCTGGCCGGATGCCCAACCGAAAACCTGGATCGCGAGGTCAAAGTCCGGGACGAATTCTGACGCGCGCCGGCCGAGCGTCCTCGACAGCGCCCGGTGCGCAAGCCGGCTGGTGTGGAAGCGGGCGCGCCATGTGTCCCGTGAGGGACGAAAGCTCGCCGCGGCGATCGCCATGCGCTGGAAGCCATGGAGCGCGTAGTCGATGCTTCCGACCACCTCGAAGCGCCTGCCGAGCGCCTCGAACAGGTAGCGGGGGATGCCTGAGAGGGCACTCGCACGCTCGCCTTCGACGAGACCCAGGATTCGCACCGAGGCGCGACTGTCTCGGCCTTCACCCGCCACAGGGGCGGGCAACCTACCAGCTTCGCCGGGGGGTACCATTAGCATCAACCCGAATGGGGCTCAGACTCGGCAGGGGCGGGCATAGGGACTGATGGCGGCACCTGGACTCCGTCAGCGCCTTGTCAAAGGTGCTCAGGCGCAGGCGTTCGGCCACGCCGTTCGAGTGCTGGTCCAGGTAGGCGGGGTCGCGATCCTGGTCGGCACCTGGGGTCTCAACCTCTACGGCGAATGGCTGATCCTCGCCGCCGTGCCCGCGCTACTTGACCTTCAGCGACATCGGGCTGTTCGCGGCGTCGTCCAACGAGATGATCATGGCGGTGCAGCGCGGGGAGCGCGACGAGGCGCTCGGCGTGTTTCAGGCCGTGTCGAGAGTTGTGCTCTTCCTCACCGGGGCGCTGGTGGTCGCGTTGCCAGTGATCGCCGCGGTCGTCCCGTTGGCGTCGTGGCTGAACCTGAACACGATCGACGAGTTCACGGCCGCCTGGGTGATGGTGGCGCTGGGCCTGAGCATGCTGCTGATGACCTACGCGACCCTGCTCTGGGGGGGCTTCGCATGCGAGGGCCGTTACGGAGAGGCCGGGATCGCGCAGGCGGGGATACTCCTTGTTCGAGTTCTTCGCCCTGGCGGCGGTCGTCCTCGCCGGCGGCGGCCCCGCCCTGGCGGCCACCGCGATGCTGGGCATGCGCATGGTGGGCACCGTGGGAATGCTGATCTGGATGAAGCGCTTTTCCTCCTGGCTCCACTTCGGGAGGCCCGCCGGCTTCGGTCGAACGCTGAGACGGCTCAGTCAGTCCGGCGCTTGCCTCCGCCGCCTTCCCCGCGGCCTTCGCGCTCAATGTCCAGGGGATGGTAATTCTCGTCGGGGTGGCCACGACCCCGGCGGGAGCCGCCATCTTTTCGACCCTGCGAACGATAAGCCGCGCGGTGATCCAGATCCTGGGCTCGGTGTTCGCCGTGGTCTCGCCAGAGATCTCTAGGGCATACGCGCTGAAGGACGCCGATCTTCTCCGCACCATCCACCGGCGCGCCTGTCAGACAGCCGTCTGGCTCGCGACGCCGATCCTGATCGTTCTCGCCGTTTTCGGAGACACGATCATCAGCGCGTGGACCTCCGGCGCGGTGTCCGCTGAAGGGGCGCTCCTGTATCTGTTCCTGATTGTCGTCAGCAATTGATTTGCTCTGGTTAACGAGCCTCGCCGTCCTCTTCGGCACCAACCGCCACCAGCGCGCCGCTGTGCACTACTTGGTCGCATCCGTCATCGCCCTGCCGATCGCGTACGTGATGCTCGAGGCGTGGGGGCTCGACGGGGCGGCGTTGGCACTGGTCCTGCTCGAGAGCTACATGCTGGTAGTAGTGCTTCGGCAGGCCCTGCCCGCGGCACACGACACCCTCCGCGGGTGGCTCGGCGCCTTGATTCGGCCGCCCACCTTCATCGTCAGCCGCCATCGGGCTCAAGCAGGCTCCGCGGCCACTCCCCCGGGCATCGGAGAGCAGGCGCCGTTCATGGAGTGAGTCCCGGCACGCCGGGCTACGCCGCGACGCCTGCCCGCGACATGTAGTCCACCAGCGCCTCGCGCCACGGACGCAGTGCTGTCAGCCCCAGGTTTCAGCCCGCGGGCGGGCGGGACTCCGTTCAGCGGACGGTCCGGACCACCGGGGGGATCGTCGTCTTCACGGCCTCGATCTCGATCTCCACGCCTGGATTTCCATGTGCCTCGGTGAACCCCACGAGCTGGCCTCCTGTGCCGTCAGAGGCAGACCCCTGCGTCATGCTCGACCGCCTCAAGAAGCCGGGGCCGTCCGCCGTGAACTCGGCTGCAGGAGCTGGTCGGCGACCATCTCAGCTGCTGCTGCTGCTGCTGCTCGCGGCCGCGCTGGGATGCGCTGGACAAAGTTGCCGCTTCGAGGCGCTCCCATGCAGTCCTAGAGGCCGGCGGTGCGCACGATCAACGAGTCGTCGCAATACGTTTGGCCGCGTACTCGCCGGCGAGCTGGTCAGTGCGTAGATGGAGCGCGGCTCGGGCACGTCCTCCTCCCCATAGGCTCGTCGCGGCGACCGTCGAAAACGTAGTTCGTGGACACGTGCACGAGCCTTACCCGCGCCGAGCGAGATCGCGTACCGCGATCACATTCGTCGCCCAAGCTGAGTCGGGCTCGCACTCGCAGACATCGACGTTGTGGAAGGCGGCGCAGTTGAGACCTCGGTTGGACTTGAAGGACCGGTCGACGGCGGCGTCCGGCTCGCCGTGGGTGTACCGGCGCACGTTGTAGAGATCGAATCAGGAGCCCGACGATCCCGGGGCCCCCCTCGAGGTAGCGGCGCCGGCAATCTCCTCGACATCCGGCGGCCCGAGGTGCACGATGAACCCGCCCCCTGTCAGCGCCTCGACCAGCGGGGGCCAGATCAGCGCCTCCGTGCGTCCGCCGCGAAGATCCTTGAGAAACGCGTTGCTGAAGAACGCAGTCTCGGCGACATCTCGGTCCGGAAGCGTGAGCTCGTTCATGGTCGGCCTCGAGGTCAGCCGCGGCGGTGGGCCCGGACGTCGACGTTACGAAGCCGTCGAGGTGGGTGTCCCCGAGCCGAGGTGGTCGAGGAAGGCCATGATTGGTCAGGCCGACTAGCTCGGTCGGTCCTTGCCGCGCGCACCTCGGAGTCGGCGTGACGCCCTGAGCACCGGTTCGAGATAGAGGCGGCGCGCAACGTAGAGCTCGACCATGTCTTGGTAGACGCCAAGTAGAAGCTGACCCGGAGCTTGACCCCGAGGGCGGGACTGCACGGCTCCCAGAGGCTTGTTCCCGAGCGTCGGACGAAGAGGCCGCCCCGTAGGGGAGGGCAAGGACGGGAGAGAGCCGCGATTGAGCACCCGGCGGCGGTGGGCCAGTCGGCCGGGCCCGTGTAGTTGAACGTGGGTAACTCTGCGAATGGGCGGGTCAGCTCGTTGCCGTGCAGCCGAGCCCACCGTCGCTGCTTGGTCATCGCGGTCTTCCAGGTGAAGTTGTTGTAGGCGGGCTGGTGGTGGAGGACCTCGGGACGGGCCTCTATGCGTCCGTGGACCTCGGGGCCGTTTTGGATCGCCCCGACCAGTGCGATTGCCGAGCGGCGCATCAGGACCACGCGAAGGGGGCCGTCCTCGGTGAGCGCCCGCCGTCCGTCCCAGATCGGCCAGACGAACTTGTAGGCGTTGACGTCGGTACGAGCCAGTGAGCTCCGGGAAGCACCGCCGCCATCTCGGGAGAGAGGAACTCGTCGGCGTCGATCGCAAGCAGCCACTCGCCGCGAGCCTGCTGGTAGGCGAACACCCGATGGCCCTCCGCATGTCCAACGAAGGGCCGCTCGAACACGCGCTGGGTGTAGCGGCGGGCGATGTCCAGCGTGCGGTCCGCACAGGGACCGTCGTGAACGACGATGATCTCCCCGTCCAGCCCGGCAAGCGACCGCAGGCATCGTTCGACGATCGCCTCCTCGTTGTGCACCACCAGGCAGGCCGAAACCAAGTGGGGAGCCTAGCGGGCCGTACTGGCTACGATTCGCCGCCGCAATGAGCGTTGGTACCGGCATCGGCAAGCATCCGCACGTCGCGGTCGTGATCCCCACCTGGAACCACGTCGACGAAACCCTGGGCTGCCTCGAGGTCCTCTCGCGGTCGGACTGGCCGGCGATGACGACGATCGTCGTCGACAACGGCTCGGAGGAGGAGGTCGAAGCCACGGTCCGCGCGCGCTTCCCGGACGTGCTCGTGATCCGCAATCCGATCCAACCTCGGCTTTGCCGGCGGCATGAACGTGGGCATGCGCCGCGCGCTCGAGCTCGATGCCGACTACATCCTGCTGCTGAACAACGACACCGTCGTCGACGAAGCGATGGTGCGGGCGCTGGTCGAGGCCGCTCGAGCACGACCCGACGCCGGCATCATCAGCCCGCTCGAGTTCTTCCGCAACGAGCCGGACGTGATCTCCAGCGCCGGCCTCCGCTGCGATCCGCGTCATGCCTATCAGGGAGGTCACCTCGGCATCCACCAGCGCGACCGCGGCCAGTTCAACGGCATTCGCGAGGTGGAGGCCTCCCCGGGCACGGCGATGTTCGTCCCCGCCGACGTCGTGCGCGAGGTCGGGATGCTCGACGAGCAGCTCTTCCTGATCACGGAGGACGTCGACTGGTCGCTGCGCATGCGCAGCTCGGGCAGACGCGTCTATGTCACATCCGATGCGCGCATCTGGCACGGGGTGGCGACCACGTTCGGAGGCAAGGACTCTCCCCTGATGACCTATTACCACGCGCGAAACAGCTTCGTGGTCACCGCCCGCCACGCGCCGATGCGGGGGTTCCGTGCGTTGCTGCGCCATCTCGAGATCCTGTTCGCGAACCTGATTCATGCCGCTGCGCTGCCGGCGGCCACTGGCGAACGTTCGCGCGGTTCTCGCCGGGTGGCGCGACTACCGCCGCGGTCGGCTCGGCCCCCACCCCGACTCGCTTCGCCCCCAAGCGGACTGAGTGACCACTGAGTACACAGGTCGACCGCGGTGACCCGCTGAGCGCACCGAAATCGTGGTCACATCGAGCGGGTTCCACAAGACCCACGTGACCGCGGCGGCGTGCTGAAGCCAGCGATCGCGGTCTTCTCGCGCTCGCGATCACGGGTGCGTATCCGACCGAGCGCGTGCAGCGTGTCGCCGAGCGCCTGGGGGTTGCGGGCAAGGGGCGGATCGCACGGCTGATGGAGCGAGGGGAGGCGATTCCGGAGCAGAGGGTGCAGCCGCTCTTCCTCCCGGAGCTGCTGGACGAGGCGGCGCGCGTGCTCACCCGGCTTCCCCTGGTTCGCGGGTTGTACGGCCACCTGAGCGCCCTCACCTGGCGGCTGTACGGCCGGCTCGCTGCTCGCACAGCTGGAGGCGTGTCGGCGGCGCCAGGATCTATCTCTTCCGGGCTGGATTCGGCGGCGCCTCGATTCGAACGGGCCCGGGAGCTCGGGATGGTGGCTCTGTGCGATCACGCGTATCCGCATCCAGCGCTGCTCGAGGAGCTCGTCGAAAATCGCGGCCGAGCTGCGCAGGAGCGCCGATGGCGCCGTGGCCGCGGCCGGACACCCGCCCGGTGATCCCACCCTGCGTGCGATCCAGGCCGACATCGAGCGCTCAGATGCCGTTCTCGTCAACTCCGAGTTCGTGAAGGAGAACTTCCTCGCGCTCGGCTGGCCGGCCGAGAGCATCCACGTCGTCTATCTCGGAGTCGACGACAACTTCCTGCCGCGGGCTGAGGCGATCCGCCGCCGGCCGAGCACAGGGAGGCTCCAGCTTCTGTTCGCCGGACGGCTCGAGAGGCGCAAGGGAGCGGATGTGCTGGTCGAAGCGCTGCGTGCGCTTGGCGATCACGTGGACTGGGAGCTGCTCGTCGCCGGCCCGGTGACCGCGGAGATCCAGGCGGATCACGGGCCGTTCCTTGGCGATGAGCGCGTCAGGCTGCTGGGAACGCTCCGCCGCCCCGAGCTGATGAAGCAGATGATGTCGGCGCCGGTTTTCGTCTTTCCGTCCTACGCGGAGGGCTCGGCACGCGTGGTGTTCGAGGCGCTGGCCTGCGGCTGCTACGTGATCACCACGCCGAACTCGGGGTCGATCGTCGAGGACGGCGTCCACGGCGCGCTGATTCCGTCCGGGGACGCCGAGAGCCTCGCGAAGGCGATTGCGGCGGCGGACCGCGACCGCGAGATGGTCGCCGAGGTCGGAACCCGGAACGCCGAGGTCGTCGCGAGCCACTACCGGCAGGTTGACTACGGCAACGCCCTCGCCGCTGTGTACGACAAGCTCGTCGCCGCCCGCAACTGGCCCGTAGTCAGCGGGCTTGCCGGCGAATGCTCTCGGCTCAGCCGTCGCGCAGCCCGCAAAGGAGCAGGTTGGTGGCGCCGAACAGCGGATGGAACCAGGTCGCCGGGAGCCGGAATCGTCGGCACGAAGAACGTCCGGTCCGCCCAGTCGTTGAGCTGCTCGAGCGAGTCGTAGAGGCTGTACGAATACGCCACCCCCCCATCACCCTCGGTGAGGTGGTAGGCCCTGCCGCGATTGGCGAGCCGATACACCGTTGACCACAGCCCGAGCCTGTACAGCGTGTACTTCGCCGCGCGGTGGAACGGCCGGCCGTTGGCGAACCGGTTCTCATCGGAAAGGAACACCGCTCGCCGCGCGACCCGCGTCATCTCTTTGACGATCGCATTCGGGTCCGCGACGTGATGCAGCATCCCAAGCTCGCAGACCGCATCGAAGGAATCGTCCGGAAACGGCAGTGCGTCTCCCCGCGCCTCGACGATGCAGCCGGGCGGCACGCCGTGGACTCGTTCCGCCTGATCGATCATCGCTCGCACCGGCTCGATGCCGCGAACCTCCAGCTCCTTGCCGTGGCGGTGGATGAAATGCCTCACTCCACGGCCGGTGCCGGACCCGATATCGAGCACGCTGCCGTACCCGTATCCATCGATCAGAGCTGAGATGAAGTCGAGGGCGACGAAGTGCTCGTCTCCTTCGCGGACCATCTCTTCGTCGTAGAGCCCTGCCGTTGCGGTATAGAACTCGTGCTGCAGCTGCTCCGGAGATACACGCGCCCTGGGGTGGCGACGCCGCAGGCCTAATGCTCTCATCGGCAGCATCGTAGATCGTTAGGCTCCCGTGGAGTGAGCGTGTTCCGAGCGATGGCCCGCCGCGTTCGTGCGGGCTATCGCTATGGGGTCCTGCCCCCGCCGGCCTTGAGCGCGCGCCACGCGGAGAGGTCGATGATCTACTCCTCCGACGACGACGTCGGGCCCTCCGAGCGCCTGGTCTCGGTCGCCCTCGAGGCGATCGGGTACGCCAGGGACGCAGATCTGGATCAGCTTGGCGCCCGCGAGGCCGGCTCGCCCAGGCTGGCGAATCAGTGGCCGGGAGAGCACTACCGCCTGCTGGCTGGCATCGTCTCGGCGCTGAAGCCGCGGCTGGTCGTGGAGATCGGAACCGGTAGCGGGCTCTCCGCGCTGACGATGCTCTCGGCGATCCCGAGCGACGCTCGCCTCGTCAGCTTCGACATCGTGCCCTGGAAGCAATACCCGGGAGGCGTGCTCCGCGATCAGGATTTCGCCGATGGGCGCCTGGAGCAGCTGATCGAGGATTTGACCAGCCCGGAGATCGCCGAGGACCGGGGTGGCCTACTCGCTCAGGCGGACTTTGTCTTCGCCGACGCAGCCAAGGACGGCGTCCAGGAGGAACGCTTCCTTCGAGCTATTCGACAGGGTCGGGTTCGAGCGCGCGCCGATCGTGATGTTCGATGACATCCGCGTCTGGAACATGCTCGAGATCTGGCGCGGCATACGGCGGCCGAAGCTGGACCTGACTTCGTTCGGTCACTGGTCGGGAACCGGCCTGGTCGACTACGGCTGACCGCAGTCCGGGCTCCTCAGTGGTGACGTCCCGTCAGGTTGTGGGCTGGAAGCTCGCGGCTATCGGGACACACCGCTTGGCGATCCCGGGTCGGATGGTGCGGACACCACCTGGGGGTGGCTGACCAAAGCCGAGTAGTAGCCGTAGTAGTAGCCCTCGCGACCCTTGCGGGCGCCCGTAACCACGAGACCGGTCGGGTGGGGCGGAAGGTGCTCGACCGCGGTCTTCGCTGCCAGCGCCTGCTCTCGCGTCGTCCGATCGAGGCGAATGCAGATCAGGGTGGCGTCGACCCGTGGAAGCACCTCGAGTGTGTCGCCGACGGGCAGCAGCGGGGCGCAGTCGAGGACGACTTGGTCGTAGACCTTTCCGACCTGCTGGAGAAAGCTCCCGAATCGTTCTGAGCCCAGCAGCTCCGCCGGCATCGGCGACCAGGATCCGGAGACGATCACCGATAGCGCCGAGGCGAAGCTTGCGACATCGCTCTCGGGAGCGGGGCGTCCGTTCACCTGCCCGACTCTGCGCTCGATCGGGACCTGCTGGATCACCTCCGCGGGCTTGGCGTTGCCCGCAACCCAATCGCTCAGCCCCGGCTGGCCCTGGAGCTTGAAACGCTCGGCCAGCACCGGCCGGCGCAGGTCGCATTCGACCAGCAACACCCGCTTGCCCGCCAGCACCCCCGCGGTGGCGAGGCCGGCGGCGACCGTGGACTTACCCTCCTCCGCGAGCGGGCTGGTGATCGCGACGGTCTTCAGCGTGCGGTCCGGCGCCAGGAACTCCACGTTCGAGCGCAAGATCCTGAACTGCTCGATGCCCTCATCGGAGCTTCCCTTGGCGCCGTTCTGGCTCAGGCCGACGCCACCGAGGGAGTCCTTGAGCACGTAGCCCAACATCGGGATGTGCAGCTGGTGCTGGACCTCGTGTGGGTCGGTGAGCCGCCTGTCCAGCGAGTCGCGGAGGAACGCGGCCAGGAGGCCGAAGATCAGACCCAGGAAGCAGCGCAAGAATCGTGTCTCGAACGGGCTTTGGCGACTCCGGAGAGCCGGGCGGGGTGGCGTAGCTCGCGACCGTGACGGGCCTGATCACCTCGGCAAGCGTGCGCAGCTGGTTGGCCGTCGCCAGCGTCTGGTTCCGGATCGGATCCTTCTTCTTCTCGTCCTCGACCGACTCCTCGAGCCGGTTGGCGATCACCAGGAGGCGTTGGCGCTCGGTGACCGTGACCACGTTGCGCGTTTGCACGGCGAAGGCGTTCGCGAGCTCAGCCGCCAAATCAGCGTTGTCCGCGCTGGTTTGGAGGTCGACCAGGTTGCTGTCGGGATCAACGGCCGTCTCCACGGAGGCCCGGATCTCGTCCCTCGTGAGGTCGGTCTTGACAGTCTTCGCGACGCGCTTCACAACACGATCGGACGTGATCACCTCGGCCTCGGAGGCCGCGAGCTTGGCCGGCTCCGGCTGTGCGGCCGTGGGAATCGCCAGCGTGTTCAGATCCTTGCTGATGTCGTTGAACTGAAGCTCGGACGACGCCAGGTAGGTGGGCTCCTTCTGGGTGCGAATAAGCTACCGCCGCGCCAGCTGCAATCAGCACCACGGCGATGATCAGCCAGCCACTGGCGTCGCAGCAGCCGAAAGAAATCCCGAAGGATCTGAGGCTGGGTGACTTCCTTGTTCATGAGGCCGTGAGAGTGGCACGGCTAATGCCCGCCTGCTCCCAGGAAGTCAAAATACCAGGGTTCTCCGAAGCTCTCGCCGCATCAACCGGGGCGTGATCGGCTCGATTCATGCAATGCTCACACACGGCGGGAGAGTGGGAATGCAACCTCGGTCAAGCAACGGGTTGGTGAAGCGCGGACTCGCGGGGATCGCTGTCGTCTGCCTGACGCTGGCCCTCCTCCACTCCTCAGCCCTGGCCGGGGTGACGACTGAAACCCAGTCCTACAAGGGGGGAGGCAAGCGAGACGGTGACAGCGTGCTCGAGTTCGACGCGATCCGCGGCCCAACCCGAATCGTCCGCATCGAGAGCTTCTTCTTCACCGGGTTCGACCTCAAATGCGACAACGGGACCTCCTCCGAGACAGGGGATTTCCCCTTCGCACGCAACATCAAGGTCGGCGCGAACGAGCATTTCAAGGCCAGGCAAACCTCGCAGATCGGCGACATCGTCGTCACCGTTCGACTCAAGGGAGACTTCGGCCCCACCGGCCGGGCCAGCGGAACCTTGGAGGCGACGGTCCAGGGCTCGGGAGTGATCTGCTCGGCGGACTGGAAGGCCCGACCGAAGCCCGCTGCCGGGGGGCGGGCGCTTGACGCCTCGGCGTCAGCGCTGTTCGGCGCCGCTCACCTGAACCCGCGATTTCAAACGCTCGAGGTGGTGCTCGGGAAAGCCGTAGAGGTCGTCGAGCTGGTCGATCGAGGTGTACGCGCCCAGTTGTTCCCTGCGGGCGAGCACGCGCGCTGCCTGGGTCGCCGAGATGCCGAACCCACGCAGCTCCTCGAACCCGACTGAGTTCAGGTCGGCGCGCTGCTGCGCTGGCACCTGAGCGGGAGCCGGGGAGACCGGCCACACCTCCCTCGCCACCGGCTCCGGTTCCGGCTCTGGCACAGGCTCAGGCTCCGGTTCCGGCTCGGGCGCCGGCTCCGGCTCCGGCACAGGCTGCGGTTCCGGCTCGGGCACAGGCTCCGGCTCCGGCACCGGCTCGGGCTCCGGCTCGGGCAGCGGTCGAACCGCTTCGGTGTCCGCGGTCTCACCGGCGGGCGCAGGGCTCTCCGCCGCGACGTGATCGGTGGGCAGCCAGTCCTCGGGTTCCGGATCGGGCTCGTGCCAATCCTCCTCCGGCGACGGCTGCGGGCCGACGGGATCAGGCAGCAGCCATTCGTCCGCGTCGTTTTCGGCAGGGGGCGAGGCCGCGTCGCTATCGGCAGGGGGCGGGGGTTCCGCTCGCCCGGCCGCATCGGGGACAGGCCACTCTTCCTCCTCCACGCCGCGAGATCTTAGGAGTAACCCGGGCCAGCCCGCCTCAGTCAGCGCGCGTCCGGTCATTTCGGGAGCGGCAGCCACATAGCATTCCGCCTCATGCCGAAGGCCGATCGACCAACGCACCCGGAGGACTTCGCCTTCCCGACTGTTTCCGCGCCCAGGTTGCTCGCGTTGAGGGCTAAGTCGGCCGCCCCCCGGCTGGTGGAGCTCGCCAGGCCTCGTCGTTACGCGGCGAACCATCGCTTGGTGAAGCGACTGCAGAGTGATGGGTACACCATGCTGGGCGGCCGGCGCGCACGAAACTTGATCGAATGTGCACGGCAGGTTGACCGCAGAGGCATCCCGGGCGCAATCGTCGACTGTGGAGTATGGAACGGGGGTTCGACGATCCTGCTCGGGATGGGTGCCCCAGAGCGCGCCGTTTGGGCGTTTGACTCATTCGAGGGCCTGCCGAAGCCGGGGCCGCGCGACCGCGATGCTCATGAGGAGTGGGCAGGAGTAATCGCCGGCTCGGAGGAGATGCTCCGCGAGGGCTTCGCCAGGTTTGCGGGCAGAATCGAACGCCTGCATGTGGTCAAGGGATGGTTTGACGTGACATTGCCGGGAACAGCACCGGAGATCGACGAGGTTGCTGTGCTTGCCATCGACGCGGACTGGTACGACTCGGTGCGTCTCGCGCTTGAGCACTTCTACGACAAGGTCTCCCCCGGTGGGTACGTCCTGGTCGACGACCTACGCGTGTGGCAAGGCGCCCGTGACGCGACCAACGAATTCAGGCAGCGAGCTGGCGTGCGTGACCCGATCAAGGCGTCGCACTACTGGCGTAAGAGCGGGCGACCCGTCATCTCCTGAGGCTGCTCCACGCCGAGGAGGCGAAGAACCGTCGGGGCCACGTCGGCGAGGATGCCGCCTTCGAGCAACTCGACCCCCTCGACGGTGACGATGAACGGCACCGGGTTGGTCGAGTGGGCCGTGTTCGGTGAGCCGTCGGGCTCGAGCATGTTGTCGGCGTTGCCGTGGTCGGCGGTGACGATGCAGGCTCCGCCCGATCGCGTGGACGGCGTTCACGACCCGCTCCGAGGCAGTGGTCGACGGCTTCGACGGCCGCGACCGCGGCCGGGATGTTGCCGGTGTGGCCGACCATGTCGGGGTTGGCGAAGTTGATGATCCCGAAGCGGTAGCCGTCGGCCTCCCAGCGCGACGCGAACGCCTCGGCGGCCTCCGCCGCGGACATCTCGGGCTTGTGGTCGTAGGTGGGGACGTCGCGCGGCGAATCGACGAGACGGCGTTCCTCCCCCTCCCACTCCTGCTCGCGGCCGCCGTTGAAGAAGTAGGTCACGTGCGCGTACTTCTCCGTCTCCGCCACGTGCAGCTGGCGCTCGCCGCGCTCCGAGAGCACGCGCGCGAGCGTGATCTCGGGGTCGGCGGGTGGGAAGGCGATCGGATAGTCCCAGCCGGCCTGATATTCGGTCATCGTTGCGAGGTGAATCAGCGGGGGTCGGCCGCGGTCGAACTCGTCGAGGTCGTCCTCGCCCAGCGTGCGGGTGAGCTGGCGGGCGCGGTCGGGACGGAAGTTGAAGTGCAGGACGACGTCGCCGTCGGCGACCCCGTCGTATTCGCCGATCACGGTCGGGCGCACGAACTCGTCGGTCTCGCCGCGTTCGTAGGACTCGATCACCGCCTGCTCGGCCGTTTCGGCGCGCAGGCCCTGCGCATGCACGATCGCGTCGTAGGCAAGCTTCGTCCGCTCCCAGCGGTTGTCGCGGTCCATCGCGTAGTAGCGACCGCTGACTGTTCCCACCCGTCCGGCGTGGTGGAGCCAGCGCTCGAGCTCGGCCAGGTAGCCGCGCCCGGAGTCCGGCAGCGTGTCGCGGCCGTCGGTGAACGCGTGCACGACCAGATCGGGCACGCCCTCCTGCGCCGCGAGCTCGATGCAGGCCTCGATGTGCTCCCAGCCGGAATGGACGCCTCCGTCGGAGACCAGGCCCATCAGATGGAGGCGGCCGCGGGGGGAGGAGCGAGCACGAGCGCAGGCGTCGCGCAGCACCGGGTTCTCGAAGAAGCTGCCGTCCGCGATCGAGTCGTTGATCCGGGTCAGGTCCTGCTTCACGACCGCGCCGGCGCCGAGGTTCAGGTGGCCGACCTCCGAGTTGCCCATTTGACCGTCGGGCAGTCCTACGTCGCGGCCGCTGGTGGAGAGCGTCGTGTGCGGGAAGCGCTCCCAGAGGGAGTCGAAGAACGGGGTGTTCGCCTGCGAGATCGCGTTGCCCGGACCTGGCTCGGCCAAGCCCCAGCCATCGAGGATGACCAGGGCGACCGATGGCAGAGGGTGCTCAGGTCGCCGCCTCGACGATTGCGGCGAAGGCCTCGGGATCAAGCTTGCACCCCCGACGAGGGCACCGTCGATGCCGTCCCTACCCAGCAAATCTGCTGCGTTGTCTGGCTTGACCGAGCCCCCGTACAGAATCCTCACCTTCGCCGGCCGCCTCCGCGCTCCGCCCCGCAACCAGCGCCCCGGATGAACGCGATCGCCTCCTCGGCCTGCTCCGGGGTCGCGGTGCGACCCGTGCCGATCGCCCACACCGGCTCGTAGGCGATCACCAGGTCGCCGAGCCCGTCGTCGGTGACGCCGACCAGGTCCTCCGAGACCTGGCGCAGCAGAACCGCCTCGGTTGCGCCCGCCTCACGCTCAGGCTCGGTCTCGCCGACGCAGAGGATCGGCTCCAGCCCGGCCTCGAGCGCCGCCGGGACCTTCTTCCCGAGCTCCTCGTCGCTCTCCGCGAAGAGCTGGCGCCGCTCGGAATGGCCGAGGATCACGGCATCGACTCCGATCTCGAGCAGCATCGCCGCGGACACCTCTCCCGTGAAGGCGCCCTCCGGCTCGGAGTGCATGTTCTGCGCCGCGACCTTGACGCGGCTCTGAGCGCGTCGCCTCGACGACCGCGGCAGCGCGAGTGTATGGCGGGCAGAGGACGACGTCGCGGTCCGCCGGCTCGCCGATGCGCGGGAGGAACTCCGGCGACGAAGCGCTCCGCCTCCTCGGCGCGTCTTGTACATCTTCCAGTTCGCCGCGCCACGGCATACGGACGCTCGTCGACTCCTGCTCCTCGGCATCGTAGCAGCGCCTCCACTCCCGGTAGCGACCTTCCCTCCATCAGCTCCAGCGAGGCTCCGCCGCCGGTCGAGAGCCAGTCGACCTGATCGTCGAGGCCGAACTGCACCAGCGCCGCCGCGGAGTCTCCGCCGCCGACCACGGTCGTCGCCTCTGGCCTTGGCGACGGCCTCGGCGACTGTTCGGGTGCCGGCCGCGAACGGCTCCAGCTCGAATGCCCCCATCGGTCCGTTCCACAGCACCGTGCCCGCGTCGGCGATCTCCTCCGCGTAGGCGGCGGCGGTGAGTGGGCCGATGTCGAGGCCCTCGCCAACCGGCGGGGATGTCCTCCGACTCGACCACATCCTGGCGGCGGCGGCGTCGAAGGCTCGGCGATCACGATGTCGGCGGGAAGCTCGAGCTCGCAGGGCACCTGCTCGGAGCGACGCAGCACCCGGCGGGCCAGCTCCACTCCCTGCTCCTCCACCAGCGAGTCGCCCGTCTCGTGGCCGAGGGCGCGGAAGAACGCGAAGCACATCGCGCCCCCGATCAGGATCCTGTCGGCGATCTCCAGGAATCGCTCGATCGCGCCGATCTTGTCGCTCACCTTCGCCCCGCCGAAGACGACGACCAGCGGCCGCTCGGGATCGTCGCGCACAGCCGTCAGCTCGCGAACCTCGCGCTCGAGCAGCAGACCGGCGTAGGCCGGGCAGGTGGTGGGCGACCCCTTCCGTGCTGCGCGTGCGCGCGATGGGCGGCGCCGAAGGCGTCGTTCACGTACAGCTCGGCGAGCTCCGCCAGGCGTGCGGCGAGCTCCGGGTCGTTCTTCGTCTCGCCGGGCTCGAAGCGGCTGTTCTCGAGCAGCAGCAGCTCGCCTGCGGCAAGCGCTTCGGCCTGGGCCCCGACCGGATCGCCGACCACGCCGTCCGCCAGCGTCGACCTCGAGGTCGAGCAGCTCCCCGAGGCGCTTCGCCACCGGCGCTCATCGACAGCTCCGGCTCGCGGTCCTTCGGCCGGCCGAGGTGCGAGCACGAGGACCATCGAAGCACCGCGCTCTCGCAGCAGCTCCAGGGTCGGCAGCGCGGCGCGAATCCGGGTGTCGTCGCTGACCTCGCCGCCGGCGAGCGGCACGTTGAGGTCGGCCCGGACGAGCACCCGCCGCCCCTCGACGGGGGCGTCGCGAACGCTCGCCTTGGTGAATCGTTCCCCGCGTCGCGATCAGGCGCCGACCGCCGCAGCCTTCGGTTGCAGCACCTTCGCGGCCAGCTCGACGCAGCGGTTCGAGTAGCCCCACTCGTTGTCGTACCAGACACGACCTTCACCAGCCGCCCCTCGATCACCATCGTCAGGCCGGCGTCGAAGATCGAGGAGTGCGGGTCCTTGACGATGTCCGTGGAGACCAGCGGGGCCTCGCGTGTAGGAGAGGATGCCCTGCAGCGGCCCTTCCGCGGCCTCCTTGACCGCGGCGTTGATCTCCTCGGCGTCCGTCGTCTCCGTGAGACCTCGCAGGTGAGGTCGACGACGGACCCGGTCGCCACCGGGGCCCGGACCGCGAAGCCGCTCAGCTTCCCCTTCAGCTCCGGCAGCACCAGCCCGACGGCCTTGGCGGCGCCGGTCGTGGCCGGGATCAGGTTGAGCGCCGCCGCCCGCGCGCGCCGCAGGTCCTTGTGCGGCATGTCCTGGAGTCGCTGGTCGGCGGTGTAGGCGTGGATCGTCGTCATCAGGCCGTGCTCGATCCCGAGCCGCTCGTGGATCACCTTCGCCAGCGGAGCCAGGCAGTTGGTCGTGCACGACGCGTTCGAGATGATGTGGTGGCTGTCGGGGTCGTAGTCGTCGTCGAAGTTGACCCCGAGCGCGACGGTCACATCGGGCTCGGTCGCCGGCGCCGAGATGATCACCTTCTTCGCTCCCGCCTCCAGGTGCTTGGAGGCGTCGTCGCGCTTGGTGAACAGCCCGGTCGACTCGATCACGACGTCGACGCCGAGATCGGCCCACGGAAGGCGGCGGGGTCGCGTTCGGCGAGCACCTTGATCTCGGTGCCGTCGACCACGATCCCGCCGTCGCCGCCTCGACCTCGCCCGGGAAGCGGCCGAGGATGGAGTCGTACTCGAGCAGGTGCGCGAGGGTCTCGGCGTCGGTCATGTCGTTGACGGCGACGAACTCCAGCTCCGGCCCGGCCTCGTGAGCGGCCCTGAACAGGTTGCGCCCGATGCGCCCGAAACCGTTGATCCCCACCTTGACTGCCATTGCGTTCCTCCTGTTGTATTCGTGCCGCTCCCGTGGAACCTAACCCAGATCGGGCGTACGCTTGGGTGTCCAGCGGAAGTACGGATCGCGATCAGCAGTCCGCCGACGCCCCAGGCGGCGACGATCGCCAGGCTGCCCCAGTCGAAGCCCGCACCGACGGTCTGCGGGTCGTAGGCGGTGTAGAAAGCACTCGAAGAAGTGGCGGATCGGGAAGATGTAGGAGAAGATCGAGGACGCCGCTCGGGGATCTCGCTCTGCGGGATGAAGACGCCGGAGAGGAAGTACAGCGGCAGGACGACGAAGTTGGTGACGCCGGGGCCGCGTCCTCGCTAGGGGATGATCGCGGTCAGCGCGAACCCGAGCGCAGCAGAAGGACGCGGCGCCGACGAGCAGCGTCACCAGCAGCGCCGGGAGCCGTCTCGGTCGGGAACGGGACGTCGTAGAGGATGCGGCCGATCGCGGTGACGAGCGACGACCATCAGGACCGAGAGCGCGAACGAGTTGCCGAAGCGGCCCGCCGACGAAGACCCAGCTCGGCAGCGGTGTGCCGCGTACCGCGCTTCAGCCGGCCGCTCTCGCGGTCAGCCGGTGAGCCGGATCGCGGTGCTGACCAGGTCGCCGAGACGACCGCAAGGGTGATGATCCCGGGACGTAGTAGATGGTGGTCTTGACCCCGCCGAGCTCCTCGATCGTGCTCGTCGCCGAAGAGCGTCGAGAAGATCAGCAGGAAGATCACCGGCAACAGGACGGTGAAGAAGACCGACGCCGGGTTGCGCCAGAAGATCTTCTGCTCGAAGCGGAACTGGTGCACGGCGAGCGCAACGCCGCTCATCTGGCTCGCGCCTCCTCCGGTCAGCTCGAGGTAGACATCCTCGAGGCTGGGGCGCCGGACCTCGAGCCCTTCCAGCCGACATCCCTCGCTCCAACGCCCAGCGCGGTGATCTCGTGCAGCGGGGCCTCGGGGGCTCCGTCGTGGTGCAGGGAGACGGTTCCGTTCACGGTCGCGCGCTTCCGCGAACGCGGGCGGAAGCCGATCGGCGTCCGCCGGCAGCTTCGAAGGAGATCGTCGCCGTATGCGGATCGCCGCCGCCGAGCTCGCCGGGCTTGCCCTGTGGCGACGATCCGGCCGCCGGGAGATGATCGCGACACGGTCGGCGAGTGCTGCGCCTCCTCCATGTAGTGGGTCGTCAGGAAGATCGTCTTGCCGAGATCGCGGAGGTTCGCGATCACCTCCCAGGCCTGGCGGCTGGCCGAAGGGTCGAAGCCGGTGGTGGGCTCGTCGAGGAAGAGCAGCTCGGGGTCGCCGATCAGCGCGACGGCGACGTCGAGCCGGCGCTGCTGGCCGCCGGAGAGCCGCGGACCCGGGCGTCGGCCTTCTCGCGCAGCCCGACAGCTCGATCGTCTCCTCCACCGGCCTCGGCGCGCTGTAGTAGCCGGCGTACAGCTCGAGCGTCTCGCGGACGCTCAGCTGCGGGTCCATCTGGCACTCCTGGAGGACGATGCCGATCCGGCTCGCGCCAGGCGCGGTCGGCGCGTGCCGGGTCCACCCCGAGCACCGAGACCTCGCCGGCGTTGCGCTCCAGGTAGCCCTCGAGGATCTAGACGGTCGTCGTCTTGCCGGCGCCGTTAGGCCCCAGGAAGGCGAAGACCTCGCCGCGTCGGACCTCGAGGTCGATGCCGCGGACGGCCTCGAACTCGCCCATAGGACTTGCTCAGGCCCTTGGCGCTGATGACCGGGGCACTCATCGCACGCCGATCGACGGAGAAGGCGGTGCGTGGGCGTCGGGTCGGACGGGCATGGGGGCGGGATTCTAGGAACCGGGCTTAGTTCGCCTGTGGGAGCGCAGGCGAGCATGGGACAATCTGAGGAGCTAGCGATGGCCGAGACTAAGGAAAACGAGCGCCTGACCTACACCGCGGTGCTGACGCCGGGTGAGGACGGGTGGATCTGCGCCCAGATCGCCGAGGTGCCCGAGGCAATCAGCCAGGGGCGCACGCCCGAGGAGGCGAAGGCGAACGTTTCCGAGGCGCTTGAGGCCGCGCTCGAGTGGCGCCGCGATGAGGGAGAAGACATCCCCGAGCGCGCTGAAGTGACCTTGACCGCGGTCACCGTGCCCAGCTCAACTTGCGCGCCAGCTCGGGATTCCGCCGACTGCGCAGGCGTCGAGCCGCTCGACCTTCCTGCCTGACGGTCGCTATGCGACCTCTACCCAGGACAGCATCCGGTCTACCCTGCCTTGTTCAGCTGCCGATGGATGTCGCGGGCGAGCTTGCCGGGGATCCCGGGGACCGCCTCGAGCTCCTCGCGGGACGCCGCCAGGAAACGGTCCGGGGAGCCGAAGTGGGTCAGCATCGCGCGCTTGCGCACCGGGCCGATGCCGCGCTGAGCTCGTCGAGCACCGAGCCGGTCATCGCCTTCGCCGCGGCGCGCGCGGTGGAGGTCGAGCGCGAAGCGATGGGCCTCGTCGCGGACCCGCTGCAGCGCCGCGAGTGCCTCCGAGTCGGCGCGGGATCGGCAGCGGGTCCGAGCCTGCCCGGGACGTACACCTCCTCGAGGCGCTTGGCGAGCGAGATCACCGCCACGTCCCTGCCGTTCTCGCGGGCGCGCTCCATCAGCGGCTCGCGGCGCGCATCCCGGCGCTCAGCTGGCCCTTGCCTCCGTCGATCACGATCAGGTTCGCGAGCGCCGCGAAAGAGCTGTCGCGGGTGCCGTCGTGCGGCGAGAGCGTCCGCTCTGATCGAGATAGCGGGCGATGCCGGCGCGAGAGCACCTCCTCGACCGATGAGAAATCACTAATGCGCGCCTCCTCCGCTCCGCGTCCGGGGGCGGCGCGGTCTTTGTTCCACCGGATCCCGAAGCGGCGGTAGTCGGACTTCTTCGGCGCCCCGCCCTCGAAAACGACCATCGAGGCGACCGTGTGCTCGGGCCCGAGGTTGGAGATGTCGAAGCCCTCGATCCGGATCGGCGGCTCCGCCAGACCCGAGCTCCGATTGCGATCCCGCCAGCGCCTCGATGCGCTCGCGCCGCCGGCGCTCGCGTCGCAGCCGCTCCTGGGCGAGCGCGAGCTGGGCGTTTCGCTCGGCGAGCTCGCGCAGGCGGCGCTTGTCGCCGCGCTCTGCCGCGCGCACCTCGACCGCGGTGCTCGCGGCGCTCGGCGCAGCGCCTCGCTCGAGCAACTCGGCGCGCTCGCGCGAGCCCGGGCCCGACGACGACGAGGCGGCGGCACGGCCGGCGACGCCGAGTAGTACTGGGCGACGAACTGCTCGGTCGACCTCGCCCTCGTCGCGCTGCGCCGCGTTGTCGAGGTAGAAGCCCTGGCGCTCGGCGAGGACGCCGTCGCGGACCTGGAAGACCTGCGCGTTGGCGTCGGCTCCGTCGACTGCGACGCCGATCAGGTCGGCGGTGCCGATCCCCTCGCCGGCGACCCGCTGGCGCTCCATCAGCGAGCGGACGGCATTCAGCCGGTCGCGGTAGAGTGCCGGCGCGCTCGAACTCCTGCGCGGCGGAGGCCTCGGCCATCTTCGCCTCGAGGTCGCGCTCGACCTCGCGGTAGCGGCCGGAGAGGAAGCCGATGATCGCATCGATGTTGCGCCGGTATTCCTCGCGCTCGATGTAGCCGACGCAGGGCGCCTGGCAGCGCTTGATGTAGTGGTCGAGGCAGGGGATGCCGGATCGCCGGCCGGGCTCGGGCCCTTCGCAGGTGCGGTACTGGAACAGCTTCCCGAGCAGGTCCAGCGTTTCCCGGGTGCGCTTGGCGCTGGAGTAGGGGCCGAAATAGGCGCGGTTCGGCCGGTGGCGCTCGCGGGTGAAGTAGACGCGCGGGAAGTCCTCATCGACGCTGATCCCGATGTAGGGATACGACTTGTCGTCTCGCAGCCTGATGTTGAAGCGCGGGCGGTGGCGCTTGATGAACTGCTGCTCGGCGAGCAGCGCCTCGGCCTCGGTCTCGGTGACGAGGAAGTCGATCGACGCGATCTCGCCGATCAGGCCGGGGATCTGACCCCGGCTGGGAGGCTGGAGAAGTGCGACGCGACGCGCTTGCGGATCGAGAGCGCCTTGCCGACGTAGATCACTCGCTCGCGGGCGTCGGAGAACAGGTACACGCCCGGCTGGTCGGGAAGCCGACGGCGCTGTTTGGTGAGGCTTTGGGCGGGGTCCTCGCTCACCCACCCAAGGTTAGGGCTCCCGTTCAGCTGACCCGAATCGACGACGAGGAGCCGGATGCCCACTGAAACAGCCGCCGCGCCCGAGCTGGCGACGATGAGGCTCGAGGTCGAGGACGACGTCGGAACGCTGACGCTCGACCGCCCTGACGAGCTGAACGCGATGAGCCCGGAGATGATCGGCGAGCTGATGCTGATCGCCCCATGGCTGGCCGATCGCGCGCCGCTGCGGGCGCTGATCGTCACCGGCGCCGGGCGCGCCTTCTGCTCCGGCGGCGACGTCACCTGGTTCAGGCGCGGCCTCGAGGACGACGGCATCGACCTGCCGGCGGACGTCCGTCGCGGAGCCGACGTCCTCCACCAGGCGATCGTCGACTTCCAGCGCATCCCCTATCCCGTGATCGCGGCTGTGAACGGCCCGGCCGCCGGCGCCGGGTTCTCGCTGGCGCTCCAGTGCGACATCCGGATCGCATCCGAGGAGGCCTTCTTCGCCTGCGCCTACGGACGCATCGGAGCCTCTCCCGACGGCGGCATGACCTACTTCCTGCCCCGCGTGGTCGGGCCCGCGAAGGCCCTGGAGCTGCTGCTGAACGACCCGAATCTGGACGCGGCGTCGGCGCTTGCCGCCGGGCTCGTTTCCGAGGTGGTTCCCGCCGACGAGCTGATGGAGCGCGCGAATGAGAAGGCGCGCAAGCTCGCCGCCAAGGCGCCGCACTACATGCGGATGTGCAAGCAGCTGATCGGCCAGAGCCTCGACAACTCGCTCGCCGACCACCTCCAGCTCGAGCGGCACGGGATCGCCGATTCGATGGCTACCGAGGACCTCGCCGCCGCCGTGCCGGCGTTCTTCGCCGGAGAAGAGGTGACCTTTCACGGCAGGTAGGCTGCGAGCCTCTCAAAGACAAGGAAAGGTCCAGATGAAGAAGCCGATCGTGCTGCTCCTCGTTCTTGTGCCGGTTGCGCTGCAACTGGCAGCTTGCGGAGGCGACGACGAGACCACCGCGACGGCGACCACCAGCGGTGGCGGTGCCGAGACGGGCGGCGTCGAGACGATCGAGGTGGCAGCTGCCCCCGACAACACGATCGCGTTCGAGCAGAGCACGCTCGAGGCGCCCGTCGGCCTGTCCACGTTCGTCCTCAACAACCCCGCGCAGATCGTTCACGACTTCTGCGTCGAGTCCGACGAGTTCGGGCTCGGGTGCACGGATCAGATCGCCGAGGGCTCGAGCGACGTGAGCATCACGCTCGAAAAGGGCGAGTACACGTTCTACTGCTCGGTCGCGGGGCACCGCGCCGACGGCATGGAAGGGACCCTGACGGTCGAGTGACGTCCGTGGAGGCGGTCGGGATCGACGGTCTGAAGGAGCTGGTTGGTCGTGAGATCGGGCCGAGCGACTGGCGTCAGGTCACGCAGGAGATGATCGACACGTTTGCGGAGCTCTCCGGTGACGATCAGTGGATCCACGTCGACGTCGAACGCGCCAAGAGCGAGAGCCCGTTCGGGACCACGATCGCGCACGGCAACCTGACGCTGTCGATGATCGACGGCCTGCGCCGCGACCTGATCGCATCCTCGGGCTTCAAGCTCGGCGTCAACTACGGCTGGAACCGGGTTCGCTTCCCGGCTCCGGTTCCGGCCGGCTCCAAGGTCCGCGCGCGAGCCGAGGTGACCGAGGTCGAGGATGTCGGTGGGGGCTGGTGGCAGGTCGTGACCCGGTTCACGATCGAAGTCGAGGGCTCCGAGAAGCCCGCTTGCGTGGCCGATTCCGTAGGCCGTGCGCTGACGTGAAATGAGCCGGCGGACCGGTTGGTGAAGCTATTGGTCTGTGGGCATGGAGGCCTGCTTGCACGCGATGTGATCCTGGCTGCGGCGGAGGCGGGCATCGATGCCGTCGGGCTCGGCCGCAAGGACCTGGACGTCACCGAGCCCGGCTCGGTGGAGCGCGGATTCGAGCGCGAGCGCCCCGACGTCGTCATCAACTGCGCGGCTTGGGCTGACGTCGAGGGCGCGGAGGATGCCGAGGCGGCCGCGATGGCCGCGAACGCCGCCGGCGCCGGCAACGTCGCGGCCGCTGCCGCATCCGTCGGCGCCTCGGTCGTGTACCCGTCGACGGACTACGTCTTCGACGGAGCGAAGCGCGAGCCCTACGTCGAGTCCGACGAGCCACGCCCGCTGTCGGCCTATGGGCGCACCAAGCTCGCGGGCGAGCACGAAACGGCGGCCGCGAACGATCGTCATTTCATCGTTCGCTCCTCGTGGCTGTACGGGCTGGGGGGCCGCAACTTCGTCGAGGTGGTGCTCGGGCGCGCAGCCGAGCGCGCGCCGATGCGGGTGGTCGACGATCAGGTCGGCAGCCCCACGTACGCGGCGCACCTCGCGCGGGCGATCATCGACCTGGCCTCCACCTCGACCTACGGGATCCACCACATCGCCGGTGGCGGGATGTGGTCGTGGTACGAATTCGCGGTCGAGATCGTCCGTCGCGCGGGCGTCGAGCTCGAGATCAGCCCCTGCACGAGCGAGGAGTTCCCGACCAAGGCCACGCGTCCGAGCTTCTCGGCGCTCGCGAGCGAGAGGGCGGAGACGCCGCGGCTTCCCGCCATAGAAGTGGGGCTCGAGGCCTACCTCGCCGAACGCGAAGCGGAGCGATGATTCATTCAGCGGCTTAGGTTGTTGGTCGCGCTTCGGGATGGGAGCGGTACCACTCGATCGTCCGCCGCAAGCCCTCCTCGAGGTCCACCTCGGCGCCCCAGCCGACCAGCTCCCTGATCTTCGTCGGGTCCACCCACTGGCGATCGATCTCTCCCTCGGGGTTTCCCTCGCCGCGGATGTCCGGCTCGACTCCCGTTCCCGAGAGGCGCGCGATCAGCTCGACGACATCACGGACGGCGTGGGGCTCGCCGCCGCCGGCGTTGAACGCCTCGCCCCTGACCTGATCGCGGTCGAGGTTGTCGGCGAGCGTCAGGTACGCGCTGACGGCGTCGTCTACATAGAGGAAGTCCCGCTCCGGGGAGCCGTCGGAGCGCAGCACCGGTGGCCTGCCGTCGACTGCCGCGATCACCGCCTCGGGAATCAGGCGAGAGAAGTTGAGGTCGCCGCCGCCGTAGATGTTCGCGAAACGGGTCACGGCCACCGGGAGGCCGTACGAGTGCCAGTAGCTGCGCGCGATCAGGTCGGCCGCCGCCTTCGATGCCTCATACGGAGCGGTCGGCGCGAGCGCGAAGTCCTCGCGGTAGGGCAGCTCGGCGTGGGCGCCGTATGCCTTGTCGGAGGAGGCGACGACCACCCGCTCCACCCCCTGCTCACGGCACTCCTGGAGCACCGTCCAGGTTCCGCGCACGTTCGATTCGAAACCGCGCACGGGCGAGACCTGCACGGCTCCGACGATGGTTTCCGCGGCGAGGTGGAAGACGGCGCCGATCCCCTCGTCGCGAAGCGTTGTGCGGATCAGATCGGCATCGCAGAGATCGCCGTGCACCTCGGCGACGTCGCCGCCAACGCCCAGCAGGTCGAGGGTCGATGGCCGGGGGCCGGATTCACCGGCGCCGTGCGGCGGCCCGGGGGCGCGATCGAAGCAGACCACGCGCGAGCCGCGCGCGAGCAGGCCGGCGCAGAGGTGCGCACCGACGAACCCGCGCCCCCCGGTGACGAGCGCGGCTTCAGCCACGTGCGCCGCCACCGCCGGCGGCGATGGCGGGATCGGCCGAGTCCTCGGACATCTGGGTCTCCCACACGACCCAGGGCGCATCGCCGCTCGCGCAGAGATCATTGAGGGTGACGGCGTCCTTGTAGGTGTCCATGCAGTCCCAGAATCCTTCGTGGCGATACGCGTGAAGCTGGCCGTCGGCGGCCAGGCGCCGGAGAGGATCCTGCTCGAGCACGCTCTCCTCGGTGAGGTAGTCGAGCATCTCGGGCTCGAAGCAGAAGAAGCCTCCGTTCACCCAGTGATCCATGCGCGGCTTCTCCTCGAAGCCCGTGACCAGCCCGTCCCCGTCGAGCTCAGCGACCCCGAACTGGCTCAGCGGCCGGACGACGGTCATTGTCGCCGCGAGCCCGTGGCGGCGGTGGGAGCTGATCAGCGCCGCGAGGTCGATATCGGCGACGCCATCGGAGTAGGTGGCGCAGAACGTGCCGTCGCCCAAGCGGTCCGAAACGAGCTTGACCCGGCCGCCGGTGGGCGTGTCGGCACCGGTCTGCACACACTCGATCTCGATCTCCTCCGGCCACGGATCCGAGGCGACGAAGTCCTCGATCTGCTCTCCGTAGTGGCCGGTGGCGAGCACGAAGCGGCGCAGGCCCTGCGTGGCGTAGATCCGAACGACGTGCCAGAGGATCGGCTGCCCGCCGATCTCCACCAGCGCCTTCGGAATCGAGCGCGTGCGCTCCTGCAGGCGCGTTCCGCGCCCGCCGCAGAGAATGACCACCTTGTCGACTGAATCCATTGCTCTCAGGGATAGCAGGGGCTACGGCGGGCTGCCCGCGTTGTCCTCATTTCCGTGCCCCGGCAGGCAGGCAGCCTACTGACTGAGATACCCGCGCACGTGGCTCAACCTGCGTGATCGAGAACGGCGAAAGCGGGGTAGTATCCCCGGCGATGCGCTCGCTCGTACCGATTGTGTTCTTGTGCGCCGGCGCGCTTGCTCTCACCGGCTGCGGTGGGATCGACGTCTCCAAGGTCGAGGCCGACATCGACAGCGGGATCGAGCAGCAGACCAACCAGCCGGTGGATTCTGTCGACTGCCCGGACGACGTCGAGAACGAGACCGGAACCACCTTCGAGTGCACCGCTGTCGTGCAAACCGGAGCGGATGAAGATCCCCCCTCGGACTTCACCGAGACGCTCCCGGTCGAGGCGGAGGTAACCGACGCGGACGGGGGCGAAGTCTCGTGGCAGCTGATCGATCCTGACGAATAGGCAGAAACTCACTCCACCAGCCTCACCTCCAGCGGCGGCACCATCAGCTCCCCGGCTCCGTCCAGGAGGCTGAGGATGCGCGCGACGTAGGCCTGGGTTTCGGGATAGGGCGGCACGCAGCTGCATGGCGCGACCGCGCCGGGGCCGGCGTTGTAGGCGGCGAGGGCCAGCGGCACCGAGCCGAACTGCTGCATCAGGTCGGACATCAGGTGGGCCTGGGCATCGATCGCCGCCGCGGCGTCGAAGGGATCGGAGAGCCCGTACATGGCCGCGGTTCCAGGCATGAACTGGGCAATGCCCTGGGCCCCGACCGGGGAGACCGCGTTGGGATTGAAGTTCGACTCGGCCATCAACTGCGCCGCGATCACTGCGGCGGAGACGTTCCAGCGCGAAGCCGAAGCGATGATCGGCGCTCGAAACTCAGCGGGCACGAACGCGGGAAGTCCGGCGGAGCCGGCGGCGCGCCCGTCCGTCCCGGAGCCCATCCCGATCGCGTCTCCTTCCACCGAGCACGGCGCCGGCCCGCCTTCGAACCCGAAATGCCACGGTTCCCACGAGTAGCGGCGAACGAACTGGAAGCGCGGGGCGTTCGCTGCCAACCACCCGTACGCAGAGGGCGGGCCGAGGTCGAGCTCGGTCGCGCAGCGGTGCAGCGATTCGCCGGGCGGGGCGACCCAGGTGGGATCAGGGTTGGCCGCGAACAGCACCGCCTGCTCGGCATCGGAGCGGAAGCCCGACGTGACGATGAGCGACACCCCGTCCTCCGCGGCAACCGCCGCCATCGCGTCGAAGGCCGCGCCGACGTCGGGACGCATCGGCTTGCCCTGCCGGTAGACGAGCGGCCCGGAATAGCCGCCGCCGGTTGCCATCGTCGGCGCGCCTGTGAACCCCGGCGGTGCCACGGCCTCGGCCTCGGCGCTGACTTCGATCTCGATCGGATCCAGGGGACGGACGCTGCGTCCGCGGTCGCGGCCGCCTCCGGCGAACTGCGTCACGGAGCTCGTGTCGAGCTCGGAGCTGATCTCAGCCCGCGCTCTCAACGGAGCGAAGCTGTCCTCCTCCGGAAAGCTGACGGCGAGCCGCTCACGGTCGACGCCGTTTCGCTCCGCCGCCTGGATCGCGGCCTCCTCTGCGAGGCGCAGGTACTCGGAGCGGGAGATGTGAGCGGGGTTGGGGGCGCCGCTCGGCAGCTCCACCGGAGCCAGCAGCCCGTCGATGTTGTCGCGCATCGAGCGCGCGGCCGATACCGCGGCCAGGTCGGCGGCCTTCTGCAGCTTCGCCTTGCCGCTCACGGCTCCCCCGATCGCCGCGAGCAGCAGGGCTGAGACGATCAGCAACGCCGCCGACCCGAGCACCGCGGGAAGGGACTGTCCACGCTGCCCGGCAAGGGCCGGCACGAGGCCACGTAGCCAGCGCGCCGCCCTGCCCGAAGCCGCTCCGCCTGGATCGAGCCCGGCGAGCGCCCTACGGGTGGCCACCCGGCCCATCGGCTTCGGCGCGATGCGGACGGCCAGATCGCGCTCGCGAAGCTCGCTCACCGCCAGCGCCGCCAGCGAGCGCTCGCGCGGCAGGTCGGCGCGAACCAGTCCGGCGCTCGCGCCGAGGGCTCCTTCCTCGACCGCCGCCCGCCATGCGATCGGCGGCAGATAGGCGACGGTCAGGGCCGCTGCGGGTGGCTGGTCGAGCGCCTGCTGCAGGAACTCCAGCTCGGCATCCGGGTCGCAGTCCGCATCGGCTCCCGCTTCGGGCGCGAGGCTGAGCCAGCAGAGGCGACCCCTGGCGGCGGCTCGCGCCCGCGAGGTGAGCTTGCCGCCAGATCCGCCGAGTCGATCGTTGAGGCCCTGCTCGAGCACGCGGGCGGTCTGCGAGGCGAGCAACGTCGGCCCGCGCCCCCCGGCCGGCGTACCGACTTCAACGAGCAGAGCCCCGCGAGCGGGCTCGGCGTCCGCAGCGGCGATGGCAAGCGAGGCCGCGGCGGCGATGCCACCGCGGGCGCCACGGGTGGATGTGGCGAGTACGAGCCGGGTCGGAGCCAGGTCCTCGGTGCTCGCGTGCATCACTCCTCCGGTGGGTTCGCCCACGCCGATGAGGAGACCGAGAGGTGGCGACCGAGTCCCGGGACGATCGCCGGCGGCTCAACCGTGACGCGCACGTTGCCGCGCTCGACCTCCGAGTGCACCCGGCCCGTCGCCCAGCCCGGCAGCGCGTCCTCGATCGCCGCCTCCGGCTCGCCCCCGGCGGCGATCGCAAGCGCG
Organism: uncultured Thermoleophilia bacterium; assembly: GCA_963838095.1. Taxonomy (GTDB): domain Bacteria; phylum Actinomycetota; class Thermoleophilia; order Solirubrobacterales; family 70-9; genus CAWCGU01. The sequence continues at coordinate 1,144,353 of CAWIPO010000008.1, forward strand.
CCCGCCTCGGCGGCGCCGTCCACCAGAGTCGCTGCATAGCCGGCGGTGAGAAGCTGCAGAGCGATCGCCGCGGAGAGCAGCAGCAGCGGGATCCCGGCGACGAGCTCGAGTGACGCCTGGCCGCGGTCAGGTGGTGAGCACTCAACCACCGTCGTCCTCCGCGGCTGGATCGAGCGACGCGCTCGCCGAAAGCGAAATCGACGGCACACCGGGCAGCAGGGCCGGCGCCTTCACCCGAACTTCGACCCCGTTGTTGTCGTCGATCTCGGCGCCCTTCGCGAGATGCTCGGGAAGCGAAGCAAGCGCGGCCTCCTCGGCGTCGCCGCCGACGTGCGCGACGCGGGCGGCGGCTCGGGCTGCATTGGCCGCCGACCAGGCCGCGTGCCCGGCGATCGCCGCCTGCGCTAGCGCCAGCACGACCACGAGCAGCAGCGGGATCACCGCGACGAGCTCGGCGGCGCTCTGGCCGGATTCCCATCTCAGCCCTCCTCGACGCTTGGTCGCACCCCGTTGCCAGCCCATGGGGCGACGCTAGGTCGCGCCGATTCACGCGTGGCGCGCAGAATGTGCCGAGTTCAGCGCAAAGCGGTGTCGAGGGTCCGCAGCGCGGACCGGCAGCTAGCCCCTAATAGGTGTTGGCCTCGCGCCACACGGCGAAGATGATCACGCCCGAGATCGCGACCAGCGCCACCCAGAGGAATGCTCCTCCGCCTCCGCCTCCCAGCAGCTCGTCCTGGCCCGCGATCATCAGGAAGATCGTCCCGATCGCACCGTAGAGCACCGCTTTACGCGCGTCGGGGAGCGCCGACAGCGTCAGCTGCTGCTGGCGGTAGAGGGTGAAGCAGAGCAGGCCGATCGCCGCAAGGAAGCCGAGCAGGAGAGCGGCGAGGACGCCGTCGGCAACCTGGCCGCCTGCGGGGAGGAAGGCGACCGGGACGGCGATCAGGGCGATGATCGCGATGTTGCGGGCAACGCGCAGCGGTCCAGAGCTTAGAACCGCAGCTACTTCGACATCATCACGATGATCCCGAAGACGATCGCGCCGACACCAAGCGAAGGCGAGCACGGCAAGCGCGGCGAACGCGCCCGCCGCGAGCGGCTCGATCGTCGGCGCGCAGGTCGACGAAACGGGCGGAGCCGAGAATCGCGACGCGAGAAGGCGAGAGGTGACTCCCAAGCCGGCGACGAACGCCGCCGCCACCGCTCTCGAGCAGGGCGCGGGTGTCGATGACGTCTGCGAGCAGCGGCATCAGCTAACCCACCGGCACCGGCGTGCCCTGGCGCACCCGTCGCGCGAACGCGACTGCGAGCAGCAGAAGCCGGCGGCCGTGACGATCACCGGGCCGACCGCGCTGTCGGCTCCGAACAGGTCGGTGAACCCGAGGACGACAGCGCCGACCGCGGCGGCGGCCGGAAACGTCAGCAGCCAGGCGACGACGATGTTGCCGGCCACGCCCCAGCGCACGGCGGAGAGCCGCTTCGCCGCGCCCGATCCCATCACCCCGCCCGCGATCACCTGGGTGGTCGAGAGCGGGAAGCCGAAATGCGTCGAGGCGAGGATCACCGCCGATCCCGCACCCTGGGCGGAGAATCCCTGCGCCGCATCCATGTCGTGGATTCGCGTGCCCATCGTGCGGATGATCCGCCAGCCGCCCATGTAGGTGCCCGAGCGCGATCACCGATGCCGAGGTGACGATCACCCAGGTGGGGACGTCGGGGGGATCGCCGCCGTCGAGCGTCCGTGGGTGATCAGGGCAAGGGTGATCACCCCCATCGTCTTCTGCGCGTCGTTGGTGCCGTGCGCGAGCGCGAGCATCCCACCCGAGATCACCTGCCCGAAGCGAAACCCGCGCGTGACGATCCCCGGGCCGCTGCCTGCCGACGACGCGATAGCAGATCACGATCGCAATCGCTCCGACGAGGAACGCCACCACGGGTGCGACAACGGCCGGGATCAGCACCTTTCCCACGACTCCATCCCCGATCACCGCGTCGGCGCCGGCCGCGGCGAATGCCGCGCCCACAACTCCGCCGATCAGCGCGTGAGACGAGCTCGAGGGAGGCCGTAGTACCAGGTGATCAGGTTCCAGGTGATCGCCCCGATCAGCCCCGCGAAGACCACGTTCAGCGTGATCGCCCCCGGATCGACGACTTCACCCGCCACCGTTGCCGCGACCGCCAGCGACAGGAAGGCGCCGACGAAGTTGAGCACCGCCGCGTATCCGACCGCCAGTCGCGGGGACATCGCCCGGGTCGAGATCGAGGTCGCGACGACGTTGGCCGTGTCGTGGAAGCCGTTGGTGAAGTCGAAAGCGAGCGCCGTCGCCACGACGATCACCAGAATCAGATCCCCCTCCATCGAGCTAGCGGGGGCTCGGGACCGCAGTCACGAGTTCTTGATGACGATGCCTTCGAGGATGTGCGCCACGGACTCGCGTCGAATCGACGGCGCGCTCGAGCCTGAGGAACACGTCCCTCCAGCGGATCACGACCATCGGGTCGACCCCGTTTGCGAACAGGGACGCAACCGCGTCGCGGTAGAGCCGGTCACCCTCGTTCTCGAGCCGGTGAATCTCGATCCAGTAGCGCTCGAGGTCCTTCATGCCACGCAGATGCTCGACCGCTTCCGCGAGCTGCTCGCAGGACTTGACGAGGACGTCGGCGATCTTGATCGCCTGCTCCATCGGCGCCTCGATCGGTAGAGGATCATGAAGTCGGCCGCTTCCTCGATGTAGTCGACGATGTCGTCCATCTTGGTGGCGAGCCCGTAGATGTCCTCGCGATCCAGCGGCGTGACGAACGTCGTGTTCAGCCGCCTGATGATGTCGTGGGTGATCCGGTCGCCCTCCTGCTCGGCGAGCAGGATCTCCCGCGTCAGGTCGCTCTCGTCCGGCCAGCCCTCGATCATCTCCTGAAGCAGGTGCGCCGCACGCAGGCGTGTTGCGGCCAGCTTCGGAGAACAGATCGAAGAAGACCTTGTCCTTGGGGACGAGTGACAACGCCACGGGGCCGGAAGCTATCAGGGGCCCAAGGCGGCAACGACGCGCTCGGATGCCTGGCCATCCCAGAGCGGAGGAGGGCCTGTTGAAGGACGACGGCCGCCTTCCCGGAGCAGCTCGGGGATCTGGAGGATTCGCCCAGGATCGAGGCCGAGCAGCGTGTTCGTGCCCGCCCTGATCGTCACCGGACGCTCGGTGTTGTCGCGCAGCGTGAAGCAGGGAACGCCGAGATAGGTCGTCTCCTCCTGGATCCCCCCGAGTCCGTGAGGACGGCGCCCGCGTCGGCCTCGAGGGAGAGGAAATCGAGATAGCCCACCGGGTCCATGAGCATCAATCCGGGGCTGTGGGCCTCCCGCGCTCCGAGCATCTTGCGCGTCCGCGGGTGGACCGGGAAGACGACCGGCATCTCGCCGGCAACCTCCACCAGCGCGCCGATCGCATCGTCAAGCAGCGGGCCGTCGACCAGCGCCGGTCGATGCAGCGTCACGAGCAGGTAGCTGCCCGGATCGAGCCCGAGCTCGGCGGCGAGGCCGCGGGCGCGGAATCGCGGCTCGAGCGCGACCAGGCTGTCGATCATCGTGTTGCCGACGAAATGCATCCGCTCCTCGCCGATGCCCTCGGCGCTCAGGTTCTCGACCGCCTCGTCCGAGTGCAGGAAAAGATGCTCGGAGAGGTGGTCGGTGATCACCCGGTTGACCTCCTCCGGCATCGAGCGGTCGAAGCTGCGCAGGCCAGACTCGACGTGCCCGATCGCAATTCCGAGCTTCGACGCACACAGCGCGGCGGCGAGGGTGGAGTTGACGTCGCCGGGCACAAGCACGAGGTCGGGCTTCTCCTCCGCCAGAACCGGCTCGAGCCGCTCGATAACTCGCGCCGCCTGTGTCGCGTGGCTGCCCGAGCCGACGCCGAGCATGTGATCCGGCTCCGGCACCCCGAGCTCCTCGAGGAACACGTCCGACATCAGCCGGTCGTAGTGCTGGCCCGTGTGTACGAGCGCGTGGCGCCACTCGGGCCGGCGCTCCCGGAAAGCCGCGACGACGGGGCCATCTTGACGAAGTTGGGACGCGTGCCGACGACGTAGAGGAGGCGCATGGGGCGCGAGGCTAGACGGCGCCGCGGCGCGACTCAGGCGAGAGAGTCGATCCGCTGTGCGAGCTCGAAATCGTTCTCTGTCAGCCCACCCTGGGAGTGGGTCGTGATCGTCACCTCGACGGTGCTCCAGGAGATCGAGAGGTCGGGGTGGTGGCCCATCTCCTCGGCGGGCTCCACCAGCGATTTCACGAACTCGACGGAGCCGACGAAATCGCCGCGGTCATAGCTCTTGACGATCGCTTCGCCCTCCCGGCTCCAGCCGTTCAGGTCGGCCAGCCGAGCACCGATCTCCTCGTCCGTCAGCAGTGGCATGAGCCGATGTTGGCATAGTGAGGGCGATGAGGATCGCGAGCCTGGTGCCCTCGGCGACCGAGATGCTGTTTGCGCTCGGGCTCGGCGACCAGGTCGTCGCCGTCACGCACGAATGCGATTTTCCCCCCGCCGCCACGCGGCTCCCGCGCCTGACCCGGAGCGTGATTCCCGAAGGTCTAGCACCCGCCGAGATCGACGCCGCCGTGCGGGAGGTGACCGGGCGCGGCGAGGCGCTGTACGAGCTCGACGATGCGACGCTGCGAGAGCTGGGCGTGGACCTGATCGTGACTCAGGCGGTGTGCGAAGTGTGCGCAGTCTCCTATGAGGACGTGCAGACCGTTGCGGCCAGGCTTCCGTCCCGGCCCCGAGTGGTGTCGCTCGACCCCTCCACCCTGGCCGATGTCTTCGACGACGTCGAGCGGCTGGCCGAGGTGAGCGGGGTTCGCGAAGGGGGACACCGATTGAGGGCCGAGCTCGACCGCCGCGTCGCCCGGGTGGTCGAAGCTGTGAGCGACGCTGTGCGCCCGCGCGTGGTGGCGCTCGAGTGGCTGGACCCGCCGTACATCGGCGGCCACTGGGTCCCGGAGATGATCGGGCTGGCCGGCGGAATCGATCCGCTCGCCGCACCCGGCGAGCGCTCACGCGTCGCCGAGTGGAGCGAGCTCAGCGCCGCCCACCCGGATGTGGCCGTCGTGATGCCGTGCGGGCTCTACGTCGACGAGGCCCGCGACCAAGCGCTCGCCCACGCCGCGGAGCTCGGCTCGCTGGGAGCTCGGACCGCGTTTGCCGTCGATGCCGCCTCCTCGTTCTCGCGGCCCGGCCCGAGGCTGGTCGACGGCGTCGAGCTGCTCGGCCACCTGCTCCACCCCGATCTCGTCGCGGAGCCTCGAGAGATCGGCTTCCGGCGGCTGGAGCTGCCGGCTCGCGCGAGCGGAGCCGTGTGATGGGAATCCACCGGGCCGAGGAAACGATCGAGATCGCGGCCCCGCTGGAGGCGTGCTTCAACGCGGTGGTCGACTACGAGACGATCCCCCGGTGGCAGTCGGCCGCCAGGGAGGTGATCGTCCACGATCGCCACCCGGACGGGCTCGGCAAGACGGTGGAATGGGTGGTGGACCTGAAGCTGCGCCTCGTTCGCTACACGCTGGAGTACCAGTACGAGCACCCCCGCCGCGCGTGGTGGAGCTTCATCGACGGCGACGTCGCCAAGGACATCGAGGGCGAGTACGTGTTCGAGGAGCGCAACGGAGGCACGCGCGCCACCTACCGACTGGGCATCGACCCCGGGATCCCGGTCCCGGCGATCATCGCGGGACGGGTGGGCCGTGAGCTGATGCGGCGATCGAACGCGGACCTCAAGGTGGAGGTCGAGCGACGCGCGGGGCAGTCCTAGTGGATAGGCCCCACTAGATCGTCTGCACGAACACCAGTGCGCCGGCAATGGCGACGGCGGCAAGGGCCGACATCCCTCCGACCTCCAGCGGCAGCCGCGCACCGGCCGTCTGGCGCTCCCCGGCGACGACGACCATGGCGGCGAGAAAGCCGCCAACCAGGCCCCCGAGATGCCCCCCGATGCTGATGTTGGAGATCGCGAAGCTGAAGACGATGTTGAGCACGATCCAGAACCCGATCTGCGACGCCACCTGCTCCGCGCCGCGCTGTCGCGCAATGACGAATGTCGCCGCCATCAGCCCGAAGATGGCGCCGGACGCGCCGACGGTTGGGATCTCGGGATCGAGCAGCAGGGCGCCGAGCGAGCCGGCGAGCAGGGAGACGAAGTAGATCGCGACGAAGCGCGCGGTTCCGATCGACGGCTCGAGCAGCGTGCCGAGCACGTAGAGGACGAACATGTTGAAGGCGAGGTGGATGAAGCCGGCGTGCAGGAAGCCGGAAGTGATCAGCCGGTACCACTCGCCGTCGGCGACGAAGGGGCCGAAGAGGGCCCCGTTCGTATAGATCTCACCGCTGGCGTCGAACCCGAAGCTGCTCCCCTGCGAGATCTGGGCCATGAAGACGAGCACGTTCAGCGCCAGCAGCGTGTAGGTGGCATACGGCGTGCCGCTGCGCATCGCCGCCACGGCTCGCCGCGCGCCGGTCGGCCGCCCCGTGCACTCGGGGCAGCGCATCCCGACCGGAGTGTCGATCATGCAATCGGGGCAGATCGGCCGTTCGCAGTTCGAGCACGACACGGCCGTCTCGCGCCCGGGATGGCGGTAGCAGGTCTGAGGCATGGATCTGGGAATGTATTGGAGGCGCTTCGAGCGCCTGAACGGCGGCACCGAGGGGAGCCGGATCGGCGTTAGGAGACGAGCGTGGCCGTCAGCAGCGGTTCGGTGCTCGGCTGCTCGCTGCCGCCGTCTGGCTCTCGCGTGACGAGAACAGCCTCGGCTCCGACCGGGAGCTCGCCGATCTCGGCGCCGCCCTCGATCCGCCGGCGACCTCGAAGGTCGCCGACGGGACGAAGTCGCCATCCATCTGCACCCACGACTGGTAGACTCGTCCTCCTCGATCGCCGCGGCAGCCGCTCGACGTCGCAGCACCGCCCCCTCGCCTTCGCCCTCGAGCGTCGCGGCGGCCCTAACGTTCTCGCTCGGGACCGCCTCGACCCGGAACGGCGTCGCGTCGTTTGGTCGTCCTTCCTGCTGCCGTTATCGTTCAGCCCATAGCCGATCGCACCCGCGGCAACCAGCGCCAGCGCACCCCAGCGCCAGCGCCGGCCGCAGGCTGAAGCCCGCCCGCGCGCCGCGCCACCAGGGCGGTGCTGCTCGCGCCGGAGCTTCGCCGTCCTCGCGCACCTTCTCCATCAGCGCCACCTTCAGCTCCGGGGGCGGCTGCAGCTGCTGAACGGAGGCAGGGAGGATGTCCACCGCCGGCTCGAGCCAGCGCAGACGCTCGCGGCAGTGCTCGCACTCGGCGAGGTGCGCTTCCAGATCGCGGGCCTCGCCCGGATCGAGCGCCCCGAGTGCGTAGGCGGGCAGGTCCTCCTGCCAGCGATGCTCGCCCCTGGCGTCCACTAGGCGTTCAGCCCCTCGGCGAGCCCGGCTCGAATCTTCTCCAGCCCCAGCCGCATCCGCCCCTTGACCGTGCCCAATGGCATGTCGAGCATCGAGGCTATCTCGGAATGCGTGAAGCCGGCGAAGTAGGCAAGCTCGATCACCTTCGACTGCTCCGCGGGCAGCGCGTCCAGCGCGCCGCGCAACTCCCTGGCGGTCTCGCGGCGAAGCGCCTCCGCCTCGGTTCGCTCCGCCGCCGGCCGCGACTCGAGCACCGCCTCGTCGTCCGAGGCCAGCGCCGGCGCCCCCGCCACCCGGCGCAGCGCATCGATCGCCCGGTTGCGGACCACGGTGAGCAGCCAGGAGCGGACGCTGCCCCGGGTGCGGTCGAAGCGGGCGCCGCTTCGCCAGATCGACAGGAATGCCTCCTGGGTCACCTCCTCAGCGAGGGTGCGCTCGCCGACGATCCGGTAGGCGAGCGAGTAGGCGGCGCCGCCGTGGCGGTCGTAGAAGACCTCGAAGGCCGACTCCTGCTTGCGGTTGACGAGGGGCATCAGGTCCTCGTCTGCAAGGCGCTCAAGCGCACGCATAGGAGGACATACGCTTGTTCATGCGGAACAGTTCACCGACAGCGACACTTTCAGGGGAAGCAGGAGGCACCGTGAGCCCAGCACGACTGTACGCAGCACTGATCGGCGCCGCATTGGTGATCGGCGGCATCATCGGTTTCTTCTACACGGCCAGCTTTGCGACCGGCGCCGCCGATGTCGCTGCCGAAACCGACGAGGTGTTCGGAATTCTCGCCGTGAACGGCTGGCACAACCTCGTCCACATCGCCTTCGGCCTCACCGGTCTGGCGCTGGCGGGCAGCGACTCCGGCGCGAAGCTCTATTCGGTGCTGTTCGGCGTCATCTACCTGGTGCTCGCGATCTGGGGGTTCGCCGACGGCGACGGGGTCATCGTCGGCCTCGTGCCGCTGAACGACGAGGACAACGTCCTCCATCTGGTCCTCGGCCTCCTTGGCCTCGGTGCCGCCGCTGCCACCCAGGGCGATGACGCCGGGCGGGCGGTGCCGGCCTGACGCTCTGAGACTTGAAGCGCTAGCGACCAGTCGAGAAGCGCTTGCGAAGCTCCCGCGGAAGCGGGCGCTTTGCCTGCCGGCGGCGCAGCTCGAACAGGACCAGCGCACCCGTCGCCATGCCTCCGGCGGCCACTGCCGCCACCGGGCGGACCCAGTTGCGCGGGTCGCGAAGCGCCTGAAGCTCGCCTTCGGAGAACTCGTCGGCCCACTCCGAGAGCTCCGTGGCCGCCGCCTCGGCGACGGCAGAGAAGGTCTCCTCGAGCCGGCCGCTGAGCGTCTCCGGCGGCTCGACGGGACGCAAGGCGCTGGACAGCAGCTCCTCGAGCTCGCCGCGTATCGCGTCACTCATCGCCGCCCTCCGCTTCCTCCAGCTGCTCCTCGAGCTGCCGGATAGCTCTGTGGATGAGCACCTTTGTTGCCCCATCGGTGCGCCCGAGTGCGCGCGCGATCTCTCGATTCGACATCCCGAGCGCGAAGCGCATGACGAGCGCGTCGCGCCGATCCTCTGGCAGTTGGTCCAGGCCCGCGATCACGCTTCGCAGCTCCTCCCGCCCCTCGACCACCTGCTCGGTGTCGTGAGGATGCGAGATCGGGTCGGCGTGCTCGAGCGCGGTCTGCGGCCTGCGCGAGCGATCGCGGTGGTAGTTGGAGGCGAGGTTGTGCGCGATCCGGATCAGCCACGGACGCAGCGGGCGCCCGTTCGATTCCCGCTGCGCGCGCTCGAAATGACGGTAGGCCTGGAGAAAGGTCTGCTCGGTCAGATCCTCGGCGTCGTGGTGGTTGCCGATCCGGTAGTACGAGTACGAGTAGACGTCCCGCAGATGTGCCCTGTAGAGGTCCTCGAACGCGCGGTCCAACTCGGCCTTCTCCGCTCCGGTGGCCGTCGATGTCTCGACGGTCGCCGCCTTCGCGGTCTTCGGCTTGTCTGCCACAGAACAAGCGTAAGCCCCCTTAGGTGGTCGAGGCCGTCAGCGCCTTGCCGCTGCGGCCGCTTTCGGCATTTCGCAGGCGGGCGACCCACTCGCCGGTATCGATGTGACCGTCCACCAACGCGGCGAGAGCCTCGAGCCCCGGTGCCTCGATCCCGGCCCTGCCGACGGCGGCGGCGCAAAGCGGCACCGACTCGAGACCCTCCGACGCCTGGCCGATCCGCGCCGGGATCTGCTCCGCCGGGGTTCCCGTGCCCAGCAGCTCGCCGGCGCGGCGGTTGCGGCTCCCTGGGGCAAGGACGGTCGCGGTCAGGTCGCCGACGCCCGCAAGCCCGGTGAAGGTGTCGAGGTCGGCGCCGCCTGCGAGCGCGTAATCCACGCATTCGCGCCAGATCTCGGCGGCGGCGATGCCGGCGACGTTGAGCCCGTGGGGCTCCGCCGCCGCAGCCGCGAGCGCGGCAACGTTCTTGGCTGTTCCGGCCATCTCGACGCCGACGACGTCAGCCGTCCGCTCGCAGACGAGACCCGCCTGGTCGAAGACCTCTCCGAGCTGGGTGCGAAGGTCCGCGTCAGCGCTCGCGAGCACCAGCGCGGCGGTGCCGACGGCGGCCTCCTTGGCGTGCGCAGGCCCGCCGATGGAGGCGATCGCCCGCGCCCGCACGCGCTCGCCGACGTACTCGCTCGGGAGCGTGCCCAGCGGCGGGACGAGGCCCTTGGTGAGCAGGAGGACAGACGAGCGCGAGCCGATGCGGTCGCCGAACGAGCCGACGGCGGTGGGAAGGCTGCTCGACGGGACGGCGAAGCAGATCAGGTCCATCGCCGCGACCTCGATATCGCCCGCGCGCTTGACCACGAGCCCCTCGGGAAGCTCAACACCCGGCAGGTAGCGCTCGTTCTCGCGCGCCGACGCGATCTCGTCGGCCTGCGTGGCGGTGCGGCAGCCAAGCTGGACGTCGAGGCCGCCACGCGCCAGCAGCACCGCAACCGCGGTGCCCCAGCTGCCGGCGCCGATGACCGCGGCCTTGCGCAGCGGCGGAAGCCCTCCCAGCCACTCCCACTGAAGCTCGATGTTCGGCCAGATCCGCGAGGTGACCGTGGTTGCGAGCGAAGGAGAAGGGCGATCGGTGCGCGGAAACGTCATCGCCCGCCCCGCTCGGAGGGTGACCTTGCGGGGGCGGATCCGCCAGCCACGGCGAACGTGCTCGCTGCCGAAGACCGCGACCGGAAGCACGGCGGCGCCGCTCTCGAGCGCGATCCGTCCGACGCCGCGCTTCGGCCGCGCCAGCGAGCCGGTGCGGATTCGCGTTCCCTCAGGGAAGATGCACACCGCGCCGCCCCGGGCGAGGATGCCGAGCGCCGTATCCAGCGTGTCGTCGTCGGACTGGCCGCGGCGAACCGGGAAGGCACCGAGGCGCGACAGGAACCATCCCTGGAGGCGGTTCTCGAACAGCTCGATCTTGGCGACGTAATGCACCGGCCGCCGCCACGGCAGCAACGTCCCGATCACGAACGGGTCGAGGAAGCTGCGGTGGTTGGCGGCGACGATCAGCGGCCCCGTCACCCGGGCGTGCTCGCGACCGTTTCGGGAGAGCCGGAAGTAGAGGAGGAAAAACGGCTGCAGGATCAGCCGGACGAGCACGTAGAGGACGATGTTCACGCCGCGTTCGCGCGAGTAGGCATGCAGGCGCGCGAGGCGCTCCTCGGTCATGTGTGTTCCTACACGCCTGGGGACGAGGCGTTACTCAGCGATTACCAGGCTGCTTCGATGAGGGTGCGGAGCTCGTCACGGTCGGGCGGGTCGGGGGTCATCCCGAGCTCGCCGCGATCCAATATCGCGGCGAGCGCCGCCTCGATATCGGCTTCCTGGGCGCCCAGCTCGGACAAGCGCCGCGGCCCGCCGCCGAGTACCTCGATCCGCTCTCCGATCTTCCCTCTCTCGGTGCCAAGTGCCTCGGCCAACGCTTGAAGCGCCTCAGGCGCCCGCCCCACCATCAGCTCCATCACCCGCGGCAGCATCGCCGCGTTCGTCTCCGCGTGCGGCGTTCCGAGCACCCGAACCAGGGTCTGGCAGACGACGTGGTGGATCGCGAACAGCGCCGAGTCGATCGCGTGGGCGCACAGCAGCGAGCCCAGTGCGAGGGCGCCCCGGTCGCGCTCGGCGGGCGGCTGGTCGAGGGAGTGCGCGATCAGCTTCGCGCCGTTCAGCGCCGTCATCCGTGAGACCGGGTTCGCCAGCGGCGTGTACAGCGAGTCGGCGCCGTGCGCGAGCGCGTTCATCGCGCTCGCGCGCAGCACGGCTTCCGGCTGGCTCGTCATCAGCGCCGGCTCGGCGCAGACCAGAGCCGGTCGTATCAGGCGCGGGGCGCTGTGACCCTCCGGGAGCCTGTGGATCGTGGTCATCTCCGCGCCCGAGAGCGTCGTCGGAATCGCGCACACCCGGCCGCCCTTGACCGCAGCGACCGCCTTCGCGGCATCGATCACCCGCCCGCCGCCCAGCGCTACCAGGCTCGGAACCCGCACCTGGTCGAGCACAGCCGCAGCGGCCTCGGGCACCGGGCCGGGCTGGATCTCGTGCACGACGCCAGCGTCGCCGGCCAGCTCCATTGAGGCGCTTGCCAGCGCCCTCTGTGTGGAAACCAGCTCGTAGCGCTCCCATCCGTGCTGGCGAATCAGCTCCCGCGCGCCGCTCAGCGCGTCGGGCCCGAACCGGATCGTGCGCTCACCGTCGCGCCAGGTAAAGCCCTGCGGAAAATCTTCGACGAAACTCACGCTGCCGCAACGCTACTCTCGGCCGAGCGCCCGGGTAGCTCAGTTGGCCAGAGCAGCTGATTTGTAATCAGCAGGCCGCCGGTTCGAATCCGGCCCCGGGCTCTGCGCCTTACCCGCCCTCCCTGAGCAGCCGCTGGAGCTCGGCCTCGACGTCGATCGGCTCCTCGCCGCGCTCGGCCTGGCGGTAGGCCTTCGCCTCGAGCAGCTGGCGGATCTCGGCCTCACGGATGCGGCCGGGGTCCTCTTCCTCGACCTCCTCGTCGGCCATCAGGTCGGGCATCTGGCTCTTGGAGGAGCTCTGCACCACGCGGCTGACCAGGGGCAGCGCCAGCAGGCAAACGATGACGACTATGGCAAGGATCAGACCGCCGTCGATGAGCCGAACGGTAGCCGCCCGAGGCGGGTGGCGCCTAGAGCAGCACCTCGCGCTCGGAGAGGTGGGTGCCGACCTTGCGCTTCACGCGCTGGAGCGCGTTGTCCACCGTCTTCGTGTCGCAGTCGAGCCGCTCGCCGATCGTCTCGTAGGAGTAGCCGTCGAGGTACAGCGACAGCACCCGGCTCTCGAGCTCGGAGAGGACGCTGGACAGGCACGCGACCAGGCTCTGCAGCTCCTCGCTGGCGATCACCCGGTTGGCCGGATCGTGGATCGGCGCTCCCGGGAGCAGCTCCTCGAGCGTCGTATCCGAGTCGCCGGCGGCAGCCGGCGACTGGCCGAACGAGACGTACTGGTTCAGCGGCGCGTGCTTGTTGCGGCTCGCCGTCTTCACCGCGGTGATGATCTGCCTCGTGATGCAGAGCTCGGCGAAGTTGCGGAAGCTCGACTCGCGGTCGGAGCGGTAGTCGCGGACGGCCTTGTAGAGGCCGAGCAGGCCCTCCTGGATCAGGTCGTCCGAGTCGCCGCCGAGCAGAAAGTACGACGACGCCTTCAGACGCACGAAGCCGCGGTAGCGGCGAACGATGCGGTCGTAGGCGTCGGCCTGGCCGTCCTTTGCGAGCGCGACCAGGTAGTGATCATCAAGCTCAACTTGAGGGTCAGACTTGACGTGAGTGCGACCCGCCGGGGGCGTCGCCCTTACGTGCGCGAATTCCTGGGTAGCTGCGGCCACTGGATTCCTCCTCTGGATTCGAATCCGGTGGCGCCCATGCCTCCCGCAGGACGCCCTCTCCTCGTGAATCACAGCCCGTACTCTCAGGCTGAGGTTCACCGTTATGGCGGGACTGTAGCCCGCGGGCGTAGTTCTGTCAACCCCCGCGGCAACCGAATGCAAGATCGCGTGCATCCAGGCCGCGCCGATCCCCCTCCTCAGGCACGGATCAGCCCGCGAAGCCGCTTGTCGTCCGAGGCCCTTGTTAGCGCTTGCGCGCCTACCCGCCCTCCGCCAGGCGCTGGCGCACGGCCTCGAATGCCAGCACAGCCGCCGCGGAGGCGACGTTCAGGGAGTCCAGCTTTCCCAGCCGAGGGATCGAGACGAGGACGTCGCAGCCGTCGGCAACGCGGGGGCGCAGCCCACTCCCTTCAGCACCGAGAACGAGCACGACGCGACCTGTGAGGTCCGGTTCCCAGCCGCGAGTCGCTGCCGAGGCGTCGGCGCCGTAGATCCAGGCGCCCTGCTGCTTTGCCTCCCCGAGCCAGTCGGCGAGGTTGCGCACCCGGGCGATCGACAGATGCTCGACGGCTCCCGCCGAGGCCTTGCACGCGGCGGCGCTGACCGTGGCGGCGCGATGACGCGGCAGCACCACCCCTGCGCATCCAGCCTGCTCGGCAATCCGGCAGACCGCGCCGAGATTGCGGGGATCCTGAACCTGGTCGAGGGCGATCACGAGCGCCTGCGGGTCGCCGAGCAGCGCGCCGGGGTCGGCGTACGGATACGGCTCGACCTCGGCGACGATCCCTTGGTGGTCGGGCGAGCCGCACAGCCGCTCCAGCTCCTGATCACCCACCTCCTCCCGCGTCCACTCGCGCAGCACCCGCCGGCGGCCGCGCCTGGCCTCGGCGACGGGATTGCGCCCGTAGATCAGCTCGGATGCCCCCGCGCTCACCCCGGCGACCGCACCAGCTTCGCCCCGTCCGCTGTGTCGCGGACCTCCCAGCCGAGCTCCGCCAGCTCGTCTCGGATCTGATCAGCACGCTCGAAGTCCCGGTCGGCGCGCGCCTGCTCGCGCTCGGCGAGCAGCCGCTCAGCTTCCTCGTCGGGGGCTTCGTCGCCCTCCTCCAGCAGCGATTCGAGGCCCAGGAGGTGGAGCATCTCGGCGACGACAGTGCGCGCGCCGGAGAGCTCGCGCTTGTGGCCTTCCGTGATCAGGTCAAACAGCTCGGCCAGTGCCCGGGGCGTGTTGAAGTCCTCGGAAAGAGCATCGAGGAAAGCCTCAAGACGCTTCGAGACGAAAGGATCGAGCGCGCCCTCATCGCTCGGCACCGCCCGCAAGAAGTTCCGGATTCGCTCCAGCCTCCCCCCCGCCTCCTCCAGCGCCTCCTCGCTGAACTCCAGCGGCTGCCGGTAGTGGCCCCCGACCATGTAGGCGATCAGCCGCTCCGGGCCGTAGCGGTCGAGCGCCTCGGATAGCTGGAAGATGTTCCCGACGGACTTCGACATCTTTTCGGCGTCGAGCTGCAGCATCCCGTTGTGCATCCAGATCCGAGCAAGCGGCTCGCCGCGCCCGGCCTCGGTCTGCGCGAGCTCGTTCTCGTGGTGCGGGAAGACGAGATCCGAGCCGCCGCCGTGGACTGCGAAGTCCAGCCCCAGCAGCTTCTCGGCCATCGCCGAGCACTCGATGTGCCATCCCGGCCGGCCCTTCCCCCAGGGCGAGTCCCATGAGGTGTCTTCGTCTTCCTTCGTCGCCTTCCAGAGCGCGAAGTCGAGCTGGTCCTCCTTCAGCTGCGCGCTTCCCGCCTCCTCGCCCTGATCCATGTCCTCGGGCCGGTTGTTCGAGAGCTTGCCGTAGCCGGGAAAGCTCCGGACGCGGAAATAGACGTCGCCGCCGGACTCGTAGGCGTGATCGCGCTCGATCAGGGCCTCGATCAGAGAGACGATCTCGGGGATCGTCTCGCTCGCCAGAGGCTCGGCGTCCGGACGCCCGAGGCCGAGACGGTCGGTGTCGGCGACGTACGCATCCGTCATCTTCCGAGCCCAACGGTCCGAGGCCACCCCCTGCTCGCGGGCGGCGGCGTAGATCTTGTCGTTGATATCGGTGACGTTCACCACCAGCGTCGGCTCGTACCCCTCGTGCTCGAGGAAGCGCTTCAACAGCGTGAAGACGACGTACGGGCGCGCATTTCCGACGTGGATCGGCCCATAGGTCGTCGGGCCGCAGGCGTAGATGCCGACCTTCCTGGGCTCTTTCGGCTGCAGCGATTGGATCTTGCCGCTCAGGGTGTCGCGGATCCGAAGCTCACGCACAGGCGGATCGTAGGGCCACCCGGCGAGTCGGTCCCGGCTTCGATTCTCGCTGTTTGCGGGATTCCACCTCGGAGCCGCGTTTTCCCGGGAAGCTCACCGATACGCTTCGCCGGTTCGATGGCCGACGTCGTGGGGCAGCGATTCGGGGCCAGTTCGCTTCAGGCGGAGCGCCTGCGGCGTGTCGTCGCGGCGTTCTCTTCGCTGCCCGAGCGCTATCTCGGCGGTGAGGACGATCTCGACGCCGCCGTCCAGATACGCCTCGGCGACGTCGGACGCACCTGGGAGGTGTGCCTGAGGGGACATCGCTGTTCCGTCCGCACCTCCCCGCGCCGCGACCCCGACGTGGTCATCGGCACCGACGCCGCAACGTGGCTGGCGCTGCGCGAGGGACGCATGTCGGGGGTCGACGCCTTCGCCCAGGGCCGGCTGTACGCGCGCGGCAACCTCGACCTGGCACTCGGATTCGAGGGCAAGTTCAAGCTCCCCGGCGATCGCCCCCCGATGGCCCGCGTCCACGACGTCCGCATCGACGGAGCAACGATCTCAACCCTGACGGCCGGCCACGGACCGGAACGTGTCATCTGCCTGCACGGCCTCGGCGGCAGCAAGACCTCGTTCTTCTCGACCATCGCCGCACTGACGCCGACCCACACGGTGCACTCGATCGACCTGCCCGGGTTCGGCTCCTCCTCGAAGCCGGCTCGTGCGCCTTACGACGCCGCCTATTTCGCACGCAGCGTGCGCCGGTTCATGGACGCGCTCGGGATCTCGCGAGCGCATCTGGTCGGGAACTCGATGGGCGGGCGCGTCGCGATCGAGCTCGCGCTCGTCGACCCCGGCCGCGTGGCGAGCCTCGGGCTGCTCGCTCCGGCGCTCGCCTGGAAGCGCGGCCGCGAGCTGGCGCCACTCGTGAGGCTGCTGCGGCCCGAGCTGGCGGCGATCCCGCACGCGTTGCGCCAGGCGCGCGTTCGCGACCAGCTTCTGGGTCTATTCGCGCATCCCGACCGACTCGATCCGGCGGTCGCCGACATCGCCTGCGACGAGTTCTGCCGCACGTATCGCTCGCTCGCTGCCCGAATCGCCTTCTACGCCGCCGCACGCAACATCTACCTGGACGCGCCGTGGGGCGAGCGAGGGTTCTGGACCCGTCTGCGGCGGCTGCAGCCGCCGGCGCTGTTCGTCTGGGGCGACCACGACAGGCTCTGCCCGGCCGGCTTTTCGCACCACGTCGCCGATGTGCTCCCGGGCGCGAAGCAGGCCGTGCTGCCCGAGTGCGGGCACGTTCCCCAGATCGAGCTGCCGGATCAAACCAATGCCCTGATCACCGAGCTGATCACTGGCGCGAGCCTCTCCGGTGCCCACGAGACGCTGGCCCGCACTGCCTAGATTCCCCACCGCCTAGACTTCCCCACCTCGTGGCCGGGGAGAGCGGCGTCGCCGACAACATCAGCAGCAATGGCAGCGGGCCCGTGTCGTCCGCGGCCTCTGCGATCACCCAGCGGGGCTCCTCGCTCGCCGAGGCCGGGGGGCGCGCGATCGGCGGGCTCACGAGCGGGCTGCTGGGAGGCCTCCGCCGCCAACTCAGCGCCGACCTCGACGATCGCGATCCCGACTACATCCGCGACAACCTGCCGCTGTCGTGGCTGGTTTCGAGCATCTGGTTTCGCGGCGAGGTGAGAAACCTCGGGAACGTGCCGGAGGAGGGGGCGGCGCTGCTGGTGGGCAATCACTCCGGAGGCAACCTGACCCCCGACACCATCCTCTTCACCCTCGCCTTCTACACCTACTTCGGAGTCGAGCGCCCCTTCCACCAGCTCGCCCACAACCTCGTCCTCGCATCCCCCATCGGGCCGGTCCTGAAGCGCTACGGGACGATGGCGGCGTCGCACGAGCACGCGCGACAGGCGCTCGAGGCCGACGCGGCGGTCCTCGTCTATCCGGGCGGGGACTGGGAGGTCCACCGCTCGACTCGTGAGCGAAACAAGGTCGACTTCGGCGGCCGTTCGGGCTTCGTTCGCCTTGCGGTGAACGCGGACGTTCCGATCGTGCCCGTGGTCTCGGTGGGTGGCCAGGAGACGGCGCTTTTCCTCACCCGTGGCGATCGCATCGCTCGGCTGCTGCGTCTCGACCGCGCGCTGCGCCTGAAGGTGTTGCCGATCTCGATCGCGCTGCCATGGGGGCTGAACATCGGCGACTTCCTCTCCCACATTCCGCTGCCGGCGAAGTTGACGGTCGAGGTGCTTCCACCGATCGACGTCCGCGAGGAGTTCGGCCCCGATCCAGACTTCGATGAGGTCCGAGAGCACATCGAGCGGCTGATGCAGGACACCCTCGATGCGCTCGCCGCCGAGCGCCGTTTCCCGGTGATCGGCTGATGCCATGCGTCTGAAGCAGCCAATCCACATCTCGGCCTCCCCGCAGATGATCTGGGACTACATCGCCGAGCCCGAGAACTACCTTCACTTCATGTCGGGAATCACCCGCTGGGAGGTCGTGGGCGACAAGCGCACCGGCCTCGGCGCCCGCTACCGGATGCTGATCAGGGTGGGCGCGGCGGAGGTTGGAGGCCTGATCGAGATCGTCGAGTGGCATGAGGGCCACGACATGGCCTGGACATCCGTCACCGGCGTCGACCAGCGCGGGCGCTGGCGGCTACGGGAGGCCGACGACGGACGCACCCGGGTCGAGCTTCGGTTCGCATACGGCGTCGCGGGCGCCGGCATCCCCGGCCTGATCGCCGAGCGGCTGGGGGCACCGCAGCTGAACGGCCACCTGCGCCGATCGCTACAGCAGCTCAAGCGCCAAGTCGAGCACGAAAAGCTCCGCGCCGATGCGGCGGAGCGCCGAGCACGCTCTGAATCGCTGGGCTAGGCCAGCTCGCGCTTCAGGACCTTGCCGGTCGCGTTGCGCGGCAGCGAGTCGAGGAACTCGACTTCGCGCGGAACCTTGTAACGGGCGAGGTTCGACTTCACGTAGGCCTTCACCTCGTCCTCGTCGAGGCTGTCGCCGTCGCCGGTGACCACGAATGCCTTCAGGCGCTGCCCGAACTCGTCGTCGTCAACCCCGATCACGGCGACCTCCTTGATTGCCTCGTGGCCGGCGAGCAGGTCCTCGACCTCGCGCGGGAACACGTTCTCACCGCCGGAGACGATCATCTCGTCGTCGCGGCCGTCGATGAACAACCTGCCCTCTGCGTCGAAATGGCCGACGTCGCCGCTTGAGAGCAGGCCCTCGAGGATCTCCTTGCCGCCGCCGCCGGTGTAGCCCTCGAAGGCCATCTCGTTGCCGACGAATATCCGGCCGGTCTCGCCGTGTGAGCGCTCCTCGCCGTTCTCGTCGACGATCTTGACCACGGTGCCGCGCGGCGGCAGGCCCGCGGTGCCTGGGGCGGCGCGCAGGTCCTCGGGCGTCGCGATCGTCGCCCACGCGACCTCGGTGGACCCGTAGAGGTTGTAGAGGTTCTCGCCGAACGTGTCCATCCACTGCGTCGCCAACGGACCCGGGAGCGCGGAGCCGCTCGCGGCGGTGACCCGGAGCGAGCCGAGGTCGTACTTGGCGATCGTCTCCTCGGGCAGCTCGAGGATGCGCTGCATCATCACGGGCACGACGACCAGAGCCGTCGCGCCGCTTTCCTGCACGGCGTGCAGGGTCTCCTCCGGATCGAAGCGGCGCCGCAGCACGTAGGTCGATCGCAGCGCGAGCCCGAGCTGGAAGTGCGCGAAGCCCCAGGAGTGAAAGAGCGGAGCGGCAATCATCGTCCGCTCGTCGGAATGCAGCGGGATGCGCGAGAACATCGCCGCCAGCGGCGCCAGCGTGTCGGGCTGGCCGCGCTGGGCGCCTTTCGGGGTGCCGGTGGTTCCTGACGTGAGGATGACGAAACGCGAGGAGTCGTCGGGGGGGTCGAGGTCGCTGTTGTCGGACGCGGCGATCAGGTCCTCGATCGCCGCCTGGTCGTCGACGCCGCCAGTCGCGGCCTGAGCAGGCGCCTCGCCGTCCTCGCGCCAGGCGACGAAGCGCTGCAATCCGCCGTCATCACCGGCCTCGAAGGCCTCGGAGAGAAGCTCGGTGAACTCCTGGTCGTAGATCAGGGCCGCGGGCTGCTCGCGCTCGACCACGTCGGCGAGCTGCGGGGCGGCGAAGGCCGTGTTCATGTACAGGGCGTTCGCGCCCAGCTTCGCGCACGCGAGCGTCGAATCGATGAAGCCGCGATGGTTGCGCGCCATGATCGCGATTCCCTGGCCCGGCCGGATGCCATGCTCGCGGAGCCCGCGGGCG
Organism: uncultured Thermoleophilia bacterium; assembly: GCA_963838095.1. Taxonomy (GTDB): domain Bacteria; phylum Actinomycetota; class Thermoleophilia; order Solirubrobacterales; family 70-9; genus CAWCGU01. The sequence continues at coordinate 1,164,201 of CAWIPO010000008.1, forward strand.
AGCGCGTTCGAGCGCTTGTGGAGCTCGGTGAACGTGAGCGAGCCAGCCTCATCGATCAGCGCGGTCTCGTTTTCGAGCGTGATCGCGGCGGCCGAGATCCCCGCCGCGGGCGAAGCGCCCCAGCGCCGCAGCGCGATCATCGCTCGAGCGATCTTGTCGGGGCGGGCGGGCCGAATCACCCCGGCCTCGTACAGCGTCTTCGCGTTGAACGGCGCGTCGGCGAGATGGCCGAGCGGTCCAACCGGGACCCGGCCGACGGCCGATCCGGCGCGGCCGGCGAGTTTGCCGAGGGATGATCTAACGGCCATGTACTTCTTAACCGTACAGGTAGACGATTAGCACCGAGGGAGGAGATCCCGAGCCGATTCTGGACGACATTGACGTTTTACATCTATGTCATGCAATTCGTCAATCTCGTCAATCAAACGTCGTCTAGGAGGGCAACGGCCACGCAAGCCACCCCCTCACCACGCCCTACCCAGCCCATGCCTTCATTGGTCGTCGCCTTCACAGACACCGGCGCCGACAGCACATCAGAGAGGTTCCCCTCCATCTCCGCCCGGTACGGCCCCAGCTTCGGCGCCTCGCAGATCAGCGTCGCGTCCACGTTCACCACCCGTCCGGCAACGCTCGCTAGCGCCACGCGCAGCATCTCGACCGAATCAGCGTCTCGCCAGCGCTCCTCGTCCGGCGGAAACATCCCACCGAGGTCCCCCGCCCCCGCGGCGCCGAGCACCGCGTCAATCACCGCATGGGTGAGCGCGTCGGCGTCGGAATGCCCCTCGAGGCCCCGGTCGTGCTCGATCTCCACCCCGCCGATGATCAAGCGCCGCCCCTCGGCGAAGCGGTGGCTGTCGTAGCCGATCCCGACCCTCATCCCAGCGCCTCCATCCGCCGCTCGCGCCGCTCGAACACGGCGACCTCCGCGATTCCGAGCTCGCGCATGAATTCCACCGCCCGATCGTAGGCGTAGCCGACGTGCTCCGGCACGTGGGCGTCGGATGAGAGCGAGAACGCCGCTCCGGCGTCGACGCACATCTCCGCCAGCCCGCGCGATGGATACATCTCCCCCACCGGCTTTCGCAGACCGGCTGTGGAGATCTCGACCGCAATCCCCGACTCCGCGATCGCCTCGACCAGCGGCTCGTAGTAGAAGCGGGGGTCTCGTTGCGGGCGCGGGCGCTCGGAGCCCCAGACCTTGACCAGATCGGGGTGGCTGAAGATGTCGAACAGGCCGCTGCGGGCCGCCTCGGCCGCGAGCTCGAAGTAGCGGCGCCACACCCGGTCGGGGTCTCCGTCCGCCTCCCAGGCGTCGTAATCAGGATGGTCCACCGCGACGTCATCGAGGAAGTGGACCGAGCCGACGACGTAGTCGAAGTCGTGCTCTCCGAGCAGGTTGGAGACCCGGTCCTCCGCACCCGGCAGGAAGTCCATCTCGATGCCCAATCGCAGCGGCGTCGAACGGACGAAGTCGCAGTACGCCGCGAGGTCGTCCGTTGCGTTCTCGACCCAGAAAGGGTGCTTCCAGAGCGAGAGCGCATCGGCAAAGCGGTGGATGTGCTCGGAGACGCCGAGCTCTCCCACCCCCGCGCCCGACGCCGCCTCGAGGTAGCGGTCGACGTTCTCGTCGGTGAAGAAGCGCCCCGGGGGCGTATTCGGCTCGTCGGGTCGCAAATGCAGGTGGTAGTCGGTGAGCACGCCGGCTGTACGCTAGCCGTGCGTGGTTCATCTCCGAATCGTGGTCCCCAGCTACCAGTCCGAGCACGCTCTGGACCTGCTCAGGGCGACGCCGTCGGTTTGCAACCTGATCTTTCTCAGTGGCGCTGCGGAGCGCCCTCAAGGGGACGTGATCCTCTGCGATGTCGCCCGCGAAGATGCGAGCGTCGTCGTCAGCGACCTGAAGGAGCTGAACATCGACGTCGAAGGCTCGATTGCGATGGAGGACGTCGATTCGCTGATCTCGAAGGCTGCCGAGCGCGCCGAGAAGGCGGCTGCCGGAATGCCCTCTGATGCAGTCGTCTGGGAGGAGGTCGAGTCGCGCACCTCGGAGAACGTGGAGCTGTCGGCGAGCTTCCTGATTTTCATGGTCCTGGCGATGCTGATCGCGGCCGTCGGCATCTACCTCGACCAGATTGTGCTGATCATCGGGGCAATGGTCGTCGGCCCTGAGTTCGGGCCAATCGCGGGGCTGTGCGTGGCCGCCGTCCACAAGCGCGCCGACCTGCTGAAGCGCTCAGCGCTTGCCCTCGCGATCGGGTTCCCGCTCGGGATCCTCGCGACCTACCTGTTCACCCTCGTTGCCGACGGGACCTCGTTGATCCCAGACGACTTCGACCCCGACGCGCACCCATTTACGGCCTTCATCTCGAACCCCGACGCCTTCAGCTTCGTGGTCGCGTTCCTTGCCGGGATGGCGGGAATGCTCTCTCTCACCTCGGCCAAGTCGGGAGCGCTGGTCGGCGTCCTGATCTCGGTGACGACAATCCCTGCCGCCGCGAACATCGGCGTCGCCGCGGCGTACGGCGACTTCGACGCCTGGTCGGGTGCGCTGCTGCAGCTGTCGCTGAACCTGAGCGCGATCTTCCTTGCGGGGCTCGGCACGCTTTACGTGCAACGGCTGCTGTACATCCGCCGGCGGCGGGCGCACCTCCAGCACGAGGCCAGGGAGATCGCCGGGCTACCGATCGGCCACAGCCGGCGCGGCTCATTCGTCGGTGGCCGAAAGAAGTAGCGCGGCGATCCTCAGGTCTGTCGGCGTCGTCACCTTGATGTTGTTCGCCGGCGCGGGGTAAAGCAGGACGCGCCCGCCCATCCGCTCGACCAGCATCGCCTCGTCGGTCGCCTGGGAAAGCACGGCGGTTGAGTCGAGCGCCTCACGCAGGGCCTGGGTGCGGAACGCCTGCGGGGTCTGAGCCGCCCAAAGGCTGGAGCGGTCGAGGGTGCGGTCGACCTCGTGGCCACGCGCCACTTCCTTGATCGTGTCCGTCACGGGAGCCGCCGCGACGACCGCGTCGCAGCTCTCGCTCCGAAGCGTCTCCAGCACCGCGTCGAAAAGCTCGGGCTGCGCCAACGGCCTGGCGGCGTCGTGGACGACGACAGCTTCGGTCTCGACCAGCGCCAGCGCCGCTTGCACCGACTCCGTGCGCGACGACCCGCCCTCAACGGTGTGTACGTCATCGCCCGCCGACCCTGCCTCGTGGCCGGCCGGGACCGCGACCACGATGGACCCGATCGACTCGGCGGCCCGCAGAGCCTCCAAGGACCACTCCAAGAGCCGACGGCCGCCGACCTCGGCGAAGGCCTTCGGGACCGCTCCCCCGAGGCGTTCGCCGAGGCCGGCGGCGGCAACTATCGCCGTCGCGGGCTCAGATGACCGCTCAGGCCGTTGCCTTGGCGCCGAAGCGCTCCTCCAAAAGCTCGTCGAGGTAGGCCTCTGCGTCCTCCTCGTCCTTGTCGAGCGCGTACATGAACTCGGACGCGAGGATCTTCTTCGCGCGGGTGTACATCTGCTTCTCGCCTGTGGAAAGTCCCTTTTCCCACTCGCGGATCGCCAGGTTGCGGACGACCTCGGCGAGCTCGAAGACGTCGCCCGTGCGGATCTTCTCGCGGTTGTACTTGAACCGTCGGTTCCAGTTCTTCGGCATGTCCGAGATCTCCCCGGTGAGAACGTCGATCACCTTGTCGACCTCCTCGCCGGCAATCACCCGGCGCAGGCCCGCCCGATTCGTGTTGCAGCAGGGGACCATCACCGTCATGTCGTTGTGGTAGATCTTGATCGTCAGGTAGTCCTGAGCCTCACCCAAGAGCTCCCTGCTCTCCTTCTTGATCACCACGCCGGCCCCATGGTGCGGGTAGACCACGTTGTCGCCGACGGCGAACTCAATGATCGGCACCTCGAGACCGGCCTCGATCTCTCCTTCAGTAGCTATCTCCGGAATGTGACGCCTCCTTTACGTAGAGACGGCCGCAGAGCGCGGCCGTCAGCCATGCAGATAACGGTCGATTGGGTCGACCTCCTGAAGCCTGCGAAGGCCTTCTCGGATGTCCTTTGCCCGGGTCTCCCCAACCCCCTCGATCGCCTCGAGCTCTTCGTCTGAGGCCGCGAGGATCTCATCGACCGTGCCGAAGCGGTGGACGATCTTCTGCGCCACCAGCCTTGGCAGTCGAGGGATCCGGCCGAGCAGCCTGTAGCCGCGCGGCGCGACTGGGAAGTCGAGTGTGTTCGTCTTCCGGTCGTAGCCGAGAAGCTCGGCGAGGCGACCGAAATCGAGCAGATCGGTGTGGTCGATCTGGGCCAGCTCGGCGAGCGCGGTCTCAACGCTCTGCTCGGTGTCGACGGCGATGTAGTCGCGCATCAGCGCTGCCCGCTCTCCCATCACGCCGACGACGGTGTCCTCGAGCTGCATCTCGATCAGGCGCCCCTCGCTGCCCAGCTCGATGATGTAGCGCTCCACCTCCGACGCCATCCGGGTCACCATCTCCGCCCGCTGGAGCATTGAGAGGACGTCATGGAGGGCGACGCCGCCCTCGAACTCGAGAGCCGCCAGGCGCGAGGAAACCTGGTCGAGGCGGGCGCGGTACTTCTCCAGGGTCGCGAGGCCCTGGTTCGCCTTGCTGAGCACCGTCGAGATGTCCTGGAGGATGTACTTGATCCCGCCCACGTACAGCGAAACGACCTCGCGTCGCTGCGAGATCGCGATCACGACCGCATCCGTCTGCTTCGACACCCGCTCCGCGGTGCGGTGCCGGGTGCCCGTCTCCATCGAGAGGATGGTCGGATCGGGCATCAGCTGGACGTTTGCCCCGAGGATCGACTTCCCCCTCGGATCGAGGACGATCGCCCCGTCCATCTTCGCGAGCTGGTACAGGAGCGCCGGCGTGTAGTCGACGTCGAGCCGAATCCCGCCGGAGAAGAGGAACGAGATCTCGTCGGGCTCCCCGATCACGATCAGGGCCCCGGTGCGGGCGTAGATGACGTTGTCGATTCCCTCGCGAAGCGGCGTCCCGGGAGCGACCATGTCGAGGGCCCGCAGCAGGCGCGGGTCCTGACGTGCCTCAAGCTCGTGAAGCTCGTCTGGTCCCGGAGCCATCGGGGCCATGATGGCAGAAGCCCGAAAACCGCCGCCTTCTCGCAAAATCCGTGTGGATAGCTCGGAATGGGGCTTGTCAAGGGGCCCGGCGCCTTCGACAGCAGGGTGTCGATTCGCTACCGTGGCCCGACGATGAGGTGCCGGGGAGGGCTGATCGTGCTGGCGGTATGCCTGATGTTGGTGCCCGCAGCGGCTGAGGCGCGGCGGAATGTCTACATCACGAGCTCCAGCGGCCAGAGCAAGATCGCAATCCTGGACATCAGCCCAACGGGCACGCTGAGCCCGGTCGGCACTCCGGCCACCGTCAGCGGCCCACAGGGCGTCGCGATGACGCCAGACGGGAAGCACCTGTACGTCGGGGGTGCGAACGGTGGGATCGGGACCGTCGGCAGGTTCATCGTCGCGGCGGATGGATCGCTGAGCGCCGCTGCCGGCGTGCCGACGCAGACCGGGATGGGGCCGCTGACGGGCATTGCCGTGACGCCGGACGGGACACGGCTCTACGTGCTTCAGACCGTCAACAACGAATTCATCCGTGGGTTCTCGGTTGGCGCGAACGGCTCGCTGAGCGCCATCCCCGGCGCCAGCGCCTCGCTCGGGAATCCCGCCGGGATCGCGGTCACCCCGGACGGCCAGCGGCTGTACGTGAGCCAGAACAACACGGACCAGATCCGCGGATACACGATCAATGCCGATGGCTCGCTGGCCCAGTTGGTGAACTCCCCCTTCCCCCTCGAGGCCGGCGCGAACTTCGCCAACCAAATCGCGATCACCCCCTCCGGCACCCATCTGTATGTGACCGGGACCAACGCTCCGCACACCATCTCCGCGTTCTCGATCGCCGCGAATGGGTCGCTGTCGCTCGTCACCGGCGGACCGTTTCCCGCCGGAGTGACCTCGCCGGCGGGCGTGTGGATCACGCCGGACGGCAAGGGGCTGTACACCGCGAGCGCGGATTCAGCAAACGTCGCCGCGTTCACGCTTGGTGCCGGCGGTATCCCCTCACCGCTCGGCGCTGTGGCTTCTGCGGGCGCCGGTTCCGGACTGGCTTCCACCCCGGATTCGAAGCGCCTATACGTGGCCCCGGTGCTGCCGCAGACGAACGCGACCGGCTACGACATCGGAGCGACCGGCGCGCTGAGCCTGATTCCGGGCGGGCCGCTCAACGCCGGCGTCGACAGCCAGTACCCGCAGTCGATGGCAATCACTCCCAACCAGGGCCCGACGGCTGCGTTCACCCCGAACCCGCTGCCCGCCGGCTTCCCGAGCGTTATGGACGGCTCAACATCGGCGGACCCCGACGGCACGGTGACCCGCTTCCTGTGGGATTTCGGCGACGGAACGACGCTAGACGACGGCACCGCGACGCCCTCGCACACGTACGCGGCGCCTGGCATCTACACGGTGACGCTGACGGTGACCGACAGCGAAGGTTGCTCGACGGCTTTCGTGTTCACGGGCCAGACGGCGTCATGCAACGGCGGAGCGAAGGCCACAACCTCCCACCAGGTGGTGATCTCCGACGGCACCGATCCCGCGCTGAAGCTTTCGGGGAAGAAGAACCAGCGCCTCGACCCCGCGATCGAGGTCGGGGCGCGGTGCGACGAGGCATGCACGGTGCGAGGGCAGGGGCAACTGGTCGTCACGAGGCCGTCCTCAGGCAGCGAAAAAAGAGCACTAAGAGGAAAGAGACAGACGTTCAAGCTGAGGCCGAGGAGCCTGTCGCTGGCCGCGGGCACCAGAGGGATCCTGAGGATCCGGGTCCCGATCAAGACTCGGCGATCGGTGAGCAAGGCGCTGAACGACGGCGGCCGAGCGATCGCGCGAATCACGATCCGCGCCACCGACGGCGCCGGCAACACGTCGAAGCAAAAGCGCCGAATACGCCTGAACACCGGTTAGGCGGCCAGTCGAGCTTCTTCCCGAGTCGTTCGAACCACCTTCAACGCCTCGCGCAACGTCTTCACGCCCCGCAGCCCCTCCACCGCCTCCCCCGGCACCGGCCCCAACACCGGCCCGAGCCCGAACTTCACCGCCTCCGCCGCCCGACGCTCGGGGTGACCGACGTGCCGCAGCTCACCGGTGAGCCCGATCTCGCCGAAGCACGCAAACGGCTTCTGACTCGTTCCCAGTAGAGCTTCGCCGCGGTGGGCCGAGGTGAGCGCCAGCGCTACCGCCAGGTCCGCGCCGGGCTCCTCGACCCGGATCCCACCGGCGACGCTGACGAACACGTCATGACCGCCGAGCGCAGGGCCGCCCTGACGGGCGAGCACGGCCAGCACCATCGCCAGCCGGTTGCGGTCGATGCCGCTCACCACCCGCCGCGGCGGGACGATCTCAGTCGGCGCAACAAGCGCCTGCACCTCGACGAGCAGCGGGCGTGAGCCCTCCATCGAGCAGAGGACGACGGACCCGGGCGCCGCGCTCGCCTCGGCGGCAAAGCGGGCCGAAGGATCGGCAACCTCCACCAGGCCGCCGGAGCGCATCTCGAACACACCCACCTCGCTGGTGGCGCCGAAGCGGTTCTTCAGCGCCCGCAGGGTGCGGTAGCTGCGCTCGCGCTCGCCCTCGAACAACAGCACGCAGTCGACGAGGTGCTCGAGCACGCGCGGGCCGGCCACCGCGCCCTCCTTCGTCACATGGCCGACGAGAACGATCGCGGTGTCGCTTCGCTTTGCGGAGTCCATCAGCCGCGAGGCGGCTTCGCGCACCTGTGCGACCGACCCGGGCGCACCCTCCAGGTCGGCCGAATGCAGGGTCTGGATCGAGTCGATCACGCACACCCTCGGGCGCTCGGCGTCGATCGTGGCCAGCACCGATTCGAGCGAGGTCTCGGCGAGCACGGGGACCTCGAGCGCCGACGCTCCCAGCCGCTCTGCCCGGAGGCGAACCTGAGCGGGGGATTCCTCGCCCGAGACGTAAAGGGTCGAGTGGCCGCCCGCCTGCAACTGTCCGAGCGCCATCCCGGTCAGCGTGCTCTTGCCGATCCCGGGCGCCCCTCCCAACAGCACGAGCGACCCCGGGACCAAGCCGCCTCCCAGCACCCGGTCGAGCTCGGCGATCGCCGTTCTCATCCGCTCGCTGGCCGTGACCGCGACCTCGCCCAACCGCTGCGGCTGCCCCGCCGCCGCCCTCGAACCGCCACGACGCCTGGGTCGAGGCTCGGCCCGCTCCTCCACCAGCGTGTTCCACTCGCCGCACCCCGGACAGCGCCCAATCCACCTCAGAGCCTGGTGGCCGCATGCCTGGCAGCTGTAGCCGGTCGCCGGTTTCGCCATCGCCCGAGAGTACGAATCCCGCCCGACGCCATCGTGCCCCGGGTGGCACCGTTACCTTGATCGAACGGTGGCGATCGATGAGCGACAGCTGAGCTGGGAAGACACTCGCATCCTCCGGCTCGAGTCGCCGGCGATCATGGGGCACACGCTGAAGCTGGTTCTGCTGGAGCCGGGGTCAAGCGCGCTGACGGTCGACGAGCTCCGCAGCCACGTCGGCGAGCGACTCGGCCGGGCTCCACAGGTCACCCGGAAGGTGGAATTCCCGAGCCGGCGCCGCGAGATGCCGCGATGGGTCGACGACCCGAACTTCGAGATCGACGCCCATGTACGCGGGCACCCCATCACCGCGGGCGGCGATACCGGGGAGCTGAACGAGATCGTGGGCGAGCTGATGTCGGAGCGCCTCGACCACGAGCGCCCGCTGTGGCGCATGGACCTGATCTCTCCGCTGGCAGACGGGGGCAGCGCGATCGCGTTCTTCATCCACCACTCCATGGCGGACGGGATCACGGCGCTGCGGCTGGGGGCGGAGCTGCTTTGGGACGAGGACCCGGCAGAGGTCGAGAAGCGGACGACCGCGACCGGCAAGGCCGCCAAGGCGCCTCCGCCGGACGCGCCGCGACATCAACACAAGGCTTCCGCTCTCGCGCGACTCCCGCGCACGCTGGCTCGCGAGCTTCGCCCCGGCTCCGATGACGCCAGGCTCGATCAGCACATCGGCTCCCGGAGGGCCGTCGCCTTCGCCGACGAGCCGCTGAAGCGAATCAAGGAGATCGCGCACGGCGCCGGCGAGCTGCTCGATTGCCACGTGACCGTCAACGACGTCGTCGTCGCCGCTGTCGCGGGTGGGCTTCGGGCGTGGCTGGGTGCCGGCGCGCGAAAGGAGCACCTGCGGGCGCAGATCCCGGTCAGCCTGCACGCCCGCAGCGAGCGACCGGACGAGCTCGGAAACCACGACTCGTTCCTGTTCGTCGACCTCCCCGTCTCCGAGCCCGACCCGTTGCGGCGGCTCGCGCTCGTGAACGCCGAGACGCGGGACCGAAAGCAGCGCGATGACGCCGATGAGCTCTACACCCTTTTCCATGCGCTCGGCCGCCTTGGGGCGATCGGCCGGGCAGGCGCCGGGCTGGCGTCGGGCCCGCGGTCGTTCAGCCTCTCGATCTCCAACGTCCCAGGCCCGCGGAATCCGATCCGGGTCGGCGGGAGGCGCGTTCGGAGGCTGCACACGTTGTCCGAGCCTGCCGATCGTCACGCGCTGCGCTTGGCGGTGATCTCGTGCGCGGACGAGATCACATTCGGGCTCTGCGTCGACCCGGACGCGCTCGAGGGCGTCGATGAGCTCGCGGCCAGCATCGGGGCCGCGGTCGCGGAGCTGAAAGGATCAGTCAACTAGTTCGCTAAACTAATTAGCGATGGTAACTACAGTTCGCCAACGTTCCACCGAATCCACGGGCGAGCTGGCCGGCCATCTCAGACTCGCCGTCACCCGCCTCGCGCGGAGAATGCGCCAGGAGGCGGGTAACGAGCTCACTCCCTCCCAGGCGGCGGCGCTCGCCGCGATCGGACGTCACGGGCCGCTGACTCCTAGCGAGCTCGCGGAAATCGAGCGGATCCAGCGCCCCACCGCGACCCGGGTGCTCGCCCTGCTCGAGCAGGCCGGGCTGATCGAGCGCCAAAGGGACCCCCTGGACGGGCGTTCGGCCCTGGTCAGCGCCACCCCTGCCGGACGCGCGCTGCTGCGCCGCCTTCGTACCCGTAAGACCGCCTACCTCGGGCGGCTGATGCGAGACCTCGAGCCCGGCGAGCTGCGAACGCTGGACGAAGCCGCGGTGATTTTGGAGCGGCTGCTCGAGGGTGAGGCTGCTTGACGGCCGCGGTCGCGATACAGCGTTCATTCGCCTCTTTGCGAGTACCCAACTACCGGCGCTACTTCGCCGGCCAGCTCGTCTCTGTCTCCGGCAACTGGATGCAGATCGTCGCCGAGATCTGGCTCGTCGTCTCGCTCACAGGCTCGGGGCTGGCGGTTGGGCTGACGTCGGCGCTTCAGTTCCTCCCCCTGCTGCTGCTCGGCGCCTTGGGCGGCCTGCTTGCCGACCGGATCGCAAAGCGCCGGCTGCTGATGCTCACCCAGGCACTGATGGCCGTACCGGCACTGGTTCTCTTTGCGCTCACGGTGAGCGGCACCGTGGAGGCGTGGATGGTGATGGCGCTGGCGCTCGCCAGGGGAACGATTCTCGCGGTCGACAATCCCACCCGACAGGCCTTCGTGATCGAGATCGTCGGCTCGGACCGCGTGGTCAACGCGGTCGGGCTGAACAGCGTCCTCATCCACGCATCGAGAGTGATCGGGCCCGGGATCGCCGGTGTCCTGATCGCCACCGCGGGAGTGGGACCGTGCTTCCTGCTGAACGCGCTCTCGTTCGCGGCGATGATCGTCGCGCTGCGCGGCATGGAGCCGAGCACGCTCAGTCCCTCCACCCCGGTCGCTCGCGAGCGCGGTGCCGTGCGCGCCGCACTGCGGTACGTACGCGACACACCTCAGCTCGCGATCCCGCTGCTCCTGATGGCGCTCGTCGGGACCCTGAGCTTCAACTTCCTCGTCATCCTGCCGCTGCTGGCGCGCTTCACCTTCGATGCCGGCCCGGAAGGCTACGCGCTGCTCGCGAGCGCGATGGGAATCGGGTCGGTGGCCGGCGCGCTGCTGATCGGCGCCCGCGGTCGCGTCGGGCCCACCTTCGTGTGCGCCACCGCGGCGGCGTTCGGTGCGCTCGCCCTGGCCACCGCGGCCGCGCCCACGCTGGCGGTCGCCGCGGTGCTGCTGGCCCTCGTGGGCGCCGCGAGCGTCAGCTTCGCCGCGGGCGTGAACTCCTGGCTGCAGCTCGAGGTCGACCCGCAGATGCGCGGCCGCGTGATGGCGCTCTACTCGATCGTCTTCCTCGGCTCGACGCCAATCGGCGGGCCGATCGCGGGCTGGCTCGCGGAGAGCGTCGACCCCAGGGCATCGCTGGTCCTCGCCGGAATAGCTGCGCTCGCCGCGGCGATCGGAGGACGCGTGGCCTTCGCCCGCATCGAGGCCCGCGGCGATCCGCCCCGGATCGGCGCGCCTATCGCTTCAACTTGACCTTGTCGGCGTCGGTCGCGTCGCCTGCGGAGCTGGTGGCGATCGCGGTGATCGTCGCCCTGCCCCGCTCGTCCTTGACCTTTCTGCGGGCCCGGCGGGTGAAGTCGAGCTTGACCACCGTCGGGACTCCGGCCGCGAGCGTCTCCTGCGTCTTTCGCGAGGAGAACGGGTCGCCGCCGGCCTGCCCCTTCGCCTGAACCGTCAGCTCGCAATCGACCGTGCAGGTGGCGACGACGCGCAGACGCTCTCCCTCCTGCCTGGCCCGCGCGCCGACGTCGAGCCCGAACGTCGGCACCGGTGGCCCGCCTCCGGCCATCACCTGCAGCGCTCCGACCGCGTCGAGGATCCCGCCGGAGACCGACTTGCCCTGCCACGCCGGGACGTCCCGCGCCCCGTCAATGATCGCCTGGCGCACCTGGGCGGGCGTCGCCGCCGGGAACAGCCCGAAGAGGATCGTCGCGACGCCGGCGGCGGTGGGTGCGGCGAAGCTCGTGGCGCATGCGGTGGCACCGAATCCGCCCCCGTTGGTCGTCGTGACGGAGTTCTCGGTCGGCGCGGCGACGTCGACCAGCGTCGCGCCGAAGTCACCGCAGGAGAGCCCGTCGTTAGGCGCGCTGGTCGTCACGCAGAGAATGTTCGTGAAGTTCAGCGAGCATGGCGGGCGGTTCGCGGCGTCGGGATCGGCGTCGGTGGCGCCGCCGTTGCCCGACGGAATCGCGACGAAGAGCGTGTTCTGGTGGCTCGCAATCGCCTGGACGAAGTCGGCCTCCGATGGTGCGCCCGTGAGCCAGCTCATGCTGACGACGCGGGCGCCGCCGTTGTCGATCGCCTGGTTGAACGCGTTCGCCTGAATGAACTCGAAGCACTGGTCGCCGTCCCAGCACGTCCGCATCGGGACGAAGCGCGCGTTGGGCGCGATCCCGGCGCCCCCTATCCCGTTGTTCCAGGCGGCGCCCAGAACCCCGGCGACGGTTGTTCCGTGGTCGGAGCACCCCGGCGGGTGGTTGGGGTCGTTGTCGGGAACATCGGCTCCGGGGTTGCACGCGTTGCCGATCAGATCCGCGTTCGGCAGCAGAGGGACATCGTCCCCTTGCCCTGCCTCGTCGCCACCGTGCGCAGCGTATACCCAGCGCCGATCCCTAGGATCGCGCCCCGATGACAGCGCAGCTCACCGACTTCACGCGCGAGGCGCAGGAGATGCTCCGCGACCCGAGCCTGTTCAAGTGGTACGTGGTCACCCTGGTCGGGCTCGTCCTCTACGTCTACGCGGTCGAGATCGAGCGCCGGCGGTGGGACATCGTCCTCGCCGGGATCGCGTTCTGGCTGATGGATTGGGTGAACGAGATCGTCAACGCCCTGGTGCTGCACTTCACCGACCGGGCGCCGATCTGGGCGGTGACAGGCGACACCGCGTACCTGATCCTGATCGGGCTGACGATCGAGATCTCGATGCTGTTCGCGATCGCCGGAATCGTGTTCGTGAAGCAGCTTCCCGCTGATCGCAACGCGCGCTGGCTCGGAATCTCGAACCGGCTCTGGATGGTGCTCGCCTTCTCGTGCCTGTGCGTGCTCGTCGAGGTGCTGCTGCACGAGGCGGGCGTCTTCCATTGGGAGTATTGGTGGTGGAACGTCCCGTTCGTGCCCCTGATCGTGATCTTCGGCTACGCGACCTTCTTCGGTGTCGCGGCCTGGGTCTTCGACATGGGAGACGACCGCAGGCGGCAGCTGCGCGTCGTCGGCACGCTGGCGGCGATAGACGTCACCGCGATCCTGCTTTTCGGGCCCGTGCTGGGCTGGATCTGACCGCTACTCGGCGGCGTCGCCAGAGTCGCCCGCGGCGGCGTCCTCGACCGCCGGCTCGTCGCCCGCGGGAGGGCCGTCCGCCCCGACGGCGACCGGCTCCTTCTTCGGCGGCTTCTTCGGCTTCACCAGCGTCAGCGACAGCGGGCGCTCGTCGTCATCGCCGGACTCGTCGCGGTCGACGAGCACCGTCGTCCCGGAGTCGATCTCGCCAGCCTTCAGCACCTCGTCGGCGAGCGGGTCCTCGATGTAGCGCTGGATCGCGCGGCGCAGCGGGCGCGCGCCCATCGTCGGGTCCCAGCCCTTGTCGACGAGAAGGTCCTTCGCGGGCTCGGTGAGGTCGAGCTGCAGCTCGTGCTCGGCGATCTGGGCGCGGACGCGGCTGATCATCAGGTCGATGATCAGCTTGATCTCCTCGCGCGAGAGCTTGTGGAACACGACCACCTCGTCGATCCGGTTCAGGAACTCGGGGCGGAACACCTTCTTCAGCTCGCCCATGATCTGGGACTTCATGTCCTCGTAGGTGGTCCCGGCCTCGTCGGTGACCGCGAAGCCGAGCGGCGTGTTTCGGGCGATGTCCTTCGCGCCGATGTTCGAGGTCATGATCACGATCGTGTTGCGGAAGTCGACGGTCCGCCCCTGTGCGTCGGTCAGCCTCCCGTCCTCGAGGATCTGGAGCAGGATGTTGAAGACGTCGGGGTGGGCCTTCTCGATCTCGTCGAGGAGCAGCACGGAGTAGGGCTTGCGCCGCACCGCCTCGGTCAGCTGGCCGCCCTCGTCGTAGCCGACATAGCCGGGTGGCGAACCGACGAGCCGCGATACCGCGTGCTTCTCCATGTACTCGGACATGTCGATCCGCACCAGTGCGTCCTCGTCGCCGAACAGGAACTCGGACAGCGTTCGTGCGAGCTCGGTTTTGCCGACGCCTGAGGGGCCGAGGAAGATGAATGAGCCTGCCGGGCGCTTGGGATCCTTGATCCCGGCGCGCGAGCGGCGGATCGCCTTCGAGACGGCGGTCAGCGCCACCTGCTGGCCGATCACCCGCTTGTGCAGCTCCTCTTCCATCCGGATCAGCTTCTTTGTCTCGGCCTCGGTGAGCTTGAAGACCGGGATCCCGGTCCACATCGAGACGATGTCGGCGATCTCCTCCTCGCCGAGCGCCGGGCGCTCGCCGCCCTCGCTCGAGGACCATTCATCCTCGAGCTCGCGCTTCTGGTTCGTCAGCTGGCGCTCTTTGTCGCGCAGGTTCGCGGCCTTCTCGAACTCCTGAGCCTCGATAGCCGACTCCTTCGCGCGCCGCGTTTCCTCGATCTCGTCCTCGAGCTCGCGGTACACCGGCGGCTGCGACATCGACTTGATCCGCATCCGCGAAGCGGCCTCGTCGATGAGGTCGATCGCCTTGTCGGGAAGGAAGCGGTCGGAGATGTAGCGGTCGGCGAGCTCGGCCGCGGCCCGCAGCGCGTCGTCGGTGATCTGCACCCGGTGGTGCTGCTCGTAGCGTTCGCGCAGCCCCTCGAGGATCTTCACCGTGTCCTCGGTCGAAGGCTGGTCGACCTTGATCTGCTGGAAGCGCCGCTCGAGCGCAGAGTCGCGCTCGAGGTACTTGCGGTACTCGTCGAGCGTCGTCGCGCCGATCGTCTGCAGCTCGCCGCGGGCGAGGGCCGGCTTCAGGATCGAGGCGGCGTCGATCGCGCCCTCGGCGGCGCCGGCGCCGACCAAGTTGTGGAGCTCGTCGATGAAGAGGACGATGTCGCCTCGCTGGGTGATTTCCTTCATCACCTTCTTCAGGCGCTCCTCGAACTCGCCGCGGTACTTCGATCCCGCGACGAGGGCCGCGAGGTCGAGCGTGTAGATCTGCTTGTTCTTCAGCAGCTCGGGAACCTCGCCGCGGACGATTAGCGACGCAAGGCCCTCGACGATCGCGGTCTTGCCCACCCCGGGCTCGCCGAGCAGCACGGGGTTGTTCTTCTGCCGCCGCGAGAGGATCTGCATGATCCGCTCGATCTCGGTCTCGCGACCGATCGTCGGGTCGAGCTTGCCCTCGGAGGCGAGCTTGGTCAGATTGCGGCCGAACTGGTCGAGCAGCTTCGAGGACTTCTTGCCCTCGCCGCCCTGGGCGCTGCCCCCACCCTGGCGGCGGCCGCCGGGGCCGGAGAGCATCCGGATCACCTCGTTGCGGATCTTCTCGGAGTCAGCGTCGAAGTCGAGCAGGATGCGGGCGGCGACGCCCTCGTTCTCGCGAACCAGGCCGAGCAGAATGTGCTCGGTGCCGATGTAGTTGTGGCCGAGCGAGAGCGCCTCGCGCAGCGCCAGCTCGAGCACCTTCTTCGCGCGCGGCGTGAACGGGATCTGCCCGGACGTGACCTCCTCGCCGGAGCCGACGATGCGGACCACCTGGGCGCGGACGCGCTCGACTGTGATGTCGAGCGACTCGAGCACGCGTGCGGCGAGGCCTTCCTCCTCACGCAGGAGGCCGAGCAGGATGTGCTCGGTGCCGATGTAGTTGTGCTTCAGAGTGCGCGCCTCTTCCTGGGCCAAGACGACCACCTGACGCGCTCTCTCTGTGAATCGCTCGAACATTCCCTTGATCTCTGTCCTTCGCCCGGCTCCTAGCTCACCCGTCTGCAGGGACGCAGCATCGCCGGAGTCCTATCCACCTTCTTCGGCTGGAGAGTGCCGACGGATTAGACCTCCGGTTGTCGTTTACACCGAATGGCGAGTATACCGGGGGCCATTCAGCGCCCCCGCAGGTCTCGAACCCGCAGATTGCGGGCTTTCAGCCAGGCGAGATCGGTGCCCAGCCGTTATCGCGTCAGGTCGAAGCGGAGGTTGCTGTTGTTGTGAATCGCCATCTTGCCGACGACGCCGTTGAAGTCGTCGGTGCCGTTGACGACGAGCAGGTTGTTGTCGTTGCCGGACGCGTTGCCCTTGACGAGCAGGTCGCCGAAGCCCCCCACCTCGCCGTTCAGGTGGACAACGATGCGGCATTCGAAGTTGGTACCCCTCTCGTTGGTCGGCTCGCAACGCCCATGATCACGGCCGACGCGATCCGTGCGATCGAATGGGTCGCGCAGGATGTCCCTGAACGCAAACCCGCCTTGGGCAGTGCGGTGCACTTCGGTCGTCTTCGAGTTGACGCTGAAGTGACTGTCGAAGGACCCGGCGGATGCCGGCGACGCTGTTCCGATCACGGCGAGCGCCGAGATGACCATCGCCAGAACTGATTTCCGCATGTCCTCTCCTCTCCAAGCGGGTGGCTGGTCGCACCCTATCGTGAGAGAGTCCTCAGGCGGCTTCGATCTTTGTGATCTTCAGCTTGCGCTTGGGGCCGCGAGGGACCTCGACGCTGACGACGTCGCCGCGCTTGCGGCCCATCAGCGCCTTTCCCACCGGCGACTCGTTTGAGAGCTTGTCGGGCGGCTCGGCCTCGGCGGCGCCGACGATGTGGAACTTGCGCGAGTCGCCCGACTTCTGGTCCTTGACGTGGACCCAGACGCCGACGGTGACGGCCTCGGTCGAAACCTGCTTCACGTCGACCACGGTCGAGCGGCGCAGGCGCTCCTCGAGCTGGGAGATCCTCTGTTCGAGCATCGCCTGCTCGTTCTTGGCGGCGTCGTACTCGGCGTTCTCCGTGATGTCGCCGAACTCGCGAGCCTCCTTGATCCGCTCGGCGACCTCGCGCCGGCGCACGGTGGACAGCTCCTCGAGCTCGTGCTCGAGCTTCTTTCGCCCTTCCTTGGTGATCAGAGATTCACGGCTCAATTGACGGATTCCTCTCCCGCTAGCTGCGACGGGCGCCAAAGTGCGGGGCGCCCATGACGAACAAAATGCCCGCACACGACGCTTAAAACAAGCCGCGGGTCGGGCGTAGGCGAGGCGGGAGTATAGCGACGCGGCTACCCCGGCCCCTGGAGGCCTCCAGAGGTCAAGCTACGGGCACGAAGAGCCCGTCCCGTTCGAGCAGTCGGCGCACGTCGTCCAGGCTCTCGGTGCGCTGGTAGGCGTCGGCGGCCGGACCGTTGAGGCCGAGTCGCTCCACGTACCAGGGATAGAACTTGCGCAGGTTGCGTGCCGCGCGCTCGGCGCCCCAGTGCTCCTCGCCGCGCTCCAGCAGCCAGATCAGCTCGCCGACGATCTCCTCCCGGGACGGTGGCTCGGTCCGCGCTCCGGTCAACTCCTCGAAGATCCACGGATGGCCGAGCGCTCCGCGGGCGATCACCACCGCGTCGGCGCCGGACTGCTCGTACGCGTTGCGGACGGCCGCGGCGCTGCGCAGGCCGCCGGAGACGATCATCGGCACCCCCGCGCCTGAGCGCATTCGCTCGGCCAGCTCGCGCGCCAGCGCGTAATCGGGATCGCCGGCGTGATGCACGGAGGCCGGTCGCGGGTGGAAGGTGATCGCATCCACTCCCGCTTCCGCGGCGAGGCGAAGCGCGAGCTCGAATCCGGAGCGATCGCCCGGCTCGGTCCCGGAGCGAAGCTTCACGGTCACAGGGAGCCCGGAGCCCTCGATCGCAGCGCGGGCGACCGCGACGGCCCGATCGGGCTCGGAGAGCAGCGCCGCGCCGGCACCGGTCTTGCACACCTTCGGCACCGGGCAGCCCATGTTGATGTCGATCAGGTCCGCGCCAGCCTCGGCGACGGTGGCGGCAGCCGAGCGCATCACCTCGGGATCGGGCCCGAAGAGCTGGATCGCGACCGGATGCTCGTCGGGGTGGATCCGCAGCATCTCCTCGAGGGTGCGCCGGTTGCCGTGCGCGATCGCGTAGCTGGAGACCATTTCCGAAAACGCCATCCCGGCACCGTGGCGGCGGGCCTGGAGGCGCACGAACCAGTTCCCGATCCCCGCCAGCGGCGCCAGCAGGACGCGGTTCGGAAGCTCGATCGGGCCGATGCGGAAGGGGGTCGTGAGCTCAGGCGTTGCGCTCATAGATCAAGCGTAGGCCCGTCAGGGTCAGCAGGTCGTCGACCTCGTCGATCGTCTCACAGAAGGGGGCGATCATCGGGGCGAAGCCGCCGGTCGCCAGCACCGAGACGTCCTCGCCGCCCAGCTCCTCGCAGATCCGCGCCGCGACGCCATCGACCAGTCCGGCGAACCCGTAGACGACTCCCGATTGGATCGCCGCTCGCGTCGACTTGCCGATCGACGCCTCCGGCTTGGCGAGGTCTATGCGGGGAAGCCTGGCGGCGCGCTCGGCGAGCGCGGTCAGCGAGATCTCGATCCCGGGGGCGATCGCTCCTCCCAGGTACTCGCCGGCGGCGGAGACCGCGTCGAAGTTGATCCCGGTGCCGAAGTCGACCACCACGCACGCTCCTCCGAATCGCTCGTAGGCGGCGATCGAGTTCACCAGCCGGTCGGCGCCGACCTCATACGGGTTGTCGATCATGATCGGCATCCCCGTCTTGATCCCGGGGCCGACGCTCAGGAAGGGCCCCTCGAGATAGCGCTCGGCGATCTGCCCGTATTCGTGGGTCAACGGCGGAACGACCGACGAGACGATCGACGCGTCGATGTCGGCGAGCGAGAAGTCGCGCAGCACGAGCAGCCCGCCGATCCTGTCGGCGAGCTCGTCGGCGGTCATCCCGGCGCGGGTCTGGAATCGCCAGTGCTCGACGAGCTCTCCGTCCCGAAACGCCCCGAGGTGCGTTTGGGTGTTTCCGACGTCGACGGCGAGGAGCATCCGAGCATTATCCTCGCCCCTATGGAGGCGCGCCTGTATTCGATCCCTGCGTCGCACCCGGCGATGACCGTGAGGCTGATGCTCGAGCGCAAGGGGATCCCGTACAAGCGCATCGACCTGATGCCGGTGATCTCGAGGGGGATCCTGAAGGTGATGCGCTTCCCCGAGAACACGGTGCCGGCGCTTCGCATCGACGGGCGCAAGCTGTCGGGAAGCACGGAGATCGCGCGGGAGCTCGACCGCTTGGTGCCCGAGCCGCCGCTCTACCCCACCGACCCCGCGCTGCTGGCCGAGGTCGAGAGCGCCGAGCGCTTCGGCCGCGATGACGTCCAGACGGCGGCGCGGCGGATGCTCTGGAACGCGGTCCGCCGCGATCGCTCGGCGCTCGGCAGCTACGCGAAGGGAGCCCGGTTGGGTGTCCCGATCTGGCTCGCGGTCAAGACCTCAGCGCCGATCGTCGCCGCCGACATCAAGATGAACAAGGCCAACGACGAGAACGTGCGCGCCGACCTGGCGGCCCTGCCCGGGATGCTGACCAGAATCGACGACTGGATCGCCGCCGGAGTGCTGGGCGGCGAGGAGCCGAACGCCGCCGACCTCCAGCTCGCGACGAGCCTGCGGCTGATGATGTCGCTGGACGATCTGCGTCCCGCGATCGAGTCGCGTCCCGCCGGCGAGATGGCGCTGCGCTTCGTTCCCGACTACCCGGGACGGGTGCCGCCGGTTCTTCCCGAAGCCTGGCTCGCGCCGCTGCGAGATCCGGCCGCCGTGGCGAGCTAGAACCGGCCGCGAGATTCCTGCGAATATCGCGTTCCACGGAACGCGCCTCCCGCTTTGCATGGAAAGCAGCACTCGTCGGCTGCGAGATATTGCGCGGCGATGTCGCAGGAGAACGTCGAGATCGCGGCGGCGGCGGGTAATAGGATCGCGGGCGACGACGACATGGGAGACAACACATGCTCTTAGCGGAAGCCGACTTCCCGTTCCTCGAGGTCCTCTGGACGATGATCATCTTCTTCGCCTGGGTGGCCTGGATCTGGATCGTGATCACGGTCCTCATCGACATCTTCCGCCGCCACGACATCGGCGGCTGGCACAAGGCCGCCTGGGTCGTCTTCATCATCCTCATCCCGTTCCTCGGCGTGCTCGTCTACCTGATCGCTCAGCACGATGGGATGCGAGAGCGAACCTTGGAGCAGGCCAAGAGCCAACAGGCGGCCATGGACGAGTACGTGCGCCAGACCGCCGGAGGCTCAGCGAGCGAGATCGCCAAGGCGAAGGAACTGCTCGACTCCGGGGCGATTACCCAGGCCGAGTTCGACACGATCAAGGCGAAGGCGCTCTCGGCCTAGCCGGGCGACAGCCGGGGGCAGGTCCGTTCCAGGGCGTAGAACGCGCCTCAGAGGCTCAGATGCCGACGAAACGGCGCAGGAGACCGCGCTTGGGTGATCAGTACCTTGTCGCGCTCGTCCTCTACCGGGGCGTCGCGCCAGATACCAGATGCTGCCAACGATCGGCAGCAGCACGATCACCAGGATCCAAGCCGAGCGCTGCCGACGGTCGAGGTCGGTCCGCTTCCCAAGTAGGTCGACCAGGGCGACGACCCACAGGATCACCGTCAGCAGCCCCAGCACACCGAGGCCGAAGACCCAGGATCCGAGGGCGACGGGTAGCGACATGACAGCAGCTTATGCAGCGTGCGGACGTATCGGGCTGCGTATGCAGCTCGGCTAGGCCACGGCCATAGCGGGTACTGGGCGGGCGATGTCGCAGGGGCCCGCGCTGCGGATGGTCAGCTAGTGCTGAGCCACCACATGTGGCCCGCCGTGATCACCGGTGGGTTCGGGAACAGGTCCGCGAGGTTCTCCTTGACGAAATCCGCAGCCAGGCGGTTCGAATCCTCCTCGTCGGCTTGACCCTCGAAAACGCTGGTCGAGAACATGACGCCGGCCCCAGCGTCCACCCAGTAATAGGCGACGAAGCCGTGATGCTCGCTGATCAACGGGACGAAACCCTCACGTACCCGCTTGGCGGCCGTATCAGGATCGGTGATTCCCTCGTAGTGACGCACAGTGGCCCAGTTGTCTGGCATGTCTTCCTCCGGGGTTCGATGACTTCGATGGACTTCCCATTACGTACCCACGCCCGGCGGCGCCAACCCAACCGTCTCGGGCCGAGGACGTTCCGCTCGAAGACGTTCGCGGATCGGGACGCCGCACCTCGAAGCCACCGGAGTCGAAGTACGCAGCAGGCGGCGTTCTGGCCGTTCCATCGCTCCTACTCGGTAGCGACAATCCGAAACGTGCCGCTTTGGACGAGAAGCGGTAGTCGCGAGTTTCAACTCTTCGGACCGCCCGCTTTGCATGGAATGCAGGAGCGATGGCCACCACGGCTGCTTCTCGCGCGAAGCAGCAGTGTTTCTACGGCCGACCTAGGACACGTAGGCCTTGCGCACCATCGCGGCCGTCCATCGGTTCGTACCGTGGGCCGGGGGGACACCCTTCCTGTTCAGGACCTCGGCGATCTCGGCGAGGGACTTGCCTTTCGCGAGCAGCGTCCGATCTGCTTCCGCCATCCATAGTCCCGCTTGTTGCAATAGATGTGGGCAAGTCGAACGTTCTCGGGGCGGAGGTGGCCGCCGGCCGACTTGAGGATCGGGTAGTGGTCGGGCGAGGGGGCCCACTTGGTGCGTGGCGTCGTGACCTGATCGAACTCGCCGCGCCCCTTGTGGTGGTAGCACTGCGGCATCTCGCACTTCAGGGCGAGGAGCTGGCCGCGCTCGGCCATCTGCACGAGGACACCCTTCACACCGAGCTCGCGGAGCTGGTCCGCGACTGAGCTATCCGCGCCGCCGCCGCCAGCTGCTGCCTTAGCCATCGAGTCACCCTTCTCGTGTAGTCGCCCTATTGGGCTTCGTGCATACGTCACGTAGAGCGGCGCTTCCGCGACTGACGACGTCGCCACCCAAGCCTTCGCCCGTCCAGTATCCCCCAGGCGATCCCAATCGGAATGTCGCTCGCGTCGACGTAGCTACCGCTCCCGCGTGAAAGCGGAAGCCGAATGGGACATACCGGGACTCCCGCTCTGGACGAGAAGCGGTTAGACCCTCATCGCCGCGCTGGCCGAAATGACAGGAGGACGACGCGAGTGAACGGCATTGATGATCTCCTCGCTGTCGATTCCCTGAAGGTAGACGGATGTGATCCCCAGGTTGACGTGGCCTAGCTGGCGCTGGATAACGTTGAGCGGCACGCCTTCCCTGGCCATCTCTACCGCGTGCGCGTGACGTAGCTGGTGCGGGGCGAACCGTCGCCGGACACCTGAATGGAGAGCGAGGCGACGCAGCGATGTACGAACCCCCGATGCAGACCACGGCGCGCCGGTAGTCGGCCCGTTGATCACGCACAGAAGCGATCCGATCGGCAGTCGCACCCTGTATTCGAGCCATGGTCGAAGCTGCTCCCAGCCCCATTCGTCCATTCCGACCTCACGGCGCTTGCCGCCCTTCCCCTTACGTACGAGCAGAGAGCCACGCGCCGGTTCCAGGTCCGACTCGCGGAGGGCGAGCGCTTCGCTGACCCGGAGGCCTGCGCGCCACAAGAAGACGATCAATCCCCGCATGCGAAGTCCGTACGGTCCGTTACCCGCCCGGCGCATGACCTCGATGATCTCCTCCACGCGTGGAGGATCGGGCGGGTAGCGCCTGCCTTTGTTCCTCGGAACCCGGCCGGCGTGATAGCCGGGCAAGGTGGCGGGAGAACCGCGGCGGGCCAAAGCGAGAGATCCGCTCGCAGTCACACAGCTACTACGCGCGCGTCGATCGAGTGTCACACATGGCTGTGCCGGGTGCGAGGCTTTACCGCTCTTCGTCCTAAGCAGCAGTCACGCAGTTTGAATTCAGCGTGGCCCAATTGAGTACCCGTCGTCTGATCTCTTCGCACACGAGGAAGAGGGCGGTGTGCGTCCCCTCCCTTACGGAGGCTTCGACGCAAACCCACCGGTTCTCATCGGAATTACTGCACTCCACCTCGGTCGCCGTCGCGTCGGGGTATGCGGGTACCTGCGAGTACATGTCGAGATTTCCTCCCCCGACTCGCTATCGGTGGTCAGATCGCAGCGCTCGTCCGCATCCCCCGTATGAAGGAAGGTTTCGACGATTCCTGTGGCGCTATCCGTGTCGCCACCTTCTCCGCATCCTGCGAACAAGCCAATCGACAGAAGCCCGGTGATGGTCAACGCGAGTACGAAACGGGTCATGGATTCCTCCCGGATCGTGATCTCCGCATCAAAGCGGCACAGGCAACGCGACCTTACGTCGAGGGGGGCAGCTCCTCAGCGTCACCCTCGACGGCCTCGAGGTTCGGCACCTTCCGAGGAGAACGAGGGCTGGATGACCTCGTTCATCTATTACTGCACCAGGATGGCTCCTACGGGCAGCCGAGGAAGCCTTCGCGCGCGCCGAGGAGGTCGTCGAAGAGTCTGGTGGTCAGGCCGCCGCCGGGAGCGATGCGAGAGAGTGAGCAATTTGGAGGAGCCGCCTGCGCCGTGAGCTCCCAATTCACCATCGCCACCGTTCGTCTCGACTTCGACGCTCGCGGTGGCTCGGCGTCCGGTGCTTACGAAAGCTTAGCTCCGGCTGCGAACGGCTGGCGAACTTGCCCTAGATACTGCCCGCGACGTGGGGACCTGTCTAATCCGCGATCGCCACACCTTTCCGGTGGCCGCGGGTCGTTCGACGCCATGTAGTCCTCATTTCCGCTTCGTCCGGAGCGGTAGTTCTGCCCTACTCGCTCAGCCCAGCGGCTTCGAGGGCGCTCGACAAGCGGCCGTACGTGTCCACACGGATCACCTTTGAGCGCTGGACCCGGATGACGTGCGCCCACCGCGTATCAACCGGGACGCCGCTGCTCATTCCGTGACCCCACCCATGGAGACCCACGACGCGTCTCACCGGCGTCCACGAGATCCTCGATGTCCATGCCGGCGCAGCCGCTACGGTAGGCCTCGAACAGATCCGCGCAGGAACTTCTCGATCGCGTCGGCGCCGACGACCGTCGCGGCGCCGGGGAAGACGCTCGTGTTGTGCCATTCCGCGTCGGGGTGCGCAGTACTCAGCGACCTAGCCGTAGTCCCGGCCGCGGATCGCCTCGATAAGGCTCCGCACGATCTCAACGTTCTCCTGCGACATCGCCCGCGCAATATCTCGCACGGCGATCAGCGTGCCGCATTCCATGCAAAGCAGAAGCAAGCAACTTCATCCCGCCAACCTCTACGGCGAGATGAGAGGCTCCAGGCTCCCCACCATCTCCAGTCGCTGCCCCGACTCACCCAACGCTGCGAGCGCGTCGGCAAGCCGGGCGCCGTCGGGCAGCATCAGCTCGGGATCCAGCTCCAGCAGCGGCACCAGCACGAAGCGGCGGTTCGTCACCTGCGCATGGGGAAGCGTCAGGCGCTCGGTCTGAAGCTCGAGCTCGCCCAGCAGAAGCAGGTCCACGTCCAGTGGCCGCGGCCCGTGGCGCGGGCTCGCGAACATCCTCCCCTGCTCGACCTCCACCGCCTTGCAGACGTCCAGGAGCGGCTCAGGCTCGAGATCCGTCCGCACCCGCACGGCCGCGTTCAGGAAGTCGGGCTGATCGAGAATCTCGCCGACGGGCTCGGTCTCGTAGACCGACGAGGTGGCCTCGACCTCCACGGCGTGCTCGGCGAGCCACCCGACCGCAGCCCGGAGGTGGGCGAGCCGGTCGCCAACGTTGGAGCCGAGCCCGAGATATCCCGTCCGGGTCAGGCGATCTCCTCCGGTGCCTCGTCGTCTTCGTCAGTCGGCGCCTCGCACACGACCTCGACGGCGACCTCCTCGATCGCAAGCGGCATCGGTGGCTCCGGCTTCGCGGCGCGGACCCGTGCCCTCTCCACGCCGAAGCGCTCGATCAGCCGCTCGCCGATCACGAGGCAGAGCCGCTCGAGCGTGCGGTAACTGCGCTCGGTCGCCGCCAGGGTGACGATGTCGGCCACCTCGCTGTAGTCCACCGTGTCCTCGAGGCGATCGGTGAGCACCGCGTCGCAGTCGCGGACGTCCAGCACGATGTCGACGACCAGCCGCTGGCCGACCTCCTGCTCGGCATCGGTGACGCCGTGGTGAGTGTGGACCGAGAGCCCGCGAACCTCGACGCTGACCTGCGACTCGGGACCATTGCCGTGCGCCTCCACGTCCGCAACGTAGCCGACTGGGAGACTGTCGGGACATGCCAGCGCGGGTGACGATCGAACGCCGCTTCCGCGGTCCGCCCGACAGCGCCAACGGCGGCTACGCGTGCGGGCTGGTTGCGGGGCTGATCGACGCCCCTGTCGCGGAGGTGAAGCTGCGAGCGCCGCCGCCGCTGGAGTCAGAGCTCGAGCTGGCGCGCCTCGACACGGGGGCGGAGCTGCGGGACGGCGAAACTTCGATCGCGACCGGCTCGCCGCTCGACGCGGTGGCGCTGGAGGTGCCCGCGCCCGTCTCGGTCGAGGATGCCGTGCGTGCCCGCGACGGCTCGTCCATGATGGACCAACACCCATTCCCGGGCTGCTTCGTCTGCGGGCCGCAGCGCGACGCCGGAGACGGTTTGCGCGTGGTTTGCGGGCACGTGGCGGGCACGGATGTGGTCGCGGCCCCATGGGAGCCCGACGCCTCCGTCGCGACGGCCGAGGGTGCAATCGCCGACGAGATCGTCTGGGCCGTGCTCGATTGCCCCAGCGGGATCGCGTTCTTGAACGACCCGGAGCAGCCGATGTGCGTGCTCGGCCAGCTGACCGCGGAGCTGATCGAGCCCGTGCTGCCCGGCGAGACCTACGTCGCGATCGGCTGGGTGCTCGACAGGGACGGACGCAAGCTTCATTCCGCCTCAGCGATCCTCGGGCCGCAAGGCGACGTCCACGCGCTCGCCAGGGCGCTGTGGATCGAGCTGAAGCCGGATCAGCAGGCCGCCTGGAAGTAGCGAGCTCAGCGCACAACCGCGTCGGTGATCGCCAGCGCCTGCCGCATCGCGCCGACGTCGTGCACGCGCACCATCTCGGCACCTGAAGCGACGGCGAGCACATTCGACGCGATCGTCCCCCCCAGCCGCGCGTCCACATCGCGGCCGGTGATCTTCCCGATGAAGCTCTTGCGGGACGTGCCGACAACGATCGGCCGGCCCAGGTCCTTCAGCTCGCTCAGACGGCGCAGCAGCTCGAGGTTGTGCTCGAGTGTTTTCCCGAATCCGATCCCGGGGTCGACCCAGATCCGCTCCTCGGCGATCCCGGCGGCGGTCGCGGCCTCGATCCGCTCGGCGAGGAAGGCGCGGACATCGTCGACGACATCCACGTAGCGCGGGTCGTCTTGCATCGTCCGCGGCTCGCCGAGCATGTGCATGAGCACAACCTCGCAGCGCCGCTCCGCGCAGAGGGCCGCCAGGTCGGGGTCGCCGCGAAGCGCGGTGACATCGTTGACCCAGCTCGCGCCGGCGTCGAGCGCCGCATCGGCGACTGCCGCCTTCGAGGTGTCGATCGAGACCGGCACGCCGACCCCGACCAGCCCGTCGAGTACTGGTAAGACGCGCCGTTGCTCCTCGTCGGCGTCGACCGCCGCAGCCCCGGGCCGCGTCGACTCGCCGCCGACGTCGAGCATGTCTGCGCCGTCGCGAACGAGCTCGGCCGCGTGCTCGATCGCGCGCGCCGGATCAAGGAACGCACCGCCGTCCGAGAACGAGTCGGGAGTGACGTTGACCACGCCCATGACGAGTGCCATCGCTCAAGTATCCGTTCTGTCTGGGATCGGCCTCGCTATGCGAGTGCGATCCAAGACGGATCGCCCGGCGGGGAGCTCCTCACGCCTCCAGGCCGGCGGCCTCCCGGGCCTGCGTCCACGTCGGAAAGATCTCGAGCCTGACCCCGAGGCCGTCCCGAATCGTCCACACGTGCCCGACCTCGAGCTCCAGGTCCATACCCGTGGTGCGGGCGTTTCTCGCGGTCGCGTGGACCCTGACCAGCATCCCGCCGTCGAACTCGACGAACTCGAGCGGCTCGTAGGTCACGTTCTCAAACGCCTCCAGGAGACGACCGCGATTTTCGACGAACGCCTCCGGGCCGCTCTGGCCGCTGGTGTCCTCGATGATCACGTGGTCCAGAAGCTCGAAGTCGGGGGCGATGTACTGGAAGGCCGTCTCGAGGTCGCCCCGCGAGAACGCCTCGAACCCGGTCTTGAACCGCTCGATCTCTGGGCTGGACACGGGCCCAGTATGCCGCCGGCTATCGAAGAGAGTCGGGGTCGTCGGCCCGCATCTCAGTGCTACCGGCGAACCCGGGACGCGGCTGCGGGACGGGGCGCGGGCCCTCGCGGCCGGCCTTCTCCGGCTCGGGCGCCGGCTCGGGCGTGGACGGCGATTCCTCTTCGTCCGGGAAGACCTCGTCCTCGGACTTGCCCTCGAGGAGCTGCACGAACTGCTCCGCGTCGATCGTCTCGCGGTTGAGCAGGATCGTCGAGATCGACTCGAGCTTCTCGCGGTTCTGGGTCAGGATGTCCTTCGCGGTCTGATGCGCCTCCTCAACGATGCGGCGGATCTCGTCGTCGATTTCGCGGGCGATCTCGTCCGAGTAGTCGGGCTCGGAGGAGAACTCGCGGCCGAGGAACGGTTGCCCGCGGTCGTGACCGAAGACGCGCGGGCCGAGGCGCTCGGACATCCCGAAACGCATCACCATCTGTTTCGCGGTCTCGGTCACCTTCTCGAGGTCGTTGGATGCGCCGGTGGTGATCTCGCTGAAGACGATCTCCTCCGCGGCGCGGCCGCCGAGCGTCATCGCCATCGTGTCGGTGAGCTCCGCGCGCGTCGTCAGGAACTTGTCTTCGGTCGGCAGCGAGATCGTGTAGCCGAGTGCCTGCCCGCGGCTGATGATCGAGACCTTGTGCACCGGGTCGGTGTTCTTGAGCATGTGGCCGACGATCGCATGCCCGAGCTCGTGGTAGGCGGTCACCAGGCGCTCCTTCTCGGACATCACCCGGCTCTTCTTCTCCGGGCCTGCGATCACCCGCATGATCCCTTCCTCGAGCTCGTTCATGTCGATCTCGCGGTTGCCCTTGCGAGCGGTCAGCAGGGCCGCCTCGTTGATCAGGTTCGCGAGGTCGGCACCGGTGAACCCCGGCGTCTGGCCGGCGAGCGTGTCGAGGTCGATCTTCTTCGCCAGCGGCTTCCCGCGAGTGTGCACCTCGAGGATCTGCTTGCGGCCCTTGCGGTCGGGCCGATCGACGACGATCTGGCGATCGAAGCGCCCAGGCCGCAGCAGCGCCGGATCGAGAATGTCGGGCCGGTTCGTGGCCGCGATCAGGATGATGTTGTCCTTCATCTCGAAGCCATCCATCTCGACCAGGAGCTGGTTCAGAGTCTGCTCGCGCTCGTCGTGGCCACCGCCCATGCCCGCGCCGCGGTGGCGCCCGACGGCGTCGATCTCGTCCATGAAGATGATGCAGGGGGAGTTCTGCTTCGCCTGCTCGAAGAGGTCCCTCACGCGGCTGGCCCCGACCCCCACGAACATCTCCACGAAGTCGGAACCTGAGATCGAGAAGAAGGGAACCCCCGCCTCGCCGGCGACGGCTCGGGCGAGCAGGGTCTTACCGGTCCCGGGCGGGCCGTAGAGCAGCACGCCCTTCGGGATCCGCGCGCCTAGCGCCTGGAACTTCTTCGGGTTCTCGAGGAACTCCTTGATCTCGTGCAGCTCCTGCACGGCCTCGTCCGTTCCGGCGACGTCGCGGAACGTGATCTTGGGGGCGTCGACCGACATCCGCTTCGCGCGCGACTTCCCGAAGCTCATCACCTTCGAGCCGCCCCCCTGCATCTGGTTCATGAGGAAGATCCAGAAACCGAAGAACAGGAGGAAGGGCAGGATGTACGTGAGCAGGGAGAGAATGGAGGAGCCGCCGGCGCCCTTGACGACGGTCTCGACCTCGTTGCGCTCGAGGGTGTTGACGAGCTCCTGCTCGGTATTCGCAGGGAAGCCCGTCTGGTACTCCTCGCCGTTCGTCTCGGTGACCGTGATCTTGTTCTCCTGAGCGGAGATCGTCACCTCTTCGATCGTCTCGGGTTCGGTCTCGACCTGAGCCTTGAACTCGGTGTACGTCGGCTCCTCCTGCTGCTCGTCGGGGCTGATCAGGCGCTGGGCGAAGAACGCCAGCACGAGGACGATCAGGATCGGGAACGCAGCGCTGCGGAAAAACCGCTTCATCGGTGGGAAAAGTGTAGCCGGGGTCCTGCGTTCGAACCTAAGACCGGCCTAAGCGTCCAGGACCGCAATATGGCGAAGGTTGCGGTGTTTTTGACCTTGATCGAGGCCGTAGCCGACGACGAAGCGGTTCGGGATCTCGAACCCCACATAGCGGGTCGGAAGCTCGACGCGGCGGCGCTCGGGCTTGGTCAACAGGGCGCAGACCTCGAGCGAGGCAGGCTCCCGGGCACGCAGGCTGCGCAACAGATACTGGAGGGTCAGGCCCGAATCGATGATGTCTTCGACGATCAGGACGTCGCGGCCCTCGATCGAGGCGTCGAGGTCCTTGAGGATGCGGACGACGCCGGAGGAGTCGGTTGACGACCCGTAGCTGGAAACGGCCATGAAGTCGAGCTCACAGGGGATGGTTATGTGGCGCATGAGATCGGCCATGAACACGATCGCGCCCTTCAGCACGCCGATCATCACCAGGTCGCGGTTCGCGTAGTCGCGACTGATCTCGACTCCCAGCTCCGCAACCCGGCGCTGCAGGTCATCGGAGGTGACGAGAATCTCGCCCGTCGCGTCGTCGGGGCTCATCTCATGCAGATGAGATTGAGCCGAACCGGACGCGAAGCGGAGGATTCGGCGAGGTCATTTGGGCAACTTACCGCGCCATCCAGCCAGGCTCGCGCTCAGAATCGCGACCTCCTCGGTGGTGGGCGTGAGCTTGAACTCGTCGGACACCGCAACCCCCGCGACCCAGGCGATCTTGCCGTGAGCCAGGACCACCGGGAGCGACCGTCGCAGGGAGCGTGGAACGTGACGGTCGGTGAACAGGTCCTGAAGCGACTTCGTGCCATGCATCCCGAGCGGGCGCATGCGGTCGCCGTCCTGCCAGCCGCGGACGACCAGCTCATGGCCGACGGTTCGGCCGTCGAGTGTCGCTCGCTCCGGACCGGTGGGCAACAGCGGCCCCGGCAGCAGCTCGGCGCTCATCTCCCAGCGCCCGAATCGACAGCTGCCCGGAACCGGCAGGACCTCCGCAGCGGGTGGCGACTCGGGCTCGCGGACCGAGAAGCTGATGAAACCCTGCTCGCACACGGCTCGCAGGCCGGCACCCAGCTCGACCGTGCCTCCCTCGGGCGCAATCGCCAGGCGCAGGATCTCCTCGGCGCGCCACCTCGGGAGAGCAACCTCGCGCACGGCGACATGCTCGGCCACCGTGCGCATCACCAGCCGGCGCAGGGCGGGCTCCATCACCTGCAGGGCATCCACCGGCAGGGCGGTCGCCGCGGGGCTGAGCCCTGCCTCCTGCAGCGCATCCCGCACAACCCGCTCGAGCAGCTCCGCCTCCTCCGCGAGCTCGGCGCGGGTCTCGGCGATGTTTCGCTCCGCGGCCGGGCTCAGCTCGAGCAGCGCCGGAAGCGCCTCGGCCCGAATCCGGTTGCGAGCGAAGCGCGGGTCGAGGTTGGTCTCGTCGTCAGCGAACGGAAGCTCCGCCTGTGCGGCAAGCGCCCGCACGGGTTCACGTTCGAGCGCCAGCAGGGGCCGGATCAGCCGCCCCCTGCGCGGCGGCAGCCCGAGCAGCCCCCGTCGTCCCGGAGAGACGGCCAGCCGGTACAGCAGCGTCTCGACCTGGTCGGTTCGGGTGTGTCCGGTGGCGATCCAGTCCAGGCCGCGAGCTGCGCGCAGGCGCTCGGCGGCGTTGTAGCGGGCGTCGCGGGCAGCGGCTTGGAGGTTCCCGGGCTCGAGTTTGGGACGTTCGACGACGAGCTCGATGCCGAGGCGCTCACACAGCTCGCGGCAGGTTTGCTCATCTCGATCGGAGGTTTCGCGCAGGCCGTAGTTGCAGGTAAGAGCAACGAGCTTGGACGGCCCAGTCACCGCGACAAGGCCGGCGGCCGCGCAGGCGGAGTCCGCGCCACCGGAAATCAGCACGACGCCGGAGGAGCCAGGAGCAACGAGGCCGCTGGCCCGTACGACCCGCTCCAACTCGGCAACACCGTCCACTCCCTCATCCCTTCTGCCGCGCTACATACAGCTCCTGCGGGTCGGGCACCCCAGCGAGGCGAACTTCCCCGATCTCCTCGAACGCAAGGTAGTCCGACTCGCCGATCGCATCCACGAGCGAGCGGGTGACGATCACCTCTCCCCCGAGCGCCCGATCGACCACCCGGTGCGTGAGGTTGATGTCTAGGCCGAAGTAGTCGCCGTCGCGATAGACCGCCTCGCCGCTGTGAAGCCCGGCCCTGGGTTGCGGGCGCTCCTGGAAAAGGCCCAGATAGCCGACCGCCCATTCGGTCAACGTAGCGGGGTCCGGGGAGACGATCATCACCTCGTCGCCGATCGTCTTCACGATCTGGGCCTCGTTCGGAAGCGTCGCCTCGACGGTCTCGACGAAACGCTCCACCAGGTCGAGCGCCTCCTCGTCCCCCTCCTCGGCCGTGTAGCGCGTGTAGCCGGCGAGGTCGACGAAGCAAAACGCCATCGAGATCCGGCCGGCGGCGCTGCGCCATGCGGCTCCGAGCTCGGACTCCATGTGCCCGACAACGTCCTGCTCTATATAGAAGCGCAGGTAGCGCTGGTGCGCGTACTCCATCAGCGGGGTCGTCACCGGCAGGAGCTCTGCGACGAGGTCGCGCATCTCCTCGGCGATATCGAGTGCGCCGACTCCCTGCCGGATCAGGGGCTCGTGAACGAAGAGGTGAAACAGGCGCACCTCGGCATCGGCGATGTTGCGCAGAGAGCGCGCATACACCCGCACGAGCTGGAGCAGCGCCACAAGTGGAAGCCCGGCCGCCAGCACGCCCGCCATATGGGCGATCGCCTCGGCATCGCGGTCGGTGAGCGTGCCCTCGACGGCAGTGGGCGTCCCGAGCAGCGACATGATTCGTTCGACCAGCTCGTCCTCGAGCCCGGTTGCCTCGGCAACTTCCTCGCGGGTGAGCTGCCGCTCGGCGGACGGAAGCAGCTCCTCGATGTAGCCGAACGCGAGCCGGCCATCGCGGACCGCCTGCCGCAACTCGTCCAGTGAATAGCCGCGCTCGCGCATTCTCGCCACCACCCTGGCCTGCGCGGCCGCAGCCTCCGTCCAGCGATCGCGCTTGACCGGGATCACCTTCTGCTTCGCCCACCGCTTCAGCGTCGAGGGAGGGACGCCCGCCCGCCGGGCCGCTTCGCTCAGGGAGAGGTACTTCTCAGCCACCGGTGCAATGTAAGGGGATCGGGGCGCGCGAACTGTGACCAACCGCGCCTAAATAAACGGGCGACGGGGTCGTGACGGCCCCGTCGCCTGCGGGCTAGCGGCCCGCTTCGTAGGCCGGGCGGCTGTCTCCGCGTCTCCTCCCCTACGCCCCAGTCGCCATAGGGCTTACGGGTTGCCGGCGCGGTCCACTCACGGCCTAATCTCTAACCGGAGACTACGCCTCAGACCCCCGAAGGTCAATAGAAGACCAAGCCGCTCCCGGACGCGGAAGCAGCCGCGCAAGCATTTCTGATTGTCGGTGCGCGGCTGCTGGAGCAGAGGAAGCGGCGTTTTGTTAGTCAGTGCAGCAGGAGGTGCGGGTACTGGGTCTCGATCAGTTCGGTGTAGGGCTTGACGAGCAGCCGGGCGAGCGGAAGGAAGAGCAGCGCCGCGCGCGACTCGCCGCTGTATCTGATTCGGCCGCGCGCGATCGCCACCGGCAGGCTCTCGCGCCCCTGCAGATACGCGTTCGCGACGCCGGACGACATCACGAACGTCAGTTTCGGCGGCCAGGGTGGGCGCTTGGCGAAGCTCCAGCGAAGGCAATGGTCGGGATCGTCGAGCTGTGACGCGACGTTGACCGCGAGCACGTGGTCCGTGAGCTCGAACCGGGCGCGGGTGTGGGCGGTGCGAAACAGCGGCCCCAGGCGCTCGTCGGCGTCGACGCTCTCGAACACGAGGTCGAGCACTTCACGCAGCTCCTCGGCGGAGCGGAACGCGATCTCCTCGGCTGCTCGAACAGCCGTCGCAGGCATGTAACGGACGCTACTACAGGAAAGTCGAGCCGCGAGCGATCAGGTTCTCGTACAGCTTCTCCTGGATCGTCTCCCGCACCTGCTCGGAGAGATCGAACACGACTCGGCGGTCCTCCGCGGCATCGGCCGGATACTCGGAGAGGTCGATCGGTTCGCAGAACTCGATCCGCCACTTCGACGGCAGCGGGATCAGACCGAGCAGGCCCAGCCACGGGAAGGTCGGCGTGATCGGAACGAACGGAGCGCCGGTCATCCGCGCGAGCGCGCGACTCTGCGCGATCATCGGGTAGATCTCCTCCGAGCCGACCACTGCGACCGGGACGATCGGGGAGCCGGTCCGCAAGGCGACCTCGACGAAGCCCCCGCGGCCGAAGCGCTGCAGCCGGTAGCGCTCCGAGAACGGCTTCCCCGTTCCCTTCACCCCTTCCGGGAAGACCATCACCATCTGGTCCTGCTCGAGCAGGCCGGTGGCGTTGTAGGGGCTGGCCGGCACCCCGCCCACGCGTCGCATGAACGCCGAGATGAACGGGAGCTCGAACGCCCAGTTCAGGACCATGAACCGGGGCCAGCGGGGCAGCGGGTGCTCCTTCATGATCGCCCCGGTCATCATCGAGGCGTCGAACGGGAACAGCGATCCGGCGTGGTTGGCGACCAGCATCGCGCGCCCGTGTGCGGGGACGTTCGTCACCCCGACCGCCTCGACTCGCCACCAGACCTCATACAGGAATTCGAAGAACGGGTAGACCGCCTCTGCGAACTCCTCGTCGAATCCCCATTCGTCCTCGTAGTACTCGCCGCGCAGCCGCTGCACAGCGCGATCGACGGCCGTCCGCATTCCGCGCGGCAGCCCTTCGGCGGCGCGTCCGGCGGCACTGGCCGGATCGAGGCCGGACTCCATCCCCGATCGCAGCGAGCGAAGGAAGCCGGCAATCGCGGCGGCGCCGGCTCCGTCTCGCTGCCGGGTGTCCGTCGCTGCGGCGGCCATCAGTGGATCGCGCCCCGGCTCACTGCACCGGCTTTGCGAGCCGGCCCAGCAGCGAGCCGGCGGTCGGAATCGGGGCAACGCTTCGCCCCTTGGTCTTCTGGGCGAAGTCACGAACCGCTCCGGCCGCGTCGAAGCGGGGTTCGAAGCCGACCTCCTCCCGCAGCTTGCGGTTGTCGAGCCCGCGCCCGTAGCGCAGCAGCCGCAGCCCGTCGTTGTAGACCTCACCGGCGCCGATTCTCTTTCCCATTCGAGCCAGCACCGCTTTGTCGAAGGGAGGCGGGATCGGGAGCGCCGGCCGGCCGCAGAGCCTCAGAGTTCGGCTGAGCGAGATCGCCCCCGACGGAGCGACGTTGACCGGCCCCGAGACCGGATTGCGCACCGCGGCCAGCAGCGCGGCCGTTGCATCGGAGGAGTGGATCAGCTGCAAGCGGGGGTCGAAACCGAGCTGCACCGGAACGACGGGCAACGAGAAGTAGCGCGCCAGCGGGGTACGCAGCTCGGGCCCCAGCTCGGGCTGATAGCGCAGCATGCAGCAGACCACCTGCGAGTGGCGGCGGGCGAAGTTCTGAAAGTAGTTCTCGAGCTCGCCGATGTCGCGCTGGAAGCGGGTCCGGAGCGGCAATGTGCGCGCCATCTCCTCGCTGAACAGCAGCGGCGCCGGTCCCTCGCAGCCGTAGATCGCCGCGGAGCCGCGAACCACCAGTCGCTCGAGGGTCTCGGTGCGCTCGCAGGCGGCAAGCAGCTGCAGCGAGCCGATCACGTTGATGTCGTGCAGCGCGCGAGCCGGCTTCCCAGGCGCGGGGTACCAGAGGATGCCGCAGTGGACGATCGTGTCGGCGCCGGTACCGGGAAGCAGCCGCGCGAGCAGCGGGCTTCGCAGATCCGCCTCGATGAACTCGGTGCGCTCCAACTGCACGGCGGGGGGTTGGATGTCGATTCCGGCCAGATACTCGATCGAGGGGTCGCGCTCGAGCGCTCGCGCCAGCTCCGTACCCCAATGGTCGGAGATCCCGGTGATCACCACGCGGCGCGGCGCCAAGGCTAACCCTCCACCTCAGGCTTAGAGTCGCCTTCGAGCTGGGCGATCCGCCGCTCGAGCGCTTCGACGCGCTCCGAGAGCTTCTGAAAGTCCGGCTCGGTTGCCGGCCGCATCGTGTCGACGCGGCGCGACATCGCATCTCGAGCCTCGCGCCCGCGCTGCGCCAGCCTGTGGCCGGTGTCCTGTCCCAGCCGAGCCACCTCGTCGAGCAGGTCTCCGGCGCGCTCGCGCAAATCGGTAGCCGGCGGCGTCACGTCCCCGACCAGCGCCTCCGCACGCTCGCGCGTGCTGGCCGTTGCTTCCAGGGTGCGCTCGATCGCCGTGCGCAGGCTCTCTGGAAGGCCTCCTCTCTCGCCCGTGGGCTGGTCGCTCACCGCACCGAACAGCTTACGAGCCCTGCCATGCTTGCGGCGTGCCCACGTACCTCCGCCCCACCGCCGCCGTGGCCAGCGTGGCGCTGCTTCCGGGAGACCCGGGTCGCGCCCTCGCGCTTGCGCAGGCGCTGCTCGAGCAGCCGCTGATGAGCAATCACAGCCGCGGACTCTGGGGGTACACCGGGCGCACGGAATCGGGGCTGGAGCTGACGATCCAGTCGACCGGGATCGGCGGGCCGAGCGCTGCGGCGGTGTTGCGGGAGCTGGCAGAGCTCGGCGTGCGCGCCGCGGTCCGAGTCGGGACATGCCGGGCGATCGATCCAGGGCTTGAGCTGGGCGAGGTGCTGGTCGTCGAGCGCGCGCTGGCGCTCGATGGGACCAGCCGTGCGCTGGGGTCGAACGGCAAGCAAGTAGGGCAGCCCGAGATCGCGCAGGCGCTGCGCGAGGGGGCGGGTTCGTTCATGGCGGGGACCGTTGCGAGCGTGGATGTGCTGCCTGAGGACCCCGATCCAGCGCTCAACGGCGTGGCGGCGGTGGACCTTGCGACGGCGCCGCTGTTCGTGCTCGGGGGGCAGCTCGGGGTTGGGGTCGGGGCGGTGCTGCTAGTCACGGAAACTGCGGACGGGGAAGCTGCCACGGACGAGCATGTAGAGAGTGGGAGCATCAGCGCGGGCCAAGCGGCAGCGGCGGCGTTGGCGTCTCAACAGAATCTCTCTGGGTTGTAGGGGCTATAGACCCCACAATCCAGAGAGATCCGAACTGAGCGCTTCGGGGCTGCCCTCGATGCTGCCGTTCGGGACTAGCGGGCGGGCGACGAGCCTGAGCTGTCCGAACCCTTGGCCGCGTTCCGCCGCAGCACCGCGATCTCGTCTGCCACGTCGTCGACGCGGTCCTCCATCGCCTCGACCCGCTCGGAGATGGAGCGAAGGCGGCGCTCGAGGCGCTCGAGGTCCGATGCCGCCGGCAGGTTCAGGGCGCCCATCGCGGAGCGCTGCGCCTGCATCGCCCTCTCACCTGCACCGAGCGCGGTCGACAGCGCCTGGTTCAGGATCGGGTTGTCGAGCAGGGCGTGGGCCAGGTCGCCGAGGGCGTCCTCGCTCGCACGCGACACGCGGTCCCTGAAGCCGTCGTCCAGTTCGTCGTCGGCCCCGGGATCGCCTTCGCCGAGCTCGTCCTCAGCCTCCTCGTCAGGCTCGTCCTCGAGCGGGTCGTCCTCGTCCTCGAACGGGTCGTCCCGGTGCTCGGCATCCGTCACCGGCGGGCTCCCGTCCGGAGGTGGCAAGGCGTCACCAGCCAAGCGTAGACCATGGTCAAGTTAATGCCCGAATGCGCCGATCAGAGAGGGACAGGGCAGATGTCTCCGCATGGGTCCGCCTGAGCGGGGTATGTTTCGATGGAAAGAGCCGTTCAGGCACTCGGGTTGTACGTTGCAAAGCCGCCACCGACCAAGTAGCGTTCTCAAAGCCCGTGGACAGGGGGAATTCCGGCGTTCCCAGCCGGTTCCCGAACGGTCACGGGGCAAAGGGCATTCGGGACGATGAGAAACAGACTCCTACTGGTCATTGCGTTGGCCACCCTGGGCGCGACCGTCGGGGCGTCCGTGGTGAACGCGGCCTCGGGCGACGGGGTGATCGGGGTAGGCGAATCCGGGGTCAGCATCAACCTTCCCGGCGGCACCGACCTGCCCGACGTGGGCGGCGGGGTCTTGCCCGCCTGCTCGAACCTCGCCGACGACGACGGCGACGGCGCGGTCGACCTCGGCGACCCGGGCTGCAGCGGTCCGACTGACGGCGACGAGTACAACGCGCCCCCGCCGACGCCAGAGCCCGCACCGGTCCCTGACCCTGACGCCCCCGGCGGCTCCGGCGGCGGCGGCGGCGGACCGATCACCGGCCAGATCGGCCCCGGCGGATCGGGTCAACCCTCCGAGGGCACGATCGACGAGCCCACCTCCGGCGGCGGCACCGGCGGCACGACGGCCCCGGGCGATGAGGGCGGCGACGGCAACGGCAACGGCGGCATCGAGCCGCCCCCGGTGCGCCAGCCCGACGGCACCCCGACTCGGGCGAACCCCAGCGTGACCATCGCCGACTTCGGCCCGACTCCGATCGGCGTCCCCAACTTCATGATCGACTCGTTCGAGATCCCGCCGTTCCTGCTCCCGATCTATCAGGCCTGCGGCACCGAGTACGGAATCCCGTGGCAGGTGCTGGCGGCGATCAACAAGGTCGAGACCGCCTTCGGCACCAACCTCAACGTCTCAACCGCCGGAGCGATGGGCTGGATGCAGTTCATCCCATCCAGCTGGGAGGCCTACGGCGTCGACGCCAACAACGACGGCCGCAAGGACCCCTACAACCCGGTCGACGCGATCTGCGCCGCCGCCCGCTACCTGAAGGCCGCCGGCGGCCAGGACGACCTCCGCACGGCGATCTTCGCCTACAACCACGCCGACTGGTACGTCGACATGATCATGACCGCGGCGAACCAGTACGGCCGGCTCCCCGACGACCTCGTCGGCTCGCTTACCGGGCTGACCGAAGGTGCCCACTTCCCGATCGCCGCCCGCTCTCGCTACGCCGATGACATCTCCGAGCGGGCCGCGGCGCGCCGCGCCAGCGGCGGCGGCGGCGTCGGGAACGTCGCCGACGTCGTCTCCTCCTCCCCCACCCGCCGGGGGATCAACATCTACTCGCGCGACGGTGCTCCGGTGGTGGCGGTCAACGACGGCGTCATCCAGGAGGTCGGTCGCGACCCGGAGATGGGCCGGTACATCATCCTCGAGGACGTCTACGGCAACACCTTCACCTACGCCGAGCTCGGTCAGATCTCGAAGGTCTACCCGGTCCCCGAGCAGCGGCCGCTGACGGCCGAGGACTTCGAGCTCTCATCGCCCGACGGCGACGAGGCGCCCGAGCAGTCGGCAACAGGTGGCGGCGGCGGTGAGGACGCCGAGGAGACACCCGCCCCCGATCCCACCACCGAAGACGGCGTCACCAACACCGAGAACGACCGCGAGCGCATCTACGCGCTCCCGGAGCGCCCCCGCAACGTCGAGAACGCCAGCCTCAGCGGCCAGCTCGACTCCCTGCTCGGCGAGAACCTGCCCGGTTATGAGACCTTCAAGGCCTACCTCGGCGGGGTGTTGGAGTTCAACTCCGAGGACATGGACCTGCAGCCGCTCGAAAAGGGCTCCGAGGTCGTCGCCGGCACGGTGCTCGGCCGCGTCGGCCAGACCACCGAGCTGGCGCCGCACATCAACTTCGCGATCCGGCCGACGGGGCGCGGCGCGCCGCGGATCGACCCGAAGCCGATCCTCGACGGGTGGAAGCTGCTCGAGTCGACCGCGATCTATCGGGCCACCGGCCAGAACCCGTTCACGTTCAACGAGGGCGCGACCGTCAGCCAGATCCTGCTGATGTCGAAGACCCAGCTCGAGCGCCGCGTGCTCGCCGACCCGCGGCTCGAGCTCTACGAGTGCGGCCGCGAGGACGTTCTCACCCACCAGATCGACCGCCGAACGCTGGCGGTGATGGAGTACCTCGCCGAGTCCGGCTTCCGGCTCACGGTCACCTCGCTGAAGTGCGGCCACAGCTACTACACGAGCGCGGGCGGAGTCAGCGCCCACTCGTCCGGGAACGCGGTCGACATCGCGGCGGTGAACGGGATCCCGATCCTCGGCCACCAGGGCTCGGGCTCGATCACCGAGGCTGTGATCTCGCAACTGCTGCGCCTGCAGGGCACGATGGCCCCCGCACAGGTGATCTCGCTGATGAACATGGGCGGACCCTCGTTCGCGCTCTCCGATCACCACGACCACATCCACGTCGGGTACACGCCCGGTGCGACACCGTCGGAGGAGACCGAGCAGTTCGTGCAGCTGCTGAAGCCTGACCAGTGGCTGCGACTTGTCGAGCGGCTGACCGAGATCGACAACCCCGAGGTCCCGACCGAGCCGTCCGATGCCTCGCTGCCGGCCGGCGACGGCCGCAGGGGCGGCAGCGAAGCCCACGTCGGCGATTAGCCGCTCAGCAGTCCTTCTGATCGTCCCTAGCGCGTGCCGGTGATGGCGAGCGCCGACCAGGTGTTTCCCTTCCTTCAGCTCGAGCTGCCCGGCGAGCTCGGCCTCGACGAGGGCCGCTATCTGGTCCGCGAGCAAGCCGACGGTGAGGCGGAGGCGGTGCTCGTCGTCACGACCGTCGGCGCGCCGCCCAAGCGGACGCGCTGGTCCTACCGGCGCGAGCGGCCAACCGACGCCGGCGAAGGCGGGGCCGAGCCGATGACGGCGACGCGGCTGACCGTGGTGCAGTCCAGGCGGCGGATGGAGCCCGACGAGGCGAAGGCGTGGCTGGGGGAAATGAAGAAGGAGCGCGAGGCCCGGGACGACTTCATCGCCGAGGGCGTCACCATTCTCAATCGCGCCATCCATGCCCAGCGAGCGGCGTCGATGGATCCCTACCTCCAGGACGTCGCACCGGAGAAGGCGAACGTCGTCCGGGTCGGCTACGGGCGCGGCGACGAGGTCGCCGACGGCAACTGGAGCGAGGCGGTACGGATTCCGAGCACGCCGACAACCCGCCGCCGCAGGCGCGTCGACTCATTGAGGCC
The DNA here is from genome assembly GCA_963838095.1 of uncultured Thermoleophilia bacterium. Taxonomy (GTDB): domain Bacteria; phylum Actinomycetota; class Thermoleophilia; order Solirubrobacterales; family 70-9; genus CAWCGU01. The sequence continues at coordinate 1,204,391 of CAWIPO010000008.1, forward strand.
GCAGGAGCGCTTCGCATCTGTGCTCGGCGCCCGCGAGCAGGTGGAACCTTTCGAGACGCTGTTGCTGCGGGCGCGGCTTGACCTGGACGAGGGACGGGCGCGAGAGGCGGCGCTGCAGCTTCGCGGGGGGTTGGACGCGCTGCTGTCGGAGATCCCGGAGGGAGTGGGCGGTGACGAGCTGAAGGACCTCGAGGCGCTGGATGATCTGCGGGAGGATGTGACCGCAGCCGCCGAGGAAGCCGCGACGGGGCAGTTGAGCGAAGCGTCTACTGCGCAGGTAGCGGAGGCGCTTCGGATCTCCGAGCGCTTGCTGCGGCGGCGCCGGATTCTGGGCTGAGGGCCGAGGATTGGCGCGTAACTCTCGCATAGCGAGACAAGAGCGCCAATTTACGGGACTGACAATCGCAACCATTTGAGCGTTACTGGTTTGAGAGATAGGCCATTGCAACCCCAGGAGGTCGAATCAACATGCGGCGTTTGATCGCAATCGCAGTTGCAGCCGGCGCGGCGGCGCTGATCGCGCTCCCAGCGCTGTCACCGGCCGCTTCGAGCCTGACCGTGACCAAGACCGACAGTGCCGACCCGGTCGTGGTCGACGCCGAGTTCACCTACACGATCGCGATCGGCAACGGCGGCACGGACCAGGCAACCGGGGTCGTGGTCACCGATGTGCTCCCCAACCACCTCGACTTCGTTTCGGCCACCTCCACGCAGGGAACCGCATGCAAGCGCACCGGCAAGACCGTCACCTGCGAGCTCGGGAACATCGCTCCCGGGGGGAGCGCCAGCGTTCAGATCAAGGTCACGCCCAAGCAGGACGGTCAGCTCACCAACACCGTCACCGCCACCAGTACCGAGCCCTACGCCGAGACAAAGACCGACTCTGAGACCACCACGGTGACGACGGGCCCGCCCCCGCCGAGTTGCGCCGGCGACCCGGCGACGATTGTCGGCACAAGCGGTGCCGACAACCTGGTCGGCACCGACCAGCGCGACGTGATCGTTGGCCTGGCCGGAAACGACACGATCTCGAGCGTCGGCAACAGGGACGTCGTCTGCGGTTCGGCCGGCGACGACCTCGCCCGCGGCGGCCCCGGCAATGACGTGGTCAAGGGAGGCCAGGGCAACGACACAGTCCGTGGCGGCGCGGGCGACGACTCCCTCGGCGGCGGCGGCGGCAACGACCGCCTCGGCGGCGGCGCCGGGGACGACAGCCTCAACGGGGGCACCGGAGCGGACGTCTGCCGCGGCGGAGCGGGGACCGACACCCAGCGGAGCTGCTGATCGACCGATGGCGCGAAAGGGTGCGAATAGCGCCACTTTCGCGCCATTCGGCTTGCTGCGCTGATGTGAGCTAGGCGGCGCTTATCGCCGACTCGTCGAGGGCCGCGAGCACGGCGTTCAGGTCCTCGACCACGTCGCCGTGCATTCGGACCGTTGCGTCGGCGTCGTAGGGCGTCGGGCCCTGGGTGATGATCGCGAGCTTGCCGCCGGCCTCCAGCGTCAGCGCCGGCAGGCCGGCGACCGGGTAGACCTCGAGCGAGGAGCCGACGCAGAGCATCAGCTCGGCCTCGCTCGCGAGCCCGCGGGCTCCCTCCATCTCCGCCTCCGGCAGCAGCTCCCCGAACAGCACCACGTCGGGCTTCACCTTGCCCATGCACCCCGTGCACGTGGCGATCCCGTCCTCGTCGAACAGCGCCTCGACCTCCTCCAACGGCCACGACGCGCCGCAGGTCGTGCAACTCGAGGTCTCGATCGAGCCGTGGACCTCGATCAGGTTGACGGTGCCCGCCTTGCGGTGCAGGCGGTCGACGTTCTGGGTGATCACGCCGGCGATAAGACCGAGGAGCTCGAGCTCTGCCAGCGCCCGGTGGGCGTCGTTGGGCTGCTTCTCTCCCAGCGTCTCGAAGCGCGGGCGGTAGAAGCTCCAGAAGCGCGCCGTATCGCGGTGGAAGGCGTCGATGTGGGCGACCTCCATCGGATCGACCTTCTCCCACAACCCCGTCCCGGGGCTGCGGAAGTCGGGAATGCCGGACGGGACCGAGATCCCGGCACCGGTCAAGGCGATGGTGCGCGTGGAGCTTCGGAGCAGCTCCGCAAGGCTGCGGGCCTGATCTCCCTCGCTCACTTGCCGGTCCACTTTGCCTGGCGCTTTCCGAGGAACGCCGAGATCCCCTCCCTCGCGTCCTCGCTCTGGAAGATCGCCTTGAAGCCTTCCTTCTCGGCCTCGATCCCCTCGTCGAGATCGCCCTTGCCCGACACCTGCTTGATCTGCTCGACCGCCACCGGGGCCTGGCCGGCGAGCCTGCGGGCCCAGCCGAATGCCGTATCGAAGAGCTCATGGTCGGGAACGACCTGGTTCGCGAGCCCGTGCGCGTACGCGTCGCCGGCTGTGATCGCATCGCCGATCAGATTCATCTCCAATGCCTTCGCCTGTCCCACAAGACGCGGCAGTCGCTGCGTGCCGCCGAACCCCGGGATCAGCCCCAGCTTGACCTCCGGCTGGCCGAACAGCGCCGACTCGGCCGCGATCCGGAAATCGCATGCCATCGCCAGCTCGCAGCCGCCGCCGAAGGCGAGCGCGTTCACCGCCGCGACGGTGGCGATCCGGTGCGTCCCCAGCTCCCTCAGCAGCGCATGACCGGAGTCGATCAGGTCGCCGCCGCCGGACTCGTCCATCTGCGTGAACGCCTTGATGTCGGCACCGGCGGAAAAGACGACCGGGAGCGAGGAGTAGACCAGCATCGAGCGGATCTCTCCCGAGGCCTTGACCTTCTCCCACACCGTGCCCAGGTCCGCGATCACCTGCGGGGAGATCGCGTTCATCGGCGGGTTGGCGATCCAGGCGATCGCGACGTCGCCGCGCGTCTCCAGCTTCACCGTGTCGGCCTGATCGCCCTCGTCGGGCTGCGGGTATGCGTAGAAGCCCTGGCCGGACTTGAGGCCCAAGCGGCCCTCGGCCACCAACCGCCTGAGGGTCACCGGCGGCGCGAAGCGCTCGCCGTGGCTCTCCTCCAGGCGTTCCAGCTTCTCCAGCACCGTGTCGAGACCGTCGAGGTCGGCCTTCCACAGCGGCGGGAAGAGGTTGCGGCGCGGGTCCAATCCCGCGCCCGCCATCAGCCCGAGGTCGATCTCCCTGGTCGTGCAGACACCCTCCTCCAGCACCAGGCACGCCTCGACGAACGCTTTCATCGTCCACAGGTCCGCAAGCTCCTCAGGTGGGTCTCCCTCACCCTCGATCTGAGCCTGACCGTCCTTGTAAAAGCCGTCGCCGCCCGACTTCGCGCCGAACTTGCCGTCCTCGACGAGCTTCTTCATCCCCTGATGGACGTAGAAGCGATCTCCGTAGGACTCGAGCAGGTGCTCGGCGACGTGGTGCACCGTGTCGAGGCCGAGCATGTCGATGAGGATGAACGGCCCCATCGGCGCCACGTTGGCGGCGGCGACGCTCTCGTCGATCTTCGCGATCGACAGCCCCTGCTCCTCCTGCGCGCGCCAGATCTCTCCAACCGCGGAGTTGAGAATGCGGTTGACGACGAACCCGGGCACCTCGCCGCATGTGATCGGCTGCTTGCGGATCGCCTGGGCGAAGTTGATCGCGGTCGCGAGAGTCTCCTCGGAGGTCTGAAGCGCCTCGACGATCTCGACCAGCGGCATGATCGAGGCCGGATAGAAGAAGTGAAAGCCGACGACCTTGTCAGGGCGCAGGGTCGCATCGGCCATCTCCGAGACCGACAGCGAGGACGTGTTCGAGGCGAGAACCGCGCCGCCGGGAGTGACCGCGTCCAGCTCGGCGAACACCTGCTGCTTGATCTCCATCTTCTCGGGGGCCGCCTCGATCACGAAGTCGACGTCGCCGAATCCGTCGTAGCTCGTCGTCCCCTCGATCCGGCCCATCAGCTCCTCGAGCTGGGCGTCGGCCTGCTCCTGGGTCAGCTTCTCCTTCGCCACCAGCCGGTCGAGCTGCCCCTTGGTCACTTCGCGGGCCTTCTCCAGGCCCTGGTCGACGAACTTCTGGTCGATGTCCTTGAGGAGGACGGGAATGTCTGCGGCTGCGATCAGCTGGGCGATCTCGCCGCCCATGGTGCCGGCACCGACGACTGCGGCCTTGAAGACGAACATGCTTGGGGGCTACCTCCGCTGGGTCTTGGCGCCCGACCCGGGAATGGGTGGGCTTCGGGGCCGGGGAGGCTATAGGGAGCGGTGCGCCCGCGGCGCCTCAGACCGAAGCCAGCGGCCTGATGTTGTGGTGCAGGCGAAGCACGTTCTCGGGGTCGTACTCGGCCTTCACCGCCGCCAGGCGGTCGTAGTTCTCTCGCCCGAAGCCCGCGATCACGCGGTCCTCTCCTTCGTCGCCGATGAAGTTGAGGTACACGGCGCCGGTCGAGTACGGCTTCATCTCGGCGCACACCTTTCGCGCCCAGGCTTTCCCGCGCTCGTCGTCGTCCGCCGCATCCCAGAGCCCGAACGGGTGTACCACCCACTGCGCTGAGCGGTGTGGCAGCGGCCAGGCGTCCGCGTCACGCTCCACCTGGCCGCCCCATGGAACCAGGAGGTGCTGGGAGGGCGAGGGGACGATCATCTCCTCACCGTGACCACAATATGCGTCGATCGCTTCGTCGGGAAGGCTCGCGAGGTGCTCGACCGACCAGTAGTTGCGAAATCCGGGCGGGTCGTCGATCGCCTGCTGGAACTCCACGTACGGCATCTCCATGAACAGCTCCCCCTCGGGCTCAAGGGCGAGAAAAGGTGCCAGAAGGTCGCGAGCTTCCGCTTCCGGTCCGGCAAAGGTCCCGATCAAGCCGACGCAGCGCTGGCCGTGCAGGTGCTCCTGGACGAACTCCTCCGGAGGTCCGGTCAGGTAGGCGACGCCACCGCCGAGCTCCTCAGGTGCCCCTCCCTCGATCAGGTCGCGGTAAATGGTGGCCAGCTCCGGCCCGCGCTCCGCCGGCCAAAGCAGCAGCGCCGCCGTGAACGCGGGCATGTCGTGGAGGCGGAACGTGAGCGAGGTGGCGACGCCGAAGTTGCCGCTCGCCCCATGAAGCGCCCAGAAGAGCTCCGGGTTCTCGTCCTCGCTGGCGGTCACTTCCCGCCCGTCGGGCGTCACCAGGTCGACGGAGATCAGGTTGTCGCAGGCGAGCCCGAACTTGCGCTCGATCCACCCGGAGCCGCCGCCGAGCGTAAGCCCGGCGACTCCGGTGGTCGACACGCGGCCGCCGGTTGCCGCGAGACCGTGAGGCTGGGTCGCCAGGTCGAAGTCGTGCCATGTCGCACCGCCGCCGGCGCGCGCCGTCTTCGCTTCCGGGTCGACGTCGACCGCGTTCATCCTCCGCATGTCGATCACCAGCCCGCCGTCGATCGAGGATGCACCGGCGACGCTGTGGCCGCCGCCGCGGACGGCGACGTCCAGCCCCTCGCTTCGCGCGTGCTCGAAGGCCGCCTTCACGTCCTCGGCGCTCTCACATTGCGCGATCACCGCCGGGCGGCGGTCGATCATCGCGTTGAAGACGGTGCGTGCTTCGTCGTAGCCGTCGTGCATCGGGGCCGATCACGGCGCCGTCGAATCCGTTCGCAAGCGGGCTTCCCATCTCTGCCTCCTGTGGTTGCGGATTACGTCTGCTGTGGAGCCCAGGCTACCCCCGCGCGCACAGCGCTTGTCATGGGGCATCCGCCCCATTTTTGAGACTGCGCAACCTCCTCCACCTCGAGTCGCAGGCGCAGCAGCGAGCGGCCCGAGCGAGCGCTCGACCTGCGAGCGGACGAACAGCCGGTCGGTCAGCGCTTTGAACGGTCCGCCGGAGGCGAGCTCGTAGTCCATCGTCAGCGTCACGCGGGTGCCGTCGCCGTCGATCGCGAACTCGGTCACCAGCTCGCCGCGCGACTCCGGGTCTTCGAACGCGATCCGGTGCACGGTCCGTGGCGAATGCTCGAGTACGCGCTCGCTGACGCGTGCCGCGCCCGGCCGGGATCGAGTGCCAGACGAGCGTGCCCGCCTTCCTCCGGGTACCCGCGTGGCGGAGTCCGCCGCCTGGAAGCCGTCCACCCACGACGCCCACCCACTCGGCTCGAAGTAGTAGTCCCACACCTCGGCGAGCGTGGCGCCGATCACGATCGACTCGCTGGCGCTGCCCACGCTAAGGCTCGTAGATCTCGCGCTCGATCAGCGTCACCGAGCGGATCACCGAATCGAGGAAGGGCTTCAACTCCGAGCGCAGGCGCTTGTACTCGCGCCGGCCGGCGGGGGTGATCGAGTAGAAGCGGCGGGTGCGGCGGTCGGGGTGCTCCCACTGGCCGGCGATCATCCCGTTCGCCTCCAGCTCCCGCAGCAGCGGATACATCGTGTTCGGGTTGACCGAGATCACTCCCTGCGTCATCCCCTCGATCTCCTCGATCAGCCGGTTGCCGTACGCGGGCTCCTTGCCGATCAGGTGCAGGACCAGCAGCGGAAAGACATCGCGGCGGCGAAGCTCGCCGCCGAAGACGTCGGAAGGACGGCCGCCACGCCTGCCGCGGCTGCCGCGGGTGCGAGCTTCTTCGACCTGCCGCGTGGTCTCGGCAACGGCTGCAGCCACGGGCTTTGACCGTCTTCGCTCTGCCAACCCGCCTGACTATAGGCGGGCAGCCACCTGCTACGCCGTCGCCGCAGCCTCCTTGGCCTCCTCGGCCTCGCCGGACCCGTTGGCGCCGGCGATTCCCGCCGGAGTGCTTCCAGCGGTCTCGGGGAGCGGCTCGCTGACGTCGCGGCCCATCAGGACCTCCTTCGCGATCACGAGGCGCTGGATCTGCGAGGTGCCCTCATACAGCTGCATGATCTTCGCGTCGCGCATCAGCTTCTCGACCGGGTACTCCTTGATGAAGCCGTAGCCGCCGTAGACCTGGACGGCGTCGACGGTGATCTCCATCGCCGAGTCGGCGGAGAAGCGCTTCGCGTGCGAGCTGGCGAGGGTGTTGCGCAGCCCTTGGTCGAGCAGCGCGGCCGACTGCCAGACGAGCAGGCGGCTCGCCTCGACCTTGGTCGCCATGTCGGCGATCATGAACGCGACCGCCTGGTGCATCGCGATCGGGACGCCGAACTGGACTCGCTCCTTCGAGTACCCGGCGGCGAACTCGAACGCGGCCCGACCGATCCCGACGGCCATTGCGGCGACGCCGGGACGGGTGCGGTCGAGGGTCATCATCGCCAGCTTGAATCCCTTGTTCTCCTCGGCGAGCAGGTTGCCGGCGGGGATCTCGGTCTCGTTGAAGGTGATGGTGGCGGTGTTGGAGGCGCGCTGGCCCATCTTGTCTTCCTTCTTGTCCACCGTCACCGTGTCGTCCTTCGGGACGACGAAGGCGGAGATGCCGCGATGGCCCGCCTCGCGGTCGGTCTTGGCATAGACCGTGAACCAGTCCGCATAGCCGCCGTTGGTGATGAAGCACTTGGACCCGTTCAGGACCCACTTGTCGCCCTTCTTGACCGCGGTCGTCTTCATCCCGGCGACGTCCGATCCGGCGTCGGGCTCGGTGAGGCAGAAGGACGCCAGCTTCGGCTCCTCGGTGAGCATCCCGAGGTACTCCTTCTTGATCTCATCGGAGCCGCCGAGGCCGACCGGGGCCGCGGCGAGGCCGTTGGCGACCAGCGAGGTGCCGATGCCAGAGCAGCCCCACCCCATCTCCTCCTCGATCAGGCAGCCGGAGAGGTAGTCGAGGCCGGGTCCGCCGTACTGCTCCTCGATGTGGGTGTTCATCAGCCCCACTTCCCAGGCCTTGTCGATGATCTCCTGGGGCCAGGTGCCTTCCTTGTCGTACTCCCAGGCGACCTTGCGGATCTCCTTCTCGGCGAAGTTGTGTGCCAGTTCGCGCAGATCCTTCTGCTCGTCGGTGAGGTTGAAGTCCACTTGACGTGCTCCTTTGACGAAGTTCTTAGCCGCGGGAAAGGGGCGAGAGCGGCCGTTGATTGACTAGTCAGTCAACATCGAATGCTACCAGGGAACAGGACTGGTCGAGCAGCTTCCGGGAGCGGCACCGAGCGTGGGCGCAAGCCTCTACTCTTGCTCGCAATGGCACCGTTGGGCCTCACGAAAGGCGATGCGTTCCTGCTCATCGTCGTGGTTGCGCTCCCCGTCGCGGCGATCGCCTTCATGCTGGTCGGCCCCGCGCTGCGGAACCTCGGGAAGGGGCGGTTCGCGGTCCAGTTCGAGGATGACCTCGGCCAGCCGCTGATCGACTCGGGTGCCGCGGAGACGTCCGAGACCCGCGAGGAGGAGATCCGGCAGCTCGTCGAGGCGAAGGCCTTCCGCCAGGCGGCGCGCGGAGAGCATCCGCTGAACGTGGAGGCCGAGGTCTCGAAGCTGCTCGAGGACCAGCCCGCTCCCGCCACCGACCTGGCGAGCGACGCCGGCCTCGTCGACGAGGTTCGTCAGCTCGTGATCGCCCGGAACGCCCGCCGCGAGCGCCGCGGGGAAGAGCCGCTCGACGTCGAAAACGAGGTCCAGCGCCAGCTGCGGGAGCTGGAAAACCTCGGGCAGTAGCATTGCCTAGTGGCCACCGAGGAATTCGAGAGCCAGGTCGTCGAGCTCGAGGAGATGCTCGTTCGGCCGGGGACCTACTTCAACCCTCAAACCGAGGTCGTCGTCGTCGTCGACGACTCCGCCTCGATCGACCAGGAGGTCTTCAACATGGAGGCCTACGAGGGAGCCGAGTGGGTGCGGATCTCCGATGAGGTGCCGGTCGACGACGATGCCCGTGACCGGGCCCTCGAGACCTTCCAGACGCACTACCACCCGGGATCAGCCGGCTCACTGTCCGGCGCCGCTCTGGACCAGGACGATGGCGAGGAGAACGAGGGCGAGGACGGCCAGGACCCAGGCCGCGAGGACTGACGAGCCCCCGGCGTCAGCCGTTCACGGCCACGTAGACCAGGAAGGTTCCGTACAGCGCTCCCCAGATCACGACCGCGGGGACGCTGAAGCTGCCGCGCAGGCGTAGTGCCCAATAGGCGACGATGCCTCCGGCCAGGCCGAGCGCGGCCGAGAGCAGAGCAAACTCGTCCAGGTCCCACTCGGTGAAGGCGAGCCCGAATGCGATCGGGATCGTCGACTGGAAGACCATCGCGCCGGTGATGTTCCCGAGCGCCAGGGTGTCCTTGCCCTCGCGTATCCAGAAGAAGCTGTTCGCCTTCTCAGGCAGCTCCGTGGCCAGGGGGGCGAGCACCAGCGACAGAACGATCGCCTCGACGCCAAGCGAGTCGGCGACGGCGACAAGCTCCTCCACGAACAGGTGCGCCCCGCCGACCATTGCGCCGAGGCCGGTCGCGAACTGCAGCGCGATCCAGCCGCGGCTTGGATTTGAGGCGTCTGCGGCGCTCGGGGGACGCGCCATCAGCAGCGGCGCGATCGTCTCCTCGGCTTGAACCGTCCCCCCGGCCCGCAGGGTCCGAGCGACATATGCGCCGTAGGCAACGATCAGCCCCAACGCGCCCGCCACCCGCACCCCTTCGGGGGCGTCAAGCGCCCCGAGTCCGCACCCGAGGGCGAAGAAGACGAGGAAGAAGACGAGGTCGCGCTGGAGCGTCGGCATATGGACCGTCAGCCTCCTGCCCTGCTCGCGCCGGCGACGGTAGGCAAGAGCGAACAGGCCGACCAGCATCATCGCCAGGGTCGCGAGCAGGAACGGCGCCCCGATGATTGCTCCGATCGCGACCTCTTCCGAACCGGCGGCGCCGCCGATGATCGCGATGATCGGAATCAGGGTCTCGGGCATCGCCGTGCCGACGGCGGCCAGCAGGCTGCCCACCGCACCCTCCCCGATATCCAGCCTGTGCCCGGCCCACTCGACGGCGTTTGTGAACAGCTGCGCGCCCGCGAGGATGATCGCGAAGCTGAGCGCCAGCAGGAGCGCGTCCACGGCTTCTACTCCCGGGTCACGCGGCGAAGAACGCCATTGCCAGGATCGCGTAGACCGCCAGCAGCTGGACGCCTTCGAACCACGTCGATTCTCCCTCCTGCGTGACGTAGTTGGCGATCAGGACCGCGATCAGCACCGCTGCCAGCTCGAAGCCGTTGAAGACCAGCGCCATCGGGCCGGGACCGATGAAGAACGAGCCGACCACCAAAAGGGGGGCGACGAACAGCGCGACCTGGGCGCTGGAGCCGATCGCGATGTTCACGGCGAGGTTCATCTTGTTTTTCCACGCCATCAGCACCGCAACCCAGTGCTCGGCGGCGTTGCCGACGATCGCGACCACGATCACCCCGACGAAGAACTCCGAGACCCCGATCGACTCCGATGCCTCGGATATCGACCCGACCAGGATCTCGGACATCAACCCGACCGCTAAGCCGGCGATCGCGAGCATCCCCACCGCCCGGCGCACCGTCCACCCGAACCCCTCCTCGTGCTCGGACTCGTACGGCGGGTTGAAGAGATCGCGATGCGTCTTCAGCGAGAAGAACAGCCCGGCCACATATGTCCCCATCAGGACCACGGCGACCGCGAGGGAGAGGTTCTCTACCGTCGAGTCGTAGTCGACGATCTCCTCGCCCGGCAGCGGCAGACCGGTCCCCTCGACGAGCTCGAAGATCGCCGGCATGATCAGCGCGGCCACGGCGAGCAGCAGCATCGCGGACTGGACGTTGGCCGCCGTCCGGTCGAATGTCTGGCGCTCCCGCTTCACGCCGCCGACGAACATCGCCAGCCCGAGCACGAGCAGGATGTTGCCGAGGATGGAGCCGATCAGCGACGCCTTCACCACCTCGTGCAGGCCGGCACCGAGCGCGAACGCGGCGATGATCAGCTCAGGGGCGTTGCCGAAGGTGACGTTGAGGAGGCCGCCGATTCCCGGCCCTGAGCGCGCCGCCAGCTCCTCGGTCGCCAGCCCCATCAGCGCCGCGGTCGGGACGATCCCCAGCGCCGCGATGCCGAAGATCAGCCCCGCCGAGGCGTGGGTGAGCTCGAGGACGACGGCGAGCGGGATGAACGGGGTCAGCAGATAGGGCCAGCCCTGCGCGCTGAACAGGAACCTGCGCGCTGCTGAGCCCTCGCCAGCCATCCGGCTCAAGCCTATTGATGCGCCCGGGGGCGGAGCCGACGCGCGGCCGCCGCGTGAGTCCTAATTGCCGCCGAGACCGGGAAGCTCGAGATTCTGGGTGCCCGAGCCGCCCAGACCGGGAAGGTCGAGCCCCTCCAGGTCCCCGGGGTCGACGCCCAGCTCGTCGTAGAGGTCGGTGATCGGGCGCGGGTTGGCCGGTGCCTCGACGTTGACGGGCTCGTTCACCTCGGTCAGCCTCAGGGAGGCGTCCTCGGTGACGCTGTTGAACCCTGCAAGGCTCGCGAATGCTGCCGGAACCTCGGCGGTGATCGCGATGTCAAGCCCTCTCAGGATCTGGTCGTCGACACCGGTGTAGACGTCGAAGCTCGCCTCGCTGACGGCGTCTGAGAAGGCAGAGAGTGTGTCGGGCCCAAGGAACAGCGACGCCGGGGTCTGGGCGACGATCTCCGCCAGGGTGGCAATGATCTGGTCGACGTCGATGTCGGCGGAGACGTGCGTGGCCTGAACCCCGCCGATGTCTTCCTCGCCCTCGACGCTGAGGTTCGTGATGAAGTCATAGACGCTGAAGTCGCAGACGGAGGTATCGGCCCCCCCGAGCTGGCCCAACGCCTGTTCGCAGGATTCCTCGAGGCTGGTCGCCTCGCCGCCCGCCGGGTCGGCGAGCGAGTCCGCGGTATCGATCGCCTCAGCGGCGCCCTCGAGCTGGCTCTGGATCGCATCCAGGCCGTCCTGATCGAGCTCGTACGTGGTGCCCTTGTATTCCACGTAGCCCTCGCCCCCGGTGAGGATGATCCCCGCATCGATGCTCTCATCGACGCCGGCGCTCGTCACGGTTCCCTCGATCGCAAGCTGGGCCTCGACCTCATCGGCCGAGTTGCCTCCCACCGGGCCCGAGACTCGGATGTCGACGCTGTCGGACTCGTCTCCCTCGACTGCGGCTTGGAGGGAGAGATCGATGTTCGCGCTCTCGATCGACTGATCGTTGGTGAATGTGTCCTCGAGCACCTGCTGCGGATCCGCGTCGGAGCTGGCGCCCGCATCGGCGTCATCTCCGCAGCTCGCGAGGAGACCTGCGGCGAGGACAAGCAGCGCTGACAGCGCGAAGACTCGAGTGCGGATCATTGTGTCCCTCCCTGAGGACAAGTTCGAAGGCGGAGGCCAGGGTAGCATCGGCGCATGAGTGTCCTGCCGCGCACGATCCTCTACACGGGGAAGGGAGGAGTCGGGAAGACCAGCGTCGCCGCCGCGACGGCGCGCCGCTGTGCCGCGGCGGGGCTGCGGACGATCGTCCTCTCCACCGATCCGGCCCACAGCCTCTCCGACTCGCTGGAGACCTCGCTCGGCGCCGATCCGACGGCGGTGGCCGAGCGCCTTTGGGGGCAGGAGGTCCAGGCGCAGCGCGAGATGGAACGCAATTGGGGCGCGGTGCAGCGCTGGCTCGGCAGCCTGCTTGCCGACCGCGGGGTGATGAGCATCGCCGCCGAGGAACTGACCGTGCCCCCGGGCATGGACGAGCTCTTCAGCCTGCTTCAGATCAAGCGCCACCGCGAGGGCGGCGAATTCGACGCGATCATCGTCGACTGCGCCCCGACCGGCGAGACCCTTCGGTTGCTGTCATTCCCGGACATCGCCCGCTGGTGGCTCGAGAAGGTGTTCCCGTGGGAACGGCGCCTGGTCGCCGCCGCGAGGCCGTTCGCGCGCACGTTCCTCGACGTGCCGCTTCCGGACGAGGACGTCTTCGTGGAGGTGCGCAGCCTGGTCCGCAACCTGATCTCGATGAACGAGATCCTCCGCGACCGCGAGCGGGCCTCGATCCGGCTGGTGATGAACCCGGACAAGATGGTGATCCGCGAGGCGCAGCGGACGTTCGCATACCTGAACCTCTACGGCTATCTGACAGACGCCGTGATCGTCAACCGCATCTTCCCCGAGGACGTCAGCGACGGCTACTTCGGCCCCTGGCGCGAGCGCCAGCGCGAGCATCTGCGCCTGGTCGAGGAGGGGTTTGCGCCCGTTCCCGTGCTCACGGCGCGCTACTTCGAGCAGGAGGTCATCGGCGCGCCGATGCTCGATCGGCTCGCGGCGGAGGTGTTCGCACAGCACCCACCCCAGGACCTGCTTCACACCGAGCTCGCGCACGAGCTTGTCGCGGCGAACGGGCGCACCGAGCTGCGAATGCGGATCCCGTTCACCGACAAGGGAGCGCTGAAGCTGCGCAAGTCCGGGTCGGAGCTGATCGTCTCCGCCGGCCGCGAGAAGCGGACTATCATCCTCCCCTCCGCCCTGGCCCACCATCGTCCCGCGGGTGCCAGCTTCGAAGAGGGGACGTTGAGGATCACTTTCGAAGATGAGCGAGCCCACACAACAGGGTCAGCCCCAGGATCAGGTGGGGCCGCCGGCGAGCGAGATCTGGAGTCGCTGGCGGGAACGCCGGGCGGCGCGGCGGAGTAATTCGCCGAGCGCCAGCGGTGCCGAAGGCGGGCCGGACGCGGCGTCCCCCCGCTCACTCGCACCACCGGAACCCGGCTTCGCCGGGTCCGGGGCACGCAAAACGTTCGGGGGGGACACCACGCCCGACCCGCCTGAGCCCGAGCCTGCTCCGGAACCGCCGGAGCCCGAGCACACCCACTCAGCTCATGCGTCGCACAACGGACAGCAGGAGTGCCTCGAGTGGTGCCCGATCTGCCGGACGGCGGATGTGGTGCGGGCGAGTGTGCCGGACGAGCTGCGTGAGCAGTGGGTCGATGTGCAGCGGGAGGCGCTTGCGGTGCTTCGGGCGATGATCGACCACTATCTGCAGCGCACCGAGCAGCAGGCGCAGCGCCGCGAAGCGGGCTTCGAGGACATCCCGATCGACTAGCGCCGTGTGACAGACATCACGCATCCCCGCTTAGGCGCTCGCGTATCGTCTGTCACGTGAGAGGAGGGGCCGAATGAACTGCGCTAGCTGCGGGACCGAGAACCCCGAGCGGGCGAAGTTCTGCATGACGTGCGGCGAGGCGCTGGCGGCGAAGTGCCCGTCCTGCGGGACCGAGAATCCGCCGGCGGCGAAGTTCTGCATCGAGTGCGGCACGGCGCTTGGCGCAAGCGCCCCCCCAATGCCGGATGTGCCGGCGGCTTCGCCCGCTACCGCTGACGCCGTCGCGGCGCAGCTGCGCGAGGAGCCGGAGGCCCTGCCCGAGGAGCGGCGCAAGGCGACGGTTCTGTTCGCGGACCTCTCGGGCTACACAGCGGTCGCCGAGCGGATGGACCCGGAGGCGGTGAAGACGCTGGTCGAGCGCTCCCTGCGCCGCCTCGGCCAGGAGGTCGAGCGCTACGGCGGACGCGTCGACAAGTACATCGGCGACAACGTGATGGCGGTCTTCGGTGCTCCGGTGGCGCACGAGGACGACCCTGAGCGCGCGGTCAGGGCAGGGCTGGCGATGCAGGCGGCGATGGACGAGATCAATCGCCAGCTCGAGGCCTCTGCGGTCTCGAAGGACGTCAGCTTCCTGCTCCGCGTCGGCATCAACTCCGGAGAGGTGCTCGCGGGTCGCGTCGGCGAGAGCTACACCGTGATGGGCGATGCCGTCAACGTCGCTGCCCGCCTTCAGGCGGCGGCTCGGCCCGGCAGCGTCACTGTCGGCGAGATCACCCACAGGCTCACCCGCCGTGCGATCGAGTACGCCGAGCTGCCCCCGTTCGAGCTCAAGGGCAAGTCCGAGCCGGTGCCCGCCTGGGAGGCGGTGCGGGTGCAGATCGTCGGGGCCGGCGGCGTCGGGGTGCGGGCCGAGACTCCGCTGATCGGCCGTCAGGACGAGGCGGAGGTGCTGACCTCGGTCTACGAGCGGGTGGTCCGCGAGAGCCGCCCGCATCTGGTCACGGTGATCGGCCAGGCCGGGATCGGGAAGTCGCGGCTGCTGCGGGAGATGATCGACAGGCTCGCGGATCGGCCCGAGCAACCGATCGTCCGCATCGGCCGCTGCCCGGCCTACGGGGCAAGCCTCGCTTACTGGGCGCTCGGGGAGATCATTCGCGGACAGTTCGAGATCGTCGACTCCGACGACCCCGACGCGGCGTTCGGGAAGCTCAGCCGGGGGATCGCGGCGTTGCTCGCCGAAGAGCCCACCGACGAGGAGCCCGACCGCATCGCGGCGCTGGTCGCGAGGCCGCTTGGAATCGAGCCTCCCGCCGCAATCGCCTCCCAGATCGAGGCCGAGGACCCGCAGCAGATGCGCGATCGCATCTTCAGTGCCGTGAGGACGATGGCCGAGGGCGTCAGCCACCGCTGGCCGCTGGTCCTCGTCGTCGAGGACATCCATTGGGCCGACGAGGGGATGCTCGACCTGATCGAGTACCTCGCGCGCTGGGTCCGGGGGCCGATGATGCTGCTCTGCCTGGCCCGCGACGAGCTCCTCGATCGCCGTCCCGAGTGGGGCGGCGGGCGGCGCAACGCAACTTCGATCTCGCTCGAGCCGCTCAGCGGCGAGCAGGCTCGCGAGCTCGTCAACGCGCTGATTCCGGCCGGGAACGGCAACGGGAACGGGCTCGCGCACCTGATCCCGCAGGTCGCCGAGCGCTCCGGGGGCAACCCTCTGTTCGCGGAGGAGATGATCAACCGCATCCTCGAGGAGGGCTCGGCCGACGCATCCGAGCTGCCCGACTCGGTCCACTCGGTGCTCGCGGCCCGGCTTGATTCGCTCACCAGCAGCGAGCGCAGGATGCTGCAGCACGCCTCGGTCGTCGGTCAGAACTTCTGGGAAGGGTCGCTGACACAGGCGGCGGTGAGCGAGGGAATGGACCTCGAGACGGTGCTCGGGTCGCTGCAGGAGAAGGACCTCGTGATCCCTTCCGCCGGCAGCAGTCGCTTGGCGGGCGAGCAGGAGTACGCGTTCAAGCACGTGTTGATCCGCGACGTCGCCTACTCGACGCTGCCGAAGTCGGTGCGAGCGCGGAAGCACTTTCAGGTCGGCAAGTTCATCGCCGAGCGCGCCGGTGACCGCACCGACGGGGTGGTCGCGATGGTCGCCGAGCACTTCGGTCGCGCCGCCTCGCTCGGCGAGGAAACGGGTCTGCCGCCGGAGCAGCTCGACATGATCTCCGGCAAGGCCCTGCACGTGCTCGAGATGGCGGGCGACAGCGCCGCCGCGCTCTACTCCAACCAGGAGGCCCTGGACCACTTCACGCACGCGCTGTCGCTGACCCGAGGGCTCGACGCCGAGAACGAGGCGCGGATCGGGGAGAAGCAGGGCGACGTCGCGCTGCGGATCGGGCGCGTGGACGCCGCGGTCGAGGTCTGGGAGCGCTGCCTCGACTATCACCGCCGCCAGGAGGACCTCGCCCGGGTCGGCGACCTGCACCGCAAGATCGGTGCCGCGCTTTGGCACAAGGGCGAGCGGGAAGCGTCGATCGGCCACTACCAGAAGGGGATCGACCTTCTGAAGGACGGCCCTCCGTGCCTCGAGCTTGTGCACCTGTACGAGGAGGCCGCGTCGCTGTACCTGCACACCGGCGACAACATGCTCGCCATCTATGCGGCCGAGAAGGCGCTGCGCCTCGCCGAGCGGCTCGACGAGGCCGCCGCAGCCAGCCGCGCGCACCTGATCTTCGGCCGCGTCTTCGGCCGCATCGGCGATGCGGCGAAGGCGCGCCAGAATCTCGAGCGCTCGGTCGAGCTGGCCCGCGACTCCGATCCGGCGGAGGCGGTCCGCGCGCTGCTCGCGCTGGGCTACCACCTCGAGGTCTCCGAGGGCGAGTACCAAGGTGCCGCCGATGCCTACGGCGAAGCGCTTCGGATCGCGGTCCAGGTCGGCGACGTTCCGTCGCAGATCGAGCTTCACGCCGCGCTCGGGCAGCTCGCGGTGCACCGTGCCGACTGGGATCAGGTGACCCGGGCGATGGAGTCGTCGGCGGCGCTGGCCGAACGCGAAGGGCTGGAGGGGAAGCTGTGCTTCCCGGGGCTCCTGCGCGGCATCATCGCGTGGCGAGAGGCGAACTGGGACGAAGCCACGAAGGCGCTTCGCCGCGCCCACGAGCTGGGCGAGCAGGCCGGCCGTTCGGAGGTCGCCTTCTCAG
The DNA here is from genome assembly GCA_963838095.1 of uncultured Thermoleophilia bacterium. Classification (GTDB taxonomy): domain Bacteria; phylum Actinomycetota; class Thermoleophilia; order Solirubrobacterales; family 70-9; genus CAWCGU01. The sequence goes on from CAWIPO010000008.1 coordinate 1,221,474, forward strand.
CCCTCTTCTGGCTCGGCGCGTCGATGCGCGATCAGGGCGACTACAGCAGTGCCGACACCGCGCTTGCTCAGGCGCTGGACATCTGTGAGCGCTCCGGGCTGGCGGCGCAGTCGATGGAGGCGATCGCCGCACGATCGGTCACGCTCGCGCTCGCGGGTCGTGACGAGCAGGCACGCGATGCCGCGGGCCAGGTCGAAGGGCTCTCCGAGCGGCTGCACTACCCGGTCGGCCAGGCGGCCGCGCTCGAGGCCGGCGGTGCGATTGCCGACGACCCGGCCGCCGCGGCTGCAAAGCTCGCCGACGCCAGCGATGCTTGGAAGCAGCTCGGCCGGCCGCTCGACGCCGCTCGCTGCGAGTTGCTCCGGGGCCGGCGCCTGCTCGAGGTGGAGGAAGCTGAGGCCGGCGATGCGCTGAAGGCCGCCGAGGAGGCCGGCGATCGGCTCGGGGTCGACCATCTCGCTCAACGCGCGCGCGAGCTGGTCGAGGCGTAGGCGACGCGGGCCGACAAACGCGGCCCGGCATACTTTCGGCTGATGCCGAAGCTGACCAGACCCGGCGGCGTCGAGCTCCACTGGGAGGGCGCGGGCGAAGGACCGACGGTCGTCATCTCGCCGGCCGTGTTCGGCAATCGCGGGATGTTCGCGGACTTCGTCGCCGACCTCTCCAACGACCACGCGGTCGTTCGCTACGACGCTCGAGGCACCGGCCTCTCGAGCAGGGTGGGACCGCACGATCTGGACACCGGCGCCGCGGACCTCGAGGCGGTGATCGAGGAGGTCGGGGGCCCGGCGGTCGTGCTGGCGTTCGTCGACGCCGGCAACCGAGCGGTCAGGGTCGCGCATGACCGGCCCGACCTCGTCGCCGCGGTACTCGCGATGGGCGCGCCGCCGATCACTCGCCGGGCACTCCGGGACATGGACGCGCTCGCCGGCTCTGACGCCGTGGTCGACACGTTCCTCGAGATGGTCGACAGCTACTACGCAAGCGCCCTTCGCGGGATCGTCAGTGACTCGAATCCGCAGATGACCGAGGACGAGGTGAGGAAACGGGTGGAAGAGCAACTCGAATACTGCCCCCAGGAGGTTGCTTCGGAGCGGTTGCGGGCGTGGATAGCGGACGATGCGCACGCCCAGAGCCGGGCGATCGGCGAGCGGCTGATCCTGATCAACTGGCCAGGAGGAGGCCGGCCGTGGTTCCCTGAGCAGGCCGACACCGTCCGCCTGCTCGAGCAGTTCGCGCCCGAGGCGCAGGTGCACATGCTCGAGAACGGCCTCGTCAGCCGCCCCGATCTCGGCGCCGCGGTCGTCCGCGGGGTCACCGAGCCGCTTCGCGCGCCGGCCGTCAAGGGCTGAGCGGGACATGCCGCTTCTCGCACGACCCGACGGCATCGAGCTCCACTGGGAGAGCGTCGGAACGGGGCCGCCCGTTGTGATCGCCCCGTATTTCATGGGAAACCCGGGCTCGCTGCGGCCATTCGTCGCGGAGCTCTCGCGCGACCACGAGGTGATCCGCTTCGATGGCCGCGGCACGGGCGACTCGACCCGCAGCGGCCCGCACGACATGGAGACTGGCGCCGCCGACCTGGAGGCGGTGATCGAGGAGGCGTGCAGCTCGCCGGCGGTCGTGATCGGCGTCGCCGATTCGTGCAACCGCGCAGTCAGGGTCGCTCACTCGCGCCCCGACCTCGTCTCGGTCATCGTTTCGCCGGGCGCCGCACCGCTTCCGCGGTCCGCGCTTCAGGGCGTGGACGCCATGGCGGGTTCGGATACCGTGGTGAACGCGCTGCTCGACACTCTCGAGAACTACTACGTGAGCGGCCTGCGCACCCTGCTCGCGGACGCGAACCGGCAGATGACCGAGGATGAGCTGAGGGTGCGCGTGGAGGAGCAACTCGATTACCTCCCGCAGGACGTCGCAATCACAAGGCTGCGCACGTGGCTCTCGGATGACCCGCACCAGCAGGCGCGGGAGCTCGGTAGCCGGCTGATCGTGCTCGCCTCACCCGGCGCCATGAACCCCTGGTGGCCGCCAACGGAGGACGTCCGGCGTCTGATTGCCGAACATCTCCCCGAGGCGAGGGTCGAGGAAGTCGACGACGGGCTCGTCAGCGCCCCCGGCCAAGCGGCCGCGATCGTCCGCAGCATCACCGTGGCCGGCTTCCCCGCGGCGGAGCAAACGTGATCCACGAACGACACTTCACGCTCGAGCAGGCCAACGAGCTGCTGCCGGCGCTGAAGCCGCTTCTTCGCGAGCTGCGCGACTCCAAGGACAGGCTGGTCGACTCCGAAGCGCACGAAGCGCTGACCGAAGCGGCGCCCACCAACGGCGGAGGCGAGCCGGGGCAGCAGGTCGGTGAGGCGTTCCTCGAGGTGCGAAAGCTGCTCGAGCAGCTCCAGGTCGCCGGAATAGTCCTGCGGGATGTCGACCGCGGGCTGGTCGATTTCCCCTCGCTGCGCGACGGGCGCGAGATCTACCTCTGCTGGGAGCTCGGCGAGGACCAGATCGAGCATTGGCACGACCTCCAGTCGGGGTATCCGGACCGCCAGCCGCTCGAGTAGCAAAACGCACAAGGCGCGGGACGCTCAGGTATACGTAACACGAGCCGACGGGTGCGCTACAGTTCCGCGAAACCTTTGCGTTGTGTGAGGGTTTCTTAGGGAACAGAAAACTGAATCCAGCCTAGTCCCGCACGCACAGGCGTGAGGGAACGGGGGAACCACTTTGGGCCGGCCAGCCGGTCCAGGGGCGAATCGGGCCAGACGCTCATTCAAGGCCCGTAGCGCCGCTCTTTCGGCGCGAGCCCGACAGCTAACCCCGTCGGCCACCGAAAGAGAGGACGAAAGTCGTGCAAACCGATCGAGTGGGCTTGCGTTTCGCAGGCGGCACGCGAATCTGCATCGCGATCTTGACCAGCACGCTCGCAGTTGGTGTGGGCGCCGCGTATGGCCAGACCAGCGGCGGCATCGGCACCGCTCCCGCGGACCCGAGCGCCGGCGGCAGCAGCGGGCCCGCGGCGCCCGACTCGACCCCCGACCCCGGCGGCCAGGTGGAGCTGAACGTTTCCAACGCCCGGCCCAGCAAGGCCTACATGCTCGGCTCGCCGGCGGTCTTCCGCTACGAGGTCGCCGGACGCGAGGTCCGAGACGTCACCGTCGAGGTCGTCAGCAAGTCGAGCCGCGCGGTGGTCGCCACCTACGAGCAGCCGAACGTCGATCCGAAGACCGAGCACCAGGTCTCGTGGAGCGGCCGAACGGACTCCGGTGGCGTCGCAGAACAGGGCGAGTATCGCTTCCGCGTGATCAGCGCTGACGGCGAGTCGGCCGACGACTCGAACGCCGACGGCAAGCCCGACGCCGGTTTCTACGCGCACAAGTTCCCGATCCGCGGTCCCCACACGTATGGGGACGGAATCGGCGCCGGCCGCGGACATAAGGGCCAGGACGTGATGGCCGACTGCGGATTGCGGCTTGTCGCCGCCCACGCCGGCACCGTCCAGGCCGTCGGCTATGACGGCGCCGGCGGCGGCAACTACATCGTCATCGACGGCAAGCACACCAAGTTCGACTACGTCTACATGCATCTCCAGGACCGGGCGGAGGCGCGCGAAGGCGAGAAGGTGAAGACCGGCCAGCGCATCGGCCGCGTCGGCGACACCGGCAACGCGAGCGCCTGCCACCTGCACTTCGAGCTCTGGTCGAAGGGCGGCTGGTACGAGGGCGGCCGCTTCCTCGGCTCGGTGACCCGCAACCTGAAGCAATGGGACCGCTGGAGCTGACTTGACACACAAGCGTTCCGGGCGAGAGCCCGGTTCGATCCCCCTCCCCAAGCAAAGCGGGGCGCCTCAGGCGCCCCGTTTTGTTTCTCAGAGCGCCGAGCGAAGCACCGCGATGTCGCGGTTGTAGGTCAGCAGCCGCTCGGCGTCATCCGGGCTCAGCCAGCGCAGCTCGTCGACCTCCGCGTTGGGCACGAACTCGCCTTCCAGCGGCCGCATCAACCAGTAGCGGACGAGCTTGTCGCGGCCCTTGGCATCGCCGTAGCTCGAGGACGCGACCTCGCGCTCCAGGGTGCAGCGCAGGCCGGTCTCCTCCTCCACCTCGCGCAGGGCCCCCTCCTCGTAGCCCTCGTCCGGTGCGAGCTTCCCCTTCGGCAACGACCAGTCGTCGTAGCGTGGGCGATGCACCAGCGCAACCTCGGGTCCGCCGTCCCCTTCGCGCACGAGAACGCCGCCGGCCGCCCTCACCTCCGGCACAGGGATCCCATCGCTCGCCACGCGCCTATTCTGACCGCGTGGCCGAGCGCGAGCAACAACGGCTGCTGCGCGAAGCGCTCACCCGGGAGGCCGAGGCGCAGAGGCTGCTGCTGGCGGGGGACTCCGCGGCCCCAGCGGCGTTTCGCGAGGTCTCGGACCTGTACCGGCGCTCCTGGGAGGCCGCCCACCCGACGGCATATGGACGCCTGGTCGGGATGCTGAAGGCCGCAATCCTGGCGGGGGACGGGGGCACAGAGGCCGCGTATGTGCGGGAGGGGCTGGGTAGGGAAACGGGCGGTTCACCGACGCGCGCCTATGCGGTTGGCCTCGCGGCGCTCGTGGAAGGCGATGATGCGCTGGCGCTGGAGGCTGCTGAGGCGATGAGGGGCGAGTCGGAGGCTTTCGCGCGCGCTGCGCAGGCAATGTCAGCTGTCGCGACGAGCGACAGTGCGGCATACCGCGCCGCCCATGCAGCAATCGTCAGCGATTTCGAGGCC
>CAWIPO010000009.1:0-280187 GCA_963838095.1 uncultured Thermoleophilia bacterium
CCAGCCGAGCCGTGGCGGCGCCCGCCCCGATCAGCAACAGACCGCCGCCCAGCGCGATGCTGAGGTCCAGCCCGGTGAGTGATTCGGCCTCGGAAACCTGAGTCCGTCCCGACGCCGCCTGCCCGTCAAGCCTTCCTTCGTTGGGATGTGGGTGGGCGAAACTCGCGGGGGCGAAGACCAGCCCCGCAACCGTCGTGAACAGCAGCGCCTTTGTTCCCACGCGCAGCACCCTCAAGCTGGCTCCCCTATTCATTTTCTCGATTCCCCTCACAACAACCGCCATCTGAATCGTGGCTGCCCGCCTCGCAGTCTTAAGGTGAACTTCTGCCGGTGAACGAGTAAATGCGACTGCCCCACGCAGGTTAGGGATTCGCGTCCCTGGGGTAGATGCGTCACCCCACACGCACGGCGATCCGCGATCTGTCCAGATGCGGTCCACAAAGTCGCGCCGGCCCCGGTGTTGCCGATGCTCCCTCAGAAGCAGAATGGACACCTTCCTGTTCACATGGCTGGACGTGGCGCTGCTTGTCTCGGGCGCCCTGCTCCTGCTCGCGGTCGGCGCGACGCTGGCCTGGCGGGTCCCCCGCTCGGCTGAGGGCATCCCGGACAGCGAGATGCCCAGGAGAGATGGGCTCCCGGCCGGCAGCCCGCAGCCTCGCGGCGAGCAGGTTCCCGTTTCACGCCACTAGAGGCGCGTCCGCAAAGCTCTGGTGAGTGCTGCATTTCATCCGAAGCCGATCATTCCACTGCGTAGAATCGGGCTCGCATGGGCTTGTTCGACGTCTTTCGCCACCGCCGGGAGCGCGAGTCGGCGCTCGGCCAGATCCAGGCCGAAGGTGGCTCGGCTTCCTACGGCGATCCGCCCGCCCCGAGTGCGCAGGTACCGGGCCAGGGCGCGGACTGGACGGACTTGCTGAAGGGGATGGCCGGGGGCCAGGTGAACGTGACGCAGGCGCAGCAGTCGATCGACCTCCGGGACGTACAGGGCCTGCGAGAGGACGTCATCAATGCCCTCCGCCAGCACGGGGTTGACCCGCAGAATCCCGGTGCGATCGACGCCTCGAGCGTGCCCGGGCTACAGGAGGCGATGCTGAGTGCTCTCCAATCGCACGGGGTCGACTTCGGCGCGCTCGCGGGGATGGCGGGGAACGGAACGATCGCGGCAGCCGGGGCCGGGACGGCCTCTGGGCTCGGTGACGCAGACGCGATCGCCGCGCAGCTGAAGCAGCTCGACGACCTGCGCGCGCAGGGCGTCCTCAACGACTCCGAGTACCGGCAGCAGCGCCAGAAACTGCTCGACCAGCTCTGAGCGGGCAGTAGACGCGACGCCGGGCAACGACGAACAGCGAGAGAGACGGCGGAAGCGCCCGTTGCGAGACAGCCTCGCGGCAAGTCACCCGGATGCGGCGCGCCGCGGGGCGGCGAAGGATGAGGTCGCGAACGGGATATGACTCGAAGCGCTGGGGGTCGCTGCCAGCGGGGCTGTCGAGCTCGATGATAGGCGTTGCTCTTGCGACGACGGAGTGCACTCGAAGCAAGCGTGCCAGTTGAGTGGATCACGTATTGGTGGCGGGGGACGAGGTGAGGCTACGGCAGCGAGGAAGGAGAGGAAGGCTTCCCGAGCTCGCGAGGCGTGAACGCGATCGCCGAGGCGCTGATCGGCGAGGATCGTCTTGATCGTCGCCGTGCCGCGGCGGCGCGGGTAGCGCTCGAGCAGCTCGGGGAGCGAGAGGCGGTCATAGAGGCGCTTGCCCTCGGCTCGTTGATCGCCTCTCCACCTGGCGGCGTGGCAGCACCGCCGCGAGGTCGAGGATCGTGCGGGTGACGGTGGTGACGGGGATCCCATCCTCGTTTGTGACCTCGTCGAACGGCAGCACCGAGAGATGGAAGATCGACTGCGCTTGCGGGGGCGGCGCTGGTGGGGCGATGTCACCTCGAGCAGCGAAGTCGCGCGGATTTGCCACAAGCGCGCGGCAGCCCGGTGGCTGAGCACGGCTTCGGGCCCGCCGCCAGAGAACCGCGCCATCCACCGACCTTCTCGTGAGAGCGTGCGAGTGGCCGACGGCGTAGACGCCCGGGCAGACGACGAGCAGGCGTGCCGGACTTCGAGGCGTATGCCGGATCGCTCCCTGCCGAGCGCGCAGCTTCGGACGAGCTGCCAGCGCGCGACGACACCGTGCTGGCGGGCGGCGAGGCGCTGAGATCAGCCTGATCCCAAAGACGAGCGGGATTGATTCTCGGCACCTCATGACAGTGCCGAAAATTCACATGTCGTCGAAAGCCACGCACCGAAAGAAGCCCGCAGCGGCCATGCAGCCCCAACCCCTCCCTCGGTGCTCCAAACGCTTGCCTAGCCGGGCGCAAAGAGAGACACAGGCGTTGGTCTCGCGGCCTAGGCAGCCGCCGACCCGAGGACACGGGGGGGGGGGAGGGGGGGGGAGGGGAGAGAGAGCGGTGGGGAGGGGGGGGGGAGCGGCGGCTGTGAGAGCGAGCGGAATGCGTTAGGAAGCAAGATGCGAATGCGGGCGAGTGAAGGAGTGTAGGAGGGCGGTTGGTAATGCAGCGCGATCTCGCACAGTGATGTGCTGCGGGCGTGCGAGCGGCGTGTGGTGCGTGATACATCAGGCAGCAGGCGAGCGGGTGGCGCGGCGACGGCAGCGACTTATCTCAACGACGAGAACCTCGACCACGCGAGGCGTCGAGGCAACGTGAGCTGGCGATCGCGGAGGTTCGATCCCGCGGCGCGACGCCCGAGACACCGCGTCAGCGACCGACGACCCGACGGTCGGCGTAGTCGCGCCGCGACCCGGTGCGTCGATGTCCGCGAGTGCAGAGCGCCGGCGTGCCAGGAGCCGCGAGAGACCGCGAGTCCACCGGTGACGCGAAGAAGCCGGAGCGCCCGCGCGCCGCGAGCGCCGACCAACCCGCACCGACGCGACGAGACCCACCGCAACCCGCCGAGCACACGACCAGGAACCGTACGGAACCGACAGAGGACGGCGAGCGCGCGAACGCCCGCGAACGCACCGAACGCGGAGAGGACAAAGGAGGAAGCAAGGCAGAAAGAGGAAAGGAAGAAGAGAAAGGAGACGGTCAAAGTCCTATCCCACGATGGGGGACCGACCGGCGCGGCGTGATCCTTACTCCACGTCGATTCTTGGTGGCTGGGTGAGCTCGGCGGCGCCGAAGCCCTCGAGCTGCCTGTCGAGGATGAAGACCTCGAGCGTGATGTCGGGCTCGACGTGGGCCTGGCTGAGGAACGCTGTCACCTTCGCGCCCGTCAACTGCTCGATCATCTCCTTGTAGCGAACCCCCATCATCTGCTGGAAGTCGTGGCGCATCTCGACCACGCGATCGGGGCGATCGGCTTCCATCATCGTCTGCTCGATCGCAGTGAATCCGTTCCGAAGCACACAGACGACGAGGTCGTCGAGGATGTAGGTCTTCGCACGCATCGGGCCGCGGCCGTAGTGCTCGCGCAACACCTGGACGATCCGCGTCGAGATCGCCGATAGGAGATCGCCCCCCGTGAGCTGTTCGCTGCTCTCCGTCATGCCTACCTACTTACTTACCCGAATTACTGCTTAGCACGCGCCAAATCACAAGCGCGAACGACACACCATCATACCCCTTCGGTGCTAGTCTCGTGGGCACGGTAGGACGGATTTGCGGTCGCACGCCGGCCATGACCTCGGACTGCGAAACCGAGGAACGGAGACCCGGCGATGAGCGAGATCAGCAATCAGGACGCCGACGCCTTCCGGGAGTGGGTTGTGGCCGCTAACCGATGGGCGGAGGCCTCGCAGGAACTGGTCGCGGCGGCGACCGAGATGACGAGAAGCTCCAATGCGCTTGCGTCCCTGCTGGCGGCGAATGGCCATGGCCTGGACTCGTCCCCGGGGAAGATGGACGCGCAGGAGCTCGCCGGAGCGCTCAACGACGCCGCCCTCGAGGCCGAAGAGGCGACGCTGACGTTCAGGGATGGTTACCTGGCGACGGCGGCGAATCTCGAGCAGTACCGGCAGATTCTCGGCTGACCTCGCCGAACCGCGCTGTTTGCGCGAAGGTGGCAGGGGACGGGTGAGTAAGTCCACCCGTTCAAGGGGGGTTTGCGACTCGCTTTTAGGGTATTCTCTCTCGTAGTTCCCTTACGCCTAGACGACCTCAGTCGGATTCGCTAAGGGGGGCTCACGACAAACCGGACCCGCCCGAAGTCACACGCTGGCCGGGGCCGCGCGGCCTGGGATGTCGAAATTGAGCACCCCTATGGCCGATCCGGTTACAGATTCCAGCGCGCGGGCAGACCGCCCCCACGACACCGACCAGGCGCAGACCTATCGGAAGCTGCTTCGCGCCTTCTTCGACTCGGTCGGGGCCGACATGGGGGCGCTCGTCGCGCGCGACGGCGCGGCGGGGCCGCGGATCCTCTCCATGTGGGAGCGCGATCACATCCCGGTGCCCTGGGTTCCCGAAGCTTCAATACTCGACCGCGCCTTCGAGTCCGAAGGCGTGGTCGTTCATCCGCCGCTTGCCCCAGCGGCTGAGAACGGTGACGGCACCGGCGCGGTCCAGATTTTGGCCGCGCCGGTGCGCGCACCGCAGGGAGTGATCGGTGCTCTCTATGCCGGTTTCGAGGAGCCGCCGTCTGTGGAGATCGAGAAGTTGCGCTGGCTCGTCGAGTCATACGCCGGATTTGCCGCGCTGTGCATGCTCGACGGCAACGGGCTCACCGACGTCGTCGGCTCGGCCACCCGCGACGCGCTCACCGGATGCCTGAACTACGGCGCGACTATGGACGTGCTCTCCGCGGAGTTCGCGCGCGCTCAGCGTCGCGGCCATTCGCTCTCCTGCGCATTCGTCGACCTCGATGGGTTCAAGGGGATCAACGACCGGCTCGGTCACCTCCAGGGCAACCGCGTGCTTGCCGCAACGGGGGAGGCGCTGCGCAGCGACGCTCGCCCGTACGACTCGGTTGGCCGCTTCGGCGGCGACGAGTTCGTGGTCATTCTGCCCGAGACCGGAGGGGACGGTGCGCGCGTCGTCGCCGAGCGCCTGCGCGGCAAGATCATTACGGCGATCGCAGACTTGACCGATGTATCGCTGGGGGTCTCATTCGGTGTCGCCGACTGGAGTAACGAGGAATCGGCGGAGGAGCTGCTCGGCACAGCGGATCACGCACTTGGCGAAGCGAAGGGGGCCGGGGGGTCTCGGGTTGCGGTGGGTGGCTCGTCCAGGACCATGGACGAGCCGCCCCCGCGTCCGACAGAGATATTCGGAAAGTTCAGCTCCAGACGGGGCCCGCGAGGGGACGGAAACTTGTGGTAGTCCTCGCAAGCACCGACCGCTAGAGCACCGGGTTCGCCTGGTGTGGCATCGGGCTGCCCGCCAGCCCGGCGAGCAGGTTCTCGACCGCGATCTCGGCCATCGCTTCGCGCGTCCGGTGCGTCGCCGAGCCGATGTGCGGAACAATCAACAGGTTCGGCGCCTCCAGTAGCTGGTCGTCCGACGGCAGCGGCTCGGGGTCGGTGACGTCGAGCGCGGCGCCGGCGATCCAGCCCTCCTTCAGGGCTCGCGCCAGGGCGCCGGAATCCACGAGCGCTCCCCTGGCGGTGTTGACCAGGTAGGCGCTGTCCTTCATTGCGCGTAGCTCGGGCTCGCCGATCATCTGCTCGGTTTCAGCGGTCAGCGGCACGTGCAGGCTGACGAAGTCGGATTCCGCGAGCAGGCGCTCGAGCGGCACTCCACCGCGGCGGGTGCTGATCAGCACCTCGGCGTCGAAGCCCTCCAGGCGCCTGGCGACGGTGCTCCCGATCCGTCCCCCGCCGATGATCCCGACGGTGGCCCCGTTCAGGTCTCGCCCCAGCAACAGCCCGGGCTCCCAGGTCAGCCAACCACCTTCCCTCACCAGCTGCTCACCCTCCACGAGGCGACGTGACGACGCGAGCATCAGCGAAACCGCGAGATCCGCGGTCGAGTCGGTGAGCACGTCCGGGGTGTTGCCGACCTGGATCCCCCTCGCCGTCGCAGCGGCGAGATCGACGTTGTCGGTGCCGACGGCGTAGTTGGAGATCGCCCGCAGCTTCGGCGCCGCCGCGATCAACTCGGCGTCGATGCGGTCGGTGAGCAGCGACAGCAGCCCCTCGCACTCGCTCACGCGTTCGCGAAGGATCTCCAGCGGAGGCGGCAGTCGCTCGGGCCAGAGATCGACGTCGTGCGCCTCTCTCAGGCGATCGAGGGCGGTTCCGGGCAGCTCGCGAGTGACGAAGCAGCGCGCCAAGGATCTGCGCTGCTCAGCTGTCGCCGGGGCGCGACTCGTCGAGCCAGTCCACGATCCGCCTCCCGATCAGCTCTCCCTGGTCCTCCTGGAGGAAGTGCGAGGCGGCGGGGATGATCTCGGGCTCGGGCCAGCCGAGCTTCTCGGCCAGCCGAGCGCCCATCTTCGGCGTCAGGATCGGATCGGAATCGGCCCACAGCACGAGGGTCGGCGGCGACGAGGCGGTGAGCACGTCGAGCGAGTTGCGCCCCGCTTCCGCTCCGGGAGCGTCGGGCGTGGTCGCGAGCATCAGCGGGAACGCGCGCGCGCCGGCTTTCGATTCGGGGTTCGGGAACGGAGCGTCGTAGGCGGCGGCGACTTCGTCCCCGGGGTCGCTGGCGCAGGCGCCGCGCACCAGCATCGAGATCGGCAGGTCGTCGGTGCGCTCGACGAAATCGCGAAACGCGAGCCACGCCTCGGACATCTTCTGGTGGCCCGTGAAGATGCCCGTGTCCATGACCACGAGGCGGGCGATCCGCTCTGGATTCTCGGCGGCGACGCGGAGGCCGATCGGGCCACCCCAATCGTGGAGGACGAGGGTGACGTCGCGCAGCTCCAGCGAGTCGAACAGGTCCGTGATCGCCGCGGTGTGGCGGTCGTAGCTGTACCAGCCGACATCGGTCGGCTTGTCGGAGCGCCCGAAGCCCGGCAGGTCCGGGGCGATGCAGCGGTGACCGGCCTCGACAAGCGGCGCCATCACCTTTCGCCACAGGTACGACCACGTCGGCTCGCCGTGAAGCAGCACAATCGGGCGCTCGCCACCACCCTGCGGGCCCTCGTCCACGTGCGCCAGGCGCAGGCCCTCCCACTCGCGGTACGCGGGGGCCACCGTGTAGCCGTCCAAGCCCTCGAAGCGCTCGTCGGGGGTGCGGAAGACCTAATAGAGATCCTCCCCGCTCACCGACGGGACACTATTTGAACGCCGAGGCGGCTCGCCCCGGGCCTACGCGACGACGGTCTGACGCGGCGCAGCCGGGCTTGATCCGCCGAGCATCGCCGTGATTTCCTCCGCGGCGACCGGTCGCGAGTAGTGGAAACCCTGACCGAGCACGCAGCCCATCATCGGCCGCCCCTGTCGTCTGCTTTCGAGTCGATCCAGGATCTGCGGGTTCGGGAGCTCGGTGAGGGGCTCAGGCGCGCCGCGAGCGGTGGATCTGTTGCGTCCCCGGAAGATCTTCGCCATCCGCAGCAACATCAGCGGATTTCCGCGTGGCTTGATCTTGCCGCGCAGCATCGCCCGGCGCGGATCGCCGCCCCAAGTCGAGGCCTTCAGCCACTCGCGCCACGTTGTCTCGAGCGTCAGGTCCGCGTCGGCCGACTCGCCCCGTAGGGCGCTGGTGGAGCCGTTGTCGATCACGATGTGCCACGGCGCGGCATCGCTGAAGCGCCACTGGATCGTGATCGGCTTGCCGTTGACCGCGCTCGTGTCGGCCGAGCGGGCGATCACGTCGAACAGCAGCGCCTGAGCTTCGGGCGAGGAGTCCGGGTTCGGCACCGGCTGCCCGGTGACGCCAGCCTTCAGCAGCGCAATCGCCCGTCGCGTGCGCTCCTCGACCGGGGCGTCGTGATCGAACGGGAAGACGCCGGGGGGCATCTCGTCGATCGGATATCCGGCCGCCCGCCACTTGCTCTCCACCGAGCGCAGCCCGAATGCGTAGATGTCCTCGAGCTCGAAGCCGTAGCAGCGCGTGTACTCGAGGTCCCAGTTCGGCGGCACGAACACGGCCAGCGAGTAAGGGAGCACCTCGCGCAAGAGCTCGACGACGGCGGCCTTGCACTCGTCGCTCTCCGCGAAGCAGTCCGAGAGCGCCTTGACGCCGAAGCCGATGTGGCGCTGCTCGTCGCGGGAGACGTTGTGCATACCCTCGCTGAAGCCGGGCATCGACCCTTCCTTGGTGAAGAAGTCCTCGATGAAATGCTGCCCGGGCTGCGCCAGGGTCGCCTCGACCACCATGTGGTATAGCGCGATCGCCTGCGCAAACTTCGGCAACGACCGGTCGCGGCGCAGCTCGTCCGCCATCCGATCGAGGCGTGCGAAGACGTGCCTGTAGCCCCAGCCGAGCTGCGGCAGCGTGTACGCGAGGCCGGCGGAGATGTCGCCCTCGACCCCGATCACCTCGCGGAAGAAGCGCGAGAAGAAGACCGCGTGCCGCGCCTCGTCGACCTGCTGGGTGGCGAGGAAGTACTTCTGCTCCTCCCTCGGGGCGGCGTCGATGTAGGGGGAGAGGTTGTCGGTTACGGAGTCCTCGCCGAAGAAGAACATCGAGTAGGTCCAGAGTGCGCTTCGCCGCTGCATCTCCGACAGAGCCGCCCAGCCCTCCCTGTCCTGCGAGAAGTCGACCTCCGTCGCCTGCCAGTTGCCCTGCTCCCAGCGGCGATACAGGTCCTCGTAGCTGATCTGGGCAGCCGGGCTCGAGGAAACGTCAGCGGTCTTTGTGGTCATCGCAACCTCCTTTCTGCGTGGAGATTAGGGGCCGCCCACCGGCCGAATCAAGCGATGTGTGAGCCATCGCACAGAGGTTCAGTCGAGGCCGCAGGGGCAGACGGCCAGCGCGGTCACGTGGGCGTTTGCGTTCCCGCTGACCGTGAAGCCGATCAGCTCGATCTCGGCGCCCTCGGAAACCGATCCCTCCGAGAAGAAGATCTCGAGCTTGCCGTCGGGGATCGTGGCGCTGGCCACCTCCGGCATCGCCTCCCCGTTCAGCAGCGCCTCGGTCCTGTATCGCCTGCGGGGAGGAGCTGCTCTCCTCGGGGGATCGAGTAGGCCGATAGCAGCAGCACCTCGTCGGTCGCCGATCGCAGCTGCGTGGTGGCCATCACCGACCCGGAGGGGGTGATGGTCGTTTCGGCGTTGTTGAAGCCGACCGCGTCGACGAGGTCGGTGCCGGAGATCTGCTCGGGCGCTGCCGGAGTGAAGGTCATCAGCGAGCGTGCCCCGATCACTCCACCCGCCCGGCTGCGTCCCTCCAGGGTGATGTCGCTGTCGCCGACCGGAAGATCGCACGAGCAGTAGATCGCCGCCACCCGGCCGCCGCCGCCGGTGAACTGCGTCCCCTCGCTGGGCACCGGGTCGCCCTCGATCAGGATGCGCAGCTCGGGCACTCCACGCTCGATCACGGCGAGCCCGACGATCAGCGCCTGGCCCGTCCCCTGTGAACGGTTTGTCGCGGTGGCGAGGGTCGTGAAGTCCGCGCCGCCGCGGAGGGTCGCGTCGGTGGCGATCAGCCCGCCCGCCGGCGGTGCGGGCCCCCGCTCCAGCACCGGGTCCGGGGGGTCGCTCTCGCCGCATCCGCTGCCGAGCGCGGTCCCGCTCGCAAGCGTCGCGGTGACGGCGAGCGCGGCAAAGCGTGTACCCCTCGAGCGGCGAGCCATCTGCAGGCGCAGCCTACCCGCCCGGCCGCAGCGCGCGCGCTGCTTCCGATCGCGGGCGGCCGCGCTCGCCGATCAACCCTGCTTCGGTGATGCCCATTCGGCGGCCAGTCGCCCGGTCAGCTCCTCCGGCAGGGCCTCGGCTGCGATCCTGGTCTGCTCAAGCGAGTCGCGATCGCGGAGGGTCACGGTCCCGTCCTCCATCGTCTGCCCGTCGACGGTGACGCCCCACGGGGTGCCGATCTCGTCCTGGCGCCGATAGCGCTTGCCGATCGACCCACCCTCGTCGTACTCCGCTGCGATCACCCCGCGCAGCGAGTCGAAGATCTTCCGTGCCCGCTCGGGCATTCCCTCCTTCGAGACGAGTGGCAGCACCGCCACCTTCACCGGCGCCAGCCGCGGATGCAGGTGCAGCACCGTGCGCTTGCGGCCCTCGACCTCCTCGACCTCGTAGGCGTCTGTGATGAAGGCCAGGGCGGCGCGGTCGACGCCCGCCGCGGGCTCGATCACGTGGGGGACGTAGCGCTCGCCCGAGTTCTGATCGAAGTACTCGAGCTTCTCGCCCGAGAACTTGGCGTGCTGGGTGAGGTCGAAGTCTCCGCGGTTGGCAATCCCCTCCAGCTCGGAGAAGCCCATCGGGAACAGGTACTCGATGTCCGAGGTGGCGCTCGAGTAGTGGGAGAGCTCCTCGGGCCCGTGCTCGCGCAGCCGCAGGTGGTCGGGGCGGAGGCCGAGCTCGGTGTACCAGCGCATGCGTTCGTCCATCCAGTGGCGATGCCACGTTTCCGCCTCGGCGGGAGGGACGAAGAATTCCATTTCCATCTGCTCGAACTCCCGGGTGCGGAAGATGAAGTTGCCCGGCGTGATCTCGTTCCTGAAGGACTTTCCGATCTGGGCGATCCCGAATGGCGGCTTGCGGCGCGCGAACTGGACCACGTTCTTGAAGTTGACGAAGATCCCCTGCGCCGTCTCCGGGCGCAGGTAGACCTCCGCGCCCGACTCCTCCACCGGCCCCATGTGGGTCTTGAACATGAGGTTGAACTGGCGTGGCTCGGACAGCTCCCCTCCGCACTCGGGACAGCGGATTTCCCCCGCGGCGTCTTCGGCCCCGAGCTGCTCTTCGCGCACGTGGTCCTCGCGCCACCGCTTCTTGCACTTGCCGAGGCACTGGACGAGCGGGTCGGTGAAGCCCTCGAGATGCCCGGACGCCTCCCAGACTCGCGGGTGCTGGAGGATCGCCGAGTCGAGCGCGACGATGTCGTCGCGTTCCTGCAGCATCGCCCGCCACCACTCCGCCTTGACGTTGTTCTTCAGCAGCACCCCGTAGTGGCCGAAGTCGTAGGTCGATGCAAGGCCGCCGTAGATCTCCGAGGACTGGAAGATGAACCCGCGCCGTTTTGCGAGCGCGACGATCTCGTCGAGGCTCACCTCGCCGCTGGCTTGGTCGTCTGGTTGAGAATTGCCCAATTTGCGTTGACCACCCGGTTGGCGGCTTCAGAAGATCGCCGTGGCGACCGATTCAACAGGCAGAATGGCGACCGACGACTGGCCCAATATAGGCCCAGGGGCAAAGGAGCACATGAACGAATTGATCACCTCACCGTTGCGCGTCGGCCGGCACGTCGCCATCTGGCTGATCTGGCACTCGACGGGGGTCTCGCTGCTTCCCTCCGACGAGCGCGACGACTGAGTCGCCCTCCGACCATCTGGCGCTCGCGGTAGCCGAGTGCCAGAAGCGCCGCACCCGCCTGCGATAATCCCCCACGCCGGCGAGGATTCCCGATGCCCACCTACGAGTACAAATGCCCCGACGGCCACGTGTTCGACGTCGTTCAGAGAATGACCGACCCGCCCGTGACCGAGTGCGAGGTCTGCGGCAAGCCGGTCCAGCAGGTCTACCGCCCGGTGGCGGTGCACTTCAAGGGGTCTGGGTTCTATACGACGGACTACGCGAAGAAGAAGTCTGGAGGGGGTTCGTCGGACGGGGCATCGAAGGAGTCAGGGTCAAAGGACTCCGGCTCATCCTCCGACTCGGCCTCGAAGTCCGACAAGGCAGCAAAGACGGCCACAGACGCCTCGTAGCCCTACCCCGGCGAGCAAACCGGCGTTCGCGGCGGATCCTCCCCCAGCAGCTCCTGCACCGCCCTCAAGCACTCCTCCTGCGGCACTAGCAGGCTCCCACCGGGGCCGAACCCACCGCTTGGCTCCAGGATCTGTGTCCCGGACTCGCCGCCGATCACCGAGGCGAACAGGAGCTGGGGCATGATCAGCGCCCCCATGCTGCTGACCAGGGCCTGCGGGGCCGTCCAGCCGATGATCGGGCCCTTGATGAAGTTGTAGGGGAACCGCAGCGGGCTGGTGAGGCGGCCCTTGATTCCGGAGATCACGGCCTGCTGGAGGCCGGCCCGGAACACGTCCGGAAGCGCGGCGTCGGCGTTCCCGTCACCGTCGCAGTCGCTGATCCTGGTTCGTGACAGCGCCAGCGCCTCGTCCCCGTTCAGCGTGCTCTCGCCGGCCGGCAGCTCGAGCGTGATCCCGCCGTTCGCCGCGCCGCCGGAGATCTCCGAGCACACGGGCTCGGCCAGATCGACCTCGATCCCCCCGAGCGCGTCGATGAAGTCCACGAATCCGCGGAAGTCGACGATCGCCACCTGGTCGATGTCGATCCCGAGGAAGTCCTCGACGGTCCGGACCTGCAACGCAGCTCCGCCGAACGCATAGGCCGCGTTGATCTTCTGGGAGTCGTGCCCGGGGATCGCCGCGTAGGTGTCTCGCGGTATTGACAGCTTCTCGAACGCACCGCCGCCCGCGCGCACGATCATGATCGTGTCCGCCCGGTAGGGCTCGCACTCGGTGGGCGGGTTCTTCCCCGCGGCCGCGGCTTCGTAGCACTTCTTTGCCGCCTTCTCGCTGTCGGAGGCGAATTCCGGGGCCCGGACGTCGGTCCCGAGAACGAGGATGTTCTGGGCGCTGAACGCCAGGAACGGGTTCCCGTCGAGGACGTCGTCGACGTTGCCGGCCAGCTTCGACTTCTGGATCTGCGCCGACAGCGAAAACGCGATCAGGCTCAACAGCACCCAGCCGGCGACTCCAAGGATCACCCACTTCACCCACCCCCGCTTGCGCTTGGTGGGTGGGGGCTGGGGTTGGCCGGGTGGGGCCGGCTCGTCGGGCTTCTTCGAGCGGCTGACCTTGCCTCGTAGGCCGGCAAGATCAGGCTTTCCCAGGCCGCCGATCCCCCGCCGCGAGCGGTAGACCTTGTAATCGGGCGATTCCTCAGGGGGCACCTGCCCGCCCTGACCCCCGGGATCGCGGTCATCAGCCGCCATTCAGCGCCAGCGCTCGCTCGGGGCCATCACCAGCTATCAATACTGGCGCATGGATCCCCGGAAAAAGATGGCCCACCGATGAGCGAGGAGGCGATTGGCGTTGACCTCGGGGGCACGAAGATGGCCGTCGGCGTCGTCGACCGCCTCCAACATGTGCACTACCGCGACACCGAGCCATCCGTTGGGCTGAGCGAAGAGCGGCTGATCAAGACCCTTGGGAGCGAGCTCGAAGCCGCCATCCAGGCGAGATCGGAGGTGGTGGCGGCGGGCCTCGGCATTCCTTGCACGATCGACCGCAAGAAGGGCGTCGCCGTCAACGCGGTCAACCTGCCGTTGAACGACGTCCCCATCCGCGACCTGATGCACGAGCGGATTGGCCTTCCGGTCTTCATCGACAACGACGCCAACGTCGCCGCGCTTGCCGAGTTCCTTTACGGAGCGGGGCGCGGGTCCCGCAACATGGTGATGCTGACGATCGGAACGGGGATCGGCGGCGGCCTGGTGCTGAAGGGCCGGCTGTATCGCGGCACCCACGGCGCCGGGGCCGAGCTGGGCCACACCGTGATCGAGGTCGACGGGCCGAAGTGCCAGGGCAGCTGTCCCAATCGCGGCTGCCTGGAAGCGCTCGCCTCGGGCACCGCACTGGGACGCGAAGGCAGAACCGCCGCCGAGCGCGAGCCGGAGTCGGCGCTGGGGCGCATGCTCGCCGCCGGTGAGGAGATCACGGGTGTGGAGGTGTCGAAGGCGGCGCTCGATGGGGACGAGGTCGCGCGCGAGGTGGTGGCGCTGATCGGCAGCCGCCTTGGCGTCGGTGCCGCTAACTTCGCAAACATCTTCGACCCTGACGTGATCGTGATCGGCGGCGGCGTTATTGCCCTCGGTGACCTCCTGCTCGACCCGGCACGCGAGGTCCTCGCTTCGCGGGCGCTTCCCCCGATGAACCGAGTCTCGATCGTGCCGGCGGAGCTGGGTCCGGAAGCCGGAATGATCGGCGCTGCGGCAATGGCAATGACCGAGCTCGACGAGGAGTCCCACTAGCTCATGGCGGTGCGATCGGCGGGAACCCGCACCGGCGACGAGCCGCGCAGAGCCGTGCGCCGGGGGGCGACCCCCGCAACCGGCCGGCTCACGGTCTGCGCCACCCCGATCGGAAACATGGGCGATCTGACTCCCAGGGTCCGCCAGGCGCTCGAGGAGGCCGACATCGTCGCCTGCGAGGACACCCGGCTCGCGGGGCGCCTTTTCGAGAAGCTGGAGCTGAAGCCGCCGAAGCTGGTCTCGAACCACGACAGCAATGAAGTGCAGCGTGCGCGCCAGCTCGTGCAGTCGATCGAGCGGGGCGCGAAGGTCGCGCTGATCACCGACGCCGGGATGCCCGGAATCTCCGACCCCGGCTACCGGCTGATCAAAGCGTGCATCGACCGCTCGCTTGACCTCGAGGTCCTGCCCGGGCCCTCGGCCGTGGTGGCGGCCGTGGTCGCCTCCGGGCTCCCGGCACATCGCTGGCGCTTCGAGGGCTTCCTCCCGCGCCGCGCCGGCGAGCTCGAGCGGGTGCTCCAGGGCGGCGAGACGGTCGTCGCGTTCGAGTCGCCCCGGCGGCTCCCGCGCTCGCTTGCCGCACTCGCGGGAATCGCCCCCAACCGGCCGGCCGCTGTCTGCCGCGAGCTGACCAAGCTCCACGAGGAAATCGCCCGCGGCACCCTGTCGGAGCTTGCGCGGCGATTCCGGGAGGACGTGAAGGGCGAGATCGTGCTCGTGATCGGCCCCGCGGCGGAGTCGGCGGAGGGCGGGGGAGACTTCACCTTCGCCGTCGACGCCCTGCGCTCGCTGGTCCGCTCGGGCGCGAAACCGCGAGCGGCCGCAAGCGTGGTCGCGGCGCTGACCGGTGCAAGCGCGAACGATCTTTACACGGCGCTTACGGGGCGGAAGCCGCGGCGGTAGTCGCTGGGCGTAGAGTTCGCGCATGCCCAAGCGCGATCCGCGGATGGTTGCCCTTGGTTACGGGCGGTTTGTTCGCGCCGATCGGGTGTTTGCGCTCGTGCCGCTGCCGCCGGAGGAGCGCGGTGACGGGCGTCGCACCTATGTGCACGTGGACGGGCTCACCGAGCCGCTGGTCGCCTCGCGCTCCGAGCGCGCCATCCTCACCGACCTCGAGGAGGCGCTACAGGAGGCAGCTGGTGTCCCCCGCCGCCGGATCGCCAAGGGTCAGGAGAAGCTCCTCTAGCCCTCAGTCCTTGATCGGGGTCAGGCAGACCGCCATCGTTCGGGTCTCCCGCGTCCGGTGCGCTTCGGGTCAACTCGGCGGTACGTCGCGTCGGTACATCTGGACAGCGCGCGGCCACAGCTTCGCTCGCTGCTCGGGGTTGGCCAGCTTCACCGACACCGGGACCGCTCTCCCGTCGACCTCGATCGTTGTCTCGTCCATGTCCCGCAGGTTCAGGAACCAGGCCGGGTGCTTGTGCGCGCCACCCCTCGAGCCGATGACGACGTAGCGCTCGCCGTCCGGCAGGTACAGCAGCGGGCTCGTGCGCCACTCGCCGCTCTTGCGGCCGACGTGGTCGAGCAGGAGCACGGGGGCGCCGCGAATGCTTCCGCCGATCCGCCCTCGCGAGAGCCGGAAGGCGAGGACATGGACCCGGGTGAACTGGCCGAAGGCGGCGTTGCGCCAGTTCCAAGCCATCGAGCGAAGTCTATGCCGGGCCGCGCCGCGCCCCACTCGCTGTCGCGGCGTCTAAGCTCGCCGATTCGTGTCCTTCTACGTCACAACCCCGATCTACTACGTCAACGCTCAGCCGCATCTGGGCCACGCGTACTCGACGATCGCCGCCGACATCCTCGCGCGGCACATGCGCCAGCGGGGCGAGGACGTGTTCTTCCAGACGGGGACCGACGAGCACGGCGAGCCGACCGTGCAGGCCGCCGAACGCGAGGGGGTGAGCCCGAAGGAGCTCGCCGACCGCAACTCGGCCAGGTTTCGCGAGCTGATGCCGAAGGTCGGGGTCGCCGAGGACTTCTTCATCCGCACCAGTGACCCGCAGCACGTCAAGCGTGTCCAGGAGATCATGCAGCGGGTCTACGACGCGGGCCACGTGTACGAGGGGACGTATGAGGGCTGGTACTGCCCGCGCTGCGCCGACTTCAAGACCGAAACGGAGGTGGGGCCGGGAAACACCTGCCCGATTCACGAGATCCCGCTGGAGCGCAAGCGCGAGGAGAACTGGTTCTTCAGGCTGTCGACGTTCCAGGAGCCGCTGGAGCGGCTGTACGCTGAGCGCCCGGACTTCGTGATCCCCGACTTCCGCCGCAACGAGGCGCAGGCGTTCATCCGCCAGGGGCTCGAGGACGTCTCTCTGTCACGGCCGAACCTGACCTGGGGGGTACCACTGCCGTGGGACCCCGATCAGGTGATGTACGTGTGGTTCGACGCCCTGCTCAACTACGTCACCGGGCTCGCGTACGCGCGCGATGGTGAGGATCTGACCGAGCGCTTCTGGCCGGCCGACCTGCACGTGCTCGCGAAGGACATCCTCAAGTTCCACGCCGTGATCTGGCCGGCGCTGCTGACGGCGGCCGAGCTCGAGCTGCCGCGAAGGATGGTGATCCACGGCTACCTGCTGATGGGCGAGAAGAAGATGTCGAAGTCGCTCGGGAACGTGCTCGACCCGTTCGAGGTGATCGATCGCTTCGGCGCCGACGCGCTGCGCTTCTACCTCTTCCGCGAGGTCAGCTTCGGGCAGGACGGCGCGGTGTCGACTGCGGGCTTCGAGTCGCGCTACGAGACCGAGCTCGCCAACGACTACGGCAACCTCGCCAGCCGCACCCTGGCGATGCTCGAGCGCTATCGCGACGGGGTCGTACCGGACGCCGAGCCCGATCCGCAGCTGCGCGCCGGCGACGACGGCTTCGACGGCCTCGTGGAGCGGGTGAGCGAGCTGCTCGACCGCGCCGAGCTGACCCAGGCTCTGGAGGAGATCTGGAGCCGGGTGCGCCGCCTTAACCGCTACGTCGAGGAGCGCCGGCCGTGGGATCTCGCCAAGGACGAGGGCGAGGCGGAGGCGCTCGACCAGTCCCTGTATTCGCTCGCCGAGGGGCTGCGGGTGCTGACACTGCTCCTATATCCCTACATGCCCGAGAGCACCGAGCGGCTGCTCGCGGCCCTTGGGGAGGGCGAGCGCACGCTGACCGAGTTCGGCGCGCGCGCGGGAGGTGCGAAGGTCGAGCGCATCGAGCCGCTGTTCCCGAAGCTCGAGGCGCCGGAGTAGGCCGTGGGTTACGTGCTGAAGAGCTTCTTCGGGCTGGCGATCCTGGCGGCGTCGGTGACCGCGGCCGCCTACGGGATCAACGAGTTCCTGCAGATCGGCACCTGCGCCAGCGGCGGCCCCTACGTCTCGGCGCGGCAGTGCCCGGACGACATCGAGCGGCTCTTCTTCGTCGTCGCGGGCGGCTTGCTCTTCTCGTTCGTTGGCACCGGGCTCTTCGCCGCCCGCGGCGATCCCCCCGGCGGTGCCGGGTCCAGGCGGGTCAGCGCGGCGGTGCTGATGTGGTGCGCGACGTTCCTCAGCATCTCGTTCGCCTGCTTCTGGGGGGTCTGGGGACCCGACGCCGACCCCGGCCCGGGCGGCAAGGAGGGAGGGCTGATCGTCGCCTTCCTGTTTGCGCTGATGGGTCTCGCCGGGCTGCCGATGCTGCTCTCGGGCGGCAAGGTCTACTCGGTGGAGGGGGGCCTGAAGTCGCTCTCCGGGCTTCGCACGATGATCGGGAGGCAGCAGTCGGTTGGCGTCCCGAGCACGCCGGTATCGACGCCGTCCTCCGTGTCGACCCCGTCCTCCTTCGGTGCTGCACCGCGGGGAGATCAGGTGGCGCGGCTGGAGCGGCTGCAGAAGCTGCGCGCCGACGGCGCGATCACGGAGAGCGAGTTCCAGCAGCTGAAGCAGAAGGTGATTGAAGGGAAGGGATGAACCCGGTCCCGCCCTTGATCGGCATCGTCGCGATCGCGCTCGGCGTCTGGGGTGGGCTGCAGCTCGGAGCGTGGGCGGCGCCGGATTCGACGCCCGCGGTTTCCACCATCGACGGTGGCGGCACCGGGTTCGAACCGGTCGAAGAGGTGTCGGGCTCGGACCCGGAGTCGTTCTACCACGCGGGCCCGCTCGAGGAGCAACTGACGAATGCGCTGAGGAAAGTGCCCGAGGGAACGACGGTTTCCTACGTCGGGATCACCCCGGCGCGCTTCTACTTCAACAAGGTCGGCGGCCCCAACGTGCTGGCGATGGAGGATCTTCCCGTCGAGGCGCCGGAGCGAATCCTCGAAGGCATCAACGCCGTCCGCGAGGAGAAGGGCCACGAGCCGGTGACGCTCGACGACGTCACCTCGTACGGCTGGAGCACCGCCAACCCGACCAGCGTCGAGTGGTCGATCGACCTCGAATCCGATACGCGGGGCCCGACGAGCTTCTCGGCGAACCGCGACGGCAGCCGCGTACAGGTTCGCTGAGCGATCCGGCGCCCGGAGAACCGGCCAGCGCTGTACCTAGACTCACACAATGGAAACGGCACCTGCTGCTCGCGTCGCCTAACGGCTCCGCGCCAAGGGGAATTGGTCGACACGCACGCCCACCTCGGCGAGTGTGAGCCGGCGGATGGCGAGCTGGTCGCCGCCGCGCTGGCTGCGGGTGTGCGCCGCATCCTCGAGGTGGGGATGACCGAGAAGTCCAATCGCGAGGCGATCGCGGCGGCCGAGGCCCACGAGAGCGTCTACGCGTCGGTCGGTCGCCATCCCAACAACGCCGGTGGATTCGACGAAGAGGCGGCGGCCGAAATCGAGCGGCTCGCCGCCCACGAGCGCGTCGTCGCGATCGGCGAGACCGGGCTCGACTTCTACCGCGACCGTGCGCCGCGAGAGGATCAGTACGTGGCCTTTCGTGCCCAGATCGAGATTGCGCGCCGCAGCGGCAAGGCGCTCGTGATTCACATGCGCGAATCGGCGGACGAGACTCTCGAGCTGCTCGCCGCCGAGGCCGAGGGGGTGACGGTGGTGCTGCACTGCTTCTCCGCCTCGCCGGAGCGCGTCGCCGATGCGGTCGAGCACGGGTGGTACTGCTCATTCGCGGGCAACGTCACCTATCCGAAGTCGGGGGAGTTGCGCGAGGCCGCCGGGCTCGTTCCGGACGAATTGCTGCTCGTGGAGACGGACTCGCCGTTCCTCAGCCCGCAGCCACAGCGCGGGAAACCGAACCAGCCGGCGAACGTCGTCACCACAGCCCAGCAGCTCGCGGACGTTCGCGGCCTGAGCTACGAGCAGCTTGAGGAGCTGGTGGAAGCGAACGCTGCCCGCGCGTTCGGGTGGTGAGCGTGAGCGCCTCGCGGCCAGGCGCGCGCCAGCGCAGGCTCGGCCAGAACTTCCTCGCCGACCCGAAGCTGCTGGACGCGATCGTTCGCGACTCGGGAGTGGGGCGGGCCGACGTCGTGCTCGAGGTCGGCGGGGGTGAGGGCGCGCTGAGCGAGCGGCTGGCGCCTCGCGTCGGGCATGTTCACGTGGTTGAGCTCGACGATCGACTGCGCGAGCCACTCGGTTTGCTCGTGGGAGAGCATTCGAATGTCGGCCTCGTTTGGGGTGACGCGATGAAGATCGACCTCGGCAGCCTGGACCCGGTGCCGACCGCGATGGTCGCCAACCTGCCGTACTCGATCGCCACGCCCTTGATCCTTCGCACGATCGAAGAGCTGCCTTCGTTGAGTTCGTGGACGGTGATGGTCCAGCGCGAGATCGCCGAGCGCCTGCGTGCCTGCCCCGGGAGTAGGAGCTATGGCTCCCCCACCGTGCTGGTTGCGCTTGCCTGCGAGGTGGAGCTGATGCGAAAGGTGGATCGGGCGGTTTTCGTCCCTCGGCCGCGGGTCGACTCGGCTCTGCTGCGCCTGCAGCGGGTTGGGCCGGGGGCGGGCGCCGACCTGTCGCGGATCGTTCGGGCGGCGTTTGCGCACCGGCGCAAGGCTCTCGCGCGGTCGCTGGAGCTGTCGGGGGTGGCGGCGCGCGACGACGCGCGCGCCGCGCTGGAGGCCTTAGGGCTTGCTGCCGATGCGCGCGCCCAGTCGCTGGCGCCGCTCGACTTCCAGCGCCTCGCCGAGGAGCTGCGATGACGCTGCGCGCGCCGGCGAAGCTGAACCTGTGCCTGTACCTCGGCGGGAGGCGGGAGGACGGGCTGCACGAGCTGCGCTCGCTGTTCTGCCCGCTCAGCCTCGCCGACCGGATCACGGTGGAGGAGGCGGAGGAGGACGAGGTCGTGTGCGCCGGTGTCGAGGGGCCGAATCTGGCCGAGCAAGCGCTGGTGGCGCTTCGCGAGCGCGGTTGGGAGAGGCCGCCGCTGCGGGTCGAGATCGAGAAGCGGATTCCGGTCGCCGCCGGGCTCGCCGGGGGCAGCGCCGACGCCGCTGCGATTCTGCGTCTGGCGGCAGGGGAGGTTGAGGGCCTCGGCGAGATCGCGGCGATGCTCGGCGCCGATGTCCCGTCCCAGCTCGACCCATCGCTTGCTCTCGTCGCGGGGTTCGGGGAGCGGGTCGAGCCGTTGCCGCGGCCGGGCGAGTTCGCGGTTGTGCTGGTGACGCAGGACCGGGGGCTGGCGACGGCCGACGTTTACGCGGAGGCCGATCGGCTCGGGCTGGGGCGCTCCGAGCGGGAGCTGGCCGAGATCGAGGGGCGGCTGCGAGCGGCGGCGGAGGGGGGAGCGAGCCCGCTCGGCTATCGGGAGCTGCTGCTGAACGATCTCGAGCGGGCCGCGCTGTCGCTGAGTCCGCGGATAGCAGAGGCGCTGAGTGCGCTGGAGGAGGTCGGTGCGGAGGCGGTGCTGGTCAGCGGCTCCGGGCCGACGGCGGTGGGTCTGTTCTCGAGCCTGCCGGCCGCGGATCGGGCGGCGGCGGCGCTGCCGCCGCGCTACGCGAACGCGATCGTCACGGGGCCCGACTCGTTCGAGGCCTCCGCATGAAAACCGCCGAATCCTCCGAATCAATTTGCCGCGTCCGAGTTCGGCTCAATCTCATCTGCATGAGATGAACATCGTCCGCAAGCTGCTCGCCGACCACCGCGTGCGGGTGCTGCTGGTGATCGTGGCGCTGGTCGGCGGCTACTTCGTGGTCAAGGCGGCTCTACCGGAGTTCGACCTCCAGG
This sequence comes from uncultured Thermoleophilia bacterium, assembly GCA_963838095.1. Taxonomy (GTDB): domain Bacteria; phylum Actinomycetota; class Thermoleophilia; order Solirubrobacterales; family 70-9; genus CAWCGU01. Next base: position 21,170 of record CAWIPO010000009.1, read on the forward strand.
ACCTGCTGGATGACGTCGCCGACGCGCTGGGCGAGTGGACGTACCTGGTGGTGGGGGTGTTCGCGTTCGCCGAGACGGGGGCGTTCGTCGGGCTGGTGCTTCCGGGTGAGACGGTCGTGATCCTCGCCGGCGCGGTCGCCGGGGTGGGAGAGACGTCGGTGGTGCTGACGCTGGCGATCGTCTGGTTCTTCGCCTGGGCCGGGGATTCGGTCAGCTTCCTGCTCGGGCGGCGGCTCGGCCGCGACTTCATCCTTCGCCACGGGGCTCGCGTCCGGATCACGCCCGAGCGGTTCGCTCGGGTCGAGGGCTACTTCGAGCGGCACGGCGGGACGACGATCCTGGTCGGCCGCTTCATCGGCCTGATACGGGCGCTGGCGCCGTTCGTCGCCGGCAGCTCGGGGATGCGATACGGGGCGTTCGTGCCGTACAGCATTCTCGGCACGGGGCTGTGGTCAGCGACGTTCGTTCTGCTCGGCTACTTCGCCTCGCGCAGCCTCGACACGGCGGCGGAGGTGGCCGGCCGGGGGACTTTGCTGTTCGGGATCACGATCGGAGTGATCGTCGGGATCGTCGTCACGATTCGCTTCCTGCGCGTCGAGGAGAACCGGGATCGGGTGGTGGCCGAGATGCAGAAGCGGCCCTGGCTGCGCCCGCTGCTGACGGTGGGGCGATGGATTCGCCCGCAGGCGGTCTTTTTCTGGAACCGCATCACGCCGGGACGGCTGGGGCTGGAGCTGACGACCCTCATCGCGGCGCTCGCCGTCGGGCTGTTCGTGGTGATCGGGTACGCGATCACGATTCACGCCGATCCGGGGCCGACCGGCGCCGACGACGCCGCGATCGAGTTCGTGCAGAAGATCCAGAGTGGGTGGCTGACGGACATCGCCAAGGCGGTGACCGAGCTCGGTGCGCCCTACGTCGCGTTCCCGATCGCCGCGGTCGGCGCGATCATCCTCGCCGCCCGGCGCCGCTTCGTCGATGCCGGGGTGGTGGTCGTCGGCTCGGTGCTGATGGCGATCGCCGTTCCCGAGCTGAAGGAATTGCTCGATCGGCCGCGGCCGCCTGACCCGTTGATCGCGACTCCGCCGAGCGACGCCTACCCGAGCGGCCACGCCGCGTACTCGGTGATCTATGTGACGCTTGCGGTCCTCGTCGGGCGGCAGCTCGACCCGCGCCTTCACGTGCGCCGGATCACCCGCGGTACGGCGCTGGTGCTGGTCGGGGTTCTGGTTGCGGTCGCGGTCGGTCTGTCGCGGGTGTATCTCGGCATTCACTACTTGAGCGATGTGAATGGCGGCTGGGGCCTGGGCGTGGCGGCGTTCGCGCTCTGCGGCGCGATCGCGCTTGTCGTCACGCACTTGCGGAAGAATGGGGAGGACGGTGGAGGTCGTGTCGAAGATTCCTCCTGAGTACCTGCTCTTCGGCGGCGCGGGCCTGCTCAGCCTGCTCGCCTTCACGGTCCTGATCCTGGTCCCGGCGGTGACCTCCTACGGGCGCGGATGGGAGAAGGCGACGGCGGTGTTCCTGTCGCTGTTCGTGCTCCTCGCCCTGGCCCTGATCGGTGTCGCAATCGGTGTCGTGATCATCTACTTCTGGGACGACATCAGCCAGTGGCTGAATTGAGCGCCTGAAGGCCCTCCCGGGCGCCGCTCCTACAATCACAGCCGTGACCGCTGGGTCGACGGAGGCCGAGCGCGCGACGGGCGGTGGCTCGCTCGAAGCGCTCTCGGAGGCGATCGAGTCCGGAGCCGGGCTGCCCGCCGCGGCGCGCGCCGCGGCGCACGCGCTGGGCGCCAGCGTCGCGCTGATCGATCGCTCCAGCTCGGTGCTCGCGGTCGCGGATGCCTCGAGCGGCGAGGAGGAGAAGCTGCTGGAGGGGGGAGAGGATGTGGAGCGGGTCGAGCTGCGGGTGGCCGATGCTGCGGTCGGCGAGTTGCGATTCCGGCTGCGCGGAGGCGGGGCGCCGGATCCGGCGATGACGCGGGTGATCTCGACGCTGCTGGCGCTGGAGGTGCAGCGGGCGCGCTCGCCGGAGTGGGAGAGCGACCGGCTCGCGTCGGATTTCGTCGATGCGCTGCTCGACCGGGAGGTGACGGATCGTGGGGACATCGTCGCCCGGGGGTCGGAGCTGGGCTGCGACCTGGGGAGTGGCGGCGGGGTGATCGTGTTGCGGGCGCGGCCGCTCGTCGCGCAGACGGGAGAGTGGCGCGAACGGGTGCTGGAGCTGGCGATGCGGTCGATGCGCGGCGGCGCGCCGGGAGTGCTGGCGGCGAAGCGGGAGGGCGAGCTGGCGAAGCAGGGGAGCGAGGGGGCCGAGATCGCAGCGATCGTCCCCGCGGGTGAGGATGCGGGTTTGACGCGGGTTGCGGCGGCGCTGGAGCGGGAGCTGTCGGAGGCGCTCGCCGGGTTTCAGGTGACGGTGGCGCACAGCCGGCGCAGCGGCGATCCGGTTGATCTGTACAGGGCGGGGAAGGAGGCGGTGCTGGCGGCGAACGTGGGGGAGGCGGAGGGGCGGACGATGGTCCCTTTCGAGGAGACGGGCGCCTACCGGCTGCTGCTGCCGGCGATGAGCGAGGACCCGAGCGAGCTGGAGCGCTTCTACGAGGAGACGGTCGCTCCGCTGGCGGCTTACGACGAGCAGTACGAGACGGAGCTGGTGCGGACGGTGGAGACGTATCTGGACAACGACGGCAACGTGACGCAGTCGGCCGAGCAGCTGTACACGCACCGGCACACGGTCCGCTACCGGCTGGAGCGGGTGCGGGAGCTGTCGGGGCATGACCTGTCGTCCACGGAGGGACGGGAGAAGCTGAGCTTGGGGCTGAAGGCGATGCGGGTGCTCGGAATCGCTCCCCCACGCGGTCCGGCGATGGAGCCGGGGACGGAGGCGGGCAAGGTGCGGCGAAAGAAGGAGGACTGATGGCTCACGGCGACCTCGTGTATTTCTGGCTCACGCTCGGCGACGCGGAGAAGGCGAAGGCGTTCTACGGCGATCTGCTCGGGTGGGAGTTCTCCGGCGGGAACGCTCCGGATGGCTGGAACGTCGAGAACACGACACCGCCCGGCGGGCTGCACGGCGGTAACGAAGAGTTCCGCGCCAACGTCTGCTTCGAGGTCGACGATCTGGAGGCGGCGCGGAAGCGGGTCGAGGAGCTGGGCGGCGACGCAGGCGAGCCGCAGCCGACCGAAGCCGGGAAGTTCTCGCTCTGCAAGGACGATCAGGGAGCGGAGTTCTGCATCTGGTCTGCTGGGCGCGCGTAGGGCTCGAGCCCCTCGATCGCCCGCTTGATCGACCAGTTGTGGTTCCAGCGAAAGACGGGCCGCAGGATCGGCGTCAGGTAGCGCAGCAGCGGCCGGTCGGCGATCACCCGCCAGTCGAAGTGGACGTGGACGGAGTCGCCGCGCTCGGTCAGCGTCCAAACGCCGCGCCCGGTCAGGTCGCCGACGACCTCGACCTCGAATGCCGTCGGCGGCTCGCAGCGAACGATCGTCGAGGTGGTCCGGAGGGTGTAGGGGAGCCGCCCCTTGAAGTGCTGCTTGGAGACCCGCCCGACCTCAGGAGGCCCGTCGGTCTCGACGTCGATATAGACGGGCCGCCACCACTCGGGATAGGTCGAGGCGTCGGCGAGCGCGGTGAACACGGCGCCGATCGGCGCCCCGACATCCCACTCGTCGATGAACACGTACTCGGAGGCCATACTCGAACCAGTATCTAACTCCGGGGGGAGGAATCCAACCTCCGCTTCCTGGACCAAAACCAGGCGGGCTAGCGCTACCCCACCCCGGAAGGGTGCATCTGGGGCGAAGTCTAGGGGGGTAGTTCTGCCCTGAACTGACGAGAGTTACGTTTTGCACGTATGTCATGCAAATCGTCAATCTCGTCGGATGAGCTGACCGCTCAAGGTCAAGTATCGGCTCCGTCCCGCGCTATTGCACCCCACAACCGCGCCGTCACTGCTCCGGCCGCGAAGTAGAGGCAGGGCAGCCACGGGGCGACTCCGGCGAGGTCGTCGACGTCGTTCGCGTAGTGGGCGGCGTCGATTTCGACGATCACGATCTCCACCAGCGGGCCGAGGATGGCGGCGGCTGTTGCGACCGCGAGGGTTCCTGGTGATGGGTCCCACCACGACCAGATCGCGATTGCGATCGCGCCCGTCAGCACCACCGACACCGTCGCCGGCTCGCCGCGCAGAACTGAGGTCAGCGCGTAGAGCGCCAACACCAGTGCCGCCCCGGTGACCACGTCCGCCCGCCCGCGCCGCTTGACCGCGGGCAGGTTCGCCTTCTCCGCCGCCCACGCCCCTCCCAGGATCGACAGCGACAGGAGAACCGGGAACCACAATCGGCTTTCCCAAATCGTCGGCAGGCCGTCCCACTCGTACACCGTCGTTCCCGAAACGACATGCGTCGCGTCGCCGGCCAGGCCGACGCAGAAGCCGAGCGCCGCGATCACCGCCGCGGTCGCACCGGGCCCGAGCGTGCGCGGATCCGCCCCCATCAGGGGCGGATCCTATGCGGGTGGCGTGCGTTTGGCGACTTCTCTTCGGTATGCGGAGAAAAGGCGCCAATTCGCTACGCGGCGACCCTGGACGCGCAGGACGCCGAGCCCAGCCAGGTGTGCGGGTTCCCCGCCCAGCACCAACCCAGCCTCGGCCTTCCGTCCTTCGCCACCCACAGCGCCGGCACCCGCTTGTCGCCGCAGCGCGATCCGAGCAGCGAGAAGCAGTTGTCGGGACGAACCGCCGCAAATCGTCCTCTTCCATGTCCGAGAACCCGCGGCGACCCTCCAACTCCACCTGCTCGATCGCGCTGCTGCGCTCTGAGATCGGAGCGTTGACGAAAACGTTCACCGCTCCAGCACCTCCTTCAGCTCGACCAGCCGCGCGCGCCAGAACGTCTTCATCTCCTCCAGCGCATCGGCATCAGCCAACCGCTGGTGGGCCAAGGCGACCAAGCACTTCTCGCCCTTGTTCTCGAAGCCGACGACCACGCGGGTGCTTCCTTCCTCCCAGTCGAACCGCGCCGACTTCGGCTTGGTCGCCGTGCGCGCTGACAGCCGGGCGCCGGGCAGCCACTTCTCCCTGAGCTCCTCATCGACGAACGCGTCGAACGCCCTCTCGACCGGAACCGCGATCGTCTTCGACGCCGTCGCCTCGAACAGCCCGTCGGCCCGCTGGCCCTTCTCGCGCATCCCGCGCGACAGCTCGTACATCCAGGCCACCGACTGCGCCCACCAGCCCTCCACCTCATGCGCGTCCATCAGGTGGCGGGCGATCTCCTTGTGCGAGTGTTCCTTCGCTCCCCACGCGTCGAGGATCGCGAACCACTCACCCGACCGGCGGCCGGTGCGCTCCTGCACCAACTCGTCGGACACCGGCGCGTCGAACCCCTCCACGCTCGCTTCCCGCGCCTCCCGCTCCGCGTTCGCCAGCAACTCGCGGCGAGCCGCCGAATAGCTCTCGCCCGTCTTCTCCATCCGCGCGCGAACGCTGCGCTTGAACGTCTTCTGCTCGGTCATCTCGATCTCCTCATCTGGCGGTGGCGTTGGGACTCACGCTCCCGGCGCCCCGCCGGACAGGGCATATGACCGGCGTCCCGAGGAATCTCGTTCCCCTTTGCCTCCTCGAGCCGGTGGCGTGAGCACCGGAATGGAGGTCAGGCGCGAAACGACGCCTACACACAGACTAACGACTCGCGGGGAACCCGAAACTCACCGCTCAGGAGCAACAACAGGCTCAACGGCCACGCCGCCTGCCTCTACCATGCCGACCGTGAGCGCAGCGCCGATCGTGCTCATCATGGCCGCCGGCGAGGGCTCGCGCATGCGCTCGTCCCTGCCGAAGGTCCTTCACCCCGTCTGCGGGCGCCCGATGGTCGCCTGGCCGGTGATCGCTGCCCGCGAGGCCGGTGCCGGGCGCGTGATCGTGATCACCTCTCCCGACCGCGACCTCGCCCCGGGCCTCCCCGACGGCACCGAGACCGTCGTCCAGCCGATCGCCGACGGCACCGGCGGCGCCGTCCGCGACGCGCTCGCGGCGATCGGCGACCCCGGCGACGGCGAGATCGTCGTCCTCTCCGGCGATCACCCCCTGCTCGGAACCGAGCTGATCGCCTCACTCCTGGAGGCGCACCGCGCAGCCGCCGCCGCAGCCACCCTGATGACCGTCGAGCTCGACGACCCCGCCGCCTACGGCCGCATCATCCGCACACCCGACGGCGACGTCGAGCGAATCGTCGAGACCAAGGACCCCTCGACCGTCCCCCCGAGCAGCTCGCGATCCGCGAGATCAACACCGGCACCTACGTCTTCGACGCGCAGCACCTCGCCGCCGCCATCGGCCGCATCACCAACGACAACGAAGCCGGCGAGTACTACGTCGGCGAAGTGCTCCCCATCTTCAGGGAGCAGGGACTGCCCGTCGCGGCTCTCAAGGTCGCCGACCCGAACGCCAACCTCGGCGTCAACAGCCGCGCCGACCTCGCCCTCGTCGCGCGCGAAGCCCGCCGCCTGATCGCCGAGCGCCACATGCTCGCCGGCGTCACCATCACCGACCCGGCCGCCACCTGGATCGACGCCGACGTCGAGATCGACCCCGACGTCACAATCGAGCCCGGCACCCACCTCCACGGCGCCACCCGCATCGCCACCGGCGCGATCATCGGTCCCGCCACCACGCTCATCGACACCTTCGTCGGCGAGGGCGCCACCGTCATCCGCTCCCACTGCGAGTCCTCCGAGATCGGCCCCCGCTGCACCATCGGCCCCTTCTCCTATCTCCGTCCCGGCACCGTGCTCGAAGCCGACGTCAAGATCGGAGCGTCGGTCGAGATCAAGAACTCCCACATCGGCGCCGGGACGAAGGTCCCGCACCTCTCGTACATCGGCGACGCCGACGTCGGCCCCGGCACCAACCTCGGCGCCAGCACGATCACCGCCAACTACGACGGCAAGGCGAAGCACCGCACGAAAATCGGGGAAGGTGCGAAAACAGCCATTCACACATCGCTCGTCGCCCCTGTAACTGTGGGCGACGACGCTTACACTGGCGCCGGAGCCGTCGTCCGCGACGATGTCCCCCCAGGGGCGCTCGCGGTCAGCGACGTCGAGCAGCGCAACATCGAGGGCTACGCGAAGCAGAGGGCCAACGAAGCCGAGGAAAGCGACCAGGCCGAGGGCAAAGGAACGAAGTAGTGGCCACCGTCGAGGAGCGAACACAGCTGGCGAGCGCGATCCCGCAGGACTACACCAAGCGGCTGATGGTGTTCGGCGGCCGCGCGTCGATGGAGCTTGCGGCGCGGATCGCCGAGCGCCTCGACGTCGACCTCGGCTCCGTGCACCTGAACACCTTCGCCAACGGCGAGGTCTACTGCCGCTACGAGGAGTCCATCCGCGGCGCCGACGTCTTCCTCGTCCAATCGACCGCCAGCACCGAGGGAATGACCCCGAACGACGCCTTCATGGAGCTGCTGACGATGATCGACGCCGCCCAGGGCGCCTCGGCGCACCGGATCATCGCCGTCATGCCCTGGTACGGCTACGCCAGGCAGGACAAGAAGTCCTCGCCGCGGGAGCCGATCACCGCACGAGTCGTCGCCCAGTCGCTCGAGGCCGTCGGCGTCGACCGCGTCCTCACCATGGACCTCCACTCCGGCCAGGTGCAGGGCTTCTTCAAGGTCCCCGTCGACCACATGACCGCGATGCCGATGCTGACCCAGTACTTCCTGGACCAGGCCTTCGACAACGAGCTGGTGATCGTCTCGCCCGACGCGGGCCGCGTGAAGATGGCCCGCAACTTCGCCCGCAAGATGGGCGTGCACTGGGCGGTGATGGAGAAGGAGCGCCCCGCGCAGCAGGTCGCCGAGATCGGCTACGTGGTCGGTGACGTCGAGGGGAAGACCGCCGTGCTCGTCGACGACATGATCGACACCGCCGGCACGCTCTGCGCCGCCGCCGAGACCGTGATCGACGAGGGCGCCGCCCGCGTGATCGCCTGCGCCACCCACGGCGTCTTCTCCGGCCCCGCCTTCGATCGCCTCGAGGCATCTGCGATCGAGCGCATCGTCGTCACCGACACGATCCCCCCGCGCCGCGACGCGCCGGACAAGATCACCGTGCTCTCAACCGCACAGGTGCTCGCCGACTCGATCCGGCGCATCTTCGCCGACGACTCCGTCAGCGAGATCTTCGCCGGCGAAAACCAGCTGTTCTAGCCGCCGAAGCTGGAGATCAGCCACTGGCCGTTGTCCTCGAGCAGCTCGAGCGAGCTCTCGCGGGACTCCCCTGACTCGCCCGTCACGAGAGCGTCCACAGCCGCCTGGTTGCCGCTGATCCTGATGTCGGTCAGCTCGACATCGGGGGCGCCGACCGTGGTCGCGCCCAGCACCGCCGCCAGCACCTGCGCGCACTCGCCGCCCCGAAGCTGCGCCCGAACCTCCTCGGTCAGCAACTCGCACGCGGCCGCGTAGTCCTGATCGGCAAGCGAGCCCAGGAACCGCTCCACCGTCTCCGTCACGGCCTCCTCGGTGGTCGGGGTGTCCTCGCCCGCCAGCGGCCCGCTGCCCGCGATCGTCAGCACCGCGAGCACGACGACCGCAGCGCCGGCAACGACCAGCACGGCGGCGCCGATCCGCCGTGCCGGGGTATCGAGCGGCGGTGCCTGCACCGGCTGAACCTATCGCTCCGGCCCCGGGCCTAGAGTGGAAACGGTGCGACCGCTTCGCCGCGTGGGACACAAGGGCGCCGATGCGGTCGCCAAGGGCAACACCCTCGAGAGCTTCCGCCGCCGCCGTCGAGATCGGCGTCGACATGATCGAGCTCGACGTCCTGCGCCCGCAATCCGACTTCGCCGACGGAAGCGACTGGCGCCGCGCTCGCGCAGGCCCCAACCCGGCTGCCACCGCACCGCTGCTGATCGCGCACGACTGGGGAGACGCCGCGCGCCGCGATCCGCTCACCCTGGCGGAGCTGCTGGAGGCGTTCACCCGCCCGCCCCTCGACGCCGTGGAGATCGACTTCGACCTGAAGGTCGCCGGTCGCGAGGACGAGCTCGTGGCGGCGCTTCGCGAGCACCGACTCGCCGATCGCGCGGCCGTCTCGACGATGGAGGTCGGAAGCGTCGTCGAGCTGCGCAAGCTCGCCCCCGAGCTGCGCGTCGGCTGGACGATCCCGCGCGTCACCCGCGCATGGGATCGCAAGCGCTGGGCGCGCCCGGGGCTGATCGCGGCGATGGCGCTCGCCCGCCGCCGCCTCCCCGGCGTCGTCGCGCGCCGCGCACCCGAGTTGGGCGTGTGGGCGGTGTGGGTTTACCACCCGCTGATCACGGCGCCTCTGGCGAACGCATGCCGCGAGATCGACGTGCAGCTGATCGCCTGGACCGTGGACGACGCGAAGCGGATGCACGAGCTGACGCAGATCGGGGTGGACGGAATCTGCACGAACGACCCCCGTCTTTTCGCCGATCTGTAGTTAGGGTGGCAGCCGTGGAGGAAGGAGCCGCCACCGCGCCGGCCAACCAGCGCCTGGCGCCGGGGACGCTCCCCGCCCTGGTGGCGATGGGCCTCGGCATCCTCCTGATCGCCAACGACTTCACGGCGCTGAACGTCGCCGTGCCGGTGATCGAGGAGGACTTCGACGTCGACGTCGGCACCGCGCAATGGGTGATCAACGCCTACGCGCTCACGTTCGGGATGGCGATCGTCGCCGGCGGCCGCCTCGCCGACATGTTCGGGCGCCGCCGCATCTTCTTCATCGGCGCGGCGATCTTCGGAGCCGCCTCGCTGCTCGGCGGGCTCGCCCCCGACATCGGCTGGCTGATCGCCGCCCGCGTCGTGATGGGCATCGGCGGAGCGCTGGTGTGGCCGGCCGTCCTCGGGATGTTCTTCGCCGCCCTGCCGGCCGCCCGCGCCGCCCTTGCCGGCAGCCTCGTGCTCGGCATCGCCGGCTTCGGCAACGCCGCCGGCCCGCTGATCGGCGGCGCGCTCGCCGAGGCGCTGAGCTGGCGCTGGATCTTCTTCCTCAACGTCCCCGTCGCGATCTTCGCGATCGTGATCACCAACGCGCGCGTACACCAGAAGCAGGACCCGCCGTCCGAGGACGAGCGGATCGACTACGCCGGGATCGCCACCCTCTCGACCGGCCTGATCCTGCTCCTGCTCGGGCTCGACCAGTCCAGCGACTGGGGCTTCGGCGATCCACGCGTGCTGACGATGCTCGGCCTCTCGGCGGCGCTGATCGTCACCTTCGCCTTCATCGAGCCGCGCAAGGGGACGAACGCGCTGATCCCCTCCGACGTCGTCCGCAACCGCCAGTTCGCCGCCTCCTGCCTGGCGACGCTGATGCTCTCGGCCGTCTTCTTCGCCTCGGTGCTCTACGTGCCGCAATTCCTCCAGAAGATCCTCGACTGGACACCGCTTCACGCCGGCGTCGGGATGCTGCCGATGATGGCCGTGTTCGCGGTGATGGCCTTCGTCGCGGCGCCGATCTACTCCCGCGTCGGACCGAAGCTGACGATCGCCGCGGGCTGCGTCTGCTTGGCCGTCGGCCCGTTCCTGCTCTCGCTGATCGACGCCGACAGCGGCTACGGCGCGATGGTCGTGGGCCTCGCGATCACCGGCCTCGGCGTCGGCCTCTTCTACCCCTCGATCACCACCGCCGCCGTGACCGCGCTCGACGAGGCGCGCGCCAGCCTCGCCGGCGGCCTCGTCTACATGTTCCAGATCGCCGGCGGCGCCGTCGGCCTCGCGTTGACGACGGCGGTCTTCACGATCGTCTCCGAGAACGAGGTCGAGGAGAAGGCGAACGCAGCCGGCGCCCCGCTCAGCGAGCAGCAGGTGGAGGTCGTCCACGGCGTGCTCGCCGGCACCGAGCCGAGCACTGACGCCTTCACCCAGCTCAGCACCGCCGGCGCCGACAAGGCCCTCGAAGTCGTCCGCGAGTCCTTTGTCGCCGGCCTCCAGGTCAGCTTCCGCATGGTCGCCGCGATCGCCGTCGCCAGCCTCGTGATCACGCTGCTCTTCATCGGCGGGCGCCCTGAAGAGGAGTAGGAACTAGGGCGACGACAAGGTAGGGTGCATTCGAGCAACTCAGGAGGGAGCGGCATGAGGGCAATCGCGCGGCGGATTCTGTTCATCGCGGTGGGGGCGGCGGCGACGCTGACGATGCCCGCGAGCGCGTCGGCGATCGAGCGTTTCGCGGCGGTCGGTGGGTCGACTGTCGACCTGGATTGCACCACCACCCCTTGTGCCCTCGAGCATGCGGTCGAGAACATCGCCGACAACGGGGACACCGTGACAGTGCTCCCTGGGACGCATGCTCTCGGCCCCGCGACGATCACCACCTTCCGGAGCATCGAGCTTCGCGGCGCTCCGGGTCAGCCGATTCCGACGATCTCCTCGACCGCTTCCGGGTTCGTCGGCACCGTCGCCATCGGCAATCCAGCAGCCTCCCTGCGACGGCTCACGATCACCCGCGACGATCCGGCGGACGGAGCAGGCGACGCCCTACTCCTGGCTTCAGCCGCGACGGCGGAACAGGTTGTTGCGTTGTCGGCAAACAGCAACCTCGGTTCCAGCGGCTGCAGCCTCATCATTCCGGCAGGGTCGAGCGCAACATTGAAGGACACGGTCTGCGCAAACAGCAGCGCCACAAACGGACAGGGACTCGAGGTTCAGCAGTCGGCGGCGGGGGTCACGACCGTGAACCTTCGCAACGTCACGGCCTTCAGTGCAGGTAGCAACGGGATCTTTACCAATGCTCCCTCGGCAGGCACCACGCTGAACGTCAACGCGACGAACGTGATCGCGAACGGTTTCGATGACGACGTCGAGTCCCAGGGCTCTGGGACGACGACTGTCACCTTGGACCATTCGAACTACGACGATGTGAATCCGTTTCCCGGTGCGACGATTACCCCGCCCACCGGGGTAGGAAGCGACCCGACCAATCAAACGGCGGCGCCGCTGTTCGTCAACGCCGCCACGGGCGACTTGCACCAAGGCAGCGGTTCGCCGACGATCAACCAGGGCGCAACGGCGATTGGGGATCTCGGAGGCTCCGACTTCGATGGAGAGGCGCGCTTCCTCGGCACCTCCACGGACATCGGCGCCGATGAGTTCACCGAGGCTGCGCCCGCCGACGGCGATGCCGATGGTGTGCCCGACCTCGTCGACACGTGTGCAAGCACTTCCGGGCCGCAATCTAACAACGGCTGCCCGCTGCCCGACGGCGATGGTGACGGCGTCCCGGACGCAAGCGACAACTGCCCGGCAGAGTCCGGCCCGGCCTCCAACAACGGCTGCCCGCTGTCGCCTACTGACACCGACGGCGATGGCGTCCTGGACTCCTCGGACCTCTGTCCCACTCAGGTCGGCCCGGTATCGAACAATGGCTGCCCGACAGTCACGCCTCCGCCACCCGACACCGACAAGCCTCAGACCAAGATCAACAAGGGCCCGAAGGGCGAGATCGAGTCCGACACCGCGACGTTCAAATTCAGCTCCGACGAGCAGGGCTCGACATTCAAGTGCCGGCTCGTCGAGCTGAAGGGCGGCAAGGGGAACCGCAAGGCGCCGAAGTTCAAGACGTGCAAGTCCCCACGCAAGCTGAAGAACCTCGATCCCGGCGAGTACCGCTTCGAAGTGCGCGCCACCGACGCAGCCGGCAACACCGACTCCACCCCGGCGAAGCGCAAGTTCGAGGTGGTGGAGGAGGAGGAGTCAGGAGGCCGAAAGCGCCGAACGTCCCGGGGTACCCGCTATAGCGGGGAACGCGGGACGTTCGGGGTGGGTTAGCTGCTCGTCCGGCGTAGCCGGGGACCCGCTCCACGCCCCGCGACTCGAAGTACTCCCACTCCTGCTCGCCCAGCTCGGTCGCCGGCTCGTCGCCGTAGACCCACTCTCGCATGATCCGGTACCAGTTGCGCTTCGCTCGTAGCTGTGCCAGCACGGCCAGGACACCGGTCTCCATCCGCCGGCCCATCAGCTCGTCGGCCGGGACCGACTCGCGGCGCATCAGCGAGTAGTACTCCGAGCGCGGGTCGGTGGTCGACTCGATCACCTTCATCACCCGGCGCGCGGAGACCTCGTACTCGCGGTCCTCCAGGTACCAGCCGCCGACGACCATCACGTGCTCCATCAGCCGCTCGGCGTCGAGCTTCGAGGGGTTCTTGACGAAGCCGAGGTCGTGCAGCGCCTCGCGCAGCGCCTCGGGGTCCTTGCGGGCGGCGGCGTCGACCGCTCGCTGCTCGAGCAGGATCTGCTCGCGGTCGAGCTTCTTCGTCATCCCGAAGTCGAGGAAGGCGACGCGCCCGTCCTCCATCAGCAGGTAGTTGCCGGGGTGGGTGTCGGCGTTGAAGTGCTGCAGGTGGTAGATCGAGCCGAACGCGAACCGGTACACGATCTCGCCGAAGCGGCTGCGCTCCTCCGCCTCCAGCTCCTTCACCCGTTCGAACTGGCTTCCCACGACGAACTCGCTCACCAGCACCTTCCGGCGCGACAGCCGCGTGATCACGTCGGGCACGTAGATGAACGGATGCCCGCGGTACGCGCGCGCGAACGTACGCTGGTTCTGCGCCTCGAACTCGTAGTCGAGCTCCTCCAGCACCCGCTCCTTCAACTCCTGCGCGATCGCCTTCGGATCGAGCCCCGGGGCGAGCGCCTTCGCGAGCCGGATGATCGTGCCGGCGTTGCGGAGGTCGTTCTCGAGCGCCTCGGCGACGCCGGGGTACTGGATCTTCACCGCCACCTCCCGCCCGTCGACGAGCGTGGCCCTGTGCACCTGGCCGATCGACGCGGCGGCGAACGCCTCATCCTCGAAGACGGTGAACATCTCGTCGAGCGGCTCGCCGTCGTACTCCTCGTCGAGCACCTTCTTCACCTTCTTCCACGGCATCGGCGGCGCGGAGGTGCGCAGCTTCGACATGTGCTCCTGGTAGATCTCGCGGTACTCCTCGGGCAGGAACTCCGTGTCGACGAACGAGGCGAGCTGGCCGAGCTTCATCGCCGCCCCCTTCATCTCGCCCAGGGTGCCGGCGATCTTCAGCGCCGTCTCGATGTGGCGCGTCTCGAGCTTCTCGTCGCTCTTCTCGCCCGACCGGACCACGTTCGCGGCCTTGGTCCCCGCGTACTTGGTCGCCTGGCTGCCGATCGCGGTGCCCAGCTTTGCCGATCGGCGGACCCGCCCCTTCGGGATCTTGTGCTCGTCGGAGGACATCGAGGCCCCGAAGGCTAGTGCTCGTGCCAGAGGCCGTCGGCGGTTCGTTCTCTATCCTGAGCGACCGATGGCAGATGCCCGGCCGAAGCTGAAGGTCGCGCCGCGCGAGGAGTTCGGCTCCCGCGCCAGCCGCCGCATGCGCCGCGAGGGCCTGGTCCCGGGTGTCGTCTACGGCGACGGCAAGGAGGCACGCCCGTTCCAGGTCGGCGCCCGCGACCTCAAGGCCGTGCTCTCAGCCGGAAGCGCCGTGCTGGACCTCGAGTTCGACGGCGGCTCGGCACAGCCGGTCGTGGTCAAGGACCAGCAGCTCCATCCCGTGAAGGGCAACCTCGAGCACCTCGACTGCCTGATCGTCCGCCTCGACGTCGAGATCGAGGCCGAGACGATCCTCGAGCTCGAGGGCTCCGAGGAGTCGCCGGGCGTGAAGGAGGGCGGCGTGCTCGAGCACGTCACTCGCGAGATCACCATCCTCGCGCTCCCCGGCAACATCCCCGAGCGAATTCCCGTCGACGTCTCGGCGATGGATATCGGCGACACGATCCAGCTCGACTCGGTGACGCCCCCCGCCGGCGTCCAGTTCACGGCCGAGAACCCGGAGGAGGTCACGGTCGCGACGCTGAGCCCGCCGCGCGTCGAGGAGGAGCCCGAGCCCGAGATCGAGGAGGAAGCCGAGCTGGTCGGCGAGGATGGCGAGGTGCTCGAGGGCGAGGAGGCCCCCGCCGAGGGCGAGCCGGCTGCCGAAGGCGAAGGCGACTCCGGCGGAGACGACTCCGGCGAGGAGTAGGGCTCCTGTCGCTGCTGGATCGGCTGCGGCACGGCGGTCGGAAGGATGAAGGCGATCCGAGCGGCAGCGGGGAGGCTGTGCTCGTGGTCGGGCTGGGCAATCCCGGAACGCGCTACGCGGGCACCCGCCACAACCTCGGCTTCGAGGTCGCGAGCGAGCTTTCGCGGCGGTGGGACCTGCCGCGGGCCAAGGAGCGGTTCCGCGGGCGCATTACCGAGGGCCGCATTCGTCCCGGCGGCCCCAGGGTCGCGCTGCTGATCCCGCAGACCTTCATGAACGAGTCAGGGACCTCGGCCGGCCCCGCACGCGGCGCGCTCCACGTTCCGCTCGAGCGGATCGTCGTCATCCATGACGAGATCGACCTGCCGTTCGGCGAGATCCGGAGCAAGCAGGGAGGGGGGGTCGCCGGCCACAACGGGCTCAAGAGCCTTAAGCAGGGGCTCGGCGGAGCCGAGTTCTGGCGCGTGAGGGTCGGCGTCGGCCGCCCGGACAGCACCGACCCGGAGGTCGTGTCCTCCTACGTGCTCGGGCGCTTTCGCGAGTCAGACGACGAGGTCCGCGACCTCATTTCCCGCGCCGCCGACGAGGCCGACGCGCTGGTCGAGCGCCTCGCAGCCGACGAGAGCTAGCCGCTTCCCGGGCTGATCGTCTCCGACTTCGCGCTCTTGCAGACGTAGATCGTTCCGGCCGTGCCCTGCTCCACCTTCTTCACCTTGGCGAAGAAGCTCAGACATGCTGATCCCGGCCGAGCCCTCGGGAATGATCTTCCACTTCCCGTCGTTGTCCGTTTCGTCGCTTCCGACCTTTTCGCTCGAGCCGTCGCTGAACACTCGCTTCAGCACCACCTCGCGCTGTTCGACGCAGTTCGCGTTGTCTGCCTTCACCTTGCCGGTGAACTTCAGCGACTCCTTCTCCTTGATCGTCACCTCGGAGTCGACCTTGACGGTGCCTCCCTGCGCCACCGCGCTCACGGCAACCGCCAGCACAGCGATCGGAACTGCCGCGAGTATCACTTTGCGAATGCCGTTCATCCTCACTCCTTTGGCTCTCATGTCGGGCGACCGCAGGCTAACCGGGTAGCGTGAACCACGCGTGTCAGGCACCGAACACCCACTGACCTCATACGACCTCGACGAGTACGGCGTTGCGCTGCTGCGGCTGGAGCGCGCCGAGGCTCGCAACGCGATCAACACGCCGATGCTCGAGGAGCTGCTCGCCCACCTGGCGATCGCCCGCGCCGACGAGCACGTGCGAGTGCTGGTGATCTCCTCGAACGACCACATGGGCTTCTCGGCGGGCGCCGACGTCCGCGAGCAGCTCGACGAGGCCGGAGCGCTCCGCCGGATGCAGCTGTTCGCGCAGCTCTACGACGAGCTCACCGCCTTCCCGAAACCGACCGTGGCCGCCTGCCACGGCGCCTGCGTCGGAGGCGGAGCGGAGATCGCCGTTGCCTGCGACCTCCGGGTCGGGGGGTCGAACCTGCGCCTGCGCTTTCCCGGCGCCGCACTCGGCGTCCCGGTGGGCCCTGCCCGGCTCGTGACCCTCGTCGGGCTCTCGGTCGCCAAGTACGCGCTCCTGACCTCGCGCGAGATCGCCGCCGACGACGCCCATCGCTGGGGCCTCGTGCACAAGATCGTTCCCGCCGCGAGCACCGAGGAGGCCGCGCTGAAGATGGCAGCCGGCGTGGCCGCGATGCCACCCGAATCCGTCGCCCGGGCCAAGCAGACGCTGCACGAGTACGACGGCGTCGTCGAGCGCTCGATCAAGGAGGGCGCCGAGCAGGTCGAGTGGCAACGCACCGGTCCGGGGCTGCCGTATGAGTCGCACTAGTTGGTGGGTAACCGTGGGCCTGGCGACGCTGCTTGTCGCGGCCCCGAGCGCGCCGGCAGCGACATTCCCCGTCACCGACGTGACGGACGCAAACGACGCCAATTTTCCGGGCAGCAACGGAACGTGCGACGCGACCGGTCCCACCGGCTGCACCCTGCGGGCGGCGATCCAGGAGGCGAACGCGACCGCTGCAATGGACACGATCAACTTCGGGGCGGCCCTGCTCGCCACGGATCCACTGCTGAGCATCGACGCCGACGCCCTCGGCGCCCTGCCGGCGATCGCACAGCCGACGCTGCTCGACGGGTGCAACGGCGTTGCGGGCCCGCCTTGCGCCACCCTCCAGGAGGAGCCCCCGGGCGGCACCGTCGACATCTTTCGGATCGCCGGCAAGGGGGTGACGATTCGCGGCTTCGCGATCGGCAACGGCCTGACCGGGATCGATATCGACGGCGCTTCCGGCGCGCTGATCGCCGGGAACTCGATCGGAGTCCCGGACGGCGGCGTCTGGAAGCAGCTCGACCTCAGCAATCTCGGCCCCGGAATCCGGATTCGCGACGACTCATCCAACGGTGTTGGCGACAACGATCCCCAGTTCGAGGGGAACGTCATCGGTGGCGACACATCCGCCTCGGAGAACGTGATCTCCAACAACGGGGGACCGGCAATCGAGGTGCTGGCGGCCCTGCCCGGCGGCCCTCCGGGAGGCCCGACGAGCGACCTCAACTTCATCGGCCGCAATCGCGGAACCGGCAACGGAGGCGTTTTCGTCGATCTCGGTGGCGACGGGCTCGGCAACCCCAGCGCCCAGAACGACGGCATCCTCGTCCCCCAAATCGGCCTCGCGGCGCCCAACTTCGTGCGCGGGACGGCGGAGCCGAACGCAACCCTGCTCGCCTTCCAGGCCATGGGCACCGCGGGCACGAGCCCGTCCTCGATCACCTCGTACCTGGGGACGGCAACGGCGGACGCCGACGGGCACTGGAAGCTGGAGCACGGGCTCGGGCTGGGCTCGGCGGCCCGCGTGACGGCGCTTCAGGCGGACGCGCCCCTCGCCGGCTGCCAGGACCTGCTGCCGCCGGCGACCCTCTGCAACAGCTCCGAGCTCGCCGCGTCCGCGGCCGTCGACGTCGAGCCCCCGGCGCTCTCGATCACCTCCGGCCCGAGCGGGCCCACCAGCGACTCCACGCCGACGTTCGGCTTCGCGGTCGACCTCGGGGCCACCGTGACCTGTGCGATCTTCTGGGTGACCGAGTTCGGCCCCTGCGACGACAACGGCTCCTACACCGTCCCGGCCCCGCTCACCGATGGCCCCCACGGCTTCTTCGTGCGTGCGGTCGACGAAGCCGGGAACGTGGTCACGCTCGACCATGGCTTCATCGTCGACACGTTCGTCCGCACGGCGATCCGCAAGGCCCCGGGCGAGCGCCGGGTGCTCCGCAGGGCCAGCTACAGGTTTCGTGCAGAGGAGCCGGGGGATGGGGACGACGAGGAGCGGTTCGTCGAGGAGGCCGACGCCACATTCGTCTGCAGCCTCGACGGCAACGGCTTCCGGCCCTGCGCCTCGCCACGCCTCTATACGAATTTGAGGCGCGGTAGGCACGTATTCCGGGTTGCCGCCACCGACGATGTCGGCAACGTGGACGTCACCCCGGCGATGGACAGGTTCACGATCGTCCGACCGCGGCGGAAGTAAGCCAGGGCCCTCCCCCTACGCTGAACATATATGTCGTTAAGACCACTGCTCGATGTAGCGCTGGGGAGCGAGCGCTTCCGCTCGCTGGCGGCCGACGTTCACGGGGAGCGCGGCGCGGAGCACGCCGTTCGAGCGCACATGTCGGCGGCCGTGCGGCCGTTCCTGCTCGCGGCGCTGCTGGAAGCGGAGGAGGGGCTGGGCGATCGCCGCGCACTGGTCGTGGCCGCCGACGACCGGTCCGCCCGCGATCTCGCCCGCGACCTGC
Organism: uncultured Thermoleophilia bacterium; assembly: GCA_963838095.1. GTDB lineage: Bacteria > Actinomycetota > Thermoleophilia > Solirubrobacterales > 70-9 > CAWCGU01. The sequence goes on from CAWIPO010000009.1 coordinate 39,954, forward strand.
GCGCGTATCTCGCCCCGCGCCTGGTCCGCTACTACCCCTCCCGCGGAACGGGCTACGAATCACATGTCGCCCCACCCCCGCACCTGGTCGGACTTCGGATCGCCGCACTGCAGGGGTTGGAGGGAACGTCGCCGGCGGCGGATGACCGGGGAGAAGGCACGGCAGCCGTCGTCGTCGCCAGCGCCGTCGCGCTCGCCGAGACCGTGCCCGACGCCTCACTTCGACCGAGCGGCTTCGTCCTCTCGAGCGGGGAGGAGGTCGACCTTGGCGACCTCGCCGAGCTGCTCGTGGAGGCGGGCTATGAGCGCGTCGACCAGGTCGAGCAGCGCGGCCAGTTCGCGGCCCGCGGCGGCATTCTCGACGTCTACCCGGCGACCGAGGAGCGCGCCGTGCGGGTGGAGCTCTTCGGCGATGAGGTCGAGTCGCTGCGCTGGTTCTCTGTTTTCACCCAGCGCACCCTCGGCGAGGCCGAGCGGATCGAGCTCGAGCCCGCCGCCGAGCTGACCTCGGAGCACCGCGTGCTCGCCGAGCTCGCCTTCGAGGAGGCATCGGACGAGGAGGAGGAAGCCGACAAGCTCCGGGCCGGGATCACTGCCGCGCTCGACTCGCTTCCCCTCGACAGCTTCCGGGCGCCGCTGGACCTGCTCGAAGGCGACGCGGCGGTCGTGGTGACGATGGCCGAGGAGATCGAGCCTGCGCTGCGAGACCACTGGCAGGACGTGACGACGACGATTCCCGAGGCGGCCGCCCGTCGCCTCTACGCACCCGTTTCCGAGCAGCTTGCCGAGCGCGCCGTGCTCGAGGTCTCGGCCGTCGAGTCCGACCAGGCGCATTCCTTCCGCGCGCAGCCGCCGGCGTCCGCCGCCCGCAATCCCGCGGAGGCCGAAGCCCAGCTCTCCAAGCACCTGCGCTCGGGATATCTGACCGCGGTCACCTTCGAACATCGCGGCGAGGCCGAGCGTGCCCGCTACAACCTCGACCGACTCGACGCCCGCATCCTCGACCCCCACAGTGCGCTCGCGCAGCAGCTCCACGGGCCGATGCCGGCCGACGATGAGAGCGCGGGCGAGCTGTTGCTGGCCGAGGCGGGGCTGAGCGACGGCTTCATCTCGCCCGAGCTTCACCTGGCGGTGATTCCCTGGCGGCGGCTCGTGCATCGCCGCCGAGCAGCCGCCCCCGCCCCCGCCGCGGGCCGCGTTCTCGCCGCCGTCGAGCTGCGGGTCGGCGATCACGTCGTCCACGCCGACCACGGCATCGCCCGCTTCGCCGGCTTCGAGACGAAGACTGTCGCCGGGATCACTCGCGACTACCTCGAGCTCGAGTACCGCGGCGAGGACCGGGTTTTCGCGCCCGCCGAGCAGCTCGCGAAGGTCAGCCGCTACATCGGCGCCGGCGGCGACGCGCCGCAGCTCTCTGCGCTGGGCTCGAAGCGCTGGGAGGGAATGAAGGCGCGCGCGCGTCGAGCGGCCGGCGAGCTCGCCGGCGAGCTGATCAACCTCTACGCCGAACGCCGGGCGCGCCCCGGCCACGCCTTCCCGCCCGACGGGGAGTGGGAGCTGGAGCTCCAGCGCTCGTTCCCGTACCGCGAGACCGCGGATCAGCTCGACGCGATCGAGGCCGTCGGCGCCGACCTGGAGGCGGCGACGCCGACCGACCGCCTGATCTGCGGAGACGTCGGCTACGGCAAGACCGAGGTCGCGATGCGGGCGGCGCTGAAGGCGGTCACCGGCGGCAAGCAGGTGATGATGCTGGTGCCGACCACGATCCTCGCCCAGCAGCACCTGGGCACGTTCCGCGAGCGCCTGGCCGAGTTCCCGGTCGAGATCGAGATGGTCTCGCGGCTGCGCAGCGCCGCCGAGGTGCGGGAGACACTCGGCCGCTTCGCGGAGGGCCGCCTCGACATCCTGATCGGCACCCACCGCCTGCTCTCCCGCGACGTGCGCGCGCGGGACCTCGGGCTGCTGATCGTCGACGAGGAGCAGCGCTTCGGCGTCAAGCAGAAGGAGCTGCTGCGCCAGCTGAAGCTGAAGATGGACGTGATCTCGCTCTCGGCGACACCGATCCCGCGCACGCTTCAAATGAGCCTCGCCGGGCTGCGGGACATCTCAGTGATCGAGACGCCGCCGGAGGGCAGGCGACCCGTGCGGACCTACGTCGGTCCCTACGACGAGCGGCTGGTGAAGCGGGCGATCGAGCGCGAGGTGGGCAGGGGCGGCCAGGTGTTCTTCCTCCACAACCGCATCGACACCCTCCACGACGTCGCCGAGGGCCTGCGGGCGCTGAGCCCGTCGGCGCGCGTCGCCGAGGCCCACGGCCAGATGAACGAGGGCGAGCTCGAGGCGACGATGCTGAAGTTCCTCCGCGGCGAGGCGGATGTGCTCGTCGCGACCACGATCATCGAGTCGGGCCTCGACATCCCGACGGCCAACACGCTGATCGTCGAGCGCGCCGACCAGCTCGGGCTCGCCCAGGCCTACCAGATCCGCGGACGCGTCGGGCGCTCCCGAGAACGCGCCTTCGCGTACCTGCTCTATCCGTCGGAGCAGGGGATAAGCGCCGATGCGGCCTCCCGGCTCGCCGTGCTCTCAGACCACACCGAGCTCGGATCGGGGTTCGCGATCGCGATGCGCGACCTCGAGCTTCGCGGCGCCGGCGACCTCCTCGGCGAGGAGCAGTCCGGTCACGTCGCGGCGATCGGGTTCGAGCTCTACGTGCAGTTGCTCAACGAGGCGGTGGAGTCGCTGCGCAGCGACGGCGACGGTGCCGGGGAGCGCCCCGAGGCGACGCTGCGGCTCGACCTCGATGTCGATGCCTACGTCCCGGCCGAGTACGTGCCCTACGAGGCGGCCCGAATCGACGTTCACCGGCGGGTGGCGGCCGCGACGGGGACCGGAGAGCTGCAGGCGCTGCTCGACGAGCTTCGTGACCGCTTCGGCCCGCCTCCGGAGCCGATCGAGAACCTGATCGCCCTCCAGCGTGCCCGGATCCAGCTCGGCGAGGCCGGCGTCAGGCTGCTGGAGGTGCGGGGCGGCAGGCTCTCGGCGTCGCCGATCGAGCTCGAATCCGCACAGGTCGAGGCAGTGGGCGAGCGGGTCCCCGAGGTGATCTACGAATGGCGCCAGAAGACGCTCTCGGTGCGTGTCCTGGACGACGCCGAGGCGCGCCTCCAAGCCGCAATCGGCCTCGCGGATGCGGTCGCGGGTTTCGCCGATCTGTCCGGCGCTCAGCCGCTCGCACCTTCACGGATTCTTTAACGCTCCCTATATGCTCCCGCGTTCGTGAACCCACCCCCACCCAAGAAGGGCTCCAAGACGGGAGGCCATCCCGCGGGCAAGGCGGACAAGACGCGGGCCTCGAAGGGGCCCCCGCCGAAGCGCGGACGCGGGTTGCCTGCGCTGTCGGCGCAGCAGAAGCGGCTCGTGGCGGTGGTCCTCGGCGTGGTCCTGGTGCTGACGTTCACCGCCTTCGCGGTCGGGCCCGGACTCGGTGGCGGATCGCTGCCGGCTCCGGCCGAACCGGACGACCTCGTCGCAGAGGTGGATGGAGTCGAGAACGGGGTCGTCACCCTGGAGCAATTCGATGCCGCACTCGCGCGCACGGCCTCACAGCAGGGGCTGCCCGAGGTGCCCCAGGCAGGCAAGCGCGGCTTCGAGCTCGTGCTCGCGCCCACGCTCCAGGAGCAGCTGCTGCCGATCTGGGCCGAGGGCGAGGCCGAGGAGCGCGGCATCACTCCGAGCGAGGAGGAAATCGTCGACCGGCTGGCCGAGGTCCAGAGCCAGGGATTCGGCAGCGACGAGGAGTTTGAGACGTTCCTGCTCGAGCAGGGCTATTGCACCAACGAGGAGCTGGGGATCGAGGAAACGAGCTCCGAGTCCGGCGGCGATGGCGGGAAGAGCAAGAAGCAGGGGTCCGAAGGCGACACCACGACGGGTGGTCCGTCCGGCGGCGGCAATGAGGAGACCACAACCGAGGAGCCCGGTGGCACTGGCGCCGAGGAGACGACGTCGACAGCCGGGCCGGGCCCGGAGGACTGCCAGGGCGTGCGCCGCGAGGTCGGCCTGCTGCTGTTCCTGGAGCGAATCCAGCAGGACCTGGGACCCGAGAATCCACAGGACGCGCTGGCGGCGATCCCCAACGAAGAGGTCGAGATCGTCTACGAGCAGAACATCGAGTCGTTCACCACCCCCGAGACCCGCGACGTGCGGCTGATTCTCACCGAGGACCCGGACGAGGCGGAGCAGGCGTACGAGGCTCTTTCCGAGGACGATTCCGAGAAAGCATGGGAGGACGCCGTGGAGCAGTACTCGATCGACCCGACCTCCTCTGCCAGCGGCGGTCTCGTCCCCCAGATCACCGAGGGCGGGAGCCCGTACGGCCCCGACTTCGAGGCCGCGGTGTTCGGCGCTGAGAAGGGAGAGCTGCTGGAGCCGCTCGAGACCGACGCCGGCACGTTCGTGATCCAGGTCGAGAAGGTGAACGAGGGGGAGGTGGCGCCGCTCGGAGACCTCGATGTGGAATGCAACCCCAACAGCCGCGAGCAGCAGCCCCTCCACTGCTCGATCCGCAGCCAGCTCGCGTCAACGGAGCAGCAGGAGCTGGCCGCGGAATTCCGCCTCGACTTCGTCAACAAGTGGGCGCAGCGCACGGTCTGCGCGGACGACTACATCACCCCGACGGTGTGCGGAAACGCAGAGGCTGCGGATCCGTGCCCGCCGGAGCTCGCGAAGGCCAAGGCGTGCCTGGGCATGGCCAGGTACGCCGGGCCCCCGCCCGTCTATCTGGCCACAGCCGGCGCCCCGGCGCCGCAGCAGGGCGCCTATGCGATTGCGGGCCCCGCGCCTCCACAGCTCTTCGACACCGAGCAACTGGCGGCGGACGGCTGCACGGTCGCCCCTGCGCCCCCGTGGCAGGCGTTCGCGCTGCCGCCGACAACGGGCACGCCGCCGCTGCCCGACACCCCGCTTCCCCAGCGACCGAACACCGGCGTCGAGGAATGCGTCGCGCCGGTGGCCGCCCCCGGCGCAATCCCCGGTGGTGTCCTGCCCGGCGGAGTGCCGCCCACAGGCGTGCCGCCCACGGGAGCCGTGCCGCCAACAGGAGCCGTGCCTCCAACAGGGGCAGTGCCGCCAACAGGAGCCGTGCCGCCCGGAACGCAGCCGGGAGCAGTACCCGCGCCGTAGAGGCAGTGGAGCCTGGCGCCGACGCCACAGCAGCGCTCGAGCGGCTCGACTCGATCACCCGCCGGCTGCGGGCGGAGTGCCCGTGGGACCGGGAGCAGGACGAGCGCTCGATCGTGCCGCACACGGTCGAGGAGGCCTATGAGCTCGCCGATGCGGCCAACCGAGGCGACGACGAGAAGCTGCTCGACGAGCTCGGCGACGTCCTCTTCCAGGTCCACTTCCTGGCGCTGCTGCTCGAGGAGCGCGGAGCAGGAACCCTCGCTGCCGTCGCCGATGGGATCAGCGAGAAGCTGATCCGCCGCCATCCCCACGTGTTCGGGGAGCAGAGCGGGGAATCTCACCGGCTTGTCTCCGAGGGCTCGCCGCAGAGCTCGCGGCAGGTGTTGCGCAACTGGGATCGGATCAAGCGCGAGGTCGAGGGCCGTGGCGCCGAGGACCCGTTTGCCGACGTGCCGGAGAACCTGCCGGCGCTGCTGTACGCGCGCAAGATCCTTCGCCGAGCCGACCCGGAGGCGGGCTCGCCGCCGCCGTCCGACCCTGCTGCGCGCGACGACGCCGAGCTTCGGATCGGCGAGCGGCTTCTGGAGCTGGTGAAGGAGTCGCGACGACTCGGCGTCGACCCGGAGCTGGCGCTGCGCGCTTCGGCGGATCGCCGCCGCGAGCCCGGGCCGCGGCAGTAGACCTGCCCCCGCGTGGTGGCGTCGTTGCAGCGCCGATAAGCGGAGTAGCCCCGGCAGGAGGCCCGAGAGGATCCGAGAAGCCCGCAACCTCAGATAACGATATGGAGGTTGCAAATGCTTGCCCGATTCGTACGGCTTGGGGCCAGAGGGGGGATCGGGGCGATGACAGGCGTGCTGCTCGTGACGAGCTCCGCGAGCGCATCGGTTCCGCATCAGGTGCTGCCCGGCGAGACCCTGTGGGGCATCGCCGCGGCGAACAACTTCACGACCCAGACGGTCGCGGCTTTCAACGGCCTGTCGGAGGACGCGTTCGTGATCGCGGGCGAGACGATCCAGATCCCGACCGAGGAGGAAGGCGCCGCGGCGCTTGCCGATGCCGGCATCACCGCCACCGAACCCACGTCGACGGGGTCGACGGACGGCACGGTCGAGGAGCCGAGCAGCTCTGCCTACGCGACCGTGACCCCGTCGGGAGCTCCGCTCGGCCACATCCCGAGCCCCTACGGCGACCTCCACCTCGAGGCCGGCGCGGCAGATGCCTGGAACGCGATGCGAGCGGAGGCGATGAGCAGCTACGGGATCGACATCTACCCAGGTGGGCCGCTGTCGGCCTTCCGGACGTACTCCGAGCAGGAACAGCTTTACGAGCTGTACTTGAGCGGCGCGGGAGCGCCGGCAAACCCACCGGGGAGCTCGTCGCACGAGACCGGGCTTGCGGTGGACGTCGACACCGAGGACATGCGCTGGGTGATCGACCAGATCGGTGCCGCCTACGGCTGGGCCGCCACGGTATCGAATGAGTGGTGGCACGTGGAATACGTCGGCGGGTAGGGATTCATCGGGGAGCGTCCCTGCCAGAATCCCGCCCTTGCGCGTCCACGCCCGCCAGATCCTCGACTCGCGCGGCAACCCGACCGTCGAGGTCGAGCTGACGCTCGATTCGGGTGCGCTCGGGCGCGCCGCCGTCCCATCGGGGGCGTCTACCGGAGAGTTCGAGGCCACCGAGCTGCGTGACGGCGGGGAGGCCTGGAACGGCAAGGGGGTGACGAAGGCCGTCGCAAACGTGAACGAGGAGATCGCAGCCGAGCTTCGCGGGGTGGACGGCCTCGATCAGGCGGCGCTCGACGCGCGCCTGATCGAGCTTGACGGGACGCCGAACAAGTCCCGCCTCGGCGCCAACGCGATCCTCGGCGTCTCGCTCGCGTTCGCGCGCGCCCGGGCGGCGGAGGCGGGGGAGCCGTTGTACCGCTACCTGGGAGGGGCTGACGCCAACGTGCTGCCGGTGCCGATGATGAACGTCCTCAACGGTGGGGCACATGCAGACAACGCGGTCGATTTCCAGGAGTTCATGGTCGTCCCGGCGGGAGCGGCAAGCTTCTCCGAGGCGCTGCGGATGGGGACCGAGGTGTTCCACGCCCTGAAGGCGCACCTGAAGGAGCACGACCTCTCGACCGCGGTCGGCGACGAGGGCGGCTTCGCGCCCGATCTCGGATCGAACGAGGAGGCTCTCGAGGCGCTCGTGGCAGGGATCACCGCTGCCGGCTACGAGCCCGGCGGCGACGTCCACATCGCGCTCGATCCGGCGACGAGCGAGATCTTCGAGGACGGGGCGTACGTGCTCGAGCATGAGGGCCGCCGGCTCTCACCGGAGGAGATGGCCGGCTACTGGGAGCAGATGGCCGGCCGTTACCCGATCGTCTCGATCGAGGACGGGATGGACGAGGAGGACTGGCACGGGTGGCGGCTGCTGACCAAGCGGCTCGGCGAGCGCTGCCAGCTCGTCGGTGACGACCTCTTCGTCACCAACCCGGAGCGGTTGCAGCGGGGGATCGATGGCCACGTCGCCAACTCGATCCTCGTGAAGGTGAACCAGATCGGGACGCTGACCGAGACCCTGGAAGCGATCCGCATCGCCCGCGAGGCCGGGTACACGACGGTGATGTCGCACCGCTCGGGCGAGACGGAGGACACCACGATCGCCGACCTCGCCGTCGCCACCGGTGCGGGTCAGATCAAGACCGGCGCGCCGTCACGCTCCGATCGCGTCGCCAAGTACAACCAGCTGCTGCGGATCGAGGAGGAGCTGGGCTCGGCTGCGACCTACCCGGGCATCAGCGCGTTCGCCGGAAGGTAGGCCGCGTCATGCGGCGAACCATGAGGCGTGAGCACACACGCCCAGCGAGGCGGCGCCCGCCGCCGTCCGGCGCAGTCCCGGCGCGGATATCGCATCGCCCCGCGACGGGGTGGGCGAAGACGTCGCGCGAGCAGGATCGATTGGGAGCGGTTCGGGCGCATTGCGCTCGTGCTCGTGCTGTTCGTCGTCCTGATCCTGTACGTGAACCCGCTCTCGAACTTCCTCGATGCCTGGCAGGAACGGAGGGCCGAGGAGGGGCGCCTCGCGGAGGCACGGGCGGAAAAGGAGGAGCTGACTCTGCAGGCCGAATCGCTCGCCGATCCGAACGCGGCCGAGCGCGAGGCCCGGGAGCTCGGGATGGTCGGCCCCGGCGAGCGCTCATACGTGATCCGCGGCCTCGAGCCCTAACCCCCCCCAGCTTCCAGTGGGCCTGAGCGCCGCCGCCTACCTCTCGGGCGTCCTCGAGCTGGCCGCAATCGCCGCCGCCCTCCTCTTCGGCGCACACCGCCTCCGAGCCCGCCTCCTCCCCGACTGGCAGGCCGCCCCCGCCCGCCTGGCCGAGCTGGTGATGGCAATCGCCGCCCTGCTGTGGATAAGCGAGCTCCTCGGCCTGCTCGGCCTCTTCGAAGAAATCCCGCTAGTGGTTCTATGCCTCGCCGTCGGCCTTGGTGTTGGGTTGCTGGGCCGGTACTTCGGCGACAGGACCCGCGGCCGACCGGTTTGTCCCTCAGACGTTTCAGGCGTTGGTGGCGGTTGGGGTCGTAGGGATCCTCTTCGCCCAATGGACCCTCCCCACCGTAGACAGCCTCAACGGAGGCATGTACGGCTTCGACACCCAGTGGTACCACATGCCCTTCGCGGTCCAGTTCGCACAGAGCGGCGAGATCTGGCCTTTCAACTACACGGCTCCGGTCTTCCTCAGCTGGTTCTACCCCGCCAACTCCGAGCTCCTGCACGCGACCGCGATCGTCGCCTTCGGCCGAGACCTGCTCTCGCCGCTGATCAACCTCGGCTGGCTCGGGCTCGCGATGCTCGCGGCCTGGTGCCTGGGGCGGCCGTGGGGTGTGCCGGGATGGAGCCTGCTCGGCGCCGGCGTCGTCCTCGGCGCCACCGTCTTCGCCGACCAGCCAGGGGATGCGCGCAACGACGTGGTTTCGCTGGCGCTGATCCTCGGCTCGGGGGCGCTGCTCGCGAACGGATTCGGCGCCCGGGGGGCCGCCCTGCACCCCGGCCCGGTGCTCGCGATCGCCGGGCTCGCCGCCGGGCTCGCCGTCGGCACCCGGCTGACCGCACTGGCACCGGTGGCGGCGCTCACGGTTGGCGTGCTCGTGCTTGCGCCGCGAGGCGAGCGGTGGCGGGCCGCGATCGCGTGGTTCGCGCCGCTCTTCGCCGCTGGGGGGATTTGGTACCTGCGCAATCTGATCGGGTCGGGGAATCCGCTCCCATGGATCGACAACCTCGGTCCGCTGTCGCTGCCGGGGCCCGATCAGGAGCTCGGCGGACGGGAGTCGTTCGCGGTCGTCCACTACCTGACCGACACCGGGATCTGGTCCGACTGGTTCTTCCCGGCCCTGAACGAACGCCTCGGGCCACTGTGGCCGGGACTGCTGCTGGTGGCGGCGATGGGAGCGATTCTCGCGGTGATCTGGGGGAGGGGCGTTCTGCGCGTGCTCGGCGCGACGGCAATCGTTGGGGCGCTCGCCTACGTGGTCACGCCGGTGACGGCCTCGGGGGCGGAGGGAATGCCGTACGGGTTCGCGTCGAACCTCCGCTATCTGACGGCGCCGCTGGCGCTTGCCCTGGCGCTTCTGCCGGTGGCGCTGGCGCTCGAGCCCCGGCGGCGGCTGTTCGGGATCCCGGCGCTGGCCCTGGGCGCGGGGGCGCTGATCGTGCTCTTCGGCTCGGTTGTGATCGACGTCGACCGCTGGCCGACGACCTACCTGCACGCCGGCATCGCCGCCGGAATCGTCGCGGGCGGCGCCGTGGCGCTGACGCTGGCCTTCGGGTCCGGCCGGCTTGCGCTGCGGGCGCATCGCCTCGCGGCGGTGGCGGTCGGGGCGGTCGTCGTCGCACTCGCCGTCGTCGCCGGGTACTCGGCTCAGGAGCGCTACCTCGAGAGCCGCTACGAGGACCCCGCGGAGATCCTGCCCAACCCGGGGCTGGACACTGCATTCAAGTGGGGCCGCGACGTGCGCGACTCGCGCATCGGCGTCACGATCCAGCGCCAGCTCCCGCTTGCGGGGACGGACCTGTCGAACGAGGTCGAGTTCGTCGGCGTCAAGGGGCCGTCGGCGGGGTTCGTGAGGACCGAGACCTGCGAGCAGTGGCGCGAGGCCGTTAACGCCGGCAACTATGACTACCTGGTGACGGCCGTCGATCGCGCCTCACCCGGATCCACCTTCACCCCCCGGGAGGAGATCTGGACGCGCGGCGACCCAGCCGCCCGCGAGATCGCGAGCGAGGGCCCCGCGACGATCTGGGAGTTGAGCGGACCGCTGGACCCGGGCGGCTGTTGACGGTGCCTTGAGCCTCAGCTCCTACCTGCTCGGTGCCGCCGGATTGGCCGCTTTCGGGCTCGCGCTGCTGTACGCGGCGCTGCGGGTCCGCGGCTGGCTGCTGCCCGGCTGGGAGGGGGCCCCGGCCCGGCTCGCCGAGGCGGTGGTTTGGCTGGCGCTGGTGGTGTGGGTCTCGCAACTGCTCGGGGTGGCCGGTCTCTTCGAGCCGCTGCCCCTGCTCGCCGGCGGCGCTGCCACCGGGATCGTCGTTGGGGTCTTGGCAGCACGTGGTCGTTCGCAAACGTCCCGTCAGCCGCCCGAGTTGCCACCCGCTCCCCGACCGGACACGCTGGCCGTTGTTGCGGCTGCGCTTGCGGTCGCCGCTGTCGTCGCCGCCTGGGCGGTGCCCACCGCGCAGAGCTTCGCCGCAGGCATCGATGGTGCTGACAGCACCTGGTACCACCTGTCCCAGGCGGCCCGCTTCGCCCAGACGGGCTCGGTGGGCGAGCTCCATTTCACCGATCCGTACTTCCTGAACTGGTTCTACCCGCAAAACACCGAGCTCCTGCACGGGCTCGGGATGGTCGCCTTCGACTCGGACCTGCTCTCGCCGCTGGTGAATCTGCCGTTTCTGGTGCTCGGCCTGCTTGCGGCCTGGTGTGTCGGGCGACCCTGGGGACTGGGGCCGGCGACGTTGATCGGCGCCGCGCTCGTCTTCGCGGCGGAGATGACGATCGACTTCCAGGCCGGCGAGGCCCGAAACGACGCCGTCGGCCTGGCGCTGTTCCTGGCCTCGGTGGCGCTGGTGGTGAACGCTCGCACCTCCGGCCCCGCAACCACCACGGCGACGCCGATCGCCTGGAGCCGCGGCATCGGCCTCCGGGCGCTGGGAATTGCCGGGCTTGCAGCCGGGCTCGCCGCGGGGACGAAGCTGAGCCTGCTGGCGCCCGTGGCGGCGCTCACGGTCGGCGTGGTGCTGATCGCCGCCGGCGGCAGCCGCTGGCGCGTGGCCGTGGTCTGGACGGCCTCACTGCTGGCTGGATGCGGCTTCTGGTTCGTGCGCAACCTCGTCCACGCGGGCAACCCGCTGCCGTGGGTCGATTCCGTCGGCCCGATCTCGCTCCAGGCGCCGGAACGGGCGATCGAGCTGCGCCCCGAGTTCTCGGTCGTCCACTACATCGCAGACGGAGACATTTGGGCGGATTGGTTCCTGCCCGGGTTGGGCGACGGGATCGGGCCGTTGTGGCCTGCGCTGCTGACGCTGGCCGCGATCGCTGCCGGCCTCGCGCTCCTCGCGGGTGGCCGCGGGCTGCGGCGCGAGAGGGTGGCGACCCGCCCCTTCGAGGGCGCAGCCGCGCGGGCGTTCGGCAGCGCGGGGCCAGGCCGGCCGCGGGGGACGCGGGCGCTGCTGGCGATGCTCGGCGGCGTTGTCGTCGCGAGCGCGATCGCGTACCTGGTCACGCCGCTGACCGCCTCCGGCGAGGAGGGTGCGCCTGTCGGGTTCGTATGGAACCTGCGCTACCTCGGGCCGGCGCTGGCCCTGGGGCTGACACTGCTGCCGCTGGTTCCGCCGCTGCGGCAGCGACCGTGGCGGTGGCTGACGCTGGCGCTGCTGTTCTCGATCCTGATCGTGCAGATCGCGCTGCTCGACGTTTGGAGCATCGACGAGCACGCGGGATGGGCGCTGGGCGCGGCGCTGCTGACGCTGGCGGCGTTTGTGGCCGGCGCGTGGCTGATGCGCCGCCAGGAAGGCCCGCGCCCGCTGCCGCGCGCGGCGCTGGCGGCGGCGGCGCTCGTCGGGGCGGCGGCAATACTCGTCGCCGGGCAGGTGCTCCAGCGCGACTACGACGAGCGCCGCTACGCGCGCTCGTTCGCCTTCTTCGATCTCGACAACGCCGTCGCCTGGGCGAACGACCTCTCAGGCGCTCGAATCGCCACCGCCGGCCGCGGCGGGGTCTTCTTCCAGTACGGCTTCTACGGCGACGAGCTCTCCAACCACGTGCAGTGGGTGGGCCTCCCCGGCCCCCACGGCGCCTGGCTGCCCGCCGAAAGCTGCCCAGAATGGCGCCAGGCAGTGAACGACGGCGACTACGACTACGTGGTGACGACCTTCGACGGCCCGAATCCGCTGAGCGACACGACGTCGCGCGAGCGGGAGTGGGTTCAGGGGGATCCGGCGGCAGAGGAGGTGCTGGCGGACGACCCCGTGGCGGTGTACAGGCTGAACGCGCCCCTCGACCCCAGCGCCTGCTGAGGACGGAGCACCGAGGGAGGCCCACTAGGCTCCTTCGATGCTCGGGATCTACGCCAGCGCGGCGCTGATCGTGCTTGCCTCCCTGCTTGTCGGCAGGGCGGTTTTCGCTGCTCTCGGGCGCTCTGAGTGGACGTGGCTCGAGGGTGCGATGGGGCTGGCCGTCCTGACGGTCGCAACCCAGCTCACCGTCCGCCTCCCAGGCCGCGCAACCACCTCGTTGATCTTCCTCTCGGTGCTAGTCGTTGCGTCCCTTCTCTACCTCTGGCGTCGGCACACCCTCAACATCGACCGCGACCTCCTCCTCGCCGGGCTCCCCGTCGCCCTCCTGATCCTCGCGGCCTGCGCGATCCCCTTCATCCTCACCGGCCGCACCGGCGTGCTTGGTGAGGGGATCTACTCCAACGACCAGGCGATTCACCTCTACTGGGCCGACTGGCTTCAGAACGGGATTGGTTCTCAACCGCGCGGGCTCGGGCTCGGGTATCCCGTCGGCCCTCACTCGCTCGTCGCCGTCGCGTCGACCGCGACCGGCGCCAGCATCGAGGCGGCCTTCAACGGCTTCATGATCGCGATCCCGGTGCTGAGCGCGCTGATCGCGCTTGCCGCTCTGGACACCCTGCGGCCGCTGCGGCGCCTGGCGGCCGCCGCGCTCGTCGGGCTTCCGTACCTTGCGGTGGCATTTCTCGCCCAGAGCTCGTTCAAGGAGACCACGGTCGCGCTGTACGTGCTCGCCTTCGGCCTCGCGCTCGCCGCGCTGTCGAAGCCCGGGAGCGCGCGGGCGCTGCTCGCCGCGCTCGTGCTGATGCCGATCGCCGCCGTGCTGACGCTCAGCATCCCGGCGCTTGCCTGGTTCGTGCTCGGCGCGCTGCTGTGGTTCCTGATCTCGCTGGCGGTCGGCGAGCTCCCGCTCTCGGTGCGAACTCTCGGCGCTCGACTTCGGCGTGGCTGGCCGCTGGTTGCCGCCGTGGCGCTTGCGATCGCGCTTTTGATCGTGATCCAGTACGACGCCCTGTCGCGGTTCATCGACCGCGTCGACGACGTGCAGGCATCCACCGGCCGCCTGATCTCTCGCGAGCCACCGTGGCAGGTGCTCGGCGTCTGGCCCGAGGGCGACTTCCGGCTCGCGACCAGTCTCGTCAGCGGAGCGATCGTTGCAATCGTGCTCGGGTTGGTGGCTGGGCTCGCCGCGCTGCCCGACTGGTTTCGGCGACGGGAGATCGCGATCCCGGCCACCTTCGCCGCGGCGATCGTCGTCTACGCCTACACGCTCGCCTTCGGTGGCATCCACGTGCAGGCCAAGTCGCTCGCGGTGGCGGCGCCGCTGGTGATGTTGCTGATCGTGCGTGGGCTGCTGGGACCGGCGAGCGAGAAGCGTGCCCGTTTCGAATCGCTCCGGCTCGCGCTCGGCGCCGTTTTCGTGGTCGCCGCGGCCGGGTCCACCTTTCTTGCCCTCCGCCAGGCGCCGGTTGGCACCACGCCCCGCGCCGTGGAGTTGGAGCAGCTCCGCGGCGAGGTCGCCGGGGCGGACGTCGTCTTTCTGAGCCTCGATCGATTCGCGCCGTACCGCCTCCGCGGCGCCGAGTCGGTCCAGAGCCCCGGCGGCTACGTCCCGGAGCCGATCCACGCCCGGCGCGCAAAGCGCTGGGTGCAGGGGGAGCAGCTGGACTTCGACTCCGTGCCGAGCGGCCTCCTGGACCGCTACGACTATGCGATCACCAGCGCCACTCCATATGCCAGCTCGGCCCCGGAGAACTTTCGCGAGGTCTACCGCAGCGACAACTACATCCTCTGGGAGCGCACCGGCGAGGGACCGCACCGGCGGATCCTGGACAACGAGGGCGGCCGCCCCGGAACTCCGTTTCATTGCGCTCGCCGCACCAGCCCTCTGGAGCGCAGCGATGCGATCGCCGGCGTGATCCCGCGCCCGCTGGTCAGGCCCGATCACGCCTGGGGCCCGAGTTCGGCGTTCGTCGCTCCCGGCGAGGCAAGCCTGGACTTCGAACTGCCCCCGGGCCGCTGGCTGCTGGCGCTTCAGTACCACAGCGAGGTGGACCTGAGCCTGAGCGCGGGCACGCTCGAGGTCGAGCTGCCGCCGGCACTCGAGGGGATGTACGCGTTCGCCCCGGGCCGCGGCCCGTTCTGGCCGCTGGGAGAGATCGAGTCGGATGGCGGGTCGCTGGACATCACCGTCAACGCCGAAGAGCCCTCGTCCCTCGAGCGCCTGGTTCGCGCTCAGCGTCGCGTCTGGCTCGGCAGAATCGCCGCCGTCCCGGCGACAGGCGCCTGCCGGTACCGCGCCCGCCCCACCGCTGGCGCGCGAGATCCCGATCGATCGTGCCTGCGACCTCTACCTCGATTTTCATCAGCAGGACCGATGAGCGCTCCCGAATCGCCCCAGCTCGTCTTCGTCGGCGGCACCGGCCGCAGCGGCACGCACGTCGTCTCCGGCTTCTCGGGGCCCACTCGCGCTACGCGGCCGTCCCGATCGAGTGCCGCTTCCACGTCAACCCGCGCGGATTCCCCGACCTGCTCGCGGGCAGGGTGACGCCGGAGGAGTTCATGCGCAAGCTGCGCCGCTTCTGGTGGCGCCGGATCAAGGCCGGGGAGCCGCTGCCGGCGGTGTTGCCGGGGGTCCCGCTCGGCCGCGAGCAGCGCGGGCTGCACCTGATCGTCTCCCGCGAGCGATTCGACGCCGCCTGCGAGCGCTTCGAGGCCGGCTACACGGCGGATCTGGAGGCCGCCTGCCGTGCCCTCTTCCTCGACCTGCTCTGGCCGCTGGCGGAGGAGACGGGCAAGGCGGGGCTGGTCGAGATGAGCTGCTTCACGGTCGCCCAGGCGCCCACCCTGCGCCGCCTGTTCCCGGATGCACGCGTGGTTCACAGCGTCCGCGATGGCCGCGATGCCGGCGTCTCGAAGACACACAAGCGGCAGAAGCGCGAGCACCCACGAGACGCCGCGCAGGGAATCGACTGGTGGTTGGGGAGGCTGGAGGACGCCGAGGCCGGCGTGCGAGAGCTGCCGGCAGACAGCTTCCTCACCCTCGGGCTCGACGAGCTCGTCGAGGGTGAGCGCGAGCCGACCTACCAGTCGTTGCTGGAATTTCTCGCGATCCGCGACGAGCCCGCAATGCGAGAGCTGTTCGATACCCAGGTGAACGCCGTCAACGCCCACCGCGGCCGCTGGCGCCACGGGCTCTCGCCCGCCGAGCAGGAGCAGATCGATGCGCGCTACCAGCAGGCTCTGGAGGAGATCGAATCGCGCGGCTACACCACGGCCGCGGTTCTGCGGCGCGTCTACGAGCGGGATCGCTGAGTGGCCGCGGAGGAAACGGACATGAACGGTTCTGCTTCCGGCGAGGGCCCGCCGGCAATCACGTTCGTCGGCGGCACCGGCCGCAGCGGCACCCACGTGGTCGCCAAGCTGCTCGGGAAGGCGCGCGAGCTCGAGGACGTGCGGATCGAGGTCCGCTTCCACGCCGACCCGCGGCGGCTTTCCCGACCTGCTCGAGGGCCGGATCAGCCTGAAGCGGTTCGTCCGCCGCCTGCGCGGCTTCTGGTGGAAGCGCTACCGGGGCGGCGGCCGCCCGCCGGACCTGCTCCCGTGGTGGTCGCTCGGCCGCCGGCCGCGAGGCCTCCACAAGCTCGTCGAGGCGGAGCGCTTCGAGGCGGCGGTGCAGCGTTTCGAACGCGACTTCCCGACCAAGCGCGAGGAGGCATGCCGGGAGCTCTTCTTCGAGCTGCTGTGGCCGCTCGCCGAGCGCAAGAGCGCCGCCGGGCTGGTCGAGATGAGCTGCGAGACCGCCGCCAGCGCGCCGGCGCTGGCCCGGATCTTCCCCGAGGCGAGGTTCATCCACGTCGTCCGCGACGGCCGCGACGCCTCCGCCTCGCGGGTCCGCCAGGGGCGGCGCCTGCTCCATCCGCGCACTCGCGTGCAGGGGATCCGCTGGTGGGAGCAGCGTGTGCGCCGGATCGAAGCCGGCCTCAGCGAGCTGCCGCAGGAGCGCTGGACCACGATCAGCCTCGATCTGCTGATCCAGCCTCGCGCTCGCAGGCGCGGCATGAAGGTGATTCTCGACCTGATCGGAGTCCCAAAGCAGCCGCGCTTGCGGCGCTACTTCCGCCGCCACGTCAGCCCCGAGCTCGGGAATGTCGGCCGCTGGCGGCGCGGGCTCTCCGAGCGCGGTCAGGAGCGAGTGCGGGCCGAGTACGAGGCGGCGATCGGGCGGATGGAGAGCGACGGTCTCCGCTGCGCGCCGCTTCTGCGCGAGGTCTACGAGGGCGAGCGCGAGCTTGCCGCGCGCGGCAGCGCCCCGGCCACGCCCAGACCGGGCTTCGAGCCCAGCGAGCAATGAGCGTCGATCCGGTGCAAGGCGCCGGCGCTGACCCCGGTGACCGGGTGCTGTTTTTGACCAGCAACGGCACAGGGCTCGGCCACCTGACACGGGTGATGGCGATCGCAAGACGCCTCGGCGAGGGCCTCGAACCCTCGATCCTCACCCTCTCCGCCGCCGCACCGGTGGCCGCCGAGGAGGGCTTCCACGTCGAGTACTTCCCCTCTCACAACGCGGTCGCGGCGGAGGCGCCACGGCGCTGGGATCGCCGCCTGCGCCGCCGAATCGAGCTGCTGCTGGACGAGCTCCAGCCGCGGCTGCTCGTCTTCGACGGCGCCCATCCGTACGACGGCCTGGTGGCCGCGCTGCGCGGAGCACGGCGCTCTGGGCTGAAGACCGTGTGGTGCCGGAGGGGGCTGTGGCGCCCCGGCTTCGGCGCCGAGGGGATCTACTGGGAATCGGCGTTCGACCTCGTGCTGGAGCCGGGAGAGCTTGCGGGATCCGAGGATCAGGGGCTGACGGCAGGCCGGCAGGGGGCAACGAAGGTTGCCCGATCGTCTACCTCGATCCCGGTGAGCTGCTGGAGCGGGGGCCGGCCGAGGAGGAGCTCGGGCTCGACCCCGACCGCGCCCACGCGCTGGTCGCGCTCGGCCAGGGCGCGGAGCTCGATCAGGCCGTAGAGCGCTCGCTCGCGAAGCTTGCGCAGCATCCCGAGATCCAGGTGGTGGCGCTCGAATCGAGCCTGGCGCCGGGCCTGCGGATTCCGGACGGCGTCATCCACCTCCAGGCGACCTACCCGATCAGCCGCTTCTACCGCGCCTTCGATCTCGCCGTCTCCGCCGCGGGCTACAACGCCTTCCACGAGCTGATCGCCCACCGGGTCCCGACCCTGTTCGTACCGATGCCGCGCCAGCTCGACGACCAGGCGGCGAGGGCTCGGTGGGCGCGGGACGCGGGGGTGGGGAGGGGGTTGCGGGGCCCGACGATCCCGCACTGGAGGAGCGGCTGGGCCGGTTGGTGGACGAGACCGCACGGAATGAGATGCGGGAGGCGATTGATGGCTTGGACTTTCGGAACGGCGCTGCGGAGGCGGCGGACGTCTTGCACGAGAGGGGGTGGGAGCGGGGGCGGCGCCTAAGGGTTTGGCGCGTGGCCGAAACGCTAATGGCGCGTTAGTGGCGCATAGCGCCAATAAAGCGCCGATTGCCCGGAGGTGGGGGGATCGGCTTGCTGTTTCGGCGCAGCTCGTCCGCCGGGTGGGCTTTCGCCTGCCCGCGATCGTCGTCCGGCGCGCGATCGACCGCTTGCGCAACCCGCCGCCGCCGCCGGCCAAGGTGATCTGCCCGGTGCTCGGCTTGGCCGGGGATAATCTCCTTTCGGTGCTCAAAGCGACGGCGCAACGCGAAGGCGTCGAGCCTCGCCGCATGCTCGCGATCACCGACTCGCTGGACTTCGCGGCACTGCGCCGCGCCGGCTTCGGCTTCGAGTACGTGCCGAATCGCGACCGCGCACGGCCCGTCCTTGAAGCCACGGGCGAGAGCTACGAAACCTTCGTCCGCCGTCGAGTCACCGAGGCAGCCGCCCTCCGCAAGCCGGCCCACGCAGTCGAGGCCGCCCGCTGACAAACAGAGCGCGACCGAGTCCTCTCCCTTAATGCTCCGTTCGTGACTGGCCCTCAGCGCCCAAGCCGGGGTCAGCGCCGAGCGTGCCCAGCACACCTTGAAGCCATCCCCGGTCCTCAGGAGGTGCATCGCGGATCCGGCGCCTCACCCACTGCATCACCGCTTCGCGGCCGCCGACGGCGAGCAGCTCGCCGGTGATCGCGTAGCGGCCGTCCTCGAGCAGGACCAGCGCCCCTGGCTGATCGCGGCGGGCCCGCAATCGCTCCACGACCCGTTCGCCCACCACGTCCACCGGGCGCATGGGGTCTCCGTCGCTGTCCGTCCAGCGACGGACCGAGAAGATCGGCGCGTGGCCGATGTGGCGTGCCGGGGGGCGCGCCCGCGGTCCGATCGGCCCGGTGTGCCAGCGGTCCGTGAGGCTTCGAACCTCGTTTGCGGTCTCGATCCGAACCATTACGTGCAGCCTGTCGCCGGCCCGCAGCAGCGTCGAGCCTCGGGGTGGAATCGCCTCCTCGCCTCGGACGATCACGTTCAGCAGCGCGTCGTAGGGGAGTCCAAGGTCGCGCACCGGGGCGCCGACGATCGCGTCGTCGTCGGCGACCGCGTACTCGAGCACCTCCGCCCCCAGGCCTTGGACCGTGCCGGCGTCGGCGAGCGGGCGTGGTAGCGCGGGCTCGCTGGTGGTCACCCGTAAGCGGCGTGCGAGCAGCTCGAACGTCGAGCCTTGCAGCAGCGTTGACAGCACGACGGCGAAGAAGACGATGTTGAAGAACTCGAGGCTGTCGGGCACCCCAGCGATCACCGGGAACGTCGCCAGGACAACCGGCACGGCACCGCGCAATCCCGCCCAGCCGAGCACGACCCGCTCGGCGCCCGTGAAGTGGGCGCCGATCGTCGCTGCGCCCGCTGCGAGCGGCCGGGCGACGAACGCGATCACCAGCGCGAGAATCGTCCCCTCCAGGGCAACGTCGCCGAGCTGGCTGGGAAAGACGAGCAGCCCGAGGGTGAGGAACATGGCCACCTGCGCGACCCAGGCCAGGCCCTCGTGGAAGGCGGCGACGGTCTGCTTCGCCGGCACCGACGCGCCGCCGAGCGCGAGGCCAGTGAGGTAGACGGCGAGGAAGCCGGAGCCACCGAGGGTGTCTGCGACGCCGTACGTGAGCGCTGCGGCAGCCAGCGATGCGACGGGGTAAAGCCCTGATGTCGGGAGCTCCAGGCTCTGAAACGCCCGCACGGCCAGCCAGCCCATCGCGACGCCCACAACCAGCCCGATCGCGAACTGCTCGGCGAACAGCGCGACCATGTCAACGACCCCGTAGCCCGGAATCTGGATCCAGTCGATGAAGCCGATCACGAGCAGAATGGCCACCGGATCGTTGAGGCCGGACTCTGCCTCCAGCGTCCGCGCCAGCCGCCGCCGCAGCGTCGAGGTGCGCAGCACGGCGAAGATCGCGGCACTGTCGGTTGCGGCGACGATCGAGCCGACCAGCATCCCGTCGAGCGTCGAGAGATCGAATAGCCACGCCGCCACCAGCCCCGAGATCACCGCGGTCAAGATCGTCCCCACCAGCGCCAGGCTGATCGCCGGCCCCAGCACGGCGCGGATCTCGATCAACCCCGAGGTCAGCCCGCCCTCGAACAGGATCAGCGCCAGAGCGACGATTCCGATCGTCCGCGCCAGCTCGTAGTCGCTGAAGTCGATCCAGCCGAGGCCGTCCGAGCCAATGGCCATTCCCACGCCGAGAAAGAGCACGAGGCTGGGCACTCGCAGGCGGGTGGCGAGCAGCGACGCGGTCAGACCGGCGGCCAGCAGCGCCCCCGCGACCAGGATCAGCTCGCCGTTCTCCACGACCTAACCCTTTCAGACGCCCGAGAGCCAGCCCCCTGGCACCTGCTCGGCTACCCTCAGGACGCCGTGGACGCGTCCGTCGAGACTCCCACCGACGCCGCCTCAGGGTCGCGCGGCGCGGCGCCCGCGACCGGCGGCGCGCTGCCGACCACGATCGTGATCGGCGCGCAGAAGTGCGGCACCAGCACGCTGCACTACTACCTCGCGCTGCATCCCGAAATCTCCGCCTCGACCCCGAAGGAGCTCGACTTCTTCATCGCCGAGCGCAACTGGGATCGGGGGCTCGACTGGTACCGGGCCCACTTCGACCCGACGGCGACCGCGCGACTCGAGTCCTCGCCCAACTACTCCACCTATCCCCATTTCGAGGGCATCCCGGGGCGCATGCACGAGGTGATCCCCGACGCGAAGCTGATCTTCATGGTCCGCGATCCGATCGCCCGGATCGAGGCGCACTGGGTGCACAACTACGCGAAGCGGCGCGAACGCGGAAGCGTGATCGAGACGATCACACACCCCAGCACCACCTACGTGCAGCGGAGCTGCTACTTCAGCCAGCTGGAGCGATTTCTCGAGTTCTACGACCCCTCCCGGGTGCTGATCTTCCAGCAGTCCGACCTCCGGCATCGGCGCGGCGAGACCCTTCGCTGGGTTTTCGAGTTCATGGGCGTCGACCCCGACTTCGTGCATCCGAAATTCGACGTCGTCCGCCACCGCACCGAGAAGAAACGGCGCTCGACCAAAGCCGGGCTGAAGGTGAAGCAGCTCAGCCAGACCCGCGGCGGCAAGCGTCTCCCGAAGGCGGTCTGGAACTACGCCGAGGCCGGCCTGCGCCTCTCGCGCCCGATCGAGCGACCGAACCTGCGCCAATCGATGCCTCCGGACGTCGTCAGGACACTGCGCGAGGACGCCGAGCGCCTGCGCGAGTTCACCGGCCGCGACTTCTCGAGCTGGTCGATCTGGGATGCGCCTGACGCCCAAACAGGCGCGACGGGTCCCGGCATGCCCGCTTAGGCGCCTAACCTCTTCCCGTGGCCAAGAAGCGCAAAGGCGGCTCCGCCGCCATCCTCGGCACCCAGGCGCTCCGCTATTCCGGCATCCAGGGCGGGCTGCTGGCGGCTGCCAACGTGCTCGTGCTGGCCAGCGCCCTGGTGGTCGCGTTCTACCTCGGCCCCGCCGACTTCGGCCGATATGGGCTGCTGTTCTTCCTCGCCAGCCTGCTGACGATGCTCTTCAACCTGGCCAGCAAGCAGGGGACTCTGAAGCGGGTGTTCGGCACCGCGGGGGACGACGACGAGGACGAAGAGGACGAGGACAAGGAGACCAGGGCCGACACCGATCGCGATCGCGAGAGCCTCGGCACCGGGATGGTGCTGACTGCAATCGTCTCGGTGCTTGGGACGGCCCTGGTGATCGTCTTCGCCGAGCCGATCGCAGAAGGGCTGCTGGGCAGCGGCGCCGACTCGATGCTGGTGGTCTGGGCGGCCCTCGCCGGCGGTGCCGGCGCCGTCTTCCGGCTCGCCTCGCTCGTGCTCTGGCTCGAGCGCCGACCCGGCCCGCACGTCGCCGCCGAGGTCGCCCGGCCGGTGCTGGTGCTCGCCGGCGTGCTCGCCTTCGTGATCGCCGGGGGCGGGCTCGAGGGAGCAATCGCCGGCACCGCGCTCGGCTACGCCGCGGCGGTTGTGTTCGCGGTCGTGATGTTGCGGGGCTCCTACGAATGGGCGTTCTCGCTTGCGGAGGCGGGCGCGATCTACGCGAAGGGGGCGCCCCGGATCCCGATCGTGCTCTCGATGTGGACGGTCCAGAACGCCGACATCTTCATCCTCTCGCGCTTCATCTCCGACACCGACCTTGGCATCTACCAGCTCGCGTCGCGGGTGGGCATCGTCGTCGCGTTCCTGCCCGGCGGCTTTCGGATGGCGATGCGCCCACTGCGAAAGAGCCTCGCCTACAAGCGCGTGCAGCAGCAGTACGGGCGCTCGGTGGCGCGCGGCCAGGAGCTTGCCTACTTCCTGATGCTGTGCATCACCACCGAGCTGCTCGTGGTGCTCGGCGCCGAGCTGGTCGTCAGGGTGGCGCCGGGCGAATATCAGGACGCCGCCCACCTGATCCCGCTGCTGGCGGCGGGCCTGATGGGCCCGAGCATCATGCGGCAGGCGTCGCGCTCGGTCTCGATCCCGAACAAGAGGCTCAACTTCATCCTCTCGGTGGTCGCCGCCGCGCTGATCTTCATCGCCTGCACCGTCCTGCTTGCCCCGGAGATCGGTGCGGAGGCGGCGCCGATCTCGATGATGATCGCCTTTGCCATCCCCGGCCTCTACCTGATCGGGCGCGGCCAGCTTGGGCCGAAGCCGGTCCGGATCCCCTACAGGCTGCTGCTCGCGGCGGCAGCCCTCGCCGCTGCCTGCGGCTTCGCGTACCACCTCATCGATCCGGGCGGCGTCGTGCTCCAATTCCTGCTCGCCGCGGCCCTGTTCGGCGCCTACCTCGCAGCGATCGTGCTCGGGGGGATCGTTCCCCGCGCCCATCGGGGCGCCCTGTTCGCGATCGTTCGCGGCTTTCGCGGGCAGCCGGCCAGCGGCTTCCGGCCGCGCCGGGCGCTGCGCCGCCTCGAGGAGCCCGACCGGGAGGCCCTGCGCCTGGCGATACGCGAGAAGCGCCCGGTGGAGGAGATCCCGGCCGAGATGGCGGCGCTGGGCCTCGAGCTGCCCCGGGGCGAGCCGAGCAACGGCGACGGCGCCCCGGAGATCAGCGAGCGGCTGGTGGCGGCCGTTCGGCGGGCAGCCAAGAAGGGCGGGATGCCGGTTCCGACACGGCGCGGTGGAGGGAAGGGGGACGCCGGGCCGCACGACGCCCGCATCGCCGAGTTCCTGTTCCCGGCGGGGACCGTGGCCCAGCGAGACGCCCGGATGCGCAGGCTGCTCGACGACATGGGGGGCCAGGAGCTGATGACGCTGGAATCGGTCGTCGACGGGCTCAAACGGGTGCCGAAGAAGGTTTGGAGCGAGGAGCGCCCGGCGAAATAGCCGGCCTCGGTGGACTTCGATGAGGGCTGCGCAGCTCCCAATCCTGGCCGCGACCGCGCTTGCGGCCAGTGTCCTGACCCTCGCCGGCTGCGGGAGCGAGGACGAGGCGGCGCCCCCGGACGTCGACACGACGGAGCTGCGAGAAGCCCTCGAAGACGGGTCCTGCCCGGCGGAGAACTTGGTCCTTCGCTCGGGCCACACCTACTCGAGCGCTGCCGTGCGCAACGCCCGCGAGAAGTCCGTCTTCCACGTGCACGAGGTCGATCTGGAGCTGTCGCCGCCCGTGGACTGGCTCCAGGACCCGTACAACTCGAAGGCGTTTCGCGGCCGCCTCGCCGATCTCGCCTGGGTCGAGGTCCTCTTTCACGCCTATCGCGAGAACGGAGACGTGGCCGCGCTGCGCCAGGCGCGCGGTCTGGTCCTCGACTGGGTCGCGTCCCAGCCCCGCGGCTGGGATCAGACCTCCGATCAGGCCTGGGAGGGGAAGGCAGTGGGGGACAGGGTGCTCGACATCGCTTACCTGGCGAGGGCGGCGGAGTGCGAGGGAATTCTCAGGGACGAAGAGCTCGAGCTGCTGGCGAGCTCGATCAGTGAGCACGTCCAGGTGCTGACCGACCCGGCGATCTACGAGCCCACCAACCACGGCCTCTACATGGACCTGTCGCTGCTCCTGCTCGCGCGCCAGCTACCGGGTGAGCAGGCCGCCGAGTGGCAGCGGATCGCCCAGGAGCGCTTCGACGAGACCTTCGCCTCGCGCATCGTCGAAGACGAGGGCTTCTGGCTCGAGCACTCCGCCGGCTACCAGATCCTGTTGACCAAGCTGCTCGCGAAGTCGCTCAACACCCCCGGTTTCAATGCCGGCGAGCTCGAGCCGGTCCTCGACCAGATGCGGGAGACCACGGGCTGGCTGGTGATGCCGGACGGCCAGATTCCGCAGTTCGGCCATTCCGATCTGGTCAACGCTCCCGATTTCGCCGTCAGCCGCGCCCGCGACGACCGCGGCATGCTGTCGCTGCTCGAGACCGGGCTAGCGGTGGTGAAGGAACCCGGCTCCTATCTGTCAGTGGTGGCGATGTTCCACAACACCGCCCACAAGCAGGCCGACGAGCTCAGCTTCGACCTCTTCGAGGAGGGGCTGCGAATCGTCTCCGACAGCGGCCTCTACAACAAGGATCGCAACGACTACTACGCGTTCGCATCCTCCCCCGCGGCGCACAGCACGCTGACGGTCGACGGCGAGCCGTTCCCGATCGACGAGCAGCACGTCTACGGCAGCGGCCTCCTGGCCTCCGGCGAAGGCGACGGCTGGTACGCGATCCTCGGCACCAACCCGCTGCTCGAGGACGCCGGCGTCGAGCATCACCGGCTCTTCCTCTACCGGCCCGGGGAGGCGCTGATCGTCGCCGACGCCGTCCGCTCCGGCGAGGAGCACGCCTACCGCCGCCACTTCCAACTCGGCCCGGAGATCGACCTGCCGTCGCCCCCCGGCGAGCTTGCGGCGACCCGGTCCCCCGGTGACCAGGTGATATTCACGGCCCCCGGCTATGCCGGAACGCTGACGAGCACGGCCTCGACGGGAACCCAGGAGCTGGATGCGGTCCGCGGCAGCCGCGACCCGCTGCGGGGCTTCGTCTTCCCCAGCTTCCGAGAGCGAATCCCCCGCTGGACGCTGACCTACGAGTCACGCGCGGCCGACGCCGACTACGCGGCGGCGTTCGACTTCAGCGGCGCGGGGCTGGAAGCCGACGTGGTCGAATTCACCCCGCGGTCGATGACGCTGGAGCTGACGTCGCCGTCGGCTGAGCCTGTGACGGTGGAGATCACCCGCAACGGCGAGAACCTGAGCGTCAGCGAGGGTTAGTTGCGCAGCCGCTCGGCGAGCAGCACGATCAGCCCGATCAACACCAGGATCGCACCCGCCAGCACCCCTGCCCGCGGGTCTTCCTCACCCAACACCGCTCCCCGCTTGCCGCTCGACATCACGGAGTTGGCCGAGGCCGCCGACAGCGCCGAGCCCACCGAGGCCGCGGAGCCGACTGAGAACGCCGATGCCGCCGAGCCGATCGAGAACGCCGAGGCAGCGGAGCCCACGGACCCGATCGACAGCACCGAGCCCCGCGAGCAGATGGACAGAAACGAGTCCTCGGACCAGAGCGAGAGGCTCGACTCGCCCACGGTTGCGCCTACTTGGAATCGACGCGGCGGATGATGATCTGCTCGGGAGTCACTTCCACCTCGACCGCCCGATGGCCGCGCCAGTGCTCGGCATACGCGGGGTTGTCGGCGACCGCCGGGTCCAGCCACAGCCCGTAGCCGTCCTTCTCGCCGTGGTCGAAGGTGGCCTCCAGGGCCTTCGCGCCCTTGCCTCTGCCTCCGCGTCCTCTCCCGCCTCGGCGCCGCCTGCGGCGGCGAGGTGCGCCTTCATCCGCGCCCTTCTCCTGGTCGCCGTCCGCCGCCTCGGCATCCGGGGCCTCCTCAGCGCCCGGCTCCTCGTCCTCGACCGCGGCGTCCTCCTCGTCGTCAGCCTCTTCCTCGTCCTCCTCCTCGTCCTCCTCGTCCAGCTCGTCTTCCTCCTCCTCGGCGGCCAGAGTCGCTGCCTCGATCTCGGCCTCGATCTCGTCGCGGAGGTCAACCTCGTCGCTCTCCTCGCCGTCCGCCTCCAGCTCGTGGCGGCGCCTGAACTCCCGCAGCTCCGTGGTGGACACCTCGAGTTGATGGGCAATCCAGGCATCGGTGCGCCCCTGGCGGACCCAGGCACGAATCTGGTTCAGCTGTGCGCGCAGCGACTTGGCCATGGCGACGGGCGCGCGATACTACCGCCGAGTCCCTGCCCCTGCCTGCAAACCCGGATTTGACCGCCCGCCTGGCGCCCAAATCAACTGTCGCCGGGTTAAGCGGCTTGGGGTACTCTGAATGTCGCGAGGGGCCGCATCCGACTGCATGACGCGTTAGGAAGCGAGAAAGAAATGCTCGTCCTCACCCGAAAGACCAATCAGAGCATCATGATCAGCGACGAGATCGAGATCTCGGTGCTGGCCGTGAACGGAGACAAGGTCCGGATCGGCATCACTGCGCCTCGGGATGTGCCTGTGTTCCGCAAGGAGGTCTACATCTCGATTCAGGCCGAGCGAGCCGACGGAGCCGCGACCAGCAAGGAAGATGTCGAGGCGGCGCTGGGTGAGCTGAAGCGCGGCTGACTAGGCGCTGCGTGCCTGTGGGCTCTAGCCCATCAACCAGGCGAGCGTCTCGAACATCACGAGGACTACCGAGATCGCGGTGAGTGTCAGCGCCGTCAGCAGAACGCTGAAGCGGATCGTTCCCCTGGTCTCGGTCTGAGTGATGCGCTTTGCGCGGGACCGGTTCACGGCACGCTTTCGCAGCTGATGCCGCCTGCGACGCTCCATTGCGGCCTCCTGTTCGAAGGCCACCTCGAGGTCGTCGAGGCTTTGCTGCCAGCGAAGAGAACTGCTTGTTGTGCTGCTCGGAGTCAAGCTGGTCGCCCGTGCAAGAGGATTCAAATCTAACACGACCGCGGACGCTGCGAGCGCCTACTAATACGGCCGTAGCAAAAGACACATAAACCCCCTGCAAGCGTGGGTTACGGAAACCTGGGTCAGCAGGTGCCCCACAGGCCTCGTCCCTTGCTTCCCGCCTCCTGCTCGAGCTGACCGAGCTGGTCGGCCCGGGCGGTGTTCGGCTCGATTTCCAGCGTCCGCGCATAACCTCCCGCCACCAGCTCGGCGTTCACGAACAGATCGCCGACGAACACGTAGGCGAGCAACCGCCCGTACTGGTCGCGGCGCTCGGCGTCGAACACGAGCCGGACCTCCTCGCCCTCGACGAGCGAAGCGTTGAACTCGCTCGCTTGGTGGCCGAAGCACTGCACCGGCTCGCCCGGCGCCACCGTCTCGGGGGTGTCGACCCCGATGTAGCGCACGTCCTCGACCGCGCCGTCGATCCGGACCTCGATCGTGTCGCCGTCGACGATGTCGACCACCCTCGCGGTCGCGTTGCCCTCCGTCTCTGCCGGACCCTCCTCCGGTCCACCGTCCTCGCCGGAGCCATCGCCGAACAGGAGCAGCGCCGCAATCCCAACGAGCAGCAGCACCGCCCCGAGGCTGGGTCCGCGAGCTCCGAATCGCATCCGCGAATGATCGCTGCCCCTGCAGCGCGAAACCAGGCGAGTTCGTGCCGGATCCGCTCAGGAAGCGTGCTGAGTCTGAGCCTTCGGCGCCTGGGGGGTCGACTCGCCGCGCGCGATCCGCCTGCGCTCGGTTTCGGCGACCATTTCGAACGATGTCGTGTTGCCGCCACGGCGAATCGCGCCCGGCAGCAGCGGACGAGCCCGGCGCAGCCCTGCGACCGTTGCCCTGTAGGCGAGCTCCTGACTCCGGCTCCAGCCGAGCCCGTATAGCTCGCGCACGCGCGCCGGCATGCTGCCGAGCATCACCAGGTTGTGGAGCTTGAACGGGAGGTCGTGGGTGCGCGGGTGCGGGATCTCGAACGCGGTCGCGTAGCCGATCAGGCGCGCGTCCTCGGTCAGATGCATGAGATTGCCTGCGAGGGTCTCGTCCCAGTAGCGGCGGAACTCCCGGTAGCTGGCCGGCGCGGCGCTGCGGGGCATCCCGAACAGCTCCGCGAACAGGACGTAGTCCTGCCACAGCGCCTCCTGCTCGTCCGCGCTCAACTCGCCCACCAGCAGCTCGTAGAAGAAGGGAGCCGCGTCGGCGATCACCGCCACCGTCCACAGCATCAGATCCGGGTCGAAAGCCGAGTAGGGAGCGCCGGCTGGAATCACCCCGGCGTCCTCGGGCATCTCGCCGCGTACGCGCTCGTGCATTCGGTGGACGAAGGCGAGCGCGTCGTCGGCCTCGGCGCGGGTGCCGAAGAAGATCGTCTCGAACACCTTCCCGGTGTGCGCGAGCCGCTTGAACGGACGCATCGCACCGCGCGTGTTCTGCAGCGTGCCGACGAAGGCGCGCGGGTGCAGCGCGCCGATCATCAGCGCCCGCTGCCCATAGAGCAGCCCGACCGCGCGCTCCTCGTGCACGCGGCGCAGGATCGAGCCGGGAGGGAAGTAGCCGTCGCCGCCGCTGGTCCTCATCTCATGCAGATGAGATCGAGCCGAACTCGGGCGCGGCAAGTCAATTCGGAGGATTCGGCGGCTTTCATATCGGCTCCTCAATGTCTGACAACGCCCGTATCCAGACTTTACCACGGCCCTCGGGCCGTGGCGCGGCGGAACCCGGCTACGGGATCCGGGTCACGTGGCTGAGCAGCGTTTCCTTGATCTGGGCGATGATCTCCAGCGCCTCCGACCACTCCCGCTGCCAGACATTGCGTCCAAAGATCACGCCTGATCCGCCCGCCTCCATGATCGAGCGGGTGTGGCCGAGCACCGTCTCGTCGTCGGTCTTGGAGCCGCCCGAGAGGACGACGAGGCAGCGCCCCGCCGACTCGACTGCGTGGCGGATCGCGTCCTCCTGCGAGAAACCTCCCTCGTTGTAGGGGGCCGGTGAGTCCTTGTCCTTGTCGGGGTTGAGCTTCGGCATGTTCAGCTTCACCACGTCAGCGCCCATCTCCATCGCCATCCGGGCCCCGTAGTCGATCGCGTAGAAGGAGTCGCGGCCGCCCTTCTTCTCGATCTCGCGCCCGCGCGGATAGGCCCAAATCACGAGCGGCATCCCGAAGCGGTCGCAGTCCTCACGCACCTGCTTCAGCTGGTGGAGGTCATCGCCCTGGCGCGGGGAGCCGAGGTACATCGTGTAGCCGATCGCATCCGCGCCCAGCCGCACGCCGTCCTCGACCGACGCATTGGTGGTCGAGAAGGCGTCGTCGTCCGGCGGCACGTCGGTCTTCCCGTTCACCTTCAGGATCAGCGGCACCTGGCCCGCGTAGTCCGGGTAGTACTTCTCAGCGAGCCCGATCTGGCACGCGATCGCCGAGTAGCCCGCCTCGGCGGCGAGGCGGAACTGATACTCGGGGTCCTTGGAGGCGGGGTTTGGGAAGAAGTCCCGCGGCCCGTGCTCGATCCCCTGGTCGATCGGCAGCAGCATCAACGTCCCCTGGCCGGGCCCGAACTCGAACAGGAGCCGGCGCAGCCTGGCACGCTTCCCCGGTGAGAGCACTGCAAGAAGCGACTTCTGCTCGGTTGCGGACTTGATCTCCATGCGGGCTCTACCTCCTGATCGTTGGTGAGGCTGATGTTAGTCCTCATCGGGGAGCACTTGTCGGCCTCGGCCGCGAGTACGATCGCGCCGCCTTGATCGACCACAAGTTCAACGGCACGCCGTTCACCGTCGGCATCGAGGAGGAGCTGATGCTGATCGACGCGGAGAGCCTCGACCTCGCCCAGGAGGTGGAGGCCGTGCTGGGAGACGTGCCGGGAGAGTTCGAGGGCCAGGTCAAGCGCGAGCTGATGCAGTCGGTGCTCGAGGTGGCGACGACGCCGTGTGCGACGATCGCCGAGGCCGGCGAGCAGCTCGCCCGGCTGCGGACGATGATGGCCGAGGTCTGCGAGCGGCGGGGGCTGCTGATCGGCGCCGCGGGCACGCATCCGACGGCGCGCTGGGAGGTCCAGAAGATTGTCGAGCGCGAGCGATACCAGGAGCTTGCGGCCGAGCTCGGCTACATCGCCCGCCGGGAGCTGATCTTCGGGATGCACGTGCACGTCGGGATGGTCGGCGCCGATCGGGCGATCTACGTCGCCGACGGGATCCGCCGCTACCTGCCGCTGATGCTGGCGCTGTCGGCGAACTCCCCCTTCTGGCGCGGACACGACACGGGCATGGTCTCGGTGCGGACGCCGGTGTTCCGCGCTTTCCCGCGCGTCGGGATTCCGCCGCACTACGGCACCTGGGAGATCTACGCGCGACGCGTCGAGTTGATGATGGAGTCCGGGGCGATCGACGACTACACGTACCTGTGGTGGGACGTTCGCCCGCATCCGAACCTGGGGACGGTGGAGGTTCGGGTCTTCGACCAGCCGACCCGGATCGACCAGACCGTGTCGCTCGCGGCCCTGACGGCTTCGCTGGCCCATCGCCTCGCCGGCCAGTTTGACGACGGGGAGCCTCTGGTGGAGGTCCCGACCGAGCTGGTCGACGACAACAAGGTCCGG
This sequence comes from uncultured Thermoleophilia bacterium, assembly GCA_963838095.1. GTDB lineage: Bacteria > Actinomycetota > Thermoleophilia > Solirubrobacterales > 70-9 > CAWCGU01. The sequence continues at coordinate 70,644 of CAWIPO010000009.1, forward strand.
GCCGCGTTGAAGGGGGTCGAGGGCGAGCTGGTGGACTTCCCGAAGCGGAAGGTGGTGCCGACTGCGGAGATGGTGCGGGATCTGTGCGCCAGCGTCGCCGTGGACGCCGAGGAGCTTGGCTGTGCGGCGGAGCTGGCGGGGATCGAGCGGATGATCGAAGAGGGCACCGGCGCGCGGCGTCAGCTGAGGATGCTCGAGAGCGGGCAGGACATGGCGGCGATAGTGCGCGAGATCGCCGCCAAGACAGTGCCCTAAGAGCACCATTTCGCCGGGCGGGTAGCCGGCGGGAGGGGCGAACGTATGCGTGCCGGGGGCTATTCTCGGCCCTATGGCCGAGGCGGGTCCAGAGCTTTCAGTCGTCTGCAAGAACTGCGGTTCCGAGGTGAGCCCATACGTCACCGAGTGTCCCTACTGCGGCACGCGGCTTCGCAAGCGGGCGCCTCAGCTCGAGCGCCGTGGCGACGAGCTGGCCGCGAAGGAGACCCGCCGCGACCGCCGCGACCGACGCCGGCGGGCTGCCGCAAGCGAGCGCGCCGAGCGTGCATTCGCTGCCGTCGGACGCCCGTACGTGACGATCGCGGCGATCGTAGTGCCGGCCGCGGTGCTCGTCCTGGTGCAGGCAGGGGTGTTCTCGCTCACCGAGCTCGGACTGATCGGCACCGGCGGCCTCGCCTTCGCCGGCGATGCGAGTGCCGAGCCGTGGCGCTTCCTCGCTGCACCCTGGGTCTACGACGACGCCGGCTATCTCTTCGTCTGCGGCTTCGCACTGGCGATCTTCGGCCGCGGCATCGAGCGTCGATTGGGCGCGGTGGCGACGGCGCTGCTGCTGATCGCCTGCGGCGCGCTCAGCATGCTCGCCGCCCAGGGAATCGCCGAGGCGCTCGACTCGACGCGCTTGATCGGGGGCGGTAACGGGGTCGCCCTGGGCATGGTTGCGGCATGGGCTGTCATGCGACGATCCGAAACCCGGGTCGGCGCCGACGACGACTTCGATTGGATGGGGGCCGCCGCCGCTGCGGCGGTGCTGCTCCTCTTGCCGCTCGTCGAGGACACCGCGAGCCTGGCCGCCGGGATCGCCGGCGGCGTCGTCGGCGGGCTCGCCGGGTTCACGGGATCCCGCTTCGCCCCCAAGGGGTGACGACTCCCATGACAGACAAGTTCACCCCCCTCACCCCGGAGCTTCACCGTTACGTGGTCGCGCACGGCGCGCGACAGGACGACGTGCTGCGCAGGCTTCAGGCGCAGACCGCCGAGCGCTATCCGGATCTGAAGCAGATGCAGATCGCTCCCGACCAGGGCGCTGTGATGACGCTGCTGGCGAAGGCGATCGGCGCCCGGCGGGCAATCGAGCTCGGCACCTTCACCGGCTACTCGGCGATCTGCATCGCCCGCGGCCTGCAGGCGGACGGCGTGCTTCTCGCATGCGAGCTGAGCGAGGAGTACGCCGAAGTCGCCCGCGGCTGGTTCGACGAGGCGGGTGTCGGCGAGCGGATCGAGCTCCGAATCGGGCCCGCGATCGAGACCCTGCGCGCCCTCCCTCGCGACGAGGCGTTCGACCTCGCCTTCATCGACGCCGACAAGACCGGGTACGGCGACTACTACGAGGAGTGCCTGGCGCGTCTGCGGCCCGGCGGCTTGATTCTGTTCGACAACGTGTTGAAGGACGGTCGCGTGCTCGATCCCCCTGAAGGCGACGATTCCGCGCACGCGATCGCGGCCCTGAACGATCGCCTCGTCGCCGACGAGCGCGTCGAGCTCGCGATGCTGGCGATTGCCGACGGCGTCACCGTCGCGCTGAAGCGCTGATCTCATGCAGATGAGATCGAGCCGAACCGGACGCGAAGCGGAGGATTCGGCGATTGTTGATGTGTAGAGTCGTCAGATGGACGAAGGGGGCCTGCTCGCGCGGATGGGCAGCAGCATCTCCCGCTTCTACGGCCTGGTGGGAGCGGCATCCGAGGGAGCGTCGGTGATCCGCTTCCCGGGAGTGCTGGGCTGCATCTGCCCGGCGGTGCCCGAGCGATCGATCTTCAACAGCATCGCCTACGGCGGATACCCGGCCCTGCATGCCGCGCTGGAGGACCTCGGCCATGCCTACGCGGCTGCCGGCGTGCGCGCCTGGATGGTCTGGGTTCCGGACGGGGACAGGGAGGCGGCGAAGATGCTGCGAAAGGCCGGCCACGACCTTGTCGCCCGGCCGCGGGCGATGGGAATGGAGCTGGCCGACCTTCCGGGCTCCGATCCGGGTGATCTCGACTGGAGCGATCAAGGGTCGGTGGCCGAGCTCTCGAGCGTCAACGACCGCGCCTACGGCTATCCGGCGGACACGTTCGAGCGCGGGCTGCGCGGCTTTCCGGCCGAGGAAGCGCTCATCTACGTGGCTCGCCTCGGCGGCGACTCGTGCGCCGCACTGATGACCGTCGACGTCGACGGCGACTGCGGGGTCTACTTCGTCGCCACGATCCCCGACGCGCAGGGCATGGGCCTCGTCAGCCGGCTGCTGAACCTGGCGTTGACCGCCGCCCGCGAGCGCGGTTGCACGACGGCGACGCTTCAGGCCACGAGGGCCGGCCGTCCCGTGTACGAGCGCCTCGGCTTCGTCGACCTGATCGGGATGCAGATGTGGGAGCGGCGAAGCTAGCCTCAAAGCATGGACGCCGACGTGCTCAGAACCAGGGTCCTCGACAGCATGTTCGGGACCTGGCGGCTGCTCGCGGCCGCCCCCGGGGCTCGCGCGGTCGAGCGCCCGGGTCTGCTGGCGGCGATCGTGCCCGCGACCCCGGAGCGGTCGGTGTTCAACTCCGTCGTCTACGACGACGCCGGGGCTCTGGCGGCGGCGCGCGAGGAGCTGGAAGGCCTGTACGCCGAGGCAGGGGTGCGGGCCTGGACCGTCTGGGTGCCCGAGTCCGACAGCGAAAGCGCCCGCCTGCTCGAGGCGGCCGGCCACCGCCTGGACGCCGAGCCGCGGGCGATGGCGATGGAGCTCGGCGGGGTGCGGGAGCCGGACCTGTCCGGCTGTGACTGGAAGCGCGACGGCGACTTGGTCGCGCTCGCGCGGATCAACGACGCCGCATACGGCTACCCGTCCGGGACCTTCGGGGCGGGCCTGGCGGGCTTGCCGCCCGAGCGGCTGCACGTGTACGAAGCGCACGCCGACGGCGAGCACGTCGCCGGACTGGCGACGACGGATTTCGACGGCGATTGCGAGATCGCGTTCGTGGCAACCCTGCCCGAGGCGCGGGGCCAGGGTCTGGCCTCGGCGCTGATGCGGCAGGCGATCTGGGAAGCGCGGGAGCGCGGCTGCGAGACGACGACGCTGCAGTCGACGAAACTGGGCAGGCCCGTGTACGAGCGGCTCGGCTACCGGGATCTCGGGGCGTTGCAGATGTGGGAGCGAAGGCGCTGACTCAACACTCAATGCCGCGCAGCTCGGCCATCGCGCAGTAGGCGGGCTTTTGGTCGCCGTCGCTCGTCAGCACTCCCCACCCAGACTCTCTCGCTCCTTCGATGCCCTCTACATCCACGAAGCGGTGAAAGATGATCACGGGTACATCCGGCTGGGCCTTCAGGAACTCATAGATCCCGACCAGCGCCTCTGCCTGCGCCTCCGGTGAGAAAGGCGCCGGCCCCGACGTCGAGATCCCCACCTCCGTCACCCAGATCGGCGTCTCCCCCTCGCCGTTTCGCTCCAGCACCTCTCGCGTGTTGTTGAGGATCGCTCCCACCCTGCGCACCGGCTCTTCGGAGAAGAACGGGTACGGGTGTACGGCGACGGCGTCGAATTGGCCGCGTGCTCCCGCGTCGAGCGTCCTGGTCAGGAATTCGGCGTAGGCGATCTTTCCGTCGGTGGTCTCGCCGGCGGGGAGCAGGCCGGCGGCGAGGACGGGCATCTTCGGATTGGCCTTCTTGACTGCGTCGTAGGCGGCGATCAGCAGCGCCGCGTAGTGCTCCGGGTTCGGCGGCTCGCCTACCCAGAAACGGTCCAGGTTGGGCTCGTTCCAGATCTCGATCCCGCGTGCTTCGGGATATCGCTCGGCAACCAGGGCGGCGAAGTGGGCGTAGTCGGCGATGTGCGCCGAGTCCGGCGGGTGCCCCGGGACGGTCTCGCAGCCGGGCGGTTCGCCGTACGCCCAGCAGGGAGCGTTCGCGAGCACCCAGAGTGGGCGCAGCCCCAAATCGAGCGCCTGCCCGTAGAGCTCGTCGTAGCGGGACCAGTCGTAGCTGCCCGGCTCCGGCTCCACGTCGGGCCACGCGAGGTTGGAGCGGATCGTGTCGGCGCCGGAAGCGGCTGCCTCGTCGAGGAGCTCCGCCTGCGTGCCCCAATCCTCGTTGTAGCCGAAGTGCGGCTTCTGCTCCCGGGCCGGTTCGGGCTGCGGCTCGTCGCCACAGGCCACGAGAGCGAGCGCCGCGGCCGCCAGAATTGTCACCGCCCGGTATCGGATCACCTGCCCGAATAATGTTCGTTGTCGTGTCGCCGCGCAGATATTCCGAGTCGGAGGTCGACGCGGCGGTTGACGCGATCAGCCAGCCGGGTCGATTTCGGGAGGCCGAGAGCATGATAGCGGCCGCGGCGCCGGGCCTTCAGCGCATCCTCGCCGGCGCGCTCGCCGAGGGCGGATGGTTCGGTGAGTCGCACGAGACGGAGGTGGCGAAGGCGGCGAGGGTCGAGGACGAGGCCGAGCGGCTCGGTGCCGTTCGCACGCTGCTCGCCGAGGAGGCACGGATGGGGATGATGGTCGGCGTCGCTGTAGGGTGGGCGCTCGCCGAGGAGCTGTCGGCACGAAGCGACGAAGACGAGAAGGAGGAGGCAGATGTCTGAGGTCGAGTTCGAGGCAAACGGCGGCACCGCGCGTGGCTACATTGCGGAGCCGGAGGGGGAGGGACCCGGGGTCGTCGTGCTGCAGGAGTGGTGGGGGCTGGTGCACGAGATCAAGGGCGTCTGCGACCGCTTCGCCGCCGAGGGATTCGTTGCCCTGGCACCCGACCTGTACCACGGCGAAACCACCGATCAGCCCGACGAGGCGCAGCAGAAGCTGATGGCGCTGAACATCGAAGAGGCCGAGAAGGAGATGCGTGGGGCGGTGAAGTTCCTTCTCGACCACCCGAAGTGCAACGGGGAAGTCGGCTCGGTGGGCTTCTGCATGGGTGGCGGCCTCTCGATCTGGGCCGCGGCAACCAACCCCGACGTCGGCGCCGCGGTCAGCTTCTACTACGTGCTCCCGCACGGCAAGCCCGACTTCTCGCAGATCCAGGGCCCGGTGCTGGGTCACTTCGGCACCAGCGACGATTTCATCCCAACCGAAGACGCCGAGGCCCTCGAGCAGGAGATCCGCGATGCGGGCGTCGACGTCGAATTTCACTACTACGACGGTGCCGGGCACGCGTTCTTCAACGAGGAGAACAGGATCGGCACCCACAACCCCGAGCACGCCGAAACCGCCTGGCAGCGAACGCTCGACTTCTTCAACCGCCACCTGCACCGAAACGGCACCGACTAGGAGGAGATTCCATGCCCGAGACCACGGACCCCACGTTCTATCGGTCCCCCGCCGCCGCTATCGAGGCACCGCCCGAGAATCTCGCCTACGTTGCCGCGTTCGATCCGGCTGGCGAGCAGCTCGATGCGATGACTGTCATCGACTGCGACTCCGGTTCGCCGACCTACGGTCAGGTGGTCGGTTGGACAGACCTGCCGACGGGCGGCAACGAGTTGCACCACTTCGGATGGAACGCCTGCTCCAGCGCGCTCTGCCACGAGGGCCACAGTGGCGCGCTCGAGCGTCGCTACCTGATCGTGCCGGGCCTGCGCTCCTCTCGCACCTACGTGCTCGATACCGGGCCCGATCCGCGAGCGCCGCAGCTGGTGCGCACGATCGAACCCGAGGAGCTGGCCGAGAAGGCCGGCTATTCCCGGCCGCACACGGTGCACTGCGGACCGGGCGGCATCTTTATGTCCAACCTGGGTGCTGCGAACGGCGCTGACGGCCCGGGCGGGGTGGCGCTGATCGACCATGACACCTTCGAGGTCACCGGCGCCTGGGAGACCGATCGTGGCGATCAGTACTTCGCATACGACGTCTGGTGGCACCTGAAGGAGGATGTTGCCATCACGTCGGAGTGGGCCACCCCTTCGATGATCGAGGACGGGCTGAACCCCGACGACCTGCTGGGAAAGCGCTTTGGCCACCACCTCGACTTCTGGAGCCTCTCCGAGGGCAGGCTGATCCAGCGCGTCGACCTGGGCGACGAGCACCAGATGGTGCTCGAGGTGAGGCCCGCTCACGACCCCAGGGAGAGCTGGGGCTTCGTCGGCGTGGTGATCAGTGTTGAGGATCTGTCTGCGTCAGTGTGGCTTTGGCACCGCGAGGACGATCGCTGGGCGGTGAAGAAGGTGATCACCATCCCGGCCGAGCCGGCCGAGACCGATCAGCTGCCCCCGGCGCTCCAGCCCTTCGGCGCGGCGCCGCCGCTCGTCAGCGACATCGACCTGTCGGTCGACGATCGCTGGCTGTACGTGTCGTGTTGGGGGACCGGGGAGCTCAAGCAGTTCGACGTGAGCGATCCCCACAACCCGAAGGAGACGGGCTCGGTGCGCCTCGGCGGCATCGTCAGCCGGACCCCGCATCCGGCCGCTCCCGACATTGCCCTGGGCGGCGCGCCCCAAATGGTGGAGGTGAGCCGCGACGGCCGTCGCGTCTACGCCACCAACTCGCTCTACGCATCGTGGGACGACGTCTTCTACCCGGACGGCGTGGGCGCCTGGATGACCCGCATCGACGCGGACACCGAGTCCGGCGGCATGACCCTCGATCCGCGGTTCTTCCCGCACGGCGAGGACTTCCGCGGACGACGAGTGCACCAAACCCGCCTCCAGGCCGGGGATGCGTCAAGCGATTCGTACTGCTTCGTCGATTAGGCCGTTGCTAGGTCCTACCCGGGGCGCTCAGCCCTGGGGACCGGGCTGAAACCAAACTGAGCGATCGCGCCAGTCGTGCGCCATAAGCACGAGGCCCACGGCCGCGAGCATCACCCCGGTAAGGCCGTGGTGGAGGCGTTGCTCGCCGACCCACAGTCGCCGCTGGACCGGGTCATAACGCACGGCTCCGAGCGCGTATCGCCTCTGGTCGATGCTCATCATGTGCCCAATATCGGCCTTTTTGCAGGTCTCCTTTACGACCGTCCGGAGTTTTTAACCGCTTGGACAGGCAAACCGGGTACTCTCCGGGCACCGGTTTCCCAGGTCGAGTCGAGAGAGAGGTTGGACATGGAGGCTGCCCCATCGCTGCACGAGATCCCGGAGCTGCGCGGCGACTTTCTTGCAACTAGCGACCCCGCGCTCTCGCCCGACCTCGGCAGGGCGAACCTGCTCGATTACCGCCAGCTCTATGAGCTGTGGGAGAAGCAGCAGTGGCTGACGCAGGACCTCGACTTCACGCAGGACCGGATCGACTGGCACGAGCGGATCGACGAGGACGAGCGCTTCGCCCGCATGTACGGGCTGTCGGCGTTCTTCATCGGCGAGCAGCGGGTGACCGACGAGCTGGGGCCTTTGATGCGCGCCTGCCCGACCGAGGATCAGCGGATCTTCCTCTCCACGCAGATCGCCGACGAGGCTCGGCACGTGCGCTTCTTCGACCGCTTCTACTCGGAGGTCGGAGTGCTCGAATCCGAAAGCCTGAGCGGCCGCCTCGAGGAGACCAGCCAGCACGTCAACCGTGCCTTCGAGGACCTGTTCGACGACATGCTGCGCACGCGCGTGGATCGCTGCGCCGCCGAGCCCGAGGATCGCGTGGCGCTGGTCGAAGCGATCACGCTGTACCACATGGTGATCGAGGGGGTTCTGGCGCTCACCGGCCAGCACTTCATCATCGACTACAACATCCAGGAGGGAACGCTGCCGGCGTTCGTCGAGGGATTCAACAAGGTCGCCCGCGACGAGCATCGCCACGTCGCCTTCGGCGCCCGCTTCCTGACCGACATGGCGGCCGAGGACGACCGCTACCGGCAGGCGATTCAGCGGATGCTCGAGGAGTCTCTGCCGGTCGCCGACAAGGTGCTCGATCCTCCGTGGGCCACTGAGGACGACGAGTGGGAGATGTTCGGCGTCTCAAAGACCGAGACGCACGCGTTCGCCGCACAGGCCCTGACCAGGCGCCTGAAGGTGATCGGCCTGGTTCAGTCGGGATAGGGCCCTTAGGCCGCGGGGTCCGGCTCGGACCCTTCAGGGGGCGCCGGGGGATCGTCACCCTCGTCACCGGTGTCAGGCGCCGGAGGCGGAGCCTGGGTTGACGGGTCCGACGTGGTCGGTGGCGGAGCCGTTGTGGTGCCGGGGCCGACGATTGCGGTGCCGCCGGGTGGAGAGGTGGTCGAGCTGCTGCCGTGGCCGGGGTCGATCGTGATCGGGCCCGGATCCTCGACGACGGGTGCGTCGGCGGGCGCGGTGTCGGCGGGCGGGACCACCGGCTCCTCAGGCGTCTCCACTGCGACGACGGGAGTGGTGGGGTTCACCGGCTCCTCGGCGGGAGCGACAGCCTCAACCACCGCCGGCTCCTCCTCGGGGCTCACGTCCGCGGCCCGCTGCTGAACCTCCGGCGCAATGGTCGGCTCCTCCACCACCGCGGCACGTGTGCCACCGGTGGTGCCCGCCGGCTCCGTGGCCGCAATGCGCTCCTGGACGGCGGGCGCTTCGCGCTGGCCACCCTGGACGTAGTGCTTGACCTCGACGGCGCCGGCAGTCAGTAGAGCGGCCGTCGCCACTCCCGCCGCGGCCTTGGCGCCCAAGGCACCCGTGATCATTCCGCCGATTCCGGCACCGCCGCTTGCGACGCCGCCGATCGCGGTCGAGATCGCGCCGCCGCCGGCCGCCGCGCCGCTCGCCACCGCTGCGCTGCCGCCGCCCGCGGCTGCCCCGCCGCCCGCCAGGCCGCCGCTTGCAGCTCCGCTGGTGGCCGCGCCGCCGCCCGAGCTTGCGCCGATTCCCAGCTTCGCCAGCAGCAGGCCCTTCATCGCCGCCAGCGGGCCGATCGGGAACAGCGCCGCCAGGGAACGGCTGTTGCTCTGAAGCTGATCGCGGAAGTCGATGCACTCATCGCAGCGGCGGACGTGGTGCCGGACGGGCCCCTCGACCTTTCGCAGCCCCTCGGCCGCCTCGGCAAGCTGGAGCCTGACCTCGCCGCAGGTGAGCAGGCGGGCCTGGCTGGCCTCGGCGAGCGTCACCCGCGCGCGCACCAGCAGCGACTTCACCGCCGGCACGGTCGTGTCCATCGACTCAGCGATCTCGGAGTAGGAGAGGGCGTCCACCTCGCGCAGCAGCAGCGCCGTTCGCTGCGTCTCCGGAAGCGTCTTCACCTCGCGCAGCAGTTCCCTCAGCTCCTCGCGGTTCTGCACGTGCTCGGCGGTCGAGGTGCCGTTCATGTGAACGTGCTCGTCCATCGAGTCCTGGCCATCCGCCGTCCGCTTGCGGAGATGGTTGAGGCAGCGGTTGCGGGCGATCCGGTAGAGCCACGGGCGCACGTTCAGGTGGCGCTCGTCCGCGGTCATCGCTCGGTGGGCGGAGACGAAGACGTCCTGGAGCACGTCCTCCGCGTCCTGGTCGGAGGGAAGCATGTGCCGGCAGAAGGCGAACAGCCGAGCCTGGTAGCGATCGAAGAGAACCTCGAACGCGCGGTCGTGGTCGGCCCGGATCAGCTCGACGAGCCGCTCGTCGGTGGACAGCTTCAGAACGGGCGAACGACGGCCGAGAAGGCCGCGACGACTGGCGCTTGCTAGGGCTGACGCTTCCAAGGTGGTTGTCCAGGCGGAGGACGCTGGGCACAGCTCCCTGTGCCTGAATACATCAACACCGTAACACCGAAAAGGATGCGCGCGAAATCGGGTCGCCGCCGTTTCTAAAACGGCTCTAAATGGCCGTTTATCAGCCCTCGCCGGCCTCCGCGCGCGCCAGGTCCAGCTCTTGCTGGACGGTCTCCGTCTGGTTCGGGATCTCGAGCCGCGCCTCGAGCACGGGAATCGCCTCCTCGGGGCGTCCCGAGAGGCGAAGCGCGTGCCCGAGGTTGTAGAGCGCGTACGCGTAGCCGAGGTCCTCCGTCGCCGGAGGGAAGTAGCTGACCGCCTTCTCGAGCACCTTCACCGCCTTCTCGTACGCGCCCGCGCCGATCAGATCGAAGCCCTCGTCGTTCAGCTCCGCGCCGCGGGTCGAATCGGTGTTGTTGCGCGGCTCGGGGATCGGGGACGTCGATTCGGGTGCAACCGGTTCGGTGCCGGTTTCGCCCCCGGATTCGGTGCTGGAATCACCCTCGGGAAGCTCAGAGCCCGGCTCGGTGTCTGCCTTGGCCGCACCGGCTGGAGCCCGGGAGGGCTCGTCGTCCGAGTCGCCGACGAGCAGCAGCGCGACCGCGATCCCGAGCATCGCCAGTACCACCGGCACGATCGCCCACCGCGACGGTGCTGGCGACGGAGCCGGCGGGGAGGAGGCGATCAGGGGCTCGGTCGGCGGCCCGCTCGGGGGCGCGGGTTCGGGAGTCGCTTCGTACTCGATCACCCGCCGCGTGTCGGCACGCGGCTCGCCGCGCCGCACAAACGCATCGGTCGCGGAGCGCGGGCGCTCTGAGGGCTCCTCGGCGCTCAGGCGCGCGATCAGGCTTGCGAGCTGCGGCGGAGCATCGTCCCCGAGCATGTAGTCCAGCAGCCTCCCGACCGAGTAGAGGTCGGACTGGCGGGTGGATGGCTCACCCCGTAGCACCTCGGGCGCGATGAATGGCACCGTCCCCATCACCATCCCGGTCTGTGTGAGCCGGGTGGCGTCCTCGGGCTGCGCGATCCCGAAGTCGGTCAGCCGCGCCCGACCGTCCTCGTCGAGCACCACGTTCGAGGGCTTCACGTCGCGGTGGACGATCCCCGCGCGATGGATGTGGTCGAGAGCCGCGAGCAGGTCGATCGCCAGCGCCTCGCCGTCCACCTGTCCGCCGTCGCCGCGCAGTTCCTGCAGGTCAGGCCCGTCGATCCATTCGCTGACCAGGAAAGGCCGCCCGTCCTCGGTCCCGAAGTCGAACAGCCGCACGAGATTGGGATGCGACAGCCGCGCCGCGACCTGAGCCTCACGCTGAAACCGGTGCACGAACCCGGGATCGACCGCGAGCGAGTCGGACATCACCTTCACGGCCACCGGCCGGTCCAGCCGCTCGTCGTGCGCAAGCCAAACGGTCGCCATCCCCCCGATCGCCCGCGCCTCCAACAGCCGGTAGCGGCCATCGGCAAGTGTTACCTCGGGGGCTAGGAGCATCCGTGCCCCTTACCCGAAGTGGCCGATCCTACGAGTGCCCGGGGTGGGATTCGAACCCACACGCCCTGACGGGCCACGGATTTTAAGTCCGTGTGACTCTGCCAGTTGGTCTACCCGGGCTCAGAGGCTCATGCGAGCAATCGTAGACGCGGCCTACGCGCCGACGATCTTGAGGTTGAACTGCGCCGTGTCTTCCGCTTCGCGTCGGCGTCGTTTCCGGCGACGAAGATCGCCGTCGGCTCCGCAAGCTGCCCCGGCGCCACCATCACCGAGGCGTTCACCGTGTTCAGCGTCTTCACCACCTTGGCGTCGGGATATGCGGCCTGGATCTGCTCGGCGACGCTGTCGTCGTTGCACACCGAAAGCGTCGGGGGCATCCCCTTGCTGAAGTCGAGCGGGTTCGAGACGTCGATCAGCACCTTGCCCGCCAGGTTGTCGCCGATCGTCTGCCCGACCATCCCCGTGCCGAGGACGCCGTACCTCAAAGCTTGGTCCAGACCGTCTTCGGCTCGAGGTACGCGTCGAGGTTGGCGTGACCCTTCTCACGCCCGATGCCGGATGCCTTGAAGCCGCCGAACGGGGCCGCCGGGTCGCCGCCGCCCCAGGTGTTGATGTAGATGGAGCCGGCCTCCAGCATCGCCGCGAGCTTGTGGGCCTTGGAGATGTCCCGGGTCCACACGCCGGCGGCGAGCCCGTACTCGGTGTCGTTCGCCCGCGCCGCAACCTCCTCGAGGTCGTCGTAGGGCATCGCCACCAGCACCGGCCCGAAGATCTCCTCGCGGGCGATCGACATCGCGTCCTCGACCCCCGTGAACAGGGTCGGCTCGACGAAGTAGCCGCCGTTGCCTTCGTCGTGGCGGCCGCCGCCGACAACCACCTCGGCGCCCTCCTCGCGGCCGGCGTCGATGTAGCCGAGCACGCGCTCGAGCTGCTCGTCGGAGACGAGCGGGCCGAGCTCGGTGCCCTCCGCCAGCCCCGGGCCGATGTTCGCCTTCCCTGCCGCCTCGGCCAGCCCGGCGACGACTTCGTCGAATTGCGAGCTGTGGGCGTAAAGGCGCGAGCCCGCGTTGCAGGCCTGTCCGGTGTTGAAGTAGATCGCCTGGTAGGAGCCGGCGATCGCCGCTTCGAGGTCGGCGTCGGGGAGGATGATGTTCGGGCTCTTGCCGCCGAGCTCGAGCGTCACCCGCTTCAGCGCGCGGCCGCACTTGGCCCCGATCTCCCGCCCGACTGTGGTCGAGCCGGTGAAAGCGACCTTGTTCACGCCCGGCTCGTCGACGAGCGCGGCGCCGGTCTCGCCATCGCCCGTGAGCACGTTCACAGTGCCCGGGGGGAGGCCTGCATCGCCGATCAGCTCGCCCAGTCGCAGCGCCGTCAGCGGCGTCTGCTCCGCGGGCTTCAGCACGATCGTGCAACCGGCGGCGAGCGCGGGGGCGATCTTCCAGATCGCCATCAGCAGCGGGAAGTTCCACGGCACTATCTGCGCGCAGACGCCGACCGGCTCCCTGCGCGTGTAGCACAGCACGTCCGGCGTCGAGACCGGGATCGTCTCGCCCTCGATCTTCGTCGGCCAGCCCGCGTAGTAGCGGAGGTGGTTCACGGCGGCCGCGACGTCGCCCTGCGCGTACGAGACGGGCTTGCCGTTGTCCAGCGACTCCAGCTCGGCCAGCTCTGCGAGGTTGGCCTTGATCAGCTCCGCCAGCCCCCACATCAAGCCCGAGCGCTTCGACGGGTTCAGCTTGCCCCAGGGACCAAGCGCGTCCCGTGCGGCAGCCACCGCTCTGGCCGCGTCCTCGGCGCCGCCCTGCGCGATCTCGACGATCACCTCGGCGGTTGCCGGGTCGATGGTCTCGAAGGTGCGCCCGTCGGCCGACTCGACCCACTCACCGCCGATCAAGTGCCGCCCCGGCCCGCGAGCGAGAAACTCACGGGCGGCGTCTGAGAGCGCGTCGAGCGTCGCGGTCGGCATCGAGGCGGATGGTAGTGGGCCGTGGCCGCCAGGGAACGCGGGCGCGGCGGCGAACTACGTAGGTCGGCATGCCGGTCTCCAACAGCCTCACCCGCACCGTTCTGCGCACCGTGCTGATCGTGGTCACGGTCGTGATCACGCTGTACGTCATCTACCTGCTGCGCAAGCCTCTGAGCTGGCTGGTGATCGCCGCCTTCATCGCGATCGCGGCCTCCGGCCCCGTGACCTTCTTCAGCCGCTGGATGAAGCGCGGCCTCGCGATCGCGATCGTTTACGTCCTGATCGTGCTGCTGCCGATCGGGCTCGGCGCGCTGATCATCCCGCCGATCGTGAATCAGGTCGAGGAGTTCGCCGACAACGTTCCCAGCTACGTCGACGACGTCGAGGAGTTCGTGACCGGCAACGAGACCCTCGCCGATCTCGAGGAGGAGTTCGACCTCACGGGCAAGCTCCAGGACCTGGCCGCGGATGCGCCGAGCAAGATCGGCGACGCCGCGGGCACGCTGAAGGACATCGGCGTCGGGGTCGTGAACTCCATGTTCGCCGCATTCACGATTCTGATCCTCAGCATCTTCATGGTCGGGGGCGGGCCCCGGTGGCGGGAGGGCTTCCTGCGATCGCAGCCACCCGAGCGCTCCGAGCGATTGCGCAGCGCCTTCGAGCACATCTCGCAGGCGATCGGCAACTACGTGGGCGGCGCGCTGGCGCAGGCGACACTCGCCGGCGTGTCTGCCTTCATCGTCCTCGAGATCCTCGGGGCGCCGTTTTCGGCGCCGCTGGCGCTGCTCGTCGCCTTCTTCGACCTGATCCCGGTGGTCGGCGCAACGCTGGCCGGGCTGCTGGTCGCGGTGGTGATGCTGTTTGTGAACTTCCCCGTCGGCCTGATCGTCTGGGTCGTCTACGCGATCGCCTACCAGCAGATCGAGAACTACCTGATCCAGCCCCAGATCCAGAAGCGGGCCGTCGCGGTCGAGCCGTTCGTGGTCCTGGTCGCGGTGCTCTTCGGATCCAGCCTGTTCGGCGTCCTCGGCGCGGTGCTGGCGATCCCCACCGCGGCGTCGCTGCAGATCGCCGTGCGCGAGCTGATCGCCTACCGGCGAGAGTCGACCATCGTCCGTGGCGAGAGCGGCGGCCCGGCCGCACCTTCAGCGGGCGGACCCACGACCGGTCCGGCCGAGGCTCCCGCCTAGTCAGTCGGCCTGAGGACTAAGCGCCGGGCGGGCAGCAAGGGCCCTGGTAGTCCGTCGACGGCTCGGTGCACTCGACCGAAGGCGCCGGCGCCGGGGCGGTGGCCTCCGGAGCGCTGGGATCCTGGCTCCCGTCTGGGGGCGGGGGTGGGGGAGCTGGCTGGCACTCGGGAAGCGTCTGCGTCGGCGGCTCGGTGGGGGCTGCCTCAGGAGCGGGCTCCGGTGTGACCTCCGGTGCGGGTGCCGGTTCCGCCGGCGCCGGCTCCTCGCCGGCGGGAGGCTGGGTCCCGGCCGGGCCCTGCTGCGCGGGACGGTCGTCGTTCCTGCTGTGGGAGCCGGGGACGACGACCTGCTTGCCGCCCGGCGCCGATCCACGCTCGCGCTTGTTGGGAAGCGGCTTGAAGTCGTTCGACGGCTCCGCCGAGCCTTCGTCGAGCAGCTCGGGACGGCCGTCGTCCTCGCCCGGCGGGGTGCCGTAGGCGGCCACGCGCACGGTATAGGTGCCGGCGCCGACGTACGGGACCCACAGCGAGGTGCCGCCGCCGGACTCGCCCTGGGCGACCTGTCCGAAGTCCTGGACGCTGCCGTCGGCTCGGGTGACGGAGGCGGTGTAGTACTCGGCACCGGGAACGCCGGTGAAGGCGACGTCGATCGCGCAGTAGATCTGCTCCTCGGCAACTCCGCAGCTGCCGAGCGACGCCGACACGCTGAGCCCGGCGGGGGCGGTGGTGCTGCCGCCACCGGTGAGCGCGAACGCGCTGACCGGTACGACCACCGCGAGCGCTGCCAGCGTGATGATTCTGCGCACGTTGATCGCGTAGCTAATCATGGTCACTCGGTCGGCTCGGGTGTGGGTGAATCCTCAGACCCGGGGGTCTCGGTGGTCGTCACCTCGGATCCTCCCTCGGGCTCCGGAACGAACGAGCCGTGGATCAGATCGGCGCCCTCGGTTGCCTGGCGTGAGGCGCCTGGGTTGAGGAGGGTCGAGAGGTAGTACCGGTACGGCCCAGCCGCGCGCAACGTCACGTCGTAGGGAGCCGAAACCCCGCTTTCAGGCGGAGTGTTCGCGCGCAGGCGGACGACCGTGCCCTCCATCGTCGGCGCCGGGATTCGCTCCACGACCTCCGCGTTCCCCGCCAGCGACTCGAGCTGGGCTAGCGAGCGAGTCTCGAACTCACGGAACGTGAGCCCGGGGGCGCGCTCGATCCACAGCGTCGCGTCGGCGGAGCCGTCCACCGAGCTGGCCGAGAACGCGGCGCCGCCCTTCGCGGGGGTGCGCTCCCAGCCGGGGGGCAGGGCGAGCGAGAACCCGGGCTCGGTGACGAAGATTGCACGGGTGCTGGCAGGCTTGTCGCTGTCAGAGACAGTCGCGGGCTGGGAGGTCCCGGCCTCGGGCGCGTCGGAGTCGCCGCCCTGGACGATCAACAGGATCGCCACCACCGCCGCGGCGGCGAGCAGGGCGCTCACCCACCGCCATGCGCGCGATTCGAGGTTCGGCAGGTGCGGCAGGCTCGGCCTGGGTAGGCCGGCGATCAGGGAAGACAGGCGTCGTGGCTTTCGCGGCCCGGCTTCGGTGGCGAGCGTCTGGGAGCGCGCAATCGCCTCGCCCGCGTCGAGGAGGCCGATCTCCTCGACCTGGCCGCACTCGTACGTGGTCTCGCAGTGATCGCAGACAACCCGCTGGACGACACGGGCCGGAATCCCCCGCGGCAGGCGGACGCGCGTCTCGGCTCCGCATTCGCCGTGGCGAACCCGGACGAGTCGCTGAAGGTCGTCAGCGGGGGGCTCGGGAAAGCCCCCGTTTCCGGCGCGCTTGTACATCCGCTTTGCCATCGGTATCTGAGTTATTTACTTGAGCAGGCTTCGCAAATGGGACACCCGGCCTACTCCTCAGACTCTCATTCGTGTTCTGTCAGGGACGACGTCAAGCCTAGTTCACCCGATCGGCGCCGTGTGGTTTGTTTCCAGGCGGAGAAACGACCAGTTGTGAGAGCCAGCTCACGCGCGGCTGAGGGCTGCTCTGGGACAATGCTCGCGTCATGGGCGCGAAGTTGAGCCGGCTGGCGTCGGCCAAGATGCGATCCGACACCGGGGGGGTCCTCGGCTGGTGCTACCGCAAGCTCGGGAGCAACTACCCGATGGCGTTCTTCGTGCTCGAGCTGCAGACCGCGTTCCTAATCACGGCCGGCACGGTCGTCCTGTTCGCCGCCTACTACGACGCGATCGCCGACGACTACGTCCCGATCTTCCTGATCGCGACCGCATTGACCGGCGTCGCGGTGCTGATCAACCTGGTCCGGACGATTCCGGTGATGCGGCCGATCAACCGCTGGATCTCGGGCGATCGCTCGCCCGATTCGACGGCAGACGCCTGGAGGACGGCGGTGGGACTACCGGCAACGATCATCAAGCGCGACCTGTGGCTGCCGCTGTTCGTCGTTGCCATCCCGACGGCGATCGCGGTGGTGATCATCGTCGGGCTGCCCGTGCTCTCGTTCGTTCCGATCCTCACCGGCACGCTGGTCGCGCTCGGCTACAGCGGGATCATCCATTACCTGTTGCTGGAGCGCGGGATGCGCCCCGTCCTGCTCGACATCAACAGCCAGGTTTCCCCGCGCACGCACGCCGACCTCCCGACCGCCTCGCTGCGCCTGCGGCTGATCGCGGCGGTGCCGCTGATCACGATCATCACCGGGTTCGTGGTCGCCGCGATCACCTCCGATCAGTCGGGAGTCGCGCCGGAGCTGGACTTCACGCTCGCGATCGCCGTCGCCACCCTGATGGCGCTGGAGCTCGGCGTGCTGCTCTCGAAGACGATCCTGTATCCGCTCGATGACCTGCAGCGCGCGACCGACCAGGTGCGCGCCGGCAACTTCGAGGTCGCGGTGCCGGTGACCACCGGCGACGAGATCGGCGAGCTGGCGGCGTCGTTCAACGAGATGGTGGAGGGTTTGGCCGAGCGGGAGAAGATCCGCGAGGCGTTCGGCACCTACCTGGACCGCGAGGTCGCCGAGTACATCCTTTCGGAGGCATTCCCCGAGGACGGGATGGAGGTGGAAGTGTCGGTGCTGTTCTGCGACGTCGTCGACTTCACCGCCTTCGCGGCCGAGGCAGATGCGACGCACGTCGTCGCTTGCCTGAACGAGCTCTTCGAGGAGATCGTCCCGATCATCGCTCGCCACGGCGGCCACGTCGACAAGTTCGAGGGGGACGGGCTGCTGGCGGTGTTCGGCGCCCCCGAGCCGCACGATGACCACGCAGATCGAGCCACTCGCGCCGCGATGGAGATGGCCAAGCGGGTCAACGACGATGGCGCCGCCGGGCCGCTCCGGATCGGGGTCGGGATCAATTCGGGCCAGGTGGTCGCCGGCTCGATCGGCGGTGGCGGCAGGCTCAACTTCAGCGTCATCGGCGACGCCGTCAACGTCGCCGCCCGCATCGAGGCCGCGACCCGCCACACCGGCGACGATGTGCTGCTGAGCGGGGACACCCTGCGTCGCCAGCGCTCGAAGTTCGAGCTCGTGCCGCGCGGTTCGCATGACCTGAAGGGGATCTCCGAGCCGGTCGAGCTGCACGTCCCGAAGGAGCGCGTCGGTGCGCTTGCGGGGGACCTGTTCCCCGTTCCGGGCGGCACGGTCGCCCCCGATAAGCCCGCCGCCAGGGCGCCTGGCTAGGGTCTCCCGGGTGAGGCTGTTCGTCGCAGCGGGGATCCTGGCGCTGATCGCCGGCGTCGCGCTGATCGTCGCCGAGAAGCCAGTCGCCGGGGCGCTGCTGCTGGTGGCAGGCATGGCGATTGAGGCGCTCGCCGCGCTGATCTCGTTCGTCCGCGGCGCCCACGACACGGTCCGCGAGTGGGCCCCGATCATCACCGGCGGCGTTCCACAGTCGGCGCGAGTCGTGTCGGTGACGCCGCCGTCGAGCGTCATCTTCAGCCCCGAAGCGGCGATCGAAGTGGAGCTCACCGGCAAGGACGGAAACATGGCGACCGTCGAGCGCGAGCTGCCCGTACCACGCTTGGCGGCCGTGGGCTGGAAGCTGACGCGAATGACCCCCTGGAAGACTCCCGAACGCTTCGACTTCGAGCGCCAGCTGCAGCTGGAACTGCGAACGGATAAGGAGGCGGCGGAAGCCGCGAGCGCCTGAGAGTCGTTGGCGGTTTCGCGCCCAGCTCGGGCGCCTCCGAGCGACGAAACGCACACGGATAGCACCGAGAGGGGGGCACCCGTCGAGTTTTCCGACTTTGGGTCGGTATGCGACCCATATCCGGAAAAGTCGAGCGCGGTGCACGTGAGCGGGCCGTTTCTGCCCTCGCGGCGCAGCAGCACGGTGTGCTCACGCGGGAGCAGCTCCTAGGTTTGGGCGCAAGCCCAGAGGCGATCAAGAGGTGGCTGCGCGCGGGTCGTCTGCACCCGCTGCACCGCGGCGTCTACCTGCTCGGTCACTCCGTCCTTCCCCCGCTCGCCCGAGAGATGGCAGCGGTTTTGGCCTGCGGTCCACACGCACTACTCGAGTCACACAAGCGCGGCGTTCCTGTTGAAACTGCTTCCCCCACCCGGCAATTCCGCCCGCGTCACCGTCACCGCCGTCGGCAAGACCGTGAGCAGACCGGGCATCAGCGTTTACCGAGTCGGCCACATCGACCCCCAGGAGCGCCGCATCCACAAGCGGATCCCGCACACAAGCCCCGCGAGAACGCTCCTGGACCTGGCGGCCGATCAGCCGCCGATCGAGCTCGAGCGGATGGTTACCGAGGCCAAGCACCGAAACCTCGTCCGCGACTCTCAGCTGCGCGACGTCCTCGAGCGCCACCCTCAGCCCGGAGCCCGAGACGAATGTCAACTTCGGCCCCTACGAGCTCGACTTCTACTGGCGTGAGCAGCGGCTGGTGGTCGAGGTCGACGGCTTCCGCTCCCACTCCAGCCGGGCGTCGTTTGAGAGCGACCGCCGCCGCGACGCCGAGCTCTTGGCCGATGGCATTCGCACAGCCCGAGTCACCTGGGAGCACCTCTGCGACGAACCCGACCGGTCGCCTACCGCCTCGAACGCTCCCTCTCGGTGCGGGCGTAGACCTGCCGTCCGTTAGTCTCGCCTGCGGATGGCCACCGCCGCCGAGACAAAGACCGCGCACGGAGGCAGGCTTGTCGCGCAGGCGCTGAAGTCCCGCGGCGTCTCCAAGCTCTTCACCCTCTCCGGCGGGCACCTTTTCTCGATCTATGACGGCTGCAAGGAGGAGGGGATCGACATCGTCGACACCCGGCACGAGCAGGCCGCCACCTGGGCCGCGGAGGGCTGGGCGAAGGCGACCCGTGAGCCCGGGATAGCGGCGCTGACCGCGGGACCGGGCGTCACGAACGGGATGAGCGCGATCGCCGGGGCGCTGTACAACAACTCCCCGCTCGTCGTCCTCGGGGGCCGCGCCCCCGAGATGCGCTGGGGATCCGGCTCCCTGCAGGAGGTCGATCACGTTCCCTTTGTCGCCCCGCTGACCAAGTCGGCGGAGACCGTCAAGGACCCGGCCCAGATCCCGGCCGTCACCGCCGGCGCGATCGACACCGCGATCGAGATGCCGAGCGGGCCGACCTTCGTCGACTACCCGCTGGACGTCGTCTTCAGCGAGGCGGCGACCCCTGTGCCCGAGCCGCCTGAGCGCTCTTCGAAACCGGCGGACGGGGCCGAGGAGGCCGCGATGCAGCTTGCAGCCGCCGAGCGCCCCGTGATCATGGCCGGCACCAATCTCTACTGGGCGCATGGGGAGGAGGGACTGCGCAGCCTGGCCGAGGCGCTGGGCATCCCGGTGTTCCTCAACGGCATGGGCCGCGGCTGCATCCCCGCCGATCACGAGCTCAGCTTCTCCCGCGCCCGTGGCGCAGGCTTGAAGGG
Organism: uncultured Thermoleophilia bacterium; assembly: GCA_963838095.1. Taxonomy (GTDB): domain Bacteria; phylum Actinomycetota; class Thermoleophilia; order Solirubrobacterales; family 70-9; genus CAWCGU01. The sequence goes on from CAWIPO010000009.1 coordinate 90,958, forward strand.
CGCCGACGTCGCCCTCGTCGTCGGCGTCCCGATGGACTTCCGGCTCGGCTTCGGCGGCTCGTTCGGCGAGAAAACGAAGATCATCCGCCTCGACGCCGCGCCCAACACCCTGAAGGCAACCCGCCAGCCCGACGTCGAGCTGGTGGGCGACATCGCCGCGACCCTGGGGGAGATGGGGGAGGTGGCGATCGCCACCGGCTCCGGCCCCGAGCGCACCCGTGCCTGGGTCGACGAGCTCCGCGCTGCCGAAACCGAGAAACGCGAGGCCGAGCGCCCCGAGCTAGACGACGACCGCGCCCCTCTGCATCCGATGCGCGTCTACCGCGAGCTGAACGAAATCCTCGATCGCAACGCGATCGTGATCGGCGACGGCGGCGACTTCGTCTCCTACGCCGGCCGCGTCTTCGAGTCATACGAGCCCGGTTGCTGGATGGACCCCGGCCCGTACGGCTGCCTTGGCGCCGGCCCCGGGCAGGCGATCGGCGCTAAGGTCGCCCAGCCCGACCGCCAGGTGTGCCTGCTGCTCGGCGACGGCGCGTTCGGCTTCTCAGGCCTCGAGTTCGACACCATGGTCCGCCACGACCTGCCGGTTGTCGCCGTGATGGGCAACAACGGCATCTGGGCGCTCGAGCACCATCCGATGATGTTCCTCTACGGCTATTCGGTCGCCGCCGAGCTCCGCCCCGGCACCCGCTACGACGAGGTCGTCAGCGCGCTCGGCGGTCACGGTGAGCTCGTCACCACCCCGGACGAGCTGCGCCCCGCATTGGAGCGCGCCTTCGAGTCGGGCAAGCCGGCGCTGGTGAACGTCCTCACCGATCCCGAGGTCGTCTACCCGCGCAAGGCAAACCTGGCGTGAGGGCTGTCGCTGCGGCCGATCCTGAGCCCTGAAAGGGGCGAGCCCGCGGTGTGCATTGCACACCGCGGGCTCGATCGGCTTCCTCCTGGCGTCTAAGCAAACGGTCCCTTCGCTTTCGCGGAGGGGGGAGCGGGACCGCCGCGCGGCAGGATCTACCGCCGATCTTGCTTGCCGTTTACCCGCCCTTCGGGGGTCTAATCACACAAATTCACGCAAATTGTGTGTTTCCAGCGCCACCCCGTGCAGCATGTCCCGCTCGGAGACCTCGATTTCGGTCAATCCGAACGCCCGCATCGCCTGAATCAGGATCACGACCCCGGCGACGATCGTCGGCGCCCGCCCCGGCTGCAGCCCGGCTACCTGCTCGCGCTCGGCGAGCGGCAGCGACGCCAGCCTGGAGCAGATCCGCTGAATCGTCTCCAGCGCAATCGCATGACCGTGCACCTGCTCGGGGTCGAAGGGGTCGAGCTCGAGATCGATTCCGGCCAGTGAGGTCGCGGTCCCGGCGACCGCAATCCCGACGTCAGCCGCCAGCGGATGCTGGCAGTCGGTCGTCGCGGCGATCTCGTCGTGGACGTCGGAGGCCAGCGCCTCCAGTTCCTCCGGCGCGGGCGGGTCGTGCTGGATGTGGCGCTCCGAGTGGCGGACGACGCCGACCTGAAGCGAGTGAAAGTAGGAAACGTCGAATCCGGCACCGAGAGTCAGCTCGGTGGAGCCGCCGCCGATGTCAATCACCAGCGTGCGTGCGTCGCTGTCCCGCCCCGTGGTCGCTCCCGTGTACGTCAGCCCGGCCTCCTCCTCACCGCGAAGCAGCCTGGTGTCGATTCCGAAGCGTTCTCGCAGCTCGGCGACGAACGCCTCGCCGTTGGCCGCGTCGCGCACGGCGCTGGTGGCGATCGGCGCGACGACCTCCACTCCAAGCGGCTCATAGACGTCGACGAAGCCGGCAACCGCCGAACACACCGCCTCGACGGCCTCGGCTGAGAGCTGCCCGGACATCTCCAGACCTCGCCCGAGGCGAGTGACGAGGCTTCGCCGCTCGAGCTCCCTGACCTGGTTCCCGAGAACGTCCGCGACCAGCAACCGGGTCGAGTTCGTCCCCAGGTCGATCACCGCGACGCGAGTCGGTGCCCGCTCGCCGGCCATGTGCCGCTCCTCCACGCACCCATCCTACGAGGCGCCCGCCAGACGCGCCGCCACCAACATTCGTTGGACCAACAAACGTTGGATGCCGATCAAGCCTGCGCCCCGCCGCCCGATGGGAAAGGCAGAGATGCGAGTGATCGGCGGGACAATTGCGACCGTGGCGCTGACGCTGGCGCTGTGCGCTCCTGCGCAGGCCCAGCGCGCGCCGGTGTGCGAGAAGCTCAAGAACACCCTCACCGACAAGCGCGACAGCGTCGACCTCGGTAAGGGGAATGACATCGTCACCGGACAGCGCGGCAACGACATCATCCGTGGCGGGCCCGGCAACGACATCATCAACGGCGGACGCGACGACGACATCGTCTATGGCGGTGGCGGCGACGACATCGTCTGCGGCGGTTCCGGCCACGACGAGGTCTACGGCGACGAGGGCGACGACGAGGTCTACGGGGAGGAGGACCGCGACTTTCTCGATCCCGGGCCCGGCGACGACTACGCCCTCGGCAGCGCCGGACGCGACCTCGTGATCGGCTGGGGAATGTCGCCGGGTGGCGAGTACACCTGGAACGGGGTCGACGTGATCGACGGCGGCCACACCCAGGATCGCGTCGAGGGCGGCGGTCCCGACCGGATCTACGGGGGGGTGGAGGACGACATCCTTCGCACCCGCACCCCCGACGTCACTCCCCCGCTGATGGACGGAGGCTCGCAGAACGACACCATCTACGGCAGCTACGGCAACGACAACATCCTCGGCGGCGAGTTCGGCTACGACACCATCTACGGCAGCCTTGGCGACGACACCATCAATGCCGGGACCAACGACGACACCGTCTACGGCGAAGAGGGCGACGACGTGATCCTCGGCGAGGACGGCAACGACTCGCTGTACGGCGGCGAGGGCGACGACGATCTCGACGGCGCCAACGGGCTCGACGAGCTGGGAGGCGGCGCCGGCTTCGACCGTTGCGACGGCGGCCTGCACCGCAACGTCTTCGACGCCACCTGCGAGCTCCTGTTCGGGACGGATCCCAGCGAGCAGTACCCGACTCGGTAGGGCCTTAGGCGGCGCTGTGCCAGCCGGCGAGCGACTCGTCGGCCGATAGCCGCTCGAGACCCTTCGCCTCCAGCCGCCGCGCCTGCTCCTGGGTGACGCCGGCCTCGCGGGCCGCGTCGCGCAGGGTCCTGGCCTGGCGACCACCGGTGCCGAAGCGAGCGCTGACGATCACGCGCTCCTTCTCGGGCAGGCGAGCCAATGCGGCTTCGACCGCCTGCTCCTGCTCGCGCTCCATCACCTCTTCCTCGAGGTCGGCGGTGCTCTCGGCGTGCAGCTCTCCGAAGGTGGTGTCGCCGTCGCCGATCGGTGAGTCGAGGCTCGTGGTCACCCTGGTCAGGTCACGCACGGCCATCACCTCGTCGAGCGGCAGCTTCGCCGCCTTCGCGACCTCCTCGTCGGTCGGCTCGCGGTCGAGCTTCACCGACAGCTCCGAGGTGAGCCGGTTCACGGTCCGCTCGCGCTGAGCGACGTGCGCCGGAATCCGCACCGGCCGGCCGCTGTTGTCGAGGCCGCGCTGGATCGACTGCTTGATCCACAGCACGGCATAGGTGGAGAACTTGTAGCCACGGCGCCAATCGAACTTCTCGGCAGCCCGGATCAGGCCGACCATCGCCTCCTGGACGAGATCGCCGAGATCGAGGCCGTGCCCCTGGTAGCGGCGCGCGAACTTGATCACGAGGCGCAGGTTCGAATTGATCATCCGCTCCTTGGCGGCGAGATCGCCGCGCTCGATCGCCTTCGCGAGCTCGACCTCTTCGGCCGCGGTCAGAAGTGGGTAACGCAGCGCCTGGTTGATGAACAGCTGCAGGCTGTCAGTCGTGTGCTCCGGGGTATGGTCGATCGTCCGGTGCTCACCGGTGGCTGGCTGCGTCTGGGTGTTGTGCTCGCCGCGTACGCGGCGTACGTCGCTGCGCGTCTCCGCAGCGCCTCTCTGACGAGGCATCTTTGCTCCTTTCGAGGTATGTCGTCCCTGCCCAAGCCCTTAGGCCCGGCCCCTGCCAAGCTTCAGAAAGTATAGCACCGTTTTGGGCGCCATGCGACCGAACCTGGCCCGGGTGGGAAACGAAACTAACCGCCGGGGTCTCGCTGGTTACATGCCCAAAACCGCGAACCTCGAACGTGATTCGGTCGCCTGAGGCTAAATCGTTGCTTTCACGCCTCTGCTAGCCATGCCTGGGCGGGATGCGGCCCTCGCCGCCAGCTGTGGCATAGGATCCCGCGCGCGCACGATGCCCCGCCTGCTGACCGCCATCATCCTTGCGCTCGCCCTCGGCGTTCTCGCCGCCTGCGGCGATGACGACGACGACAGCTCCGACGGCACGACGAGCGCCGAGACGGTGTCGCTGGATCAGTGCACGCCCGACCAGCTCGAGACGCTCGCAGACGGCAAGCTCACCGTCGCCACCGACGACCCCGCCTATCCGCCGTACTTCATCGACGACGACCCGACCAACGGCGAGGGCTTCGAGAGCGCGCTCGCCTACGCGATCGCCGACCAGCTCGGATTCACCGAGGCCGAGGTCGAGTGGGTCGTCGTCCCCTTCAATTCCTCCTACGCCCCCGGCCCGAAGGACTTCGACTTCGACGTCAATCAGATCTCGATCAAGCCGCAGCGCGCGGAGCAGGTCGATTTCTCGATCTCCCTACTACATCTCCAACCAGGCGGTGGTCGCGCTGAAGGACTCAGATGCGGCCGGCGCGACCTCCCTCTCCGATCTCGCCGACGACGTGATCGGCGTCCAGATCGGGACCACCAGCCTCGAGGCGGTCGATGCCGAGATCCAGCCCGAGGAGGACACGCAGGTCTTCGACACCTCCAACGACGTCGTCACGGCGCTGAAGCAGGACTCCGTCGACGCGATCGTGGTCGACACGCCGACGGCGTTCTTCCTCACTTCCGCCCAGGTTCCCGAGGCGGAGGTCGTCGGCCAGTTCGACGCTCCCGGCGGCGACGAGTGGGGGGCCCTGCTGGAGAAGGACTCGCCGCTCACCGCCTGCGTCTCGGCGGCGATCCAGGAGCTCCAGGACTCGGGTGAGCTCGAGCAGATCACCGACGAGTGGATGAGCCAGGCGACCGACGTCCCGAAGCTGCAGTAGCCGCACCTCCCTCCGCCAGCTGAGCCACTAGCCCAATCGAAGCGTCCGGCACGGCGCCGATCCTTGGAGCGTGAGCGCGGGAGCGACTCAGGTCGGAGGCCGGCGCGCCGCGCGCGAGGCGGCGAAGCGCAGCCGCTCTCGGCGCGGGTTCGCGATCGCCGCGATCTCGACCGTGGTCGTGATCGGCGGCCTCACCGTTCTCGTCCTCACCAGCCCCGGATGGCCGGATGTGCGGGACACGTTCTTCTCCTGGGAGGCGTTCAAGGAGTCGTTCCCGGACGTGCTCGAGGGCTTCTGGCTCGACGTGCGGATGTTCATGGCGGTCGAGGCGGTGGTGCTGGTGTGGGGGCTGGTGGTGGCGCTGATCCGGCTCAGCACGAGCCCGGCGCTCTTTCCCGTCCGCGTGCTGGCCACCGCCTACGTCGACATCTTTCGCGGCATCCCGACGATCCTGCTCGTCTACCTCGTGGGCTTCGGAATCCCGGCGCTTCAGCTCAGCGGGCTGCCCACCGACAAGGTGGTGCTCGGCTGCATCGCCCTCTCGCTCTCCTACGGCGCGTATGTCGCCGAGGTCTATCGAGCCGGGATCCAATCGGTCCACCGCGGCCAGCGCGACGCGGCGCTGGCGATCGGCCTCACCGAGGGCCAGTCGCTTCGCTTCGTCGTCCTGCCGCAGGCGGTGAGGCGGGTCGGCCCGCCGCTTCTGAACGACTTCATCGCCCTGCAGAAGGACGTCGCGCTGATCTCGGTGTTGGGACCGCAGGAGGCCTATCGGATCGCCTCGATCACCGCCGCTTCTACCTTCAACTACACGCCGCTGCTGGCCGCCGCGCTGCTTTACCTGTGCATCACGATCCCCCTGGCGCGGATCGTTGATCGGTACGGGATCGGAGGGGCGGCGAGATGAACGCGCCAGTGGCCGAAATGCGCGGGGTGACGAAGGCTTTCGGCTCGAGCCAGGTCCTGCGTGGCGTCGATCTCACGGTGAGCGAGCACGAGGCGGTGGCGCTGATCGGCGCCTCGGGCTCGGGAAAGTCGACGCTGCTCCGATGCATCGACCTGCTGGAGGAGATCGACGACGGCGACGTCTTCCTCGACGGGAAGGTGATCACCGATCCCGCCGTCGAGCCTGTCGCGATCCGGCGCCGGCTCGGGCTCGTCTTCCAGGCCTACAACCTGTTCCCCCACCTGAGCGTGCTCGACAACATCGTCCTCGGGCAGGTCCGCGCGCACGCCGCGGGCAAGGCGGACGCCACGGTGCGGGCACGGGGCTGCTGGCACGATTCGGCCTCAGCGACCGCGAGGCCGACCACCCCGACCGCCTTTCCGGCGGCGAGCAACAGCGGGTGGCGATCGTCCGCGCCTTCGCCACCCGCCCGCGGCTGATGCTGCTCGACGAGGTGACCAGCGCACTCGACCCGGAGCTCGTCGGCGAGGTGCTCGAGGTCGTCCGCGAGCTGAAGGAGGAGGGTGTGACGATGCTGATCGTCACCCACGAGATGAGCTTCGCCCGCGAGGTCGCCGACCGCATCGGCTTCCTCCACGAGGGCCAGATCGTCGAGCTCGGCCCGCCGAAGGACGTGCTCACCAACCCCCAGCGCCCCGAGACCAAGCGCTTCCTCCGGCGCTTGCTCGAGGCAGGGAGGATGTGAGCGGTCCCCGCTGAACGTCCCGCAGCCCGTGCTACACGGGGGCATCCGGGACGCTCGGCAGCCCACTGCCATAACGGGCTCGCAACACCGTCCGCATCAGCTCGATCGCGCGGTCGATCGCCGGTTCCTCACCGGCGACGATCGGCGCCCACTGGAGCGCCGTCCCGAGCTGCACGAGCACCTCGGTTACCTCGGGGTCGGGTTCGACAGGCGCGCCGATGCTCTCGAGCATCGCGCGGGTAGAGCCCTCGCGCAGTGCCTGGGCGACGGCGCCGTCCTCGGCCATCAGCACCCGCAGAGCGGCCCCGGGCTCGCGCTCCGCGAACTGCCGCAGGGGCGGGAACTCCGAGCTTGCCTGCATGAAGCGCCGGATCGACTCGAGCCCGCCCTCGACCCCCTCGCCTCGATGCTCGGCGATGATCTGCTCCCAGGCGCGCCGGGTGAGGATCGCCAGCACCTCGCCGAGCAGCAGCTCGCGATCCCCGACCCAGCGGTAGAGCGTCGTCCGGCCGACGCCCAGCTCGCCGGCGAGCGTCTGCATGTCGACGCGTTCGCCGCGGACGAACATCTCCAATGCGAAGTCGATTGCGTGCTCGCGCGCGGGGCGGGTGAGTTCGGCTTGTGCCACTTGGCGAGTGTAGTCGTTGGGTGGGACAGGAACCAGTAATGTTCTATTAGGAACAGACGTGCCGTTTGTTCCTAAGTGTGCTAGGGTCCAGCCCAGCTCGCATGCAAATGGGGGAAGCACTGATCAAGCGCAACGCGCCTGCGTTGCTCGCGGCGCTCGTGGCGGCGACGGCGCTCGCGGCCGGCGGGTGGTTTTTCGGCGGTCCTGCGCCCGCGCACGCCAGCGAGGTCAACGGCGTCTGCGCGTGGCCGGTGCGGGACAACGCCGATCTGGTCAACGTCGCATTTCCCGACGAGTCAGCTCACTACTGGGGCTCGATGGCAGTCGGTATCCCCGAGACCGGCGTCGTCGTCCGCGGGCGTTATCCGCAGGCCCGCTATTTCTCCCTGCACACCTACAACATGACCCTCGGCGCATACGACGCCCTCAGCGACCGCGAGATCGAGCCCGCCTCCGGGGTGAACCCTTTCGTGAAGCGGGGTAAGCGCGGCACCGGCGAGGGGGATTGGGAGGTACGCATCCTTCCCGGCGAGCCGCCCGAGAGCCGTCCCCCGAACACGATGTACACGGGCGAAACCAGCGGCGTCCCGAACCTGGCGGCAATCGTGGTCTACCGGGTCTACGTCTCAGATGACCCCGAGGACCCGGAGGGAGGCGTCGGCCTGCCGACCGTGAACCTGACGCTGGGTGGCGAGGAAGTGCCGGTGCCGTTCTCCGGCTGCAGCCTCACATCGGAGCTCCCGGGGACGCCGGCCAACGACGCGATCCGCGAGTCCAGCTTCCCCGACAGCGTCGTGATCCCCACCAGGGGAGCGACGAACCCGCCCGAGTGGTGGAAGTTCTTCGGCTTCGGCGGCTCGATCGGCCGCCAGGTGGGAATCGACCCGCTCACGGCGCTGCTGGACGGAACGCTCCCCGGAGGCGGCTTCCTGAACAACCAGCACAACGACTACATGAGCGCCTCGATCAGCCGGGAGTTCGGGGACGTGGTTGTGATGAGGGCGAAGATGCCGACCTTCCCCGACACCCGCGCCGGACAGCAGCCGTGGCGGCGCAGCCAGCTCCGCTACTGGTCGATCTGCCAGAACCACGCGGTCAGCCAGCGCTACGTCGCCTGCCTCGCCGACCACCAGACGGTGCGAAACCGGCACGGACGAGCGACCTTCGTGATCTCCGACCCCGACGACCGCCCAGCCAACGCGACGCCGGAGAACGGAGTGAACTGGCTCCCCTGGGGCGGGGCGTACTCGAGCGGCCTGATCATCTACCGCCAGATGCTGGCCTCCCCGAGCTTCAAGTACGCGCTGGCTCGCGTCAACAAGGGCGACCCGCTCGCCCCCGCGCTCGGCCCCTACATGCCGAGGATCGTCTACTGCACCACCGAGCGCTTCGAATCCGAAGGCGCCACCGGCTGCCTGAGCGGGCAATAGCCACGCCTGTGGCGCTAACCTTGTTGGTTCCGCCGCGGGGTGGAGCAGTCAGGTAGCTCGCCGGGCTCATAACCCGGAGGTCGCGGGTTCAAATCCCGCCCCCGCTATGTCTCTCACTACCACGCTCGAGCCCTCCGCTTGGAGGGCTTTTGCGTTCTCGAAGGCGTCAGCCACCGCCGCCGAGACCGTGGCGGAGACCTCTACGCGTCGTTCGACCTTGTCGTAGGCGATCTGGATGTCGAAAGCGCTGAAGACCTGACGCTTGATCGCGGGCGAAGCGTCGCGCAGCGCCTGGGTCAGATCGGGCACCCGCGCCAGCTGCTCGGCAAGCTCCTCGTCCTCGGCTCTCCTGCTGATCGGCGTCGAGTCCGGCCACGGCGTCCTCTAGCGCCTCCTTCTCGCCCCGCAGCTCAGCAGCGCTCCGAGACCAGCTCCGGCTCGATCCCTCGCTCCAGTGCTTGGACCTGGGCCTTGATCTTTCGATCCAGCTCACCGATCTGCTGACGCATGCGGGTACCGGCGAGCTTGCCGTTGCGGCGCTGCTCGCGGTCGTGGGCCTTCAGCTGCGTGGCGAGCTTGTCGAGCCGCATCGGTCCGAAGATCCGATGCTCGAAGAAGCGCAGCACCAGCCGCTCCAGCCAGTCCTCGCGGACGTTGACCCACTGCTTGCCGCCGTGGGCCTCCAGCGCAGCGGTCGTGCCGTAGTCCTTTAGCGCGACGCAATGAAGGGGCAAGCGACTAACCGTCGCGGACGTTCAGTAGAGCACCGAGGGAAACCACCCACCCTGCGGTTCTTGGTAGTCCCCTAGCGCCATCAGATTCATCGGCTTGACGAGGCGCAAACCCTCCTCGAGGCACCATCGGAAGAGGCCGGAGCGCAAGGGCACGAGGAAAGCGAGTGGTTCATCGATAGCCGCCCCCGCGCCGAGGAGCAGCCCTTTCAGGGCCTCCTCGCTCTCGGCCGCTCCGTGGTTCATCGGCCAGAAGCTCACGGCTGACACATAGGCCACGACTCGGTCTTCGCGAAGCCCGACGAAAGGTGCGAACGCTTGAATCGCATCCCGAAGCTCGTTGGTTCGTTCGTAGCCGTGGACCTTCTTGCACAGCGATTCACAGGCGTCCAGATCGTCCTCCCGCATTGGTCGCACCTGCATGTCCGCAAGGGGGTCACTGCGAGGGCTCCCCGTGATGACCCCGACGCCTTCCTTTACGTCGAAGCCAAGTGACTCATAAAGGGCAAGCGAGCGCATGTGGAACGCGTCTTGGAGAAGGCGAATTCCGGGAGCTCCTTCCCCGCGTTCGAGCACTGCCTGCATCAGCTTGCGTCCGACCCCCGAGTTCTGCCCTTCGGGTGCGACCGTAATTGGTCCGACGCCTCGAATCGGGCTGCGCTCATCAAGAAAGTTGGAGCCGACTATGCGTCCGTCAACCTCGGCGACCACGCCCCAGATCATGGGGTGTGGGATGAATACGTTCAGGATGCCGGCGGCAGCCTCGAGCGCCGGGAAGTCGCGTTGAAACCGGTGGTGATCGTGGAGGGCACCGAACGCGTCGAAGACGATCTGGGCGCACTCGTCGGCGTCAGCGGGTTCAGCTGGCCGTAGCGTCACCTCTCCGGTGGCTGGGCTCGGGGGGTTCATCGTCGATGCCTCATGCGTTAGAGCCGCTACAGCTTATGTGGGGCGGCACCTGCACTTCAACCGAAACAGCTGAGGCGGAGTCAGTATGTAGCGACCAGGGGCCTCGGCCCTTGCGGGCGGGGCCGGAGTCGTCCCATGTGCTCTGAACGAAAGCAAAAGGTTTTGATCAGGCTGATAGGCGCACTCGTTCGATGATCCGTGCGTGGTAGCGAGAAACGAATCGGGCCACCCATTGGATTTCAGGGAGACGCAGTTTGCGGGGCGCCTCACAGCTCTACGATGGACACGATGGACGGACGGAAGAGGGAGGCTCCCCAGGATCCAGTTGATGGTGACGCTTGGGCTACGAAGGATGTCCGAGGGGCCTATGGCGATGACTTCGTGATCACCCATGAGGACGGCACGGTCGTATCGATTGACGATATGGAGGCCGCGGGCCCGCCCGATCCCGATGCGCCTGTACCTCCGCCAATCCGACCCAAGCACAGAGCGGTGCGCGGAGAGCTCTGGAAGCTCTTCCCCGAGATTGCGGAGGCAGACCGGGCAATTCTCCCGCGGCTCTGGGCAGCCGCTATGGATCGGATGGAGGATGAGGAAATGATTCGAGCCCTTGGCAGCGTTCCGGCTGAGATTGCTGTGGGCAACTTTCCAGATAGGCGCGAGTTCGATCAGTATTCGTGGTCTGCTTCAGCTACGCGATGGCGGTGATAGAGGCATGGCGGTTCGAGGCCACCGACCCTCAGCCATTGCTCACCAAAGGCGGGCGACTCACGCTTACGAAGAAGGTCAAGGAGAGCGGCGCAGCGGCGCGAATAGAGCGGGCTGAATTGCTGGCCCGCAGCAGCATCTACGGGTGATCGTGCGCATTCATCCGGTCAACCGGGCAGCCGTGATCGCTCCACTATCCGCGGGTGGTAGCGAGAAACGAATCGGGCAGCTGGTACTAGAGTCTCCCCTGCGCGGCTCAGCAGAAGTCGGGCCCAGGGTGGGTCGCGATGTTGTTGGTCTCGTTGCTCTCGCTCACTTGGTTGAGCGGGTCGGCTCGAGCCTCTCGCGTCTCGCCGCAAGGTCTGTTGAATGTCCGCTCCTGGGACTCGCCCACCGCCAGGCCGGGGAAATCGAAGTTCTCGGTCCCTGACGCGCTGACCACGCTGACCCGGAACGCCCCTGCTGCGACGTCGCCGCTGTTGCGCACGGTGAACGTGTCGGCGGTCATGGCGGAGATGACGAGGTCGGGGGCTGGCCCGTCCACGGGGGGAGGCGGAGGCGGAGGTGGCGGCGGAGGCGGCGGCGGCGCCGGGGGCGGGGGCGGGACGACCCCGAACGAGGACAGCTGGTAGGTCCCCTGCGCGAGGTCGCCGTTCTCCGACGCCAGCCGTCCGCTCAGCAGGGCGCCGCCGTGAACCTTGCGGCGGTCGAACGTCCCCATGGGGTAGGCGATCGGCAGCGAGGTGTGGCGGTCGAACGGGTTGATGTCGCCTGTGTCCTGGGGGCCGAAGTCGTCCTCGCGCAGCTGCAGCCAGACCGGGACGACGTCGCTCGTGCGAAAGTCGCGCACGAAGCCGGGTGCCTGCCACGTCCGGCTGGACCCCTTGAGCCAGCGGTCGATGGCGCGGTTGGTGAGGATCGTGCGGCCGTTGACGGTCAGCGTCACCCCGTGCAGGAGCCAGGCTCCGCTGCTCCCGTCCTTGCTCTTCTCGATCCACACGCGATCGATGTCGCCCACGGTGAGCCCGTTTTGGGTCGCCGTGCCGATCGGGACGCTGTAGGTGTCGACGTCGCCGTTCTCGAAGTCGTCATACAGGCGCTTGCCGAGCGAAAAGCGCAGGTTGCCGTTGATCCGCAGGAACACGTCGTCGTCGGTGCCCGCGCCCGACTTCTTGCCGGTCTCGATGCGGACGACCATCGAGGTCACCGGCGTGCTCGCCTGGTTCGGCATCGGGACGGACCGGATCCACGTGAACGGGTGGTAGGGCGCGCGGAAGCTGAATGAATCCGCGCTGTCGATGATCGTCGATGTGTACGGCTCCCCGCGTATGCGGGCGTTTGCGTAGATCTCGGCGTCGCCGACCGGATCACCGAGGCCGATGCCCTTGTAGGCGAGCACCTCGAGCTTCACGAACCGCGTCAACGCCTGGATCGTGCGGCTCGACGGCAGGTCGGGGTACTCGGGGATGGGGGTCGTTTCGCCGGACGGCGGCAACTGCTCGCCTGTGAAGAGCCCCCATTCGCCGATGCTCTTGTTGAAGGCGCGGCGATAGGGCGAGGTCGGCCCGGCATGGAAGTCGCGCAGCGCGATCGTCAGGCTCGACAGGCTCCCGGCCTTGCCGGAGCGCACGTTGCAGTTGATGAAGCGGACGCACGGCTCTCCGCCGCCCTGCCAGTGTCCGCTGTACTGGGAGATCTCCTCCGCGCCCGTGTAGTCCTGCGACAGCGCGCCGGTCTGCGCCATCGACATCACCCGGTTCCACAGCGGCTCGTTGCCGAGCCAGGTGCGCATCGCCCGCACCCACTGCCGCGTCGCGAAGTACGCGGTCACGTACGCCTCCTCGTAGTAGGGCCGGCCCGGCCAGTCCTTGTTCAGCGCCGGCTCGAAGGTGGGTCGATCCGGGAGGAAGGGGTTTCGGGGCAGCAAGTGGGACCGCCAGTGGCCATGAGCACGGATCGGCTTGTCACTCCCCTCCTCATCCGGGAGCACCGTGTACACCGCGAGCTCGCTCGCGGACCTCAGGCGGAATGTCGAAGAACGTCGGGTGGCTGCCGTAGCCCAGCGAGGCGACGCCCGGCCCTCCGAGCTCCGGATCGCCGCCCGGGTCCGGGTCCTCCACCCAGTTGCTGTGCGAGTAGAAGTCCTGGACGGCGTGGAGCACGGCGCCGATCGTGCTCAAGACCCCGAGCGGGTCGTTGGCGCGCGAGTAGATCCCGAGTAGCCGCCGGCTGCGGAACTCGAGCCGGTCCCACTCGCGCTCGATGCCGGCGATGTTCGACAAGTCGGGCATTTCGATCGACTCCCCGGCTCCCATCTCGTAGTCGAAGTGCAGCTGCTGCGCGCCGTAGACCCAGTGCTGGGGCCAGTCTTCGGGAAGGAGGCCGAGGCGCGTGAAGTCGAGCAGAAAAGAGGCGTGGCCCGAATGCGGGTTCTTGCCCGGGTTCGTGTAGTAGTCGACGAACCAGTTGTTGGCAGCGCCGATGGTCGCTGCGGGGAGGGTGAAGCCCTCGGCCATCAGCGCGTCGCGCGTCATGTCCGCGTGAGGGCCGGTGTCGAACGCCCGCGCCGGGGAGGCGCCGGCGCACAGAAAAGCCGCGAGCGCGACCACGAGCGCCCGTCGCCCGGCTCTCCCGCTGATCGCCCACCCATGCTCCGCGAGCCGACTACAGCTGCGGCTCGCACGACGCTCCTCCACACTGGGACCGCAGCGTTGGCGTCGAGGCGACCGCGCGAACCGCATAAGCCGAGTCTACGCCGCCAACGGGCGTGGTCAGGCTCCTGGTTTTCGCGCATTGCGACAGCGCTTCGACTCCAAGAAAACGTGTCGCTCCGCATGGAAGGCAGCCCCGGTCACGCCGCCAGGCGTACTCGCTCGACTATGCGTGGGTGGTAGCGAGAAACGAATCGGGCCACGGATTCGAATTTAGGGAGACGCACGAAGTGAGGCGTGATCAGGCTCCCGCTCTTCGCGTAAAGGAGGCGTGAGCGGATTAGGTTCCTGATCGAGGCGATCAAAGCGCGGCATCCCCGCCAAGGAGATTCGCATGACCGTGCAGAAGCGCCTCCACGGCCACTCAAAGAAGCCCGCCGTGGTCCGCTACGACCTCGGCTTCAGCAACGCGATCGTCCGCACCTGGCTGCGCTAGCTTCGGGTGCGATCCTCGACCCGCTCGAGGAACCGCTTGAGGTCCTTGCGGTACTTCGACTTGGTGAGCCGCATGGCCAATCCGATCGCCTGGGAAAGAGGGTCGCGCTTCATCTTGCGGTCGTTGACGACCTCGACCCTGCTTCCTCCCTCCCGGGCGGTCGTCCGAAGCTGCCAGCTGCTCCCCGGCGCGAACACGTTGGAGTCGGTGGTGTCGGTGCGGACGAGGCCGGGATCCGGCCACTCGTAGCGCTCCCGAGCCCAGAAGTTCTTCCCGAGCGCGTCAGTGCCCTCGGTGACGTCGGCGAAGTCATTTGTCGCCTCGTTGACCTCGTAGCTGTCGATGTTCGGCCACAACTCTCTCCGTCTCTCCGAGAAGTCCTTGACCGCATCGATCACCTGCTCGGGGGTGAGGGCCGAGTCCGCACCGTAGGTAAGGCGGGGCACGAATCGATCCTATGGCAGTAGAAGTCGGTTGGGGTGGGGTCCAGGCCAATCGCTTCCACACTCGGCGGCTAAGGGCCTCGATTCCGCGTTCGAAAGCGCCAGCGTCCCCCAAGTGCTCCTGTTTATCTGGAGGAGTAGTAGGCAACACGTCATCCATGAGTGCTCCTTGCGCGTGAAGGCATAAGTCTCGCTTCAGGCGGCTAGGCGTGAGCGCTCAATAATCCGTGGGTGGTAGCGAGAGACGAATCGGGCCCCGTATCGGATTTCAGACGCACGGATACTGGCTTTACACAGCAAGGCTGTGCAAAACTCAAAGGCATGGACGAGCCATTGGTCGCCGGGGACGTGTTGGCGCAGCCAACTCGCGCTCGGCTCTTCTCGACACTTTCGCGGCTGAAGCGCCAGGCCAGCACGGAGGAGCTTGCCTCGAGTCTCGATTTACACATCAATGGCGTCCGCCGTCACCTTGAGCGCCTCGAAGCTGCGGGACTCGTGGAGCGCCATCGGATCAAGCGTGGACGCGGCCGCCCACAGGACCAGTGGTCGGTGTCAGCAGACGCAAAGCCCGGCGGCGAGCGGCCACAGGCTTATTCGGATCTTGCTGGATGGCTGGCCCGCAGCATTCCGTCCTCGGCAGGACGATTGCGTGAAATTGAGCGGGCGGGGCGGGAGATCGGCCGCGAGTTGGTGCCGCCAGCCGCCGAGCACTCAGCCGAGGGGCTTCGGCAACTGCTCAGCTCACTTGGATTCCAACCCGTTCTGCAGGTCGACGATGAAGGCTTGCTGAGATGCGAGCTGTGCAATTGCCCCTATCGCGACTCGGTCCGTGAGAACGCCGCCGCGATCTGCACCCTTCACCGCGGCATCACCGCCGGCATCCTCGAGGAGCTGGCGCCGGAAGCCAAGCTGACGAAGTTCGAGCCGCACGACCCAGACCGCGCCGGTTGCATGGTGGAGGCGGCGGCAACGGGATGGTCGGAGCGTCAGACGCCCTGAGGACCCCGCGCTCTCAGGAGCGAGCAACCGCCAGGAACGCCTCAGTGAGTGGAGAGCGGTCATCGCGCCGCCAGGCAACGAGCATCGACGAGCGCGGGGAGGACTTCAGGGCGACGAAGCGGACGCCTTCTCGTTCGAGGCTTCGCACCGACTCGGGCAGCAGCGAGATGCCAAGCCCCGCCGCCACAAGCCCCAGCACTGCCTGAATGCTGCTCGCCTCCTGGGCGATCATCGCCTCGCCGCCGTGCTCCAGCTGAAGCGCGATGACCTGGTCGTAAAGACCCGGGACGATCTCGCGAGAGAGCAGGACCAGCGGCTCGTCGCGAAGCGATCGCGCTCGGACGCTCCTTTGCTCCGCAAGACGGTGGCCATCGGGCACCGCGATCAGCAGTGCTTCCTCGACGATCGTCTCCAGTTCAAGTTCCGGATCCTCGATCGGAGGACGCACAATTCCGACATCGATCGAGCCGTTCTGTAGTCCAGCTATCTGCGCGTCGACGCTGAGCTCCCTCAATGTCAAGCCGACCTCGGGGCGATCGCCGCGAAAGCGCCGAACCAGCGTCGGCATCAAGGTGCCGGACGCCGCCTCGATGAAGCCCACCGTCAGGTGCCCGATCTCGCCCCTGGCCGCGCGCCGAGCTGCCTCGACAGACTCCCCGACCGCGTCGAGCGACCGACTGGCCGGGGCACGCATCGCCTGCCCGGCGGCGGTGAGCTCGACCCGGCGTTTGGTGCGGTGAAAGAGCTCTACGCCGAGCTCCCCCTCGAGCTTTCGGATCTGTTGGGAGAGGGCGGGCTGGGCGATGTAGAGGCGCTCGGCGGCTCGGCCGAAGTGGAGCTCGTCAGCGACGGCAAGGAAGTAGCGCAGATGCCGGAGTTCGACATTGATAAGCACAACTTATCAATAAGCACTGAAAAAGATATTGGACATTCTAAGTGTCACAAACTACGGTGGGCCATTGCGGTTCCGGCCCCCGAGTGCCCATGCAACCGACGTCTCTCCTCCCGACCACGACCCGCGCCCCCTCGACTCCTCGGGGCGCGGGTCGACGAGTTGGAGCATTTCGCCGACCCGGCTGGCCACGGGCGCTTGTGGGCGCGGTGCTGGCGGGCGGTTTCGGCTTTGCCTTGGTTCTCGCCCTGCGGGCGGTGTCGGGTCTGGAGATCTTCCAGACTGAGCAGACGGGCCACCCGCACGTGATCGTCCCTGCGATTACCGCGCCGCTTGGTTTTCTAGCCGGACTCGGCGCTTTCAGCTTCTGGCTTCGCTGGGCGCTGGGAGATCGGACCGTGGTGGAGGACCACTCAGATCACGGTGCCGATTCGTGGCGCGACTACTTCAAGTTCAACACCGACCACAAGGTGATCGGCGTGCAGTACATCGTCACCACCTTCGTCTTCTTCTTCATCGGCGGGCTGATGGCGATGGCGATTCGCGCCGAGCTGGCCCAGCCTGGAACCCAGATCGTCGATCCCAGCACCTTCAACGGGATCTTCTCGACGCATGCGGCGATCATGATCTTCCTGTTCGTGATCCCGGTCTTCGCGGGGATCGCGAACTACGTCCTGCCGCTGATGCTGGGCGCGCCGGACATGGCCTTCCCGCGCCTGAACGCGCTCAGCTTTTGGCTGCTGCCGTTCGCCGGAGTGCTCTTCGTGGCCAGCTTCCTCGCCCCCGGAGGAGCCTTTGACGCCGGCTGGACGGGCTACGCGCCGCTTTCCACGGGCGCGCCTCTAGGGCAGTCGTTCTTCAACATCGGAGTCCAGTTCGCAGGCTTCTCGTCGATCTTGGCCGCGATCAACTTCCTGGTCACGATCGCGACCATGCGGGCGCCGGGGATGAGCTTCTGGCGGATGCCGCTCTTGGCCTGGGCGAATGTGGCGACCTCGATCCTGATCGTCGGAGCCACCCCGTTCATCGCCGGCGTGCAGCTGATGATCCTGTTCGACCGCGCCCTCGGGACGAACTTCTTCCAGGCGGCCTACGGCGGGGACGTGGTCAGCTACCAGCACATCTTCTGGTTTTACTCGCACCCGGCGGTCTACATCATGATGCTGCCGGGGTTCGGGATCGTCTCCGAGGTCATCTCGACCAACGCCAGAAAGCCGCTGTTCGGCTATCGCCTGATGGCGCTGTCGCTGATCGCGATCGTGCTCCTTTCCTTCTCGGTCTGGGCCCACCACATGTTCGTCTCGGGCATGTCGAGCTGGCTGCGAGTACCGATGATGCTGACCTCGGTCTTGATCGCGGTGCCGACTGGAATCAAGATCTTCAGCTGGCTGGCGACGCTCTTCAAGGGCGTCATCCACACCGAGAACGCGGCGATGCTGTTTGCGCTTGGTTTCGTGGGCAGCTTCATCGTCGGCGGGATCTCGGGCGTGCTGCTGGGACTCGTACCGCTCGACATCCACGTCACCGACACCTACTTCATCGTCGCCCACATCCACTTCGTGCTCTTTGCGGGCTCGGTGTTCACGATCTTCGCCGGCGTCTACCACTGGTTTCCAAAGATCACCGGGCGAATGTACGAGCCCAAGCTCGCTCGCTTGCACTTCTGGCTGACCCTGATCGGCACCTGGGGGACGTTCGCGCCGATGCACTGGATCGGGATGCAAGGGATGCCCCGACGGGTGGCCGACTACGCGGCGGAGTTCGCCGATTGGAACCTGGCGATCTCCCTCTTCGGCTTCCTGCTCGGCGCTGCGCAGCTGATCTTTCTCTACAACGTGATCGTCTCGTGGAGGTGGGGGCCGCGCGCGCCCTCGAACCCGTGGGGCGCGAAGACGATCGAGTGGCAGGTCTCCTCTCCGCCACCGCGCTTCAACTTTGGGGTCATCCCGAGAGTCGTCGGCTCGCCTTATGAGTTCGGAACGCCCGGAGCGCGTCACGTCGTGATGGACCCCGAGCCGGTTCGCAAGCGTCGGCGGGTGGCGGTGCCGGGATGAAGACACGTCTTCGCAGCTGGTGGCACGCGCTCGAGCTCGACTCCGCGCTGGCAGACGGGGTGGACCCTCTGGCAACGGACGAGCTGATCGCCCGCGCCGAATCGCTGGTCAGGCCGGACACCCGCCTCGGCTTCGCTCGCTCGCTCAGAGAGCTTGTGGCGATCGCCGAGCGGCCGCGGGCGCGAATCTTTGGCGGGCCAGAGGCCTTCGCACGCGAGCAGATCCGCTGCAATCGCAGCCCCCTGCTGGCACTGGCGAGCAGGCTGGAGGAGCAGGGTCTGCAATGCCTGCGGGGTCTGGCGATGACGAGCGTTCTGCTCCAGGACGGTCGAAGCCCGCTGCATCGGGCCAGGGCCCCCGTGGAGCTCGAGGAGGAGATCGAACTAGCGCTCGTCGCTTTGGATCCGGAGGCCTGAGGCATGTCCGCGCTGCAGAGCATTGAGCTCGAAGGTAAGAAACGCGCCGGCTCGATCGCTAACCGAGCGATGGACCCGACGCCGAAGACAGCATTCGTGCTCTCTGGTGGAGCGAGCCTCGGGGCGATCCAAGCCGGAATGATCCGAGCCCTCTACGAGCGCGGCGTCGTTCCCGACCTGATCGTCGGCACATCCGTCGGCGCGCTGAACGGCGCCTTCCTGGCTTCCAGGCCCCCCGATCCCCGCACCGCCGAGAGCCTCGCAGCGATCTGGCGCTCGATCGGCAGATGGCGTGTCTTTCCGCTCAATCCTCTGACCGGGTTCCTCGGTTTCATCGGCACCCGCGATCACCTGGTCTCAGATCGGGGACTGCGAGAGATCATTCGCACCAACGTCGAGTTTGATGCGCTCGAGCGAGCGCCGATTCCATTCCATGTCGTCACCACCGACTTGCTCAGTGGCCGAGAGCGGCGACTCTCTGAGGGATCGGCGATCGAGGCACTGATGGCGAGCACCGCGATTCCGGGCGTCTTTCCGGCAATCGATTGGGACGGTTGTGCCCTGATAGACGGCGGGGTGTCCAACAACACCCCGATCGCCGACGCAATCCAGGTCGGAGCCGAGCGGATCTATGTGTTGCCGACCGGTAACGCCTGCGATCTGCCGGAGCCGCCACGGGGGGCGGTGGCGATGCTCTTGCACGCGATGAGCCTGCTGGTGATGCGGCGGCTCGTCTCTGAGATCGAGATGCTGCGTGAGCGCATCGAGCTGATCGTCCTGCCACCGCCCTGTCCGCTGACCGTGGCGCCGATCGATTTCTCCCGAGCCGACGAGCTGATCCGCCGTGGCTATGAGGAAAGCCGTGCCTATCTCGAGTCTCTTGAGCGAGGGCTGGCTCCCGCGCCGCTCTCGCTTGCCCTACACGACCACCGATCCCATCCTCCGATCGCAGCCTAGGTAAGAAATGAGTCACCGCAGTCGCACACTTAGTGTGCGGACAAACAGACACTCACGCGGCCGGCACTCGACGCCCCATGATCACGTCTTCAGCTGGCGGCTGGAGCGGCTGATGTACGCCGGGTTCGAGGAGTCGATCGCCAGCTCGCTGGCCGCCGATCAGTCGACGGACCTTCACGCTTTGATCGACCTCGTCGAGCGCGGATGTCCTCCGGAGCTTGCACTGCGCATCCTGGCGCCACTCGAACCAGATCGGAAGTCTCCGTGAGCGAGCAGGAGGAGCTGGTGATGCAGGTCGCTTCCGACGCCCTGCCCGGATGCATCGAGGCAGACGAAGTGCCGCGCTTCGGCGTTGGGCCCGACCCGGCCTCTCAGGCATGGCACAGCGCGCTCTCAGGTGACGACGCCCGTGGCGACGAGGCGCGCCGCGAGCTTCACCAGCTGCTCTTGAGGGCGGCGCGCTTCGAGATCCACCGACGCAAGCTCGCCCACCCCCATCTGCGTGGTGGTGATCTTGAGGATCTGGCACAGCAGAGCGCGAACGACGCCCTCGCCGCGATTCTCCGCAAGCTCGGTGAGTATCGCGGCGAGAGCCGCTTTACGACCTGGGCCTACAAGTTCGCCCTGCTCGAAGCCGCGGTGAAGGTAAGACGACGCGCCTGGCAGGGTCGCGAGGTGCCGCTCGAGCCGACAGAGTGGTCGCTCTTCGCCGACGGTCACCATTCGCCGGCGAAGGACGTCGAGCAGCGAGAGCTGCTCGAAGCCCTCAGGCAGGCGGTCGATAGCGAGCTGACGCCGCATCAGCGCCAGGTGCTGGTGGCGGTGGCGCTGAACGGTGTCCCGATCGACGTGCTCGCCGAGCGCCTCAGCACGACCCGAGGCGCGCTCTACAAGACGATCCACGACGCCCGCAAGAAGCTCCGTTCGCACCTCGCCGGTCGCGGACTGAGCCCGGTCAGCGGGGAGGAGGCAAACGGATGATGTCCTGGGAGCGGGCAAGTGACCCCCGTCTCTCGCTGCTTTTGGGCAGCGGGCAGCCGGAGATCAGCTGCGAGGAATGCTTCGAGCGCCTCGACGAATACGTCGAGCTGGAGTTGGGCGGACGTGACGCCGAAGCGCGGATTCCTGGAATGCGCGCGCACCTGCGCGGTTGTCCAGCCTGCCAAGAGGACCAAGCGAGCCTCAAGGCGCTGCTCGAAGCCGAAACGTAAGAAACCTTCCGGCGGCGACGCCAACGAACCAGCACCCATCCACCACCACAAAGGAGATTCAGATGTCAACTGCAGCTCTCACCGGACGCGCACCCGCAGGCGTTGTGCGCTCATCGGGGCTCGAACGCCTCAAGAGCGATGTCGGCTACCAGGCGTTCTGGCTGCTCAGGGTCGGCTTTGCCGCTGCGCCGATTCTCTTCGGCCTCGACAAGTTCTTCGACGTGATGGTCAACTGGGAGATCTACCTCGCGCCGTGGATCAATGACATCGTCCCCGGAAACGCAGCTGATGCCATGTACGCGGTCGGAGTGGTCGAGATCATCGCCGGCCTAGTGGTCTTGCTGAAGCCCCGCTACGGCGCCTACCTGGTGGCCGCATGGCTGGGCGGGATCATCGTCAACCTCCTCACGCTTTCCGGCTACTACGACATCGCGCTAAGGGACTTCGGACTGCTCCTCGGCGCGCTCACCCTGGCTCGCCTCGCCAGCAAGTACGACCCCTCGGGCCTGCGGGTCCGACTCTGATCCCTCTCTCTGCCCGGGCGCGGCTTCACCCCGCGCCCGGGCGGGAATGAAAGGAAATGATGCATTCGAGCACTCAGACATTCGTCATCGTCGGCGCCGGGCTGGCCGGCGCCAAGGCAGCCGAGGCGCTGCGCGAAAGCGGCTTCGATGGCCGGCTGATACTGATCGGGGATGAGGCCGAGCGTCCGTACGAGCGCCCGCCGCTCTCCAAGGAATACCTGCGCGGCGAAGCCGAAGCGAAGCCGTACGTGCACGACGAGGGCTTCTACGCGGACAGCAGGATCGAGCTGTGGACCTCGACTCGGGTGACTGGGATAGACGCAGGCCTACGGGAGTTGATGCTCGAAGGCGATCGACGGCTTGGATACGACCGCCTCTTGGTCTCCACGGGGGCCATCCCGCGCCGTCTCGACGTCCCCGGCGCCGACCTCCAAGGCATTCACTATCTGCGCTCGATTCCCGACTCGGAGCGAATCCGCGAGCGGATCGAGAACGGAGGCCGGCTCGTGGTCGTTGGCTCCGGCTGGATCGGCGCCGAGATCGCCGCCTCGGCCCGCCAGAAGGGATGCGAGGTGACGATGCTGGAGATGGCCTCGCTCCCTCTGGAGCGGGTGCTCGGGCCAGAGATCGGACGGGTCTACCTGGAGCTTCAACGCGATCACGGTGTCGAGTTCCTCCCCGAGACGACGGTCGACCACTTCGAGGGCGAGGGTCGCGTCGAACGAGTGGTGACCAGGGACGACGCTCGGATCGAGACCGATTTCGTGGTCGTCGGAATCGGCGCCGCTCCTCGGACCGGGCTGGTCGAAAGCGCTGGTCTCGAGATCGACAACGGCGTCCTTGTCGACGAGCATCTGGCGACAGACGCTCCTGGGGTCTTCGCCGCAGGGGACGTCGCAAATGTTCGCCATCCCTTCTACGGCAGGCGGCTTCGCGTCGAGCATTGGGCGAACGCCTTGAATCAGGCGCCGGTGGTGGCTGAATCGATGCTCGGCGGCTCGCCCGTGTGGGAGGAGATCCCCTATTTCTTCTCCGACCAGTACGACGCCGGCATGGAGTACAGCGGCTATGCCGCCGAGTGGGACGAGGTGGTGTTCCGCGGCGACGTGGAAGCGAGGAGTTCGTCGCCTTCTGGCTCAAGGACCAGCGCCTCCTCGCAGGGTTGAGCATGAACGTTTGGGACGTCCACGATCCGATTCGCGAGCTGATCCGATCCCGGCGCGTGGTCGCCCGCGACCTGCTGACAGATCCTGCGATCCCGCTTACGGAGGTGCTCGAACCCAAGAGTCGCTCACGGGAGCGCCTTGTGGAACCGCTACCTGAGGCCTTGGGCCTCTGGGCCTCAGAGGGAGGTGCGCTGTGAGCTTGGTGCCGAGGATCAATGGCAGGCATGGCTGGACCCATGACCCCTCGCCGCTCAAGGTGCACCAGGGAGGACTTGACCTCGCCATGGCCGAGCGCGCGGCCGCCGATCTGCTCACCGCACTCGGGGCGAATGTGAGCGCAGCGCACCTTCGAGACACTCCGCGGCGGATGGCCCAGGCCTACGGCGAGTTGCTCTCGCCTGTGCCGTTTAAGGCCACAACCTTTCCAAACGACGAGGGCTACGACGAGCTGATCTTGGTCCGCGATATCCCCTTTCAGTCGCTCTGCGCCCACCACCTGCTCCCGTTCCACGGTAAGGCCCACGTCGCCTACGTCCCGGGAGAGCGGATCATCGGGCTCTCGAAGCTCGGGAGGGTCGTCGATCGATTTGCCCGTGACCTCCAGGTCCAGGAAACCCTGACCACCCAGGTCGCTGATTTCCTCGACGAGCGCCTCGAGCCGCGTGGGGTGGGGGTAATAGTCGAGGCCGAACACCTGTGCATGTCGCTGCGCGGGGTGCAAAAGCCCGGGGCCCTGACGGTGACCTCGGCCCTGCGCGGAATCGTCAGAGACGACCCACGAACGCGGCAGGAGTTCGTCGATCTCGTTCAGGCCGGCTGATGGGAGCGATCGAGAGCCTGTGGCGCCCACTGTAGTCCAGGAGGACGTGACGCCGTTGAAGCCCAGCTGCAGGCCCGCTACTCGCGAAGCGAGAAGACCGTCACCGGGATTCCGAATCGGCGGAGCAGTTCGTCGAGCAATCCGCGTTCCTGCCAATCGGCGCGCTCCGGAGTGCGCAGCCCGACGAGGATGTGGTCCGCCTGGAATGCGGCGAGGGCATCCTCGAACGCCAGAACTGGATCATCGGCTCCGACCGTTCCACTCGCCTCCGTTCCGAGCTCCCCGATCTGACGCAAAACCGCCCGCAGGCGCTCATCAGCCTGCTCGCGAGCCTTGTCGGTTGCCGAAGCCAGCCACTCGAACCGAGTTGGCAATGCCGGTGTCACCACCAGGATCTCATCGGCCGTGTCGATGAGTTCGCGGACACCGAAAGGCAGCGCGTCGGCGCTGTCAGCTGCCTCACCGGCTGCGATCAGCAAGCGTTTGGGCATTGCGCGGACAGCTAATCACGCTCTAGCCCCTCAGGCGTGTCCGCTCAACGATCCGTGGGTGGAAGCGAGAGACGTATCGGGCCCCCGCTATGACAGAGACAGCCCCGCAAATGCGGGGCGGGGGGCAGCGTGCACGCCCGCCGTCCGGCCGGAGACGACGTTGAGCAGGGCACATACCGCCCTGGTGATGTGCTCGGAGGTCGCGGATTCAAGTCCTGGCCCCGTTATGTCGAGGCTGGCAGTGAGGTATGGCCAATAGAGGTGCGCTCAATCACTATCTGCTGGTGAATAGGCGCCTCCTCGCTGCCTTCCTCACGGCCGGACTGTTGGCCGTCTTCGCTGGCGTAGCCATCGGCGATGTTGGACCAAATCCAGCGAATGACCCTCGCTTGCTCCGCCAGCCGATCGAGGACTATCACTACGACTCCGCGACTCGTTGCGTCGACCGACCCAGGCCCGGAGCGCTGGCGCTCGCCGAGTGGCTTGCTCGCCACACGCCGGGAGAATTGTGGGGGATCGTGAACTGCGCCCCGCTCTCCGACGAGCGTTTAAGCGTCCACTCCGAGGGCCGCGCAATCGACTGGCGGCTCGACGCGAGAATCAGGTCCGAGCGCCGGGTTGCGATGCGCTTGATCCGCATGCTGTTCGAAGCGGACCGACACGACGAGCCGCTGGCGCTAGCGAGGCGAATGGGGATTCAAGGATTGATCTTCGACTGCCGGGCGTGGTGGGGCGGCGATGGGCTGGTCCCGTACTCCTACTGCGAGGAGCATCGTCATCCAGATCCCACTCTCGGCCACCTGGATCACATCCACATCGAGCTCACCAAGGCCGGTGCCAGGAAGAAAACCAGCTTCTGGCGTAGCCCTCTAGCTGACCGGTAATCCCGGGATCGGGATCAGGTCGCGTGTTGATCCCTGGCGGCGCCCGCCCCCTCGATCATTGCCATCGAGGCGGGCTCAATCTGCTCCTGCCACACTCCAGCCCATGACGCAGGCCACGGCCGCAGCCACCATCCCCCGCGACCTCTCGCAGCTCGAGGCGCAGGCCGCCAAGGTCCTGGGCCCCGAGGCCCTCGCCTACATCCTCGCCGGGGCGGGGGACACGGACACCACGCGCGCCAACGCCGCGGCGTTCCGGCGTTGGAAGATCAAGCGGCGCAAGGGCCGCAAGCCGGCGAAGGTCGATCTCTCCACCACCGTCCTGGGGACGCGCATGCCCGCGCCGGTCCTCTTCGCGCCGGTCGGGGTGCAGACGCTCGCGCATCCGGACGGCGAACTCGCCACTGCCCCCGCGGCGGCCGAGCTCGGGCTGACGTACCTGCACTCGACGCAGGCCTCCTACCCGATGGAGGAGGTGGCGGCGGCCAACGGCGACGGCTCGCGCTGGTACCAGCTCTACTGGCCCACGGACGACGAGCTGGTCGTGTCCTTCCTGCGCCGCGCCAAGGCGGCCGGCTACACCCACCTGGTCATCACGCTCGACACGACGCTGCTCGGCTGGCGGCCGCTCGACCTGGACCGCGGGTACTCGCCCTTCCTCGAGAACAAGGGCATCGCGAACTACACGAGCGACCCGGTCTTCCAGCGCCGATGCCCGTGCCGGCGGAGGTCGCCCCGATGCCGGCCGGCATCGCGTTCGCGGGCGTCTTCCAGAACCCCGGCCTGAGCTGGGAGCAGCTGCCGCTCATCCGCGCGAACTGGGACGGCCCGATCCTGCTCAAGGGGATCCAGAGCCCGCGCGACGCCAGGCTTGCCGTCGAGCACGAGATCGACGGCATCGTCGTCTCGAACCACGGCGGCCGTCAGGTCGACGGGGCGATCGCGTCGCTCGACGCGCTCGGGCCGATCGTCAAGGCGGTCGGCGACAAGATGCCCGTGCTCTTCGACTCCGGGATCCGCACGGGCCGCGACGCCTTCAAGGCGCTGGCGCTCGGCGCCGACGCGGTGCTCATCGGCCGGCCGTACCTGTACGGCCTCGCGCTGGACGGGCAGAGGGGCACCCGGATCGTCATGCGGAGCCTCGTCGACGAGCTCGAAGAGGAGGTCCGGAAGGCCGGCCACCGCAGTCACCGCACCCTTTCCCGCTCCTCCCTGACCCGCGCGCGCTGAATCGGAGCCCAGACATGTCCGAGAGCACTCGTCGTCAGTTCCTCCAGGTGGCCGGTACGGCCGCCGCCGCGACCGTCCTCGCGCCGACCGCGCTCGCCGCGGGCCGTTCGGCGCCCGTCGCCGCGCTTCCCAAGCTCCCTAGGCAGTCGCCGGCGCCGGTCGGCCCGGGCGCCCCGTACGGCAGCTACCAGTCCGAGATCTACCTCGCCGGGATGACCGCGGACGTCAAGCCGATCTTCACCACGAACCTGTCCGACCTCGAGGCCGCCGCGGCGAAGGTGCTGTCCGAGGCCGCGCGCCGGCATCTGCTCGCTTGGGCGGGTGGCGCCGGCGCCGTGCGCGCGAACGCGCGGGCGCTGCGAGCGTGGCGGATCGTCCCGCGGATGTTCATCGACCGCGACGAGCGCGACCTCGACGTGACTGTGCTCGGCGTCACGATGCCGGCCCCGGTCATCCTCGGCCCGGTCGGGGACCAGGCCCTGGCGCACGCCGACGGCGAGGCCGCGACCGCCCGGGCGGCCGCGGCCCTGGAGCTCACGTACGTCCACTCGTCGCATGTCGAGCACGTCGGTCGAGGGCGTCGCAGCGACTGCGCCCACCGGCTCGCGGTGGTTCGGCCTGGACTGGCCGGACGGGGACGACCCCGACCTCGCGCTGCTCGCGCGCGCGCGGCTCACGGGGTGCACCCACCTCGTGCTCTCACCCCCGCAGCCCGGAAAGGGCTGGGCGGCGCTCGCGGCGATCCGCGAGGCCTGGGACGGGCCGATCGTCCTCGGCGGCATCCAGACCGTGCCGGACGCGCGGACGGCGGTCCGCCGTGGCTTCGACGGCATCGTCGTGTCGAACGAGCGCGGGCGCCGCGGTCCCGACCCGGCCGGGACGATCCACGTCCTGCCGCCGATCGCGGACGCGGTCGGCGGCAAGATCGCCGTCCTGTTCGGCTCGGGCGTCCGCACGGGGACCGACGTCTACCGGGCGCTGGCCCTGGGGGCCGAGGCCGTCCTCATCGGCCGCCCGTACGTGCACGGCCTGGCGCTCGGAGGGGAGGCGGGCGTCCGGCACATGCTCCGCACGCTCCTCGCCGAGCTCGAGATAACCCTCGCCATCGCCGGGGTCGAGAACCACCGCGATCTCGGCCCGAGCGCGCTCGTCCGGGCGTGAACGGGCCGGCCGCGCGGCGGGCCGGGCCCCCGCGCGACGACGAAGAGAAGAACGCTCAAGGCTAGTAGACCATCCGTCGAGCCGCCCGCCGTCAGCCGAGGGCTAATGGTTCGTGGACGCGATTGGGAGCGCCCTACTCGCTCAGCCCGGCGACTTCGTGGGCCTCCGCCCGGTCTCCATACATGTCGAGGCGCACGGCCTTGCCGTTGCGCGCAGGATCTCGCTTCGGGCACGACGTTCGCGGGAGGGCCAACGCGGGACGGCCTTCGGACAGACAGTAGGTAGCCTGGGTAAAGGATCAGGTAATCAGCGAGAACGCCATGCGACCGCATGAGGAGTGGAGCCAAGATGGGCAAGTACGCAGTCATTAACCCGGCAACCGGCGAGACGGTCAAGGAGTATCCGCAGATCTCCGACGAGGACCTCTCGGCAGCGATCGCGGCGGCGGAGGACGCCCACCGGAACTGGGGGTTGAAGGCCTCGGTCTCCGAGCGGGCCTCGTTGGTCAGGAGGGCGGCCGAGCTTCACTCCGAGCGGCGGGAGACGCTGGCCGAGATCGCCGTGCGGGAGATGGGCAAGCCGATGGAGCAGGCCCTCGGCGAGGTGGACTTCTGCGCCGCCATCTACAGCTACTACGCCGACAACGCGGAGGACTTCCTCAAGGACGAGCCGATCTCGCTGCTGGCGGGCGAGGGCACGGCCCTGATCCGTCGGACGTCGGTCGGCCCCCTCCTGGGAATCATGCCCTGGAACTTTCCCTACTACCAGGTGGCTCGCTTCGCGGGGCCGAACCTCGTCGTGGGCAACACGATCCTGCTCAAGCCGGCGCACCAGTGCCCCGAGTCGGCAGAGGCGATTCAGACGAGATTCAGGGACGCCGGCTTCCCCGACGGCGCCTACGAGACCATCCTCGCCTCGAATGATCAGATCGCCGAACGTGATCGCCGATCCGCGAATCCGGGGCGTCTCGCTGACCGGCTCCGAGCGGGCCGGAGCCGCGGTGGCGGAGATCGCCGGGCGCAACCTGAAGAAGGTCGTGCTCGAGCTCGGCGGGTCCGATCCGTTCATCCTCCTCGGAGCCGAAGACCTGGAGGAAGCGGTCGACGCCGCGGTCGCCGGGCGGCTCGACAACACCGGCCAGTCCTGCAATGCCGCAAAGCGGTTCATCGTCGCCGACGAGCTCTACGACGACTTCCTCGAGAAGTTCACGACCGACGATGACTGCCACCGAGCCCGGCGATCCGACGTCCGAGGACGCCGAGATGGGGCCGCTTTCGTCAGCGACTGCTGCGGAGACTCTGCAGGATCAGCTCGATCGGGCGGTCGCCCAGGGCGCAGAGATAGCCGCCGGTGGGGATCGAAAGGACAATTACTTCTCGAGCACCGTGCTGGTTGGAGTAACTCCGGATAACGACGCCTACCACGAGGAGTTCTTCGGGCCGGTCGCGAGCGTGTTCCGGGTGGGCTCCGAGGAGGAGGCGATCGAAGTGGCGAACGACACGCCGTTCGGGCTCGGTTCATACGTCTTCTCCGACGATCCGGAACAGGCGCTCCGAGTGGCCGACAGCCTCGATACCGGGATGGTCTACGTCAATGGAGTGGGCGCCGACGGTGCCGAGCTGCCGTTCGGCGGTGTCAAGCGATCGGGCTTCGGCCGCGAGCTCGGCCGCTACGGCATCGAGGAGTTCGTCAACAAGAAACTGATCCGCGTGCTGAAGTAGCTCGAGCGGAGTGGTCCACCTCGACGATGACGACCTTGCCCTTGGTCCGGCCGCCTTCGACATGAGCGAGGGCCTGGGGGGCCTCGTCGAACGGGTACGTCCGGTCGACGATGGGACGGAGGCCTCCTGAGTCGATGAGCTTGGTGATCTCGTCGAGCTGGGCACCGCTGGCGCGCATGAAGAGGAACGAGTACCGAACGCCCTCGCGGCGTGCCGCTCGGCGCGTCTTCCAGCTGAGCAGGGCCATCACCAGGCGCAGCGGAAAACGTAGTCCTTGCTGGCGGGCGAAATCCGGGTCCGGCGGGCCGGCGATGCCGATCGCGATGCCTCCTGGCTTGAGAATCCGCAGCGACTTCGCGAGCGTGTCGCCTCCCTGGGAGTCCAGGACTACGTCGTAGTCGTGCACGACCGTCTCGAAGTCCTGCGTTCGGTAGTCGATGACGATGTCGGCACCGAGGTCGCGGACCCATTCGACGTTGCTGGTGCCCGTCGTGGTGGCCACGGTCGCCCCGAGGTGCTTGGCCAGCTGGATCGCGTAGGTGCCGACGCCGCCGGAGCCGGCGTGGATGAGCACTTTCTGGCCCGGCTGGAGGTGCGCTCGCTCGACGAGCGCCTGCCAGGCGGTCAGGGCGACGAGGGGCACGGAGGCCGCCTCGGCCATGGAGAGGCTTGCCGGCTTGGTCGCGAGATCGTCCTCGTGCACGGCGATGCGCTCGGCGAAGGTGCCGATGCGGCCATCGCGCAGCTCGCCCGTAGACCTCGTCACCCACGCTGAAGCGCGTCACGGCGGACCCGACCCGAGTCACGACGCCGGCGAGGTCGTGCCCGAGGACGAACGGAGCCTTGTAGGGGAGGAAGAGCTTGAACTCCCCGTCGCGGATCTTCGCGTCGAGCACGTTGACGCCGGCGGCGTGGATGTCGACGAGCACGTCGCGGTCGCCGACGGTCGGCTCCGCGACCTCGCCGGCCTTCATCGGGCTCTTGTACTTCTCGACGAGGTACGCCTTCACGGGAACTCAGCTCTCGAGGAACTCGAGGACCGCGGGGACGAACTCCCGGTGGTACTGAAAGACACCGCCGTGCCCGGAGTCCGGGTAGATCGTGAGCTTCGCGTTCGGGATGCGCCTTGCCAGGTCGGCCGAGTGGCTGCTGGCGACCATGACGTCGTTGTCGCCGTTGGCCACGAAGACCGGCTGAGTGATCTTGCTGAGGTCGTGGGGCGTGCCGCAGGCCGGCTTCGCGAATCGCCTTGAGCTGGGCGAGCCTGGCCTGCATCGAGATGCGCTTGTCGCGGTCGTCGGTGCGCTCCTTCAGACGGGCCATGTACTCCGGTCGCGGCGCGCTTGCCCGACGCGTTGCGGTTGAAGAACAGGAAGTGCCGCGGGTCGCGCAGCGTCAGCGCGGCCTTGGTGTACGCGCTGGCCGGCGATCAAGGGCATCTTCTCGATCCCGCCACCGCCGCGCGGGGCCGGTGCCGGCGAGGATGACCCTGCGGACGAGCTCTGGGTGCTCGAGCGTGATCACCTGCGCGACGCCGCCGCCGAGCGAGAAGCCGAGCAGGTCGACCTGCTCGTAGCCGAGGGCGCGGATGAAGGCGACGGCGTCGGCGGCCATCTCGTCGATGGTGTGCGGCACCGATCCGCCCGACGCGCCGATGCCGCGGTTGTCGAACGCGATCACGTGTCGCTTGGCGGCGATGCCGTCGATGACCCGCGGGTCCCAGTCGTCCAGGACGGCGGTGAAGTGGTGCAGGAAGACGAGCGGCACGCCGGTGCGCGGGCCGAGCTCGCGGTAGGCGAACGGCGTTCCGTCGACGTTGATCGTGCGGGTGGGCGCGGTCCTCGAGGTGGTGGTCGCGGCCGTGGGCTGCGGGCCGGCCTCGACGGGCGTGGTCAGTGTCATCATCGGGCTCCGTTCGAGTGCGTAGCATGAGCCCGAGGAAGTCCAGGACCTCGTGGACGAACTCCCGGTGGTACTGGAAGACGCCGCCGTGCCCGGCGTCGGGATAGAGCTTGAGTCGGGCGTTGGGAAGACGCCGAGCCAGGTCAACGGAGTTGCTGGACGGCACCATCCGATCCTGATCGCCGTTTGCGACCAAGACCGGCTGTTGAATGCTCGACAGGTCCGACGGCTGCTGAGTTGCCCAGGTGTGAATGGCCTTGAGCTGAGCACGGAAGGAGATCGGGGAGATCGCCTTGTCGCGATCTTCCGTGCGCTCCTTCAATCGCTTGAGGAACTCCCGAGCTGCCGTCGGCCGTTCGACGTCCGGGTGAAGAAGAGATAGGTCTTCGGATCCTTGAAGGTCACCGCGCCCCTGACCATCGCCCGGATGGTGATCGGAGTGACCTTGTCCATGCCCTCGCCCCCGGCGGGACCCGTGCCGGCGAGGACGAGCTTGCGAACGAGCTGCGGTTCCTCTTGCGCGATCACCTGCGAGACCATGCCGCCGAGGGAGAAGCCAAGAAGATCGACCTGATCGAAGCCGAGCGCCCGGATGAAGGCGATGGCGTCCCGCGCCATCGCTTCGACCGAGTCCGGCGTGGAGCCTCCTGATGCGCCGATGCCGCGGTTGTCGAAGACGATCACCCGACGCTTCGCGGCGATGCCGTCGATGACTCGGGGGTCCCAGTTGTCCAGAACCGCGGCCAGGTGATTCAGGAAGATCACCGGCACGCCCGTCTCCGCGCCGAGCTGCCGGTAGGCGAACCGCGTTCCGGCGATGTCGATGGTCTCGGTCGGCGCGTGCTCGTACGCGAACGATGCTCCCTTCACCAGCGTCTCTTGCTCTGTCGTGACCGTCATGATCTGCTCCTCTGCTATTGGATGACGATCGTAATGCTATCGTACGGTCATAATCCAATGGTGAGACGTCCGTCACACAAGTCGGAGCTGTTTGGGAAGGGATGAGCGATGCGCTACAGCCAGGACCACAAGCCGGCCACTAGACGACGAATCCTCGAAGCCGCCGGGCGACGCTTCAAGCAAGACGGCATCGACGGCTCAGGCGTGGCGACCGTGATGTCCGACGCCGGCCTCACGAACGGCGCCTTCTACGCGCATTTCAAGTCGAAGGAAGATCTCGTCGCGAACGTCCTCGCCGACCAGCTGCGCAGCCCAACGCAAGAGCTTTGACGACCAGCCCTCGGATCGGGCGGGACTTGAGGGGTTCGTCCGCTCCTACCTGTCTCCGGAACACCGCGACCAATTCGCGGACGGCTGCCCGTCGGCCGCCCTGCTCGACGAAATCGCTCGGCGGCCCGACCGACACCAGGGATGTCTTCACCGATGAGGTGATGGGGGTCATCGACGACATCGCGTCGCGCCTCGACCCGACGGACGTCGAGGCGGCTCGAGCGGACGCGCTCACGATCTTCGGATTGATGGTCGGCACCCTGCAGCTCGCCCGGGCGTTAACGGACCGCCACCTGTCCGATCAGCTCCTCGCGCGGGGTGCGGAGACGGCGTTGAAGTTGCTTGACGAATGACCGAGCAAATGATCAAAGCCAAAGGCGTCGAGCTGTGCACCGAGGCGTTCGGTGACCCGGCCGACCCACCGATCCTGCTGATCATGGGCATCGGGGCGTCGATGCTTTGGTGGGAGGAGGAGTTCTGTCGGATGCTCGCAGACGGCGGGCGATTCGTGATCCGCTACGACCACCGCGACACCGGCCGCTCGCGCACCTACGAGCCCGGCCGGCCCGAGTACACGGGGGCGGACCTCACGGCTGACGCCGCCGGCGTGCTCGATGGCTTCGATATCTCGGCCGCGCACCTGGTCGGCGTCTCGGCGGGTGGGGGGATCGCCCAGGAGGTGGCGCTCGACTCCGTCGACCGGGTGCGCTCGCTCACGTTGATAAGCACCTCCCCCGCAACCCCCGGCGACCGCGACCTGCCGTCGCCTACGGCGGAGTTCGGTCGCTTCGTCGCCACGGCCGAGGTCGATTGGTCGAACCCCGACTCCGTCATCGACTACCTGGTCGATTACTCGCGCGTCCTCGCGGGCGCTGAGCGGGCGTTCGACGAGACCCGAGTCCGAGAGCTCGTCCGCCGCGACGTCGAGCGGGCGAATGACTTCGCCGCGGTGCAGAACCACGACCTCATCTCCCACGGCGAAGGATCACCCAAGCCCCTGTCTTCGATCACTGCGCCGACGCTCGTCATCCACGGCACCGCCGACCCGATGTTCCCGCTCGCACACGGGGAGGCGCTGGCGCGGGAGATCCCCGGTGCCAGGCTGCTGTGCCTGGAAGGCGCGGGCCACGGGGTCGATCGAGCCGACTGGGAGCCCGTCGCCCGCGCGGTCGTCGAACACACCGGTGCCGCCGAGCAACCCAGGCCATAGCTCACATGCGACCGCGGGCGATGCCTCTGACTCTTACGGCCCTACGCGGTGCGCAACGAACGTGATCGGCCCGGTGTCGCAGCGCTCTGCTCCACGGCCGCGCCTCACTCGCACAGTCGCCTCGAGGGCGTCTCTCGCGGTGAACTGGCCAGTGAAGCTGTCCTTGCCTGGCGGCGAGATGTAGGTCACGTATCCACTGAACGTGCGACCGGAACGAGCCGCGGTCATCGGCACGCCCACCTTTCGCGTGCGGTGTCCCTCGCATCGAAGCTTTCCACTCCAATTGAGGAGCCGCACTCCGTGCAGACCCGGGCGCAGAACTTCAACCCGGAGTCGCAGTTTGCCCGGCCCGTGATTCCCGCTTGTGTACTCGCCCCTGTACTGACCGTCGGTGGGCGTGAAAGCAGGAGCGGCGGCGGCGCCTGCGCCGAGGGACATCAACCCGACCGCGAACGAGAGGGTCGCGAATCTGCGCATATGTTCAGAGGACCCTACGCGATCACGAAAGTTGCGCTCAGGACGAGAAGTAGCAGCCGGAAAGCAGTAGCGAAACCCTCAGCGCGAGATACTGCGCGGGCGATGCCACCTGCCGAGTCCGAGTTCCTTCGCGCGTTCCGAGAGAGTTTCGAGCAAGGGAATCGAGCCTGGAACGCGGGCGACGTCAAGACCGCCTACGCCGCGCTTCCCGATCAGCTCGAGTATCGACTGGCGGCGACCTGGCCCGAGGCGCGGGTGCTGCTGAGCCGGGACGAGGTGATCGATTTCTTCGAAAACTTTCAGGAGACTTTCCCGGATGCGCGTACCGCGTCGCATGAGTACCTGGAGGGCGATCACGAAACCGTGGTCGTCGGGTTTCAGGTCGCTGGGACGGGACGAACGTCGGGGGCGGGAGGAGAGATGGAGATTTGGCAGGTCTGGGAAATCCGGGATCAGGACAATTTGACCGTGGCCAGCGTGACCGAATTCACGAATCGACGAGAGGCCCTCGAAGCCGCCGGGCTGAGCGAGTAGGCGATGTCGCAGGAGAACGTGGAGAAGATTCAGGAGGCGGTCCGGGCATTGAACCGTGATGACCAGGACGCCACATTCGATTGGGTACACCCCGACGTTGAGTGGCAAACCCTGGAAGCGTTTCCGGATGCTGGCGTCCATCGCGGACCCGAAGGGGTACGGGATTTCTTTCGAGCCTGGTCGAATGCCTTTAGCGGCTTCCGCGTGCACCTGGAGGAGTGCGTACCCGTGGACGACGTGGACGACGATCGCCTCATTGCCACCCTCCGCGTTAGCGGAAAGGGCGCCGAGAGCGGCGCCGGTGTTCAGTCTCCATCGTTCTTTCAGCTCTTGGAGTTCCAAGAGGGGCAGTTGGTCCGTGCGCGGATGTTTCAGACCAAGACAGAGGCCCTCGAAGCCGCCGGGCTGAGCGAGTAGGGCGCTCGGCTACCGCATTGGACGATTTGGAGGGAAGTCCGCCGGTGGCAGCGGCTAGACTGATTTCTCGGGTCGAGCATCCGTTCGACCAACGTAGTGCTCCGCGTTTTCGTAGTCGTTGCCTCCGGGCACCCTCCGCGTTCGCAGTGCACCCACCGGCGCTTTAGGGAAGAGGCATGGCCTCAGGTAGCAAGCGGAAGACCACGATGGCGAAGCTCAACCGTGAACGCAGGCTCGTCGAGCGTCGGCAAGAGAAGCAGGCCAAGAAGGCTGCGCGGAAGCAGGCAGCCGCAGACGCCCGGACCGACCCCACGACTGGCTAATCGGCGACGTCCCGTTAGTCAGTCCCACCTCTGGGTGGTAACGAGAAGCTAGCGGCCGGTTCCGAGCATGCGCATCCTCTTCACCACGCGCGGAAGCTCCGGCCACGTCGGACCGCTGGCTCCTTTCGCGCACGCCTGCCTCCGCGCCGGACACGACGTCCTGGTCGCGGCGCAGCGTCAGTTCGAGCCGAACATTGAACGCGCCGGGCTTCCGTTCGCGCCGGTCGGCTGGGGCTCGCCGAGATGGAGGAGCTGTCGATCAAGCTGGCCGCGCCGGAGGTCGACAAGGCTCGCGCTCAGCTGGACTTGCCGCGCGACCCAGGTGGTGAGCGGCTCGCCGCCGCGCCGAGTCTGACAACGATCCCGCAGGAGCTCGAAGATCCGGCCGCAGGACCGCCGGCGCGAGCCAGCCGCTTCCGGTTCGAAGCCGGTGCCGGTGCTGAGGAGCTACCGAAGTGGTGGTCGGGCAACGAGGACCCACTCGTCTATCTGACTTTCGGCTCGGTCGCCGCCGGGGCGCATCTGCCCTATTACCCTGCCCTGTACCGCTCGGCGATCGCAGCGCTCGCGCCGCTTGCGGTTCGACTTCTCGTGACGGTCGGTGACGCCGAGCGCGAGCTCGACGAGCTGGGGGAGGTACCGTCCAACGTCCACGTCGAAACCTGGGTGACCCATGACGACGTGGCGCGAAGCGCGGACGTGATCGTCTGCCACGGCGGCTTTGGAAGCACGCTGGGCGCGCTTGCCCACGGCACGCCGCTCGTCGTTTTGCCTCTGTTCAGCAGCGATCAATGGCTGAACGGCGACGCCGTTGCCCGCGTCGGCGCCGGCATCACGGTCGCCGACGACCGGACTGCCCGCAACGTCCTCGAGCTGCCCGCAGCCGAGACGGTCGGTGAGCTCGCCGGCGCCGTCGAATCGGTGATCGCCGATGCGACCTATCGACGCGAGACGGTGCGAATCGCGGATTCCATGCGCGCCCTGCCGCCGGTCGACGAGTCGGTGACGTTGCTCGAACGAATCGCCGCTGGCGCAACGGCCTAGGCAGAGAGGGCTTGCTCGGCCGCGCGCCGTCCGCTCCGAAGCGCCCCCTCCATCAGCCCGTGCCACTCGCCGGCCGTATGCTCGCCTGCGAAGAACAGGGGGCCGATCGGCTTCACAAGGTCATCGTCGCGAAGTGGCGATGAGAGGGTGCGAGCCGAGTAGGAGCCCCGCACCCACGGGTCGTCGTCCCAGCTCGAAAGCATCGCGCTTTCGGGCTCCAGATCGAGGTCCTCGCGAAGCGTGACCAGCGCAGCGACCCAGCGCTCGAACCCGTCCGAGCCACCGAGGCCATCGATCGCGGACATCGTGCCCGTGTAGCCGGTCACGAAGGGTGCGGGCCGACCGTCCGCGCCCAGCTGCGTATAGGTCCAGAAGTGTCCGGCCACGGACATGATCGCGCTCGGCGGCGCGGGCGAGCGCATGCGCAGGAAGAGCTTCGAGTTCTGGCCGTAGGTGACCGTGCGCAGCGCCTCCGCGGTCGCGCCCTCGAGCGGGGGATCGAACTCGATCTCGGCCAGCGGCGCGGTGGGGATCGCGATCACGACCGCGTCCGCCTCAATTTCGGCGTGATCGGTGGCGATGTTCACCGCGTCCGGCGACCAGCGCACCCTCCGCACGGGGCATGAGAGACGCACGGCTGCGCCGAGCTCGGCTGCGAGCGCCTCGGCGAGCCGCATGTTGCCGCCCTCCAGTGTGTGGTTGTCGAAATCGCCAAAGGTCGAGGCTCCCTCGTCGAGCACGGATGCCGCAAGGTCGTCGGCGGGATAGCCACTCGAGATCGCGACACGCGTCTGAATCAGCTTCGAGAGGGGTGGGTCCAAGTCCAAGGTGGCGATCGCGTCGGCAGCGCTTGCGGCGTCAGTGGCCCCGCCCGCGGCAAGGCGGTCGAACGCGCCCTCGAGGTCAGTCTGGGACACCGCCTCCTCGCCGATCGGCGCGCGCCGCCCGTAGGGCGTCCCCTTGAGCACCAGCGGGATCCGGAAGCGTGCAGCCAGGGCGTTCATCGACTCGTAGCCGGGCAGGATGAACTCGGCGCCCCTCTCGACGACCGCATCCTCCCCGAACGGCACCGACCACACGCGTCCTCCCACCCGGTCACGCGCCTCGAGCACGGTCAGTTCCGCTCCGTCGGCGCGCAGGGCGTCGGCCGCGGCGAGTCCGGCAAAGCCGGCGCCGATGACGCCGACCCGCTTCATTCATCTCTCCCTTCTACGGCATCGGCCGGCCGGTGGTAGCGTTGGCGCGGGTCGTTGAACGCCAACTCGAGAAGGAGTCATGATGACTGAAACGCTCAAGGGAACTTGCTTGTGCGACGGGGTGGAGTACGAGGTTCAGGATCCCGTGGCACTGGGTTACTGTCACTGCAGTCGCTGCCAGCGCTGGACGGGGTCGAGCCTTGCAGGGGTAGTCGTGGCCAAGGAGAACTTCAGGTTCACCAAGGGCGAGGACCTGGTCAACACCTACGAGAGCGAGCTCGCGCCCCGCAACTTCTGCAGCAACTGCGGATCGAGCCTGTATGACGACCTCGGCGAGGTGTACTTCGTGGCCGCGGGACTGATGCGCGAGCTCGCGCTCGAGCCGAGCTTTCACCAACAGGTCGCATACAAGGCCAGCTGGCACAAAATCGGCGACGACGCCCCGCAGTTCGCCGAGATGCCGCCGGCCTGACGCGAGGCGCGCAGTCGGCGCGTCCCAGCGCGCCGGCATCTAGGGTTGCGCGCGCCGGTTCGGCGAATGCAACAGCCAGTGTTGAATTCGGCACTGATTTGTTGCACTTTCGACCCAATCGGCACTGTTTCGTGACTCGACACCAGTCACGATTCATCCATGCACGATCCCGACTCGATCGACGTCTACATCCCCGGTGATCCGGCCGATCCTCGCGGGGCCAGAACTCCCCCCGACGGGATCACTCCCCATCACGGGCCGCCGCTTCACCCCGACGACATGGACGTGGTCGAGGGCATTCCTGTCACGTCCGTCGCTCGCACGCTGATCGACCTGGCCGAGGTGATGGGCGAGGACGAGCTACGGCAGTGCTTTCAGGTGGCGCGGGCCAAGGGATTGCTAGACCTCGACCAGCTCGCCGCGGCACGGGACCGTGTCGAGTGGCGCCCTTCGCTCGCGATGCTCGACAGGGTGATCGCGGACTTCAGCTGATCGCCGCCGCGACTCCTCGAGGCCTGTGCGGCAGGGCGCCATTCTCCGAATGCATCAACTGCGCAGCCGCGGCTTGAGCTTCGAGATCGTCGGCTTCGGCATTGCATCGAGCACCAGCTCGAGCTGGGCGGCGAGCTCCGCGGGGGTCGGGCGGTCGGATGGGTCGGGAGCCAGGCACGACAGGATCGGATGCGCGATCACGGCCGGGACGCTGTCGTCCAGCGAAAGAGGCTCCTCAATCAGCTGTGGCCAGCGCTCGGCCGCTACGGCGGAGCGGTGATCGCCCTCGGTGAACGGGCGCTTGCCGGCCAGCGCTCGGTAGAGAGACACACCGACGCCCCATACGTCGGCGGGCGATCCGACCGGGACGCCGTTTTGCGGCTGGCACTGCTCGGGTGACATGTATGCGTCCGTGCCTACGGCGGAGCGAAGGCCGGCGCATTCCTCCAGGGTCAGGGCGACGCTGAGGTCGATCAAGCGCGCGGGGGCGCCCATGATGATGTTGGAGGGCTTCACATCGAGGTGGACCACGCCGTTGCAGGCGAGGTAGTGCGCGGCCGAGCACAGCTGCAGCGCGAGTGGAATCAGCTGCTCGGGGGGGAGCGGACCGTAGCGGCGCAAAAGCGTCGAAAGCCTCGGTCCCTCGAGATGCTCCAAGACCACGTGCGGCCTGGGCCCGTCGAGGTCGGCGCCGAAGCTGCGAACCACCACGGGATGGTTGAGGCGGTCGAGCATCTCCACCTCAGCCTCCAGACCATCGAGAGTGTGTCGATCCTCCACCAGGCCGGGGCGCACCACCTTGACCACGACCAGCGAGTGCAGTTCGTCATCCCAGGCGAGGTATGCCTCGTAGCGATAGCCACCCCCGAGGAGCTTGACCGCGCCCCGCCCAGGCGCGATCAAGTCTCCTTCGGCGAAGCCCCATTTGGACTCCTTCGGATCCATCGTCCTAGCGCGTGTTGGCGCTCTGGCCGCTGGAGTTGCTCACCGAGTTCGAGGGGCCTGTGCCTCTCGTCGTCCCGGTGCGCGTATCGGCGGACTTGCTGTTCTTGCTGTTGTCACCGCCACCGGAGTTGCCGTTTCCGGAGTTCCCGCTACCGCTGTTACCGCTGCGGTCGCGTGCATCGTCGTCATCCTCATCGTCCTCGACGGCGACGACCTCGGCGGCCTTGTCGTCTCGCTTGCCGACCACCAGCTCCTCGCCACCAGCTGACGAGACCAGAGGGCCCGCCATGCTGAAGATGAAGGCGCCGAGCAGCAGCACCACGAACGAGATGCCGATGCGATCCCAGGCTGTCCGTTCGATCTGTTCCATCACTTCTCCTTGGTAGGGGATACCTTCTGCAGATCAGGATCCCCCGGGGGGCTTAGCCCATCGTTGGAGCGGAATGAGAATGCTTTAAGGAATCAGCGGGGCTAGCCGCGCAGGCGGTAGCCCATGCCGCGCACGGTCTCGATCGTGTCCTCGCCGAGCTTGCGGCGCAGGTAGCGCACATAGACCTCGACCACGTTTGAGCCGGGGTCGTAGTCGTAGCCCCAGACGTTGGCCAGTAGCTGCTCGCGACTCAGGACCTGGCCGGCGTGATTCATGAACGTCTCCAACATCGTGAACTCGCGGGCGGTCAGGTCGATCACCTCGCCGCCGGTCATCGCCTTGCGGGTGCGGACGTCGAGCGTGACGCCCCCGGTCTCGAGCAGTGTCGGCTCCCCTGAGCGTTCGTCGCGCAGCTGTACCCGCACCCGGGCGAGCAGCTCGTCGAGCTTGAAGGGCTTGGTGATGTAGTCGCTGCTGCCCGCGTCGAGTCCCTCGACCTTGTCGCTGAGGTCATCGCGTGCCGTGAGGATGATCACCGGCATCCGCTCGCCCCGGCGACGCACCTCCCGCAGTACGCTCAACCCGTCCGTGTCGGGCAGCCCGAGGTCGAGGATGACGAGGTCGAAGTCGCTGTCGGAGGCGATCGCGATCGCGCTCGCGCCGTCGCCGCACACCTTTGTCGCGTAGCCGCGCGCTCCGAGCCCCTTTTCGATGAAGCTGGCCATCCCGGGCTCGTCTTCGATGATCAGGATCCGGTTCAAGTGTCCCCCTCGATCTCAGGAGCCGGCATCCCTGGACCCTCGATTGGCAGGATGATCGTGAACGTCGCCCCCTCTCCCGGGTGGCTGTCGAGCTCCACTCGGCCGTCATGGGCCTCTGCGATCGCGCGCACGATTGCGAGCCCCAGGCCGCTGCCCTCGTAGCGGTCGCGGCTGCCGCGCCCGCGGCTGAACCGATCGAAGATCCGCCGCTCGTCCTCCGGTGCCACACCCGGGCCCGAGTCCCTCACCCAGATGTGGGCGGCGCGACCGTTCACCGACGCCCCGATCTCCACCGTGTCGTCCACGGTGGTGTTTTCGACCGCGTTGCGTGTCAGGTTCATCATCGCCTGCGTCAGCTGCCCCGGGTCGGCGACGATCGAGCGCCGGGTGGAGACATCCAGTTGCCAGTCGCGTTCGGCGAGCCCTCTGACCTTGCGGACCAGCTGCTCGCAGAGATCGGGAAGTCGCACCGTCTCGAGCGAGAGGAAGTTTGGCTGGTCGGTCTTTGCCAGCAGCAGGAGGTCGTCGACGAAGCGGCTCATCCGATCGAGCTCGCCGGTGACCAGGTCGATCGTCGCGTCGCGCGTGCGGCGGTCTGCCGGGTCGGTTTCGATCAACAGCTCGAGATGGCCCCTGACGATCGCGATCGGGGTTCGCAGCTCGTGGCTGACGTCGCGGACGAAGTCGCGCTGGTTCGCAAACGCCGCTGCGAGCCGATCGAGCATGCGGTTGAACGCCCGCCCGAGGTCGGCGAGCTCGTCGTCGCCCTCAACCTCGATTCGCCGCGTCATGTCCGCACCGGTAATCGCCTGAGCGCCGTCTCGCAGACCCCGCAGCGGCTGCAGGACGCGACCCGCGGTGAGGAAAGCGAACGCTGTGCCGAGTAGCACGACAGCCGCCAACACGGCGCCGACGATTCGCACGGCTTCGTCGACCTCGGCTCGCTCTCCCGCCGTGTAGTCGGCGACGACAAATGTCCCCAGGTCTTTCCCTTCCAGCCTGACCGGTACGGCGAGATACTCGGCGTGGCCGATCGCGGTCTCGAGCTCACCGCGCTCGCTGGAGCCGAGTTGCCGCCAGCGCGCGATCTCCTCGGACGGTGGGGCGAAGCCGCCGACTCGCTCGCTGTTCCGAAACCGAGCCTGCCCGCGGCTAGGGATGGTGATCAGCTGCTCGCCCTCGCCCGCGACGTTGCGCGCGAGGAAGACGTCGAAGATCCGATCGACGTCGCTGCCGAACGGCTCGCCCGTTTCAGGGTCGATCCCTCCCGCGAGCCGCTCGAACTCGTCCACCTCCTGGTTGAGGTCGCTCTCGATCCGGTCGTCGAGGCGCACCAGCAGCACTTGGCGTACGACCAGGACCGAAACGAGTGCAGCGATCGCGAGCAGGACGACGTACGAGACGAGGATTCGGGTGCGGACGTCGGCGAAGATTCGCCGGCGAAGCGGACGACGCGGTGGGCCCTCAGTCGTCAAGCTCGTCGCCATCGTCGGATGCTTCTCCGTCGTCATCGTCACCGTCACCGTCATCGTCGTCGTCATCGTCGGGCGGAGGAACCGGAGCTGGGGGAGGGGGCGGAGCGGGAGCGGGCTCGGACGGCGGGGGGCCCGGCTCGGATTCCGGCCGGGGAGCGGGCTCCGGCTCCGAACCTCCGGCTCCACCGCCCCCGGTGTCATCGCCTCCGTTGTCGTCGGAGGCCGCAGGTTCCGACTCCGTGGATGCCGGTGGCCCGGCGGAGGTGGAGGGCGGAGACAGCTGTGTCTCCTGCGACTCGCCGTTTCCATCCGGGGATTCGGCATCCCGGGCTCCCTTGTCCTCCCGAGAGCTCTGGTGCACTTGGCGCGAGTCGTCTTCGTGATCCCGCTGCAACTCAATCGGCTCTGGAGGACGTGGCGCGGAGCCGCTGATCTCTGCCAGGGCGAGTGCGGCTGCTGCTCCCAGAATCGCGAGCACGATTACGACGAGAGCGGGTTTGGTGGCCACGACATCAGAATCGCGTCTCCGCATGAGCGGTCGATTGGATCGAGATTAGAGCCTTCTAATCCCCTTACAACGAGGGGGGCCGGGTCGCTCGCGCGACTCGGCCCGGACCTCTCAGCTCGCGTTGTGCTCAGACTAGAGCCCGGAGCACTGGTCCTCTTTGTTTCCCTGGACGATGTTGCCGCCGCCGGTCGGCGGTGGGACGTTCTCCTTGCATTGCAGGTTGCCGTCGACTCGGTTGGACGAGATCTGGGCCCCGCCGGTGTTCTGGAACACCTGGATGTTTCCGC
Source organism: uncultured Thermoleophilia bacterium (assembly GCA_963838095.1). Taxonomy (GTDB): domain Bacteria; phylum Actinomycetota; class Thermoleophilia; order Solirubrobacterales; family 70-9; genus CAWCGU01. The sequence continues at coordinate 133,931 of CAWIPO010000009.1, forward strand.
CAACCTTGTTCCCGACCGCTCTCAGCGCCGCCCCGTTCGCGTCGTAGAGGATGTCCTGCTTGACGACGGTGTTCCGCACCGCCGCCGCCCGCCCCTGAACGACCTGAACGCTGCCACCAACCCGCGAGTCGCGTACGGCGACCCTGCGGGCGTTCTCGCCCTGAACGTTGCCGATCACGCGCACCTCGCGCGCTTTCAGAGTTGCGTTGCGCTCGACCTTGATCGTGCCCTGGACCCGCGTCCCGGTCAGCGAGCAGGTCGCACCCTGCGGAACCCGCAGGTTGTCGACCGTGATCGCCCCGAGCGAACCCGTGCAGACCCTCTCTTCGGCCGTCGCCGGCGACGGCAGCAGGAGAGCCAGCAGGCTCGCCAGGACCAGAGCCCCGCCGCCCGCGCTGCGGAGCAGCTTCCCAGGGCCGTTGTTTGCGTTTGCCATCACCATGCCTCCTCGATCGTTGTCTCGATGTGCTGCTGAGAGGCTCGTCGGTGAAGCTGAAGCGAGCGTTGGAGCGCGATGAGATTTCTCTCATCACGTGGAACAGACCAAGGAGGTCAGACCTCGAGCCGCGACTCCTCGAGGTCGAGGTCGCGCTCGACCCGGCGCATTACGTCGGCAGAGATCAGGCCGTCGTTTCGCATCCGCACGATCGCCGCCCGCTGGGCCTCGATCACCCCGTGCATCAGGCGCTGGTAGGCGAGCGACTGATCGACGATCCCGTCCTGGTCCTCGAGGTCGCCGCGAAGGGTGGCGAAGCGACGTCGGCGGAACGCGTACAGCGCCCGCAGCCGCTCAACGCTGCCCTCGCGCGTCCACTCCTCCTCGGCGTACCCGTCGAGCGCTTCCAAGGCGGCCTCGGCGGCCGCGATTCGAGCGGCGTGCTCCTCGGCCTCCTCCTCCGCACCGTCATCGACCACCCCAAGCCTGCGGATCAGCGCCGGCAGCGTCAGTCCTTGGACGACGACCGTGAACACGACCACGCAGTAGGCGAGGAAGATCACCAGGTCGCGCTCGGGGAACGGCGCGCCGGCGTCGGTTTCGAGCGGCAGCGCCAGCGCCGCCGCGAGCGAGACCGCGCCGCGCATCCCGGCCCAGCCGACGACCACCCGCGGGCCCGCGCTCACCCGGCGCCCGACCTGGCTTGCACGGCGGTCGAGCACCCGGATCAGGTATGGAACCGTGAAGAGCCACACGAATCGCGTCCCGATCACGACGGCGATGACCGCCAGCGCATAGCCGGCCAGTGTGCCGACGTCGATGCCCGACACCTCGTCGAGAATGCTCGGCAGCTGCAGGCCGATGAGCACGAACAGAACCGCGTTGAGCAGGAACACGATCAGCTCCCAGACCGCGAACCCCTGGATTCGCATCTGGGCCGTCGAGATCTGAGGCGCAAGCCAGCCCAGGTAGATCCCGGTGGTCACCGCCGCGAGCACACCCGAGACGCCGAGCTCCTCGGCCGGAAGGTAGGCCACGTAGCCGCTGAAGATCGAGATCGTGATCTCGACGGGAATGTCGTTCAGCCGCCGCCTGACCTCGGCGATCGCGGCGCCGACCAGCAACCCGATCGCGATCCCGCCGACAACAGCGACGACGAAGTCGACGCTCGCGTCAAAGAGCGAGAAGCTGCCGCCGACCGCCGCCGCGACCGCAACCCGGTACGCGATCAATGCCGACGAGTCGTTGATCAAGCTCTCGCCCTCGATCAGGGAGACCAGCCGGCGCGGGGCGCCGAGCTGGCGCGTAATCGCCGTCGCCGCCACCGGGTCGGTCGGCGAAACGATCGCGCCGAGCGCGAACGCGACCGCCCAGGGCAGGCCGATCAGCTCGTGGCCGACGATCGCGACCGCACAGGTCGTGAGCAACACCAGTCCGATCGCGGTCAAGGACAGCCCGCGGGCGTCGGCGCGCAGCGCCCGCAGGTCGGCGAAGAAGGCCGCTACGTAGAGCAGCGGCGGGAGGAAGATCACAAGCACCAGGTCGGGCTCGAGCTCGACGTTGGGGACGCCGGGCAGGTAGCCGAGCGGGATCGCCCCGAGCACGAACATGATCGGGTACGGGATCCCGAGCAGCCGAGCGATCACGCTCAACGTCGGGATCGCGACGCACAGGCCGAGGATCAGGAGCCCGGTCTCGTGCACGGTCAGGCAGGGTACCCGCGCCCGGACCGGGCCGGCTCATCGATCAACATGAGCTGATGCCTGCTCGTGATCCCAGGGCGGCGCGAATCGCGCTCGGCACCGCGGTTGGCCTTGTCCTCGCCGACTCCTCGGTGGTCGTCCTCGCGCTCCCCGACATCTACCGCGAGCTCGACGTCTCGGTCGCGGCGGTCACCTGGGTGCTGATCGGGTTCAACCTGGTCCTCGCGGCGGCTGCGGTGCCGGCCGCCCACGCCGCCTCTCGGGTCGGGCCGGCGAGGTTGACGGTGGCGGGGCTCATGCTGTTCGCCCTCGCAAGCCTCGGCTGCGGTCTCGCGTCGTCGATCGAGGTGCTGATCGCCGCTCGCTGCCTGCAGGCCGTCGGTGGCGCGGCGGCGGTCTGCGCTGCGCTCGAGCTAATGCCGGCGGTCTATGGCTCCGAGCGTTCCGCAACACGGGCGTGGGCCACCGCCGGCGCCGCCGGAGCGGCACTCGGGCCCGCCGTCGGCGGCCTCCTCACCGAGCTCGTCTCGTGGCAGTCGATCTTCCTCGTCCAGGTTCCGGCGGCGATTCTGCTTGCGGTGCCGCTGCTCGGCGCGGCGGGCGGCGAAACGGTTCGGCGCCGCGCAGGGCCGGCGGGACGCCCACACCTCGCGGCCAACGCCGCGCTCGGGCTGATCTCGGCGGCGCTCGCGGCGGCGCTGTTCCTGGTCGTCCTGATGCTGATCGAGGGCTGGAGGCTGAGCCCGATCGCCGCCGCCGCGGCGGTCAGCGTGTTGCCGGCGTCCGCGTTGCTGTCCGCCCCGCTCGCCCGGCAGGTCCCCGCAGTCGAGGCACGGGCGGCGGCGGGAGCGATCCTGATCGCGGGCGGACTCGCGGCGCTCGGGCTGCTTCCGGACGCGTCGGTGGTGCTCACCTTCCCGCCCCAGGTGCTGGTCGGCGTCGGCCTCGCGCTGACGCTCTCGGCGCTCACAGAGGCGGCGCTTGCGGGCCGCGCGCCGCAGGCGATCCACGGCGGCTGGACGATCGCATCGCGCCATGCCGGCGTCGTCGCCGGCCTGCTGGTGCTGACACCGGTGTTCACCGCCGACCTTGAAACCGAGCGCATCGACGCCGAGGCGGCCGGGACCGCGGCGCTGATCGACTCCCGCCTCTCACCCGGCACCAAGTTCGAGCTCGCCGACCGGATCAGCCAGCAGATCGAGGCCGAGGGCGACAAGGTTCCGATCGTCGGCCCGGCGTTCGAGCCCTTGCCCTCCGATCCGGCGGAGCGGGTCGAGACCGTCGCGCTGCGAGGCCGGATCGAGGACGAGGTCGACGCCGCCGCGACCCACGCGTTCAGCACCTCGTTTCTGATCGCGGCGGCGTTCGCGCTCGCCGCGCTGATCCCGATCGCGATCGCCCGTCGCGGGGTTCAACTGTGAGCGGCCGCGCGCTCGTCGGCACCGCCGCAGCGGCTGCGACGGCGCTCGTCGTCCTCTACCTGGTGCTCGGGGGTGGCTCCTACGAGCCCACGCAGATCGCCGATCCCTGCGCCCCGCGCGAGTGGCGCGATCCGCAGGGGATCGAGGAGTCCGCGCAGCAGTTCGCTCTCTCCGCCCTCGACGGCGCCGCCTGCGAGCTCGGAGTCAGCCGGGAGACGCTCGCGGTCGCACTTGCGACGCCCGAGAGCCGCGCCGAGTTCGCCGCCGCCTACGGGATCGAGGACGCCGAGCTGGAGGCCGCGGTCCGCGCCGGGGTCGTCCGCGGCATCGACGACGCCGAGGCGGCGGGAGCGCTGGACCCGCTCATCGCCGCCGGACTGCGGGCGGTGGCGGTGCGGCTCCCAGTCGACGAGGCGGTGGCGCTGATCGAGGACGGCAGCGAGCTCTTCGACGGCGCCGGCGGCATCGTCGACGAGATCGAGAACCTGCTGAGCTGAACGGCGAGGTGCCGGCAGCTACGGCGCCGGGCTCGTTGCGTCGCTTCGCGGGTCGATGAGGATCTTGGCGTGGGTCTCGGGATCGGCGAGCGCGGAAAATGCGGCGTCGACCCCGTCGAGGCCCACCACGCCGGTGATCAGCGGGCGGGGATCGACCTTGCCGTCGGCGAGCATGTGCAGCGTGTCGCGAAATTCCAGCGGCGTGTAGCCGACCACGAACCGCAGGTCGATCTCCTTGTTGATCGCCATCGCCGGCGTGATCTGATCGGTTCCGACGCAGACACCGACGACCACGACGCGCGAGAACAGCGGCGCGCCGTCAATGATGTTTTCGATCACGCCCGGCACGCCGACGCACTCGAAGATCACCGGGTGCTTCGGCATTGCGCCGAGCGCCTCGCCAAGCCGCCACGCGTGCCACCACCCGGGGACGCGCACGAGCTTCTCGGTCGTGCCGACCGCCAGCTCCAGCGCCGACGGGACGTCTGTGAGATGGCGGGAATCGTTCCTCGCCGTGAATGGCGACGCGTCTTCGGGGTCGACGACGACGTCGGCGCCGCAGGCCGTCGCCAGGGCGCGCCGGCCCTGGGAGTAGTCGCTGGCCACAACCGTGCGCACACCGTTGGCCTTCAGCATCAGGATCACACCGAGGCCGATCGGGCCGCAGCCGATCACGATCGCGACATCCTTCTTGCCGACCTCCCCGCGGCGTACGGCGTGCCAAGCCACGGCCATCGGCTCGGTCAGCGCCGCCACCTCTGGAGCGACGCCGTTGGGCACCGGCATCATCAGCGATTCCTCGACGAGCACCTGCTCGGAATAGGCGCCTGGCGCGTGCACCGACAGTCCGACCGTGTCGACGCCTTGGCGGCCGCGCAGCAATGGCAGCGCGACGACGGTCGTCCCTGCCTTGACTCGTCCGCGACATTTCGGGCCGTGCTCGGCAACCTCGCCGCAGAACTCGTGCCCGAAGACGATCGCCTCCTCGGAGCGGCCGAAGCGGTCGTAGCCCGCCCTGGCCAATAGGTCCGCCCACGCGTCGATTCCGTGACGCGCGTGGAGGTCCGATCCGCAGATCCCGCAGCGCAGCACCTCGAGGCGCACCTGCCCGCGCCCGGGCTCGGGTTCGGGTCGATCTACCACCTCCAGCTCGGCGTTCGTGCAGGCGACCGACCTCATCACGCCTACTCTCGCACAGCCCGGCGCCAGGCCCTCGTTACTCTGGAGTGGAGTGGCAACAAAACGGAGGTAGATGGCGATGGCGGAACACAAGATCGGAACCCGCGAGGAATGGCAGGCGGCCCGGGACGAGCTCGCGAAGCTCGAGAACGAGCAGGCGGAGCGAAACGAGGAGATCAAGGAGAAGCGCCTCGGGCTCCCCTGGGTCCCGGTGGAGAAGGAGTACGAGTTCGACACCGAGGACGGCAAGAAGACCCTCTCCGATCTCTTCGAGGGCCGCTCGCAGTTGCTCGCCTACAACATCATGTACGGCCCCGACTACACGATCGGCGCGTGCCCGGGCTGCACGAACGTGGGGGATGGGCTCGAGGGCTCGCTCCTCCACATGCAGCAGCGCGACGTGACGCTGATGTGCTTCTCCCGTGCGCCGATCGACCGGCTGATCGCCTACAAGCAGCGGATGGGCTGGGAGTTCCCGTACGTCTCTACCTACGACACGGATTTCCCCTGGGACTTCGGGCTCGCATTCACCGAGGAGCAGGCGCTGCAGATCCCCGAGGTGAAGGAGATGATCGACAACCCTCCCGACTGGCTACAGGAGTGGTCGAAGCAGGTCGGGGCCGAGCTCAAGGACGGCCTCCGCGAGGGACCGAGCTGGATCGCGTTCGCGCGCGAGAACGGGACCGTCTACCACACCTACACGGTGATGGCGCCCGACCCCTTCGTCGCTCCGTACTACAACTTCCTGCTCGAACGGACGCCGATGCCGCAGCCGGAGGAGCCGCGGGCGTGGCGCAGGGACGAGTACCCGGATTGAGCTGACGGGTCCAGAACCCGCAGCGCGCCGGTACGATCGCGCCCATGCCCGATCGCCTTTATTTCACGGATTCCGACGAGGCCAACGAGCTGATCGCGTCCGATCCGATGGCGTTGTTGGTGGGCTTCGCCCTGGACCAGCAGGTAAGCGTGCAGAAGGCGTTCTCGGGGCCGCTGGTACTGGGCCAGCGACACCGATGAGCTTCGAGCAAATATCGCCGCGCTGCCGGGATTCGGCGAGATGAAGGTCAAGGCCCTTGGTGCCGTCTTGGCGAAGCGTTTCGGGGTGCAGGCGGCGATCGGACTGGTGCCTCCGCACCTGACCCTTGGCGACGTCGACTCCCGGCAGGCGCTGGAGGACTATCAGGAGGCAAAACGCGTCCACAAGGCCGAGCGGTCGAAGGCGCGAGCGGCTTCTTGAGCCGGCGTCCGACGCGAAACTGTCAGGGATATAGGGCCTATAGCCCCCACAACCCAGACAGATTTCACTACGAGCTTGGGGTATTCGCGCAAATGCCGATGAGTTGCTCGCCGGGCGCCGGTCATACCTGGTGATGAGCACAGTCGAGCAGGTCCCTGCGCCCGTCCTCGTTTCGGGCGTTCCAATCACCGTCTACCAAGGAGCTCAAAATGAGAATCCTCGCCGTCAACTCGTTCATATCGCTCGACGGAGTGATGCAGTCGCCCGGCGGCCCCGACGAGGACCCGACCGGCGGATTCACGCTCGGCGGCTGGGGCGTCAACTACTTCGACGACGAGATGATGGGGCAGGTCGCCGACTCCGGCCCCTACGAGCTGCTGCTCGGCCGGGGGACCTACGAGATCTTCTCGGCCCACTGGCCGCACGACGAGGGCCCGATCGCCGACCACCTCAACGGCACCCGCAAGCACGTCGCCTCGACGACGCTGAACCAGGTGGAATGGAATAACTCCACGCTGATCACCGGCGACGTGGCTGAATACGTCACGCGGATCAAGAGCGAGGATGGCCCCGAGATCCAGGTTCACGGCAGCCCCGGTCTGATCCAGACTCTGCTCGAGCACGACCTGATCGACGAGTACCGGCTGTGGATCTTTCCCGTGGTGATCGGCACCGGCAAACGCTTCTTCGGTGAGGGCACCATCCCAGCCGCAATGAAGCTGGTCGACAGCAAGTTCTCGAAGACCGGCGTCACGATCAACACCTACGAGCGAGCCGGCGAGATCGACACCGGGTCTTTCGAGTTCGACGAGCCGACCGAGGCTGAGATCGAGCGGCGCAAGGGCCTCGTGGAGGCGTAGTTGCCCACCGACGAGGAGCAGATCCGCACCCTGATCGAACGCTGGGCCGCGGCCGTGCACGGCGGCGAAATGGATGGTGTGCTCGCGGACCACTCCGACGACATCGTCATGTTCGATGTGCCGCCACCGTACGACGGCGTCCGCGGCCTCGATGCGTACCGTCAGACGTGGCCGCCGTTCTTTGAGTTGCAGAGGCGGGGTGCCTCGTTCGAGATCGAGTCGCTGGAGATCACCGCCGGCGACGAGGTCGCCTACGCCCACGCCCTCCTGCGCTGCGGGACATCGCAGGAGCTTGCCGAGCAGCCCGAGAACCGCCTACGGCTCTCTCTCGGGCTGCGCAAGGAGCAGGGTCGGTGGATCGTGGCGCACGAGCATCACTCGTTCCCTCTGACCGGCTCCGACTAGCTGCGGAGAAGCAGTCGCCCAAGCTCGGCGATCGTGCTGCGGGTCTGCCGCAGCGAGAGCCCGTACTTGCGCCGCAGCCACACGAACGTCTCCAGGCTCGTGAGCGTGTGCAGCGTCGCGGTGACTCGCGCCTCCCCCAGCCCGGGACGCAGCCGGTCCGCCTGGGCCAGACGTCGCGTCAGGCCCTGGAGCTGGGCGCGCTGTTCCATCTTCTGCTGCTCGACCAGGGCGCTCGCCTCCGGCTCCAGGACGACGATCGCCTGGAGTTGCTCCTGGATGAAGCCATGGATCTCCCACATCACACAGGCCGCGCCGACAAAGGCGTCGAGCGCCGCCACCGGATCCTCGATCTCGAGCGCGTCCCGGACCGCGAGCATCTCCGGACTCTCGATGCAGCGGTTGTAGAGCTCCTGCAGCACGCCCAGCTTCGAGCCGAAGCGGTTGAAGACCGTTGCCCGCGAGACCCCGGCGGCCGCCGCGAGCTCGTCCATTGTCGCGGAGTGAAACGCCTCCTCTCGGATCAGTTGCTCGGCGGCCTCGAGCACGCGATTGACGCTCGCCGGCTCCCCCCGCCGCTTTGACGTCGTGTAGGTCCGCGTTGCCATCCGCAGAAGCATAGCCGCTGGCCTTGACAAATGCAGACGTATAGTCTAGACTTTGGATCTAGATAGTGAGTCCAACACAAAAGGAGCACACCATGACAAGCGACACGCAACAGATCAAGCCGACGTTGGTCATCGGCGGTAGAGGCAAGACTGGCCGCCGGGTCGCCGAGCGGCTCGAGGCGCGCGGCCTGCCCGTGCGCATCGGCTCTAGCTCCGCCGAGCCGTCGTTCGACTGGGAGGATCGCTCGACCTGGGCGCCCGCGCTCCAGGGAGTGCGGTCCGCGTACGTCGCGTACTACCCGGACATCGCGATGCCGGGAGCGCTGGAGGCTGTCAGCTCGTTCGCCGAGCTGGCGGTGACGGAGGGTGTGCCGCGGCTCGTGCTCCTCTCGGGGCGCGGGGAGCCCGCGGCCGAGGATGCCGAGCAGGCGGTGCGCGCCTCCGGCGCCGATCTGACGATCGTTCGCGCGAGCTGGTTCGCCCAGAACTTCAACGAGGGCTACATGCTCGATTACGTGCTCAGGGGCGTGGTGACGCTTCCAGCCGGTGACACGCCCGAACCGTTCGTCGACGCCGACGACATCGCCGACGTGGCGGCCGCAGCGCTGACGGAGGACGGGCACGTGGGCGAGCTCTACGAGCTCACCGGCCCGCGGTCCCTGACGTTCGCCGAGGCAGTCGATGAAATCTCCAAGGCGGCCGGTCGCGAGATCCGGTACGAGCCGGTCTCGATCGAGGAGCACGAGGCCCTAGCCGTCGAGGCGGGCGTGCCGAGTGACCTGATCGAGTTTCTCAGCTACATATTCAGCGAGGTGCTCGACGGCCGCAACGTCCACCTGACCGACGGCGTTCAGCGCGCCGTCGGCCGCGAGCCGCGGGACTTCGCCGAATATGCGCGGGACGCCGCCGCAACCGGCGTCTGGAACGCGTCGGCGGTTGCCGCCTGAAGATGAAGGGGGGAGCGGGGTCCCTAGGTTCGCTTGGCGTAGTCGCCGAACTCGCCGAAGTCGACACCGACGTAGGGCTCGTCCCCGACCACCTCGGCGTCATGGCCGGGTGGAATCGCCGAGACGTCGCCGGGGCCGATCTCGGCCGTCGAGCCGTCGTCCATGTAGACCTTCATCCGGCCAGAGATGCAGTAGCCAAGGTGCGAGACCTCACAGGACTCCGTGCCCGCGATCGGCTTCACGTTGTTCGACCACTTCCAGCCCGGCTCGAAAACCGCATAGCCGATTGGCCGGCCTGCGACATTCACCACCCGGGCCTCGCCCTTGCCCTCGAACGGACGCGTCTCGTCCGGGGAATTGACGTTCTTGACCTCTACTTCTGGCATTCCGCTCCTCCTCTGTCGGTTGACGTTGGGGCGAGCCTATATCGACTTCGGGGTTTGCGGCAAGGGCGCCGCTACTTGATCCCGACGACCATCGAGTCGGGCCCGGCAAGGTGTTCGACGTAGCTGTCGCTGAACCCGGCCTCCTCCATCCAGGCACAGCAGTCGGCGCCGGTGTAGTCGAACCCCCCCGGCGTCTCGATCAGCATGTTCAGGCTCATCAGCAGGCCGAACGCGTTGTGGCGCCGCTCGTCGTCGATCATCGCCTCGTAGACGATCAGCGCGCCGCCGTCGGGCAGCGCCTCATGCGCCTTCTTGAGCAGCACCTGCTTTTCGTCCATGCCCCAGTCGTGCAGGATGTGCCCCATCACGAGCACATCGGCCGTGGGCATCGGGTCCTCGAAGAAGTTGCCGGCGGTGAAGCTGAGGCGCTCATCGAGTCCCATCCGAGCGACGTAATCGTTGAAGATCGGCTCGAGGGGAGGCAGGTCGAATCCGCCGCCGGTGATGTGCTCGTGTGCCAGAGCGATCTGAACCGGTACGGCGCCCTCGGCGCAACCGATATCGATCACGTTTTGGTGATCTCCCCACGGAAATTTGGCCGCGATCGCGGCGCCTGCCCCGCCGCTGACGGCGCTCATCGCGCGTGCGAACTCCGCCAGCCGCGCCGAGTCGGCATAGAGCGCCTCGAAGAAATCCCCGCCGCCCTTCGCCTCGTTTTGGGGGGATCCGGTTCGGAGGCCCTCCGTCAGCGATCCCCAGAACCCATAGAGGCGAGCGTTCGCCATCTCGAGCATCCCGCCGGCGTAGGAAGGCTTGGCCCGATCGAGGAAGAGCTCGGTTGCCGGGGTGTTGGCGTAGCGGCCGTCCTCTCGCTCCAGCATCCCGAGCGCCACGAGCGCGTCGAAGAAGTCGGTCGCGCTGCGCGAATGCAGGCCAAGCCGTTCCCGCAGCGCCTCGGCGTCGAGCGGGCCCTCCACCAGCTCAGAGAAGAGTCCGAGCTCGATCGCGCTCAGCAGCGTCTTCGAGCCCCAGAACCCGAATCCGAGCTGCAGGATCGCGTCGGGCGCCACCTCCGCTCCCTGCTCGACTGTTCCTGTGTCCGTTTCGGTCATCGACACACCTCATTTCTCGAGAATCAACAGAATCCGCCGCAAACCTATAGCCATCCCGGCGATAATCGCCCCCGGCGAGGGCGCGCCGGTTCAAGATCATGAATTTCGTGCAGGCTCGCATCGAGCGCGCCGAGCTGGACCGCCGGCTCGCGCAGGGTCTCGACCAGGGATCAGTCGTGCTGCTCGCCGACGCCGGGTTCGGGAAGACAACCGCCCTCGAGCAGGCGCTGGGTCGGCGAAACGGCAGCGCCGTCTGGGTAAGGGCGACTGCCGCCGACCGCGATCCGGGCCGGCTCGTCGCCCGGCTGATGGAGCGCGTACGTGCGCAGCTGCCCGGGGTGGGCGAGGACCACGCCCGCCGGCTCGCTCGAGCCCTGGATCCGCTGGACGCGCGGGTTGTCGCGCAGGACCTGGTCGATGACCTCGAGCGGCTGCTGGTCGAGCCCATCGTCGTCGCCTTCGACGACGCCGAGCAGCTGGAGAGCTCACCGGCGGTGGCGATCATCGACACGCTGCTCGCGGTCGGGGGAGAGCTGATCCACGTTGCGATCTGCTCGCGCCGATCGCTCGGCCTGCGGCTCGCGAAGCTGCGAACGAGCGGTCACCTGCTGGAGCTGGGGGCGGCGGACCTCGCTTTCTCGCCCGCCGAGTGCTGGGCGTGCTTGCGCGCGGTCCGAGGAAGTGAGCCGAGCAGCGACGAGGTCGAGCGGCTCTTCACCCTGACCGAGGGCTGGCCGCTCGGGGTGGCGCTCGCCGCGGCGGCCGAGCCTCGCACCGGAGAGCTGGCCCCGTCGAGCCGGGAGGCGATATTCGCCTATCTCGCCGAGGAGGTGCTCGACGAGCTCGAACCGGAGCTTCGCGACCGGCTGCGTGACGCCAGCATCGTCGATGAGCTGGACCCGGACCTCGAACGGGCGCTCGGACTGCCCGCCACGTTTCGCAGTGATCTCGTCGCTCACGGGCTCTTCATCCGTCCTCACGAGAGCGACGCGTATTCGCTCCACCCGCTGCTGCGCGAGTTCCTTCGCGCCAGGCTTGCCGAGGATCGAGGCAGCGATGGCGTCGACGACCTTCACCTTCGAGCGGCCGCTGCGCTCGCGACCACGGGTCGCGTGCCGGAGGCGATTGAGCACTGGCTGGACGCCGGCGCGTTCGAGCAGGCCGCCGAGGCGATCACGGCGCACGGAGCGAGTCTCGTCGGGGCCGCTCCCGACACGGTCGGCCGCTGGTTGGACGCGCTTCCCCGGGAGGTGCGAGAACGGCCGTTGTTGCGCTTGCTCGCAGGTCGCCTCGCGATGGGGAGGGGCGATGTCGATGCCGCAGTTGAACATTGCCGCGTGGCCGTTTCGGGGCTCGAACGCGAGCAGGCCCCCGAGGGCCTGCTTTGGGCGGCCCGGTTCGCGCTATCGGAGGCGCACATAGCCGCCCTCGACCTCGAAGCAGCGGTCGAAGCGAGCGAGGGCGCCGCTCAGGCGGGCCCCGAGGCCGGACCCGGCGCCGTCTTCTGCATCCTCGTTAACGCCGGGGTCCTGGCACGCCTCGGCCGCGTCGAGGAGTCGGACCGTGCGCTGGAGACTGCGCTGGAGCAGCCGCGCGGACGCGAGCTGCTGGGCGCGGGTCTGCCGGCTTTCCAGGCGCATTACCGCGACCTGCCGGGAGGACGCCTCGACGAGGCACTGGCGAACATCGACACCGCGATCGCAGAGCTCGAAGCCGCGCGGGCGACCAACCGGCTTCCGTACGTGCTCGTAACCAAGACGGCGATCCACGAAGCGCGCGGTGAGCCCGATCAGGCATTGGAAGCGTTCGAGAGCACTCTCGCAGCCGCGCAGCGCAGCGGTCTCGCGGGCTACATCGGCGCTGGCGCGCGCCTCTCGGCGGCGACCGTGCTGGCGCTGCTGGATCGTCCCGAGGAGGCCAGGGCCCAGCTCGAGCGCGTGGACCGCAACTGGACGTCGTGGGTGAGCTGCGACCGCCACGTGACTCGCGCCATCCTCGCCGCGCGAACCGGGAACAACCGGACCGCCGTCTCGGAGGCCCGCTCCGCGATCGAAGAGGCGCAGCGGATGCCGCCCTTCGACCGCGTTCGGGTGATGTCGGTGCTGGCTCCGGTGCTGTGCGACAGGGGAGAACCCGACGCTGCGCGCGAAGCGCTCGAGGAGCTGCTCGATGCGTTGGGGCCTCGCGAGTCGAAGGCCCGAACCCGCGCCGCGCTCGCCTGCGTGCTGTTCCAGGCCGGAGACGATGATGCCGCGGTCGCGGCGCTTGCGGAGGCATTCGAGGAAGCCGGCGATGGAGCCCGCTTCCTGCTCCGCAGCGAATCGCCCCAGATCCAGCCGGTGCTGTGGAAGGCGCTGGAGGTCGAGGCATCGGATGCCGAGCGCGCGATCTCCGCGCTTGACGCCGCCTTCCCGGGCGGCTCCGAGATCGTCGCCTTCGCCGAGCACCCAAACCCCGTGGTCGCAAACGCCGCGCTTCTGGCGGCGGCGGCATCCGGGCGCCCTGAGGCTCTCGCTCAGATCGCGGATGGACCGGCGGCGGAGCCCGCGACCCGCGTCGTGCGCGAGCGCCTGATCCGACATCCGCCGGCGCTCGCGTTCCGGACCCTGGGACGGTTCGAGGTCCGTCGCGGAGCCTGGCTCGTCGACGCCGCCTCCTGGGAGCGCAAGGTCGCCGAGAGGGTGGTGCGGTTTCTGCTCACCCGCAACGGCGCCCTCGTCCCCGAGGATGAGCTGATCGAGGCCTTCTGGCCGGGCAAGCCTCCCGACTCGGCGCGCCGCGGCCTCAAGACCGCGATCTCGAGCGCACGCGCGGTGCTCGACCTGCCGTGGGAGAAGAGCCGGCTGCTTGTCGAGGAGCGTGCCTACTCGCTCGCCCTGCACGACGGCGACGCCCTCGACGCCTCCGCTTACGAGGCGGCCGCCGAGCGCGCGCTGGCCTTCGAGGGGGCCGACCGGGTTGCGCGGCTGGAGGCCGCTGCCCGCACCTGGACCGGCGAGCCGCTTCCGGAGGAGCGCTATGCCGACTGGGCGGCATCTTGGCGCGAGCGTCTGACCTCGTTGTACGGAGATGTGCTCGGTGCGCTGGCGGAAGCCCATAGCCAGCATGGCGACAACGCCTCGGCGGTAAGAGCCGCACGAGCGCTCGTCGACCTCGACCCGCTCGACGAGCACGCTCAGCGGTTGCTGATCGGCGCCTACGCGGCCGCCGGCAGGCGTGGCGACGCGCTGCGCCAGTTCCTCGAGTGCCGCCGCGCGCTGGTCGAGGAGCTCGGGATCGAGCCCGAGACCGAGACGCTGGCGCTTCAGCGCCGCATCCTCGCGGGCGAGGGCGGCCGAGCGGCGTGAAAATACACAAGGTGTGCCTTCCTGTGTACGCTCGTGGTCTTGTCCACGCGCCGCCTCAACGTCTCCCTCGACGAGCAGCGGGCCGCCAAGCTCGCCCGGCTGGCCGATCGTGCTCACGTGCCGGATGGCACCCTGGCGCGCTCGCTGCTCTCGAGCGCCATCGACGACGCGGACCCGGACGCGAGATCGGTCACCGACATCCTCGAAGGGATCCCGGGCCTGGCGGAGCGGTTGGAGCGAGCCGAGGCCGAGGTGAAGGCCGGCGAGGTGCACGAGCTTCAGGACCTTTAGGCATCGATGGCGCGGGTCGTCGTTACCGATGCGGCGGCGCGAGACCTCTACGGCTTGATCCGCAGCCATCAGTTGCCCGACACGCCCGAGCGGGTCCAGCGTTCGCTGCTAGCGCTGGCGGACTTCCCGGAGCTCGGACCGGAGCTCGGTGGGCGGTTCGCTCCGCTGCGCTTCCTGCTCGGCCCGTGGCGGTGGATGATCATCGTCTACCGGTTCTATCCGGACCGCGATCTGGTCGCGATCCTTGCGATCGTCGATGGTCGGACCAGCACCTCGCCGACGGCCGGTCGCTGACCGTGACCCCAGCGTGAAGATCGCGTGACGGCACGCCGCTATTCATCGCGGCGATGCCCCCGGCACGCAAGACCTACATCGTCTCCCTTCGCGAGAACGAAGGCCCGGCGACCGTCGAGGAGGTGCGCACCGGGCGCAAGGCGCGGCTGAGCTCGCTTCGCGAGCTCGCGGGTCAGATCGAGAGCTGGCTGCGAGAGGCGCGGGCGACCGCTGCGGACGGCAACGAGGGGCGCCGCTGATGCTTTCGGCTCGCAAGAACGTGCGCGGCGTCAAAGCAAACCCGACCCAAGGAGGCACCACAGTGCTCGGCAACCTTCGTCCCCGTCTCAGCTACGCGAACGTGGCGGCAACGATTGCCCTCGTCGGCATGATCGGCGGCGGCGCCGTCGCTGTCGGAGGGGTCACCGACGGGCAGGATCGGATCCAGGCCTGCTTCGACAAGAAGGGCGCCAATCAGGGCGAGCTGCGACTGCTCGTCAACGGCAGCTGCACCGGCGGGGAGAAGAAGATCACCTGGAGCCAGGAGGGTCCGGTCGGGCCGCAGGGACAAGTTGGGCCGCAGGGACAACAGGGGATCCAGGGCGTTCAGGGTGAGGATGGACCACCGGGTCCCGCTACCGGAGCCGCCGGCGGCGATCTGACCGGCAGCTATCCCAACCCGCAGGTCGCGGACGGCGCGGTGAGCGAGCAGGAGCTCGGTTGCTCGGGCAATGATCCTCTTGATGTGATGGTCCGAGCCGGAGCGGTCTGCATTGACAAGTTCGAGGCGAGCCTGTGGACGCAGCCCAACGGCGGCACGCAGCTGACGACCGAGGCGGCGATCGACGCCGTCTGCTCCAACAACGGCCAGGACTGCGAGGGAGACATCTTCGCCCGCTCCGTCGCGGGCGTCCAGCCGGCGCGCGACATCACCTGGTTCCAGGCGGTGGCGGCGCTCGCCAACTCCGGCAAGCGCCTGCCCTCGAACGGCGAGTGGACGATGGCGGCCGTCGGAACTCCCGGTAATCCGCCGGCGCCTGGTTCCGAGGACTGCAACACGGATTCGGCGGGTGTCGAGGTTGCGGGCGAGCGCGCCAACTGCGAATCGCAGTTCGGCGCCTTCGACATGGTCGGAAACCTCGCCGAGTGGGTTGCCGATTGGGACGAGCAGTCGACGGCTGGCTGCAACGCTTACTCGGGCAGCACGGGCTTCAGTGGGGACCGCTTTTGCTGGGGTGACGACGCGGGGGCCGGCCAGCCCGCCCCACTGATTCGCGGCGGCGACTTCGACAACGGCGACATTGCGGGCGTGCTGTCGGTCGACACACGCGTCGCGACGTTCCAGTCGACCGCCACCGCCGTGGTGATCGGGTTCCGCGGCGCCCGGTAGCGTGAATCGCGTGAGAAGCACTGGTTGCCAACTACGAGGAAGGCTTGCAATGAGCATCAACACCCCACGGGCGGCACGCTGGATAGTCGCCGCATTCGCGTTCTTCGCAACCGCCGCGCTCACTCCGGCAGTCGCCTCGGCGACGACGGCGCGGGTGGACGGCGGCGTGATCGTCGTGGAGGACACACAGGGGATCTCGGACGACATCACGGTCTCATCGGCGGGCAGTAACGAGTCCGGTCCCACGATCCGCATCGACGGCGCGACGCCGGGAACAGGCTGCACCCCGGACGCCCAGGGTGATGCGTTCTGTCCCGACGGGACCGGGGCAACCGGCACGGGGACGCCGCACTCCATGCGCTTCGCCCTCGGTGGGGGCGACGACGAGGTGACGCTCTCGCGCACCATCAACTCCGGCCTCGACGCGGTCGACGTGACCTTCGACACCGGAGCCGGCGAGGACGAGGTCGACGTAGGCACCGCACGCGGGCGCTTCCTGATCGCGACAGGAAGCGAAGACGACCTCGTGCACTTCTCGGGCGGGGGCTCGGGCACCCAGGAGCCGGCGACGGTGGACACCGCAGCGGGCAACGACAAGGTGGAGCTCGCCGGCAATCTCAACGTCGGGGACACGGTCGATGGGGGCGCGGGTACCGCGGACCATCTCTCCTACTTCGGGCGCTCGGCCGCGGTGACGGTGGTCAGCGATCCCACCCAGTCGAGCGGCAGGACCGGTGAGAACGACCACCTCTCGAACTTCGAGACCCTCGAGGGCGGATCGGGCGCAGACACGGTCATCGGGGGTGCCGGCAACGAAACGCTGATCGGCGGAGGGGGCGCGGGCGACATCCTCCGCGGCAACGGGGGCAACGACACGCTGAACACGAACGACGGGCTCAAGGACGCGAGGGCTGAGTGCGGGCTCGACGGCGCCGATATCGCGATCATCGACTCGGTTGACCCCCATCCGAACGTCACCGGCGGACCTACGTTCTTCCGTCCGATCAATGGCGGGAACCGCAACTGCGAGACGGTGATGCAGCAGCCGCTGGGCAAGCCCCCACTCGCGCGCCTGAGCCGGGTCCGCGCGACCGATGACACCGTCACCGTCCGTCTCAGTTGCGAGAGCCGGGGCGGCTGTGAAGGCACCCTGCTCGTCATCGACGAGCGCATACGGACCTTGTCGGAACGCGAGCGCTTCGACCTCGACAAGGGCGATTCGGAGACCTTCCGCCTGGACCTGAAGGTGAAGAACCTGCCCGACGAGGCACGGGTCCTGGCGGAAGGACGCGACCGCAAGGGACGCAGGCTCGAATCGTCGGTGGCGGTGCCTTGACCTAAGGTGCCCCGCGTGGTATTCAGCGCGGCCCGCGTTGCCGCGGCCACAATCGTCCTGGTTGCGGCCGCCATCGGTGTGACCGGCGTAGCCCCGGTGGCGGCGACTTTCGATGCGGGCACGAGCCGTGCCTCGATTCACATTCGCGGCACCGCCTACGAGTTCAACAGCCCGAATGTGATCGCCGGTGCGACGGTTCGGGTGCTGGAGCTGCCGCGGGCGGTGACGACGACTCTGCCAGACGGCAGCTTCGACCTCGTCGTTCCCGACGGCACCCGAGTCACTCCCTACATCGAGGCGGCCGGATACCACGGGATCCAGCTGCAGACCTTCGTCACCGCGGGCGAGAACCTCGAGCGGGTCAACTTCCAGACCCCGACGCAGGGAACCTACGAAGCGCTGGCCGCTCTGCTCGACGTCGAGCTCGACGACAAGGGCGACCCGGCGCGGTGCGCGGTCGTGTCCACGTTCAGCACGGTCGAGATCCGCGACCTCAGCTACGAGCAGTTCCGCGCCTACGGAGCGCACGGCGTCGCGGGCGCGACCGGCCGCTCGAAGCCGGCGCTGCCGAAGCCGATCTACTTCAACGACCAGGTGATCCCCGACCCCTCGCTCACCCAGTCCTCGGAGGATGGCGGCGTCATCTGGCTCGAGGTCCCGACCGGTGTCTATCGCTTCAGCGGACGCGGCCCGAGCACCCGTTTTGCCGACTTCGTTGCGACCTGCGCACCCGGGACGATCGTCAACGCGAACCCGCTGCAGGGGCTGTACGAGCTGCGCCCTGACGAGAACGCCGACCGGGAGGTCGAGGCGGCGATCGTCTCGGCGCGCTTCAAGCCCGCGGGCAAGGGCAAGTCGGTCCGGTTGAAGACGGAGGCGGACGAGTACGTTGCCGTCGAGGCGAGCGTCAGCCGGCGCGGCAGGCAGGTCGGCCAAGCGGGCGGCGCTGATGGCGCCGGCGCCTACGCCGATGGCGACGGCGCGCTCGATGTGCAGGTGCGCGGCGGCGCGAAGGGCGGCAAGCTCGAGCTGGAAGTCGTGTTCATCGACGCCGCGGGCAACGAGCTGGTCGAGCGCAAGAGCGTGGCGATCCCTCGCAGCCGCTAGCCCGGAAACGCCGCCGGGTGGTCCGGGGTCAGGTACTCGCTGATCGACGTGAACAGCCGCTGGCTGTAGTTGGTGCCGGTGGCGGCCGCGCTTTGGCCTCTCGTGACCGCGATCGCGAGTGCGATCTTCCTCGAGGGCATGTAGGCCATGATCCCGGTGTATCCGTTCAGCTCCGGGTTCTGGAGCTCCCAGGTGTTCACGACCACTACTCCGAGCCCGAAGTAGAGGTCGTCGCTGAACCCGGGGTAGCCGGCGGTTGTCGGGGCGAAGCGCTCGCTCGATGCCTCGGGCGAGATCAGCGCTCCGGTGCCGAGCGCCTTGGCCGACTTGATCACGTCGGCGATCGTCGAGGTCATGATCGTGCTCTTGGCGATCGTCCACGACGGACTCCAGGAGGTCGAGTCCTCGTACGGACCGCGGTCGGAGGTGTACGAGTGCAGCACCGGCGCGGGAATGCCCGGCAGCGCCGAGATCTTCGTTTGCCGCAGCGCCGAGCGGTCCGAGCACCCGCTTGTTCATCAGCCGCACGATCGGACTGGCCGGTGACCTCGCGGACCACCTTGGTCGAGGATCACGTAGTTGGTGTGCGCGTAGTGGAAGCAGGCGCCCGGCTCGCAGATCAGCGGCTGGCCGAAGGCGATGTCGAGCAGCTCCCTGGTCGTCCATTGCCGGAAGACGTCGGCGAACAGCTCGTCGACGAATGCCGGGTTGCCCTGGATCCAGTCGGGATAGCCGGAGGTGCGGTCGCAAGCATCCTCAGGGTGACGCGATCGGCATTGGGCAGATCCGGGAGCCAGTTGGACACCGGGTCGTCGAGCGATAGCCGGCCCCTGTCCTGGAGCTGGAGCAGCAAATCGATCAAGAAGGGGATCGCCATCGAGCCGATCCGGAAGTTCATCTGCAGGCTCGCCGGCACTCCCGCCATCGATTCCCCGCGGCGAGGTCCTCGCCAGCGTCCGATCGCCGACATCGACCCGCACGAGCGCCGCCCGCAGGTCGTTGTCCTCCACGGCCTGATCGACGATCGCCTCGACCTCCGGCCCGCGGCTTCGAAGCCAGTGCAACCGGACGCGGTGCGGACTTCGCCCGCGGGACACGGGCCGCCGGCCTCACCGGCCGTGGCTGGCGCCGCCCACGGCGCCAGGCAGATTGCCCCGACGACCGCGATTCCGAATGCGCGCTCTATCACCCGGTGCCCATCCTAGGGTGGGACGTAGTGTGTAAAATGCACACTATGGCATCGGTAGTGAAGGGACGAGGCACGCGCTGGGAGATCCGCGAATCGGTTCGCACGGAACGCGGACCACGGAGCCGCACCCTGGCGACATTTCGCCAACTGGACGAAGACGTAATCGAGCATGCACGCGCGCGGGCATTGGTGCCGGTGAGCACGACCGATCTGGTCACGTCTGCGAAACGTGCCGGTGCTCCGGTGGCGCTGAGCGCCGCGGATGAGGCGGCCACAAAGCTGCTCGCCGAGCTGCAACATGGGAGAAGGCCGAGGAGTGCGCTACAGGGGCTGCTGCGTGCGCAACTAGACGACGGGATCCAACCGACCGACGCGATCGGCTCGGCCGCGGAGTGGGCCGGAGCGAGCCAGGAGGAGCGGGGAGCGACACTGCGCGACCTGCTCTTGCTCGCCGACGCCCTGCCGTCTCGCCGCCGCGGAGAGCTCCGCTTCCCTCGACTCGCCAGTCCTTGAAATGACCGAACTCGCTCTACCTGACAAGGTGAGTGCGCTGGATCGTGCGCTTGCTGATGGGCGCATCCCGCACGCTTTTGGCGGCGCCCTCGCGTTGGCCTACTACGCCGAGCCCCGGGCGACTATCGACATCGACCTCAACCTCTTCGTCTCGGCCGAGGAGCATGAAGGAGTGGCTGCGGCACTGGAACCCCTCGGAGTCGATGCTCAGACCGACCAGAATCGACTCGAACGGGATGGTCAATGTCGGATCTGGTGGGGAAGGACCCCCCTGGATCTCTTCTACGACTACGACCAGCTGCACACGGAAATGGCGGAGGCAACTCGGCTCGTGCCGTTCGGCGAGGATCGGATCCCGATTCTTGCTCCCGAGCATTTGATCGTCTGCAAGGCGGCGTTCGACCGCACCAAGGACTGGATCGACATCGAGCAGATGGTTGCCTTGGTCGACGGCCTCGACGTTGCCGCGGTCGAAACCGACCTGGCCCGGATCCTGGGTCCTGGTGATCAGCGTCTACGCCGGTTTCAGGAGCTCGCGCAGACCTGGGGTGATTCCTAAGGCGGCGCCGCGGGTTCGATTGGCCCCGGTCCGGGTATTAACGGAGACACGCGGCCATTGCCCAGGCAGGGGCGGCGTTAGGGCCGGGATGGCCATGAACGAGAATGCCCAGCCGACACCTGGGCCAGGGATGGCTCCAGACGGGATCAACGCGGCGCCGGTGATGGCGGCGGAGGATCGGGTGGGCCTCGACGCCGCCGATGTACGAGCTGCCGGGTTCGTCGGGATCGCGATGTTCGCCGCCGGTGCGGCTCTGCTCCCGATCGTTGCGCTGCCGATCAGCGACATGATCGACACCGAGGCCGTGATCGCGATCGGAAGCGTGTCCCTCGGGTGCGCCCTGACGCTGGCCGTGCTGGTCCGCCGCGACGAGATCACACTCGACACCCTGTACGCGGGCGACTACGTGTGGGTCGCCCTCACCGCCGGGCTCGTCGCGGCGAGTGGAGGGACCTCGAGCCCGTTCTTCCTCCTCTATCCGCTGCCGGTTCTGCACGCCGGAGCGTTTCAGACCCGGCGCCGGGTGATCCTCGTCACCGTCGTCGCGACGCTCGCGTTCCTCACCCCCCTTGCCTACGACGACGGAGGGGAGGCGTTGTTCGCCGCGATGGCGATCATCGCCGTGCCGCCGACGCTCGTCGTGGCCCTGAGCTTCAACGCGGCGCTCACGACCCTGCGCCGGCAGCGGCGCGAGCTCGCCGCCGCCGAGCGCGAGGCGCAGCTGCAGGCGCGCATCGACCCGCTCACCGGCCTCGGAAACTTCCGCATGCTGTGGAGCGCGCTCGAGGCCCAGACGTCCCGCGCGCGCCGCCACGACGAGCGCTTCTCGCTGATCCTGCTCGACCTCGACCGGTTCAAGGCCGTCAACGACGAGGTCGGCCACCGCGAAGGGGACGCCACGCTGCATGCGGTCGGGGTGGCGCTTCGCTCGCAGCTGCGCACCGAGGACGTCTGCTGCCGGCACGGCGGCGACGAATTCACCGTGATCGCGGTTCGCGCCGGCCGCGCGGAGGCGGAAGAGCTCGCCGGCCGGCTGGTCGACGCGGTCACCCGGGTTCGGATTCAGGCGAACGGCAACCTGCGCCTCGGCGCGACGGCGGGATGGGCGACGTTCGACAGTCCACAGATCACCGCCGAGGGCCTGATGCACGACGCCGACGAGATGCTGCTCGAGCGCAAGTACGGGCACGGGCTGCCGGGAAGCCGCGACCCCGCTCCCCGGTGAGACTCAGTCGCCGCTCCCTGGGACGTCCTTCTGCGCGGGATCGCTTCGCTGGCGAAGCCCGTTGTAGGCGCTGACTCTCACCGACGTCGGCCGCCGCCCCGGGGGTATGAGCAGCGATTCGGTGCCCTCGGGGGCGGCATCCTCGACGATCCGGCTCGCGATCACGAAGTGGCGCTCGTGCAGGGTGATGTAGAGGTGGGATCCGCCGCGCGGCCCGGTGCCGGCCAATCTCCAGCCGACGCTCACCCGGCCGTCCGCGCTCGCGACCGCCGTGATCTCGGGTTCGCGCGGGAAGGTGAGCCTCCCCAGCCAGTGAAAGGCGCCGCCGATCGCCACCCGCAGCCGGCGGTAGCGCATCCGGCGGTGCCAGCCCTCGGGGTCTGACCACTTCACGCCCTGGTGGGCCGGGCTGGAAGGCCCGCCGCCGATCCGGCGGGCGATCGTTCGCTCGGTGTTGCCCCACTTGCCGAGCCAGTACACCCAGGGCCCGAACGGCACCACCGGCAGCTCGCGCGCCGGCCCGTCCTTGAAGGGGTGGTCGATGCCCAGCAGGTAGGCGTGGGTGCCGGGCTTGAAGTAGGAGGCGTGTGAGAGCGGCGCCACGTAGACCAGCGGGCGCTGCGGGTCGCCGGGAACGAGGTCCAGGTCCGGCTCGCCCCACGGGCGCGCCTCGCCCGAGTCGTGCTGAGCGTAGGCCGCCGCTTCGGGCTTGCCGTCCGCACCGAGTCCCACCTGGATCATCTCCCAGTCGCCCTCGTGCTTTCCGAACCCGAACAGGTTCTTCGGGTTGTAGTAGAGCCAGAACCAGTACTGGAGCCACTTCCCGCCGCCGGGCCGCTCGGCGACGCGGCCGTAGATCCGGCCCATGTGCGGTTCCTCCGTCTCCATCCGCCGCGCGTCGCCCGGGTAGTCCGGCGCCATCGAGATGCAATCGTCGGTGTGCGGCTCGAGATTGCCCGGGTAGTCGAGGAGCGTCTGCAGCGAGAGCGGGGGCTCGCCGCCGGAGCGGGCGATCACCTCGCCGTCGCGGCGGCGGAGGAGATTCCCCAGGTTGTCGACCGCGGAATCGGCCGCCAGCAGCCGGTAGTCGTACTGGGGGTCGAAGTGAAGCCGCGGCTTATGGCGCTCGAGCAGCGCCAGCTCGTCGGGATCTAGATCGATCTCGGGGTACTCAGCCATCCCCGGCGGCAGCCTAGCTTCCGCTCCTGATGCGTCCCTCCTCGATCCCGGTCAGCGCCTCGAGCACGAGCGGGCCGATCGCCGAGAGGTCGTAGCCACCCTCCTGGACGGCCACCGTGGGCAGGCCCAGGCCCCCGAGGATGCGGCCGGCGCTGCGAAAACCCCCGGCGCTGACTTGGAGTGGGCTCTCGGGGTCGCCGCCGGCGGCGTCGACGCCGAGCGCGACGACCAGCGCCTTTGCACCGCCGTCGCGCGCCCATCCCGCGAGCTCTTCCACCGCTTCGAGCCATGGCCCGTCACCGGAACCGGGCGGGAGTGGCAGGTTGTGGTTCGCACCCTCGCCGCTGCCGGTCCCGGTCTCATCCGCGAAGCCGACCAGGTGCGGGAACCAGCCCGCGCCGGGATCGACGTGCACCGACCCGGCGAGCACCTCCGGGTCGGCGTAGAAGATCGACTGGGTGCCGTTCCCGTGGTGGGCGTCGATGTCGATCACCGCCACCGCGCCGCCCAGCTCCTGACGCAGCCTCGCTGCTGCCGCGGCGGTGTTGTTCAGGTAGCAGGAGCCGCCGAAGCTCCTGCGGGTGGCGTGGTGGCCGGGCGGACGGCAGAGCGCGTAGGCGGCCGGTTCGCCGCCGACGACCAGATCCGCCGCCGTCAGCGCGACGTCGATCGCCGCCCGGGCCGCCTCCCACGTGCCCGGGCCGACCAGCGTCATCGTGTCGTAGGTGAAGGCGCCGGCCCTGGCGGCGATCGCCGCCGGCGCGCGCGGCTCGATCCCGCCGAGCATCCCGGGGGTTGGGAAGAGGTAGGGGACGACGCGGTCGGCGCCCGGCTCGCGCGTCAACCCGGCCGCCTCCCACTGCTCCCACGCTCCCGACAGGTAGTCGACCAGGGCGGCGTCGTGCACGCTCTGCAGCGCCTGGTCGGGGTGCTCCTCCGCGTCGCCGAAGCGCGCCCCGGCCGCGGCCAGCGCCTCGCGAATCCGCTCCGCGCGCTCCGCCAGCTCGGTTCCGGGGATCCGGACCCCGACCCAGACCTCGCCGCCGGGGTCGTGCAGCCGGTGGCGATCGCTCCAGACCACTGGCATGGCGAGATGCACGTCGTTCCTCATAGCACACGAGTAGCATCGCGCTGGCGATTTGCATGGAGGCCGAATCCGCGGTTGACACCGGGCAGCGGCTGGGGATGGGGAGAGTCCTCGACCCGCTGGGCGCGCTGCCTCAGCCCGCTGAGCGGCTCGATCCCTCGCCCCCCGTGCGGGAGTGCGAGTTCGAAATCGCGGTCCAGCGCCTGTGCCTGGACTCGACCTCGCATCGCAACCTGCGCGAGCGCGCCGCGGGGAATGCGGTGGGAATGGCGGATCGGATCTTCGAGATCGTCGCCGAGCGGGGCAAGATGCACAACCCCGAGACCGACTCGGGTGGTGTGCTGCTGGGCACCGTCACCGCGGTTGGGGAGCGCTGCTCCTCACCGCCGTCCGTCGGCGAGCGGATCGTGACCCTGGGCTCGCTGACCCTGACGCCCTTGCGCTTGGAGGCGGTCAACGGACTCGACCCCGATTCGCCCCAGATCGAGGTCGAAGGAACCGCCTACGTGTTCGACCGCGCGTCGTGGGCGCCGCTGCCGGGCGACCTGCCGCTCACGACCGCGCTCGAGGTCTACGACGTTTGTGCCGTCGCATGGCAGACCCGGTCGCTGGCACTCGCCGGCGGCACTGTCTGCGTGCTCGGCGCCGGCCACGCGGGGAAGCTCGCGATGGCTGCGGCACGCGATGCGATCGGCAGCTCGGGAACGGTCGTCGCCGTCGACCTCGACGGTGACGAGGTCGAGCGCGCGATTGCGCTCGGGCTCTGCGACATCGGGGTCGAGACGGACCTGCGCGATCCGATCGCGGCGCTGGAGGCGGTTCGCGTCAGCGGAGCGCCCCCTGCCGACCTCACCGTCGTCGTCGTCAACGCCGCGGGTTGCGAGCCGGCGGCCGCTCTGCTCACCGCCGACGAGGGCACCGTGCTGTTCTTCTCGATGGCGACCAGCTTCCAGGCTGCGGCGCTGGCCGCAGACGGGATCGGCACCGCCGCGACGATGGTCGTCGGCAGCGGCTACAGCCCCGACCGTGGCGCCTACGCGCTTGATCTCGTCCGCGGCTCGGCGGCGCTTCGCAAGGCCCTCCGGGTTCCGATCGAGGAGCCGGTGTGAGCGCCGGCAGCGCCCACGAGGTGCGGACGCGCTGGGGCGACCTCGACGCGCTCGGGCACGTCGGCCACACGGTGATACCGGTCTACCTCGAGGAGGGCCGGGACTCGTTCCTCGCCGAGCACGGGATCCGCCGCGACGAGTACGTCGTCGCGCGCTGCGCGATCAACTACCGCAGCGAGATCGACCCGGGCGCCGGCACCGTCACCGTCGAGTGCGGGGTGCGCGAGCTCGGACGCACGAGCGTGACGACCGATGAGCGGATTCTCGACGCCGACGGCCGGGTGCTGGTCGAGGCTGAGTTCACCCTCGTGCTCTGGGATCCGGATCAGCGCGCGTCGCGCCCGATCAGCGACCGCGAGCGCGCTTCGCTCGCCCCGGTGGCCGAGGTTCCGGGATGAGCTGGAACAGCGACCCGGTAGTGCTCACGGTCGCCGTCACCGGAGCCGACGTCTTCCGCGAGAACAACCCCAACATCCCCTACACCACGGCGGAGATCGCAGACTCGAGTATCGAGGCCGCCGCCGCCGGCGCCACCGTCGTCCACCTGCACGTCCGCGAGGACGACGGCACCCCGAGCGGCCGGCCCGAGCTCTTCAAGGACGTGATCGAGCGCATCCGCGCCGGGTCCGAGCTGCTGACGATGGTCTCGACCGGCGGCGCGAACGACATGACGATCGAGGAGCGGACCACCGGGCTGGAGGCGAAGCCCGACATCTCCGGTGTCGAGTCGGGCTCGATGAACTTCGGCGACGAGACCTTCATCACCCCGCCGCCGGCCGGCCGCGGGATCATCGAGCGGGCAGTGGCCGCTGGGATCGCGCTCGAGGTCGAGACGTTCGACGTCGGGCACGTGGTCAGCGCGGTGCGCTGGCTCGAGGAGGGAATCCTGCCGCCGCCGCTGCGGATCAATCTCGTCTTCGGCGTCCCGGGCGGCATCGACGCCACCCCGGAGGCGCTGACCGCGATGCTGCGGCCGTTGCCGGCCGACGCGTTCTGGACCGTCACCTGCATCGGCCGTCACCATCCGCGA
This sequence comes from uncultured Thermoleophilia bacterium, assembly GCA_963838095.1. Classification (GTDB taxonomy): domain Bacteria; phylum Actinomycetota; class Thermoleophilia; order Solirubrobacterales; family 70-9; genus CAWCGU01. The sequence goes on from CAWIPO010000009.1 coordinate 160,354, forward strand.
ATGCTGGCGCTGGCGCTGCTGAACGGAGCCCCCGGCATCCGCACCGGGCTCGAGGACGTCGCCTATCTGCGGCGGGGAGTCCTCGCGCCGTCGAACGCGGCGCTCGCCGAGATGGCGGTCGAGCTCACCCGGACCCTCGGTCGCGAGGTGGCGACCGTCGAGCAGACCCCGGAGCTGTTGCAGATTGGCTGATTCCCCAGCGATCAAGCCGCCCGCGCTACCCCAGCAGGCGACGATCGCGGTCGTCGCTCCGGCGAGCCCGCCGCAGACGCGCTCGGAGACCGAGCAGGCCACGGCCTACTTCGAGGAGCGCGGCCACCACGTTGTCTTCGGTCCCAACCACCGCAAGGTGCACGGATACCTCGCGGGCACCGACGAGGAGCGCGCCGCCGACCTGCAGTGGGCGCTGAGCGAGCCCGGGATTGACATGGTGCACGCGCTGTGCGGCGGCTACGGCTGCGCCCGGCTTCACGACCGTATCGACTGGGCTGCGATCGGCGACCCGCGGATCGTCTGCGGCTTCAGCGACATCACCGCCGTGCACCTGGCGCTCGCCGCCCACGCCGGCTGGGTGACCTTCTACGGTCCGAACTTCCTGCGCTTCACGCGCCGCAGGAAGGAGCTGACCGAGGAGACGAAGGAGTGGTTCCACCGCGCCTTCGAGCCGCAGCCGCTTGGTCGGGTGTTCGAGGACCCCGAAAACCCCTACGTGCTGACGATCGGCGACGGTGCGGCGGAGGCGCCGCTTGTGGGCGGCTGCCTGACGCTTCTGTGTGCCAGCATCGGGACGCCGTTCGAGGTCCAGACCGAGGGCTGCGTGGTGATGGTCGAGGACCTGAACACCGAGCCCTATCTGGTCGACACCGCGCTCACCCACCTGATCCGCGCCGGCAAGCTCGAGGGCGCCGCCGGGTTCGTCTTCGGGACCGACGTCAACCTGAAGAACCAGACCGTGCCGGAGGTGCCGGAGTCGACGCTGTCGATCGAGGAGATGCTTGACGAGCTGATCGCGCCGCTCGGGATCCCGGCGATCGCCAACGTCCCGGTCGGCCACGGCAAGCACATGGCGACGATGCCGCTCGGGGTGCGCGTGCGACTCGACGCGGGCGCGAAGACGCTTGAGATCATGGAGGCGGCGGTCGGGCCGCAATCGGCGAACGGAGGAGAGCCAAAGTGAGAGCAGCCGCGCGCAGCGTTTGGACCGGGATCGGCCTGCTGATCGCGAGCCTGGCGCTCGCGGTGGCGGCAACGACACCCGTCGGCGCGCAGGACTCCGGCGGCGACACTGTGCTGCGCATCGGCTGGGGCCAGGACCCGCAGACGCTGAACCCGTTCTTCGGCGTCGACGAGGAGGACTACACGATCTGGGCGCTGACCTGGGACCTGCTCGTCGGTTACAGCCCCGAAGACCTCACCCCGACCGCCGGGATCGCGGAGAGCTGGGAGGTCTCTGAAGACAAGAAGACCGTCACCTTCGAGCTCGCCGACCGCAACTGGTCCGACGGCGAGCCGATCACGTCCGCCGACGTCAAGTACTCGCTCGAGACCCTCGGGGAGGAGGGTCTTCTGTTCGCGGGGTACACGTCGAACGTCACCTCGATCGAGACCCCCGATGACAAGACCGTGGTGATCGAGACCAAGCGCCCCGACGCCCGCATCGTCGGCGGGCTGTTCGTCTACATCCTGCCCGAGCACATCTGGGGCGAGGTCTCGATCGAGGAGCTGAACAGCAGCTATAAGCCCGACATCCCGATGGTCGGCAGCGGGCCGTACATCGCCACCGAGTTCGAGCGCGGGCGAATCCTGACGATGGAGCTGAACCCGGAATGGGACGGGGACACGCCCGGGTTCGACCGGATCGAGTTCGTCAAATACGGCACGGAGGACGCGGTCGAGCGGGCGCTGCAGCTGGGCGAGATCGACGTAGACCTCGAGGTCCAGCCGGCCACGTTCGAGGAGATCGGCAACGAGCCCAACATCGACACGATCCGAAGCTCCTCGCCGTCCTACACCGAGCTCGCCTTCAACCTCTGCTCCGAGGAGAACTGCCCGGACGCGGTGTTCAACCCCGCCGTCCAGGATCTCACCGTCCGCCAGGCGATCGCTCACGCCGTCGATCGCGTGCGCGTGAACGAGATCTCGTCGCTCGGCACCTCGTTCCCAGGCGAGGGGATCCTGCCGTCGTTCTACAAGTCGTTCTTCGAGACGCCCGAGATGAACTACACCCCCCCCGATGTCGACCTGGCGAACCAGATGCTCGACGACGCGGGCTGGGTGCGAGGCGAAGACGGAGTGCGGGCCCGCGACGGGCAGACGCTCTCGTTCGACCTCTACGTGCGCTCGAGCTCGCAGTCCGACATCCAGGCGGCGCGTCTGGTGCAGGAGATGGCCGCGCCGATCGGGGTCGAATTCAACGTCCAGGTGGTCAGCGTCGACAAGCTCACCGAGCTGACGATCCGCAAGGTCGACGGGGTGCCGGCGCCCGAGTTCGACACCTTCATCTGGGGCTGGGGAGGCGACCCGTATGACCCGAGCTTCCTGCTCAGCCTGCTGACGACCGACGAGATCGGCGCCTCATCCGACGCCTTCTACTCCAACCCCGAGTACGACCGGCTCTTCGAGCAGCAGACCGCCGAGTTCGACGTAGAGGCACGCCGCGAGCTGATCGCCCAGATGGTCGCGCTGACGCAGGAGGACCTCCCCTACCTGGTGCTCACGTTCGACCCGAATCTCCAGGCCTACCGCACCGACCGGATCGCGAACGTCGAGCAGGTCTGTCCCGCCGACGAGACCGGTGACCTGATGTGCGAGCAGGTCACCTATGCGGGGCTGCTGTCGCTGGAGCCGGCGGGTGACGGCTCGGGCAGCGCGGTCGATGACGGCTCCTCCTGGGCGCTGATCGTGCTCGCGATCATCCTCGGCGCAGCCGGCGGCTACGCGGTCGGGCGCTACCGGCGCGTGGACACCGAGCCGCTGGAGCTGCCCGAGTGAGGGCCTGAGCGTGAGCGGACGCTGGCTGGCGGGCAAGTTCGGCGCCGCGCTGCTGACGCTCCTGTTCGTCATCGTCTTCAACTTCTTCCTCTTCCGGGTGATGGGCGATCCGACGACGCAGCTCGCGCGGCTGCCACAGGCGACCCCTGAGGAGATCGAGGACCTGCGCGCCGACTACGGGCTCGACAAGCCGCTGAGCGGGCAGTTCGTCGACTACATGGGCGACACGCTGACCCTCGATCTCGGGATCAGCCAGCGAACGCGCGAGACCGTCTGGAGCGAGATCCTTGTCGCGCTGCCGTGGACCCTGCTGCTGGTCGGCCTTGGGACCCTGCTCGCCACCCTGATCGGGAGCTGGATGGGGGTGATCGCCGCCACGCGGCGCGGTAAGAAGACCGACGACTCGCTGCTCAGCTTCAGCCTGTTCACGTACGCCGCTCCCGAGTACTGGATCGGGATCCTCCTGATCCTCGTGTTCGCGGTCTGGATACCGATCTTGCCGGCCGGGTTGCAGGTCAGTCCGGGGGTCGAGTTCTCGAGCTGGTTCGCCGAGTCCCAGGATGTCGCCGAGCACCTGGTCCTGCCGGTGACTGCGATGACGCTGATGCTGCTGGGCCAGTACTTCCTGATCATGCGCTCGTCGATGGTCGACGTGCTCACCGAGGACTTCATCACCGTCAAGCGCGCGACCGGGATGCGCTGGGAGCGCGTCGTCAGCCGCCACGCCGTCCCCAACGCGCTGCTGCCACTGGTGACGCTGTCGGCGATCCAGTTCGGAGCCGTCGCCGGGGGGGCGATCACGATCGAGACGATCTTCTCCTGGCCGGGTCTCGGCGAGCTCAGCTTCAACGCGATCAACGACAAGGACTTCCCGGTGCTCCAGGGCACGTTCCTGGTCTTCTCCGCCGGAGTGATCTTCGCCAACCTGATCGCCGACTGCCTGTACTTCTACCTCGATCCGCGGGTGCAGTCCCGATGAGTCCCGAGCAGCCGGGGAGCGTCGTCGTCGCGCTGGAGAAGGTGCCGGCCGCGCGAGTTGGCGAGCGCAGCGCACGCGAGCTCTTGTTCGGCACCCGGCGTGGCCGGATCAGCCTCGGGATGCTCGGCTTCTTCATCTTCATCGCCATCTTCGGCAGCGTCCTGGCGCCCGACGACCCGAACGCATCCAGTCTCGACATACTCGCCTCGCCGAGCTGGGAGCACCCGCTCGGGACGACCGAACAGGGCTCGGACGTGCTCTCGCAGCTCATGGTCGGCGCCCGGGTGTCGATCGTCGTCGGCTTTGCCGCCGCGGCGATCTCGGCGATCCTGGGGTCGCTTGTCGGGCTGATCGGCGGCTACTACGGTGGCTGGACCGATCGCATCCTGGACGCGCTCGAGAACTGGTTCCTCGTGATCCCCGCGCTGCCTCTGATGATCGTGCTCGCGAGCCTCCTCGATCCCTCGCTGACGGTGCTGATCGTCGTCATCGGCCTGACCTCGTGGGCGGGGACCGGGAGAATCGTGCGCGCCCAGGTGCTGTCGCTGCGCGAGCGCGCCTTCGTCGAGCGCGCCCGCGCGCTGGGAGCGAAGGACGGCTACATCATCCGCACCCACGTGCTCCCGAACACTCTGCCGCTGATCTTCGCCAACACCGTCCTGATCGTCGCTGTGGCGATCCTCTCCGAGGCTTCGCTTTCGTTCCTCGGTCTCGGAGACCCGACGCGGATCTCGTGGGGGACGATGCTGGAGAACGCGTTCGAGTCGGGCGCGCCCAGCGCCGGCGCCTGGTGGTACTTGATCCCGCCGGGGCTGTGCATCACCCTGCTGGTCCTGTCGGTTGCGATGCTCGGCTACCTGTTCGAGGAGCACGTCAACCCGCGGCTGCAGGAGGGACGGGCATGAGCGCGCTGCTCGAAGTCGAGGGCCTCAGCGTCCACCACGGCGAGGACCCGATCGTCGATGCGATCGACTTCGCGCTCCAGCCCGGGGAGGCGCTCGGGCTGGCGGGCGAGTCGGGTTGCGGCAAGACGACCACGGCGCTGGCGCTGATGCGGCTGCTGCCGCCGGCGCTGCAGCAGTCGGGCACGATCACCCTGCGACCCCCGGGCGTCGCCGAGCAGATCAACATCGGCCGTCGCACCGAGACCGGGATGAGGCGGGTGCGCTGGCGCCACGTCTCGCTGGTGTTTCAGGGGGCGATGAACTCGCTCGACCCCGTGCAGCTGATCGGCGACCAGATCGAGGAGGCGATCTGCCTCCACGACCCGCGCGCCGGCAAGCGCGAGGTTCGCGAGCGCATCGACGAGCTTCTGGGCACGGTCGGCCTGCCTGTCGGGGTCGCCGGCCGCTACGCGCACCAGGTCTCCGGCGGGCAGCGTCAGCGGGTGATGATCGCGCTGGCGCTGGCGTGCAGCCCGTCGCTGGTGATCGCCGACGAGCCGACCACGGCGCTCGACGTCGTCATGCAGGCCCAGGTGCTGCAGCTGCTGGAGCGGCTGCGCGAGCAGTTCGGCCTGGCGCTGATCCTGATCTCACACGACCTCGCGGCGCTCGCCGAGACCTGCGACCGGGTCGCGATCATGTACGCCGGGCGGATCGTCGAGACCGGGCCGGTGGCCACGGTCTTCTCCGATCCCCAGCACCCGTACACCAAGCGGCTGCTCGATTCGCTGCCGGTGATCGGCGAAGAGCGTGGGCTCGCGATCCCGATCCCCGGCCACCCGCCCGACCCGGGCAACCCGCCAAAGGGCTGCGCATTCCACCCCCGCTGTCCCTACGCGGCAGACCGCTGCCTCGAGCTCCCGCCGCTGCGCGAGCTCAGCCCCGGCCACGCCGCGGCATGCCATTTCGCTCCTTGGAGCGAGTGGCCCACACCCGACGTCAGTGAGGCGGTGATCGACGAGTGAATGAGCTGCTGATGCAGGCCAGCGACCTCGCCGTCTCCTTCCGAACGGGCGACGGGGTCGCGCGCGGACTGGACGGCGTTTCGCTGGAGTGGCGGCGTGGGGAGATCCTCGGAATCGTCGGCGAATCGGGTTGCGGGAAGTCGACCCTCGCGCGCTCGATATTGGGCCTGCAGCCGCTCGACCGCGGCGAGGTGGAGCTCGACGGCTCGCGGATCAACGGAAGGGGGTCGCTTCGCGAGCTCCGCCGACAGGTGCAGATGATCTTCCAGGATCCCTACCAGACGCTCAACCCCCGCCAGAGGGTTCGGACTATCGTCGCCGAGCCGCTGCTCGTCCAGAGGGTGGCTCGCGAGCAGCATCCCGAGCGTGTCGAGCGCGCGATGCAGGAGGTCGGCCTCGACCCGGCGCGGTTCCTCGAGCGCTACCCGCACGAGCTGTCGGGCGGTCAGCGCCAGCGGGTGGCGATCGCCGCGGCGCTGGTGCTCGAGCCGGTGGGGTTGATCTGCGACGAGCCGGTGTCGATGCTCGACACGTCGGTGCGCGCGCAGATCCTCACGGTGCTGGTCGAGCTTCAGCGACAGCGCAACCTGTCGCTGATCTTCATCACCCACGACCTCAGTCTCGCCTGGTCGCTGTGCGACCGGATCGCGGTGATGTACCTGGGGCGGGTCGTCGAGGAGGGCACGGCCATCGACGTGATCGAGCGTCCCGGCCACCCCTACACCCAGGCGCTGGTCACCGCGGTGCCGGTCGCCACCGCGGGGGGCGGCGGCAGGCGGGAGCTGCTCGGGGGAGAGCTGCCCGATCCCACCGACGTGCCGAGCGGGTGCCGCTTTCACCCCCGCTGCCCGCGCCGCTTCGAGCCCTGTGACCGCGTCGACCCGGAGCTGATCCCGGCCGGCGCGGGCGGGCAGCTGGCGGCCTGCCTGCTGCACGATCCCGAGCACTCCGCCGCCGCCAGCACCACTGATGCCTAGCCCAGAGCGCTGGCGCGACATCGCCGGCCCGGTTGGCCGGATCGAGCCCGGGCCGCGCAACGCGATCACCGACGTGCCAGGCGTGCGGGTCGGCCACGCGCAGGCGGAAAGCGGCGAGCGCACGGGCGTGACGGTCGTGGCGCCACCGTCACTGCCGCTGCCGGCGGGAGTCGCGACCATCAACGGATATGGCGAGCTGACCGGAAAGCTCGAGATCGACGAGTGCGGATGGCTCCAAACCCCGGTCTACCTGTGCGGCACGCTGGCGCTCGGCACCGTTTACCAGGCGGCGATTGTCGTCTCCGGGCGCGGGCCGGAGCACGCCGTCATTCCGGTGGTGGGCGAGTGCGACGACGGCGACATGGCGGATTCGCGGACCGTGGTCGCCGACGACGTGCACCGTGCGATCACCGCGCTCGGCGAGGCGGTGCCCGAGGGCAGCGTCGGCGCCGGGTCCGGGATGACCTGCTTCGACTTCCCCGGCGGCATCGGCACCGCCTCCCGCACGGTGGACGGCCACCAGGTCGGAGTGCTGCTGCTCTGCAACTTCGGCGATCGCGAGTACCTGGACCTGATGGGCGACAGGCTGGAGCCGCCCGCAGAAAAGCGCGAGCTCCACGGCTCCTGCATCGCAGTCTGTGCGACGGATGCGCCGCTCTCCTCCCAGCAGCTGCGGCGGCTGGCGCTGCGACCGCTGCTCGGGCTCGCGCGCGTAGGGTCCTATGCGGCCGGGGGCTCAGGCGAGATCGGTCTCGCCTTCACGACCTCGACGGCGGCCGACCTGCCGTCGGAACGCCTCGACCCCTACTTCGCAGCCGCCTACGAGGCCGCGCACGAAGCGGTCCTCAACTGCCTGGTCGCCGCGAGGCCCGCCCGGCGACTCGACGGCAGCATGCAGGAGGCGTTCCCGATCGAGTTGGTGCGAAGCTCCGGATGAGTTTGCGAGCTACCCCCTTGTCTCGTCCCGGCGCAGCCGGTAGAAGCGCTCGTCGAACCTGAACAGCCGCGCGAGCGCGTCCGGGTCGGTGTCCGCTACCTCGACATCGGTGATCTCCCAGCCCGGGAAGGCACGCTCCACGTCGAGGCGGCTCGCTCCGCGAGGCAACGGGCCTCTGCGTCGGGGCTCGAAGCAATCCAGGAGCACCGTGGCGTCGTCGGCGCAGATGGCGCTCACCTCACGGCCCATCGCCTGTTGCTGGGCCTTGGTGAGGCCGTGGAATGTGCCCGTGTCCAGCACCAGCCGGAAGCCCGAGCCCAAGTTCGCCAGCCGGAGCTCCGTCACGTCTCCGTGCACGACGCGCATCTCGACCCCCGCTTCATCTGCCCGCTCGCGGGCGCGGCGCAAGGCCTTCTCGACAACGTCGACGCCGGTCACACGCCATCCCCGCTGCGCTAGCTGGACGCCCCAGACCGCACTCCCACAGCCGAGGTCGAGCGCCGGTCCATAGGGCTGTGCCCGCCCGGCCTCTTCGCGCGCCACCAGCTCGAGGAGCGTCCCGGCAAACGGCGGGTGCTCCGAAAGGTCCTCCCAGGGATGGAACCCGATTTTGTACGCGAGCTCGTAATTCATCACTGCCTCCTCATGGTCCGTTGGCGTTCGATGGCGCGGACGCTATGGGTGGGCAGTCCGGCTGACAATCGGGAGTTCTCCCCATACGGTCAGCCCGTGCTCCATCGCGAACAGCGTCGCGGCCGCCCGCGTCGACACGCCGATCTTTGCGTAGGCGTTCTGCACGTGGCGATCGGCCGTCTTGACCGATATGCCCAGCGAGTGGGCGATCTGCTTGGTCTGCAATCCGCGCGCGAGCAGGGCGATGACCTCGACCTCGCGCTCGGTCAGCCCAGCCGGGCGTTCGATCCGCGGCGCCTGGTGCCCGGCCGCCTCGAGCACCGCGCCCACGGCGTCGGCGTCGAGCCGTCCGGCGCGCGCCTCATCTCCGAGGTTCTCGGCCGCACCCTCCGGCGGTAGCGCTGCGCGGTGGGGGCGCGGCTCGGTCATTGCGTGGTAGGCGTCGGCGGCGGCCAGCACCCGCGCAGCCGCCGACAGCGAGCCGCCAGCCACCCCGCGGTGGTAGCCGGAGCCGTCGAGTCGCTCGTGATGGGCGGTCGCGACCGGGGCAAGGGAGGCCAGAAATGGCGAACGACTGAGGATGCGTTCGGAGTGGTAGGGGTGCAGCCTGACCCGCTCCCACTCCCCGGCCGTGAGCGGTCCCCGCTTCTGCCATATGGGCACTGGGACAGCGACGCGGCCCACGTCGTGGACGAACGCCGCACGCCGGATCGCCGTCACCTCGTCCGCGCCGAACCGGCACCGCTCCGCGGCGGCACCTGCGAGCTCCGCGAGCCCGGCGGAGTGCCCGGCCAGGTACGGAGAGACCAGGTCGGCGAAATCCCCCATGGCCGAGAGAGCACGGTCGACAGCCGGACCCTCGAGCGTCACCTGGGGGGCCGGCTCACAGGCAAGCGCCTGGTCCCAGACCGACACCGCGTCGTTCATGGCCAGGATCTCCTCCGCCTCGTCGACGAAGCGAGCGGCGATCACCGGATCGAGGGCGGCGCCGGCTCGCTCCCCGACTACCCGAGCCGCGAGGCTCGTCCCGCCGAGCACACGCTGGACGTCGATGTCCCGAGCCACGTGGGCGATTCGCATCGCCAGCGGGATCTCCTCGCCCTTCGCTCCCGGCGCCCCCTTTCCGTCCCAGCGATCGTCGACGTAGGCGAACAGTGCCCCGGTCGAAGCCGGCAGACCGAGCCTGTCGATCAGCATTCGAGCCACCTCACGGCACGCGACATCGACACGCGGCATCAGACGCGCGGCCTTCGGAACCCTCCGGGCGATCTTCACGGCGCGCACCGGAAACGCGGCGCCTGGCGCTACCGAGCGAGCCATCGCGGCGACCATTTCCCGAGGTTCCCCGAACCACACCGGCATCAGGTGGTTCCTCACGGCGGGCGCCGTATCACCGAGGATCGCCGCCCTCACGTGTATGTCGGCTGTGCAGCCGACTTGTTGGAGCAGGCAGGCGTAATAGGCCTGCGCGGCGGTCTCCCGATCCACACCGAGGCGCTCGGCCAACCGCGCCGCGACCAGGGTGCTCCGCAACCCGTGCTCAAAATCGAACCCGATGCTGAGGTCGGTGGCCAGGGACAGCGCTGCGATCACCTCGGCCGCGCAGATGCCTTGGTCGCCGGGTGGCGCTCCTCCCGACACGCCGCGCTAGCGATCAGGCGGGTTGAAGTCCGGCTCGCCCTCGTAGTAGTCGACCGCGTCGGATTGCCGGAACATCAGCTTCTTCGGGTCGGTTTCCGAGAAGACGCCGACCTTGTTGGACTCGGGGTACACGGCAACCGCGGGCATGACCCGCGTCGAGACGATCACTGCGCGCACGGTTTCTTTGCCCTCGTTGAAGATCTGGTGGGCGCCATCTGGTCCGGCGACGAAACAGACGACATCGCCGGGATCGACTCGCTCGGTGCCACCCGGATGGCGCACGCTCGGACGGCCCTCGAGCACGATCAGCCATTCCTCTTCGCCCAGCTCGTAGTGGTAGGGACAGACCGCCCGGCCGGGAGGCATCTCCACATACGTGCCCGCCATGCGCTCGGCCCCCACCGCCGGACCGATCTTCAGGTAGGGCAACGCGTCGTAGCCGGGCGGATCATCGTCGACGTTGAGCTCAGCCTCGTACAAGTTCACGCGCCGCATGCCCGCAGTCTCCCAGACGCGCGCCCGACAGGATTCGAGCGAGCGGTGGCCCTAGCGGGGCAGGTTCATGCCGAATCTGCGCGGGAGGTCGGCGATAAGTGTGCTCAGCCGTCCCGCCGTTCGGCCGCCGGCCTCGGCGCGGTCGCGGCGGATCATCGCCTGTCGGATCAGGCTCGCTCCGATGTAGCGCAGCGGCTCGGGCGGAAATGACGCCAGGCCGCTCGGGTTCACGTTCGGCAGCCGCGTCAGCGCCGTCGATCGGTCGAGCGCCAGATCGGCCAGGGTCCGCCCGCCGAGATGGGTCAGCGCGACGCCGTTGCCGGTGAAGCCGTACCCGAAGCAGGTCGCGCCCTCACGTCCGAAGATCGGGACCCGGATCGGCGAGACGGCGATCGGGCCGCCCCACGCGTGCGCCACATCGGATCCGCTGAGCTCGGGGAAGAAGAACCGCAGGCCGCGCATCGCCTGCCCGATCGAGAAGCGGTCGATCTCGAGCCGCCCGGCGATCCGCCCTCCGAATGCCATCGGGCCGCCTCCCCAGCCGAGCGCGATCCTCCTGTCGGGCGTGGCGCGGAAGTAATGCAGCAGGGTCCGGTGGTCGGTGACGGGCGCCCCCTCCCATCCGTGCGCTTCGAGCACGTCCGGCGCGGGCTCGGTGATCAGCATGTGGCTGGAGGTGACGCTGAGGCGGCGGCGGAAGCCCGGCCAGCCGGCGAGGGCGGTGTTCACGGCGAGCACGCATCGCTGCGCTCGAACGGCGCCGGACCCGGTCTCGACCAGGACCCCGCGCGCGTCGTCGCGCCGCGAGACGACGGGGGAGTTCTCGAAGATCGAGACGCCGCGATCGAGTAGGGCGCCGCGCAGCGCGTTGGCCAGCCTCGCCGGCTGCAGCGACGCCCCGGGGCGCATGATCGCTCCGCCGCGAACCCGATCGGAATCGAAATGGGCGCCCAGCTCCTCCCGTCCGGCGGACGAGTACGCGTCGGCGACACCGAACTCGGCGCAGGCCGCGACGGCCGCGGCCCAGCGTTCGTCCTGGCTCGGCGCCACGGAGGCCTCGATCAGCGGATGCGGCTCGTACCAGGCGTCCACCACCTGGCTCTCGCACCATTCGCCGATTCCGATTACGGAGTCGGCCGAGGCGAGCCCGAGGGCGAGCGCCTGCTCGTCGCCGAAGCGCGATCGCAGCGCGGGCATCTGGGCCCAGACAGGATGGGCGATGCCGGCGTTGCGCCCGCTGGGACCGCGGCCGCACAGCTCGGCCTCGAGCAGCACCAGCTCGAGGCCCGGCTGTTGCTGCGCCAGGAACCAAGCCGTCCACAGGCCGAGGAAACCGCCTCCGACGATGCAGACATCCGCTTCGATCGCCTCGCGGAGTGCCGGCTGCGCCTCGATTCCTCCCGCCTCGGCGAGCCAGTAACCGAGTCTCGTGTGGCGTCCGACGGTCACAGATCCTGCGCGCGCCACGCTACCCTCCCGTGCCAGGTCAGGAGGACCGTTTGATCACCAGAGGCAGGATCCAGACACTCGCACTTGCGCTCGTTGCACTCGTGCTCGTGTTCGCGCTTGTCGCGCAGGCCGGTGCCGCAGAAAAGCGCTATCGCGACGAAGTCTTCAGCAAGGTGACGGTGAAGCGGGACATCGTCTACGGCAGCGCTCCGGTCAACGGCGAGCCGCAGGATCTGCTGCTCGACCTCTACCAGCCGAAGGGCGATGACGTCGACAAGCGCCCGGTGGTGATCTGGGTCCACGGCGGCGGCTTCTGCTGCGGCGACAAGTCCGAGGGGACAGCGTCCGAGTTCGCGACGGAGTTCGCGCGCAAGGGGTACGTGACCGCGTCTATCAACTACCGCCTGCTCGCCCCGAACGGCTGCACCGGCGCCCAGGGCGTGACGGCCGAGTGCTACAACGCCGCGATCGAAGCCACGCACGACGCTCAGGCGAGCGTGCGCTGGATGCGGGCAAACGCCGGCAAGTACCGGCTCGACAAGAAGCGGATCGCGATCGGCGGCTTCTCCGCTGGTGCCATCACCTCCTGCGGGGTCGGCGTGCTCTCGGCCGACCCGGGGTCGAGCGGCAACCCCGGGCCCTCCTCGGCCGTTGGGGCATTCGTCTCGGTCTCCGGCGGGCTGCCGGGAGGAGTGTTCGTCGACTCCAACACGGCGCCCGGGATTCTCTTTGCCAGCGAAGGCGACCCGATCGTCCCCTACCAGTGGTCGGTCGAGACGCGCGACGTGATGGCCGGCCTCGAGATCTCCAAGAGGTTCACCTCCTACACGGGCGATGTCCACGTCCCGGTCGACGAGCACGGCGAGGAGATCGAGAAGCAGTCGACCAGCTTCATCTTCCGGCGGATGGACGTCGCAAACGCCGAAGGCGCTAACTAGGCGCTCTTCACCGTCTCGGGCACCGGCAGCGCCTCGCCGGCGTCGGCGAGCACGGCCGCGGCCGCGTTGCGGCCGTTGAGCGCGATCACGCTGCCCGCCGGGTGGGTCGCGGCGCCGCACAGGTACACGCCGGGAACCGGCGTGCGCGGGGTGAGCCGGTGCTCCCACATCTGGTCGGGCGTCACCTCGCCCTGGAAGATGTTGCCGCCGGTGAGCCCGATCCGCGACTCGATGTCGGGCGGGCCGAGCACCTCGTGGTCGATCAGGCAGTCCTCGAAGCCGGGCGCGAAGCGGTCGATCAGGTCGATGAACTGACGCGCCACGCGCGTCGCGTGCGGACTCCCAGTCGCCGTCGGCGATGTCGTACGGCGCGTACTGGCCGAACACGCTCATCAGGTGCTTGCCCTCGGGCGCCGGGCTGGGGTCGTAGCCGGTCTGGATGTAGATCTCGCCGAAGCGCGACCGCCGGCTCGCCGCGCTCGCAGCGCCTCGAACGCCTCCTGCGCGTCGTCCATCGTCCCGGTGACGTCGATCGTCGCCCGCGCCGGCCAGTCCTCGCCCGGCGCCGCGGACCACTCGGGCAGGCGGTCGAGCGCGGCGTTGAACTTGACCACCGGGCTGCGGATCTTCCACGCCTCGAGGCGCTCGCGGTAGGCGGCGTCGATCTCGTGGCCGTCGAGCAGGCCCAGGAGGCGCTTCGGGTCGGCGTTGCAGACGACCGCCCGGGCGCGGATCTCGGTCCCGTCCTCGAGCTCGACGCCCTCGCCGGGCCGGATCTCGGCGACCGGCACGCCGCAGGCGAGCGTCGCGCCGGCCTCGCGGGCGGCGTCGGCGATCGCGAAGCTGACCATCCCCATCCCGCCCTCGACGTAGCCCCAGGTCGGGGCCGTGCCCGTCGAGGTCGCCCTGGTGGTGCATCAGCTTGATCGACGCGGTGCCGGGGTCGTCGGGCCCGCCCCAGGTGCCGATGATCCCCGCCCGAATAGCGCGTCTTCAGGCGCTCGTCGGAGAAGTGGGCGTCGAGCACCTCGGCGATCGAAGCGTCGAAGACGAGGTCGATCATCTCCTGGGTCGCCGAGCATCTCCTCGATCTCCTCGCGGCGTCGGCGAGTCGCCGACCCAGGTGTCGCGCTCGCCGTTGCGCAGCCGCCTGCGCGACCTCGTCGAAGATCTCCTCGTAGGCCCAGTAGCCCTCGATGTCGCGCTTGGAGACGCCGAGCGCCTCCAGGCTCTGCCAGCGTCTTCGCGTCGTCCAGGAACTGGCCGAAGGACGTGCCGTCGTCGAACGGGATCCACAGGTTCGGGTCGGCGATCCAGTAGCGCAGCCCGCGCTCGCGCAGCGCCAGCTCGTCGATCACGATCGGGTCGAGCAGCCCGAGGACGTAGGCGCAGGGGCTGATCACGAAGCGCTCGTCGGAGAACGGCCGCTCCAGCGTGCCGCGCCGCCGAGCCGCTCGCGGCGCTCGAGCACGAGCACCGGCTGGCCCGCGCGGGCGAGGTAGGTCGCGGCGGTGAGCCCGTTGTGGCCGCCGCCGACGATCACCGCGTCCCAGTCGCGCGCCGCGAGCGCGGCCGACCGGCTCCGGCAGCCCGACCTCGCCGAGCTTGGCGGCGATCTCGTTCATGCCGTTACCTCCGTGCTCTCGCGCAGCGCCTCCATGTAGCGCTCGGCGACCATCACGTCGAAATTGTGGACGTCGGCCTCCATTGCCGAGTAGCGCCCGGGAACATAGCCGCGGGTGCGCACGCCCTTCTGCGTCAGCTCGCAGACGTGCCAGTCCTGGCGGTTCACCTTGTCCCAGAAATCGATCGCGTCGGAAGGGTCGAAACCCGCGGCTTCGATCGCCCGCGGCTCGAAGAACCACTCGCAGGTGACGTCGGTGCGGCCCGGCTCGCGAGGCCACAGCGTGTGCAGCATCACGTAGTCGGGGTGAAGCGACACGAGCGCGTTCGGAAACAGGACCAAATAGAGGACCGAGATCAGATCGTCGCCGCTGAGGCCGTCGATCGGCGGGCGCCCGTTCCCGTCGCCGCCGTCCACCGCCATCGTCGAGTAGCCCTCGCGAAGGATCATCGAGCCGCCGCACCATGCGCCGGCGCCCTCGATCTCCTCGCCGCTCATATAGTCGGAGATGCGGTTCAGCTCCGGGTGGACGCCGGGGCAGTGAAGGCACTCGGAGTAGTTCTCGGCGATCGACTTCCAGTTCGCCTCGACCGACGTACTCGATCGCCCCCGCGCGGCGCAGCTCGCCCGTGCGATAGTGGTCGAGGTGCGAGACGAGCTCCCCGACGTGCTCGGCGATGTCCGGCGCCCCTCCCGACAGATCGACGAACAGCAGACCGCCGACGAGCTGGGCCGAGCGGACCGGGATCAGTCCCCAGCAGGAGGGATCGAAGTCCTCCACGCCCTCCATGTGCGGGGCGGCGACGAGCGATCCGTCAAGGCCATAGCTGAAGCCGTGGTACGGGACAGCGGATGCTGCGCGCGACGCTTCCCTCCGCGTCCTCGATCACGCGCGCCCCGCGGTGGCGGCAGACGTTCAGGAACGCGTGCGGGCGGCCGTCCTCGTCGCCCATCACGACGACGCTGTCGGTGCCTACCTCGCGCGCGAGGTAGCTGCCGGGCTCCGCGACGCGCGACGCATGCCCGACACAGACCCAGCCGCGAAACAGGAGTCGAGCTCCCAGTCGAGCACCGCCGGGTCGGCGAATGCGGCGGGCGGGAGCATCGTCGCGCGCTCGACCGGTCGCAGCGTCTTTTCGACGTCGGCGCGGGCGAGCGCCAGTCGTGGTTCCGACATCCCGAGCGTCCTTCCTACGGATCCTGACCTTGTAGTCAATCGCATGTTACTCTGATTGCCCGATGGAGGTCGAGTCGGTGCCAAAGCGCGTTCAGACGCTCGACCCCACGCCGTTGCTCGCCCCGCGCTCGATCGCCGTCGTAGGCGCCAACGACCGCCCGGGCTCCTACGCCGACTCGGTGCTGAGAAACCTCGAGCACGCGGGATTCGCGGGACCGGTGTGGGGCGTGAACCCGAACCGCGAGCGCGTCCATGGCCGCGAGTGCGTGCCGAGCCTGCGCGAGCTGCCCGGGCCGGTCGACTCGGTCGTGATCGCGATCCCGGCGGCCGGCGTGCCGGCGGCGATCGACGATGCGATCGCGCGCGGCTGCGGCGGAGCGATCGTGCTCTCGGCCGGGTTCGGCGAGGTCGCCGCCGGCCGCGGGCTGGAGGAGGAGCTTCGAGCGCGGGCTCTGGCCGGCGCGCTGCCGGTGTGCGGCCCGAACGGAAACGGCGTCGTCGCGGTCGGCGCGCGCGCTCCGATGTGGGGCGACTCGGTCCAGCCGCTGCGGCCCGGCCCGGTGGCGCTGATCTCGCAGAGCGGAAACCTCGCGGTGAACGCGATCGGCTCGCGGCGCGGCATCGACTTCCACACGATCGTCTCGACGGGAAACCAGACGGTGCTGGAGGCCTGCGACTGGCTGGCGGCGATCTGCGAGCTCGACGCAGTCGGCTCGGTGGGGATGTTCCTCGAGTCCGACGGCGACGGCGAGCGGCTGGCAGCCGCGCTCGCCGCGTGCGCGGAACGCGGGATCGGCGTCGCCGTGCTGAAGGTGGGCGCCTCGGAGGCCGCGGGGCGCGCCGCCGCCGCGCACACGGGATCGCTGGCCGGAGACGTGCGCGTCTTCCGGGCGCTCGTCGAGGAGGCGGGAGCTGCGTGGGCGCGCGACCCGCACGAGCTGCTCGAGCTCTCGCGGGTCCTCGCCGAGCCTCGCGCCCGTCGGGCGCGAGGCGGTGGCGTCGCCGTGCTGACCTGCTCCGGCGGGGACTCGGCGCTCGCCGCCGACGAGGCCGAGCGCGTCGGAGTCCCGCTGCCCGATCTCGCCGCGAGCACGCGGGGGCGGCTCGAGGCGATGCTGCCCGAGGCGGCGACGATCGCAAACCCGCTCGACTACACGGCGATGATCTGGGGCGACACCGCCCTGCTCGCCGAGATCGTGCGCACGGTCGGCGAGGACCCGGCAATCGACCAGCTGCTGCTGCTCTACGACCACCCGCGGGATCTCTCCCCCGAGTCCGAGGCTGCATGGGCGGCGGTTCGGCGCGGGCTGCTCGACGGCGCCGGCGACTGCGCCGCGGCGAGCATCGTCGCATCGACGTTGCCCGACCTCGTCGACGAGGACGCCAACCGCGAGTTCGCAGCGCGCGGGGTGCCCGCGGTCGGCGGGCTGACGGCGGCGCTCGCTTGCCTGCGGGCGCTTCGCGACGCCCCCGGCGACCCCGAGAGGATCAGCAGGATCGCCGCCGCCGCGGCGTCTGTCGCCGATACGAGCGCGCCCGCGGCGGCCTCGGAGGCTGCTGCGAAGGCGCTGCTGCGCGGCGCCGGCGTCGCCGTCCCCGACGGCGGCGAGGCGGGGGACGCCGAGGGCTGCATCGAGGTCGCCGCGAGGATCGGGTGGCCCGTGGCGTTGAAGCTCTCCGGCCCGCGGGTCCTGCACAAGAGCGACGCCGGCGCGCTCGCGCTCGGGATCGAGAGCGAGGCCGAGCTGCGCGCCGCCTGCGAGCGCCTCGGTGCGCTGCCCGAGGCCGACGGTTCACGGTTGCTCGTCGAGCGGATGGAGCCCGCCGGCGTCGAGGCGCTCGTCGCCGCGCGCTCCGACGCCGTGGTGCCGGCGCTCGTGCTCGCGCTCGGAGGCATCTGGACAGAGGCGCTCGCCGACGCGGCTGTTGTCCCACTTCCTGCCGATGCGGCGCGGGTCGAGCGAGCGCTGCGCTCGCTGCGCGGCGCGGCGCTGCTGTTCGGCGCGCGCGGCGAGTCGCCACGCGACGTCGCAGCGCTGTGCGAGCTGGCGGCGAACGTGGGCGATCTGCTGCTCGCCGGCTCATACGGGCTGATCGAGCTCAACCCGGTCGTCGTCCACGCCGCGGGCGAGGGCTGCGTCGCGCTCGACGCCGTGATTCGATGACCCGGCACAGCCGGGGCGGGCAGCCCTTTGCTCAGAAGGGGTATCCGGGTAAGACTGCTGGTGATGAGCGATGTGATCGCGCCGCTGCGCTGGTTCTTTCGGATCGCCGCCGTGTTGGCGCTGATCGCCGGGCTGCAGCTGTTCGCCGGGGCCGCTGAGACCGACCGCTTCTTTTCCTGGACGATCGAGCCGCCGCTGACGGCCGCGTTCCTCGGCGCCGCCTACTGGGCCGCCTTCGTGTTGCTCGCCTGGGCGGCCGTTCAGGAGAGCTGGTCGTACGCGCGCACCGTCATCCCGCCCGTGTTCACGATCGCCCTGCTGTTGCTCGTCGCCACGCTGCTGCATCTCGACAAATTCGACCTCGACAGCCTGTTCGGGTGGTTCTGGCTGTCGGTCTACGTTCTCGTCGTCCCGTTCCTGGCGATCGCGCTCGCCGCGCAGGCTCGACGCGCACCGGCGGTGCAACGAGTGGGCGAGCGCATCCGTCCCTGGCTACGCGCCGCGCTCTCGGTTCAGGCGGCGCTGATGCTGTTCGTTGGCGCTGCGCTCTTCGCGCTCGGCGACGAGGCGGCCGATCTTTGGCCCTGGCCGCTGACGCCGCTTACCGCGAGGGCCGTCGGGGCGTTCATGGCCGGGTTTGGCGTCGCGGCCGCTTTTGCCGTCCGCGATGACGATCTGGCGCGGCTGCGCGGCTGCGCGCTCGCGTACGCCGCGCTCGGGGCGCTGGAGCTGGCGGCGGTCGCCATACAGTCGGATGACGTCGACGCGGGCGGCGCCCACGTGGCCGGCTATCTGGCTCTGTGGGTGAGCGTGCTGGCGGTCGGCGCCTACGGCTTCGCTCGCTCGCGAAGCGCTGTCAGCGCCTCGTCTGGATCGCGATAGGCCTCGACCAGGATGCCCCTCCCGTCGCGCAGGGTCCAGATGTGTGCATAGCGGGTCTCGACGGGCACCCCGCTCTCGCGGCCGACGGCGCGCAGGTTGATGATCAGCGCTGCGCGGTCTCCGGCGACCTCGACCTCCTCGACCTCCTGGTGGAACTCCGACCATGACTCGAGGAAGGCGGCCAGGAAGCGTTCGATCTCCTTGCGCCCGTGAAGCACGTCGATGTCCGGCAGCTCGCCGCTCTCGCGCCACTCCGCATCCGGATGGAGTACGGCCATGGCGGCGTGCGCATCGCCTCGCGCCAGGTCGGCGTAGGAGTTGCGAAGCGCCTCGATATCGCGATCGTTGAGCATGGGATTGAGACCCCGCTTGCTTAGTGCAACGTGCGCTCGACGCCGCGGCGCGCGCAGCGCGCGGGCGACGATCAGCCGCTGGATCTCGCTGGTGCCCTCCCAGATCCGGTCGACACGGAGCTCGCGCAGGAAGCGCTCGGCGACGTTCGTGCGCATGTAGCCGCGACCGCCGAAGATCTGGACCGCGCGGTCTGCGCAGCGGCAAGCCGCCTCGCTGACGAACAGCTTCGCCATCGATGCTTTCGCGTGCACGACCTTCGGGTCGGCCCCCGCGTCGACGAGCCGTGCGACCTCCATCGTCAGCAGTCGCCCTGCGGCCGCGTCGGCGGCCGAGTCGGCGAGCGGGAAGCTGACGCCCTGGTAGTCCATGATCGGCCGCCGCCCTGCTGGCGAGACAGTGCCCAGGCGGTCGTCTCCTCGAGCAGGCGCCACATCGAGCCGACGCCTCGGGCGGCGATCCCCAGGCGCTCCTCGGTGAACCAGGCGCGCTGCAGGTCCTCGCCGCCGCCGAGCCCGCCGATCACCGCCTCGTCGCCGACCTCGACGTCGGTGAAGCGGATCGCGGGTGCGCCGTGCGGGTAGGTGTGGGTGAACGGCGGGTCGTCGACCATCTCGATCCCCGGCGTGTCGCGATCGATCAGGAACAGGGTGGGCAGCCGCTCGCCGTCGACGACCGCGTTCGCCATCACGATGTAGACGGCGGCGATGTCGCCGTAGGTGACGAACCACTTCTCGCCGTTGATCCGCCAGCCGGCGTCGGTCCGGTCGGCCGTCGACTCGATCATCGACGGATCCGACCCGGCGCGCTCCTCGGTGACCGCGTAGGCGTCGTGCAGCTCGCCGCGCAGCGCGGGGCGCAGGTAACGGTCGATCTGCTCCGCGGTGCCGGAGGCGAGCACGTTGTAGGCCCCCGGGATGTGCCACGAGAGCGCGTTGGTCGAGCGCCCGAACTGCTCCTCGACCAGGACCACTCCATCTTCGTCCAGCCCTGGCCGCCGTACTCGGGGGAGTGCAGGCCGCCGCTGAGGCCGGCCTCGATCGACGCCTCCTTGATCCGCTGCTTCAGCTCGTCCGGGATCTTGCCGCCGCTGCGCTCGGCCAGTTCCTCGTTCGGGATCAGCAGCTCGTCGACGAAGTCGCGTGCGCGCTCGCGCAGGTCGAGCTGCTCCGGTGTCAGCTCCGCGGCGGGAGCGGTGAGGGCATCGGTGGTCAAGGTCGAGGTCGTCATTCTGCTCCTAGCCTTTCGATTTCGAGTTCGCGAGTCGTTGTTCGAGCAGCGCCCGCTCCTGCGAGCTGCGCTCCGCCTCCCGGGATCGACCCCGAGCAGTAGCTGGTGATGGTTGTGAAGGATGTCGATCACGAGCGCGCGCGCCGCGGCGATCTCGGGGTCGCGATCGTCAGGGTCGGCGGCCTCGGCGAGCTCGATCGCGGCGGACAGGCGCGCCATCCAGGCGCGGCGCTTGCCGCGAACGACGAGGCGCTCGAGAAGCTGGCGCTCGCGCTCGACGTCGGCTGGGGTGGCGCTGCCGGCATCCGTGAGCGCAGCCGCAAGCGTCGCGAGCGCCTCCGGCAGCTCGCTCTCCGGTTCGGGCGTAAGCGAGAGCCACGCGTCCCTTTTCGCGCCCAGACGAAGCACCGCAGGCATGATATCATGCTACTGATTACAAAGTCAGGATTTGGAGAGAGCGATGACGCTGACCGAGCAGAAGGCACCGGCCAGGCGAGCTGACCGTGCGCGCGCAGGCGCCGATCCCGCTTCACCGCGGGTGCCGAAGGCGCTGGAGCCGCGTTACTACCGCGACCCGGAAGTGCTCGAAGCAGAGCGTGAGCACGTGATCGAGCGCAGCTGGCAGCTCGCCGGCCACGCCAGCCAGGTCGCTCCGGGCAGTTACATCACCGCCCAGGTCGGCACGCAGCCGGTGCTGATCGTGCGCGACCCCGAGGGCAAGCTGCGCGCGTTCCGCAACGTCTGCCGGCACCGCGGCTCGCGCCTGTTGAGCGGCGCGGGCGAGTGCGGCAAGGCGCTCCGCTGCCGCTACCACGGCTGGACCTATCGGCTCGACGGCGAGCTGATCGGGGTGCCCGAGCACCGCGGGGTTCGCCGAGCTCGACAAGTCGCAGCTCGGGTTGATGCCGGCGCGGGTCGAGGAGGTCTTCGGGCTGATCTTCGTCAACCTGCGACTCGACGCCGAGCCGCTCGCAGAGCTGCTCGGCGAGCTTCCCGAGCGCCTCGCTCGCTACCGGATCCCCGAGCTCGTGCCGTTCGCACCCCATCACGGCCACCAGCCGGTGAACTGGAAGATCATCGCCGACAACTACCTCGAGGGCTACCACGTGCCGATCGCCCACCCGGGGTTGATGCGGTTGTACGACTGCCAGCGCTACGGCGTCGAGATCCACGACAACTGGGTCTGGTTCGAGGCGCCCCTGCGCGACGAGCCCCAGGGCAGCCGCATGGAGCGCGCCTACCGCCGGTTCGTACGCCCGATGCCGGGGCTGGAGGAGAGCGATCGCGACGTGTGGCGCTATCTCTTCATCTACCCGAACACGGCGATCGACCTGTACCCCGACCAGGTGATGACCTGGCAGATCAACCCCGACGGCCCGCAGCGCTCGCGGGACGTGTTCATGGGCTACCGGGCGGCGAATCCCGGGCTGCGGACGCGGGCCGTGCAGCGGTTGAACCAAAAGCTCAACAGGCTCGTTCACAATGAAGATGTGGACTTGGTCTCCAACGTCCAAACCGGGATCGAGACGCGCGGCTATTTGCCCGGTCCGCTGTCGGGCCGGGAGGCGGCCGTGGGCTGGTTCGCCGATCGCATCCGCGCCGACCTGGCGGGAGCCGTTTGAGGTGAACGGCGCACGCGTCGCCAGCCGCCCCGCCGCGCCGCGCCAGGGCGCCGACCCCCCGCAACGCAGTGCCCGCGAGCGCATCCTCGATTCGGCCGTCGAGCTGATTGCCCGCGACGGGATCGACGATGCCCGCATCGCCCGGATCGCGATGGGGGCGGGCGTCTCGACCTCGCTGGTGCACTACCACTTCGAGACCCGCGATGCCCTGCTCGCCGAGGCGCTTGAGCATTCCTACGAGCTCGCCGGCGATACCCGCATCCAGGATCCCGAGCGGCGCGGCCTCACTCACACCGCGAGCCTTGCGTCGATGATCGACGGCTGCCTCCCGTATCCGGGGACGCTGCGGCGCGACTGGATGCTCTGGGTGGAGCTGTGGCTGCGTGCGGCGCGGGACGGCGAGCTGCGCAAGACGAGCGCGCGGCTGTACGAACGGATGGGGGAATGGTTCACCGAGGAGCTCGAGGCGGGCATGGCGGCGGGGGAGTTCGCCCGATGCGACCCGACGCCGCTGGCCGATCGGATCCTCGCGCTGATCGACGGTTTCGGCGTCCGCGCCCTCGCCGGCGACCCGGCGGTTCCGCTCGAGCGGGCGCGCCAGCAGGTCTGGAGCGCGATCGCGGCCGAGCTCGCCCTTCCTCAGGAGATGCCGCCGGCAGCGATGATGCGGCGCCGCGACTTCGGCGCCAGGCGGGATCCTGAGGCGGGCGCGCCGGGCTCGCACTCGGGGCGGCGCTGGGAGGTTGCGGGATCACACGCGGGGGGACTGTCGGGCGAACACCGACCGCCCGGATTGAGCCGAAGGCCGACGGCGACCTCTTCTACTTCAACTACTCCCAGTACATCGATCCGAAGCTGGTCAAGGATTTCGAGGACCTGCACGGAGGTGCGGGTGGTCGAGTCCTACTTCGACTCGATGCCGGGGATGATGGCGAAGCTCCAGGGGGGGAACGCCTACGACGTCGTCTGCCCGACGGCCGAGTTCGTGCAGAAGCTGGTCCTCTCCGATCAGCTTCTGCAGCTGCCGCACGACAAGCTACGCCACTTCGGAAGCATCTACGCCTACTTCGAAGACCCCTGGTACGACCCGGGCTCGCTGCATTCCGTGCCCTATTCGCTGTACCTGACCGGGATCGGCTACCGCTCCGACCTGGTCGAAGTCACGGGGTCGTGGAACGACCTCGCCAACCCGGAGGCGGCGGGGCGGATATACGTCCTCGACGACTTCCAGGAGGGGATTGGAGCCGCCAACATCCGCAACGGCTACGACCTGAACACGATCGTCCAGTCAGAGCTCGACGCCTCCCGCGACTGGCTGCTGGAGATCAAGCCGGACCTGCGCGGTTTCTCGGTCGACACGATCACGAACATGAGCAGCGGCAACGCCTGGATCCAGCACATGTGGAACGGCGACGTGATCAACATCCGCTACCGGGTCGACAAGCCCGAGAACTACCAGTTCGAGAAGTGCAGCGAGGGCTACCCGGTGGGAAGCGACACGTTCGTGATCCCCGTGAACGCCGAGCATCCCGGGACGGCGCTGCTCTTCATCGACTTCATGCTCGACCCGAAGCACGCCGCGCAGAATTGCCAGTGGACGGGGTATCCCATGCCGAATCGCGGGGCCGACCTGGCCTTCGAGGAGATCGCCAAGGGTGACCCGGCGATCGTCGTCACCCCCGAGGACCTCGAGACCGGCGAGCAGTTCGCGAACCTCGACGACGAGCAGCGACGCCTGTGGGACCGCACCTGGCTGGAGGTGAAGGCCGGCTAGCGCCGCCGACCACATGAAGGCCGCCGAATCCTCCGCTTCGCGTCCGGTTCGGCTCGAGCTCATCTGCATGAGCTGATCAGCGAGAACCGCTTCGCGCATCTGATGCTGCTGCCGGGCGGAGCGTGGCTGCTGTTGCTTTTCGCAATACCTCTGTGCATCGTGCTCGGGGTCTCGCTGGGGTCATCCAACGACGAGTACCTCGCGCTGTATGGCTGGCATCCGGGCAACTACGCTGACGTCTTCGATCCGCTGTTCGCGCCGGTGCTGCTGCGTTCGGTCGGCTATGCCTTCGCCACCGTCGTCCTCTGCCTGCTGATCGGCTACCCGCTCGCGTACTACATCGCCCGTTTCGGGGGGCGCTGGAAGACGGTGCTGATCGCCCTCGTCGTCGTTCCCGTTCCTGGTCAACTACCTGATCCGAACCTACGCATGGGTCGCGCTGCTCTCCGACGAGGGCCTCGTCAACGGCATGATCACCGACACCGGCCTCGCCGACAAAGGGGTGCAGTTCCTGAACACGCCGTTTGCCGTCGTCGGCGGCCTGGTGTACGGATACCTCGCGTTCATGATCCTGCCGCTGTACGCGGCGCTGGACCGAATGGATCCGGCGCTGATCGAGGCCGGCAAGGATCTCTACGGGACCCGCTGGCAGACCTTTCGCCACGTCACCCTGCCGGCCTCGATGCAGGGGGTGGCGGCTGGGTCGGTGCTCGTCTTCCTGCCCGCGGTCGGGGATTTCGTCGCCGCGCAGCTGCTCGGCGGGCCCGACACCTACATGGTCGGGAACCTGATCCAGCAGCAGTTCCTCGAGGCCCAGAACTGGACCTTCGGTGCCGCCCTGACTACGGTGATGATGGGCTTCCTGTTCATCTTCATGGTCTTCTATCTGCGCTCCGCGTCGCGGGCCTCGCGGGAGGCGATGTGAGCAAGGGATTCGACAGGCCGCGCTTCCTGCGGGTGTTCTTCTTCGCCTTCTTGCGTCTTCAGTTTCATGCCGCTGGTGGTCGTGGCGCTGTTCTCGTTCAACTCGAGTCCGTCGCTGCAGAACTTCACCGGCTTCAGCCTGCAGTGGTACGAGGAGTTCTTCGGAAACCAGACGCTGCGAGACGGGCTCTTCGCCAGCCTCGAGATCGCGACGGTGACGATGATCTTCGGGACCGCGATCGGCACCGCCCTGGCCTTCGGCCTCGTCCGCGCCCAGTCCAAGCTCGCCTCCTCGAGCAACGTGCTGATGTTATCCCGCTGGTCACGCCGGAGATCGTCGCCGGCGTCTCGGCGCTGCTTCTTTTCGCAGATCGGGATGGAGCTGTCGGTGGCGACGGTGATGATCGCCCACATCACGTTCTCGATCTCGTTCGTGACCGTGATCGTTCGGGCGCGGCTCTCGGCACTGAACCGGCATGTCGAGGAAGCCGCGCTGGACCTCGGCGCCACCCGGCTGCACACGGTCCGGCTGGTGGTGCTGCCGGCGCTTTGGCCGGCGATCATCGCCTCCGGCCTGCTGATCTTCGCGCTCAGCTTCGACGACTTCGTGCTCTCGTTCTTCACCACGGGCGAGTCGCCGACGCCGCTGCCGGTGCAGATCTACTCGTCGATCCGCTTCGGCGTCACGCCGACGATCAACGCGATCGGGACGATGATGCTGTTCATCTCATTCGTGCTGATCATCATCGCCGTGGCGCTGCCGCGATTGCTTGGACGCAAAGGAGAGGAAAACGTGCTCGTGGGAGGAGATGTGGGATGAGCGACGGCAAGGACGGCGAGGCAATCCGCTTCGAGGGCGTGACGAAGCGATTCGGCGAGATGAATGCGGTCGACGACCTCAACCTGACGATCGCCAAGAACGAGTTCTTCTCCCTTCTCGGCCCATCCGGTTGCGGCAAGACGACGACGCTGCGGATGGTCGCCGGGTTCGAGCAGCCGAGCGAGGGGCGGATCTTCCTCGAGGGCGAGCCGGTGGAAGAAGTGCCGCCCTTCAATCGCAACGTCAACACCGTGTTCCAGAGCTACGCGCTGTTCGAGCACCTCGACGTCGCCGAGAACGTCGCCTTCGGGCTGCGGCGGCGCAAGGTCGAGGAGGACGAGATTCGCACCCGGGTCGCGGAAGCGCTGGAGCTGGTGCAGCTGGAGGGGCGCGACAAGTCGAAGCCGAATCAGCTCTCAGGCGGGCAGAAGCAGCGTGTCGCGCTCGCGCGCGCGCTCGTGAACCGCCCCGCCGTGTTGCTGCTCGACGAGCCGCTCGGCGCCCTGGACCTGAAGCTGCGAAAGCAGATGCAGGTGGAGCTGAAGCAGATCCAGCGCGAGGTCGGGATCACCTTCCTCTACGTCACCCACGACCAGGAAGAGGCGCTGGCGATGTCCGATCGGATCGCCGTGATGGACGGCGGCGTGGTCCAGCAATGCGCGACGCCCGAGGAGATCTACGAGCAGCCGGCGCGCACCTTCGTCGCCGGCTTCATCGGGATCTCGAACCTGCTCGCCTCGACGGTCGAGGACGGCGGCGCGAGGATCCCTGGTGGATCGATCTGCCCCGTCGAGACCCCCGAGGATTGCGGGCAGGGAGACGAGGTCTTCCTCTCGATCAGGCCGGAGAAGATCTTCATCGAGGACATCGATGAGGGCATGTTCGGGGTCGAGGGCGAGGTCGTCGAGCGCGTCTACCTCGGCACGACCACGCAGCTGATCGTCGAACTGGCGCCGGGAGCCCGCATCGTCGCGCTCGAGCAGAACGTTTCCCGCTCGCGCGCGGAGGACCGCTGGGAGGTCGGCCACAAGGTGAAGCTCGGCTGGCACCCGCGCCACGCGCTGGTGCTGCGGTAGGCCACCGCTAGTCGCGAACGGCAGCACCGAGGGAGGGCATCTCGGCGCGTTTGGCGCGAAACTCTCGCTATGCGAGAGAAAAGCGCCAAATCGCCCGGGATCGGGATCGAACGTCATGGCGCGGTTCTGGAGCTGACGATCGACCGGCCGCCTGCGAATGCGGTCGATTCCGAGACCAGCAGAGCGATGGGGGAGGCTTTCATTGCTTTCCGCGACGACGCCGAGCTGCGGGTGGCGATCGTCACCGGCGCGGGCGAGCGCTTCTTCTCCGCGGGCTGGGACCTGAAGGCCTACGCAGCCGGCGACCCGGGGGATCCGGAGGCGTTCGGCCCGGGCGGGCTGGCCGGGTTGACCGAGCTCTTCGACCTCGACAAGCCCGTGATCGCAGCGGTCAACGGCTACGCGGCGGGCGGCGGGTTCGAGCTCGCCCTCGCCTGCGATCTGGCCGTCGCCGTGCCCGATGCCCGCTTCTCGTTGCCGGAGGTGAAGCTGGGCCTGGTCCCGGACTCGGGCGGGATCTTCCGGCTCGCGCGCCGGATGCCGCCGGCGCTGGCCCGCGAGCTGCTGCTGACCGGGAGGCCGATCGATGCGACCGAGGCGGCGCGCTGGGGGATCGTCAACCGCGTCGTCGAGCGCGAGCGGCTGCTGGAGGAGGCGCGGGCCCTGGCGGCCGAGATCGAGGCCGCCGCACCGCTGGCAACGCGGGCGGTGAAGGCGATCCTCGCGGCGACCGAGCAGATGAGCGTCGAGGAAGCATTCGCCGCGCTTCGCGACGGCAGCATCCCCGCGTACGATCGAGCGATGGCGTCGGCCGACGCCGAGGAGGGAGCGCAGGCCTTCGCCGAAGGCCGCCCGCCCGTGTGGCGGGGCGAATGAGAGCTGTGGCGCCTGCGACAGTCACGAACGGCAGCACCGAAGGAGGGCACCTGTCGAGTTTTCCGGATTTGGGTCGCTATCCGACCCTTATCGGGAAAAGTCGGACGACTTGCGACTTGTTGCCGCTATCCGGCAATAACTCGCAAGCCATCAGCCGACCCCGCCTCGCGGGCGGCCAAACCCGATCCTTGCTGCTCTGGGTGCTGCCGTTCAGTCCTGCCGGGCGCCGACGGGCTCCGCGCCGAACCGCGGCCGCAGCTTCCGCCGGAACGCGTCCCGCCGTCTGTCTCGCAATATCCGCTGCGCCGCGTTGTGCCCCGACGCCGCCATCACGCCGCCGCCGGGGTGCGTCCCCGCTCCGCACAGATACAGCCCGGCCACCGGCGTCGCGTAGCGCGCCATCGCCGGCGAGGGGCGCATGAATGCCATCTGGTCGAGGCCCTGCTCGCCCTGGAAGATCGAGCCGCCCTGCAGCCCGAAGATGCGCTCGAGGTCCGGCGGCGCGAGCACCTCGTAGTTGAGGATCGCACCGGGGACATTGGGCGCGTAGCGCCCGACCATGTCGAAGCAGCGCTTGGCATATGCCTCACGATCGCCCTCGGCCCAGTCCTCCTCCGCGTGCGGGCCGTACTGGGTGAACATCGTCATCACCGTCGTCCCGTCATCGGTCAGCGTCGGGTCGAGCGAGGTCGGCACCTCGACCTCGACGTACGGCTCGGCCGCGGGGCGGCCCAGCGTTGCGTCCTGCCACGCCCGCTCCAGGTAGTCGATCGACGGAGCGAGCGCGAAGCTCGTGTGAAGCAGCGCCTGCGCTTCCTCGTCCGAGACTCCCTCGTAGCGCGGCGGCTCCGAGAGCACGCAGTTGATCTTCACCGATCCTCCGCGGCTGCGCCAGCGGCGTATGTCCTCGACGACCTCGTCGGGGAAATGATCGGCGCCGGCGAGATCGAGCACCGTCGTTCTCGGGTGTGCTCCCGAGGCGACGATCGGGGCGCGAAGCTGCTCGCCGTCGGCGAGCGTCACTCCGATCGTGCGCCCGCCCTCGATATCGATCGAGGCCACCTCGGCGTCGGTGCGGATCGTCGCGCCGGCCACGCGGGCGCTGGCGGCGATCGCCTGCGAGATCGCGCCCATCCCGCCCTTCACGTGACCCCAGGCGCCGGGGACCCCATCGAGCTCCCCCAACCAATGGTGCAGCAGGTTGTAGGCGGTGCCGGGCGTGCGCGGACCGGCCCACACACCGACCACGCCGGTGGAAGCGTAGGCGCCCTTGATCACGTCCGACTCGAACCACTCGTCGAGCAGGTCGCCCACCGACATCGTCATCACGCGGTAGAGCTCATGGAGCTCTCGCTCCGAGAGCCCCGCGATCCGGCCTGCCTCTCGCAGCAGCTCGAGCACGTCGCCGGGGCGCTTCGAGCCGAGCGCGGGCGGCGGCTTCATCATCATCGGCGCGAAGAACTTCGACATCCCGGTGAACATGCGCTCGAAGCGCGGATACGCCGCGGCGTCCGGCGGCGAATGCGCGGCGATCGACTCGCACGTCTCGTTCTCGCCGTCGTAGAAGAAGATCGGCCGCCCTTCGGGCGACATGGTCGCGAAGCCGGGATCGAGGCGGATCGGCTCGTAGCCGAACTCGCGCAGGTGCAGGTCGGCGACGACCTTTGGCTGCAGCATCGAGACCACGTATGAGGCGCGCGAGACGCGCTGGCCGGGCCACAGCTCCTCGGTCACGCAGGCCCCGCCCAGGATCGGGCGGCGCTCGAGGATGCAGACCCGCATGCCGGCCCGCGCCAGGTAGGCGCCGGCGGTGAGCCCGTTGTGCCCTCCGCCGACGACGATCGCGTCGAATACGTGTCCGTTGCTGCTCATCTCTCTCTACCTTCCGCCGCGACCACCGCGGCCTCCGCGTCGGGCGGCGCTTGATGTCGCCATCAGGCCGCCACTCCCATTTGCTCGCCGGCCTCGCTCAGCGCCTGGCCGAGGATGCATGCGATCTCGTCGAATTCCTCCTGTCCCGCCACCAGCGGCGGCGAGATCTGAATCACCGGGTCGCCGCGATCGTCGGCGCGGCAGATCAATCCCAGCTCGAACAGCCGCGGCGACAGAAACCCGCGCAGGAGCTTGTCGCACTCCGGCCCGCTGAAGCTCGCGCGAGTGCGCTTGTCGCGCACCAGCTCCAGTGCGAGGAAGAAGCCGGCGCCGCGCAGGTCGCCGACGATCGGCAGCTCCAGCAGTGGCTCCAGCGTCGCCCGCAGCTCGCCCTCGGTCGCGCGAACGTGCTCGACGATCCCCTCCCGGCGCAGGATCTCGATGTTCTTCAGCGCCACCGCGGCCCCGACCGGGTGCCCGCCGAACGTCATCCCGTGGGTGTACATGGCGCCCGGCTCGGCGAACGGCTCGAACACGCGGTCGGACGCGATCATCGCCCCGATCGCGGCGTACCCGGACGACAGGCCCTTGGCCGTCGTGATCACGTCGGGCTCGATCCCGTAGCGCTCGGATGCGAACCAGTGGCCGATGCGGCCGAAGCCGGTGATCGTCTCGTCGGCGACCAGCAGGATCCCGTGGCGGTCGCAGATCTCCCGCACGCCTGGGAAGTAGCCGGCCGGGGGAGTGAAGGAGCCGCCCGCGTTCTGGACCGGCTCGGCGATCATCATCGCCACCGTTTCCGGCCCGGCGCTCGCGATCGCCGCCTCGAGCTCGGCGAGCAGGAAGGCGGTGAACTCCGCCTCGCTCTCGCCCGCCGGGCGGTGGAAGCTGTTCGTGTTCGAGACGTGCAGGACATCGGGGACCAGCGGCTCGAACGGCGTCGTCAGCGACGGGATGTTGGTGATCGACAGCGCCCCCATCGTGGTCCCGTGATAGGCGACGCGACGCCCGATCACCTTCCAGCGGCGCTCCCCGCGAGCGGCGTGGTACTGCTTTGCGAGCTTCCACGCGGACTCGACGGCCTCGCTGCCGCCCGAGACCAGGAAGACGCGGTTGAGGTCGCCGGGAGCGAGCGCGGCGAGCTCGGACGCGAGCTCGATCGAGCGCGGGTGGGCGAATGTCCAGTTGGAGTAGAACGGCAGCTCGCGCATCTGCGCCGCGGCCGCCGCGCCGATCTCCTCGCCGTAGCTGTAGCCGACGTTGACCGCGAACAGCCCCGAGAGGCCGTCGAGGTAGCGCCTGCCTTCGAGGTCCCAGACGTAGCAGCCCTCGCCGCGGGTGATCACCTGCAGCCGCTCGGGGGAGTCGAACCCGCCCATCGGCGTGAAGTGCAGCCACAGGTGCCGCAGCGCGTGGCGCTTCAGGTTTCGATGGCCGTTAAAGGCGGGATCGCCTGAGGAGAGGGGCCTGTCCGCGACCGATTCAGGGGTCGGCGTCGCTGACTGGATCGGTCCCACCAGCCAAGGATATCATGCGGCTGACTACAAAGTCAGGACGGTGCGGGCGCGTAGCGGTGGTGGATCGCCAGCGCGTTGCCGTCCGGGTCCGCGAAGAACGCCTGGAAGCAGACCCCGGAGTCAAGGGTGTCGCCCTCGAAGGCGACGCCGCGAGACTCGAGCTCGGCGCGGGCGGCTTCGAAGTCCTCGACGTGAAGCTCGATCGGATGGTTGTTGGCTCGGAACTCCATCCCGAACGCGTCGGATTGCATCACCGCGATCGTCAGGTTGCCGGTCTCGAACTCTGCCGCCGGCATGTCGCCCCAGCGCTTGGACTCGGGCAGGCCGAGCACGCCGCCGTAGAACTGGACCGCGCGCTCGAAGTCCTCGGTGGCCACGCAGAGGAAGTCGGTGCCGGTGATCAGGGGTGTTGGGGTCATCGATCGCTCCTTCGGTCGTTGGCTATCAGCTCCGCACGTGGTTAGACCTCCGTGCGCAGCGAAACTGATCGCAGTTTGACGTACGCCACGTGTGCGAACATACGTTCGTGTCGGGCGAAGCGACGATCCTCCACGCTGACGTCGACGCCTTCTTCGCGTCCGTGGCGCAGCGAGACGATCCGGCGCTGCGTGGCCGGCCGGTGATCGTTGGCCATGGCGTCGTCCTGGCGGCGAGCTACGAGGCCCGGGCCTACGGAGTCCGCGGTGCGATGGGCGGGGCGCGCGCCCGGCGGTTGTGCCCGCACGCCGTTGTGGTCGCGCCGCGGTTCTCCGCCTACACCGAAGCGAGCAGGGCCCTGTTCCGGATCTTTCGCGAAACCGCGCCCGCGGTCGAAGGGCTGTCGCTGGAGGAGGCTTTCCTCGACGTCCGCGGCCTGCGGCACATCTCAGGGACCCCGATCGAGATCGCCGCTCGCCTGAAAGGCGAGGTCCGCGAGACGGTCGGCCTGCCGCTCACGGTCGGCATCGCCAGGACCAAGGTGCTGGCAAAAATGGTCAGCACGGCCGCGAAGCCCGACGGCCTGCTGCTGATCCGGCCCGAAGAGGAGGTCGCTTTCATGCACCCACTCCCGGTCGAGCGACTGTGGGGCGTCGGCGCCTCCACCGCGCGCAAGCTCCACCGCCACGGGATCGCAACCGTCGGCGAGCTGGCCCGCCACTCCGAGGCCTACCTCGTCGCGACGCTCGGCCACGCAGCCGGCCGGCACCTGCACGCGATCGCAAACAACCGCGATCCGCGCCGGGTTCGCTCGGGTGGCAGGCGGCGCTCGTTCGGCGCCCAATCCGCGTTCGGGCGCGGGTCGCGCTCGCGGGAGCAGATCGACGCGATCGTGATCGAACTCGTCGACCGCGTCACCAGCCGGATGCGAAAGGCGAGGCGGGCCGGGCGGACGGTCCTGCTTCGGCTCCGCTTCGCCGACTTCACCCGAGCGAGCCGCTCCCGCACGCTTCTTCACGCAACGGCGTCGAACGAGCCGATCCTGGGAGCGGCGAGGACTCTGCTCGAGGCCGCAATCCCGTTGATCGAGCGCCGCGGACTGACGCTGGTCGGAGTGACCGTGACGAACCTCGACCACGTCGGTGCCGGAGTTCAGCTCCCGCTGCCGTTCAACCGCCGCCAGAGCGCCGCCCTCGACGCCGCAATCGACGAGATCCGTGAGCGCTTCGGGCGAGACGCCGTGTCCAAGCTTGGAAGCGGTTGCTCCGGCCGGGCTTCACTTCTCTGGCATTGAGGACAGATCCTGGCCTAATTGGCCCGTAGCGTCCTCTCGGTAACTTGTCTATCGAGGCTCTGCGCTGAAGATGAGTTTGCTGCCGCGGGTAAGTCACAAGGAACATCAGATGACAAACAACGCCAACAGCTCTGTTGCACAAGCGCCGCTGGCGGTCGAGGCCACCGGGCTTGCGAAGTCGTTCGGGAAGGTGAAGGCGGTGGACGGCGTCGACCTCGCCGTCCGTAGAGGCTCGGTGTACGGCGTGCTCGGCCCCAACGGTGCCGGGAAGACGACCACGATCAAGATGCTTGCGACGCTGCTGCGCCCCGACGCCGGCTCCGCCCGGGTGCTCGGGCACGACATCGTCAAGGAAGCCGATTCGGTGCGTGAGCTGGTCAGCCTCACCGGCCAGCTCGCGTCGGTCGACGAGGATCTCAGCGGCTGGGAGAACCTCGTGCTGATCGGCCGCCTCGTCGGACTGAGGCGCGCAGCAGCGAAGGCACGCGCCACCGAGCTGCTCGAGGCGTTCGGCATCGCCGACGCCGCCGGCAGGCTGGTGAAGAACTACTCCGGCGGGATGCGACGCCGGCTCGACATCGCCGCCAGCATCGTCGTCACGCCGCGGCTGATGTTCATGGACGAGCCGACCACGGGGCTCGATCCCCGCTCCCGCAACCAGGTGTGGGACATCATCCGCTCCTTGGTCGCCGAAGGGACGACGATCCTGCTCTGCACCCAGTACCTCGACGAGGCGGACCAACTCGCCGAGGGGATCGCGGTTATCGATCACGGCAAGGTGATCGCCGAGGGAACCCCGGGCCAGCTGAAGGCGTCCGTAGGCTCGGGCGCGCTGCATGTGCGGCTGCTCGATCCCCAGCAGCGACCCGAGGCCGAGCGGGTCCTCGAGCGCGAAATCGGCTCGGTCCACCTCGAGCCTGACCCCGCCGCACTCTCGGTCTCGTGCGCCGATGCCGATCGCGGCGCCGAGGCGGTTGCGGAGCTGGCGCGATCAGGCGTGCGCATCGCCGACTTCTCCGTCGGGCAGCCGAGCCTGGACGAGGTGTTCCTGGCGCTGACCGGGCGTCCGGCCGAGGACCAGGACGCAGAGGAAGCTTTCGATCCCCGAGAGGAGCAGGCGGCATGAGCACCCCGGCGACTCAGGCCCAGGCATCTGGAATCTACGACGAGGTTGCACTGCGAAAGGCGCTGGCATCGACGCCGCGCCCGCCGCGGGCAAGCAGGGTCGCGGCCGTCCTCGCCTTCGCCTGGCGCGGGATGCTGAAGGTCAAGCACGTCCCCGAGCAGCTGGTCGACGCGACGATCTCGCCGGTGATGTTCGTGCTCATGTTCACCTACATCTTCGGTGGTGCGATCGCCGGCTCCACCGGTGAGTACCTCGAGTACATCCTCCCCGGGTTGCTCGTGATGTCGGTTCTGTTCACGACGGTCTACTCCGGCGTCGCGTTGAACACGGACCTGACAAGGGGCGTCGTCGACCGCTTCCGCTCGTTGCCGATCTGGAAGCCGGCGCCGCTGGTCGGGGCACTGCTCGGCGACAGCGCCCGCTACGTGCTCGGCGGGACCGTGATCATCGTCCTCGGCGTGATCCTCGGGTATCGGCCCGACGCCGGAATCGAAGGCGTGCTCGCGGCGCTCGCGCTCACCGTCGTCTTCGCCTTCGGCCTCTCGTGGGTGTTCACCACACTCGGGCTGGTGCTGCGCTCGCCGAACGCGGTGATGAACGCCGGCTTCATAGCCATCTTCCCGCTCACCTTCCTCAGCAACGTGTTCGTCGACCCCGACACGCTGCCGGCGGGGCTGGAAGCATTCGTGAACGCGAACCCGATCTCGGTGCTCGCGACCGCGGCACGCGGGCTGATGGAGGGGAACCCGGTGGGATCGGAGATCGCGATCTCGCTCGCGGTGGCGGCGGGCCTGACCGCGGTGTTCCTGCCGCTGACCACGCGTCTCTATCGCAGCCGCTGATCGGAGACTCGACACCGGGCGTCGCGAGTGATAGAGATCACGTGCGATGAGAGCGGCGGTGATCTACGAGAACGGCGGCCCGGACGTGCTGCGCTACGAGGAAGTCCCGGATCCGGAGTGTCCCGAGGGCTGCGTGTTGACCGAAGTCGAGGCGATCAGCATCGAGGGCGGCGATCTCCTTGCCCGCGCGGGCTCGCCGCCGGAGGAGACCCCGCACATCGTCGGCTACCTGAGCGCCGGCACGGTCACCGCGGTCGGCCCCGGAGTCGAGAGCCCCGCCGTGGGCGACCGGGTGGTTGCTCTGAACCTGGCCGGCTCCCATGCGGAGAAGCGGGCCGTGCCCGCGATGATGACCTGGCCGATCCCAGCGGGGCTCGACCCGGCGACAGCCGCCTGCATCCCGGTCGCGTTCGGCACGGCGCAGGAATGCCTGTTCACGGCCGCGAGCCTCGAATCGGGGCAGACGGTTCTGATCCACGCGGGAGGGGGCGGGGTCGGGATGGCGGCGATCCAGCTCGCCAAGCAGGCGGGCGCGACGGTGCTCTCGACCGCCTCGAGCGACGAGAAGCTCGAGCGCCTGAAGCCCATGGGACTGGACCACGGCATCAACTACGCCAGCGAGAGCTTCGTCGAGCGTGTGGGCGAGCTGACCGACGGCCGGGGGGCAGACGTGGTGCTCGACTCGATCGGCGGAAAGAATTTGGTCGACAGCATCGAGGCGCTGGCGTACCGCGGGACGCTCGTCAGCGTCGGAGCTGCGGGCCGAGCCGGCACCGAGGTCGAGGCGATGTCGCTGTGGACGAAGAACAACACGCTGCGCGGGGTGTACCTGGGCGGAGCAATGATCCCCGAGTACCCCCGCATCCACCCGATGATCGGCGACCTGATCGAGCGGGTTGGCCGCGGCGAGCTGCACGTCGAGATCGACCGCTCGTTCCCGCTCGCGGAAGCCGCAGCCGCGCACGACTATCTGGAGAGTCGGAAGGCCTTCGGGCGTGTGGTGATGGCGCCGTGACCGACGCGCGACTGTCAGGTCAGCCGCAGACCGGCCAGTGGCCGGCTCCATCCTGGTGCATGAGCGCGATCGCGACGACGGCCTGGGTGCGGTAGTTGTAGTCGACCGGATCGCCGCCGGGGCTCTTCGGCGAGTTGGCCCAGGTCGAGCGCATGAATTGGAAGGCGCCGCGGTAGAGACCGCCGCTGCCGATTGCGTCGGGGTCGCCCCCGGACTCGCACTGGGCAGTGCTGCGCGCCCAGCGCCTGTCGCGGCGAGACGTCTTGTCCCACAACCGCGAGTACTTCGCCTCGCGGGCGTTGCCTGCGGGCTGCTCCGGCTTGCCGGACGCCGTGGTTGCTACTCCGCCGGAGCCGTTCGCGCCGGCATCGGGTGCGCCGATCGCGAGCACGCAGAGGACAGCGATCGCCAGCGCGGCAATTCGCGCCAGGCGCGCAGAAATCGGTTGTTCACCGGAGATGGTTCGCATCACGTCCGCTCCTCGGGCTTACGGGGTTAGCTGACGGGCTCGCGCGGTGAGAAGCTCTTGCGCTATGCGGCCAGCAGGCCGCAATTCGCCCCAACCAACGTGGGTCCCCCGCCCCCCGCCTATGTAGGGCGGGGGTTCAGCAGGATTGAGCGCGGCATGTTAGCAAACTATTAGCGAAGGGTGAACAGTACATTTGCCCAGGTGGCAATAGTCACTTGGACGCATCCTTGGGCGAGGGTTCGGACGGCGCCCCGCCGATCAGGTCCTGCCAGCGGCGCACGCGGCGGTTGTGCTTTTCCTCGCGCGCTTCCGCCTCCGCGAGCTTGGCGCTGCCCTCCTTGTAGCGGCGGCGAGCCCAGGGCGAGCCAGGTCGGGCGAGCCGAATCGCGGCGACGTAGGCGACGATGGGGATGAACATCCCGAGGATCGCCGAGGTGATCTTGCCCTTCGCGGCGGCGATCATGCAGATCGCGAGGTTGATGGCGACCGTGATCGCGATCCCCAGTCCCGTGCCGCCTTCGCCCGTGTCGAGCGGCACCAGGCCGAGGACGAATCCGCCGGCGACGATGGTCGCGATGATCACCGCGTCGACCGAGCGGCGACCCTCCTCCGACCAGTACACGTCCTCGAGGTAGAGCCACAGGGCGAACTCGTCGAGCGTCAGGCCGGCGCCGACCCCGAAGGCCACTGCCAGCACCTCCAGCCACGGGCTCTCGGGTTGAAGCGCGAAGGCAAAAAAGCCGGCGAGCAGGAGCAGGATGATCCCGAAGACGAGGTGGTGGACATGAATCCCGCCCCCGGTCGAGATGCTGCCGGGCCACCACGGCACCTTCGGGCTCCGCATCAGGCGCGTGCTCATGCGGATGAACCCGAACGAGAGCAGCATGCCCGCGAGCAGGAGGAAGCCGGCGCGCTCGCCGTCGTCGGCGAGGAAGCTGCCGCCGAGGCCCAGGTCGATCTCGCCGAGCGGCATCGGTGCGAGCCTACCTCTCACCCGTCCGCACGCGCGGGCTCCGAGACAGGCTCATAGGATCGCCGGATCGAGACCCCGCCCTCGTCACTGGAGCTCGGCCGCGTTCTCGGCGAAGTCGTTCGCCTGTACCGCTCGCGTTTCTGGTTCCTGATCGCGGCGGCGCTGATCGTCTTCATCCCAGTCGGGCTGCTCGATTCGCTCGGTTCGATCTCGGAGCTGGAGGAAGACGTCGACGAGTTCGAGGCGGTGGGGGCGATCGCGGCCGCGTTCGGAATTGCGTTCATATCGCTCCTGGGAGAGGTCGTCTACGCCGGGATCGTCTCGGCGATGGTGATCGGGGATCGCAGGGGCGTGAGCCACCCCTTGGCGAGCGCGTTGCGATCGCTTCCCTACGCTCGGCTGGTAGGAGCCGACGTTCTGTATGCGTTGGTGATCGTGGGCGGCCTGCTGCTCCTCGTCGTCCCCGGATTCATCTTCATGGTCTGGTTCGCGCTCGTGGCGCCGATCATCGAGGCCGAAGATCGCCGCATTGTCGATTCCATGCGCAGAAGCAGGGCCCTGGTGCGTCCCCACTTCTGGCGGGTCGCGGCCGTGGTCGTGCCGCTGGTGTTCCTCTCCGAGGTGCTCTCGGACCTCGTCTTCTCCGGCGCGATCCACGCCCTTGGGGAGACGCTCGGCGGCGAGTGGGTGGGATCGCTGCTGGTCGAGCTCCTCACCGCGCCGCTGCTCGCCCTCTTCGTCGTCGTGCTCTTCCTGGAGCTCCGCTCAGAGTCGTAAGGGCCACCGGGATTGCGATCACGCCTTCGGCATGGGAAGGTTGTGGGACCAGCAAGCCCCTAAATCGGAGGAGACAGATGGCAGACAGCGTTTACCGGGTCACCGAAGTGATCGGCGTCAGCTCGGACTCATGGGAGAAGGCGGCGCAGAACGCCGTCGAGACAGCGGGCCAGTCCGTGCGTGAGTTGCGGATCGCCGAGGTCCTGCGCCAGGACGTGACGATCGAGGACGGAAAGGTCTCCGGATACCGGATCCGTCTCGCGATCTCATTCAAGTACGACAAGGAGTAGTCCAGCGGGCTCGCGAGGGCGGTGCGTAGCGGCGCCCTCGCGCAAGCCCGGCTCGCCCGGCGCTACGGCGGGAAGTCCCCCTCCCCCCACGGGCCCGGAGTGCGACCGCCGCCTACGCCCATGTTCGGCGGCCATCGCAGCCGCTTCAGCTCTCCCACCTTCACCGTCGCCGGCACCGAGCGGTTGCCGGCGCGGTCGGTGAGGCTGAGCACGCGGATCCGGTCTCCCTCGTCGACGGATCGGGGCGCGTTCGCCACCCAGCCGCCGTCGGCGGCGCTGTAGCGGGCGCGAACCGTCTGCCCTGCCACCCGCAGCAAGGCGCGACCGCCGCGCGGGAACTGCGGGCGCCAGATCACCGAGGCGGTTGGGTCGGGTGCCGGGTTCTGGGCGCGGACGACGAGCCGCTCCCTGTCTCCCCGGCCAATGAGCAGGACGCCGAGCACCCTGAGCTCGCGTGAGCGACCGATGCGGAAACGGTTAGTCACCAGTTCGTAGCTCCCGGAGTGGACTCGCAGCCTGTAGCGGCCGAGCGGCATCCCCGGGGCGAGCTCGTAGCGGGCGGTGTAGAGGCCGTCTCGCTCGCGCCACATGAAAGCGATCCCGAGATCTGAGTCCTGCGCACGCCAAGCCCCCCGGACGCGGCGCTCCAGGACGATGAACGGTTCGCCGAGCGGGCGGTCGACGCCGTCGGCAGCTCCCTGCCAGGCGATCTCGAACGTGCTCATCCGTCGCAGGTGGCGCGGCGGGCCGCTGACCAGCTCGCCGTCGACGCCGCCATCTCCGACCGCTGGCTCGCCGGCCTCCGTGGAACCGAGCGCCGGCGGTTGGGAGGGAGCGGGGGAGGGCTGGCTCGACGACAGCGTCGCGGTGAGCTCGGCGAACACGTCCAGCGCCAGCAGCGACGTCGCCGTCCCGTAGACCGTGTGACCGCCCTCGTAATGCTGCATCTCGTATTCCTCGGGGGTCGTGAAGTAGCCCATGTAGTCGTTGGAGAGGCCGACGACGAAGGGGTCGGTGACGCCCGGCGGAAGCTGTGGCCGCACCACCCGCTGGAAGCGCCGCGCCATCTCCACGCTCGGCTCACCCGGCGCGCCGAGCAGCAGTCGGTCGCCGATCTGGATCACGTGGAACTCGGGGTTGGTCTCGTGGACGAGACCGGGCGCGGCGATGATCTTGCGCCCGTGGACGGGGTCGGCGAGCGCGGCGGGGAGCCGGCGCCCCTCGGTGGAGGCCGGCTCGTGGAAGATCGAGGCGCCGTCCTCGGACCCGCCGAGGAACGGGAGTCCCCACACAGGCTCGGAGCTGACGCGCATGCCGGGAGCAACCTCCTGGCCGCAGTAGCAGGCGCGCGTCCAGCGCACGCCCACCGGCACCTGGCCGGAGAGGCTGCTGCCCGCCTCGTTCCAGGCCAGCTGCGCTTGGCGGGCGACGCGGCGCCCGTGGTGGTCGATCAGCGCCAGCGCGTTGAAGGAGTTGAAGCGGGGCATCAGGTCTCCCGAGGCCCCGTTGGAGTACAGGGAGACGAACCCCGGCGACGCGATCCGGTCGCGCATGTGCTCGGTGGTGGTGCCGGCCAGGTCGGCGTCCCAGACGTTGACCGCCGGCGTGGTGGTGGTCAGGTGGACCGGGAAGTTGAGCCAGGCGGCGAGCGGGGTGCCGTCGGTTCGCTCCACGCGCAAGACCCGCAGGGTGGTGTCGCGCATGTGGTCGGCCCCTTTTGGATCGTCCGTGGGCCTGCCCTGCCCGTAGGCCAGATCCATCCCGTGGTTGGCGAGGTGAGCCTCGACCGAGCGGTTCCGGCTCACGTCGGTCACCTCGGCGCTTCCCCATCCGGCGCG
The DNA here is from genome assembly GCA_963838095.1 of uncultured Thermoleophilia bacterium. Classification (GTDB taxonomy): domain Bacteria; phylum Actinomycetota; class Thermoleophilia; order Solirubrobacterales; family 70-9; genus CAWCGU01. The sequence continues at coordinate 200,254 of CAWIPO010000009.1, forward strand.
CACCGGGACGCGGGCTTCGTGTGCGCGGCGAATCGCCAGCGCCAGCTGCTCCAGCTGCCAGTCGGCCAGCTCAGTCGGCCCTGAGTGGGTGTGCGTGCCCGTGTAGAGGACGGTCTCGTGCGTGAAGCCGAGGTCGCTGACTCTGGCGACCACCGAGTCTTTGTCGAGCGCGAAGCCGAGATCGGTTGCCAGTAGGGCGACCTCGGTGTTGCCGTCGTCGAGCACAAGGACGCGGCCGGTGAGCCGGGTATGGACGCCGACAACGGAGATGTCCGGGCGCACGTAGCCGAGCGTGCCCGCCCCGTTCGGCGGCGTGATGTCGACCTCGGCGACCCCGGCACGCAGCTGGGCAGCGCTCGCGGCGCCGGGGTTGAGCGCGAGCGCGAGCGCGACGGCGACCAGCGCCCCGCCGAAAGCGCGCCATCTTGCGGGCGATTCCGCAGCCGACCCCACGAGCCGGAAAATCTAGCTGCAGCCGGCCGGGCGCGCGCCGGGCGACGGCGTTAACGTCCCCGGCGTGAGGGATCGGTTCGGCCTCAACGAGCGACTGTTCGCGCTGTGGTACCCGTGGGTGTGTGGGCTCTCCGAGAACGCGGGCCAGCGCGAGATACGGCGGGATTTGATCGCGCATGCCGAGGGCCGGGCGCTCGAGATCGGTGCCGGGAACGGATAGCTTCGACACCGTCGTCGCGACCTACGTGCTCTGTTCGGTGTCCGATACCGATCGCGCGCTCGCGGAGGTGGCGCGAGTCCTGAAGCCCAGCGGCCACTACATATATCTGGAGCACGTGCACGCGGGCGAGGGGACGCTCCTCGGACGCTTCCAGGACCTGATCGAGGTACCGCACCGGTACATCGCCGCCGGCTGCCACCCCAACCGCCGCACCGAGAAGCTGCTCGAGGCTTCGCCACTCGTAGTGGAGCGGCTCGAGCACGGGAGGATGCCGCGAGCGGCTCCGTCGGTGCGGCCGACCATCAGAGGCACCGCGCGACCGTCGGCCGCAGCGCCTAGCCGGCCTAGACCGTCTGCGCCGGCTCGTCCAGCGGGTCGTCGCTCGCCGGTGAGCCGCCTCGCGCCGCGTCGTCCTCGGCCCTTTGCGACGCCTCGTTCATCTCGAAGACGTCGGTGGCGAACTCGCCTACCTCCTTCGTGACGTCGCGAACGGCCTCGGCGATGATCCCGGCGATCCGGCCGGCATGGTTCGCGGCCGACTCGATCGCGACCTGCACGGTGTCCTTGCGGCTCTCCGCCTTGCTCACCATTGCCGCCGCGCAGCTTACGCCGCCAGCGCGGGCGCAGGCTCAGCGATTTCCTTGGCGGGCTCCTCGAAGGGGTCGTCGTCGGGTCGCCCGCGCTTGCCGTCAGGCAGCGCGAGCCTGACGATCTTGCGCACCACGCTGCCGAACTGCTTGCCCAGCGGGCCGGTGTTGTATGGGAGCCCGTAGCGCTCGCAGGCCTCGCGCACCTCGACCGAGATCTCGGCGTAGCGGTGCGCCGGGATGTCGGGGAACAGGTGGTGCTCGATCTGGTGGCTGAGGTTCCCCGACATGACGTGGAACAGCTTCCCACCGGTGAGGTTGGCCGAGCCGAGCAACTGGCGGTAGTACCACTGGCCCTTGGTCTCGTTCTCGGTCTCCTCCTCGGTGAACTCCTCCGTGCCGTCGGGGAAGTGGCCGCAGAAGATGATCGTGAACGACCACAGGTTGCGGGCCAGGTTCGCCGTCCCGTTCCCGGCGACGACCAGCGGCGCCGACGGACCCGAGAGCAGCGGGAAGAGCACGTAGTCCTTCAGCGTCTGCCGCCGGACCTTCTTCCAGATTCCCTTCAGCACGTCGCGCTTCTCCGACAAGGTGGTCTCACCAGCCGTGATCCGCTCCATCTCGACGTCGTGCAGGGCTACCCCGTACTGGAAGAAGGTCGCCAGCAGCGTTGCGTATACCGGGTTGCCGAGGTAGTACGGATGCCACGGCTGGTCCTCGGACATGCGCAGGATCCCGTAGCCGATGTCACGGTCCTTGCCGAGGATGTTGGTGTGCGTGTGGTGCATGTAGTTGTGGGAGTGGCGCCACTGATCGCCGGGGCAGGCGGTGTCCCACTCGAAGCGCTTGGAGTTCAGCGCCGGGTCACCGGTCCAGTCGTACTGGCCGTGCATGACGTTGTGCCCGATCTCCATGTTGTCGAGGATCTTCGACACCGACAGCGCGGCGGTGCCCGCGAGCCATGCCGGGGGCAGGAAGCTGAGGAACAGCAGCCCGCGGCCGCTCACCTCGAGCGCACGCTGGGCGCGGATCACCTTGCGGATGTATTCGGTGTCGCGCTCGCCGAGGTCGGCGACGACCCGCTTGCGGATCGCGTCCATCTCCTCGCCGAACGCCTCGATCTGCTCCGGTGTGAGCTTGGGGTGGGTGTCCTTCGTTTCAGTCATCTGGATCTCTCCTCGTTTGGTGTCTGTTCTCAAAGCTCGATCTCGACGTCGCCGACCGGGACCGAGATGCAGATCTGCACGTCCTCGTCGGCGACCGAGACGATCTCGCCGGTGTTTGCGTTTCGGACGCTGCCCGAGACCATCCGGCAGCTGCAGCTGTGGCAGATGCCCATTCGGCAGCCCGACTCGGGGGTGAGCCCGGCCGCCTCGGCCTGCTCGAGCAGCGACGCGCCGCTGTTCTCGGCCTCGACGTCGCTGCGCGCGAAGCGAATCTGCCCCTCGGCCTCGCCGAGCACGATGCTCGGCGCCGGGGGCACGAAATGCTCGACGTGCAGCCGCGCGTCGAGATCGTCGTCGGCCCAACGCGAGCGCACCGCCTCGATCAGCGCCGGAGGGCCGCAGACGAAAGTCTCGGCCTCGGCGTAATCGGGGTCGGCAGCAAGCAGATGCTCGGCGCTGAAGTACCCCTCCAGCTCGCCGCCGGGCTCGCGCGTGTAGGCGCGCGCCAGGCGCAGGTTCGGGTGCCGCAGCGCCAGGGCGCGCAGGGCCGTGTCGTAGATCGCCTCGCGCTCAGACGGCGCGTAGTGCAGAAGCGTGATCGGCCGCTCGTGGCCCTCGTCGCAGAGCGTCCTCGCCATCGAGATCAGCGGCGTGATGCCGCTGCCGCCGGCGATCAAAAGCAGCCGCTCGGGGCGGGCGTCGGGAAGCGCGAAGTCGCCGTCGGCCTGCGAGAGGCCGAGCACCATCCCGCGCCCGGCGCGCTCGTTCAGGAACCGGGAAACCCTGCCCTCGGGATGGGCGCGGACCGTCAGCTCGAGGTTGCGCCCGGCGTGAGCGGAGGAGGCCGGCGAATAGCAGCGCCGGTGCTGGACGCCATCGATCTCGACGGCGACGTTGACGAACTGCCCGGCGCGGAAGCCGCGCCAGGCGGAGTTGGTGCGAAGCGAGAGCGTCACCGCTCCCGGGGTCGAGCGCCGGGCCTCGGTGACCTCGGCGCGAACATCCGAAAGCGACCACGACGGGCGCACCAGCTCCAGGTAGCGGTCGACGGGGTGCGGGGTCGTCAGCGCCCCGAGCAGCGAGGAGCCCAGACGGCGTCCAAGGCGGCGGGGCGGGCGGGCGGGTGTCTTCGTGGTGGTCGGCAAGGTCTCTCCTTTCAGTGAACGACTGTACACAAAGTACCACGATTCCTATGACCGGTTACGCCTACTTCATGCGTACCCGCTGTGAGGTGTGTCACACTTAGGAGATGTGAACGTCCGTACTCCAGCACCGGGGACCACCGCTCCCGCGTCGTCCCGGCAGCAGCAGAAGCAGCGCACGCGCCAGGCGCTTCTGGACTCGGCGCTGGAGCAGCTCGAGGACAAGAGCTTCTCCAGCCTCAGCCTGCGCGAGGTCGCCCGCGGAGCCGGTGTCGTCCCGACCGCCTTCTACCGCCACTTCGAGAGCACGGAACAGCTCGGGCTGGCGCTGATCGACGAGTCGTTCCGGACCCTGCGCGAGACGATCCGCTCGGTCCGCTCCGATACCTCCCCAGAGCACATCATCCGCCGCTCGGTCGAGATCGTCGTCCGCCACGTCCACGAGCACCGCCAGCACTTCCGCTTCATCGCCCGCGAGCGCAGCAGCGGCGTGCCTGTCCTGCGGCAGGCGATCCGGACCGAGATCCGCGTGATCACGAGCGAGCTTGCGACCGACCTCTCCCGCTTTCCCTACCTGAACGCGTGGAGCACCGAGGACCTGCACGTGATCGCGGCCCTGTTCGTGAACGCGATGGTGTCGATCGCCGAGGGGATCATCGACGCGCCGCTCGACACGCCCGAGGCCGATGCCGAGGTGAAGCGGATCGCCGAGAAGCAGCTCCGCCTGATCGTGCTCGGCGTCCCGCAGTGGAAAAGCGAAACCTAGGCAACAGCGGTCGAAACCTGAGCAGCGCCGGCTCCCTCGTGCGTGGAATCCGTGCGTTGCCGGCGTCGGTGGGCCAGAGCGCTCAACAACCCCACCCCTGATGCCGATTCAGAGATGATGGAGTCCCAGGCACGGAGACAGGCGTCGAGCGACAGCCCGCGCACGATGGCGCTGACCCTCGCGGCGCTCTTCCTCGCTGGGGCCGCGATCGGGGCGATGACGCTGCTTTTGCCGCACCCGGCCGAGTCGGACGACGCGATGCTTTGGAGCAACTGCGCGCTCGCAGCCGTTTCCTCGCTCGGGCTTGTGGCGTGCGCCGGCTTCGTGCGGCCGTGGATGATGCAGATCGCCGTCGGGGCCGGCACGCTCTTGATCACGAGGGCTGTCTACGACAGCCACGACCCCGGCAGCTTCTACAGCCTCTTGTACGTGTGGGTGGGGCTGTACACGTTCTTCTTCTTCGGTCGCCGCTGGGGCGCGATCCACATGCTGATCATCGCGGTCGCCTACGGCTGGGTGCTGACCCAGGGTGACCAGACGAGCCCGCTCTCGCGCTGGGCGATGACGATCGGGACGATCGCGATCGCCGGGATCCTGATGGACGTGCTCGCGGGCCGGGTCCGAGATCGTGCCGACGACGCCGATTCGCGCGCCCGGACGCTTGCCGCGATCTCCTCGGTGGCCCACGAGCTCGCCCGCAGCACCAGCCCCGAAACCGCGGCGCCGGCCGTCTGCCAGGCGGCCGTGGAGGTCGCGGGCGCCGAGGCGGCGACGCTGTGGGAGCCGTCCGGCGACGGCAGCGGCCTGGTCGCCGTCGCGTCAACCGATCCGGAGATGAAGGGCAGCACGCTGACGTTCGTCAGCCGGCCGTCGACGGTGCTTCGCGCGTTCACCTCCGGCGAGCCCACCTTCGTCCCGGCGACCGGCCAGGGTCAGGGTGACGACGGTGCGGCGATGTTCCAGCCCGTTGCGCGCGAGGGAACCCCGATCGGCGTGCTCGCCGTGCATTGGCGCGAGCCGATCGACGAGCTCTCCGCCGAGCTGAGGCGCGTGCTGGATCTGCTCGCGGTCGAGGCGGCGATCGCGATCGAGCGTGCCGAGACCCTTGAGCGTCTCGAGCGCGTCGCACGCACCGACGATCTCACCGGCTTGGCGAACCGCCGCGCCTGGGACGAGCAGCTCGGCAGGGAGCTCGCGCGGGCCCGTCGCGATGGCACGCCGCTCTCGATCGCGATCCTCGACCTCGATCACTTCAAGAACTACAACGATCTCTTCGGCCACCAGGCAGGCGACCGGCTGCTGAAGGAGGCATCCGCCCTGTGGCAGGGCCTGACCCGCAAGACGGACCTGCTGGCGCGGTACGGAGGCGAGGAGTTCGCGCTCGCGCTCCCCGGCGCCGGGCTCGAGGAAGCGCAGGTCCTGGTCGAGCGCCTGCGGGTGGCGACGCCGAAAGGCGAGAAGACCTCCGCAGGCGTCGTTTGCTGGGACGGGGCCGAAGCGGAACCGGACCTGGTCGCCCGAGCCGACATGGCGCTGTATGCCGCGAAGCGCCAAGGACGCGACCGAGTCGTCGTCGCGTAGCGCCGGCCGACAGCGAACTTCTGCGACTTGGTTCCGGGGGGTGGAACCAATTCGCATATGTTGGCGCCATGGCCGAGCGCAAGGACCTCGAGTTCACGTACTCGCTGATCGACCGGATCTTCCGGCTCAGCCTCGGCGAGCTGGCCGACTTCAGCGGCGCCAAGTACGACGGCGATTTCACGCTCACGCTCGAGCAGGCGCAGCGGCGAAAGCACGAGTACATCGCCGAGCAGATCGGGATCGGCCCCGGCAGGCGGCTGCTCGACCTCGGCTGCGGATGGGGGCCGCTGCTGAACTTCGTCCGCAGCAACGGAGGGGAGGGGGTCGGGGTGACGCTCTCCTCCGCTCAGGCGGAGAGCTGCCGCCGCAACGGCCTCGACGTTCACATCGAGGACGTGCGCAAGCTCGACCGCGACACCTTTGGCCCCTTCGACGCCGTCGCCAGCCTCGGCGCGTTCGAGCATTTCTGCTCCCCCGAGGACTACGAGGCCGGCCGCCAGGACGACGTCTACCGCGACATCTTCGCCCGCGCCGCGAGCACGATCCCCGAGGGCGGGCGCCTCTACCTGCAGACGATGGTCTTCGGCCGCAACATGATCCCGATCGAGGAGGTCTCGATCGACGCCCCGCGCGACTCCGACGCCTGGTACGTGGCGCTGATGCAGCACCAGTTCCCCGGCTCGTTCCTGCCCTTCGGCTCCGAGCAGGTGATCCGCACCGCCGAACCCGATTTCAAGCTCGTCGAGAGCTCCAGCGGCCGCCTCGACTACATCGAGACGATCAAGCAGTGGCGAATGCGCTTCGGCGAGCGCAGCCTGCGGAAGACAGTTGATGAAGGCGCGCCTGGTGCCGCGCTACCTGACAAGCAAGGACTTCCGGCTCGCGTTCACGTCAGGCGTGAGCGCGAACGGCGTCTGCTTCGAGCGCGAGCTCCTCGACCACTTCCGCCTGGTGTTCGAGAAAACGGGCTAGGGAGCCGGGCTAGCCGGCGACCTTGAAGGTGTTGTTGCCGTCGGCGTCCTCGCCGACTTTTTCGAGCTCGCCGGCCTGTTTCGCGGCGCGCCAGCTCTGCTTCATCTTCTGGCGCTCGACGCCGAGCTTCTCGGCGACCTGGTCGCGGGTGAACGCGCCCTCGATGGAACGGGCCGCCTCGAGAACTTCTTCTTGGGTTGGTGAATCAGCCATTTCGCTCGTCTACCCAGATCCTAGTCACTCAACCGCCGCCGGGCCTTGACCACGGCGGGGACGGAAGAGCGGCAGGCACGGGCGATCTCGCCGTTCGCGCGGTCGGGGTCGCGCCTGAGCTCGAACTCGACCAGCGCGGCCGTGCGCAGCTTCGCGAGGCTCTCGCCGGCGGTTTCGTCGGAGGCCTCGATCGCCTCCTCGACCGCGAGCGCGCGGCGACAGGCGAGACAGTAGGCCTCGCCGTCCTGCTCGACCCAGTGAGTTGGGAGTCCGACCCGCTCGGCGTCGGGCATGAAGCGGACTGTCACGTCGCAGCGTCCGCATGTCCACTCCGCTGTCGCCGTCGTCATCGAGCCGAACCTTCCTTTCGTCGAAATTCCCGCCTCCCGCCGCACGCGCTCCAGGCGTGCCACAGGCACGGCGAGGTGGCTGCAAACACCGCAACACCTCTCCCCACCCGTCCATCAACGGTAGCAGGGGCGCCGGATCAGAAAGCCGATTCGGGCGCGGCGACGGCGCGATTTGCGCTCGCGGCTTTGTGGCTGGCTCGTGCCTGGCGCCAGCCCACCATCCGTTGGCTGCGCTCGTCCCAAACCTTCAGCCGCATGCACTTGATTCCGTCCCAGAGCGTCAGCGTCGGGACGCTGTGGAAGACCTCGTTCTCGTCGTGTGCCCGCTGCAGGTTGTAGTTCGGGATCCGCGCGCTCAGGTGGTGAACGTGATGGAGGCCGATGTTGCCTGAGAAGAACTGCAGGATCTTCGGCAGCTTCAGGTACGAGCTGCCGCGCAATGCGGCGTCGTCGTAGCTCCAGTCCTCCTGGCTCTCCCAGTACGCGTCCTCGAACTGGTGCTGGACGTAGAAGAGCCAGATTCCGGCGCTTCCGGCGAGCAGCGCCGAGGGGACCTGGATCAGCAGGAACTCCTGCCAGCCGAGCAGCCAGCACATCGTGCCGACGATCAACGCCAGGACCACGTTGGTGCGCCAGACGCTGCGAATCAAGCGCGGGCGCTCGTCGCGGGAGATCATCCGCGGGCCGATGATCTGCGCCCAGATCGGACCGAGCCCGAACATCACGATCGGGTTGCGGAACAGGCGATAGCCGAGCCGGCCCTTCCACGGCATCGCGTAGTACTCGTCGACAGTCTTCGTCGGCACGTCGCCGGTGCCGCGCCGCTCGAGGTCACCCGAGGTCGCGTGGTGAACGGCGTGCTGGTGGCGCCAGCGCTCGAACGGCATGAACACGAGCACCGCGCACACCGAGCCGACGAGCTGGTTCGCCCTGCTCGAGGGGAGGAACGAGCCGTGGCCGCAGTCGTGGAAGAGGATGAAGGTCCGGACCAGGAAGCCGGCCGCCGGAATCGAGAGCGCGAGCACGATCAGGTAGGAGACGTCGATCAGGAAGTACGACGCGGTGATCAGCGCCAGGTAGGGAACGACCGACGTCAGGATGTCGATCACGCTGCGGCTGATTCGTGGGCGCGTGTAGGGCGCCAGCATCTTTCGCCAACCGGGCGCCTCCCATGCCCCCACCGCGGCCGATGCTCCGATTGAGGCTGTCGTCGTGTCGCTCATGCTCCCTCCAGCAGGTACTCGGCGCCCCAACCCGGTAATCCGTTAGTCGTCGTTTTGCGGCCGCCACTTGAGGCGCCGCCGCCCATCCTAGTCGCTGATTCGCCTTTCTCGTTACGGGCTTGCTACCTTGCGCGGTAAGGCCGGAGAAGAAATCCCGGCAAAACCGTGTCTAGCGCTCGTTGGTCGTTGCTAACTGCATCCTCCGCGTTCGCAGCACAAGTAGTGGAGGAAACACACAGATGGCAACAGGAACCGTGAAGTGGTTCAGCGACGAGAAGGGTTTCGGCTTCATCACACCCGATGACGGCTCGCAGGACCTCTTCGTCCATCACAGCGCAATCGCCGGAGACGGCTTCCGCACCCTCGGTGAGGGCGCGAAGGTGACCTATGAGTCCGAAGAGGGCGACAAGGGTCCCCGCGCTGTCGACGTAACCCCGGTCTAGAAGCTTTCAGACTGAGTCAAAGGGCGCGCCTCCGGGCGCGCCCTTTTTTTTGTTTGACGCTTTCGTCTCGATAAATCGCTCACCTCGTCAACTTTGTCTTGACACCCGCGTTTCAGACCTGTCAGAGTGCCAAAACTCCACGGTTTCGAGGGGAAGCTTCCAGAAGAGGCTTGTGGGCGCTCTAGGCGGAACGGTCCGATAGTTCGACTGAAGGGGAGCCCAAGATGAGGAAGCAGCCACGACGCACGACCCCGTCGAACCGAGCACGAGGCCGTTTGGCTCGTGTGGGCGTCAGCATCGTCGCGGCCGCGGCATGCGTGGGCGCGGCGACCCCCGCCGGCGCCAACGACATCGCCCCGTTCACCACCCTCAACGGCGACATCGCGAATGCCGGGCTGGGGGGGATGCGAGGCATCGGCAACGGCACGCTGACGCTCAACGGCGTCAACGGCACCGTGCGGAAGGCCTTCCTTTACTGGCACGGCCCGACGAGCTCGACCGACGATAACGCGAACGCCAATGTGACCTTCGCCGGAACCCCGATCACCGGCACGCCGATCGGCGCCTCATCGGACAACTGCTGGGGGTTCGCCAACAGCCGCGCATATCGCGCCGACGTCACCTCGCTGGTGCCCGGAAACGGAGACTTCGCGCTCGCCGACTTCACGAAGCCCAGCGTCGAAATCAACGGCGTCTCGCTGATCGTCCTCTACACGGACGCCGATCCGACAAACAATCGCGACCTCGTCCTGTTCGACGGGAACGACTCCAATAGACCGAACACGTTCGACGCCGACGGTTGGAACATCTCCCTTCCCGGGATCAACTACACCAGCGGAGCCGCGAACTTCACGATGCACGTCTCGGATGGTCAGGCTGGTGGGGGTTTCGAAGACGATGCCCTGGTCCTGAACGGAACCGAGCTTGTCCCCGCCGGCCAGATATTCTCGGGCGACACGGTGCCGTCCGCGGGCGACAACCGCAACGGCTTCCTCTGGGACATCAAGCCGTTCGACGTCACTTCGTTCCTCACGCCTGGCACGAACACGCTCAATCTGACCATGGAGGTACAGCTAGACGGAGACTGCCTGTCGCTCGTCGTCGCGGCGATCGACCTCCCCGGCGGCTCCGCACCGGGCGCGAAGATCTCGATCGGCGACGTAACCGTCCCCGAGGGCAACTCGGGCACGACGAACGCCCAGGTACCCCTCACCCTCTCCGAGCCCGCCGCCAATCCGGTCGAGCTGACGTTCTCGTCGCACGACGGCAGCGCCACAGCGGGGGCGGATTACGAGGCGACGAGCGGCACGGTGACGATTCCCGCCGGCGAAACGACCGGCACGATCCCGGTGCCGGTGATTGGTGACACGGCAGACGAGAGCGACGAGAACCTCACCGTCAGCCTCGACTCCGTGGTCGGCGGCTCGATTGCCGACGGCGACGGCACGGTGACGATCCAGGACGACGACGGCACCCAAGGGCTCCCGTCGCGCAATCTGCGCTACAGCCTGCGGTTCGAGTACGTGGACAAGCACGGAAAGGCGGAGGTCGTGGCGAGGGTCTTCTGCCACTCGTTCGGCTGCGACTTGGACGCGGACGGCAAGCTGAAGGTCAAGGGCATCGGGTCGTTCTCGCTCGGCGGCGATGACGGCACGTTCGAGTTCACGAAGGGCCGCAAGGAGGCCGGGAAGCTGCGTTTCGATGTCCCGAGCAAGGGCGCGGACGCTGTTCAGGAGGCGTTGGAATCAGGAGAGCGCGGCAGGGTGCGCGCGACGATCAAGGTCAGCGGCACCAACACGATCGATTCCAGGGCGACCAAGAAGCGCCTGCGGAACATCCGCCTGTTCGCGGGCCAGCTATAGGGCAGGTCGCTCTAGTCCGCTGTGTCGAGGGCCTGCTCGGCGACAACGCTGAGCAGGCCTTCGGCGTGCTTGCTCAGGAACGAGGGTCCGATCCCGCGGATCTGCTCAAGCTGTGCGCGGGAGGTCGGCCGCGAGGCTGCGATCGCCCGCAGGGTCGAGTCGTGGGCGACGGTGTAGGCGGGCTTGCCGTCGGCCGCCCCGCGCCGCCATTCCCGCAGCGCCTCGAACAGCGCCTCGTCTGCGGGCGAAACGTCGCTGGGGACAGGCGCGGCGGCTGCACGAGAGCGCCGCTTCGGCGCCCGGGTCGGGATCGTCGCCGGGTCCGGTAGCCAGTCGTCGGGGTCGCAGACGTCGCAGCAGCGTCCCGAGGGCGTGCCGGCGGTGGAGTCCCCGAAGTGGTCGAGCAGCGCCCGCCGCCGGCAGCTCTCGGAGAAGGCGAACTCCCTCACTGCCCGGTAGGCGCGCCAGCCGCGCTCGGAGGCGAACCGGCACTCGCGCCCGACGAAGGCGAGCTGCACCGGGCCCGCCGAGAGCGTGATCTCCAGCCGCCCTCCCGGGGAGGGATCGACCTTCAGCGCTCCCGCCCGCTCGGCAATCGCGAGCTTGATCCGATCCGCGTCCTGGCGCGGGTTGTCGGTCGTCAGCGTCAGGCCCCCGTCGGCGGCCGAGCGCAGCCGCTCGACGTAGAGGACGACGTCGGCCGGCTCGACCGCCCGGCGCTCGTTGAAGTGCACGAGCCGGCTGAGATCGGCGCGCCCCGCCAGCAGCACCGCGCGGGCCGGCTCGCCGTCGCGCCCGGCCCGGCCGGCCTCCTGGTAATAGGCCTCGACGCTGGTCGGGATCGCCCAGTGCCACACCGAGCGCACGTTGGCCTTGTCGACCCCCATCCCGAACGCATTGGTGGCGACCACCACCTCGGCGTCGCCGCCCATGAACCGGTGCTGCGCCGAGGCGCGCTCGTCCGGCTGCATCCCGGCGTGGTAGCCGACGGCGCTCAGCCCCGACTCCGCTAGCAGCCCGGCGAGCTCGTCGGTGTCCTTGCGAGTACCGCAGTAGACGATCGCGGGCCGGTTGGCCGGATCGGCCAGCCCGTGCTCGAGCAGGGCAAGCTTTCGCCGCTTGGTCCCCTCGCCCTCGAGCTGGACGATGTCGAAGCTGAGGTTCGGGCGCTCGAAGCCGGAGCGGACCGAGAGCGGGTCGCGAAGGCCGAGCCGGCGGGCGATCTCGCCCGCCACCACCTCGGTGGCGGTCGCGGTGCAGGCCATCACGGCCGGCCGGCCGAGGCGCTCGATCGCCTTCGGCAGCCGCAGGTAGTCGGGCCGGAAGTCGTGGCCCCACTCCGACAGGCAGTGCGCTTCGTCGATCGCGAACAGATCGACCTGCCGCGAGCCGAGCGCGTCCCAGAATGCCGTAGAGCCGAAGCGCTCCGGAGAGCAGTAGACGATGCGGGCCTGGCCGCCGCGCAGCTTCCGCATCGCTTCGCGCGCCGCCTCCTCCGGCAGCCCCGAGGCGAGCATCACCGCGGGGTGGCCGGCGCCGGCGAGGCGCTGCCACTGGTCGGCCATCAGCGCGATCAGCGGGCTGACCACGATCGTCAGCTCCGGCGAGGCGAGCCCGGGCAGCTGGTAGCAGAGGCTCTTGCCGCCGCCGGTCGGCATCACCACCATCGAGTCGCGCCCGGCGAGGGCGGCTTCGACCGCCTCGAGCTGGCCGGGGCGGAAGGCGTCGTAGCCGAGGTAGGTGAGCAGGGAATGGGGGTCGCGGGGGCCGTCGTAGGCCCGCGCTTGGATCGGCTCCGGCGCGGGGTCGGACTCGACCACGCCGCCGAGCCCGTGGAGGGCCAGCTGCGCCTGCGCCTGCTCGGCGGTCGTCGAAGGTAGAGCGCTCACCTGTCGAGAGTAAGCCCCACCCCCGACGGCACGCCCCTCGATACCGTGGACGGAATGCCGAAGCCGCTGCTCGCCGTCGACGCCCCCTCGATGCTATTTCGCGCGTTCTACGCGCTCCCCGATTCGATCAAGGGCGCCGACGGCCAGCCGGTCAACGCCCTGCTCGGCGCCGCGAACCTGATCCTGCGCGAGGTCGAGATGCACGACCCGCGGGCCGTGGTGCTCTGCTTCGGGCCCGACGCTGCCGTCTACCGCACGGAGCTCTACCCGGAGTACCACGCCGATCGGATCGAGGTCCCCGACACGCTCGCGCCGCAATGGGAGGACGGCTACGAGTTCTTCGAGGCCTTCGGCTGGACGGTGAGCGTCCACGACAGCCTGGAGGCGGACGACCTGCTCGGCTCCTACGCTCGGCTCGAGCGCGAGGCTGGGGGAGAGGCGCTGATCCTCACCGGCGACCGCGACATGTTCCAGTGCGCGTCGAAGCAGGTGAACGTGCTGTACGTGGTCACCGGAAAGCAGGGCGCCCAGGTGATCGGGCCCAAGGAGGTAAAGCAACGCTACGGCATCGGACCGGAGCTGGTCCCCGACTTCATCGCCCTCAGAGGGGACCCGTCGGATGGGATCCCCGGCGCGAAGGGGGTGGGGGAGAAGACCGCCGCTGAGCTGCTCCGCGAGCACGGCTCGCTCGAGGCCGTGCTCGAGAACGCGATCCGCGAGCGACGCCCGAAGCTGCGCACGTCGCTGCTCGAAGCCCGCGACCAGCTGCTCGCCTTCAAGGACATCGCAACGCTGCGGGACGCGGGCGTGAAGCGCCCGAGGGATCGGAGGACGAACTGGAAGCGGGCGGCCAAGGCGGCGCGGGAGCGCGGGATGAACCAGCTGGCCAAGCGCCTTGATGAAAAGACTGCGTAAAGCCCCCTGACAAACGCGCGTCCAGCCACCTTCAGGGCTGAAGCGAAGCCGACGATGAACAGGTATCGGGCGGCACAAAAGGAGGCATGCAAGGAAATGAAGCTGAAGAGAACGAGAACGGTCTTGCTGGCGGCGCTCGGCGTCGCTGTGCTGTCCGTCGCTCCCGCATCGCTCGCGAAGCAGGGAGAGCATGGCGGCGGCAAGGACAAGGAAAAGACCGTTGGCTACGTGTTCAAGGGCACGTACAACGCCGACGGAACGGTTGCCGTGACCAAGGGCAACAAGCACGTGCGCAATGCGGACCTGGTGGGCCAGAACGTGGCCTTCGACCTCTCGCAGGCGAAGGTGACCGTTGCAGACACCAACGGGGATGGCACAAGCGACCTCACCGATGTGGCCGAAGGCGACGCGGTCGTGGTGAAGGCGAAGCTCCCGAAGTCGGATCCGGGAGTCGCTCCGTACGCGGCCAAGCACCTCATCGATCAGACCCATGCTCCAGAGGAGCCTGCGGACGAACCCGCTCCAGCGGTCTAGACGACGAGAAGCCACACCCTCGGACCAGCGCCCGGCACCTCGCCGGGCGCTTGTCATTGGGAGACTCGAGGGGTGGACGTGGACGGTAAGAGCTACCGCACGATCTGGGTCGGCGACGGCGGCCGGGTCGAGGTGATCGACCAGCGCGCACTCCCGGAGCACTTCGAGGTGCTGACGCTCGACACACCCGAGGACGCGGCCGAAGCAATCCGCGAGATGGCGGTTCGCGGCGCACCCTTGATCGGGGCAACCGGCGTGTACGGACTCGCCCTCGGTGCTGGACGCGACCCCAGCGACGCCGGGCTCGCGGCCGCATACCAGCTACTCGCCGCCGCCCGCCCCACCGGCCGCAACCTCGTCTGGGCGCTCGACCGGGTGATGGCTGTGCTCGGGAAGACAGCTCCAGCCGATCGCGAACGTGCCGCCCTTGCCGAGGCGGCCCTGATATGTGACGAGGACGTCGCCATCAACCGCGCAATCGGCGAGCACGGCGTCGAGCTGATCGAGCAGGTCGCCGAGCGAGCGGAGCCCGAGCGAGCGGTGCAGCTGATGACCCACTGCAACGCCGGCTGGCTGGCGACGGTGGATCGAGGCACCGCCCTCGCCCCGATCTACGAGGCTCACGAACGCGGTCTCGGCGTCCACGTCTGGGTCTCCGAGACCCGCCCGCGCAACCAGGGCTCGGACCTGACCGCGTGGGAGCTGGCGCAGGCGGGCGTCCCGCACACGGTCGTCGTCGACAGCGCTTGCGGCCACCTGATGCAGACGGGCCAGGTGGACATGGTCATCGTCGGCACCGACCGCGTCAGCGCCAACGGCGACGTCGCGAACAAGATCGGCACCTACATGAAGGCGCTCGCCGCCCGCGCCCACGACATCCCCTTCTACGTCGCCGCCCCATCGCCGAGCATCGACGGCGACACGGCCAGCGGCGACCAGATTCCGATCGAGGAGCGCAGTCCCGCCGAGGTGTCCACCTCCTCGCCCGCCGCAAATCCGGCCTTCGACATCACCCCCGCGGAGCTGGTCACGGCGATCATCACCGAACGCGGCATCGAGCGCTGACTGCAAGGAAAGCGGCGTGAATTCCCTGCTCACCGGGGTAACTTCGCAACAGGTGAACGACCAGCGAACAGTCGTCGTGCTCGCGCTCTGGGCGGCCGCATGCGGCTGGCTGGTGGCGGTTTCGGTCGAGCGCGAGCCGTACAGCGTCATGTTGTTCGTGCTCCTCTCCCTGGCCACGATTGTCTTCGCGGCGGTGGCGCGGCGCCCGATCGCGGTCCTGGCGCCGATTGCGATGTCGATACCGCTGGGTGTGTGGGCCGCGACGGCAGCGTGCCCATGTGACGGGATTGCGGCCTGGCAGGTGGTGCTCGTCTGGATCGGCGTCTTCGGTCTCGCCGGTGCGCTGCTCGCGGCTGTGACGCTGATGGTCGCCAGGCGCGCGCTTCCCGGCGTCTACCACCCGCCGTTCCGGCTCGACCGGGCGCGCTGACGTCGCGGTCCGCGACCGGCTGAAACCGGCTACGCGCTCGGCGGCATCGCCAGCGGCAGCGTCGCCTGCAGGACCGCGTCCTCCAGCGCCTCGCTGCGCAGGTGGGTGATCGCCTGGTAGTCGGGGTTCATCACCATGTCGGCGAACGCCTGCCGGCTCGGATAGCGCGCCAGCGCCATCAGGTCCCATTTGTGGGTTTCGGGCCCGACCAGCAGGGACGAGCAGTCGCCCGCATAGATCAACTCACCTCCCACCGCGGCGAGGAAGGGCGCGGTCGCAATCGCGTACTGCTCATAGCGCTCGCGCCCTCCGTCCGGCTTGAAGCGCAGCAGGTTCAGCATCACGCACGGGCCGCCGTCGTCCTCGGACATGAAGGCGCTGAAGCTCCCTGGGGTGGGGTCGACTGACATCGGGGTCCTTTCGGTCGAGCGAAGTTCGACGTCAGTCTGCCCGACCGACCTTCGATGCGTTCAGCGCAAAATCAGGTTCACGTCGCCGAACTCGTGCCACAGGTAGCCATGCTCGGCCGCGGCGGCGTAGGAGCGCTCGATCAGCTCGCGTCCCCCGATCGCCTCGAGCATGTCGAGGTGGGACGCCTCGGGGTCGTGCCAGCCCGTCAGCAGGCCGTCGACGATTCGCACTCCCCGCTCGGGAGTGATCACGAGCTGGGTCCAGCCCTGCGAGGCGCCGGCCCGGCCCCCCTCGCCGGCGGCGCTCTCCAGCGCCCGCACGACGGTGGTCCCGACCGCGATCACGCGCCCGCCCCAGGCTCGGGTCGCCTCGACGAGGCGGGCGGTGGGGGCGGGGACGCGGTACCACTCGGGGTAGGGACGCTCGCCGAGCTCGAGCGAGGAGACCCCGGTGTGGAGCGTGATCGGCGCGACCGTTACGCCGCGCGCGATCAGCGCCGTGATCAGCTCCGGGGTGAACGGCCGTCCGGCGCTCGGCATCTCGGCGCTGCCGGGAACGGTGGCGTAGGCGGTCTGGTAGTCGGCGATTGGGTGCCGCTCGTGGACGTACGGGTATGAGATCGGACGGCCGTGCAGCGAGAGGTAGTCGACGAGGGGGTGGGGGAGATGAAGCTCGGCCACCCACAGCCGCTGGCCGCCGAGGTAGGGAGCGAGCAACACCGCTCCCGCCCCGCCG
Source organism: uncultured Thermoleophilia bacterium (assembly GCA_963838095.1). GTDB lineage: Bacteria > Actinomycetota > Thermoleophilia > Solirubrobacterales > 70-9 > CAWCGU01. The sequence goes on from CAWIPO010000009.1 coordinate 217,211, forward strand.
GGAAGCGAGAGCAACTCGCCGGCCGATGCGTCCAGCAGCGGAGCGCGGTTTCTGCGCAGCTCGACCACATAGCGAAGCGGTGCACCGTCGCCCGGCGGACCGCCGTCGGGGACTGCGGTGGAGAGGTGGAGCTCGACGGGCTCGCCGTCCGCGCGTTCGGCGTCGAGCTCTGCGGGCAGCGTCGCCGAAGTGTTGATCACCAGCAGGTCGCCCTCGTCGAGGTAATCGGGAAGATCGCGAAAGCGGGCGTGGCGAAGTCGCCCGCTGGCCCACTCGGCGACCAGCATCCGCACCTCGTCGCGGCGAAGCCCGCGGTCCTCGGGAGTGTCGTGGGCCTCGGGCCGCCGTGCCAGATCGAGCGCGGCTACGGCGCTCACGCTTGGGCTCCGAGCGCGACCACGGCACCGTCATGGGCCTCGGCCAGCTCGGCGGCGCGATATCGCCCGCTGGGGTGATCGCCCTCGATCAGCGCCAGCAGCCCCGGCACGCTCTCCTCGGGCGGCGGCCGATCGGAGATGTCCTCGCCCGGGAATGCCTCCTGGTGCATCTGCGTCCGCATGTCGCCAGGGTCGACGGCGTAGATTCGCAGCCCGGGATGCTCGGCGGCGAGAATCGCGCTCAGCTGCTCGAGCGCCGCCTTCGAAGAGCCGTAGCCGCCCCACCCGTCGTACGCCTCGACGGCGGCATCGGAGGTGATGTTGAGGACGGTGCCGCCGGCACGCTCGAGCGCCGGCAGGAGCAGCTGGGTCAGCCGCAGCGGCGCGAGCACGTTGACGGTGAACACGCGCTCGAGCTCCTCCAGCGGGTAGTCGGCCAGCGACGGCTGCGGGCTGGGGCCGAGCAGACTGGCGTTGTTGACCAGCAGATCGAGGCGCTCCCCGGCGGCGTCGGCGAGCGACTTCCGGTGCCACTCGTCCGAGACGTCGCCTGGAATCGCAACGACCTCGGTCAGCTCACCGAGCTCCAGGTTGGCGGCCACCAGCGCCTCCGCTCCGCGGGCGTCGATCACCAGCCGCCACCCGCGTGTAGCCAGTGCCCGAGCCGTAGCAAGGCCGAGCCCCCTGGATGCGCCTGTGATCAGTGCAGTCTTCATCACCTCCCACGCTACGCGCGCGGGCCAGCAATGTAAATCGGGAATTGGTACTAGTCCCCTCGACCGGCGAGTCCTCCGCGACGGGTCAGTCGATCAACCGCTTGTGCATCCGGTTGACGGCAAGCCGCCATAGGGCGAGCGCGAAGGCGACCAGCGCCGCGAAGCGCAGCAGGTCGGTCGCCTCGAAGCCGAACGCGGCGGCGCGGACCAGCTCGACCAGCTGGTAGAGCGGGTTGATGTTGGCGAGCACCTGCAGCCCCTCGGGCAGCTGGTCGATCGGGAAGAACGTGCCGGCGACCAGGAACAGCGGGGTGATGACCAGCGTCGTCACGTAGTTGAACTGGTCGATCTTCGCGACGCTCGCCGCGACTGAGATCCCGAAGCCCGCGAAGCCGAGCGCGGTGACGAAGCAGAAGAGCGGCACGAGAAGCATCCCGAACGCGGGGTCGAGCCCGAAGAGCATCGCGATCAGCAGCGGGAAGCAGCCGAAGAAGCCGGACCGGATCCCGATCCACAGCATCTCCGCCGTGACCAGCTCCTCGACGTCGACCGGCGCCGCGAGGATCGCGTCATAGGTGTTTTGAAAGCGCTCCTTGACGAACGTCCCGAACATCGCCGGAAACGCGCTCGAGAAGATCACCGCGGTGGCGACCATCCCAGTGCCGACGAACTCGACATAGGAGAGTCCGTCGACGCGATCGACAAGCGTCGCTCCCAGCCCCAGCCCGAAAGCGAGCAGGTAGACGATCGGCTCGAGGATGCTGGAGAACGTCGTCGCCTTCCAGAAGGTGCGGAAGTTGGCGACCTCGCGGCTCATGACGCCGGTGATCGCCGCCGGATCCAGCCGCCGCACCCCAACGGTCTTCGTCGTCATTCGGCTTCCTCTCCAGTCAGCAGCACGAACACGTCCTCGAGCGTCGCCGCACGGCGAACCGCCTCATCGGGGATGACGCCGTTGCTGGCCGCCTCCGAGCCGACGATCGCGATCGCCGGGCCGGCGGGCCGCACCGACAGGCCGGCCGCCTCCGCCTCGGCGCGTCTTTCGGCCAGCAGGTCGGGCGGGCCGTACACCTCGGCGGTCTCGCGCCCGGCGTGCTGCGCGATCAGCTCCGAGGGACGGCCGCGGGCGATGATCTTGCCGTGCGTCATCACCGCGACCTCGTCGGCGAGCCGCTGGGCCTCCTCGATGTAGTGCGTGGACATCAGGATCGTCTTGCCACGGGTGCGCAGGCCGTCGATCAGCGACCAAAGCTCGGTCCGGATCTGCGGGTCGAGCCCGACGGTCGGTTCGTCGAGTAGCAGCAGGTCGGGCTCGTGCACGAGTCCGCGGGCCAGCAGCAGGCGCCGGCGCATCCCGCCCGAGAGCTTGTCGACCGCGTCCTTGCGCCGGTTCGTGAGTCGGGCGATCGCGAGCGAGCGGTCGACGGCCGCGCGAACGTCCTTGACCCTGTACAGGCGCGCATAGACCGCGAGGTTGTCCTCGACGGTGACATCGACATCGAGGTTGTCGAGCTGCGGGACGACGCCCATCTGCGCCCGCGCGGTCTTCGACTCCCTGGGCAGGGTGTGCCCCAGCACCTCGATCTCGCCCTCGTTGGCGATCGCCTGGCCGGTCAGCAGCCGCATCGTCGTCGACTTTCCGGCACCGTTGGGACCAAGCAGGCCGAGGCAGATGCCCGGCGGCACATCCAGGTCGAGATGGTCGACAGCGGTGATCTCGCCGAAGCGCTTGACGACGCTTCTGAGTTTGATTACAGGGTTCACGGGGTTCATTCAGTTCACAGTGTTAGGACCGCCCGGTCGGGCATATGTCATCGCCCTCGCCCCTTCAGAGTAGGGGCGGCCGGCCTTCGGCCGGCCGGAGCACCGAGAGGGGGCAAACTTGAATCTCTCTGCCTTGTATGGGCTATGACCCCTACAACCCAGAGAGTTTCTCAGCAGGCGGTCCTCGCGCTTGCCCGGCGCCAGCATCAAAACGTTACCCGCGCGCAGCTGCTCGGCCTCGGCATGACCGCCGAGGCGATCGCCCATCGGATCCGGCGCGGAAAGCTGTTCCCCAAGCACCGCGGCGTCTACGCCGTCGGCTCTCCCGACCAGACCCGCTACGGCGAGTGGATGGCCGCGGTGCTCGCCTGCGGAGATGAGGCGCTGCTGAGCTACGAGTGCGCGGGGGCGCTGTTCAGAGTGCGCCCGGACCCGAGCGGCCCGATCGAGATCTCGGTGCCGCCGAACGTCACCCGCCGCCCCAAAGGCGTAGTGGTGCACAAGCGCACGCTCACGAGGCGCGACCGAACACGGCGCCACAGCATCCCGGTGACCACGATCGCCTGCACGATCATCGACCTAGCCACCCGCCTCGACGACTCCGAGCTGGAGCGAGCGATCAGCGAAGCCACCAGCCGCCGCCTCACCACCCCCGACCACCTCCTCTCGGTGCTAAGCGTGACCCACAAACGCAACGGAGCCCCGCGCCTTCGCAACCTCCTCACCCGCCACAGCTTCCGCCTCACAGACTCAGAGCTGGAGCGAATCTTCATCCCGCTCTCCCTGAAGGCCGGGCTGCCGGTGCCCGAGACCCGCACCTACGTCAACGGCTTCAAGGTCGACTTCTCCTGGCCCGCACTCGGCCTCGTGGTCGAGACCGACAGCCTCACCTTCCACCGGGACCCGTTCCAGCAGCGCAACGACCGCCTCCGCGACCAGACCCACACCGCAGCCGGCCTCACTCAGCTTCGGTTCACGCACTGGCAGGTCAAGTACGACCCGCGGCACGTGCAGAAGACGCTGCGGGTTGTCGGGCAAAGGCTGCTTGCCGCACTTCCCGGCCCGAGGAACCATGCGGCGTGAACCATCACCAGATGCCTCCGAATCCCCTCTCTCGGTGCTGCCGTTCGTCAACTACGCCTGCCCGGGGCCCGCGGTCTCATCCACAAGCCCCTCCCGAACCGCCCACAGCGCTGCCTGCGTCCGATCCGTGAGGCCGAGCTTGCCGAGGATGTTCGAGACGTGCGTCTTCACGGTTCGCTCGGCGACGCCGAGCTCGCGGGCGATCAGCTTGTTCGCCATACCGCGGGCGATCAGCGCCAGCACCTCCAGCTCGCGCTCGGTCAACGCTGACCGCCGCGCCGGGTCGGGCCTGCTCGTGACCTCCTCGAGAACCCGCGCCGCCACCGTCGGGTGCAGGATCGTCTCGCCGCCGGCGGCCGCTCGGATCGCGCTCACCAGCTCGCGCGGCTGCACGTCCTTCAGCAGGTAACCGGCCGCCCCGGCTCGCAGCGCCGGGAACAGCACCTCGTCGTCGGCGAAGCTGGTCAACACCACTACCCGAGTCGCCGGCGAGACCTCGATGATCCGCTCGATTGCCTCCCCGCCCCCGAGCCGCGGCATCACCAGGTCCATCAGCGCCACGTCCGGCTTCAGCTCCTCTGCGATCTCCACCGCCTCGACCCCGTCGCCCGCCTCGCCGACCACCTCGATCTCCTCCTGCAGCTCCAGGAACGTGCGCAGCCCCTGGCGGACGACCGCGTGGTCGTCGGCGATCAGTACCCGGACGGTGCCGTCGCTCTCGCCCGCTTCGGCGTCGCTCACGCATCCACCTCCAGCCGCACCGTCGTTCCGCGCTCGGGCTGTGAGACGATCTCGAGCGTCCCGCCCAGCGCCTGCGCTCGCTCCTCCATCGAGGTCAGCCCGAGCCGGCGCGAGCGCACGTCGGGCGCGCCGGCGTCAAACCCCTCGCCGCTGTCGGCGACGCTGAGCACCACCCGCCCGTCGCTCGCCTCCAGCCGCACCTCGAGCTCGTCCGCACCCGAGTGCCGGAGCGCATTCTGCAGCGCCTCCTGCGCGATTCGCAGCACCTCGGTCCCGGCCGCCGCCGGCAAGTTCGGCTCCCCGACCACGTCGAGGGAGATCTCGCGCCCGTAGGCGCGCCGCAGCAACTCGACGTGCTTGGACAGCGCCGCCGCCAGCCCCTCCGTCTCGATCGTGACCGGACGCAGCGCCAGGATCACCGACCGCAGCTCCTCGATCGCCTCGTCGGACAGCTCGCGCAGCCGATCGAGCTGACCCCGCGCCGCCGCCGGGTCGCGCTCGAGCAGCTCCGCAGCCGACTCGCTTGCAAGCCGCAGCGCGAACAGCCGCTGCGTGATCGCGTCGTGCAGCTCGCGCGCGAGCCGGTTTCGCTCCTCGACGATGTTCAGCTCGCGGCTTCGCTCGTACAGCCGCGCGTTTTCGATCGCGACCGCAGCGTGTGCGGCAAACGTCTCGATCAGCTCCTGATCGGCGTGGCTGAACTCATCCGCCCCCAGCTTGTCCGTGAGATAGAAGGCGCCGACGATCCCGCTGCGCGCGACGATCGGCACCCCGAGGAACGAGCGCATGTCGGGATGCCCCGTCGGCCACCAGCCGCGAAAGCGCGGGTCGCGCTGGATGTCGTCGATCCGGTACGGCTCCGGCGCCTCCAGCATCGCCCCGAGCAGGCCGTGAGTGCGGGGGAGGGGACCGAGCGACGAGACCAGCTCGTCGGTCATCCCCGCGGTCAGGAACTGCGCGAACCCACCCTCGCCGTCAGGCACTCCCAGCGCCGCGTACTCGGCGTCGACCAGCTCCCGCGCCGCCTCCACCAGCCGCTGCAGGATCGGCTCGACCGATCGCTCCGAGGCGATCGCCAGCACCGCGTCGCTGAGCGCATCGAAGGCCCGTGTGGGCTTCGCCTCCATCCGCTTCACAGTAGCCGCGAAACGGGGCGGCGCAGGGGGACTAGTACCAATTCCCGATTTACACGCGGGCGACTTCGGCGTAGCGTGAAGCTCATGAACGTGAACAACGGAGGTGCAAAGTGAGCACGCACGCAGAGACCGATCGCGAGCTGGAGCTGACCGATGCGATCGAGGCGATCAAGGCCGAGGTCGGGAGCTGGGAAGGCGTGACAGTCGGCAGGCACAGCCGCGGCGGCGACGAGTTCCACCTCGGCCGCCGCAACCTCGGGCACTTGCACGACGGCTTTCCGGTGGCGCACATCCCGCTCCCCAAGCGCGTCCGCGACGAGATGATCGCCGCCGGCCGCGGCGAGCCGCACCCGGTGATGCCCGACTCCGGCTGGATCGGGATCCCGATGCGGACCGACACCGAGGTGACGACCACGATCGAGGTATTCCGAATCGCCTACGACCGCGCCCAGGAAGCGGCAGAGCGCCGATGAGCTTTCTTCAGCTTCGGCTCAGCTCTGGCAGCCGCGGAACTTCGTGAAATAGATCAGCTTGAAGCCGACCGGCGTTCGCAGGCTGCCGCCGGATTCGACCCAGTAGTCGAACTCGCCCGCATCGTTCTTCTTGTACATGAAGAACTCGCAGCCGGCGGGGTTGTAGGTCGTCCACTTCCGCTTCAGCTCGTCGTTCTGGATGAAGTCCTTCGCCAGCGCCCGCGCCTTCTCGCAGTCGATGATCGCGGCCTTGACCGAGGAGCGTTCGCCCTCGTCGTTGACCTTGCCGCAGCCGCTCAGGCGCTCGGTCGGCGGCGGCGTCTCGCCCGCCCCCGCGGAGCTTGTCGCGACCGCCAGCGCGGACACCGCCGCAACCGTGAGTATCAGGTTCCTTCCCATTCCTCCAGCCTCCGTTCGTTAACTCCAGCCATCGGCCCCCAATGGACACTGGGTCGCCGACCGGCACCGGAAATTACAGCGACCGGCATCATTCGCGCACCTTGAGGGCCCGATGATCAGGCGACCGACCGACCACAGCGCAAACCTCGCCCGCGGCGAGCTCTCGAACCCCGAGGAAGTCGAGCGGCTCGATCACGTCGCGCCCGAGGCCTCGCTCCGCCGCCGGGAGTTCCTCGCGCGCACCGCCGCGCTCGCCGGCGCGGCGACCCTGACCAGCGCGCTGCCGACCGAGACGCTGGTCGCCGAGGCGGCGCGCCGGGGGCTGCGGCCGCTGCCCAGCCCCCGCAACATGCCGCTCGACACGATCGTCGTGCTGATGATGGAGAACCGCTCCTTCGACCACTACTTCGGCTGGCACCCGCGCGCCGACGCGAAGAACACCGGCCTTCGCTACCCCGACGCGGACGGCAAGCTGATCGCGACCCACCGCCTCACCCCCGACTACCAGGGCTGCGGCCATCCCGACCCCGATCACGGCTGGGAGGGAGGGCGCTGGCAGTACCACCGCGGCCGCAACGACCGCTTCGTCACCGGCAACCGCGAGGGAACCGGCAGCGACGAGTTCGCGATCGGCTACTACCTCGAGGAGGACCTCGCCTTCATCCCCCAAGTCGCCCGCGCCTTCACCCTGTTCGACCGCTGGTTCTGCTCGATCATGGCTTCGACGTTCCCGAACCGCCACTACCAGTGGTCAGCCCAGTGCGGCGGGCAGAGGAGCAACGAGTACAAGCCGAACGACTGGGAGACGATCTTCGACCGCGCGCTGGCAAACGGCGTCAGCGTCGGCTACTACGCCTCGGACCTCCCGGTGTCGGCGCTGTACGGGGAGCGCGGGCATCCCGTGGACCCATTCGATGGCCGAGTACTACGAGGCCTGCGCGAACGGGACACTGCCGAACATCGCCTTCGTCGATCCGCCTTTCGGCGACATCGGCGTCACCGGCGGCGGGCTGACGACCGGACCGCTCGGCGGAGGCGCCAGCGACCACCCTCATTCCGACGTCCGCCTCGGACAGGCGTTCATGTCCGACGTCACCCACGCGTTCATCGACTCGCCGCAGTACGGGCGCGGCGTGCTGTTCATCAACTACGACGAATGGGGCGGGTTCTTCGACCACGTCCCACCCCCGTTCGTCCGCGACGACCTCCGCAAACGCGGCGACCTCGCCAACGACTACGGCTTCACCGGCTTTCGCATCCCCGGCGTCGCGGTCTCCCCCTACGCGCGCGCCCACCGCATCAGCCACCAGCAGGTCACCCACGAGTCGATCCTGCAGCTGATCTCCTACCGCTTCGGGCTCGGCCACCTGAACAAGCGCCACCGCTTCGCAACCAACATCGGCCGCAGCCTCGACTTCCGCCGCCGCGACACGACCCCGCCCGAGCTCCCCGATCCCGCCGACATCGCGGCCCAACCCTGCGCGGTCGCCGCAGAGGGGTCGCAGGCACAGGCCCACGGCTTCGTCGGGCTCGAGACCTCGGGCCTGCTCGATCGGCTCGGCTTCCCCCACGAGCCCGCCACCCTGGAGCGCGTCTTCCGCGAGCCTGACCGGATCCGTCGCGCCCTGCGCGCCTCGGAGCGCTGAGCGCACGCCGTGGCGGAATTCGTCTTCGACCACGTCGCCGTCGCCGTGCGCTCGATCAAGTCGGCGTTGCCGCTGTTTCGCGACGCGCTCGGCGGCGAGTACCTGATGGGCGCCGAGCAGGACGACACCTGGCGCTGGGTCCAGCTCCGCTACCCGAACGGCGGCAAGGTCGAGCTGCTGGAGCCGCTCGGCGATCGTGAGGGCTTCCTCTCCCGTTTCCTCGACCGCTACGGCGAGGGCCTTCACCACGTCACCTTCAAGACCGACGACATCGAGGCGGCGATCGAGCAGCTCGAGGCGAGCGGCTACGAGCTCGTCGACGTCAACATCGGCAACGAGTTCTGGAGGGAGGCGTTCCTGCGCCCCTCGAACGCGCACGGCACCCTGATCCAGATCGCGCAGTCAAAGCACTCCGACGACGAGGCGAAGGAGTACCTGCGCCCGTCGAACCTCGACGAGCTGCTCGGCTGAGCCGACCGCTGCTACTTCGGCTTCGGCCAGCTCGCCCAGCGCAGCCCCTTCTTGAACAGGTTCGTATAGGCGTCGGCGCCGCTGAAGGTCAGGTGCAGGCCGTCCGGCTGAAACCAGCCCGGATGACCGCCCGCCTTCTGCACCCAGTCCAAGACCTTCACCCGGTTCTTGTAGCGCTCGCCGGCCTCCCTGACGACATCCGCATCACTGCTGCTTCCCCCGCCGGTCTCCCGAGGCGTCACCAGCCCGAGGATCTGCTTCTCGCCGTTCTTGCCTCCGAGGGCCTTGAGCACGTCCCGGACCTGGCTCATCGAGATTCCGGAGTTCGCTCCCGCGGCGATCACGACGAGCCGCCCGAGCTTGTGCTCGTCCTGCTGCTGCTTGATCACCTGCGTCGCCTCATCGAAGTCGAGGCAGCCGCGGGCATTCACCCTGTAGCCGATGTCGCCGAGCCGATCGACGGCCAGCAGCATCACCGAGTCGCCGATCGCAAGCGGTGGGCGGCCGCGTCCGACATCCTTGTGCGCTTCCGCCCGATAGGTACCCCCGCACTGGGCCCAGACAACGGCCGGAACCGCCGTTGCCGCGAGCGCGAGCACGGCAAGGACGACGCCCACCCTTCGATTCCCTCCCTTTAGGGTCACCGACCGCGATGTTATTCCCAACCGTCGAGTTTGCGCTCTTCTTCCCGGTCGTCCTGGCGCTTTCGTGGCTTCTGATGCCGCGCCAGGACTGGTGGAAGCCGTTCATCCTCGCCGCCTCCTACTTCTTCTACGCGGCAGCCGACTGGCGCTTCTGCTTCCTGCTCGGCGCGATCACGGTCGGCAACCAGCTCGCCGCCAAGGCGATCGCCGCATCCGACGACGAGCGGCGGCGGAAATGGATCACGGGGATCGCCGTCGGGCTCGACCTCCTCGCTCTCGGTGTCTTCAAGTACTACGCCTTCTTCGTCGAGGACGTCGGCCAGGTCCTCGACTCGATCTACCTCGGGATGCCGCTGCCGCTGCTGACGATTGCGCTCCCGATCGGGGTCAGCTTCTACACCTTCCAGGCGATCACCTACGTCGTCGACGTGAAGCGGCGCGAGGCCGAGCCGGCGTCGCTGATGGACGCCGCGATCTACCTCTCCTTCTTCCCCCACCTCATCGCCGGGCCGATCGTGCGCGCGTCGGAGTTCCTGCCTCAGCTGAAGGCGCCGCGCGACCCGAACAAGGTGGCGGTCTCCGCCGGGCTGGCGCTGATCGCGCTGGGGCTGATCAAGAAGGTCGCGCTCGCCGACTATCTCGGGCGCACGGTCGTCGACCCTGTGTTCGGCGTCCCGCAGGCCTACGACGCCCCCGACGCGCTCATCGCCACCTACGCCTACGCCGCGCAGATCTACTGCGACTTCTCCGGTTACGTCGACATCGCGATCGGGCTCGCGCTGCTGCTCGGCTTCGTTTTCCCGCTGAACTTCAACTCGCCCTACCGCGCGACCGGGTTTCGCGACTTCTGGCGGCGCTGGAACATGACCCTCTCGCGCTTCCTGCGCGACTACCTCTACATCCCGCTGGGAGGGAACCGCGGCGGGCGCTGGCGCACCTACCGCAACCTGATGATCACGATGATCCTCGGCGGGCTGTGGCACGGGCCGGCGTGGACGTTCCTGATCTGGGGAGCCTTCCACGGCACCGGGCTGGTCACCGAGCACGCGCTGGGAGGGCGGATCGGCCGCCACACCCCGACCTGGCTGCGCTGGTTCGTCACCTTCAACCTCGTCTGCTTCGGATGGATCCTCTTCCGCTCCACCGACCTCTCGGTCGTCGGCGACTTCCTCTCGCGCTTCGCCGACCCGGGGCCGTTGACGGTGCTGACGCTGCCGGTGGCGCTGGCGATCGGGCTCGTCGTCGGCGCGCAGCTGCTGCCGCCGCGCCCGCTGGAGCGGCTGCAGATCCGCTTCGAGAGCCTGCGCCCGGCGCTCGTCGCCGCGTCGCTTGTCGTTGTCATCCTGTTCGTCGGCGCGACCGTTCCGAGCCAGGGCGTGCCGCCGTTCATCTACTTCCAGTTCTGATCCCGTGACCGACCGACCGAAGAACAAGCCTCCCAAGCTCCACAGCGACGACAGCGACATGAGCCGCTTCGAGCGCGAGGGCCTGCTGCGCTTTCGCGCCCGCGACGGCGTGATCGCGATCTGCGTGGTCACGCTCGCGCTCGTCTTCCTCGCCGGCGGCGCGATCCGCGACGCCGGCGATCAGATGGACCCCGGGATCGGCCGCGACATCGTGAAGGCGATCGGCGAGCCGACGGGCTGGGTCGCCGACCAGCTCCCGTTCGCCGAGGCGGCGCAGGACGTGACCGCGGGCCTCTCCCCCGACGTCGAGCTGGGCGGAGGCGGCTTCGAGACCGCCCAGTCGACCTCGGACGAGCGGCTGCCGCCGGTGACGCCCGATTACTTCGACCCCCAGGCGCTCGGCGAGGCGCCTGCGCCGACCCAGCCGCTGGAGACGCTGCTGGTCACCGGCGACTCGCTGGCGACCCCGCTAGACCTCGAGCTCTCGCGCCGCTATTCCGAGCAGGGCGTCGAGGTGATCACCGACCCGCATCTGGCGACCGGTATCTCCAAGAGCGACCTGCTCGACTGGGGCGAGCTGGCGACCAGCCAGGTGGAGCGCTACTCCCCCGATGCGGTCGTCGTGTTCATCGGCGCCAACGAGGGCTTCCCGATTCCCGGGCCGGGCGGCGAGGACGTCGAGTGCTGCGGCGCCGAGTGGGCGGCCGCCTACGCCAACCGCGCGCGTCAGGTGATGGCCACCTACGCTCAGGACGGCGCCGCGCACGTGTACTGGCTGACCGTGCCGACGCCGCGCGACGAGGGCCAGCAGGAGATCGAGCGGGTCGTGAACGCGGGAATCGAGGTCGCCGCGCAGCCGCTCGCCAGCCAGGTCGACATCCTCGACATGGTCTCGATCTTCACCCCGGGCGACAGCTACCGCGACGCGATGCCGATCGACGGCGAGGAGACGATCGTGCGCGAGTCAGACGGCATCCACCTGAACGACGCCGGCTCCGAGCTCGCCGCCGACCGCGTGCAGGACGCGATCAACCAGGACTTCGCGCCCTAGACGCGCGCTAGATGTTCTGGGTGTAGGTGCCCTTGACGCGCTTGTTGCCCTTCTTGCAGGTGAACTTCGCGTCGAACTGCGCCGAGGACTCGGCCAGCACGTTGGTGTTGCACGAATAGCCCTTCACCTGCCCGGGGCAGTTGCGGCTGCCGGGGCCGCCGTTGTCCTTCCGGCACTCGTTGTAGGCCTTGGTCACCCTCAGTCCCTTCCCGCAGCCGACGTTCCTGACCTTGACCGAGGTGACATAGGAGGCGCCCAGCTCCTGCTCCTGGCCGGAGATGTCGCAGGCGCTGCGGGCGCTCTTCCCGGCAGCGCCGCCGGGCGCAAGCACGAGCGCGACGAGCAGCGCAGCAAGCGCCGCGGTGATGGACAGGCGTGTGGTCATCGATCCTCCCTGGTTCGCGAGATCAAGAACCCGGCATTCTAGGTCCGCAAGCGGGAGCGGGTCACTTCTGCTTCGCGAGGTGCCAGCCGCGGCACCAGATGCACTCGTACACGCCCAGCGCCGGCCCGCCGTTGCGCATCTGGAACTCGGCCATCTCGCGCGCCTCCTGCTCGCTCGAGTAGCGCCGCTTGCGCCGGCATTCCTTGTTTCGGGTGCTCTCGAAGTCCTGGTCGACCACCCTCTCGATGGTAGGAGACGCCTGGCGCCGTGTTTGAATGGCCCGGTGAGCGCGCTCTCCCGTCGCCAGCTCCTGAGACGGGCCGGGGGGCTGGCGGTCTCGGCGGGGATGGCGTCGCAATTGGGGTGGCTGGGCGGTTGCGGCGAGGAGGAGTCGAGCGCAATCCCGCCCGACTGGGACGAGCTTGCGGCGAGGCTCGATGGAACCTTGGTGCTGCCCGAGCAGCCCGCCTTCGCCAAGGTCGCGCGCCCGCTCAATCTCCGCTACGAGGACATTCGCCCGGTCGGCGTCGCGGTCTGCGGCGGTCCGCAGGACGTCGGCGAGTCGGTGCGCTTTGCGCGCGAGAACGAGCTCCCGATCGCCGTTCGCTCCGGCGGCCACAACTACGCCGGCTACTGCACCGGGCCGGGCCTGGTGATCAACCTCGGGGAGATGAAGGCCGTGGAGGTGATCGAGGCCGCCGGAACCCTGCGGGTCGAGCCCGGGGCGCGAAACACCGACGTCTACCGCGGCCTGCAGCCGCACGGCGTCGCGATCTCGGCCGGCCGCTGCCCGACCGTTGCGATCGGCGGCTTGGTGCTCGGCGGCGGGATCGGCTTCAGCTCGCGAAAGCTCGGCCTCACATGCGACTCGCTGGTCGAGGCGGACGTCGTCACCGCAGACGGTGAGCAGCTCCACGTGAACGAGGACCAGGAGCCCGACCTCTTCTGGGCCCTGCGCGGCGGAGGCGGTGGGAACTTCGCCGTCAGCACCTCGTTTCGCTTCGCGACCGAGCCGGTCGGCGACGTCACCCTCTACGACATCTCCTGGGACTGGGACGACGCGGCGGCGGTCTTCGAGGCATTCCAGCGGGTGATCGCCGATGCGCCCGACGAGTTCTCCGCCCGCCTCGGCGCCGGCAGCGCCGGAAAGCCGGCGAGCGGGGGAGAGGGGCCGCCGGAGATCTCCGCTCTCGGCCAGTACTTCGGCCCGAAGCAGGAGCTGGTGGAGCTGCTCGACCCGGCGCTGAGCGCCGCCACCCCGACCACGAGCCTGATCGAGCCGCGCACCTTCTGGCAGGCCAAGAACTACCTCTTCCACACCGTCCCGCGCGGCTTCTGGGGGACGAAGTCGAGCTATCTCGACCGGCCGCTCTCGGGCGACGGCGTCGACACGCTGCTGCGCAGGATCGAGGAGCTGCCCGGCAGCCGCAACCGCGACGGCGGCGGGATCGCGCTGTTCGCCTCCGGCGGCGCGATCAACCGCGTCGCGGCGGACGCGACCGCATTCGTCCACCGTGGCGCCTTCGCGCTGCTCGCGAGCGAGGTCACGTGGAGCGCCGCCGACCCCGAAGAAACGGTCGAGGCGAATCTCGACTGGCTCGACGGCTTCGCCGAGGCGATGGCGCCGCACGTCTCCGAGTTCGCCTACCAAAACTTCATCGACCGCACCCAGCCCGACTGGGAGCACGCCTACTACGGCGAGAACTTCGAGCGCCTGACCGAGGTCAAGCGCACATACGACCCCGACGACGTGTTCAGCTTCGAGCAGAGCATCCCGTTGCCCTAGCTCAGCGCTTTTCGCACCACCCTGTCGGCGTTGCCGTAGAGGATCGCCTCGTAGTCGTTCGGGTAGGCCTCTTGCAGCCCCTCCCGGAGATCGCCGAGGTTCTCTACGGTCTCGATCCCGGCCATCGTCGGCTTGATGAAGCCGTCGAGGTCGGAGCCGATGCCGACGTGCCTGTGAGAGCCCGTCGCCTCCTGGATCGCGTCGATGTGGTCGCACATCGTTTGCACGGTTCCGGCGATGTCCCCGCGGTCCTTCACGTCGAGTCCGTGGTTGAGCTGGTGCTGGGCCATGATCAGGCCGACCACCCCGTCTCGATAGGCGATCTCCTGAATCGTGTCCTCCCCCAGCATGTAGGAGAGGTCCTCGTTGAAGCGGAACCCGGCGTGCGTTGCGATCACCGGGAACTCGCGCGGGTCGCGCTCACTCTCGCGATCCAGGCTGTGGAGCAGAGCGAACGTTTCGCTCAGCGCCTCCTGGCGCATGTGGCTGACGTCGATCAGGATCCGCTGTTCGTACATCGCAGTGACCGCGGCGACGCCGTAATCGGTGAGCCCGTGGTCGGGCTGGCACCAGATCGCGTCGTACATGCCGTCGCTGAGCTTCGGAAGCGCCGGGGCGTTTCCGGCCACACCGCGCCAGAACAGGTGGGCGAGGGTGATGTAGACGACCCCTCGCTTTTTCAGCTCGCGAACGTGCCCCTCCACAGACTCCTTGGCACCGAGCTGAAACCCGCCTTCGATGCAATGCAGGATCGCCGGGCAGCCGTCGGCGATAGCCGCGTCCAGATCCGGCTTCGGTGGTGATCGGCAGATGCTGCTCGTAGCGGTCGTCCCGCTGCTTCAGCTCGGCCTCGACGTGCTTGAGATGGTGGACCAGGTCTTTGAAGTACTCGTCTTCGGGCGCCGCAAAGGGCTTCTCGTCGAGGTCGATCTCCGTCCACGGCACATAGAGCACCGAGAAGACGAGCTGGACGCCTCCGGCCTTCAGCTTCTCGAGGTCGACCCGCCAGCTGTCCTCGGGGTTGCGGAAGTTGAGGAATCGCGCGAACAGCATCAGGATCGCCGCGCGCACCTTGCCGAGGAACCCGTGCCGATGCCTGACGCGGACGCTGTACTCCAGCGTCGTGTTCGGCCCCTTGGCGCGGCGCGGCAGATCGCGCTTGATTCGCTCGTCCTCGGCGAGGACGTGCATCGGGTAGTGGCAGTGAAGGTCGGCGATCGGCGTCGGCGATCCCGAGCCCCCCGGCATCAGCTCAGCCGCGGGCCGCGGAAACGGTCTTCGGGTCCGGCGTCACGACCTCGAGCGGCTTGAACGTGGTGCCCGCCTCGAGCACCGTGATCGGGCCGACGCTGGGGTCGCCGGTGGCCTCGAACTCGTAGTCGCCGACCAGGCCCTCCTCGACGGGTGTGGCGAAGATCGACTGCACGATCGCCTCACGGTCGGTCCCGGCTTCGGCGATCGCGTCCAGCAGCACCAGCGCCGCTTCGCCCGCGTAGGGAGCGAACTGCTCGACCGGCGCGCCGCCGAGCGCGGCCTCCAGCTCCTGGACGAAAGCCGCTCCGGCCGCCGGCACATCTGTCGGCACCCTGCCCGGCACACTGGCGAACATCCCTCTGCTCGCCGCGCCGGCGCCGTCGATCGTCGACTGCTGGGCGATGCCGTCGAAGGCGAGCAGCGGGACCTTGCTGTTCGGGCCCAGCACATCGACCTTGTCGTTGATCAGCCGGTCGACGTTCTGCTCGGTCAGCCCGGCGAGGACCACAGCGTCGGCCCCGCTTCGCTTCACCTTCGCGAACAGCGCCCGGTATTCACGGTCCTTGGGCTCCCAGGTATCGAACCCGGCGAGATCCAGCTTCAGCGCCGCGGCGCCGCCGCGGAAGTTCTCGGCCTGGCCGGTGCTGGTCTCGTCGTCGGCGGCGTAGAGGACGAACGGGTTCTTGATTCCCTGCTTCACCGCGAACTCGGCCAGCGCCGCGCCCTGGAAGGCGTCGTTCGGGACGACCCGGACGTAGTTGCGCTCGCCGCTCGGGTAGAGGCTCTCAGGCTGCTTGTCGGTGCAGATCGTGCTCTGCTCGGTGAGGCAGACGGCCGTGTTGCCGGGCGAGATCATCGCCACCGGCGAGCGGTTCAGGATCGGGATCTCCTCCGCCGCGCAGCCGGAGTTGTACGTGCCGATCACCCCCAGCACCCGCTCGTCGGCGCCGTACGCCTCGGCGTTCGCTCGGCAGGTCTCGACGTCCCACAGCCCGGTCTCCTCGATCGAGTCGTCGCAGGCCTGGAAGCCGATTGTGGTCTCGCCTGCGCCCCAGCCGTGCTGCTCGAGGATCAGCCGGATCGCCTCGACCTGCTGCGCGGAGCGCTCGGCCGAGTCCCCCTGCATCGGCAGGTCCGAGACGATCAGGGCGTCCGGCTCGCCTTCGCCCTCGTACTCGACCTCGGTGCAGTTCGCCAGATCGACGCCCTCGAACCCGGTGTCGATCGGAACCTCGGGCTCCTCCTTCTCGCCGCATCCGGCCGCGAGCGCGAGCGCGGCGGCGGCGATCAGGGGCGCGATGGAGTGCGAAGCCTTCATCTCGTCGCTGAACCCTAAAGGCCGATGAGGTCATTTCGGTGGTAGGTTCAGATCGACGGTCGTGCCCGATTGGAGAGAGGACACCGCTGAAGCGCTGCCGTGGGCAGCGGCGCGCCCAGCGACAACGCAGGAGAGGTGCTGAATGACTCGGACCTGGAAGCTCGTGGCAATCGCGCTCGCAGGCGCGGCGCTCTCGTTCGGAATCGCCGCCTGCGGCGACGATGACGACGGCGGCGGAGAGAGCGGGACGCTGATCCACGGGACGATCGACTCGGTGGTCTCTCTCGATCCCGCGGGGTCCTATGACCTCGGCTCCTACAACCCGATCTTCAACATCTACCAGAACCTGCTCCAGATCCCGCCGGGCGGGAACAAGCCCGAGCCGGAGATCGCCGAGAGCTGCGAGTTCACGGACGACGAGAACACGGTCTACGAGTGCACGCTGAACTCCGACGTCAAGTTCTCCGACGGCTCCGACCTCACATCGGAGGACGTGGTGTTCTCGTTCGAACGCAACATCGAGATCGCCGATCCTCAGGGCGCAGCGTCGCTGCTGGCCGGCATGAAGTCCGTTGAGGCTCCCGATGACTCGACGGTCGTCTTCACCCTGAAGGCGTCGGACGCGACCTGGCCGTACAACCTCACGACCGGCGGCAATGCGATCGTCCCCGACAGCTACCCGGCCGACGAGCTGCAGCCGGACGACCAGGTGATCGGCTCCGGCCGCTACGCGCTGGTCGACTACCAGGCCGGGCAGCAGTACGTGCTGGAGGCAAACGACGGGTACACGGGCGAGGACCCGGCCCAGATCGATCGCGTGATCGTGCAGCAGTTCGACAAGTCCTCCACGCTGAAGGGGGCGGTGGAGAACGGCGAGGTCGATATCGCCTACCGCTCGCTCAGCCCGACCGAGTACGAGGACCTCGAAGGCGCCGAGGGCCTCACGGTGGAGCGGGGTGAGGGAGCGGAGATCCGCTACCTCAACTTCAACCTCGACCTGCAGGAGGGAAGCGACGAGCAGAAGCTCGCGGTTCGTCAGGCCGTCGCCCAGGTGATCGACCGCCAGGCGATCGTCGACAACGTCTACAGCGGCACTGCCGAGGCGCTGTACTCGATGGTGCCGGCGTCGCTCGAGTTCGCCACCGAGTCTTTCGCCGACGTCTACGGCGAGGAGCCGGACGTGGACGCCGCGACCCAGACGCTCGAGGACGCGAATGTCGACACGCCCGTCCCGCTCGAGGTTTGGTGGACCCCCACCCACTACGGGCCGGCGTCCGGCGACGAGTACGCCGAGATCAAGCGCCAGCTCGACGAGTCCGGCCTGTTCGAGGTGACCCTGGAGTCGACGGAGTGGAACCAGTATTCGGAGGCCGCATTCACCGACAAGTACCCGACGTATCAGCTCGGCTGGTTCCCCGACTACCCCGACGCCGACAACTACGTCGGCAACTTCGTATCCAAGATCAGCTTCCTCAACATCCATTACTCCAACGCGGAGATCGAGGAGCTGCTGGCGGAGGAGAAGGCGTCCACCGACGACTCCGTTCGCGAGGAGGCTTTCGCGCGGATCCAGGAGATCAGTGCCGAGGACGCGCCCAACATCCCCTACATCGCGCTCTCGCAGGTCGCCGTGGTGCGCGACGGGGTCGAGGGCGTCGCCGAGACGCTCGATCCGTCGTACATCTTCCGCTACTGGGTGATCACGAAGGACTAGCGACGCTGTGCGGCAGGCAACCCGTTCGCTGAGCGCGAACGGGTTGCCGCGGCGGGGTACATAGACGGTAGTGGCCTCACAGGGAACATCCCTGCGCCGGTACATACTGACGCGGCTCGCGCTCGCGATCCCGACGCTGCTGATCCTGCTGACGATGGTGTTCCTGCTGATGCGGGTCGCCCCCGGCGATCCGATCACGGCGGCGCTGGGCGGGCGCGTTTCGGCGGAGGAGCTGGAGGAACGGCGCGAAGCGGCCGGGTTCAACAAGCCGCTGATCGAGCAGTACGTCGAGTACCTGGGCGACGCGTTGACGCTCGACCTCGGCACGACGATCAACGACAACCGCGAGGTGACTTCGATCATCACCGAGAACGGCGCCGCCACGCTCGAGTTGACAATTGCCGCGTTCATCGTCGCGCTGGTCGTCGGGATCACGCTGGGGCTGTGGGCGGGGGTGAAACGCGACACCGCCGTCGACGTGGGCGCGCGTCTCTACGGGATCGTGATCTACGCCGCCCCTGTCTTCTTCACCGGCTTTCTCGCGCAGCTCATCTTCAGTCACGAGCTCGGCTGGTTACCGAGCTCGGGCCGCGCCAGCCCGATCGTCCAGTTCGAGCTCGAGCAGGTGACCAACTTCTTCCTGATCGATGCCGCCCTCAGCGGCGACTGGGACGTCTTCTGGGACGTGCTCTCGCACCTGATAATGCCGGCGGTCACGCTCGGGTTGCTGGTCAGCGGGGTGCTGGTGCGGCTGGTGCGCGTGAACCTGCTGCAGACGATGCGCGGCGACTACGTTGAGGCTGCGCGCGCCCGCGGCGTCCCTGAGCGCCGGGTCGTCGTCAATCACGCCTTCCGCAACGCGCTCGTCCCGGTGGTGACGATTGCCGGGCTCCAGCTGGCGATCCTGCTCGGCGGCGCCGTACTCACCGAGCAGACCTTCAACTGGCCGGGAATCGGCGCCGAGCTCGTCCGCTACCTGAACGTGCGCGACTACGTCGCCGTGCAGGGGATCATCACGATCTTTGCGATCGCGGTGGTGATCGTCTCGGTGTTGATCGACCTGATCAACGCCTACGTCGACCCGAGGGTGAGGTACTGATGGCGGGCCGGCTGCGCAACTCACGCTCGTGGAAGGCGCTGCGCGAGTCCCGCGGGGTTCCCCGCTGGATCCTGATCTCCGGCGTCGTCATCGTCGTCTTCTTCGTCATCCTCGCGATCTTCGCGCCGGTGATCGCCCCCTACGGCTTCGACCAGGCCAGCGTCGACGGCGTTCGCTTCCCGAAGCAGCACGCGCCGGACGGGACCAACCTGCTCGGCACGACCGTGCAGTCGACCGACGTGCTCTCGCGGGTGATCTGGGGTGCGCGGACGGCGATCGAGGTGGTCATCCTGGCAATCGCCTTCTCGCTCGTCGTCGGCGTCCCGCTCGGCCTCATCTCCGGCTACGTCGGCGGCAAGCTCGACCGCGCTCTGGTCATGATCACGGACGCCTTCTTCGCCTTCCCGTACCTGCTGCTCGCGATCGTGATCGCCTTCCTGCTCTCCGACACCTTCGGCCAGGGCGTGTTCACGGCCGCGTTTGCGATCACCGTCGTCTACATCCCGCAGTACTTCCGCGTTGTCCGCAACCACGTGATCTCGATCCGCGAGGAGAACTACGTCGAGGCGGCGCGGGCGCTGGGGGCGCCGAGGCGGACGATCATCGGCCGCTACGTGCTCTCGAACGTGATCCAGAACGTGCCCTCGCTGGCGACGCTTAACGCCGCCGACGCGATCCTCACCCTGGCCGCGCTCGGCTTCCTCGGCTACGGCATCCAGCCGACCGAGGCGGCGGAGTGGGGGTACGACCTGCAGCGGGCGATCGACGACGCCGGGGCGGGGATCTGGTGGACCGGCCTCTTCCCGGGGATGGCGATCGTACTGCTGGTGACCGGGTTCACGCTGGTCGGGGAGGGGCTGAACGACGTCCTGAACCCCCTGATCCGATTCCGTCGCATCGGGCGGCCGGAGATCCACGATCGCGGAGAGGCCGGTGTCGTGCCCGTCGCCGGCCCGGCCGGAGTCGTGGAGGAGACCCCGCGTGAGTGAGCCGATCCTGAAAGTCGAGGGCCTGCGGGTCTGGTACGGAACCGAGGGCGACCCGGTGCGCGCCGTCGACGGCGTCGCGCTCGAGATCGCGCCGGGAGAGACCCTGGGGCTGGTGGGCGAGTCGGGCTGCGGCAAGTCCTCGCTCGGCCGCGGCGTGCTCGGCCTGCTGCCCGACAGCGCCGCGATCGCCGGCGAGGTTCGCTACGAGGGCCGCGACCTGGTGGCGATGGACCCGCAGGACCTGCGCGATCTGCGCGGCCCCGAGCTGGGACTGATCTTCCAGGAGCCGATGACCCGCCTCGACCCGCTGGTCACGATCGAGAAGCACTTCATCGAGACGCTGAAGGCGCACGAGCCCGATCTCGACGACGACGAGATGAGAAGCCGCGCGCTCGACACCCTGGGGAGGATGGGGATCCCGCCGACGCGCTTCAGGCAGTACCCGCATGAGTTCTCGGGCGGGATGCGGCAGCGGATCATGATCGCGCTGGCTCTCGTACTGCGCCCGAAGCTGGTCGTCGCCGACGAGCCGACGACCGCCCTCGATGTGATCGTCGAGGCCCACATCCTCGGCATCCTCGCCGACCTGCGCGAGAACTTCGGCACCGCGCTGCTCCTGATCACGCACAACCTCGGGATCGTCGCCGAGGCCTGCGACCGGGTCGCGGTGATGTACGCCGGGCGGATCGTGGAGACGGGGGACGCCGGACAGGTGTTCGGCTCGCCGGCGCACCCCTACACTCGCGAGCTGCTGCGCTCGATCGTCTCGCTGCGGACGACCGCGCTCAACTACATCCCGGGGGCGCCGCCTGAACCTGATCGACCCGCCGCCGGCGTGCCGCTTCCACCCCCGGTGCCCGAACGCGATGAAGGTGTGCGCCGAGAAGTTCCCGATCGAGGTCGAGGTGGGGGAGGGGCAGCAAACGGAGTGCTGGCTGCACGGCCCCGAGAAGGAGATCCCGCCGGGCGGCAAGGAGCCGTTGGAGCGCGAAGAGATCGCGCTCGCGGAGGAGGCCTGAGTTGAGCGACGCTCCCGCGACTGAGACGAGCGCCGAGCGCCCGGCAGAGGCGCCGCTGCTCGAGGTGCGCGAGCTGCGCACCCACTACGCGCTGCGGGGCTCCTTCCTCGACCGCCTGCGCGGGCGCGAGCAGGGATCGGTGAAGGCGGTCGACGGCGTCAGCTTCGACCTCGAGCGCGGGGAGACTCTGGGGATCGTCGGCGAGTCGGGATCGGGCAAGACGACGCTGGGGCGGGCGCTGCTCGGCCTGGTGCAGGCAAACGACGGCTCGATCCGCTTCGAGGGAGACGAGATCACCGGCCTCAGCGAGACCCGCTTTCGCGGCCTTCGCCGGCGGCTTCAGATCGTCTTCCAGGATCCGCACGCGTCGCTGAACCCGGCGATGACGATCGGCGCTTCGGTCGGCGATCCGCTGCGCTTCCACGACCTCGCCGGGAGCCGCGAGGAGATCGACGCCCGCGTCGTCGAGGTCCTGGAGCGGGTCGGCCTGGCTCCGGCGCGGCAGTTCATGGACAAGTACCCGACCGGATCTGTCCGGTGGGCAGAAGCAGCGGGCGGTGCTCGCGCGGGCGCTGATCCTCGACCCCGACGTCCTGATCGCCGACGAGCCGGTGTCGATGCTCGACATGAGCGTGCGAGCGAAGATCCTGGAGCTGATGATCGACCTCGGCAAGGAGTTCGACCTCACCTACGTCTACATCACCCACGACCTCGCGACGGCGAAGTTCTTCTGCGACCGGATCGCGATCATGTACCTCGGCAAGATCGTCGAGATCGGCCCCGCCGAGCAGATCTACGCCGACCCGAAGCACCCGTACACGCAGGCGCTGCTGCGGGCGATCCCCGAGCCCGACCCGTCGCGAACCGTGCCGCGCGACCTCCCGAGAGGCGAGGTCCCCGATGCCGTGATGCCGCCGCTCGGCTGCCCGTTCCACCCCCGCTGCTCGCAGGCGTTCGAGATCTGCGGCTGGGAGAGCCGCGACCTGCGCACGATCCTGGAGGAGCACTGGACGAAGCTCGACGAGGCCGGCTACGAGCGCGAGCGCGAGCTGATCGGCGACCTCGAGGCGCTCGACTTCCCCGCCACCGAGGCGTACCTGCCCGCGGGAGGCGCGCACACGGGCGAGGAGGTCGCCGGCGTGCTGCAGCACCTTCGCCTCGAGGCCCCGGACGACCCCTTCTGGAAGGGCGTCGCCGCGATCGAGGTCGCCGAGGACGGCGTCACGGTCCGCTTCCACGAAGGCCTCGTCCCCCGCGACGTCCGCGCCGGCGATGCCGTCGTCCGCTGCCACCTGCACGACGAGGACGCCCTGGGGCAGGTGCCGGGCCAGGACTAGCGGGAGGCGGGCCCACTCCTCTTCACCCCGAGGGTCAGGTCAACAATCGCCCCGCGAACGGATTTGCCGGTCACCACGAGACGGGCGCCTTTCGGTACGTGCCGGGGTCTGGTGACCGTGCCGAGCTCACACCCCGCCTGGTTCAGTCTCCGCTTGGCTGCCGGCAGGCCCAGACCCCTGAGCCTCCCTGGATGGCACGAGCTTGTGGGCAAGGGCGTTGGCGCGGGACAGCCGCCCGGTGCGGGCCCCGGTTCGAGCGGACAACCGTCAATGTCGTCTCTGACGCCGTCGCCATCCGTATCCGGCGGGGGAAGCGGAGTCGAGTCGCACGCATCGCCGAGCCCGTCGCCGTCGGAGTCCTGCTGGCTTGGGTTGCCGGCTGCGGGACAGTTATCGGAGGTGTCCGGGATGCCATCGCCATCGTTGTCCAGCGGCGGCGGAACGCGGGTGAGAAAGCCGTAGTAAAAGCCGGTCACGGGGTTGCTGATCGGGTCGCCCTCAAACCCGTAGTTGGGATTTGCGTTGTTGTAGCTCTGGGCGTCTGATCGCACATGGGCAATCACCTGCGCCGGTGTCATGCCCTTGCACGGGCCGGCGACGCCCGCTTCATCGATGCACAGGGCCACGACCCCCGCCATGTGCGGACTGGCCATGCTCGTCCCGGAGATCGTGGCGTGCGCGCTCACCGGCCAGGTGGAGGTGATGCAGGTCCCGGGGGCCGAGATCGTGTGCGCCTCCCCGGCCACCGTTTTGGCGAAATTCGAAAAGCTGGCAGGCTGATCGTCGAACTCGGAAGAGGCGCAGCCGGGCGATCCACCCGTCCCACCGGCCTGCCCGTCGCTGTCTGAGAGAGCGGTGACGGTCAGTACCTCGGGATACGCCGCGGGCACATTCGGCTGCGGCGCAAAGTCAAAATCCCAGCCTTCGTTGCCGGCCGCCACCACGTAGTTGACACCGGCCGCGGTCGAATTGCAGATCGCCAGGCGCATGCCGTCGGTGGTCGTCGCGCACGTCTGTCCGACCACCGGGCTGCCGAGCCCGCTGAGGCTCATGTTGGCGACGCCGATGTTGTTCGCCGCCCTGTTGGCGGTGACCCAATCGATGCCGCAGATGATTTGAGCGAAGGACCCTGATCCTGAGTTGTTCAGCACTCGGACTGCGTAAACCTGGGTGCCTGGAGCGACGCCGGTCACGCCGGCGCCGTCGTTCTCTGCCCCGATCGTTCCCGCCACATGGGTACCGTGCCCGTTTCCGTCGTCAGGAGGGGTCCCGGGATCAATGCAATCCGTTCCTGCCACCGCATTCAGGTCGGGGTGGTTCAGCTGAATGCCCGAGTCGATCACCGCCACGCTGACGCCGCTCTGCTCACGCACCGTCCCTGTGGTGGCTGCCAGGATCCGCCGCGTACCGGTCGGTGGCGTTGGCTCGCCGGAGGCGATTGGGACGATGCGGGTCGCAACGACCCGGCGATTCTCACTGACGAAATCCACGCGGTTGTCGCCTTCCAGCTCCTGGACCTGGGAGTCGGTGAGCTCGGCCGCAAAGCCTTCGATCGCGGTTCGGTAGACGAAGTCGCTTTCGAACCCGAGCTCCTGTTCGCGGACCGCGGTGGCACGGCCGGCATGCTGAACGGCTCCGCCCTCATAGACGACGATGTAGCTGTCGTCGATGATCGCGGCAGACGGGTTTCTCGGCCTCTCCTCGGCCGTCGCCTGACTTGGAGCAACGAGAAGCGGAAGCAGAGCGCTTCCGAGCGCGACCTTCTTGCCGATGCCCCCGACCACAGCTTCCTGCCGACCTTACTAGGATCCCACCCTGATGGAGGCAGCCCAACCACCGCCGCAGGCGCCACCACCGCCGCCCCCGCCTGGGCCGGTTCCGCCGGCACCCAGGCGCGTCGACGTCGGACAGACGATCTCGGAGGTCTTCGTCCTCTACCGCGAGCATGCGGGCGTGCTGCTCGGCTTGGCCGCGGCGGTCTTCGTCTTCACCGGCCTGATCAGCGCGCTTCTGTATTCGACCGGCAGCATCTTCCTGATCTTCCTCTCGCTCGCGGTGGACATCGTCGCGATCACGCTGTACACGGGGATGGTGGTGAAGCTCGCCGACGACGTCCGCGGCGGGCGCCCCGCTTCGTCGATCAACGACCTGATCGGCTCGGCTGCGCCGGCAATCGTGCCCCTGATCGTGAACGGGTTCTTGAAGGGGATCGCGGTGGCGATCGGCCTGATCCTGCTGATCGCCCCGGGGCTGTATCTGCTCACGATCTGGGCGGTGACCGCGCCGGCGATCGTCCTCGAGCGCCTGAACGGGATCGCCGCCTTCGGCCGCAGCCAGGCGCTCGTCAAGGGCGAGGGTTGGAACGTCTTCGGCGTGATCGTGATCGCGTTCCTGATCCAGTTCGCGATCGGGATCTTCTTCGGCGCGATCGGCTTCGCGATCGGCGACATCGGCGGCTACATCCTGCGGATCCTCGCCGCCATCTTCACCGCGCCGATCAGCGCCCTGGTCGCCGCGCTGCTGTTCTTCCGCCTCCGCGGCGACGCCGCTGTCGCGCCCGCTGCCCCGGCTGCGCCCGCTGGCCCCGCCCAAACCGTCGTCGGCCAGCCACCGGCGCCCCCGCCGCCCGGCGGCCCTGCCGACACCGTCGTAGGCCAGCCGCCACCGCCCCCCACCGAGACCCAGCCCGCTCAGCCACCGCCGGGCCCCGCCGAGACCCAGATCAGCCAGCCGCCGCCGCCGCCACCCCCGCGCGAGGACTAGCGCCAGTCGCTGGCTCGCAGCCGGCCCGTCTCACGAACGACAGCACCGAGGGAGGAGCTCGATGCGCTTTCGGCCGCGCGGAGCACCGGAACCAGAATCTCTCTCATTGTGGGGCCATAGCCCCTACAACCCAG
The DNA here is from genome assembly GCA_963838095.1 of uncultured Thermoleophilia bacterium. Taxonomy (GTDB): domain Bacteria; phylum Actinomycetota; class Thermoleophilia; order Solirubrobacterales; family 70-9; genus CAWCGU01. Next base: position 242,916 of record CAWIPO010000009.1, read on the forward strand.
AGAGATCTTGTCGGTGGGCGATCCCGCTTCCCTACCAGTCGTTCGCTAGCTGTCCCCGCCTGAACCGGATCAGGTCTCTAGCGCGCAGGGCGGATGAGGGTGGTCGTGATCGGGCGGGCGGGCGAGGAACTCGCGATGTCGGACGTCCAGCTCGTCGGTCGCGAGCGTGGCGCTTTCGGCGAGCACGTCCTCAAGCGCGGCCGCCCAGCTCTCCCAGTACGGACGCGCCTCGTCGCTGGCGATCCGGGCGATCAGGCGCTGGCGAAAGTCCTCCCACTCGCACGCGTCCGAGCGGCACAGCGCGATCGTGATCCCGAACACCCGCCGCTCCCACGGCGCCGCGAACACGATCTCCCCGTTGTCTCGGGGCGGGGACACGGCGCCCTCGAGGTCGGCGTCGATTCCGAGCGTCTCAGCCACCGTCGACAGCGTCCGGCGCGAGCGGCTTCCCGACGCCGATCATCGAGTCGCGCGTGACCAAAGGCGCGAGGCGCTCGGCATCCAGGGCATCGGTGCCCGCGGGGCGCTCGGGAAGCACCAGGTAGCGAGCCTCGGCCGAGCTGTCCCAGACGCGGACGCGTATGTCGTCGGCCAGCTCCAGCCCCATCTCCTTCAGCACCGCCTTCGGCTCGGCGACCATCCGCGAGCGGTACTCGGGCGACTTGTACCAGCGGGGCGGCAGGCCGAGGACCGGCCACGGATAGCACGAGCACAGGGTGCACACGACCACGTTGTGCACCTCGGGCGTGTTCTCCACGGTGATGATCAGCTGGCCCTCCGGGCCGCCGAAGCCGAATTCCGCGATCGCGCCGGTCCCGTCGGCGAGCAGCCGCTCTCGATACGACCGGATCCGTCCAGGCCTTCGCGATCACCTTCGCGCCGTTCATCGGGCCGACGCTGGTCTCGTAGTGCTCGATGATCTCGTCGACGACCTCGGGATCGACCAGGCCCTTCTCCACCAGCAGTGCCTCCACCGCCTCGACGCGGACCGCGGAATCGTCGACCTCGTGGGTCATGCCTGCTCCAGGTAGGGCTCGTAGAGATCGACGCGCACCTCGGTTCCCGCCTCGGCGGCCTCGCCCCACAGATCGCCGCCCTCGAACGCGACCGTGTAGAGGTGCTGCGGCCGTGCGCGCCTGCCGACCGAGTGGGCGTCGGGAAACAGGGTGGCGCCGTGATGCGCGGTCACGACCCCCGGCTTGCCGCTCACGTAGCCCGGCTGGCGCGTGTGCCCCGGAGCCTGATGCTCACGGACGCGGATCCGATCCCCGACCGAGAAGCGCCGCCGGCTGAGTGCCGGGTCGCGAGCTTCCGATCACATACGGAACGACGTGGGCGCTGAACCAGCGAGGAAGCCTCGGGCGCATGAACATCCGCAGGGCTCTCGATGCGTAACGCGCGCCGCACCGCCGAGGCGCGGCGGGCGGCGGGCTGGGCGGGGCGGCCGTGCACGCGGGCATCGATCTCGGCCGGGGCCAGATGTCCGGAGTCGGCAAGCGAGCTCTCGAGGCCGCCGAGCCAGCGCCGGTAGTAGCTCGACATGTAGATCTCGGGCGGGAGCTTCTCCATCTCGAAGCGGGCGGCGTCGACGTTCGGCGGGCCGAGCAGCGTGTTGACGTAGACCGTCATCCCGAATACCCGGCCCTCCCAGGGCTCGTGGAAGACCGGCTCTTCCGGCTCCTGCGCGACCGGGCCGAAGTGCTCGGCTCGGCCGCCCATGTCGCTCAGCGCCGCCATGAGGCGAACCTAGCGAAAGCAATCCCCAGCGACGTCCACAGGATCGCCTGCACCGCGAGCGAGGTGAGGCGGAAGTCCTGCAGCAGGTCGGCCGGGAAGGAGTCGGGAGCGGGATCGACCCCGGGCAGGATCACGCTGACCGCCGACCACCAACCCGGCGAAGACCGCGATCCCGGCGATCGCCCGCAGCCGCGTTCCGGCGCGCTCGGGCAGCCTGCGCGCGGTCCGCCAGCCCGCGAGCAGCGCCAGCAGCGAGGTCGCGACCAGCGTCAGGTAGAGCAGCGTGCGCTCGGTGATCGTGGCGGGATCGCCAACCCCGGGCGGCGCCGCCGGGTACTTGAGGAACGGCACCAGGACGACCGCGACGAACAGCGCCGCCGCGAGGCCGGCGCACAGCCAGATGTCGCTGCGCGCTCGCACCCGCCCCCGGGCGACCGCGAAGACCAGCGCGAACAGGCCTCCCAGCGCGAGGCCGTAAAGACCCGTGGCGAGGAACAGGCCGATCTTCTGCCCGTCTCGACTGACAAGCTCGTCGCCGGAGTGACCCGGCGCCTCGTTTGCCGCCTCGAGGGCGATCGCGTTATCGATCAGCGGCTCGCCGAACGCGAACGCGAACAGCCCCGCCGCGAGGCCCGCGAGCAGCCCGGCGCTCAGGCCGCGCAGGAACAGTGGAGCGACCATCCCGGCGGCCCTCAATGGCACGGCAGGGCGAGCACATGCCGCCCGTCGTGCATCAGTTCGTGGAGGAAGAGGCCGGTGCGCGACAGCGCCCCCTGGTCCAGGGTGACCAGATAAATGACGCCGATCAGCAGCGCGGCGACCAGCGCCCAAGGCAACAGATCCCGTAGCGGGATGGGCTGAATGGATGTCGACTGATCCGGGTGCGCTCGGGCACTCTAACCCGACGAAGTCAGAGGATCAGCGCGAGCCGTTCCACGCTCGTCTCCCAGCCCCAGCGGTGGAAATCGAGCACCGGCTCCTCGTCGAGCAACTCGTGGGTGAGCCGGACCTCGGTTTCGTCGCCGAGATCGTGGAACTCGACCGTGACCTTGCTGTTGCCGGCCCCGCGCGCCTGCGGAACGTTCTGCCATGCGAACGTGTAGACGAGGCGCTCGGGCGGCTTTACCTCTAGGTACGTGCCGCCGAGCTCACCGAGCTCGCCGGCTGCCGGCGTCCAGACGATCCTGTAGCGGCCGCCGACCCGGACGTCGGCCTCCACTGTGGGGGGAGGGTCGAACTCGGCGCCGAACCAGCGGCTGACCGCTTCGGGCTCGGTCCAGGCTCGAAAGACCCGCTCCCGCGGCGCCGCGAACGTGTGCGTGACGTGCAGCAGCGCGAGCGGAGAGGGGGGCGCGTAGGCGAGGGCATCGTCGGGCATCAACGGGCCGCCTCCTCGTCCTCCACCTCGGCGAGGTAGCGGTCGAGCGATTCGAAGCGCTGCTCCCAGAAGCGCCCGTAGCGCGCGATCCAGGCAAAGGCGTCCTGCATAGGTTCGGCGGCGAGGCGGCAGCTCCGCACCCTGCCCTCCTTTTCGCTCGTCAGCAGCCCCGCGTCCTCCAGCACCCCGAGGTGCCTGAAGACGGCCGGCAGCGAGATGTCGAACGGCTCCGCCAGTTCACTGACGGAGGCCTCACCCTGCGAGAGCCGAGCGAGGATCTCGCGGCGCGTCGGGTCGGAGAGCGCGGCGAAGACCGAGTCCAGCGATCCGGGCTTACGCTTAACCATCATGTTTACTTTAACGGCCCCGACGGCAGCAGGCTGGCCAGGGCCGCTACCGGACGCTCGCTGATCTCGGCGCGGCGGTCGCGGTGGCCGAGCAGCATCGCGATCAGGGGCGCGATCTCGAAGTCGGCGGCGGTCAGCCGGGGCCCGTTCAGCGACCCCTCGAACACGAACGCGTCGAGGCGGTCGAGCATCCCGGGCAGCGCCTCGAAGTCGGCGCGCACGACCTCCTCGCTGATCCCGTAATAGGCGAAGACGCGCGGCATCAGCAGCTTCCGCAGCCGCCGGCTGCGCGGGACTGCGAGCTTCCCGATCGCCGGGTGGGGGGTGACGGAGGCGTAGTCCTCGCTCATCGACCACAGGGTCATCCGCCGCACCGCGTGCTGGAGGATCTCGTCGCCGAAGCGCTCTGCCTCCTGGACGTTCATGCGCGCGACCGGGTGGGAGGGGAACAGCGGTGGTTCGGGCACCAGCTCGTCGAGGGCGCGGGCGATCGCCCGATTCGTCTGCACGGGCCGCCCGTCCAGCTCCACCGCCGGGCAGGTGCCGCCGGGGAAGCCCTTAGCCGGCAGCGTCTTCCGATGGCGACCGGGCATCAGGTTGACGCGCCGATACTCCACTCCCTTGTGGCGCAGCATCAGCTCGGCCGAATACGACGGCGGTGCTCCCGGCAGGCCGTAGAGCTTCGCCGTCAAAGCTCCGCAAGCACCTCGTCGGCGGCGCTTTCGCCTGCGCGCAGCGCTCCCTCGACGAACGTGTTGTGGCTGACCGAGTGCTCGCTGTTGCCCCAGTGGACGCGCCGGAAGGGCGCGCGTATCGCGGGGCCGTAGTCGCTCAGCACGCCCGGCGGCAGGAAGCCGGGACATCCGCGCGTCCACTGCGCGTCAAGCGTCGCGTCGACCCAGCGAGCGTCGGCGCGGGCGCCCGACCAGTTGCGCTCGAGCGTCATCATCGGCTTCAGGGCCTCGTCGCCGAAGTAGGTCGCGAGGTGAGCAAGCATCGCCTGCCGCCGCTCCTTCGCCGGGCGCGTGGCGAGCTGGCGCTGGCGCGTGCCGACGATCGTCACCCCGAGCCGACCCGAGCTCGCGTCGGGGGGCGAGTAGTCGACGACGAAGTTCCCGGGCGCGAGGCCGAGGGCGCGACCGTTCAGTCCCTTCTCACGCCAGAACGGCCGCTCGTAGATGACCGAGAACGTGGTCGTGGCGCCCTGTGGGTAGCGCTGCGTGAGCTGGGCGCGCATGCCTGGAAGCGGGGGATCGAACTCGATCTGGGCGTTCAGCGAGGGAGGGGTGGCGACGATTGCCCGCTTCGCGATGACGCTGATACGCGCCGATTCGACTCGCACCCGCCCGCGGCTCTGGGAGATCCGCTCGACGGGCGCCCCAAGCACGACTCGCTTGCCGAGCCGCGCCGCGAGTCGCAGCGGCAGCTCCTGCAGCCCTCCCTCTGCGAACTCGCCGCGGAAGATGAAGTCGAAGATCTGCTGCGTGCCGCTGGGGTGTCCAGCGTCCCTGGCGCGGGACAGATAGGCGAGGAAGTGGAGCAGCGACACCTCCCCCGGCTCGGCCGCCGCCCCGATATAGATCAGGTAGTCGATCCACAGCCGGCCGAGCGGCGAGAACGTGTTCTGCTGCTTCCACGTCTCCACCGTGGTGTGGTCCCATTCGCTCGCCCGCGCGGCCTCCCAAGGAGCTTCGGGCGGAACGCTCTCCGCCATCGAGTCGAGCGCGATCAGCGGCACCCTCGCGTCAGCCTGTGACGACGCCGTTTCGTTCGTGCCGAGCGCGCCGCTCGCCGGGGCCTCGAAGCGGGTCTCGCCGAGGTAGGCGACGTCGTTGCCATCGGTGTACTGGCCGTAGAGGCTGATGCCGAGGTCCTTGGCCAGCGCCCGCGCGCGCTCGTGACTGGGCCCGAGCAGCTGGCCGCAATCGCAGGCGGGCGGCATCCCGCAGCGCCAGTTGTAGACGCGGCCGCCGACGCGGTCGCGCGCCTCGAGCACCACCACCGAGCGGCCCGCCTTCACGAGCCTGTGCGCCGCCGCCAGGCCCGCAGGCCCGGCGCCGACGACGACGACATCCGCCCGCTTCGTGGTTCGCCCGCGTGCCGGCTTGGGCGCCGGCGCCCCCTCACCGCTTCGCGCGCCGGCGACCACGGCGCCAAGCCCGGCGCCGATGCCGCCGGCGGCCGCGGCACCGACGAGCCGCCGCCTCGTGATCCCCGTTCCGGTGGTGGTTGTCAGCTCTGCAGACACTTAACGAAGTCATTAAGTGTAGCGCAGTCTGCGAGCGAGGACGCCGGAGCACGAGGAGTGTTTAAATCCGGCCCGAATTTCGCAACCCAACGGGAAGGAGTCCAAGATGGAGGCAGGCGTTCTCGAGACCACGGAGCTGGATCAGCTTCGCGACGGCTTCGGCGGCGAGGTTTTCGGCCCCGGCGACCCCGGCTACGACGAGCATCGAAAGCTCTTCAACGGGATGATCGACAAGCACCCGGCGGTGATCGCCCGCTGCGCCTCGCGCGACGACGTGGTCGCGGCGCTCGCATTCCGCGCCGAGCACGACCTGCCGGTGGCGATCCGCTGCGGCGGGCACTCGACGCCCGGGCACTCCAGCGTCGACGGCGGGATCGTTGTCGACGTCGCCCCGATGAAGGCGGTCGAGATCGACTCCGAGGCGCAAACCGCCCGGATCGGCGCCGGCCTCAACTGGGGCGAGCTCGACGCAGCCCTGTTCGAGAAGGGGTTCGCGATCCCCGGCGGCCGCGTTTCGGATACCGGGGTGACCGGGCTCACGCTGGGCAGCGGCAGCGGCTGGCTGGGGCGGATGTTCGGGCTCACGGCCTCGAGCCTGAGGGGCGCCGAGCTCGTGACGGCCGACGGGAGGATCGAGCGCGCGAACGGGGACGAAAACGCGGAGCTGCTGTGGGCGCTGAAGGGCGGCGGCGGCAACTTCGGTGTCGTCACCGAGCTCGAGCTCGACGTCCATCCGATCCCCGAGCAGATGCTGGGCGGGATGCTGATGTGGCCGCGCGCGCGGGCGGGCGAGATCGGGCGCGCCTACCGCGGCTACATGGAGTCGAGCTCCGACGAGGTCGGCGGCGCTCTCGCATTCATCAACTTCCCGCCGGCGCCGTTCGTACCCGAGGGGTTGCACGGGCAGCCGGCCGTCGGCGTCGTCTTCTTGTACGTCGGATCGATCGAGGACGGGGAGCGGGCAGTGGCGCCGCTGCGCGCGCTCGAGCCGGCGGTCGAGGTCCTGATGCCGATGCCCTACACGGGCTTCCAGCGCCTGCTCGACGAGGGCAACCCGAAGGGCGCGCACGAGTACTTCCGGATCGACTGGCTGCGCGAGCTCTCGGACGAGGCACTCGACACGGCGATCGCCGAGTGTGAGAAGGCGACCTCGCCGATGACCTCGGTGATATTCGAGCCGCTTGGAGGTGCGATGAGCCGCATCGACCGCGAGTCGATGGCGTTCAACGTCCCGGACACCCGGTGGGCGTACCACTGTCTGAACCTGTGGCCGCCCGACGCCGGCTTCGACGATGACGAGCAGGTTGCGTGGGCGCGCGGCTTTGCTGGGGTGATGGAGCCCTTTTGCCTCGGCGTCGCCTACCCGAACTTCATCGCCGAGGACGAGGGCGAAGCGCGCCTACACGCGTCATTCGGTCCCGAGCGCTACGCCCGCCTGCAGGCGGTGAAGGCCGAGTACGACCCCGACAACGTCTTCCGCCTGAACCAGAACATCAAGCCGGCCGCCACTTAGGGGACGGCGGCCGCCGCGAGGCCTACTCCGGGACTCCCGGCCACCGGCGAGCGCCGAGCTCGCGCGTGATTCCGCGGGCGGCGTCGGCGACGGCCGTCTTCACCCCCTTTGACGGCCCCCGCGGCATGATCGCCTCGGTCTCTCCGACGACGGCGATTGCCCCCACCGCCGCACCCGAGCGATCGAAGATCGCCCCCGCAAGGCTCGACTCGCCGAGGACGGCTTCGTCGCGCTCACGCGCGATCCCGGTTTCCTGAGCGGCCTTCAGCTCTTCCCGCAGCGCCTTCGCCGCAAGCGTGCGGCCGGTCAGCTTCGGCAGCCCCTCGGCGACGAGGTCGTTGACGAGCTCTCTCGGCGCGTAGGCGAGGATCGCCTTGCCCAGCGCGCTGGCGTGGACCGGAAGCTCCGCCCCCACCTCCAGGACCTGGAAGGTGGCGTCCGGGCGGAACACGTGATGGACGACGACCACCGATGGCCCGTGCATCACCCCGACGCGGACCGAGGCCGAGGTTCGCTCGGAGAGGCGCTCCGCGTGGACGATCGAGCGACCGCGAAGCTCGTTCAGGTCGAGGTAGGAGTTCCCGAGGTGCAGCAGCCCGGGACCGAGCTGGTACTTCTCCGACTCGCGGTCCTGCTCGACGAACCCGTGCGCTTGAAGTGTCTGAAGCAGCCCGTGCACCGTGGGGCGCGTGATCCCGAGCCGGTCCGCCAGCTCGCTGACCCCGAGGCGCCGGGGGCCGCTTGCCAGGGCGCGGAGGATCCGCGCGGCGCGATCGACGGACTGAATCGTCCCCTTCGTCCTGCCCGTTTTTGGGCCTCGCGGCGAAGATGTGGTTTTCTCGTTATTCGGCATTGTCGAATCGACTTCGGTCATGTAGACTACCCTGCATGACGGAGGAGGCGGCGCACACGGCGAATACGGTCGGAATCGTGCTTGTATCGCACAGCGCCCCCCTCGCCGAGGGCCTGGCCGAGCTCGCCGGCCAGATGGCCGGGCCCGGGGTGGAGATCATTGCAGCGGGAGGCGGCCCGTCGGGCGAGCTCGGTACCGACGAGGACCGCGTTCGCACCGCGGTGCGACGCGCCGACCGCGGCAGCGGGGCGATCGTTCTCGCCGATCTGGGCAGCTCGGTGCTGACCACCAAGCACGTACTCGAGAGTCGCGCCAACGGGCACGTGCGACTGGTCGACGCCCCGTTCGTCGAGGGCGCGCTCGCGGCGGCGGTCGCCTCGTCCGCAGGAAGCCCAATCGACGGCGTCGTCGAGGCGGCGGAGGGGACCCGCGGTGTCAACAAGCTTTGAGACCGTCGTCGCCCTGCCCGCGCAGGTCGACCTGCACGCGCGGCCCGCGGCCGACTTCGTTCGCGCCGCGATGCAGTTCGACTGCGACATCACCGTGGCGGCAGACGACCGCGAGGCCGACGCAAAGAGCCTGCTAGCGGTGCTCGCGCTAGGCGCCAGGGGCGGATCGACGCTGCGCCTCGAGCGCCACCGGCAGCGACGCCGACCGCGCGCTCGAGGACCTCGCCGCCTGTATCGGCTCGCTCGACTGACGACAGCCGGTCCGACGTCCACGCGAGCAGCGTTTCGACCTGGGCCGGGGTCTCCAGCCGCCGCGCCATCACCTCGAGGTCGCGCACGTCGCGCGAAGTCGAGCGAGCGGATCCATTGCCGCAGCGTCCCCACCCGCGCGGCGCCGACGCTGAGCTCATCGACGCCGGCGCCGATCAGAAGCGGAGCGCTGATCGGATCCGATGCCGCCTCGCCGCAGACCTCGAGCGGCACCCCGCGCCTTTGGCGGCCTCGACCACGACTGCGATTGCGCGCAGCACGCGCGGGTTGTGGGCCAGGCCGCCTGCGGCGAGAACCGGTCGGCCCGGAGGACGGAATGGGTGAGGTCGTTGGTGCCGATGCTGAGGAAGTCGACCTCGGCAGCGATCGCGGCGGCGGCGTCCACGCCCTCGGAGGTCTCGATCATCGCTCCGATCTGAGGGCGGGCAGCGCCGGGAACCGCGTCGAGCGCGTCCGAAATCGCGCGCCTTGCCATGCGCACCTGCTCGAGCGGTCCCGACCATCGGCAGCAGGATGCGAAGCTCCGAGCCTCCCGCGGTCGCGAGGATCGCGCGCAGCTGCGCCGTGAGGGCCCCGGGGTTCCTGAGCAGGAGCTCGATCCCGCGCTCCTCGACTCCTTCGAGGAACGGCGGCGTCTTGTCGCCGCCGAAGTCGAGCACGCGGACCGTCGCGACGCCGCCCTCTAGCTGGGCCAGGATCGGGGCCAGGGCGCGCGCGATGTTCCTCCTCGCTCGGCCAGTCGGACGCGGCGAGGAACGCGAGCTCGGTGCGCAGCAGTCCCACCCCCTCGGCGCCGGCCTCGATGGCGGTGCGCGAGCTCGGCGGTCCCTGAGACGTTCGCCAGCACGCATACCTGGTGGCCGTCCGTGGTGACCGCAGGGCAGCCCGCTGGCTGGCGATCGCCCGCGCGCGGCGCTCAGCCGCCGGCTGAGCTCGAGCCGGGCGGCGTCACCCGGGCGGCGTCGGGCGCCAGGTAGACGGTCCGCTGTGTCCCGTCGACGACCACCGGGCTTCCGGGAGCGGACCGCCAGCAGCTCGTCGCCGGCCCCGACGACCATCGGGATTCCGAGCGATCGCGCCACGATCGCGGCGTGGGCCGAGACGCCGCCGGCCGCGAGCGCGATCCCGCTCACCCCGGTTCGAGCTCCGCGACCTCGGCCGGGCCGAGATCGGACGCGACCAGGATCTCCCCGGCGCCGCTGCTTGCGTTGGCGGCGCCGTCGCGCTGCGGATCTGGATCGTCTGAAGCCGATCCACCAGCCCGCGGCTCGGCGCCCGACGCTGCGGATGTCGTCGGCGCGCTCGGAGAGCCGGGCGTCATCGAGACGCGCGACCAGCTCGGCCTGTGCCTCCGCTGCGTCGAGAATCGCCGCCGCAGCCGGCAGCCCGCGCTCGAGCACCGCGACCGAGACCTCTCTTTGCAGTCCCGGATCCTGGGCGATCAGCGTCCCGGTCGCGACGATCTCTGCCTCCTCCTGCCGGCCCGAGCGCTTCAGCGTCGCGGCGATCGCCTCGATCTCGGCGGTTGCGCGATTGAGCGCCGTCGCAGCCGCCGCGAGCTCATCCTGGCGCCGGGCGGGGGGGATCGGGCTCGCGATCGACGGCGGCCGCGGTGGCGAGGATGCGCGCGCTGCCGACGGCCATGCCCGGGTGAGGCGGCGAGCCCCTCGAGGATGCGCTCCACGAGTCAGCCCTCGGCGGCTACGGCCGTCTCGAGCGCGCGAATGATCAACGCGGTCGAGGTGGCCCCGGGATCCTGGTGGCCCACCGAGCGCTCGCCCAGGTAGGACGCCCGGCCCTTGCGCGCCTGCATCGGGATCGTCGCCCGCATTCCCTCCTCCGCCGCCTCGGCCGCGGCGGCGAGGGCGACCGGCGACGGGGCGCTCGGCATCGATCGCGTGACGAAGCGCCTCGATTGCCGGGGAGAGAGCGTCGACCATCGTCTTGTCGCCGGGCGATGCGGCGCCGAGGTCGACGATCCCATCAAGCGCCGCGTCCAGTGCGGCCACGAGGTCCTCGCCGTCGAACTCGGTGCGGTCGCCGAGCGATCGACCGGCGCGGCGCAATGCGGCGCCCCACAGCGGGCCGCTCGCCCCGCCGATCGTCGACACCAGCGTCTTGCCGGAGACGATCAGGAGCCGGCCGGGCGGGAGCGAATCTCCTGCCCGGCCAGCGCCTTGGTCACCGAATCGAATCCGCGCCTCATGTTGAGGCCATGATCTCCGTCACCGATCGCGGAGTCCAGCTGGGTCAGGTAGTCGCACTGGTCGGTGACGAGTGCGGCGCTCTCCTGCATCCAGTTGGTGATCGTTGTGCTTCGCACGACCGACTCGGCGATCATCGGCTCTCAGGCTCCCCAGCGGAGCGCAGCCGTCTTCACGGGAGCATCCCACAGCGTGGTCAGCTCCTCGTCGAGCTCGAGCAGCGTCAGCGACGCGCCCGCCATCTCGAGCGATGTGATGTAGCTGCCGACCAGCCGGCGAACCGGCTGCAAGCCGGCCTCCCGCAGCGCCTTCTCGACCTCGCCGTAGAGGAGGTAGAGCTCGATCTGCGGGGTGCCGCCCATCCCGTTCACGAACGGCAGCACCTTCGCGCCGTCGGCCGGGCTCGAGATCGCTGACGACGGCCTCGACCATCACCGCGGCGATCTCGTGGGCGCTTGCCAGCGGCTCACGCCGCCGTCCGGGCTCGCCGTGGATGCCGATGCCGACCTCCATCTCGTCCTCGGGAAGCTCGAAGATCGGCTTCCCGGCGGAGGGCGGAATGCACGAGGTGAGCGCCACCCCGAACGAGCGCGCCCTGTCGTTGACCCGCCGGGCGATCTCGGCGACGGCCTGCAGCTCATCCGCCGCGTTCGGCCGCTGCGCCGGCGATCTTCTCGGCCAGCACGGTCGCGCCCACGCCACGCCGCCCCGCGGTGTAGAGCGAGTCCTGGACGGCGACGTCATCGTCGATCAGAACCGACTCGACTTCGATCCCTTCATCCGCCGCATCCTCCGCGGCGAGCTTGAAGTTCATCACGTCGCCCGTGTAGTTCTTGACGAGGTGAATCACTCCGGCGCCGCCGTCGACCGCCTTGGTCGCCGCCAGCATCTGGTCCGGGACCGGGGAGGTGAAGACCGCGCCCGGACAGGCCGCGTCCAACATCCCCGGGCCGACGAACCCGCCGTGAAGCGGCTCGTGTCCCGATCCGCCGCCCGAGACCAGGCCGACCTTGTCCTTCACCGGGGCGTCGGTGCGGACGATGATCTTCTCCTCGGCGTCGTAGCGGAGCAGGTCGCCATGTGCGGCGGCCAGTCCGGCCACGGACTCCTCAACGACCTCCTCCGGGTCGTTGAGGAACTTCTTGAGTGTCGCTGTCGCTGTCGTCACTGATTCTCCTTTACTTGACGGCCGCGGCTGCTTCGCGGCTGGCTCCGTTGGACCCATCGAAGCGTCGCCGGGGTCGGGATGGGTGACGGCTTCCTCGATCGGGTCTTCGACGATTCGCGGGGTCGCCAGCGAGTCGTAGGCGAAGGCGGCGAGTCCGCGCCGACGAGGCCCGGGAGGATGTAGACCGGAACCAGCTGATTCCAGAATGGTCAGCGCCGTCACCGATCGCCGAAACCAGCTCCGGGCCGAAGGCCCTGGCGGGGTTCAGCGAGGCGCCGGTGAGCGGGCCCACGATCATGATGATCGCGACGACGACGCCGCCGATGATCAGGCCGGCGAAGTCACCGGGCGAGCGCTTGTCGACGATCCCGAGGATCGTGAACATGAGAATGAACGTTCCGATTCCCTCAGCGGAGATCGCCGACGCCCACTGGTCGTGTCTCGGGTCGAACGAGGTCTGACCCATGCCGAGGTCGATTCCGCCCTGGGCGAACAGCGCCCAGATCGCGAACGCTCCGACGACCGCGCCGATCACCTGGCCGGTCCAGTAGGCCGGCACCTCGCGCCATGGGAACCGGTCTTGATCGCCAGCGCGAACGTGACCGCCGGATTGATGTGGCATCCGGAAACCTTTCCGATCGCGTACACCATCGCCGCGATCACAAGCCCGAACGCAAACGAGATCCCGAGCAGGTCGGCTCCGGTCAGTGGGGCGTCGCCGTTCAGCTTCAGCGTCGCAACCACGGAGCCCGGTCCAACGAGTACTAGCAGTGCGGTGCCGAGTCCTTCGGCCAGCGTGCGCTGCTTAAGTGAGTGCTCCATGCGCCTCTCCTCCGTTGATTGGTATTCGACATTGTCGAATCCGATTCGGCGAGCATACACACTTTCGGCCGGATGTCAAGGCGTGGCGATTTCGTCGGGTAGCGTTGTGGGATGCGGTCACGGATCGGCCCGGCACTCATCCTGGTCGCGGTGTCCGCTTCGTTTGTCGCCTGCGGCGGCGGCGGCGACGGTGGGGACGAGGAGATGTCGAGGCCGAATCCGTCGGCTGCGAGACCCGCCCCGAGGGCGATGCCGAAGAGCTGATCTACCTCGCGCGACCGATTCCGCCGGGAATAACGGTCGGCAAGGAGGAGCTGACGCAGGCCTCTGAGATCTTGTGCGAGCGCGTGCTGAAGATCGGTGCCGAGGACGCCCAGGTGTCGGTACAGCCGGAGGACGAGATATCGGTTGTGCTCCCCACGGACCTCGACCCCGCGCAGGTCGATGTGCTGGGAGCGCCGGGCCGCCTGTTCTTCTACGACTGGGAGGCCAACCTCGTCCCGAACCCCGATACCCCGGCCTCACAGCCGAAAGGGGAGGCCGGCTTCGCCCGGCTCTACGACGCCGTCCAGCTCGCTTCCGAGCAACAACCTGAAAGCGACAAGAAGTGCGCCGATACCTGCACCTTCGCGGGTGAGCGCTACTACCTCTTCGACGAGAACAGCCTCGAGCCGCTCGCCGGACCGGTGGCGGAGGAGAGTGACCTCTACAACCCGGCCAGCGGCAACGACCCCGGGTCCGGCGTCGTGCTCGAGGTCCCCCAGGGGACGGTTGTCGTCGCCGAGCCCGTGGTCGACGACTCCGGTGGCGGTGAGACCGGGGACGAGTACTTCGTCCTGCATGACGAGCCGGCGCTTTCGGGAGAGGAGACTGCCAACGCCGAGCCGGGCACCGATCCGGTGACGAACCAGCCGAATGTGTCGTTCGATTTCACTGAAACCGGGCAGAGCAGCTGGGAGTCGCTGACCCTTGAGGTCGCCGAGCGCGGCCGCGCCGAGGCGCCGCCGGTCGTGGCGACCGACCAGCAGGCCCAGGCCGTCTCCCAGCACATCGCGCTCGTCCTCGACACCCTGGTGGTGACCCGCCCGATCATCAACTTCGTCTCGAATCCCGCTGGGATCGACGGCAGCACCGGGGCCCAGATCTCAGGCGGCATGACCCTCGCCGAGGCGGAGCGCCTCGCGGCGATTCTGCAAATCGGGCCGCTGCCCGTCGAGGTCACGCTCGAGTCACGGGAGCCAGTCGCGCCCTAAAGGCGTCGAGCTAGCACGGGGGCGAGTGAGCCGGCGACATCTCGTGGGGGACCGGCGGCGCCGGTTCAGGAGCGGGCTCGGCCTCCATTTCGGAGATCTCGAGCGTGTCCGCGGGCGCGTTCTGCCGACGCGAGAACCACAGCGCGCGGCAGCGCCAGGACCGAGATTCCGGACGAGATCAGGTAGGAGCTCGGATACCCATAGACGTCGGCGGCCTTGCCGAGCACCGGCTGCGCCCACACACCGCCGGACGATCCCATCAGCGAGTCGAAGGAGATGATCGTCGCCCGCTGCTGCGACGGGATCATCCCGTTCAGGTAGGACTGGCGGATCGGCATCGTCGCCGCGAACATCAGCCCCCAGACGCAGATCAGCGCGATCACCGGGTAGAAGCTCTCGACGATCCCGATCAGCGCCAGCGAGGCGGTGCTGATCGCCGCGGTGACGATCAGCGCCGAGGTGCGGCGATGAAACAGCGCCCGGATCCGCGGCGCCGCGATCCCGCCGAGGATCTGGGAGCCGGCGACGATCGCCGCCGTCAGCCCGGCGACCGTGTAGGCGGTCGGATCGCCGTACAGCTCGAGCAGGTAGGGCTGCAGTGCGTAGAAGGCGTAGATGCCGACGCCGCCGGCGAAAAGCGACTCGAGCATCAGCCACTTCACCGCCGGCACCCGCCAGCCGTAGTCGATCGACCCCTTGGCGACGTTGCGCATCTCGCGCAGCGGCCCGCCGTCCTTCTGCGGCGTGAAGCCGACGTCGTGCATGAGCCGGAACGCGACCACGAACATCACAACCAGGATCGCCCCCCGGATCACGAACGGTACCCCGAGGCTTGTCGCCTGGGCTATCACGCCGCCGGCGACCGACCCACCCAGCATCGCCGCCCCGGAGACGATCTGGCCCCGAGCGAACACCGACTCCAGCGTCCCGGTGAACCCGGTCGCGCTCAGCGCGTCGACCAGCCACGCCTCAACCGCTCCGGAGAAGAACGTGAACCCGAGCCCGAGGAACATCGAGACCAAAGCCCACTCCCAAAACGGCGCCTCGATCTGCCAGAGCAGTACGTAAAGGAGCGTCGACACGGTCAGCGTCACCGTTCCCAGCAGATAGGACATCCGCCGCCCGACGGTGTCGGCGACGATCCCCGTCGGGACCTCGAAGAGCACCATCCCGGCGGTGAAGAACGCGTTTGCCGCGAACGCCTCCAGGTTCGAGAGCCCGGCGTCGAGCAGAAAGATCGTGTTGATCCCCCAGATGAACGACGCCGCGAGCGTGTTCCCGAGCAGGAGCAGCAGGTAGGTGCGGGTGATCGACCGCGGAGTGGCCATCTATTGAAGTTAGACGGAGCGCGGACCCGGCGCTCATCGGCGCCGGGCCCGGGGATGCCCGGGTTACGCCGCCAGCCGAAGCGGGGGCTCGTTCGCGGGCGTGGGGAGGAGCGGGGAGAGGATCTCGGACAGGCGCTTGCTGTAGAAGAAATGGCCTGCTTTGGGGGTCAGGAAGGTGGCGCAGTCCGGCACCGCCGCGGCCAGTCGCTGCGCGTGCTCGGCGGGCACGAGGCGATCGCCGGCGCCGTGCCACAGCATCACCGGGATCCTCACCTCGGCCGGATCGAACCCCCACTCGCGTCGGCAGACGGCGTAGTCCTCGACCATCGCCGGCGGCGAGGTTGCGGCGCGAAGCTTCAGCGCGCGAAGAAGGGCCTCGGCGGCGACGCGGCCGGCGACCGGGGCGCCGAAGGCGAGCGCCGGCAGCCGGTAGCGAAGCCGGCCGCCCAGGCCCTCAGGGGTGGGCAGCGGGCTGACGATCGCGGCGGCGACGATGCGCTCGGCCAGCTCCCATGCGCAGGCGAGCGCGTACGGCCCCCCGGCGGAGACGCCGACCACCGAGAAGCGATCGAAGCCGAGGATGTCCACGAGCTCGCGAACGTCGGAGGCGAAGTCCGCGACGCTGCGGCCGGGGCTGGGGTCGGAGCCGGCAAAGCCGGGGCGGTTGACGATCAGGTAGCGGATCCCGTGCGCGGCGATCAGCGCGTCGAGCTGCGGGGTCCGCCACCGCGGCGACCCGATCGCCCCGTGGAGGTAGAGGACCGGGAACCCGGTCGGCGACCCCGCCGCCGAATAAGTGAGTCGCCGCCCGTCGCGGAGCTCGACGGCGCCCGCATCAGTCAGGTGTTCGTAAGTCGAAGCCACGAATCGCCTGCAAATCGCAGGGTAGGCGCGCGCGGGCGAGCGGATGTCACAAATCCGTTATCGAGAATCGAGGCTGCCGCAGCACAGGTCTGGCGCCTTTATGGCGCATAGCGCCAGAAACGCGCCATTCCCAGGATCAAAGCCGTTGGAGCAGCCGCTCGAGCGCCTCGGCGTAGAGCTGCGGCTGCTCCATCTGCGCCACGTGGCCGGCGCCGGGGAGCGTCTCCACGGGCGCGTCGGGGAGCAACTCCCGAATCGTGTCCAGTGTGCGAATCGGAATCACGCGGTCGCTCTCTCCCCAAATCAGGCCGACGGGAACCTTCAGCTCCGCGACGCGGGGACGAAGGTCGGCCGCCGCCACCGCCTCGATCGCGGCGCCGATTCGAGTCGCCCCGTTCGAGGCATTGACCATCATCCTCGTGTCCTCAGCCGAGATCGCCGACGGGTCGCCGATCGAACCCCAGAGGAGGATCTGGCGGCCTGTCGGGTTATCGGCGAGCTGCTCCCCGAGGACGCGACGTCCGGCGATCACCGCGCTGCCGATCAGCCCGGCGGCGCGAGCGATCGGGTCGGGCATCGGAGAGAAGCCTGCGGGCGCAGAGAGCACGAGCCGACGAACGAGATCGGGGCGTCGAAGCGCGAGCACCAGCGCGATCGCGCCCCCGAGCGAATTGCCGATCAGGTCAAACGGCCCGCCGGCCTCTTCAGCGAGCCCCTCGGCCAGCGCATCGCTGACCTGCTCGAGGTCGAACCCCTCTCCCACCGGAGGCGACTCTCCGAACCCGGGCAGATCCGCGGCGACGACGAAATGCTCGCGCGCCAGGAATTCGGTTGTCGGCCGCCAGATACCCCGGTTCGTGCCGACCCCGTGCAGCAGGGAGAGAGCCGGCCCCGTGCCCGTGGATTCCGTGGCGATCACGCTGGGAGCGTAGGCGCGTGCCCCCTCCCTCGCGTTTCGGATCGCTGCACGCCCGCGCCCGCGAGCGCGCGGCCAGGCGCGCGCTTCGGTGACCGACCTCCCGCGCTACCAGGGCTCCTCGGGCGCCCCAGCCTTGTAGCGGTCATTGACGTTGTCCGGGATCCGCTCTCGCAACGTCACGGCGGCGTCGAGCAATGATTCTGCATAGCGCGCCAGATCCTTGGTCGGGCGGCGCGCAAGCACCGTGCGGTGTGCGAGCGCGAACTGGCCCCCGATCTCGAGCTTTACGTCTTCCCAGTCGCGAATCAGACGCTCCGCGATTTCGCGGTCCACGATCTCGCGGGCCAGATCCGCATTCCCCTCCACATGGAGCTCGCGGTCGAGGTCTCCGAGGCCCAGATCGCTCCCGGCGCCTCTGAGCTTGCGGAATCTCCCGGCGCGGCTGACCGAGAGGGGCGGCAGATCGGTACGAATCGGAACGATCGCGCAGGCGTCGCTCACACCTTCGGGCACACTGGTGCTGGAGGTCCCGCAGCGACATGCGATGACGTGGTGTCCTCGCCACTCGCCGCCCATCAGGTCCCACATAACGCGCTCGGCGGCGAACCCGATTCCCGAGCTGTCTTCGTCGGCTCTCAGTTTCGCAATGAACGGCAGTGGGGAGGCCCAGAAACCGTGTTCGTCGAACAGGAACTGGCTTGGGTCGCCGAGGCGGAGTCCCAGACGCTGCGCGACCTCCTCCAGCTGCTCGCGACCCTTCCTCGCCATGCACGCCGGATTCTATTCCGCGACGCTGCGGCGCGACCACCGCATCGAGGTGGAGATAAGCTCGCCACGGTGCTGGCGTACAAGTGGACGCAAGCGAACGCTGTGGATCCCCAAACGGGTTCTCAATGGTCGAATGAGACCTGGACTCGGATGCGGGGAGGTCTCTTTTCGGGCAAAGCGAAGGCAACCCCGCTGCCGCCAGATCAGGTGGCATTCGGCCACTCCATCGACGTCGAGTTATGGGAGGTTGAGCTCGATGGTGAGATCCGGGAGGCGTCTCTGGGCTGGCATGGCATCAGCGCAGAGCGCGCGCGACTGGTGCGGCGTATCGAAACGTGGAGCGACGAGACTGCGGGCGAGTTCGCGAAGGAATGCATCCTTCGCGCGCGCGACCTCGTCGCGGAGGGGACGAAACGGCTCTCGGAGAGTCCGCAGGCCGCCGACCGCGGAGTGGCGTTCCCGCTTCGCGAAGCCGCGGATCAGCTCGCCGCCGCAGGGACTCGCCACGACATCGAGGTGGCGGCCGAAGTGTTGGTGGAGGTGGATCCGGCGCCTGCCCTGCTGGGTGAGTGGTCACCGATCGGCCGGGTTTCAGGGGGAATAGGCGGGCAAGACCTGTGGCTGGCCGCGCGGTCCGTTACGGATGATCCGCCGCCGCAGGCGGCCGCGAAGGCCGCAGCGCTCCGCATCTTCAGGGCGGGAAGCCTGGCTTACATTCGCGCGGCGATCGCGAACCCCGAAGACATCAACGCGGCAGATGCCGCCAACGAAGAAGCCAGTAAGGAGGAATGCCGTTCAGCAAGCGCATCGCTGCTCGGGCATCTGAGCCTGATCCCGTCCGTCTGAACGCAGACGCTATCCGGACGACGAGCGCGGGCGATGAGTGGGCGGAGCCACGCTCCATGCGAGGAAGGAAGGCGCAACTGCGCAGCCGACCTAACCTGGTAACGAACTTGTAACGATTTCCAGCGCTTTTGCGCTCACACTCGCGGGCGTGAACGGTGGCGCGTCACCGGGGGTGCAGCGCAACCGGCTCGTTGTCTGCGACGTGGCGCTGTTCTATGGCGCGCGAAGCGGCGGCATTCGCACCTACCTCGACGAGAAGGCCCGGTTCGCGAACGACAGCGGCGCCTTCGAGCACCACGTGATCGTGCCCGGGGTGCAGGAGCGCCACGAGGCGGGTCGCCACGAGCTGCGCTCGCTGCGGCTCGTGGCCCACAACGGCTACCGGATCCCGCTCGGCGCCGGGGCCGTGAAGCAGACGCTTCGCCGCCTGCGCCCCGACGTCGTCGTCCTCCACGACCCCTTCTGGCGCCCGCTCGGCGTCACCCGCGAGGCGCATCGGCTCGGCGCCCGGGTGGTCGCGGTGCATCATGCCTCGGCGGCGCTGAACGCCGCCGGCCTGCCCGGCCCCGACGCCGTCTACCTGCCGCTGTTCCGCCGCATCTACCGCCACGCCTACGAGAACGTCGACGGGGTGATGTCGGTCGTCGACCCGAGCCCCGACTCGGGCCGCGAAGCGACGATTCCGCTCCGCTTCGGACTCCATCCGGCGTTTCACCCCGCCCCGTCCGTGCGCGGCGACCACTTCCTGTACGCGGGACGCGTCGCGTACGAGAAGCGGATCCCTGACCTGCTCGAGGCGATGGCGACGGCGGGGTGGGGGCGACCGCTGTGGATCGTCGGCGACGGTCCCGCGGTGAGCGGGGTCGAGAGCGCCGCGCGCAAGCTCGGGCTCGAGGACCTTGTCCACTTCAAGCCGTTCGTCAGCGACCGCCACGAGCTCGCGCGCCTGTACCGCGAAGCGGCCTGCGTCGTCGACCCCGGCCCGCACGAGACCTTCGGTCTCGTCGTGCTCGAGGCCGCTGCCAGCGGCGCCCGGGTCGTCGCCTGCACCTCGACCCCGTCGGCGAGCGTCGCCGCGCCGCTGGTCGAGACCTACGCCGCCACGGACGTGGCCGATCTGATTCGCGCGATCGAGCGCTCGCTCGCCACTCCCGGCGACGTCGCGATCGCGTCAAAGCTTGCCGAGGGACTCTCCTGGGAGCGGGTGTTCGCAGCCGAGCTGGAGGAGCTCCAGCAATTGCTCGGATGAGCGGCCCGATCGCCGAAGACCGGGCATCCGCGCTCCGCAAGCGCGCGCACCGGGTATTGGCAGGCAACTGGCGCGAGGGTCACCACGCGGACGGGACCAAGTACGCGTTCACCTGCCCGGCGCCGCCCCGCTATCACCATCAGTGGTACTGGGACTCCTGCTTTCACGCGATCGTCTGGCGCCACTTCGATCCCTCCCGGGCGCGGGAGGAGCTGCGCACCCTGCTGCGCTCCGGCCGCCTCGACGGCTTCATCCCGCACACGGTCTTCTGGCACGAGGGCGCCGGGTGGCGGCGGGCGCCGCTGTACGCAACCCACTCGTTTCGCGGCGATCGCGCCACCGCCCACATCCAGACGCCGATGATCGCCCTCGCCTGGGAGCTGGTCGCCGAGGCCTCGACCGACGACCCCGGCTTCGCGACCGAGGCGCTCGACGCGCTCCGCCTCCACTACGACTGGCTCGACTATCACCGCGACCCGGACGGCGACGGCCTGATCTCGATCATCCATCCCGACGAGTCGGGTCTCGACGACTCGCCGAAGTACGACGAGGTCTTCGGCTGGATGTCGCACTACCTGCCCGGCTACTTCTGGCTCGTCCAGCGCTCGCGGCGGCTGGGGTACGAGTCGCGAGCGATCATCGAGCGCTACGACGAGCACGTCGAGGACGTGCTGGTGAACGTGATGTACGCGCTCTCGCTGCACTCGATGGCGCGGCTCTCCGGCGAGCCGGTGTGGGAAGAGCGCGCGCAGCGCGTGGAGGCGGCGCTGGTCGAGCGCAGTTGGGATCCCGAGCGGGGGATCTTCTGGGACCTCGCCGGCCGCGCCGAGCAGCCGGTGCGGGTCTCGACGTGGTCGTCGCTGGCGCCGCTGGCGCTGCCGTCGCTGCCGGACGAGATCGCCCGCCGCCTCGTCAAGGAGCACCTGCTCGACGATCGCCGCTACAACGCTCCCCACGGGATCCCGTCGGTGTCGATGGAGGAGCCGAGCTTCCGCGCCGGCTGGCACTTCTACCGCTGCTGGCGCGGCCCCGCGTGGGTGAATACCGCCTGGCTGCTGCTCCCTCCGCTTCGCCGCCTTGGCTTCGAGCGCGAAGCCGATGGGATCCTCGACAGCTACGTCAGCATGGTCGAGCGCCACGGCTTTCGCGAGTACTACAACCCCCTGAACGGAGAGGGGCTCGCGGCGCGGCGCTTCGGCTGGTCAACGCTGCTGGTCGATCTGCTTCCGGCCGCCGACGAGCAGCACCGGCTGCCTTCCGACTGGTCCAGAAACGATCACAGCGTGCTGGGCGAGGCCTGGCAGGCCGGCAAGGAGGCCGCCTCCTCGCTGGCCGGCGCGATGCGCTCGCGACTGCCGGGCTGAGCGCGGGCGAACCGTGGCCTGCGCACCGGAAGACGCAGGACGATCAGCGCCAGCCCGACGTAGATCAGGGTGGCCGTCAGCGATGTGGCCACCATCGCGATTCCGGCGCCCGCGGCAGCACTCGCGTTCGTCGCGCCGAACACGGCCAGCGACGCAGCGGGCGTAGAGGTCGGCCCGATCGGGAGCGCGCCGAGGACGCCGAGCACCGCCAGCAGCACCGCGGCGCTGGCGAATCCGTGCGGGAGGTCGAACCCGGCGAGCACCATCCACGCCCGCGTGAGGCCGAGCGCGCACATGATCACGGCCAGCGCAACCAGGCGGCTCCGGCGCCGGGGGTCGGAGAGCACCCGCAGCCCCGCGATCGCGCCGCGGTCGCGGAAGCGGTCGCGAAGCGCCACCAGCACGACCAGCCCCGCCACTCCGAGACCGAGCGCAAGCGCGGCCGACCACAGCGGCAGCGCCCCGCTGATCAGGGTCGCCGCCACCAGCGCCGCCCCCATCACCGTTCCCTCGAGCGCCAGCACCGGCGCGTCCGCGACCAGCGTCCGGCTCAGCGACGGGGAGTCGTCCGGGGCCATCCTTCTGAGCACGAGCGCGCGGACCGGCACCGTGGTCGCCGACTGCACTCCCCCGGAGAGGAACGAGACCGAGTTCGCCACGTGCGAGCGCCGGCGGTCGACCTCCGCCGGCCCGATCGCGTTCATCGACACCCGCCATGCCTCCCCGCGACAGAGCAGCCAGCCGAGCTGCGCGCCGACCGCACCGAGCGCGGCCCAGACGGGGAAGTCGACGGTGAGCGCCGATCGCGTGTCGGTGGAACCGGCGAGTGTGCCGCGTCGCTCGCCTACACTGCCGCCGCGGCAGGTCCGCGGCAATGAAACGCTCCGCCAGGCCCACAAGACTGCGCCTCGCCTTCGTGGCAGGTGCGCTCGCCGTGCTCGCGCTGCCGGTGTTCGCGGCCGGCCACGTCGAGCGCCCCTCCTATTGGCCCGACCCGGATCCCGACCGCTCCATCCAACCCGCCGCCGGCGGCGGCTTCCCGAAGGCGCGGACGCTCCAGTCCGCGCTGCAGCGAAAGCCGCCGGGGGACACCCGCGTCGTCTGCAAGGCCGCGTCGCTGCGGCTGCTTCGCGAATCGATCGCGCGCGCCCGCAGGAACGGCTACGACATCCGCCCCCACGATCACCGCCGCCTCAGCCGCGACCAGGCGCGAAAGCTGCTGCGGATCAACAAGCAGCTTAAGAAGCGCTGCGAATTCAGCGACATCCAGGCCGCCGTGACCGCCTCCGGGAACAACGACCGCGTCGTGATCATGCCCGGCATCTACAAGGAGGTCCCCTCGCGCGCGCAGCCGACCTTCGACCCCGCGTGCGACAAGTACGAGGTCGACGGCGATCGCCCCGGCGACGTTGGCGGCGCCTCCTACGAGTACCAGTTCCACTGTCCCAACGACCAGAACCTGATCGCGGTGCTGGGCCGGGAGCCGGGGACCGAGGCGGCTCCGCAGCCTCCGCGCTCCGACCGCCACGGGATCCCCGACGTCGGACCCTGCATCCGCTGCAACCTCCAGATCGAGGGCTCGGGCGTGAGCGCGGACGATGTCGTGGTCGAGGCCGGACGGCGCAGCGCCGGCAACGGCGGCCCCGGAGCGGTGGGGGCGAAGAAGGACGTCGGCATCCGCGTAGACCGCGCCGACGGTTTCGTGCTTCGCAATGTCACCGTCCGCCATGCCCTCGAGCACGGGATCTACGTAATCGAGTCCGACGGCTACCTGCTCGAGCGCTTCAAGGTCTATTACAACGGCGCCTATGGGACGCTCACGTTCGTCGAGGACCACGGCATCACCCAGGATTGCGAAGCGGTCGGAAGCGGCGACTCCGGGCTCTATCCGGGCGCCCCGGTCGAGAGTGGCGCCCAGCGTCCCGAGGGCACGAAGTTCCGCTACAACCAGATCATCCGCCGCTGCGACTCCCATCACAACGCGGCCGGCTACTCGGCGACGAACGGCAACGCCGTCCACGTCCACCACAACAACTTCTACGGCAACGCGATGGGGCTTCAGACCGATGTCGCCACCGCCGCCGGCCACCCCGGCTTCCCCGGCGACTCGACGCTGTTCGAGCACAACAACATCTACTCGAACAACTTCAACCCCTACAAGCCCGACTCGGACGTGATCCCGTTCTTCCCCTATCCGGTCGGGACCGGGCTCTGGATCGCCGGCGGGAACGACCACATCGTGCGCAGGAACCACATCTGGAACAACTGGCGCCGCGGGACGATGACCTTCGCAGTCCCCGACGCGCTCGTCTGCGGCCCCGCGGCGGACGGAAACGAGCAGGCCGGCTGCGACGCCGGTCGCTTTTCGACCTCCCATCGAAACAGCTTCTACGGCAACGTCATGGGCCAGTCCCCCGGCGGCAACGTGCTGCCCAACGGCACAGATTTCTGGTGGGACTCATTCCCCGGCAACGAGGGCAACTGCTGGTATCGGAACACCGGCCCGGCGCCGATCACCAGCGAGCCGACCCCGCTCCCCGATTGCAACAACGGTCAGAACCCTGAGTCGAGCGTCGGCACGGGGAACATGGCCAACGAGGGCGAGCTCGCGGCCTGCGCCGTCTCCTTCGAGACCCGCACGTACGACCCCGCGACCTGCCCGTGGTTCAGGGACCCGCCGAAGCCGGGGTCCGAAGGCGCCGCCGCCGAGACCAGCGCCGAGACCCGCGCTGTCTACCGCGAGACGTTCCTCGACTTCTGCACCGAGTTCGCGGACAACCCCACCTGCGAGGCGTTCGAACCGCTGCCCGCCGGCTGATCTCCCCGTGAGCGTGCGGACGCCGCGCAGGGGAACAGCGATCGCGGGGTTTGCCGCCTGCGCTCTTGGGATTGGCGCCTGCGGCGGCGACGCACAGCAAAACCAGGCTGCGCTGGAGGGCGCGGGGGGCGGCGCGATCGCGCAATCCGTCAGCCTGCTGAGCTGCCAGGACTGGAACGACGCCGACGCCTCCAAGCGGCTCGACACGATCGCCCAGATCGAGTCGTTCGCGAGCGGACCGGTGACGGGCGAGGGCGTCGCCGGCGAGGGCAGCGTCCTTCCCGAGGAGCAGGCCTACAAGCTGTTCGAGCGCCAGTGCGAGCCCGCGTACGCCGCCGGCTTTCGGCTCTACAAGCTCTACACGCAGGCGACTGGCTTCGCCGGGGTGCCGGCGGAGGAGTAGGCGCTACTCGCGTGGGCCCGGACCTACCGCGGATTGGCGCCACGCCCTCACCAGAATCTGTCTGGATTGTGGGGGCTATAGGGCATACAACCCAGACAGATTCTCCGGAGCCTTAGCTGCGCCTCGGCGTAGAGCTGCGGCTTCTCCATCTGGGCCACATGGCCACGCGCGAGATGCTCAGAAGCCAGGACGCACTGAGCCGACCACTCCGTCACCCAGGCACGCCCGCCGACGGCTCTCCCGCCCCGTTTCGCGGCAACTCCTTCGGCTTCACAAACGACACCAGCTCGGCGGTTCTCGGCGCCAACTCGCGCCAGCTCGCCATGAGCTCCAGCGTGGCCAGCGCCGCGGTTGGAAACTTGCTTCGTACTCGCACGATCTCAGGACCGTCTCTAGCGAGGCTCAGGGCTAGATCCTGGATCCCGGGGTTGTGGCCGATCAGCATCACGGACTCGACCTCGTCCGGTATCTCGCGCAGCATCTCGAGGATGTCGGCCGCGGTGGCCGCGTAGAGCTCGCGCTTGATCTGGACGTCCGTGCCCTCCGCCAGCCCCGATGCGATCAGGGTCAGGGTCTGGCGCGTGCGCCGCGATGGCGAGCACAGCACCAGCTCGGGCGCAATCCGCTCTCGCCGTGCGTGCTCCGCCATGACCTTCGCGGCGCGGCGACCGCGAGGAGCCAAGGGCCGGTCGTGGTCGGCAAGCGTAGGGTCATCCCAACGCGATTTGGCGTGGCGCAGGAGATAAAGCCGCTTTATCACCACCTGGAGGATGCCGGTATGACAACCGAAGAACGAAGCATGGGGTCGCAAGCGAACAAAGCCATCGTCCAGGAGTTCTATGACCAGTGGAACTCGGGAGCGATCGACTTTGAGCGGTTGGTACATCCAGACGTTGCGAACCATCAGCCGGACGGGGAGCCCGAGACCGGCCTCGAGAAGTTCCGTCAGGCGATCGAGGGGGTCATGGGCGCTGTCCCTGATTCGAAGTGGACGACGTTGAGGCTGATCGCAGAGGGCGACCTGGTTGTCTGCCACAACCGATGGAGCGGCACATATCGGGGAAGGATCTTCCGAGGATTCCCGACGTTGCCGGGCGAGCAATTCTCAGTCGAGCATGTCCATATCTATCGGATCGCCGACAACCGCCTCGCCGAGCACTGGGTCGTCCGCGATGACCTCGCGATGATGCTTCAAACGGGTGCTATCTCCACTTCTGGATGATGCGACCAACGAATCGGTGTGAGCGTCTCCCTCAGAGCCGGACGGCTTCAACAACCTCGGCCTCGAACCGGACATCGCGCTGACTCGGAGCGATACGTTTTCGTGGGCTGAGCCCAAGCGACTTGAGCGACCCTCTTGGCGAGTTTCGAAGCCGACATCCGCCCTCTGTTCCGCCCTGAAGATGTCGAGGAGATGTCGTGGGCGTTCGATCTCTCCTCGCACGAGGAGGTGAAGGGCAACGCCGAGGCGATTTACGAGCGGCTCGCCGACGGCTCGATGCCTTGCGACGGCCCCTGGGATGACGCACAGGTACAGCGCTTCCGTGGCTGGATCGACGCCGGCGCCCCCGCCTGAGGGGCCCCCCACCTATCGCATCCGCCAGCAGAGCTGCGCGCTGACCGCAACGAGCGCTGCTCAGCGCGCAGTGCGCGTCGGCACTCGCACCCGCAGCTTCGTCACCTCGATCGAGAAGTCCGCATTCGAGCGGCGGCCGTAGGGGACGTCGGCGCCGAGCAGCTCGAGCTCGATCGCGTGGCCGCGCTGCAGCCGCCACGCGGCGGGATGGAGCTCCCACGTGTTCGCTCCCTGCTCGGGACGGTACGAGCCGCGGGCGATCAGTCGCCGGCTGCCGTCGGGGGCGACGTCCCACAGGCGCCCGGCGAGCTGGGTGACGGAGGGATCAGCGCCGCTGACGTCGAGCTCGGCGCTGATCCGCGGTGAGCCGAGCAGCGCCAGCGGCCGCGTCGCCGGGTCCGCGACCGTGTAGCGCGCCGTCCCCGGCGCCGATCCGGGGGGCACCGAGACGCATCCGTCGCCGCCGCCCGTCACCGGGTCGATCGCTTCCCCGACGGTCGGGTCGACGCCGTCGGAGCTGACGGTCTGCGGATCGGCGGATCGGTATCGCAGCCGACCGTCTGCAAGCGCCGTGAAACTCCGCGCGCGGAAGGGCCCGAGCGGCGGCTCTTCGCGCGGGCAGGTCTGGGCGTACGCGGTGACGCCGGTGCGCGGCGGCCGCGGGCGCTCGCCCGTCAGGTAGTGGTCGAACCAAGCGTGGATCGCGCGCAGCAGGCGCCGGCGCTCGGGCGGCTTGTTCGCGGCGCGCTGGTGGCCGAAGTCGCCGAGCAAGAGCGACTGCGGGACCCGCGGGTGCAGCCGGCGGGTGCGGTTTGAGAACCGCAGCACCTCGTCCACCGGAAAGAGGTCGTCGGTGAAGCCGGAGGCGAGCAGCAGCGGCGGGGGCGGGGAGGAGGGGTCGATGTAGTAGGCCGAGTGGTAGCGGACGAGCAAGTCGATGATCCGCTGCGCCTCGGCGTCGGTGTAGGGCTCGCCCATGTCGGTGCGGGCGACGATCGAGGTGACGTCGGCCTCGGGATCGACCCCGGGCGGCGAGAGATAGCCCATCGGCCGCCCGGGCACGAACGGCTCGCCGAGCGGCTGCCCAGGTCCGGTCGCGGTCTGCGCGGCGGCGAAGATCGCGTTCACGAAGGTCGTCTTCACGACCCCGACAGGCTCGGTCGCGACCGAGCGCGGCGTCACTCCGTTCGCCGTCACCCGCCCGTTCGGGGCGGCGGCGGTGATCAGGTCGCTCCACGGAATCACCGGGGCGGCGGCCGCAAGCCGCAACCGCGTCCCCTGCGGGCTTCGCCACGGGACCAGCGAGCCGTCGGGCAGCATCATCCGGTCTCGGAGCGCGGCGAGCATCAGCGACTGCCCGCCGCCGTAGGAGTCGCCGGTCGCGCCGATCCGCCTCGGCGCGGCGATCCCCTCGTCGACGAGCAGCCCGATCAGATGCTGGGCGTCGCGGACCTCGTAGCGGACGTCGGCGAGATGCAGCCAGCCCTCCGCGCAGGCGGCGGGAGATGCGGCCCGAGAGTCCGGGGTCCCGCAGGAGCCCCACAGTCCGCGCGCCGTGTAGGTGAGCACGGCATACCCCTCCCGTGCCCAGGCGTACGCGTTGTCGGTGTAGGCGGTCGACTCCGGGTCCAGGTACTCCCACTTGCTGTTCCCGAAGCCGTGGATCTCGACGACCAGCGGCAGCCGCCCCGCGGGCTCGGCCGTCGGCAGCACGAGCGTCGTGTCGAGCGGGACGCCGTCCCAGGTCGGCACCAGCCCCGCGCATTGGTAGACGTCCTCCACCGTCCCGCAGTCGGTCAGTCCCAGGGGTGGTGAGGACGGCTCGCCAGCCGCGGCGCCTGAAGGTACGGCCAGCGCCGAGGCAGCAAGCACGGAGATCAGCAGTGCCCGCGCTCCCACACCGGAGATTGTGAATCAAGCGCCGCGCTCAGGCGCCGGCAGGCTCGAACACCGCCTCCATCGCCGAGTGGTCCGAGAGCTCGATCTCGCGCCAGCCGTGCATGTAGTCGCAGCGGATCGGGTTCAGCTCGGCCGAGGCGAGGATGTGGTCGATGCGGTACGTGAAGTTGCGTCGCGCCCGGGTGCGCAGTCCCCAGCTCGCCTCGCGGCGCCCGTGGCCGTTCAGCGCCTGGAAGACGTCGCGCAGGTCCCAGTCGGCCAGCTCCGCCGGGACCGACCGTTCCGAGTTCAGGTCTCCGCAGAGGACCCGGTGGCGGTTGCACGGGGTGGCGAGCGCGGTGTACAGCGCCTCGCTGGTCTCCGCCTTAAGCGCGTCGCCGGCGGGCGGGACGTGGGCATTGTGGATCTCGATCTGCCCCGCCGGCGACTCTCCGACCGCCGAGAGCACCCGTTCCGGCTGGGGAGCGCCGACCGCCGGCAGCTCGGTCAGCTCCCAGCGGCTCGCGGTGAGGTTGAAGATCCGCCGCCCGTTGCTGAAGGCGGCGGAGTCGAGCACGTGGTCAAGGCCGATCTCGGCCAGCGCCCGCGACCACCTGGGGAGCGTGCTGGGACGCACCTCCTGCAGGGCGACGATGTCGGGCTCGCGGCGCGCCAGCGCCCTCGCCTGCTCCCGCATCATCCGCGTCCGACCGGCGACGTTCCAGGAGAGCAGCTTCAAACGCATCGCCTCGCAGTCTTGCGCTGGGTGATGACGTCAGATCTGGGAGGGGCCTGAGCTACTTCACGACCCGGTAGCGCACGTGCGTGACCCCGGGCGCCTCGACCACGCGCGTTTGCTCGAGCTTCAGGTCCGCGCCGCCGAGGTTGTCGAGCAGCCGCTCCCCGTCGCCGAGCAGAAGCGGGACGACGTGAAGCTGCACCTCGTCGACCAGCCCGGCCGCGAGGTACTGCTGGCAGGCCTGGGCGCCGCCGGCGACGTGGACGGCTTTGCCGCCCGCGGCCGCGGTGGCCTGCTCGAGCGCCGACTCGATTCCGTCGGTGACGAAGGTGAAGGTCGTCCCCTCCATCGCGAGCGGCTCACGCGCGTGGTGGGTGAGCACGAAAACGGGGTGGTGGAACGGCGGCTCGTCTCCCCACCAGCCGTTGGCGTTCGGGTCGTCCTCCCACGACCCCTCGCCGCCGCTGTACATCCGCCGGCCCATCACGCTGGCGCCGATACTTTCGAGGTGCTCCTCCATCACCGCGGAGCTGGCGTTGGTCTCGCCTCCGCCGTGACCATGCGGCTTTCGCCAGGCCTCAAGCGAGAGCGCCCAGTCGTGAAGGTGCGTCGCGCCCTCGCCGAGCGGATCGTCGAGCGACTGGTTCGGCCCGGCGACGAAGCCGTCGAGCGAGGTCGTGATGTCGATGACGAGCTTGGGCATGTTTGTTCCTCCTGGGATGGGCGGCGCCCGGCCGACTGGGTGGGTTCGTAATCAATAGACGACCGTGGCCCGGTGGACTAATCGATAGGGTGGCGCGCGATGTCACTGATCATCCTCGAAGCGGTTGCCGACGGAGGCGAGGAGCTGGCGATGAAGGCGGCCGACGAGCTCGGGATCCCCGTCGGCTGGGACTCGGAGTTCCAGTCGGCCACCTTCGACTCTGACGAGCTCGACGAGGAGGGGCTGCTCGCGGTGCTGACGCAGAAGCTCAACGGCCTGGATCCCGACTGGCAGCAGAAGCTCACCGTCGTCGAGGACTAGCGCGCACCCTGTCGATTTCGCCGCCCCCGTTCGTAGTCAGAATGAAGGCGGCGATAAGACGCCGCCCAAGACCACGGAGGTTCGACCGATGAAGTACCTGCTCGCGATCTACGTCAACGAAGCCGGCTGGGCGGAGTACACGCCCGAGGAGCAGGCGGAGGGCATGAAGGTCTGGGAAGCGCTCAACCAGGAGATGACGGATGCCGGCGTGTACCTCGCCGGGGAGGGGCTCGCCCCCACCGCCACCGCGACGTCGTTGCGGATCCCGGAGTCCGGCGACGCGCTGATCTCCGACGGGCCGTTCGCAGAGACCAAGGAGGCGCTCGGCGGCTTCTACCTGCTCGACTGCGCCGACCTCGACGAGGCGATCTCCTGGGCGAGGAAGATCCCGTACTCGGGCGGCGGCGTCGAAGTGCGCCCGGTGATGCAGTTCGAGGGCTCCGGCGAGGCCGACTCCCAGGAGGCTGTGGAGGCACGGCAGTAGAAGCCGACCGTCGATTTCGCCGCGGCCGTTCGTAGTCAGAATGAAGGCGGCAATATGGCGCTGCCAAGACCACAGGAGGTTTGACCCATGAAGTACCTGCTGGCGCTGTACGGCGACGAGTCGCGGAATGCCGACATGACCCCCGAGCAGTCCCAGGAGGCGATCAAGCACTGGGACGCCTACACCGCGGAGGCCAAGGCGGCGGGCGCGTTTCTCGGCGGCGAGGGCCTTCAGCCGAGCATGACCGCCACCCAGGTCCAGTTCACCGACGACGGCGAGCCGATCGTCACCGACGGACCCTTCGCCGAGACAAAGGAGCAGCTCGGTGGCTTCTACCTGCTGGAGTGCTCCGACCTCGACGACGCGATCGCCTGGGCGAAGAAGATCCCGATGCCCGATGGCACGGTGGAGGTGCGACCGGTCATCGACTACGAGGCCAGGGGTTCGACCGAGCACGCCAACACTTCGGAGGCGGTGGCGTAACGGCGTCCCCCGAGGCAGTCGACCGCCTGTTCCGCGAGGAGTCGGGACGGGCGGTCGCCTCCCTCATCCGCGTGCTCGGCGACTTCGACCTCGCCGAGGAGGCGGTGCAGGACGCGTTCGTGACCGCACTCGAGGTATGGCCGAAGCGCGGAGTGCCGGCGAACCCCGGCGCCTGGATCACGACCACCGCCCGCAACCGGGCGATCGACCGCATCCGCCGCGCGCGCCGCTTCAAGGACAAGCTGCGCGAGCTCGAGGCGATGGCGCCGGCCGCCCAGGAGGAGGGCGAGGAGGACGGAGAGGACGATGTGATCGACGAGAGCACGATCCCCGACGATCGGCTGCGGCTGATCTTCACCTGCTGCCACCCGGCGCTCGCGCCGGAGGCGCGGGTGGCGCTGACCCTGCGCACGCTCGGCGGCCTCCAGACCCCCGAGATCGCCCGCGCCTTCCTCACCACCGAGCCGGCGATGCAGCAGCGCCTGGTGCGCGCGAAGCGAAAGATCCGCGACGCCCGCATCCCCTACGTCGTCCCGCCCGACCACGAGCTCCCCGACCGCCTCGGCGGAGTGCTGGCGACGCTGTATCTGGTCTTCAACGAGG
The DNA here is from genome assembly GCA_963838095.1 of uncultured Thermoleophilia bacterium. Classification (GTDB taxonomy): domain Bacteria; phylum Actinomycetota; class Thermoleophilia; order Solirubrobacterales; family 70-9; genus CAWCGU01. The sequence continues at coordinate 274,504 of CAWIPO010000009.1, forward strand.
GCTACGCGGCAACGGCGGGCGAAGCGCTCGTCCGCCGCGAGCTCTGCGCCGAGGCGATCCGCCTGACTCGCGTGCTGCGGGCGCTGATGCCCGACGAGCCGGAGGTCGCCGGCCTGCTGGCGCTGATGCTGCTCCAGGACTCGCGCCGCGATGCGCGCACCGGCCCCGGCGGCGAGTTCGTGCTGCTGGACGACCAAGACCGCGCGCTGTGGGACCGGGCCGAGATCGAGGAAGGTTTGGCACTCCTGAACATCCTCCCGGCCGCCCCCTACTCGCTCCAGGCGGCGATCGCCGCCGAGCACGCCCGCGCCCCGACCCCGGAGGCGACCGACTGGCGTCGGATCGCCGAGCTCTACGGCCTGCTGGTCCAGGTCGTTCCCGGGCCCGTGGTGAAGCTGAACCGCGCGGTCGCCGTCGCGTTGGCCGACGGCGAGGAGCACGGGCTGGAGCTCATGGACGAGCTGGAGGGGGAGCTCGACGGCTACCAGCATTTCCACTCCGCGCGCGCGGACCTGCTGCGCCGGTTAGGGCGCGATCGCGAAGCCGAGGCGGCTTATGCCCGCGCGCTCGAGCTCACCGAGCAGCCGGCCGAGCGCGAGTTCCTCCAGGGCCGCCTGGAGCAAGTTGCGAGGTAGGGTCAACCCGTGATCGTCGTCATCGGCCGAGTCAGATGCGCAGAGGAAAACCGCGAAGAGCTGATTGCCGCCTTCGTTCGCATGCAGGAGGCGTCACGCGGGGAGGACGGCTGCCTCCGCTACGGCTTCTTCGCCGCCGTCGAGGATCCGAACAGCTTTGTCGCCGTCGAGGAGTGGGCCGACCGTCCCGCACTCGACCGCCACTTCGAGCAGCCGCATCTGGCCGAGTTCGCGAAGCGATTGGGCGAGCTGGTCTCGGAGCGTCCCGAAGTCGCAATCCACGAGGTCGCCGACACGAAACCGTTCCCTCACCGATAGGAACCTCAGGCGCAGGCGCCAGCGTCGCCGCCCGGGTCTAGTCCGCCGAGACCCGTTCCAGGAACGGGACGACCGTCTTCAGGAAATCGTTCTTCGACGGCGACGCGGCGAGCGGGTCGACGTGCGCGTAGGTCGAGCTGCGGTCGACGAACTCGAGGTCGCGGCGCGGCACGCCTGACTGGCGGGCGAGCAGGCGGATCCCCTTGATCACCCGTCCATCGCCGAGCGAGGTCTCGAACGCGTACATCGGCAGCTGGGCGTCGTCGCCGTGCGTTGTGCGGATCCCGAATACCCCCTGCGCGGGGTTGGCGTTGCCGGCGCTGATCGCCGACGAGTCGATCGACAGGCGCCGCGGGTGATACCACGAGGTCCCGTCCATGCCGTCGATACCGGAGAAGATCTGCGCGACCCGCTCCACGGTCCCGAGCTCGCCGTTGACCCAGTCGGCGGGGTCGCCGGAGCCCAGCGCCCCGATGTGGACCTGGATCAGCGACAGGCTCGCGGGGCTCGTGTCGGTGTCGAACGCGTAGCCGTAGCCGCCGCGGTTCGACGCCGGGACCGGCGGGTTGAGGCTCGGCGGGAGCAGCGGCCAGTCCTGGAAGACCGACGGCGCCGTCGGCTCCTTAGGGCGGCCGTCGATCCGACGATGTTGAAGACCCCCGCCGCCCATGGCAGGCCGAAGCCCAGGAGGTCGAGGAACGGGGAGGAGGTCTCGAGCGCTGCGAGCTGGCTCTCCGCCTCCTCCTCGCTCGGCACCGTGGCGCTCGACGCCCCGCCGTCGATGAAGACGAGCCCGTCGAGCTGGTCCGCACCCGCCTTTCCGTTGAAGTCCCAGGTCGCGTAGGCGGTCGTGATCGAGCCGCCCAGCGAGTGGCCGCCGAGCACGACCTCGCGCCCGCCGCGGCGCGCCTCGGCGATCACGTTGCGCAGGTCGCCGATCGCCACCCGCAGCCCCCACTTGCGCACGAAGGCCGCCGAGTCGTCGCTGACGGGCTGGTAGTGCTCGGTGATGCTCGAGTCGCTGAGCCATTCCAGGTAGTAGCGGAACAGCTCTTCGATGTTCTTGTCGCCGGCTTTCGCCTCGTCGAGGATCGAGTGGTCCTCGAGCATGTTCTCGCGCCGCTCGATCGACCACACCTGCCACCCGGGGAGGCGATCGAGGATCGCGCTCGCGATCGGCCTGAAGTACACCGCGCCCGCCGAGGTCCCGGGCTCGAGCACGAGCACGTGATCGGCGTTGCGGGGGCCCTGCTTCAGCACCCTGACCTTGTCGTAGCGGGCGGGGCCCGGAGCGTTGTAGCCGTCGATCGTGGCAACGGACGCACTCGCCGGCGCGACCCCGATCGCCGCGGTAGCGGCGACGGCGGCGGCGAGCAACAGGCATGCGCGGCGCATCGAGTGTCCATCCATGGACGTGATCATCCCTGTATCAGACGTGCAACCGAGCGAAAGTTGCGATCCTTTGGCTGTCGTGAGTCACGCGAGGGGATCGAGGGGCGGGCAATCGCGTCGCGCTGGGAGTCGTCGTGCTCGCTGCGAGCCTGGCGGCCGCGCTCCCGGCGTCGGTCCCAGCGCAGACCACCGGTCCCGTCGACTGCGAAGGGCCGGCAATCGACGCCGAGCCCGGCACGGAGCAGTGGTTCGCGCGCGACGCCGACAACATCTTCTGCGCGAGGCAGCGTCACGACGATCAGGCGTTGCACCCGGTGACGCCGCTGCCCTCGTCGGGAGAGATGTTCGGCGTCGCGCCGATGTCGCTCACCGATGCCTATCGCGAGCCATCTCGCCACGAGGGCGAGCGCTTCCGCTTTCGTGAGCTGACGATCACCAACCGGGACGGCACCGGGCTCGCGGCCGAGGTCTACCGTCCCTGCGCGCCGGGCACCTGCGAGGAGATCCCCGACGGGCTCCGCACGTTCAAGCCCCCATATCCGGCGGTGGTCGTCCTCCACGGCGGCGGCAGCCGCAAGGAGCTGCACTGGTGGTCCTCGCAGACGCTGGCCGAGGCGGGCTACATGACCGTGGCCTTCAACGGCGCGGCCGGAGATCGCGCCAACGCGGAGGATGTCCTCGACTGGCTGTTCGCAACTCCCCGCCGGCCGACCGCGTCCGGGGAGTTCAACCCCTTCTGGCGCCAGCTCGACCGCGAACGCGTCGGGCTCGCCGGGCACTCGATGGGCGGGCAGACGGCGAGCGTTCTCGGTCAGCAGGATCGGCGCGTGAGCGCGATCGTCGCCTGGGACCGCGGCACCGGCCTGGCGCTGCCGAAGCGACTCCACACGCCGACGCTCTTCACCGTCGGCGACTACGCCTGCCAGGCGAATCCCGTCTGCGAGCCGGAGCCCTACCTGGAGCCGCCGCAGGGTGAGGGCCCTGGAGAGCGGGGCAGGGAGTACGACATCGTCGCCGCGGCCGGCGTGGACGCGATGAAGGTGGTGCTTCGCGCCTCCACCCATCTCGATTGGACGCTCAGCGAGCCCTCCGGCAACCGCTACGCCGAGATCGTCTCGGTCTACTACACGCTGGCCTGGTTCCAGCGCTACCTGCGCGGCGCCGGCCACCCGCGGATCGCGAGGAAGGGGTTCCGGCGACTGATCTCAACGACGTTCGACGGCTCCGCGGATCGCCACAACATCAGCCAGGGGCTCTACGACGACGGCGCCGCGGCCGAGAATCCGAGCGACCCGTATGCCGGCAACGTGCCCTACGTGATCGCGGGGCTGCCGGTAGCGGATCGACTCTCCTTCTACTTCCCGTCGAAGTGCCGTCTCACCCCGCCCGGGCGAAAGCATGCGCGCCCGATCGTCTCCAACGATCTGCGCGCCGAGGGTTGCCGGGTGACACGCCCCCTCGACACCGTCAAACGGTGACGATAGGGTGGGGCCGCTGATGGAAGGCTCTGGGGAAGCGGAGGCCGAAGCCCAGCAGCAGCCGGGGACAGCCGAACGCCCAGGGGGTCCCGGCGAAGTCGCCGAGACCATCACCACGATCGCCGGAGCGCTCACGGCATCCGCGGCCTTCATCGTGATCCCAGGGGCGGCGATCCTCCTGTTCCGACTGCAGGACGCGGACCTGCCGGCCAATCTTGGCGTCATCACCAGCTTGCCCCCACAGCTGCTTTTGGGAACCGGCCTCGGCTACGTCTTCTTCCCGCTTCTCGTGGCGATCGCCCTGGTTCTTGCCGTGGTCTTGATTCCCGGACCGCCTGGATCCGCCAACCCGGCACTGGTGGAAGGTGAGCCTCAGCGCGGCTTGCCGCTTCGGCCTCAGGGCCGCTGGCCGCTTAGGGCGCTCATGTTCGTCGCTTTCATCACCACCGTAAGCGCGGGTTGCTTGTTCTTCGACCCACTGAACGAATCCTTCTGGACAGCCCTTGCTCTGGTCGCCGCGACGGTCGTGGTCGCGGTGATTGTCGCGCTTGGCCTCGTTCTGGCACTGCGTCGGCTGGTTGGGGGACCCGACCGACCGCCCGCCGACCTGCGAAGGCCCAGCCGGATCGCCTTCATCTCTCTTGCGGCGAGCCTCTTTTTCTTGCCAGCGGCACTCCTTTGGGGCGGCAGTCGTGCTCTGGAGGCCGCAACCGTTTGCCTCGAGGATGGAAGCCGAGTCGATGGCGTCCTCGTCGCTCAGACAAGCGATCGAGTCCATGTCGGTGAAGCTGAGCATCGCGTCGTCCTCTTTTTCGCGGCTGACGGACCCGAGGCCGTCGACACTCAACCGACGATGCGAAACCTCGGCTACGACGTGCGCCGCGAGCTTTCACCGCTGCTCAGCGGTCTCGAGCGAATCGACCTCGCGGTTGGGCTCCTTCGCGACGTTGACCCGAACGCCAGGGGCCTGATCCCTGCAGGGGATGCCGACGTGATCGATCACAACGATCTCGTCTCGCTGTTTCCCAGACCTGAAGGCGAAGCACCGCCGCTGGACGGCTACGAGCTGTCCCGACTGCTTCTAGAAGGGGTTCCCGTGCTGGTATTCGAGGCCGACCCGCTGGCGAGCGAAGCAGCCGAGGCCTTCGGCGTTCACGTCGAAGACCCCGGGCTGGCCAGTCGCGATGAGCTCCAGGGGGTAATCAGCGGCCTGGTTGAAGCCGATCCGCGCGAGCAGCCGGATCGCCGCATCATTTCGCTGCCTGCCGGCCGAGTGAGCCGGGTGGCGATTGGCGGAGTCGGATCCTGTCCGGCGACGCCAGGCGCCGGCCAGTAAGTCGGCAACCACCTTGGGCCTCGCGCTGGTTATGCCGTCGGTGGCTCGAAATCCGGGCTGATGCCGGTGAGCTGAGCCCCGAAGCTCGCGGCGTTGGGGCCCATGCCGAACCTGGCAAAGACCGACCACAACCCGCTCTCGACCTCCTGGTGGCGCTGCTCGTCCAGCCGCCCGGCCACCTTCATTCCGGCCAGAGCCTCGAAGATTGCGTCTCTCGCGTTCAAGAAGCTCGGGTTGGCCGGCGTCAGCTTCAGCGCATCGACAACCAGTTGCACGCCGAGTTCCTTGCCGATGCGGCGGTTGACCTCGACCAGGGTGGCGCACCAGATCTCCCCGATGTTGTGCACCGCGTTGTAGCGACCGCTGCCGAGCTTGCCGAAGTCATCGGGGAAGTTCTCGTCGTAGGGGAAGCCGCGGATCCCGGCTGGGTTGTCGACGACCCAGGCTCCTACGGTCGTGTGCCCGTTGACCGTGCACGCGATGTAGTCACCCCATCCTTCACCCATCCCTCCGCTTTGCGGATTG
>CAWIPO010000010.1:0-116062 GCA_963838095.1 uncultured Thermoleophilia bacterium
GCCTCGTTCGGGCGCTGATTCACGATCCGCCGCTGCTGTTGATGGACGAGCCGTTCGGGGCTCTTGACGCGATCACACGCGAGCAGATGAACATCGACCTGCAGACGCTCTGCCAGTCGGGCAAGGAGACGGTGCTGTTCGTGACGCACAGCATCTCCGAGGCGATCTTCCTCTCGGACAGGGTGCTCTGTGATGTCTCCACGCCCCGGCAAGGTCGACAGGGAGATCAAGGTCGACCTGCCACGACCGCGGAAACTGGACGAGCGCGAGGCGCCGGAGATCGGTCATCTGAACGCCGAGATCCGCGAAGTGTTTCTCGCGCGTGGGGTTTTGAAGCAGTGAGCACGCAGGCCGGGACAGCCGGGATTGCGCTCGAGCGCGGAACTGCGGAGGCCGGGTGGGCGCGCCGGGCCTGGCGTGCGGCGCGGCCGACGCTGGAGGTGTTCCTGGCGTTCGTTCTGCTCACCGCGCTCGCCGAGTTGATCCTGACGATCGCCGACGTGCGGGAATTCCTTGTCCCGAAGCCGACCACGGTCGCCGAAACGATCAACGAGAACTCGGCGCTGCTGGCGGAGAACGGGTGGGTCACCCTGCAGGAGATCCTGATCGGGTTCGCCGTCGCCGCGCTGGGGGGCTTCGCAATCTCGCTGCTGCTCGTGTACGTCCCCGCGGTCGGCCGCTTCGTCTACCCGTTGATCGTCGCTTCGCAGACGATTCCGAAGATTGCGATCGCGCCGCTGCTGGTCGTCTGGTTCGGGTTCGGGCTGATGCCGAAGATCGTCTGCGTTTTCTTGATCGCCTTCTTCCCGGTGGTGATCAGCAGCACCGCGGGACTGAAATCGGTCGACCCGAACATGCTCCACTTGGTCAGATCGATGGGAGCGAACGGCTTCGAGGCCTTCTACAAGGTCCGGCTGATCAACGCTGTCCCTCAGATCTACAGCGGGCTGAAGATCGCGATCACGCTGTCGGTGATCGGCGCCATCGTCGGTGAGTTCGTGGGCGCCGATGCCGGTCTCGGCTATCTGCTGCTGATCGCCAACGGTCAGCTCGACACGCCGCTGATGTTCGCGGTGATCGTCGTGCTGTCGGCGATGGGGATCGCTCTGTTCGCGATCGTCAGCGCGTTGGAGCGGATCACTCCCGGCCATCTCCGGGATCGGAGCGAGCAGGAACTTGTCGGAGGGACGTACTAGTTGTCATCGGAACAAGGAGGAGAGAGAGGAACATGAGCGCGAATTCATCTCAACCGGCGTTTGTCCGCCGGCGGAGGCTCGTCGCGATCTCGCTGCTGTCGATCGTCGCGATCGTGGGAGTGGGCGCCGGGTGCGGCGACGACGACGATGACGGCGGTGACTCCGGCGGCACGACCGACGTCACGCTGCGCCTCGATTGGGTCGCCCAGGGCTACCAGGCGCCGTTCTACGCGGCGCTCGGCAAGGGCTACTACGAGGAAGAGGGCCAAACGTCGAGATCGAGGACGGCCGCGGCACCAGCTCGACGATCAAGCTCGTCGCCAACGGCTCCGATGACTTCGGCTTCGGTCAGCTGAGCGAGATGGCGACCGCGGTGGCCGATCAGGAGATTCCGCTTCAGGCGGTTGCCGGGGTGTTCCAGAACATGCCCGACGCCGTCTTTGTTCGCGACGGAACCGGGATCACCGAGCCCGCCGACCTCGTGGGGCACAGCGTCGTCAGCTCACCCGCCGATTCATCGCGCGAGTTCTTCCCGCGCTTGCACAGGCCAACGGGTTCAGCGCCGACAGGTGGATTTCCTCGACGTCGGATCGGAGTCGAAGACGCGGACGTTCGTCGCCGGCGAGGGCGATGCGATGCTCAACTTCGGGAGCGACCAGTTCGCGGTTGAGGACGCCGGCGTCACGGTGGAGCTGCTCCGCTACGCCGACTATGGCGTGAATGTGATCAGCCAGGGCATCTTCACCACCGACGAGATGGTGGAGAGCGACCCCGACACCGTCGCAGCGTTCGTCACGGCGTCGATGCGCGGGCTGCAGTTCGCGATCGACAACCCGGAGGAGGCCGTCGCCTTCAACGAGGAATTCCGGCCCGGCGCGGAGAAGCCCGAGCAGGCGCTCGCCGAACTGGAGACGTCGCTGCCGCTGATCACTCCGCCCGGAAGCGAGGGCGATCCGCTCGGCTACATGCCTCCCGAGGAGTGGGATCAGAGCCTCGAGCTGCTCAGCGAGTACGGCAACCTCGAGACGATCCCGGAGAGCACCGAGGTCTATACGAACGAGTTCGTAGAGGAGGAGTAGGAACCTGGCGACGGGTCCCGCGATAGGAAGCACCACCCATCCCCGTGAGGGAGGGGTGGTGCTTCCACCGCGAGGGCACACCGCCTTCGAGCTGCGTGCCGGAGAGCGATTGGAGGTCGTCGATCGGGACGGCCAGCAGTGCTGCGATCTCGTCTGCTTCGACGCGGAGGACCCACGCGAGCGCGCATCGACGCACGCGACGATCATGCGCAACGGCTCGGTGTACCTGACCGCCGGGCACCAGGTGTACTCGGTTTCCCAGGAGCCGCTAATGCGGGTGCTGGAGGACACGGTCGGCGGCGGACATGACCTCCTTGCCGGGATGTGCAGCGAGGCATCGACGCGACTGAAATTCGGCGTCAGCGGGGCTCCCAACTGCACGGACAATCTGCGCCAGGCGCTGGCGCCGTTCGGCGTCGGCCCCGAGCTGATCGTCGACTCGCTGAACCTGTTCATGCGCATGCCCGTCGCGCCAGACGGGAGCGTGCAAATCCTGGAGCCGATCTCGGCGGCCGGGGACAAGGTCGTCCTGGAAGCGGTTGTCGGGTGCCTGGTAGGGATCTCCAACTGCCCCCAGGAGTGGGGCGCCACCAACGCGCGCAGGCTGGGGAGCATCGGCCTGCGGGTGGCCGGTCCGTCAGGGTGATCCGCGGCACGATCGCCGTCTGAGGGCCCGTCCGCTTAACGATCGAGGCCTCGCGGTCGCCCGTACTACGCTTCACGCGTGCGTGCGGCGTGGGCGATCGTGGGGGCCGTGCTCGTGGCGCTGGCGACGGCGCCACCGGCGCTCGCCAAGGTGGTCGCCGACACCGGGCCGCTTCGCGCCGACGTCGATGCGTCGCCGTGGCACCTGGAGATCCAAAACGGCGCCGGCGACCTCGTCCTCGAGCGAACACCCTGGCACCGGCGCGGGTCCAAGCGGGACACTTGGGTTTCGCACCAGCGACGGGACCTGGCACCACGCAACGTCGGTGACGAGCTCGGGCCAGGACGGCGATGCCTACACGGCCACGCTCGCCACCGACGATCCGTCGCGCTCGCTCGAGGTGCGGATCGAGCCGGCCGGCAAGGGGATCGTCTCGCTGCATGCGGCGCTCGTGGGCTCGAGCACGGGATCGACGCGCTCGGGATCGGCTTCGAGGCGCAGGACAAGGAGCGCTACTTCGGCTTCGGCGAGCGCTCCAACGCCCACGATCAGCGCGGCAACACGGTCGAGAACTACGCAACCGAGGGGCCCTTCCAGGAGGACGAACGCGCGTTGGTCCCCAACGCCTTCGTGCCCGGGTGGGGATTTCGCCCGCGAGACGACGCCGCCTACTACCCGATGCCGTGGCTGCTCTCCAGCGCCGGCTACGGGGTGCTGATCGACAACACCGAGACGAGCTACTTCCGGCTCGGGACCGACGACCCGGACGCGTGGAGCCTGGAGGTGACTCCCGTCCCCGTCGACTCGCTGCAGACCGTCGTCGCGCCGGCGCCGGTGACGAGCCTCGACCTGCGCTTCTTCGCCGGCCCCAAGCCCAGGGGAGTGCTGCGGCGCTTCAGCGCCGAGGTCGGGCGACAGCCGCCGCCCGAGCCGTGGTTCTTCGGTCCCTGGTTCCAGCCGCGATCGGACGAGGCGAACGCGCGGCTGCTGCGCCGATCCGACGCCCCGGTGTCGGTCGCGCAGACCTACACCCACTACCTCCCGTGCGGCTCGCAGCAGGGGCGGGAGACCACCGAGCAGGAGCGGGCCGAGCTCTTTCACTCGCTCGGCTACGCCGTCACGACGTATTTCAACCCGATGATCTGCGTCGACTACACGCCGGTGTACGGCCAGGCCGACGCCGCCGGGGCGCTGACCGAGACGCAGCAGGGCGAGCCCTACGTCTATCGCTACAACCAGTTCGTCGTCTCGCAGTTCGACTTCACGGCCGACGCCGGGGACGGCTTCTACGGCGGGCTGCTCGACGAGGCGCTGGGGCACGGCTACGACGGCTGGATGGAGGACTTCGGCGAGTACCACCCGCTCGACAGCCGCTCCGCCGACGGCACGCCCGGCACGGTGATGCACAACCTCTACCCGCAGCGCTACCACTGCGCCGCCTGGGACGCCGTCAAGGACGAACCGCAGCAGGTGATGCGCTACATCCGCTCAGGCTGGACCGGGGCGGCGCGCTGCGCGCCGATCGTGTGGGGAGGAGACCCGACGACGGGCTGGGGCTTCGACGGGCTGCGCTCGGCGGTCCTCAACGGGCTCAGCATGGGGCTCTCGGGAGTCGGGGTCTGGGGCTCGGACATCGGCGGGTTCTTCGCGCTGTTCGAGCAGGAGCTGAGCCCGGAGCTGCTGACGCGCTGGGTGCAGTTCGGGGCGGTGTCCGGGGTGATGCGGACGCAGGCCGACGGGTTCCAGGTCCCCGAAAAGGATCGCCCCCAGGTCTTCGACCCCGACCAGATGGACAACTGGCGGCGCTGGTCGAAGTTCCGCACGCAGCTCTACCCCTACATCCGCGCCGCCGCGGCGACCTACCGCGAGAACGGGCTGCCGATGATGCGGGCGCTCGTGCTCGCCTACCCGACGGATCGCAAGGCCGCCGGGATCGACGACGAGTTCCTGTTCGGCCCCGACCTGCTCGCGGCGCCGGTGCTGGATCCCGGCGTGACCAAGCTCCCGGTGTACCTGCCGGACGGGACCTGGATCGACATGTGGCGCTCGGTCGAGTACGTGGAGGAAAGCGGCGCGCTGGAGCTGGGCAGCGCAAAGGAGCTGAGGGGCAAGCGCGAGGTGAGGGTGCCGGCGCCGCTTGACGAAATGCCGCTGTTCGCCCGCGCGGGCTCCCTGTTCGCGATGCTCCCGCCCGACGTCGACACGCTCGCCCCTTTCGGCGACGCCGGCGGGCTGGTGCACCTCGGCGACCGCCGCAACCGGATGGAGCTGCTCGCCTTCCCGCAGGGACGAAGCTCGGGCAAGTTCCTGCAGAAGGGGAAGCTGAAGTCGGTCGAGGCCGAGGAGCGCTGGAGGCTGACCGTGACCGACAACCGTTCGCGCAAGTGGGACGTGCAGGCGTCGCTGTCCACGCTCGACGATCCCTTCAAGCCGTGCGCGGTGAAGGTGGACGGCAAGGTCCTGCGCGACTCCGCGTGGAGCTACCGGCGCGGCCCCTCGGTGCTGGAGCTGGAGTTCCAGGCGGGGAAGGGCGACACCAAGGTCGTCGTCGTGGGCGCCTGCTGACCGGACTCCGCAGCGGGGCAGCCGCGCTCACCTGCGCAAGAGCAACAGCTGCGCCAGCGCGGAGATCGCCGCGGGTGCCAACAGCGTCACTGCTACGCGAAGCAGCGTCTCTCGATCCGACGGATCGAGGATGAGGACCACGAGCGCCAGGATCGCGATCAGCAGGACGGCGCCGAGGAAGCTGATCCTGTCCCCGGGGGAGGGGAACGCGGCCGAGCCGCAGGAGATCGCCACGTAGGCGAACACGATCTGCTGCCACAGCGCCGCCTCGGTGAACGCGTCCAGCGGCTGCTCGAGGACCTCGGAGCCGAGCAGCAGCGTAGGCGGCGGCGAGCAGCAGCGCCGGCACGACCAGGACGGGAGCGATCGACACCAGGGTCGTCCGCAGCGGATCGACCTGCGCGTGGTAGACCACGCCGAGGATCACCGTCCCGTCCGGCTGCCGGCGCGGGCGAAAGAGCTCCACGCGCATCACCCGCACCGCCAGCAGCTTGCATGCCAGCCAATGCGCTCCCTCGTGGAGCACAGTCCCCGGGAAGGAGAGGACCAGTGCGAGGTGGCGCGAGCGAAGCGCCATCAGGCCGAAGATCCGACGCTGGCCCTGCCACAGCAGCACGGACTCCGCGAGCAGCGCGGCGAGCAGGAGCAGCGTCATCAGCGCAGCGTAGGTGCCTAAGCGGGCGGTGGGACTGGGGCGCCGCCGCGAGCTGCGGGCTTGAACGACGGTGGGTGACGCATCGATGTGAGGTTCTATTCGCCGTAAGCGATTGGCGAAGACGCGAGGTAACACTCGGGGTTGAACGCTGGCGTCATATCACCACCCAGCATCCAGAACTTGCCGGTCTCGTGTGGGCGCTGATGGCGGCCCTGAAGGAGCCCGACGACGTGCGAGAAGGTCGAAGCCCGGACGAAGAGTGGCTCTACCTTGCGGGCGTTGGTCCGAGCAACTGGTTGAAGGTGGTCGTGGTCTGGGAAAGCGAGGAGCGCGGTCGTATCATCACGGCGTTCCCACGCAGGAGGAAGCCTTGAGCATCACCGTCGGTGGTATCGAGTTCGACAGCGTCGAATACGACGCGGGCGCTGATGTGCTCTACCTGCACGTCGGCGACCCCTCGACGGCAGTGGACTTCGATGAGACCCCGGAGGGTCACGCGCTGCGGTTCGACGCCGGCGGAAGCGTCGTCGGCATCACGTTGGTGCGCCCCAAGCACTTGCTGGAGATCGATGGCGAGGTCCGCGTGACGCTGCCGACGCCGAGCAGCCTGGAGGCGGACGAGCTCTCGGCGATCTTGGGCTAGCCGGCGTCGTTACGCTCGCGGCCGTGGACCGCCAGCGCCCAGAGAACACACCCTGGTGGCGCGACGCCGTCGTTTACCAGGTCTATCCGCGCTCGTTTCAGGACTCGGACGGCGATGGGGTGGGGGACCTGCGAGGGGTGACCTCGCGGCTCGATCACCTCGAGTGGCTGGGGGTGGACGCGCTGTGGCTCTCGCCGATCTATCCCTCGCCGCTTGCCGACATGGGTTACGACATCTCCGACCACGCGGCGGTGGCGCCGGAGCTGGGGACGCTGGCCGACTTCGACGAGCTGGTTGCCGAGGCGCACTCGCGCGGGATCCGGGTGCTGCTGGACCTCGTGCCCTCGCACACGTCGATCGAGCATCCCTGGTTTCGCGAGCACCCCGACTGGTACGTGTGGGCCGACGGCGGGCCGCCGAACAACTGGGTCGCCTCGTTCGGCGGGCCGGCTTGGAGCCGCGACCCGGTCAGCGGGCGCTGGTATATGCACTCCTTTTACCCCGAGCAGCCCGACCTCGACTGGCGAGTGCCCGAGGTGCGAGAGGCGGTCGGGGAGGTGGTGCGCTTCTGGCTCGGGCGCGGGGTGGACGGGTTTCGCGTCGACGCCGTCGATCGGTTGATGAAGGACGCCGAGCTGCGCGACGATCCGCCGGCCAGCCAGCCGTTCGGGCTGCCGCTGCCGGAGGAGTACGCGCGGCTCGATCACGTGCACTCGACCAACGACCCGGACATGGGGATCGCGCTCGCCGCGCTTCGCGAGGCGGCCGGCGAGGCGCTTCTGGTCGGGGAGGTGTACCTGCCCGCCGAGGGGCTGCGTCCCTACCTCGAGCATCTCGACATCGTCTTCTCGTTCGAGTTCCTGCACGCGCCGTTCGAGCCCGCGCGCGCTCCGGGCGGCGATCGCCGCCACCGCGGCGCTCGAGCGCGTCGCCTGGGTGGGCTCCAACCACGACTTCCCGCGGCTCGCCACCCGGGCCGGGTCGCACCCGCCGGCGCTGGCGGCGATGCTGATGCTGACGCTGCCGGGAGAGGTCTTCATCTATCAGGGCGATGAGATCGGGATCGCCGACGGGCCCGCCGCCGAGCCGCCGGTCGATCGCGCCGGGCGCGACATTCACCGAAACCCGATGCCGTGGACGCCCGAGCCGAACGGCGGTTTCAGCACCGCGACACCGTGGCTCCCGCCCGCGCTCCCATCGCACGGAAGCGTCGCCGAGCAGCGCGGCGACCCCGGCTCGCTCCTCCACCTCTACCACCGGCTGATCGCGCTGCGGTGCCGGCTCGCTCCCCGGTTCGAGCTCCTCGACGCTGCCCCAGACGTCCTCGCCTACCGCCGCGGCAGGTATCTCGTCGCGCTCAACTTCGCCGCCGAGGAGCGCCCGGCGCCCGAGGGGGGCGGCCAGATCGAGCTCTCGACCACGGGCCGGGAGGGCAGAAGCGCGACGCTCTCACCCAACGAGGGTGTGATTTTCACCGCCTGAATTCCACACCGTGGGGATTGCCACCGGCCCCCGGCGGGTAGATGCCTGAGCGGATGAGAGTGAGCGGCTTGGGGCAGAGCCGGATCCTTTTCACCACCGCGATCCTGGTGGCGGCGGCGATGACTTTCGCGGCCTGCGGCGGCTCCGACGACGATTCCAACGGCACCGAGCTCTCCTTCTTCGTCTTCAACGAGCCCAGCGGCGCCTACCAGGAGGCGGCGAAGGCGTGCAGCGAGCAGTCGAACGGCGAGTACACGATCAAGTTCGAGTTCCTCCCGGCCCAGGCCGACTCCCAGCGCGAGCAGCTGGTTCGCCGGCTCGGCGCCGAGGACTCCTCGATCGACATCATCGGCATGGACGTGATCTGGACGGCGGAGTTCGCCAACGCCGGCTGGGTGCTCGAGTGGACGGGCCCGCGCGAGCAGGCGGTGACCAAGAACACCTTCGACAGCGTCATCGAGACGGCCTCATACGAGGGCACGCTTTACGCCGCGCCCTTCACCTCGAACACACAGCTTCTTTGGTACCGGACCGACCGCGTCGAGAAGCCGCCCAAGACCTGGCAGGAGATGCTCGCCGAGGCCGAGCGGATCGGCGAGGAGGGCCTGATCCAGGTGCAGGCGAACCGCTATGAGGGCTTCACGGTCTGGGTGACGGCGATGATCGAGTCCGCCGGCGCGCAGATCCTCACCGGGCCGACCGAGGTCGGGCTCGAGGAGGGGCCGACGGAGGAGGCGCTGGCGATGATGGGCGAGTACGCGCGCTCGCCGGCGGCGCCGACTGACATCGACACCTCGACCGAGGACACTTCCCGGCTCAGCTTCGAGACCGGCGCCAGCTCGTTCATGATCAACTACCCGTTCGTCTATCCGAGCGCGAAGGAGAACGCGCCCGACGTGTTCAAGAACATGGGTGCCGCCAAGTATCCCGCGGTCGTGCCCGGAATGCCGAGCCGGCCACCGCTCGGCGGCATCAACCTCGGCGTCAGCGCCTACTCGGAGAACCCCGACCAGGCCTTCGACGCCGTCCAGTGCCTGGTCAAGCCCGAGAACCAGGTCACCGCGGCGACCCTCGGAGGGCTGCCGCCGACCGACGAGACGCTCTACGACACGAAGGAGATCGAGAAGGCCTATCCCGGCTTCTCCGACCTGATCCGTACCTCCCTCGACGATGCCGCGCCGCGGCCGGTCACGCCCGCCTACCAGGACGTCTCGCTGGCGATCCAGCGATCGCTTCACCCGGTGGCGGACATCGACCCCGCCGACCCGACTCCGTCATACGACGACCTCTATGAGAGCGTCACCGACGGGGTAAATCGCGAGGGCCTGCTGTGAGCGCGACGCCAACAACGGCCGGGGGCGGCCGGCGCGGAAAGGTCTCCGACCGCACCCGCGACGAGCGGCGGCTCGGGTGGATGCTGTGCGCGCCGGCGGTGATCGCGATGCTGCTGGTCACCGCCTATCCGATCATCTACGCGATCGTCCTTTCGGTGCAGGAGGTCGACCTGCGCTTCCCGGACGAGGGCGGGTTCGTCGGCCTCGACAACTACAGCGCCGTGCTGACCTCGGGGCTGTGGTGGCAGGACGTCTTCAACACCCTGTTCGTGACCGTGTTCTCCGTCGCGCTGGAGCTGGCCCTGGGGATGGCGATCGCGCTGGTCATGCACCGGGCCCTGTTCGGCCGCGGCCTGATCCGCACCTCGGTCCTGGTCCCCTACGGGATCATCACGGTGGTCGCCGCGTTCGCCTGGTTCTACGCCTTCAACCCCGACACCGGCTTCGTCAACCAGCTGCCGCTGATCGCCGACGACAAGGCCTGGTTCGGCGAGCGCTTCAGCTCGTTCGCGGTGATCATCATGGCCGAGGTCTGGAAGACGACGCCGTTCATGGCGCTGCTGCTGCTCGCCGGGCTGACGACGATCGACAACGGCCTTTATGAGGCCGCGAAGGTGGACGGGGCCAGCCCGTGGCAGCGCTTCGTGCGGATCACGCTGCCGCTGATGAAGCCGGCGATCCTCGTCGCGCTGCTCTTCCGCACGCTCGACGCCTTCCGGGTCTTCGACACGATCTTCATCATGACCCGCGGCGCTCAGGACACCGAGTCGGTCTCGATTCTCGGCTTCAATCAGCTGATCAGCCGCCTCAACCTCGGCCTCGGCTCGGCGGTGTCGGTGCTGATCTTCATCTGCGTGCTGATCATCGCCTTCCTCTTCATCAGGGGCTTCGGGGTGCGGCTGCAGGAAGGGAGGCCGGGACGCTGATGCAACGCGGCACGCGCGAATACGCGATGTGGTCGATCGGGATGCTGGTGGTGCTGGGCTTCGCGCTGATCCCGGTGATCTGGCTGATCTCCCTGTCGCTGAAGACGCCGGAGACGATCACCGCGGGCACGGGCTTCTGGGATCGCTTCTTCCCGACCGAAATCACGTTCGAGAACTACACGACCCTGTTCGAGGGCGGGATCGACGACAGCCCGTTCATCAGGCCGCTGATCAACTCGATCCTGATCGCGCTGATCTCGACCGTGATCGCCGTCGTCCTTGCCTCGATGGCCGCCTACGCGATCGCCCGCCTGGAGTTCCCCGGCAAGGCGCTGATCCTCGCCGGCGCGCTCGCGATCGCGATGTTCCCGGCGATCTCGACCGTCGGCCCGCTGTTCGACATGTGGCGCACCCTCGGCCTCTACGACACCTATCCGGGGCTGATCATCCCCTACCTCACTTTCTCGCTGCCGCTTGCGATCTACGTCCTGGTCGCGTTCTTCAGGGAGATCCCCTGGGACCTGGAGCAGGCTGCGCAGGTCGACGGCGCCACCCCATTCCAGGCATTCAGAAAGGTGATCGTGCCGCTTGCGGCGCCCGGAGTGTTCACCGCCGCGATCCTCGTCTTCATCTTCTGCTGGAACGACTTCCTGTTCGCGATCTCGCTCACCTCGTCGGACGCCTCGCGAACGGTGCCCGCAGCGCTCGCCTTCTTCACCGGCGAGTCGCAGTTCACTCAGCCGACCGGGAACATCGCCGCTGCGGCGGTGATCGTGACCGTGCCGATCATCATCTTCGTGCTCTTCTTCCAGCGCCGCATCGTCGCGGGGCTGACGGCGGGCGCGGTGAAGGGATAAAGGAGACCAAGGTGGCAGAGATCGTCCTCGACAAGATCAGCAAGCGCTTCTCCGACGGCTACGAGGCCGTCAAGGACATGAGCCTCGATATCGCCGACGGCGAGTTCATGATCCTCGTCGGCCCGTCCGGGTGCGGGAAGTCGACGGCGCTGCGGATGATCGCCGGGCTCGAGGACATCACCGACGGCGAGCTGCGGATCGGGGAGAAGGTGGTGAACGACATCGCGCCGCGCGATCGCGACATCGCGATGGTGTTCCAGAACTACGCGCTCTATCCGCACATGACCGTGCGCGAGAACATGGCCTTCCCGCTGAAGCTGGCGAAGGCGCCCGAGGAGGAGGTCAAGCAGAAGGTCGAGGAGGCGGCGAAGATCCTCGACCTCGAGCAGCACCTGGATCGAAAGCCCGCCAACCTCTCAGGCGGTCAGCGCCAGCGGGTGGCGATGGGGCGGGCGATCGTCCGCGACCCGAGCGCCTTCCTGATGGACGAGCCGCTCTCGAACCTGGACGCGAAGCTGCGCGTGCAGATGCGCACCGAGGTGGCGCGGCTTCAGGACGAGCTCGGGACGACGACCGTCTACGTCACCCACGACCAGACCGAGGCGATGACGCTCGGCGATCGCGTCGCGGTGATGCGCACCGGGAAGCTGCAGCAGGTCGGCGCGCCGGGAGATCTGTACGAGAACCCGGCGAACCTGTTCGTCGCCGGCTTCATCGGCTCGCCGGCGATGAACTTCATGCCGGCGACGATCGAGGACGGGGTCGCGAAGCTGCCGGTCGCCGACATCCCTCTGTCCGGCGAGGCGGCGAGCGCGCTCGGTGGCGGCGGCGAGCCGCGGCGTGTGATCGCCGGGATCCGCCCCGAGAGCTTCGAGGACGCGCGGCTGATCGGCGAAGCCCGCGATCGCGGCGTCACATTCAAGGCGAAGATCGACCTCGTCGAGTCGATGGGCTCGGAGAAGTACGCCCACTTCACGGTCGAGAGCGAGGGCGTGGAGTCAGACGAGCTGCGCGAGCTGGCCGAGGACGCCGGCACATCCGAGGTCCCCGGCGGAGGCTCCGACCACGTGGTCGCCCGCTTCGAGTCCGCCTCGGAGGTCAAGCGCGGCGAGGAAACCGAGATCTGGGTCGACGCCTCGAAGCTCCACTTCTTCGACCCCGAGACCGGCAAGAGCCTGCGCGAAGGCTGAGCCCTACCGCGGACCGGGCGTCCGAGAGACGAGATTGACGTTTTGCATGTATGTCATGCAGATCGTCAATGTCGTCCTGGAGGCGCCGGATCAGACGACGATGCGGCCCGCGTCACGTGCCGCGGGCTCGGGAACTGGACGTCCGGCGGCGCGCAAAACATCCAGACGCACTCGCACGGCCTCGCGGATCCTCGTCTCCACCTCCGCGCGATCTTCCCCATGGGCAATGCATCCCGGAAGGTCCGGCAGGTACGCCCACCAACCGTCGGCGTTGCGCTAGTAGATCACGACGTAATCAGTCATCGCAGTTCATCGATCCCGCTCGCGCGTCGGATCGATCCCAGGGTACCGGCGACCACTCGCCGCCAACGACGAGACTGATTCTCGACCCGCATAGCGAGCTCAAAATCAGTTTCGTCGGGCAGCTCGCGCTCGTGCGCTACGGCTTCACGTCTTGGCGCAGCATGTCGGTGAGCGTGTCCTGCTCGGGCGGGGGGCGGCGGAGCTCTTCGCGCAGGCGCTCGATCACGTCCTCGTCCCAGGCGTGGGTGCGAAGGAGCAGGTAGCGGAGGCTGGTGACGCGGATGTAGGCCTCGGTCTCGGTCGCGCTTTCGGAGACCAGCTTCGCCTCACGCAGCGCCTCGACGACGGGGACGTACTCCTGCTCGAACCACAGCCGCGCGACCTCCTCGCGGGGGATGAACTCCCGCTGGCCCTGCATCAGCCGGAATCCCCACGCCTCGACCCCCTCGGCGAGCCCGGCGTACCAGGAGCCGCTGGAGAGCTGGATCCGCGAGCGCGCCTCGGGCGGGAGCGGCACGCGCTCGAAGAACAGGCGCTGGTGGCTCTTCAGCGGCAGGTCCCTGAGCTGAACCGCACCGTCCGCGCCGACCTCGGTCTCAATCTCGGTCACGTTCGCTTCGATCACGTCCAGCCCCAGCTGGCGGGCGACCGAGACGCGGTGGTGGCCGTCCTGTACGAAGTACATGTCGCCGACCTTGTAGACGTCGATCGGCGGCATCGACTCGCCGTGGCGCACCGCCGCCGCGATCCGCTTCCAGCGGCTCTGCCCGGCGCGCGAGGTCGGGCGGAAGGAGCGGTCGAACTCGCGGGTGCGATCGACCGTGCCGACGATCGCATCGAGGGGGATCGTCTGCAGCCCGATCCGGCGCTCGCGTCGCCGCCCCAGCGCCGCGATCACCTCGTCGAAGGGCAGGATCATGTTCACGTCGCCGGGCTCGCGCAAGAGCCGGCGCGTGAGCTGGGACGCGAGCTGCCTTCGACGCGCGCGCGAGAAGTCGCTCTGCGCATCCGAGCTGGGAAATCCGGTGTCCATCTGACCTCAGGCTACGCTGCACGGGACATGTCGGAGGAGAACGTCGAGATCGTGCGGCGGTGGATCGAGGCGTTCAACAGTGGCGGGATTGAGGAGGCGATCGCGCTCCTCGACCCGGACGTCGAGTGGACGACCACCACCGCGTATCTGGAAGCGGGTACCTACCGAGGACATGAGGGCGTGCGGCAATTCATTCAACGAGGCTCCGCCGCGTGGGAGGACCTCCGCCTCGAGCCGGAGAGGCTGATCGACGCCGGAGACCAGGTCGTCATTCCCGTGCGGCTGGAGGCCCGCGACAGGCAAACGGGCACCCCCGCCACGCTCACGTACACCGTCGTCGCTTCGCTTCAGTTCGGCAAGATCGTCAGCATTCGCAACTACGCGAAGAGGGCGGACGCCTTCGCCGCCGCGCGGGTGTCGGAGTAGGGCGCTGACATTCGAGCTGCGGCGTATCGGGGTGGTCGAGTCGGAGCTGACCAACCCCGCCGAGGCGCCGAAGCAGGGCACCGAGGGAGGGCCCGAGGCGTCGCTGGTCTTCGAGCAGGGTGTTCTCGAGGGCCTCGAGCACATCCGGCCGGGCGACCGGGTGATCGTGGTGACATGGCTTCACCTTGCCGACCGGCGGGTGCTGCAGGTGCATCCGCGGGATGACCCGGCGAATCCGCTCACGGGCGTGTTCTCGACCCGCTCGGCGGATCGCCCGAACCCGATCGGGCTGCACGAGGTCGAGGTTGTCGCCGTCGAGGGGAATCGGGTCCGGGTCAGCGACCTCGAGGCGATCGACGGGACACCGATCGTCGATGTAAAACCAGTGATCTGAGCCGCCGGCTCTGGCATCGGTGCGAATCGGACCCTTCGCTACGATCGCCGTCATGGGCGGCAGGTGCAGTGCAGTCGCATGGCGGCTTGCGGCTGCAGGGAGCTTGTGCGGACTCGTGATCCTCGCGGGGGCGGCGCCCAGCGCGGCGATCATCGGTGGGTCGGCGGCCGAGCGCGGCGACTATCCCTTCTTCGTCCGCGTCGGGAAGGGGAAGAGCTTCTGCGGCGGCTCGCTGATCACGCCGACGCGGGTGCTCTCCGCCGCGCACTGTCGCGAGCTGACCGGGGTTGGGGAGAAGGTGTTGATCGGGCCGGACGAGATCGTCCGTCGCGTGGAGCTGATCGGGACTCACCCGGTGGCCGTTCGCGAACAGAGACGCAACGAGAGCGATGCCGCCGCCCCTGCCGATTTGCTGCTGCTCGAGCTGGACAGCCCGGTGACCGGGTTGGCGCCGGTTCCGATCGGGACTTCGGCCGAAGGGCTTGCCGGCCCCGGGACGCCGGCGACGGTGATCGGCTTCGGCGCCACGCGCCTGAACGGCAAGGGGGGCGGGACATTTCGCTCTGCCGCGGTACGGATCCAGGATCCGAAGACATGCAGGCCCGAGATCTCGAGCAAGCTGTGGCGCGAGTGGTCGCTGTGCACGCGAGATCCGCGGCTTCCCGACCCCGACGCGAAGCCGCCCTTCGCATCCCCGTGCTTTGGCGACAGCGGCGGCCCGCTTCTCGTCGATCCCGGCGATGGGCCCCGGATCGTCGGTGTCGTCAGCTTCGGCGCCGCGTGCGGGACCGAGCGCGACCCCGAGATCTACGCGAACGTGGTCCGCGCCGGCCCCTATTTGCTCTCGGAGACGCCGAGGTGGGCGCCGCTGGCGAACGGGGCGACCGAGATTGTCGGCCGGCCGCGAGTTGGCCGGCGGGTCAAGTGTGCGGTCGACTGGATCGTCGAGCCGACGGAGCCGCCGCTCTACCTGTGGACGATAGGTCTCCGCGGGCTGCCCGACGAAGGTCCGAGGCTGAAGCTGCGTCCTGCGTTCGAGGGCAGGAAGGTGAGCTGCGCGGTGATCGGCCAGACCGCTGGCGGTTCGGCCAGCGCGACCTCGGGTCCCGGGGAGCTGGTGCGCGGCTAGTCAGTCAGCCGCTCGGTTGCGTGCGGACCGAGAAGATCACCTCTTCTCCATCGACCTGGGTGATCTCCATGTCGGCGGTGTACGGGCCCTCGGGGCCGGTGAACGTGCACTCGAAGGTGACGCCGACCTCCGCGTCGACGCCCTCGGGGCAGCTGACGTCGTCAGGGACGAAGCCGGTCTGCCCGGAGACAACGTCGACGACCGACTGCTCGGCGCCTTCCGGCACCACCGTGGCGTCTCCGCACGCCGCCAGCAGCATCACGAGCAAGAGGGTGACGATGAGGGCCGGCAGCGAAACTCTCTGCATTGTGGGCGCCATAGCCCCTACAACCTAGTACTCGTCGTGGCGGCGGATCCAGAAGTCCGGGTCGTCCTTCTCGTCGCGTCCCTTCGATACCCGGTCGAGCAGGGGGTAGTAGGCGAGCATGATCTCGAGACCGCGGGAGTAGGTGGAGTAGGTGTGGTAGACGACGCCTTCTGAGAGCGCGAAGGCGCTCAGGGCCGGCGCCTCCGTCAGGTATCCCGCCGAGTCAGTCCCGCACGCCTCGGCCAGCTGCGCGACAACCGGAGGCATGCCGCTTTCCGCGAGCGCCGCGGCCTGGTCGTCGGGCTGCGAGGCGCCGAAGTCGAAGTTGAAGTCGCTTCCCTCCGTCGATACCCACGGGAATCCCCAGCCCATCCGCTGCTTGTAGGCCTGCAGCCGCTGCAGCGGCGCGCGCGAAGCGCAGAGGAAGGTCACGTCGCGGGCGTTCAGGTGGGGGACCGCGCCGCTGTATGTGTCCGCCCCTGAGGAGCAGGTCGGGCAGCCGGCCTCGTACGCCGGGCCGAACATGAAGTGGTACATCAGCAGCTGCGAGCGGCCGTCGAAAAGCTCCGCCAGGGTCTTCGTCCCCTCGTCGGTCTCGAAGCTGTACTCCTTCGCGACCGGCATCCAAGGCAGCTCGCGTCGCTTGCGCGCCAGCTCGTCGCCGCGCCGGGTCAGCTCCTTCTCCTCCTTGAGCAGCTCGTCGCGGGCCTGCTGCCACTCCTCGCGCGTTCCTACCTTGTGCTCGGTCATCGCGTGTCCCTCACGGTATCGCTCGACAGCCTTCTCCGCCGGTTCGGGAACGCGGGCTAGGCCCTCCGCCGGCGACTTACGCTGAGGGACCGGCGTGATCCGGCGGGCCTGTGCCCGCCTGGGCGCTCGAGCCAGGCGGTGGCCCGGGTGTCCCCGGCGTCCCAGGGGTGACTGGCGGGGTCGCGGCAGAGCCCGGCTGTTCCGTCGGCGCCGGGGCGGTGGGGCTCGGGGGCTGCGGAGCCGGCGCCGGTGCTGGGCTCGTGGGGGCAGGGGTGGGATCCGGCGTCTCAGAGGGAGGCGTTGCTGGGCTCGTGTCGCTGTCGGCGCCTGCTGGCGTCAAAGCTCCTGAGCCGTCAGGGCTGCTTGGCTGGCCGGCCGGCGGGGGCGCCGGGGGATTCGCGGGAGTAGGAGCCGGGACATCCTCAGGCGGATGGACCGACGCCGGCACCGTGGCGGGGCCGAGCGCCGCAATCTCCGTGGAGGCGGCGATCGAATCCCGCCGCTCCTGGTCTGGCGCCGCTTGCCGGTCGTCTTGACCGCGGTCGGTGGAGATTGGCTGCAGTTGGGAGGCTCCGACCGCAAGCAGAGCGAACCACGCCACGGTCAGCGCGGTGGCGCCGGCAAGCACATGTCCGCGCGAGGGGAGCGCCACCGAACCGGGCAGGGACGGCAACCCGTGCTGGCGCGCGCGGGACGCGAGGGCAGCCGCCTTGGCCGCCAGCAGCAGGAGACCGAGCAGCGCGATCGTGATCGCGATCGGCAACAGCGGCAGCACCATCAGCGACCCCGGCGCTTGAACGCTCTCGAATCCCACCAGCGGCGCCAGCAGGTAGATCGCCTGCAGCGTCGCGTTGATCGCGACGATCATCGCCAGCGCGAGCGCGAACTGGCGGCCGACCTCGATCCAGGCGGCGATGCTGCTCTCGCCCCTCGCGGTGCGAACCAGCTCCACCACCGGCGCCAGCAGCGCGGAGAGGAGAAAGAAGATTCCGCCGAGTCCGAGTCCTGGGAGTCCGGCCGACATCAGTGGCCTTTCTCGTAGACGAGCAGCGGTCGGCGCAGCACGAACTCGCGCCACACCGCGCTGAGCATGAACACGCCGTTGACGAGCCGGAGGACGAAGAAGCTCGGAAAGCTCGCCAAAGCCCTGCCGATCTCGCGTCGCGAGATCGCCTGCCACAGCACCGGCACCAGCACCACCGGCGCGTCGATCAGATAGGCGAGCAGCACAACCGGATCGATGAGGATCGCAAGCGCGGGCAGGACGATCAGATAGGCGATCGAGGCGAGCACGGCGTCCCAGAATGCGACGGCGACGATCGATCGCAGGTAGCCGAGATGAAGCACCGAGCGCCAGTGAAGGCGGACGTTCTGGATAAATCCGTGCGACCAGCGCCGAAGCTGTTTGCCCAGGAACTCGCGGTTGTGCGGCTCGATCGGGTAGCAGATCGCCTCGGGAACGAATCGCACCCTGTGGCGGGCGGCGTAGAGCGTCCACGTCAGGTCCATGTCCTCGGCCATCGTCCGCGTCGACCAGCCGCCCACCTCCCGCAACGTCGCGGTGCGGTAAATCGAGAAGCAGCCCGACGAAATCAGCGGCTTTCCGTAGTGGTCCTGGATCCGCTTGAAGAAGCTGAAGGCGAGCATGTACTCGATGTAGCGCCCGCGCTCCCAGACCGTGCGCACGTGCCGCGGCAACACGAAGCCGCAAGCGGCGCCTACCTCGGGGTCCTCGAAGGCGCGGAGCAGAAGCTCGATCGCGTCCGGCGCCAGCGTGGTGTCGGCGTCGACCGCCATCACCAGCTCGGTGCGAACGCCCTCCAGCGCGAAGCTCTGCGCGCCCGCCTTCGAACCCGTGTTGGCCGGCGGCCGGACCACCGTCACCCCCAGCGCGGCGGCCACCTCAGCCGTCTCGTCGGTCGAGCAGTCGTCGACGACGATGATCTCGGCCGGAGGCGCGGTCTGGCTCTGTAGCGAGCGAACGGTATCGGCGACGCTCCCTGCCTCGTTGTAAGCAGGAACGATCACGGTCAGTTCGTTGTTGAGCTGATCCGGTGACATCAAGGCCCCCCTCGTCATTCTAGAACGCGTCCGACGCCTTCGTGTCAGGCGCTATCCGGGCCCAAGTGCGGCCGCTATGGCCGAAAACGGGTCGCACCCACGCCTATACTCGCCATGGTGCGAGGCTGGGTCGCAGCGATTTCGGCAACCCTGGTGGTGGCGTGCGCGTTCGCACCGGCAGGCGCGGCCGCACAGGGTAACAACCCGTGGCTCGAGCGCCGGGTGATCGACCTCGCTCATCAGGGGGGCGAGTGGGAGGCGCCGTCGAACACGATGTACGCGTTCAAGCGCGCGATTCGCCTCGGCGCGGACATGCTGGAGCTGGACATCCACGCGACGGCCGACGGCCGGCTCGCGGTCATCCACGACGCGACGGTCGACCGGACGACCGACGGCTCCGGCCTCGTCAGCGAGACGACCTGGAGCGACCTGAAGCCGCTCGACGCCGCGCACAACTTCGTCCCGGGGGAGAACGCCGTCTCCGACCGGCCGGCATCCGAGTATCCGCTTCGCGGCGTACGGACCGGGGAGCGCCCCGTACCCGGCAAGCGCGGTCTCTACAAACGGCGGGACTTCCGCATCCCGAACCTCGGCGAGGTCTTCAACCGCTTTCCGGACATCCCGATCAACATCGAGATCAAGGGCGACGCCGACGACGATGTCGAATCCTTCCTGCGCAATGCCGAGATCCTCGCCGAGTTCATGAACGCGCGGCCCGAGCGCGCCGACGACGTGATCGTCGTCTCCTTCAACGACGCGGCGGTGATGCGCTTTCACGAGCTCGCCCCGGCCGTGGGGACGTCCCCCGGACTTGCCACCCTCGCCAGCTACTTCACCACCGGCGTGGCGCCGGCCGGCGACTACGACGCGATCCAGATCCCCGTCTATTTCCAGGGCATCCGAGTGGCGACGGCCGACTTCATCGCCCAGGCCCACGCCGACGGCTTCGCCGTCCACATCTGGCCCGACCACGATGAGGAGAACGCCGCCCTCTACGAGGAGCTGCATTCACTGTGCGTCGACGGGATCATGACCGCCTACCCGCGCCTGTACGAGCGCTACCTGACGGAAGAGAACGTGTTCGGGCCGGGCCGTGAGAACGGCCTCGATCCCTGCGCGGCGTAGGTGACGGGCGCTACTCGGGGGCGGGAGCCGGCGGCTCCACTCCCAGCGTCGCGGCGATCTCGGCGAGCCGCGCCTGCTCGGCGTCGCTGACCTTCTCGCCGCCGATGCCGAGGAATCCGCCCTCCTTGTTGGCCTCGGCGACGCGCTGGGCGAGGGTGATCACGAACTGCTTGTAGGTCTCGACCTCCTCAGGGGTCGCTTTCTCCTCCAGCAGCGCGACCGCCTGACCCAGTTGCTCGAGGCCCTTGGTGTGCAGCTCTTCGCGTGAGCCGAAGCGCTTGCGGTCGACCTCCGGCTTCTCGGCGACGATCGCGTCCAGCAGCTCGCTGTCGCCGTGGGTCTGGCGGGCCTCGACCCACGACTTCGCCATCGAGAAGCTCTCGCTGATCGACCCGCCTCGTTGGGCGGTCGCCAGGATGAATCCGGCCAGCATCGGCGCGTCGCTGACCAGATCCCACTCCTCGGCGCTGAACTCGGCCTTGCTCGTCATCCCTGGGAGCCTATCTTCGTGCCAGTCCGGGCGGGCGTATCAGCCGACCACCGGCACAGAGCGCTCGTCGTCGAGCCGGTCGAGTGCCGCCTGCATCTCGCCGGTCACCTGTTCGTAGATCTGCTCGCGGTCGGTGCTCGAGCCGGGATGCCCAGAGGCCCGCAGCGGCGGCAGAACCTCGACGGTGATCTTTGCCGGCAGCGGAATCCGGCCCGGCAGGTCGAGCAGGTTGACGCCCAGCGGGGGGCCGAGCGAAACCGGCAGCACCTTCACGCGCAGGCGATCGAGTCGCAGGGCTCGCGCGAGCGATTCGCCGCGGGTGAGGAACAACGCCGTTTCCTGTCCACCGATCGAAACGACCGGGACGATCGGCACGCCCTCCGACAGCGCCAGCTTCACGAAGCCATTGCGGCCACCGAAGTCGATCTCGGAGGATTGCCACGTGGGGCGGAAGGTTTCGTAGTCGCCGCCCGGATAGACGAGCACGGGGGCGCCGCGCTCAAACCCGCGATGGGCGTTCTCGTGCGATGCCGCCAAGGTGCCGTAGCGACGCAGCAGGCCGCCGACCGGGGAGCGGACCGCGAGATCGTGGGCGAGCTGGTGGAAGCGGCGCCGGGGACCGAAGCGGGCGTAGAACTCGATCCCGAACACGAACGTGTCTGCGATGTAGAGCCCGCCGGAGTGGTTGCCGACGAGGAGCGACGGGCCGTCGGCCGGGATGTTCTCGAGCCCGCGGACCTCGCCGCGGAAATAGTTGCTGAACAGGCCCCGCATCAGCGGCAGCGTCCGCTCGATGTACTCCGGGTCCCACTCGTCCGGATCCCCACCCGCTCGCAGACCGCGGGGGAGGTGGACGAGGTCGTCGGCGAGCGCGGCGCCCATCGTCCGGGCGCCGGCAATCGTGCCAGCTACGGCTTTCGTCGGTGAAAACATGGTCGAAGGCGCCTCGGCCGTGCAGACGCACGGGCTCCGAGAGGCGCCGTTCCAGCAGTTACCCGGCGAGCCGCTGGTTACGCATAATGCGGCGCGGTGATGCTCGAGCTCAGCGCCGACGCCGTTCAGAGGGACCTGGCGGCGCTGCTCGGGCCCGATGCCGTCCTTCCGCCGTCGACTCCGTACCTGATCGACGCCACCGAGCATCGCGGGATCAAAGGCAGCGCCGTCGCCGTCGCGCTGCCCTCGAGCGCCGAGCAGGTGGCGGAGGTCGTCGCCTACTGCTACGAGCGCGAGCTGGCGATCGTGCCGCGCGGCGGCGGCACCGGGTTCGCGGCCGGCGCCGTCCCGACCGAGGGCGGTGTCGTCCTCAGCCTCGAGCGGATGACCGCGGTGCGCTCGTTCGACCCGGGGCTGTGGCGGATGCAGGTCGAGGCCGGGGTGCTGACGGCGACCGTGCGCCGGCTGGCGCGCGAGAACGGGCTTCTGTTCCCGCCCGACCCGGGCGCCGCCGAGCAGTCGCAGATCGGCGGCAACATCGCCACCAACGCCGGCGGGCCGCACGCGTTCAAGTACGGGGTCACGGGTCGCTGGGTGACCGGGCTGGAGGCGGTGGTCGCGCCGGGCCGGGTGATCGAGGTCGGCGGGTCGATCCGAAAGGACGTCGCCGGCTACGACCTTCGCGCGCTGCTGATCGGCTCGGAGGGGACGCTGGGAGTGATCACCGCCGCGTGGCTGGAGCTGCTGCCGGCGCCGGAGGCAGTGCTGCCGGTGGTCGGCCTCTACGCCGGCGCGGAGGCCGGGTGCGCGGCGATCGAGCGCGTGCTCGCCGCGGGGCTGGTGCCGGCGGCGCTGGAGTACCTGGATGCGGGAGCGCTGGAGGCGGCCGGTGGCTCGTTCCCCGGCGGCGTCCCGGCCGAGGCCGGGTTCATGGTGATCGCCGAGCTCGACGGCGGCGCCGCGGAGGTCGCGCGGCTTCAGGGCGAG
Source organism: uncultured Thermoleophilia bacterium (assembly GCA_963838095.1). Classification (GTDB taxonomy): domain Bacteria; phylum Actinomycetota; class Thermoleophilia; order Solirubrobacterales; family 70-9; genus CAWCGU01. The sequence continues at coordinate 22,512 of CAWIPO010000010.1, forward strand.
ATCACCGATGCGCTCGGCGACGGCGCGCTCGAGGTGCGCCCGGCGGCAGAGCGCCCGCAGGCCGAGGCGCTTTGGCGCTGGCGCGACGGCGTCTCGATCGCGGTCGAGGCGCGGCGCGGCGGCAAGGTGAGCGAGGACATCGTCGTCCCGCTCGACCGGCTCCGCGAGGCGATCGCCGAGACGGTGGCGATCGGCGCCCGGCACGAGCTCGAGGCCTGTAGCTGGGGACACGCCGGCGACGGCAACCTGCACTCGACCTTCCTCGTCGACCCCGGCGACTCCGCTCAGCTCTCGCGCGCGCGCGAGGCCTCGGAGGAGCTGTTCGAGCTCGCGGTCAGGCTCGGCGGCTCGATCTCTGGCGAGCACGGCGTCGGCTGGGTGAAGCGCGGGCAGCTCGCCCGCCAGTGGTCACCGGCGGCGCTCGAGCTGCACGCCGAGGTCAAGCGCGCCTTCGACCCGAAGGGGCTGATGAACCCGGGGAAGAAGGTCGCTTAGCGTTCAGAGGCCGAGGCCGCGGACGCCGGGCTCGTCCCAGCCCAGGTGGTGGGCGAGCTCGTGGCGGACCGTGCGCTCGACCTGCGCCCGCAGCAGCCCGGGGTCGTGGCCGAAGTCGCGCTCGAGCGTGTCCTGGTAGATGACGATCCGGTCCGGGTAGATGTCGCGGGCGACGGTGCCGCCGATGTAGTGACCGTAGGCGTGGTGCTCGTGGCCGCGGTGGGAGACGACCACCGGCGTGCGCTCGACGAGCTCGCGGAACTCCTCCGGGAGGTCGTCGATGGCCTGAACCACCAGCTCGTCGAACTCGCTCGGCGGCCGGTCGGGGGCAGGAAGCGCGGCGAGGGCGTCGCTGCGGTCCTCCAAGCGCTGGAACTCCTGCTCCGGCATCTCCTCGCGGCCGATCAGCGCCACGACCGCCCAGGCAGTGACGAGCGCGACTGCGACGGCGACGGCAACCAGCACCAGCAGGTCGCCCAACCCTCCGAGCGACGGCGGGTTCAGGACCAGCAGCAGGACGCCGGCGAGGAAGGCGATGAAGGCCGCCGCTCGCAGCGGTGGGCCGACGATGTCCCTCATCCGATGCAGGTTAGCCTGGCGCCACGTCGCGCCTGGCGGGGGCGAAGCTCGCCCAGATCGCGGAGTGGTCGCTGAGCCCGTCGGTGCGAAACGAGTGGATGTAGTCGCAGGCGGTCGGATTCAGCCGCCGCGACGCGAAGACGTGGTCGAGGCGCACCCCGCGGCCCGACTGCTCATGGATCCAGGAGTACTCCTTGCGCTTCCAGCCGTTCAGCTCGCGGAAGAGATCGGGGAGATCGAACGGCTTCAGCCCAACGATCACCGATCGCTCGGCGGCGTCGAAGAGCTCCCAGTTGTCGGGATGGCGGTCGGCGAAAGTCAGCGTCTCGCCGTCGTCGGTCTCCAGCATCGGCGAGTTGAAGTCGCCGCAGAGGATGCGCGGTAGCTCTGAATCGTTCGCGAGTGCCGCGTGTATCGCCTCGAACGTCTCGACCTTGATCAGGCCGTAGGCGTTCGCCGACGGCACGTGCGCGGCATGGAGCTCGAAGTCGCCCATGGGATGTTCGACCCTCACCGAGAGAAACCGCTCCGGTTGCGGCATTGCCACGGGCTGCATCGGCGCGATCGGCCAACGCGATGCGATCAGGACGGCGTTGGCGCGGCCATCGAGCCGGGCGGTGGTCTCCTCGGCGTGCTCGATCCCGTGCTCGGCGAGAACCGATCGCCAGATGTCGATTGCGGCGGGGCGAATTTCCTGCAGCCCGACGAGATCCGGTTCCTCTCGCATCAGCGCCGTGGCTTGCTCGCGGGCGCCCTTGGTCCGCCCGGCCACGTTCCACGAGACCAGCTTCACGTCAAGTCGCTTCGGCCGTGCCGGTGGCGGGATCCCGCGCGACGAGCAGGTACGAGGCGTAGAAGAAGCAGAGCGCCCCGACCAGCGTTCCGCCGCGGGCGAGGCTGGCGTCCAGCTGCGCGCTCGTCTGCGCGACCCAAATCCCGGCGACCGCGGAGATGCCGAAGAAGATCGACCCGACCAGGTTCAGGCGCGCGATCCGGCGCGCCACTGCGGCCGACACTGAGGACGAGCCGGGCAGCGACGCGAGCGCGAAGCACGCCGAGCCGATCATGAACAGGATCCCGATCCGCCGGGTGGAGGGCTCGTGGGTGCGGTGCGCGCGGAGCGCGCCGGCGACGCTCACCCGGCGGCGAGGGCGAAGGGGCTGCCCTCCGAGTCGCGACAGATCGCCCAGCGCTCGCCAGGGTGAATGATCGAGCCGCCGAGCTCGCGCACCCGATCCATTGCTGCCTCGATCTCGGGCACAGTGAAGTAGGGGAGGGAGGCAGTGTCGCCCGGGCCGGTGCCGCGCTCGTGCAGTCCAAGGCGCAGCCCGTCGCCGTCGAACTCCCATCCCGACCCGGCCTCGCTCGGCCTCGGCTCAAGCTCCGCTCCCAGCAACCCCTGCCAGAAACGGCGGGCCCGCTCGGGATCGTCAGCCGGGAACTCGATCAGCGGCGTCGGCATCAGGGATAAGCGCTCAGCCGGGGGCTGGATTCGCTCCGCCAAGGCGACGATGTCGGCGGCGATCCGCTCCGGCTGTTCCCACAGGACGACGTGGCCGGCGCCCTCGTAGACGACGAGTTGTGACTTCGGGATCGCCGCCGCCAGTGCCTCCTGGTCAGCGCGGGGGAGGAACTCGTCGCGATCGCCCCAGATGATCACGGTCGGTGCTGTGATCGTTCCGGTCTCGGTCGGCGGGGTTGCGGCCTGTAGACCGAGGAGCGCCGCTTTCCAGACGTGAGCCGGGACCTTTTGGCTCTCGGCGATCATCGTCTCGAGGAAGGCGGGCGGGACCGACTGGGAGACAACGGCGCCGACGAACTCGCGCACGAACGCCGGATCGACCGGATCGCTCAGCTCCAGCACCGCGTCGAGAATCGGCGGCCGCTCGCGCAGGCTGAGCGGGTTGCCGATCAGCACCAATCCGCTCACGCGGTGCGGAAAGTCGAGCGCGAAGCGCTGCGCGACATAGCCGCCGCTGGAGCTGCCCACGATCACGGCCGCGTCGAGTCCGACCGCGTCCATGAATTCGGCCACGTCGGCGCTCAGCTGCTCCAGCTCGTACCCGGAGTCGGGCCGGTCCGCATCGCCATGCCCGCGCTGGTCGGGGGCGAAGGCGTGGATCGAGGGCGGCAGATGTGGCAGCACCAGCTCGAAGGTGCGCCACGAGTCCACGTAGGCGTGCAGCAACACGACCGCGGTGCCGCCCTTCTCTCCCTGCTCCACGTAGGGAAGCCGCAGCCCGCTCGCCAGCTGCGCGGACTTGAATTCGGGTGTCATCCCGCCATCGGGGCCGGCTACCGGGTCAGCAGCGCGACGAAATCATTGATGTCATCGAAGCGCTCCAGACGGTCGATCGCGCGAATGATCGCGGTCTGACGGCGACTGGTGCGGATGCCGTCGGTCCCGATCCGGATTTTCTCGGCCGTGTCGAAGTTCTCGATGCACTCCTGCGTGCTGGTGAAGGTCTGCCCGTCGGCGAGCTCGATCAGCGCCTCGGCGCCGAAGACGCCGAGACTGATGTCGGGGACGAGCTCGATCTTGTCGATCATCGCCTGGACGACGGGGTCGAAGATCGCCTTCTTCGAGTACTCGCGCCAGGTTAGGCGGCGGTTGACGAGCGCCGCCGCGAGCGGGTAGGAGCCGTCGAAGAGCAGCGCCGTGTAGGTCCAGTCGGGCTGGGTGCGGATGCGCTCGTAGATCTCCTTCGTCCCCTTCGAGAACATCGTCGCCGAGGCGCCCATCACCAGAGGCACCCGCACCTGCACGCGCTTGACCAGCGCCGGGAGCTGGCCTTTCGGCGTCGAGGCGAAGACCTGCTTCGCCTGCACGTTGACGATGTCTAGGATCGCCTGCACGCTGGTGAGCTGGAAGCCGTCGGTGGGGAAGCGCTTGCTGTAGAGCTCGTTGCGGGCGCTGTCGAAGCGCCAGGTCTCGCCGAGGCCGTCGACGAGCTGCTCGAGCACCACCGGGCGAGGCGATGTCGAGACCCGGTAGCAGTAGCCGTCGGGGCTCTCGAGGATGTCGCGGCGGCCGCTGATCCCGGCCTTCGCGTACTGCGCCGACTCGATCCCGCTCATCACCGGCCAGCCGGCGAGCAGCCCCTTCGCCTCGGCCGTCCACGAGACGATCGAGGTCACCTGTGGCTGCGTGCAGCAGATCCCGAGCGCGTCCTGGAGCGGTGGCGCCGAGGCCGAGCAGCTGCCGCGACAGCGGGGTCTCGATCTGGTGGGTGGGGACCGCCTGGCCGGTGTGGAGGACGTCGGTCAGCACCCCCGAGCGGGCGAGGATCTCGTCCCGGCGACGATCGCCGTCAGCACCTCCTGCCGGAGGCGCCGGCGAGCTCGCCGACGGCGAGCGCGGTGGGGACGATCGCCGAGCCGGAGGAGCGATGAAGGTCCAGCCTCCCACCGAGCAGCTGCGCGTGGACGGAGCAGCAGCGCCGCGTGGCGGGCCGAGGTGCGGACCGGTCGCTGGCCGATCACCGTCGCCCGTCGCGGTCCTCGAAGCCGCGCACGGGCGGGCGAACGCGCGCCGGCGGCACCGCGAGCCGGCGAAGATCGTCCCGATGATGCTCTCAGCTGCTCCGGCGGAGACGATCGTCCCCCGGCAGGCTCTCGTAGCTGAGGCCGGCGACGAAGTCGGAAGAGCTCGTCGCCGGCACACGCTCGCGGAGGGAGCGTGTGCCGAGCTCCGGCAGCGGCTCGCGCTGGATGCGGTCGAACCCTCGAGCCACCGGCTCGCCCTCGCAGCTCGGCAGCCCGCCGCGGGCGATGCCCCAGGACCCGGGCGGCAGCTCGGGGTCGATCTGGCGTCCAGGGGGCAGGTGGGCGAAGACGTACATCACCGTCCAGGAGCGCGACCGGGCGCCGTCGCGGCTGGGGAAGCGCGCCACAGCGGCGCGAAGCCGGTGAGCGCCGAAGAGCAGACCAGCCAGCGGCCCGGGCACACCTGTCGGCGTGGCGGAAGGGGTCGATGCCGGCGCAGCCGCGCCGGCGCCCCAGCCGCAGAACGTAGGAACGCGGCGGTCGGAGAGGCGGCAGGAAGACCGCGGAGATGAACGGCCGAAGCGGGTGAGGGCGGATCACCGGCCGGCGGCGCCACTGGCGAGCAGCCCGGGGAGCCCGCCCGACGTCGCGCCGCGACCGGAACTCACCGGGAAGCTGTCGAACGAGGCCGGACCGCCGAGCGGCAAGCGCCGTGGCGCGCGCGGGGAGAACTGGCGCGGAAGGTGACGACGGGCGGAACGAGAGGGGAGAGGGGGGGGGGATCGGGTGGAAGCCAGTGAACCCAGCCGCCGCTCCATCAGGATGTTGAACTGGAGCTCGCTCCTGATCCGGCGGCGGCGCAGGTCCGCCAGCTCGGACTCGTCGTCGGTGTTCGCGATCAGGCGGTCGAGGCGGTAGATCTCGCGGCGGGACTCCATCTCCGGGGGCAGGATCTCGGCGTTTCGCAGCACCTTGTAGGCGAGCCGCAGGTGGGGCGGGATGCCGGCGTCTTTTTCGAGCTCGAGCGGGCGGCCGCTGCCGGGGAGGTCGTCGAACTCGCCGCGCTCGATCGCATCCCGGATTTTCGCCTCGGCGATTCTGCTGATCGCGTCCACGTCGGTTTGAGCTTACGCCCGCACGGACACTAGAGGAAAACAATGGCGGAGTTGGTGATCAGGATGATTCAGTGCCGGCAGCGATTAGTTTCACCGCGCCCGGGTGTCTCAATTACAGGACCTGTTTCCGAGGAATGGAGTTACTCATGTTCGAGAGCACAGAGGCCTACAGCGGCTTTGCCGCCGACGACCTCCAGAAGGCGCGGGAGTTCTACAGCGAGACGCTCGGGCTGAATGTCTCGGAGTTGGAATCGGACGCGCCGCTGATAACGCTGCACCTCGCCGGCGGCCGGGACACGCTGATCTACCTGAAGCCGGACTTCGTCCCGGCGACCTACACGATCCTGAACTTCCCGGTCGACGACGTCGAGAAGGCGGTCGACGAGCTCAGCGCGCGCGGCGTCAGCGTCGAGCGCTACGAAGGCTTCGAGCAGGACGAGAAGGGGATCGCGCGCGGGCCCGAAGGTCCCGACATCGCCTGGTTCAAGGACCCGGCGGGCAACATCCTCGCGGTGCACGAGAAACCTAGGCGGAGGGCGGCGCCCCCACGGGGAAAAACGACACCCCCATCGGGGGTGAGAAATTACAGACTCGTTGCATAGCGCCGATAGGGGTGCAATGGGCGCGTCCGACCACGGCTTCCGCGATCGCATGCGCAGCCTGACAGGCACGGTTGCAGCCGCGCTCCCCGAGGGCGGGTCGCTGCCGGTCGAGGAGTGGAACCGCCGCCACCGCGCCCTGCTGATCGTTCTGTGGCTGAACGTGCTGATCCTCCCGATCTACGGGTTTGCGACGGCGAGCTACAACGTCTGGCACACGGTGCTGCACGTGGGGCCGCTGTGCGCGCTGGCGGCGCTGGCGACCAGCAGCTACTTCAGCCGCCAGCTGCGCTCTGTTTTCGTCTCGCTGGGCTTGCTTACGGCCGCGGCGATGCTCGTCCACCTGACCGGCGGGCTGATCGAGGCGCACTTCTACTTCTTCGTCGTCATCGTCGCGCTGACGCTGTACGAGGACTGGGTCCCGTTCCTGCTCGCCGTGGGGTATGTCCTCTTCCACCACGGGGTGGTGGGGACGATCGAGCCGCACGAGGTCTTCAACCGTCCCGACGCGTGGGCGAACCCGTGGGCGTGGGCCGGCGTGCACGCCTTCTTCGTCGCCCTCGCCGGCGTCGCCGGGGTCGCCGCCTGGCGCCTGAACGAGGGCGTCCGCGACCGCATGCGCGCGGTGCAGCGCGAGCTGGCGGTGCTGTCGGAGACGGATGCGCTCACCGAACTCGGGAACCGCCGCAAGGCGATGGCCGACCTGGAGGCGCTGTTCGCGACGGACCCCGAGCCGACGGTGCTGGTGCTGCTCGACCTCGACGGCTTCAAGTCCTACAACGACACCTTCGGTCATCCGGCGGGCGATTCCCTGCTGGCCAGGCTGGGGCACCGCCTGAGCGAGACCGTGGGAGAGCGAGCGCGGGCATACCGGATCGGAGGCGACGAGTTCTGCGTCATCGCCCCCGGCTCTCACGTCGAGCGAGCGGAGCTGGAGGCGAGCGCCGTCGCCGCCCTCAGCGAGCACGGTCAGGCGTTCCACGTCGGCGCTTCCCCCGGGTCGGTGCTGATTCCCATGGAGGCCCACAACGCATCCGACGCAATGCGCCTTGCCGACCAGCGGATGTATTCGGCCAAGTACTCGCTGCGGACGTCCCCCGGCCACCAGAGCAAGGACGTGCTGCTGCAGGTGCTGGTCGAACGCCAGCCCGAGATCGGCGATCACCTGAACAACGTGCGCGCGCTGGTGGAGCCACTCGCGGTAGAGCTGGAGGTCCCCGCGACGGAGGTGGGTCCCCTGCTGCATGCGGCGGAGTTGCACGACATCGGCAAGGTCGCGATTCCGGACACGATCCTGAGCAAGCCCGGCCCGCTCGACGAGGAGGAGTGGGAGTTCATGCGCCGGCACACGATCATCGGGCAGCGAATCGTCTGTGCGGCCCCGGCTCTCGCCGGCGTCGGCGAGATCATTCGAGCCTCGCACGAGCGCTGGGACGGCAACGGCTACCCCGACGGCCTCACCGCGAGGGAGATCCCACTCGCCGCTCGGATCATCGCGGTCTGCGACGCCTACGACGCGATGACTTCCGATCGTCCATACCGGCGCGCGCTCGCGTCCGAGATGGCGCTCGCCGAGCTGCGGCGCTGCGCGGGCAGCCAGTTCGATGTGCGCGCGGTCGAGGCGTTCGAGGCCGTTCGCGCTCGGCCCCAGCCGAAGCTGGCCTCGGTCCCGACCGCGGCCACCCCGGCGAAAACTTCCGCTCTGCGCGCCTGACCCGGGGGTGGATCGCGTTCGATCGGGTAAGAAGACCCGATGCCGTCCCAACCCCTTCCTCTCCGGCTCGCCTCGCGGGCGTTCACGCGCGTGTTCATGCAGCCCGGCGGCGGGCCCGGCGATGAGAAGCTGCGGGAGGCGGTCGAGGGCAAGGTAGTGCTGGTCACTGGCGCCTCTTTCGGGATCGGTGAGGCGAGCGCGCTGGAGCTGGGAGAGGCCGGCGCGCGCGTGCTGCTCGTCGCCCGGACGGCGAAGCGACTGGAGGTGCTGGCAGAGCGGATCTCCGAGCTGGGCGGCAGAGCATACGTTCACACCTGCGACGTCGGACAGCCCGACGCGGTCGAGGAGCTCGCGGCCGAGGTGCTCGAGGAGTACGGGCACATCGACGTGCTCGTCAGCAACGCCGGGAAGTCGTCCGGCCTCGATCGACTCTCCTCACCTTCCCACTTCGGCGCCATCGACATCAATACCTCGGACCGTGCATGTCTGGCCTCTCCTCTGCGCGAGCGGGAGGCTCGTCTCGACGCTCGGCGTGCGGATGCCGCCGACCCCGCGCTGGGCGGCCTACCAGGCCTCGAAGGCAGCCTTCGACACCTGGCTGCGAAGCGCCGCCCCGGAGTTGCGGCGCGACGGCGTCAGCTGCACCTCGATCTACCTGGCGCTGGTGCACACGCGGATGAGCGCGCCCACCCCGAGCCTGCGCAACATGCCTGGACTGAGCCCGGAGCAGGCGGCCGACCTGGTCTGCGCGCGGTCGTCGAGCGCCCGCGCGAGATCCAACCGTGGTGGGTGAGCCTGGCCGCTCCCAGCTTCGAGTTCGCGCGCGGACCGTGGGAGCGGGTCAACGAGCTCGCTTACCGTCTCACCGCAGACTCGAGCGCAAGCTCGAAGGCAGCGCGGAACACCCCTGAACCGAACGAACGCGCGCGAGCGGCGCAAGCGTCCTGAGAGGGCTGCCGGCGCCTGGGCTAGTCACGAACGGCAGCGGCGCCCTCAGCCCGAGTGCTCTACCCCCGCCAACGCGTCGTGGGTTGCCTGGCTGAGGTCGGGGGCGGCGAGGTCGATTCCCGCGGGGAGCTCGATGTGGAGGTCTGCCGAGAGGTCGAGCCTGAACGCGAGCCCTTGCTCGGGCTTGCCTCCAGGACGTGGCCGCCTCGGGTGCGATCGGGGTGACGAAGTGGAGGTGGTAGCCGCCGACCTCGAGGCCCTGGCTGTAGTCGGGGAAGCGAAAGCCGACCACGGTGCCCTCGGCGCCGGAGAGCTCGAACACTCGCTGCTCGGCGACCACCTCGGTCAGCGGCCGGTATGGCGGAGACTGGCGGGGGACCGAGCGCAGCTTCAGATGCTCGAACTCGCCGTCGAGCCGCAGCGCACAGGCGACGACGTCGCCGGCAGGTGGCGATCGACCTCCGCGAGGAGCTCGTCGTATCCCAGCGGTGAGCCGAGTCGAACTCGAGGGTGGGGGAGAAGTTGATCACGACGGCAAACGGGGTCCGTGTCGAGGCGTCGATCTCGGTCACGGCGCCGTCGACGTCGGCGCGCAGGAAGCGGCCGTCGAGGGCGATCATCTCGCCGTCGAGGGCGTTCAGCGTTCCGAGGCCGAGGTCGCCGTGCTCGGCCAGCTCGGCGAAGCTGACGTCGCCCTCATACGCGCCCTCGAGCAGGGCGCCGATCGTCGAGGCCTGAAAGAGCACGTGGGGCTCGCGCTCGGCGTGGAGGTCGTGGTGGCGCATCGCCTCGACGTGAAGCGAGCGGATCATCAGCTCGTCGAGCACTCAGCGCTCTTGGTAGTAGCTGATCGCGCCCGTCTCGATCAGGTCGCCCTCGTGGATCGCCTCCACGTCCAGCTTCAGATAGATCTCGTTCGAGGCGACGACGCCGCCGCCCGGCAGCTCGTCCTGCCAGGAGACGCCGTAGTCGTGGCGGTTCAGCCGGGTCGTCGCCTTCCATCCGATCCGGCGCATCTCGCCGCGGTTGACGTCGCCGTCCCACCACGGGGTCCGCCACTGACCAAGGTAGGTGATGTCGAGCGGGACTCGCCCGTCTGTGCCGCGGATCGTCAGGTCGGCCTCGCCCTTGAACGTCGTATCGCCTGTGCGCTCGAGGAAGCGGCCCGAAAAGGGAATCCTGGGATGGTTCTCGACGTCGAGGAAGTCGGCGCTCCTCAGATGCTCGTCTCGAGCGGGCTCGCCCGACCACAACTGCGTCGTGTCGATCTCGCCCTCGAAATGGTCTCGAGACAGCTGTCCCAGTCGAACTCCATGGAGCCGTGGATGTCCTTGAAGGCGCCCGTGACCCAGGTGACCATCATGTGCATGGCGCGGAACGTCGCCGCCGTGTGCCCGGGCTCGAACATCCACTTCGTCATCTGAGTGGCCTTTCCATGCCTTCGGAGCCTACGGATCGGCGTCGCTCGGCAATCGCGCTCAAGTCGGCGGGCCCGAATGTCGATGCGGTGATTGATGGTGGGTCCCGCACCAGAGTCGTCCGCGATCGCTGACCCCGTCGACGACACGCAGCAGGTCCTGGAGGAGCTGCGGGCCACCCGCGATCGCCTCGAGGAGGCGCAGCGGCTCGCCCGGCTGGGGAGCTGGGAGTGGAACATCGCCGACAACGTCGTCACCTGGTCGGACGAGCTGTTCCGGATCTACGGCCTCGAGCCGGGGAGACCGAGCCGAGCTACGAGGAGTTCCTCAGCCGCGTGCACCCCGACGATCGCGAGTCGGTCGACGCGCGCAACCACAAGGCCTTCGCCGACCATCAGCCGTTCGAGGACATCAAGCGCTGCCTGAAGCCCGACGGCTCGGAGTTCCTGATGCACACCCAGGGCGAGGTGATCACCGACGCCGACGGGAGCCCGATCAGGATGGTCGGGATCTGCGAGGACGTGACGGTCGAGAAGCGGGCCGAGGCCGTGCAGGCGGAGCTGGCTGCGATCGTCCTCTCCACTGACGACGCGATCGTCGTGCTGTCGCCCGACGGCGAGATTCGCGGTTGGAACCCCGCCGCGGAGCGGCCTGTACGGATACGCGGCCGAGGAAGTCGTCGGGAGAGCCGATCGAGATCCTGATCCCGCACGACCCGGCGCGGCCGAGGAGAGCGAGAACCTCGCTCGGGTCGCGCTCGGCGAGCGCATCTCGGCCTACGAGTCCCGGCGGCTGTGCAAGGACGGCTCGGCGATCGACGTCTCGCTGACCCTTTCCGCGGTCCGCGACCCCGACGGAGAGGTGCTCAGCGTCGCCTCGATCGAGCGCGACATCACCGAGCGCAGGCAGTTCGAGGCCGAGCTCACCTATCTCGCCAACCACGACCCGCTCACCGGCCTCGCCAACCGCCGCCGCTTCGAGGAGGAGCTTGCATCCCGCGTCGCGCTGAGCCACCGATACGGCGGGGGCGGAGGAGTGCTGCTGCTCGACATCGACAACTTCAAGTACGTCAACGACGCCTTCGGGCACCGCTCCGGGGACGAGGTGCTGCGGGCCATCGCTCAGTTGCTGAAGCGGACCGTGCGCGTGACCGACATGGTCGCCCGCCTCGGCGGCGACGAGTTCGCGGTCCTGATCCCCGAGCCCGATGCCGACCAGGCCCAGCAGATGGCCGATCGGCTGCTGGAGAGGATCCGCGACCTCGTCGCCCAGGTCGAGGGGCGGCCGCTGAAGGTGACGGCCAGCATCGGGGTGTCCACGTTCAGCGACGCCGATCGCGACAGCGACGAGGTCATCCACGCGGTCGATCAGGCGATGTATCAGGCGAAGGACGACGGTCGCGACCGGGCGGCGTTCCAGTCCGAGACCACCCTCGGGCGGGCCCTGCAACACGTGCCCGTAGGTTGGGAGCACCGAATCCGCGACGCGCTCGAGAACGGCCTCTTCGAGCTTCAGAGCCAGCCGATCCTCGACCTGCGCCGCAACCAGGTCTCCCAGCACGAGCTGCTGTTGCGGATGCGGGGCGAGGAGGGGCTGATCCTCCCGGGCTCGTTCCTCGGCGTGGCCGAGCGCTTCGGGCTGATCCATGAGATCGATCGCTGGGTGGTGACGCAGGCGATCCGGATGCTTGCGCAGAAGCCCGACATCCGGCTCGAGGTCAACCTCTCGGCGCGCTCGGTCGGCGACAAGCAGCTGATGGAGCTGATCGCGAAGGAGCTCGCCGAACAGGGGGTCGACCCGACGCGGCTGATCCTGGAGATCACCGAGACGGCCGCGATCTCCAGCATCGACGAGGCGCGGCGGTTCGCGCTCGAGCTCTCCGACGTCGGCTGCCGCTTCGCGCTCGACGACTTCGGGGCCGGGTTCGGGTCCTTCTACTACCTGAAGCACATGCCGGCCGACTACCTGAAGATCGACGGCGACTTCGTTCGCAGCCCGCGATCGCCGACCGACGAGCTGGTGATCGAGTCGATCGTCCGCATCGCCCGCGGTCTCGGGAAGCGGACGATCGCGGAGTTCGTCGAGGACGCCGCGACGCTGGAGGTCGTGCGCGCGCACGGCGTCGATTTCGCCCAGGGCTACGAGATCGGGCGCCCGGCGCCCGTCGCCGAGATGCTGGGCGTTCCGGTCGCGGCCGGCGGCTGAGCTGCCGCGCTCGCTAATCTCGAAGCATGTGTCGAAACATTCGCACCCTGCACAACTTCGAGCCGTCGGCGACCGAGGAGGAGATCCAGGCGTCGGCGCTCCAATACGTCCGCAAGATCAGCGGATCGACGAAGCCCTCGCTGGCGAACGCCGAGGCCTTCGATCGCGCCGTCGATCGAGTCGCGCTCGCGACCCGGGAGCTGCTGTCCGAGCTCGTCACCTCGGCGCCGCCGAAGGATCGCGAGGTCGAGGCGGCGAAGCGGCGCGCCCGCGCCGAGCAGCGCTTCGCCGCTGTCTAGCCCAGGCCGGCGCTAGCCCGTCTGCGGATCGGGCCCGTTCGAGCACAGCTCGCTGAGCGGAGCGAGCGAGTCGATGCAGCCGGTCTTCGGCCGCCACTTCTCGATCAGGTCCGAGATCTCGTCGTAGTCGGACGGTTCGTACCCGTTCGTCAGCATGTCGACCGCGGGTGAACCCTGCCCGTAGAGCATCTCCGCGGTCAGCCGCACCTCGGTGTCGTACTCGATTCCGGCCGCTTCGTAGCCGACGCTCTCCAGGTTGGTCAGCTCCTGTGCGTAGGTGGAGTCGGTCTGCTGCTCGGTGGCGAGCTCGTCTTCCGTGAACGTGATCGCCCCCTCCTCGGCCTCGCCCCGGAACCAGCGGTTGAGGATCAGCTCGTCGAGCGCCTGCCCATCCGCGGCTTCTCCGACGGCGTCGCCGCGCAGCTCGACGAGCTCGGTGCGGCGCTCGAACCCCGGCGTTGCCTCGATCCCGCCGCCCTCGCCGGCCAGCCCTTCGACGAAGGCGACGTAGTCCGAGGGCACGGTGACGGCCGAGGTCGTGGTGCCGGTGGTGTCTCCGCCTCCGCTCGTGTCGGTGGTGTTGGTGGTGTTGGCCGCTGTGGTGCCCGTATCGGTGCTGCCGCCGTCATCGTCGCCGCCGAAGACGACGAGCCCGATCACCGCCGCCATCGCGACCGCGGCGATCCCGAGCCCGAGTGCGGCGAGCGGCCAGCGCTTCCTCGGCTTCTCCCCGGCCGGAGGTGGCGGTGTCGGGGGCGGTGGCGGGCTGCCGGCCAACGGTACTGTCGCCTCCTCGGCGGGCTCGACCCCTGTGGGGGTGTGGGGAACCGTTCCGGCTGCGCCCGCGGCGGCGCCGACCGCCGCGGCGCCCGCCTGCGATGCCTCGGGCTTTCGCAGCGCGCCGGCAACGGTCGCCTCGGAGCCGGCAGCGGGGCCGTTGACGGTGGCGTCGACAGCTCGGCCGAGCTCGCCGGCGCTCTGATAGCGCTGGTCGGGGTCGACCGCCATCCCCTTCTGAACGATCCGGTCGAGCTCCTCTGGAAGGTCCGGCGCGACCGTGCGGATCGACGGCCGCTCCTTGCGGGTGTGCGCGAAGAGCTTCGCCGGCGGGGTGGTGTCCGGGAAGGGGACGCTGCCGGTCAGCGCCTCGTACAGCACGCAGCCGAGCGCGTAGACGTCGGTGCGGGCGTCGAGCGTCGAGTTCTCGATCTGCTCGGGCGCCATGTAGTCGAGCGTCCCGATCACGGCTCCGGTGGCGGTGAAGCGGGTGGCCGACGCGACCTGGCGCATCAACCCGAAGTCGGTGAGGAATATCTCCGAGCCCTGGGCGCTCTGCTCGATCAGCACGTTCGCGGGCTTCACGTCGCGGTGGACGAGGCCCCGCCCGTGAGCCGCGTCGAGCGCCGTCCCGACCGCGACGGCGATCTTCGCCACGAGGTCGAGCGGCTGGCGGCCCGACTGCACGATCAGCCTCGCGAGGTCGGTGCCCTCGACGAACGGCATCGTCACATAGGCGGCTCCGCCCTCCTCGCCGGCGGAGAAGATCTGGATCACGTTCGGGTGCCGGATCGAGGCCGCGAGCTCGCACTCGCGCTCGAAGCGCTCCTGGAAGTGGGGGTCGGCGGCCAGCGCGGGGGTGATCACCTTCAGCGCCACCTCGCGTTTCAGCCGCAGGTCCGTCGCCTTGTAGACGATGCCCATTCCGCCGCGACCGGCGATTCCCTCGATTCGATGTCCGGCGAACACCGCGCCGGGCTCGAGCTCGATCATCGGTATTCCGGCCCCGTTCTCACGGGCCGCAATCTACTCGGGTGCGATCCCCTGGAAGGCCTCGGCCCGGTCGTAGATCTTGTAGAGGCGGAACCCGGCCGTGTATCCCCGGGAGCAGGCGCTCTCGAAGAGCTCGTACGCCTGCTCGTCGGTCAGGCTCGTCTCCCCGGTCGTGCGCCCGCGGATGTCGGCGATCGTCGCCATCCGCTCCTCCTCGGTGCCTTCGTTCCAGTCGCGGCACTGCGCCAGCGCCGCCGATGAGCCTGCCTTGAGCTGGCCGACGCCCTGAGCGGTGGTGCTGGTCGTGCCGTCGTCGGCGTCATCGCCGCAGCCGGCTGCGGCCGACCAGCGACAACGATCAGAGCAGCGAACGTCGGAAGCCGGGTATAGCGGCGGTGCAGGATGCGGCCACCGATCGGCCGCTACGGCCGATCGACAAAGGCGCTCAGGTCGGCGAAGCGCTCGGCCCACGCGTCGGCCTCCTCGCTCGAGAGGAACTCGGCCGACATCCGTGCGTAACGGCGCTGGGCGGCTTCGGCGGCGGCGCTTCCCGGCTGCGCAGGCGGGCGGAACCAGTCGCAGGCCGGGTGGTCGTCAGGTGTGTTCCCCCTGCTCCACATTGAGCAGTCAACGAGTACGGCCTCCTTGACGGGGTCGCCGGCGCCGACGCTGCTACCGCAGTCCTCGGGGAGCATCCCCGGGATCGAGGTGCCGGCGGACGGGGCAATCGGCGGATCGGAGGTGATGCTGGAGCGTGTGCCGTCGATCCCCGTGTTGTCGAACCAGCAGTTGCCGGTGTTGCCGGGGAACTCGTCCCACCAGAAGTCGGTGCCGTTCGGCACCCCTGAGCCCGAGCCGGCGTGCGGAACGCCGAGGCGCTTCAGCACCGGCGGTGGCTCGTATCCCCGCGGCGCCTCGCCCATGTGGTTGCCGAAGTAGCGGTTGCCGCACGAGGTCGTGACCTCGGGGTTCTCGCACGCGACCCCTGGGTTAACGTTCCCCTCCGGCGTGACGAGGAAGTCGGGGACCGCCAGAAGCATCGTCCCGCGGCGCCAGTTGTCGAAGATGTAGTTGTCGTGGATCTGGCCGCTGTTCACGCCGGCCCACAGCACCCCGACTCCGATCGGCACCCCGATCGTCGGCTCCACGAGCGGGTCGGCGTTGTAGAGGTCGAGGTTGTTGGCGTAGATCCAGTTGTGGTCGATCTCGGGGCTGTCCGCGGGATAGCCGGGGTGACCGCCGGCGGAGATCGTGTCGGTGGCGATTCCGGTGGTGTTGCCGTAGATGTGGTTCTGAGTGATACGGACTGCGTTGCCCATCGAGCCCGAATAGGCGAGCGCCGAGCCGCGCATGTCGCATTTCTTGACGACGGTGTTGATCCGAGGAGCATCGGGATAGAAGGAGGGGTCGGCCTGCTCGCCGGTTTCCGGCGCCGCACCGGGGTAGACGACCGAGTCGCCCGAGCCGAAGCCGTCGCAGTTCTTGTACAGGCCGTGGTCGGAGGTGAAGGTGAGGTTGCCGTAGTCGGCCGCCCAGAAGAACTTCGTCCGGTCGAGCAGATAGCCGTCGGTCTCCTCGATGTAGATCCCGTGCTCGGCGGCACCGCGGGCGAGAAGGTTGCGGACGACGAAGCCGTCGGCGCGATCGACGCGCAGGACAACGTCCTTGGCGTAGCCGCCGGGCCTCGCCTCGGGGCCGCGGCCCTTGTACTTGGTGCCGCCGTCGAGGAGCACGTCCTCGGGCTTCACTCCCGAGCCTTCGATCTGTAGGTTGCAGCGCACGCACGGGCCCTCGTCGGGGATCCCCTGGCGGTTCTCGAGCGGCGGGCTGGGCGGCGGCTCGTCCGGCACCTCGCGGCCCTGGACGTAGATCAGGTTCTGATCGTTGGGGCAAGTGACCTGGTAGCGGTAGGAGGGCGACGGCGTGCCGCTGGAATCGAGCTGGGTGAGGTCGGCGCAGGCGGGGTCGTTGATCGGGTGGGAGCGCGACTCGGGCTCGGTGTAGCGGCCGGGCATGATCACGACGCGGTCGTTGTTGCCGGAGTCGAAAACCGCCTCCTGGATCGAGTGGTAGTCGCACTGCTTGGCGAGCTCGACGTTTTGCTTCAGCAGGCGCTTGGCCTGCTTCTTGGTCAGGAAGGTCTTGTCCTGGCTCGGGCGCAGGCGGTAGCCCTTGGTGACCGCGCTGGCCACCGAGCGGGAAAGAATCCGCAACGAATCCTCGCCACCGTCGCCCTTGCAGACCACGCGCACATCGCCCGGGCCCGCGCCGGTAACCGCGGACTGAAGCGAGCGCGCTTTCGGCACCTTCCCGCCGGCGGCGGGAGCGATCGAGCGGTCCGGAGCGGGGTCGGGCCAGTAGGAGGGTCGCTCCTTGTGCGCGAGCGCCAGCGTAGGCAGCGAAAACACGATTGCGGCGGTGAGCACGCCGCCCAGCAGCGCAAACCTCCGCGCCGACTCCGAGTTGCTCTCCCTCTTCCCCATTTCGATTGCCCCCGAGTGCGGCCACAAGCGCACCCGGAAGCGCACGCAGTCTAGCGGCGACGGCGCCATTTCTGTGCAGGCCTATCATCACCGCATTCCCGCGAACGGCCGAAGCGTCCTCTGGGGCGAGGATTACGTCGAGTACCGCGAGATCGGGGTTGAGGCGGTCGGCCAGGGGGTCGGGCTGGCGATCAGCATCGGCGCCTACCCGAAGCCGTACTGGTCGCTGGACCCGAACGAGGACGCGGTTGCGGCGGTGATCGGCGAGCGGGCGACGCTGCTGGTCTGCGCGGACGGGCACAACGGCTTCGACTCGGTCCGCCCCGCGGTGGAGAGCATCCTCGCCCAACTCGGTGAGGATCCGCCGCCGCCGGGGAGCGTCGACCCGGTCGCCGTTTACGTGCGGGCGAATGCCGAGACGCTGGCGGTCACGCAGGAGTTCGAGGACGCCCGCTCTCAGAGCCGGACGACGCTGGCGTTCGCGCTGATCGCCGGCAACAGGGTGCAATGGGGGGCGATGGGCGATGCGCCCGTCTACCTCGCCGAGCCCAACCGCGTCCGGACCAAGATTCGCGACGAGCACTACTTCGTCGGCTACAGGATGGAGGACCGAACGGTCGAGGCGCGGATGCACCACGGGCTGGAGGAGCTGTCCGGAGGCTCCTGGGTCGTGCTCGCGAGCGACGGCTTCAGCGACTACGCGGGCAAGGCACGGGGAGCGGTCGCCGTCGCCGACGCGGTGACGGAGGCGACCGAACCGGCAGAACTCGCCGAGACGCTGATCCAGCGGGCATTCGACGGTCACGCCGGCGACAACGTCGCGGTCGCCGTGGGTCGGGTGGGCGCTTAGGCCCCTACGCAGCCCGTGAAGGCGCTCAGCTCCTCCTCGGACGGGGTGAGGGTGGCGTCCTCGGGGAGGTAGGCGATCACGGTCTGGCCGACGGCCTCGGCCTGACGGTTTGAGCCGGTGGCCTCGAACTCCTCGACATCGGCAACGCCGGCCTTTGCGTCGGCCTCGTTCTCGTAGACGTAGACGACACCGACCTGACCGCCGTTGACGACGAGCAGCAATTCGGCCTTGCCGAGATCGCTGGGGCCCTCGGTCACCGCCATGTTGGCTTCCTGGATCAGGCACTTCTCGATCTCCGCGGCGACATCCTTTGCGCTGCCGGTGGGTGCGGTTCCGCTCCCGGTCCCAGTCCCGGTCTCGCCGTCCTCGCCGGTCGCGCCGGTGGTCGTGGCCGGCGGAGCGGTGGTGGCGGGGGTCGTCGTGGTCTCGTCCTCACCACACGCCGCCAGGGTCAGCCCGGCGAGGACGAGCAGCAGAGCAAGAGCGCGCACCATCAGGAGCGGGAGCGTAGCGACCTCGAGCTGGCGCTCAGCCGCCGACGCAGGCCTTCAGGTCGGCCACCTCCTCCGCCGAGGGAGCCAGGGTCTGGCCCTCGGGGAGGTATGCGATCACCGACTGGCCGATGACCTCGGTCTCCCTGCCGATATCGCCTTCATCCTTCTCGACTGCCGCAATCCCGTCCTCAGCCTCGGCCTCCGAGTCGAAGATGTAGACGATGCCGACGCCGCCTGCGTTGACCACCAGCTGCAGCTTCGACTTCCCGACGCTGCTCGGGTTCTCGAGCACGTTCATGCCGGCTTCCTCCAGGCAGGCGGTGATGTCGGCCGACACCTCCTCGGGGCTTCCGGTGGGAGCGGTCCCCGTCCCGCCTTCCTGGCCGGTCGGGCCGGTGGCCGACGTCGGGGTTGTGGTGGGCGTGGTGGTGGTCTCATCGTCGCCTCCGCACGCGACCAGGCCGAAGCTCGCCGCGGCGACGGCGAAGACGATCAGTTGTCTGAGTAGACGTTCTGGCATGAACGCGGTACTACCCGGCTCCGGGCGCTTCAATCGCTACGAGCGCCCGCGCCGCCGAACCAGGAGCCGAGGTCGAAGAAGAACGCGAGGACGACGATGAACCACTCGAAGCCATCGACGCCGTTGGTGCCCGTGGTCCACATGAACGCGTAGGCGAGCGTCGTCCAGGGAAGCAGGAAGAAGCCGAGCAGGGGCACGATCCAGTCTTCGTATGCAAGCTCGAGCCAGTCGCTGAAAAGCCAGACGACGAACAGCGCCAGCCGGGGGGAGATGAGCGCGAGCAGCGCCGCGAAACAGCCCATGTCCTAGACCCTATCCGCCGGGGTGATCGCACGCCCGCGGGGGCGCGTCACGCGGCCCAGCGGACGTGCTCGGTGCACTCCTCGCGCGTGTGGTCGTCATCCTTTACGCAGGCCTCGCTGACGATCTGGACGTCGTAGTCGTAGTGGTAGTAGCGGAGGTTGTCCGGGATCGTGCTGGAGAGAAACGTCTTCCCCTTTCCGCTGAGCGTTGCGTCGCCGGCGACGGCCCTCCACTTGCAGCGCACCGCGAGCTTCGATTCGCGGCGACACCGCAGCCGCTTGAGGTTGAACTTGCGAGGGATCCGGTACTTGATCGCATCGCGGCTGTAGGCGATCGCCTTTCGGTTAGAGAGCGTGTTCAGGATCACGATGGTGGAGCTGCGCCCGTACACCTCCGCGCCGTCGCGCGAGATGCTGGAGACGTGCCAGTAGTAACGGTTGGCGTGCCGTAGTCCGACCCGCTCCTTGGTCTGGTTGCGGTTCAGCTTCTCGCGCCGGACGACGTGCCTGAACGAGCCGTTGCGGTCGGTTCCCGGCAATTTCGAGAACTCGATGTGACCGGCCGACTCGCCTTTGGGGATGAACCAGCGGAACTCGACCACCGTGGGGTTGCGCTCGAAGTACTTGGAGCCCGACTTCGGCTTCAGCGGTTTGGCGCGGTTGGTCTCCGCGCCGGCGGGTGGGCCGAGGGGCACCGTCAGCGCGGCGAGGGTCGCCAATCCGGCCGTTGCGAGCGCTGCGCAGAGGCGCGCCGCAGTGCGCTTTCCCCGCACGAGCATCGCGTGATTTTCTCAGAGCCCCCGAACCGCTTCCGCAACCGACGTGTCGCCGCTGATCAGATCGAAGGCCTTGGCGATCGTCGACGCGGTGTCGAGAGCGGCGAGCAGGGCGGCGGCGACATCCTCCCGGGGGATCGTCCCGGAGTGGGTCAACTCCAATGCCGCCTCGAGCAGCCCGGTTCCGGGGTCGTCGGTGAGCAATCCCGGGCGGACGATGGTGTAGTCGAGGCCGCTGGCTTCGAGCTCGCTGTCGGCGTCAGCCTTCGCCTGGTAGTAGGGGGTCATCTGCTCGGACCAGCGCTCCGGGTGGCGAACGCCCATCGCCGAGACCATCAGGTAGCGGGAGATGCCCTGGGCCCTTGCCGCCTCGATCAGCTTCACGGCGCCGCCGTAGTCAACGGTGCGCTTTCGCTCCGTTCCGCTGCCGGGGCCGGCGCCGGCGGCGAACACCACCGCGTCGGCGCCCGCCACCGCGTCGGTCAGCTCCTCGCGCTCGATGTCGCACAGAATCGGCTCGGCCCCGATCGCCTCCAGGTCGGCCGCGTGGTCGGGATTGCGGATCACCGCTCGGGCGCGATCGCCGCGCCCGGCGAGCATCCGCAGCAGATGCCGCGCGACCGTTCCGTGTCCTCCGACTACGACGACGTCCACAGCTCTACGAGTTATAGACGCTGGTGCCGGCTTGGCAAGCGGAGGCGCTAGCGTCGCCGAAATGACCGTCCGCCTGGCCACCGACTCCGACCTCCCAGGCGTCGCCGAGGCGCTGGCGGGGGCGTTTGCCGAGGATCCGCCGATGCACTGGTTCCTGGCCGGCTCGCCGAAGCGGGTGGAGCTGCTGCGGCGCTTCTTCGGGGTGATGCTGCCACGCCTGTACGCGCCGCACGGACGAGTGTGGGTCTCCGAGGATCCGCTCGGCGGAGCGGCGTGGCTAAAGCCGGGAACGTGGCCGCTGCCGCTGCGGCCCCGGCTCTCGGTGATCCCCGTGCAGCTCCGAACCTTCGGAGCGCACCCGATCCGCGCGATCGCCGGCCAGGCGGAGATCGACAAGGGGCACCCGCACGCGCCTCACTGGTTTCTCGACTTCATCGGCGTGGCGCCGGGCTCGCACGGACGAGGAGCGGGCTCGGCGCTGCTCGCCGCGATGCTCGAGCAGATCGATCTCGAGGGCGTCCCCGCTGCGCTGAACGCCGGCTCTCCCCGCAGCCGCGAGCTCTACCGCCGGCACGGCTTCGAGGTCATCGAGGAGTTCCGCCTCCCCTTCGACGGCCCGCCGCTGTGGCGGATGTGGCGCGAGCCGGGCTAACTGCGTGGACGAACAGCAGCATTAAGGGAGTGGATCCGGCGTCGCCATTCGCCGAGCGATAACGCTGCCCTCGGTGCTGCCGTTCGTCAGTCAGTTCCTTGTCGGGCTAGCTCTTCTTGCCCGCGATTGCGCTTGCGAGCTGGCGCTTGCTCATCTTTGAGCGGCCGTCGATGCCGAGCTTCTTCGCCTCGTTGTAGAGCTGGTCTCGAGTGCGGCCGCGGGGGCCCGGCTTGCCCGAGCGCTGACCGCCGCGGCGGCCCGACGAGATGTCCTTGGTCGAGGTCCGGGAGCTCTGCCGCGACTCTCCGGAGCGCGCTCTCTCCTTGTTCACCGTCCGGGCTGCGACCTCCTCGGCCTTCGACTCCGAGGCGCCGCGCCGGCGCTGGCTCTTCTTCACGTGCTCGTACTGTCGGGCGCGCTTCGTGCCTTTCTTCACGCCTCGTGGGGGCATCTGGCACCTCCATTCCTGGTCGTTTGCGCCTCAACATTTCGTTACCCACGGTCGCTGCCGCTAACCGGCGACGTTCAGCTCGATCGCCTCGATCTGGCGCTGGCCGTAGGAGCCCGTGTAGACGGGGCCGGCGGCGCTGATCTGCTGGCCGAATTCCGGCAGGGGATGGGGGCGAAGGTCGGCGGGAACGTCGATCACGGAGAGGCCCGTGGCGGTGATCCCCTCCTCGCTGGAGAGCACGAAATGGGCGTCGCCGTCGCCGTCGGGGTCGACTCGCTCTATATAGATGATCGTCCCGGAGGCGGTGGCGCAGTTCTCGAGCTCGGGCGGGCAGTGGGCGGGGGGCGGCTTCGGCCCAGAGGGCTCCGGGGGCGGGCTGCCCGTGGTGATCGTTTGCTCACCCGAGGCTGTGGCAGTGGTTGTGGTGTTGGTGGCGGCGACGGAGCCCTGCTCGGGGTCTTCCTCACCGCAACCCGAAGCAATTGAAACCGCGATCGCGACAACAGCGAGACCACCGACTTTGCGTCCAATGGGCCCTGGCATCGCTCCCAGGATCTACGATCATGGAGTGAGTTTGCGGAGAGGGCGAGCTTTTGTGGGGTGTGTCTGTGCGTGCGCGGTCGTTGTTTCGACCGGCGCCGATCCCGCCGTGGCGCAGGACGAAGTGACCCGATACTCGCTCGCCGGCGGCTGCTACGCGCTTCGCTCCGCAGACAATGGGCTGCTCGTGGCCAAGGCCGGTGACGGCTACAGCGCGTCTGCGAACGCCACCGCCGGCGCCGAGCGCTTCCGGATGCAGGCGACGGACCTCGGCAGCTACCTGCTCTACGGGACCGGGAAGGACTTCCTCGCGCTCGACAGCCAGCAGATCGCTCCGGCCGATGAGCCCAGCAACTCCGCCGACTGGGTCGTGCAGCCGGCCGCGGGCGCCTTCACGCTGAAGCTGCAGGGAGGCGCGGGCGCGCTCGCGGTCGCCGACAACGGCACGCTCGTGCCGGCGACCGGCGCCAGCTCGGAGGAATCGCAGCGGTTCAGCTTCGAGGCCGCGAACGGCTGCGCGCACTACCCGGAGGTGGAGGTGAACGCAGTCGGCAAGCCGTTCACCGGGGAGACCGGCTACAGCGAGGTCTCCGGGTTCCTCGACATGCACGTGCATCCGATGTTCTTCGAGGCGCTCGGTGGGGAGATCCACTGCGGCCAGCCCTGGCACCGCTACGGCGTCCCCTTCGCGCTTCCCGACTGCGCCGAAACCGAAGGCCCGGCGGGGGGCGCGACGTCCCCCGTGCAGAACTTCCTCAACTGGGGTACCCCCGTCCATTCGCACGACACCGTCGGGTGGCCGACCTTCAACGACTGGCCGAACTACCACTCCCTCACCTACGAGCAGATCTACTACAAGTGGATCGAGCGGGCGTGGCGAGGCGGCCTGCGGCTGATGACTCCGCTCTCGGTCGACAACGCCGTCCTGTGCGAGCTGTATCCGCGCAAGAAGCACAACTGCAACGAGATGGACGCCGTGCGCCGCCAGCTGCACGACTGGTACGAGCTCGAGGACTACATCGACGCTCAGGAGGGCGGCCCGGGCGAGGGCTGGCTGGAGATCGTGACGACGCCGTTCGAGGCGCGGCGGGTGATCAACTCGGGCAAGCTCGCGATCGTGCAGGGGATCGAGACCTCGAAGCTCTTCGACTGCGGGATCCAGAACGGGACTCCCGGAGTGCGACGAGCAGGACATCGACCGCGGCCTCGACGAGGTCTACGGGCTCGGCGTCCGCCAGATGGAGCTGATCAACAAGTTCGACACCGCGTTCGGCGGGGTCGCGGGTGACGGCGGCGTGATCGGCCCGGTGATCAACGCCGGGAACTTCTATGAGACGGGCAGCTTCCTGCGGATGGGAACCTGCGAGGGTGAGGCGCACGACAACTCCCAGGAGGCGGTGCGCACCGACATCGGCTACGGGCTCGTGGCGGTGCTTCCGCCGGGCTCGGTCCCGGTCTATCCCGAGGGGCCGCAGTGCAACATGTTCGGGTTCACCGAGCTTGGCGACCACCTGGTGCGGGGGATGGCGGACCGGGGGATGCTGATCGACCCCGACCACCTCAGCGTGCGCGCGCGCGACGCGGCGATGGACCTGATCGAGCGCCTGCGCTACCCGGGCGTGATCTCCTCGCATTCGTGGTCGGATGAGCTCACCTACCCGCGCGTCTACGACTCGGGCGGCATGCTGACGCCCTACGCGGGCTCCTCCACGGGGTTCGTCGATGCGTGGAAGCAGATGAAGCGGCTGCGAGAACGCCGCTTCTTCTTCGGCTTCGGCTACGGATCGGACATGAACGGGTTCGGCTCGCAGGGCGGGCCGCGGACCCCGACCGAGGACGCGCCAAGGGTTCGCTATCCGTACCGGACCTTCGACGGCGGCACGCTGATGTATCGCCAGCAGAGCGGCGAGCAGACCTTCGACATCAACACCGACGGCGTCGCCCACTACGGCCTCTACCCCGACTGGATCGAGGACCTGCGCCTTCTCGGCGGGAACAAGATCGTCGAGGACATGGCGCGCGGAGCCGAGGGCTACCTGCAGACGTGGGAGCGAGCGATCGGGATCGCGCCCGAGCGCTGCCGGCGTGCTCGCGGCCGCTTCACCCCCCGCGGCGTCGGCCCGCTGCGGTTGCGGCTCAGCCCCGAGCGGCTGCTGCGCCGGGGCGGCCAGCCGTCCCAGCGGGTCGGGGACCGCTACGTCTATTGCGTGCGTGGCAAGGGGAAGGCGCGCGCAAAGCGAAAGAGCAAGGCCACGATCGTGGTCCGCTTCACCTCCGCCGAGAAGGTCGGGTCGGTGACGACGACCGCACGCGGCTACCGCGCCCTCGGGGTCAAGGTCGGCGCCCCGGTGTCGGCGCTGAAGGGCAAGGCGAAAAAGGTCGGGCCGAGGCGGTGGGTGAAGAAGACCGGCAGGGGAACCCGTTTCGTGTACGTCGTTCGCCGCGGCAAGGTCAGCAAGATCGGCGTCGCAGCTCGCTAGCCGTCCACTGACGTTTTTTGGACCCTATGGGCTACACAAAACGTCAATCCCTGTCGATGAGGCCCCAATGGCCCGGAAGACGACGAGGCTCCCTCTCGGTGCTGCCGTTGGTTTCGTCCTGCTTGTAGGCCTCGCCGTCGGCTGCGGTAACGATGACGACGGCGGTTCCGAGAATCTCCAGGTCGAAGCCGTCGCGCCTCCAACCGGCGACCCGGCGCTCGACCAGGGGAGCGGAACCCACGTTTACGACCGCGTTGCGGTCACCCCTCAGGGGCGGCCGGCCGCCGTCTACGCGCTGAAGATCAAGGACCTGAAGCCGGGCACCTGGGTGGGCGGGCGTTCGTCGCTGACGGTGACCAAGTGCGCGCACACCGACTACGACCCGACGGCGCGTGCCGCCACCGGCTGCGTCGGAACCAAGCGCTACACGTACGACCCGGTGACCGTGACGACGCAGCTGAAGCTGGTCCCCGACAAGGGCGGGAAGCCCGACGTGACGGCGAGCGGGGTCGCGCTTCAGAGCCCGCAGACGATGCAGTGCACGACCGCGCTTCATCACTGCGTTCCCGCGAACGAGGCCGGCACCGAGCTGAGCTCGAGCGACGTCTCGGACTCGGGCACCGACATGTGGCTGATCCTCAGCGTCGAGGCCACCAGTTCGAAGGCCGCTCCCTGTGCCGCCAACGCGAAGCCGTCGCAGTGCAACGTGCTCGCAGTCGAGACCCAGAAGTACACGGCGATGTACGGAGCCAGCGGCCGACGGGGTTCCGAGCCCGGATCAGACGCTGACCGACTCCAGCGTCGGCGTGACGAAGCTGCCGACCGTTGACGACAACGACCCCCGCGGCGCCTCACGCCAGGTCGTCTACAGCGTCGAGCTGGCGAGCGAATCCGATGCCAAGGGGTTGCTCGGCGATGTGCTTCGCATCTCGGGGACGCTGGTGGTGAACGAGTCCGAGCAGCTCGCGCCGCTGGTCTCGAGCTATCTCGTCCTCGCGAAGAGCCCGACCGCCACTGATGGCCGCTTCCTTTCGAGCGACACATACGACCAGCAGCGCATGGGCGACACCGGTGAGAACTGCACCGGCAACTGCAGCTTCGAGAAACCCGCCGCGGCAACGGTGATCGCCAAGTGCGACGTCGACGCCGGGCGCCGCTACGTCAATCTCGTCGCCGACTCGGTCCGCGACGCCGCGAAGCCGGGAGAGAGCGTCGAGGTCGTCTCGAGCGGCGGCTCGCTGGAGGTGGAGGTCTTCGTCGGTGAGGGGCAGCCGCAGCGCGACGACTGCTGAAGCCGTCGCGCCGCTGGCCGGCCGTCTTGCCTAACGCGAGACCTTCGCGGCGCCCGCCTTCACGCGGCTGGCCTCGGCCTGCGCGCGCTTGTGGGCGCTCTTGACCGCCTTCGTGGCGGTGCTGCGAACCGAGCCCGCCGCGGACCCGACGCGATCGCCGGTCGCCTTCACGGAGCTCTTCAGCTCCGACTCGCTCTTGCGAGCGCTGTTCCGCTTGCGTGTCGCCGCCGCCTTCTTGGCGGCGGCCGAGCGCTGTGCCTTCGTCTGCTTAGCCATGTTCAGCTCCTCGTATTCGGGAATGGGTGAGACACCGGCCTCACGCGAGCGCCGGCTTCAATCGCCGGCGTCAAGATGGCCGGCTTCACACTTCGTACCCGGCGTACAGCGAGCTAATCGAACGGGCTCGGCTCACGCGGGCGGCGATGGGTGCGGGGGGCGATCACCGTGCCCCAATCCGCGTCGTCGATCCGCCCCGGCTCGGTGGTGTCGAGCCAGTCAAGGAGGATCGCCGCCAGGCCTGCGGGGTCTTCGAGGTGGGGGAAGTGGGCGGCGCGGGGAAGGGTCTCGAAGCGGGCGCCCTCGATCGCCGCTTGCGCCTCGCGGCCGTGGTCGATCGGAATCGTGTTGTCGCGCTCGCCCCAGACGATCAGCGTCGGAAAGCCGTCGAGCAGATAGAGACGGTCGCGGGCGCTGACGCGCTGGCCGCGGATGTCGATCACCGATCGCAAGGTCCGCAGGAACGCCTCCCGGCCTCCCGCAGTCTCAAGCGGGCGCATCGCGCGGACGATCGCCTGCAGGTACACGGCCTTCGCCCAGCCGCGATCGCGCAGCCGCCGGCCGGCGCCCTCCAGGGCTTCGAGGAGGTGCGGATTGGCGGCGGCGCGCAGCAGCGCGTTGGCGCCGGGGAGCGCGGCGCCGCGAAGCAGCGGGCTCACCTCCTGCCCGAGTCCGCCGCTGGAGATCAGCGCCATTCGCTCGACCCGCTGGGGGAACTGGTAGAAGAACTGCATCGCGACGCCGCCGCCGAGCGAGTGGCCGACGATCGTCGCGCGCTCGATCCCGACGACGGAGAGCAGGTCGCGGATGCTGGCGGCGTGGGCGCCGAGCGAGTAGTCGCCGCGCGGGGTGGCCGAGTCGCCATGGCCGATCAGGTCGGGTGCGATCACGGTGTAGCGGTCGGCGAGTCGCAGGGCGACCTGCTCCCAGTGGCGGGAGGAGTTGACCATCCCGTGGATCAGGACCACCGGCGGGCCCGAGCCCGCGGCGCGATACACGCCCCGGTGGCCGTGCAGGTGGATGTCCCAGGCGTCGAAGATGGCGGCAGGCTGAGTCTCTGAGGGTGGCCGGGAGGGCGGCGTGCGTATTTCTCCCCGTTCAGGGAAACTACAGCCCATGTCCACCGGAGCCATCATCGCGATCGTCGTGGGCGTCGTGATTCTGGTTGTGATCGTGGCGATGATCGCCAGCAGCCGAAGCCGCAGCAGCGGCGCCGCAGGTGCCGGTGGCGGCGGTGGCGGAGGGGGCGGCGGCCAGGGCGGCCGCGATCGTGGCGGGCGTGATCGGCAGGGCGCCGGCGGCGGCGGCGAAGGTCGACAACAGGGTGGGGGTCGAGATCAGGCCGGGAAGGATCAGGCGGGTAAGGGCGAGCGCGAGGTCGAATCGGCGGGTGAGCAGCGCCCGAGCGGGGACGCGGCCGCGGAGGCCAAACAGCAGGCGCCGGGCGGGGGACAGGGCGAGGGGCGCGGAGGTCGGGGCGGCGGCGGACAGGGTGGCGGAGGCCAAGGGGGCGGCGGACAGGGCAGCGGCGGCGGTCGCGGCGGCGGCGGGCGACGCAACGCCTGAGAGTTGCCCGAGCCCGAAGTCTCCGAGCCCCCGGCCGAGTCCGGTGCGTGGAAGAAGTTCACTGACGGCATCCGGCGCCTGAACCGGAACCCGAAGTGGGTCGAGGCCGCGCGGAGGACCCGCGAGCGGCTGCCGGGCGACGACCGCGTTGGTGATCGGCTCTCCACCGCGCAGGGTCGTCCGACCGACCTCGCGGTTCGTCAGCTCGCCGAGCTGCGGGCGGAGCAGCCCGGGGTTGCGGGCGAGGTCGGGTTGACGGCGGTGCAGCTGTGGCAGGCGTTCGCCGAGTCCCAGGGCCGCGGCCGCGGGGAGGTGGACGTGGCGGTGCTGTTCACCGACCTGGTCGGGTTCTCCAACTGGGCGCTCGAGGCCGGCGACGACGCCGCGATCGAGCTGCTGCGCGCAGTCGGCGAGGCGATCGAGCCGCCGATCAGCGCCAACCGCGGCGAGGTCGTGAAGCGGCTCGGCGACGGGCTGATGGCGGCCTTCTACGACGCGCCGAGTGCGGTCACGGCGGCGTTGGATGCTCGTGAGCGGGCGGCGGCGATCGAAGTTGACGGCCACCGGCCGCAGCTTCGGACCGGTATCCATGTCGGCCGGCCGCGAAAGGTCGGAGGCGACTACTTCGGGGTCGACGTCAACATCGCCGCCCGCCTCTGCGAGGCGGCGGGCGCGGACGAGATCCTCGTCTCCGACGACACGCTTCCCTCGCTCGAGGGGTCCGAGGTGAAGCTGAAGAAGCGCCGCTTCAGCGCCAAGGGGGCGCCGAAGGACCTCAGCGCGCACCGCGTCGAGCGAGCCGCCCCGCAGGGATAGGCTGCGGCCCGGCGATGCACCTCCGACTCGAGCCTGCCGACGAGTACACGCACCCGCTCGAAGACGACCCGCGCTTCAACGAGTCGATGTACTTCAACGTCTACGACCCCGCGGCGGGCGTCGGTGGCTTCTTCCGCGTTGGTAACCGGGCGAACGAGGGTTACGCGGAAATGACGGTCTGCCTGTACCTGCCCGGCGGAGAGGTCGGGTTCATGTTCGGGCGCCCGCAGATCTCCTCCAACGAGGGCTTCCACGCCGGCGGGCTTCGCTTCGAGGTGATCGAGCCGTTCCAGGCGCTGCGCGTGAGCTACGAGGGCAAGCTGGCGCTGCTCGAGGACCCGCTGGCGATGCGCGACCCGAAGGCGGCGTTCATGGCCGCGGAGCAGGTGGACTGCTCGGTCTCGCTCGACTACCGCGGACTCTCGCCGATGTTGGGTGGGGAGGCGGTCGATGGCGGCGATGGAAGCTCGGGCGAGGCCGGGAGCCCGTTCGAGGGCAGCGAGATGCTTTCGATGTTCGCGCGCGGGCACTACGAGCAGCACGTCGGCGCCCGCGGCCGCTTTGCCTGCGGCGATCGCGAGTGGGAGATCGACGGCTTCGGCCTCCGCGACCACTCGTGGGGGCCGCGGCTGTGGCAGGCGCCGCACTGGTACCGGTGGCTGACCTGCAACGCCGGCGCGGACGACGGCTTCATGGTCTCGATCATCGCCACTCGCGACGGCTCGGTCCGCCGTTCCGGCGTCGTCTTCGAGGGCGGGGCGTACACGCCGATCACGGACGCAGAGCTCGAGACCTCATGGAGCGGCGAGGACGCCCATCAGCAGACGCTCCGCTGCCTCGCGAGGACGGCCGAGCGCGAGATCGAGATCAGCGGCGAGGTGATGTCGCTGATCCCGCTGCGAAACCGCCGCGAGGGTCAGGTGACCAGAATCGGGGAGGGCCTGACGAGGTACTCATGGGAGGGGAAGACCGGCTACGGGCTCTCGGAGTACCTCGACCAGATCGAGGACGGTCGCCCGGCGGGGGTGTAGGTAGGCTTTCGCTTCGCTGTCCCAGACGACCAAGGAGAGGTGGGAATGAAGCGGAAGGTATTTGTTGTGGCGGGCGCTGCCGCGACGATCGCGGTGCTGGGGGTGCTGCCCTCGGGTGTGTCGGCGGCCTCGGACTACAAGGAGTGCGACCCGGTCGCCGGCGAGACCGACGGCGTCGAGTGGGGCGGGACCGTCGAGGCGAAGAACATCAAATGCGGCAACGCCGAGCGCGTGGTCAAGGACTGCATCAAGAAAGGGGAGCTGAAGCAGACCTGGACCGTCGCCATCAACGACAAGGGCGTGCTCAAGTTCCGCAAGAGCGACAAGCGCATCAAGTCACAGCTCGCGGGCGGCGAGCCTCCCGGACTGAAGTCCTGCTTCGCGCCGCCTCCCGAATAGCTCAAAATACCCCCTAGGGGTATGGTAGGATCGCTGGCGATGGAAGCCCACGCCGGCGCACACGACCACGCGCATCACGAGATGCCTGCCGAGGGAGGCGCGCTCACCGCGGTTGCGGTCAGCGCGACGCTGCACTGCCTCACCGGCTGCGCAATCGGCGAGGTGACGGGGATGATGATCGGGACCGCGGTCGGGCTCTCAAACGGGGCCACCGTCGCGCTCGCGGTCGCGCTCGCGTTCCTGTTCGGCTACACGCTCACCAGCATTCCCCTTCTCCGGTCGGGATTGGCGCTTGCTGCCGTGATCCCGATCGCTCTCGCCTCCGACACCTTCAGCATCGCGACGATGGAGGTCGTCGACAACGTGATCATGCTCGCGATCCCCGGGGCGATGGAGGGCGGCATCGACTCCCTCCTCTTCTGGGGCAGCCTGGCGACGGCGCTGGCGATCGCTTTCGTCGCTGCGGTTCCGGTCAACCGCTGGCTGATCGCGCGCGGGAAGGGCCACTGCGCCGTCCACGAAACGGGGATCCACGGCGGGCCGCCGGTGCGAGTGGTCGCTGCCGCCACCGTCCTCATGGGCGTCTTCGGCGCCGCCGTGCTGGTCGCGGAGGTGATCTGAGATGGCCGAGGTGACCGCCGAGGTTCGCGGGTACACCGCGGACAAGGAAGCCGTCCAGCGCAGGCTGCGCCGGATCGAGGGCCAGGTCCGGGGCGTCCAGGGGATGGTTGAAGACGAGCGCTACTGCATCGACGTCCTCACCCAGATCACCGCGATCCAGGCCGCGCTCGACAAGGTTGCGCTGGAGCTGCTGGAGGGCCACACCGAGACCTGCGTCGTCGGCGCCGAGCCCGAGCTCCAGGAGGAGCGCACCCAGGAGCTGATGGGCGCGGTCAGGCGCCTGCTGCGTGCGGGCTAGCTCAACCCCGCAGCGCCCGGGCGACGAGCCAGTCCATCGTCCGGTCGGGAACCCGCTTCGCGATCGCCCAGCGTGCCTTCGCCTCGCGCCCGATCATGTAGCGGGTCTTCGGACTTGGCGCGGTCAGCGCGTCGGCGATCCGATCGGCGACCTCCTCCGGGGGAACGCCGCTCTCGGCGAGCTTGGTGATTTCGCCGCGGACCGCGCGCAGGAAGACGCCGTAGTTCTCGTGCGCCTCGGGCGGCAGCCCGGCCTCCATCTCGTCGGCGTCCACCAGCGCCTTGTCCCAGATCGGAGTCTTCACCGCACCGGGCTCGATCAGCGAGACGGAGACCCCCTGCGGGCGCAGCTCGCGGCGAAGCGAATCCGACAGCCCCTCGAGCGCGAACTTCGATGCGGTGTAGGGGCCGTTCAGGGGGATCGCAACCCGGCCGCCGATCGAGCTCAGGTTGACGATCCGGCCGCGTGCCCGTCTAAGCATCGGCAGGAAGGCCTGGATCATCGCGAACTGGCCGACCAGGTTCACCTCCAGCATCTGGCGGAAGCGCTCGACCTTCACATGTTCGACCGGGCCCCCGAAACCGATCCCCGCGTTGTTGACGAGCCCGGCGAGCTTGCCGCCGCTTGCCTCGTCGATGCGCTCGACGGCGGCGAAGATCGTGTCCTCGTCGGTGACGTCGACGATCAGCGGCTGCAGGCGGTCGGAGGCCCCGGCCTGAAGCGGTTCGCCGTCGGCGGGATTCCGCACCCCGGCGAAGACAGTGAAGCCGATCTGGTCGAGCTTCAGCGCGGTCGCCCGGCCGATCCCGGTCGAGCTGCCGGTGACGAGAACGGTTCCGAGGGCTGCGTCAGCCATCGCGTTGCAATCTATTTGACCGGCGCTCAGCGCCAGGCGTTCCAATAGCCGTGCACACGGCGCTCGAAGCACTTTGGCGGCTCGGCGTAGAGATGATCGCCGAGCGCCAGTGCGCGCTTGATCAGCTTCTGCTGGCGGGCGGCGATCGCCTCTCGAAGCTCTTCACGGTCGGTGTCGGTCAGCGGCACCGCGGGGTCGCGAAGGTCCTCGCCCAGGACGGCGAGATCGTGGTGGTCGCCCAGATGGTCGGCGAGCGCGTGCGCCTGGTCGCCCGTCTCGGCGAGCACGGGCTTCCAGGCGTTGCGGACGATCCGGAGTTGGTACCAGTGATCCTTGACGCGCTTTCGAAGCTCGTGGACGTTCTCCGCGCTCGGGTCGTCGCGGACCTCCTCGAAGCGATTGCGGCCGCGCCGGTAGGAGCGGACCAGGCCTTCGGCGACCAGTCCCCAGCCGTTCGTCTTCAGCTTCCAGTCTTCGAGCGCCTCCATCCCGGCCTCGATCTCCGAGGCGGTGCTTTCGGCCGCGGCGGTGAGCGCGTCGCCGGCTAACAGGTTGCGCTCCGACTCCAGCCTGCCGACGAGCGCGTCGAGCTCGGCGCCTCCCAGCTCCTCCTCGAAACGCTGCTGAAGCGAATTCAAGGTTGCGAGCTTCACCTCCGCGTCGCGTGCGCCTGAAAGCATCCGCCCGGCGTCGCGAAATCGCGTGTTCTCGCGCTGGTAGGCCTCCTCGCCGACCTCGTCGCGGACCAGGCGGAGCACCGATCTCAGCTTCTTCAGGTCCTTGCGTGCCTCGTGGACGGCCTTATCAGCGCTTTCGCCATCCGGTTGCTCGCGCAGGTGCTCCACCGCCGACTCCATCCGCCCGAGAGCAATCCGGCGCACTCCTTCGGTTGGGGACTCGCTGCCTCTAAGCCGGTACTTGCGGGCGCGACGGAGATCGTTGTCGCGGCCGTCAGCCGCGCGACGGATCGCGACCGCGCCGGCGGCCGCCGTTCCCGCCACCGCGGTGGCGGCGGCGATTTCCTTCGCTTTCGGGATTGCCATGAAGCGCGAAGCTTTCGTTCGAATAGGCGCTGTCACCGGTCACCTCCTGCCCGAACCAGTCCGGCGGCTCGAATGCTTGGCTATCGCCCTCGGAGTCGAACTCGACCTCCACAGTGATCATTCCCTCCAACTCGCCTTCGTACACATCGGCCTCGAACGTGAGCTCGTCCTGATCGACGAAGTAACGGCGCTTGGCCACCCGCCGGCCCTCGGTCAGCGGCCAGAGGGCGTCGAACTGATCCTCTCCGAGCTCGATCTCGATCTCCTCCCGGGTCTCACCCGACCCGCGCTTGACGGTGAGGCGAAGCGAGTCGCCGATCTGCCGCAGGCGCACCTCCTCCACGCCCTCGCTGATCGCGAGGTAGCCCTGGTCGATGTGCTCCGAGCGCTGTTCCGGCAGCCAGGGCGGGGCCTCTGGCGGCCGGAACTTGCGCTCGATCTCGAGGCTCAGGTTGCCGCGGCTGCTTCCTGCTCGGGAATCGCGCCGATGTTCTGCATGAACTTGAGCACGTTCCACTGGCCCCAGGTCTCGGCGATCTTGCCGTCCTCGAAGCGGTCGATCGA
This sequence comes from uncultured Thermoleophilia bacterium, assembly GCA_963838095.1. Classification (GTDB taxonomy): domain Bacteria; phylum Actinomycetota; class Thermoleophilia; order Solirubrobacterales; family 70-9; genus CAWCGU01. The sequence continues at coordinate 56,104 of CAWIPO010000010.1, forward strand.
GATTCCCTCGACCGGCTCACCACGATCGCCCGTTGGCGCGAGCCCCATGAACTCGTTCTCCATCGTCCCGTTCGCCGACCAGCGGGCAACGACCTTGTCGCCTGCGGCGAAGATGTCGAGGATGGTGATCTCGAGATCGGGGAACGCGGCCCGGTAGCTCGCGATCGCCGCCTTGGCGGCCTCACGGTCGCGCTCGCCCTCGAGCGGGTCGTGGTCTACGAAGTCATCGGTGGTTGTCTCGTCGATGACGTCCAGGTTTCCGTTGCTCCAGGCCTCTTCGAATGCGCGCCTGGCTGTGGCGATGTTCTCCTCGCTCATACGGCCTCCTTGCGGATAGTGGGACTGCATCCGACCCTATACCCGCGGGCTCACCGGAACAAGGCGATTTCGTGAAGGGGCCGAGAAGCCGCCGGATCAGTCGGGCAGCGGTGTCGCGCCCGGCGCGCGCAACCCGTCGATCGCCAGCGCGAGCAGGCGATCGAGGCGGAAGTACGGAAGCGACTGGCCGATGTGGTCGGTGCGTCCGAGGCTGCAGACGATCATCGGGATGTCCTCGCCGCGAAGGTCCTTGCGCAGGCGGCCTGCAGCCTGAGCGCGGGCGACCAGCTCGTCGTTCAGCTCCCACATTCCGGCGCGCCCCGCGGCATCCCTCATCAGCTCGGGACGGGACGCCATCACCTCTGAAAGCGCCTGGTCATCGGCCTGTATCTGGGCGCAGTAGCGGATGAAGTCGACGAACGCCTCCCAGGGGTCGTCGGCCTCGATCCCCTCTCGAGCGCGCTCGGCGACTCGCTCGAAGCGCTCGTCCATCAAAGCCTCGAGCAGGTCCTCCTTGTTGGGGAAGTGTCGGTAGACGGTGCCGACGCCGACGCCGGCGGCGCGGGCGATGTCGTCGATCTGCGCCTCGAGCCCGTGCTTGGCGAACAGCTTGTGCGCGGCGTCGATGACGAGCTTGTGGTTGCGTCTCGCATCGGCTCGGAGGGGGCGCTCGGCGATTTCGATCGTGGGGTTCATCGGCGGAATGCAAACGGAACTTCGATTCCGTATAGTGGTAACCGAAACCGGAACTCGACTTCCGATTATGACAGAGATTGCGGACCGATGTCGATTCCGGAGTACCCGTTCGTCTCACAGATGAGAGCCGGACAAGAAGGAACAACGAGCACGAAGGAGAGACGATGACCACAGCACAGGAGTTCACACAGAGGCGTTGGCAGGCACTGATCCTGCTGTGCGCGGCGCAGTTCATCGTCGTCCTCGATGCGTCGATTGTCAACGTCGCGCTTCCCTCGATAGGGATCGCGCTCGACTTCTCCCAGGAGAACCTCGCCTGGGTGGTGAACGCTTACGTGCTCACCTTCGGCGGCTTCCTGCTGCTCGGCGGCCGGATGGCCGACCTGCTCGGCCGCCGGCGGGTGTTCATCGCCGGGCTGCTGCTCGTCGCCGCGGCCTCGCTCGCTGCCGGCTTCGCCACAAATGAGGGGCAGCTGATCGCCGCTCGCGCAGCTCAGGGACTGGGCGCCGCGATCGTTTCGCCCGCGGCGCTATCGATCATCATGACCACGTTCCGCGACGGCTCCGAACGCAACAAGGCGCTGGGAGCGTGGGGTGCGGTCGCGGGAGCGGGCGGCGCTGCCGGCGTCCTCCTCGGCGGCATCCTCACCGACGGGCTCGGCTGGGAATGGGTGCTGTGGGTGAACGTGCCCGTGGCGCTGTTCGCCGCCGCGCTCGCTCCGCGGTTGATCGCCGAGAGCCGCTCCGAGTCCGCCAGCCGTCACTTCGATGCGGTTGGAGCGGTGACCGTCACCGCTGGCCTGTCCGTGCTCGTCTACGCGCTGGTCGACGCCACCAGCGCCGGCTGGGGATCGGCGCAGACGATCGGGCTGCTGGCGCTGTCGGCCGCACTGCTCGCGGGCTTCGTCGTCAACGAGCTGCGCTCGGAGGCGCCCCTGGTGCCGTTCCGGATCTTCCGGCTGCGGACGCTGACCGGGGCGAACATCGTCGGCCTCCTTGTCGGCGCGTCGCTGTTCTCGATGTTCTTCTTCATCACCCTGTACATGCAGCAGGTGCTCGGCTACAGCCCGATCGAAGCCGGGCTCGCCTACCTGCCGCTTGCGGTGGCGATCTTCGTCTCGTCCGGCATCGCGGCGGCGCTGGTGACCCGGGTCGGCTTCAAGCCGGTGCTCGCTACGGGGATGCTGTCCATCGCCACCGGGCTGCTTTGGTTCTCTCAGGTGTCCGTCGGCGGCAGCTTCACCAGCGACATCCTCGGCCCGTCGCTGCTGGCGGCGGTCGGCCTCGGCTTCGCCTTCGTGTCGACCACGATCGCCGCGGTCTCCGGCGTCCGCGAGCAGGAGTCGGGACTGGCCAGCGGGCTGATCAACACCTCGCAACAGATCGGCGGCGCGCTCGGCCTCGCCGTGCTGGCGACGATCGCCACCACGCAGACCGACGACGCGATGCTGTCGGCCGGAGGCAACCCCGCGGAGCTGCCGAACGCGCTCACCGAGGGCTTTCAGGCTGCCTTCTTCGGCGGCGCGGTGATCGCGATGCTCGGATTCGTGCTCACGCTGGTGCTGATCCGGACCCGAGACAGCCGCGCGCATACGGAGCTGGGTGCGGCCGGCGGGCCGATCCCCGAGGGCGCCGGCTAGGGACGAACGGCAGCACCTCGGCCGGAACCGCCGCGCCGTTGGCGGCGGCGCCGTAACTTACCGCCCTGATGAGCACCGCTACCGACACTCCGGCGGCCGAGGCGGGCGCCGAGATCGCGCGCAGCGAGGTCCGCAGCGGCGAGGTGACGATCGCGGTCGAGGAGCGGGGTGATCCCTCGGCAACGTCGATCGTCCTCGTCCACGGGTATCCCGACACGCAGGCGATGTGGAGGCTCGTCGCCGAGCGCCTGGCCGATCGCTTCCACGTGGTCACCTACGACGTCCGCGGCGCAGGCGACTCCACTGCTCCCGCGGGGTGGGCCGGATATTCATTCCGGCATCTGATCGAGGACGCCGGCGAGGTGATCAGAGCCGTCGCGCCCGGCAAGCGGGTGCACCTGGTCGGCCACGACTGGGGAGCGATCCAGGGGTGGGAGGTCCTGGCCGACGATGCAACCGGGGAGCGAATCGCGTCGTTCACCTCGATCTCGGGCCCCCCGCTCGACCACATGGGCGACTGGGTCCGCCGCCGGCTCAGGCACCCGACGCTGAAGGGGCTGGCGCAGCTCGGCGGCCAGCTCCGGCGCTCGTGGTATCTGCTCCCGATCAGCGTGCCCGGGGTCCCCGAGCGGATGTGGCGCAGGGTGGGCGCGAGGCGCTGGCCGGAGGTGCTGTCGCGGATCGAGCACGCTCGAGTCGACGCCTCCTTTCCGGCGCCGACCCTGGCCACGGACGGCGGCCAGGGCGCTGGCCTGTACAGGCGGAACATGGCTCCGCACCTGACGCGACGAAAGCGCCGGGCGCCGATCGAGACGCCGGTGCAGATCATCACCCCGAGCGGCGATCGCTTCGTCTCGCCGCACGCGCACGAAGGGCTCGAGGAGCGGATCCCCAACATCACCCACCGAAGAGTTGCCGGTGGGCACTGGGCGCCGCGCACCCACCCGGACCTGGTAGCCGGATGGGTCGCAGGCTTCGTCGACGACGTCGAGAGCGGCACTGCACCACGCACCCGGCGCCCGTTTGACACCGGTGGCGCGCGGCCGCTGGCCGGGCAGGTCGCACTCGTCACCGGCGCCGGCAGCGGGATCGGCCGCGCCACCGCGCAGTCGCTCGCCCGCGCGGGAGCGGAGCTGATCGCGGTCGACATCAACCTGGACTCCGCGCGGGCGACGGCGGAGCTGCTGGCGGCGCACGGGGGCTCGGTCGAAGCCGCCCGTGCCGACGTCGGCGACCTGGATTCGATGCAGGCGCTGGCCGATTCGGTCGCCGCCGAGCACGGAGCCGTCGACATCCTCGTCAACAACGCCGGGATCGGGGTTGCCGGCCCGTTCCTGGATACGACCGTCGACGACTGGGAGCGCGTGCTCGAGGTCAACCTCTGGGGCGTGATCCACGGCTGTCGGCTGTTCGGGCGCCAGATGGTCGAGCGCGGGCAGGGCGGCCAGATCGTCAACATCGCCTCCATGTCCGCCTTCCAGCCATCGAAGGAGACGTCCGCATACTCGACCTCGAAGGCCGCGGTGCTGATGCTCAGCGAGTGCCTGCGCGCGGACCTCGCCGGGTACGGGATCGGGGTGTGCGCGATCTGCCCCGGATTCATCGCGACGCCGATCACCCGCGCCGCTCACTTCGTCGGCCGAAGTGACGAAGAGCAGGCAGAGCTTCGCCGGCGCGTCACCACTCTCTACGCGCGGCGCAACTTCAGCCCCGATCGGGTGGGCGAGGAGATCCTCGAGGCGGTGCTTCGCAACGACGCCGTCCGGTCGGTGGCGCCGGAAGCAAAGCTGATCCGCGGCCTCTCCCGCCTCAGCCCCGGGCTGCTGCGCGCCCTCGCCCGCGTCGACGCGATTCCCGGATGACGCTGCCCGACCACACGCGCGTGGCGATCATCGGCGCAGGCTTCTCCGGGCTCTGCATGGCGATCCGCCTGATGCAGGAAGGAATCGACGACTTCGTCGTCCTCGAGCGCGGCGAGGAGGTCGGCGGCACCTGGCGCGACAACACCTACCCCGGCTGCCAGTGCGACATCCCCTCGGCGCTGTACTCGCTGTCGTTCGCGCCGAACCCGGACTGGACCCGGCTCTACCCGCTTCAGGAGGAGATCCGTGACTACCTGCAGGGAGTCGCCGCCGACTTCGGCGTGATGCCATACATCCGGCTCGGGCACGCGGCCACCGATGCAGCGTGGGACGACGACGCAAATCGATGGCAATTACAGACGTCCGAGGGCGACCTGACCGCGGACGTTCTCGTCGGCGGGATGGGCGGGCTGACCGAGCCCTCGATCCCCGAAATTCCCGGGCTCGAGAGCTTCGAGGGGACGTTGTTCCACTCCGCCCGCTGGAACCACGACCACGACCTCAGCGGCGAGCGGGTCGCGGCGATCGGCACCGGGGCGTCGGCGATCCAGTTCGTGCCGATGATCCAGCCGCAGGTCGGAAAGCTGCACCTGTTCCAGCGCACGCCGTCGTGGGTGATGCCGGACGCCGACCGCAGCTTGAGCGCATTCGAGCGGCGCATGTTTCGCCGCGTCCCGGCGACCCAGCGGATGCTGCGCGCGGGCCTCTACCTCCTGCACGAGATGACCGTGTTCGGGACGATCGTCGACCGGCGGCTGTCGAAGGGTCTGCAGATGATCGCCCGCCGGCACCTCGAGAAACAGGTCGAGGACCCGGAGCTGCGCGAGAAGCTGATGCCCGACTACATCATCGGCTGCAAGCGGATCACGATGTCCAACACCTATTACCCGGCGCTGACCCAGCCGAACGCCGAAGTCGTCACCGAGCCGATCCGCGAGATTCGCGCACACTCGATCGTGACCGAGGACGGGGTCGAGCGCGAGCTCGACACGATCATTCTCGCCACCGGCTTCCACGTCCACGACAACCCCGGGATGTCGCGAATCCGCGGCCGCGACGGGCGCTCGATGGCGCGAGACCTGGGAGGGGAGCCCGCGCGCCTACATGGGCTCGACGGTCGCCGGCTTCCCGAACCTGTTCCTGCTCGTCGGCCCGAACAGCGCCGGCGGCTACAACTCGATCATCTTCACCATCGAGGCGCACGTCAACTACGCCGTCGAGGCGATCAAGGCGATGGACCGGGAGGAACTGGGCGCGGTGGAGGTCCGTCCCGAGGTCTACGACGAGTTCAACCGCAAGGCCGAGAAGACGCTCACCGGAAGCGTCTGGAACGACGGCGGCTGCTCGAGCTGGTACCTCGACTCCAACGGCCGCAACGGGGTCTGGTGGCCCGGGTTCACATGGCGGCTGTGGCAGCGGACGCGGCGCTTCGAGCTCGGGGACTACGAGGTGCAGCGCGGCCGCGGCCGAGGCTCGGGCGCCCGTGGCGTAGGTCCTCTTTCAGCGGCGATTCGATCTGCGATCATCCAAGTGCAGTGGGAGGGCGTTCGCAGGGACATGGACGTTCGTGCCTCGTGCCGCTGGCGTTGCTGGCTGCGCTGGCGCTGCCGAGCGCCGCGGCCGCCTATCCAGCCGTTGGCGTGACCGACCTCGCCGGCGACTCACTCGTCAGCCTCGACACCGCCAACCCGGCGTCGTTCACCAGCGTGCGGCCGATATCGGGCCTTGCGGCGGGGGAGCGGATCGTCGGGATCGATTACCGGAACGCGCCGGACCCGGTGAACGCCCCGGGAGCCACCCCGCGGTTGTTCGCGCTCGCGGTCGACGGCAACGGCACCGGGACGAATGCGCGCCTGTACACGGTCGACCCGGGTACGGGAGCAGCGACCGCCGTCGGTGCAGGTGCTTTCTCGTTCTCCACCGCCTCACCCGCACACGCTTTCGGGTTCGACTTCAACCCCAGGGTGGATCGGATCAGAGCGGTCAACGCCAGCGACGAGAACATGCGGGCCAACCCCAACAACGGCGGCCGCGCCGATTTCCCGGCTAACGACACCGACCTCAACCCCGCCGGGCAGCAGGTGAGCGCGATCGCGTACGACCGCGTTTCGGAGACCTTCTTGGGAGTACCGAACACCTCGACCGTGTACGGGATCAACCCGGTCACCGACATGCTGGTCACCGTCGGCGGAATCAACGGGAGTCCGAGCCCGAACGGCGGCGGCGTCTTCGGCATCGGCGGGCTGACCGTGAACGCCGCTTCGGGGGCGAGCATCAACCTCGATATCGCGCTCGACGGGACCGCCTACGCGACGATGACCGTCGGCGGCAACAGCGGCCTCTACACCGTCAACCTCACGTCCGGGGCGGCGACCCTGATCGCGAACATGGCGAATCCTCTGCGGGCGTTCGCCGTAGTGCCCGACTCGAGCGTGCAGTTCTCCGCCGAGGCGTTGACGCAGGCCGAGGGCGGCACCGCGACGGTGACGGTGACCCGCACCGGCTCGCTCGCCTCGACACAAACCGTCGGCTACGAGACCACGGCCGGTACAGCATCCGGCGACAACGACTTCACGCCGGTCTCGGGCAGGCTCAGCTTCGCCCCCGACGAGGCCGAGAAGAGCTTCGAGCTGCCGACCACGGCCGACTCCGTCGACGAGCCCGACGAGACGGTCGGCGTGCAGCTCACCTCACCCGACGCCCTGATCTCCGCTCGGCTCGCCCTCCAGCGCCACCTTGACCATCACCGATGGCGACACGACAGCCCCGAGGGTGAAGCTGAGGGGGTTCAGGAAGAAACTGACGCTCGACGAGTTCCTGAAGGGGCTGAAGCTGAGGCTGACCCCCGATGAGGAGGCGGCGTTCAGGCTGACGCTGATCCGGGTGGGCGGCGGAGGCGGGAAACGGGCGATGGCGGTGCTGGTGTCGCGGTCGCTGAAGCTCGCGTCCGGGACCCGCCGGGTGACCCTGAAGCCGAAGCCGGGGCGCGTCGGCGAGCCGAAGCAGGCGTTCAAGGTGAGGCTGAAGATCGGCGCCACCGACGCCGCCGGCAACAAGACCCTGATCCGGCGGAAGATCAGGGTCGCCCCATAGCCAGCACCTGCTCGGCGGCGGCGCGGCCGCTGCGGATCGCGCCCTCCATCAAGCCGTTGAACGGGCCTCCCATGTGCTCGCCGGCGAAGAGGAGCGGGCCGACCGGCTCGGCGAGTGCGGCGAGGCGGCCGGGCTCCGGCGAGATCGAGTAGGCGGCGCCGACCCACGGGTCGTCGTCCCACGTGGAGAGCACCGCGCGCTCAGGCTCGAGCGCGAGGTCGGGGCGCAGGCGGGCGAGCGAGCCGAGCCAGGTCTCCGGTCCCTCGGCCACCCGCAGGTTTCCGAGCGCCGCCGGCGAGCCGCTGAAGCAGCTCACCACCGGCATCGGCGCCCCGCCGGGACCCGTCGCCGTCCAGCACCAGTAGCGCTCGGGGACGCTCATCACCGCGCCCACCGGCACCGGTTCCGCCAGCGGCACGAACAGCTTCGCCGCGTGGCCGTAGCGGACCGAGGCGAGCGCGTCGGTCTTCGCCGCCGGCAGCGGCGGGTCGAAGGCGATCCGACCGGTAACCGCGGCGGGAACCGCGACCACGCAGGCATCGGCGAGGAGCTCGTCGCCGCGCTCCGGAGCGACCCGTACCCGCGGCCCCGATGCACGCTCGCCCTCACCGCCCCAGCCGATCGCGGTCACCGGGCTCGAAAGCAGGACGGCATCACCGAGCCCCGCCGCCAGCCCCAGCGACAGTCCCTGGTTTCCGCCGGCGACGCCCGGCGCGGGCGTGGTGTCGATGTGCGCGATGCCGGTGAAGTCGGTGGCGGGGATGTCGTCGGCCGAGCTGGCGGAGGAGATCTCCGCGCGGGCGAGGATCGCCTCGCGGGCGCCGGGGTCGAGCTCGAGCGAGTCGAGCAGCTCCCGGATCGAGGGGCGTCCGTCGAGACCGGCGGCGATCGCGCGATCGACGACGCGAACGGCGCCGGCGAGCGCTTCGGCGCTCGTCCCGATCCCGCCTCGAGGCTCGCGCTCGCCGTAGCGCATGCCCTTGTCCCAGAGCCTGAGCCCGAGGTCCGCGGCCAGCTCGCGCACGGCGGTGTTGCCGGCGAGGATGAACTCGGCCCCCATCTCGACCACCGATCCGTTGGCGAGCTCCCGAGACCATGTTCGCCCGCCCACGCGATCGCGGGCCTCGAGCACCGCTACTTCGATCCCGGCAGCGGCGAGCGCGTCCGCCGCCGACAGCCCGGCGAGTCCGGCGCCGACGACGACCGCCCGCTCCACCTTCGAGCCCGTCGCCGGCATCGCTTTCCTACGCGAGCGACTGCAGGAAGATGATCGCGACGCCGGCGAAGTAGAGCCCGGTCAGCCACGCGAGGCCGCGGCGGTCGGCGCGGACGGCGCTGGTGATGTCGCCGGTCGCGTCGACCCACGAGTTGCGCACGATCACCGCCATCGTCAAGACGACGAACCCGTAGCTGAGGATGTAGAGCTTGTCGAGCAGGATCAGGTAGTCGACCTCGGGCAGGCTGGAGTTACTGGTCAGCTGCAGGGCGACCAGCGTCAGCAGCGCGGTGATCCCGATCCCGATCCGGCCCTCGACGAACTGCGGATGTACCAACAGCGACAGCGTCGCGGTCAGCGCGACGAGCAGCATCGGCAGCAGCAGCTTCAACGCGTACGTGCCCTTCGGCCGGCTGACGGGAAGGTCGAAGACGGCGCGCGAGTACGTCGCCCCGCCCGCGAATCGGGGGTCGCCGAAATCGGTGTCGTAGGTGTTGTCGACCACGGTCAGGGTCGGATCGCCGATGTCCCAGCCCGGGATGGTGAGGCTGTCGGTGAGCGAGATCGGATCGTTGTCCGGCTCGAACACAGTCCCGCTGACGTCGGCGGTCGTGTCCTCGATCTCGACCCGCAGGTGCTGGGTGTCGAACGGGTACTGCTCGAGTGGGAGCTTGGTGTTGAACTTGCCCTGGATGCGGAGTACCTGGTAGAGCGTGCCGTCGTCGAGCACCTCCGGCTTCGATGTCTCGTAGCTGAGGATGTGACCCCAGAGCTCGAACGCGTTCATGAACTCGAACGAGCGCGCGGGGTCGATGTCCGGGTTGGTCCACTTGAACCAGATGTACATGTCGACGTTGTAGGAATGCGACTGCAGATCGAGCTGCTGAATGTCGTTGATCAGCCCGCCGATGCGGACGACGTCGGGCGCGTCGGCGGCGGGGTCGGCGCCATCGGCGCCTTCTGAGCGCTCGGGGCTGAGGCGGTCGCTGTTATCCGCGGCGCCCTGGGGCGGGCCGCTGTCGCCGCCCCCGTCCTGCCCGGTGGCATCGCCGGTGAACGAGGGGATCGCGACTGCCGCCGCGATCGCACAGGCGAAGACAACAGCTAGCAGCCGCGCAGCCCGTCGTCCCATCGCGTCAGTCTCCCACTTCGGGGAGAGGTCGCCAGGTGTGGGGGTCAGGACCCGGAGTAGCCGACCGCCCCGATACCCGGGAGCACCGGCACGCACGGTGGGTCCGGTGCGCGCTTCGGGTCGAGGGCGCGGTGGATGAACCCGGCGGTGACCGGGTCCGCCGCCACGGCGAGGTGCTCGGCGAGGTCCTGCTCGCAGTAGTCCTGCAGGACTACGTTTGTGATCCCGGGGCCGGGCTCCATCAGCCCGCTCGTGTACGGGATCACGAGCTGGTCGTAGCGGGTGACGATGTTGGTGTAGGTGACGCCCGCCGCCGCGACGCCGCCCTCGTTCATCTTCTCGAGGAAGTTCGAGCCATGGACGAACTGCGGGCAGGAGCGGCAGTAGTCCTGGAACAGCGGGTAGGCGTTCTCGTCGATCCCGAACGCCCGCGCGAGCTCGGCGAGGACGAATGCGCCACCGAGCTGGGTGCCGTCCCACAGCGTTGTCAGCCCGACGTAGTCGTCGATCTTGCGGGCGCCGTCGAGGAACTTGACGTAGTAGTTCGGCATCAGGCTGCCCTCGGAATGGCCGACGATGTCTACCTCCTCGGCGCCGGTCGCCCGCAGCACTTTGTTGACGAAGCGCTTCAGCTCCCTGGAGCTGCGCTCCATTCGCTCCAGCCCGCCGGGCCGGTAGTACTTGCCTGGGGCCTCGACGCCCTCGATGCGGCCATAGGTGAGAGAGAACACGCAGTAGCCGCGATTGAAGAGGAAGGGCGAGATCGTCTGCCAGTTGACCGTCTGGTTGGCGACCAGGCCGTGCGTGAGGATGACCGGGTCGGGATGGCGCTTGCGCGGCTTGCAGTCGAAGTCGTTCGAGCCGGGCGGGGAGAGATCGGGGTTCTCCTCCGAGGTCGGCGGCGCGGTGAAGGTCCAGGGCACGGGCAGCTTCTCCTTTGCCGCCGCACCGGCGGCAAGGGCGAGGGCGGCGGTGAGCGAGATCAGGCAGGCGAGGGTCTTCACAACTCGGAGGTCACCTCTTCGACGACGCGCTCGCCGGAGCGCACGGCACCGTCCATGTAGCCGTTCCAGTAGGTCGAGGTCTCGGTGCCGGCCCAGTGGATGCGGCCGGACGGCTTTCGCAGCGCGGCGCCGTATTGGGTGTAGACGCCGGGAGCGGCGATTGCGGTGGGGCCGCCGCGCGTCCAGCGCTCGCGGGTCCAGTTGGACTCGAAGTAGATGTTCGGTTTCGCCGCCTTCGGCCCGAACCCGGCGACGAGGTCCGCCAGCGCTGCGCGGCGGCGCTCTGACTTGGGCATGGTGTTGAAGAGGCGCGCCTTGTCGCCTCCGGCGAAGCCGAAGATGATCCCGGGATTGCCGTCTGGCGGAGAGTCGTCGACGGTGTAGTTGATCATCCCGTCCATGTTCACCATCTGGCCGTTGAGCCCGTCCTCGCGCCAGAACGGGGTGTCGTAGACGACCCCGACCTTGTTCAGCGCTCCCTGAGGCAGGCGCTGCATCAGCATGTCGCGTCCGACGGGCAGCCCGGGGCGGTAGTCGATCCTGCCGGCCAGGGTGGGTGGGATGGCGACGATCACCCGCTTTGCGCGCACCACACCGCGGTCGTGGTGGACGACGACTCCGCCGCCGTCCTGGACGATCCGGCGCACCGGCGCTCGCAGCATCACGCGGTCGCCGAGCTGGGCGGCGACGCGCAGCGGGATCAGGAACGAGCCGCCGTGGAAGCGCGACTCCTGGGCGCCGCCGCGGACGTTGAAGTTGCGTTCGAACGTGCCCACGTTCTCCTCGTTGCCGGAGGCGGCGATGTAGAAGAGCACGAACAGCAACGAGAGCTCGGCGGGCTCGGCGCCGAAGATCGGCCGCGTGGCCACCGGCACGATCTTGCGAAAGCGCGGGCTGGCGCTGTTGTCCCGGATCCAGGTCTCGAAGGTCTGGTTGTCGTACTCGATCGCGTTCGGCGCCGCCCACGGCTCGTCGACGCCGACCTCGATCGACATCTCGTTCAGCCGGGTGACTACGAGCGCCAGGTCGGGGAGGATCTGCGGATCCGGCGGCGCGGTGCCGGTGACGCCGGTGTCGCTGTATGTAGTGCGCGAGCCCTCCGCGATGTACACGTTCTCGCCCGGCACCGAGGTCTCGAAGGTGCGCACGCGCATCGCCTTGGCGAGCGCCATCAGGCGGTCCTGTGTGGGGCCGACGAACGTGCCGCCCGCCTCGGAGATGTTGCCGCCCGGAAGCTCGTGGTTCAAGACGCGCCCGCCGACCCGGTCTCGTGCTTCGAGCACGGCGACCGAATGGCCCGCGCGAACGAGGCCCCGGGCCGCTGTCAGGCCCGCGAGCCCGGCGCCGACGATTGCGACATCGACGGCGCGATCGCGCCGGCGCCTGGATCCGAGCGCACGCCCGCCGGGTCCCAGCAGCGTCACGGCGCCGGCGGCGCCGGCACCGATCAGCGTCCGCCGCGTCATCCCCCGTTTGCTCATCGTTGGAATTATGGTCTGCCGAGCATGTTCGAGCGCCAGCGGGAGGAGGTTGCAGATGCCGCGCGCCGGCTGGCCGCCGAAGGCCTGCTTGTCGGCACGGCCGGGAACGTGAGCGCGCGCGTGGGCGAGTCGATAGCGGTCACGCCCACCGGCGCGGTTCTCGGCGAGCTCGAGCCGAGCCAGGTGACGGTCGTCGATCCGTCGGGCGCGGTGGTCGAGGGAGAGCTCGAGGCGACGTCCGAGCTCGACCTGCACCTGGGGATCTACTCCCGTTACGACGCCGGCGCAGTGGTGCACACGCACGCGCCGATCGCAACGGCGCTCTCGTGCGTCATCGACGAGCTGCCCTGCATCCACTACCAGATGCTCTTGCTCGGCGGGGACGTTCGCGTCGCGCGCTACGAGACGTTCGGGACCCCGGAGCTGGCGCAGTCGGTGCTGGATGCGCTCGAGGGGAGAACCGCCGCGCTGATGGCGAACCACGGCGCGATTGCGTTCGGCTCCGATCTCGGGGAGGCCGTGGAGCGAACGCTGCTGCTCGAATGGGCGTGCTCGGTGTATCTGAGAGCGGCGGCGCTGGGGACGCCGCGGGTCCTCGACGCGGAGCAGCAGCAGGCGGTGGTGGAGGCGGCGATCGCGCGCGGGTATGGATCGACGAGGAAGATCGACGAGGGGAAGGGCGCGGGAGCTTGAAGGCGATCGCGATGGGGGTGCACGTGCTCGACGTCCTGGTGCGGCCGGTCGAGCGGATCCCCGAGGGGCAGGGCGGCCAGCTCGTCGACGAGATCCGGGTCACCGCCGCGGGGTCGGCTGGTGGAACGGCGATCGTGCTCGCGAAGCTGGGCGCCGAGGTGCGAAGCGCGGGCGCGATCGGCACCGATGCGGTTGGCGAGATGCTGCTCGGCCTGCTCGCGCGCGAAGGGATCGACACGGCGCTGCTCGTGCGCCGCACCGACGTCCAGACCTCGGCCAGCGTGCTCCCGATCCGGCCCAGCGGCGAGCGGCCCGCGTTTCACGTGATCGGCGCCAACGGCACCTACGGTCCGGCGGACGTGCCCCTGGATCAGCTCGAAAGCGCCAGCCACCTGCACCTCGGCGGGCCCGAGTTCATGGGAGGCGAGGCGGCGGCGCGGATCCTCACCCACGCCCGCGAGCACGGCGTGACCACGTCCGCCGACATCCTCGCGCCGGGAGAGCAGGCGGCCGAAATCCTCGACTGGATCGCGCCCGCCTTCGAGCACCTCGACTACCTGCTGCCGAACGACGATCAGGTGTTGGGGCTGACGGGCGCCGGCGATCTGGAGGCGGGCTGCAGGGCGCTGCTCGAGCGCGGGGTGGGGTGCGTGGCGGCGACGTGCGGCGCGGACGGCGCGGTAGTCGTTAGCACCGAGGGGGTGGAGCGGGTGCCGGCGTTCGAAATCGATGTGGTTGACACGACCGGCTGCGGCGACGCGTTCTCCGCCGGGTTCCTGCGTGGGCTCAGCCTCGGCCGGACCCGGCGCGAGGCCGCGGTGCTGGGCTGCGCGGTGGCGGCGATCGTCGCGCAGGGGCTCGGCAGCGACCACGGTGAGTTCGATCTCGCGGCGGTGGATGACTTTGCGGGCTCGACGCCTGTGCGAGGCACGAACGGATAGCACCCAGGGAAGGGGCTCGAGCGGGCACCGGCCAGCATCGGCGACTTCTCTTCGGTATGCGGAGACAACTCGCCAATCCTCCGAATTTACCCCCCTCGGTGCTGCCGTTCGGGAGTCAGAGTTCGATGGCTCGAGCGACGAACTCCCGCCACTCGGCGTGGGCGGCGTCGCGCCACTCGGCGTCGCGGGTCGGCTCCACGCGCTCGCCCGCCGGAATCCGCTCCCCGATCTCCCGGGTCCCCGACCAGATCCCCGCTCCGACGGCGGCCAGCGCCGCCGCTCCCGCCACGGTTGCGTCCACGGCGCCGCGCTGAACGGAGACTCCCGCGGCGTCGGCTTGGAGTTGGAGCAGCGTCGGGTCGCGGGTGAGGCCGCCGTCCACCCGTAGCACTTCGACCGGGACCGACTGCCGCGTGGCCTCGACGACGTCGGCCACCCGCCACGCGATCGCCTCAAGCGCCGCCCGGGCTATGTGGGCGGGACGGGTGGCCGAGGTGAGCCCGGCGATCACGGCGCGCGCCTCGGGTCGCCACCATGGCGCCCCGACCCCGGCGAGGGCGGGGAGGACGCGGACGCCACCTGCGTCATCGACCTCGGCGGCGGAAGCCGCGAGAGCCGCTGGATCGGCGGCGAGGCCGAGATCGCGCGTCAGCCACTCGAGCAGCTCGCCGGCGGTGAAGACGCCGCCGTCGATCGCCCACTCGACCTCCCCGTTGACCCGCCAGGCGACGGTGGGGAGGAGGCCGCCGGCCGGCTCCGGGCGCTCGGAGCCCCCGTGCGCGAGCACGAAGACGCCGGTTCCGTACGTCGCCTTCACCCGGCCGGGCTCGGTGCAGCCGGCGCCGGCGAGCGCCGCCTGCTGGTCGGGGCAGCGGGCGCGGAGCGGGAGCTCGCCGGGCCACGAGTCGTGATGGAGCATGCCGAGATCGCCTGCTGTGTCGGCGATCTCCGGAAGCGCGTCCCGCGGAACGCCGAAGATCTCCAGCAGCACCGGGTCGAAGTCCGGAGCTCCTAGCTGGGTGCGCGAGGCGGTCGCCGGGTCGGTGGCAAACCCGGCCCCGAGCCGGTCGCAGAGGAACGAGTCCACGGTCCCCATTCGGGCGGTTCCGGCGGCGACCGCGGCCGCGACCTCTGCGTCGTTCTCCAGCAGCCAGGCCAGCTTCCCTGCCGAGAAGTACGGGTCGAGGGGCAATCCGCTGCGCTCGCGGATCTCCTCCGCTTGCCCTTCCGAGTCCAGTCGGTCCAGCACCTCCTGGGAGCGCTTGTCCTGCCAGGTGACGATCGGCGTCAGCGCGCGGCCGGACTCGGCATCCCAAGCAAGCACCGACTCCCCCTGATGGTCGAGCCCGCAGGCGTCGACATCGGCGCCATCCTGGAGCAGTTCCGACACGGCGTCGACGACACACGTGACAACTTCCTCGCCATCCTGCTCCACCCACCCAGGGCGGGGGTGGTGGAGGCGTTTCTCACGACGCGCTTCGGCGACCGGTCGCAGGTCGGCGTCGAACAGGACCGCCTTCACGGCCGACGTTCCTTCGTCGATCCCGAGCAGCATCAACCCGGCAGGCTAATCGCTGGCTTCGCCAGGGGGAAGGCAGACGAACGGCAGCATCGAGGGAGCCGGCAATCCATTCTGAGTGAATCTGGGCCCGGTTTCCGGGCCTGGATTCACGCGTGTAAGTCGGCCGTGCGGCGCCACCAGCCGGCTTCGGCCGGCGCCGGCGGGCCGGCCTCGAGCGGTGTCTCTTCGGCCAGCTCCACCCCGAGCTCGGCGACCAGCGTGCAGACGTACTCGGCGATCCCCAGGGACGCCGTCAACCCCGTGGAGCGGATCGCTGCGACGTTGATCAGCCGTGGCGCCGCCTCCGAATGCCCGATCAGGTAGTTGACCCCGCGGCCGGCGGGGCGCAGGCCCGCGTAGGCAAAGATCGGCTCGGACCCCTCAAGCGCCGGCAGCATCGCCACCACCTTGGGAACGATCTCCTCGCGCGCTTCCGGCCGCACCGACCAGTCGCGCTTGTCGGTGCCGTCGACCGCCGTCGGTCCGGCGATCACGCGCCCATCGACAGTGGGGAAGACCAGCACGCCCTTGGTGCTCTCGCTGGGAACGGGGAGCAGAATGCGATCGAGCGGATCGCCACCCGGCGGGTCGAAGACCAGGAACTCGCCCTTGCGCGGATAGATCTCGAACGAGTCGTCGCCGGCCTCCCGCGCGACTTCGTCGGCGTAAAGGCCGGCGCAGTTGACCAGCACCCGGCAGCCCACAGCGTCACCGCCGTTCGAGCGCACAGAGAAGCGCTCGCCGCTGCGATCGACGCTGGCGACGCGAAAGCGCGTGCGCAGCTCGGCCCTGTGGCGCTGCGCGGCGGCGGCGAGCCCCAGCGTGTAGGCAACAGGATCGCACACGAACTCGCCCGGCACCTCGAGCGAGCCGTCGTCCGCGAGCCGCGTCTCGATCCCGTTCGCCTCGGCGTTCCGGGCCAGTTCCGCGATCGGCTCACGCTGCGCGGGCTCGAGCGCGCGCATCACCGCGCCGCATCTGACCGTCGGAACGCCGAGCATCTCCAGTACTCCGGCGCGCAGCTCCGCCGAGCGCAGGATCAGCTCGGTCTCGAGCTCGCCCGGCACGGAGTCGAACCCGGTGTGGACGATGCCCGAGTTGGTGCCGCTGGCTCCCAGCCCCGGCTCGGGCTCGGCTTCGAGCAGCGCAACGTCGACCCCGCGCCGCGCGAGCGCGAGCGCGCACGCCGAGCCGACCACTCCGGCTCCGGCGATCGCCACCTCGATGTCCATTAGGCGCCGCTCCTCTCCTCCACAGGTCGGACGCTAACCCTTGCCGGTGGACAGGCGAGCGAGCGAGCCCACCGTCTGCGGAGCGCTGCGTTGAAGGTGGCTCGCGAGCGCGAGGAACAGCTGAGCCGTCGTCAGGGCGTCACCCTCTGCGACGTGGGGGCGGTGCACCGGCATCCCGAGCTTGCGGGCCGCGACGGAGAGAGCCACGCGTTCGGGCACGAAGTCGCCTGGCCGGCTGAGAACGTGGTGAGCGAGGACTGCGGTGTCGAGCACCGGCTCACTCACGCGAACGCCCATGTCTTTGAAGGCGGCATCGAGAAACTCACGCTCGACCCACGCCACATGCGCGACGAGCACGCTGCCGGTCAGCGCCTCGAGAATCGAATCGAGCACCTCGGCGAGCGCCGGCGCCTCGGCGAGGTCGACCGGCCGCAGGCCGTGGATGCGAATCGTCTCCGGCTGCGGCATCTGCTGCGGCCGGATCGTCAGGGCACGAGCCTCACGGGCGACCACGCGTCCCTCCATCACCGGGACCGACGCGAACGAGATGATCTCGTCGCGTCTCGGGTCGAGCCCGGTCAATTCCAGGTCGACGACGGCGTAGCACGCCTCGCGCCACGGCGTGTCGGCTGTCGGCGGCTTCGCCCGGGCGTACGCCTTCGCAGCGATGGAGCGGCGCCGGCGCCGCGGGAGCAGGGTCACGGCGGCAGCGCCAGCTCGTTGCGGAGCGAGCGCTGCACCGCGCGCACGGCGTGAAACGCCTCGCGAACGTACCCCCGCGTCACCGGATTCAGGGCATCGGGATCGATCTGGTTGTCGGGCTCGCCGCCCTCCCGCATCTGGACCACCTGGTGCTCGAGCCGCAGGCGCCAGAAGAGGTCGAACGCCTCAACCAGCATCCGCACCTTGGCCCCGTCCAGCGTGCCCGCCGTTGCCGCGTAGTCCAGACGCTCCTGTGTGGATGTGAGCCGGACACCCGCCGCGAGGCTCGCATACCGGGCGATGTCGACGATCGGGTGCAGCCCGCTCTCCTTGATGTCGAAAGCGCCCTTGCGCAATCCTCGCGGCGGGCTGTGCGCCAGGGCGAGGCGCAGCATCAACCGCAACACGCTGCGCCGGTGCCACGCGTGGCGCACCTCCTCGAGCGGGTCGCGGGCGTCCCCGATCTCGAAGACCCGCCGGGCATCGCAGAGAAGCGAGATGTAGATCAATGCCTTGTCCGGGTAGTGCTCGGCGTTCTCGATCGTGCTGCGGATGAGGCTGCGGTACGAGTCGAATGAGTCGTCAAACAGCGGTCCCGCCGCGGTGGCCCCGTGGGGGTCGGCGGCAAAGCCGATCGCGGCCAGCTCGCCGACCACCCGTCGGCCGAGCTCGCGCATGTACCGCTGAGTCTCGTCTCCCGCTCCGTCCCATACGAGTGCGGAATCGACGTCCGACGATGGCACCACCTCGCGGCGTCCGAGGCTTCCGAGCGCCAGCCAAGTCAACGGGCAAGGCACGGTCCCCAGCTCGTCAACCGTCAGCTCGATCAGCCGGCGGGTGAGGGCGTCGACGACGACGGTGATGATCGAGGCGATCCGCGCGGGCGGGACCCCGGCGTCGTGCAGGGCGATCACCTCGGGCTGCAGCCTGGCTGCCGTCCGCCGCAGCGCACCGACGTCGTGGGCGTCGGCGATCGTTTGCCGCAGCAGGAACGGCCCTCGCGCCTCGGCGGCGAGAAGGTCCCCGGTGTGGAGGATGCCGAGCACCTTGCCGTCGGGCCAGACGACCGGCACGTGGTGGATGCCCCGATCGAGCATCTCGAGCATCACCTCGGCCCCGAGCCGCGCCGGAGTGACGGTGAACACGGGCACACTCATCACTGCGGTGACGGGCGCATCCGCTGCGACGCCGGCGGCGACGACGCGATCGCGCAGGTCGCGGTCGGTGACGATCCCGAGCTCGCTGTCCGGCAGCCGGATCAGCGCTGCGCTCGCCTCGGCCTCGGCCATGCGCTGGGCCACCTCACGCGCAGTCGAGTCCGGATTGCAGATGATCGGCTGCCGGTGGACGAGCTGAGCGACCGGCCGGGCGGCGGGGTCGAGCGCCGCTGCCGGTGCCGCCGCGTCCGGTCGTGGACGATCGAGAAGGCTGCGTGCGACGTAGCGAAGCCCCGCCGGGCGGGCCAGGAGCGGAACGACGGCGTCCGCCGGAAGCCGGTAGCAGAGGCTGTCCTCGGCGGCCCGGGTCTCGAATCCGGCCGGTAGCCCGGAGAGCATGGAGGGGTGCCCGAAGAGCTCACCCTCGCCGAGAAGGTCGAGCACACGGCCGCCGTCCACCAACTCGACGACTCCCCGGCGGACCATGCGAACGTGCTTCATCGGTCCCTCGCCCTGGCGGAAGATGGTGGTGCCGGCTACGAAGTACTCGACCTCGGCGGACCGGGAAAGCTCCTCGAGCGCTTCATCGGCGAGGTCGTCGAACGGTGCGTGCCGGTGAAGGAACTCGGCGATGTCATGCACGAATCCGCTCCCCCTTCGGATCGAAGAGCGGCTCGCTCGCAACCTCCCCCTCGACCCAGCGACCGAAGATCTCCACCGCCACCGGTGTGCCGGGCTCGGCCTGCTCGGGAGGCAGGTACGCGTAGGCGATCGAACGGCCGACGGTGTATCCATAGCCGCCGGTTGTCACACGGCCGCGGATCTCGTCGCCGATCCGCACGGGCTCGTTGCCGAGCGCGACCGAGCGCGGGTCCTCGAGCGTCAAGCAGCGCAGGCGCCGCCGCGGGCCGCGCTCCTTCGCCTCGGCCAGCGCGTCGCGGCCGATGAAGCCGCCCTCCTTGTCGAGCTTGACGCAGAAGCCAACCCCGCCCTCGTACGGCGTCTCGTCGGGCGTGATGTCGGCGCCCCACACCCGGTAGCCCTTCTCGAGCCGCATCGAGTCGATCGCCCGGTAGCCGCCGGCGACGATGCCGTGCGGGCGGCCGGACTCCCAAAGCGCCTTCCACAGCCCCAATCCGTATTCGGTCGGGCAGTAGAGCTCCCAGCCCAGCTCGCCGACGTAGGTGACCCGCAGCGCCCGCGTGGGGACGTCGCCGACCGTGGTCTCGCGCACGCTCATGTATGGGAACGCCTCGTTGCTCAGGTCCTGGGGCGTCAGCGGACCCAGCACGTCGCGCGCCCGCGGGCCCCAGATCCCGATGCAGCTCCATTGCGCGGTCGTGTCGTGCACCTGCACCTGCATGCCCTCGGGGATCTGCTTGCGGATCCACTCGCGGTCGTGGTTGCCGAACGCCGTGCCCGTGACGATCGAGAAGCGATCCTCGGCCAGCCGCGAGACCGTGAAGTCGCACTCGATCCCGCCGCGGCGGTTGAGCATCTGGGTGTAGGTGATGCACCCGACGTCGCGCGCGACCTCGTTGTCGCAGAGCGATTCGATGAAGCGCGCCGCGTCGGCGCCCTCGATCTCCATCTTCGCGAACGAGGACTCGTCGAACAGCGCGACGGCCTCACGGGTGGCGGCGTGCTCGGCTCCGATCGCCGGCGACCAGTGCTGCCCCGCCCAGCCGCGCGGGCGCAGGCTCTCGTCACCCGCGGGGGCGTTGGACTCGTACCAGTTGACCCGCTCCCAGCCCGACTTCTCGCCGAAGGAGGCGGCGTGCTCGGCGTGCCACGCGTAGGCCGCCGGCACGCGCAGCGGCCGCCCCGCGCTGCGCTCGTGGTTGGGGTAGCGGATGTCGTAGTAGGTCTCGTAGGTCTCCCGGATTCGCGCGTGGGTGTAGGAGGGCGAGCGGTACTGGGCCCCGAAGCGGCGGATGTCCATCTCCCACAGGTCCACGCTGGGCTCGCCCTCGGCGATCCACTCGGCGACGACCTTCCCGATCCCGCCCGCGCCGGCGAGCCCGTGGGCGCAGAACCCGGCGGCGACGAAGAGGCCCCGCACCTCGGTCTCGCCGAGGCAGAACTCGTTGTCGGGTGTGAACGCCTCCGGCCCGTTGATCATCCGCGTCACCTTGATCTCGTCCATCACCGGAACCCGCCGCTTCGAGTTCTCGGTGATCTCCTCGAAGCGGTCCCAGTCGTCCTCGAGCAGGCGGCCGTTGAAGTCCGGCGGGATCCGGTCGAGTCCGCCGGTGCCGTCCGGCAGGAAGGCAGGCTTCGACTGGCGCTCGTACCCGCCCATCACCAGCCCGCCGCCCTCCTCGCGGAAGTAGATCAGCAGGTCGGGGTCACGCAGGGTCGGCATGTGCGAGTCGCCGCGCTCGCGGAACGGCTGGGTGACGAGGTACTGGTGCGACATCGGGATCACGGGTATCCGCACCCCCGCCATGCGGCCGATCTCCGCCGCGTACATCCCTGCCGCGATCACCACAACCTCCGCCGCGACGTCGCCGCGCTCGGTCCGCACGCGCGTCACCCGCCCGTTCGCGACCTCGAGGCCCGTCACCCGGGTCGAGGTGAACACCGTGCAGCCCCCGCGCCGCGCGCCGTCGGCGAGCGCGTGGGTGAGCTGCGCTGGGTCGAGGTAGCCGTCGGTCGGCAGCCAGGCGGCGCCGAGCACGCCGTCGGTGGACATCAGCGGGAACATCTCCCGCGCCTCGTCGGCCGAGATCATCTCCAGCGGCAGGCCGAAGGTCTTCGCCCAGCCCTCCTGGCGACGCAGCTCCTCCATCCGCTCCTCGCTCGAGGCGAGGCGCAGCGAGCCGCACTCGACCCACCCGGGATCGAACTCCGACTCCTCGCCCAGCCGGCGGTAGAGCTCGACCGAGTACATCATCATCGTCGTCAGCGAGACCGAACCGCGCAGCTGGCCGACGAGCCCCGCGGAGTGGAATGTGGAGCCGGACGTGAGCTGGTCGCGCTCGAGCAGGACCACGTCATCCCAGCCCTGCTTCGCGAGGTGATAAGCGACGGACGTGCCGCCGACGCCGCCGCCGATGATCACGCAGCGGGCGCGGTCCGGCAGCTCAACCCTGCGCGCCACGCGCTTCCTCGAGCCAGCCCGGGAAGCGCGGGTCCGCGGCTGAGGAGCGCAGCCGCGCGAAGTGCTTCGCGGCGTAGTCGTGGAAGTCGAAGTCGAGCTCGGAGATGGCCGTCTGCACCACTCCCCACATCGCCTCGCGGAAGTCGGACATGTAGCGCATCAGCGACAGGGTGGCGAGGTGCCGCTCGCTCGGGGGTTCTCCCCAGTACGCCTCGAGCAGCGAAGCGCGGGCATCGTCGTCGAGCTCGTTGTTGACCGAGAAGTTGCCGAGGTCGAAGTAGCGATCGCCCATCCCCGCGTACTCCCAATCGACGATCCAGATCCGCTCGGCGTCGCGCAGGAAGTTCGCCGCCAGCAGGTCGTTGTGGCAGGGTGCCGGATCGTGCTCCGGACCGCTGAGGACGCTCTCGATCTCTCCGGCGTGCGCCAGCGCCTCTTCGTAGTCGGCCGGAACTTCCGCTCCGTGCTCGGAGGCCGTTGCGGCGTAGGTCTCGACGACGCGGAAGGAGTCGAACTGCGTCGGCAGGACGGTGCCCGAGTCGTGCATCTTGCGCAGCGACGCGGCGACTTCAGCCATCGCCTGCGGCTCGCGCAGCTCTTCGGGGCCCATTTCGCTCGCCTCGACGAAAAGCGTCACCAGCGCCTGAGGCTCGTCGAGCTGCGCGGCGACCCGTGGGGCGATCTCCAGCCCCGCCGCGAACTCGTTCGCCTCGCGCTCGGCTGAGCGGTCGATTTCGAGCAGAGAGGTGTCCTTGCCGGGCACGCGGATCACGTACTCGACGCCGCCCAGCCGTGCACGAAAGTTGTGGTTCGTTATCCCGCCGCCGAGGGGCTGGGGCGTGCCTTCCGCTGCGCCCAAAAGCTGGACAAGCTTTTCGACGATTTGTACAAGTTCATCCATCTGCCCTTGACTCCAGTCCGTCCGTGGCAATAGGCTCAAGCGGTTCTACAGGGCTCATAGCCGTCCATAGCTGTCCCGGACACTTTTACCTGAACGGCGCAGCTAAGAGGAGAGAGGTGAAGCATGGAGGCCCACCGACCGGTTGACAGCGACGAAGCGAGGCTCGCCGAGCTCGGTTACGAGCAGGAGCTCGACCGCGGCTGGACGAGATTCACCAACTTCGCGATCTCGTTCTCGATCATCTCGGTCCTGGCCGGCTGCTTCACGGTCTTCTACGTGGGGTGGAACAACGGCGGGCCGATCGTCATCTCGATCGGCTGGCCGGTGATCGCGCTGATCATCCTCACGGTGGCGGTCAGCATGTCCGAGCTCGCCTCGGCCTTCCCGACCGCCGGCGGCCCGTACTGGTGGGCCCATCGGCTCGCCGGTGCTGGCTGGTCGTGGTTCACCGGGTGGTTCAACATGCTCGGGCTGATCGGGATCGTCGCCTCGGTCGACTACGTCCTCGCGGTCTTCGCGACAACGCTGCTCGGCCTCTGGGGCTGGGATCTGGGCTTCATCAACTTCGGCGACGACGCTCACATCATCCAGGAGATCTTCTGGGTGTACGCGGTGATCCTCGCGCTTCACGCCCTGATCAACATCTACTCCCACCGATTGATTGCGGTGTTCACCAGCGTCTCGGTTTGGTGGCACGTGCTCGGGACGCTGATCATCCTCGGGATCCTCATCTTCGTTCCCGACAGCCATCAGAGCGCCGACTTCGTCTTCACCGAGAGGATCAACAACTCCGGTTTCAACGAGGGCTTGACCACCGGAGGCTTGTACTGGTTCCTGGTCCTGCCGGTCGGCTTCCTGCTGACGATGTACACGATCACCGGCTACGACGCCTCGGCGCATATGGCCGAGGAGACGGTGGGTGCCGAGCAGGCTGCGGCGAAGGGCATCTGGCAGTCGGTCGCGCTCTCAGCGATGATCGGGTGGTTCTTGCTGCTCGCGTTCCTCTTCGCCGCCACCCACCCAATGCCGTAACCAACGGCGCCGGCACCCCCTCACCGGCAGCTCGATCGCCGTGTTCACTCTCCGCCGACATGGATCAGAACTGGGCCGAGGCGATCATCTTGATTGCCTGCATCGGCCAGTTCTTCTGCGGCATGGCGTGCATGACGAGCTGCTCGCGCACGTTCTTCGCGTTCTCGCGTGACCGCGCCGTTCCGGGCCGCACGCTGTGGAGCCGGGTCAGCGGGACCAGGGTCCCGCGATGGCGGTGCTCGGCAGCGTCGCGCTCGCCTTCCTGATCGTGCTTCCGGCGTTTTCGCGCCCGACCCCACGACCGAGGGCGGATTCGTGCCGCCGGTCGCCTTCTTCGCCGTCACCGCAATCGGCACAGTCGGGCTCTACATCGCCTACGTCGCGCCGGTCTTCCTGCGCTGGCGCGCGGGGGACTCGTTCGAGACCCGCTCCTGGACGCTGGGCCCCCGGTACAAGTGGATCAACACGATCGCGGTGGTGTTCGTGATCCTCATGGTCATCATCCTCTGCCTGCCCGCGTACAGCGCGGGTGTTCCGTGGGAGGACGACTTCGACTGGAAGCTCTTCAACTACACGCCGCTTGTCGTCGGCATCGTCCTGCTCGGCACGGGCCTCGCCTGGGTGCTCGGCATGAACAAGCGCTACACGGGCCCGATCCGCCAGATCGAGGTGGACGAGGGCATGGGCATCGTCGAGGAGAAGCCGGCCGCCGAGGGGCCATCGCCACCCGCGGCAGGCGGCCCGACGCCACCCGCCGAGTAGCTCGCCGGCGTGAGCGCGAACGCCAAGAACGGCGCCCCGCGTCCCGGAGGACCCGGCGGGGATCGCGGGATGCTGTCCGTCGACGACCTCCGCAAGGAGGCCGAGGAGGGGACGATCGACACGGTCGTCACCGCCTTCACCGACATGCAGGGGCGGCTGTTCGGCAAGCGGATCAACACCGAGTACTTCCTCGACGAGGTGACCGAGCACGGCGTCGAGGGCTGCAACTACCTGCTCGCGCTTGACATGGAGATGGACCCGCTCCCGGGCTATGAGATGGCCAACTGGGAGAGCGGATACGGCGACTTCGGGATCGTGCCCGACATGGCGACGCTACGGAGGGTGCCGTGGCTCGACCGCACCGCGCTTGTCCTCTGCGACGTCGTCAACCACGACGGCAGCCCCGTTGTCGCCTCTCCCCGCCAGGTCCTGATCGCGCAGTACGAGCGCGCGGCGGAGAAGGGCTATACCCCTTACTGCGCGTCCGAGCTCGAGTTCTACCTCTACAAGGAAAGCTACGCCGAGGCGTGGGAGAAGGGCTTCAACGACCTCACCCCGACGATCCCCTACATCCTCGACTACCACATCCTCGCGACCACGATGGACGAGCAGTACCTGGGCCCGATCCGCCGCGGGATGCACGAGGCCGGGATCCCGATCGAGTTCTCCAAGGGCGAGGCCTGGTACGGCCAGCACGAGGTCAACACGCGCTACGCCGACGCCGTCACCGCCGCCGACCGCCATACGATCTACAAGAACGGCGCCAAGGAGATCGCGTTCCTGAACGGGATCTCCGCGAGCTTCATGGCGAAGCCCTCCGAGAAGGACATCGGCAGCTCGTGCCACATCCACACCAGCCTCGTCGGCGAAGACGGCAAGAGCGTCTTCGTCGACGGCGATGAAGAGACCGACGCGTTCCGCCACTACCTCGGCGGCTGTCGTGCCCACGTGAGGGAGGTGGCCCTGTTCCTCGCTCCGTCGATCAACTCCTACAAGCGTTATGCGGCCGAGAGCTGGGCGCCGACCTCGGTCTCATGGGGCCGTGACAATCGCACCTGTGGCTTTCGCATCGTCGGCCACGGCGAGTCGCGCAGGGTCGAGTGCCGGATCCCGGGGGCCGACGCCAACCCCTACCTCACAATGGCGGCGTTGCTCGCCGCCGGCCTCGACGGGATCGAGAACGCAACCGATCCCGGCCCTGAGCTGAAGGGCAACGCCTACGAGGCGGGCGAGGCCGAGCCATTCCCGTCGAGCCTGCGCGAAGCGGTGGACCTGTGGGAGGGAAGCGAGTTCGCGAAGGCGGCTTTCGGCGAGGCGGTCCACAAGCACTACCTCAACTACGGCCGGCTCGAGCAGAAGCTCTTCGACCAGGTCGTCACCGACTACGAGCGCCGGCGCATGTTCGAACGCGGCTGAGCCGCCACCGGCGGTGGCGTCATGATGAAGTCGTGAGTCGGCCGACGATCGGGATCACCGCCGCGACGGACCGCGCGCGGTGGGCGGTGTGGGATGTCGATGCGAACGTCTCCCAGCGCTCGTATTCGCGGGCGGTCGTCGATGCCGGCGGACTGCCGGTCATCCTGCCTTCCCACGACGCGCTCGCTGACAGCCCTGACGAAGTCCTCGACCTGCTCTCAGGGCTCGTGCTCGCCGGTGGGGCAGACCTCGATCCCGCCGCGTACGGCGCTCAGCCCGACCCGCGCACCGGTCCGACGTTTCCGGAGCGTGATGCGTTCGAGCTCGCGCTGGCGCGCCGTGCGCTCGAGCGGACCCTGCCCGTGCTCGGCATCTGCCGCGGGATGCAGATGCTGAACGTGGCCTGCGGAGGGACGATTGACCAGCATCTGCCCACCGCCGAGCTGCACCTTCAGACCCCCGGCACCTTCTCCGAGCACGAGGTCGCGCTCGAGCCCAACTCGCTGGCGGCGCGGGCGGTCGGCGGCGAGCGACTCTCGGTCCGCTCCCACCACCACCAGGGAATAGACGCGCTCGGCGACGGGCTTATGGCGAGCGGCCACTCGCTGCCCGACGGGATCATCGAGGCGATCGAGGTGGCCGATCCGCGCTTTGCGCTCGGGCTGATGTGGCACGCCGAGGAAGAGGAGGTGGAGCGGCATCGGGGGCACGCGTTCGCGTCGCTGCTCGAGGCCGCGCGCCAGGCGGTGCGGGCGTGATCGAGGTCGTCGAGCCGGCAACCGAGCAGGTGATGGCCGAGGTGCCGCGGGCGACTGCCGAGGACGTCGACGCGGCGGTCGAGCGTGCGAAGCGAGCCTTTCCCGCCTGGCGGGCGCTGGCGCCGGCCGATCGTGCGCGGGCGCTCCACTCGCTCACCGACGCGCTCGCGGAGAGCATGGAGGAGCTGGCGGTGCTGGAAGCGCGAAACGCCGGCAAGCCGATCTCCGATGCGCGCGGGGAGATCGGGATGGTCGTCGACACCTTCCGCTACTACGCCGGAGCGCCGGAACGGCTGCTCGGCGACACGATTCCGGTCGCCGGCGGGGTCGACATGACGTTCCGCGAGCCGCTCGGCGTCGTCGGGCTGATCACGCCGTGGAACTTCCCGCTCACGATCGCATCCTGGAAGCTCGCGCCCGCGCTCGCGGCCGGGAACTGCGTCGTGCTGAAGCCGGCCGAGCTGACACCGCTCACGGCCCTGGAGTTCGAGCGCATCGCGCTCGCGGCCGGGATCCCAGAGGGCGTCGTCAACGTCGTCGCGGGGCCGGGCTCCGTCTGCGGGCAGCGGCTGGTCGAGCACCCGGATGTCGCAAAGGTCGCCTTCACGGGCTCGACCGAGGTCGGGCGCGGAATCGCCGCCGCCGCGGCGCAGTCGATCAAACGGGTGACGCTGGAGCTGGGAGGCAAGTCGGCGAACGTGGTCTTCGCCGACGCCGACCTCGATCGCGCGGCCACGGCCGCTCCGATGGCGGTTTTCGGAAACGCTGGCCAGGACTGCTGCGCGCGCTCGCGGATCCTCGTCGAGCGATCGGCGATGGACCGGTTCATGGATGCGCTGGAGGGCGCCGTCGAGGCGCTGCGGGTGGGGGACCCGCTCTCCGAGGAGACGCAGATGGGGCCGCTGATCTCGGCCGGGCAGCGCGAGACGGTCGGCTCATACGTCCCCGACGACGCGCCGATCGCGATCCGGGGGTCGGCCCCCGACGGCCCGGGCTTCTGGTTTGCGCCCACTGTGCTGGCGCCGGTCTCGAACGCCGACCGCGCCGCCCGCGAGGAGATCTTCGGCCCCGTCGCCTGCGTGATCCCGTTCGCGGACGAGCGCGAGGCGATCGAGATCGCCAACGACAGCGTCTACGGCCTCTCGGGGTCGGTGTGGACGCGCGACGGCGCGAAGGCGCTGCGCGTGGCGCGGGCGCTCGAGACCGGCGTGATCTCGATCAACTCGAACAACTCGGTCCGCGTGGCGACGCCGTTCGGCGGCTTCAAGCAGTCGGGAGTGGGGAGGGAGCTGGGCCCGCACGCGCTCGAGGCCTACAGCGAGCTGAAGAACGTGTACTACGCGACGGAGGAGGGGTGATGGCCGGACGGCTGGACGGCAAGGTGTGCGTGATCACGGGGGCGGCGAGCGGGATCGGCGCCGAAACCGCTCGCTTGTTCAGCACCGAGGGCGCGAGGGTCGTGGGCGTCGACTTGGCCGCTGGGGCGGCGGGGGAGCTGGCGCTGCAGGCCGACGTCAGCGACGAGGGGCAGGTAAGGGGGGTTTACGACAGGGTTGCCGAGGAGCTTGGGCGCGTCGACGTGCTGTTCAACAACGCCGGGATCTCGCCCGACGACGACGTCTCGGTGCTCGACACATCGCTCGAGGCCTGGCAGGGGGTCCAGGATGTGAACCTGAAGTCGGTCTTCCTCTGCTGCAAGTACGGGATCCCGCACCTGCTGGAGGCCGGCGGCGGCTCGGTGATCAACACCGCCTCCTTCGTTGCCGTAATGGGTGCCGCCACCTCGCAGATCTCCTACACGGCATCGAAGGGGGGAGTGCTGGCGCTGTCGCGAGAGCTGGGGGTGGAGTTCGCGCGACAGGGTGTGCGCGTGAACGCCCTCTGCCCCGGCCCGGTGGACACACCGCTGCTGCAGGAGCTGTTCGCCAAGGACCCGGAGAAGGCCCAGCGCCGCCTGATTCACCTGCCGATGGGACGGTTCGCGAAGGTCGGGGAGATCGCAAACGCGGCGCTGTTTTTGGCGAGTGACGAGTCGAGCTACGTCAATGCCTCGACGTTCCTGGTCGACGGCGGGCTCTCGGCTGCGTACGTCACTCCCGAATAGCACCGAGAGAGGGCGCTCGGCCGCGTATTTGCGACTTGTTGCCGCTATGCGGCAATAACTCGCAAGTCACGGCCGATTAGCTGGAAATCGCGTCGAAGAAGCGACTGCACACACCCCTACCCAGCTCGTTCCAGCCCGCCATCCGCTCCCGAGTCTCGTCCCTCAGAGCCTCGGCATCAACCCCGACCTTCACCGCGTCCTCATCCTCCCGCGTCTCGCTGATCCACTTCTCGGCGTCGGCAAGCGTCACCTCGGCGTGGAACTGGATTCCCCAGGCGGCATCGCCGACGCGATAGGCCTGCACGCACACGGGAGATTGCGCCAGGACCGTGGCGCCCGCGGGCGGCACCCCCTCGTAGCTGTGCCACTGGAACGCCTCGAAGCTCGGCGCCAGCGCCCCGATCACCGGGTCATCGGTGCCGTCGTTCGTCACATCCACACGATGCCACCCGATCTCCGGCTGCGCCGCCCGCTGCGCCGTTCCGCCCGCCGCCACCGCCAGCAGCTGGCTGCCGAGGCAGACCGCCAGCAGCGGCACCCCGCGCTCCAGCAACTCCGCGAGCAGCAGCTTCTCCTTGCGCAGCCAAGGGTGGCGATCCTCGTGATCGGCGTGCATCGCGCCGCCGAAAGTGAGGACGGCGTCGTACTCCGCCGGACGCCCCGGCGGCGAGTCGGTCTCGGCCCGCAGCCAGGTGTCGAGCTCGACCTGCCGCGAGCGCGCCGCGTCGGCGAACACCCCCGCGCCCGCGTCGCGCTGGTGGACGATCGCGAGCGCGCGCACCCTTACGTCTCAGGCGGTGCCGGTGAACTGCTCGAGCTGCACGTGGTCGTGCGAGCAGACGATGGTGACCTCGTCGCCGTGATCGCGCTTCAGCTCCTGCAGCCGCTGCTGATTTCGCTTCCGGGTCCCGTTGTCCATCGACATGATGGTCTGGAAGGCGCGCAGGCCGGGCGGGCAGCTGGGCGGCGTCTCCACCTCGCCGCGGTTAAAGAAGGCGTCTCCGCAGTGAAGCAGCCAGCCCGCGTCGGTCTGTATGGCGACGGCCGTGTGGCCGCGGGTGTGGCCGGGGAGGGGGACCAGCGCGATGTCGGCGCCGGCGCCCGGAAGCACGCGCACGCTCTCGAACCCGAACCAGTCATCGCCGGAGACCTCGTGCTCGACGAATCGCGCGCCGTGGGTGAAGTGGGCCTTGCGGTAGCGCTCCCTGTGCCGAAACCCCGGGTTCTCCATCGACGCGCGCTCCGCGGCGAACAGGTGAACCTCGGCATCCGGGAAGTCGGGCAGCCCGCCGGCGTGATCGAGGTCCAGGTGGGTGACGACCACGTTGCGGACATCGCTTGGATCCAGGCCGAGGCTGCGGATCTGCTCGATCGCCGGCTCAGCCGGATCGGGCTTCGGCAGCAGCAGGAAGCGCGCCGCCCCGAGCCGTCGCTGGTCGGCGACGTCCTCGGTTCCATAACCGGTGTCGACGAGCACGAGCTGGTCGCCGGCTTCGATCAGCAGGCAGTGGCAGACGATCTTGTACGTCGTCAGCAGCCTGCCCTCGCCGGTGAAGAGCGAGCCCCCGAACGGGCACATCGTGCCGCAGTTGAGATGGTGGACCTTCAAGTCGAGCGCGAAACCTAGGAGCGCTTATCGCCGCTTGCTGCGGCGACGACTTGCCGCGCCCGCCCGAGCGGCGCCGCCGGTAGGCGACAGTGCTCCCGAAGCCGAGCGTCGCGAGCGCCGCCGCGATCACGCCGGGATGGGTGAGCAGCCGGCCGTGCTCGGCCTCCACCTGCGGCCACAGGCGCCCGCTGACCAGCTCGCCGGCGCTCTCCGGCGTCGGCGGCAGGTCGTCCACGGCGATCGGCTCGGAGAAGGCGAGGCGGACGCGGCGGGGGATCGGGAACGGGCCGAGGAACAGGCGCTCGGTGTTGACGATCGCCGCCGGCACGATCACGGCGCCGGTGTCCAAAGCGAGGCGCCCGACGCCGCGCCGGGGATCGCCGAGCTGCTCGGGGTCGCGGACGCGGGTGCCCTCGGGGAACATCGCCAGCAGTCCGCCCTGGCGCAGGATCGTGAGCGCGGTCTCGATCGCTTCGGTGTCCGATTCGCCGCGGCGGACCGGAAACGCTCCCAGCCTCAGCAGCAGCCCTGCCGCCGGACCCTTGAACAGCTCGCTCTTGCCGATGAAGCGGACGTGGCGGCGTGTGGCCGCGGCGACGAAGAACGCGTCCCAGAAGCTCTTGTGGTTCGGCGCCACGATCGCCGGCCCGTCCGGGGGGATGTGCTCGGCGCCGGATATCCGCAGCCCCCACCAGACGCGCATGAACGGAACGATCAGCGCCCGCACCAGCCAGTAGACGAAGCGCGAGGGCCCGCGCTCGCGGGCGATCCGATGTGCCTCCTCGACGGTCATTGGCCCCGACGCGAGCTTAGACGCGCGCCCGGCCTGGTCCAAAACTCCCCGGGCCGGCCTCGCGCATCGCTATCGTGCAGGCTGGACTGTTTGTATGGAGGCAGCGAGCAAGACAAAGAAGAACGGGAATCGCCGCACCCAGGCCGAGCGCCGGGCGACGACCCGCGCCGCGCTGCTGGACGCGACCATCGACTGCCTGGTCGAGTACGGGTACGCGGGGACGACGACGATGAGGATCGTCGAGCGCGCGGGCGTTTCCCGCGGCGCCCAGGTGCACCACTACCCGACGAAGGCGGAGCTTGTGGCCGAGGCGGTTCGCCACCTCGCCGTCAAGCGCTCGAGCGAGTTCCTGGAGGAATTCAACTCGCTCCCCGAAGGCAGGAAGCGCTTCGAGGTCCTGCTCGACACCCTGTGGACGCTCCACACCAGCCCCCTGTTTGCGGCCTCGATGGAGCTGATCATCGCCTCGCGAACCGATCCGGAGCTGCGGAAGCGGATGATCGAGGTCGAACGAGAGATCGGGGAGCAGATCGACTCGAACATGCGCGACCTGTTCCCAGGAGAAGCTCGCAGTCAGGAATTCCGCGCCGGCGTGGACACCGTCCTCTCGGCGATGCGCGGCCTCGCGATGCTCAGCTTCGCCGACTCGAAGGCGGAGGTCGAGCGCCGCTGGCAGGCGATGCGCGAGCGCCTGCTCGCGACAATGGCCCCGTGAGCACTGCCACGGAGGCTGCTCTCGCAGCGGTCGAGGGCCTGTTCGACAACCCGTCGGCCTGGGACGGGGGAACGCTCGAGGCGCTCGAGGCGCAGGGCAGCCCGCTCCAGGCGCTTGCCCGCGGCTTCCTTCCTCCGCGGCCGCTGAGCCGGGTGGACGAGGACGGCGACGAGGAGCCCTCAATCGCCGCCCGGGTCCTGTCGCCGCCGCTTCGTGCGGTCGACTTCGCGGTCGAAGCCGCGGCAAACCTGTTCGACCTCACGATCGGCGATTCGAGCACCGACCCGCGACCGAAGCCGTTCAGCGTCATCGACGACGGCCCGCAGCGGACCGTGCGCCGCTACGAGCCCCGCAGCCGCCCGGTGAGAGGGTCGATCCTGCTGCTGCCGCCGCTCGCCGGCCCCGCGAGCTGCTTCGACCTCCGTCCCGGGGTCAGCATGGTGGAGTACTTCACCTGGCTCGGCTACCGGACGTACGTCGTCGACTACGGTCCGATCGGGTTTTCCGACCGCGAGCTCGGGCTCGAGCACTGGGTCGACGACGTGATCCCGAAGGCCCTTCACGCCAGCGCGAAGGACGCCGGCGAGCCGGTGCACACTGCGGGGTGGTGCCTGGGAGGGATCATGGGCCTGCTCTCGCTGGCCTCGGACCCGGAGCTCCCGGCCTCGTCGATGTCGCTGGTCGCGAGCCCGTTCGACTTCGAGAAGGTCGGACTGCTGAAGCCGATCCGCCAGCTCGGAGAGCTGACCGGCGGAGCGATCGTCACCAACATCTACAAGGCGATGGGCGGAATCCCGGCGCCGCTGGTCTCAGCCGGCTTTCGCCTGACCGCGATCGACCGCTACCTCACTCGCCCGCTGTTCGTCGCCCGCAACCTCGACAACCGCGAGGCGCTGGTGCAGATGCGAGCCGTCGACCGCTACATGGCCAAGATGCTCGCCTACCCCGGGCGCTCGATCGGGCAGCTTTACCACCAGTTCTTCTTCGAGGGCGAGCTGACGCGGGGCGTCGTCGAGCTCGAGGGACGGACGATCGAGCTGGCCGAGGTGAGGGCTCCGGTGCTCGCCGTAGGTGGCAAGAGCGACGTCCTCGCCCCGGTGGAGTCGGTTCATCACGTGGAGGAGCTGCTCCCCGGAGCACCGACGGTGAGGCTCGAAGAGGCTCCCGGCGGTCATCTCGGCGTGCTCACCGGGATGGGCGCACGCAGGTCGACCTGGTCCTACATCCGCGAGTTCATCTCTTCGAACTGAGGTTCGGGCGCTTCGCGCGGACGGGCGCAACCCGGTCCGCGAACCCCGTCAAAACCTCCGCCACCCGCTGCGGCACCTCGACCTGGGCGCAGTGGCCGACGCGCTCGAGGGTGACCAGCTCGGCATTGGGGAGGGCGTCGAAGACGTGCTTGGAGCCGCGGATGGGGGTGAGCAGGTCGCGGTCGCCCCAGATCATCATCACGGGGCATTTGATCGTCGCAAGCTCGTAGGGGTCGTGCAGCTCGCCGAGAATCGCGCGCGCGTTGCGGATCGTGCGGACGACGTCATCGCGGCTGCGGAACTGGGAGGCGTATGCGGCCGCCGCCTCGGGGTCGGCTCGGTCGCGATCGAAAACGGCGAGCCGTCCGTAGGCAATCGTCACCGCCCTCCGCACGGCCCGCATCGGAACGGGGACGTTCGAGGTGAGGATGCGGTGGATCATCGGCTCGCGCTCGGCCACGATCACCCAGGGCTGGTGGCCGAGGCCGGCGGGCGAGACCGGAGCCACCCCGGCCAGCGGCAGCGTGAGATCCTGCGCCGCGCGCAGCGCCGCCACCCCGCCGAGCGAGTTGCCGACGACGATCGGGTTGCCGTGCCGGCCGTTGCGCGGCGCGTGCTCCTGGACGAGCGCGGCGACGAACGCATCGAGCTGCGGCAGCATCGGCCCCGGCTCGAACGGGTCGGCCTGGCCGTAGCCGGGCATGTCGACGGCGATCGCGTGACGCTCACGGTTGCGGAGCTCGCGCAACAACGGCCGCCACGTGTCGGCGCTGTCGGAGTACCCGTGCAGCAGCAGCAGCGGGGGGCCGGGCCCTTCGACCGCGATCGTCCGCGTCCGCACCCCACCGTAGACGCCCCCGGCCTCGAGCATGGCGCGCGAGTCTAGACGACCATCAGGTCGCCGCCGTAATTACATGCCGCCCTGACTGTTTGTGTACCCTCCCGGTCGCACTGGCTTCCTCATTCCTCACCCAGATCCAGCGCGGGGCAGCCGGACTGGCCAGCCGCGCATCGGTCGAGCTTCAGTCGGCGCGCCACGTCGCCCGCGCCGGGATGCTCGGCGTCGAGCCGCCCGCGCGGACCGCGCGGATCGTGCGGGCGCTCGCTCGCTACGGCCCGCTGGGGGCGTCGCCCACCCGCGCCGCCGAGAAGCTCGGCGTTCGAACAGGGCTCGCCGACGAGCTCGGGCAGCTCAGCTTCACCGAGCTCGACCTGCGCTCCAACGCGCTCGCGAACGCCTGGCTGGAGGCCGGGGTGCGCCCCGGAGACGGGGTCGCGATCCTGTGCCGCAACCACCGCGGCTTCATCGACGCCACCTTCGCCTGCGCGAAGCTCGGCGGCCGGGCCCTGTACCTGAACACCGACTTCGCCGGCCCCCAGGTGACCGAGGTCTGCGCGCGGGAGGGCACCGACGCGCTCGTCTACGACCAGGAGTTCGCCGAGATCGTGGCCGGGGTCGACGCACCCCGTGGCCGTTTCCTCGGCTGGATCGACCAGCCCGGCGACGACCCGACGCTCGAGGAGCTGATCGCATCCGGCGACTCTTCGCAGCCGCCGAAGCCCGGCGAGCGCTCCTCGGTCGTGATGCTGACAAGCGGCACGACCGGAACGCCGAAGGGCGCCCCGCGTGAGTCGCCGCGCTCGCTCGCGGCGCTCGGCGCACTGCTCTCGAAGGTGCCGCTGCGCTCCGAGGAGGCGACCTTTGTCGCTGCGCCGATGTTCCACGCGCTCGGCTTCGCCCACACCGTCCTCGCCGTCGGCCTCGGCTCGACGATCGTCACCCAACGCCGATTCGATGCGGCGCAGGTCCTCGATGCCGTGGAGCGCAACCGCTGCACGGCGCTGATCGTGGTCCCGGTGATGCTCTCGCGGATCCTCGCCCTCGGGGAGGACGAGATCCGCGGCCGCGACCTCAGCGCGCTTCGGATCGTCTTCTGCGCCGGCGCCCAGCTAGAGGCCGACCTCGCGATCCGCGCCCAGGACGTGCTCGGCGACGTCGTCTACAACCTTTACGGCTCGACTGAGGTCGCCTATGCCAGCATCGCCACCCCCGAGGACCTGCGCGCGGCCCCGGGGTGCGCCGGGCGGCCGCCGATCGGCACCACCGTGCGCCTCTACGACGAGGCCGGCAACCCCGTCGAAGGGCCGAACCGGACGGGGAGGATCTTCGTCGGCAACAACGCCCAGTTCTCCGGCTACACGGGCGGCGGCATGAAGGAGGTGATCGACGGCCTGATGTCCAGCGGCGACGTCGGCCACTTCGACGAGGGGGGGCGCCTGTTCATCGACGGCCGCGACGACGAGATGATCGTCTCCGGCGGCGAGAACGTCTTCCCGCGCGAGGTGGAGGAGCTGCTGGTCACGCACGAGGCCGTGGTCGAGGCGGCGCTGATCGGCGTTCCCGACGAGAACTTCGGCAGGCGGCTGCGGGCCTTTGTCGTCAGGCGGGAAGGCGAGGACCTGGGCGAGCGCGAGGTCCAGGAGTTCGTGCGCGCGAACCTGGCCCGGTTCAAGGTCCCGCGCGAGGTGATCTTCCTGGACGAGCTGCCCCGCAACCCGTCCGGCAAGATCCTGAAGCGGGAATTGGAGACGATCGAGGCGTGATCTGCGTCACTGCTGCTGCTCGGCCTCGGGGTCGTCGCGGCGATAGGGATCGTCAACGCGCGCTGGCCGGCGCGGCACTGGTTGCTGGTGATCGGGAGCTGGATCGCGGCCTGGATCACGGTCGAGCTGGCGGCGCACCTGATCGTCCTCAGCGCGGTCGCGGCTGCGGTGCTGGTGGCGCTCGGCGCCCTGGATCACACGGTCGGAATCGTCGGGCTCGTGCTCTTGGGCGTCTCCGACCTCGCCGGCGCCATGCTCGCCTGGCGGGCCCAGCGGACCGTCGTTTCGGCGCGTGACTCCGTCGCCGAGCTCGATCCCGAGCCGCAGACACCCCGCTACCCGCGCAGTCACGTCGTCTTCCCGCCGCTGGCGCTGCGCCGCCGTGGAGTTCGTCACGAGCGCGGCGTCGTGTACGCGAAGCGCGGCTCCTATCCGCTGAAGCTCGACGTGTATCTGCCCAGCTCGCAGGCCGTGCCGGGTGCGCGCCGTCCCGCGATCGTCCAGGTCCACGGTGGAGGCTGGATTGGCGGCACCCGCAAGGAGCAGGGGATCCCGCTGCTGAACCACCTCGCCGCCAACGGCTGGGTCGGCTTCAACATCAGCTACCGCCTCAGCCCGCTCGCGACCTGGCCCGACCAGGCGATTGACATCAAGCAGGCGATCGCCTGGATCCGCGACAACGCAGACCGCTACGACGTCGACCCGTCGTTCATCGCCGTCACCGGCGGCTCGGCGGGCGGACACCTCGCAGCCTTAGTTGCGCTGACCGCTGACGATCGCTCCCTGCAGCCCGGCTTCGAGGAGGCGGACACGTCGGTCGCGGCGGCGGTGCCGTTCTACGGCGTCTATGACTTCCTCGATTCCGACAACCTCCAGCTGCCGATCCTCCAGTACGTGCTGGAGCGATACGTGTTCAAGGCGTTCCGCGCAGACGAGCCCGAGCGCTTTCGCGACGCGTCGCCCACCCACCTCGTCCACGACGGCGCGCCGCCCTTCCTGGTCGTCCACGGCACGGCCGACTCGCTGACCCCGGTTGAGGACGCGCGCCGTTTCGTCGCCCGGCTTCGCGAGACCTCGCGGGAGCCGGTGCTGTACGCGGAGATGAAGGGCGGCCAGCACGCCTTCGACCTGATCCCGTCGCCGCGGACGGCGCCGGTGATCGAGGCGGTCGAGCGCTTCCTGCACACGATCCGCGCCCGCGGCGCCGAGGACAGCGCCGTGGTCGAGCGCGAGGCCGAGGAAGCGCTGACTGCATGACCCAAACTTACGTTCCGGTTAGACTGTATCTTTCTCAATCGGCCGGGGTACAACCGGTCGATCGGCTCCCAACCCAAGACTTGAAGAGAGGCCATAGATGACCGCAAACGGAAACCGCACCTTCGTGATCGGCGTCGGGATGACGAAGTTCGACAAGCCGGGCACGAAGGAGGGCGACTATCCCGATTGGGCGAAGGAGGCGGGCGAGAAGGCGCTGGCGGACGCCGGCGTCCCCTACGACGACGTCGAGTCCGCCTTCGTCGGCTATTGCTACGGCGAGTCGACCGCCGGCCAGCGCGCCGTCTACCAGCTCGGGCTCACCGGGATCCCGGTCGTCAACGTCAACAACAACTGCTCCACCGGCTCGACTGCGCTGCACCTGGCGCGGCAGTCGGTGAAGGGCGGGCTCGCCGACTGCGCGCTCGCGCTCGGCTTCGAGAAGATGGAGATGGGCTCGCTGGGCGTGAAGTGGACCGACCGCACGAACCCGATGGACAAGCACGCGCTGCGGATGTTCGAGATCCGCGAGCCCGAGGCCTCGCCGCCGGCGCCGCAGATGTTCGGCAACGCCGGCCGCGATCACATGGACCGCTACGGCTCCAAGCCCGAGCACTTCATCTGGATCGGATGGAAGAACCACAAGCACTCGGTGAACAACCCGTACGCGCAGTTCCAGGACGAGTACTCGATCGAGGACATCGCGAACGCGAAGATGATCCACGAGCCGCTGACGAAGCTGCAGTGCTCGCCGACCTCCGACGGCTCGGCCTGCGCGATCATCGCCTCGGAGCGCTTCGTCGACGAACACGGCCTCTGGGAGCAGGCGATTGAGATCGCCGGCCAGGCGATGGTGACCGACATGTCCTCCACCTTCGACGAGGAGACCGACTGCATCAAGATCGTCGGCTACGACATGTCGAAGCTGGCAGCCGACAAGGCCTACGAGGAGGCCGGGGTGAGCGCCGACGAGATCGACGTGTGCGAGCTGCACGATTGCTTCTCGGCCAACGAGCTGATCACCTACGAGGCGCTCGGGTTCGCGGCCGAGGGCGAGGCGCACAAGCTGGTCGACGCCGAGGCGACGACCTACGGCGGCGACGGCCCGGTGGTCAACCCCTCCGGTGGGCTGATCTCGAAGGGCCACCCGCTGGGAGCGACGGGGCTCGCCCAGTGCTCCGAGCTCACGTGGCAGCTGCGGGGCACCGCCGACAAGCGCCAGGTCGAGGGCGCGAAGGTGGCACTGCAGCACAACATCGGGCTCGGCGGCGCGGCGGTCGTGTCCGTGTACAAGCCCGCGCAGGGCTGAGCGCCCCGGCGATCCAAAGGAGATAGACGATGCCGATCCAGCTCACAGACGAGCAGCGCGACTTCGTGGAGGCGATTCGCGACTTCGGGAAGCGCGAATGCGGCACGCGCGAGAAGCGTGATGCGCTCACCGACGGCGGCAAGAAGACCCACAGCCCCGAGATCGCGAAGAAGATGGCCGAGCTCGGCTGGTTCGGGGTTGCGATCCCGGAGGAGTACGGCGGTGCCGGCGGCGGTGCGGTCGACATGTGCCTGCTGCTGGAGGAGATCGGCCGCAACCAGATTCCCGCGGGGGCGTTCGGGCTCTCGATGATCGTCGCCGGCGCGTACATGCGCTTCGGGACCGAGGAGCAGAAGCAGGAGATCCTCGGCGGGATCATCAACGGCCGAATCGAGGCGATCGCGATGTCCGAGCCGGAAGCGGGGTCGGATGTCGGCAACCTCTCGTGCTTCGCCGATCGCCGGACTAACGGCAACGGCGTGGGCGGCTACGTGATCAACGGGCAGAAGACCTGGATCTCCGCCGCCCAGGAGGCCGACCACATCCTGCTGGTCGCGCGCACCGACCGCGACGGGTCAAAGCACGAGGGCGTCTCGATGCTCAGCGTCCCGCGTGAGACCCCGGGGCTCGAGATCCGCGGCATCGGGACGATGGCGGGTCCGGACGAGGTCAACGACCTCTACTTCACCGACTGCGAGATCCCCGGCGACGCGATCGTCGGCCAGGAGGGGATGGCCTGGATGCAGCTGATGACCGGGCTGAACTGGGAGCGGCTGATCACCGGCGCGATGTTCCTCGGAATCGCCGAGCGCGCGTTCGACGACACGCTCGCCTACGTCAAGGAGCGCAAGCAGTTCGACCGCCCGATCGGCTCGTTCCAGACGATCCGCCACCGCCTGGCGGACCTGGCGACCGAGATCGAGTGCTGCAAGCTGCTCGTCTACGACGTCGCCCAGCGCACCGACGCCGACCCAGACACGACGCTGCCCCGTGAGGCCTCGATGGTGAAGCTGAAGGTGACGGAGACGGCGAAGAAGATGGCGCTCGAGGGCCAGCAGATGATGGGCGGCTACGGCTACTCGACCGAGTACGACATGGAGCGCTACGTCCGCGCCACCGTCGTCTCGACGATCTTCGCCGGCACGAGCGAGATCCAGCGCGAGATAATCAGCAAGACGTACGGGCTCTAGCCGGCGCTCACCGTCCTACCGCAGCCGGCGAGCCGGACGCGCAGCGGACCGTCGCTTTCGACCGTCACCTCCGCTTCGCAGCTCAGCCCCGCGCGCTTGGGGTCCACCGTCACCTTGGCGAGGTTCGTCGCAGTGATCTCGAGCTTGTCGCTCTTCGGCGCCGAGGGCGGCGGTCCCCATTCCCTCTTCATGCTCTCGAATGCGATCGACCCGAAGGTGCCGCCCTCGAGCGTGCCGGCGCCCTGCTCCGTCGGGCTCGGCTCCGGGTCGCCGGTGCCGAACGCGTGCGAGACGGCGTCGATGCTCGCCCGCGCAGCCGGGTCTCGCAGCTTCAGGCCCGACAGCCAGTAAGCGCGGTCGGCGACGTAGTCCAGCTCGGGGTAGTCGAGAACGGGGTCGATCGCGTACGTGACGTGGGCGGGGTTGCGGACGACGCGCGCCGTGCCGAGGAACTGGGCCGCGGGCGCGTACTGGTCGTTGGCCGCAAGCGTCAGGTGCTCGGCGGGGGCGAACTGGTCGAGCTCGTAGCGGTAGCCGAGCCCGTCCAGCGCCTGCGCGGTCGGCAGGTACATCCCGGGGCCGACGAGCTCGTCCGCGGGCACGTTCCACATCAGTACCGGGATGTGGCGCAGGTTCTCCGGCATCCCGGCGCTGTCCGCTCCGACCGTCGGCTGCGCCCGCGCGAACAGGTCGGGGAAGCGCTCGCCGAGCGTGAACGTGCCGAAGCCTCCCATCGAGTAGCCGGCGATCGAGGTCCAGCCGGGGTCGAGCCGGTAGCGGCGGGCGACGTCGGCCCAGACCTCGAATACGTCGACGGCGGCGTAGCCGTCATAGCCGCCGTCGGGGCCGCGCGCCTCGGGGGTGATCACGATCGAGCCGCGGCCGCGATTGCCGAACTGCGACTGGTTGC
Source organism: uncultured Thermoleophilia bacterium (assembly GCA_963838095.1). Classification (GTDB taxonomy): domain Bacteria; phylum Actinomycetota; class Thermoleophilia; order Solirubrobacterales; family 70-9; genus CAWCGU01. The sequence continues at coordinate 96,542 of CAWIPO010000010.1, forward strand.
GGGTGGCGGAGAACTGGTTGTAGCCGGCCTGGAGGGAGTGCAGCAGCAGCGTCATCCCCCATCCGCGCCGGGGCACCTTCCCCTCGGGGATATAGATCGCGTATGGCTGCAACTGCCCCTGGTAGGTCCCAGGGCAATTGGTGCCCTCGGACAGCAGGCCGCACGACACCGTGAAGTCCGTTCCCTGGGCGATCTCGAAGTGGCTGACCAGGATGCGGTTGATCGGGCCGCGGCGGGGTATCGCGCTGCTGTCGCGAACGCCGTCCTCGAGCTTGGCGAAGTCGACCAAGGCCGAGAACTGGGAGATCTCGCCCTGCGCGAGCGCGTTGCCCTGCTGGCGATCGCGCCACCATGCCGGGTCGTTGAACAGCGACTGGATGTTGGCGACGTCGGTCGGGTCCTGATAGGGCTCGTCGGGGCGGAAGGCGACGTTGAAGAAGGCGGCCGGGTTCGATGCCGTCCCGGCGCCTCCGGGCGCGGTCTCGGATCGCGCGGCCTGGGGAATCAGATAGGCGTCGGCCTCTTCGTCCCAGAGCCCGGTGCCCATCGCGAAGCGCACCTTCTCGCGCCCCGGATCCCAGGCGGCGTGGGGAACCCGGACCTCGATCTGGCGCCGGCGGACGCTGACCGACGCCGTCGGCGCCGGTTGCACCGCCGCGCCGTCCTCGGCGCTGATGAGCTCGGCCTCCGTGCCGTGGACGGTGAGGAACAGCTCCGCCGGGGCGCTGACGTTGGCGCCGTGCGGGAGCTCGAGCGCCTGCGCCGAGTCGCCGATCGCGATCGTGCTCGCGACGAGGGCCGGGTCCTTCATCGAGTTGAGGGTGATCCGGAAGGCGGTCGCCCGCCTGAGCGGCCGCACCCTGAACTCGACGATGTCGGCGGCGTTGTTCGCGTACACCGGGTCGCTCGGATAGAGGTAGGTGCCGTTCTCGGTGGAGAACAGGTGGGCCTGGAACCGCGGATCGTCCGCGTGGGAGCCGAGGTTGGCGCCGTGGTCGTCGTAGAGGTAGTCCTGGTAGAGGAATTCGCCGCGGCGGTAGGCCGATGCCCCCGAGACCAGGATCGGCTTCGCCTTCCAGGCGCCTCGGTTTGCGAGCTGAGGCGCGCGCGCCGGCCCCGAGTACAGGATCTCCGGCCCGGGAAGCGGGCCCGGGCCGCTGCGCAAGCTGGCGTTCGCGGCATCCGCGACGCTCGGCGCCGCCAGCAAAGCGATGGCAATCGCGGCAAGCAAGGTCCCCCGTGTCCGCCTCATAGTCGGAAATCTACGAGAAACTCTCTGCCTTGTAGGGGCTATAGCCCACACAACCCAGAGAGATTCGAGCTCAGGCAGGGCGAAGAGCGAGCACCGGGATCGTTCGCTCTACCGCGGCAGCCCGCTGCTCGTAGCGGCCGTAGCCGGCGTACAGGCGCTTGGAGAGCTCGAAGAGGCGGTCGCGCTCCTCGCCCTCCGTCTGGCGGGCGACGTACATGCCGCGCTCGCCGCGGGCTGACAGCTCCACGCGGGGGTTCGCCCTCACGTTCAGGTACCAGGCGGGGTGCTTGTCGCGGCCGAACGAGGACGCGGTGAGGATCACCTCATCGCCTTCGGTGAAGTAGACAAGCGGCACCGTCCGCGGCTCGCCGCTCTTGCGACCCTTCACGGTCAGGAGGACGAGCGGGAAGAACGAGGTCGTCGAGAAGCGCCCGCCGGTCAAACGAAGCATCGCCGGGTCGACGTGAGATGAGAAGTGGATGCCGTACCAGCGCCCTGCCGGCGTCATCGCGATCCGGTGCATCGCCCGCTGCCAGCGGGTCGGCGGACGAGTGGGATCAACCGGCGGGATCAAACGTAAAGCGACTTCGATCTCGTCCGCGTACTTCTCCGCGATCGGCTTTCGCTTCAGCTTCATCGTCGGGGTGAGCTCGTCGCCGCCCGGGAGCCAGTCGGCGGGCAGGATCGCGAAGCGCTTGATCTGCTCGACGCGGCTGAGGTGGGTGTTGGCCTCCTCGACGGCTCGGGCGATCTCGGCCTGGACGCCGTCGTCGGCGGAGAGCGCGGCCGCCGAGTCGTCCTCGAGCCCCTTCTCGCTCGCCCACTGCACGCACACGTCGGGGTCCAACACCAGCAGCGCGACGTTGTAGGGGCGACGATCGCCGATCGCGATCGCCTGGCCGATCAGCGGGCTGGAGGTCTTCAGCCGCGCCTCGATGTTCGCCGGCGACATGTTCTTGCCGGCGGCGTTGATGATCAGCTCCTTCTTGCGGTCGACGATCTTCACGTAGCCGTCGTCGTCGATCTCGGCGACGTCGCCGGTGTGCATCCAGCCGTCGTCGTCGATCGCCTCGGCGGTCTTCTCGGGGTCATTGCGGTAGCCCTGCATCAGCGTCGGCCCGCGGGCGAGCAGCTCGCCGTCCTCGGCCAGCTTCACCTCGACTCCGGGCAGCGGGCGCCCGACTGTGCCGGGCTTGTTGTTCTCTGGGGTGTTCACGGTCCCGATGCACGTCAGCTCCGACATCCCCCACACCTCGCCGATCGGGATCCCGAGTGCTGTGAAGTACTCCAGGACCTCGATCGGTGTCGGCGCTGCACCGGCAATGGTCCACCGGCACTCGTCGAGCCCGAGCTTGTCTCGGATCGCCGCCTTTGCCTCGTCGGGAAGAGCGGAAGGGTCAGTGACGCCCTGCGCTTCCAGCGCCGCCTTCAGCTTCTCCCAGATCCGCGGCACCGCTCCCCACACGGTGGGCCGCGCGTCGGGCAGCGCGGCGATGATCTCGCGCGGGTTGTCGACGACCGTCACTTGCTGGCCGTAGAGCATCTGCGCGTAGTAAGCAGTGAACCGATCGGCCATGTGGGCGTGGGGGAGATAGGAGGTGATCCTGTCGCCGGGGCGCCAGTCCATCGTCTTCGCTGCGCAGCGCCCCTGGGCAACGACGTTGGCGTGCGTGAGCTGCACGCCCTTCGGCGGCCCGGTGGTGCCGGACGTGTAGCAGAGGGTGATCAGATCGTCGGGTTCGACCGCCCTCCAAGTCGCTTCGAAATCGAAATCGTCGGCCCCGCCCGCCTCGAGCTCGTCGAGCCCGATCGTTCCCTCCGGCGCGGCGTCGACGCAGATCGTGTGCTCGATTCCCTCCACTTTCGCGTTCGCGATCGGCTCGAGGAACTGGGTCTCGGTGATCACGACCCGGTTGCCGGCGTTTCCGAACAGGTACGCGATCTGCTCCGGGGAGGAGGTGTTGTAGATCGAGAACGGCGTCGCGCCGAGGTGCATCGCGGCGCAGTCGCAGAGGCTGAACTCGGGGCGGTTCAGCATCATGATCCCGACGGTGTCGCCGCGCTGAACGCCGAGCGCGTGCAACCCGGCCGCAATCGAGCGCACCCGCTTGGCGTAGTCGGCGAAGGTCAGCTCCACCGCTCCGCCCGGGGTCCTCAGCGCCACTTGGTCGGCGTTGTCCTCGACGGTCAGCTGGAAGGCCTCGCAGGCCGTCTGGGCATCGAGGGCACGCGGCATCTGCTCCGCACGCTCGGCGGTTCCTGACTCCATCACTCTCCTCACTCCCGATCGACTCGGATCGCCGTCCGCGACCCGCGGGGATCGTAACCCGTAGAGTTCGGCCAAGCGTTCAAGAAATCGGGAAACACCGCCGAGGCGGGACCCGGGAGGAGATGAGGATGGCCAAAGAAGTGAAGCCGATCAGCGGTCGGGTCGTTGCGATCACGGGCGGAGCGCAGGGGATAGGAAAGAGGACCGCTGAGGCCCTGGTGCGGCGCGGCGCCAAGGTCGCGATCGGCGACGTCGACCTGCCGCTGGCGGAGAAGACCGCCGAGGAGCTGGGCGGCGACACCGTCGCGCTCGAGCTCGACGTCACCAGCCGGAAGTCCTTCGAGCGCTTTCTCGCTCAGGTCGAGGAGCGGGTCGGCCCGCTCGACGTCCTGATCAACAACGCCGGGATCATGCCGGTCGGGCCGCTGCTCGAGGAGAGCGACGACACCGCGCGGCGGATCATCGACATCGACCTCCACGGCGTCATCTTCGGCACCAAGCTGGCGATGGAGCGGATGGTCCCGCGGGGCCGCGGCCACATCGTCAACATCGCCTCGCAGGCGGGCAAGGGTGGCTTCCCGGGCGTTGCCACGTACTGCGCCGCCAAGCACGCCGTGGTCGGGTTCAGCGAGGCCGCCCGCGCCGAGCTGGACAAGACCGGCGTCGAGGTCTCGTGCGTGATGCCGGCGGTTGTGAACACCGAGCTGACGGCCGGCATCGAGCCGGCGCGGTTCGTCAAGAACATCGAGCCGGATGACGTCGCCGAGGCGATCGTCGGCGCCCTGGAGACGCCTTACTTCGATGTCCACGTGCCGAAGTCGGCCGGAGTGATCGGCAAGGTGATGAGCCTGATGCCGCGTCGCGGCCGCGAGGCGATCGCCCGGGCGCTCAGGGCCGATCAGCTCATGGTCGAATACGACCGCTCCGGTCGTGCGGCCTACGAGGCGCGGATCGCGACCAATGCGCCGGCATCCGACGCGCGAGCGGCGAAGGCCGCCGACGAGGCGGAGGCGGAGGAGAGCACGGTCTGGTAGGGGTCGAGCGCCGCGCGCTCGGCGCTTACGGCGCCGAGCTCTCGGCGACGTAGTCGGCCACGGCCGCAATCTCGGCCTCGTCCAGCTCGCCCTCGAACGCGGGCATCGAGAGCCCGCCCGAGCGCACCGTCTCGGCGACGACATCGGCGCTGAGGGCTGCGCCATCCAGGCTCGGGCCGGTCGTTCCGGTCGTTCCCGCGGCCGTCAGGGTGTGGCAGCTGCCGCAGTTCTCGACGAAGACCGCTTGGCCGTCGGCGGCGGGCTCGGCGGGCGCCTCGTCCGTTTCGGCGGCGGGCAGCGCCGGCGCCGGCTTGTCCTCGGCGACGACCTTGGGCCCGATGAACAGCATCACCACCAGCGCTGCGGCGATGCCCCAGGCGATCGCCGCGACCACGAAGTCGGTGCCGTCCAGAAAGCGTTTCACAGCGCCGGGAAGCCGCCCATGTTGTCGATGAACCAGAACGCGCTCGTGAACCAGAGCGCCACAAGCGTTGCGAACGCGAGGCCACCGGCGAACGGCAGCGCGAGACCGGGCAGCCCCTCCGAGCGCACGATTACGACCTTCGCCGCGAAGGCGCCATAGAAGAAGCAGCCGAGCAGCGAGTGTGCAAGCACCCGGCTGTCGGTGTCCTGAAAGCCGAGCGACCACAGGCAGTGGTACGCGACCGGCAGGGAGACCAGGAACGCGAGCCGGCCGCTGATCCGATGCAGGGGGCCGGCCCAATCGGGCGCATCGAAGGGGAGCCTTCCGTAGATCCACAGCGCCAGCAGCACCTGTACCACGGCCAGGACCAACGCGGCGCTCGCCAGCCACACCTTCATCGAGATCGTCGATGAGAAGAACAGCGTGAACTCGAGCTGCTCGCCCTGCGCCGTGCTCGGGTCGTGCACGTTGCCGTAGATGCCGAGCGTCAGCGCCACCGCGGCTCCCAGCCCGGCGGCGAGCAGCAGCCGAGACCCGCCCGGCTGCCTCGGCGCAGCGGAGACCTGCGTCGTGCCTGCGCTCACGTGCCCGAGCCTATCCCGTGCGGCGGAACCCAACCGCCCAATGCCCGCTCGAGCTCCATCGCGACCGCGATCGAGACGTGGTCGCGGTCCCTGCCGGCCACGACCTGGACGCCCAGCGGAAGCCCCTTCGAGCCGAGGCCCAGCGGGACCTGCGTCGCCGGCAGGCCAAGCAGGTTGAAGACGGCCATGTTGGCGAGCATCCATGGACGTCCGACGGTGACTCGATGCCGGGGCGCGACGCGCGGGAACGGAGGGTGCAGCAGGACCCCGTCGCCGATCGCCTCTCCCACCGCGGCGGCCAGTCGGCGCTCGGAGGCGTCGAAGCGGCGCTGAATCGAGTCGGGAATCGCGCCGCTCGTGCGCTCCGCGAGGATCGTCAGCAGCAGCGCCGGCGTGTGCGGGCTCTGGCGGCGGAATGCGTCGGACAACAGGCTGCGGATGCTGGTGATCTCGACGCCGTCGAGCGCGAGGATGTCCTCGAGCTTGCCCGACTGGCGGGCGGCGGCCATGAACGGCTCTAGGGCGCGGCGCATGCCGCGAAGCTCAACCCGGCGGACGCGGGCGCCGGCGGCCTCGAGGGCGGTGGCGGCGCGCTCCCTGGCCTCGCGCAGCTCGCGGCTGACCGGCAGCAGGGACGCGCCTTCTGAGATCGTCACCTGCAACCCCTCGATCGAGACCTCCGCCGGATCGCCCAGCTCGACGTCGCGGATGCCCTCGGCAATCCCGTCGGGCCCGGCGAGCAGTTTCAGCACCACCATCAGATCCTCGGCGTGGCGGCTCAGCGGACCAGCACAGGTCATGTCGATCCCGCGCGCCTCCGGGAACGGAAAGTGGCCGGTCGTCGGCACGAGGCCGCCGCTCGGCTTGTGCCCGAAGGCGCCGTTGAAGAACGCGGGCAGCCGGATCGAGCCTCCGAAGTCGGTGCCGAGCCCGATCGGCGCGAACCCGGCACCCACCGCTGCTCCCTCGCCACCGGACGAGCCACCGGTCGTACGCCTGGGATCGTGGGCGTTGTTCGTGCGGCCGTAGACGCGATTGAACGACTCGATCCACAGCGTCAGCTCGGAGAGATTGGTGACTCCCAGGGGGATCGCGCCGGCGTCGATGAGGCGCTTCACCGGGACGGATGACTCGGAAGCGACGCGCTCGCTTCGCGCAACGAGCCCCGAGGTGTGCGGCATCCCCTCGACCGCGAACGACTCCTTGATCGTGCACGGCACGCCGAGCAGCGGCGGTAGCTCGTCACCCTCGGCCGTGGCGGCCACCGTCGCGTCGGCGGCGTCCGCCTCGGCGCGGGCAGCGTCGAAGCGCTCGGCGACGATTGCGTTCAGGGCCGGGTTCAGGCGCTCGACGAGCGCGATGTGCTCCTCGACTACGGCGCGGGCGCTGGTATCGCCGGAGCGGATCGCCGCCGCCAGCTCGACGGCCGATCGCTGCGTCAGCGCTGTCGATGGTGAAGCAACGGTCGCCATCGGCGTCGCCTCAGCGGCCGGTGAAGTTCGGCGGCCGCTTCTCGGCGAACGCGAGCACGCCCTCGATGAAATCGGCGGTGTAGCCCTGCTCTCGCTGCGCCGCGGCCTCGGCCTCGAGCTGACCGTCGAAGTCGGCGTACAGGCGCCGGTTCAGCAACCGTTTCGCGTTTGCGTAGGAGACCGTCGGCCCGTGGGCGAGATGCTCGAGCATCAACTGGGCGGCCGGACGCAGCTCATCGTCGGGGAGCAGCCGGTTGACGATTCCCCACTCGAGTGCCGTCTCCGCGGGAACGCGCTCACCCAGCAGGGCCATCTCCGCTGAGCGGGCGTGACCGATGCGGGCGGGGAGCAGGGCGGTGGACCCGCCGTCGGGGATCAGGCCGATGTTCACGAACGCGAGCAGGAAGTAGGAGGACTCGGCGGCGAGGATCAGGTCGCAGTCCAGCGCCAGCGAGCAGCCGATACCGACCGCCGGCCCGTTGACCGCGGCGATCACCGGCTTCGGCATCTCGCGGATGCCGATCAGGATCGGGTGGTAGATCTCCTTCAGCCGGGCGCTCAGATCCGGCAGTCCCTCCTCGCCGGGCTCGCGCTGCTCCCTGAGGTCGGCCCCGGAGGAGAATGCGCGGCCCGCGCCGGTGATCATCACCGCCCTGACGGCCTCGTCCTCGGCGAGTTGGGACACCGCGGCGTTCAGTTCCTGCCCGAACTGGAGGTTCCAGGCGTTGAGACGGTCGGGGCGGTTGAGCTCGATCACCGCCGCTCCGTCGCTGATCGAGAGATTGATCGTCTCGAAATCCGTCATTCGCGTTCGCGCACCCTAACGGGGAGCCCGCCGTCCGGGCTCAGGGTGGGCATCTGGCGAATCGTCATCGTGCGCCCGGGAAGCAGCTCCATGCGCAGCCGCGAAAGCAGCATCGTCGCCACCAGCTTCACCTCGGTCTGCCCGAAGCGTTTTCCGATGCAGATTCGAGTGCCGGCGCCGAAGGGAACGTAGGCGCCCCGCGGCAGCGCCGCCTTACGCTCGCGGGTGAAGCGCTCGGGGATGAACGCCTCGGGATCGGGGAAGACCTCGGGAATCCGGTGGCTGGCCCACGAGCGAATACTGGACGTAGGTGCCGGCGGGGACACGGTAGCCGCCCCATTCGTAATCGCGCACGGAGCGGCGCGGCCCGACCCAGGCGGGTGGGTACAGGCGCAGCACTTCGTCGAGGACCATCTCCAGGTAGGGGAGCTCGTGCTCGAGCTGTTCGGGAGTGGGGGAGGCGCCTGCGAGCACCCGGTCCTGCTCCTCGTGCAATCGGGCGAGCGCGTCCGGATGCCTGGCCAGCTCGTAAACGAGGAAGGTCAGAGTCGAGGTCGAGGTGTCATGGCCCGCGAACATCAGCGTCATCACCTGGTCGCGGATCTCGTCGTCGGAGAACCCGTCGCCGCCCTCGTCTCGCGCCTCGATCAGGAGGCTGAGGATGTCTCGACGCTCGGGGTCGGGATGCTCGCGCCGGTGTGCGATCTCGCCGTAAACGATCTCATCGAGGACCTTGCGCGAGGTGAGCATGTTGCGCCAGGGGGAGCGCGGGCCCCGCAGCAGGCGCACCTGGAACTCCGTTCCGTAGAAGCCGAGCGCGCGCTCGAAGTGCTCGGCCGCCGCCGCTCCCTTGCCCGCGTCGTCCGGGTCGAGCCCCAGCAGCGCCCGCATCGCGATTCGCATCGCGAGGTTTCGCATCCAGTCGTAGATGTCGATCGTCTCGCCGGGGCGCAGCGCCGCAAGTGCCGATTCGGTCTCCGCCGCCATCGCGTCCACCGCCGCCTCGATCTGCTTGCGGTGGAAGGCGGGCATCATGATTCGCCGGGCGCGGTCGTGATAGGCGCCGTCGATCGTCAGCAGCCCGTCGCCGAGCAGCGGGATCAGATCGCCGAAGCTGCCCTCGCGCCAGAGGAAGTTCTCGGGGTGGGTGACGGTGATGTAGTGGTTTGCCTCGGGCCCGAGCATCCAGACCATGCGCCTGTGCAGGATCCGGACGCTGAAGATCGGGCCGTTCTGCTCGTACAGCGACAGCAGGATCGGCAGCGGATCGTGCGCCATCCGCCGCGTGCGCGCGAAGTCGAAATCGGCCGGGCCGGGGGGAAAGGCCAGCTTGCGGGTCCGGCGCTCGTGGATGACGTCGGCGGCGATCACCCGGAACGGGTTCGTGCTCATCGCCTCGGGCCGCGTCGCCGCCTGTCCCGCCCCGTCGTAGGACTCGGCGCCCACGCCTGCCTCAGTCGCTGTTCCAGTACTGGCTACACGCGTTGCCAAACCGGCGTCAGCTTATCGGATCGGCATCCTCGTCCTGCTCGGCCGTGGAATCGCCCGCCGGCGCTTCGGCGATCCCGGAGCTGTCTTCGATCACAGCCAGCTCACTCGTCCCGGGCTCGTTCTCGTGACGCCGGAACAGGCCGCTGAACGAGCGCTTGAAGCGTTCGGCCGGCTGCCCGTTTTCGATCGCCTCCTCCTCCAGCGGCATCGTGCCCTCCTCGTCCTCGTACGCGGGCGCGAGGCCATATGGCTCGACATCGAGCTCGTCGATCAGCTCATCGCCCTCGAGGCGGTCCAGCTGCTGTTCCTGCTCGGCGAGGTCGGTGTAGATCTCTTTGTCGCATTCGTCAGCGCCGCGGCAAGCGCCCGGGCCTGCGTGCGCATCGTCTCCGCCTGGCGGATCAGCTCCTCCCCGAGGTTGGTGAGCTCGTTGGTCAGCTCGCCGACTCGCCTTGTGCGCTCGCGCGAGACGTCGTCGATCCGGTCGCGAGCCTCGTCGGCGTAGCGCCGCGCCTCCTGGCGGGCGTCCTCGAGGATTCCGGAGGCGGAAGCCTCCGCGGCGTCGATGATCGCCTGGACCCGCTCGCTGGCCGACTCGAGCAGGCCGGGAAGGCTCTGCTTCCGTGTCCTGGTGTCCCTGCTCGCTGCTCTCCACTGCTACCTCCTGCCGTCGATGGTTGGCGCGGGAGAGGCCAATCATTGCGCACCAGGCGATCCGGTGGCCTGGCCTGGCCGCACTCGGTTGTTCTATCTCAGCCCGGGATGCAGAACAGCTTGCCCTCCGCGAGGTCGTCGGCGTAGTCCGGGATTCCGGGGTACGTCGGCACCTCGCCGAGGTAGGTGAGCTGGTATCGGCGGAAAACGTTGACCTGCTGGCCGCCGCACTGCTTCACCTTCGGCTTGTAGAGCTTGATCAGGACGGGGTACTGCGTGAACGTCCCCGTCTCGCACTTGGGCGTGCAGTCGCTCACCTGCAGCACGCCTTCGCCCTTGCCCTTCTCGGGCTTCCACTTGTTCCAGTGGATCGAGTTGATGAAGGTGCTGAAGTCGGCGCAGCCGAGGACGACGCGGTGGGGACGGTTCTGCGGCTTGAAGCAGTCCTTTACTCCCTTGACTCCCGCGCCGGCGCCTGCCGAGGATGTGAATGCGGCCGGAAGAAGCAGGGCAGCCGCGCAGGTCACGACCAGTACTCGCTTCATCTTTGTTCTCCTTTCCCTGGGGCGGACGGCTGATTTACCTGGACGCTACGTACCCGGATGCGCGCAAAAGCATGCGCCGGGCGCGTATCCAGATGGGGCGTCAGCAGGAGGTCTTGATGCGCGCGGCGCTCTTCACGACCTGGAACGCGGTGCCCGGTATGTCCTTCAGCCGGCTCAGGTCGTCGTCGTCCCAGCGGGTGTCGCTGCCGCCCTGGAAGTACCAGTTCGAGCCGTTGTCGGCGTTGATGAACGCCGTAGTGGCGGAAGCGCCTCGAAGATCAGCCGGGACTGCGCTGCCCTGCGGGAAGTCGGAGAGGTGGCTCTTGTAGTAGCTGCGCTTCATCCGCATCCGCATCCCCATCGGCGGCCGGTTGCGGTTGCAGCTGTCCGAGGCGAAGTGGGTGGCCGGCTTGAGGTAGGCCTGGCGGGTCTCTTCGAAGGTGACGCGGATCGCGTGGTCGATCGCGCCCGCCGGCGACCTCGTCGAAGCGGATCAGGCCGGGGAAGATCGGCAGCCCGGCGGCGTCGGCGGAGGTGTACCCGGCCGGGCGAAGCGGCTTCGCCTTCTCAGGTCGAAGAACGCGGTCGCGTCGGCCTGCCAGCGTTGCCCCGCTCGAACGCGCGGAAGAGCTCGTAGATGCCGCAGGTTCCCCGCTGTCGACACGAGCGACATGGCGGTCGCCGTCGGCGTTGTCGCCTCCTTCGACTCCGCGCGTTCGGCGGGATCGGGGCGGGCCCGAAGTCGGACTCGTCCGGGTAGCCGTCCGGCCCGATCTCGACCTGGACGTTCGGCTGGTTGGCCTCGACGACCTCGTACGGGATCCCGAAGTTCGGGTTCGAGCCGAAATCAGGATGAAAAGGCGGTCGCCGTCGCGGTTGATCTGCGGCGATCACCTCGTCCGAGTTCTTGGCCACCGGCGCCCGCGAGACGTCCTGGTTCCAGGCCGTGAGATCGGCGGCGGAGGGTGCCTTCGGGCCGGCGCTGGAAGCGGGGAATACCGAGCAGCCGGCGACGTTGGGAGAGGACTTGTTGGCGGCGGTGGAGTTGCCCGGCTGCAGGATGAGGGCACCGAGCAGGACGATCGCACCGACAGCAGCACCGATTGCAACCAGCAAACCCTTGGACTCCCCTCTGCCCGCCATTTGTCGACACTACCCCATCGGCGAGCGTCCGCCTGACGCTCGCTCCGCCGCCTCCAGCAGCTCGTCGCGGAATTGCGGGATGGGCGATCGCGGCCAGGGCCTCGCCGCGCTGGTGGATGGTCAGGCCCTGGAGCTCGGCGGCGCCGTGCTCGGTGACGATCACGTCGACCTGGTGGCGGGGGGTGGTGATCACGGCGCCGGCCTCGAACCACGGGACGATTCGCGAGCGCAGCTCGCCGCCGACCGTGGCCGCCGAGGGCAGGCACAGCAGCGAGCGGTCCTCGAGCGACAGCGCCGGCCCGGCGATGAAGTCCTCGTGGCCGCCGATCCCGGAGTACTGGGCGCCGTCGATCGTGTCCGCGATCACCTGGCCCTGGATGTCGATCGAGATCGCGCCGTTGATCGTCACCATCCGTCTGTTCATGCGCGATCAGCTCCTGCGAGTTGACCAGGTCAACAGGAAGGAAGGCGACGTCGTGGTTGCCGTGCAGCCACTCGTACAGCTCCTCCGAGCCGGCGGCGAAGGTCGCCACCGAGACGCCGTCGAACTGGCCCTTCCGGTTGCTCACCTTCCCCGACTCGTGCAGGCGCATCAGGCCAGTGGTGAACATCTCGGAGTGGATCCCGTAGTCGCCGCCCTCACCCTCCGCGAGCAGGCCGGCGATCATCGAGGGCACCGAGCCGATTCCGGTTTGCAGGGTCGCGCCCTCCGGGACGAAGACGCGAGCGTTCTCGGCGATGGCGCGGTCGACGTCGGTCGGGGGCGGGTCCTGAAGCGCCAGCGGCGCCCGGTCGCTCTCGACCAGGAGGTCGACCTCGTCGCGGTGCACGGCGTGCGGATGCTCCGGCGGGAGGCCGAACGTGCGCGGGAACGCCGGCGAGTACTCGGCCACGAGCAGGCGGTCGGGGTCCGCGCCCGCGCGATGCAGCTCGCCGACCGAGGCGCCCGGCGTGCAGCGAGAGGCTGAGCCAGCCGTCCTCGTCGGGAGGGCTCGCCGCCGTGGCCATCACCCTCGGTTTCGTCGCTTCGAAGAGCGGCGTGAAGCGGCGGAAGTCGGCCGGCGCGAAGCTGATGTTCGCGCCCTGGTCGCGAAACGCGCGCTCGATCGGGCCGAAGAAGCCCGAGAGGTAGTGGACGTTGGGGTGGCTGAAGACCTCGGAGTAGACAGCCAGCAGCGCGCCGTAGATCCGCAGCTCTTCCCAATCGTCGCGCTTGCCGAGCGCCTCCATGAACGCACCCGGCTGGCCGGTCGCAAGCGGCAGGCCGATGCTGTCCCTTGGCTGCAGCCTCTCGGCCGCCGCGTCCGCGCTCACGGTCTCGCCCATGGGGCGCGACCCTACCTGGCTAGTGCCGCCGCTGATCGGGTTCCCGCGTAGGATCCTCCTCGAGGAGGGTGATGACCGAGCTGGGGGATTTCCACCGCGAATGCGCGCGGCGTACCCGCCGCCTGGTGCCTGGTGTATGGGTGCTGGCGCTCGCCTTGCTGCTCCTCGTCGTGGTCACAGCCGCCCTGGCATCGACGAATCGGTCGACGGGCCGCGAGGACGTGCTCGGACCCGGCTGGGTGACCAGGGCACTGGCGCTCCAGTACGAGCTCGCCGCGGACGTGCCGTTGCGAAACGCCCCCTGGGTCGGGACGCACAACTCCTTCAACAGCGTCGCCGAAATGGGCCCGACGCTCTCGACGCTGGACTCCAATCAGCTGATCCCGCTCACGGACCAGCTCGACCAGGGCGTGCGCAGCCTCGAGCTCGACCTGCACTGGTTCCCGAGCCCGCAGGGCGGTGGCTTCGCCCCGGTGGTCTGCCATGCCCTCGAGGGTGGCGGCGGGTGCACCGTCGAGAAGCCGCTCGACGTCGTGCTCGCGGAGATCTCCGCGTGGCTGCGCGAGCGCGAGAACGCCCGCCAGGTGCTCCTGCTCTACCTGGAGGACGACCTGGCCGCAGGTCAGGAGGGGTACGACGAAGCGGCGGCCGAGCTTGAAACCGCCTTCGGCGACCTCATCTACAGGCCCGCGCCCGGAGGCGCGTGCGCCAAGCTCCCGCTGTCGCTCACCCGCAAGCAGATGCTGCGCTCGGGCGCTCGGGTGCTGATCGTCAGCAACTGTGGCCAGGGCTCAGCCTGGAACGAAGCGGTGTTCGACTGGTCCAAGCGCGAGGAGGAGCGCCCGTTCGGATACACCGACTATCCCGATTGCGGTGACGACTTTCCTCGGAAGACGTACGATCGTTCCTTGGTGCGCTACTACGAGGACTCGACATATCTGACGCAGGGGACCGGCGGCGCCGATGACGGGATCGATGGGCAGACGGCCGGCTGGATGGCGCGTTGCGGCGTCGACCTGATCGGCCTCGACCAGCTCGACTACGCCGACCCCCGGCTTTCAGCCCTCGTCTGGAGCTGGGCTCCCGGACAGCCTGCCCGTGGGAGTTGTGCGCTGCAGCGGGTCGACACCGTGCAGGCGTTCGGGCGTTGGCACACGCGGCGGTGCAGCGCCGAGCGCCGGCCCGCCTGCCTGCGGCCGGGTGGCCGCTGGGCGATCGCGGACGAGGAGGTCAGGGTGGCCTCCGCCGCCGGCGTCTGCCGGTCGGTCAACGCTCGCTTCGCAGTGCCCCGTACGGGCCCGGAAGCGCAGCGCCTGCGCAAAGCGATGGCCCGGGCGCGCGTGGACGAGGTCTGGCTCGCCTATCGCCGGGTTGGAGGGAAGTGGACAGCACTCAACCGGAGAGGGGGCCGATGAGCGCCGAGCAGCGGGTCCAGATCGAGGTCAGCGACGGCATCGCCGATGTACGCATGGTCCGCGGTGGGAAGCACAACGCCCTGGACTGGGCGATGCTGACCGCGCTGGGAGACGCGGTCGACCAGCTGCGGGAATCCGCCGAGGCTCGAGTCGTGATTCTCTCCGGCGACGGGCGCAGCTTCTGCTCGGGGCTCGATTTTCCCAGCTTCGCCAGCGGCGAGATCGGCGTCGGCGAGGGGTTCGCGCGTCGCGACGGCGAGCCGGCCAACTTCGCGCAGCGCACCGCCTTCGGCTGGAGGGAGCTGGAGGTGCCGGTGATCGCGGCGCTCCACGGTGCCTGCTTCGGCGGCGGCCTTCAGATCGCCCTCGGCGCGGACATCCGCATCGCCGGGCCCGACACGCGGATGTCGGTGATGGAGATCAAGTACGGGCTGATCCCGGATATGTCGCTGACCCAGACGATCTCTCGCCTGTCGCGGATCGACGTTGCCAAGGAGCTCACGTTCACCGGCCGCATCGTCGACGCGACGGAGGCCGCTGAGCTGGGGCTGGTGACCCGGCTCGCCGACGATCCGCTGGCGGCGGCGCGGGAGCTGGCAGAGACGATCGCGGCGCAATCGCCCGATGCGATCCGCGCCGGGAAGCGGCTGCTGAACGAAGCCTGGCTGTCGTCGCCTGCAGAGGGGCTGGCGATGGAGGCCGAGGCGCAGGCGAAGCTGCTCGGGACGCCGAATCAGATCGCCGCTGCCGTGGCCGCCTTCAGCGGCGAGCGGGCTGGTTTCGAGCCGGCTCGCTGACGCGCAACCGCTCAGACGTCGCCGACGACTACCTTGCCCTTCATCCCCTCGGCCTTGTGGGGGGTGCAGATGTACTTGAAGGTTCCGGTGTCCTTGAACGTCTTCGAGATCTTGTCGTTGCCCTTCAGCTTCTTGTCGAAGTCGATCGTCTTGAAGGTGACGGTGTGCGAGCCCTCGACGTTCTTCCAGGTCACCTTCTCGCCCTGACCGATCTTGATCGTCTTCGGCGAGAAAGTGACGCCGGCGGCCTCGACGGTGGGCCCTCTTGCCGCACCCGCCAGTCCACCCGACAACGCGAGCGCGAGCGCCGCCGTCATTCCCACTGCCATCAGTCTGCGCATTGCCTGCCTCTCCTTGGTTTCACGGGATCGCGACTATAACCACGAGGCGACTTTCAGCCCACCGCGCTGATATCGTCGCGCCGCGTTCAAGCACTGTTCATGCAGTTTTCGAGTCTCAAGCCCTTGACCGGAATGGCAGGGCGGGAAGGTGAAACGTCATGGCGACCGGAACCGTCAAGTGGTTCAGCGATGAAAAGGGCTTCGGCTTCATTACGCCGGACGAGGGCGACACCGATCTGTTCGTGCACCACACCGGCATCGTCGCCGAGGGCCGGCGCTCCCTGGAGGAGGGAGCCCGGGTCTCCTACGAGACCGAGGCGGGCGACAAGGGCCCGCGCGCGGTAAACGTCCAGCAGCAGTAGCGCTCGCTCACCGCCGCGGCTGGGCTCTTCGGTCCGTGCGGCGATCCACCGCCTCGAATGCCTTGATCAGCCCTTTCACCCCCAGCGTCCGCAACGGCTCTGGCGGAAGGGGGATCCGCCGGCGCTCGGTCAGCTCCCTCGGGCCCGGGTCGGTGCCGAGCGCCATCCCCGCCAGCCGCGTGCCGGCGTAGCTGGCCATCGCGACGCCGTGGCCGGCGTAGCCGACCGAGTAGAGGAGGTTCGGGTGCCCCCGCTTGCGACCGATCGCCGGCAGGAAGTCGAGCGTGAGCGCGACCGGTCCTGACCAGCAGCGGTCGATTGCCGTCTCCCGCAGCTCTGGAAAGCGGGCGCGGAACATCGCCTCCAGGCTCGCGAACACGCCGGCGTCCTCGTCCACGGGAATCCTTCCCCGGGGCGCGTAGCGGATGTGCCGCGAGCCCCCGACGATCCGATTGTCGGCCGTCAGGCGGTAGCTCTCGAGGATCTCGTGCGCCGTGTAGACGCCCTCCCTGCCCGGCCACTCGACAGCCTCGAGCTGCCCGGGCGTCAGCGGCTCGGTGGCGAAGAGGGAGACCGCGATCGGCGCCACGATTGCGCCCAGCACCCCGAGCTCAGGCGTGTAGGCGTTCGTGGCCACGATCGCCGACCCGGCGCTGACCCGGCCGCGGGCGGTCTCCACCCGCACCCTGGGGCCCGGCTCGATCGCGCTCACCCGCGTCCCCTCGTACACCTGCACCCCGGACGCCAGCGCCGACTCCCGTAGGCCGCGGACGTACTTGCCCGGGTCGAGGATGCCGCCGCGCTGCTCCATGTAGCCGCAGCAGAACGCGGCGGGCAGCCCGCGCTCGGTCAGCTCGGCGCTCGACAGCGTGACGAGCGAGGCGCCGAGCTCGCGGCCCGCTTGCGCCGCGCGCTCCAACGCCTGTGCCTGGGCGGGATGGATGCCGCCGAGCAGGTTTCCGACGCGCTCGTAGTCGCAGGCGATGGCGCGGTCGGCGATCGTGCTTTCGACGTGCTCGATCGCCTCCTCGGCGAGCCGCACCAGCGCGCCCCCGCGCTCACGGCCATACAGCCGCAGCAGCGTCGGCAGGTCCTTGCCGATGGTGGGGGTGAGGTGGCCGGCGTTGCGGCCGCTGGCGCCAAAGCCGGCGTAGTCGCGCTCGACGACGGCGACCTCGGCGCCCGCCTCGGCGAGCGCGAGGGCCGCCGAGAGCCCCGTGTATCCGCCCCCGATGACGAGAAAGTCCAGCTCCAGATCGCCCTCCAGCGGGGGTCCAGGCACAGGCGCCGGGTCGAGCCAAAGGCTTGGTGGGTGAGCCGCCGTCACGCCCCAAGCCTATGGCTAGGCACGCCTTGTGCGAATAGGAACGCCAACCGAGCGAATATCGGGATTGGGGTGTTTATTCCCCCTCACCGGGTAAGTAAGGAGCGTTCCCCCTCTGTCCCAGACCCGCCTTCGGGCTGGTCCAGGGCACGGTCCCAAGCGTCCAAGGGCGTGTTGGGGCCACCCCCTCAATGGAGAGCGGTACCCGTCGCCCCGGGGCCGCTCTCCTCCTTTTGTGCCCTACAGCTCGAGCTCGTAGTCCAGCCACTGCTCGCCGTGTGCGCCCACGCGCTCGTACACAGCCTGGGCACGGTGGTTGTCGAGCGCGGTCTGCCACATGAGCACGGGCGCGCCGAGCTCACGGGCATGGGAAGCGCAGGCTTCGATCAGGGCGTCGGCGTGGCCGCCGCCTCTGGCCGCGGGCTCGACGAACAGGTCTTCCAGGATGGCGACGCGCGCGCCGCGCAGGCTCGACCACTTCCAGCCGCAGGCGGCGAATCCGACCGCCTCGTCCTCACCGTCACAGGAGACGAGCAGAATCCCCTCGGAGTCGGGAGTGGTGATCAACGCCCGCGCCATCGTCTCCAGTCCATCGTCGGACGGTGACGCCCGGTAGAAGTCGCAGTAACCGCGCATCAGCGGCAACAGCTTCGGCAGATCCGCATCGCGGGCGTTTCGGATTTGCGCGCTCACACCGAAACCGTAGAGCCAGGCGCTACGACCAGCGGGCCGTGACCACCTTCTTGCGAGTGTAGAAGTCGACGGCGTCGGTGCCGTTTGCGTGCAGGTCGCCGTCGCACGAGTCCTTCCAGCCGGCGAACGGGAACCAGGCGACCGGCGCGGGCACGCCGACGTTGACGCCGATCATGCCCGCCTCGACGCCGTAGCGATACTCGCGCGCCGCCTCCCCGGAGGTCGTGAAGATCGCGCCCGCGTTGCCGTAGCGTGAGCCGTTCACGAACCGCAGCGCGTCTTCCAGATCCGGCGCCCGAACGAGCGTCAGCAGGGGCCCGAAGATTTCCTCGCGCGCCAGCTCGCTCTCGCGGTCTGCCGTCTCCACGAGGGTCGGTCCGAGCAGCGTTCCGGCGTCTCCGCCCCCGCGACGCCCGTCGAGGACCACGCTTGCGCCCTGCTCTTCGGCACGCGCAACGGCCGCCTCGGCGCGCTCTCGGGCCTCCGGGGCGATCAGCGGGCAGACGTCGGTCTCGGGGTCTGCGCCGGCCCCGACGCGTAGCTTCGCGGCGGCGCCGGCGAGCGCATCGCGAACCTCGTCCTGGCGTTCGGCCGAGCCGACGAGCACGCACACCGAACCCGCCAAGCAGCGCTGGCCGGCGGCGCCGAAGGCCGAGCCGAGGAGCGCCGGCATCGTCGCCTCGAGATCGGCGTCGGGCATGACGACGAGCGAGTTCTTGGCGCCTCCAAGCGCCTGCACCCTCTTCCCGGATGCCGCCGCGCGCTCGGCGACGAAGCGCGCGGTCGAGGCCTGGCCGACGAAGGAGATCGCGTCGATCCCGGGATGGTCGAGCAGCGAACCGACCGCGTCGCGCCCGCCGTGGACGAGGTTGACGACACCGGGTGGAATCACGTCGATCCCGTCGACGATTTCGACCATCAGCTCTCCGGGGCGGGGATCGCGCTCCGAAGGCTTGAGAATGAACGAGTTCCCGCACGCGATCGCGTAGGGCAGGAACCAGAGCGGGATCATCGCCGGGAAGTTGAAAGGCGTGATCGCCGCCACCACGCCGACCGGCTGCCGAACCATCTCCACGTCGAGGCCGCCGGCGACCCCCTCGAGGGTCTCCCCCTTCATCAGGTGGGGGATCGCCGCCGCGGACTCGACCGACTCGATCCCCCTGCCCACCTCGCCCGCGGCGTCGGCAAGCGTCTTGCCCATGTCGGCCGTGACCAGCGCGGCGAGCTCGTCACGGCGCTCGACCAGCGCCGCGCGCAGCGCGAGCACTGCCCGCGCACGCTCCTGCGGCGGCACCGACCGCCAGGCCGGCTGAGCGTCCCGGGCCGCGCGAACCGCGGCGTCGACATCCGCGGCTCCCGACAACGGCACCAAGGCGGACAACTCGCCCGTCGCCGGGTCACGGTCGTCGAGAGTCTCGGTGGCCGCGGCGTCGACCCAGGAGCCGGCGATGTAGTTGCGGAGTACCCGGGCCTGGCTGGACGTTGACACGGCCATGCAATAGACGTTACATCCCTCCGCGCCGTTCCGCCAGCGCCTCGAACACCTCTGCGGTGTCGGCGATCGCGACTCCTGTCAGATGCTCGGTGCGG
>CAWIPO010000011.1:0-9251 GCA_963838095.1 uncultured Thermoleophilia bacterium
CGCGCCAGATGAACTTCCCGGCAGTGCGCGGACGCGCGGAAACGCCCAGCGCCTGCATGTTGGGATTTGCTCGAGTCAGATCCACAGGGGACCCCGTCCGCCGCCCTGACCGCGCCCCCGGGAGTTTGGCACTTTAGGTCAGACTTGGAGGCGACGCGGCGCGCCAGTGCAACCGGCGCTGCCAGCGGAAGTCTCGGCATCTCCAGGGGAATTGACTAGCTGGCGCTGATTCGGATAGGCTTTTCCGCTCATTCCAGGCAAGGGAGGAAAGGGCCCGGCTTTTCGAGCAGGGGACCGCGGGAGTTCGCTTGAAGCACCTGATCACGGGAGGCGCCGGGTTCATCGGCTCGCATCTAGCCGACGCGCTGGTGGCACGCGGCGATGAGGTGCTGATCCTCGATGACCTCAGCACGGGGAGCACGGAGAACGTCGCGAACCTGCTCTCCAACGGTCGAGTCGAACTGGTCGAGGGAAGCGTCCTCGATCACACCTTGGTCGACGACCTCATGCAGGAGGCCGACGCCTGCTTCCACCTCGCGTCCGCGGTGGGCGTGGCGCTGGTCATCGAGCGCCCGCTCGAGACGCTGCTCGGCAACGTCCGCGGCGCGGACGTGGTGACGTCGACCGCCGCCCGGCGCGAATGCCGGCTCGTCTTCACCTCGACTTCGGAGATCTACGGAAAGAACAGCGACGGGGCCCTCCCCGAGGACGCCGATCGCGTGCTGGGCTCGCCCTCGACGTCGCGGTGGACCTACGCCACGGCCAAGGCGCTCGGGGAGATGCTCACGTACGGCTACCACCGCGAGCGTGCCGCGGAGACCGTCGTCGTGCGGCTGTTCAACACCGTCGGGCCGCGCCAGACCGGCGCCTACGGCATGGTCCTGCCACGGTTCGTCCACCAGGCGCTCGCCGGAGAGGAACTGACCGTGTACGGGGACGGCACGCAGAGTCGCTGCTTCATCCATGTCCACGACGCCGTCGACGCGCTGCAGCAGGTCGCGGAATCGGACGAGGCGCTCGGGAACGCCTACAACATCGGCTGTCCCAACGAGATCACGATTCTGGAGCTGGCCGAGAAGGTGATCGAACGGGCGGGATCAAGCTCCGCGGTCCGCCTCGTCCCCTTCGAGGATGCCTACGGCGGGGGATTCGAGGAGCTGGGGCGGCGCAAGGCGGACACGTCGGCCCTGGAGCGCCTCACCGGCTGGCGCCCGCGACGGACGATCGACGACGCGATCGACGACACGATCGCCTACCAACGGCAAGCTGCTAGCGCGAGGACCGGTCGCATAAAGGGACTTCGATGTCGGATGAGACCGCTCTCGCCGTTTCCTTCGGAGTGGCCTTCCTGCTCACGCTCGCGCTGACGCCGCTCGGCGTCACTCCCCCCGACCCACGGGCCCACGATCGCCTCGAACCGGAGGTCCGGGTGGAGGAGAGCCTGGCCTGAGCCGGACCAGGATCCTCCGGGTCATCGCCCGCCTGAACATGGGTGGGCCCGCATATCAGGCGGGATTGCTAAGCGGGAGGCGGATGGACCCGGACCGCTACGAGACGCTGCTCGTCCACGGCGCCCTCGCCCCGGGCGAGGAGTCGATGGCGGACTTCGCCGAGCGGGAGGGCGCGCACATGAGGTATGTGCCCACCCTCGGACAGCCGATCAACCCGCTTGCGGATGCGCTGGCGCTGAGGACCCTGACCGCGATCGCCCGGGAGTTTCGGCCGCAGATAGTGCACACCCACGCCGCCAAGGCCGGGTTCCTCGCGCGGCTTGCCGTGCTGCGGCTCCGCCCCCGCCCGGCAATCGTCCACACCTACCACGGGCACGTCCTCGAGGGTTACTTCGGTCCCGCCAAGACCGGCGTCTACCGGACGCTCGAGCGACTGCTCGCGCGTCGGAGCGACTGCCTGATCGGGGTGAGCGACGCGACCGTCGCCGACCTGGTTCGGCTCGGGGTCGCTCCGCGCGACCGCTTCCGCGTCATCCCCCTCGGCCTCGACCTCGACCCCTTCGCGAACCTGGATCCACGTCCCGGTGGATCGCTCCGGGACGAGCTGAACGTCGCCGAGGACGAGGCCCTGGTCACCTACGTCGGGCGGGTCGTGCCGATCAAGCGCCTCGACGTGCTGCTGCGGGCCGTGCACGCAGCAAGGACCGCCGGAGCGCCCCTCCGACTCGCCGTGGTCGGCGACGGCGAGCAGCGGCCGGCTCTCGAGCGGCTCGCCCGTGAGCTCGGGATCGAGGGCTCGGTCGACTTCCTCGGCTACCGCCGCGACCTGCCGGCGATCGCCGCGGCCGCCGACTTATGCGCGGTCAGCTCCGACAACGAGGGCACGCCGGTATCCCTGATCGAGGGCGCCGCCGCCGCCCGCCCCGCGGTCGCCACGGCCGTCGGCGGAGTGCCGGAGGTCGTGACGCCCGAGACCGGGATCCTCGTCGGGCCTCGCGATCACCACGCCTTCGGAACCGCGCTGGCGCGACTCGTCGCCGATGTGGGCCTCCGGGTGAAGCTCGGCGAGCGGGCGCGCCAACACGTGCTCCACCGCTACTCCGCGACACGGCTCGTCGCCGACATCGCGGGGCTGTACGAGGAGCTCCTGGAGCGGAAAACCGCCGCAGTCGGAGGAACGGCGATCCGAGCTAGTCGCAGGACGTGGAGCTCGGGACGGTTCACGAACTTGCAGATGCGTGAATCCGTCGTGCCGACGTAGATCGCGCCGTCGATGACGACGAGGCTGCGTGCAGACTCAGGCGCGAGAGTTGTGATGTCGGTCCACCTCCTGAGGTCGGTCGTTCTGCTTATCTGTCCGTTCGCCCCAAGCCCGTACAGTTTCCCGCCGTCGACGCTGTAGTTGTAGAAGCGCCGCCCGGTGGACGTCACCTCGGTTCCATCGAAGGACAGCAGGCTGCTCGGAGATCCTCGACTGCAAGGAGAGATAGACCAGCCGGCCAGCGAACAGCTCGGTGTCGTAGCCATAGCCCCCTTGTGGAAGGAGATCCGGTCCATCGGACCACCCTGTGCCGTCAAAGACCTTGGATGTCGGCATGCTTGCCGCCGTTGAAGTCGGCAGCCTGCACGTAGAGCGCGTTCTGATAGGCGCCGGCAAAGTAGAAGCGGGCAAAGTCGCCAACGCCGCTGTTCCTGGGCGGCACGGTCAGGGCAGTGCTCCACGTGACGCCACCATCCAGGCTGCGCCATGCGACCGCGTTCTCGCCGGCGGACCCGACCATCCAGCGTTCGCTTCCCGTTCGCGCGGCCATGTCGTAGACATGAAGCGATTCGGGCGATTCGCCGACGTCACGGCCCGTCCACGGACCTGTCAGCGGCGTCTCGAAATAATCGTCGCCGAAGCCCGGCCTGGGGTCGATCGAGGGGGCATAGAGATTGCCGTTCAGGGCACGGAAGACCTGTAGCTCTTCGGTGTTCGCCGAAAAAGCAGGTTGCGCAGCGAACCGACCAGTGGACAGCGCGAATGGAGTGATCGCGATCGGTCCGGTGTTGGTGCCGTAGTCGCCATAACCCGCGTAGATCGCGCCGTTCCAGTGCTTGAGGAAGTTGAGCGTTCTCCCCCGGACCGTCGGCTGCTGCGACGCTTGAGGGTGGGTCCCGACGAGCTCAAAATGGCCGGCTGCCAGCCCGTCGGCTGGTGCGAGCAGCGCCGCGCTCGCCACAATCGCGACCATCGCGGTCGCGAGCACTCTCCAGCGGATGCGAAGACCTCGCCGTGCTCTCACGCCCATGAGATTACGGCAGCGACCACCAGGCTGCGGAGCAGTGCGGCACGCTACACCTTCTTGGGACGCTCGGTGCGATGGCTGGACGGCATCGCGACTCGAAATCCACCTCTTCCCGGCTGCGCTCTGCGATGACTTTGTGCCGACCTTCCTGCCGCCGAGCCACCGTAGCTCGCCGCTGTTCTAGCGGCTCGCGCGTGCAGCGGGGCCCGCGTCGAAGGCGGTCGGGGTCACCTCACGGTCCGGGTACCCGTCCTGGTAGTAAGCGTCGCCGTAGCCGTACAGCCCAACCCCGGAGGCCCCGGTAGCAACCGCGCCAAGCACGCTGCCCCGGGCCGTATCGATCACCTGGCGCACCCGCTCCAGGGCGTCGCGGGTCGTTGCGCCGACCCTGGCGACGAGAACGGTCCCTGACACGCCCTCGAGCAACGGCACCGCGTCGCTCACATTGAGGAGCGGCGGCGTGTCCACGATCACGATGTCGACCTCGTCGGAGAGGGTCAGCAGGAGTGTGCTCATGCGCTGGGAGCTCAGCAGCCGCGACGGGTTGGGTGGTTGGCTGCCGGCGGCGAGCACCCGAAGGCGTCCGTCTCCCGCATCCACCTCGACCAACGCGTCGCGCAGCTCGCTCTGCCAAGTGATCACGTCGCTCAACCCCACCGGAGGATCGATCCCAAGTCGTACCGCCACCTGCGGGTGCCTCATGTCAGCGTCTACCAGCACCACGTCCTGGCCGTCCTGAGCGAGGGCGGCGGCCAGGTGGACGGCCACGGTCGTCTTGCCGTCGCCCTTGGTCGGGCTGGAGATCATCACCGTCGAAAGCGGGCGATCGACGTTGAAGTAAACGAGGCTCGCGGCGAGGGTACGAAAGGCCTCTCGCACGGCGCCGGGCGCCGGGGGCTCTCCCGGGAACGCCGCCTGCGGGATCACGGAGAGCAGCGGCTTGTCGAGCAGCGGCTCGAGCTCGTCGGAGTTCCTGAGCCTGCGGTCGAGTCGCTCGATGACGACGACCGACCCCAGCGCGAGCAACAGCGAGACCACTGCGGCCAGCGCCGTGTTCCGCATCGGGTTGGGAGAGATCGGCTCGCTGGGGGGAGTGGCCTTCTGCACGGTCTCTGTGCTCTCCTCGGCGGCGGCTCGACCGGCACGGAGGGCCTGGAGCTGGCTGGCTATATCCGACTGGGTGTCTGGGGTGGTCGCTGCGGTGGAGCCGCCCCGGTCGGACTGCGCGCTGCAGCTCGGCGATCGTGCGGTCGATCTCTTCCACCTTCTCGCCGGTGCGCACCTTGTCCACGGCGGTCGCGTATGCGTTGGCGACCGCGGCGGCGCGACTCGCGGTCTCGGCCTGCGCGGTCAGCCTGAGCAGGTTGGTCTCCACACCGTCCGATGTGGTGATCGGATCCGCCTGAACGCTCAGAGAGCCCGCCTGCGAGCTCGACTCCCCAAGCTCCTCGGCCGCTGCCTTCTCGATCTTCTCCGTATCGACCAGCAGCGCCTCCTCGCCGATCGCGGTGAGGGTGTCGCTCGAGAGCCCCGCCACCTCGAGGGTGGTGCTCTGGGTCCTGATCAGCGAGGACGCCTCGTAGGTCTTCGGGACCAGCAGCGAGATCACGAGGACGGCCACCGGGATCGAGACGAAGACCCCCAGGAAAACCCACCTGCGCCGCCACAGGGCGCGAATCGCCGCACGCAGGTCGAGCTGCGTCCCCTGAGTCCCGTCCATCAGGCGGGTGATTATAGGTCGGGGGGCGAGGAGCCGCCAGGCCCTTGGCCTGGAGGCATTCGCAACGCCGGGCTGGGGCCCCCCGGATTTCTAGGTTGGAGTCGGCACGGGGCGCTCCGCGGGAGCGCTCTCCGCCGCCGCGGTCGGCAGCGGTCGAGCGGCTCGTTCGGTGCGCCACTGCCAGAGGGCGACGACGATGCACACCGCGACCGCCACGAGGTGGGTCCGGTAGCGAAAGCCGGTGCCGGCATTGCCGGTGCTCAACGAGTAGGCGATGAGGAGGAAGAACGCGAGGTAGATCAGGGGACCGGCGCGGGCGAAGATCTCGCCGCGGCGGCGCGCGAGCGCCAGCGCCAGCAGCCACAGCAGGGCGAGGGTGATCAGCCCCCCGATTGCTCCGAGCCGCTGGCTGGGGTTGTCGAGCTGCCACACGAAGGGCTTGAAGGTGACGTCGAAGATGCGGGTCGGCAGGTTGGTGATGATCGCCTCGCGGGTCGAGAAGTCGACCTGCTCCAGCGCCAGGTTCGCGTCGTCGTCCTCCGCGTTTGCATCCTGCGATTCCTGGACGTTCTCCTCCAGGCTCTCGTCGGAGGATGCCTCGAGCACGGTCGGAGTCGAGATCGCGACGAACACGGCGACGATCGCGATCAGCGCCAGCGAGGTGGCCTCGTTCCGTCGCGTGTTACGCACTCCGGCGTGCAGGGCGATGGCGACCCCGGCCGCGATCAGGAACCAGCCGGCGTAGGGGCGGGTGGCGACCCCGACCAGGCAGCCGGCGACGATGATCGGAAACGAGCCGAAGTCGCCGCGCTTCCACAGGCGGGCCCCTCCGAAGGCGACCAGGCCCTCGGCGAGCAACATGCTCGACTCCTTGTGCAGGAGGCTGGAGAAGAAGATCCCGCTCGGCTCCAGGGCCAGGACCCAGGCGGCGATCAGCGCCGCGCGCGGACCCGCCAGCTCGTACACCGCCGTGGCGAGCAGGACGAGCCCGGCGACGGCGATCCCGATCTCGGCGATGCGAAGGACGAAGTCGGGCGAGTCGAGGGCCCAGAGCTGGACGGCGATCACGAACTCGTGGAGCGTTTCGACCAAAGCCGTGGTCCAGTCCGGCGAGCCGACCCCGGAATCCGCGATCGCGCCGGCCTCCTCGACGAAGCCGACCTCGTCGCCGCCCCGCAGCTCGGACGCGATCGAGGTCAGCGAGACCCCGGCCGCGGCGATCACACGCAACCCGAGGGCGGCCGCGATCGGCACCCCGATCGCCAGTCCGGGACGGCTGCGAGCGAGGAAGCGCACCAGGACGTACAGGCCGAAGGCGACCAGCAGAAGCGTCAGCGCTCCGGCCAGGACGTCGTAGATCTGCTGATCGGTGGAGCCGTCTATGGCTGATCGGTGGAGTTGTCTATGGTGGCGCGACGCTCCCGGGTCGCCCCTGACTGGCCGCAAAGCCTAGCAGCTTCACGCCCGGCTGTGGACCCAGTGCAGCCGTCACGGGGAGGCTAGCCCGCGGGTACTGCGATGACCTCGAAACCGCCCCGCGGGCGACACCGCGGCAAATTCGCTGGTTGACTGCGGGGATGCCGCGCCTCCTCGCCGCCGCCGTGGTGCTCGTCTCCGCCGGGGTCGTCCTGGTGCTCGAGATCCTGGCGGTGCGGCTCGCCGCCCCCTACGTCGGGCTGACGCTCGAGACCTACTCGGCGGCGATCGGGATCGCGCTGCTGGGGATCGCGGCCGGGGCGTGGGCCGGCGGGCAGTTGGCCGACGTCGTCGACCCGCGGAAGACGCTTGGGCCGACGCTGATCGTCGGGGGCGTGCTCGTGCTGCTCGCGCGGCCGATCGTCGACGGACTCGGGCCGCATCTGACGCGACAGCGGGTCGCTGGGGACGCTCGCGGTCGTGGGGGCCGGGACCGGCCCCGCGATCCTCGTGCTCTCGATGGCGCACCCGGCGGTGGTGAAGCTGCGGCTCGCCGCGCTCGAGCACACCGGCGCGACGGTGGGCGGGCTGTCGGCGGTCGGGACGCTCGGGGCGCTCGGCGGCACGTTGCTGACCGGCTTCGTGCTGCTCGGGGAGCTCTCGACGCGCGCGATCGCGCTCGGCGCGGGCGTGCTCGTGGTGGCCCTCGGGGTGGCGGTGGGCGTGGCGTTGCGCCGCGGCGGCCCGTCCGGCATCGCCGTGATCGCGCTGCCCGCGCTCGCGGTCGCTGCTCGCGAGCGACGGCGTATGCGAGCGCGACACGCGCTACTACTGCGCCCGCGTGGAGGCGACCTCGCTGGGGAAGGTGCTGTGGCTCGACAACCTCTCTCACGGCTACGTCGACCCGGGGCGGCCGGGGGTGCTGCTGACCGAGTACTTTGCGCGCATCGAGAACATCGTGGACGCGCTCCGCCCGGGCCGCCAGCCCATCACGGCCCTGCACGTCGGCGGCGGCGGCTTCGCGTACCCGGGCTACCTCGCCACGGCGCGCCCGGGAACCCGTTCGACGGTGCTCGAGCTCGATCCCGAGGTGGTCGAGGTCGCACGCGAGGAGCTCGGGCTGCGCACCGGCCCGGACCTGCGCGTGCGCACCGGCGATGCCCGGATGAGCATCCTCGACGAGCCCTCGGGCGCCTACGACCTCGTGGTGGGCGACGCGTTCGCGAGCCGCTCGGTGCCATGGCACCTGACCACGAGCGAGTTCCTGGCCGAGGTGCGGCGGGTGCTGCGGCCCGACGGCGTCTACGCGCTCAACCTCATCGACGGGGGCGAGTTGCGCTTCCTGCGCGCCGAGCTCGCGACGCTCGAGGAGGTGTTCGACGACGTCGTGGTGGTCGCCAAGCCCCGGCAGGTCTCCGGGAACTTCGTCGTCGCCGCCTCACCGCAGCGGCTACCCCTCGACGCGCTGCGCCGGCGCGCCGCCGCGGCCGGCAACGAGGTGATCGACGCCGCCACGCTGACCGACGGCGCGCCGATCCTGACCGACGACTTCGCGCCGGTCGACCAGCTCATCGGCTCGACGCCGCGGGACGACGAATAGCTCGCTTCCTCTCGAGCTCGGGCAGCTAGCAGACCGATGGCGGCGACGCGATCGTGCTCAGCGACTCTCGTAGATCGCGGCTCGAAGAGTGGATTGGGCGAGTATCGAGAAGCCTGCTCCGTTGCTCCTTCAAGAGCCGAAATCTCTCGGTCGCGAGAACCCGTGAACCGAGTATTGGAGAGACGTAGATCAGCCGGACGCGCCGCGGGTGGCGATCGATCGAGTCGACGATGCCTCGCAGGACGGCGTCAAACGTTTCGTTCTGAACGGGATGGAAGAGGTAGCCGATCGTGAGATCGTCGGGCACCGGGAACTCAGCTACGTCGGCGACCACGATCTCCACGTCTCGGCATCGGTGCTGATGCCTTCGCGCCGCCAGATTGGCGCGAGCGATCTCGGCCAGGGCGGGGGAGATCTCGACTCCGATCACTCGCCGGAAGGGTCGTCTTGCGGCCTGATGGACAACTCGACCCTTTCCGCATCCGAAGTCGACGAAGGTGTCGCGATCGGAGACTCCGAGGTAGCGGAGCGCTCGGGGCAGCACGTGCCAGCCCGATGGCGCGTAAGGCAATCGATCGGGATGGTCGTGCTCGGGCTCGAAGGCATCGCCCGAGGTGTCGAGCCCCCGCTCCAACACGCGATTTGCGAACCGCTGTGGCCCCCGGGCAAGCCGCCGGGGCATCGTCCCGCGCGCCGCCGTGAGCTGCCGCTGCACCCTCATGCGCACCCGCCTGGCCCGCGACGGGGTTCCCCGCTGTTGTGCCGCCCAGCGCTCG